>CAVVEA010000032.1:0-435505 GCA_963747165.1 uncultured Alphaproteobacteria bacterium | reverse complement strand
CCCAGAAGCGGACCCTCAGGCGCGCGGCGTGGAGACTTATCGTTGGCACTATGCTGCTGGGCGTTCTTATCATCGGCCTGACGCTCGTGTTGGATCGTGCGCCGCCGACGTTTTGAGGTTACCTCAAAGTAAAATGCTATGCGGAGATTACCGCCAGGATCTACACATCGCGCTTCTCACGCAGCGGTCGTGGCAGAAAGCGCATCCTGCTTCTCTTCATGGCCTTGGCTTTCTACACGAGTCGCCTCGATACACAATTTTATAGCCTCGCCCAAGCTGGCGGCAGCTAGATCGGCTTTTGCACCTTCGCTGAGTTGTTCCAACACTGCTGGGTCCATTTCTTTCATCCAGCAGCCCAAAATAATTGTCGCCTTGCGCATTTTACGATGAAGACGTCGAACGGAATAACGCATGTGCGCGGGGCCTGCTGAGTCCATATAGACCAAGCAGACAATAAAAACTCCCGTAGTCTCAGGACAAAAACCATTTGTGGTAGAGAGCGCGTCGGCCCCCTCGACGCGCGCCGCAAGGCCGTGTGCGCTCGAGAGCTAGTCCACATTTACACAAGTAAATCCCCTTACTGAGGCGCAAATGAACATTAGCCGTCGTTCATCCCTTAACTCCACGCAGGGTTCGTTCTGGCCGCGGCCTAATCGAAAGCTACGCCGATCCGATATCCACCACGACGGACAACCGTGCAGGCCAGACGCAATCTATCGCCCGGCACAATGAGGGTAAATCTTTCAGGGATGCCGCCTTGGCTGGACACCTCTAGCCTAGCTCCGGTAACCGACAGGTCGCGGACGATGCAATCGATGACGATGCTGTCGAACTCAATCCTTCCGGCTTTAATGACACGGTGGCGGCGGGCAATTCGTGTTTCGATCATAAAGCCAAACCTTTAGGGGTCTAGGAAAATGAAGCGTCCAACGAAACCTACGGTGATAGCGGAGTGACAAAGCTCTGTGTACTTCGGCAGTTAGTGCACTCATACACTTGGTGTACGAAGCCCGGCTTGTCCGGCTCGGTGCACGAAAAGCGCATCTTGGTGTCGCATTTCGGGCACTGCGGTACCTTGTCAGACCCTTGGTTTGGTTCTCTAGCATGTTCCCACCGCATCGTTGGCGTGTGTACGGTTCCACAACTCGAAAGTCGCGGCAACCAACCAGAATTTGTCGCCCGCACGCTAGAGGTGTTGGATGCAAAGAAAGCGGCCGCGTGGTAACGGGGCGCAGGTGGGGACCTCGCTCTACCCCGGTCATGCCGCTGCCACGCGGTCCTCTTTATCGGGCACCGCGCGCAACGATCTTGAGGGCGTCGTCGGGCAGCGGTCGTTGCAGCGCCTTGGCTTCATCCCACGGCGCGCGCATCCAGACGTCGTGCTCCTCGTCAGTCGTCAGGATCACCGGCATTACCTCGAGATGTATCAGCGGAACGTGCCGTTTGGTTCCGTTGTCAGCAAGCCACGAAGCTTAGCCCCGCGTTGCCCGACGAATAGCTCCGACCGGTTCATCAGGTGGCGGCTTCGAGGTCTCGTCGGCAGGCATGGTGGTTCTTAGCTCGGACGCCGTGCAATCGCCCGCCCAAAGCTTTGTCCCCTTGACGGTCCCAACGAGCTTGCAGCCAGCGGGAGCGCTTGGTTTCACTTGAACGACGGGCTTCCCGCCAACGGCCGGTCGCTTTGCTGGGGCCGTCTTTTGAGCGAGGGTAGCTGTAGGAAGGACGATCAAAGCGATCAAAATGGCTCTCATGGCGGCGCTCCATTTCTCAACTCTGGTTGCCGTTCGAGCAATTATAGACTGTTTCAACTGAGGAGTCGCATCCATGATCGACGCTCTCTTTTGGTACACCGGCCTGATCGTCTGGGTTTTGATCGTGCTCGGCATCGCTTCGATGTCGCAGTGGAAGCTCATGACCGGTCTGTTATGACAAAACGCGGCCCCATGAGGTGGTGCTGAGAGGGCGATACGCCTCGCCTGTGCACATGATCAAGCTCGCGATGTAGCGCGAGATAACGCCTTACGTTTGGGTGCATCCCGACGAGAACCGTTAAATACGCAAGTGTCTAATCGGTCTGATTGGCTTCCGACCGAAGTGTTGCCCGGATTGTGGCCGTTAACTTCTCGGCAGCCTCGGCCAGTTCGCCAATTTCCCAGATCACGTGCGTCAAATGATTTGTATCGAAGTGGGTTTTTTCCTTCTGCCACGCTGACTTTTTGCACGTATAAATAACTGGAAGGTGCAAACCCTCCGCATACCCCGCCTCCCAGTATGCGCCATTGTTCGCATGCGTGAGGTCTGCAATAACAAAGCGGCTTGCTAAGAGAGCCGCACGCAATTGATCGTCGATGGACCCAGCAGATTGTCCGTCAGTTAGCTTGCGCAATTGGAAGCCGGTCCTTGCGACTGCGGGTCCAAAGCAGTTTGTGACGACGCCATCTAGCTCCGCGTCGCCGAACTTCATCGCCATGAATGCGGTGCGGCTTGTTAGCCTACTTTGCTTCAACTGAGCGTATTTTTCCCAACCTTTCATAGTGAGCCGTAACGTATAGATACGATTGTGTCCCTCGCTCTCAGCTTCTATTGGCTTAGCTTCCATCAACAACTCGCTTGCCAAGTGCTCCAATAGCCATAGCAAACCAGCATGAGGGTCAGCCGGAGCCAGCAGCGATGTGCCCACCCAAGCATCCATATAATAGGCAGCCATTCTGATCGGCTGATCGGGTGAAAGCTGATGATCGCCCGACAGGAGAACAAGTTGGTCCGCTTGCGTGCTGGCCGGAGGCAATCGATCTGTCGGCCAAAAGGTATCTAGTTGTTCATCCCGAATGCAAGGCGGCGGCTGATGGTCTCGATGCATTTGGCGGACCGTGTGGCTCATGAGAGCCCGACGATGAACTCCCTTGCCGAAAGCATTAGGCAATGTCGCAATTGCCGTCCCGGTCAGCTCAAATTCTCCGCATCGCCGACAATCAAATCGTTGCACGTCGGGCCGAACCATTCCGAAATAAGCCATCAGTTCAACTTCACAGATGGGGCATGAAGGCATTCGCGATCTCCAAAGGCGCTGGCAAGAGCCGCGTTAGGTCATTCTGTCACATGATGGGCAACTCGATGTGCTAGCGTAGGGCCGTTCGAGCAGCATTGCCACAGAGAGGCGCACGTCCTGTATTTCCGGCTCAACCTAATCGCTAACTTGCGTCAGCAAAAAATATCGGCGCCGAAAAATCTGAAATTGCCCTAACGACTTCGCTTTGCCACTTGCTCCCTGTCTTGCAATTTCCCTTTCTTTGAGACTCGCCGGAACGGAACCGCGTTGCGTCTGTTGTAGGTTGAGATCCCAAAATTACAGGAGGCGCTAGGCGCTGCGGAGGCGGTTCTCGGACGCCACGTCCATCCCCGCAGGGATAGGCCCAGACCGACCGGGCGGATTAACGCCGTGCATGCAATTGATCCGGGTGCAGCCAGCAACAAGTTGCTGTCAGCACTTCCGCGCGATGACTTTCAGCTGTTGCTTCCAAACCTCACGACCATCCAATTTGCTCAGGGTACGGTGCTGTGCGAGCCCGGCAAGGAGGTCGATCAGGTGTATTTCCCGCTATCAGGGATGGTCTCTCTGGTCGTGGTCATGCGAGAC
This sequence comes from uncultured Alphaproteobacteria bacterium, assembly GCA_963747165.1. GTDB lineage: Bacteria > Pseudomonadota > Alphaproteobacteria > Rhizobiales > Xanthobacteraceae > Bradyrhizobium. Next base: position 431,868 of record CAVVEA010000032.1, on the reverse strand, counting down.
GGCAAGGCCATTGAGACCGCCACTGTAGGACGCGAGGGCGTCGTGGGCGCGATGTCGGGTCTTGGCCTTCACACATCTTGGGTGCGAGCTATCGCTCAACTTCCCACGTTCGCAAGCCGGATATCTTCCCCGCAACTGAGAAAGGCAGCGACGTCCAGCAAGCCTATTTCTGATCTATGCATCCGATACAACGAGGTGTTGCTCGGACAGGCCCGGATCACCGCCGCCTGCAACGCGCTGCATCACGTGGAGGCGCGGTTCTGCCGATGGCTGCTGCAAACCCGCGACCGGGCCGAAAGCGACACCATCACGCTTACACAGGAATTCCTCTCCGAGATGCTCGGTGTTCGCCGTACCTCGGTCACCGAGGTGGCGAGCAAGATACAGGCGGATGGCGCTATCAGCTATTCCCGAGGTGTGATCAAGATCATTGACCTTGAGGCGCTAAGGGCGATGTCCTGCGAATGCTATGAGACCGTCAGGGAGCAGGCGTCGTAGTCTATGGGGCTGCCGGGACCGCTGATGCGGTCCGTTAGATCGGACGGAGCGGTTTGCGCCCTATTCGGAATTGCCAATGGTAGGGCCGTTTGCGGCCGCTGGGTCAGGCTGAGCGCCCTACTTCTCCATCAGCGCCTCAAGCTCTTCGGCGATACTCACGTACAGCTCGACGATGCGCTCATAGTGCTCCCGCTCGCCGCGATCCCGGCTCCTCATTGCGAGTACCCGGTATGCCTCCGCGTGGTCGAGGACGGCGAGCAGCTTGTCCGTGAGATTGATCATCAATGCGATGGCTCCATCCCATGAGGTAAGACGGAGCAGCACGATTGGTTCATCGGGCCTTTTTTAGGCCCGCAAGATTACAGGTTACCCGGTCGCTATGTCGGCGGCTTTAACCCGCCCGCCATCCAACCCGTGTTGGCCGACCTCATCGGGTCCTCCACCAGCGTCTTGCGGACGTGCTGACACTTCGGGCATTCAAAGGTCCGCAGATCAGAATGATAGGGACCGGGTTCGATGCGGGCCAACATCATGCGGCCCTGACACTTTGGGCAACGTGGCCGTTCAATAGGTAGCAGGGACGGTTCGGTGGAATGGGCCAGAGCCATAATACTCCCCTTTCGTGAAAGGCGGGAGCGTGCAGCACTCTCAGTCACCGATGAGAGCCGATATGGCAGTGCGGTGATGGGGGATAGTGAACTCGCTTTATGTACGGGAGTCGACATAAATATGTACGGGAGTCGACGTAAATCGGGCTCCAACTGCAACCGTGCACAGGTTCCTAGCGTAGCTCGGCATGCTCCTATCCCTGCTCTTCTGGCGTGAGGCTCTGTCGCTATATCGATGATCGATTTGGCGGGCTAGTTGGGGTCGTAGGGCGTTCGGGATGGGTTATTTCGGGGCTTTCGGCTTCGGTTTGCCTTCCAGCCAATCTTCGTTGTCGGCCAGGTCATTCAGGGCCTTCTCGCGCTTATGCTCGCGCGCGCCTTCTTTTAGCGACTTGGTCTTGTCGCCGCGTTTGCCAGCTTCCTTAGCTTCTTTTCTCAGATCGTCAGCCTTAGACATTGGTCTCCTCACGTGCTTAGGGAACCTTGCCGCCAGCTGCCTAATATGCGCGCCGAACCATCGGTCCTCCAGCCCGGAAGTCTGCCGCAATCAGCCTCAACCCTCCACAACAGAGGGGTGTTCCACTGGAGGGACACCCTTTTCACGGAATGTTCTTTAGCCCGATGCGGTTTTTCGCTCTCCGCCCTTTAATGAACCTTCGGCAGGCAGCACCGCATATTGCTCTGTACCGGCGGGCACGGCACCGAGCCGTAAGAGCAGAACACGCAGCAATCGCCCGCCAGCGGCCTGAGTCTCTCACCGCATCCGCCGCTCTGGCCCTGTCGTGCACTGCGATTTAAGCGAACAATCTTGACAGGCTGTGGTCCAGTAGCGCCGTAGCCGCTTGCCGTCTTCCTCACTCGTAAAGCGATATGGCAGTTGCTCCCACCTCCTCTGGCAATAGACAAAGTCCTGCTTGCCGAAGCGGCCATCTGACTTGGCACCCGACGTCTGCGGCTTCGTCAGAGTTACCGTGATGCCGGCCTCGTGGCACGCGAGGATCTCCAGGCTGCTGAAGTAGCCGCGATCGCAACGGCCTCGAGCGTCTCGGTCCTCCCGACGCCGGATGGCTAAGCGCCCGTCCAAAGCCCGTCGCCGTCTGCGCCCCATTGGTGCAGTTCCGGACCACCCGCGTTGATCGGCCGAACAAACAGTCGAGATTCGCCCACTCCGCGCCGATCGCGCGACTAAGCCTTATCAGGTGACTATTCATTACTTAGATCCCGCCATTTATTCGAGTTCGATCGCCTGGTATTTTCCGTTTTCGTCGAGCGCCGTTCCCCAGATCTTGTGCGACGCCTGATGTTCGGCGCGGCCAAAGCTGAGTTGGGCTCCAAGACCTAGGTCGAAATTGGTCGTATTTTCCAGGACGTCGATCAGCTTCTCGGTATCGAGTTGGCGGTCCGCCGCGAACAAGTGGCAACGGGGCACGAGACCACCTACCCAATGGCCTCAGCGGGTTCCCTCCGCTGGGGCCGTTACTTTGCCTCTCACCACGCGTGAGCGCGTTGCGCTAAGACAGGCGTTGCGATGACCGGCAAATACGCTCCGCCGGAAGTTACGATCCGGAGTTTATCGGGATTCTCCGATTTGAGATGTCGTGGCTGTCGTTCGCGGCCAGGAAATGGTCCTCCGCTACCGTGACTATCGCCGGGCGATGCGATGGGCGCGCCTGGACACAATCCGCCACAAGCGGACATCTGCTGGGTCAACCGAAACGATCAAGTCGATACCGCGCGAGCGAGGAGCTGAGCGACGGATGCACCATCCCCCAGACGCATCGTGCGTTTCGCCTAGCTCAAATAGTCCGGTGATCGGTCCGGTGGTGACGTATTCCAGCAGTGCAGCGGCGCCGGGGGCAGTGCTGGGTTTGGTCCGCGCCATTTTCCACGCGGCGTTCTCCGCTGCGGCAGAGGCGCGGTCAACATCGCGCTGTTTTACGGCCCTCAGTCCAGCCTCATCGACTGTGGCCTCCAGATCGAGCCACGCTCGATCCCGCTTCTCATGATTTTCGATCGCCGCGTAGATCGGATCAACGATCGAACGCGCCGGCGGCACTGCTGGGGCTTACTTAAGGTCGCGGCTCGTCGTGTTGTGCTATTCTTTCTGGCAGCTTTCCGCATGGGTCATTCCTTGCTGAAGGTTGGGCCCGGAGTGGCGTCTCAGCACTGCGACGGGCCGCGTTGCCAGCCTAGGCCCATTAGAATATGTGAATACGGAATTCTTCAGGAATTAAATTCCGGATTATCTGGAATTAAATTCCGGCTTCCGCGCAGATCCGCCTGATCAAGATTGGGCTGAAGACGAAGGTCTATAAGTGATGGCGGACTTTTTGGAAGTGTTTACGCTGGAGGTTGACGGCAAGCGGACGGCAGCCTTTAGGGCGCGCAACGCCCGTGATGCCCGGGAGTATACTAAGCAAACTGGCTTCGCTCCAATCTAAGGGATCACAAATCGAATGGTTTCCCGTTGAGTGACGCCAACGCTGAGCCGACGGTCAGGTCGGCCAACGCCGAAGAGACCGAAATATTTAAGTAAGCCCCAGCGAAGCAAGGTCTTCAGAGGAGACAGTTCTGGCGTATTTGGTCGAATTGGATGACCGCCGCTTGTAGAGGTGCCCTTGGATCGGCGAGATTCCTATGCAATCCTCCGCACACTGCAATAGAGGCACGCATCGGACCCAACTTGTCGGACCCCAATGTTGTCGCGCTGGCGATCAGCATTCTGGATGACGGATTGGCCGGCCAAGGAGTTTCGTTGCTGAACCAAGTCGGCGAGGTCGGCGGCGATATAACTGGCGTCGTTTCTCGATCATGGCGGCCTCGTATGTCCATCCCATTCGTAAAAGGCCATCCTGAATAGCCCTAGCTACTGTCGCGCCGATAGCGACACTGATTTTCTTGCGCGAGATGGCCTGCGTGGCGTGCGCCTTCATCGTCATTCTTGTGGCCCCCGCTCAATGTTACCACTTGAGCGTCAAGCTGTTTTGCTGGGGCCTTCACCACGCCCGTACCCAGCCCGGTTTTCGGTTGAGGAACACGCCATCAGGCTTGCCGGACCATTGTCGGAGACCGCTAGCTGCCAATCTGTGCCTGACACATCGTAGGCGACGGTGATCTCGCCGCCTTTTTGTCTTTTCGCTGAAGGCATGCTTGAGGGAGTTGATAACGAGTTCGGTGACTATCAGACCGATGCTTTCTGCATCGCGCCTGGTGGAATTAAAGCGCAGCTGGAATTCTCGATGAGTACTGACCTGAGCCCCGCTAACTCCGCCAAAAATGGGTAGAGTCCATCACCCGCTGGGGGATGGACATGAAGGCAAGTCGGTTCACGGAAGAGCAGATCATCGGGGTTTTGCGGGAGCAGGAGGCCGGGGCGAAGACGGCCGACCTGTGCCGCAAGCACGGGATCAGCAGCGCGACGTTCTACAAATGGAAGGCCAAGTATGGCGGTCTCGAAGTCTCGGACGCCAAGCGACTGAAGGCGCTTGAGGACGAGAACGCCAAGCTGAAGAAGCTGCTGGCCGAGGCGATGCTCGACAACGCGATGCTGAAGGATATCGCGTCAAAAAAATGGTGACGCCCGCCGTCAGGCGAGAAGCCGTCGCTCACCTGCAGGTCACCTACAAGGTCAGCGAACGGCGGGCGTGTTCAGCGCTCGGATCAGACCGCGCGTCGATGCGCTATCGCGCCCGCCGCCCTGACGATGAGGCGGCGCGAATGAGGCTGCGTGAACTCGCATCCGTTCGCCGGCGATTTGGCTATCGCCGGCTTCACATCCTGCTCAGGCGCGAAGGCATCGTCATGAACCATAAGAAGCTCCGGCGCCTCTACCGTGAGGAACGGCTTCAGGTCCGCCGGCGATCGGGTCGCAAGCGGGCCGTGGGGACAAGGGCTCCGATGGCACTGCCGCAAGGCCTAAACCAGCGCTGGAGCCTGGACTTTCTATCGGACGCGTTCGCCGATGGCCGGCGGTTTCGTATCCTAGCGATCGTCGATGATTTCACTCGCGAATGCCTGGCGCTGGTCGCCGATACGTCGCTGCCCGGCCTGCGTGTTGCCCGCGAGCTTGATGCCGTCATCGCTCGCCGCGGCTGTCCAGCGATGATCGTTTCCGATAACGGTACCGAGCTCACCAGCATGACGATGCTGCGCTGGTCACAGGAACACGGCATCGCGTGGCACTACATCGCGCCCGGAAAGCCGCAACAAAACGCCTTCGTCGAGAGCTTCAACGGCCGGCTACGGGACGAATGCCTCAACGAGACGCTGTTCACGTCCCTTGCCCATGCCCGCGAAGTACTGGCAACCTGGAAGGACGATTACAACACGGTGAGACCGCATAGCGGTCTTGGCAATCTCGCGCCGTCGATCTACGCCGGACTCAGCGCTCCCAAGATGCAACGGGATGGGGCGCTGCGCTTTACCGAGGGCTCCGCGCCCCATCCCGTTGCATCACCGGGCCACCAAGGCTCAAATCAACCCGGGACTTTACCCATCGCTGGATGAAAGATGGGGCTCAGGTCAGTACCAGCAGACCAGAAATTAGTCAGCCAAGTTGACCCGAATCTCTAGTTTTTCTACGTCCCAATCGATTCCGGGCCCCGGGGTTTATTCGCTGTGCGTAGGGATACGTTACCAGCGCCGACCCCAGCCGCCGCTCCACCTACTTCCCCATCCGCCGCCACCTCGAACGAGTCGCACGACGAGGAGGAGCAATATCGCGCCGATCGTAGCGTTGACGATTGCACTGATCACTCCCGTACCGAGATGAATGCCTAACTGAGGCAACAACCAACTTCCGATAAAGGCGCCTAAAATCCCCACAAGGAGATCACCAATAATTCCAAACCCGGTTCCACGAACGATTTGACCCGCCAACCAGCCTGCGATGAGGCCGACAAATAAGATGACCAATAGGCTTTCACTCGACATATTCATTTCGTCACCTCGGCGTTTTGACAAACGCTGGATTCTGCGGCTGTCAGTATAAATTCGATCAGTTTATTGCGATTTCGCTTTTGGCGCTAAGTATGGCTGATGCGTCGGCCCGCGAAGCTCTTCGACCAGCATCGTCATACGTTGTGGCAATCGGTTGGGCTCGCTTGTCAGGGCGATACTCAGCCGATCCCCTATTTCCTCGCAGATGGCGGCGCTACAAACGCGGCCGATTTGAATATCATTTCGAACAGCTGGGCTGGTCATGAAAGGTTTCCGGTTGTTGCCGCGCGGAATCCTCCACGGCCTCTGCGCGTGACCTCTTCAGTAGCGGTCAGTGCCGATGCCCACGCTCACGCCGGGAGCGCGGAAGCCGATACCGCCACGTTCTTCATAGCCACGACCTTCATAGCCACGGCGCTCGATATAACGCTCACGAGGGGCGTATGCGTACGAATCATCGGGCTCCCGGATGATGACACGACGTTCACCACGTTCGCGCCAGCAACGGCCATTTTCATTGCAGACCATGCGAACGTTTTGAATGTTGCTCTCCGGTGCGATTGACACATCGGCGGAAAGCGGTGCAGCGGAAGCAGCAGTCATGAAAAGCGCACTTGCGCCGGCTGCTAGGTAGATTGCGAGATTTTTCATGGTATCTTTCCAAAAGGGATTGCGTCAGGAAGCCAATAAGCTCGTGAGCCAATGGTTCCACGAGCCGACCCGTAAGCGTCGATTGCTTACGCGCGGTCCAGAGAAGTGCCGCAATCAAAGATTGCGGCACAAAACAAATCTATCATCGCTGGAACCTTTATTGGCTGACTTCATTTGCTATGTGTCCAATACTGGACGCACGACAACTGGTAGATACCATGAAGAAAATTCTTCTAGCGACGGCCGCTGTTCTCGCATTCGCTGCACCCTCATTCGCGCAGCAGGACAAAACTACCGGTCAAGCGCCGCCATCAGGTGCTTCCTCGTTCTATGTGGCTCAGGATACCGCGACGATGAAATGTCAAGTTGTCAATGCCCAGCCTGCCGCTGGTGGCAACATGAAGGTTATCGGTGCTGCTCACCCGACACATGCATCAGCGGAAACAGCTCTGACGGCTGACAAGACTTGCATCAAGTAATGAAGTAACGGCGCGTTGCAGGGGTGGGTCTGTTATTCGGCTCGGAATCGAAAACCGAGACTGATCCGCCCCTCTAGCTGTGTTTGCCCAAGACCGACATGTCGTTCCGTCGGCTCGATGTGCGCTTTGCCCTAACGAGAGGATATCGCCAAGTACCAGCGCCCACGGACCGCAGAGTCTCAAGCATAGTATAGCACCTTTTGAGGGGGCGCCGAGGACGAACATGAAACGTGGAATTGCTGTTTTGGTTTCGCTTAGCGCATTGGTGGCGGTCGGGTACTTCACCGCGAGCAAATGGGCGATCCGTCACGAGACGCTGACGTTCAACGACCCTGCGCGCGACAACCGTCCGGTCGCGGTGGACATCGCGGTGCGGCGCGACAAGGAAATGCAGGCGACCGCTGACATGATCACGCTGCCCGTGGCGATCCTCAACCATGGCAACACCGTCAAATTCACCGAATACTCTTTTCTGGCAAACATTTTCGCCATGCGCGGCTATCTGGCGATCAGCATCCAGCATGATCTGCCGGCCGATGCGCCCATGGTGACGAAAGTCGGCGAGCTCTATGTCGGCCGTCAACCGCAGTACCTGCGCGGCATTGCCAACATAAAGTTTGCTGTCGAGGAAATTAAGAAGGTCCAGCCAAACGCGGATTATGACCATCTGACCGTGGTGGGACATTCCGCTGGCGCCGACATCTCGATGTATTTCGCCAAGATGTACCCCAATCATATCAAAGAGGTCGTGACGCTCGATAACCTGCGCGTGCCTTTCATGACTGACGGCAAATTCAAGATCCTGTCTTTCCGTTCGAAGGATCCGCGGTTCAAGACCGACCCCGGCGTCGTCCCTCCTAAGGGGATACGTGAGAAGTCTGGCATTACGGTCGTGCAAACCGACTACCAGCACACCGACATGAGCGATCGCGGTCCCGACAACGTCAAATCGACGATCCAGGCCCTGCTCGACAAATTCCTCGATGACGAAAGCCCGCTCAGGCCGGTCGTTACAAACGCGCTACCGCTGATGACTGACCCCGGGCCGGTTGCGCCCTACGTGCCGGTCGCACCGGTCCAGAACTGACGCCGGGAACACCGCTTCGATCGAAGCAATCACACCTGCCGTGAGAAGGATTGGAGTGTCTTATAGCGCAATATGATGCGCGCACTGGACGCTGGGCAATCGCACTGGTCGGCCTCCGACTGGGATCTCCGGCCAAATGTCCGGGATGGGTCATCAACGGACCTGACTGCCCCGAAATCCGACTTCCGCTCTTCCCCCGAAAGCGGACTCAAGTTGGTCATCGCACCATGTCCGGTTCGTGCCAGCTTCGGACTCGTGCACCGCAGCAATTAGCAACCATATTCGATCACTTCGGCGACAGCTTATAGAGATCGCGTCGAAGGCGAGGACGCGCTAATGGCTGTCAATCCTTTCTAGCCGTTTGGCGCAAAAAGGTCTTAGCCAGGTGTTCTTCGGGAATGTCACTCTCGTACGCATCAAGTGATCGGTTGTACTTGAGCAATGACCACGGGATTTGGTAGTAATTGTCTCCCAGTCCGAACAGTCCACCAAAGCTCATAACAGCGTATGCGATTGTGCCGCTCTCTTTGTCGATCATCAATCGTTGGATTTTACCGATTTTCTCGCCGTTATGCCGCCGTACTAAAGTGCCTTCAATTCGGTCGCTCGCAATTAGCGGATGATTGGGCGCCTTCTGAATTGCAGTCATGGCCACCTCCATTGACGATAGGCCGTAAAAGTCAACGCAGCGGATTACCTAGAGTTCCCTGAGGACACGGCGACGAGAAAGCCGACCACCGGCATCGCTGGTTCTGCGCGCGCGCAACATGTGGGCCAGCCCACAACTAGATTAGTTGTTAGTCGCTGGCGAATGTCTGATTTCGGTCTGCCGGCCTTTTCCGGATTTGAAAGAACCCCGGTCAGTAAATACGGGCCGTCGGCTCGATATACTGAATGTCTTTGCTCAAGGTGTACGTGTGAACCGGGCGATAGTCTAACCGGACGGCTCCCTTTACATCCACCCAGGCAAGCGTGTGTTTCATCCAGTTTTGGTCATCCCGCTTCGGAAAATCCTCGCGTGCGTGAGCCCCGCGACTCTCGGTCCGGGCGATGGCCGAATTCACCAGAGCCGTCGCCTGAAGAAGAAGATTTTCAAACTCAAGACTTTCGACCAAATCGGAATTCCAGATCATCGATCGGTCCGACACGGCGATGTCGGACAGGCCGTTCCAGACCTTGCGTAAAGCTTCTTTGCCTTCTTGCAGAATACTTTCAGTCCGAAACACGGTCGCATAGCTCTGCATTGCGTGCTGCATCTGCAGCCTGAGAGTGGAGGTTGGTGTTCCGCCCTTCGCGTTGCGCAATCCGTCAAACCGGGCCAACGTCTCCTCCCCGGCGTCGGGCGGCAGTTCAGGCTGACTAGCTTTCGCAGTCAATTTTTCGGCGCAACGCAGAGCTGCCGCACGGCCGAACACGACGATATCGAGCAGCGAGTTGCAGCCGAGTTTGTTCGCTCCGTGAACCGAAACGCAGGCGGCCTCGCCCACAGCCATTAGGCCGGGCACCGTGGCGTCAGGATTGCCGCCGGACGGTCTGATCGCCTCTCCGTGATAGTTCGCGGGGATACCGCCCATGCAATAGTGGGCAGTCGGCAGCACGGGGATCGGCTGCCGCGTCACGTCGACGCCGGAGAACACGCGTGCCGATTCCGAAATACCAGGCAAGCGTTCGTGCAGCATCGCAGGATCGAGGTGATCGAGATGCAGGTAGATGTGATCTTTCTTTGTACCCACCCCGCGCCCCTCACGGATTTCCACCGTCATCGCGCGAGAGACAACGTCGCGTGATGCTAGATCCCGCGCGCTGGGCGCGTAACGCTCCATAAAGCGTTCGCCTTCCGAATTGACCAGGTAGCCGCCCTCTCCGCGCGCACCTTCCGTGATGAGGCAGCCCGCCCCATAAATGCCGGTCGGATGAAACTGCATGAACTCCATGTCTTGCAACGGTAGGCCGGCGCGCAGGACTAAACCGCCTCCGTCGCCTGTGCAGGTATGCGCAGACGTGCAAGAAAAGTAGATCCTGCCGTAACCGCCTGTCGCCAGGATGACGGTCTGTGCGCGGAATCGATGCAGCGTTCCATCCATCAGTGACCACGCGATAACGCCGCGGCACTCGCCATCCACCATGACGAGATCGAGCACGAAATACTCGATGAAAAACTCGGCTCCGACCCGCAGGGCTTGTCCGTAGAGCGTGTGAATCAAAGCATGTCCCGTTCGATCCGCCGCTGCACAAGCGCGGGGTACCGGGTTTTTGCCGAAGTCGCTCATGTGTCCACCGAACGGCCTCTGATAGATTTTTCCATCTTCGGTACGAGAGAAGGGCATCCCTGCATGTTCCAGTTCGAGGACGGTGGGGACGGCCTGCCGGCACATGTATTCGATGGCATCTTGGTCGCCGAGCCAGTCGGACCCTTTGACCGTGTCGTACATGTGCCATTGCCAACTGTCTTCGCCGAGATTGCCGAGACTGGCTGCAATGCCGCCCTGGGCTGCAACCGTATGACTGCGTGTAGGAAACACCTTTGTGATGCAGGCAGTCGTCAAGCCCGCCTCGACGGCGCCCTGCGTGGCGCGCAAACCGGCACCGCCGGCTCCGACGACGACGACATCAAACGTATGGTCGATGAACTTGTATCCGTGTGCGTGTGTCGAACTCATGTTGTCCTTGATTGGCTAGGATTGGATATCGATCTTCAACACGGCATAGACACCGGCGATTGCGACGGCTGCCGAAAAGAAAATGTTCAAAGCTACCGAGACTATTTTGTGCCCTTCGTTGTGGACGTAGTCCTTGAGTTGCCGCGCGTGCGCGGCGAGCGGGCCAAAGCGCTGTCGCACCAACAAAATTCATGAAGTCGCGCCGCCTCATGTGCCCCCGAGAATACGCCTTCTCGAATACCCGAAGCCTAGCACTTAAAGACCGGGCAGCGAGCGAGAATTGGCTACAGCCGGCTCTGGCGGATCAGGGCCAATGTCCGAGTTGGGTCATTCGCGTCACTTTGACGGCGCGCCGCTCACTTCCGCTCTTCCGCGATTAGCGGACATTCTCAGGGTCAGTCGGCATGTCCCAAAAGTGCCATTAGCGGAAGTGGCGTGTTTCTATTCGATGTCCTCGTCAGCCCGAGCGAGCAGCGTCGGAGGAATTTCAAGGCCGAGCGCCTTGGCGGTCTAGAAGTTTACGACGAACTCGAACTTAGTGGCTGTTGAACTGGGAGATCAGCGGGTTTTCTTCCCACCAAGTATCCTTTTCACTAGGCGTTCTGCGGCCTTGTACAGTTCTGGAAGTGGGCTCGAAGTAGCTTAGGAGCGCACCCGCATCGGATTTGCATAGAAGATAGGATTATTGTGGGGAGACCAGCGCCCAAAGGTAATGCGTAAATTTCCCGACTGTTGATCGAGAACTTTCGAGACAGGCTTCTGTCCACCATTACGATTATCGGGTCAGTAGCACTGTTGATCCAAGTCAAAGACGTCGACGCGATTTTGTGCTGTCTAGAACCAAATCTTACATCGTGGAGATCGTTGAGCGCCGTCTTCGCGGCGAGTAATGATGATTCTAGGCGAGGTCCGGAGCTCTGCGCTTTCGATGTGGCGCAAAGGAGGATCTAGCCATGAGGAACGACCGCTCAGCTCTTCTGAAAGACTGTATCATTTCGCCTGCTCTCCCCGGCTTACCGCGAGATGGCCCGGCCCGTCGGACATGGCGGTTCGGGCCGCTGCTGTTTTGGCTGGCCGCATTTTTCGTTGTCGTAGGTCCGGTTCTGGCCGAAAGTCAAACCAACCCGCAACAGGGGTCAAAGCTGGTCGGCACTGGCGCGGTCGGACCCGCCGAGCAAGGCTGGTCCGTCGCGCTGTCCGCTGACGGCAATACCGCCATCGTGGGCGGGGTTGCCGATAACAGGGCCGCCGGGGCGGCGTGGGTCTTCACCCGCAGCGGCGATGTCTGGACCCAACAGGGCAGCAAGCTGGTCGGCACCGGCGCGGTTGGGAGCGCCGGACAAGCCGTCTCCGTCGGGCTGTCCGACGACGGCAACACCGCCATCGTGGGTGGGCCTTGGGACAGCTCGCGTACCGGAGCGGTGTGGATCCACAACCGCAGCGGCGGGGTCTGGACCCAACAGGGCAGCAAGATGGTCGGCACCGGCGCGGTTGGACATGCCGGACAAGGCGTCTCCGTCGCGCTGTCCGCCGACGGCAACACCGCCATCGTGGGCGGATCTGGAGACAACTCGGACACTGGGGCGGCGTGGGTTTACACCCACAGTGGCGGGCTCTGGACCCAACAGGACAGCAAGCTGGTCGGCACCGGCGCGGTTGGACATGCCGGACAAGGTATTTCCGTCGCGCTGTCCGACGACGGCAACACCGCCATCGTGGGCGGGGTTAAAGACAACTCGGGCACCGGGGCAGCGTGGGTCTACACCCGCAGCGGCGGTGTCTGGACCCAACAGGGCAGCAAGCTGGTCGGCACCGGCGCACTTGGAAACGCCGAACAAGGTGTCTCCGTCGCGCTGTCCGGCGACGGCAACACCGCCATCGTGGGCGGGTCTGGAGACAACTCGGGCACCGGGGCGGCGTGGCTCTACACTCGCAGCGGCGGTGTCTGGACCCAACAGGGCAAGCTGGTCGGCACCGGCTCGGTTGGAAGCGCTGAACAAGGCCGCTCCGTCGCGCTGTCCGGCGATGGCAACACCGCTGTCGTGGGCGGGGTTGGAGACAACTCGGGCTCTGGGGCGGCTTGGGCCCACACCCGCAGTGGGACAAACTGGACCCAGCAGGGCAGCAAGCTGGTTGGCACCGGCGCGGTTGGACATGCCGGACAAGGCCACTCCGTCGCGCTGTCCGCCGACGGCAACACCGCCATCGTGGGAGGGCTTACCGACAACAAGGTTACCGGGGCGGCGTGGGTCCATACCCGCAGCGGCGGTGTCTGGACCCGAGCTCCCGTCCAGTACCTGGGATACTGAGCGTCCGTTTCCTACCGCGCGGCGCCGGGTCTAGGCGCCGCGCGGGTTTTTTAAGTGGTACGGTTTTGGCGGGGAAAATCCGACACGCTACAGCGACTTTGTTGGCGCGCTCTCCCGCAAGGACGGCAATCGGTCGCATTCGACTTGGATGACCTCAAGCCGATGCCGTCGAATGGGATCAGCAAGTCAGCCGACACATAGGAGGGCGCACTATGAATTACAGAGCAAGTCGCCAGCCGCGCATGACCGTTATGGGTCAAAAACGGAAGTGGCTGCATTTCCAAGTCATGTCCGCTTCGCCCCGATGAACAGACATCGCTGAGCATGAACGCCATGTCCGAAAAGTGCCAAAAGCGGAAGTGGCCTGCTTACAAACGGACCGTCTATCGTAGTGATCGGTGAGCGCGCCTATCGCTGATGTTTACCGAGTTAAGAGGATCGAAAACCGGTGGGGTCGATAGTCAGGTTCGAGACGACGTAGTCGATCTCACCACGCGTGATGCCGATGTCCATCAAGTCGCCGTCCGTAAGCTGGCACAGCTGGGTTCGCAGCCCTTCGCGTTTGCGCCACTCACGAAACGCATCCCAATATGCTTCGAGGGGGCTATAATGCTGACGCCTTGCGGCTGCCGGTCCGAACTCAGTGGTCCCGTGGATCGTGCTCATTGCGGTGTGTCCAAGTTGGGCTGTTTCACCGAGCGAAACTTGCCAGCACATCCATTGGCGCGCTTAACAGCGGGCTTACATTTTCCTCACCGGCGGCTTATTCTTTGCCCTCCTGGGGCTTCAGAGGTGACCCCGAAAAGGAATGGCAGCTTGCGTTATCTCTTCGAAGATTACGCATTGGATACCGACCGGCGCGAACTGCACCGCGCAACGGACGTGATTGTTGTTACACCTCAGGTGTTCGATCTACTTGACTACCTGATCCGAAATCGGGAGCGCGTCGTCAGCAAAGACGACCTCATCAACGCCGTTTGGAACGGACGTATCGTTTCCGATGCCGCGCTGACGACCCGCGTGAATGCCGCTCGGAGCGCAATCAGCGACACGGGCGAGAAGCAGGGCCTAATAAAAACATTGCCGCGCAAAGGTTTCCGCTTCGTTGGTACAGTGCAGGAAGCCCAGAGGCGCACGAGTGAGCCGGTTGACTCGGCCACGCAGTGCGTCGACACGACGCCAACCCTGCCCTCACCACCTCGCCTTTCCATCGTTGTGCTGCCTTTCGCCAACCTCAGCGGTGATCCCGCGCAGGATTACTTCGCCGATGGTGTAACGGAGAGCTTGACTACTGACTTATCGCGTATCAGCGGCTCGTTCGTCATCGCCCGTAACAGCGCCTTCTCATACAAGGGCAAGTCAATCGACGTCCGTCTGGTCGGGCGGGAGTTGAACATCCGCTACGTGCTGGAAGGCTCGGTACAGTGTAACGGCAACCGGCTTCGGGTAAACGTACAGCTTGTCGATGCCAGAACCGCTAAGCACCTGTGGGCCGAGCGTTTCGAGAAGCCCGTCGCCGATCTGTTCGATATGCAGGACGAGATCATATCGCGGCTCGCTAACCCACTGAATGCCCAACTCGTTGAGGCTGAGGCACGGCGGGCGGAGCGCTTGCTGCATCCAGATGCAATGGACCTGATTTTTCAAGGCAATGCCTGCTTGAACAAGGGGATGAGCCCCCAGCACATGACCCAAGCGCGTGGCTTATTCGAACGTGCCTTGACCATCGATCCCGGAGCGTCGGAGCACTGGTTGGCATGGCAAACGTCGACGTGATAGTGGGAGCAGGCCTGCAAACTGACGACCGTCCCGCGCGTCTTTCGGCCGCCGAAACAAATGCGATCAAAGCGCTTGCATTGGCCCCGGACCATGCACTGGCCCACCTACTCTTGGGTGCCGTCTACCTTTTTACAAATCGCGCTGCCCAAGGGATCGCTGAATGCGAACGGGCATTAGTACTCGATCCCAATATGGCGGATGCTCATGGCGCTCGTGGTTTGGCCAAGTTTTTGGCGGGTCGCGCCGCCGAGACCGAAGGCCATATACTTGAGGCTCTCCGTCTCTCCCCTCGCGATATCTTTGCTTACATGTGGATGTATTGTGTGGGCAGGGCCAAGATACAACTCGGCGCGGATGCCGAAGCCGTCGATTGGCTACGACGAAGCATTGAGGCCAATCGCAATTTTCCTTACACCCATTTTGTATTGGCCGCTGCCTTGGGCTTGCTCGGCAGAGTACATGACGCGCGAACCGCTGCGCAGGCTGGGCTTGCGCTCGACCCGGGTTTTACCATCCGTCGACTACGTCTCGGCGCATCAAGCGACAATTCTACTTATCTTGCTGGGCTGGAGCGCCTCTGTGAAGGCATGCGCCTAGCTGTCGTGCCAGAGGAGTGATGTCGGCTTGGGGTCAAACTCGGAAGTGGCAGCGCTTCTACTCTACTTCTGCTTTGCCCCAATGAACGGACATCGCGAGACGCAGTGACCGAGTCCTTTGGTGCCAAAATGGGAAGTCGCGCTTACTGGCAGATTGATGGCGAGAGCGTCCCAAAAGCAGCGCGGGGCGGTGGGTCACACAGTTGCCTGCGATGCGAGCCAGGGCAGCAGCACGATCTTGCCGCCGAGCCCGCCAGCGTCGATACGCGCGTGAACATTTTTCGCGGCTGCTAGTGGTTCGCGACCGATAACTATCGGATGAATGGCACCGTTGCGGAGCAACTCGAACAAAGCAGCCATGTCAGCCCTAAATTCTTCGGAGTGCGACAAGCGGCGATCGGTGATGCTGTACCAAAGGGCACGACGGCCATGGAATAGGAAGCTCAATGCGCCCCATAGCTTCAACCGCGCCAATCCCAGGCCAGCCGCGATTATGCTTTCGCGCCCGATTGCCATGGTCTGGGAGCCATAGCCGATGAGGATGCCTCCCGGCGCGAGGCAGGCGAAGGACCGGCCGAAATGCGACCCGCCGATCGCATCGAATGCCGCATCGACGCCGGCGCCACCAACTCGTCCCGCTGTGAGTTCACGCACCGAAGCAACGAAGTCACCAGCCCGATAGTCGATTGCGGTAGCACCAAATCGCTCAACTGCCGCGAGGCTCGCTGCTGAACACGTACCGATTGCTTTGAGGCCAAAATGACGCGCGAGATCGAGCATCGCCGTACCGACCGTACCTGATGCGCCGATGACGAGGATCATCTCGCCGGGAAAAAAGCGACGATAGCGCGTGAGCATCTGGAAGGCCGTAAGGTAGGCGAGCGGGACGCAAACGGCCTCTGCCGCATCGACGCCATCTGGAACAGGCACAAGAAAGCGCGCGGGACGAATTGCATATTGCGCGTAACCACCGACCACGCAGAGATCAGCAACGATTTGCCCCTCGCGCGGCGAGACCACACCGGAGCCAGCCTTCTCGACAACACCCACTAGCTCATAGCCCGGAGTGAACGGCAGCGGTCCCTTGAAGTCTGGGTACCGGCCACGCCGAATGAAGCTGTCAGTGAAGCCGGTCCCGGCTGCGAGAACCTTGATGCGCACCTCGCCGGGGCCCGGATTGGGGATGGTCGACTCCTCCGCCAGTTCCAAGACCTCGGGGCCACCGAACCGGGATATGCGAACGTGTTGCCACGACATGAGAACAGTTTGGCACACTCGAGTCACGGTAGCGAGATTAATCGATTGCCGGCGCTGCCCTTGGATGTCGGTCGTCGATCGGACTTCTTCATCGCTGAAGGAAATCGATGTCGCTTATGGGTCATCAACGGACCTGGCGGCCTGCCTGAGCTAGGTCCGTTCACCTCCCGATTGTGTTGCAAAAGTCGTTTGCAGGAAGTGTCAAAAATTCTGAGGGCCGCTGGCGCGTTCTTCGTGTAATGATTCGAGGGACCTCATCGCCTTGCGCCAAATTCATGGGCGACTTCGGTAGCGCGACTGAAGCTGTGCGAATCATCGACCTCTTTGCGCTTCAGGTTTTCGCCAAAAATTTTGACCGCTGCAACTTTCGAGTTTTGCAACACAATCCTCCCGATAGATGGGGTAATCGGCCGGCGTTGTTGTGGATATCTGAAGAATTAGGGTGCTGCGCTTCAGGCTGATGGTGGAACGAGGTCCGTGTGGACGGCCTCAAACATCAGAAGGAGAAGCGCAGCATGGACCATTCTGCCGGACTTGACGTGTCGGTCAAGGAGACGAGCGTCTGCATTGTGGATGATGCGGGCAAGGTCGTGCGGGAAGTGAAGGTGGCGAGGCGAACCTGGAGCTCTGCTGCAGGTACTGGTGAATCCCGACTACCACTTCAAGCGAATTGGACTGGAAGCCGGGCCGCTGTCGCAATGGCTTTTCAGTGCTCTTGCCGAAGCGGGCTTGCCAGTGATCTGCGTTGAGACGCGGCACATGCACGCGGTGTTGAAGGCGCAGATCAACAAGACCGACCGCAACGATGCGCGTGGCATCGCGCAGATGATGCGGGCGGGGCTTTATCGTCCGGTGCACGTGAAGACGTTGCGCAGTCAGAAGCTGCGGATGTTGCTGACCCATCGCAAGCTGCTGCAGTCGAAGGCCATCGCGATCGAGAATGACCTGCGCGCCACCTTACGCAACTTCGGACTCAAGGTGGGTGTAGTGGGGACGGTGAAGTTCGAGGCGCGCATCAAGGAACTCGTCGAGAACCTGCCCGACCTGGTCATTCTGGTCGAACCGCTTTTGCTTGTCCGGCGGGTGGTTCGCGAGCAGATCGGTATCCTGCACCGCCGCTTGCTGGCCATCGTCCGGGACGATGAGGTGTGCCGGCGCCTGATGACGGTTCCCGGCGTCGGCCCCGTGGTCGCGTTGACCTATCGTGTCACCGTCGACGTGCCCGCTCGGTTTAGGAACTCCAAGGCGGTCGGGGCGGCGTTTGGGCTGACACCTTCCAAGTATCAGTCGGGCGAGAGCGACCGAACCGGCGGGATATCAAGGTGCGGAGACGACATGATGCGAATGATGCTCTACGAGGCGGCCCAGAGCATGCTGTTCCACTCGTCAAAATGGTCCTGGCTGAAGGCTTGGGCGATGAAGGTCGCCAGGCAGCGCGGGATGAAAAAGGCGATCGTGGCCCTGGCGCGTCGGCTGGCCGTGATCATGCATCGCATCTGGATTGACGGCACCGACTTCCGCTGGACCAGGGAAGTGGCAGCGACATGAGAGCCCGACAGGATCAAATACGATAGGAGAAACATCGAGATCCACCGAGCGGTGGAATGATGTCCCTCGCGGGACGATGGATGAGGTGAGTTCGTATGTCTGCTTGGACCTACCGTCGCTTGACGGCAAGGCCGCCCAAAAGATTGTTCCACCTCGTTCTCGAATCCCATGATGGAAGGGCCTTGGTGCCGATTCCGGAGAGAAGCACGAGCCCGCGAGCGACATCGACACCGCAGTCGTGGTTAGTCTGAAAGCGCTTGACCCTGATCGGCCGATTAGAGAAGCAGACATGTAGCGACCGCGGCAGCATGTCGGAAAAATGCCAGAAGCGGCCATTGAACCGGATTTGAGGCTCGCGCTCGCCAAGCCGCGCTTTCGCTGGTTACGATCCACGTAATCCAGCACGCCGCTGCAGTTCTGAGCGTCACCTCAACGCGCGCTGAAGGTGAGGCCGGCGCGCTCCTTCAGACGCTTGCGCAACGCCGGACCCATCAGCGCGCCCGGCGTCCAGGTGCCGCCCTCGCCCTGCACGTCGCGCACGAGGCAGAGAGCGCTCTCGGCGATCATCTTGCTGGTCGAGCCGTAGCCCGGATCGCGGTCGCCCGTGACTACCGCCTCGACCCGTCCGCCATCCGGCAGCTCGCCCAGGAAGAGGATGTCGTAGAAACCCTTCTCGCGCTCTTCCCGAGTCGGGCCTGCACCGGATTTGAGACCGCCGGTCCTGAACAAGGAAACCATCGTGGCGAACGTCTCCGTCGTCACGCGAGCGATTTCCCCAAATCCCGGCGCGACCATCATCTCGTCGTACACGAAGTCCGTGCCGTAGGGATGACCCAACAGGAAATTCGTGCGGTGCACGTTCTTGGTGTTGATCGGCGCCATTGGGAACGGCACGAGCCACACGTTCATGCTCGGGTCGTATTCGGGGATGAGGCCCGACGGCTGAGACGGCCCGGTGAACCCCGGCGTCAACGCGAAGGGATCGGTCAGCCGCCGGATCAGGGCCGGGTCGCGGGCGGCGGCGGCCAGCGTCGCCCGAGCGCTCGCCGCGGTGCCGCCAGACATGCCGCCTTTCACCTTGCGCAGGCGGGCTTTGACCCGCCGCGCCGGGCGTCCGAATTTCTCGCGCGCCTTCTCCTGCAACGTGAGCACGCCGAGATCGAACGGGATGGAATCGAAGCCGCAGGAGAAGACGATGCGCGCGCCGGTCCGTTTCGCCTCTTCGTGATGGGCGTCGATCATGCGCCGCATCCAAACCGGTTCGCCGCACAGATCAACATAGGCCGTGCCGGTGGCCGCGCAGGCCGCCACAAGCTCGGGACCGTGGAGCTGATAAGGCCCGACCGTCGTGATAATCACGGCCGCACGCTCGCACATCGAACGCAGGCTGGCCGGCTCGGCGGCGTCCGCCTTCACCAAAGGCAGATCGTCCGGCGCGCCGATCTCGGCACGCACCTTCTGGAGCTTGTCGGTCGAGCGTCCCGCGATCGCCCAGGACGGAGCATCGTCGCCGCGATAGGACGTCGCCAGATATTCGGCGATGAGACGTCCGGTGTAACCCGTCGCGCCATAGACGATGAGGTCGAAGTCCCGCTTCACGACGTTGGTCCTCCTCGAGACCCGGGAGAGCTATCTTCAGATCCGTGTGCAATCGCTCTGAGGCGCCGATCGACGATGTGCATAGCCACCCTTGCATTTGCCTCAGCCGGCTTGCTTCACCCGCATGTACCATTCGACGAGGCGGCGAACCTGACGCTCGGTATAGCCGCGTCCCACCATGCGCGCGACAAACTCGCCGTGCTTCTTTTCGGTATCGCCGTCCTTTTTCGAGCCAAACGAGATAACCGGAAGAAGGTCTTCGACCTGCGAAAATATCCGTTTCTCGATGACTTCTCGAATCTTTTCATAGCTGGTCCAGGACGGGTTTTTGCCACTGTTCTGTGCCCTCGACCGCAGCGAGAACTTGACGACCTCGTTGCGGAAGTCTTTCGCGTTGGTGATGCCCGCAGGCTTCTCGATCTTGGTCAGTTCCTGGTTGAGAAGGTTGCGATTAAGCATCTGGCCGGTATCGGAGTCCTTGAAGTCCTGATCTTCGATCCAGGCATCGGCATAATCCACGTAGCGATCGAACAGGTTTTGACCGTAATCCGAATAGGATTCCAGATAGGCTTTCTGGATCTCGTGGCCGATGAATTCCGCATAGCGCGGCACGAGCTCGGCCTTGATGAATTCGAGATAACGCTTTTCGACTTCCTCAGGAACCTGCTCACGGCGGATCGAATGCTCGAGCACATACATCAGATGGACGGGATCGGCGCCAAGTTCCGCGGTATCGTGATTGTAGGTCGCGGCTAGGACCTTGAATGCAAAGCGCGTCGAGACGCCGACCATGCCTTCGTCGACGCCGGCAGCATCCTTGTATTCCTGGACGCTGCGGGCCTTCGGATCGGATTCCTTGAGGCTTTCACCATCATAGACCCGCATTTTCGCGAACAGGGTAGAGTTTTCGTGCTTGCGAAGACGTGACATCACCGAGAAGCGCGCGAGCGTTTCCAGGGTTGCCGGCGCACACGGCGCGGAAGCGAGTTCCGATCCCTGGATAAGTTTCTCATAGATCTTCTGCTCCTCGGTCACCCGCAAGCAGTACGGCACCTTGATCACGCAGATGCGATCGATGAAGGCTTCGTTCTTTTTGTTGGCCTTGAAGCTTTGCCATTCGGCTTCGTTCGAATGCGCGAGAATGACACCGGTGAATGGAATGGCCCCGATATTCTCGGTACCGATGTAGTTGCCTTCCTGGGTCGCCGTTAACAGCGGGTGCAGCATCTTGATCGGCGCCTTGAACATCTCGACAAATTCGAGGACGCCCTGGTTAGAGTGATTCAAGCCGCCGGAATAGCTATAGGCATCAGGGTCGTTCTGGGCGAAGATCTCCAGCTTGCGAATGTCGACCTTGCCGACCAGCGAGGAGATGTCCTGATTGTTCTCGTCGCCAGGCTCGGTTTTCGCGACCGCGATCTGCCGCAAGCGCGAGGGCTGGATTTTGGCGACCCGGAATCGTGAAATGTCGCCGCCGAATGCTTCCAGCCGTTTGTAGCACCACGGACTCATCGGTCCATGGAGGCGACGGCGCGGAATGCCGTACTTTTCTTCGATCATCGGCCCCAGCGATTCCGGATCGAACAAACTCAGGGGGCTCTCGAACACTGGACTGAGTTCGTCGCCGGCCTTCAGCACGTAGATGGGATGGACTTCCATCAACGATTTCAGCCGTTCCGCCAGCGACGATTTTCCACCGCCCACCGGCCCCAGCAGGTAGAGAATCTGCTTGCGCTCTTCCAGACCTTGAGCTGCGTGCCGGAAGAAGCCGACGATGCGCTCGATGGTTTCTTCCATGCCATAGAATCCGGCGAAGGCCGGATAGGCGCGCATGGTCCTGTTCAAAAAAATACGGCCAAGGCGGGCGTCCTTGGCCGTATCAATCATTTGAGGCTCACCGATCGCAGCTAGCAGGCGCTCGGCCGCATTGGCATATCGCATCGGATCGCCTCGACACGATTCCAGATATTCCGCCATCGACATGTCGGTTTCGCTTCGAACCTCAAAGGACCGAGCGAAAGCATTGAACAGAGAATCGTTGTACATGATCCCTCTCCTCAAGACGTAAACTGCTGGAACGCGCGGCAAAGTCCGACGGCCGACCGAACAGATCGTCCGATTGCCGGAACAGTTAGGATCGCGCGGCATCAACTAGTCGGCGACTCGCTGCTTGGCCGTGGACGCACGAAAATCCCGGGATGGTTATCTTATGGCCCGAGCAAATCTAATCGACGTAGGCCGCCCTAGCCGCGATCATTTTTGGCCTTCGGGCGCTTCGACCCGTTCTCCGCGCTGGGCTGCGTGTTGCGGACGGGGCCTCGGTCAGCATCTGGCGCAGCTCAGCCTTCGTCTTCGGCGGCTCCCGCGTAAAGCTAGATTTTGCCATTGCGTCACGGTCACTATGTGGGGATGCCCGAGGGAGAAGTAAATGCCACTGGGGCCGCGAAATCAGGGGCAGCCGACATCAACTATTTTGAGGATAATCCACGTCCGCTCCGGAGCGCTTAACGGACTCAACTGAGACATCGCGCTAGGTCCGAAATTGCCAACAGACGACATCGACTATACAGTGAATTTACTATCGGCTGACCGATGACGCGCATGTAGGGAACTTCAGCGGGGCTCGGCTTGCTCAGCTCGCTCCCTTCATCCGAAGTTGTTTCATCGGAAGAATTTCATACCTCGCACCGACATCGTCCAGAATTATCGGGTCGGCGGCTGTCAGACGCTCAACCTCTGTTTGGTCCTTTGCAGAAAAGATCGACAGCCCCCACCCACCTTTTGGATCATCTACAGGACCGTGACACACGATCGAACCAATTTCGGCCAGGCGCTGAAGGTAGTCGCCGTGAGCCTTCATGATGTTCTTCTCGCGGTC
Organism: uncultured Alphaproteobacteria bacterium; assembly: GCA_963747165.1. Lineage (GTDB taxonomy): Bacteria > Pseudomonadota > Alphaproteobacteria > Rhizobiales > Xanthobacteraceae > Bradyrhizobium. The sequence goes on along the minus strand of CAVVEA010000032.1, from coordinate 408,981 downwards.
GGTCATCGTTTGTACGAAATCCGAGCGCGGCAGGATCATTTTGCACAAGAAGTAGGTCATTTGTTGCCTCTCCAGAGTCGAGCTTCAACTGCGTGGTGTCGATGCGACCATCCTTCGCTACGAAGTAGGTGATGCGCACACGCAAAAGCCGCCAGAGATAACCCCGACGGCTTGCCGTTGCGTTGCGTTTGCTTGGAGGTTTGCTGCGTCGAGCGGTGTCGAACGTAGCCGTGCCTGCCCTGCCATGGGACGCACGGTCTCAATGAAATGAGGCGCGGTGCATTGCCAGTGTGTCGGGTCAACGATCCCCGATCATTTGCATATGTCATCCGTGATGATGCTGATCAAGCCAGCGTTGCTGTCCTATCGATGATGCCGGTGATGGTGGCCGTGCGCTAAACCTCATTGGCCGACAAGGAGGTTTGCCTGATCCCCGCGATGTGGATGATCGCAGTCAGCGCCGCATCTCGTGCGCCTTCGCGATGTCCGGATCCGTCAGCGCGGGCGCGTATCCCCGACCATGCGACTCGGAACTTGGCCTTGCAGTCATCGCGGTCGACGCCTGATCCGCTGTCACCGCCCGGCTTGCCGTAAACATTTCCGACGCCATTTGCGACACGTGAGGCGGCAGTCCGCTCGCCTGCATGAATTAGCTTAACGCGCGGATCGCGCGACACACCGCAAGATCATCGGCAGACATCAATTCCACGTTAGTGGAGAAGATCGTTAGACGTATGTTATCGAATTTCCGATCGAGCGCGATCCTCGATGCGCTGCCGCGCCGTGATATCATTACTCGCAGGGCTGGGACGCTGCCGTTTTGCCTTACCGCGCTTCACTTTCCGCAATTTCAGATCAAGCGCCTCCAAAAAAGTTTGCCTCACGCGAATGCGGGCGGGTGCTTCGCGCATTACCTGAAGCCATCTTTCCACGCTCACGCGCAGCATGGGGCGCCGAAGGTGTGCCGTGACGGGTCGGTCCGAAGCCTGAACGACCGGCAAGGTATGTAGTTTGAGCAAGATCGGATGATGGTCCGAAGACCCGCGCGCCAGCACCCGAGCATAAGAACAGCGCAAACCTCGCGCCATGCAGCGATCGAGGCGGAAGGAAATGATGTCATTCGGGCTGTGTGTGGATTGGCGCGGCCCGACATCCTTGAAGCTAGCAAGCTTGATCGGCCCGACCGCGTTGTAGTCGCCGACAATGGCCGCTGGACCGTCGAGGGCATTTGCGATGTGCATTAGTTGCCACCGGTTCAGAAACTGGCCGTGCGAAAGATGCACGTTGGCGAAAGTCACGTCACCTACCTGCACGATTTGCGCGACGCGAGGCGGCACGCGACCGGGCACCTGCGAAACCGGCAGGCGTAGGGCATAGGGCCGCAGCAATGGATCCGGGCTCCACACAGCCAGACCGTAAATGCGGCCTTCCAGTGGTTCGCGGAAAAAGTATCCGCCGACCAGGGCAGGTAGATCCGCCATTTCCTCGATCGCTTCCTGCAAGAAGAGAAGGTCGGGATGATGTCGTTCGACGAGAGCGGCTACATCCTCTACCCCCGCGCCAGTCAAACGCAATAAGTTCCAGCTTATAACTTTCAAGTTTCTATCCCCGGCTGGCGTTCTTCAGTTCCCAAGTATTCCAGTCTCCCGAATTTTACTCAAAGTCGCGGTGTGCCGCGGCGCCCCACTAACGCCAAGACTGTAGTCGCTCGAAAAGGGAAAATCTGGGCGATATTTAGTGAGACGGACGAGTGATTCAACACCGTCAGAAACCAAAGAATCCATCCGCATACGCGACACCTGCCAAGGTCAGCGCTAGAATATCACACCTTGCCCATCTATAGCGAGGGTTTGGGCAACCGGCATACCGAGCTGGAATACTGCCGAGTGGCCATCAAACGGGCATCCGATTGATGCAGTTTCTGCTTATAGTGATCTATGTGCTCCTCGCGGGCACCGTCACGGTCCACGTATTGCTGACGAAGAGCGACGTCCGCGCTGCGTTGGGCTGGACCGCGGTCGCCTGGTTGTCTCCGGTTTTCGGCGCGCTACTCTATTTCGTCTTTGGCATCAATCGCGTGACGCGCCGGGCCTTGCACTTTGCGAAGCTCGAGCACGAGCGTGGAAGCGCTACCGGTCCCGACGCGTGGCCGCCGGTGCCGCCGAACATCGCCGCCCTTTCCGCCATCGCCCAGCGCGTGACCGGAAGCCCGCTGATCGCCGGCAATGCCGTTTCGGTCTTACGGGGCGGCGATGAAGCATATCCGTCGATGCTGGCCGCCATCCGCAATGCCCGTCACAGCGTCGCGCTCGGCTCTTATATCTTCCGCGATGACCCGGTCGGGCGCTCCTTCATCGGTGCGCTGATCGACGCACACAGGCGCGGCGTTGAGGTGCGAGTGCTAATCGACGGCATCGGCAGCGGCTATATTCTGTCACCACCGCTGCGCGATTTAAAAGCCGCCGGGATCCCCACCGCTCGTTTCCTCCATACTTGGGTGCCCTGGCGCATGCCTTTCCTCAATATGCGCAACCATAAGAAGCTCCTGATCATCGACGGAACGGTGGGATTCACCGGCGGTTTGAACATCGGCGCGGACCATTCACGCCGGCGCGCACCGAAAGACTATGTCGACGGTGTGCAGGTCCGGGTGGAGGGACCGGTTACTCGACAGCTCATGGACACCTTTGCGCGAGACTGGTCGTTTACTACGGATGAGGTGCTGGACAAGGATGCTTGGTGGCCCCCTATCAACTCCGCAGGATCGGTCGCAGCCCGCGGCATCCATTCGGGACCGGATGCGGACATGTACAAGCTGGAGACGATCCTCGGCGCGGCCCTTGCCCAGGCACAAAATAGGGTTCGTATCGTCACACCCTATTTTCTTCCTGACGAGCGCCTCCAGTTCGCCATCGCACAGGCAGGTCTGCGCGGGGTTTCCCTTGAGATTCTGATTCCGCAGCGATGCGACTACTTCTTCATGGATTGGGCGATGCTGGCGCATCTGCGCTTTTTCAAGGATGTGCTCGCCACTGTCTATTTCACACCATCGCCCTTCAACCATGCCAAGCTCATGACGGTGGACGGGCAATGGTGCTTAATCGGAAGCTCAAACTGGGACACGCGGAGCTTACGGCTCAATTTCGAGTTCGACCTGGAATGTTACGATAGCGCGGTGACTGCGAATGTCGATGCTCTGATCGAGCAGAAAATTTCACAAGGCCGCAAGCTCAGCCCGGACGAACTCGCCTCCCGGCCCCGATGGACCCAATTGCGCGACGCGGCCACGCGGCTTCTGCTGCCTTATCTTTGACTGATGTCGCTCGCGATCCGTCTTGCTGTCCATTTTAAGTAGCGGGATGTCCGGTTCGGGTCAAAAGCCGAAATCGGGCCCCGCAATCCTGACTTCCGTTCTTCCTTCAACAGCAGACATTCGCCAACGCGGCCGCCGGGAATGCCGACAACGCCCCCCGCGATGGCGCCTTCGATGACGTTCGCATCCGACGAAATACACATGATTGGTGGGTTCGAGTCACCTTCGCCCAAACCGGCCGATTAGTTCCGCAGAGCCGATTCCGGATGTCACTTTCGATGTTACGAGCGTAGCGTTTACTGTTACGCACGTTACTTTCTGGCCTCGGACAGTCCTCACTCATTCCCTAGACCCCTCATGCGCCGAAGGTATGAAACAGCCGGTCTGGTAGGATACGTCGCTGTTACTCAACGAATTTTTAAAGTGTCGCCCTGTTCCGTATCGAATCACTGTTCCACTAAACGCTCACACCTCTCGGCCGAACCCATTGTGCCAATCGCGCCTCTTGCGATATCTGAGGATTTGAGCCTTGAAAGACCCGGCCATAGGGGGTGGCACCCGATCGCCTGCCGATATCTCGACCTCCTCTCCCGCTACAGCGCCTCAGTTTTTCAGAGAACCTACAATGACTCTGAATCCCAAAGACAGACGGCAGTCCAAGCCGCAATTTCGGCGGGCGGTGGTAGTGCCGCAATACAGGCTGCAATCACTGCCGCAGAGGCCGTCCATTTCCGCCGCGTTATCGCTGCATGCGTTGCGTCCGGCGTCGAAGCGGGCCTCTATCGCGAAGCCCTTCATGAAATCGTCGGCGTTTATTCGTGAGCACTGGCGGCGCATAGCAACGCGCGTTGAAGTCTCCGCCATTGCGTTCCAGATCTAGGAGCGCGACCTATACCGCCAACCGACGAGAGGGGGCTTCTGCACCGCTGGCACGATCGTGACAATCCATCGTTGTGGGCTGTGGGATCGGTCTTCGTGGACGGACCGGACCATGCCGAAAAATTGTGATCCGTTCAAAGTCAGCACTGCTATCCGTCCGCTATATTGGGCGTAGCGACAGCGTCGGGCTTCAGCGGAACTGCTTGTTTCGACTGTTTGCACAATGACCTCCGTCAGCAATGGCGAGCGTCGCAATCGGTTTTGCCCGAAAGGCGCGGGCTATGTCGCATCGCTTGAAGACACCATCACGATTTGGTTTACTTTCGGCCGTCGTTTGAGCTCATTGCGGTGTGGGAAGGGACAGCCGATCATCCGCGCCTTGATGCGAACTGTTTCCTCTGTTCTGTTCAGTGCCTCGGCAGCCGCGCCTGGTGACGCGCCGGCGACAACTAATTTGTTTAAGAGCGTTAGCTCTTCCGGGATCCAACTTCGTTTCTTGAAACGAGGCTTGAAATCCCGTCGGACCACGTTTCCTCTGTCCCGTTGAAGTGCCCGGATGATCGCGATGCGCGCGAACCAAATAGCCCCGACTCGATTCGCCGCATCAAGGATACGTTGGCGGGCGTTCTGCCACTCTCGCGAATTCTGCTCGGCGTCAGGGAGTTCGCTGATATATGCAGTGGCTTGGCGAAGGGTGGTGGCGACTACGTTGTTCGGCAGATCGATTGGCTCTGCAAACTCTGAATCCCAAGACATCACGTAACTCTCGCAACATTACGTAAGCCCCACGCACAACGTTTACGGAAAAGGGTTAATGATTAGTTTAGATTGTCGTCGAACCTCGATGATTTTGCGCGAGGACTCGCCGCCAAAACTCGGACCCGCCGCCTCCGTCATTCGTCCCGCTTCAGCTTCCGTTTTCCCAATGCGTATCCTTGCGCGATTGCTTGAACAATCGCTCAACGTGTCGATTGAGCGGCATCATCGATCCCCGCGCGAAGGATAGTGGATTGAATGGGAGGTCGGGCGGTGTGGAGGCTATATCATCGACCCTGAGCACTTTGCCGATCCTTGCTCCGGATTTGTTTGGTGAGGTTGCTAGCCGCAAAAACAGAATTCAAAACTATTGCGAGCAAGATTATCCAACATCCTGCTGACACGATCGAGAAGATCAAGCTGCGTCGCCGCGTCATTGAGCTTTCCGTCCAAACACGATTGAGCGGGGCCGCCGTCCCCTCGCGAAGCGGCGACTCCCGATCGCATGGTTACGCATGGCCAGCGGGGGTACGCGAACGTCGGGCCAAACCGCACGACTGCGGTGACGATAGAATTTTGCGCAGCATCGGCAACGTCATCCCCGCCTTAACCTAACCGATAAAGGTTACTGTGTACTTTGGCCGGTGAGAATGAGCGCGTGAAGTCAATGACTCCCGCGCGAAAGATAGTGGATTGACTTAGGGGAAAGCCGGTCAATTTCTATCTGGACGCAAAAAAAAGTGGCAGGTCGCGGGATTCCTCATTGGTTGGAAAGTCGATATCGGGCTCGGGAATTTTGTATGACCTGCATTCCATGCGCGCCCATTGCGCCGCCTGACGATCGTTACGGCAGCGGTGAACCATTTCCCGGCCGCGAACGACAACCACGACATCGCAAATCGGAGAATCCGGATAACGCCGGATCATAACTTCCGGCGGAGCGTATTTGCCGGTCATCGCAACATCTTTTTTGCCCCGAAAGGGGTTTCTATTTCACTGCTGCAAGCCAACTGGTTAAATCCCGAGCGGCCGGGATGGTTCCGGCCGGGCTTGCTATTGATCCCGCTTCAGCTTGCGCTTCCCCCAATGCGTGTCTTTGCGATCAGGATTGAACACCCGTTCTACGTTTCGGATTCGCCTTCAGCCCGAGCTCGACAAAGCCTATCTCTGCATTGTGAGTTTTGTTCAATTCGTCTCTGATTTCTCGTGCCCGTTCTTCGGTTAACGCAACAACCGGACGGCCTCCTTCCAACCGTGCGGGTTCTCGGCGCTGTCTGTCCCAAACCATCCAGCCCTTGCTTCCCATTCTTACAAGATAGCGCGTCAAATAAGGGGTTTGCCCCGTCAATTTCCCTTCTCCTTCAGCTCCGCGGCGTCCACATTTTCGAAGACCTTCAGACGATCGGAGACCCGTTTGCTTGTGAGGTTTGGGATCATCCAGGGCATGCCGCAAAAGGTCGCGCTGAATCTCCGGCCAGGCAACCCGCTAGAGGTTGAGTCCTGACGTCAAAGGCACGCAAGAAGGCGCCGATCACGTATCTCGCTTCAGCTTGCGCCGACACCAACGCGGCAGGAGCATCAGTGCCCGAGTCGCCAATTCCAGGCGATTGCTAGCGCCGCGAGCAGCAGCAGGGTAACAATTTCTTCCGGGTCTAAGGCCATCGGTGCACACGCACGCCTAGCGCTGGCCGTAAGCCAGCACTCACGCCCCGAATGCCCAACTGCAGAATACATGGGTGCAATTAAGAGTTGATTGAGAAACGACCCCAGCAGAAGCCGCCCGTGAGGGTTTCGTTATCCCAACAAGGCGCTCGCGCCAGCCAATACAATGCTGGCAATCAGAAAACCCAGTCCGGTTCTTTGGATTTTAAGCCGCTTGTTGTTTCGTGCCGTCAATTCTGCAATGAGTTTATCATTCCAGTAGCCGTCAAACTGCCCCAATGAGACGCTGCCTTTATACAGCAGCCAGGTCCCCAATATGCCGCTGATCATGGATAGGACGGCGAGGATCTTTGGCGTCGTCACAGCTTCCCCTTTGCCTTCAGCCCCAGCTCTACAAGCCAGCGTGGCGCTTCACGCCTTTAGGGCCTCTTGTCTCAATCTCTCCTGTGTGGCCCTATATTCGTCTTCGAGGGGCAGTTTGTCCAATTCTGGCTTGTAGCCGTTCTTCTCGTACGTCGATCTAGGTATCGGGATCGAAACGCCGTCGTATTCAACCTGAACCGATTGATCCGTCGTTTTATACAATCCTGTCGGCATAGCGCCGGCCCTCCTGCTTTGTGCTAAGCATACTACGGCTTGGGAGGGGCTTTCTGTCTCCCCACCCGCAGTCCGAACCTCCCTTTCGAACGCCGGCGCAGCCATGGATTCGCTGAAACGTCTGAGCCGCTACCTGACAGCCTGAAACGGCAACGCGCACCAGCGGCGCTCCCTGAGTCACGGCGGGGCATGTGAGAAAGCCGATCAGAGCTTCTTCGGAGCCTCGGGCTGTATCCGCCGCGTCGGCTTGCGCTTCTGGATCGTCGGCGTGCCGGAGATCGCCGGATTGGCGCGCTCCTATCGTTGTTGGACATTAATGTTGGCGGCATGCCCTGAGATATTATTGAAGGCCCGTTCGTCCGACTCCATCGCGAGGCGCTGCGCTTCACGGGCGCGAGGGTTTACTTGGTTGGCGCCAAGACAGGTGCGGTAAGCCCCTGTGGACTCCTCGTACTGTTGGCGCGCCTTGACATATTCTTGGCGGTCTTCCATTCGAGCCACGACGCCGCAGCCAACCAGCGTGACGCTTAGCGCCACGATTCCCAGAATTCTCATTTTGATGGATCCCCCGACCGGCCGCCATTCAAGCTCAACCGCAGGTCGAAGGCAAGACCGCACGCCAAAGCTTCTCCAGGGCGGGGAATTGCTTCATTGAAAATTCAGCAAATCAGATTGACGGAAACAGCTTGTCGGTCGTCTTGTCCAACCGCTTCTCCTCGCCGCGCGCATCCGGCAAATGACCAACCAGGTCGCCATTCAACTTGTAAATGTTCGAACCCTTAAGATCGTAAAGCTTTTGACCTTTGAGGCCGAAGACCACGTTGTCTATGACCACGCCGACACGCATGCCACTACTGTTGAATATGTTGCCATTCACGACCGACCTCCCTATCGAGGTGCCCCGCGGCAAAGGCTGCACTTGTTGGATCGCGATAGCGAGACAAATCGCGCTCTCGGCTATTTCCCCTTCGCCTTTGGCCGATCCACTCGCGCTTCCCGGAATTCCTCGGGGCCTTTGAGCAGCCGTCGCTTGCGGCTGGCTTGTTCTTCTGCCGTCGCTGTTGAATTGCCCATGCGGTCAATTTGTTCGGCGGCGAACTTCTTGGCCTTAGCTCGGGTCTGTTGAGAAGGCGCCGCGAACTTTTTGGTCCCGGCGAGCCCGAGCTCGACCAGGCGGCGGATGGCATATGGCCTTGTAATCGGCGGGTCTTGTTTTCTGGCCCAGGTGTCAATTGCCTTGAGCTCATCCGCCTGCATGCGAACGCCGACCAGAGTGCCCGTCGCAGATGACCGCTTTCGGACTGGTTTTGCTATGTTATCATAACTTGATTTACCCATGGCGCTTGGACTCCCAAACCAAAAAAAGCGCGCCCCGCCGGCGTGATTGGTGCTGCTGTAGGCAAGATCGCGGCCGCCTCGCTCATGCCGGGCGGCCCGAACTTTAGCGTTCATCGCGCATAAGCGCCGCGGTGAGAACCGGACCGGTAAGCGCGCCTCGGCTTCGGTGCCATGCCGACGGTTTCGTCGCTCGACCAGCCCATCGCCCCTTGAGTGCGGCGGAAGTTCGGATCGGTATAGGGGTTGCCCGGCCCTTTATTCTGGCAATTCGCAGTGGGATAGAAGAAAGCGCAGTAGCCCGGCTCCTGGATCACTGCCTGGGCCAACACGGGCGTTGCGGACAAGCTCGACAGCACGGCCACGGCGCCAAGAAGTTTGAAAGTCGACATCTGGTTCCTCCGCTACAGTCAGCCCCTACGCAGAGCATAACACTTGGGCGGAAGCTCTCTTCCTGATCATATCCGGGCGGCCCGGTCCTCAGTTCGTTACAAGCATAAACAGGGCGACGCATATTAGGAGGATGGTGCCGACGACGACAGCGATCCCAACCACAAGGAGATAGTCAAATCGATGGTTTGTGGCCATCTCGGCAATATGCGCTCCGACTCGGTCCTTTTCCAGCCCGGAACTCTGCCACAATCAAACTGACCCACTTTCGCGGCCGTGCGGCAGCCCGGCTCGTTTTGAGCGATAGGCCGGCACTCGACAGCCTGCAAAATCTGGACTCATCAGCGGCCTTCCTAGAGTCCTGGAGGGGGCTATCCGGTGCCCGATCTGTGCCGTTCAGGAGTGAGCGTCAGCATTGTGGTCGGACGGGTGATCAGGCCGGACAGACGGAGCCGACGATTTCACCCGAACCATGGGAATCTGACCTTGGTGATGGACCAACCGGTTTCACGGCCACCACCTTATTGCCGACGATGATCAGGCCGACGTGCTGTTGGGACATATCGCGCCTCCTGGAAAGCGAAAAGTGCTCCCCCGCGATGTCCAACCCCTGCGGCGCAATCGTCGTTCCGTGGTTTCGTGAAATTGAAGACGGGCGATGGTCCCCCATCCGCGGTTCAAACCGTAGGTTTCAGAAAAGCGCATCGGTTTTTTGGAGCAAAATCAATGGGGTTGACAGGACACCCCTTCCGCCACCTCATGCGGCAACATGTTGTAATTGTTATTAAAAAATATATGTACTATTGTAAGAGCCACCTTGTCGCAAGAAAAGGCAAACAGCGCGGAGCGCTTCTATCGCCAACGGCCGATCAACGGTCGACCTATGTTTCGCAAGTGTCCGCTCTGCACCGATAGCGGCCTTTACCACGAGTTCGCTTTTCCTTCGCCGAAGTCCGCTCATGCGCCGCGGTTGCGAGAACAGAGAGTAGTTCAAGTCGCCGAGGGCGGCCGAGATCCCTGTCCGCGACGAGCCATTTTGTGTAAACTTTCACAACATCCCGATCTTTTTGGGAGAACTGCAATGAGAGCTTTCTTGGTCGCCTGCGTGGTCGCCATCGTCGTGGCGGCGGTCGGGGCCGTGGTTCTAAACCACGTGCAGGAGCCGGTCCAACAGGCTTTTGCGACGACGGGCGTTCGGCTTTAGCGAGGGTGCGCTGAACGCCTAAGACTGCGTGTCCGACCTACTCCGCCGCAGTGACGGCGGAACGGGGCCGCGCGTCGTCTGCGCCGGAACGCGCATTCTGCTCTTCAAGCCAGAGCCTATGGTGCTCCTTGGCCCAGTTAACATCGACGGTGCCGCTACCCATCGCCTCGAACGCGCCCTCCATGCCGATCGTGCCGATATAGATGTGCGCCAGCATCGCCGCCACGAACAGGACCGCCACGATAGAGTGGACGATCTGCGCGAGCTGCATCCCTTCGATACCTGACAGGTAGAAGGGGAACATCAGCTCATATCCGGTGGCTGCCACCAGGCCTCCGCCGATGACCACGATCCAATAGATCGCCTTCTGACCGGCGTTGAACCGATAGGCCGGCGGATGATCGTGACCCACGATACCGCCACCGCGCTTGATCCAATCGACATCCACCTTGTTCGGGATGTTGCCAGCGATCCACATCAGGAAGATCAGCACGACACCGATGGTGAACGGGAAGCTGAGATAGTTGTGCGCGTACTTCGCCCACTGGGACCATTCGGAAAACGCCTCGAGGCCGATCAACGGCAGGAGCAACGGACGGCCGAAGGTGATGTTCAATCCGGAAATCGCCAGAACGATGAAGCAGGTCGCAGTCATCCAATGCACGAAACGCTCGAATGAGGTAAAGCGCACGATGGTGCGTCCGGATCGTCCACTTTCGAGGCGGACCATGCCGCGCGTCAAATAGAAGGTCACGAGAACCGCCAGCATGCCGAGGATGGCGACCCCGCCAATCCAGCGCAACGCGACGTTGCGGAATTCACGCCACTCGCGGCCAGCCGGCTGCATGAGCACGCTGGAACGCTGGTCGGGAATGCTGACGCGTCCTTGGATCCGGTCCATTTCCTGCAGCAGCTGCCGCTCGTTAACCGAGCTCGCTGTCGGATTGACCTGCTGGGCCGGTGACGGTGCCGGCGCCGCCATGATCAACAGAAGCAATGCCCACGCGCCGATGGTGACTCGAATGAACCTTCCAAATGACGGCATGAACTCCTCCTCGGCATTTGCGCAGCGTGGCCGCGGCCTGCTTCAGGACTCGATCGTCTCGCGATAGGCAGTCTTCCAGCCCCACGCGCCCGAGCCGTAGCCGCGCTTCAGTACGCGCTCCTTGTAGATCTGCGCGATGATCTCGCCATCGCCGGCGAGCAACGATTTTGTCGAGCACATCTCGGCGCAGAGCGGCAGCTTGCCTTCGGCAAGACGGTTTGCGCCGTACTTCTCGTATTCCTCCTTGCTGCCATCGGCCTCGGGACCGCCCGCGCAGTAGGTGCATTTGTCCATCTTGCCGCGCGAACCGAAATTGCCGATCTTCGGGTATTGCGGCGCGCCGAAGGGGCAGGCGTAGAAGCAATAGCCGCAACCGATGCAGAGATCCTTGGAGTGCAGAACCACGCCGTCGGCGGTGGTGTAGAAGCAGTTCACCGGACACACCGCCGCACAGGGCGCATCCGTACAGTGCATGCAGGCCATCGAGACTGAGCGTTCGCCCGGCTTGCCGTCATTGATGGTCACGACACGGCGCCGGTTGATGCCCCAGGGGACCTCGTGCTCGTTCTTGCAGGCCGTCACGCAGGCGTTGCACTCGATGCAACGGTCGGCGTCGCAGAGAAATTTCATACGTGCCATCGTCGTTGCTCCTTATGCCGCCGCGATTTGGCAGAGAGTGACTTTGGTCTCCTGCATGCCGGTCGCCGGATCGTATCCGTAGGTGGTGATCGTGTTGGCGCTTTCGCCGAGCACGATCGGATCGGTGCCCTTCGGATAGTTGCTGCGAAGATCCTTGCCCGCGAACCAGCCGCCGAAGTGGAAGGGCATCCAGGCGACGCCCTTGCCGACACGCTCGGTAACGAGCGCCTTCATCTTTGCGCGCGAATTGTTTTCGGCGCCGGTGACCCAGACCCAGCCGCCGTCCTTGATTCCGCGATCGGCGGCATCAGCCGGGCTGATCTCGATGAACATGTCCTGCTGCAATTCAGCAAGCCACGGGTTGGTGCGCGTCTCCTCGCCGCCGCCCTCATACTCGACGAGCCGACCGGAGGACAGGATGAGCGGGAATTGCTTAGCGATCCCCTTCTCTACCGCCGCCTTCTGCACGGAGAAGCCGATATTGGGCATTCGGAACTGTTTTGCATCAGGTAGTGTCGGATATTTCGAGACCAGATCGACGCGCGGCGTGTAGATCGGCTCGCGATGAACCGGTATGGGATCGGGCAAGCCGAACGCATGCATCCGCGCCTTGCCATTGCCATAGGGCACGCAACCATGCATGAGCGCGACGCGCTGGATACCGCCCGAAAGGTCGAGCGACCACGACACCGTGTCCGGATTGGCCGGATTGATCTTGTTGATAACAGCCATTTCGGCTTCCGTGAGCTCGGTGTCCCAGCCGAGCTTCTTCAGGCTCGCCAGCGTGAATTCCGGATAGCCGTCCTCGATCGCCGAACCCTTCGAGTACGAGCCGTCAGCGAGCAGGCTGACCTTGCGGGTGGTGCCGTCCGGCAGCTTCTCCTCGCGCTCGACGCCAAAGCGCGGCCGGAACGTGCCACCGCCATCCATCACATGCAGATTGGTGTTGTAAAGCAGCGGCGTGCCCGGATGCTTGACCTCCGGCGATCCCCAGCACGGCCAGGGCAGACCGTAATAGTCGCCGCCAACCTCGGGATCGTCCTTGGGCGCCCGCATCGTCAGCATGTCGAACTTCGCCTGGTTCCTCATGTGCGCCTTGAGGCGCTCGGGCGATTGCCCGCAATAGCCGGTCGACCAGCTGCCGCGGTTCATCTCGCGTAGCACGTCCTCCGCCTCAGGCAGATTGTTCTCGACCTTGATGTTCTTGAACATCTTGTCGGCAAGACCGAACTTCTTCGCCATCAGATAGATGATCTCGAGATCATCCTTGGATTCGAAGATCGGATTCACGATCTGCTCGCCCCATTGCAGCGAGCGATTCGAGGCAACGCGCGAACCCTTGCATTCGAACTGCGTGGCAACAGGCAGAATGTAGACGCCATCCTTGCGTCCCGCCTCGACCGCGAGCGATGCCCAGGTCGTCGGATGCGGGTCGGCGATGACGAGCAGCTCGAGCGCCTTCAGGCCATTGAGGGATTCGGGAATGCGGGTGATGCTGTTGCTGGCGTGTCCCTGCACGAACACCGCCCGCACATTGTCTTTCTGCGCGACCTGATCTTTCGGCAGTGTCACCGCCTCGAACCAGCGGGTCAGCGGAATGCCGGGGGTTTCCATGATCTGCTTGGAGTTGAAACGCGACTTCAAGAACTCATAGTCAACGTCCCATACTCGCGACCAGTGCTTCCAGGCGCCTTCGGCGAGGCCGTAGTAGAACGGCAGTGTGACGATATCGAGCCCGACATCGGTCGCACCCTGCACGTTGTCATGGCCACGGAAGATGTTGGCGCCCATACCTGCTCCGCCGACATTGCCGGTCATCAACAGCGCGATGCAGCTGGCCCGAACGTTGGCGGTGCCGACGGTCTTCTGGGTCTGGCCCATGGCCCAGATCAGCGTCGACGGCTTCTCCGTGGCAAAGATCTTGGCGACGCGCTTGAGCTGCTCGCCGGGAATGCCGGTGACCCGCTCGACTTCTTCCGGATTCCACTTCTCCACTTCCTTGCGGAGATCATCGAACCCGTAGACCCGCTGTCGTATGAACTCCTTGTCCTCCCACCCGTTCTGAAGGATGTGCCACATCATGCCGTAGAGCACCGGGATATCGGTGCCCGGCCGCATGCGCACATATTCAGTCGCATGGGCGGCGGTGCGCGTCAGGCGCGGATCAATGACGATAAAGTTGGCCTTCTGGAGCTCCTTGCCCTCAAGCAGATGCTGGAGCGATACCGGATGCGCCTCGGCCGGATTGCCGCCCATGATGACCTGGGTCTTGGCATTGCGGATGTCGTTGAAGCTGTTGGTCATCGCGCCGTAGCCCCAGGTGTTGGCCACACCGGTAACGGTCGTCGAATGGCAAATGCGCGCCTGATGATCGGTGTTGTTGGTTCCCCAGAACGCGCCGAGCTTGCGGAACAGATAGGCGCCTTCGTTGGTCATCTTGGCCGAGCCGAGCCAATAGACGGAGTCACCGCCCGATTGCTCGCGCACCTGCAAGAGCTTGTCGCCGATCTCGTTGATCGCGGTGTCCCAGGAGACGCGCGTCCACTGCCCGTTGACGAGCTTCATTGGATAGCGCAGCCGTCGATCGCTGTGCACGAGCTCGCGCACAGATGCGCCCTTGGCGCAATGCGATCCGCGATTGATTGGCGAGTCCCAGCTCGGCTCCTGCCCGATCCAGACCCCGTTCAGCACTTCCGCGGTCACCGTGCATCCGACCGAGCAATGCGTGCAGACGCTCTTGCGAATGGTCGCACCCGACGTGAGCGGCCCTGCCGCCGCAGCCTGCGCCTTGCGGACGCTGCCGACCGGCAGCGTGCTCAGCGCCGCGAAACCGCCGCCGGCAAGGCCGGATCGGCGCAGGAAGGTGCGGCGATCGAGACCGCCGGCTTGCCCCGACAGTGCCTGCGCGACGGACCCCCGGGAAGCAACCTCCGCATGCTGGCGTTGTGTTCTCTTGATCAGCACGGCCGCCTCCCTCAAGTAGGATAACGATTGACGCGGTAATACGCCTTCACGTGATCGGTTTCCTGGTAGCGCGCCTTGCGCTTCTCATCGTTGGTCTCGCTGTCGGCCTGCGCCGGGGCAACCAGCGGCGCGGCAAGGGTCGCGCCGGCGCCGACCGCGCCGAGGCCGACCTTGCGAAGGAAGTCGCGGCGACCGACTGTCACTTTCTTTTCGTCCTTCATCGCATCTCTCCCGGACCAACAGCCGTCGGTCAATTGGCGAACGTAAAGGCTTCAGCCTCGATTTCCAGAAACAGGCGGCCGAGCGAGCCGACCGATCGGTAGAATTTGGCGCTCGCGGCCTTCTCCATGTCGGCGAACAGGCGGCCCATCCAGGGCGCCACATGCTTCTCGAAGAAGACGCGCTGCGCTTGTTCCGACGCGGGAAAGCCGCGGCCCACGAGGCCAGCCATGATCTCGCACAGCGTCGCAGCATGATCCTCGGGCTCGAAATTGTTCTCGATCCGCTCGATGCCGAGCACAGCAAGATCTTCGCGCAGGCGGGACAGTGGACGCTCGTTGAGAAAGCCGGTCAAATAGTAGGACCCATAGGGCAATAACTCGCCGCGCCCCAGACCGACGAACAGATCGAAATATTCGCGCTCGACACTCGCGGCCGTCACCTCCGCCGCGGCCTCGGCGAGCGCGGCATGGGCGCGACCGAGTGGGGTTACGTCGCCTCGCAACCGCGCGATCTCGGCGAACAATGCGTTCGACGGCGGGCGCGAGAGCAAGGCGGCGAGCAGCGCGTATTCCTGCGCACGGGCTGCATCGACGGGATCGACGGCACCACCCTCCACAGCTGGCTCGCTATAGAGATCGGGGCGAAGTTGCTTGCGCGACACGCCGGTCGCAGCTTCGATGGCGATTACCCGCTGGGCAGGCACCCTGTTCCAATTCGAAACGGAAGGCTGGGCAATGCCCATCTTCCGGGCAAGCTGGGCTATGCCGCCCGCTGCATCGATGGCACGATTAAGGCCCGCATCGCGCACGTGGACCTCCACTCAAAGGTGTCCAAAGCGCTTATTTTCTGGTTAGCGAAGACTAGACTTCGGTGGGGGACCGGTCAATTGAATTGACATAGGCTAAGGCTATAGCCTTTGGTCGAAAAACTAGCGGGGCAGCGCGCTTCCATGCGTGCGACGTAGATTTGCGGTTTGGTCGCTCTCAACGCTCAGAGGAGCTTCCGGTTGCACTGCAGCAGGAGCTGAAGGCGGCTGGTCCGAACTAAACTCCTCCGCAGGACTGAGGTCGGCGACCGCTGCTGAGGCGCGGGATTCCAATGGCCGTTCATGGTCTGAATTAGCTGATTGGCAGGTGTCCTTCTGTGCTGCGGTTGCGTTCGTAAGGCTGTCGGCGGCGCCGCGTACGCCCCCCACAATCCTGTCAACGAGCGCGCCAAGCTGTTCTTTTGAACAATCGAGTGGCCCGAAGCCGGGCATCGCGTGCGGGTCATTGAAGTCCCAAGCGTTCTCTGCGAGACCGACGAAATCCCGGATCGCAGGGTCGGCCGCCCAGGCGCGACGAAGCGCGGCACGGCTCAACTCCGGCGGGATGCCTTGGCGCAGGAATGCCGTGACGTCGGTAGCCGCGGTAATCGAATCGATTGGCGGCAAGCTCGACAGATCCACCTCCGCCGGATTTTCGGCCGCGATGGGCGGCGGATTGGGCGTCTCAGCCGTCTGGGTCCGCGGCGGAGCGTCAGCGATTACCTTCGCCTCGCGCTTGCGACGAGACCAACGAGCAAGAAATTCTTCGTCGCTCATTCGTGCCCACCTTCATCATGGTGACGCCGCGCCAACGCCTCGGGATCGGCGCGGCGCCGCTCGCGTTTGACGAACTCCGTTTCGAAGTGGTGCTCGGCAACGAATTTTTCAATCGCGTCGCGAAGGGCTTCAGGCATCGGCACCGCTTCGACGAGATTGGCGCCAGCTTCCGTGAAGGCTTCCCCCTCCGCGGGATCGGCGGTCACGGCCGCCACAGCGTAGGGCCAGGCGCCCTCCGAGGGGCTCATCACGATCCAGATGTTCGGGCTGCCAGTCGCGAGGTTCTCACGATAACGCGGCGCCTCGGAGCGATAGAGATCGACCATGGCACTGCCGGCATAGTAAAGGGTCGCCTCCTCCTGTTCGCGCAGAATGGTCCATGGCTTCATTTCCGGCTCATCGGGCAGCACGCCGATGCCGCGCCAGACGAAATCGATCCAGGGCGAGTTGGTCTTGCGGCGTTCGACCACGACGCCGACGGGAATGCGCAGCAAGGGCACAGCGGCGGGACTCAACTTGCAGCCTCCAGGTGCTTAATCGGCAATCCCGTCAACAGATTCTGCGGCTTCATCCGGAAACTCTGGTCCGATGTCATCGCAAGGATCAAATACACCGGTTCGCGCGCGACCGTGTCAGCAACCAGGGTAGCGGCGGCAAAGTCGAGGCGAAATAGGGCGAGCACGCGGCCCGCGGTCCGGTTGTCCAGAGCCTCACCATGCCAGAGCCGGTCGCCAATCTTGGTGGCCTCGGAATCGAGTCCCACGTACCAAATGAGATTTGCGTCGCGCAACTCGCTGAGGGGCTCGATCGTGACATCGATCCCGAGCAGGTGAAAAATCCAGCGCGTCATGGCCTCCGCCAGCGCCGCCGGTCCAGGCCTTCCGCCGGTAAGATCAAGTCCCATGTCGAACTGGTCGCTGCGCTGCCAGTAGCTCTCGGCGTTTTCCTCACGGAGAACGTCGATCTGCGCGTCGGCGGTTACGCCCAGCATCAACATCAGCGACGATACTGGCGTGGGGCTGGTCCCGCCAATGACCTCCTCGTCGCCCAGAAGCAGCGACTGATCGTGGAGCATGACTCGCTGCGGGCGGAAAAACAACTCGGCGGCACGAAGAACGAAAGGGTCATCGCGGTCGTCCAGTGCGTTTCGCAGAATCACCTGGACGAGCTGATTGACGAACAGCGGCGGCAAATTGATGGATCCGGAACGGACCAGCGTGAGATAGGCGGCTTCCAGCGTCGGATGCCGCAGCAACAGATCGCGAAACGCCAGTACAAACTGCCAGTTCTCCCGCGCATCGGCATCGGCAATCGCGGCAACCTCGTCAGCACCGACCGGCCGGCGCGGATCCGCGAACAACTCCCGGTGCAATCTGCGCTCGACCTCGCAGGCGTCTTCCGGCGGCATCAGCTCGGGCCGCACGAAATAGGCCTTTAGAAATTCGTCGGTGACCACGAGCCCGCCGCTCGCATTGCGATCAAGCAGATGATGGCCGCACGAGATCCAGAAATCTTTCATTGTCGCCGTGGCTCCGAACTCAAATCCGCAAGACTGAGACCGCTGTCAGGCTCAGGATCATCCTCGACCTCCATGAACGAGAACGCCTTGCCGTGACCCTGCCCTTCTCGCAGCTGCAATCTGCGAAATGACTCCCGAACTTCACCATCGGTCGCCGTGCGGCGGACCGCAATCAGGTTGCCCGTGGGATGGGTGCAGAGCTGTTCCGCAAAGGCAACTTCCTCTTCCGCCGCAAGGCGCGCGGTTGCGAGATCCGGCGCGCCGAAACGATCGACAAGTTGTGCAGCCAGGAGTTCAACGAGGGCACGCCGATCGGCCGCCGTCGCCGGGACGATCTGCACCAGCGTCGACCAGCCCCACGATTGGACGCCGAGAAAGCCGCTGCGGAAGGCCGAACGGTCCTTGCCGGTCAGCTTGGCTGGATCCTGATCGCAAAACCGGAACGCGCCCGATACGGCCCAGTCGCCAAGTTCCGCCGCCGCGTCGAACACGAACGTGTCGGACGGATCAAGGGCCATGGTGCGCAAGAGCTTCACAGGCGCGGTCCTCCGAGTTTCGGATCGAGCCAGGAGGGCGTACCGAGGGCCTGTACGAGGTTGCGCCGGTCGGTCTTGCCCGTCCCAATGCGGCGCGTCAGGAAATCGCCGTTCTCGTCGATCCTGCGGCTGACTTGTCGCTCGGGCGACAGCCGGCTCAGGAATTCGCGCGCCACGCTATCGAATCCGTCAACCCGCCAAGCGTCGGTGGTCAGCATCAGATGCCGCGCAAAGCTTTCCGTCACCTGAACCGCGCCCGCATCGCCAAAACCCTCCTGCTCGAGTGCCGAGGAGAGTGGATGAATGCCCAGCGGCGCGTCGGTCATCCCGACGGTTCGGATCATAGCCCCAAACACCAGCCAAGGCGGCGGCTCGTCCTCCTTCGCGGATGAAGGCCAGCCGAGCCGACCGCCGCCGACGAGGCCGCCTTCGATGCGGATCGCGTCCGGCCAATCGATTGTCACCGACTTGTTTGGCGGCGCATAGGCGCGCAAGGCGTCGGTCAGCGCCACCATTCCGGCATAGAAAGCACGGCGTGCGGTGCGCAACGGCTCGTTGGGTTCGAGCACAACGGCGAACTCCGCGAGATCGAACCGCCCGACATAGATCAGGGTACCTGCGCCGCTCGCTTCGGCAATATCGAGCGCGTGGGTGAAGGCGTCACGGCTTTCACGCAGCCTCACCAGCGTGAACGGCGGAGGCAAATCGATGGGTTCCGATGCGAACCCGTGCGTGCGTGGGGTCGGTGACAGCTGTCGCTCCAGCTTCCTTTCCCGCTCCAATGAGCATAACTATACGAGGCGGACCCCCGATGCGAGTCTGCTCGGAGCCGTTCCGCGCCTCTTTAGTCGGAGTGTTGGGCAAGGCATGGCACGTCCTCCCAAAACGATCCTGATGTGCTCGTGCGAAGACACGATGCGTCTCGATACGGCCGCCGTTAAGCGGGGATGCTGCAACAGCGAGATCGCAACTTTCCGTCAACTCTGCCGGGCCGATCTCGATCAGTTTAGCAACGCCGCGAAGGCGGAGGGATCGCTCACCGTCGGCTGCACCCAGGAGGCGCCGCTGTTCTCGGATGAGGCAGGCGAGCGGGCGGAGCGGATCGATTTCGTCAACCTGCGCGAGACGGGAGGCTGGTCCACGCAAGGGGCCCAGGCGGGACCGAAAATGGCGGCCCTGCTCGCGGCCACCGCCGAGCCGGCGCCTGATTTCGCGCTCGTCAACCTGTCGAGCGAAGGTGTCATGCTGATCTATGGTCGCGACGAGAGCGCGGTCGAAGCCGGCAGACTGCTGGCCGATCATCTTGACGTCACGGTTATGATCGCCAGGCCGGCGCAGGTCACGCCGCCGGCCGTCACAGCCTTCCCTATCGTCAAGGGAACCATCCGCAACGCCAAGGGCCATTTCGGCGCCTTCGAACTCACGATCGACGACTACGCAGCGCCCCGCCCCTCGTCGCGAGACGCCTTGATCTTTGAAGCTCCGCGCAATGGCGCCACCTCGCGCTGCGATCTCGTGCTTGACCTCTCTGGCGGACCTCCGCTGTTTCCGGCGCATGATCTGCGCGACGGCTATTTGCGCGCCGATCCGCGGGATCCTTCAGCGATGCTGCGGGCCGTACTCAAAGCGCGCGATCTCGTCGGAACCTTCGACAAGCCGAAATACGTCAATTTCACCGAGGAGCTCTGCGTCCATTCGCGCTCGAGGCTGACGGGTTGCCATCGCTGCCTCGATCTCTGCCCGACCGGAGCGATCACGCCAGATGGCGATCACGTCCAAATCAACGCGGAGGTCTGCGCGGGGTGCGGCCAGTGCGCCGCGACCTGTCCGACAGGCGCGGCAAACTATGCCCTGCCGCCCGCCGATACGTTGCTGCACAAACTGCGAGCGATGCTCTTGACCTACCGTGAGGCCGGTGGCGCCAATGCCGTTGTGCTGTTCCACGACAGCCAACAGGGAAGCGCGTTAATCGATGCGCTCGCCCGCCACGGCGACGGTCTTCCGGCCAATGTGCTGCCGTTCGCCGTCAACGAGGTGACACAGGTTGGATTGGAAGCGGTCGTGGCATCCTTCGCCTATGGCGCAGCCGGGATACGCTTTCTCCTCCGCGCAAGACCTCTGCACGAGATCTCCGGGCTTTCCCAAACCATAGCGATGGCTGATGCCATTGTTTCCGGGCTTGGATTTTTGGGGCGCCGGGTTGCGACTATCGAAACGGACGATCCGGATGTGCTCGGCAAGGAGCTGCGGGCGATCGAACCCGCGCCGGCCGTGGAGCGTCCCGCAACCTTCAAGACGACGGGCAAGCGGCCCGACCTGCTTCGCTTCGCCCTTCACGAACTGCACGGTGTCGCGCCTGCGCCGTCCGACGTCATTGCGCTGTCCCAAGGCGCGCCGCTTGGTGCAGTCACCGTCAATACGGACGGATGCACCTTGTGCCTGGCCTGCGTGTCGGCCTGTCCCACCGGTGCCCTTCGCGACGATCCTGAACGTCCGGTGCTCAAATTCGTCGAAGATGCCTGCGTGCAGTGCGGGCTATGCCAGAGCACATGCCCGGAAAAGGTCATTACGCTGAAACCGCAGATCGATTTCCGTGCCGCAAGGGCTCCGGCACGGATCATCAAGGAAGAGGAGCCGGCGCATTGTATTCGCTGCAACAAGCCGTTTGGCGTGAAGAGCACCATCGAGAAGATCGCGGCGAAACTCGAGGGTCGTCACTGGATGTATCCCGCGGGCGACAAACGGCTGGACGTGGTCAGAATGTGCGCAGACTGCCGCGTTGTGGCCATGAGCGAGCAGCAGTTCGATCCGTTCGCAGGCGTGCCCGAACGCGCTTCACCTCGCACGACCGATGATTATCTGCGTGAGCGTAAGACCAAGGGTTAGCTAGTTGGCGGTGGCGCGCGCCAGGAAATCGGTGAGCGCCTTGCGATCCTCCGCAGATCCAATCCGTTGTTCCGGCATTTTTGTGCCAGGCGTATAGGCGTTTGGACCGAGCTCGAACAATTTTGACACGGTCTCGGGCGTCCACACGATGCCCATCGCTTTGAGCGCGTCGGAGAAGCGATAGCCAGGTAGCGACGCGATCCTGCGGCCGTACAAGCCCGCAAGCGTGGGGCCGGCGCGTTGCGGTTCCTTATCCGACAGGGTGTGGCAGGCAACGCACGCCCTGAATACCTCGGCGCCGTGATCTCCCGCATAGGCGGCAAGCGGATCGCGCGGCGTGGCTTGCAACGATGAGCCGATGGAGTCGCCAGTCTGCGCGTTCCAGCGCCGGATCTTGCCGTCGGCGCCGCCCGTCAGCAACGTTGCGTTGTCCGGAAGGAACACGATTGACCATACTGGCGAACCCGGGTCGACCAATGTTCGCGCGATGCTCCGCGCCTTTCGGTCGATGACCGCCACGACACCGCCAATTCCAGCAGCCGCGATCAACGTCCCGTCCATGGAGATCGTCAGAGCGACGATCGGTGTCGAAGCGGCCTGCGCTTCGCCTGTCTCCCTGGCATCAGATGTCAGAAAGCGCAGCTTCCCGTCGGCACCACCCGTTACGATCTCGCCGTCAGGCGCGACTGCCACGGCGTTAAGGGGTGAGGCCAGTGTGACAACACTGGGGGTGCCACCCACCAACGGCCAGATCCGCAGCTCACGATCGTAACCCGCGCTGACCAGGGATCGTCCATTCGGCGTGAATGCGACGCCGTTGACGTTCTGTGAATGCCCTTCCAGCACCTGCTGCGCGCCGTCGCTGAGCGACCAGATGCGAACCGTATGGTCCCAGGAGGCAGAAGCTAATCTTGCGCCATCCGGCGAGACAGCAAGTGAAACGATCGGCGCGCCATGGCCCTCGAAAACCCGGTCGGGCTGCTGCCGCCCGGGCGTCCAGATCGCTACCTTCGCATCGGCCCCCGCGGTCGCCATTCGCCGATCCTTCAGGAAGGCAACCGCGTTCACCGCGTCGGAGTGAAAGCGAAGCACCTGCTCGGCGGATTCGGTCTTGAGCGACCATCGGATGGCGGCGCTGTCGAAGCTGCCCGACAGAACACTGTTGCCATCACCGGAAATCGCAATCGCCCGCACAGGTCCACCGTGACCCGTCAATTGCGCTTGCGCCGGCGCTGAATGCATCGCCAGCAGAGTGGCAACGATGCGGAGACTTGTGCTGAAACTTGGAACCCAATTCATCTGCGGTTTACAGTTCGCCCGGGCATGTCACCGGCGGGTATGCGGCATTGCACTCGCTCGGTCTCGTCAATGATTGAAGCATGGTTCGGTTTCCATGCTGCACCGCAGGACAAAAAATGGCCCCGCTACTCAATGCCGCAATGGCTGTTGTCGGCTTGAACCGCCCATAGCCTGATCCTATGCTTGGTACGTCGAGGACAACGTCATGCAAATACGGCCTAAAACGTATCTGCATTTCATTTCGCTGTGGCGGTCACTTCGCGATGCGTTACCGCCACGCCATGACGATGCGCCCGCTGAAACGTCACCATCCCTCATCTATGCCGCGGTCGTGTTGATGTTTGTCTTGGCCATTCTGGAGGTAGACGCGCATCGAGGGGAACTGGCATCGCTTGGCCTTTTGGGGCACGAGTACCCAATTCCGCCCGATTTCTTGGGCCCGTAGGGCCCCGCCTCTCCACCAAGCTTTCGTTCGACCTCGAAGGTTCTTTCGAGCGCAGATCTATTTGCGAGCCCTGGCTGAAAGCCTGCCGCGTGGCCTTCTGCTTAGCGCTTCGATTCCCGCGGGAAGACCAATGAGCGGTCGTCAAAATCATCGACCGGCAGCTTGCCTGCGCTTCGGCCGCTTTGCATGTCTTGCAATGTCGGCGTGCTTGATATTCCGGCGCGTCCGACCGTTGAGATCGAGTGTGACCCCGGGATGCCGCCCACAGCGGCAAGCAGCCCCACAGCGGCGATGAAAAAAATAATGATCAAAGGCTTCATGCGAAATCTCCTGCTCGGCTGAACTTCAGGAAACTCTTGCAGCGATTTGATTTAGTGCGAAGCGCGACGCGGGGATGTGAGCCGCCTCACACCTCCCCGGATTCTTGCGCTAAGCGTTTGTCAGGTTCCTGATTTGGAACCCTCGATCAAAGTCTCTTCATTTCCGGAGCGAGATCGGCCGACCGCACGGGACGGCAAGGCTTGCCGCTCGCCCACCATTTTTGCATCAGAAACAATTGCGTTTGATCCAAAGCCGCTGGGCAGCCCCATCGAACGTCTGGCGCGGAACGGATGAACAGCCCTATGAACCGATAGGACGAAGGCGGCATGGATCTCTCATGTGCCTCACCCGAGGAGTTAAACCGCCCAGCTGGCAGACAAAGCCTCCGCCAACGATCGCGGTCTATGGCGCTGAAAACAATTCACAACGCGGAAGTGGAGGTCAGCCGCGTTAGCGAACCAGCAGGCGCGTCGACTGGTGATCTGATCTCGACCCAATAATGGGGATTGCGAGCTGACTGAATTTTCAGCCACCGATAGCCGGTGGTCTGCCACGGTTGGATTTCGTCGGTCAGGCTGTCCAGTACGAGGTCGCCTTTTGTCGTCACAACGACAAGGACGAGATGTCCGATCCCAGCGGCCGTCTTGGTCACCGACAGTCGCAAAGCACTCGATGGGAGGCCGCTCTTCAACAGCTCGTGTCGTTTCGTGACGGCGTAGTCATTGCAATCGCCCTGGTCGGGCGCAATGGTCCACTTGTCATCCAGACGGCTGCCGTAGGCTTTCGATTTCGAGACGATCGACACATTGACTTGACGATTGACACGCTTGAGCAATGCCAAACTCTCGGACGTCAGATCTATGCGTTCACTTTCTGCGGAATTTGATCGGCAGTCGTCCGGATACCGCAGGCAAAATCGAACGTGTTGGAATGGAGCAAGTGTCGTGCCGGCTTCACGCGGTGTCTGCACACTGGCCTTGAAAGCGATCCGCGTGCGCGCGCCGGCATCGCCATGCGGCAATACAACTGCAAAAGCAGTCACCCATATAAGCGATGAACGTCTCAGCATTAGACATCCCATCGATTGCGTTGAAGGGAACATCCCTCATGTCCACCGCCGCCCAGCGGAATATAATTGCAAGGCGGCTTTGCTCGGTCACCGAGCTCTCAAAATCCCGGCGTCATTCTTCTTGCATAGCCTGTGCCAAGGTTCGGTACAGGGGAGCCCGTAGAACCACGGTATTATCTATCGCCTCGTTCGCGCGATCAGGCCACGACCACCGCGGGCAAAGGTCCGCTCGGTCTGGTCGTCAGGAGACGGTGCTCCCGCACCGTCATGGACAACGCATCAGAAAAAAATAATTGTAAATCCAAGCATTCCTCAACAATAGAGCGGAATTTTTGTCAAGAATGTGAAGCGCTTCACCTGCTAGCGGCGAAGCTTTTGGATCTCTTGATCAGTCCCGCCCCTTCGATGATCCCATACCATCAGGCTAAAAGGACGCGGGAGCGGATCGCCGAATTCCCGAAGCCAACTCGCGAGGCAGAGGAAGTGGAGCGAGCTTGATCTCAATGGCGACGGCCGGCGCGCAATTGGTGCTCAACCGGGCCGCCGATTGAAGCCGCCGCGTAGCCGCCGAGAGTAATGTAATTCGACCGACACGATCTGACGACACGGGCCGCACTTGAATACGTCGATCGGAGGATGCAAACCTATTTCGTCAAGTTTGCCTATTCTAACGGTTGCGAGCCCGCAGGAATCGCAGGCAGGCGTCAGATCAGTTGCTACGGTGGCAACGGACGATGTCATAGGTCGTTTATCATCACGCGATGGAATAGGAGTGGGTGAGTTATTCGCGTAAATTGCATCGAATTGATGAAGAGACAGAACCGTAAAGACACGGGTTATCCCGCTTCCCAATCGACGCCGCCGAAGGCCGTGACTTGGTGATGCATTCACGCATCGGGGTGCTGCGCGCATTGCGCCACCACAAGGCGACCGAAATGACGCGACACGGTATCTAGCAACCTTTTGCTGCTCCACTCTCACTGCGGTGGATGCAGTCTTCCGCGTGGCCCTAATCTGTTGTCGTCGACCTGGCTATTGGGTCTACTCGCCGCATTGCATGAAAATCAAACGGGGCGAGGAAAGATGACTTTCAAAATTGCACTTTTTGCGATGGCCGTTTCAATCGCTGCTGGTTTTAATCCGTCGGTTGCTCTCGCACAGCAAACGAAAACCATCGGCCAATGTCATCGAGAGGCGTTGGTGAAGTATCCGGACAACAAGACCAAGGAGCACCGGGCCGCCATGGATCGCTGCATGGCGGGAAAAAAGGTCTGACCGTTCGGGTCGTTCGGCAACAGTTCGGCCCTCTGAATACCAGAGGGGCCTGCGCGCGCCGCCATCCGTGAACGAAGTTCTGATCGATCCGGTCAGCTTCGTCGCGGCGAGTGCGGACGAGGTCTGGCAAACCGCGCCGGCTGCGATCTCGAAGTTCAGGGTTACATATTACCGACGCAAAGCCGCCGCAGTTGGAACTTTGAGCACGGAGTGGTAAATTTGCGGGTATGAGATCGTCGGATATCATCTGTCCCAAATGCAAGGCCGGCTACCGCCGGATCGAGGTCGCATCCGGCAGCATGACGAGGGGCGAGTTTCGCTGCCTGCTCTGCGATCATGTCCTTGAAGTCTTCGATGGCTCAACGGAGGTAGCCATCCGTCTAACGGTCCAACCCGAACGGTGATCGTCCGAATGAAGCCCGGCGTAAGACAAGGCGTTGTTCGCCGGCTTGCCGGATCAGTCCAAACCGCAACGCCGCCCTCGCGGAGTATGATCGCTGGGCGGCGCTGGTTTGATGCCGAGCCCTAAAATCCCTCGACGTCATGTTGACTACGCGGATCGTGCGAAATTTCCATGAAAATGGACGCCCGTAAGAATACGGTGCTTGCGGCTGCCAACCGGTGCGGCATCCCGCAACGGCCATCGACCTCTGAGCCGCTAGGCGTTTGGGGTGCGTCGTGTGTTATTGAGACCGCTTTTCAGCAGTAGCAGGAATAGCGCGCGCTCGCCGCGATACTTGGCCGCTGCGCGAGTCTTTTCCCATCCGTGCATCATGATTTTCCCGCTGCGGTCGCACACCTGCCAATACCACCCGGCTCGGCCATTTTGGATCACCATATCGTACATAAGTGAAATGATACGACCCAAGCGTAACCATGCCTTGAGGCGGATCAAAAAAATCGGCACCGCTTTTTGAACCCGCACAGCCTCCATGATCTCGGCCGACGTCACCGCGATCTGGTCGAGGCGTCACAGGTGCGCCAATGGCGCGGCCCGATCGATCGCGTGGAGCCTATTTGCCGCTGTCGCTCGGCAGCTTGACCGGAACGTGTCGCGAGGTGCTTACCACGACCGGGCTTCCATCGTGAGTACGGCTTATGAGGGTTTCAGAACCAGAAAGAACTTCTCCGCCAGCATGTGCGTTGCCTCGTTTGTTCGGTTGTCGGGAGATTTTCGAGGGCTCGAAATTCAATCATCCGAGAGCGCCCGCTCAGCCCGCACCGATAGATAGCTTGGATGCCGGCTCACATCCGTGATTGGACTCAAACCGAGGCGCTGCAACGCCGATCATGCTGGGCACCAAGATATTCACCGCGGGTCAACATGGTGAAGCTTATGAAAAAACCGGAGGTCACGGACTTCGATCGCTTCCCGACGGCGCGGGTCACAACCGGGAAACCAGCAAAGGCTTGGGCAATTTCTTCCGCTCAGACATGCTTCTCAAGAACCCGTGCGCGCCGGATCAAACACCCGTTGTAGGTGTCTATTCAGCGCGGCAATGGAGCGCTAAGTACATGAAATTCCCTTGTTTTTGCCATTTTCTCGCCCAAGGCAGGGCCTCGGATGCTGCAATGGCTCCATGGATTGGGAAGCTTCGAGGATAGATTATGGCAAAGCCGGTCGTGATTGTGGTGGGCGCGGACAAAGGCGGGGTCGGCAAGACCACCGTTTCGCGCACCCTGCTTGATTATTTTGACGCGAACAACATCCCCACCCGCGCCTTCGATACTGAATCCCCGCGCGGTACGCTGAAACGCTTTCATCCTGACGTCACCGAAATCGTCGACCTGACGACGACCTCGGACCAGATGAAGATCTTCGATACCCTGAGCGCGGCAAGCCCCTCCGTCACCGTGATCGATGTCCGCGCCGGCCTGATGTCGCCGGCCCTGGCCTCGTTACGCGACATCGGATTTCTCGATGCTGCGAAGTCGGACCAGATCACCTTTGCCGTATTCCACATGCTCGGCCCGTCGATCGCCTCGCTGGACGAAATCGCGGAGACCGCGAATTTCATGCAAGGCGCGAAATATTTCCTGGTGAAGAACTTCGTCAACAACACCAGTTTCTTCGAATGGGACAAGACCACCTACAATACGTATTTCCGCAAGCTCCCGGACGCCACCGAACTCAGCGTCCCCAAACTGAACGAAATGGCTTTTGAGCAGGTTGAAGTCGCCTCGGTGCCGTTCCTCAAATTTGTCGCCAACAAAGGCGTGGATGGCGAGGCTGCGGACTATTCATTCGTGCTGCGCGGCTATGTCCGCCACTGGTTGATGAACGTGTGGAAGGAATTCGACCGCATCAAGCTGACCGACCTCGTCGGCTCCAGCCAAAGCGCGCGCATCGACAGGAAGGCCAGCTAGAAATTAGGGGACGGCAAGAGCCGTCGCTGTTTCATCGGCGGCGGCATTTTTCGTGCCGCGGGTTCATGCTTGTGGGGCCGCCGTCACCAATCTTCCCGCTCGCCGCCATCGCGGGCGGACTGCGCCTCCTCTTTCAGCTCGATGAGGTCGCGCACGGCCTGGACGTGCAGCGCCAGCAGGTGAGCGCGGTGCGACGGGCGGTGGCCGACAATCCATCGCGCGACCAGATCGGCGAGCACGGCGCGCTGCAGGTCCGGGCCCTTGCCATGCAACAGCGGTCCGATCGCATGGATCAGCGCATCGAAATCGTGATCGGCCTTTCGCCCGAAGATGCCCATCGTCGCTCACCGTTCTCGAACAAGAACCGCAACGCACTACGCTGGCGTAATTGTTGGATATTGTGCAACCTCCCGATTTGCGCGGTCAAGCGGACCGTGTGCAGGGAACTCTTTCAAGACGCGGCTTTTGTTTCACTGCGCTGCAGCATGCACTTCGCGAACGGCGCGGCAGCCTCGCTTCAGGGATTGTCGAGCAGGCTATTCCTGATCAGCGATGCCGTGCCGCGGTTCCAGGAATAGTCCGCGCCGATGCGAAGGTCGCTTTGCCGCGCCAGAATTGGCGCGCCGGTGCGCGCGTCGCGGATCTGGAACCGCACCACATATTCAGTCCGGCTGATCCGTGTCACCACGCCGACCAGTGATTGATCGGCGCCGAGTTTTGACGCGATGGCGGCTTCGCAGCCGTCGCATTGCCGCAGCGCTCGTGCTTTCACGGCATCGCTGTCGGCATTGGCGACGTCGACCAGCGCGTAGCGGCCCGATTGCGAGATGAGCTTACGCGCGTCATCGGTGGCCCGATCCAGTTGCACGAGGTCGGCGGCGTGATCGCCCGCGATCCCGGCGCCGCCGCTGAAATCGTCGAGCTCGAAATCAAACACCGCGATCTTGATCGCCGGCTCCGCTGGCTGGCCCGGCATCATCGCGATCTCGCCGGCGATAAAGGCTTCGGCGCGCCGCCAGGCGTCATCGGTGTCACCGCGAAAGGTGAAGAGCTTGTCGAACATCCGCTGCCCTGTCCTGGCATCGATGGCTTCGACCTTGGCCCATTGCACGAGCGTGCTCATCTTCTGGACGCCGCCGATCAGTACTACGTCGGCGCCGGCTTCGCGCGCCGCGGCCAGGATGTCGCCGACGGTGGATCCCGACAGCGAGCAAGGATTTGGGATGCAGTTTGGCGTCACGACCCGAAAGCTGCCGCGCTGTGGGAGATCGTTCCTGAGCGCGCGCATGAAGGTGTCGAGCCGCGCCTCATGCTCTTTGCGCTGATCGCGCTCCTCGCCCGAGGTATCGACATAATCGAAGTTGATCACCGCGACCGCGGCGCTTTCCTTCTTGCCGCCGCCGTCAGCCTTGACGTTGGACGGCGCCAGCCAAAGGCTGGCCGCGAGCATAAGAACAAAAAGACGCATGGCGCCAACTCCGTTGATTTGTCGCTACCTTAAGAGCACCGCGGAGCGGACGGAAAGTGAACCAGTCCCGGCAACAGCCGGGCAAATTGCCCGATC
This sequence comes from uncultured Alphaproteobacteria bacterium, assembly GCA_963747165.1. Lineage (GTDB taxonomy): Bacteria > Pseudomonadota > Alphaproteobacteria > Rhizobiales > Xanthobacteraceae > Bradyrhizobium. Next base: position 379,112 of record CAVVEA010000032.1, on the reverse strand, counting down.
TTTCGGCCCATGCTTCCAAGAGGGCCCCTCCACCTCTAGATTGCCCCTCACTCGCGCCGTCGAACGCAACCCCGTTCCCAGAGGTGTTCGCCCATGTCCGCGCCCAGGCTTGATCTGAAACTTCGGCTCTCCCTGCGCGTCGTCGCGCTGGCGGCGCTTTGTTTCGCCGTCGCCGCCGCCTACCTTTTGTTCGAGACCGACCGCGCCGCGCGGGCGCGCGCCGATTGGGTCGCCGAAATGGTCGCCAAGGATCTGGTGCTGCAACAGGGCCAGATCCACTGGATCAAGGGCGCGCCGATACAGTTCCCCGATCTGCAAAGGACAGCCGCGGCGCTGATGGCGCCCGGCCTTTGCATCGCCTATCGCACGTCCAGAGGCGAAACTCTGCAACGGCTGTGCAGCGGCGTCGCGCCCGGCGATACCAGCGTCGCGCAACTCTTCGCCGATCTCTACCGGCGCCTTTTCGATGCCGGCCGCGAGTCGGTGCATCCGGTCAGCTTCAGCAATGAGGCGCATGGCGAGGCCGTGGCGTCGATTGATCCGCAAAGCCTGATCGGAGAAAGCTGGCGCGAGACCAGCCGCCTCGCCGTCATCATGGCCTGCGCCCTGATGGGGCTTTGCGTGCTGGTTTATGCGACGCTCGCCGATGTCTTGCGGCCGACTTTGGCGATCCGCGCCGGTCTGCAGCGTCTGGCCGCCGGCGACCTCTCGGCGCGCCTGCCGCCGTTTGATCTCGCCGAGCTATCGGCGGTCGGCCACGTGTTCAATCATCTGGCCGGTAGCCTCGAGACCACGCTCGCCGAGCGTAGTGCGCTGACCCGGCGGCTGATCGTGGTCCAGGACGAAGAACGCCAGCATCTGGCGCGCGAGCTGCATGACGAATTCGGGCAATGCCTTGCCGCGATCAGTGCGCTCGCCGCCTCCGCCGGTCACACCGCGCGAGAGCAATGTCCGTCGCTCACCGCCGAGTGCGAGAGCATCGCCTGGACCGCCGCCCATATGATGGACGCGCTGCGTAGCGCGCTGTTGCGGCTGCGGCCGCCGGATGTCGATGAGCTTGGCCTTGCCGCGAGCCTTCAAGGCCTGATTTCCGGATGGAACACACGCGGCGGCGGCCGCACGCGTTTTTCGATCGAACTATCAGGCGAATTCGGCGCCCTGCCCCGCAACTTCGCGGCGAGCCTTTATCGGATCGCGCAGGAAGCCATCACCAACGCGGCGAAACACGCGCAGGCATCGCGCGTCGCGCTAAGTCTCCGCATGCAGGAGCCCGCCGGCACCGATCCGCGCGCGCATATCGAGATGACGGTGGATGATGACGGCAGGGCCGGGGCCGATCTCACGGGTGGATCGGGCATGGGGCTGCTCGGCATGCGCGAACGTATCGTCTCGCTCGGTGGCCAATTGAGCATGGACATTGCGCGCCCGAGCGGCCTGGTCGTTCGTGCCCGCATTCCGGTGCCACCCGATATGGCGCACCCGAGCGAGACGAGGCAGGCGGCATGACGCAGGGTTCGACCATCATGCTCGTCGACGATCATGCGATCGTACGGGAAGGATATCGCTCGCTGCTGGCGAAGCAGCCACGGTTGAAGGTCGTGGCGGAGGCCGGCGACGGCACTGAGGCCTACCGCCTGTATAAAGAGACCCGGCCTGACCTCGTCATCATGGATCTGACCATGCCGGGCTTGGGCGGCGTCGAAGCGATCAGGCGGATTCGGCAATGGGATCCGGCCGCGCGCATTCTGGTCTTCACCATGCATCAGAACGCCGCCTATGCCGTGCAGGCGATCCGGGCCGGGGCCAGGGGCTATGTTACCAAGAGCAGCCCGCCGGAAGCGCTGGTACGCGCCGCGTTCGAGGTGCTGCGAGGCGGCATCGCGTTCAGCGCCGACATCGATCACGAACTGGCGCTAAGCCGTGTTGCGGACACGCCGGCCGCGACGGATTTGCTGACGCCGCGCGAGTTCGAGATCTTGCGCCTGCTGCTCGCGGAACGGTCGACCGAGGACATCGCCGGCGTACTTCACCTCAGTCCGAAGACGGTGGCGAATACCCGATACCTCATCAAGTCGAAGCTTGGCGTCGCCTCCGATATCGAACTGGTTCTGGTCGCGCTCCGCCAGGGAATTTTGGGTGCGCCGTGGCAGGACGGAGGACGCGAGCGGCCGATGGACTGACCGATGCCCACTCGGCCGACGCCCTTTCTCGCCGCATCCCGGCCATGATTTGGCGTCCCGGTCGCCACATTGCGGTGGCAACAGGCCTTGGATGAAGCGCGTCTCGACGAGTCTCAAATGGGCCTTTCTGGGCCTTGCCTGCGTGCTGCTGTCGTCTTGCGCGGCGCAGACGGCGGGCGAGCGGATGGCGGACATGCCGCACTGGATGGGCGGACTTCCGGCCGGCGTGCCGCCGCGCCGTGGCACGCCTGAATACGACGCCTGGATGGCCGCGCGGGCAGAAGAAGCGGCAAAGCCCAAGACTAATCAGAAGACCGATCAGGACAAGCAGCCGGATCAACGCAAATGACGCGGCCTCTCGCCTCCTCTCTGGTCGGCGGATGGCAATTGCCAGAATGGTCATTTCAAGCTAGCGAGCGGTTTTTGCAGCAGTATGCCTGCGCCGATTTCGGAGCTTTCAGTTGATCATCAGCCGCCACGCCTTCGCCTCAGCCATGTCCCTGGTCGCGTTCGCCGCCTTGGCCGCCGTCACGCTGCTGCCTCTGGCCGGCCGAGCCATGGCGCAAACGGCAATAGCGGCGCTGGTGGCAAAACCGGTGTCGCTGCGCGACATGGCGCTCGGGCCGGTCAAGGCTCCCATCTCCATCACCGAATACGCCTCGATGAGCTGCCCGCATTGCGCGGCGTTCGACGAAAACGTGTTTCCGATGCTGAAATCGAACTATATCGACACCGGCAAGGTACGTTTCGTGTTTCGCGAATTCCCGATCGACATCAAGGCGGCGGCGGCCTCGATGCTGGCGCGCTGCATCGCCAGCGACGATGCGGAGAAATTTTTTGGCATCATCCACCTGTTGTTCAAGCAGCAGGACCGGTTGATGGCGGAGACCAAGGATACGCTGAAGCTGATCGGCAGGCAGGCCGGCTTGAACGAGCAGGCGGTCGAGACCTGCGCCAAGGACCAGACGCTGCTCGACAAGCTTTCCGCCGATCAGAAGTTCGCCAACGAGGTGTTGAAGGTGGACGCCACGCCCACCTTCTTCATCAATGGCGAGAGGCTCAGGGGCGCGATGTCGTTCGAGGAACTGGACGAGAAACTCAAATCGCTGTTGAAGAATTAGCGTGTTCGCCGCACTCGCGGCCTGCGCCCGCCCGGCTGACCCGGTTCCGATTGCGAAACCTTGCAGCGCTCACGGCGCCTCAATGAACGTCAGGCCAATCCGGTTTTTCTGGATCCAGGCCACCCGGCACTCGCGAACCGAGGAGTCGCTCGCCATTACCAGGCGGAAGCGAGGGGGCACAAAGGCCGGGTTCTCGACATCGATCGCGGCGCCCTCTGGAGAGATGTTTCGCACCATGCAGCTCAGGATTGAACCGCCGGACGAGACATAGGCCGGTTCGTTGATTTCCGTCCGTGGATATTTGCGCTTCTCTTCCATCGACTTCGGCCCCGCTGCCCAATTGTCGAGCACGCTAGCGGCAAACATTAAAGAATATGGCTCTATTCCCTTCAGGATGAGCCCGCGCCGCCGCCCGGGACCAGCCGGACGCGAGCATGCCGCAACGCGAAATCTGCGGTGGCTCGGGCTCGCGCCGATCGGTCTGCCCCGCTCGGCTGCTCGATTTGCTTTTGCCATTTGCCTTCGCCATTTACCTTAGCGCCACAGTTCACGCCTTTTTATTTTCGCGGAGGTGCCCCGCATATCCGCAGGCTTCCGTTCGCGGCGTTCGCAAGGTAGCTTTACCGGCACTGTCGGTGCGTAGGCGCGACGCCCCGTTAAAGAACGAACATGCGCCAAGGGGAAAAACGCCATGTTCGAGATACTCGATCGACGCACGAGTTTGACCGGCAACCAGATCAAGATCCTTGCAGCGGCCATTATCGGTGACGCGCTGGAATTCTTCGACTACTTCCTGATCGGCTTTGTGCTCGCCTTCCTGATCGGGCCGTGGAAGCTCACCTTCGGCCAGTCGGCTATCGTGCTGCTGAGTTCAGGTGTCGGCGCCATCATCGGCGCCTATGTCTGGGGCTGGCTTGCCGACCGCATCGGCCGCCGCAAGGTCTTCATCGGGACCGTACTCAATTTCTCCATCGCCACCGGCCTGCTTTACTTCACGCCTGACAATGGCTGGATCTATCTCGCCATCATGCGTTTCTTCGTCGGCGTCGGCGTCGGCGGGCTCTATTGCGTGGATCTGCCGCTGGTGCAGGAGTTCATGCCGTCCTCCAAACGAGGCTGGATCGGCGGCCTCGTCACCTGCGTCATTCCGCTGGGCGTTGGGCTTGGCGCCGTCATGGGCGCGCTGGTCGGCTCCGGAGAATGGCGGCTGCTGTTCGCAGTCGGCGTGCTGCCGGCGCTGCTGGTGCTCCTCGTCCGTCTCTGGGTGCCGGAATCGCCGCGCTGGCTGTGCCGTCAGGGCCGCTATGAGGATGCGCGCAAGTCGCTGGCCTGGGCGCTGCAGATGGAGCCGTCGGCGCTGCCGATGCCGACGGCCGCCGATGCCGGGCCGATCATCAAGAGCAACTGGCTCGACCTGTTCAAATATCCGCGCAGCCTGATCGTCTCCTGGCTCGGCAATGCCGGCGCGCAGACTGGCGTCTACGGCATCACGCTCTGGGCGCCGTCGCTGTTCGTGCTGCTTCTGAAGGTTACGCCGCAGGAAGCCGCCAAGATGATGATCCTGCTCAGCGTGTTCGGCTTCATCGGCCGCCTCTCCTTCTCGTTCTTCTCGGAACTGATGGGACGGCGAAACGCCGGCGGCCTGCTCGGCTTCGGCGCTGGTGTCCTGACCATCGTGGCTGGCCAGTATTACGACGCCACCCTGTTTGGCGTATCGGCCTTTTGGCTGATCCTGGCGGTGACCTTCTTTTTCGCCGACGGCGGGTTTGCCATTGTCGGCCCCTATGCGGCGGAGGTCTGGCCCTCGCACCTGCGAACGTCGGGCATGGGCTCGGCCTATGGCTTCGGCGGCATCGGCAAGATCATCGGTCCGCTCGGCCTCGCCTTGATCGTGGGTTCAAGCAACTACCTCAAGCCCGACGTGCCGCTGCCGCAGATTCCGACCGCCTTCATCTATCTCGGCTGCTGGTTCCTGATGGCCGGCGCGGTGTATTATTTCCTCGGGATCGAGACCCGGGGCAAATCGATCGAGCAGATCGACAAGGAACTGGCCGACGGGCTGGATCTAGCCACTGCGGCAACCGCCGCACGACAAGCATAGGCTTTGGATACGATGATCGCGACTTCTGCCGACCTTGCGGGAGATCAGACCGTGATCTTCCGCGCGGAGGCCGTCCGGGCCGCCGTCGACGCCGCCTCGAACGAGATCGAGAGCACGCGCCGGCTGCCGCCCGATCTGCTCGACAAGCTGCATGAGGCGCGGCTGTTTCGCCTGCTGTTGCCGCGCTCTTCCAACGGGATCGAAACCGACCCCGTCACCTTCTTTCATGTGATCGAGACCATCGCTCAGGCCGATGCTTCGACCGCCTGGTGCCTGAGCCAGGCCGGCGGCTGCGCCATGGCGGCTGCCTATCTTGATCTGCCGGTGGCGCATGCGATCTTCGGCAACGACCCGCGCGCGGTGCTGGCCTGGGGTCCCGGCCCCAAGGTCAAAGCGGTCGAATGCGACGGTGGCTACAGGGTCACCGGCGTCTGGTCGTTTGCATCCGGCGGCCGCCACGCCACCTGGCTCGGCGCGCATTGCCCGATCTACTCAGCCGACGGCTCGCCGAAGCGCGATGCCAATGGCGAGCAGCAGGAGCGCACCATGCTGGTTCGCACCGAAGACGTGCAATGGACCGACATCTGGAACACGGTCGGCCTGCGCGGCACCGCCAGCGACCAGTTCGCGCTGCAGGATTTCTTCGTCAAATCGGACCATTCGATCACCCGCGAATTCGATCGGGAATGCCGCGAGAGCGGGCCGCTTTACCGGATGGGCGCCGGCACCTGCTATCAGGTGGGCTTCGCGGGCGTCGCCTGCGGCATCGCCCGCGGCGCGCTCGACAGCTTTCTCGATGTGGCGCGCAACAAGGTGCCGCGCGGCGCCCGGAGCCCCTTGCGCGACAATGCCGTGGTGCAGACCAATCTGGCGCAGGCCGAGGTCAATCTGCGCGCCGCGCGCGGCTACGTGCTGCAGTCGATGGCCGACACCTGGAAGTCGCTCTGCGCCGGCGCCACCATCACCGTGGCGCAACGCATCAACATCCGGATGGCCGCGACCCACGCCATCCACAAGGCACGCGAGGCGGTCGACTTCGCCTACAATGCCGCGGGCGCCACGGCCATCTTCGAGAACCATCCGCTGGAACGCCGCTTCCGCGACATCCACACCGTGACCCAGCAATTGCAGGGCCAGATCAGGCATTTTGAAACCGTCGGCGCCTGGATGATGGGCGCCGATGCCGACCTCACCTTTGTCTAACAGGAGAAAGCCCATGCCACTCGGCGGACTGCAGCATTACACCATCGAACCCTCCGACCTCGAACGCACCAAGGAGTTCTATTGCGACGTGCTGGGGCTGGAAAACGGCGAGCGGCCGCCGCTCGATTTTCCCGGCTACTGGCTCTATTCCGGCGGCGCCGCCACCGTGCATCTGATGGGCACGCGCAAGCCGCGCGAAGGCATCGTGGTGCGCGGCACCGAAAAGAAATACGAGGACACCGGCCGGCTCGACCATATCGCCTTCGCCGCCACCGACGTTGACGGCGTGCGCAAGCGCCTGCAATCCAAAAACGTGAAATTCCGCGAGAGCATCGTGCCGCGCACCGGCGATACGCAATTCTTCCTCTACGATCCCGACGGCGTCGGCGTGGAACTGAATTTCCCCAAGGCGTGAGCCATCGCAGGTCGGCACTTACCCGACAGCCCGGCCAGCCAATCGCTGGCCGGGCGTGTGTTTCCGGATCGTCCGCAGTTCATATTGCCCTGCAGCATCGATGGCTCGGCGAATTCCGCTTCAAAACACACTCAGGAGGCGAACCTCGGAGCCGGTACACCGGACTCCCGACAAGGTCATGCGCACGCCATATCCAGGGCGTGAATCGGCCAGCGTTTCTTCATCATTGCATGGCGCTTTGGGGGGCCGCGCCGCCGCGGCAGGATAGCCGGGTGCCGCGCCTACAACCTACCCCAGGGCATGTGCTCCCGGCTATTCGTCGGTCGCCTTGGCGGATCCACTTGAGCCTACCCCACTTGGCCCTGATCCAGCGTCGGCCTAGTCCAGCCCGCGCTCATGGCTGAGGCGCACCATTTCCTCGATGAAGATCGCCTTCTGCTTGTCGTCGAGGCTCGCGAATAGCGGCTCGGCCGCGTCGGCGACGTTGCGCTGATCGACCGCGCGGTCGTTGAGAAACTGGGCCTCGTTGCGCATCTGCTCGATAATGTCGTCCGGCGGGTCACGCTTGGCGCGCGCAATTCGCAGGTTGAGCCGATCGGCGCCGTTATGGCCGAGATAATGCATGGCGCTGTTGAAGCCGGTCCAATGCTTCTCCTGCTCGGGCGTGAGATTCAGTTCGGCCTTGATCCGATCGATATTGGCATCGCTGTTGGCGACGATCTGTTCGGCGGTCAATTGCGGCTCACCCTGCTGCTGGGTCAGCACCGGCTGTTGCTTGGCGCCTTTTGCGCCTTTGGCCGCCTTGGCGGTTTTCGCTGAGCCGGCCTGTTTCGGCCCGCCCGCCGCTGGCGCCTGTGTTTGCGTTTGCGGTTGCGCCTGTCCGTTCTTGCCGACACCCAGCACGCCGGTAAATACGCCGACGACGCCGCCGATCGCGCCTCCCAGCACACCGCCAACCGGTCCGGCCGCCTTGTTGCCGGCCTGGGCTCCCTGCTGAACGCCTTGCACCAATCCCTGCGAATTTACCGGAGCCGGCGCGTTGAGAAACAGCACGACGGCCGCGCCCAGCACGAAACGCAACATCATGTGTGTATGCGCTGTCGCAGTCGGGCGCTTCATTATCTGGTCTCCGTCATTCATCCGGCAGAACAATTTCTGGATTCGACATGCCGGTATGCCGAATCCAACATTACCGTTTTCACACCGCGCTAGTCTACCGCCGGGCCGCTTCGACCATGGTCGGAAAAGCCCGACGTGCGCGCGGGTTAAGATTGATCGCTAACGGAACCTGCGGCGGTATCTCGCACCCCGGGGACGGCACGTGTGCAGCGCAGTAATTGTTTGTTGGCTCGCGGATAGCTCTACGGCGGCAGTTGTTTTGGAGTTACTCGCCGCCGAAACAGGCACAACGTTAGTTCTATAACCCCCATCACCTGATTTCTCGACAGACGCCGGCAATTCTGCTCTGATTGTCGACAGCGAAATCTCCGCGCCGCCTCACAAGGGCAAATATAGCCTGCCTGGCGACGAAGAAGAAAAACAAAAACGGGATTTTCATCTGACGACAATTGGCCCACCAGGGAGGGAACGCCATGTCACGGAAGAAGCTTTCTCGACGACAATTCGTTGCTGCTACAGCGCTGTCATCGGCAGCGCTGATCACCGCACCCTACATCCGAGGCGCACACGCCGCCGGCAAACTCACAATGGGTTTCTGGGATCACTGGGTGCCCGGCGCCAACAAGGCCTCCACCGACCTCGTCAATGAATGGGCCGCCAAGGAGAAGGTCGAGGTTTCGATCGACTACATCACCAGCCAGGGCAACAAGAACCTGGTGACGATCGCCGCCGAGGCTCAGGCGAAATCCGGTCATGACATCCTGGCGATGCCGACGTGGTGGCCGCATGCACAGGCCGATCTGCTCGAGCCGATGAACGATGTCGTCGAGCCGTTGATCAAGCTGAACGGTGACGTCAACGGTACCGTCGCCTATCTCGGCAAGGCCGGAAGCAAGTGGCTCGGCGTCCCCGCCTGCATCGGCAGCCAGATCAAGGGACCCTGTTCCCGCATCGACCTGATGAAAAAGTTTGCCAACATCGATGTTCAGGCGATGTATCCGGCTGGAGAGCAACCAAAGGCGGAGAACTGGACGACGGACACTTTCCTGAAAGCGGCCGAGGCCTGCCACAAGGGTGGCGTCCCGTTCGGCATTGGTTTGGGCGAAACCAGCGACTCCGTCGATACCGTCGGCGCGTTCTTCCTGGCCTTTGGGGCCGAGGTGGTCGATTCCAAGGGCAATGTCACCGTCAAGAACGACAACGTGCGGCAGGTTCTCGAATACTACAAGAAACTGATGGCATTCCTGCCGCCCGATGCACCGGCATGGGACGATGCCTCCAATAACAAATGGCTGGTGTCTGGCAAGGGCGCGCTGATCATGAACCCGCCGAGCGCATGGGCCGTTGCCAAACGGGATGCGCCCGATGTCGCGGAACAATGCTGGACTCATGGTTTCCCGGCAGGTCCGAAGGGACGCTTTGCACCGTTCCTTCCCTACTTCTGGAGCGTCTGGAACTTCTCCAAGAACAAGGAGGCGGCCAAGAGCCTGCTGACGCATTTGTCGCAACCGGCTGCTGTCGAGAAGCTGGTGGCGGCGAGCGGCGGCTACGATCTGCCGGCATTCGAGAAGCTGACCACCCTGAAGACCTGGGCCGAGGAAGGACCGCCGAAGGGCACACTCTTCCATTACCCGAATCCCTTCAACCACCAGAAGCTCTCGATTTCGGCATCGCCAGCGCCACCGAAGATCGCTCAGCAGATCTATACGCAGGCAACGTTGACCAAGATGTGCGTGCGCTTCTACCAGGGCGAAGCCATGGAGAAGACGCTGGCCTGGGCGGAAGGCGAACTCGAAGGCTTCATGCGGACCTGAGTCACCACGAGCATCCGCAAAGGCATTGCGGTGCCGTCACGAATGCGAGCCGGCGTTACGCCGGCTCGCCGGTACACCCCAAAATCCCGTTTCCATGAAAATGAAACGCGCGAGGAAGATGTATCATGGTTGATGTCGCATTTCAGCCGAACAGCGTTTCCGGAACGCGGCCTGCGCGAAAGCGCGGCAGTTTGCACAAGGCGCTGAAGCGAAAGTCCACCGCGGCCTTTCTGATGACGTTGCCGCTGATCCTGCTGATCGCCATTCTGGTGCTCTATCCCGCCCTGTATTCGCTGCATCTCGCAACGCTCAACAAGTCGATGCAGCGTTTTGTCGGATTTGGAAACTTCCAGTTCCTGTTCAAGCGCGAAACGTTTTGGCTGGTCGTTCAGCAGTCCTGCCTCTTCGCGATCACGGCCGTGGTGTTCAAGGCGCTGATCGGCTTCATCGTCGCGCATTTCGTTCACAACATTCCGACCAAGGGCCAGCGCAAGTGGCGCGGCATGCTGCTGGTGCCGTGGGTCATTCCGCCGGCGATGAGCACGCTGGCCTGGCTCTGGCTGTTCGACCCTTCCTACAGCGCGTTCAACTATACGCTCGCATATTTCGGGATCGGGCCGATTCCCTGGACCGGCGACGCCTATTGGGCCCGGTTCTCGGTCATTCTGGTGAATATCTGGTTTGGCGCGCCGTTCTTCATGATCATGTATCTGGCTTCGCTGAAATCGGTGCCCGAGCAACTCTATGAAGCGGCTGCGATCGACGGCGCCAATTGGTGGCAGCGGATCTGGTACGTCACGCTGCCGATGATGCGCAATATCATCGCGATCACGACGCTGTTTTCGCTGATCGTGACGTTTGCGAATTTCGATATCGTGCGGGTGCTGACATCGGGCGGTCCGCTCGATCACACTCATATCTTCGCGACCTGGGCGTTCCGCGTCGGCATCGAGGGCGGCGACATTCCGCTCGGCGCCAGCGTTTCGCTGTTCATGTTTCCGATTCTTGCGATCGCAGCGATCTTCATCCTGCGCGATATCAACAAACGCGGGAACGAAGCCTGATGACAAGCACCGTGGTGATCGACAAGGCCGCGCCGACCCGCACCGTCAAGTATGGCAGCATGAGCCGCGACCGCGCCTGGGCGCTGAAATGGTCGTACTTCTTCCTGACGCTGTTCGCGGTGTTCTCGCTGTTGCCGCCCATCTACATGCTGATCACCTCGCTCAAGAGCAGCGCCGAAATTTCGGCGGCGACCAATCCATGGTGGGTGTTCCATCCGACGCTGGAAAACTACATCAGATTGCTGTCGTCGAACCAGTTCCTGACGTTCTTTCGCAACTCGGCGCTGGTATCGATCTTCGTCGTCACCATTACCATGTTGATCAGCGTGCCCGCTGCCTTCGCGCTGTCCCGCATGCGGTTCTGGGGTTCGGCAACGCTCGCGACGGGCGTGTTCCTGACCTATCTGATCCCCGACACGTTGCTGTTCCTGCCGCTGTTCAAGATGTTCGCGGTGTTCGGCGACTGGACCGGAATCCAGTTGATCAACCGTTGGTACGTGCTGCTGATCGTGTATCCGACGCTGACCGTGCCGTTCTGCACCTGGATCATGATCGGCTATTTCGCGTCGATCCCCAAGGAGCTCGACGAGGCCGCCATCATCGACGGCGCGTCATGGTTCCAGACCCTGACGCGCATCTTCATACCGGTCGCGCTGCCCGGCCTGATCGCAGCGACCATCTTCGCTTTCACGGTCTCGTGGGCGCAGTTCCTCTATCCGCTGGTGTTCACGACATCGACCGATCAGCTGGTGCTGCCGGTCGGCATCATCACCACGCTGATCAAGGGTGACGTGTTCAACTGGGGACAGATCATGACCGGCGCCCTGCTCGGCGCCGCGCCGCCGCTCATCATCTATGCATTCCTGATGGATTACTACATCGCCGGCCTGACCGCCGGTGCGACGAAGGGTTGATCTCAATGGCTGACGTTACCTTGCGTAAGGTTATCAAGCGCTACGACGACGTCGAGGCGGTGCGCGGCATCGATCTCGATATCGCGGATCATGAGTTCGTCGTGCTGGTCGGGCCATCCGGCTGCGGAAAGTCGACCACGCTGCGGATGATCGCGGGGCTTGAGGACATCACCGACGGCGATATCATGATTGGCGGCGATGTCGTCAACGACGTGCCGCCCAAGGATCGCGACATCGCCATGGTGTTCCAGAATTACGCGCTCTATCCGCATATGACGGTCGCGGAAAACATGTCGTTCGGATTACGCCTGAAACGCTATCCGAAAGCCGAGATCAAGACCCGGATCGACGAAGCCGCTCGCATGCTGGACATCGTCGAACTGGTCGACAGGAAGCCCAAGCAATTGTCCGGCGGCCAGCGTCAGCGCGTCGCGATGGGTCGCGCCATCGTCCGCAATCCCAAGGTTTTCCTGTTCGACGAGCCGTTGTCCAACCTCGATGCCAAACTCCGCGTTCAGATGCGGATCGAGATCAAGAAGGTGCACCAGAAGGTCCGCACCACCACTGTCTATGTCACCCACGACCAGGTCGAGGCGATGACGCTCGCGGACCGGGTCGTGGTGATGAACCATGGCCGCATCGAACAGATCGGAACGCCAAACGATCTATATCACCACCCGGCGACGCGGTTTGTCGCCGGCTTCATCGGCTCGCCCGCGATGAATTTCATGCCCTGTCGGCTGGAGGATGTCGGCGGCCGACTGCACGTCCGGCTGACCGACCGCATCTCGTTCCCGCTGCCGCCCAGTCGCGCGGCGCGATATCAGGGGGTCGCGCGAAACGAGAAATTGCAGCTCGGCCTGCGGCCGGAGCATATTACCGAAGCTAAAGCGCATCCGGAGCCGGGGGTGGAGGCTTTCGACGCGGTTCTGGACGTCACCGAGCCGATGGGCATGGAGACCCTGATCTATTTCACGCTCGAGGGCGCCCAGATCTGTGGGCGGGTCAATCCCAACGCCGGCGCCCGCGACGGCGGCCCGCTTCGATTGGCAGTGGACCTCAACAATATGCACCTGCTAAATGAGGTCACCGGCGTCGTCATTTGACGACCGCACGACAAGAAAAAGCCGAAGGGCTGGGCAGGGAAATGGAATGACGACCAACAAGAAGAAAATTTTCGTCACTGAATCAATGTCGCAACTGGGGCGGGCTCTGTTGAAGGAGCGGGACGACATCGAACTGGTCGAATTCCCCAATATGATTTCCGCCAACGATTTCGAGGCCATGTTGAAGGCGCAGGCGCCGGTTCACGGCGTGGCGCTGGGCGCCACCCGGTTCGGCGAACCCGAACTCGAGGCGTCCAAGGACATGCAGGTGGTGACCCGGATCGGCGTCGGCTTCGACGCCGTCGATGTGCCGGCGCTGAGCCGCCGCAAGGTGCCGTTGATGGTCGCCGGCACCGCCAATTCGCCCTCGGTCGCCGAGCAGGCGCTGTTCATGATGCTGACGCTGGCCAAGCGTGCCGTGGAGATGCATGCCATCGTCAAGGACGGCAAATGGGGGCATCGGCTCGGCATGCTGCCCTACGATCTCTTTGGCAAGACAGTCTTGATCATCGGCTTCGGCCGCATCGGCACCCGCACCGCCAAGCGCTGCCTTGCCATGGAAATGAACGTCCGGATCTACGACCCCTACAAGCCTGCCGACGAGATCAAGGCGGCCGGCTGCGAGCCGGTCAGCGATCTCGATGCGGCGCTGCCGAGCGCGGATTTTGTCAGCATCCACTGCCCGAAAAATCCCGAGACGGTCGGGATGTTCAACGCGGCCCGGCTGAAGCGCATGAAGCCCGCGGCCTATCTGATCAACACCGCGCGCGGCGGCATCGTCGACGAACGGGCGCTCTATGACGCCCTGGTATCCGGCAAGCTCGCCGGCGCCGGTCTCGATGTGTTCGAGCAGGAGCCGCCCCCGTCGGGTCTTTCGCTGTTCGAGCTTCCCAATGTCATCATGGCTCCGCACGTGGCGGGCGTGACGCGGGAAGCCGTGGACCGCATGAGCGTGCAGACCGCGCGCAACATCCTGAGCGCGCTCGATGGCGAACCGATCCGCCAGAACGTCATCAATCAGGACGTACTCGGCTGATCCGATCGTGGCGGCTGTCAGCTTTCGCAGGTGACTTCATCGGTTTGGTTGCTTCATCAATGCGGGTATCGATATGGCTTTCAAGGAATACGGCAGCTATGACGCGGTAGGCCTCGCCGATCTCGTCCGCAAGAAGGAAGTGAGCGCCGGGGAGTTGCTGGACGAGGCGATTTCCCGCACCGCCAGGGTCGACCCGCAGATCAACGCGGTGGTGGTGAAGCATTACGATTATGCCCAGGCGCAGATCGACAAGGGGCTTCCCGATGGCCCTTTCACCGGCGTGCCGTTCCTGTTGAAGGACCTCGACGTGCTCGAGGGCACGCGGACGACGTCGGGCGCGAGCGTCTATAAGGACAATGTGGCCGATCATACCGGCACCCTCGCCCGGCGGTTTCTTGCCGCTGGCGTCACGATCTTCGGAAAAAGCTCCAGCCCGGAATTCGGCTTGATGCCGACCACCGAGTCCCGGCTGTTCGGTCCGACCCGCAACCCCTGGAATCCCGCGCACTCGTCGGGCGGCTCATCCGGCGGCGCCGGTGCGGCGGTGGCGGCGCGGATCCTTCCGGTCGCGCATGCCAGCGATGGCGGCGGTTCGATCCGAATACCGGCTTCCGCGTCCGGCGTGTTCGGATTGAAGCCGACACGGGCGCGAAATCCGGTCGGGCCCGATCGCGGCGAGGGCTGGGGCGGTTTTTCCTGCGGCCATGTGCTGAGCATCAGCGTGCGCGACAGCGCGGCGATGCTGGATGCGATCCACGGGCGCGAGCCGTCGAGCCTCTATGTCGCGCCACCCCCGGAGCGGCCCTTTTTGCAGGAAGTCGGCCGCGCGCCAGGCCGGCTGCGCATCGCCTTTACCGACAAATCGCCCTATGGCGACGCCATCGATGCCGAAATCGCGGCCGCGGTTCGAGACGTCGCCTCCCTGTTGGCAGGACTTGGCCATGATGTCGCCGAGCGCGCGCCGGTGCTCGCCGCCGACCCGGCCGTGGTGATGATGACCATCGTCAGCGCCAATACCGCGCTGAGCGTGCGGCAGGCCGAACAACGTTTCGGCCGCGCCATGACCGACAACGACTTTGAAATTTTGACGCTGGCGATGGCGCACAATGCGCAGAATACCACCGCGACCGATTACGTGGCCGCGCAGCTCGCCGCATTCCAGATTTCGCGCGAGCTCGCGACTTTCTTCGAGACCTGCGATGTGTTCCTGTGCCCGACCTTGTGCTCGCCGCCGGTGCGCATCGGCGAACTCAACACGATGTCGGAGGACCTGTCGCATATAGGCCCGATCCTGCGGCGCTACATGCCGGGGACCGCCATGTTCAACATGTCCGGCCAGCCGGCGATGTCGATGCCGCTGTCATGGAATGCGGCCGGATTACCGCTGGGCATGATGTTCTCCGCGCGCTTCGGTGACGAAGCGACGTTATTCCGCCTGGCGGCCCAACTGGAGCAGGAGCGGCCGTGGAGGCCCAGATTGCCGCCGATTTGCGCGTAAGATCGACAAAACTCAGCCTTATTCGACGGCAAAGGTCCGGGAACGCGGCGCCAGTGGGCTTCCGCTCCTGCGTATTGCATCATATTGGAGGCTGATTTTGACCCGAAGCGATCCGACCGATCACGCACTTGCGGCCATCGCCAGCATCCTCGATCACTCCGAGTCCCAGCGCGAGCCGGAAAAATCCGCGGCCGAGGAAAGGCCGATTGCTCCCGAACTGGCCGAGGCCGATGGCTACTCGAAGGTCGGTCCCGGGCCCATCGCCGCGATCCGTTTCAAATGGACGGTCCGCCGCGTGGCAGACGGCGAATACTATGTCGATGAGACGATTGGCGAGAATTCGATCCCGATTGTCAGCGGACCGATGAGCAACGATGCCGCTGTCAGGTTCGTCGACGATCGCGATAGCGAGGCCCGGCAGCGGTTCGAGCAGCTCAAGGGCGAAATGACCGGTCGAAGCGCCTTGGCCAATTCGGCCCGGAAGGACGCTGGCGGCGAAATGTAGGCGCGTCGATGCTAGAGCGAGATGACTTTTCTCCGAATCGTCATCCCGCTCTATCTTTTGTTTGAGCATGATCTCCGGGCAAACGCTTTGCGTTTGTCCCGAGGGAAACCGGTGCCCACTTTTCCGGATCATGCGTTAGATCGATTGACGAGCCGCTCCCAGGAAATCCTTTTTCGCGAGATCGACGCCACTATGGCGCAGGATGTCGTAGGCCGTTGTGACGTGAAAGAAGAATTGCGGCACGCTGAAAGATAGCAGCAGGGTTCGGCCGGTAAATTTTCGTTCGGAGCCGTTGCGGAACGTGAAGACGACTTCTTTTTCGTCGGCGGCGTTGATCCGATCGCTCGGCAAGCTCTGCAGGAAAGCGATCGCGGTCGCGATGCGCGCCTTGAGTTCGGC
This sequence comes from uncultured Alphaproteobacteria bacterium, assembly GCA_963747165.1. Classification (GTDB taxonomy): domain Bacteria; phylum Pseudomonadota; class Alphaproteobacteria; order Rhizobiales; family Xanthobacteraceae; genus Bradyrhizobium. The sequence continues at coordinate 362,637 of CAVVEA010000032.1, read as the reverse complement.
AATGTCCGGCTCAGTCTCCGGATAGGCCGGCGGGTCCGCGCCGGCGAGCAGACTGCAACCGATAACCGCATGCCGGATGGCCTCGCCGACCTGGCGGGTCAAATTGTACATGTTGGGAAAGAGCCGCGCATTGAGCAAAACCGAGGCATCGATTTTGCGAGCTTCGGCGTGGGTCGCCGCCTGGTCGAGCAGACCCGACAGATTGCCCAGAAATGATGTGAAAACACCGACCGATAATTCGTGCATCGAGACAGTCACGGGTGCGATTCTCCGCTAGGGGTGAATCCCAAGACACAGGATTCGCTTGCAAATCTATCCCCTCATGTTGCGACGAGCCATTGCCACACAATGACCGGCTTTGCTTCGGAAAATTGACCGCGCTTGTGGTGGGCAACCGATTGCCGCGGTATTGAACCAAATCCGACAATTCACGACTTATATTTCAAGAGTGATGTAGGTCACTTTGCGAAAACTGCCGAAGTGTAGGATGGGAATCGGAATCGGGGTTCCGCCTGCCCAGGAGATGATGATGAGAAAGCTGTTTGCCGTCGCCGCCTTTTTGCTGGCGAGTACCGCCGCACAGGCCCAGTACACCTTCGAATATGGTGGACGTACCATCCGCATCGATCCGGACCGCGGAACGATTTCGATCCCCGGCGTCTATGATAATACCGGGAAACGAAACAAGCGCTCCCGCAACGTTGACGAGTATGAGCGCTCGCACAAGCAGACGCCCGACCAGGCCAGGACCGATCCGCAGGCGCCTGATACAACGCCCGCACCCACCCAGCAGGCTCCCGCGACACCGCCTCCTGCGACAGCGAAGGCTTCGCCCGAACCTTACACCACGACCACTACGACCGCGACCACCACGGCGCGCGCAGCACCATCGTCGGACATCATTACGTCAACGCAACCCGCGACCACTGCGCCCGCGCCGCAGGTTCAGGAATATGCTGCCCCTGCCGCCAAGCCCGCACCGGCACCGGTTGTGGCGACAGCGCCGTCGTCACAAGCCGCCACGCCCGCTCCTGCTCCGGTAACCACGGCCGCGGCCGCGCCATCGGCGAACTCGCCGCTCGGCATGTGGCAGACGGAAGAGAAAGAGGGCAAGGTCCGGATCGAGCCATGCGGCGCCAATCTCTGCGGCTATTCGGTCGACGCCAAGACCAACCAGAACGGCGAAAAAGTCCTGATCAACATGAAGCCCGTCAAGGATAAATGGACCGGGCGCATCTACGACCCGAACAGCGGCAGCACCTATGATTCGACGATCGCGTTGAAAGGCAGCGACAGCCTGCGCGTCCAGGGCTGCGCCTTCGGCGGCATGTTCTGCGGCGGTCAGACATGGAGCCGGCTGAACTAGGGCTGCGCGCTTGCAAATTGGACTCGATGTCCGCCTTGGACCCGCACGACGGGATCCAAGGCGGACTTCGCTCCAAAATGTAATGACGCCGAGCCAACCGCAGCGCGCCGCAGGCGCCTAGCCACCCTCCCCCACCAGCACAAACGGCGCCCAAACCGATGGATCGGCGTTGCGAGCTGAGGAGCGATCGGCGATCAGGGCGCGCATGGAGCGCCGCAGGGCTTCGGTTCGGCCAATTTCCGGGTTCTTCCTCAACTCCGTGAACGCCCCCGTCGTCAGTTTGACTGCGGCATCGGACTCGACCGGCCAGTGCGACACCAGCAGCGCGCGTGCCCCCGCATAGAAGAATGCACGCGCCAGACCCGAAAGGCCTTCCGCGCCGGGCTTGTCTCCAGCGGCCGTGTTGCACGCCGAAAGCACCGCCCAATCGGCGTCGAGTTTGAGTTTGGCGATGCGGCTTGCGGTGAGCAGGCCGTCGTCCTCCGATGTGGGTCGGTCCGGCAGGCTGAGCACGAGTGCGGGTTCGCTCAAGCCGTTTACCTCGCCGGCAACGAGGCCGTGGGTGGCAAATTCGATGACACGGTACTGCTCCAGCGGCGTGGCTCGCACGTTCGTTACCGTGGCCGCGGAGCCGAGTTTCACGTCATTGTCGGTTGCGCCCAGCTCTCGCGCCACCGCGCGCAGCTCATCGGCGGTTTCGGGTAACGCGGGCAGCCCGGTCCGCAGCCTGTCGATGTCGACTGCCGTGCCGTTGTAATAAGTCTGGTAAGGTTGCACGCTTCGCACCGCCGCGCGCTTGCCGTCGCTACTGGGTCGCTGCAACTGCGGATCGCCGAAACCGATGAAGGGTTTGGTCGCGCGCGACGTCCTGGCAAAGGTGCGCAGCGCACGCAGGCTTGTCACCGACGGCAACACCGTGATGGCCTTGTCGTTCAGCAGCCACGCCGCCTGGCGATACTGATCAACCGGAGCGACCGCCGGATCAGGCTTCCTGGTCACCAGCACATGAAACGGCAGGCTCGTAAGCGCGCCGGTCGGCACCACCAGCAATTTTGCCTTGCTGGTGATGGCGCCTTCCACCGGGCCAAGAAGCATCCTGTACAGATCAAATGACGCGTCGAGATCGAATGGTTTGGGGAGCGCATTCGGTGCGGGGTCGAACAGGCCGAGGCGCAGTTTGCCGACCCGATCGCTGATCGCCCTGCCGCCGAATGAAATCTTCTGCCAGACGCTGCCCTCGCGCGTCACCGCAAACACGTAGCTCTCGTCGTTCATGCTGACGAACGAGACCAACGCTTCCTCCGGCCTCAGCAAGGTCTGGGTCTGGGCGATCGATAGTGGCGCAGGGTTGGATAGCTCGGCATAGGCCGGAAATTCGCGCGCGATCCGAACTGACGCTTCATCGAGGGATTGCCGGGCACGCGCGCTTTCCATACGAAGGCTCGCGATCAAGCCGTCGTTGCGCTTGCCATCGGGGGCGCCGAGTTCGGCCGTCATGCGCTTGTCGAGACCACCGAGCGCGGCCCTGAGGTCCTGCTGGCGGCGTATCACCGACGCAATCGCATCGTCGCCGGCGCTGAACCGCGCCGCCATCTGCGCCAGCGCCGCTCCCGCCTGCGTCTCGTGGGTGCGCTGCGCGGCCTCAAAAGCTTCGTTTTTCGCGCTGTCGTCCGGCCGCCCGTCCGCGACATGCCAGACTGCCTCGATCAAGGCGGTGTCGAGGTCGGTGAAGCGCTTGAACTGTGCGCTGGTTTTGCCGTCAGCGCCCTGCCCGCTCATGGCGGCTGAAGCGCGCCGCAGCATCGCCAACGCATCCGGCCATTTGTTCTCATGGCCATCGATGCCTGCGAGATTGATCATGGTTGCGATGGTGTCGTGGTGGCCGGTTCCGAGTTTGGCCTGCGCGATCGCCAGCGCGCGTTCAAACCGGGCTCGCGCATCGGAATAACGGCCCGTCTTGGTATCGAGAAAGCCGACGCTGCGGAGATCGTTGACCACTTTCGGATGCTCCGGCCCGAGCACGCGCTCGTCGATCTTCAGCGCGCGAACCAAAGCCGTCGCCGCGTCCTCGAAACGCCCGCTGTCCTGCAGCGTTTGCCCCATGGCGCCGAGTGCAAGCGCGCTTGCGCCGCTATCCTCGCCGAATTTGCGTTCCATGATGCGCAACGCGCGCTCGTAAAGTGAAAGCGCCTCGTCGCTACGTCGAAGTTCCCGGTAGCTGTTGGCGAGGTTGCTCAAGCTGCGCCCGACATCCGGGCTATCCGGTCCAAACACTTTTTCATGGATGGCAAGGACGCGCTGCTGAACCGCCGCCGCTTCCTCGGTGCGCCCCTGATCGACATAGACATTGGCGAGGTTGTTCAGACCGATGGCCGTCAGGGGATGATTGGAGCCAAATTGCTTTTCGTAGGCCGCGAGCGTCCGCTTGTAGAGATCCTCGGCCTCCGTGAATCGCGACTGGCTCTCCAATACAGTGGCGAGATTACCCATCGCCGCCGCGACATTGGGATGGTCCTCGCCGCGCGTGGCGCGCCCGAGAGCGAGCGCGCGGACGAATATCTTCTCCGCTTCAGAAAAGCGTCCGGCATCCTTGTAGAGATTGCCGAGGTCGTTCAGGATCTTGTCGTAGTTCGGCGCGGTCTTAGCGTTGGCGCCGTAGCTCTGCTCGAGCAATTGCAGGGCCTGTTTCAGCAACCGCTCGCCGTCATCGAAACGGCCCTGCAGTCCGTAGAGATCACCGAGATCATCCATCGAGGTCGCCACCTCGAAAGGCGCCGTATTCGGCGATCTTTGCCGGCCCGCGAGTGCGCGTTCGAAATAGCGCTCGGCATCTTTGTAATTCTCCTGATCGCGGACCAGGCCGCCCAGCGCCGCCAGGGTTCCGGCCAGCCGCGCGTCGTCCGGACCGAATGCCTGGGTTCCAATCGTCAGCGCACGTTCGGCCACCGCCGATGCGTCGGCTCGGCGATCCAGCATCGCGAGCGACGCGATCAGGATATTGGAGGTCCGCAGCGTCGACGCCCGATCGTTGTGGCGCAGCTTGATCGCAAGCGCCGAATTCAGCTTCTCGACCGCTTCCTGATAGCGGCCGAGATTTTGCAGGAACATGCCCTCGTTATGCAGCACGCCTGCGTAGTTCATATTGTCGGTGCCTTGCTGCCGGCGGACCAGACCCTCCAGCTTTTGCGCCAGCGCCAGCGCTTCCGCCTGGCGTCCGGCCTGTCCGGCGGCCGTCATTTGCGCAGCCAGCGTGTCGATGGCGCTCCCGCGCTGAGCCAATGCCGTCTGATGGACTGATGAGGCCGTGAGAATAAAAATGGACGCGGCAATCGCGCGCGCGCGCATCATGACAAATTCCATCGCAAGCCGGCCCATCGTCAGGACAGAGGGAGACGCAGGTTACCAAGCTGTTCGGGGCTAGAACCAGACCTTAGCCGGCTGCCGACGGCCGCGAACGGATTTTACCGTCGCGCGCCGCGGGCCATCACGACGGACATTCAACCGCTGGAGTTACAGTTGCGACCTCGCCCTTGTTACCGCCGCCGAACGTCGTTTCATGGATCTTGCCGTCGACGATATGGATACGCCGGTCGGCGCGCGCGGCCAGTGCCGCGTCATGGGTGACGACCACGACGGTCTGGCCGTTGTCGGCGATGTCGCGCAGGATGCCGAACACCTGCTCGGTCGAGGCGGTGTCGAGGTTGCCGGTCGGCTCGTCGGCCACGATGATCTCCGGCCGGTTGGCGAGCGCCCGCGCCAGCGCCACGCGTTGGCGTTGACCGCCGGAAAGCTGGTTGGGCCGCTTGGCGGTCTGCTCACCGAGGCCCAGTGACGTCAGCAGGCTCATCGCGCGTTCGTTCATTTCCTTGGCCGACATCTGGCCGGCCGCGCGCATCGGCAGCAGCACGTTGTCCAGCGCGGTGAATTCGGGCAGCAGGAAGTGGAACTGAAACACGAAGCCGCATTTGGTCAGGCGGACGTCGGCGCGCTCGATTTCCGATAATTTGGAAGTTGCCTGACCGCAGATGATGACCTCGCCTTCGGTGGGCGCATCGAGCAGGCCGAGCAAATAGAGAAGTGATGATTTCCCCGAGCCGGACGGACCCGTGATGGCGAGAAACTCGCCTTTCGCCACCGACAGATCGATGCCATCGACCAGGGTGTGGGAGATTTCGCCCTGGACACGCCGCACCAGGCCGACAGTCTGCAATGCGATCTCGGTCACGACGCACCCCGGATGATTTCAACGGGATGCACCCGTGTCGCCTTGCGTGCCGGGAAGAAGGCGGCGACGGCGCAGCAGACAATGGAAATAGCTCCGGAGGCGAAATAATGCATCGGAGAATAATAGATCGAAAGCGGTACCGTCGCGCCGGTCAGCGGATTGTAGATGGTGATGTGGGACCACCCGTAACACAGGAGATATCCGAGCAGCCAACCGAGCAGGATTCCGACCGATCCCATGATCGCCGATTCGATGATGAAGATCCGCCGCACCGAATATTCCCGCATGCCGAGCGACTTCATGATGGCGATGTCGTGACGTTTCTCGTGGGTGATGGTGGAAATGATATTGTAGGTCGCGAACGATGAGGTCAGCAGCATCGCGCCCATCACGGTCAGCACGATGAAATCGCGGGTCGCGAAGGTGGACAACAGATCGGAATTGGCTTCCTGCCAGGACACCGACTTGTAACCGCTCTGCGCCTCGACCTGCGTGGCCACCTTCTGCGCACCCAGCGGATCGGTCAGCCGCAGCCGCAACTCGTTGATGACCCCGCTTTGCCCCATCAGGGTCTGGGCCACGCTGATCAGCGAATAGATCTGCCCTTCGTCAACGCGCTTCAATCCAGACCGGAAGATTCCGACCACGGTTGCGGAAATCTGGGTCGCTTCGCCGCCTCCGACCAGCAGGACGGTATTGCCGTATTTCACCGCAAGCTTTTCCGCCAATGCCTGGCCGATGATGATGCCGTTGGCCGCCTTGGAGAGATCGCTCAACTGTCCCTCGCGCATCTGCGAGGCAAGCTTTGAAACGCGGACCTCGAGCCGCGGGTCGATGCCGGTCAGCGTGACGCCGATGCGCGCGCCGCTGTGGTCCAGAATCGCGGTGGTCCTGACTGACGGCGCCACCTCGCCCGGCAACCACGACCGCAGCGACGTCATGATGGTTTCAGGATATTTGATCCCTGGACGCTTGTTCACGTTGGCGACGTTCGACATTCCGACCGCGGCGTATTCCTGGTCCGCCGGCTGGCTGGGAACGGCTCGACGCTCATCATTGACCGTGATGTGAGGCATCGTATCGACCAGTTGGCGAAGAAAATCGATCTGCGAGCCCTGCATCAGGCCGGCCATCATGATGGTGAAGCCTACCCCCATGGCTACGCCGAACATGCCGACCAGCGTTTGCCGCACGCGGGTGCTCACATGGGTCCAGGCAATGCTCAGCAAAAGGTTCGTTGTCATTTGTCTCACGGCTGCTGGATGGGCGCCCTTTTGCGGCCTATCGGGTCGCGGCAAATTTGCCGACGTTCCGGCGGGCATCGTTCACGACGGAATCGACGTGCGCGGTGATCGCCGAGGATATGACGGCGTTATCGGCGTCGACGGCGCTGATCGCGACCGCGGCCGGCTCCCGGGCGGAAGCAAGCGGGGGACCTGAGTTCGGACCTGAACCTGGACCCGCGACCGGACTTGATGCCTGAGCGGGGATGGGTTCCGGCGTGACATCCACGGCAGCGTCCGCTGCCGGCTTGGTGGGACCATTTTCAACGTGGACCCGGGTGCCATCGGCCAGTTCCGTGCGAGCCGGCGACAGCACGGCCGCGCCCTTCGGCACATCACCCGATATCTCGACATTGCGGCTGCCCCGAATTCCCACCGTCACCGGGACACGCCGGACTTTTCCGTCATTGACGATTTGCACCGCATTGCCGCTGACAGCTTCCGAAGGCACGACCATCGCGGCGTTTTTTTCACGATAGATGATATTGACTTCGACCGTCATGCCGATCCGCAATGGCGTGTCGCGGGGCAACAGCAGATAGACGCGGAAGGTTTTTCGCGCCGGGTCGCCCTTGGGCGTGATTTGCGAAACGGTGGCGCGCAACGCCTGCGTCGAGAACGCCTCGCTGCGCAAGAATGCCTTTTGGCCGACCGATATCCGGGTGATTTCCTCTTCGTTGATCTCGGCCACTACCTGCATCGGCATCGGCGGGCCTACCCAGAACAACACATCGGTGGGTCCGACGATCTCGCCGACCTCGCCGTCGCGGCGCAGCACCATGCCGTCGAGCGGGGCGCGGAGCACGAGTGAATCGATGCGGGCTTTTTGTGCACCGATCCGCGATTTGGACTGCTCGAACTGGCTGGACCGCTGCTCGTATTCCGTCTTCGCCGCGTCATTCTTGTCGCGATCGCGCCTGGCGCGATCGAGATCGCGCGCGACCTGTTCGTTGTTGATTTCCAGTTCATGCAGTGCGTTGACTTCCTCGGTGTCGTCCTGGCGGGCGAGGATCTGGCCCGCCTTGATGGCCTGCCCCTCGCAGCGGCAGAGTTCGACCAGCCGCCGCCTCTGCAGCGGCACGACCTTGGCCCAGCGCTCCGGCTCCACGGTTCCGGTTCCATAGACCGCCTCCGATACCGGTGCGAGCGTCGCCGCTGCCGTGGTCACGGTGGGCGGTCGAAAAAGGTCCGGATATTTTAGATAGGCGCCGCCGGCGGCCGCAACGGCAAGCACGGCGAGCATCGTTCCGGACCAGACAAGATTGCGCGAGGCCATCGGCTTCTCCTCAATTCTCAAAAGCCGAACCGCTTGCGCAGCCCGGAAGGCACTTGATTCAATAATGCGTCGAGATCGTTTTTCTTGATGCCGGAGACGCGCGGAGAATCCACGGAACCGCTGGCGGTATTATCCGGCGCTTGTTTCGAGACGCCGGTCGATGATTGCGCCGCCGTGCTGTCGCGGGTCAGAGCGTCGGCCGGAGCCGCGGCTTTGGCCTGGCTCGGTACCGCACGCCAGCGATCGGCCTCGACCTTGGCCTTGTCGATTTCCTCACGCGTCAGTCTGGTGTCCAGGACGCCGATGAGTTGGCGGCTTCCGTTGCGGAATTCGTCAACCCGGCTGCCGACCGAGACGATGTAAGCCCATTTGTAGGCCTTGAAGTTGTCCACCGGAGCTCCCCGGCCGACGGCATACATTCCGGCAAGAACCAGCATCGCGTGCGAATGACCGTGGTCGGCGGCGCGCGAAAACCACTGGAACGCCTCTTCATCGGATCTCGGGCGTCCGACGCCCGCCGAATAAAGCGCGCCGAGATAGAACTGGGCGTCGGTGTCGCCGGACTGCGCCGCCTGTGAATAGCGGTCGGCCATTTCCCTGTCGGACACCACGTCGGCGACGGCGGCAACGGTGCTCGCCATGAGCGCTGTGCCGCAAATGATGGCCAGAAAAGCTCGCTTCATGAAATTCCCCAGCATTGCCGAAAAAGCCAATCCGGCCTGCATTGTTTTCGCCGACGTTAGGCACCTTGATTGCTTAGCCCAAGTGCTTGTCTCGCCGATGTGATTTCTATCACAGTTTCGCAACTGACGATCTGGGAGGTTGATCGCGTCGGAACAAAGGGAACCGCCGTGAGACACTCTCGCAACAAAATCTTGTCCATCCGCATCCTGTGGCTGCTGGGAGTGCTGGCTGCAACGCCGGCAGGAGCCGCGACATTCGACGGCGAATGGAATGTCCGGATCGCCTCAAGGAATAACGCTTGCACCAGCGGAGCAACCGTCCAGATCGGAATCAACAATGGCAAGGTTGCGTCTGCCAACGGCGCGGTGGCAGCATCTGGACACGTCGCCGATGACGGCGACATCAACGTGACCGTGACGAACGGAATGAAGCAGGCCGTCGGTTCGGGTCGCCTCACCGCCACGTCGGGATCAGGGACGTGGCGCGGCACCATGTGCGCGGGCACCTGGACCGCGCAACGCATCTAGCCTGCATAGAATTGCCGCGTCGTCGGAACGCGTCTCCAGCCCTGGCGACGCATCAGGGCTGACGAAATTCTTCACAGCCTCAACCGACGGCCGCGGAATATTCCGCGTCGGTGACCTGCTCCATCCACGTCGCATAATTCCCATCGAGCGATTCCTGCATCGCGATGTGAGTCATGCCGTTGGTCGGGGAGCCGCCATGCCAGTGCTTTTCGCCCGGCGGAATCCAGACCACGTCGCCGGGCCGGATCTCGCGGATCGGACCGCCCTTGCTCTGGACCCGGCCCACGCCCGAAATCACATACAGCGTTTGACCCAGCGGATGGGAATGCCACGCCGTCCGCGCGCCCGGCTCAAAGGATACGCGGGTCGCGACAATCCGCGCCGGGGCTTCGGTTGCGATGATCGGGTCCTGCAGGACCGTGCCGGTGAAATATTCCTTGGGTGCGCGACGCGTCGGTCGCGAACCCGCGAGATGGATGTCCATGAATGCCTCCCTGTGCGGACGTGCTGGTGGCCGTTGTTATTTCTTTGAGGCGGCGTAGCGCGCCTTGGTCTCCGCGTTCATCGGATAAAGACCCGGCAACACCGCACCGCCGTTTACTTCATTGACGATCCAGGCCTCCATTCGCTCCTGCTCCGCGCCTTCGGCGAGAATGAGGTCGAGGAATGCCTGCGGGATTACTACCGCGCCATCCTGGTCGGCGACGATGACGTCGTTCGGGAAAATCGCCACGCCGCCGCATCCGATCGGTTCGCCCCAGCCCACGAACGTCAGTCCGGCGACCGAGGGCGGCGCAGCGAAGCCGTCACACCACACCGGCAGTCCGGTGCCGAGCACGCCTTCGAGATCGCGCACGACGCCGTCGGTCACCAGCGCCGTCACCCCGCGCTTGACCATGCGGGCGCACAGAATGTCGCCGAAAATGCCGGCGTCGGTAACGCCCATGGCGTCGACCACGGCGATGCAGCCTTCCGGCATGGCTTCGATCGCGGTCCGGGTCGAGATCGGTGACGACCAGGATTCAGGCGTGGCCAGGTCCTCGCGCGCGGGCACAAACCGCAGCGTAAAGGCCGGCCCGACCAGCCGCTTCTGTCCCGGCCGCAACGGGCGGGAGCCCCGCAGCCAGACATTTCGCAGGCCCTTCTTGAGCAGAACCGTCGTGATGGTGGCGGTGGACACGTGCGAAAGGGTCTTGATGGTTTCGGGGGACAGGGACATCGAAAGGGCAACTCCGTTGGGGATCGTACGCTTGGCGCGCATCTTGCTGGGCACGGCCATCGCGTCAAGTGTCGCTACCTCACGGCTGAAGGCGCTGCATCGCATGGCACGATCAGGGCACCTTATCACAGGGTTGCGGATTAGTTTATTGAAGTTGCAGGATAATTTGCGCGATGCGGATTCCACTTCGGCGCAAAACAGGTTAGAGCATGCTATCCGCCGACGAGTTGTGAGGCCATGGCCGCGACACTATCCCCGCCCCGTCTTTTGCCCAGTGGCGACAGCGCCATCACCGTGGAATTCAGCCGCAACATCGACGACGCGGCGAACCAGCGAGTGCTGGCGCTCGATCGCGCGCTGGCGCGTGAGCAGGTTTTGGGAGTGACCGAAGCGGTGCCCACCTATCGATCCCTGCTCGTACATTACGATCCCGTGCAAATCGATTTCGAGACGCTGAGCGAGAGGCTCGCGACCCTCGCGCAATTGCCGGTTCCTGCCGCCGCCAATACGCGGCGCTGGCGCATTCCGGTGGTTTATGGTGGCGAGCACGGCATCGACCTTGAGGATGTCGCCAAGACGCTGAACACGACGCCGGACGATATCGTGGCTCGCCATGTCAGAGGCGATTACCGCGTCGCCATGATCGGCTTCACGCCGGGTTGGTCCTATCTCAGCGGCCTCCCGGCCGAGCTGCGGATGCCGCGGCGGCTGAACCCCCGGCTGCTGACCCCGGCCGGCACGATTTCGATCGGCGGCGTCCAGGCGGGCGTGCAATGCCTGGCCGGTCCAAGTGGCTGGCATCTGCTCGGACGGACCGCGGTGAGGACTTATCAGCTGCATCGCGATCCGATCTTCCTGCTGGAGCCCGGCGATGCCGTGACGTTCTCGGTCGTCGACGCCAAGACTTTTGTTGAGCAGGACCGCGCCGCGGAAGCCGGCGAGATTGTTGCCGAATTGATGGCCGCATGACCAAGCTCGTTATCTCATCCATCGGACCCGCAAGCTCGGTGCAGGACGGCGGCCGCCACGGTGCCCAACGCTATGGCCTGACGCAAAGTGGTGCGATGGACGCCCTCGCGCTTGCGGCGGCCAATGTCCTGACCGGAAATGCGCTATTCGCGGCGGCGATCGAGATCGGCCCGTTCGGCGCGACGTTTACCGCGCGCCAAGGCGCGGTCCGCGTCGCGCTCACGGGCGCCTCGCGCAACGCCGACATCTCCGGCCGCGCCGTTGCAGTCGGTACGTCGATGACGCTGGCCGACGGCGAGACCCTGACGCTTGGCTTTGCGCGCGGCGGTTCCTTCAGCTACCTCGCCATCGAGGGCGGGATTGCGGGTGAGCCGATGTTTGGCAGCCTCGCCGTCAATGCACGCGCCGGCCTCGGCAGTCCATATCCGCGGCCGCTGCAGGCCGGCGACGAATTGCCCGCGGCAGCCGCAAGCGGCGCGGCCGAGCGGCGGATCGATCTTCCGGCGGCAGCCGCGGACGCCCCGGTCCGCGTCGTGATGGGTCCACAGGACGATGAATTCGGCGACGACGCCACCAAGCTGTTTCTCGACAGCGAATGGAGGATATCGGCCACCAGCGATCGCATGGGCTACCGGCTCGAAGGCCCCGTAATCAAGCATCTGCACGGCCACAACATCGTCACCGACGGCACCGTGAACGGTAGCATCCAGGTTCCGGGCAACGGCCAGCCGATCGTGCTGATGGCGGACCGCGGCACCAGCGGCGGTTATCCCAAGATCGCGACCGTGATCACGGCCGATTTCGGAAGGTTCGCGCAGATACCGGCCGGAAAGGGTTTTCGGTTCGCTTCCGTGAGCATGGCGGCGGCCCAAACGGAGACCCGGAAGTACTGGAAATTGCTGCGCGCCCTGCCCGATCGAATCAGGGAATCGAGAATTTTGATCTCAACCTCGAGGCGCTGCATGATGCTAACGTCGCCGGCGCCGCGGTCAGCGCCATCGATGCCGGAACATGGCAAACTCCGTCGGCTGCGGATGCGCTAACGCAAGAGCCTTGAACTTGAGAGCAATGACCTAAGGATCCACTCACGCAAGGCGGACAAGACACATGACAACAATCGACCTCAATTGCGATCTCGGCGAAGGGTTTGGGGCGTGGGAAATGGGCAACGACGCCGCCATGATCGACCTCGCCACCTCGGTCAACATCGCCTGCGGCTTCCATGCCGGCGACGCCGACATCATGCGCAAGACCGTGGAACTCGCGAAGGCGCGTGGCGTCAGCATCGGCGCGCATCCCGGATATCGCGACCTGCACGGCTTCGGCCGCCGGCCGTTCCCCGGCATGAAAGCCTCCGAGATCGAAAATCTGGTCGCCTACCAGATCGGGGCCTTGCAGGCGATCGCGACTGCCGCCGGCCACAAGGTGACCCACGTCAAGGCGCATGGCGCGCTGTCGAACGTGGCCTGCGAGGACGACACGACCGCGAAGGCGATCGCGTCCGCCATCAAGGCGGTCGACCCCAATCTTGTCTTCGTCGTGCTCGCCAATTCGCGGCTGGTACAGGCGGGCGAAGCCGCCAACCTGCCGATGGTGCACGAGGTGTTCGCCGACCGCGCCTATGAGGACGATGGCTCGCTGGTGTCGCGCCGCAAGCCCGGCGCGGTGCTGCATGATGCGAGGGAGATCGCTGATCGCGTGGTGCGGATGGTGCAGGACGGGGCTGTCGTGTCGGTCACCGGCAAGGTGATCAAGATGCGCACCGACACCGTGTGCATTCACGGCGATACGCCCGGCGCCGTCGATATTGGGCGTGGCGTGAGACAGGCGTTGAAAGCCAGCGGTATCGAAGTAGCGCCGTTCAAGAAAGGCGGGTAGCGCGCATCAGAACGGATGAACCGACAGCGTGCCGAACACCACGGCGGCAATCACGGCGAAAGCCCCGTAGAGCGCGGCGATGTGCAGGCCCGCGCCGGTCCGGCGCGACAGCGAGCGCGCATGAAGGTGCAGACGGGCTTCCGCCGATAGTTCGCGCATGGTCGATCTCCAACGCCGCATTCGCTGGATATGGAATACCCTTTGTGGCGGGATTCAAGACGACCGGTAAAATAGCGATATGAGCGCTTCGGTAGACTCCGATTGCAGGTGAAAATTCTCCGCGACGGATTCAAGCGAGAATTTTATTCGCTCGAATTGCAAGCAGCTGGAACCGGTTAATAGACGTCCTGCTGGAACCGGCCCTTCTTTTTGAGCTCGCCGACAAAGCTGACGGCCTCATCGGTCGAGCGTGCCCCGAACTGCGCGACGATGTCGACCAGCGCGCGCTCGACATCCTTCGCCATCCGCTTGGCGTCGCCGCAGACATAGACGTTGGCGCCCTCCGCCAGCCATGTCCACAATTCGCGGCCGACCTCGCGCATGCGGTCCTGGACATAGAACTTCTTGTCGCCGTCGCGCGACCAGGCCAGCGACAACCGCGTCAGCAGGCCTGAGGTCTTCATCGCGTTCAATTCGTCGGAGTAGAAAAAATCGCAATCGCTGCGCTGATGGCCGAAGAACAGCCAGTTCTTGCCAGGCGCGCCGGTGGCGCGGCGGTCGAGCAGGAAGGCGCGAAACGGCGCTACGCCGGTGCCTGGCCCAATCATGATGATCGGCGTCTTCGGATCCTGTGGCAGCGCGAAACCGTGGGCCCTCTGCACATAGACCTTCAGCTCATCGCCGGGATTGATGCGTTCGGCCAAAAATGTCGAGGCCAGGCCAAGCCGCTTGCGCTTGCCGACCACGTAACGCACACAGTCGACGGTCAGCGACAGTCTGCCCGGCGTCGCGTTGTGCGACGAGGAGATCGAATAAAGCCGCGGCTGCAGCGGCTCCAGCGCCTCGACAAAGGCTTCGGGATGCGGACGTACGCCGGAGAATTTTTGCAGCGCCGCCATCACGTCGAGGGTGGCGGCATCGCCGTCGGGGTCCTCCCCTTGCGCCAACGCGCGCGCCTTCTCGCGCAGCGCGCCACCGGTAATGAAGGAGAGCAGTTCGAACAGCGTGTCCGGCGCGGGCGCCAGCGAGACGTCGTCGATCAGGACATCGCGCAGCGTCTTGCCTCTGACTTCGGTGGTATGCGACGCCCCGAGCAGGGCGATGATCTGATCGACCAGTCCCAACTCGTTGCGGGCAAAAATGCCGAAGGAATCGCCGACGACATAATCGAGCCCGCAGCCTGCGAGATCGAAATCGATATGCCAGGTTTCCTTTTCCGATCCCTTCTTGTTGAGCAGCCGACGCGACACGAACGTCGCCGGCACCGGATTGTCGCGCGAACGGCCGGGCTCCGCGACGACGATCGGTATCGCGACCGCGGGCGCAGCCGGCGAGCCCGATGGAGCCGGAGGCGCTTTCTCCAGTTCCTCGTGCAACGCTTTCAGCATCCGGGCGGTTTCCTTGCCGCCGGGGACGCAGAGATTGAGCCGCGGCTCGGTCTTGCCGGCGATCGCCTCCGAATAGTCGTTGCAATTATAGCCGCATTGACCGCAATCCTGCTGCGCCATCGCCGCCATCATGCGCCGGCGCAACGGACGGCCTTCGGCGAGCTTCATGCGGTCGGCAATCGCCATGGTCTGGTCGTGCCACGGCGCTTCGCCGTCGTCGCCATCGCCGGCCGGCGCCAATACCGCGCCGTTCAATTCGGGCGAAAGCGGCGTCGAGCCGTCGAGCGAGAGCATTCCGACCAGAAAGCCGTTCAGCCAGGAACGCTGTCCCTCGGTGAAGGGCGCGGTCGGCGGAATGATTTCGAGCCGCGGCGGAGGGGTCATCTGGTTCATGGCGTTGCTTCCGCTTCAGCGAGTTTGCGTAAGGATTCGCCGTCATGGCGGCGCGAAAAGGTGAGAAATGTCTCCTCGGCCGAGACCCGGTGAGCGAGGTAGGCCTTGAGCAATTTTTCCACGGTTTTGGGCGTGTCCTCCGCCTTGACGTCGCGATAGACCTCCTGCCCGATATCGGCGTCCGGACCGAAGCCGCCGCCGGCATAGAGGTGATACCCTTCCACCGTGTCGTCGTCGCTTCCGGTCGGCACCTTCGCCGCCAGCAATCCGATGTCGCTGATGTAATGCTGCGCGCAGGAATGGTGGCAGCCGGTGAGATGGATGTTGAGCGGCGTTTCGATCGGCACGCGGGATTCGCACCAGTCGCCGATTTCGGCGGCGTGACGCTTGGTATCGGATGCCGCGAACTTGCAGCCGGCATTGCCGGTGCAGGCGATCAGCCCGGCGCGGATCTGCGACGCCTTGACTGCGAGGCCGATCTGCTCGATCGCCGCTGTCGCCAGCGCAACCTTGTCGTCGCGCACGCCGGAGATCAACAGGTTCTGCCAGACCGTGAGACGGATATCGCCGTCGCCAAGATCCTGTGCGATCTTGGCGAGCCCGCGCATCTGATCGCAGCTGAGCTTGCCGACCGGCAGCGCGACGCCGATCCAGTTCAGGCCTACCTGCTTCTGGGGATGGACCCCGATATGGGCCATCCGGTCGAACGCCGGACGTGTTGCGATCGCATCCGCTGCGACGCGATCCAGTTTGCGGCCCAGTCTGTCCTCAACGGCGAGCATGAATTTGTCGACGCCCATGTTGTCGAGCACGTATTTCAGGCGCGCCTTCAGCCGGTTGGTGCGGTCGCCGGTGTCGACGAACACCCGCACGATTGCATCCGCGACCCGGGTGGCGTCCTCAGGCTTGACGATGATGCCGGTTTCCTTGGCGAAATCCTTATGCCCGGTGATGCCGCCAATCCCCAAGCGAAACCAGATTCCGGGCTCGACCCCGAAGCCGTCCTTCACCTCGACGGCGGCGAAGGCGATGTCGTTGGTGTCTTCCAGCACCGCGATCTTGCCGGCGCCGTCGAACGCTACATTGAACTTGCGCGGCAGTCCGGTCAGCGAGCGGTCGTTGAGGATGTGATAGTGCCACTCGCGCGCATACGGGCGGGTGTCGATCAACTCCTGCGGATCGATGCCGGCGGTCGGCGTGCCCGTGACGTTGCGAATATTGTCGGCACCGGAGCCGCGCGAGCACAATCCGATATCCTGGATGCCCTCCACCAATGCCACGGTGGATTTTGGCAAGATCTCCCGGATCTGGATATTGGCGCGGGTGGTGATGTGGGAATAGCCGCCGCCATGGCTTTCGGCGAGATCGGCGACGCCCGCGAACTGCCAATGCTTGAGAATGCCGTTCGGAATCCGCAACCGGCACATGTAGGAGGTTTGGGTCGGCGCAACATAAAACAGGCCGTAATAGCGCCAGCGGAAATTATCCGCGGGCGTCGGCGGCGCATTGGTCAGGGCCTGTTCCTTCAGCCGCGAATAGGCGTCGAAGGGGTGCTCGTCGCGCTTGAATTTTTCCTGGTCGGCCAGTTTCTTGCCGGATGCGATGACCCTGTCCTGGGCCTTGAAGGCGGCCGCGTCCGGCCCGATCGGTTCCGGATCGGCCTTGCCGGCCGGCGCGGCGCCGCCAGCGAGGCCAATGCCTCGCCCGACGCGGCTGACCTGCAGGCCGGACATGAACCCTTCGAGGTAGCGCTTCTGCTCGTCGCTGAAATCGGCTGTGGTGGTTTCGAGTTTCATGATGTGCGACGGCCGTTACTGTGCGGGAACTTGCGCGGTGATCGGCGCCGCTGTCGATGTCAGCGGCTTTGCCGGCTTGAAGGTCGAGTACAACGCCAGACCGGTGAAGACGAAGCCGCCGACAAGATTGCCGAGCGTGACCGGAATCTGATTCCACACCCACCACTCGTAGACGCTGACTTTTGCGCCGAGCAGCATTCCGGTCGGGATGATGAACATGTTGACGACGGTGTGCTCAAATCCCAGCGCGAAGAACGTGAAGATCGGCAGCCAGGTCGCGGCGATCTTTCCCACGGTGGACGTCGACGTCATCGCCATGACGACGCCGAGACAGACCAGCCAGTTGCACAGGATGGCCTTGACGAAGACGCTGACCATCCCGGCCGCGCCGATCGCTTCATTGGCGACGGTTTTCGCCTCGGCAATGCTGACGATGCGCGCCGCGACGCCGGCCGGTTCGATCTTGCCCATATTGGTCAGGCTGATCGCAAGCAGGGCGCCGAATGCGATGCTGCCGAGCAGATTGCCGAGAAACACCCAGGACCAGTTCGCCACGATGGCGTTCCAGCCTGCCTTGCCCTCGAGGCGCGCCAGCGGCAGCAACCCAAAACTGCCGGTCACGAGTTCGAGGCCGAGCAGCACGATCATGACAAGACTGACGGGAAAGATCAGCGCGCCGACCAGCGGCTGACCGGTGGTGATGGCGCCGGTGAAGGCCAAAGCGGTGGCGGCGCCGAGCAGCGCACCGGAAAGCGCGCCGCGAATAAGCAGGTCGCGCGGAGAGAGCGCCAGCTTCTTCAAACTGGCATCGATCATTGACGCGACAACGTCGGCAGGTTTGGCGTAATCCATATCGAAGCTCCAGCTGCCACGC
Source organism: uncultured Alphaproteobacteria bacterium (assembly GCA_963747165.1). Classification (GTDB taxonomy): domain Bacteria; phylum Pseudomonadota; class Alphaproteobacteria; order Rhizobiales; family Xanthobacteraceae; genus Bradyrhizobium. Next base: position 344,600 of record CAVVEA010000032.1, on the reverse strand, counting down.
GCGGGCGTGGTCACAACGAGGAAAGGGAACGTGTGATCGCTCGGAAATTCGATTCGAAGGCAGCGCCGTATCGGAAGTTTCTGAGCGATCCGATCAGCCTCGTTGCTGCGGAAATCCATCTTGGAAAACGGCCAGCGGGCGTCTACGGCGGCTGGCTTACCCTTCCCTATTCAAATCGTGTGCCAGTGCAGCAATCTAAAAAATATGGTTCTAATTCAATCGGTTGCTGGGTTTGCAGTGCAGCATGGCGTCGAGCTGCGGATAATAATGTTGCCGTATAAGGCTGCAGGCGCCTAAAAAATATACGGAAATGGGTAGCCGCCTATTATTTAATCAAACACTTCAGGCCGATCGCCGAGCGATCTTGAAGGAGGCCAGATAGCCCGCAAGATTGTCGGCATCGAATTCCGGCCCCGCGAAGGCCCCCACGGCTGCCGACTCTGCTTGGCGGGAGCTTCCTTCCAGACCCAGCGCCGCATCGTAGAGGTCCGGCCTGAACACACCCTTGGCGACCCTGAGCGCCTCGGGGCCAAGCTGGGCCTGTCCCCAGCGGATCATCTGGGCGTAGAGCCAGGCGGCCTGCATGGGGTCCGGGCGCGCAGCCCCTTCCCGGCCGACCAGCAGATAGCGGCTGCTCTCGCGCATGCTGCCGTCAGGCGAAATCTTGAGGCGGCCGTCGAGCGTGCGGCGGATGACGTCCGCACCGACGCCGATGCGCTCCGGCTGCGCCAGAATCTGTGCCGCCTCGGCACGGTTTTGCGGTTGCTCGATGAATTCGGAGGCGCGAAAGGCGGCTCGGATCAGCGCGGCCAAAACTTGCGGGTTTGTGTCCGCCCAGCTCTGCCGGACCGCCAGTACCTTCTCCGCCGCCCGCACCAGGATGTCCGAGACGAAATGCAGGATGTGGCCGACGCCGAGATCGACCGCGACCGAATTCCAGGGCGCGCCGACGCAGAACGCATCGACCTGGCCGCTGGCCAGGCTGTCGACCATATAGGGCGGCGGCAGCACCACCAGATGAACGTCCTCGTCGGGGTCGACGCCACCGGCGGCCATCCAGAACCGCAATTGGTAATTGTGGGTCGAGAACGGAAAGGTCATGCCGAAGGTCATCGGCTCGGCGCCGCTCTTGCGCCGTCTTGCGACCACGCGTGCCAGCGCCAGCGCGGTAGCCATCGGATCGAAGCGGTCGCCGTCGATCTCCGCCATGATGGCCGCATACAGCGCCGGAGAAACCGTGATCGCGTTGCCGTTAAGGCCGAGATTGAAGGGTGCAGCGATCGGCAGCTTGACGTGGCCTAGCCCGAGGCTCGAAGCGATCGCGACCGGCGCCAGCAGATGCGCTGCGTCGAACAGCCCGATGTTGAGCTTGTCGCGGACATTCGACCAAGACACCTCCCGCACCAGCGTGACGTCGAGCCCTTCGGCTGTTGCAAAGCCCTTGTCGACGGCCACGATAAGGGCGGCGGCATCGACCAGCGGGATGAAGCCTATGCGAAGCGGTGTGGTCATTTCAGCAACTCCGACGCGGTCAGGATCGATTGCGCGATCTCGCCGATCTTCTTTTTCTCGCGCATCGCGGTCGACCGCAGCAGCACATAGGCCTCGTCTTCGGTGAGGCCCTTCAGCTTCATCAGGATTCCCTTCGCCCGATCGATCACCTTGCGGTCTTCGAGGGCGGATTTGGCGCGATCGAGTTCGTCCTGCAGCTTCGAGAACGCGTTGAATCGGGAAATACAGAGGTCGAGGATCGGCTTGATGCGTTCCTTCTTCAAGCCATCGACAATATAGGCGGAGACCCCGGCGTCGACCGAAGCCTGGATCGACGCCGCATCGCTCTGGTCGACGAACATCGCGATCGGGCGACGCACCGCGCGGCTGACCTGGAACATCTGTTCCAGAACGTCGCGGCTGGGGTTTTCCAGGTCGATCAGGATGACGTCGGGATCGAGCGCATAGATCCGGGCCAGCAGATTGTTCATATCGCTGAGATGGGTCACGCCGGTAAAACCGGCCTCGCGTAACCCCTCCTCGAGGATCGCGGCACGGATCGGGCTTTCGTCGACAATGACGATTTTAGGAGACGACTCGGCGCTCATCGTTCACTCACAACCCGGCGGCACATCCATAGCACGCCTTAAGCCAGCTCAAAGCCTTGTAATTATGAGTAATTGGGACTAGCTCCTGCCATTCAATCAGGCAGTTCAAATATGCAACAGGCCACGGCGCCCAAAGTCAGCTTTGTTTCACTCGGGTGCCCCAAGGCGCTGGTGGATTCCGAGCGCATCATCACGCGGCTGCGCGCGGAAGGCTACGAGCTGGCGCGCAAGCATGATGGCGCGGATCTCGTCATCGTCAATACCTGCGGCTTTCTCGACAGCGCCAAAAAAGAATCTCTGGGCGCGATCGGCGAGGCCATGGCCGAAAACGGCAAGGTCATCGTCACCGGCTGCATGGGCGCGGAGCCCGAGCAGATCGAGGCCGCCTATCCCGGCGTGCTGTCGATCACGGGACCGCAGCAATATGAAAGCGTGCTGGACGCCGTGCATCGCGCGCTGCCTCCGGTGCATAATCCGCATCTCGACCTGGTGCCGCCGCAGGGCATCAAGCTGACGCCGCGACATTACGCCTATTTGAAGATTTCCGAAGGCTGCAACAACCGCTGCAGCTTCTGCATCATTCCGAAACTGCGCGGCGATCTGGTGTCGCGTCCGGCCAATGACGTGCTGCGCGAAGCCGAAAGACTGGTGAGCGCCGGCGTCAAGGAGCTGCTGGTCATTTCGCAGGACACCTCGGCCTATGGTGTGGACATCAAATATGCCGACAGCCCGTGGAAGGACCGTCAGGTCCGTGCCAAATTTTTCGATCTTGCGAAAGAGCTCGGCGAATTGGGCGCCTGGGTGCGGCTGCAATATGTCTACCCCTACCCGCACGTCGATGAAGTGATCGGATTAATGACGGAGGGCAAGGTATTGCCCTATCTCGACATTCCCTTTCAGCATGCGAGCCCGGAAATCCTGAAAGCCATGAAGCGCCCGGCGGCGCAGGACAAGACGCTGGCTCGGATCAAGACCTGGCGCGAGCAGTGCCCGGATTTGACGCTACGCTCCACCTTTATTGTCGGCTTCCCCGGCGAGACCGATTCCGATTTTGCCTATCTGCTCGACTGGCTCGAGGAAGCCGAGATCGATCGGGTTGGCTGCTTTAAATACGAGCCGGTCGCCGGGGCCTTGTCGAACGCAATCGCCGGTGCGGTACCTGATGGCGTCAAGCAGGAGCGCTGGAACGCGCTGATGGCAAGGCAGCAGAAGATTTCCGCGCGCCGGCTGAAACGCAAGGTCGGCACAAGGCAGCAGATCATCATCGATGAAGTCGGCCCGACCGTCGCAAAAGGCCGCTCGAAAGCCGACGCGCCGCAGATCGATGGCGCGGTCTTTCTTGCCAGCCGCCGGCCTTTGCGCATCGGCGAGATCGTCACCGCGAAAATCGAACGCGCGGACGAATATGACCTCCACGGCAGCGTGAGCGGCTTCTGAGATAACCACAGCGGAGCGTGGCGTAACATGGCGAGCGGAGAGACGTCAGATCACTTGAAGGAAATGCCGCCAGCCGCCCACCTTCTTGGTCGGGAGATTGTCTCCGTAGATACGCTTTCTGGTGAAGTGAAACTTCGATTTACGGCAAGAGAGGAGTTCGCGAACCGCCATGGCACCGTACAAGGTGGAATGTTGGCGGCGATGCTTGACTCCGCAACGGGTAACGCTGTTATGGCCAAGTTGCCATCGCAGCTGACAGCCGTAACGACCCGCTTGGATACGCAGTTCCTGAAACCTGCGGCATTGGGAGCGATTATTGCGACAGCACGTCTCATTCATCAAGACGAGCGCTCCGCTGAAGTGATGGCTGAACTCACCGATAGCGAAGGCCAGATCGTCGCTACGGCCCGGGCCGAGCTGCGTGTTCGCGAGCGCAAGAACAGGCCTTGAATTTCAATGGAGACGGGTCGCCAATTTCCCGCGCCCTTGACAGCGCCGGCCATTCGGCTGTATGGCCGCGTCATGAATCTCAACCGGACCAACCGCCGCGCCACTTTCCGTCGTCGCTCGATCGACGATGATGGGTCGCGCCGTGTCCGACGACAACGCTGAAGTACTAGATCAGCAACGTTTTCGAGAAGGCCGCACCCTCAAAAGTGCGGCCTTCTTGCGTTTTGGCCTGCCTCTTCACCTTAACCACCGGGAGTTTGACATGAACCAAGCCACACATCCGTTTGACGCGCTGATGGAAATCACCGCGCGGCCGCCGACCGTCTTCGTTCGGGGCGAAGGCTCCTTTCTGTGGGACGACACTGGCAAACGCTACCTCGACTTCATCCAGGGCTGGGCGGTCAATTGCCTCGGCCATTCGCCGCCCGAAGTCGCCGAAGCGCTGGCGGCGCAGGCAAAACTGCTGCTGACGCCGAGCCCTGCGTTCTACAATGGGCCCAGCCTGAAGCTCGCCAAGGCGCTGACCGATCACAGTTGCTTCGACCAGGTGTTCTTCACCAATTCGGGGGCGGAAGCCAACGAAGGCGCGATCAAACTCGCGCGCAAATACGGCGCCCTGCACAAGAACGGCGCTTACGAGATCATCACCTTCGAGGGCGGTTTCCACGGCCGGACGCTGGCTACCATGTCGGCCTCCGGCAAGAAAGCCTTCGAGCCGCTGTTCGAGCCCAAGGTGCAAGGTTTTCCAAAGGCCAAGCTCAACGATCTCGCGTCGGTCAAGCAACTCATCACCGACAAGACCATTGGCGTGATGCTGGAGCCGATCCAGGGCGAAGCCGGCGTCTGGCCCGCCACCGATCAGTTCCTGCGCGATCTGCGAGCGTTGACCAAAGCGCACGGCCTGTTGCTGATTTTCGACGAGATCCAGACCGGCATGGGCCGCACCGGTACGCTGTTCCACTACGAGCACGCCGGCATCGAGCCTGACATCATGACACTCGGAAAGGGCATCGGCGGTGGGGTTCCCCTCGCCGCGCTGCTCGCGACGGAAGCGGCCTCATGCTTTGAGCATGGCGACCAGGGCGGCACCTTCAACGGCAATCCGCTGATGTGCGCGGCCGGGTTTGCCGTGCTGGAGCGCGTCGCCGCGCCGGAGTTTCTGAAATCGGCTGTCGATGCCGGATTGTTCCTGGCGAGCGAGTTGCAGCGGCTTTCGGCGCGGCTCGGGCTCGGCGAGGTCCGTGGCCGGGGATTGCTGCTGGCGCTGGACCTCAAACATCCGATCGGCGCATCGATCGTGGCGCAGGCGCTGGAAAACGGCGTGCTGCTCAACTCGCCGCAACCGGACGCGCTGCGATTCATGCCCGCGCTCAACGTCACGCGGGAAGAGATCGCGGCGATGATCGAAAGCCTGGATGCGATCCTGACCAAGATGGATGCGGCAAGGCGCGTGGCTTAGTGCTGTTGGATTGAGACGTTTAACGTCATTGCGAGGAGCGAAGCGACGAAGCAATCCAGCTTCCTCGCGACGCTGGATTGCTTTGCTTCGCTCGCAATGATGACTTGAGCCCAATGACGACTTGAGCCTACGGCTTCAAAATCGATGCGCCGGTCGTGGCCCGGCTTTCGAGATCGATATGGGCCTTGGCGGCATCCTTCAGCGCGTAGGCGTGGTTGATCGGTACGTGCAGTTTGCCGTTGATGACGGCGGCGAACAAGGTATCGGCGCCCTCCAGCAGTTCCGAGCGCTTGCCGATGTAATCGTTGAGTTTCGGCCGGGTCGCAAATAGCGAGCCATGGTTGTTGAGTTCGGCGATCGAGAACGGCGGCACCGGGCCCGAGGCGTTGCCGAAACTGACGAACAGTCCGCGCGGCCTCAGGCAGGACAGCGAACCCGGAAACGTGGTCTTGCCGACGCCGTCATAGACGACGTCGCATAATTCGTTGCGGCTGATCTGTTTGACGCGCGCGACGAAATCCTCGTCGTTGTAGAGGATGACGTGATCGCAGCCATTGGCGAGCGCGAGATCGGCCTTGGCCTGGGTGCCGACGGTGCCGATCACATGAGCGCCAAGCGCCCTCGCCCATTGGCATGCAAGCAGCCCGATGCCGCCGGCGGCGGCGTGGATCAGCACCCGATGTCCCGGCTCGACCTTGAAGGTCTTGTGCAGCAGGTACCAGACCGTCAGCCCCTTCAGCATCAGCACCGCGCCCTGCTCGTAGGTGATGTGGTCGGGCAGTTTGACCAGTTTCTCGGAAGGGATGTTTCGCTCGCTGGCATAGCCGCCGAGGTTGAAATAATAGGCGACGCGGTCGCCGGGATGGAAATTGGTCACGCCGGGTCCGACCGACAGCACTTCGCCCGCGGCTTCATTGCCGGCGATGAACGGCAGCCCCGGCGCCTTGTAGAGACCGGTGCGATAATACACGTCGATGAAGTTGAGGCCGACCGCATGCTGGCGGATGCGCACCTCGCCAGGTCCCGGCGCGGGCACGTCCACGGCTTCATAAACCAGGGCTTCCGGGCCCCCCACCTTGTGCACGCGCACGGCCTTGGTCATCTCAGGTTCTCCCCTGGCACTGCCTTGAATGAAACGAAAGCTATCGCGACTGCGTTGTCAACTCACCGGCGAGGTGTGGCCTTCTTGCGGTTGCGTTTGGCAAGCACGTTGAAGGCCTCGACCGCGGCCGAGAACGCGATGGCGAAATAGATATAGCCGCGCGGAATGTGAAACTTGAAACCGTCCGCCACCAGCGCGACCCCGATCAATACCAGGAACGCCAGCGCCAGCATCTTGGTGGTGGGATGTTCGGCCACGAATCTCGCGACCGGGCCAGACGACACATACATGACGACGCAGGCGATGACGACCGCCGCAATCATGATCTCGAGATCCTGCGCCATGCCGATCGCGGTGATGATGGAATCCAGCGAGAACACCATATCGATGATGATGATCTGGATAATCACCCAGAAGAACGCGCTCGGGCGTGGCGCGTCATCGCTTTCTTCGTCGTGCGCTTCCACCTCGGCGTGAATTTCGTGGGTCGCCTTCCCGATCAGGAACAACCCGCCGCCGATCAGGATGATGTCGCGCCAGGAGAAGGCCATGCCGCTCACCGTCAGCACGTCTTGCGTGAGCCCGATCAGCCACACCAGGAGACTGAGCAGCAGGATACGAAACACCAGCGCCAGGGCGAGCCCGATCTGCCGCGCCCGCTTGGCTTGCGAAGGCGGGATGCGCGACACGATCACCGACAGGAAGATGACATTGTCGATGCCGAGAACGATTTCCAGCGCGGTCAGCGTCAACAGCGCGGCCCACGCTTCGGGGCTGGTCAACAGCGCCATCATCCGGTGAACGATCTCACGAGCCGGATCGCGGCATCGCTGCCCACCACATAGGCCGCGATCGTACAGAGCGCGATGGTGACCGGCATGCCGACGTTGAAATCGCTGATCAGCGTGACGATCGCGAGCACGGCCCAGATGCCGATCAATGACAGCGTAAGCCCGCGCAAGCGCACCACGCGGACCGGGTGCACCACGTGGAACGGAACGAACGTCAGTACGATCAAAGTCGCGACGGCAAGGCTCGAAAGTCCCGGCGGCAAATGCAGCAGGAACAGATAGAAGGCCGCGGCATTCCACAGCGCCGGAAATCCGCGAAAATGATTGTCGTCGGCTTTCATGCGACGGTCCGCGAAATAGAGCGCGCCTGACACGACGACTCCGGCGCCCAGAAGCGGCGCCGCCAGCGGCAAAAGCAGGCCGCTCGCGGTGATGGCATAGGCCGGCAGAAAGACGTAAGTGACGAAGTCGACCACAAGGTCCAGCACGTCACCCGACCAGTTCGGCAGCACGCGCATGACGTCCAGCCGGCGCGCGATCGGACCGTCGATGGCGTCGATCACCAAGGCAACCCCAAGCCAGGCGAACATCGCCGCCCAGTGCTCGCGGACGGCCTCGAGCAGCGCGATCAAGGCGACGCCCGCCCCCATCGCCGTGAAGATATGCACCGAGAACGCGGCCGCTCTCGCAGCCGGCGATTTTGGTGAAGATTCCTGCTGATTGACCTGGTCCATTTGTCCGGCAGTGCTATCAGGAATCGCCGCGATTTGCACATCCGCCATTGCGGCGTTCCGCCGCGCGAACTGGTTAAGATATTGCGAACGTCTGGCGGGCTTGAAAATGCCGCAGGGAACGTCAATTGTTCCGGTATGAACGAGGCCTCGGATACATACGACGTCGCCGTTGTCGGCGGCGGTCCCGCCGGTCTTTCGGCCGCGATTGCGTTGGCAGAAGCCGGCGCCAGGACGGCGCTGGTTGCCCGCCGCGCGCCCTATTCCGACAACCGCACCACCGCGCTATTGGGCGGCTCGGTCGATTTCCTGGAACAGCTCGGCGTCTGGCCACGCTGCAAGGACCTGGCGGCGCCATTGCAGACGATGCGGCTGGTCGACGACACCGGTCGGCTGATCCGTGCGCCGGAGGTGCGGTTTTCATGCGACGAAATCGGTCTCGACACCTTCGGCCACAACATCGACAATCGTTCGCTGATCGCGGCGCTGGAAGCGCGCGCGGCCGAACTTCCCGGCCTGACGCGGTTCGACCATGAGGCGGACGCCGTCAGCCCGGAACAATCGATGGTCGCGGTTCGCACCGGCGACGGAAAATCGCTGTCCGCGCGCCTCGTCGTCGGCGCCGACGGCCGGCAATCGCTTTGCCGCGAGGCTGCCGGTATCGCGATCAGGCGGCGCGAACTCAACCAGGCGGCACTGACCTTCAACGTCAGCCATACGCGGCCCCATCGCAACATCTCCACCGAGTTTCATACGCCGCAGGGTCCTTGCGTGTTCGTGCCGCTGCCGGGTAACCGCTGCAGCGTGGTGTGGGTCGCAGCCCCAAAGGAAGCCGCGCGGCTGATGGCGCTCGGCGACGACGAACTTTCCGCCGCTGCCGAGACGCAGTCGCACTCCATCCTCGGCCGCATCACGGTCGAGCCCGGCCGGAATCTGTTTCCGCTGGCGATCGAACACATTGGACAGTTCGCGAAATCCCGCATCGCCCTGATTGGCGAGGCCGCCCATGTTCTGCCGCCGATCGGCGCCCAGGGCTTGAACATGGGGCTGCGTGATGCCGCCGATATCGCTGATGTCGTGCGGGAGGCGATGCTGTCGGGCGAGGATTCGGGCGCGCCGCAAGTATTGAACCGTTACGGGTCGGCGCGGCTCACCGATGTCACCAGCCGGACCTTCGCGATCGATCTCGCCAACCGCTCTTTGCTCAGCGATTTCCTGCCCATGCAGTCGCTGCGCGCCGCCGGACTGCATCTGATCGGCGCGATAGGGCCGCTCCGCCGGCTTGCGATGCGCGAGGGCCTCGCACCCTCGTGGCGGCCGACGCGGCGGGTCGGCTAGAGTCTTCTGATCGCTCGAAAACCCGGATCTTACGGAAACATCAGCCGGCCGCTCTGGATGAACCACATCACGCTGGTGAGCGTGATCACCGACGCGAATGTGCCGATCAGAACGGCGACGGAGGCGGGCTCGATCCAGGTGTCATTTTGCCGTGCGATGACAAAGACATTCAGTGCCGGCGGCAATGACGCCATCAATACCGCGGTCGCCGCCCATGGCTGGGCGAACGGTCCGAACATCAACATCAATCCGAACGCGATCAGCGGATGGATCAAGAGTTTGACCGCGATAACGCCGGGAACCTCCCAGGGCACCCGGCCAAACGGCCGCAGCGCAACCGTCACCCCGAGCACGAACAGCGCCACCGGCGCCGCGGCGTTTTGCAGAAACAGCAGGGTATTGTCTATGGCGACCGGCGGATGGATGTGGAGCGCCGCCGCCAGCGCGCCGACGCAAGCCGACATGATCAGCGGATTCAATACGATCTGCCGCACCACCACACCGAGCGCGTGCAACAAGGACGGATGATCGCGGTCGGTCAGTTCGATCAGGAGCGGCACGATCGAAAACAGGAAGATGCTGTCGCAGCAGAAAATCAGCGCGGTCGGCGCCGCGGCCTTGGCACCCAAAACCGCCAGCGCCAGGCCCGGCCCCATATAGCCGATATTGCCATAGGCGCCGGAGAGGCCCGCCAGGGTGGCCTCGCGCAAGGGTAGCTTTCCGATCAGCCTGCTACTGGCCATGGCCAGCATGAAGGCGCTCATGGTGCCGAGGGTGGTCGCGATCAGGAACGGCGGATTGTTGAGTTCCTCGAACGGCGTCTTCGACATGATCCCGAACAGCAGCGCGGGCAACGAGACATAAAGCAGGAAGAAGTTCATCCACGCCAACCCGGCTTCCGGGAGGCCCTTGGCCCTGCCGCAGGCGAAGCCGATGAAGATCAAGCCGAAATACGGCAACGCGAGATTAAGGATGTCGACCATGGGGCATATGTCTTTTGATCGTCATTGGCCCCGATCGGTATCCGCAGGCGGACCAGCAACAGCAAGGGTTAATTCGTCCGTTTGCCTCTAGCATCGGCCACAATCATGGTCTATTCGACGAGCTATGATAAAAGCGCGGACCGCCAAGTTTCAGATCGGGCAGATCGTCCGTCACCGGATCTTTTCGTTCCGGGGCGTGATCTTCGATATCGATCCGGTATTCAACAATACCGAGGAATGGTGGTTGTCGATCCCCGAGGACGTCCGCCCTCACAAGGACCAGCCGTTTTATCATCTGCTGGCCGAGAATTCGGACTCCGAATACGTCGCCTATGTTTCCGAACAGAACCTGCTCCCCGATGAATCCGGCGAGCCGATCCGGCATTCGCAGGTCGCGGAGATATTCGTGAAGGACAAGTCGGGCGGCTATCGCCCGCGCAATCCGTCGCTGAACTAAGTTCACCCACATTCATAATGGTTTGCCGTCATTGCTAGGAGCAAGGCGACGAAGCAATCCATACTATCGCGTCTAGGCTCTGGATTGCTTCGGGGAGCCTGTCACCGGGCGGCACTTTGCGCCGACCCCTTGGCCCGCAATGACGAACTAAAAAAAGGCGCCCGATCGGAGCGCCTTTTTCTTTTGACTGATGGAAATCCGTCTTACTTCGCGGCCGGGTTGGCCAAAGCTGCGCCGGCGGGCGGATTGGCCTCGAGCTTCTTGCGTGCCTCCTCGGCGCGTTTCTGCAGTTCTTCCTGAAGCTTCTTCTGGGTCTCTTCGAACACCTTCGGATCGGTCGGCGGACCGTCATAGGCCTTGGCGAATTCGGCGAGCGGCAGCGGCAGGGTGAGCGGGGCGCCGTTGGAGTTGATCGCCTGAACCACCAGGTTCTGGCCCTTCTTCAGGTTCGCGATCAGTTCTGGAGTAACGTCGTAATCCGACATGCAACCATTGGCGAAGCAGATCACATAGGGGCTTTGCGCCGGAGGATTGTTGTCGACGATCACGCGGGTGCCGTGGATCAACTGCATGCCGAGCGGCAGCGTGACGCGCAGGATCTTCTTCGGCTCGCCTTCGGGTTCGATGATCACGGCGGCGATCACGGGCTGGCCGGACTCGATGCGCCCGTCCTTGCCGGTGAAGCAGACCTGCTTGGCGTTAGCGTCCTGGCCCTTCAGGCAGAATTTGGTCCACGGCGCATAGATCAATTGAACCTGCTGTTCCGGCGGCTGCTGAGCCGCCGCCGCGGGGCCGCCATTGGCCGGCGGGGCCTGCTGGGCGGCCGGCGCGGGAGCCCCGGGAGCGGCTTTCGGCGCAGCCTTGGGAGCGGCTTTCGGCGCGGCCTTGGGCGCAGCCGGGGCGCCGGGTGCAGGGGCTTGGGCCTGCACGTCGGGAGCGAGCAGCGCGGCAGTCAGCGCCGTCGCCGCGAACAGAGCGAAAACCCGCCCACGCGGCCAGACCGGCGCGGCCAAGATACGGAAATTCATTGCAGAAAACCCTTTCTGAACGGGAGCGCCCGAAACCGCTGCAGGCACCGACACCTCGCCGCTTGGGCCCGGCTGTCTCCCTGCCAAATGAGGCGGATACGTGACAGGCCCTGCGGTCTTGGTCATTGCACGCCTTCATACAGCGGCAGGCGAAAAGATCAATGCCGACGGGCATCTTTGCCACGTTCCGGGACCGGGTGTGGCCGCTATGTTAAAACACCTTTGTGACGAATATCGAATCAGATCGACGCGCCACATGGTGCGGTTCCTGGCCCCGGCGTGTCCGCGTCTTTGCCTGGGCCATGGTCGGTATTTGGGTCGCGGTTGCTAACTGTCAGGCCGCCGATCAACATGCCATCGCGATGCATGGCGAGCCAGCGCTGCCGGCCGATTTTACCCATATGCCCTACGCCAATCCCGATGCGCCGAAAGGCGGCCGGCTGGTGCAGGGCGTGCTTGGAGCCTTCGACAGCCTCAACCCCCTGATCGTCAGGGGGCTCGCGGTGCAGCAGATCAGGGGATTTGTGATCGAGAGCCTGATGTCCCGCGGCAATGACGAGGCGTTCACGCTGTATGGCCTGTTGGCACGGAGCGTCGAGACCGACGATGCCAGGAGCTATGTCACGTTCCATCTCGATCCGCGGGCGCGTTTTTCGGATGGACAGCCGGTTGTCGCCGACGATGTGCTATTCTCCTGGGAATTGCTGCGCGACAAAGGGCGTCCCAACCACCGGCAATATTATTCCAAGGTCGCAAAGGCAGAGGCGACCGATCCGCTCACGGTGCGGTTCGATTTCGGGGGCGTGAAAGACCGCGAGTTGCCGCTGATCCTCGGCCTGATGCCGGTGCTGCCGCGGCACGCCGTCGATGCCGCGACCTTCGAGGAGACCTCGATGGCGGCGCCGGTCGGTTCTGGCCCCTATCGCGTCACCGCCGTCAAACCCGGCGCCAGCGTGACACTAACACGCAATCCCGACTATTGGGGCCGCGACCTGCCGGTCAACCGGGGCTTGTGGAACTTCGACGAGATCCGGATCGATTTCTACCGCGAGGCCAACGGTCAGTTCGAGGCCTTCAAGCGCGGCCTGTACGACTTTCGGGTCGAGACCGAACCGCTGCGCTGGCACGATGGATATGATTTTCCGGCCGTGCGCAGCGGCGAGGTGATCCGCGATACCATCAAGACCGGGATGCCGCAGCCGTCGGAATTCCTGGTGTTCAATACCCGCCGCCCGATGTTTTCCGATATCCGCGTGCGCCAGGCCCTGACGCTGCTGTTCGATTTCGAATGGATTAACCGCAATTATTTCTTCGGGCTGTATGCGCGCCGGGCCGGCTTCTTTGCCGGCTCTGAATTATCGGCCTATGGCCGCGCCGCCGACGATCGCGAGCGCGAACTTCTGAAGCCCTTCGCATCGCACATCGCGTCCGATATCCTCGACGGCAGCTACCGGCTTCCTGTCACCGACGGCTCGGGCCGCGACCGCGCGACGCTGCGTAGCGCGCTGACGCTGTTGTCGGAGGCCGGCTACGAGCTCGACGGCGTAGTGCTGCGGCAGCGTTCGACCAAAACACCCCTCACCTTCGAAATCCTGGTCACGACCCGCGACCAGGAACGGATCGCGCTGGCGTTCGCCCGCGATCTAAAACGCGCCGGGATCGAGGCGTCGGTGCGCGCGGTCGATGCCGTCCAGTTCGATCAACGCCGGCTCGGGTTCGATTTCGACATGATCCAGAACCGGTGGGACCAGTCGCTGTCGCCAGGCAACGAACAGTCGTTCTATTGGGGCAGCGCGGCCGCCGACATTCAGGGCACGCGAAACTACATGGGGGCCAAGGACGCGGCGATCGACGCCCTGATCGCGGCCCTGCTGGAAGCGCGCGAGCATGCCGCCTTCGTCTCGGCGGTGCGCGCGCTCGATCGGGTCCTGATGTCGGGTTTCTACGCTATTCCGCTTTTTAACGTCACCGAGCAATGGATCGCGCGGTGGAATCGGATACAACGTCCGGGTGCCACCGCGCTGACCGGGTATCTCCCGGAAACATGGTGGCAGAAACCGGCGCCTCAAACCAAGTGATCCCGTGATCCAGACCAACGCATCACCGACGCTCGACGGGTTGTTTCGACGGATCCTGGCGCGCAGGCCGGACGCCATGGCGCTGCTCGATCCCCTCAACAAGCAACGCATCACCGGCCGGCCGCCCAAAGGCCTGACCTTCGCGCAAGCCGACCGCGCCATCTCCGCGCTGGCGGCTCATTTCATCGAGGCGGGGTTGCCCGCCAACTCCGTCGTCGCGGTGCAACTGCCCAACACCGTCGAATTCATGCTGACGGTGCTTGCCGCGCATCGCGCTGGACTGGTCGTCGCCCTGCTCCCGCAGCTGTGGCGGCAGGCTGAATTGACCATGGCGCTCAATCGCACCGGCGCACGGGCGATCGTCACCACGGCCAAGATCGATGGCGTAAGCCATGCCGACCTGGCCATGAATGCCGCGGCCGAGGCCTTCTCGATCCGTCACGTCTGCGGTTTCGGCAGCGAGTTGCCGGAAGGCATGGCATCGCTCGACCTGGCTTTGTCGGGTCAGTCGGCCACCAGCCGCGCCGTCCCCCAGGACGGGCGCCGCGCGGCGATGATCTCTTTCGATGTCACCGCCGATGGCTTCATCCCCGTGCCGCGGACGCATTTGAACTTGATCGCCGGCGGCCTCGCGCTGTCGCTGGAGAGCGACCTGCCGCAAGGCACGGTCCTGATGTCGGCGTTCGCACCGTCCTCGTTCGCCGGCCTGACTTCCTCGCTGGTGCTCTGGCTGCTGTCGGGCGGAACGCTGGCGCTGCACCACCCGTTCGACGGCGACATGCTTTGCCAGCAGATCAACGAGCATTCCTGCGACACGCTGATCGCGCCCGCACAACTGGTGACGCGGCTCGGAGAGATCGATCTGCCGTCGCGCCTGCCGACCTTGCGGCATGTGACCGGTCTCTGGCGCGCCCCGGAACAGGTAGCGTCCAGTCCGGTCTGGTCGTCGCAGCAGGCGACGCTGACGGACGTCTATGTGTTCGGCGAAGCCGGCCTGTTCGCCGCCCGCCGCGCCGACGACGGGGCCGCGGCCGCTATCCTGCCGGGACCCCAAAGCGCACCGCGCGGCACGCCGGGCTCATCGATCGCCTGCGAAATCCTTGTGACGCCAAAGGGAACGCTGGGACTGCGCGGACCGATGGTGACGGCGGCGGCTTACGCGCCCCCGGCGCCGGTCAGCGACTCCCTGGTGGCGGCAGAGCCGCCGCGCGATTATGTCGACACCGGATATGCGGCGCGGCTCGACCGCGCCACCAAGGCAGTTTGCATCACCGCGCCGCCCTCGGGCCTGATGGCGGTCGGCGGTTACCGGTTCCTGTCGCAGGACCTGCAGGAATGGGCGCGGCGTCTTGGCCAGGGCGCGCTGCTGACGGCATTGCCCGACCGATTGTGCGGCCATCGCCTGGCCGGACGCGCCAAGGACAACGCCCGCGCCCGCGAGGCGCTCGCGGAACTCGGGCTTAACCCCCTGATGGTGGAAGCTTTTCGCGATCGGGCGAATATCGGCTGAGGGCGGCCGGAGCTGCGTTGTTGACGCGGCATTAAGGGCGCCAAATTAGGATCGCGCCTTCAGTCGATCGCCAGGATCCCAAGCGCCCTATGTCCCAGCAAGGCCCGATCATCGTGGTATCGACCGCCGGGCGGCCGCCGTTCATGGCTGCGCTTGACGATGCGAAGATGTTTCCGGTCGTCGAAGTCCCCTTTGCCGACGCGCCGCGCGCTATCCAACAATTGCACCCGGCCGCGGTTCTGGTCGCGATGCCGGAGGTCCCGGAACAAGGCCTCGAGGTGTTGGCGAAACGGATTGCCGCCCAGCGGCCCTATTTGCCGCTGATCGCCGTGGAGCCCAAGACATCGCTCCCCGACAACGCCATTCCGTTCTCGCAAGGTGGCGGCCAGTTCGACCGCCTGATCGCGCGGCTCCGTGCGGCTCTCCGGGTCAGGACGCTCGATGCCACCGTGATGCGCCGGCTTGCCGACGAACCCGAGCCGCGAACGCCGGCGCCGGACATCGATCCCGTTCGCGACGCCACGGTGCTGCTGATTGGCCGTGGCGCCGCCTATCCCGCGCTCTCGGTGGCGCTCGGCGAACGAATGGGAGTGGTCGGTGCGCTCAGCATCGAAGCGGCAGCGAAACACCTCAGCAATCGCGATATCAACGGCATCGTTCTCGGCGAAGGATTCAGCGCGCGCGTGGTCGATGCCTTTCTCACGGTACTCGCTGAGGATACGCGTTTCCGCCATCTGCCTGTGGTGGTGACGTCGGAGAATCTGACGCCGGCCTATGATCTGCCCAATCTCGAAATCATCGCCGGAGATCCCGTCCGCGTTGCCGCCAACGCGTTGCCGCTGATCCGCCAGCATTGCTTCGAGGCGTATCTGGGCCGCACGATCCGCTCGATCGATGCCGATGGCATCATCGATCCGCGAACCGGTTTGTTGACGCCTGCCGCATTCAGCCGCGAATTGGCGACCGCGGTATACGAAACGCTCTCCCGTGGCGGCGGATTGTCGGTGGCCCGCTTTGGCTTCGATCCGGCCCATGAACGGGCTCAGCTCGATGGCGCACGGATCCTGAGCCGTTTGATGCGGCAAATGGATTTCGGCGCGCTGCAGGAAGACGGTTCCGTCACCGTGGTGTTCGCCGAGACCGATTTGCGCACCGCGCATACGATTGCACGACGGCTCTCCAGCGTGATGCGCCACACCACGCATGGCAAGCGCGATACGCGCGCAGAGCCGGTGGTGACATCAGCGACATTGCTGCCGTCGGATTCGGCGAAGTCGCTGCTGGCGCGACTTTACGATGACGCCGCCGATCGCGCGGCTTCCTGATTGTTCCCAATTAAATCGCGGAACGTTTGTTCCTTCCTCGCATTGTAGATCAGCAATTCTGCACTGGAGGACATGATGAAGAAAATTGCACTGGTCGCTGCTTCGCTGGCGTTGCTCGCGAGCCCCGCGTTCGCCGAGGACGCCAAGACCACCGGCACAGCGCCGGCCGAAGCCAAGTTCTCGACGGTTTCGAAGGACGAAATGTTCAGTTCCAAGCTCAAGGGCCTGAACGTCTACAACCAGAAGGACGAGTCGGTCGGCGAGATCACCGACCTCGCCATCAAGAACCACCAGATCGACGCGCTGATCCTGTCGGTCGGCGGCTTCCTCGGCATGGGCGAACACTATGTCGCGGTGTCGCCGTCGTCGGTCAACGTTCGCTACGACAACAAGAACAACAAATGGCTGGCGTCGATGAACACCACCAAGGAAGCACTGAAGGCGGCGCCCGAGTTCAAATATCCGAAGTAAGCGTTGCGTTTGAAGATTGAACAGGAAGCGGCCGTCGGCAGTGATGCCGGCGGCTGTTTTCTTTCGTCGCCGTCATTGCGAGGAGCGTTAGCGACGAAGCAATCCATCTCTCGGCAAGCGCTGCTGCACAATGGATTGCTTCGCTGCGCTCGCAATGACGGTGGTTATGTCTCGGCCAACCCTCACGCCGCCTTGCGATCCTCGGCGAGATTGGCGAGCTGGCGCAGGATTTCGGTGGTGCCGCTCAGGCGTTCCTCCGGCGTCTCCCATTCCTGGAAGAACACCACCTTCATGTCCGGCCGCACCCGCGCCGCCTGGCCGTGCTGGCGGATGAAGTAGACCAGCCGGTCGGGCTGTGCGAACTTGTTGTCGCGGAAGCTGATCACGGCGCCCTTCGGCCCGGCATCGACCTTCTCGACATTGGCGCGGCGGCAATAGCCCTTGATCGCGGCGATCTTGAACAGATAGCGCACCTCGTCCGGCAGCACGCCGAAACGGTCGCGCAGTTCGGCGGCGAAATTGTCGATCTCGTCGTCGGTGTCGAGATCGGCGAGCCGCCGGTACAGCGAGAGCCGCACCGCGAGGTCGGCGACGTACTCCTCCGGAATCAGCACCGGCATGCCGACGGTGATCTGCGGCGACCAGCGATCCGCCGCGGGCTCGACCACGCCGGCCTTGAGGTTGAGGATCGCCTCTTCCAGCATCGACTGGTAAAGCTCGAAGCCGACTTCCTTGATGTGCCCGGACTGCTCCTCGCCGAGCAAATTGCCGGCGCCGCGGATATCGAGATCGTGCGAAGCCAGCTGGAATCCGGCGCCCAGAGTTTCCAGCGATTGCAGCACCTTCAGCCGGCGCTCGGCCTGGGCTGTGATCTTCTGCTGCGCCGGCAGCGTGAACAGCGCATAGGCGCGCAGCTTCGAGCGGCCAACGCGCCCGCGCAACTGATAAAGCTGCGCCAGTCCGAACATGTCGGCGCGATGCACGATCAGCGTGTTGGCGGTCGGGATATCGAGGCCGGATTCGATGATGGTGGTCGAGAGCAGGATATCGTATTTGCCGTCGTAGAACGCCGACATGATGTCCTCGATCACCGTCGGCGGCATCTGGCCGTGGGCGACCGCGACCTTCATCTCCGGCACGTTCTTCTCGAGAAAATCCTTCACGCCGGCGAGATCTTCGATCCGCGGCACCACATAAAATGCCTGCCCGCCGCGATAGCGCTCGCGCAGCAGCGCCTCGCGGATCATCAGCGGATCGTGCGGCGCCACGAAGGTGCGGACCGCGAGGCGATCGACCGGCGGCGAGGCGATGATGGAGAGATCGCGCACGCCCGTCAGCGCCAGTTGCAGCGTGCGCGGGATCGGCGTGGCCGAGAGCGTCAGCACATGGACCTCGGCGCGCAGCTGCTTCAGCTTCTCCTTGTGGCTGACGCCGAAATGCTGCTCCTCGTCGACGATCAGCAGCCCGAGATCCCTGAACTTGATCGATTTGCCGAGCAGCGCGTGGGTGCCGACCACGATATCGACTCCGCCCTCGGCCAGCCCCTTCTTGACCTGGGTCAGTTGCTTGGCCGGGATCAGCCGCGACGCCTGCGCGACGTTGACCGGGAAGCCGCGAAAACGCTCGGCGAAATTCTTGCTGTGCTGGCGCGCCAGCAGCGTGGTCGGCACCACCACCGCGACCTGCTTGCCGTCGAGCGCGACCGCGAAGGCCGCGCGCAGCGCCACCTCGGTCTTGCCGAATCCGACATCGCCGCAAATCAACCGGTCCATCGGCCGGCCGCTTTCGAGATCCTTCAGGGTGGCGTTGATGGCGCCGAGCTGGTCTTCGGTTTCCTCATAGGGAAAGCGCGCGCAGAACTCGTCATAGACGTGCGGCTGCACCGGCATTTTCGGTGCTTCATGCAGATGACGTTCGGCTGCGATTTTTATCAATTCGCCGGCGATTTCGCGGATGCGATTCTTCAGCTTCGCCTTGCGCGCCTGCCAGCCGCTGCCGCCGAGCCGGTCGAGTTCGACATTGGCGTGATCGGAGCCGTAGCGCGACAGCAGTTCGATATTCTCTACGGGGAGAAACAGTTTTGTTTCGGCGGCGTAATGCAGTTCGAGACAATCATGCGGCGCGCCGGAGACCTCGAGCGTCTGCAGGCCGACGAACCGCCCGATGCCGTGTTCGACATGCACCACGAGGTCGCCCGCCGCGAGACTCGTCACTTCGGAGATGAAGTTATCGAGCTTGCGGCTGGCCTTGCGCGGCCGCACCAGGCGATCGCCGAGAATGTCCTGCTCGCTGATGACGGCGACATGGTCGGTCTCGAAACCGGATTCCATGCCGACCACCGCCAGCATCGCCTCGTTGCGCGGCGTGGCTTGCGCCGTGCGCCAGGAATTGACGCTGGTGACGTGACTGAGCTTGTGATCGCGCAGCATGCTGGCCATGCGGTCGCGCGAGCCCTCACTCCACAACGCGATCACCACCTTCTTGCGCTGGGCTTGCAGCGCCTGCACATGCGCAACCACGGCTTCGAAGACGTTGACGGTTGTGTCGGTGCGCTCCGGCGCAAAATTGCGGCCCTGCCGCGCGCCGGCATCGACCACATTAGCGCTGCCCTCGGGAACGGCGAACGGGGTGAGCCGAGCCAGCGCGGCCTCATCGAGACGTTTGGCCCACTCGTCTTCGGTCAGGTACAGCCGGTCGGGCGGCAACGGCTTGTAGATCGCGCCGCCGCCGGGATGCTCCAGCGCCTCGCGCCGGGCCTCGTAATAATCCGAAATCTGCTTGAAGCGCTCGCGGGCGGCGTCCTCGCTTTGCGGTTCGATCGCCACCGGCGCGTCGCCGAGATAATCGAACAGCGTATCCATCCGCTCCTGGAACAGCGGCAGCCAATGCTCCATGCCGGGATGGCGGCGGCCTTCGCTGACCGCCTCGTACAGGGGATCGTCGCGCTCCGGCGCGCCGAAGGCTGCGACGTAGCCCATCCGGAAGCGGCGGATGGTTTCGGTGACCAGCTGGAATTCGGAGATCGGCACCAGGTCGAGCGAGCGCATATCGAGCAGCGTGCGCTGGGTTTCGGCGTCGAACGAGCGGATCGACTCCAGGCTGTCGCCGAAGAAATCGAACCGCACCGGCTGATCGAGCCCGGCCGGAAACAGATCGAGGATGCCGCCGCGCACCGCGTATTCGCCGGGCTCACGCACGGTGGACGAGCGGTTGTAGCCATTGTGCTCCAGCCACGACACGATGGAATCCATCGGCACGACATGGCCGGGCGCGACCGACAGCGCCTGCGCCGCGATGATCTCGCGCGCCGGCACCCGCTGCACGATGGCGTTGACCGTAGTCAGCACGATCAGCGGCTTGTCGCTGCCGGCTAGCCGCGAAAGCCGCGCCAGCGTGGTCAGCCGCTGCGCCAGGATGCCGCCATGCGGCGACACCCGGTCATAGGGCTGGCAGTCCCAGGCCGGAAACTGCATCACCGGCAAATCCGGTGCGAAGAATTCCAGCGCGCGGGCCAGTTGCTGCATCCGCGGACCGTCGCGGCAGACCACGGCAAGGCTGACCGCCGGCGGTTTCGGCCGCGCCGCAATCGCACGCGCGAGGTCCGAGACCACCAGACCTTCCGCGCCCTCGGCGACATTGGCAAAGGTCAGCGCGCGGCCGGGCGCCAGCAATTCGGCAGGCGATCGTGTTGGCTGCTTCATGCGTCGTGATCCACGGCGCGAAGCGACTTGATGCGCTCGAACAGGCCGTTCGCATACTCCGCGTCGGGTGGCGTGTCGCCGGTCAGCGCCGCATAGAGATCGGGATCGGGCACCTCGATCAGGCGTTCAAGCTGTCCCAATTCGTCGTCGGTCAGGTTTGCGATCTCGGCGTCGGCGAACCGGCCGAGAATGAGATCCATCTCACGGGTGCCGCGATGCCAGCAGCGGAACAAGAGCCGCTTGCGGCGATCGTCGAGGCCGCCGCTCGATCGTGTCGATCCCGTCATTTTGTCAATTCCATCCAACGCCAAAAGCCCGGACGCGGTGCCGGGCGGGGTTGATATAGCGCTCGTCTGCACGATTGTCAGTAGTTGTTCTCATTGCTCTCACTGCAAATTCGCAACCCAGCTTGTCCCCCGGAAAGTCCTCCGTCATGGCGAGCCAACGGGTCGCGCGAATGCGCGGAACTCCACTCGCTCGTCGTCCCTGCGAAAGCAGGGACCCATACGCCGTGTCCTTTCGTTCTGTGCACAATCCCCGAGGCCTTCCGTCCCAACCAACGCCGGTGGCTATGGGTCCCTGCTTTCGCAGGGACGACGAAAGAGGATTCAACTATCAAACAACCAAATCGTCATTGCGAGCGCAGCGAAGCAATCCATCTCGCGGCGTGAAGAAAGCATGGATTGCTTCGTCGCTACGCTCCTCGCAATGACGTTGATGTAGTTCTGCATACGACTGCGTCCTCGCGACGCGAAGCGCCCGAGCCGTTGCTTAAAAGCCTCCGCCCAAAGAGGGCGTGGGGAATGCCGGGTGCCCGCTGCACCCGCGGCCTCGTGTGCACTTTGTAGCGGTAGAACGCACACGAGTAACAACGAGTACACCGGAATTGCCCGGCATTCCCGCACGCAATGGTTTTAACGGTTTCCTTCGCGCTCTCCCCGGTGACCGGGCTTGTTTGCCACCGTCGCTTGCGGAATATGTCGCTTGTCCGCGCCCGGTTGGGCCGACATGCCTTCCGCAACCTTGACGCCAGCGTCGGGGCGTCAGGACCACACGACTTCGCCGTACGTAGCAGCGTCTCTCGTCCGCGTGCTTTGTGATCGCTCACGGATTCAAAGAACCCGCCCTGCGATCCATCGTACGCAAGACGCTGCCGCGTCCACCGCATCCCTCCCCGCGTTTCCTGACGATCATGATACGCCCCTCTGGTGGGGTGGGATGGCGCGAATTTGTAGAGATGATTTGCCCGACGGGTGAAGCGAAATATTTTTGCAAAGGAGACTCGACACAAAAATACCCGACGGGCAAATCACCGCCACGGCGGCGAGAGCCACTCTCGTGTCCCGGACGCGGTGCAGCGCTTCTTCAGCGCTGCTCCGCAGAGCCGGAACCTCGACAGCGCGATGGGTTGAGCGAAGCGAAACCATCGTCTCCATGACATGCGATTGATGGGTATCGCTTCAACCCATGCTGGCTCGCCCGCCTCCGCGGGCGATGACGATTGAGGGAGGGCGTGTAGCCACCGTCATTGCGAGCCATCGGGTCGCGCGAATGCGCGCCCGATGACAGGCTCCGCGAAGCAATCCATCTCGCCGCGTAAAGAATGGATTGCTTCGTCGGTTTCGCTCCTCGCAATGACGTTGATATAGCTCGGCGTACGACTTGTTCGGGCGATCCAGGTCTTGTTTTCGCAATCGGCCGCGAAAAAAGCCGTGGATGCCCGGCATAAAACCGGCCATGACGGGCCATAACGGTCTTAGGTTTCCCTGATGCGCCCCCAACTGCTCAATCCCTTGTTTGCGCCGGTCACCAGCCTTAATGGCGTGGGGCCGAAGCAGGACAAGCTGTTTCGCTACCTGCTCGGCCGCAATGAGACGCCGCGGCTGGTCGATCTGCTGCTGCATCTGCCGGCCAGCGTGATCGACCGCCGGGCGCGGCCGAAAATTCGCGACGCGGTACCGGGAACCGTGGTGACGCTGGAGGTGACGGTCGACCGGCATCGGCCGACGCCGGGACGCAACGCCCGCGCGCCGCATCTGGTTTATGCCAGCGACGACACCGGCGATGTGGTGCTGACTTACTTTCGCGCTCAGCCGGGCTATGTCGAAAAGCTGCTGCCGATCGGCGCCAAGCGTTACGTCTCCGGCACCCTGCAGATGTTCGACGGCGTACCGCAGATCGTGCACCCCGACCGCGTGGTCGATGAAGCGGGCTTCGCACAATTGTCGGGCATCGATCCGATCTATCCGCTCACCGAAGGGTTGGCGCTGGGCTCGCTGCGGCGCGCGATGGCGCAGGCGCTGCAGAAGCTGCCGGCGCTTCCCGAGTGGATCAGCCCGGAAGTGATCCGCCGCTGCAAATTCCCTGATATCACGGAAGCGCTGCACCGCGTGCACATGCCGGTCGAGCTGACGGACATTCTGCCCGATAGTCCGTTCTGGTCGCGGCTGGCGTTCGACGAATTGCTGGCCGGTCAACTGGCGCTGGCGCTGGTGCGCGCGCAGTTGCGCCGTCCCGCCGGCGACCGCCACGCCGGCGACGGCCATCTGCGCAGCAGGATCATCGATGCGCTGCCCTATTCGCTGACTTCCTCGCAGCAACAGGCCGCCGCAGCCATCACCGACGATCTGCGCCAGCCTGTGCGCATGTTGCGCCTGCTGCAGGGCGACGTCGGATCGGGCAAGACCGTGGTCGCATTGCTGGCCGCCGCGGCCGTCGCCGAAGTGGGAAAACAGGCGGCCCTGATGGCGCCGACGGAAATCCTGGCGCGCCAGCACATCAAGACCATCACGCCCTTGGCCGAGCGCGCCGGGCTTCGCGTCGCCATTCTCACGGGGCGCGAGAAAGGCAAGGAGCGTCGCGAACTGCTGGCGCGCCTTGCAGCCGGTGAGATCGATTTTCTGGTGGGCACCCACGCGCTGATCCAGGACGATGTGGTGTTCAAGGCGCTGGCGCTGGCCGTGGTCGACGAACAACATCGCTTCGGGGTGCGCGAGCGCCTGGCGCTGACCGCCAAGGGCGAAGCGGTCGACGTGCTGGTACTGAGCGCGACGCCGATCCCGCGCACGCTGGTGCTGACTTATTTTGGCGACATGGATGTCTCGGAATTGCGCGAGAAGCCCGCCGGACGCCAGCCGATCGATACTCGCACGGTGCCGAACAGCCGGCTCAACGAGGTGATGGAGGCGGTCGGCCGCGCGCTCTCGGCCGGCAAGCTGGTCTACTGGATCTGTCCGCTGGTGGAGGAATCGGAAGCCGAGGGCATTGAACATCTCACCAACGCGACCGAACGGTTCGAGTCCCTGCAACAGCGCTTCGGCGACCGCGTCGGCCTGGTGCATGGCCAGATGAAGGGCACGGAAAAGGACCGCGTGATGGCGCAGTTCGCCGCGCACGAAATCGGTCTTCTGGTCGCAACCACCGTGGTCGAAGTCGGCGTCGATGTCCCCGCCGCCACCATCATGGTGATCGAGAACGCCGAACGCTTTGGACTGGCGCAACTGCATCAGTTGCGCGGCCGGATCGGACGCGGCTCCGAGGCTTCGACCTGCCTCTTGCTCTACAAGGAGCCTTTGGGCGAGATGTCGACGGCACGGCTGAAAGTGATCCGGGAAACCACCGACGGCTTTCGCATCGCCGAGGAGGATCTGAAACTGCGCGGCGAAGGCGATGTGCTGGGCATCCGGCAAAGCGGCCTGCCCGGCTACCGCATCGCCCGCACCGAGGTGCATGCCCAGCTCATTACGCAAGCCCGCGACGAAGCGCTGCGCATCATGAAGGACAATCCAAAGCTCAAAGGCGAGCGCGGCGAAGCGCTGCGCGCCCTGCTCTATCTGTTCGAGCGCGACGAGGCCGTGCCGCTGATCGGGGCGGGGTAGCTGATGCCCTCTCCACGTCATTGCGAGCGCAGCGAAGCAATCCAATCTCTCCTTTTGCCGAGGCATGGATTGCTTCGTCGCTGCGCTCCTCGCAATGACGGAGGAGCCCGACACACACCGTCCGTTCTAATCCACCTTCGCCGGCGCCGGCTGCAGCGTGGTCGAATTCGCGACGCGCGCGGCGTTGGCCATGCCGGCCAGTGCGGCGATTTTCTTTTGCTGGTCGGAGCCAGGCTGCACCACGCCCGCGGACATGATCAGGGTGGCGGCGTCCTCGGCGCTCATCTCGACCTCGATGATCTTGCTTCTGGGCACATAGAAGAAGAAGCCCGTGGTCGGGTTCGGCGCGCAGGGCAGGAACACCGAGATATGCTCCTCCACGCCGGGAAGCTTGTTGGCGATCTCCACGCTCGGCGCCTGCGAGATCAGCACGATCGACCACATCCCCGGCGAGGGAAACTCGACCAGGCCGACCCGGCGAAAGCTCGAACCGGACCCAGAGAACAGCGTCTCGAACACCTGCTTCAGGCCGCGATAGATCGCGCGCACCACCGGCATCCGTCCCAGCAACCGTTCGCCGAGATCGACCAGCGTGCGGCCGATCAAATTGGCGGTGAGGAACCCGAGCATGGTCAGCGCGAACACCGCGACGATGAGCCCGGAACCCGGCAGTCCGAACGGCAGATAGGTTTCGGGCCGATAGGCGATCGGGACAAACGGCCGCACCAGGGCGTCGACCCAGGTCACGAACCACCAGGTCAGATAGAAGGTGATCGCGATCGGGCCGGCGACGATCAGGCCGGTCAGAAAATAATTACGGAATCGGGCCATCAGGCCGCTATGGGCTTCCGGCGGGACCTCGGCCGGGGGCTCAGACAGAGGCAGATCGTCGCGGTTCATGGGGGTTCCAGGTGGTCGGCCGAAATGGCCATCATATGCCAGCTAAGTCTTCTAGCAGACTTTTGAAGACCTGAAGCGCTGGTATCAAGTGGCCTGCAACCCCGACGGTTGCCTATTCGACGGTCACCGATTTCGCCAGATTGCGCGGCTGATCGACGTCGGTGCCCATGATGACGGCTGTATGATACGCCAGTAGTTGCACGGGGATGGCATAGACCATCGGCGTGAAGGTCGCGGCCATGTCGGGCAGCACGATCGTGACCAGGGATTCGATGGTGGCCTCCGCGGCCCCCTTGGCGTCGGTCATCAGAATGATGTTGCCGCCGCGCGCCGCCACTTCCTGCATGTTGGAGACGGTTTTCTCGAAGACCCGGTCGAATGGCGCGATCACCACGACCGGCATGTTCTCGTCGATCAGCGCGATCGGGCCGTGCTTGAGTTCGCCGGCGGCATAGCCCTCGGCGTGGATGTAGGAGATCTCCTTCAGCTTCAGCGCGCCTTCCAGCGCCAGCGGATAGCTGGTGCCGCGGCCGAGATAGAGCACGTCCTTCGATTTCGCGATGTCGCGCGCCAGTTTCTCGATTTGCGGCTCGATGGTGAGCGCCGCGGCCATCAGCCGCGGGATTTCGATAAGGCCCTGCACCAGTTTGGTCTCGTCGGCCTCGGACAATTCGCCGCGCGCCTTGCCGGCGGCGATCGCGATCGCGGCCAGCACCATCAACTGGCAGGTGAACGCCTTGGTCGAAGCCACGCCAATCTCCGGGCCCGCCAAGGTCGGCAACATGGTTTCGCTTTCGCGCGCGATGGTCGAGGTCTGCACGTTGACCACCGAGAGCGTGTACACGCCCTGCTCTTTCGCGTAACGCAGCGCCGCAAGCGTATCGGCGGTCTCGCCGGACTGCGAGATGAAGATCGCAAGATCGCCCTTGCGCAGCGGCGCCTCGCGATAGCGGAATTCCGAGGCGACATCGAGTTCCACCGGCAGGCGGCTCAAGCGCTCGAACCAGTATTTGGCGACGTAGCCGGCGTAGCTCGCGGTGCCGCAGGCGACGATCGAGATGCGCTGGATGTCCTCGAAATCGAACGGCAGCTTGATCGGCAGCGAAACCCGTTCGGTCGCCATGTCGACATAGCGCGCCAGCGTGTGGCCGACCACTTCCGGCTGCTCGTGGATTTCCTTGGCCATGAAGTGACGATAATTGGCCTTGTCGACCAGGAACGACGATGCGCCCGACTTCAGCACCTCGCGGTTCACCACCGCACCGTGCGCGTCGTAGATCACGCCGACTTCGCGGGTCAGCACCACCCAGTCACCATCCTCGAGATAGCTGATGGTGTCGGTAAAGGGGGCGAGCGCGATCGCATCCGAACCGAGATACATCTCGCCGTCGCCATGGCCGATCGCAAGCGGCGAGCCCTTGCGGGCGCCGATCATCAGATCGCCATGGCCGGCGAACAGGAACGCCAGCGCGAAGGCGCCGCGCAACTGCGGCAGCGAAGCCTTCACCGCGTCCTGCGGCGATGCGCCCTTGAGCAGATAGGAATTGACCAGATGAGCCACGACCTCGGTGTCGGTCTCGCTGGAGAATTTCGCACCCTGCTTTTCCAGCATCTGCCGCAGTTCGCGGAAATTCTCGATGATGCCGTTGTGAACCACGGCGACATTGTCGGTCGCATGCGGGTGCGCGTTGCTTTCGGTCGGCTTGCCGTGGGTGGCCCAGCGGGTGTGGCCGATGCCGGCATGACCCGCCAGCGGATTGGCGCTCAGTCGCGCTTCGAGGTTCTTCAACTTGCCTTCGGCGCGGCGGCGCTCGAGATGATCGCCCTCGAGCGTGGCGACACCAGCGGAATCGTAGCCTCGATATTCGAGGCGTTTGAGCGAATCGACGATTTGATCCGCGACCGGAGCGCGTCCGAGAATGCCGACAATGCCGCACATGCGGATCAATATCTCCAGGTGGGCGTAAGGATTATCAAAACCGCGCTAAACACGGCCCTCTCTTAACGAGAATCGCCGGTGTTGAGATACTCAATAATTATTGCGGATTGAAACAGCCTTAAGCCGAAAGCTTAACAAGGCCTTCCCTCAGCTACCTTTCGGCTTCTTGTCGCGCAGTTTCATCTCGCGGAATCGTTTCGCCCAGCCTTCGCGCAGGGTTTGCTGACTGCGCTCGACCGCGAGCGCATCGTCCGGCACCTCGCGGGTGATCACCGAGCCCGAACCGATATAGGCGCCGCTGCCGATTTTCACCGGCGCCACCAGCGACGAGTTCGAACCGACGAACGCGCCGGCGCCGATCGTGGTCTTGTACTTGCCAAAACCGTCATAGTTGCAGGTGATGGTGCCGGCGCCGATGTTGGCGCCTTCGCCGACATGGGTGTCGCCGATATAAGAGAGGTGATTGACCTTGACACCGGCTTCCAGGATCGCGGCTTTGGTCTCGACGAAATTGCCGATCTTGGCGCCCTCGCCCAGCGACGTTCCCGGCCGCAGCCGCGCATAGGGACCGACCGAAGCCTTCTTGCCGATCGATGCCTGCACCAGATGCGAAAACGAATGGATCACCGCGCCGTCGGCGATGGAGACGCCGGGACCGATCACCACGAACGGCTCGATGGTGACATCCTTGCCGAACGTGGTATCGGCGGCGAGAAACACCGTCTCGGGCGCGACCATGGTCACGCCGGCCTCGAGCGCCGCCTTGCGCAGCCGCGCCTGCATGACCTGCTCGGCCTCGGCGAGCTGGGCCTTGGTGTTGATGCCGCGCACTTCATCCTCGCTGGTTTCGATCACGACGGCCTCTAATCCCTGTTGACGCACGATGTCGACTGCATCGCTCAGATAATACTCGTGCTTGCTGTTGGCGTTGCCGATTTTTTCGATGATCTCCAGCGCGCTCGCGCCGCCGAACGCCATCACGCCGGCATTGCTGAGTTTGATCTTGCGCTCCGCAGGCGTCGCGTCGGCTTCTTCGCGGATCGCCACCAGCCGGTCGCCCTCGACCAGGAGCCGGCCATAGCCGGTCGGGTCGGCGGCGCGGAAGCCGAGCACAGCCAGCGCCGCGCCGTTTTTCAGGGGCGCGCGCAGGCGCTCGAAGGTCGCAGCCGAAATCAGCGGCGTATCGCCGAACACGACCAGGAGATCGTCGGCGCCGCGCGCCATGGCCTCGCGCGCCGCCAGCACGGCATGCGCGGTGCCAAGCCGTTCGTGCTGGACGAACGTCGCAGCGTCCGGGCGCAGACGTTTGACCTCTTCGGCGACGCCGCCATGGTCCGGTCCGATCACCACGGCCAGCGCGGCCCCGGTTCCCCTGGGCGCGGCGTCGAGCACATGCGCCAGCAGCGACTGGCCCGCCACCGGATGCAGCACCTTGGGCATCGCGGACTGCATGCGCGTGCCCTCGCCGGCGGCAAGCACGATCGTCAGGCTGGATCGAGCGGTCATCCGAATCCCTGTTGGCTGCGCAAGGTTGCGCCGCCGCCGTCATAAAGCGTTTTTATCCACCATGGAAACCCGTTTCGCCGCCAGAGGAATGTTGGCGAATTCAAGACCACGGCGCATTTCCTGTTAAGGTTCCCCTGTGATTCGGCGGAAGGCTCCGGGAGGGCCGAGAGCGTCCTATGGCAAGGGATACCGACCATCTGGCTGGCGGTTTCGAAACCGAGAATACCGGGGGCTTCCTGAGCGGTCTGTTGGCCGAGGAGGAAAATTTCGACCGGAGCACGCTGTTGCGGCTTGGGGCATGGGGTGCGGTGTCGGTCGGGGCCGTCATCGTCGCCATCATGAGCAACCAGTCGTCGCTCGGTATGCGTCGCGACCAGGTGGCCGCGGCCGATATTGCCCGCCAGTCGCAGCAGATCCAGTCCGTCGCCAAGGAGGGCCAGAACGAGGCGCGGCGATTGGCATCCGCGATCGAAACCCTCAACGGCGACCGCGACCGGCTGTATTCGCGTGTCACCGTTCTCGAACAGGGGCTCGATTCCATCACCGGCGCGATCGCGCGGCAAAATCCTGCCCAAAATCCTGCCGCGGCGTCGCCGCAAGCCGCCACGCCCGCCACGACGGCGGAGTCCCAGCCGGCGCCGCAAAATCCGGCACCCGCGCCAGTAGCCGCAGTGGCAGCACCTCCGGTCGCAGCCGCCGCCGCGAAACCGCCTGCCCCGGCTGCGGCCGCCCCGGTAGTCGCTGTCGCTGCAACTGCTCCTGCCCCGATCCTGGCCCCGGTCGCGACGGCGCCGGCGGCTCCATCAGAAAAACCGGTGGCGGAGGCGAACGCGCGGGAGCAGGCCCCGGCCACGGGCTCCTCCGCCGGACAGGTGGCGTCAAATCCACCGGCGCCCGCGCCGGCAACGCCGCCAGTGCCATCGAAATCGATCATGGCGCCGCCCGACTCTGCGGCCGCAAAGCTGACCCGGCCGGAGGCGCCGGAGCGCACCGTCACCTCGGCGCCGATGCCGGAGGTGGTTGCATCGGTGTCCAACGATGATGCCGAGCCGGATGCATCCTCTGGGGTCGCGGTCCAGCGCACCGAATTCGGCGTCGACGTCGGCGGCGCCAATTCGCTGAGCGGTTTGCGCGCGCTGTGGCGGGGTCTTCTCAAATCGAATTCGGCGCTGGCGGCGCTGCGGCCCGTGATCGCGGTGAAAGAGGGCCGCAACGGGCTCGGCCTGCAGCTGCGGTTGATTGCCGGGCCGCTCAGCGACGCCGCGGCGGCCGCAAAGATCTGCGCCGCGCTGACCGAAAGCCAGCGCGCTTGCGAGACCGCGGTGTTCGACGGCCAGCATCTCGCCATGAAGGCCGACGAGGCGCCTGCTTTGGTCAAGCCCACATTGCGGCGGCGAGGTAATGCAAGGCGCGGGGTCGTCCGCGAGGAGCCACCCAAAAAGCCCGAAGCCGCCTCTTCCACAATGTCGTTGCTCTTCAAGCGGGAACGAACTCAATAAAGCAAATGACGCCAATACCTTGAGGCGTATTCCTCAGGCGCGTTCGCACCGCTGAAGGGCGTCCGGCCGGCGCCGTCTTGTCCCGCCCCGCATTCCCGAGCATATTCGCCGGCGCGCATGTCCTCGGACCTATCCGGGGGATTTTGCGAATGGACACGTGCAAACAATTGGTTAGGAGCATTCGCTTGCGGCTAACCCGATTCGACTTGGCCGGAAGAATGCTCCGATGAAGAAAATTCCGTTTCGGCTGACGCCCTATCAGGTGCAGTGGCTGCTGGTGGTTGGCTTCGCCAGTGTCGGTTACGCACTCTATGTGCGCTATTTCGCGATCGAGTTCTCGCCAGTGGCGCTGGCCTGCGACGCTGGCCTGCAGACCATGATCTGCAAGACGCGGATCCTCGCGACCACCCTGTTCAAGAATTCGGTGTTCGGCATCGTCGCGCTGGTCATCGCGACGCTTAACCTGATCCGGCCTTCGATCGTGTTGCTCACGGGCGGGCTGATCGCTGCCGGGTTAGGCATCGTGCTCTATAATCTCGGGCTATCGGGTCTGGCGGTCGGCCTGCTTATTTTGGGGTTTGCGCGACCCGCGCCTGCCACAGCGTAACCGCGAACACGAGAAAGATCGCGCAGGTCCAGAGCGATTGCCAATTGTCCGTGCCTTCGTTGAACCCGGTATAGAGCGCCGCGGCCGCCAATAGTCCGGCGAATACTGCCTCGGCGATCGGACGCACGCCTGCCTGCGGACGGTTGAGCAGCGCCAGGAACGAAAACGGCAGCACCGACATGGTCAGCGCCGCGAAGGGAAAATCATAGTAGCGCGGATCGAACACAAAGCCGAGCGCGCTCACGGTGCCGATCAGCGTGGTCACGATCAGCACAACGCCCAGCATCATCGTCAGCGCCGATTTGGCTCTGCCGTCGCGCGGGCCCAGCAGTTCCAGAAAGGTCGGCAGCGCCCGGCCCGACATCAACGCGTTGGCGCAGAGCAAGGGTGACGCGATCGCGGCCGCCAGCAGCGCGCCCCATTGAAGCCAGCCACCGAAGCCGTAGCTTTCATAATACATCTTGTCGCCGGCGACGCCGAGCAGGATACCGGCCGCGGTCGCGGAGATCCCGACCGCGATCCAGGATGCCAGCCGCGGCGTCCAGGGCCGGCGGCGCAGGGTCAGCCAGGCCGCGCCGAACACGAAAACACTCAGCGCCATGCCGCATCCCATCTGCAGCTTCCAGGATGGATAGTTGCTGATGGCCTCGCCGGGCGGGTATTTCACCGCGCGCTGCACGGAATCGATCAGGCCCCAATAGCCGCCGACGGTGCCCTCCAACTTGCGTTTCCACGGCTGGTCGTAGGCCTCGATCAGATTGACGCGGAAATTCTCCTGCTTGGCCAGCCCCAGGATTTCCGAGACGACCCGCGCCTGATTGGTGCGCGACGGCAGCGCGGCTTCGCGCATCCGCCCCTGGCTCGGCCAGCCGGTCTCGCCGATCAGGATTTCCTTGCCGGGGAATGCCACCGCCATCCGCCGCCGGATGGCGTCGACATGGGAGGCGGCAAACTTGGCGCGGACCGGGAAATCCTCCCAATAGGGCAGGATATGAATGGTGACAAAGTCCACCGCGTCATAGATTTCGCGGTTGCGCAGCCAGAATTCCCAGACATCCGCATAGGTGACGGGAACCGTCACCTGCGCCTTGACCGACCGGATCAGGGCGACCAGGTCGGCCGTGGTCATCTCGCCGCGCAACAAGACCTCGTTGCCGACCACCAGCGACGAAATGACGCCGGGGTACTCCTTGGTGAGGGCGACCGCTTCCGAAATCTGCGCGAGATTCTTCAGGCGATTGCTGCCGAGCCATATGCCCTGGATTACCTTCAGCCCGACCTTCGCGGCCTGCGCCGGCACCTGATCGAGGCCGTTCTCGATCGAATAGGTGCGAACGCAATCGGTTATCTTGGCGAGCTGCGCCAGATCCGCCGCGATCTGTTCGGGAGCGATCTGCGTGGTCGGCACCAGCGGCGTCTGGCTGTCGCGAAATGGCGCATAGGAGACGCACAACAGTTTGGCGTTGGGATCGATCGGCGCCCGCGCCAGGCCGATAGGCGTCGCCAGCCACCACCACACGGCAGCAATCGCACCCAGAGATATCAGGAGAAGGGCCAGCGGCGTACGACGAGAAATTGGTTCCATCCTCCGGGCGAGGATCGTCGATTACCCGGTCACCGGCCGTCTGCCAAGGGGGCCAGCCAGGTCAGCGACCAATCGCAGGAGACGCGCCGCGCCGCATTTCGCCGCCCGGCGGCTTTACCACACCGCGATAAAGTTGTGACTTTGCTGGACAAAATCCGAAATACGCGTCATGGGATTCCAATGGGGTCTCTGCCGCAATGGGGACCCATTTGGTCGGCATCACACCAGCGCGCCAAAGCTGGCCATAGGCAGGCAACATTTCGGGGAATTTATGCGTCGACGGGTGCTTGAGCTTCACAATGCCGTTTTGCGCCACCTCGCCGCACCCGGGCTTGTACTCCTGATCGGGCTCGGAAGCGCGCTCGCCCAAAGCGGCGACACCCGCGCCCAGGATCAGTCAGGCAAGCCGGCCGCCGCCAATCCGGCCGATGCGATCAAGGAAAACCAGCGCAAGACCGACCAGTTTGTTGAGGCGGCGCAGGTCATCAACGGCCCGGCCGGAAACCCGGAATGCGTCTGGCTCGGCCGCCGCATGGTGCGCCTGATGTGGCAGGACGATCTCGACACCGCCTTCCGGCATCTCGATCTCTATGACCGTTTTGGCTGCCCTGGCGGCCACATCCAGGCGACCTTCCGGTGCCTGACCCGGTTCGGCGCGGAAATCGACTCCAAGGTGCCGGAATCGCTCGACCGCCATGTTCACGCCTGCTGGATCAATCCCGGCGCCCAGCCTCAGGCGGCAGCGGCAGCCCAACCTGCCCCGCCCGCGACCGCCGGCAGCGCGCCGGCAACTCCGGTGCCGGCGGCCGCGCAGGCGCCTGCCGCCGCGCCCGCCAAATAAAGTTCTGAGCCGCGCTGGAACCATTCGCGATTTTCGCGGTTTGGATTGCTGCGCCCTCAAAACGCCACGACGTCATAAGACATGGCGTCATAAGAGTTGTTAAATCGCGTGGCAGATATATTCTTAACTAGCCCGCTGATTTGGTCGGACCTTGGGGACGGGTCCGTTTCCCTGCCATACTGACCCCGTTGGTTTCTCGCGATGCGCGCCGTCGTCGCCGTTCTGCTGTTTGTGACCGCCATTCACGCTGCGCTGTGGGGGGTGTTCCGGGACCGGCAGGAGGCTCCCGACTTCAAGGGTATTCTGCCGAGCGTGTCCTACGCCCCGTTCGAAGGAACGGCGCATCCCGACGTCGACAATATTCCCAGCGTGGAGAAGATCCGCGCCGACATGAAAAAGCTCGCGACGCTGACGCGGGCGATCCGGCTTTACTCTTCGACCGGCGGCGTCGAACTGGTGCCGCCGATCGCAGCCGAGTTCGGCCTCAAGGTCACGCTCGGCGCCTGGATCGACAAGAATAACGACCGCAACGAGCGCGAGATCGACGCCGCCATCAATCTCGCCAAGCGCAACAGCAACGTCATCGGCATCGTCGTCGGCAACGAGACCGTGTTTCGCGGCGAGCAGAAGGTCGAAGACCTGATTGCGCTGATCAAGAAGGTGAAGAAGTCGGTCAACGTGCCGGTGACGACGGGTGAAATCTGGAACATCTGGCGCGACAATCCGGAACTCGCCTCCTCCGTCGACTTCATCGCCGCACACATCCTGCCCTATTGGGAAAATTTCACCGACAAGCAGGCGGTGGATCAGGCGGTCTATCTCTACGGTTTGCTGCGGGACAAATTTCCCGGCAAGCGGATCGTGATCGCGGAGTTCGGCTGGCCCAGCGCCGGGTATAACCTCAAGAATGCCGAACCCGGCCCGTTCGAGCAGGCCTCGGTGTTGCGTAACTTCGTCGCCCGCGCCGAAGCCATCGGCATGGAATACAACATCGTCGAGGCGATCGATCAGCCCTGGAAATTCTTTGAAGGCGGCGTTGGACCGTATTGGGGCATCCTCAATGCGGCGCGCGAGCCGAAATTTGCCTGGACCGGGCCGATCGTCAACGAGAACTATTGGAAACTCGCCATCCTGGCGTTGCTGGTCGGCGTCTTGATGTCGCTGCCGATCCTGCGGCTGCCCGAGGCCACCGTGATGCAGGCGCTGGTGCTGTCGGCGGCCGCGAACGGCGTCGGGGCGTGGGCCGCCACCGTGTTTGCCTATTGGGACGGCCATTACTTTGTGTTCGGCTCGGCCTTTGCGTTGACCCTGGGATCGATCCTTCTGATTCCACTGGTGCTGATCGCGATGGCGCGGATCGAGGAGATCGCGGCCATCGCTTTCGGCCGGGCGCCACGGCGGCTGATTGTCAAGGGCGCCAAGCTGGTGCCGGCCACCATCGGCGAGGCCGTCACCTTCCCAAAAGTCTCGATCCACATCCCCGCTTATTTCGAGCCGCCGGAGATGCTCAAGCAAACGCTGGATGCGGTGTCGCGGCTGGATTATCCGAATTTCGAATGCGTCGTGATCATCAACAACACGCCGGACCCGGAATTCTGGCAGCCGATCCAGGATCACTGCCGCGCGCTCGGCGAGCGCTTCAAGTTCATCAACGCCGAGAAGGTGCAAGGCTTTAAAGCCGGCGCGCTGCGCATCGCCATGGACCGCACCGCCGCCGACGCCGAGATCATCGGCATCATCGACGCCGATTATGTGGTGCAGCCGGACTGGCTGAAGGACCTGGTGCCGGTGTTCGCCGATCCCCGCGTCGGCCTGGTGCAGGCGCCGCAGGACCATCGCGACGGCGACACCTCGCTGATGCACTACATCATGAACGGCGAATATGCCGGGTTCTTCGATATCGGCATGGTCCAGCGCAACGAGGCCAATGCCATCATCGTTCACGGCACCATGTGCCTGATCCGGCGCGCGGCGATGGACATGGCCGGCGGCTGGGCCGGCGACACCATCTGCGAGGACACCGACCTCGGCCTTGCGATCATCGAGCATGGTTGGCTGACGCATTACACCAACACCCGCTATGGTCATGGCTTGCTGCCGGACACCTATGAGGCCTTCAAGAAGCAGCGTCACCGCTGGGCCTATGGCGGGTTCCAGATCGTCAAGAAGCATTGGCGACGCTTCCTGCCGGGCGCGAGCCGGCTCACCCCCGATCAGCGGCGCGAGTTCACGCTGGGCTGGCTGAACTGGCTCGGCGCCGAAAGTCTCGGCGTGCTGGTGGCCATCCTCAATCTGATCTGGGTTCCGATCGTCGCCTTCGCCGGCATCGCCATTCCCGACAAGATCCTGACCTTGCCGATCATCGCCTCGTTCGTGGTCTCGCTGCTGCATTTCCTGGTGCTGTACCGCCTGCGCGTGCCGGTAAAATGGGGCCAGATGCTGGGCGCGATGGTGGCCGCGATGTCGGTGCAATGGACGGTGTCGCGCGCGGTCGCCAATGGCCTCATCACCGAACATCTGCCGTTCGCGCGCACCTCCAAGGGCGGCCTGTCGCGGATGTCGATCGAATTCCAGGCGTTCTGGGAGGCCGTGATCGGAACCCTGCTGTTGATCGGCGCCGCCGTGCTGGTCTTCACCAACAGCAAGGAAGTCCGCGAGATCTACATCTTCGCGGGCGTCCTGGTGCTGCAAAGCCTGCCGTTCCTCGCTGCGGTTGCGATCGCCATTCTCGAGAGTTCGCGGCTCAACTCGTTCTCGTTCTGGCGCCAGACCAGCGTGCGCACGCTGGAACTGATCGGGTTGCGCCCGGTGGCGATGCCAAAGGTCGTGACCACGTCGCAGCCGGTCGCTTCCGAGATCCACCGCGAAGCCAGTTGACCGCCCACAGTTTTTGGGCCGCGAGGCCCGCTTGAAGAGGCCGGGCTAACAGCCGGGACCGCCACGGAAATCCGCCCGGCAGCAACGCCGCATTTGCGCTTGGTCGCGCTATTGACCCGCACCAAACCGCCCCCTACACAGCCGGGCTAAGTGAGCGCGTAGCTCAGGTGGTAGAGCACGTGACTTTTAATCATGGGGTCGAGGGTTCGAGTCCCTCCGCGCTCACCATGAAATCCGGCCGTTGGATTTCCGGCCCATCCGCATCAGCCAGGTTTGTATTCTCTGAGATACCTCAGGAGCAAACCCAGATAATCGCGAGCGCCATCGGCAACGCTAGAGCGAAAGCCCCGGCGATCGCCAGGGTGAATTCGGTAAGTAAATTTGGCTCATGGGGCAACCTATCTACCGACATGCTGATTTCTCCGACGCGCGGAAAGCAAGAAGCCGTCACCGGGACGATGCGGTGACGGCTTTTGGCTCGCACGCATGTTTCCAGAAGGTGCAGGGAACGGTGCCCAGAAATGGTTAACGGAGCCTTAACGCTCGATTGCCTGCATCACGAATGTCTGCGCGCGGGGGTATCCGCCTGCCGCAGGGAAATGATTAGTGATTTTCCCGACACCAAAGCGCCAGATTTGACAATTGATACTGCCGGCGCAGCCCCTCGCCGCCCGAGCGCGCGCTGCCAACGCTATGACCCTGCCAAGACGGGGTGCCTCATGGGGAAACTGACCGCCTCCGGGCGGTCTTTCATTTGACGGCCGCGGGCTTACCAACCAATCGGGATACAGCCAGTACAAAACGCTCATGATCGCAAGACGCTCATGATCGCTGCCGTCACCACGAATGAGCTCACCGCTATCCAGGCACCATCCTTCATCATCATGCCTGCGACCCCCAGGAGTCGAAGCCGTCTTGTCGGGAATGCTTCCCACGGCCTGAATTTATGCAAAACAGCCGTTATGAAGAAAGCAAATCTGCTAAGCAAAATCAGTGGGGTGCCCTGCTGCGGGAATTAACCGATGACAGGCTTCCGTGCTGAACCCGCATTGCGGTTTGCTATTGAAAAATGGATCGCTCA
Source organism: uncultured Alphaproteobacteria bacterium (assembly GCA_963747165.1). Lineage (GTDB taxonomy): Bacteria > Pseudomonadota > Alphaproteobacteria > Rhizobiales > Xanthobacteraceae > Bradyrhizobium. The sequence continues at coordinate 306,927 of CAVVEA010000032.1, read as the reverse complement.
ATCGAACGATTGCGCCCAAGCGATCAGACGCGATCCGAAGGCTTGGTGAACTGGGGCTCAAGGCGAAGGGGAAATAAGATGAACGAGATTGAGTTCGAAGCAAAGCTTAGAGCCGACGGATACACGGAAATAGAAACTCAAGACTTACAGCCGCGTCCGGCAAAGGGGCAGCACGGGCATTCCTTCTCGATCCGGGGCCTCGTTCTCGCCGGCTCCTTCATCGTCACCCAGGACGATAAGCGGACGATATACGGTCCCGGACAGGTCTTCGCTGTCGACCATGAACATCCGCACGACGAATCGATCGGGCCCGAGGGCGCCCGCGTCCTCGTAGGTCGCAAGTATGCAAGTGCATAAGTTGTCAGCCGGCTGGTCGAGCTGGAGCTGAAGGTGAAGGGGAAATGAAAATGAGAAAGGCCCGCCTGGGGAGCGAACGAAGGCAGGACCCTCCCAAGCCACGCGGAGTTTCCAGGTGAGCGCGCCGCAGCATTCCAGCAGCCGTCAGAGCACGGGGTTCCGGGCTCACCAACCAATCCGATACAGCCAATACAAGACGCTCAATCGCTGGCGTCACCACGCGTGCAGCGCATAAATCACATCGGCGGCGAACCGTCCCTGCCAGGCTGCTGATTGTCGCCCGGGTCATCATTTGGAATTCAATTGCCTCGATAGGACTGGAAGCCAGCCGCCGACGTTCGCGTCCAAGGGATTGGGTTTGACAACTCCCCGCTCTGGAAATCATGGTGCGAGGCTGGTTGCCACAGCGTCGGGCAGCCGCGGGAGAGCGCGGGCTTACAGGAGCGCCGTTGCGGATGGAGGCAACCAGCGTGACCGACCGAATCCTTTTTCCCGCCGCTATCGCTGCATTCGGCGCCCTGGTGGCGCTGGCGCTGCGTTACTCAAGCTGGGAACAATGGCTGTTCCCGTAGCGCGTACCGGTTTTCGCATGTGCCGGAAGCGATGACGCGAGCATAATTGCCGGCCGAGCCGATCCGGATCTTGCCGATGCCAGCGGCAAGCCGGCGGCGCCGAAGTCACTGACCCGTGCTGTGGTCGCGATGCGGTTGCCGTTGTCAGACGTCGGCGGGGTCGGCGCGATCTGCGCAAAGGATGTTGGCGCCGGCGCCTGGCCAGCGGCGGGTCTGGCTATTGCCGGGTTAGGTTGGCTGATCGCCAAACTCCGAAGTGTTCCGAACCCCAATTCCGTCTCGCCAAAGAAAGAATGCGAGCAGCACCACGCTCGGCGTCCACGCCACCATCACCCCGAAAAAGAAAGCCTGAATTGTCGTCATTGCGTCCCCACGCGTTCGAACTCTGCAAATCCATCACCACATGCTGAGCGTGCATCGCAGGCTTTCTTCGTGTCAATCGAAACGCGTACTTCTCCGGGTTACTACCGACCAGGATGAAGAGCGCGTTTGTCCAATCGTGTCGGCGATGTGCGCCGAGAGGCTTGGCTTGTTGGCAGGCTTGGCTTGTTGGCGTGCGCGCCCGACCTGCGCGATACGGCAACGGTTTTTGGTTTGCTTAGCGCCGGCGCCTTCTTGGACCTGGATCTGAATCGGGAATCCCAACGCAGGTGGTCGTGCCGTCGGTCCCGCGAGCGGCTACGCTGCATGGAACCGCTTTGACCGTTCGTGTCGAAACTCCGTCTGCGTCGACGACGTTCAGCCCAGGACCCGGAGTCCATTGCGGTAGCGGAGCGGTCGAATAAGGGGTTGGCGGTGTACCGGCGGGCGCATAGGCCCCGGTGTAACCTTTCGGAGCCGGTTCGGTGGCCCGAGGTGGGGAGTTGGCGGGTGCAGGCTGTTTCGTCGCGGAGGGTTCGGAGAGGGGCGGCGGACCGGGAAGCGGCGGGGGATGACCTATGGTGTCACCGGTGGTCGGGGGAGACTGTTGAGCCGCGGCAACCGACGCCATCAAGGCGAGCACAGCCGCCGCGGGAAAAATCATCACACGCATGAAGACCTCCCAATAAATGCTCCTAAAACAAATACCGCGAGATGTTAGACTTGCCCCTGCCGTCAATCCACCTGTCTTTTGTCCCGTAGCCGGCAACCGCCGTGGTGTCGCCGATCGCCCCCTTCCCTTGAGCGAGCCTCTATCGCATGGGAGTGAGTGCCCAAACCGGTGCGGGACGGAGCTTTATTGGGGAATCTGGAGCGATGGCGCCGGGATTGAGGTCGGCAAGCTCGGGAGCCACCGCCGCGCCCGGACGGCTTTCTTGCGGGCACGGTCCGCCAGACCAGGCGGCCGACGCGCGTTCATGCGCCGTTCAAAGTCGAAAGATAAGCTTCACTCAGCTTCAGTCCGGGTAAAAAGCGTGCGGCGACTTCTGGTCAAAGTTACCTTTTTGGTCGCCATCATGATTTCGACGGCGGGTTGGATTTGGCTATTGGGCGCGGGGATACGGTGGCTGATCGTCAAGCTCTGAATTCTCTCGAAGCCCAATTCCCTCGCGCCAAAGAAGGAATGCGAGCAATACGATGCTGGGCGTCCAAGCCGCCATCATCCCGAAAAAGAAAGCTTGAATTGTCGTCATAGGCGTCTCTCAAGCGTTCGTTTTTTGCGAAATCTACCCCGCGCAGTTTCATCGCGCGTCGCGCACCTTCCATGTCGTTCGGAACGCGTGGAACATTCCCACAAGGTTACTTCCGCTTTTGAGGATTTATTGGGGCGCTTCTGGGCCGCTTCAATGGTCGAAGATGGCCAAAACTCGTGCGCTTCCCCTTCCGGATTTACCACCTTTGCGAGTTCAATCAATTTTACACAACCACGACGCCGGACAGCCATCTTCACATCCTCTTTGTCAGGGCGAAAGCTGTCGTTGCGATCCAGAAAGCGAACTTCCCGCTCGCCGCTCCCGCCGCAAATGAGAGCGATTGTTTCAGGATGGTTTCGTCGGTGCAGCAAAATGGTTTCACCGCCGGCAATAACGCTGATCGCTGCAATCCGGCGGCTCGCCTGGTTGAACCTGCTAACCGGTCCTGAGACGTACCAAGGGGTCGGAATTTGGAGGCTCGAAGATGTATATTTCGGCGGCACCTGATTTTAGAAGCTGGGCGGCCCGAGTGGCTCGCCAGGCCGGCGAGCAGCGGGACCCGAGCGAGGCGCAACGCCTGACGAATATCGCAGCATACTGGACAAGGCTCGCCGAGATGGACGACTGGCAGCGCGCGATGGCTCCGCCAGCCAAGGCCGTTCGCCAGGCCGATCGGCGAGATAGCGGAATTTAGGGCCCGCCGGAAGAACGCCGCCGCCGACCAGGCGATCGCAAATCGCCGGCTACGAAATTTCCATACCGTGGCCATCTTTTCGGCGCATGCTCACGTACTATCGAAGGTTGTGCGTGTGTTGCGTGGAGTGGCAGATGAGTGATCTTCAGACCAAGGTGGAGAAGTTCGAGACCAAAGCCGCCCGGTACGGAGAGTCGGCTCTGCAGGCGAAGGTCGGGCCGCAGCGGGCTTTCTACGAGGTGCTTGCCAATTATTATGGCGAGCTGGCAACGAACTTTCGGCAAGTCATCGAAAAACGGAAAGCCGCGTAGTCGGGTCGCAGCCCTGCCTGCATTTCGTCTCCGCATGGATCCGTCGCTGGCGCTCAGCGCCGCCAGAGCTTTTCTTTAAGTCGATACCTCGGCTTGCGTGAGCTGTCGTTCCGCCACGGCCGAGTCTCCCTGCATTTCCTCCGCGGCATGATCAGCGTCGTCGCGCGCAACCGCTTCGAAACTCACCTCCTCCTCCTCCTCGAGCCTCTTGGTCTCCAGATCCGCCGCACCGGTGTCTCCCCACGGTTCGGCCGTTGGGATTTCGGTCGGCGTAGTCCGGCGTTATTGCCGATCATGTCCCGCGGGCCCTGCCCTAAAACGCAGGATTATATTTCGCTCACGCTGCAACTCATGATTGCAGAAAACGTGCTGATTCAAGGCGATACTTGGGATTTTGCACGATAGGAACTGGACTATTTTGGCGAGTCGGAACTAAAGTTCCCGAGTTGGCGCGGGGCTGGAAAACGCGTTGAGGTTAGTAGTATGCGTACCCTGGGATTCTGGGCGCTTTGCGCCGGGTCGGCGATGGCCCTTGCTTCAGGACTTTTTGTCCTGGCCATTCGTCATTCGGACAGCGCCTGGGTTACGCAAGCCTGCCCGCTCGGTGGAGAGCTGTGCCAGCGGCCCTCGTTGCTGTTGATCCCGATCCTGGCCACCTTGGCCTGGGGCATGATGTTGAGGATCAGCGGCAAATAACAGTTGTATCGTCACCGGCTGCCCGCAAGGGCGAAGCCTAGCGAATTGGCGCTCGCGGCGGTGGTTCCGCGTCTAAAATTGCAGCAACGGGATCGGATATTTCGGGGAACGTTACGCGGCAACAAGCCTTACTAATCCAAAGGCTCGAACCCCCTGGGACGTCGGATGAATACCCTGCCCGTTGATCGCGCGCTGAACATCTATACCGCATTGGCGGACCGTTCGGAGACGAAGGGTGCCCGCGAACGGCTTTCAAGGCACCTGATGAAGTTGTTCATCGAGGGCGAAAAAGACCAGCACCGCTTGACCGTGCACGGACTATCGTACCTTCGCAGGCTCGATCAGGAAATGGACTCGAGGAACTAGGCCTTCAGGGCGTTGCGCTGTTTCCGCAGCGAGTTCCGCCGCGTTATTCTTGCTTTTGCAGCCCGGATCGCTTCCGTCCTTGTCGGCGGTTGTTTGGGCTGGGGCGTCGTTGCCGCCTTTCGGACAATGGGCATCATCGGCATCGGCATTGTCGAGCCGCGCTGGACGGGTTGCATTCTCATGGGCCCGGTGGATTTTGATTTGCTTTCAGGCATGATCGACAACTCGTTGGCGCCGAATTCGTTGCGATGACAAACCCTGTGTCTGGAGCGGAAGTCATGGCCATCCTCAGCCATTCGCATGACGCCCGAACTCGAGAGGCCGATTAAGCCGTGTGCAAACAGGATCGCCAATTCATGGCGGCGGCCATCCGCAACCTGTTCGAACTCGGGCCGAAGGTGATGACGAATGATTGAGTGGTTCGACGACCTGGAGTTGGGGATGCGTTTCAAGGGCGGCGAGGTCGCCGTCTCCAAGGAAGATATCACGCGCTTTGCCGCCGAATTCGATCCGCAGCCGATGCATCTCGACGAAGCGGCCGCGGAGAAGACTGCGTTCCAGGGGCTCGCCGCTTCGGGATGGCACACCGCCGCGATGACGATGGCGCTTGCGGTCGAAGTCAGACCGTTCGGACCGCATCCGCTGATCGGACTGGGCGTCGACGAATTGCGTTGGATGATGCCGGTACGACCCGGCGACGTGCTCCACATCGAGGGCGAAGTGGTCGAACTCACGCCGTCGCGGAGCAAGCCGCAGGGGATCGCGAAGGTCAAATGGACCGTCTACAATCAACGCGGCGAAGCAGTCTACACGTTCACGCCGATCGCGATCGTACCTCGACGCCCCACTTGACCTGATCGCGAGGCACCCCGCTTTTCGGACAACCGGTTCGCACTTTTCCGGGTCATGCTCTAACGCGGATTGGGATAAGGTGGCTTATCGTCAAACTCCATGGCGCCATCGACCTGTGGAAGCCCAATTCCATCTCGCCACAGAAAAAAGGCCAGCAAGACCAAACTCGGCGTCCACGCCAGCATGATCCCGAAAAATACTGCCTGAATTGTCGTCATCGTCGCCCCCACGACTCGCCGCATAGGGTGACACGCTCAGCGTGCATCATGGTGGCAATGTGGCGGAGGTGGTTTTCCACACTCATCCACATGCTTCCGGACGGCCGCCAGAGCGTGCGATGCACGAACGGCGCTACCTCTGGAGTATGCCGTTACAGGCAACGGCGCCTCACCGTTTCAACGCCCCCGAGAAGGCCAGCACCGCAACCTGCGCCGTAGTTTCCCTTTGAGGTCGCGGTTCCCATCGACCGGTACCTTGATCCCGTTTGCGTCCCTGAAAGCCATGTCAGGCCCGGCGATCGGCTCTGTTCAGCGACGAATGTTTCATCGGGGCGGGGCGGACGAAACAATCAGCTGCGCCGACGAAACCATTTTCAGTGCCCCGCGAAAACAAGGTGAAACCGTCGCCTGCTCAGAATGTTGTCATTCGAACGATGGGGATTGGTCATGTTGGCGTTCATTTTTAACCTAGTTTACCGCGAGTACTGCAGGAAATCCTTGACCGACATGCGCAGGCACAAATGGAACATCGCGGCGGCCGGCTGATGCCGGCCCCGGGGTTGGAACGAGTTAGTCGTGTGTACATTGCCGCGTGCAGTCGTATTTGCCCGCCGGCGCGTTTGGGAGCGTTGTCATGTTGGAAGCTGTCACCGTGTTCTTCGCCATTGTGAGCGCCGGAATTTTCATCGCGCACGCCATCGACGGTTACCGTTCGAGCCACTAAGGCCGCGCGCATTCTCTCATGAGGGGCATCGTATCGCCCGAGGCGGATGCCGCGTTAGCACTTGGCATCACTATTTACGCAGGCTCCCGGCGGGTCCGCTAGTGCGGGGCCTGACTGGACGGGCGGTGCAGCTCGAAAATCTTCGACCTCGGCGAGCCCAATCCAATATTCCGCGATGCTCAACAGCCGCCGGGCCTCGTCTGCGTCCGGCTCCTCGCCGGCTTGACGCGCGACCTGGGCCGCCCATTTCCTGAAATTCTCCGCATCGGTCATCGCGCACCCTTCCAAATCCCGGCCCTCCAATAGGTCTCGAAGGGTGACCTGAAAGTTCAAAATTTGGCAGGTTCGAAACACGGGCGCGGGATCTAAGGCCGTCGCGGAGTTTTGCTGGGATCGCCGCGCAGTCCCGTCGCTTCAGGATTATTGCAAATAGCCGAGCGCCAACGCTCTGAGGTTGTGTAAAGGCAGCACCCGGCTATTCGGCCGCGCGGCGGTGCGGCCTATCCAGTGAAGCATCGAGAACTTAATTTTGCAGAAAAGGCCGCGCCGCCAACGCACCGTAATAGTACCAACGATGGAGCGGAGCCGCCGGCTGCAGGGCTGAAGCGTGACGTGCCGCACGGTGTGGGGGATCGCGGTCGGGATTCCTGTCCACCGTTCCGGAATTAACCCCCGGCGCGCACATCAAGCTTAACAGGCAAGGTTCGTTGCGGTCTGTGGCGGAGCGGTTATCACTCCGGGGCCAAAAACGATTGCCTGTGTTTTTCGGATTCATTGCCCAAGCCGTCACGCGATCCTGCCCTGGCGGCGCTATTGCAGTCTCGAGCAAGCCATGACGATTTCAAAAACCGCGCGCGTTCCAATCACGCCCCACCTCCGCCCCGATTTCAGACTGGTCTGCATCAATTGCGACGCGCTCGGCATCGTGTTCGATTTCCCGGAAGGCGCCCCCTCCTCGACGCAGATCCAGTGCCGCCATTGTGGCGCTCCGCGCGGCACAATCGGGGATCTTCGCAAACTTTCCTGTTCGGATCGGCGCGATCTGTTTGAGGTTTGAGGCGGCGGCGCAGCGCGTCAGAATGGCTCCTCGGTTACCAAATCGTTTCCGGATCAGTCTTGGTTTGCACTGCGGCATTTACGCGGCTCTTAAACTTTTAGATCAAAAGCAAGGCAATGCAGGAGCGACGTACACAGCCGCGGAAGCGGGTATTCAAGGCCGGAACGATCGAGTTCGACGGCGCCGCGGTCGCGTGCACCATTCGCAATATCTCCCCGATCGGAGCCGGTCTTGAGGTTGCGAGCCCGATGGGCATTCCCCACGAGATCACGCTGACGATCCAGAGCTGCCAGGCGCGCAAGCATGGCTATATCGTCTGGCGCAAGGAAAGGCGCATCGGCGTTGCGTTCGCCTGAACCGGAACAAGGCCGCTCGGGGCCGGTCACGCCTTCCAATAACAGCGCGGTGCTTTCACGCGTTCGATCGGCGGCGAAGGTTGCGGAAGCTGCGTTGAACGAGACGCCGATGGCTTCGTCGCGCTCATGAATTCCGCCTGATTGGCTTCGGATGACCATTCGAGATAACGAACGACCACGGCCGCGAGCGCGAGCAAGACCAGAATCTGGGCGACGCCTATCGCTACGATTCCGAGCCAATAGATGCCGCGCGGGCTGTTGCTGTCACTGTTCAAAGGAATCATCGATACCCTCCCGGAAACCGGGCCGGCACCGTCTTAGATCAATCCGCGATGTTCAAATGTGAACTGCTTCACTTCGTCAGAATGCAACACGCGTTATGGTGCCGCACCGGGCATCATCCCCGAGTCCGGACCACCACGGCAAAGCCGTCAGGCGAGATATGGCGCCTGGCGGCTTTGCTCTGTGAGCCGCTTGGCCAAATCCTGGATCTGGCCAAACCTTGGATCTGGCCAAGCCTTGAATCATGTGTAATCAACCACAGCGGTTGATGCGCCACGGGGCACGCTTCGCGTGAACGCCGCCGGACAAATCACCATCTGGAAACGTTGATCAGGCGCTACCGTTTTTTCGGGGAATTCTTCATGTCAGTTCGCGAACAGGAACCATCCAGGAGACCGCTACCCTCGCGACCGCCATTGCCCAACCGGCCGGACGAGCCGACCCGGCGTCCGGAGCCGACGCGGAGGCCGGGCGCTTAGAGTCTCTCGCGGGCGCACTTCCAACCGGCGCCCGCCGCGGCCACGCCGGCCGGGTCCTGTTGATAACCCATTCCCCTCCATGGCCGCGGCGTGACAGAAGCCTCCGACGTGTTATCGACGGCTTAAGATGCCCAGCTCATGACGGACCAGACACCATGCGGATCACCCTCGTCGGCTCCCGCCATTTTGGCGTGACGACCTTCAATATGCTGCGCCAGCACGGCGTCGATATCGTCCGCGTCGTTGTCGCCGACGGCGAGGACCGGCTGGCCGCGGCGGCACGGGCCGCCGGGATCGAGGTCGCGGTGCAGGCCGACCCCAGGCTCGTGGTGCCATCGGAGATCGCTGAAGGTACCGACCTGATCGTGACCGCGCATAGCCATGCCCGCATCAGCAGGGAGGCCTTGGCCGCGGCCAAGCTCGGGGGCATCGGCTATCACCCCTCGCTGCTGCCGCGCCACCGCGGCATCGCGGCGGTGGAATGGACGATCCGGGAGGGCGATCCGATCGCCGGTGGCACAGTGTATCACCTCGCCGACCGCATGGATGCCGGCGCCATCGCCGCGCAAGAGTGGTGCTTCGTCAAAAAAGGCGAAACCGCGCGGGAATTGTGGGAACGCGCGCTGGCGCCGCTCGGCCAGAAGCTGTTGGCCGAAGTGATCGACTACGCCAAGACCCACAAGGCTCTGCCGGCGAAACCCCAGGACGAACAGTTCGCCACCAACGCGCCGAGCCTCCCGAAGTAACATAATACCAATTGCAGCGGAATCGGGTCCCGGGCGCCCAAATCGACCGCTCGGGAACCCATTTCGGTTCCGATCGAGAAACCTGTCCACATCTTAAATATTTGATTCAATGGGAACTTTTCCTATTGTCGCGATGCAGCAAATTTTGGACACAATTGCGCTAAATAAGGCGGGTCATCACACCACATCGGGGATTTGATTCATGCGCTGCAACCGCATTGGTACTGTTTTGTCTGCTTTGATTTTTGCTTCCGCCGCGGCCGCTCTTACCGCCGCTCCCGCCGCCGCCCAGACCCCCTATGACGGGCTGTGGAATGTCACGATTGTGACCAAGGCTGGCTCCTGCGAGCCCTCGACCCGCTCGACGTTGACCGTCACCGACGGTAAGGTTTCCGCGGCTGGCGCCGACGTAACCGGCAGCATCGGACGCGAAGGACTGGTGCGGGTCTCGATCGGCGGCGCCTTTGCCAATGGCCAGCTCAGCGGCAATTCGGGTTCAGGGAAGTGGAATGGCGCATCTGCGGGCGTGCCGTGCAGCGGTCGATGGGAAGCGTCGCGGCAATAAGCCACGACGAACCGCTGCAATCCTTGCAGCGGAAAGCTCCGGGACCTCCACGACCGGGATCTCCACTCCTAAGATCATCAAAGTCATTCGGCGGCTGACCTGGGCCGCCGTCGCTGTGCTTGGGGTCGCCCTCGCGGCCTCTCCAGGCTACGCGCAATCGGGGCCGTTCGCCGGCATGGCGGGCAACTGGTCCGGCGGCGGCACCGTCACGCTCGAGGACGGCTCCAGCGAACGCATCCGATGCCGGGCGACTTACGCCGTCGGCGCCGGCGGCAACGGCCTCAATCAAAACCTCACCTGCGCCAGCGACAGCTACAAGTTCGATCTTCGATCCAATGTGATCGCCGAGGGCGGCGCGCTCTCCGGGACCTGGAGCGAGAGCAGCCGGGGCGTCAACGGAACCCTGCAGGGACGCGGCGGCGCCGGCAATTTTCAGGTCCTCGCCAGCGCGGCCGGATTCAACGCCAACATCTCGCTGGCGACGCGCGGCAACCGCCAGTCCGTGGTGATCCGGTCCGAGAGCCAGATCAGGGGCGCCTCGATCTCGCTGTCCCGGCACTGATCCATTCAGCACCGCCGCCGGGGTCAGCTAGACCTGCTTTGGCGCGGCCAGCTTGGCGGCGGTTTCCTTCATGGTCTTGGCGATCAGCAGCGCCTGTTCCTTGTTGAACGCGAAATCCTGCACGCCTTTATGCGTGGTCAGGGAAAGCACCATGATATCTGGCTGGTTCTCGGGCCAGCCGGTGGCGAAGGCGGTCACAAAATCCGCTGAGGTGGATCGTTTTGTCATCGGGAGTCTTCCTATGCTTGCGGAATGAATGCAGTGACTTCAATCTCGACCTTGGCGCGCGCATCGACCAGGCCCGAGATGTAAAGCAACGTCGAGGGCGGGAAATTCTTCCCCAGCGTCTCGCGCCAGGCCGCGCCGATCCCTGTGCCCGCAGCTTCATATTCGCTGCGGCTGGTCAGATACCAGGTCAGGCGAACGATGTGTTGGGGCCCCGCCCCGGCCTCGCCGAGCAGCTTGATGATCCGCCGCAGCGCCACCGCGACCTGACCCGCCATGTCAGGCTGATAATCGCCCTTCTCGTCGCCCCCGGTCTGGCCGGCCAGCACGATCCATTTGCCGGGACCATCGACCGCGACGCCGTGCGAAAAGCCGCGGGGTTTTGACCATTCGGCCGGTTGCAAAGTGAGCATGGGCAGTCCTCCAGAACATGGATGCGCGAGGCCGAACCCATAACATCGATCGGGCGGACGCTCCCACCTCGAAATTGAGCGGCGCAGCACTGCCCCGGCATATTTGCGCGTTGCAAATCCAGCCGGGGTCGCCGATACCGGCCTGCCCAATTTCCCGCGCTTTTTGCCGAGTAACCCGACATTTCCCGCCGATGACCCGAACACCTTCCAAACCGATGGCCGCGCTGTGGATGGCGGGCTGGCTTTCGCTGATGCTGATCATGGCGATCGCGGGCCGCGAGACCACGCGCGAGCTGAATGTATTCGAGATCATGGAGGTGCGTTCGGTCCTCAGCCTCTTCATTCTGTATCCGCTGATCCGCCGGAGCGGCGGCTTTGCAGCGATGAAGACCTCGCGGCCGTTGCAGCATCTGGCACGCAACCTCATCCATTATGGCGCCCAGCTCTGCTGGTTCTTCGCGCTGACGCTGATTCCGCTCGGACAGGTGATCGCCATCGAATTCACCATGCCGATCTGGACCGCGATCCTTGCCGCGAGTTTTCTCGGCGAGCGCATGACGGTGTGGAAGATTTCGGCGATCGTGCTCGGCATCGTCGGCGTGCTCGTCATCGTGCGTCCCGCCACTGGCGCGATCAATCCCGGTCAGTTGATCGCGCTCGCAGCCGCCGTCGGATTTGGCATTTCCATCGCCATGATGAAGTCGCTGACCCGCACCGAAAGCACGCTGGCGATTATTTTCTGGATGCTGGCGATCCAGTCCATGGCCGGATTTTTTCCCGCACTCCATGTCTGGGTCTGGCCCTCGGCCTACGTGTTCGGCTGGATCGTGGTGATCGCGTTCTGCGGCACCTTCTCGCATTACTGCATGGCGCGCGCGATGCTGTATGCGGACGCAACCGTGGTACTGCCGATGGATTTCCTGCGGGTCCCGCTGACGGCCATCGCCGGCTACCTGATCTATTCCGAGCGCCTCGATATTTTCACGGTGCTCGGGGCTGTGCTGATCCTCACCGGCAATCTCCTGAACCTGAAAGCGGCCGATCCGGTGCCGGCGCGCGCGCAAGCCTGATCGCGCGAAGGTGGTGTCGGCGCCGCGACCGATTATTCAGGGTTGCCGCGATCCAAATCGCGCAATATCGCGAGGGGCTTAGCAACTGCGCGGTCACGGTCACACCCGTCAAAATTTGGGCATTGGCCCAAGGTTTTTGTGGCACCCGGCGGATTTTTTTCGTGTAGTCTCGCGCCGCGTTGCAGTCCAAGTTGCTTGATTCCATCGGGGGATTTTAGATGCGCTATCTCACCGTGATTATTTCCCTGTTTTGCATGTTGTTCACCGCGCATGCAGCCAAGGCCGACCGGCGCGTCGCCTTTGTCGTCGGTAACGGCACCTACAAGAACGTCTCCCCCCTTCCCAATCCCCCGATCGATGCCAAGTCGATGGCGGGGGTGCTTCGCAATGTCGGCTTCGACGTCGTCGAAGGCACCAATCTGACGCGCGACAAGATGACCGAGCGGCTGCTCGAATTCGGCAAGAAGGCGCAGGGAGCCGACGTCGCGGTGTTCTTCTATGCCGGCCACGGCATCGCCATCAACGGCACCAATTATCTGCTGCCGATCGATGCCGACATCAAGTCGGAGATGGACGTCAAGCTCGGCGCCGCAATCAATATCGACCTCACGCTCGACCAGACCATGGGCGACGCCAAGGTCAAGCTGGTGTTCCTCGATGCCTGCCGCGACAATCCGTTCGCGGCCAAGATCAAGTCGAATTCCGCGACCCGCAGCGTTTCGGTTCAGTCGGGCCTGGCCGAAATGAAATCCGGCGAAGGCACCCTGATCGCGTTCGCGACCGGCCCCGGACAAACCGCGCTGGATGGCCAGGAAGGCACCAACAGTCCGTTCACCCGGGCGCTGATGGCCAATATCGCCACCCCCGGCGTCGAGATCCAGCAGGCCATGACCAAGGTGCGTGCGCAGGTCAACGAGGAGACCAACAAGGGCCAGCTGCCCTGGGGCCACACCAACCTGATCGGCTCGGTCTACCTCAATCCGGTCGCAGCGCCGGCGGCGGGAGCAGCCGCGCCGTCGGTGACCGGCAGCACGGCCGTTGCTTCCACGTCCGGCGGTTCCGACGTCGAACTGGAGTTCTGGCGCTCGGTCAAGGAATCCAACAAGCCGGAAGAACTCAACGCCTACCTGACCAACTACCCGAACGGTCAGTTCCGCTCGCTGGCGCTGGCCCGGATCGCTTCGCTGGAGAGCGCGCCCTCGACCGCGACCCGTACCCTGGCCCCCGGCATCGATCCCGCGACCTTCACGGAGGCGGCAAGCCAGACCACGGAAGACCAGATCGGCCTCGACAAGGGCAAGCGCCGCGACGTGCAGCGCCGGCTGACCGGGCTTGGTTTCGATACCAAGCTCACCGGCGTGTTCGATGACCCGACGCGCGCCGTGATCACGCGCTGGCAAGCCGCACGCGGCTATCCCCAGAGCGGTTTCCTCAACAAGCTGCAGCACAAGGCCTTGCTGACGGAAATCGTCGCGGTCGCCCCAACCGCCGCACGCGAGGCGCCGGTAGAAAGGCAGGCTCGTCCGGCACCGGCACGCAGCAGCGCCAGTGCTCCTCCGCCTGCTCAGCGCGGCCCGGATCCCGGTGGTGCGGCCTTCGTCGGCGGCCTGATGGGCGGCGTGGTCGGCGGTATGCTTCGGCGCTGATCGTCACGTCCGCACCGGAAATTCAAAAGCCCGGCTCACACGCTGGGCTTTTTTTACGCGTTGGACCATCCGCGCCGGGGGCTATCTGGCGCACTCCGCGTGCCCTTCGGTCAACTTCAGCAGCTTGTCGCCACCCGAGGTCAGCAGACACATCTCCACTTCCTTGCCCGCCGGAACCGGCTTGGCGCAGGTGATCTGCGGATTGTTGGCCCATTTGGTCGTCTGGAACTTGCAGGTCACGATGCAGGAGGCATCGCTGGCGAGCGAATTCGTCATCAGGATGCTCGCCACCTCCTGCCCCGGCAGGATCATGCAGTTGAACGGCACCGATTCCGCCAACGCCGGCGTTGCCCAAAGGCCGGACACCATCAATCCAACGCTGATGAGCAGCCCTCCGAAAACAGCGAGCTGGAAACCGACATTACGCGAATGCATCGATACTCTTTTGACTCTGTTTGGAGCGCTTTGTTGGCGCGGACCGGAACCCGCCCCGGATCGCGTCCGGGCAGGCAGGGTTGGCTGGAAGGCGCGATGGGAGCCTATTTGCCCGCGGCTTTTCTCAAGGCCTCATTGATCCGGTCTTGCCAGCCGGGTCCGCCCTCCTGGAAGTGTTCGAGCACGTCCTGATCGATCCGCAGCGAAACCAGTTCCTTCACGTTCGGAAGCGCGGCCTTTTTGGGCGGCTCCTCCGGCACCTTGGTCGTCGTCTTCTTGAACGCGGCTTCCGCCTCGGTTCGGGCGTCGTTGAGAGTTCGCGGCCGTCTCGGCTGATCCGCCATGATCAAATTCCCTCGAACAATGCCGTCGACAGATAGCGCTCGGAGAACGACGGCACGATCGCCAGAATGGTCTTGCCGGCGCTTTCCGGGCGCTTGCCGATCTCGAGGGCTGCGGCGATCGCGGCGCCCGAGGAGATGCCGCCGGGAATGCCCTCGTTGCGCGCCAGCGCGCGGGAGGTTTCGATCGCGGTCGAACTGTTGATCTTGACGATCTCGTCGATGACCGAGCGGTCGAGGATATCCGGAATGAAGCCGGCGCCTATGCCCTGGATCTTGTGCGGCGAATGCTGGCCGCCCGACAGCACCGGGCTTTCCTCAGGCTCCACCGCGACGATCCGCAACGAAGGCTTGCGCGGCTTGAGCACCTGCCCGACGCCGGTGATGGTGCCGCCGGTGCCGACGCCGGCGACGAAGAAATCGATGTTGCCGCCGGTGTCGTTCCAGATTTCCTCCGCGGTGGTGCGGCGGTGGATTTCAGGATTGGCGAGGTTCTTGAACTGCTGCGGCATCACCGCGTTGGGTGTGGTGCGCACCAGCTCTTCCGCGGTCGCGATCGAGCCCTTCATGCCCTGCGCCGCCGGCGTCAAAATGATTTCGGCGCCGAGGAAAGCCAGCATCTTGCGCCGCTCGATCGACATCGATTCCGGCATCACCAGCTTCAGCCGGTAGCCGCGCGAGGCGGCGACGAACGCCAGCGCGATACCGGTATTGCCCGATGTCGGCTCGATCAGCACGGTGTCGGCATTGATCACGCCGGCCTTCTCCATCGCGATGACCATCGCGGCCCCGATGCGGTCCTTCACGCTGGCGGCGGGATTGAAATATTCCAGCTTGGCGAGAATGGTCGCGTGCACGCCATGCGCTTGCGGCAGTTTCCGCAAACGGACGATCGGCGTATCGCCGATCGCGTCAACGATGCTGTCGAAGACTCGGCCGCGACCGGGACGTTGCACCGCACTCGCGGCTGGCGACGCATCCATGGCAAACTCCTGTGCAAGCAATGACGTGCATTTAAAGGCTCTTCTTTCATTACGGGTACCTTGTGCCGGCGTGCAAGCCGGAATCCGCACGCCTCGAATTCGCTGCATTGCAAAAAGGTAAAGCGAATCAAATAACGTAAAACCAACGTATTTGTGTTGCGACTTCGTCAAAGAAGTTGGAGTATCTTTGAGTTCAGCTTCAGATCGCAAGGAGGTCACGATGTCAGCAGTTGCTGAAGTTCTGTCGACCGAGACGCGCCATCCCGATCCGCGCGGATGCGATCTGCCGACTTGCCCGGTTTGCGCAGATTCCATGGTGGCCGCAGAAGCTTCCGCTTATCTCTCGGATAACGTGATCAGCTATCTCTGGACCTGCGATACCTGCGGTTACGGTTTCGTGACCAAGCATTCGGTCAAGCGAATGGCCTGCAACTGATCGTTCGTCTGCGTTTTAACGCGGCGTAATGTCGCCCTGTGCCCAATCGGCGCGGGTGCGCTCACGAAAACTTGCGAACTCCCCGCTGGCAACGGCGTCGCGGATGCCGGCCATCAGCTGCTGGTAATACGCAATATTGATTTCCGACAGCAGCATCGCCCCCAGCGTCTCGCCCGACTTCACGAGATGGTGCAGGTAGGCGCGCGCGTAAGAGCGCGCCGATGGCCATGGGCTCTCCTCGTCAAGCGGCCTGGGATCGTCGGCGTGGCGGGCGTTGCGCAGATTGACCTGGCCGAACCGGGTGAAGGCCACGCCGTGACGCCCATTGCGGGTCGGCATCACGCAATCGAACATGTCGATGCCGCGCGCGACAGCTTCCAGCAGGTCTTCCGGCGTGCCGACGCCCATCAAATAGCGCGGCCGGTCCGGTGGCAGGATCGGCGCCACCTCCGAGATCATCGCCAGCATCACCGCCTGGGGTTCGCCGACCGCAAGGCCGCCGATCGCATAGCCGTGAAAGCCGATCTCGACCAGGCCCCGCGCGCTGGCCTGACGCAGCTCGGGCACGTCGCCGCCCTGGGCGATGCCGAACAGCATGTATCCTTCAGGTGCGCTCTCGAAGGCGCGCTTGCTGCGCTCCGCCCAGCGCAACGAGAGCTGCATCGCCCGTTCGATATCGGCGCGATCGGCCGGCAGCCGCACGCATTCGTCCATCTGCATCGCGATATCGGAGCCAAGCAGACGCTGCACCTCGATCGAACGTTCGGGCGAAAGCTCGACCTTGGCGCCGTCGATATGCGAGCGGAAGGTGACCGCGCTTTCAGTCACCTTGCGCAAGTCCGACAGCGACATCACCTGGAATCCGCCGGAATCCGTCAGCATCGGGCCGTTCCAGCCGGTGAAGGTCTGTAACCCTCCGAGCGCGGCGATGCGCTCGGCGCCCGGCCGCAGCATCAAATGATAGGTATTGCCGAGCACGATATCGGCGCCGGCCTCGCGCACCTCGCGCCAATGCACGCCCTTCATCGCGCCTGCGGTGCCGACCGGCATGAAGGCCGGCGTGCGCACCGGACCGTGCGGCGTCGTCAGCAGGCCGGTACGCGCGGCGCCGTCGGTCGCGAGGAGCTCGAAATGGTTGGGAACGCTCATGGCGCCGCTTATGGCGTGACAACGGCGTCCTGTTCAACCTCGTTGGGACCGATTTTTGGCCCGAAACCCGTTGACGGCACGCGAAATCTCCCGCATAAGCCCGCGCCATGACGACCAGCACCAAACGCACCGCGAAAACCGCAAAGCCCTCTCGGGCTTCGGGAGATTTGCGCGCGTAGTTGGACGGTCGCATCATCTGAACCGAAGCCCCGCCTGAGAAGGTCCGGGGCTTTTTTATTGCCTGATGGAGACCAAAGTGAAGAACGACCCCGTTGTTGCCATTGCCGGCGTGACCGGCGCTGTCGGTGCCGAATTCATCGCCACGATGGACAAGCGCGGATTTCGCGTTGGCAAGCTCAAGGCGCTGGCCAGCGCGCGCTCGGCGGGCAAGACCATCGATTTCCGCGGGCAGCGGATCGTGATCGAGGAGCTCAACGAAACCTCGTTCGAAGGCGTCGATATCGCGCTGTTCTCGGCCGGCGGCGGCATTTCCAGGAAGTTCACGCCGATCGCAGTGAAGGCCGGCGCCGTCGTGGTCGACAATTCCTCGGCCTTCCGCATGGATCCGAACGTGCCGCTGGTGATCCCCGAAATCAACGCTCACCACATCGCCGGTCACAAGGGCATTATCGCGGTTCCAAACTGCGCCGCGATCACCGTGCTGGTGCCGTTGTGGCCGATCCACCGGGCCAACCGCATCAAGCGCGTGATCATCTCGACCTATCAGGCGGCCAGCGGCGCTGGGGCGGCCGCGATGGAAGAACTGGTGGCGTCGACCCGCGCCAGCCTCGACGGACAAGCCTATCAGCCCCAGGTGATGCGGCACCCCTATGCGTTCAATCTGTTCAACCACAATACCGCGATTGACCCGGCGACCGGCTACAACGACGAAGAGACCAAGGTCATCCGGGAGACGCGCAAGATCTTCGGCGATGACAGGATCGCCATCGGCGTGACCTGCGTGCGCGTGCCGGTGCTGCGCGCGCATTGCGCGGCGATTACCTTCGAATGCGAACACCCGATCAGGGAGGACGAGGTGCGCGCGATCCTGTCGGATGCGCCGGGCGTCAAGATTGTGGACGATCGGGTCAACAATTACTTCCCGATGCCGATCGATGCGTCAGGTCGGGACGAGGTCCTGGTCGGCCGCATTCGCGGGGATCTCAGCGATCCCTCCGGTCATTCGGTCTCGATCTTCGCAGCGGCGGACCAGCTTCTGAAAGGAGCCGCACTCAACGCGATCCAGATCGCGGAATTACTGCCGCAGCGCGCGATGGCTTAGAGCGTGTTTGAGAATTCCCGAGTGGGCTTTGGCGAATGAGCAAGCCAATGCGATGGTGTAACCTGGGCTCAGTACTGCGACAGTTACTCAGCGCGCGTCAAAACTGGCGCGAGGCGTATTTGTATCGGCAACTTGACGGACGCCGCCGTAGCGCTTCGTGCGCGAAGTAGATGCCACGCGTGAGCTACTGCAGGGCGCAACAATCGCGGCGAGATCACGACCTCGCAGGTACATCATTTTTGGGGTCAACCCGCCGTGCCGTGCGATCCAGGCGCGTACAGAAGCTGGATAGGTATTCATTAGATCTTGCGTCCCGGATGCGCTGACGACGCGTTTGCCGGAGTTGTCGAACATCCATGCCGCATGGAAACCAAGCACCGCATTACCGGTGGCGCAAATTCGGTCGCTCGGTACGAATCCGAGCACCATTGTGCAGGCCGAAACGCATGTGCCGGCAATGACGACGGGCTCACCGGAGTCGCGCACCTGTCGGAAGTGCGTCGTGTAGTCCCGCATCTTGCCGCCGATGTCGTCGCTGATAATGACGGTCGCGGAAGCCGACGTAACGGTTAGCGCCGTCGATACAACGGCAGCAATCAGGCACGCTCGCATGTCCTTTTCCTCGGCAGTATCGGATCAATCCTGCGCCACGCCTCGCAAATCGCGTGCCAGCAGCCGACGCCCTTCAGACGGCAAGCTAAGGGACTGATTTGAATGGAAGTTTTTTTCGGAGGATGACGCGGCTGTCGTCCGGGCAGCAGGTGGGACGATTTAGTCGAAGCCTAGATATGAGGCACTCTCAAGCATGTTTGATGAAGATCAATGCAGCAAGGCGTGTAATTTGCCAGCGGTATTTTTGATTAAATGCCGGAGGAAAATCATGACAATCAAATACATCCTTGCCGTCGCACTCATCACGCCGTTCCTGACTGTATCCAGCACGGCTCAGCAGTATTCGGGTGGCCCTAAATCGAATTTTGCCCCCACGCGGCAAATCAGCAGCGGAGCCGATATCTACGCGCAGGGCGTCGGAGGCGATATCTACGCACAGCGAGTCGGTAGCGATATCTACGCCCGGGGAGTCAACGCCAACAAATCCCACGCTTATCGCGGTGGCCCGAAGACTGTCGTTCCGCACGGCAATTGAAAGGACGTCCGCTTCGGGGGTCATTCGCAACCGGGTCGAGCCAGCGGCAAGTCCGGCCATGTCCGCTATGCCGCTGCCGAAAGCGGAAGTAACTTGAGAGCATCAACGACTCCACGATGGGCCGTCCGGGCGATGGCCGTGGATGTGATTCAAGCTCCGAAAAGAGTTGGGATCGCAGGGTGGGCAAAAGCGCGTTTGCGCCGCGCCCACCATCCAGCAGAACCGCTGTCTTAAGTCGTGGGCATGCGGAGCTTTCCATCGGGCGCTCATTCGCGCGACCCGTTGGCTTTGCGCCCATGTATCACTCCCGCGCATGAAACAGCAGGCAGGCGTCGCCATAGGAATAGAACCGGTAGCCGCTGGCGATCGCGTGGGCATAGGCCTGTTTCATGGTGTCGAGGCCGGTGAAGGCGGATACCAGCATGAACAGCGTCGAGCGCGGCAAATGAAAGTTGGTCAGGAGAATATCGACCGCGCGAAACCTGTAACCCGGCGTGATGAAGATCGCGGTCTCGCCGGCGAATGGCTGGATCGTGCCGTCTTCCGCGGCGGCGCTTTCCAACAACCGCAGCGAGGTGGTGCCGACGGCGACAATGCGGCCGCCGCCGGCGCGCGCCGCATTCAGCGCCTCCGCCGTGGCGGAGGAAATGGTGCCCCATTCGGAATGCATCTTGTGTCCGGCGGTGTCGTCCACCTTGACCGGCAGAAAGGTCCCTGCCCCGACATGCAGCGTGACGGAATGAATTCCGACACCGCGCTCGCGCAGCGCCGCTTGCAGCGCCGGCGTAAAATGCAGGCCCGCGGTGGGTGCTGCGACCGCACCCTCATGCGCCGCGAACATGGTCTGATAATCGGCGGCATCGCGCTCGTCGGGCGCGCGTTTCGAGGCGATGTAAGGCGGCAGCGGCGGACTGCCGAGATCGGCAATCGCCTGATCCAGCGCGGGGCCGTGAAATGAAAACGACAGCGTGATCTCGCCGTCCTCGCCCTTGTGCTCGACCTCTGCGTCGAGATGGCCCAGCAGGCACACCCTGCCCTCATTGCCGAAGCGAACCACATCGCCTTGCGAGAGTTTTTTGGCGGGCCTGACCAGCGCCTGCCAGCGCGAGCCGTCGAGGCGCTTGATCAGCGTCGCCTCGATCTTCGGTTCGGTTTCGCGGCCGATGCGACGGCCGCTCAACTGCGCCGAGATCACCCTGGTGTCGTTCACCACCAGCTGGTCGCCGGGCTCAAGCCAAAGCGGAAGATCGGCAACGCTGCCGTCGCGCAAGACGCCTTTCGGCTGCACGATCAGCATCCGAGCGGAATTGCGCGGGCTTGCCGGGCGCAGCGCGATACTGGCGGCGGGAAGCTCGAAATCGAATAGATCGGTGCGCATGGGGGTCCGGGACGTCACTTTGGCGATGCAAATGGGTGTGTCACATCACCGGCCATCCCTGTAACACGCCCTGCCGGCATTTCGACCGTCAAACAGAGCAGGCTATCGCGCATGATTGGAAGAGCCCTCTAACCCGCCATATCGGTAAATTTGGATTTGACGATCGGCCGCAGCCGGTCGCGCAGCCAGGTCATGTCGGGATCGGCGCTGCGGCGGCTGCTCCAGACCATCGCATGCGGCAGCGGTTCAATTGGAAATGGAACCTCCCGGCTGCCGAGCCGGTAGGGATGCAGCGTCTCGGCCATCGCAATCGCAGGCAAGGTCGCCAGCAAATCCGAACCCGCCAGAACGGGAGCGATGGCGGAGAAATGCGGCACCCAGCCGGCGATGCGCCGCTCCACCCCCGCCGCTGCAGCCGCCAGATTGACCGGACTCGTCAGGCTATCGCCAACCCGCACCGCCAGATGCGGCCATTGCGACCAGCTCTTGCGGCCCCATTTGGACAGCGCCGGATGACCTTCCCGGCAGAAGCATCGCCATTTCAGCGCGCCGATGGCTTCGCTGTTGACACCGTCGGGCATGCGAAGCTGCGCCGGCACGATCGCGACGTCGATCAGCCCCTCCGCCAAATCCAGCAGCGTCGGCTCTCGCGGCGCGGTCCACTCGACGGAGATGCCGGGGGCGTCGGACCGTAGCCGTGCCAGCAGGCTCGCGAACAGCGACAGAGTGAAGTCGGGAGCGGCCACGCGAAAAACCCGCTGCGAGGTTGCGGGATCAAACACGTGCCGCGGCGCCAGCACGCGCTCGATGCCCCGCAGCATCGGCCGCGCCTGTTCCATCAGCTCGAGTGCGACAGCCGTCGGCTGCATCCGCACCCCGGCCTTGATCAACAGGGGATCCCCGAGCTGGCTGCGCAGCCGCGCCAGTGAATGGCTGATCGCCGATTGCGTCCGTCCCAGCCGCTCCGCCGCCCGGGTGACGCTGCGCTCGATCATCAAAACCTCGAACACAACCAGCAGGTTTAGATCGAAAGCTCGCAAATCGATTTGGTGCATGACGGCCTAAGATTACTCATTGGATCGATGATCGAATGAGGTGCATAGCAGCGGCCCGGTTTCAATCAAGTCACACTGGAGCGAGCATGAAGCAAACTTCCACGCGCGTTGCCGCGGTTATCGCGATGTGCCTGATGGCATCGTTGGCCCGGGCTGAAACCGGCATTGAATCCGCCCGCGCCAGCGTCGCGCCGTTCTACAAGGCCTTGAACGCTGAGTTCGCCGGCGACAGTTCCGAACTCATCAAGCAATCGACCGCGCCGCAATGGCTCTCCTGCCGCGGCAACGATGTCTGCAACAGCCGCGAGGAAGTCATCGCGGGCGTTGGACAGCGTCTCAAATCCGTTCCGGACCTGAAATGGGAAATCAAGGAGGTCCTGGTTTCGGGCAACCAGGTCATCGTGCGCGGCGAAGCCACGGGCACGCCGGCGGGCGAGTTCATGGGCGCGCCGCATACCGGCAAGTCGTTCAAGCTGATGTCGATCGACGTTCACACGCTGGAGGGCGGCAAGATGGTCCGCTCCTACCATATCGAGGATTGGATGGGGGCGGTGCGCCAGCTTTCGGCAAAGTAGCCGTCCGTATAACAAACCCCGAAAATGTTCGCTGAACTGCTCAACGCCATTACCCAAATCGCCGCTCATATGTTTGTTGGGCAGTCGGCGGCCGACTTTGTATGCGGATCGCCGTTCAGGTTTCCGAATTGCCTACCAACCGCGCCGGCCTTGCGCGTCCGCCCCGGCGCACCGTGACTTTCAATCGGAAACCCATCGCGTCCAGGACGCTTACAACGGTTTTGAAGTTTGGATTCCCGCCAGAAAAAGATCGATAAAGGCTCGATCTTTCAATTCCAGATTTTTTCGCAATCTCTGACATGTTATGCAGATGGGTAGCGGCGCCAATGGCTCCACAAATCCCGACGACGTCCGACGTCTCAAAGGCATGATTGATATAGTCCGCCATCTCGCGGCGGGTCGCTTGGGGGCGGATCGAAACTTCTGATGGTCCATCTGTCATGTTTGATCGACAAAAAAGGCCGGCTGAAAGCCGGCCTTTTTAACATCAAGTCAAACGAAAGTCAGTATTTCGCTACAACCGGGCTGCCCCAGGCGCCGAAGCGGTAGTTGATGCGCAAGGTGAGCATATCCACATCTTGACTGATCCGGCTGTTGAGCACACCGACAAGACGCGGATCGGTAGCCGTGAACGAATTATTCGCGTGGCCCATAAACAGGTGATCGTATTCAATACCAGCGGACCAATTCGGTGCGAAGCCATACTCCCATCCAACACCTACGGTGCCACCCCAGCGGGTCGCGCTTGCCGCGGCCAGTTCAACGCCAGTGAGGTTATCGAGGACGCTAAAGCGGGTGCTTGTCACCGCCGCGCCGCCCTTGAAGTAAAACAGCGAGGCGTTCCATGCATAACCGATCTGGCCGGTGAAAAGGCCGATGCCATCGGTTTTGGTGCGAGTAGAGAGCGCAGGATTGAGGAGGCTGACTCGCTGATTGTTGAGATCCGCCCAATCGCCCTGAGCTTCCAAGCCAAACACCCACTGGCTGGCCTGCCAGCGATAACCGAGCTGGCCGCCGAAGAGGCCTCCGGATCGATCGGCGCAGCCCTGAGCGAAGGCTACGCCAACCGTGTTGAGGAAATCCACACAGCTGTGGCTCTGGCCCCACCCACCATTGGCGCCAATGTAAAAGCCGGTCCAGTCGTAAATGGGAGCCACCATCGGAGGTGGCGCCTTGGTGTAGGGACGAGCAGCCAGATCGGCCGCCGCGGCAGGAGCCAAGCCCATTGCAACCAAACCAATCGTACCCAGCAAAAACCTCTTCATCAGCACTTACTCCCGCACGTAGCTCTCGAAATGGATGGACTCACGAATGATCGTGATTTGCAATCTAGGCGGTTGAACCCTGAAAACTCGTATCAAAATGGCAACAAATGCTTTTTCAATCGTGACAGGAATTTGGCACGTAGGCCAAGCTTGCTGACCTATTTCGTGCACCGGTGAGATCACCGGAGGTGACGGCCCGCACTGATGAGGGAAGAGCGGACATCGGGCATTCGCGTCAAAAAGTCAGCTTTTGAGCCTTCTCGGACTTCCCGGCATGTCCCCCTCAATGTCCGCCGAGGGAGAAAACGAGGCGCGAGATGCTCGGCGTGAGCCTGTCAGCCGAGCGGTCACATTGGCACGGGGCGCGCTCCACTATCGATCAGGTCACATCTTGACCGCATTCGAGAAGAGCGTGTCACCCCACTCGTACAAGGGCCGCATGAAGTCAGATTGGGTGTGGATTGCTCGACCTTTGCGATCGCTCCATTTTCGTCCGTAGGTGTCGAATGGAAAGTGTCGCATGTAGTAGTCGCAGGTTTCTTCCCAATGCTCGATCGACAACGACTTACCATAGTGTTGGCAATACAGACCGGTCCCCACCCGTTCTACGCTGCCCGGCTCTCGCCCATGGTGCTGCTCGAAGATGACCTCCAGCCGGTTTCGCCACAACATCAGAATGTCTCGCCGTTCCGGGCCGAAGAAACGACGAAAGCCCAACAGTTCGCGATCGGCTTGGTAGGGTGCATGATCGTCAGAGGTCATATAGGCGTCGAATAGTTGAACCCGCACGCCGTCGTAATCGCTAGAATGCGTTCCTGCCATGAATCCGCGTAGATCTCCGGTAACGCGCTCATCCGCATCGAAGCAAAACATCCAGTCGAACTGCAAATGTTTGCGCGCGGTCTGCAGCAAAAGTCCGCGATGTCGCCCTTCGGCAATCCGGCGTGCCTCGATGTCCGCTTCCCATGACCGGTTTGTCACAATCAGAGCGACTTTTGGGTGTCCGCCAAGAATCTCCAGCGTTCGATCCGTACTCGCGTCATCATAGGCGACGATCGCATCCACGTGTTTGCCGACGTAGTCCAGTGTGTCTCGGAGAATTAGCGCTTCATTGCGGACGCGGGTGATTCCGATCAAAAAGTGCCTATGACCCAATAGGCTTTTGTTGCAAACAATGATTCGTTCACCGTCGCGGAGCTGCCAACTACTCGTGCCCAGCATGATCACCACCTGGCTGCGATGGAGAATAGGCACCAATGATGGTGGGCGGGAGCAGTAACGGCAAGGGTTAAGACAAGGGTTAAGAATCGTAGGGCTAATGTTGCGGGGGGACGCCGCGCACCGGCAAGTCGTTCAGACTGATGTCGATCGACGTTCACACGCTCGAGGGCGACAAGATGGTCCGCGCCTACCCTATCGAGGATTGGTTGGAGGCGGTGCGCCAGCTTTCGGCAAAGTGAGCGCGGTGGGATTTTTGCTACGCAACAGTTCGCAACTCAATGCGTTTCAGCATCGTCGCACAGCGTCATTCCGGGGTGCGCGTCAGCGCGAACCCGGAATCTCGAGATTCCGGATAGCCGTGCTGCGCACGGCCTCCGGAATGGGGTCTGGCCTCAAGCCGCGTCGTCGAGCGCCATGCGCGCCTTGACGATCTTGTCGGGGTTCTGCACCGGCTCGCCGCGCTTGATCTTGTCGACGTTCTCCATGCCGGACGTGACCTTGCCCCACACCGTGTACTGGTTGTTGAGGAAGGACGCATCGTCGAAGCAGATGAAGAACTGGCTGTCGCCGGAATCGGGGCTGGCCGCGCGTGCCATGGAAGTCGTTCCCCGCACGTGCGGTTCCTTGTTGAACTCCGCCTTGAGCTTCTTGCCGGAACCACCGGTGCCGGTGCCCTGCGGGCATCCGGTCTGCGCCATGAATCCGTCGATGACGCGGTGGAACACGATACCGTCGTAGAATCCTTCGCGCACCAGTTCCTTGATCCGGGCGACGTGGCCGGGCGCGAGATCGGGGCGCATTTCGATCGTGACGGGACCCTGGGTGGTTTCAAGGATCAAAGTATTTTCGGTGTCAGCCATGCTCTCTTCTCGATGGGTTGGGGTGAAGGTTTCCGATTGTGGAACCGGACGGCAAACGGGCGGCCGGCAACCGCGCCGGCCATGGATTCGGTAAATGGCATCGGCGTGCAGCGTTGCAACGCCTCCATCACGGCGATGCGGTACATCAGCCGGTCATTCTCGGTGGCCTGTTCCGATTCATAGGTGATCTTCGGGTGGCCAAAAATCTCTCCAGCGCGGTTGAAACTGACGATCACGGTGATGTCGATCCCGGGATTGGCGCGCGAGGCCGGCGGCGGTTTCCAGCAACTCCCGAGCCTCGCAACCGCCTCCTTGATGGTGTTGACCTGCGCCGGCTGCGCCCGCCCCGCCGAACCGGGCTGGCCGAGCAGTAGCGCTGCGGCCACCAGGACGAGGAGATGGCGACGCCGCGCCATCGCCGTTCACTTGATGTCGGATGCGACTTGTACCTTCACCATCTTGTCCGGATCGGTGACGGCCCCGCTCCCCGAACCCGGCGGCGCCTTTTTCAGCTTGTCCACCACGTCCATGCCCGACACCACTTCGCCGATCACGGTGTAC
This sequence comes from uncultured Alphaproteobacteria bacterium, assembly GCA_963747165.1. Lineage (GTDB taxonomy): Bacteria > Pseudomonadota > Alphaproteobacteria > Rhizobiales > Xanthobacteraceae > Bradyrhizobium. The sequence continues at coordinate 280,435 of CAVVEA010000032.1, read as the reverse complement.
TGGCCGTTCAGGCTCGAGCCCTCGGCGAACATGATGAAGAACTGCGAGTTGGCGGTATCGACGCTGTCGCCGCGCCGCGCCATGCCGACGATGCCGCGCTTGAACGGCACGTTGGAAAATTCCGCCTTGAGGTTGGGATATTTCGAACCGCCGGTGCCGTTGAAATTCTGGCCGTCGCCGGTCTGCGCCATGAAGCCATCCATCACGCGGTGGAACGGTACATTGTTGTAATAACCCTCGCGCGCGAGTTGCTTGATCCGCTCGGCGTGCTGCGGCGCGAGGTCGGTGCGCAGCTTGATGACAATGCGGCCCTTGGTGGTGTCGATCACGATCGCATTCTGCTTGTCGAGATTGGCCGGCAGCGGCTGGGCCAGGGCGGGAGCCGCGCAGATCAGCGCGACGATCAGGCAAAGAATTCGGGTCATGAAAACTCCGGATCAGAGATAAAGACAGGTCGTTGGTGGGCTGCGCGCAAACCGCGTTTGCGGACCGGGCGTCAGCCGGTGAATTTGGTCTTGAGGCTGGCGGCAACCGATGGCGGTACGAACGCCGAGACGTCGCCGCCCATCTGGGCGATTTGGCGGACCAGTGTGGCAGTGATCGGGCGGACCGCGACCGAGGCCGGAACGAACACGGTGTGCACCTCGGGCGCCATGGTTTCGTTCATGCCCGATATCTGCATCTCGTAGTCGAGGTCGGTGCCGTCGCGCAGGCCGCGAATCATGATGGTGGCGCCGGCTTTTTGCGCCGCTGTGACAGTCAGGTTGTCGTAAGTGGTGCAGTCGAAGGCGCAGCCGGCCTTGGCGGCCACCGGCGCGAATACCGCCCGCACCATGTCCAGGCGCTCCTGCACCGTAAATAGCGGCTTCTTGCCGGGATGGACCCCGATGGCGACGATCAGCCGGTCGCATAGGCCGACGGCGTGCCGGACCACGTCCAGATGGCCATTGGTGACGGGATCGAATGAGCCGGGGTAGAGCGCGATGCGGGGCATGAAACCCTCTACCGCGCCCCGGGCCGCCCGACAAGCCGAACTGGTTCCCGGCTGATGCGCCAATTACCGGGTTTTTATCTTTCGCAGGCCTCTGAACCACTGGTGGGGTCGCGCGTCTTCCCCGCATACCGGCTGTGTTTCTTCGACAAGCGGGCGACGAAACAAAACTCCAGCGCCATGAAACCATTTAGGGCCGACGCGAAGACATCCGGAAACCGGCGCTGGTTACCACATGGTTAACGAAACGACGGGCCGCAAAGGCCCATGACAGGGGACCGTCATGATCAAAGCCTTCTCAGCGATCGCGATCGCAGCGTTTGTCGCAGCCGCCCTTACCGTTCTTCCGGGTTTTGCTCCGCAAGTGGAAGCCAGTGTGCCGCAGGCGCTCGCCAAGGGCGACCGGCTGGATATCCGCCCGGTTGGCCGCGACTGCTCGCAGCAAGCCTGGCCGAATTTCGAGCCTTCCTGTCTGCGCGCCGCCGGCAAGAAGAGCGTCACGATCAATGAAGCCCGGCTGGTAACCGCCGACCGCACGCCGTAAGGCGCAACCAAAGAAATCCCGTAAGAAACCTCGTAGTAATTAGCGGCGGCGCATCGCAGACTGGCATTTGATCGCGTCCCTGTCACCGATGGACACAATACCCTTGGATACCGTAGGGGGGCTCCGCCAGTGACCGCCATTCCCGCCGCCACTTCACCAGGCTCCAGCCCGCTCCCACTGGCGGCGACGATCGGCGCGCTTGGCGTCGTTTACGGCGACATCGGTACCAGTCCCCTGTACGCGCTGAAGGAAGCGGCCAGAGCGGCCGCACACGGCGGACCGGTTGCGCCCGAGGCGGTCCTCGGCGTCGTCTCGCTGATCTTGTGGGCGTTGATCCTGATCATTTCGCTCAAATACGCGCTGCTCATCCTGCGCGCCGACAACCGCGGCGAAGGCGGCATCGTCGCATTGCTGGCGCTGCTTCACGCCCGCAATGCCCAGCCGGGAACGTGGCGTGCGCAGCTTCTGATGGTCGGCCTCGTCGGTGCGGCGCTGCTCTACGGCGACGGCGCCATCACGCCGGCGATCTCGGTGCTGAGCGCGATCGAGGGTCTAAGGGTCGATGCGCCATCATTGGCGCCGGCCGTGGTGCCGCTGACCGTCATCATCCTGATCGGGCTTTTCATCGTTCAGAGAAAAGGCGCGGGTTTTATCGGCAATGTCTTCGGGCCGGTCATGCTTGGATGGTTTGTGGTGATCGCGCTGCTTGGCGTCCACGGCATTGTGCGGGCACCCGGTGTGCTCGCCGCGCTAAGCCCGCTATATGCTTTCGATTTCCTGATTCATGAGGACTTCCACATCAGCTTTGCCATTCTTGGCGCCGCCTTTCTCGCGGTGACCGGCGGCGAAGCGATGTATGCCGATATGGGCCATTTCGGCCGGGTGCCGATCCGGCTCGCCTGGTTCGCGGTGGCGCTCCCTGCCCTCGTCCTCAATTATTTCGGGCAGGGCGCGCTGCTCATTACCGACGGCAGCGCGCTCGACCATCCCTTCTATCAGCTCGCGCCCGACTGGCTGCACTATCCACTCGTTGCCTTCGCGACCGTGGCAACCGTGATCGCGTCGCAGGCAATCATCTCCGGGGTGTTTTCGCTGACCCAGCAGTCGATCCAGCTCGGCTTCCTGCCGCGCATGCACATCATACACACCACCAGCCATGCGATGGGCCAGATCTATGTGCCGCTGGTCAACTGGCTGCTGGCCGCGGCGACACTCGGCGCCGTCATCGGTTTCGGCACGTCGGACGCGCTTGCGGGGGCTTACGGAATTGCCGTGTCGCTGTTGATGGCGATCACAACATTGCTGGCCGCCTTGGTCGCGATCCAGTGGGGCTATCCGCCGATCGTCGTGATCGCGGTCAACGGCTTCTTCTTCATCATCGACATCATCTTCTTTGCCGCGAATTCGACCAAGCTGTTCGAGGGCGGCTGGTTTCCGCTGCTGCTCGCAGCCGTGATCGCTTTCCTGATGTTCACCTGGCGAAGCGGCGTCAAGCTGGTCGAACGGGCACGCGGCAAGCTGCGTCAGCCGGAAGAAGACCTGATCGAGACCGCCGTCAACAGATGCCACGCGAGACTTTCAGGGACTGCGGTGTTTCTGGCCTCCGCCCCAAAGGGCGTCCCGCTCGCCCTGACGGAATTCGTCAAGCACAATCACGTTCTGCATCAGCGCGTGGTGCTCGTCACCGTGCTGATCGAGGAAGCCCCGCGTGTCGCCGATGAAGATCGGGCGGAGATCATCGAAGTGATCGAAGGTATCACCCGCGTGATCCTGCACTATGGTTTCATGCAATATCCGACGATCTTCGAGGGACTAAAGCTCGCCTGCGAGCAGGGCAAGCTGCCCGGCATCGATCTCACCGATATCACCTATTACATCGGCCGCGAGACCATCATCCCCAGCGAGGATATTCCGGGCATGTGGGTGTGGCGGGAAACCCTGTTCGCGTTCCTGCAGCGCAACGCCGAACGCTCCGCCGCGTTCTTCGGCGTGCCGACCCGGCAGGTCGTCGAGTTCGGGACGGAGATCGAGATTTAAGGGGGCGAATACCGATTAGCGAATGGCAGGGCGAAGATGCTATTCGCTACTCGCCATTCGCTATTCGCCTCTCCTAATTCCCGTTGCCGTTTTCGGCCTCCTCGCCGATGTGCTCGACCGACACCACATGCTCGTCCTCGGCGGTGTCGAACACGATGACGCCCTGGGTCGAGCGGCCGGCGATCCGGATGCCCTCGACCGGACAGCGGATCAGCTGCCCCTTGTCGGTCACCAGCATGATCTGGTCGGAGTCCTCGACCGGGAACGACGCCACCAGCTTGCCGTTGCGGTTGTTGACCGACATCGCCACGATACCTTTGCCGCCGCGGCCGGTGGTGCGGTATTCAAAGGACGAAGTGCGCTTGCCGTATCCGTTGACGGAAACCGTAAGCACGACCTGCTCCTGCGCCGACATCTCGACATAGCGCTCGGAACTGAGCTGGATGGCCGCGGAGGCCTCCTCGGTGTCGGCTTCCGCGACCTCATCGGCGGCTACTTCGCCGGCGACCGCACGCCGCATCTTCAGATAGGCCGACCGCTCATCCGAAGTCGCCTCGACATGCCGCAGGATCGACAGCGAAATCAGTTTGTCGCCTCCGGACAGCGCGATGCCGCGAACGCCCATCGAGGTGCGGCCCGAAAACACCCGCACATCGGTGACGGGGAAGCGGATGCACTGGCCGCCGGCGGCGGTCAGCAGCACGTCATCGTGCTCGGTGCAGATCTGCACATCGACGATCGCCTCGTCGGCGTCGAGCTTCATGGCGATGATGCCGGAACGGCGGACGTCGACGAAGTCCGACAGCTTGTTGCGGCGGACGTTGCCGCCGGTGGTCGCGAACATCACGTCGAGATTGGCCCATGAGGATTCATCCTCGGGCAGCGGCATGATGGTGGTGATGCGTTCGCCCTGCTCCAGCGGCAGGATGTTGATCATCGCCTTGCCGCGCGCGTTCGGCGCCGCCATCGGCAGCCGCCAGACCTTTTCCTTGTAAACCTGCCCGCGCGACGAGAAGAACAGCACCGGCGTATGGGTCGATGCCACGAACAGGCGGCTGACGAAATCCTCGTCGCGGGTCTGCATGCCCGCGCGGCCCTTGCCGCCGCGCCGCTGCGCCCGGTAGGCCGACAGCGGTACGCGCTTGACGTAGCCGGCATGCGAAACCGTGACCACCATGTCCTCGCGCTGGATCAGGTCCTCGTCCTCGACCTCGCCTTCCTGCTCGATGATCACGGTCTTGCGCGGGGTCGCGAATTCCGACTTCACGTCGGCGAGTTCGGTCTTGATGATCGCCTGCACCCGGGCGCGCGAGCGCAGGATGTCGAGGTAATCGGCGATCTCCACCGCGAGCTTGTCGAGTTCTTCGGAAATTTCCTCGCGCCCAAGCGCCGTGAGCCGCTGCAGCCGCAGATCGAGGATGGCCCTCGCCTGCTCGAACGACAGCCGCGCGGTGCCGTCTTCGGCGAGCCGGTGGCGGGGATCGTCGATCAGGGTGATCATCGCCGCCACATCCTTGGCCGGCCAGTCGCGCGACATAAGCGTTTCGCGCGCGGTGTTGGGATCGGGCGAGGTGCGGATCACCCGAATGATCTCGTCGATATTCGCAACCGCGATGGCGAGACCGACCAAAATGTGGGCGCGGTCGCGGGCCTTGTTGAGCAGGAATTTGGTGCGGCGGGTGACGACCTGCTCGCGGAACGCCACGAACAGCGTCAGCAGGTCCTTCAGGTTCATCAGCTGCGGCCGGCCGGCGTCGAGCGCCACCATGTTGGCGCCGAAATTGGTCTGCAGCGGCGTGAAGCGATAGAGCTGGTTCAGCACGACATCGGGCACCGCATCGCGCTTGAGCTCGACGACCACGCGAAAACCGTCGCGGTCGGATTCGTCGCGCAGATCGGAAATGCCCTCGATCTTCTTCTCGCGCACCAGTTCGGCGATGCGCTCGACCATGGTGGCCTTGTTCACCTGGTACGGGATTTCCGTGATGATGATGGCTTCGCGGTCCTTGCGGATGGTGTCGATCGTGACCTTGCCGCGCATCACGATCGAGCCGCGGCCGAGATGATAGGCGGAGCGGATGCCCTGGCGTCCGAGGATGATGCCGCCGGTCGGGAAATCCGGTCCGGGAATGATGTTGATGAGCTCGTCGATGGTCAGCGCGGGATTTTCGATCAGCGCCACGCAGGCGTCGATCACTTCGCCGAGGTTGTGCGGCGGAATATTGGTCGCCATGCCGACGGCGATGCCGCCGGCGCCGTTGACCAGCAGGTTCGGAAACTTCGCCGGTAGCACCGTCGGCTCGCGTTCCGAACTGTCGTAGTTGGCCTGGAAATCGACGGTGTCCTTGTCGATGTCGTCGAGCAGATGCTGCGCGATCTTGGTGAGACGGGATTCGGTGTACCGCATGGCGGCCGCCATATCGCCGTCCACCGAGCCGAAATTGCCCTGCCCGTCGATCAAGGGCACGCGCATGGAGAAATCCTGTGCCATGCGCACCAGCGCGTCGTAGACCGACTGGTCGCCATGCGGATGGTATTTACCGATGACGTCGCCGACGGTGCGCGCGGACTTGCGATATGGCTTGTTCCATTCGAACCCGTTCTCGTACATCGCGTAGAGAATGCGGCGATGCACCGGCTTCAACCCGTCGCGCGCATCCGGCAGCGCCCGCGCCACGATCACGCTCATGGCGTAATCGAGGTAGGAGCGTTTCATCTCGTCGAGGATGGATACGGGACGAATATCGGAAGGTCCCGGCGGCTCTCCGGGCTTCGTATCTTCAGGGTCAGACAAAGGGGAAATCCGGTCAGTTCTTGATACGAATCATATAGCGTATTGGAGGTGTCCAAACCACCCTTAAGTCACCGGCGCAAGCGGATTTTCCCTTCGTTTTTCCAGAGACTTACGAGGCCTGTCGGACGGTTCCCCCAGACCCCAAACCGGCCCTCGAAATGTCGCCCGCGGAGCCTCCTTCCAACCGCGGACCCACGTCGTGCGAAAGGCCGTTTTGCCAGCTGCCTCTATGGACCAAATACCACTGCATGCATGATCCGCCCTGGCAGCAGGATGAACAGTCCGGCGACGACAAGCGCCCCGGGGAAAACAAGGAACATGATACGGCGTTGGTCGGCGACCCTGTGCCGGTGCGCCCTCCACACGCCGAGCGGAAGCACCAGCAGCGTGAAGATCGACAGCAGATGGATCGGGCTCCACGGACCTACCAGCCGGATCTGGTGGATCCAGAACGAACTGACGGCCACCGCCGCCATCGGGCCCACCCAGATCCAGCCGATCGCGCGATGAGGCAGCGTCCCCTTCGGAGCCGCAAACTGGATCACGCCGCGCGCGAACGCCGTCAAGGCGGCGAACGCGTGAAGGGGGATCGCGGGAGCAGCGTTCAACAGCGGCGCAAGCGACATTTGAAACACCGGGAGCCAATGAGACCCAGCACGGCGAGGCCGAACGATCGATGCGATGAACCCGCCCGCGTCTCGTTCATCGTCGGAGACATCACGCGGCCCGACCGACCGCCGCGAAGGCGGTATCGGCCGACGCCGCGATCGGATCGGCGATCAGAACGGAATGTCGTCGTCCATGTCGCTGTTGCGGGCGCCGGCTGCGACCGCGCGGCGCGGCGCGGCGCTGGACGGCCCACTGGTACCGAAATCGCCGCCCTGATCATCGGGGCCGAAACTGCCGCCTCCGCCGCCGCTGCGGCCATCGAGCATAGTCAGCGTGGAGTTGAAGCCCTGCAGCACCACCTCGGTGGAGTATTTCTCGACGCCGGCCTGGTCGGTCCATTTGCGCGTCTGCAACGCGCCTTCGATGTAAACCTTGGCGCCCTTTTTCAGGTATTGCTCGACGATCTTGCAAAGCGGCTCGGAGAAGATCACGACCCGATGCCACTCGGTTTTTTCCTTGCGCTCGCCGGTAGCCTTGTCGCGCCAGGTTTCGGAGGTCGCCACGCTCAGATTGGCAATCGGCCGCCCATCCTGGGTCCGCCGGATTTCGGGATCCTTGCCGAGATTTCCGACCAGAATCACCTTGTTTACACTTCCCGCCATCGCCGCTCTCCACTCTTATAGAATTCACTGGACCAGCCGGACGCCCGGGCCTCGCCCTCGGCGCCGCCCCTGTCCTGCCCCGTTGGGACCACCCTGAAACGACCCTATACGCTGGCCGTGGCCGCCGAGCCCGGCGATCCCTCGGTTATCCACATATAGCACTCGATTTCGGCATGTTCCAGTTTTGTTCCGAAAACAGCGGCAAACAGCCCCTTTTGCCCCCTTTGCACAAGAATATGCACAACGGACTGCCGGGGCGGGCAACGGACCCTGGAACGCCCTTTTTGGGCGTGCATTTGGTTCCGTCGGACACCCCGATATCCCAAACAAATCATTAACTTCCGGCAAGCTAACTTCATCGGCGAGTGTTGCATTTCGGAGACGGCTTTTACCGCTGGACCGGGTATATATTGCAGCCATCAATTGGATCGTTACGGCGGTCGCGTCTCAATTGAAACGCTTCGAAATCAACGAAGCGGAAGAACTGGAGAGACTACGATGAAGAAGTTCTTGCTGGGTGCGGTTGGATTGGTTGCGCTGAGCTTCGCGGCGCCCGCCTCGGCTGCCGATCTTGCGGCGCGTCCGTACACCAAAGCGCCGCCGATGATTGCTGCCGCCTATGACTGGAGCGGTTTCTATCTCGGTCTCAATGGCGGCTGGGGATCGAGCCGCAATTGCTACACGAACACGGCAATCGCCGGTGTTACCGTGGCGCCCGCTGGCGAAGGTTGTCACGATGCGACCGGCGGCACGGCGGGTGGCCAGGTCGGATATCGCTGGCAGAGCGGCGCTTTCGTGTTCGGTTTGGAAGCCCAGGGCAACTGGGCAGATCTGCGCGGGTCAAACCCGAGCTTGGCCGCGCCCGGAGCCACTAACCGCACGCGGATCGACGCATTCGGCCTGTTCACGGGTCAGGTCGGCTACGCCTGGAATAATGCCCTGCTTTATGTGAAGGGCGGCGCCGCCGTTACCGACAATCGCTATGAAGGACTTCTCACCGGAACCGGAATTGTCGTTGACCGGACGAACCCGACCCGCTGGGGTGGCACGGTTGGCGTAGGTCTGGAGTACGGCTTTGCTCCGAACTGGTCCGCTGGCGTCGAATACGATCATCTGTTTATGGGCACCCAGAACAACGCCTTCACGAGCGTGTTTCCGGTCGCTGGCGTCAACACGCGGACCGATAGCATCCGCCAGGACGCCGACCTGGTCACGGCCCGTGTGAACTACCGTTGGGGTGGTCCGGTCATTCCGAAGTACTGATCTTCGCCTGACCTGAACGGTTCAGCTTTTGAAAAGGCCGGCCTCGCGCCGGCCTTTTTGTTTTGCCCTTGGCGATCGACGGGCCATCAACCTGCGCGGCCGGCCCCATCATGGGCATCGCGGGATGATCCAGCGGACGGTGAATTACTGAATTCCTGCCGCACAATGTCGCCCCTATTTAAGCACCGATGTGGCTTTTGGGTGACGGCTTTTCCCCGTAAAACTACTTATAAACGGTATCCTGGAACGGCGTGGGAGTTCACGCCGGCAATGAAGCTTCGGTCAACGAAGCACGTTGAAGTTGGAGATATCGATGAAGAGTTTTCTGCTTGCTACCGTCGCCTTGGCCGCTTTCGGCGTGGCGACCCAGGCTTCCGCCGCCGATCTCGCGGCGCGCCCTTACACCAAGGCGCCGGCCCCTGTGGCCGCCGGATATAACTGGTCGGGCTTCTATGCCGGCGTCATGGGCGGCTACGCTTGGGGCGACGTCAAGGGTGGCTTCGGCGGCGGCACCATTGGTTACAATTGGCAGGCGCCAGGCAGCATGTGGGTGTTCGGCATCGAAGCCGATGCCGCGGGCGCCGACGCCAAGGATTCGGCATCGGCTTTCATCCTGCCCGGAGTTGTCTTGACTGCGGAAGACAAGATCCGCGCGTTCGGCAGCGTCACCGGCCGCGTCGGCGTCGCCGCGGGCGCAGCGCTGTTCTACGCCAAGGGCGGCTATGGCTGGGCGAACAATCGCATCTCGTCCACGCTGGCGGGGCTGACGTTGGTCGAGGAGTCCAAGACCCACTCCGGCTGGACGATTGGTGCTGGCACCGAATACATGTTCGCGCCGAACTGGTCGGCCAAGGTTGAATACATGTATGCCGACTACGGTTCCGAGCGCTATTTGACTGCGATTGCGGCGCCCGGCATCGATATTGGTCTGGTCACCCACACCGTCAAAGGCGGGATCAACTATCACTTCAATTGAGGAGCCGGGTCGTTGCGAAGGGCTGACCTTCGCTGACGACCTGAAATCCCGGATTGGATACGAAAGGCCGGCCTCGCGCCGGCCTTTTTGTTTTGCGCCCGGCAGATTTCCCTGCCGCAACCCTTCCAGCAACAAACCGTTGATGGCTTGCAAGCAGCACTGGAAATCCACCCTCGTTCTTCCTATGTTCCGAGCGCACCTCTTGGCCACTTGGCGTCCGATCCCGGTTTCCCGGCGATGCGCGCCCCTCAACGCGGCGCGGACGACGCCTCTGGAATTGCCGGTATGGATGAAGTGATCAAGGCGAAGCGCCAAAACAACGCCGGCTCCGCCATGCGCGCGATTACGATTCGCGGCGCGCGCGAGCACAATCTCAAGAACGTCGATCTGGAAATTCCGCGTGACAGGCTGGTGGTGTTCACCGGCCTCTCCGGCTCCGGCAAATCCTCGCTCGCCTTCGATACCATCTATGCCGAGGGGCAGCGGCGCTACGTCGAATCGCTGTCGGCCTATGCGCGCCAGTTCCTGGAAATGATGCAGAAGCCCGACGTCGACCAGATCGACGGCCTGTCGCCGGCGATCTCCATCGAACAGAAGACCACCTCGAAGAACCCGCGCTCGACCGTCGGCACCGTCACCGAGATCTACGACTACATGCGGCTGTTGTGGGCGCGGGTCGGCGTGCCCTATTCGCCCGCCACCGGCCTGCCGATCGAAAGCCAGATCGTTTCGCAGATGGTCGACCGCGTGCTGGCGCTGCCCGAGGGCACAAGGCTCTACCTGCTGGCGCCCGTGGTGCGCGGCCGCAAGGGCGAATACCGCAAGGAGCTCGCCGAATATCTGAAGAAGGGATTCCAGCGGGTCAAGATCGACGGCACCTTCTACGAACTGGCGGAAGCGCCGACGCTCGACAAGAAATTCCCACATGACATCGACGTCGTGGTCGACCGCATCGTGGTTCGGCCGGACCTCGGCCAGCGGCTGGCGGAAAGTTTTGAGACCGCGCTGAAACTGGCCGAAGGACTCGCGGTGATCGAATATGCCGACGCGCCGGCGGCCGCCGCCGACGAAAAGAAATCCGACAAGAAAACCGCCAAGATCCACGACAAGAGCGGCCCGGAACGGATCCTGTTTTCCGAAAAATTCGCCTGCCCGGTTTCCGGTTTCACTATTCCCGAAATCGAGCCCCGGCTGTTCTCCTTCAACAACCCCTATGGCGCCTGCCCGGCCTGCGGCGGCCTCGGCGTCGAGCAGCATATCGACGAAGAGCTGGTCATTCCCGACAAGGACCTGAGCTTGCGCAAGGGCGCGATCGCGCCATGGGCGAAATCATCCTCGCCCTATTACATCCAGACCCTGACCGCGCTCGGCAAATTCTACAAGTTCACGCTCGACACCAAGTGGAAGGACCTGTCGAAGAAAACGCAGAATGCCATCCTGCACGGCTCCGGCGAGGACGAGATTAAATTCTCCTATGAGGACGGAGTGCGTTCCTACGACACCAAGAAGCCGTTCGAGGGCGTCATCACCAATATCGACCGCCGCTATCGCGAGACCGAAAGCGAATGGGCGCGCGAGGAGCTCGGCAAATATTTCTCCGACGTGCCCTGCGAGGGCTGCCACGGCTATCGCCTCAAGCCGGAGGCGCTCTGCGTCAAGATCGGCGGCAAGCATATCGGCGAGATCTCCGAACTCTCGGTGCGCCGCGCCGGCGAATGGTTCGAGACCGTACCGAAGGCGCTCAACGCCCAGCAGAACGAGATCGCCGGACGGGTATTGAAGGAGATCCGCGAGCGGCTGTCGTTCCTGCTCGATGTCGGCCTCAATTACCTGACGTTGTCGCGATCCTCCGGCACCTTGTCCGGCGGCGAGAGCCAGCGCATTCGGCTCGCCTCGCAGATCGGCTCCGGACTGACCGGCGTGCTGTATGTGCTGGACGAGCCTTCGATCGGCCTGCACCAGCGTGACAATGCGCGGCTGTTGGAAACCCTGAAGCGGCTGCGCGACCTCGGCAATACCGTGATCGTGGTCGAGCACGACGAGGACGCCATTCGCCTCGCCGACCACGTGCTCGACATCGGCCCCGGCGCCGGCATGCATGGCGGCCATATCGTGGCCCAGGGCACGCCCGCCGAGATCATGAACAATCCGAAATCGCTGACCGGGAAATATCTTACCGGCGAATTGTCGGTGGAGATTCCCGAGCGCAAGCCGCCGAACCATCGCCGCACCATCAAGGTGATCAACGCGCGCGGCAACAATCTGAAAAACGTCTCGGCGGAAATCCCCCTTGGGCTGTTCACCTGCGTGACCGGCGTCTCCGGCGGCGGTAAGTCGACGCTGTTGATCGACACCCTCTACAAGGCGATCGCGCGCAAGCTCAATAACGCCAGCGAGGGCGCGGCGCCGCATGACCGCATCGAGGGACTGGAGCATATCGACAAGATCATCGACATCGACCAGTCGCCGATCGGCCGCACCCCGCGCTCCAACCCCGCCACCTATACCGGCGCGTTCACGCCGATCCGCGAATGGTTCGCCGGCCTCCCCGAGGCCAAGGCGCGCGGCTACGAGCCCGGCAGGTTTTCCTTCAACGTCAAGGGCGGCCGCTGCGAGGCCTGCCAGGGCGACGGCGTCATCAAGATCGAGATGCACTTCTTGCCGGATGTCTACGTCACCTGCGACGTCTGCAAGGGCAAGCGCTACAACCGCGAGACGCTGGAAGTGCTGTTCAAGGGCAAATCGATCGCCGACGTCCTGGACATGACGGTCGAGGAAGCCGCCGAATTCTTCAAGGCGGTCCCGCGCGTCCGCGAAACTTTTAAAACGCTGCATCGCGTCGGCCTGGATTATATCCATGTCGGCCAGCAGGCGACCACGCTCTCCGGCGGCGAAGCCCAGCGCGTCAAGCTGGCCAAGGAGCTGTCGAAGCGCGCCACCGGCCGCACGCTCTACATCCTGGACGAACCGACCACGGGCCTGCATTTCCATGACGTCAAGAAGCTGTTGGAAGTGCTGCACGAGCTGGTTTCGCAGGGCAACACCGTGGTCGTGATCGAACACAATCTCGAAGTGATCAAAACCGCTGATTGGGTGATCGACCTCGGCCCCGAAGGCGGCGACGGCGGCGGCGAAATCGTCGCCTGGGGTCCGCCCGAGGACATCGTCAAGGCGCCGCGGAGCTATACCGGCAAATTCCTGGCGCCGGTGCTGGCGAAGGCGGACGGCGGCGGCAGAAGGAAGCGCGGGACGAGCGAGGCGGCGGAGTAACTCCTCCGGATGCGATGCCCTACCCGCTTGTCATTTTCGACCTCGACGGCACGCTCGCCGACAGCTTTCCTTGGTTTTTGTGTAACGTGAATAGTGTCGCTGACCGGTTCGGCTTCCGCCGTATCGCGGACGACGACATCGAAGCGCTGCGCCACGCCGGTTCTCGCGAGATCCTCAGGCGGCTTGAGATTCCGTTCTGGAAACTGCCCGGCATCGCGCGATATATACGGCGGCTGAAGGCCGAGCACCTGGCCGATATCGCGCTATTCCCTGAAGTCGACACGATGCTGCGCGCGCTTGCGCATGCCGGCATGCGGCTTGCTCTCGTCAGTTCGGACAGCGAGATGAATGCGCGCCGGCAACTCGGCGAGGCGGCCGCACTGTTCTCCTATTTCGATTGCGGCGCCTCGCTGTTCGGCAAGCCCGCGAAATTCCGCCGCATCCTCGCGCGCTCGTCGATCAGCGCCGCCCACGCGATTTCGATCGGCGACGAAATCCGCGACATCGAAGCCGCCCGCGCCGCCGGCATCGCCTGCGCCGCCGTGACCTGGGGCTACGCCGCGCCGGAGGCCCTGCGGGCGCGCGGGCCTGATCTGGTATTTGATGGGATAGGGGATATCGCACGGCATTTGATCTTGGCGCCGTGAGTGACCACCCGCAGCGCCGCGTAAAGCGTCATGCGTCCGAACCTCGCCGAGAGAAACGGCGATGCTGATTTGCCCGTCGGGCGGTTTGTCGACAGTGCTGTCCAACCCTTCGTCAAAAAATATTCCGGTTTACCGCTTGGTAGAAACATCTCTATGAGTCCTCGCCATCCCGCCCACAACAGGGGCGTATCGCGATCGTCACGGACGCGGCGCGGGATGCGGTGGACGCGGCAGCGTCTTGCGTGCGAGATGATTGCAGGGTGGGTTCTTCTTGAATCCATGAGCGATCAACAGCACGCGGACGAGAGATGTTGCTACGTACGGAGAAGTCGTGTGGTCCTGACGCCCCGACGCTGGCGTCAAGTTCGCGGATGTTGTGTCGGCCCTACCGGGTTTCAGACAAAACGTTAATCCGCTAGCGACGGTGGCAAAAGAGCCCGGTCACCGGGGAGAGTACGAAGTAAACCGTTAAAACCATTGCGTGCGGGAATGCCGGGCGATTCCGGTGTACTCGTTGTTACTCGTGTGCGTTCTATCACTACGAAGTGCACACGAGGCCGCGGGTGCAGCGGGCACCCGGCATTCCCCACGCCCTCTCTAGGGGCGAGAGATAAATGCATGCCTCGGGCACCTCGCGCCGCGAGAACGAAATCGTATGCGGAACTACATCAACGTCATTGCGAGCGCAGCGAAGCAATCCATTCTTTCTTCATGTTGCGGCATGGATTGCTTCGCGGAGCCTGTCATCGGGCGCGCATTCGCGCGACCCGTTGGCTCGCAATGACGGCACCTGAACCTTCTCTCTTCGCTGTTTGAAATTCGAATCAGTCGCGCCTGGGGCAGCGCCGTGCACTCACTCCGCTATCGCGCCTTCCACGAATCCGGCCGGGTCGGCGCAGAATTCGCGCATGACCTTGTAGTGGTCCGTCTGTTCCACGGTCACGGGCTCCAGGCCATATTTCGATAATCGCAGCAGGCGCGCATTGGGATAGGCCATCAGCATCGGCGAATGCGTGGCCATGACGATTTGGCAAATCGTGGACTCCTCCATCCGCCGCATCAGCTTCAAGAATTCCATTTGCCGCGCGGGCGACAGCGCGGATTCCGGTTCGTCGAAGATGAAGATGCCCTGCCGCTGGCACCGCTCCTCGAAGAACCGCAGAAAGCCTTCGCCATGCGAATGTGAGAGGAAGTCTGGCGCCGCACCGTTACTATCCCGAGCGGCCGCGTCGAGATATCTGGCGACCGTAAAGAAGCTCTCGGCGCGGAAGAACCAGCCGTTGGTTACTTTCGGCAGCCAGCTTGCGCGCAGTGCCCCTGAAAGCTCTCCACCCGTGGCTTCGATCGCATTGGAATGATCGACCGGTCTGTAGCCCTTGCCGCCGCCTGCTTCGTCATACCCGGCAAGCACGGCGATGCCTTCAAGCAAGGTCGATTTGCCGGCGCCGTTTTCGCCGACGATGATGGTGATCGGCTGGTCGAAACTCAGCTCAAAATCATCGCGCAGGAAAGGAAGACAGAACGGATAGGCGGCGCGGTCGTCGATGCGCGATGGCTCGAGCCAGATGCGCCGGAGATACGGCGCGGGCATATTGATCGTTCGATTTCGTCTTGAGGCCATGCGCTTGGATCCCGGTAATCAAGGCAGTCTAACGCTCCGATCCCAGCGGTATCCTGTGCCATACTATCTGGAACGTAACAAGAACAGTTTTGCCTATGCCGAACCGCACCTACGATCTCTTCCGCAATGCCATCCTCGCCGAGCAGCAGGTGATCTGCACCTATGAGGGACGCCATCGCGAATTGTGCCCGCACATTATCGGCGCCAACAGACGCGGTGAAGAAGTCGTGCTGGCCTGGCAGTTCGCCGGCGAAAGCTCAGGCCCGCTGCCGCAATGGCGGTGTCTGAAATTGGCCAATGTCAAACATGCTCGCGTGCGCGAGGGGCGTTGGCATGCGGGCGGCTCGCACAAGACGACACAGAAATGCGTGACCGACATCGACCTCGACATCAACATTCACGTTCGCAAGCTGCGATAGGATGCAGGGCGGAATAGCGGGCAGGCATTCCGTCCTCGCCGCCTCCAACCGCTGGTTTCCAGCACCCTGCATAGACGGCGGGCATCGACTCGAAAGCCAATCGATATTTCAGATCAAGCAGGTCCTTCTCCAATGTCCCATCACGGCGTCGCGGATTTTCGCGACGCGCAAAACAGGAGAAGTTGTCATGTCACCCCTCAAGATCGTCGCCGTGGTCGCAAGCCTCTTGGCCCTCAGCGCGTCCTCGGCCTTGGCCGATGGCTTCCGTTATTCCGGCTCCCCCAAGTTTGGCCAGTCCTACATCCGCGATGCATCCACCCCGGCAAGTCCGTCTGCCCTGAATGCAAATGCGCAGTTGATCGAAGCCCAGCGTAACCAGCCCAAAGGCGGTATCAGCGCTCGCGGACTTTGATCGCCGGAGCTCATAGGGGCACGACGATCCCGGTTGGTATGACCGTCATTGCGAGGCGCGAAGCGACGAAGCAATCCATGCTTTAGCTCGATGGATTGCTTCGCTGCGCTCGCAAAGACGGCCCGGGGCGCATTCGCGCGACCCGTCAACTGCCAATGACGGCTCAGCTGTTTGAAATGTGAATCAGAACGTGAGCCGTCGGCAGTCTCACCTTACGTCTACCCGAGCGCTTCCAGCACCAGCTCCATCGTCATCAGCACCGGATTGTCGCCGCGGATCAACCGGCCTTCGGCGAGACCGCCGGTGTAGTCGACGAGGGCGATGTCCAGCTCCGCTTCCAGCGCACCGCTGGCAGCGGGTGCGATGATGCCCGACCTCACCGCCAGTTCCGTGGCAAAGGGTTCGACGATGCCGCCATCCACAAAACGGGCGCCGATGGTGCTGCCGACGCCGCCATGGAGCTTTGCGCGCGGGATGCCGCGCTCGCGGCAGAAAGCCTCAAGGGCGCCAGCGAAATCCTGGTTGGGCCGCAGCCGCAGCGCGAAGGCGCGGCTGGTGGTTTTGGCGCCGGAAGCTGCCGACGATACCGGTCCGAACAGCTTGAAATTGGTCTCGGGGTCCGGCTCCGCCAGGAACGTTGCGCCATCGATGCCGAAGGCTTCCACGGCAAAAGGCTCGGCGACCACGGCTTCCTCGGGCAGGATATGGCCGCCGCTCGCGCGTCCGTCGGCTTCGGTCCACAGCGCGTGGCAATGGAAGAAGGCCGCGCGATCGCGCTGTCCCAGGGTCATCGCCGCCGTCTTCAGTCGCGTGATGCCAGCGGGGCGGAACGTATCGCTGTAGAAGGCCGCGTTCTCTCCGGTTTTCGAGAGCGCCGGCATGACATAAGCGAAGGGACCGAGCGCCCCACCCTTCCAGCGCAGCGCGCCGCCGGCAAATCCCTCCGCCGCAAAGCCGCGGCGCGCGGCTTCCAGCAGCGGCAACCCGGCCTCCATGGTGAAGGCGAACGCGCGACCCCGCGCTTCCACCCATTGGACGCGCTCGGGCGCGGGCGGACCGGGCTGTATGATCTGCCGCATCAGCTTGCTGGTTTCGCGGGAGCGTCGAGCAGCCCGCGCGCCTCGAGCTCGTCGCGGACCATCCGCTTCGGCACCTTGCCGTAGCCGGATTTTGGCAAGGACTCCCAGAAGAAGAAGCGTTTTGGCATTTTGTAGCGTGGTACTTTTGCAGCCACGAACGTGGCCAGTTCAAGCTCGGTCACCGCGCTCGCGCCCTCGCGCGGGACGCAGACCGCGATGCCGACCTCACCCCAGAACGGGTCCGGTACGCCGAGCACGGCCACTTCGCCGATCGCGGGGTGCGTCAGAATTTTCTCCTCCACCTCGCGCGGATAGATGTTAGATCCGCCCGAGATGTACATGTCGGAGGCGCGCCCGGTAATGTAGACAAAACCCTCCTCGTCCATATGACCGAGATCGCCGGTGCGGAACCAGCCATCGCGAAACGCTTTCGCATTGGCCTCCGGGTTATCGTAGTAGCCGGCGAACACGCTGGGACCGATGACGCAGATCTCGCCGGTCTCGAACGGTTTCAGTTCGCTTCCGTCGTCGCCCTGAATCGAGACCTGCATGCCGGTGCGCTCGAAGCCGCAGCTGCCGATCCGCGCCTGCGGCCCGTCCTCGGGGTCGTGCAGCTCCGGCGGCAACACGGTGATGTTGCCGGTGACCTCGCCAAGCCCGAAATATTGCACGAGCACCTTGCCGAGTTTTTTCAACGCGGCCTTCTGGTCCTCGCGATACATCGGCGCGCCGGCATAGATGATGTAGCGCAGCGACGAATGGTCGTAGCGGTCGGCCGCGGGATGCTCGACCATCATCTTCAGGATGGTCGGCACGGTAAAAATGTTGCTGATGCGGTGGCGCTCGATCAGCCGGAACGCCTCGTCGATATCGAAACGTTCGGTGGAAAGCAGGATGGTCGGCACGCCGCGCGCGGTCTGCACCAGCTGGTGGACGCCGGCGCCGTGCGACAGCGGCGCGACCACCAGCGAGGCGTCCTTCTCCGTGGTACCGGGCATTAGGTCGGCGAGATGGTTGGTTACGACAAAAGCCATCTGGCCATGGGTCAGCACCGCGGCCTTGGAACGCCCCGTGGTGCCCGAGGTGAAGAAGAACCAGCAGGGATCGTCATACTCCACCGCGGCATTGTCGATCGCAGCGCCGGCCTGCGTCGATATCGCTTCGCTCACCGACTTTTCGCCGAACGCGCCCTCGCCGATCCGCCACAGGAAGTCGAGCGCCGGGCTTGCGCCTTTCACCGCCGCGGCATGATCCGGAAAATCGCCGTGGCACAGGAACGCCTTGGCGCCCGACGCGGTGGCGAGATAGGTCACCTCGTCGGGCATCAGCCTGAAATTGGTGGGCACCCAGACCGCGCCGAGCCGGAAGGCCGCAAACATCGACCAGAACATCTCGTCGCAATTCTTGGAATGGACCAGGATGCGATCGCCCTTGGCAATGCCGCGCGCCGCGAGCGCCGCCGCCAGCGCCGAAACGCAAGCGTCGATCTCGCGCCAGGTCCAGGATTTCTCGCCCCAGATGAAGCCGGTGCGGCCGCCGTGCCGGCGGGCATTTTGCGTCACGAGATGCGCGAGGTTCATCACCCGGCGCGACATCCGCGTCACGCCGCCTGATGGCGCGCTCGTGGTTGCGGTTTCGCCCGTCACCTTCGGCCCATCCACACACCCGTCGCCAGCAGCACCAGTCCTGCGATGCCCGAAACAATACCGTGCTTGCTGTGCACGCGCGTCACGCCGGCCTCGTGGCCCGGAAAAAAGCCCGGCAATTGATTTGCCGGTATCAGGAAATACACGGCGGCAATCACGAGCAGGACAACGCCGAGCAAGGTCAGCACGAGCTTCATGGAGGGATCCCTTTGGAATTCGACGAAATTTTGTACGTCATTCCGGGGCGCCTGCCAATTCGTCGCGGCATTTGCGACTGTCGGTATTCCGGCGCACGTCACGCTCGATCGAGATAAGGTTACCGGAAGCCCGTGCCGCCGCAGCGCTGGCACTTGACCACCTTGTCACCCTTCTTCAGCAGGCCCTTGCCCTCGCAATTCTTGCATTTCCGCTTCTTCTTGATGTTGGGGCCTTTTTCATTGGCCATGCTATCCTCCCCGGCGATGATCTTGCCTTCTGCTCACTAAGCACAGCCCGACTGATTTGAGGACAGTGATGATTGATCGCCGGAGCTTCGTTTTGACGTGCGTCACTGGCCTGTCGGCGACAGCGCCAACCTACCCTGCCCTCACTGCGGACGACCCGCTCGCGCTTGTCAATGCGATCTATGCCCGGCCCGCAAAGGGCAAGGGCGATAGCGGCGGCGCATTCATCATTGAAAGCAAGGCGGCAAAGACAAAATACCTGTCGAAAGCACTGGTCTCATTATGGGCCAAGGCCGATGCCCACACACCCAAGGGCGACGTCGGGCCGGTGGATTTCGATCCCGTCACCAATTCGCAGGAGCCGGACGTCAAATCGTTCCAGGCGGTCGCTGAGCAGCAGGAAGCCGAGAAGGCCGTCATCGCCGTCACCGTCGCCGGCCACGGCACGCCGCGCGCCAAATCCGCCGACAACACCATCCGCTACCATTTCGTGCGCGACGCCGGCCAATGGAAGATCGACGACATCAGCGGCACCAGCGACGGCCAGCCCTGGTCGATCCGCGCCATGCTCGTGGAACTCCTTGAAGAATTAGTTATTCAAGCGAGCCTCGCCAGCGAAAGGCTTGCTTTTGCGGATCACGTCCAGCTGTTATTGCCCGTGCTGGGCCAGGTCCCGATCGCTCAGGCCCCAGTCCTGCCATAACTGCAGAGCGGCCAGCAGCACCACCAGTCCACCAAGACTTGAATGCCAGAATCGGAGCAGGCCATCGCCAGAATAGCCAAAGATGTAGGGCGAGGCGATCAGCCACAACCCGAGCACGATTTCAGCCACCTCCTCCCAACGCTGCAGGGCCACGTATTGAAGCTGGGCGAGGCCGAATACCGCGATGCCGATCGTAAACGTATTCAGGATCACCAAGCTACGGTCCGCATCGACAAGCTCACGGCTGTACTGGGTAGGGAACCATGGCGACAACACGATGAGCACGCCAAGCAGCATGCCACACCAGTCTTCCCATGTTCGATGAGTGCGAAGAAAACGAAAGTCCGACATTGTGAACCTCCCTTGAAAAGAGGCATACGTCAGCGGCTGGCGAGCATGACACTCCGACTGTCAAGCGACCAAACCGGCCGCGTTGGGGGGCGTATCTCATCTAAATACGTAGGGGAAGCATTGGCTCTTGCAAGACCTCTTCAAAGGCATTTCGTGGTCGACGGCCACATCGCCGCAAGCCATCGCGAGATCGCCGACGGCGTCATCACCTTCGTGCATCCTGCGCCCGGATTATCCAGACGTGCTGAAATGAGCATGACATGACCGAAGTCCGCGACAACAAGGCGCAAAGCCGTTTCGAGCTCGATGTCGAAGGCGGGGTGGCGTTTGCCAATTATCGCCTGACACCTTCGACCGTTATCATTACCCACACCGAAACGCCGCGCGCACTGCGCGGCCGCGGAATCGCCTCGGAACTTGTGCAAGGCGCGCTGCAGCTGATCCGCGCCGATGGTCTAAAGGTCGTCGCCGGCTGCGGTTTCGTGGTGGACTATCTGCACAAGCATCCGGAGTTTTCGGATCTGGTGGGGTGAACTATCCATCAGCTGTCGGGGCGACACGTAGCGTCGAACCCGGAATCCAGAGATTTGCCGCGCGAGATTCCGGGTTCGCGCTTGCGCGCGCCCCGGAATGACGAGCGTTGCGCTTCCTCACGTGATCCGGATCGACATATCCGGCAGGCCTTCCAGCTTGCACAGCAGCACGTCGCCCTTCACGACCGGGCCGACATTTTCCGGCGTGCCGGAATAGATGATGTCGCCGGCCTTCAGCTCGAAGGCCTCGGACAGCTTGGCGATCTGCTCGGCGACGCTCCAGATCATCTTGTCGAGATCGGAATTCTGCCGCACCGTGCCGTTGATGGCGAGCGAGATCGCGCCCTTGCTGAAATGCCCGGTTTTCGAGGCGGGATGGATCGGCCCAAGCACCGCGGCGTGGTCAAAACTCTTGCCGATTTCCCACGGCTTCTTTTCAGCGGCCATGCCGTTCTGCAGGTCGCGGCGGGTCATGTCGAGGCCGAGCGCATAGCCATAAACGTGATCGAGCGCCTGCTCCGGCGGAATATTGCTGCCTCCCGATTTCAGCGCCGCCACCAGTTCGACCTCATGGTGATAGTTCTTGGTGAGCGACGGATAGGGATGATCCGCGACCGATCCGATCGCGACATTCTGGATCGCGTCGGTTGGCTTCTGGAAAAAGAACGGCGGTTCACGGTTGGGATCGGAACCGCGCTCGATGGCGTGCGCAGCGGAGTTGCGGCCGATGCAATAGATGCGGCGGACCTGAAACACGTCGGTCTCGCCGACAATCGGGATCGTGACCGCCGGCACCGGGAACATCGGCTTCGGCCCGGCCTGCGCTTCCGCGCGGCCTCCCTGGGTCGCGGCGCCTGCCAGCGCCAGCGCGCCCGATGCCAAAATCGCCCTGCGATCGACCGTGTTCATTAGCGTTTTACCTCCCTGGTTAGGAAGGCGTTATCTAGACCGGCTGAAAACACCCGGCAAGGCGTCCGTAAGACTACTGAAAGTGCCGCAAAGCCGGCATCCCGATGCTGCAGCGCAACCCCACGTTAACACCGCCAATGCCACCAATGGCCATCATCGCACCAAACTCATATTTCGGGAAACCGGGTCATGCTCGTTACGTTTCTGCTCGATACCGTCGGCCGCTATTTCCGCTACCGCTCCCAGCTCGCCAGCATCAACGAGCTCGATGACCGCACCTTGAGCGATATCGGCCTCAGCCGCGGCGAATTGAGAACCACGGCCTGGCATCTGGTCGACCGCCAAGCCTGGCAGTAAGCTTCGCTCGCCTGTCATCCCACCAAACAAAAGGGCCCGCCAATGGCGAGCCCTTAAGTTTGCGCTGAACGATCCGCCTTGGTTCGCGCTGGACGACCGCCTAGTGCTTGATTTCGGGCGGCAGCTTGCCGCCGTTGGCCGCAAGCTTGGTCATCACCTGCTTGTGCAGCCAGATATTCATGGACGCGGAATCACCGGTGTCGCCGGTATAGCCGAGCTCCTTGGCG
The DNA here is from genome assembly GCA_963747165.1 of uncultured Alphaproteobacteria bacterium. Classification (GTDB taxonomy): domain Bacteria; phylum Pseudomonadota; class Alphaproteobacteria; order Rhizobiales; family Xanthobacteraceae; genus Bradyrhizobium. Next base: position 257,942 of record CAVVEA010000032.1, on the reverse strand, counting down.
AGTTCCTTGCGCGCACCGAGGCTGGAATCGATATCGAGAGCCTTCATCAGATCGACAATGGACGTCCGCCATTCCAGTTTTTCCTTCTTGGCGGCGACCGCCTTGTCCAGAATCGGCGCGACATCAACGGTTTGGGCCGGCGCAGCCGATGCGGAAGGCGATCCAGCCGAAGATCCGCCGCCTGCGGCAGCTCCTCCGGCTGTGGGAGCGGCGTCTGCCTTGGTGCCGAAGATCGCGCTCATGATTTTTCCAAAGATACTCATCATTTGCTCCCAATGAATTTACGATTGTCGAAGGGCTAAAACGGCGCTGCTCCACCGGTAGCACCACGCCGGATCACAAAGAAGCTTAACCGCCTCCGTTGCGCTTGCCAATGCAGGACGCGGGTTCCGCAATCGATACGGCCGAGACAAAAAGACCGCGACAATGGCACGTGCAGGTTTGCGCTGCGACAAACCACACTCACCGAAGCGTGAGCGGCGACGGCGGCGATTGGGAGTACGATGGTAGCTCAGTTCGCGACATGGCCAGAATCGGTTTCCTTGTCTTCGCGTCTGGCCTGATCGCGTTCGTTCTGCACGTGGCTCGTTCGCACCTTCATCCGGCGCGAAGTATCGCTGCTGCGTCAAGGGAGACAACGACCATGGCCACCTACTCAGACAATCTCGCTGGGGCCTCGCCAGGCACTACACCCGCGCCCGTCATCCGAACCATCGGCCTATCCGACCTGCACGAGGCGCTGCGGCTCGGCTGGGAGGATTTCAAGGCGGTGCCAAGCCACGCTATCATCCTGTGCGTGATCTATCCGGTGCTCGGGTTGGTACTGGCGCGAACGGTGCTTGGCTATTCGGTGCTGCCGCTGCTGTTTCCGCTCGCCGCCGGTTTTGCCCTGCTCGGCCCTTTTGCCGCGCTCGGTCTCTATGAACTCAGCCGCCGCCGTGAGCGCGGTGAACAGGCTTCCGCGTGGGATGCAGTCGAGGTGTTTCACTCACCATCCTTCGGCGCCATGCTCGGGCTCGGCACGCTGTTATTTGCGTTGTTCGTGACTTGGGTCGCCACTGCACAGGCGATTTACGTCGCAGCCTTCGGCTATGAAGCCGCGGCCGAGATACCTGATTTCGCCAGGCGCGTGCTGACGACCCCGCAAGGATGGTGGCTGATCTTGGTCGGGTGCGGCGTCGGCTTTTTGTTCGCCGTCGTCGCGCTTTGCATCAGTGTGGTGTCATTCCCGTTGATGCTCGACCGCCATGCCGGCGCTGCAGATGCCATGGTGACGTCGCTGCGTGCGGTGGCGCGAAACCCGGTGCCGATGGCGGCATGGGGATTGATCGTCGCGTTGCTGCTGGTGTTGGGATCGCTGCCGTTCTTCCTTGGCCTTGCGGTCGTGATCCCGCTGCTTGGCCACTCCACCTGGCATCTCTATCGCAAGGTCATTGCGCCGGAGCTCAATCCGCAACCGCTCCCCCAGCGTCTTCCGCGCCAGCGCCGCCCGGCCGCGGATTTCCCGGCCGCCTTGTTTCCGTGGCGCCGCAAGGACGACGCGTAGACGGAGGGAAGCCTGAGCGAGAATTACATTGATCAGGCCGCCGGCCGATGGTTGACCGGCGGTTTGCTCCTGGCCGCTCTCGTCCAATCGCTGGATGTTCATCACGGGAGATCACGGGCAATAACCAGTTGCCAACGAGCCATGTTTTGGCCGCGGTTATGGGAACATTTCATGTTGCCCGGGCATCACTTTTCATGGCGAATTGATTCTGTGCTGGTGGACCCGATGATCCCTCGTTTCCCGTTCAAAGCCTTTGCGGTGAGCGCGCTCCTTTTGATACAGGCAGCGCCGGCGCTTGCCGCACCGTGCGGCACCGGCAGCTTCGAGGCCTGGCTTGACGATTTCAAAGCCGAAGCCGCGGCCAAAGGCATTTCGCAGACGGCGATCGCATCGGGCCTCGGCGGCGTGACGCTGGATCGGGCGGTACTCTCGCGCGATCACTCGCAGAAGGTCTTCAGTCAAAGTTTCGAGGAGTTTTCCGGCCGCATGGTGCCACCTCGGCTCGCGCGCGGCGCCAATTTGATGAAGCAATATGGTTCGGTGCTCGGCCGCATCGAGCAAACCTATGGCGTGCCCGGCGAAGTGCTGGTGGCGATCTGGGGGTTGGAAACGGACTTCGGGGTCAACATCGGAAAATTCCCGACACTGCGCTCGCTGGCGACGCTGGCCTATGATTGCCGCCGGTCGGACATGTTCAAGGCGGAGTTGATGGACGCCTTGCGCATTGTCGAGCGTGGTGATCTCTCGCCATCCGAAATGCGCGGCGCCTGGGCCGGCGAAATCGGCCAGACCCAATTCATGCCGTCGTCCTACATCAAATATGCCGTCGATTTCGACGGCAATGGCCGTCGCGACCTGTTGCGCAGCGCGCCCGATGTGCTGGCCTCGACCGCGAACTACCTTGCCAACTACGGCTGGAAGCGCGGCAAGGAATGGGAACCCGGCAGCGCGAATTTCGCCGTGATCCAGCAATGGAACAAGAGCGAGGTCTATTCCAAGACCATTGCTTATTTCGCCAGCCAGCTTGCTCGCGCGCCCTGAGCGTGGCCAGCGTCCCGCTGCCGATTAAAGGGCCGATCGCCCAGCGCAACCGGCCCCTTCCACCCCAGTTTATTTCGACATGCCGCTGTGCATCGCCTTATTCAGATGCATCGCACATGCGCCCATCTTGCCGCCGAGCATCGCGTCCTGCGCCTGCGCAACTTCCTTTTGCGCCGCGATCTTGCCCTCACCATCGGCCATGGTTTCGATCGTGGATTCGGCTTTCGCCAGGTTTTCGCCACTGCAGCCCGCCATCTTGGCGGCGTTCGCAGGGATCACGGCGTACGCAACGGCAGCCATTGCGGCTGCTCCGAGTAACTTATTGAACATGTTACTTTCCTTTTTGTTTCCACAGATCCAGCGTCATTGCCGAATTCTGTGAAAACGATTGTTGGCCGATTGACGAAAAATTGCGGAATGAAATTCGCGCGATACAGATGTGATCGGCGCGCGATGCAGAGCCTTATGCGCGATCTCGCTTTTTGATTACGGGGCCGTAACAAAAGCGCCGCGTGAACAGCGCTCTGATGCGGTGTGTAGACGCGGACTTTGCATTCGGTCCTGCCGGCCCTTGCGATCCCCGAAGCGGATGCTCTCGGTTCGCCCCCGCAGACGGCCCCAAGCGCACGCAGGCCTTCGCTTCGACCAAGTCGAGCGGCGGCGACGTTGGGCAGCGAGACTGTCGGGCAGCATACAATGAAATGAATATAAATTCATCTAGTGAACGTCAGATCATGCGAATCACGCATGATCTGTGAGCCAATCTGACGCGAATCAGACACGCTATGGTTGCGATTTTCCAGAGATGTCTTGATTTTGGTTCCGAGCAGGGTCATTTGGATTCGTACCAGTCATATGTACCGGTGACGACAATATCGTGATTTCACAAGATATTTACTGAAATCTCGTGGCAAATCGGCCCCTTTGGCTCGCTGATCGGGCAGCCATGCCGAAAGGTTAAGCTGATCTTACGCTAGCTATGCACCCTATGATTAGCTGCACCGCACCATCCGAACTTCTGCACTGCGGTATTTCGTTCTATATTCATTTCAACGATGCAGTTCCCCCAAGAGCTGAATCGCAGATACAAGGAGACTACCCATGTTGCTCTCGCTCATCCGCATGATCCAGGCTTTCCGGGACTATCAGCGCAATGTCAGCGAATTGTCCCAGCTTAGCGATCGCGAACTGGCCGATATCGGCCTTGATCGCTCGGACATTCCGCGCGTTGCAGCCGGTACCTATAACGGCTGATCCGTTGTCAGCCGACTGTTGAGACGGATAACGCCCGCATCGCTGCGGGCGTTGTCGTATCTGCTAGCGCTCGCGCTGTCGCCGCGCTACCTCTCCGCCTATGACAGGCATCAAATCATCCCCTGAGCCCGTGAACATCGTTGGCGCGGGCCTCGCCGGCTCGGAAGCCGCCTGGCAGGTCGCCAAGTCGGGCGTCCCGGCGATCCTGCACGAGATGCGTCCCGGCCGGATGACCGAAGCCCACCGCACCGATGGACTAGCGGAACTGGTGTGCTCCAATTCGTTTCGTTCCGACGATGCCGCCAATAACGCCGTCGGGCTGCTGCATGCCGAAATGCGCCGGCTGGGCTCGCTGATCATGCGCGCCGCCGACGCCAACCAGGTGCCGGCCGGAGGCGCTCTGGCGGTCGACCGCGACGGTTTCTCCGCTGCCGTCACCAAGGCCCTCAACGATCATCCCCTGATCGAAATCCGGCGGGACGAGGTCGGCGGCCTGCCGCCCGCCGACTGGAGCAATGTCATCGTCGCGACCGGGCCTCTAACCTCCGCGCCGCTGGCGGACGCGATCCGCGAGCTCACGGACGAGAACGCGCTGGCGTTCTTCGATGCGATTGCGCCGATCGTGCACCGGGATTCCATCGACATGTCGGCGGCGTGGTTTCAGTCGCGCTACGATAAGGTCGGCCCTGGCGGTACCGGCGCCGACTATATCAATTGCCCCATGACCAGGGAGCAATACGACGCCTTCGTCGATGCGCTGATCGCCGGCGAAAAGACCGATTTCAAGGAATGGGAGACCAACACGCCCTACTTCGATGGCTGCCTGCCAATCGAGGTGATGGCCGAGCGCGGCCGCGAGACCCTGCGCCACGGGCCGATGAAGCCGGTCGGGCTCACCAATCCGCACGATCCGACCGTGAAGGCCTACGCGATCGTGCAGTTGCGCCAGGACAACAAGCTCGGCACGCTCTACAACATGGTCGGCTTCCAGACCAAACTGAAGCACGGCGCGCAACAGCGCGTGTTCCGCACCATCCCCGGGCTCGAGAACGCCGAATTCGCAAGACTTGGCGGCTTGCATCGCAACACCTTCCTGAATTCCCCAAAGCTGCTGGATGCACAATTGCGGCTGCGCGCAGAACCGCGGCTGCGCTTTGCGGGGCAGATGACCGGCTGCGAAGGCTATGTGGAATCCGCCAGCATCGGCTTGATCGCAGGCCTCTATGCCGCGGCCGATGCGCGCGCGACGTCGCTGGCGCCGCCGCCGTCGACCACGGCGCTGGGTTCGCTGCTCGGCCACATCACCGGCGGCCATATCGAAACCATCGAACCGGGTGCGCGCTCGTTCCAGCCGATGAACATCAATTTTGGGCTTTTCCCGCCGCTCGCCGCCCCGCCCACCAAACATCCGGATGGCACGCGGCTGCGCGGCAACGACAAGACGGTTGCAAAGAAGCAGGCGATCAGCGCCCGCGCGCTTTCCGACCTCGATCGCTGGATTGCCGACAATCTCCAGGTAGCCGTAGCGGCGTGAGCGTCCCATGAGTTTGCCAAAAGACGACGCCGCCGTTCTGTCGGCGCGATGGACCGAAGGCGTGCTGCTGAAGCGCGACGTATTCTCGACCGTCGAGCGCGGCCGGTTCCGCAGCGAGACCGGCGAAGTCGATGCGGTGCTGCGCCGGCTCGATCAGGTGCCCTGGTGGTCCTATATCCCCGCGCGCCATCTGTTCGCGCGCGAGCGCCGCGCGCTGGCACTGGCGCGCGACCTCCATGTCGGGCCGGAACTGTTATGGGCCGGTCGCCAGGCGCTGGTGCGCGGATTCATCAACGGCGTGGCGCTGCATCTTGCGAAGCCGCATGGCGACCACGCCTATTTCCGCTCGGCCAAGCGGGCGCTGCGCAAGCTGCATCGCGCCGGCATCTGCCACAACGATCTCGCCAAGGAGCAGAACTGGCTGCGCGGCAGTGACGGCTGCGCCTATCTCACGGATTTCCAGCTCGCGGCCTGTTTTCGCACACGCGGCCGGTTGTTTCGGATCGCGGCCTACGAAGATCTCCGGCATCTCTTGAAGCACAAGCGCAGCTATGCCCCGGAAGCACTTACGCCCAAGGAACGAAAAATCCTCGCGCGCAAATCGCTGGTCGCCCGCCTCTGGCTCGTGACCGGCAAGAAGGTCTACCGCGGCATCACCCGCGGCCTGTTCAATTTCACCGATCGCGAAGGCGGCGGCCGGCGGCTCGTCAACGACGCCCCGGTGCTGATCGACCTGATCCGCAAAAACCCCGCCGTTCGCGACACCGCCATTGTCGCGTTCGCCGACCGGCGCACCGGGGTCGGGCTCTATGCATTTGTCGAGGCCGATCAGACCGCGCTCGAGGCGCAATTGCGCAACGATCTCGACGCGGCGAAGGGCCCCAAGCCGCCCGAGCATATCCAGGTGGTTCAGGCCTTGCCGCGCGATGCCACCGGCAAACCCCGTACCGAGATCTTGCAACTGGTCGCGATGAACCAGCTCGATCTGATCGAGCCGATGATGACGAACGACGCCGACCGCGCGTTTCTCAAGAGCATCCTCGAGCAGCGCAAGAACCTGCGGGACCGGTTTAATTTCGAGGCCGCGGATCTGGCGCCGCCGTCATCCTGACGCGGCGGGCCACGTCCATCGTCATTGCGAGGAGCGAAGCGACGAAGCAATCCATTCTTGCTTGTCGCGGTGGATTGCTTCGCTTCGCTCGCAATGACGGCTGCGGGTTCTTAGCCCCTAAACTCCCGCGACTTTGATGCCCGCCACAGCGTCCACAGCGTGCGCAACCTCGACGTTTCCTGCGGCATGAACGGATCGCTGTCCACCCGTGACATCCGTTCGAGATCGCGGGCCACCAGTGCCAGCGGCAGGAACACCGGCCTTACCTCTGGTGGCACATTCGTCAGCAGCGTGAAGGCCGTTCGCAAATGCCCTCGGGCTTCGCCGATGAGCTGCCGCAGCACCGCGCGCAGCTTTGCGGATTGCTTGCCCGCAAACACCTCTTCCTGGCCGCAGCCGTGCTGCTGCAGCAGTTGCAGCGGCACGAACAGTTGGCGCCGTGAAGCGTCCCGCGGCAACGCCGCGATCACCTGGGCCATGCCTTGCGCCAGTCCAGCGTGGCGTGCGAGGTGTTCGGTCTCGCCGGACGCCTCTCCGACGATCCCGGCGCCAAGCGCAAACAACGCCGACGAGGTATCGTTGAGGTAGCTTTCCAGCGCCGCCATGGTCGGCATCGGATCGTTGTAGAGATCGAACTGATGCTCGTCGATCAGGCGCGACAACCGCTCGACCGGCAGCCGGCAGTTCTGGATCGCAAGCTGCAGCTCGGCCGCGACCGGATTGCCCTCGACACCGCCATGCCCCCTCCCCGCCAGCATGTCGGTCCACCATTGCAGGCGCATTTCACCGGGAAGCGGCTGGCTCACCTGCTCGCGGATTCGGGAAATCTCGACATTGAAGGCATAGATCGCGAGCAGCGCGCGGCGCGGCACAGCCGGCACGAACAGCGTGGAGGCATAGCGGGCGAAATCGCGCGTCCGCACCAGTTGCGCGCAAAACGCCGCCGAATCCTTGCCGCTGTCGGCCTCGCTCATGGGACCGCAATCAGCGCCGCCGCGACCCGCCGCCGCTCGCCGATCATGATGTTGTAGGTGCGAACCGCCGGCCCGGTCTGCATCGGATCCAGCACGATTTTCACCGCGCGCAACGCTTCGCGAAGCGCCCGTGGCGGCATCCAGACTTCCGTGCCCGTGCCGATCAGCAGCGTATCGATGCCACCGGCCGCCGCGAACACGCGGGCCAAGGCGGCCTCGTCGATCTGCTCGGGCCTCATGACCGGCCAAGCCCAGATCGCGTCGGGCAGGCACAATAACGAGCCGCGATGCGACATCTCGGCAAAGGCAAACCCGCCATTGCCGTAGGCGTCGATCGGCGCCGACCTCGGAAGATGCGGGGCATCCGGCGGGGCCGCCATCGTCACTTCTTCTTGGGGACGTCCGGCTTCTTCGGCAGATCCGGCGCGTCGCGGTGGGTGCCGACACCGAGATAGATCAGGATCGGCGCCGCGATGAAGATCGAGGTGTAGGTGCCGACCAGCACCACGCCGAACATCATCACGGCGGTGAAGCTGTGGATGGCGTGGCCGCCGAACAGCAACAGCGCCAACAGCGCCAGCGTCACCGTGACGTGGGTGATGATCGATCGCGACAGCGTCGAATTGATGAACTCGTTGAGCAGCTCCGGCATCGGCATTTTCTTGTAGCGCCGCAGCATTTCGCGGATGCGGTCATAGATCACGACGGTGTCGTTGAGCGAATAGCCGAGGATCGTCAACAGCGCCGCGATGCTGGTGAGATCGAAATCGACCTGACTGATCGACATGAAGCCGATGGTCAGCACGATGTCGTGGACATTGGCGATCATGGCACCGAGCGCGAACTGCCATTCGAAGCGGAACCAGAGATAGATCAGGATCGAGAAGATCGCGAGCATCAGGCCGAGCATGCCATAGGCCAGAAGTTCGCTGGAGACGCGCGGTCCGACCACTTCGACCCGGCGGTATTCGACGGCATCGCCGAGCGCGCCGCGTACCTTCTGCACCGCTGCCTGCTGCGCCTGATCGCCGCCGGGCTGCTCGGCAACCCGGATCAGCACGTCGGCAGGCCCGCCGAACTGCTGCAGTTGCACGTCGCCGAGGCCCAGGCCGCTCAGCGTGTTGCGCATCGAGGCGATATCGGCCGCGCCGGATTTGGCCTGGACTTCGAGCAGCGTGCCGCCCTTGAAGTCGATGCCGAAATTCAGTCCATGGGTAAAGAACAGCGTGATGGCGAAAATCGACAGCGCCGCCGAGATCGGAAAACTGATGCGGCGGAAGCGGGTGAAGTCGAACTTGGTGTCGTCGGGCACGATACGCAGCGGCGGCAGCAGGTCGAGGCAGCTTACCACCGTCAGCACCGCGATCAGGATGCCGAGCCCTATCAGAACGAAATGTGTCACAGCCGGCCCCGCATGATCAAATCGGCACGGTTTGCGGCCGCTTCCACCGCACCCAGCCCGCGACGATCAGACGGGTGAGTGTAAAGGCGGTGAAAACCGTGGTGATGATGCCGATGCCCAGCGTCACGGCAAAGCCGCGCACCGGTCCGGTGCCGATATAGAACAGCACCGCGGCGGCGATGAAGGTGGTGATGTTGGAATCCAGAATCGTCGACAGCGCGCGCTTGAAGCCGGCGTCGATGGCGGAAATCGCGTTGCGTCCGCCGCGCAATTCCTCGCGGATGCGCTCGTAGATCAGCACGTTGGAATCCACCGCGATGCCGACGGTCAGCACGATGCCGGCGATGCCGGGCAGCGTCAGCGTGGCATTCAGGAGCGACAGCACGCCAAAGATCATGGCAACGTTGATGGCGACCGCGATGTTGGCGAACACGCCGAACAGCCGGTAGGTCAAGAGCATGAACACGATGACCAGGATCGAGCCGACATAGGCGGCGAGTTCGCCCTTTTCGATGGAATCCTGACCGAGGCCGGGCCCGACGGTGCGTTCCTCGATGATCGTCAACGGCGCCGGCAGCGCGCCGGCCCGCAGCAGGATCGCGAGGTCGTTGGCCTGCTGCACGGTGAAATTGCCGGAAATCTGCCCGGAGCCGGCGGTGATCGGTTCCTGGATCACCGGCGCTGAGATCACCTTGTTGTCAAGAACGATCGCGAACGGTTCCTTGACGTGTTCGGTGGTCGCCTGCGCGAATTTCCGCGAACCGGACGTGTTGAACTTGAATGAAACGATCGGCTGACCATTGCGCTGGTCGAAGCCGGGCTGCGCGTCGGTCAGGTCCCCGCCGGAAACCAGCACCTGCTTCTTGATGACATAGGGCTGCGGGTTCGAGGGGTCGGAACTGGGGAGCAGTTCCGAATCCGGCGGCACGCTGCCGCGCTGGGCCTGATCCGGCGGCACGGTGAGATCGACCATGCGGAAATCGAGCTTGGCGGTCTTGCCCAGCAATTCCTTCAACCGGGTCGGGTCCTGCAGTCCCGGCACCTGCACCAGGATACGGTCGATCCCCTGGCGCTGGATCAGCGGCTCCACAGTGCCGAGTTCGTTGACGCGGCGCTCCACGATCTGGATCGACTGTTCGACCGCCTGCCGGATGCGCTCGGTCACCGCGGCCTGCGGCACGGTCAGCCGGATCAACCCGCCACCGGCGTCACTGACCTCGAGGCTGCGCTGGCCGCTGGTGCCGAGCAGACCGCCGAGCGGCTGCGACAGCTCGCGCAGTTTTGTCAGGGCGGTTTGCTGGTCGGTATCCTTGGTGACGCGGACCTCGACGACGTCATTGCGTACATTGAGGCCGGTGTAACCGATCTTGGCATCGCGCAGCGCGCGGCGCACATCGTCGCGGATCTGCTCGAGCTTGTCCTTCTTGACGGCGTTGGCGTCCACCTCGAGCAGGATATGCGAGCCGCCCTGCAAGTCGAGGCCCAGCACCAGATGACGCTGCGCCCATAACGGCCAGGTCTTGACCCTGGCTTCGGAAAAGAAATTCGGAACGGCGGCAAGGCACACCACCAGCGCCGTGAGGATGATCGCCAGCGCCTTCCACCGCGTGAAATACAACATCGAGTTGACCCGTCAGATTCTGGAGTATGCGCGAAAAGGAAACGCGCTAGCTCGCCGGAGTTTCGTCCTTGGCGGGCTCACTCTTTTCCTTGGCCGGCTCGCCCTTGGCGCGCACGCCTGAAATCATCTGGCGCATCTGGCGTACGCGGACCCCGTCGGAGATCTCGAATTCGATCTGGTCGTCATCGACGACTTTTGTCACCTTGCCGACCAGGCCGCCGGAGGTGACGACCGTGTCGCCGCGGCGGATGTTCTTCACGAGTTCGGCGTGGTCCTTCACCTTCTTCTGCTGCGGCCGCAGAATCAGGAAATACATGATCACGAAGATCAGCGCGAACGGCAGCAGCGACATCAACATGCTGTTGGTGTCGCCGGCGCCCGCGGCCTGGGCAAACGCAGGGGTAATCAGCATTCGGACATTCCTCGTGAAACGGCAATGAACCGGCGACGCATCGGCGTCCGGCCGGCCCGGGCAAATTCGCGCGGACTATAGCGGCCGCGGTCCCAATTGCAACGCCGCCAAACCCCTCATTTACCCGCCTTGCGGCCTCGTGAAAGGCCCGATATGGCTGCACCGTTAGGAACCCCCAAGATGTCGAAAAAATCCAATAAAACCGGACCTCGCGCCGCCTCCAGGGCCAGCTCGCGCAAATTGCCTGCCGCCGCGACAAAACGCCCGCCGGCACCTGCCAAGGACGGCTCTACGGAACGGATCGTGCGCGCGCTCGAAGCCATTGCCGCGCACCTGTCGGCGGCCTCGCCGGGCCCCCATGTGGCCGATTCATTCGCCGCCGCCGACGCCTTTGTCTGGCACCCCGATGGACGGCTGGCGCCGGTGCCCCATGTCAGCCGGGTCGATCTCGGACTGCTCAAGGGGATCGAGCGGGTGCGCGATATCCTGATCGAGAACACCGAACGCTTTGCCGATGGCCTGCCCGCCAACAACGTGTTGCTGTGGGGCGCGCGCGGCATGGGAAAGTCATCGCTGGTCAAGGCGGCGCATGCCAGCATCAACCGCAACCGCAAGCCAGCCGATCGCCTGAAACTGATCGAGATTCACCGCGAGGACATCGAGAGCCTGCCAGCCCTGATGGACCTGCTGCGCGCCTCCGATTTCCATTTCATCGTGTTCTGCGACGACCTCTCCTTCGACGGCAACGACGCCTCCTACAAGTCGCTGAAGGCGGTGCTGGAAGGCGGGATCGAGGGCCGGCCCGATAACGTGATCCTGTACGCCACTTCGAACCGCCGGCATCTGCTGGCGCGCGAGATGATCGAGAACGAGCGCTCCACCGCGATCAATCCGGGCGAAGCGGTCGAGGAAAAAGTCTCGCTGTCGGATCGCTTTGGACTATGGCTCGGCTTCCACCGCTGCAGCCAGGACGAATACCTCGCGATGGTGAAGGGCTATTGCAGCCATTTCGGCATCGAGCTTGCCCAAGACGCGCTCGAGCGCGAAGCGCTGGAATGGTCGACCACCCGCGGCTCGCGCTCCGGCCGCGTCGCCTGGCAGTTCACACAGGAACTGGCGGGACGGCTCGGGGTAAGGCTGACGGGGAAGTAGTGCGATCGCGGATAAGGGAGCGCGGTGCGCGTCACCACGCGCAACCGTCATACCCGCGGAGGCGGGTAACCGGTACGCCGCGCTCTCTCGCTCTATCGCTGGCGTTCCGGAATACTGGGTCGTCCGGTCAAGCCGGACGATGACAATCATATCAGCGGATGACGGGTGCCACGTAGCCTCGCGAGCCGCTCACGCGCCGTTGAGGAATTGAAGCGGGTCAACCGGTGAAGATCCCTTGCGGATCTCGAAGTGGAGCTGCGGCGACCCCACTTCGCCCGACTGACCCGACTTGGCAATGATCTGGCCGCGCTTGATCGGATCGCCGCGCTTCACCAGCAGTTCACTCGCATGGGCATATGCGGTGACGTAACCGTTGGAGTGCCGAACCAGAACCAGATTGCCATAACCCTTGAGCTCGTTTCCGGAATAGGCGACGACGCCATCCTCCGCCGCCTTCACCGGCGTCCCCTCGGGCACCGCCAGATTGATGCCGTCGTTCGACTTGCCGTTGGTCTTGGCGCCGTAGCTCGTGATCACCTTGCCGCGCACCGGCCAGCGGAAGGTTGGCAGCGCGCCGGTGGCCTCTGTGGCCTTGACCGGCGTCGCGACGGCGGCGTCTTCGACCGGCGCGGTTGCCTGGGCGAGCCGCGCGCTTTGCGGCGGACCACCGGCTGCGGCCAGTTTGGTGGCGGGCGGCGCCAATGCGGCGACGGGCTGGGCAACGGCAGGCTGGGCGGCCGGAAGCGCAGCCGGCGCCATCGCCGCGGTTCTTGCACCCGGCACCGTCAGCTTCATGCCGAGCTTGAGCTTGGAAGTTGGTTGGAGGCCGTTGGCTCTTGCAAGCTCACTGAGCGGCACGTGATTGCGACGGGAGATGCTGAGCAGGGTGTCCCCGGGATTGACGACATGGACGGTCGGCGCCGCGGCAACGACCCTGCTCGCGGGCGCTGCCAGCGCTGGCATGGCGGGCGCCGCAGCCGGTGCGGCGACGATCGCGGTCGAACGCGGAGGAATGATCAGCTGCTGACCCGGCGACAGGGTGCGCGGGCCCTTGTAGCCATTGGCCTGCAGGATCGCGGCCGGCGTAACATTGTAGCGGCGCGACAGCGTCTCCAGCGTGTCGCTGGTGCCGACGATGATGGTGGTGGTCGTGGTGCCGTGCGCCGGCCCATGGGCGGCCGCGACCGAGCGCGGCGGGACCGTGCCGGTGGTCTCAAGCGGCGGGCGGGTCGGCGGCGCATAGGAGGCGAGCCCCCGCCCGCCTCCGGATACGCCGGCGCTGGCGGCCGGATAGGACTGCGGCGCCGCGATCGGCGGCGGCAGGGGGGACGACTGATATTGCGATTGCGGACGGGAATATTGCGGCAGATCGCGGCGTTCGACCGCGGCCGGCGGCACCGCGCTGGTGGATTCGGACTGGGAAGCAAAGGGGTTGGAGAAGGAGTTCTGCGAGAGCCTCGTCTGCATGTCGGCACTGCAGCCGGCAAAACCGATCGACATCAGCACCAGCGCCGCGACGTGCGGAACGCGGCGCGAGCAAAGCAACTCGACGACACGGGACATGGTTACTCACTGCTACGCAACAAATTACTGTTTTGAGTAAACACGTCGCCAGTAAACAACCGCTTAACCCTGCAGACAGGACGTTAACGAAGCGGTTTTGCCTTCGCGGCCCGGCAAAGGTTGCAGCTCGCCGGCTACAATTCGCGGGCGATGCCCGGCAGCGCCGGCACGAAGCGGACGTCGACGAGCTCCCTGCGCTTGAAGCCGGTCTCGGTGCTGGTCAGGCGGACCAGGGTCTGGATGCCCTGTTGCGGACCGACCGGCGCGATCAGGATTCCACCGGGCTCGAGCCGCTGCGTCAACGTCTCGGGAATTTGCTGGACCGCCGCCGTGACGATGATGCGGTCGAAATTGCCGACGCTGGCCGGGATGTCGAGGCCGTCTGCCAGCATCACCTCGACATTGAAGCATCCGAGCTGTTCGAGCCGCACCCGGGCACTGTCGGCAAGTGTCCGGTAACGCTCGACGGTCAGGACCTGACTGCTGAGCCGCGACAGGATCGCCGCCTGATAGCCGGAGCCGGTGCCGATCTCGAGCACACGATGATGTTTCTGCAGTTGCAGCTGCTCGGTCATATAGGCCACCACGAAGGGCTGGCTGATGGTCTGGCCGCAAGCGATGCCGAGCGCGCTGTCGCGGTAGGCATCGCTGCGATCGGCGGCCTCCACGAACAGTTCGCGCGGGATTTCCTCCATCACCCGCAGCACCGTCTGGTCGCTGATCCCGCGCCGCCGCAGGTTGAGCTGAAACATCATCTTTTCCGGCGGATTGGGTGTGGTCGTCATGGCGGTCTCGCGGGACTCTCTCGAAGACTCGGATCGCCCTACTCTACCGCGGCCGCGCCGAACAAGTTGGTGCAATAATGTGCTACCGGGGTAAGGAAAAATTTCCTCCAAATAGGTGTTCCAGCTCTGGAACCGCCGCTTCCCCGGCGGCGTTAAGAGGGCTCGGGCGTTCAATCATGCTTCATGGCCCGGGTTGGTCCGCGATAGCAGCCATCAGGCGTACGTGCTGGCACACGTTGACATTGCGCCAGTTGGCGTTATTTGCGAACCTTAAGGCTGGGATGGGCAAGGACATTACATCATGACTGCGACGCGGCCGCCGGGCGGTTCTGTGTTCCTCGTTGAGGACGAGGTCATGATCAGGATGATGGTCGCCGACATGCTGGAGGAGCTGGGCTTCAGCGTGGCGGCGGAGGCCGGCGAAATCAACGAGGCGATCCGGCTGGCGCAATGCACAGAGTTCGACCTCGCCATTCTCGATGTCAACGTCAACGGCAAGGTGATTTCGCCGGTCGCCGAGCTGATCCAGGCGCGCAACCGCCCCTTCATCTTCGCAACCGGATATGGCTCCTCCGGCCTTCCGGAAGAATATCGCGACCGCCCGGCGTTGCAAAAACCCTTCCAGCTCGAAACATTGGCGCGGGCGATCGACAGCACGCTGGGGCGCACAACGGTCTAGGCATTGCCTCGGCGGTGCCCCGTCATCGACCGGTGACTGGGCAACCCAATATTCCGAGATGCCCGTGATTTGACTGAAACGCCGCAGCGTACTGGATACCCGCTTTTGCGGGTATGACGGCTGAGAATGACGCCGGCCTACCTTACGGCCCGTTCCTTCGGCACCCCGTCGGTCTTTCTGCACACACCAGATCACTGAAGCTCAAGTCGAATCGGGCGGATGTGACGCGTGTGATAGATTTGGGAGTGATCGAAAACCGCGACCCGCATGTAAGTTCCGTTGGAAATCGGGACATCCGGGAATTCGGCCGCCAGCTTGCGCGCCACTTCGAGCGTCCAATGGCCGGCTGCCCAGCGAGCCATGCCCACGACGTCGGCGCGCCGATCGAGGTCGTCGACCAGGATCAGCGATCCCGGAATGATGGTCCCGATCGGAACCCCGGCATCGAGCGCGGCTGAATAGGGCTCGGATTCCGACATGTTCATCCACCATCGCGACGATTCGGCATCGCTGTGGTCGGGATCATCGTCGAACCGCCCCAGCCCTTCATAAGTTGCCTTCCAGTTCTTCGGCAGTCGTTTCGGCTGGATCGGCCGCTCATAGCCGCCGACGGGTTGGGATTCGAAATTGTCGCTATAAAGCTGCTTGGTGCGCGGATCCTGAATGAAGCCGCCGCGGTAGGGCGTCTGGCCCTCCGATTGCGCCCGTGACGCCTCCGTCGGCACGTCGAAATGGTTTTTGTCGACCCATCCGAGCAGGCCGCCGCTCGATGCCTTCCATTGCCAGACCTCGACGCCGAGACCGGGCGCGGGGGTAAAGTGCAGGCCGCGTTGCGATAACGTCGAAGGCTTGCCCTCGATCGGCTTCGGGCCGGCGTGGTAGGTGCGGTCGCCGGGGATGACGATCGGCAGCTTGGTGAACAGCGCGGAGAACTTGTCCTCGTAATAGGAGCGCTCGTCACCGAGATCATAACGATCGTGCAGGACGTGCCAGCCATCCTTCTGCTTCACCAGCGGAAGGTGTTTCAGCGACCTTGTCGGATCATCCCACATGAAACAGAAATAGGCGTATTCGCCGTCATGGACCGCGCGGATCTCGACCGCCGCCTCGCCCTTGCCGTCGTAATTGCCGCCGAGCGCGGTGAACATCGTGAACGGCTTGACCGTTCGCCAAACCCCATCGGACAGATCGCCGTCGAGCACCGGGCGGTCGGCCCTGGAGATGCGCCGGACAAAGAAAGTGTCCTCGGATGCCCGGTTGACCGTCATCGCGATCGCTATTCCTCCGGCTGCGGCCACCGCCGCCACCAGAAGCGGGCTGAGGTTGAAAATCCACCGGCCCTTCGGCTGCTCCTCCGGCTCGGCTTTCGCCGCGTTTTCCGGATCAAGCAATTCCGCCACCAATTCCATCGGATCGAACGGCTTCGGCCGCGGGCCGAGCTTGGTCGGCCGCAACACGCGGGTGAGCTGATTGAAGCCGCCGAGCGCAAGGTGCGCCAGTACATGGGCCACCGTATAACCGAGAATGATCCATGTGCCCCACATGTGCATCTCGACATAGATACCGCGCCCGTACCCGAGCCAGAGCAGCGTGCCCGTCGTGATCTCCATGATCATGGTGACGAACAACACCCAGTACAGAATGATGTTGATCGACCCCCACCGCACCTGCTTGCTGCGGTTGCGCAATCCCTGCAGCCTTATCTTGTCGAGACGGATGCGGCGCATCAGGCCGCCGCGCCAGACATAGGCGGCATAGGCGACCGACACGGCGACGAGGACCAAAGCGGCCGGAATATGCAGCGTCCACACGCTGTAGAGCGGCAGGAGGCTGTCGAACGCCACGAGCCACGAATGCTCCGGCGAATCCATCGCGATCCGCAGTCCCGTCATGATCGACAGTGTCAACGTGACCACCAGAATCCAATGCAACACGATGGTGCCGAGGTCGGTCTTTCGTATCCGTTCCTTCGGTCGCGGCATCTCCGGCTTGGGCTGTTCTGCTTCGGCCTGCCTGCGGCGCGGCTCCACGACATGGTGGTCGTCTCGACGCAGCCGCGGACGCGGCGGGCCGCGGAATTGGATTGGGGCTTCAGCAGACATCATTGAAGCTGAATCGGACGCTCGCTGACGCCGCTGCTGTTCCATCGAACCTCCATCGCCAAAACTGCGAAGTCATCGGCAGCCCGCGCCCTGACAAGCGCCGGCTATCCCGCGCCATGACGCGGAAGGACGTCATGGACGCAAGATCACCCACGTCTTCACGATGCGGATAAGGATGACTTCTTCAACCAGTGTTGATTTGTATTGTTTGATTGAGCGAATTTCGGGGTCGGAATTGGGCAATTCGCTGATGCAGTGCGGCAAGACCATGTAATCAAATAAAAATCGGCTCTTTTTTTCGCACCGATTGATCGAGATCAATGCAACCGCTCGGAAGTGACGCAGCGTTCTGAATTTGCAGCGTTCTGGATTCGAAGAGGCAGAGCAACGTCCTACTTCAGCGTCGCCGTCAGTGCTTCCGAGAATGCTTCGTCGGTGCGGTCGAGCCGCAGCGGCGTGACCGAGACATAGCGCGCCGCCAGTGCGGCGAGATCGGTACCCTCGGCCGGGGTGTCCAGCGTCGCCGCGCGCTCAAAGCCGATCCAGAAGTAAGGATTGCCG
Source organism: uncultured Alphaproteobacteria bacterium (assembly GCA_963747165.1). GTDB lineage: Bacteria > Pseudomonadota > Alphaproteobacteria > Rhizobiales > Xanthobacteraceae > Bradyrhizobium. The sequence goes on along the minus strand of CAVVEA010000032.1, from coordinate 240,205 downwards.
CGGCCATCGCGACGCTGGTCGACCTTCAGGAATCCCAGATTGCGTTTGCCCTGCCGGGTCACGCACACGCCGGCGACATCCTCGGGCGCACAGGCCGGGAAGTTGACATTGATCACGGTGTTTTTCGGCACGCCGGCGTCGATCACCTTGCGCAGGATTTGCGGACCGAATTTCAGCGCGGTTTCCCACAGCGGCGCATTGCGGGTCTCCATGCTGAATTCCTGCGACAATGCGAACGACGGAATCCCCAGAATGGTGCCCTCCAGCGCGCCGGCGATGGTGCCGGAATAGACCACATCCTCGGCGACGTTGCGGCCCTTGTTGACGCCCGACAGCACCAGATCCGGCATGGTCGGCCCAAGAATGTGGCGTGCGCCCATGATCACGCAATCGGTCGGCGTGCCCCGCACCGCGAAATGACGCGGGCCGACCTCGCGCAGCCGCAGCGGATCGTTCAGCGACAGCGAATGCGACACACCGGACTGGTCGAGCTCAGGCGCCACCACCCAGACGTCGTCGGACAGCGCCCGCGCGATCTCCTCGACCACTTTCAGGCCGGGGGCGTGAATGCCGTCATCGTTGGTGCAGAGAATTCGCATCCGTGTCGTTGCCTTCGTCGATCGATTCCAAAATGGTGACGTGCCGTCTTATCCCGCGGATGCCGTCGAGGCAAACCCATCAATTGTCAGGGAAAACGGCCGTTCCAGACCACAACGCTTGCCGGAAGCGGCGCCTTGCCCCATGCGGGGTTGTACGTCACATCCGGATCGGCTCTCCTGGCCGGATCCGCCGCTTGCGCACGCCCATGATACAGACACCGAAAACCACCCATCCGACCCTGAGGCGGCTCGAGCTGGCCGACATGGACGCCGCGGCTCGGGTTCTCAGAACCGCGTTCGATCAGGCACTGCCGTGGCTGGCCGGTCTGCATACGCCCGAGGAAGATCGATGGTTCTTCCGGGAGCGCGTCTTCAAGACCTGCGAGGTATGGGGTGCATTCGACGGCGCCGGGCTGATAGGCGTGCTCGCTTTCCGCGACCGCTGGATCGATCAGCTTTACGTGCTGCCAAATGCTCAGGGGAGCGGAGTGGGCTCGGCGTTACTGCAGATTGCCCAGAGCTCTTGCGAGAGCCTGCATCTCTGGACGTTCCAGCGTAATATACAGGCGCGACGATTTTACGAAGCCAGAGGTTTTGAGCTTGTCGAGGAGACCGACGGTGCGAGAAATGAGGAGAAGGAGCTCGACGCGCACTATTTATGGACACGCTGATGGGTAGCGTACCCGAGACTGATATATTGCTCACTTTTCTGGGGGCTCGCGTTCCGCCTACTCATCCTCATCGATGTGCGGCTTTTCGCTCAATACGGCGTCCAGCAGCGAGCGGTGAACCACGATCTTGCCGTTGTAATCGATGAGCCCTTTTTTCCGAAATTTGTTCATGAAGAAACTCACCCGGGAACGCGTGGTGCCGATCATTTCCGCCAGGGTCTCCTGACTGAGCGTCAGCGGGATCGGCTGGGCGCCGCCCTCCCCGCCGAAATCCGCCAGCAGCACCAGCAGACGCGCGAGGCGCCTCTCGCTGGAATTGAAGAGCTGGTCGATCAGGTCGTCTTCGATCCGGCTGTTTCGCTTTAGTAGATGCGCCATGAAGAATGCGGAAAACTTCGGCTCCGCACCCAGCGTCGCAAGCATGGCGGGCTTCGTTATCGAGGTGATCACGCAATCTTCTATGGCCACGCTCGTCGTGGTGCGTAATTCTGATCCCAACAGACACCCTTCGCCGAAGAACTGCCCCTCGCCGAAAATACCGACCACCGCCTCCTTGCCGTGTTCGGACAGGACCGTGATCTTGACCTTTCCACTCTGGATGAAAAAAACAGTGTCGGCGACATCGCCCTGGCTGAAGATTTTTTGGCTTTTTGCGTAATTCTCGATCGTCTTGCCGCCGTCGATGCGGCGCAGAAACAACTTGGGATCAAACGCGTCCTTTTCCGGAGCTTTCGATAAACTGGGCATGGTGTTGTTCCGTGACTGCGCGGGAGCACAACACTCTCGATCGCCGGAGCTTGGGGCTACACATCGGCGCGCCAGCATAATCCTATTATGTGCGGTATGCGACTTAAATCGAATCGGGCCGGCTACTCAACGGCGCGTCGGCGAATAAAATAATTCGTCGAAACATTACGTTGATGTACCGGTTTGGCGGTCAAGCCTATGTCGGAGGCCTGAGTTCGCCGGCAAACCAACCGCGCGTATCGGCGTTCATGGGGTCGCTCGATACCACTGTCCTTTGGACGCGGCCGCATTTCTGGCATTCGAATGTACGGTACTCGACGCCTGGTGGCCCCGCCTCAAGCTTCGACAGCAGCATCCGGTTCTGCTGGCACTTCGGGCACCCCGGCCGCTCGATCGCTGTAATGGCTGCTGAGGATACCGGCTGATATTCGGGCATGTGGCGCGTCCTGCGTTATTTCAAAGCGCGACCGAATGCTCCATCACGGAAATCGCCGCGGGCAACGGTGGTCCCAACAATGACCGTTCCCGTATCGCATGCCCTGTTCAAAATTGCTCATTCTGAAAAACTTCTCGATGACGATGAACGAACGCGGGGATGATCTGCAATATTGCGATTCAAATCCTTGCTTTGTGTGTTGGCAACCGCCAGCAAATTCCGCTGCTACTGGCGCAGCACGCGCCAGGGCGACACCAGTTTTGCCGACCAGCTTCCGATCCGCATGTCGAAATCTTGCGGCACCGGTTTGGGCGGTCCAACCGGTGCGCGGGCCTGCACCGGCGGAACCTTCAGTTCAGGCGGATGGAACACCGGGGTCTTGCGGGCCGGATCCGGAAATTTCTTCCGGGCTACGGCAAGCCCTTTTGCAAAATCCTCGGCATTGAGCCAGCTGTCGGCGCGCAGGCTTTCGGCAACGCCATCATCCCATAGGCGAGAGATATCGATGTCGAAGATGCCCTTCAGCCGCTGGTCGATCGCCTGCATGCCATGGCCGGTGACGGCCCATTGCCTACCGACCCAATAGATGTCGCGATGCAGGGGCATTTTCGATCTTCGTTCCCAACAGGCTCACTGACGCTCTCCCGACTAGATTACCGGGGACCGTCGTCGCGGCGGTACCATTTCCGCAACACTTGCTCAAAAAGGTGGTCGCACCCGGAAAGCCCGCGCCGCTACGAAGCAGGCCCGGTGACGATCGGCTAAAGCGGGGTTGCGATCAGATTGAGCTGAAACGGCACCGGAAGTGCGCTCCCTCTCCCGCTTGCGGGGGCAAGACGAGCGAAGCTCGCTCTGAAGGCTTGGGGTGGGGGTGCCCAATGAAAATTCGGTGTGCGTGGTGAGAGCCCCCACCCGCCGCGCTCTATCAAGCGCCATAGCCGAAGCTTCGCTTCGGCGCTGTTATCCGAGGACGGCCGCCAAAGGCGGCCCACGCTCCCCGCAAGCGGGAGAGGTGATCTGAACCCGTGGACAGACCGATTCAATCGAAAAACATCCTGCTCTAGCTGTCTTTCGTGACCACCTTCAGCCCGCCCATATAGGGCTGCAGCACATCGGGCACGGCAATCGAGCCGTCCTGCTGCTGATAAGTCTCCATGACCGCGATCAGGGCGCGGCCGACGGCGGTGCCGGAACCGTTGAGCGTGTGGACGAAACGCGGCTTGCCGTCGGCGCCACGGTAACGGGCATCCATGCGCCGGGCCTGGAAGTCGCCGCACACCGAGCAGCTCGAGATTTCGCGATAAGCACCGCCATCACCCTGGCCCGGCATCCAGACCTCGATGTCGTAGGTCTTCTGCGCTGAAAAACCCATGTCGCCGGCGCACAGCGTCATCACGCGATAATGCAGATCGAGTTGGCGCAGCACCTCCTCGGCGCAGGCCAGCATGCGCTCATGCTCGTCCTTGCTGGTTTCCGGCGTCGTGATCGACACCAGTTCGACCTTGGTGAATTGATGTTGCCGGATCATGCCGCGGGTGTCGCGCCCGGCCGCACCCGCCTCGGCGCGAAAGCACGGCGTCAGCGCCGTCAGGCGCATCGGCAGCTCTTTCTCGTCGAGGATGGATTCGCGGACGAGATTTGTCAGCGAAACCTCGGCAGTGGGGATGAGGCCGAGACGTTCGCTCCGCAAACGGCTCACGGCATCTTCATCGGCCGTGGTCAGCAACTCACCTTTGACCGCCCAGAACTGGTCGTCTTCAAATTTCGGGAGCTGTCCGGTGCCAAACATCACGGCGTCGCGCACCAGCAGCGGCGGATTGATCTCGGTATAGCCGTGCTCGTTGGTGTGGAGATCGAGCATGAATTGCCCGATCGCGCGCTCCAGCCGCGCCAGACCTTTCTTCAGGACGACGAAGCGCGCGCCGCTTAGTTTCGCCGCGGTTTCGAAATCCATGTAGCCGAGCGCGCCGCCGAGATCGTCATGCGGCTTTGGCGCGAACGCATAGTTGCGCACCGCCCCGAACAAATGGCGCTGCACATTGCCGTGCTCATCGGCGCCTTCGGGAACTTCATCCAGCGGCAGGTTCGGTATCGCTGCCAATTCCCTGGCGAGGTCCTCGTCCGCCGTTTTCGCCGCGGCTTCCAGCTCAGGCATCGTGGTCTTGAGTTCAGCCACTTCCGCCATCAGCTTCGCGGCGCGCGCGTCATCCTTGGCCTTCTTGGCGTCGCCGATTTCCTTCGACGCGGCATTGCGCCGCGCCTGCGCCTGCTCGGACGCAAGGATCGCCGCCCGGCGTTTCTCGTCGATCGCCAGCAGCGACGGCGACAAGGGCTGCAACCCGCGCCGCTTCAGCGCGGCGTCGAAGGCGTGGGCGTTGTCGCGGATCCATTTGATGTCGTGCATGGGCGTTCGGTCCTGAAGCGTCACAAATCTTGCTGTCATGCCCGCGAAGGCGGGCATCCAGTAACCCGAATAGGTACGGTTTAAAACAGTCTGGCGGCACGGAATACTGGATCGTCCGCCGGAGCCTGTCATCGGGCTCGCGGGAGGCGAGACCCGGTGGCGGACGATGACAGCGGGAATCGAGGCAATATTAGCAGCAATCCTAGCCGCCGCGCCCTACTCCGCCGGATTGGCTTCCGGCGGTGGTGGGGTGGCGGGGGGCGGTGCTGCGGCGGCGGTTGCCTTGGCGGCGGCCGCCTTCTTCTCCACCATGGCTACCGCGATGATCGAGCCCTCGTACAGCGCCAGCAGGGGGATCGCCAGCGAGGCCTGGCTGATGACGTCGGGCGGCGTCAGCACGGCCGCGATGATGAAGGCGACCACGATGAAATAGCGGCGTTTCTCGCGCAGCTGTTTGGAGGTGATGATACCGATCCGGCCCAACAGCGTCAGGATCACCGGCAACTGGAACGCGACGCCGAAGGCGAAGATCAGCGACATCATCAGCGACAGATACTCGCCCACCTTGGGCAATAGCTGGATCTGGGCGGTCTCGGTGCCGCCGACTTGCTGCATGCCGAGCGAGAACCGCACCAGCATCGGCAGCACCACAAAATATACCAGCATCGATCCCAGCACGAAGAAGAACGGCGTGGCGATCAGATAGGGGAGAAACGCGCCGCGCTCATGCTTGTAGAGGCCGGGCGCGACGAATTTGTAGATTTGCGTGGCGACAATCGGAAACGAGATGAAGCCCGCGCCGAACAGCGCCAGCTTCAACTGCGTCAGGAAATATTCCAGCAGCGCCGTATAGATGAACTTGGAGTTCTCCGCGCCCGCGACCCAGACGAACGGCCACACCAGCACGTTGTAGATCTGCTTGGCGAAGAAGAAGCAGAAGATGAAGGCGATGCCGAAGCCGAGCAGCGCCTTGATCAGCCGCGACCGCAGCTCGATCAGATGATCCATCAGCGGCGCTTTGCTGGCCTCGATGTCTTCGGCGCTCATGACGCTTTGGCGTCCTTGAGAACGTCAGGCGCTGATGGCGCGGTATCCTGCGGGGCCGGCTGAGGCGCAACATCGCGGGTAATCGCCAACGGCTCCGTCGCGGCCGCGTGGGCCTGCGCCTCGGTAAACGTTTCCGGGATCGGCGGTTCTGGCGTGGTGGGCGTCACGGGCTCGCCGATCGCCGAGGCGATTTGCGCGTCCGGCGCGGGCGTGTCGGTTACGGCCGGCTTGTCGATGTCGTCGATCCGCAGCGCGTTGCCGACATCCTTCTCGAGCGAGGTCATGATGTTGCCGCTGGCAAAGCCGGTGGCGGCTTCCTTGACCTCGTCAAAACTCTTCTTGAGATCGGCCATTTCGGCCTCGCGCATGGCTTCCTGGAACTGGCCCTGGAATTCGGCGGCCATCTTGCGCGCCTTGCCCATCCATTGCCCGACCATGCGCAGCACGCCCGGCAATTCCTTCGGGCCGATGGCGATCAGCGCGACAACCGCGATGACGACCAGTTCACTCCACCCGATGTCGAACATGAAAAATTCCGCTCACGCGAGGCCCGAAGGTCGTTCGCGTCTCCCTCAACCCGTCCTGCCGCAAGCGTGCTGCAAGACGACGGTCAGACAGCCTTGCTGCCGACATCCGTCCGCGCCGCGGCGCTCGGTGCTGCGTTGTGATCGATCGTCTTCACAGGCTCGGGCTTTTCCGCAGTCTTGTCATCGTCCTGCATGCCCTTCTTGAAGGCCTTGATGCCCTGCGCGACGTCGCCCATCAGGTCGGAAATCTTGCCGCGGCCGAACAACAGCAGGACGACTGCGATCACGACGATCCAGTGCCAAATGCTAAGCGAACCCATCCTGCATCCCTCCAAACACACGGGCCGGAAAGCCGGCCTAATCTTCCCGGAAAGTAGGCTCAGGGGGGGTGAAAAACAAGGACTTAGGCCGCGTCAAATAGCTGTTAACGCGACGCAGTTAATCGGCGTCGCGGGACTATTTTGGGGCCATGGCAATCGCTGCCAGATCAGCTTCCGCCCTCGGATTCCGGCTCGACCGCCGGCGCCAGCGCGAGTTCCAGATCGCCGATCTCCAGCGGATCCTCGTCCTCGCGCAACGCCGGGTCATCCGACGGCGTGGGAACGCTGAATCCGGTGGGAAGTCGGGAGTCCAACAGCCCCGTGCCCTTGAGTTCCTCAAGGCCCGGCAGATCGCCCAAGGCCTCCAGGCTGAACTGCGACAGGAAGGCTTCGGTGGTTCCAAAGGTCAGCGGCCGGCCCGGCGTCTTGCGGCGGCCGCGCGGCCTGATCCAGCCGGTTTCCAGCAGCACGTCCAGCGTGCCCTTGGAGGTGATCACGCCACGGATTTCCTCGATCTCGGCACGCGTCACCGGCTGATGATAGGCGATGATCGCGAGCATCTCGATCGCCGCGCGCGACAGCCGCCGCGTCTCAGTGCTCTCGCGCGTCATCAACCACGACAGATCGCCGGCGGTGCGGAAGGTCCATTTATTGGCGACGCGCACCAGGTTGACGCCACGCGAGGCGTAATCGGCCTGCAGTTGCGCCAGCGCGACCTTGACGTCGACGCCCTCGGGCATCCGCTTCGCCAGCGCGGCCTGATCGAGCGGCTCGCTCGAGGCGAACAGCAACGCTTCCAGAAGCCGCAATTCCTCGGGCCGCGCTTGCGGATCCACCGACTCCATCGACGGCTCCTCGATATCGGCGTCGCGCTTTTCCGCCAAGCTTGCCATGGCACGGTCTCCTTCTTCCACTTTTACTCGCTTCCGACTACTCGACCGGCAGATCCGGCGCGGCTGGCTGCGACGGACGCTTTCGAAAAAACAACGGCGCGAACGCCTCTTGCTGGTGCAGTTCGACCTCGCCTTCCCTGACCAGTTCCAGCGCAGCGGCAAAGCTGGACGCAAACACCGTGGCCTTTTGCGAGGGGTCGGCGATGTAGGTGAGCAGATATTCGTCGAGCCGGCTCCAGTCTTCCGCCATCCCGACCAGGCGTTCCAGCGAGGCCCTCGCCTCGCTCAGCGACCACACTGTGCGTTTCGCCAGATGCACGGTTGCCAGCACCCGTTGCTGGCGCTGCGCGGCGTAGGCGGTGAGCAGGTCGAACAGCGTTGCGGTGAATCTGGGATGCTTGATTTCGGCGATGGATTCCGGATTTCCGCGCGGAAAGATATCGCGCTGCAATTGCGGACGGTTCATCAACCGGTTCGAGGCTTCGCGAATGGCCTCGAGCCGGCGCAGCCGGTTGGCAAGTGCCGTCGCCATCTCCTCGGCGCTCGGTCCGTCCGGCGTCGCGGGTTCAGGCAGCAGCAGCCGCGATTTCAGATAAGCGAGCCACGCCGCCATCACGAGATAATCGGCGGCGAGCTCAAGCCGGATTTTCCGGGCCGCCTCGATGAACACCAGATACTGATCGGCCAGCGCCAGGATGGAAATCTTGGCGAGATCGACCTTCTGTTGTCGCGCAAGCGCCAGCAGCAGATCGAGCGGCCCTTCATAGCCCTCGACGTCGACAACCAGCGACGGCTCGTCGGGCGCGAGTTCGGCCGGCCGTCCGGTTTCGAATGACAAAATTTCCGCGCTCATGCGCCTACAGCCTTTGCCCGATCGATCAACGCGTCCAGTTCAGCCCGCGCGGCAACCCGATCGAAGGCTTGCGGCGCCCGGCGCGACGCCCGCGCCCGGCTGGCGCGCTCCAGCGCCTTGCCGGACAGTTCGGGCGTCTCGGCTGCGACCTCACGCATTTCGCCGAGATCGCCGTTACAATGCAAAACCATGTCACAGCCAGCGGCAATGATGGCCCGGGTCCGCTCGGCGAGCGACCCCGCCAATGCGTTCATGGAGACGTCATCACTCATCAACAAACCTTGGAACCCGATCACGCCGCGAATCACCTGTTGAATGATTGTCGCAGAAGTCGTCGCCGGTTGGGCGGGGTCAAGCGCGCTAAACACAACATGCGCGGTCATCGCCATCGGCAGATCCGCCAGCGGTTGAAACGCGGCAAAATCGGTCCGTTCCAGCTCCGCTTTCGAGGTATCGACCACCGGAAGCCTGAAATGGGTGTCGGCGGTGGCCCGCCCATGCCCGGGAATATGCTTGAGCACCGGCAAGACGCCGCCCTGCTCCAGCCCTTCCGTCACCGCACGCGCGATTGCGGCGACCTTGCCCGGCTCGGTTCCATAGGCGCGGTTGCCGATCACCGCGTCGGCGCCGGCTACCGGCACGTCCGCCAGCGGCAGGCAATCCACGGTCACCCCGAGGTCAATGAGGTCCGCCGCCATCAGCCGGGCGCTCAATCGCGCCGCGGTCAGCCCGAGCGCAGAATCGATCTCGTAAAGCGTCCCGAACACCGCGCCCGGCGGATAGACCGGCCAATGCGGCGGGCCTAGTCGCTGGACCCGGCCACCCTCCTGGTCGATCAGGACCGGCGCCTCCGGATCGCCGAGCGCCTCGCGTAATTCACGAACGAGTTGAATGACTTGTGCCGGCGCCTCGATATTCCGCTTAAAAAGGATAAATCCCCACGGGCGTTCGCCGCGGATGAATTCCCGCTCGGTGGCGCTGAGTTCCGGTCCGGATACGCCCGTGATGAATGCGCGGCTATTCATGGGGCCGATTAGCCCGCAGCCGGCTCCGCGGTCAAGGAAACCGGTGCTAATTCCTTGGGATGACGCACTGTCCGCCAGCCGCTTTCAGGCTGCCGCAGAACTGGGTGGCTTCGTCGGCGGACGCGAACGGACCCACCATGGCGCGGTAATAAACGCCCTTCTCGCCGAGGTCGGCGCGCTTGATTACAGGCGAGCGCGATCCCAGCACGGCCGGGAACTTGCCCTGCAATGCCTTGAACGAGGCCTGCGCATCGTTCTCGCTCCGCTGCGAGGAGATCTGGACCAGATATCCGCCGCTAGACGCGGCGGCGGACGCCGTGGGCGCGGCCGGCTCCGGATTGGCGGCAGGATTGGTAGAAGGGTTGGTTGCGGCGACCCGGCTTCGCGGCTCCGTGACGGACACGGGCGGAGCGGCCTGCGGCGTCAGGGAAATCGGTGCATTGGCCGAGGCATTGGCGTTGGCGGCCGCAGCCACCGAGCGCGTCGTCGGCGCAGGTTTCGCGGGTGGCGGCGCCCCGACCGGAGTCGAGGCTACATCCGGCTGGTCGCCCTTGACCGCGAGCGTCCTGATCTTGCGGGGCTCATTGCTGGACAAGGTGCCGTTCCCGGGGCTGGCCGGCGGCAAGGTGTTGGAAGCCACGCTGGAAGCGGGCGGCGGATTGGTATTGGGATTGAGCGGCGGAAACACCACGCGCGGACCCGATCTGGCATTGACGTCCACCGGCGCTTCTTCGCGGGGCACGAGCCTCTCGGCGCCATCGCCTGTGACCATGCGGTCGGGCAGCTTGGACGTCGCGTCGGCCGGTGACGGCACGATCTTGGTGGGGCCGGCGTCGGCCCGGATGATCGGCGGCTCGCCGCTGCGGGGGGATCCGACATAGGTGCGATAGGCGAACGCCGCTCCGGTTCCCACCACCGCGAGCGTAAGCACGATCGCTACCGTCATCATGCCGCCGCGGCGCTTGCGGGGCTGCTCCTCTTCGAGGCCGTCATCATAGCCGTCCTGGTAGCCGTAGGGGTCGTCCGCATAGGCCTCGCTATATTGCGGCTCCTGCTGCGCGCCGGTGTCGACCTGACCGTACAGCGCCTCGTCGTAACGCGACGGATCGGGCTCGTGATCGGTGTCGGCGAATGACGGCGCTTCATGATAACTCGGCTCCGCCGCCGGCGCCCGCGGGGTCGCGTAGCGATGCAGCGGATGCACGGCGCTGGGATATTCCTGGCTCGGATAGTCCTGATTTGAATAATCCTGGCTCGAATATTCCTGGCTTGCATAATCCTGCGCCGGCTCATCCTGGTTTGGATAATCGTGCTGCGGCGGGACTGGCGGTGGCTGCTGCCGTTCTGCCCGGGCAGCGCGCTGCATCCAGGGCGGCGGGCCAGCCGCGGGAATATCCTGTTCCGGCGCAGCCGGTCGCTGATACTGATCGCGCTCGCCGCCCCGCGGCTGCACGGTCTGATTGGCCCGGCCCATGGTCGCTGCGAACGGATCGGTCTGGCCGATCAAGCGGGCGAGTTCAGCCAAGGGATCGCCCTCGGCCCTGGCCGACGCGTGCGGATCGGCACGGCGATTATGATCGTCGTCCGCCGGAAACGGTCTGCCCTGATATCGATCAGCCATCGTGATGATGCGTCCCCTTCGGGAATGCCTCCAGCCCACTCTTACAGACGAACTGGTCCCATGACAAACGAACTGGCCCCTGCCAGCGGATGCCCTCACAGGTCCCGTGTGAGCGGCATTTCGCCCCTGCTTTTATCGCATCTCGGCCGGGGCGTCGACGCCGAGAACGGCGAGCCCGGATGCTAGCACCGAGACGACGCCCTGGACCAATGCCAGCCGCGCCTTTGTGATCTCTGCATCATTATTGATAATGAAGCGTAAATAGGGCAAATCGTGCCCCCTGTTCCACAGGCCATGAAATTCGCTGGCCAAATCATAGAGGTAAAAGGCGATTCGGTGCGGCTCATGAGCCGCCGCCGCCGCCTCGACCATCCGGGGATAGGCCGCCAGCCGCCGCAGCAGGTCGAGCTCGGCAGGGTCGGTCAGCCGCTCCACGGCCGCCTCCCTGAGGAACGCCGCCCGCACCCCTGCCTCCTCCGGCAAATCCGGGATGACCGCGCGTGCGTTGCGAAACACCGAGTGGCCGCGGGCGTGACCGTACTGCACGTAGAATACCGCGTTGTCCTTGGATTGCTCGATCACCTTGGCGAGGTCGAAATCCAGCACCGCGTCGTTCTTGCGGAACAGCATCATGAAGCGCACCGCATCCGAGCCGACCTCGTCGACCACCTCGCGCAGCGTGACGAAATCGCCCGAGCGTTTCGACATCTTCACCGGCTCGCCGTTACGCAGCAGCCGGACCAGTTGCACGATCTTCACATCCAGCGCGGCCTTGCCTGACGTGACGGCTTTGACCGCCGCCTGCATGCGCTTGACGTAGCCACCATGGTCGGCGCCGAAGACATCGATCAGATTGCTGAAGCCGCGGTCGAACTTGTTTTTGTGGTTGGCGATATCGGATGCAAAATAGGTGTAGCTGCCGTCCGACTTCATCAGCGGGCGATCGACGTCGTCGCCATAGGCGGTGGCGCGAAACAGCGTCTGCTCGCGGTCCTCGTAGTCTTCGACCGGCGCACCTCCCTTCGGAGGTGGCAGGCGGCCTTCATAAACATCGCCCTTGGAACGAAGATAATCGATGGTCTCGGTGACGCGGTTGTTGCCGGTTTCGATCAGCGATCGCTCCGAAAAAAACACGTCATGCCGGATACCAAGCGCCGCAAGGTCGCCCTTGATCTCATCCATCATCATCGCGATGGCCTTGTTGCGCGCGATCGGCAGCCATCTGCCTTCCGGCATCGCCCTTAGCCCGTCGCCATATTCCGCAGCCAGCGCCTCGCCTACCGGCTTCAGATAGTCGCCGGGATAGAGCCCTTCCGGAATAGCGCCGATGTTCTCGCCGAGCGCCTCGAGGTAACGCAGGAAAGCCGAGCGCGCGAGCACGTCGACCTGGGCGCCGGCGTCGTTGACGTAATATTCGCGGGTGACGTCAAAACCCGCGAACTGCAGCAGGCTGCACAGCGCATCGCCGAACACCGCGCCACGGCAGTGGCCGACATGTATCGGCCCGGTCGGGTTCGCCGAGACATATTCGACATCGACCTTTTCGCCGGCACCGAGCGTGCTCTTGCCGTAGGACGCGCCCTCGCGCAGCACGGTACGCAACGCGTCCGACCACACCTGTGGCTTCAAGGTAAGATTGATGAAGCCGGGACCGGCGACATCGACGGATGCCACCAGCTCATCTTCGCGCAGTTTGGCGGCTATCTGTTCGGCGAGATCGCGTGGCTTGGCCTTCGCGTCCCGGGCCAGCACCATCGCGGCATTGGTCGCCATGTCGCCATGCGATGCGTCACGCGGCGGCTCGACCACCACGCGGGAGAGATCGGTGCCCGCGGGCCATCCGGCTTCCGTCGCCAGCGCCGCGCAAGCCGCATGGACCCGCGCCAGCACATTGGCGAACAGATGCTGTGCGGGAGCGGCTTCAACGGCGGGTTCAGGGCTGGCGGGAAGATCGCGACGTGCTGCGTCCGCAGTTTCGACCGGCGAAGGCGCGCTGATTTTCTTGGCGCGCTTCTTGGTCTCAGCTTTCGCTTCGACGGAAACGATGTTTGGGACTGCGTTCTCCGCCGGTTGGGGCGCGCTCGCGGCTTTGGCCGGTGCTGCCTCGCGAATTGCAGGTTTTGTGCGCGGCTGCTTCACGCCGCCTTTCGCGGTGGTTTGGGGCTTCGCTGCCTTGACGACTTTTTTCTTGCCGGCTTTCTCCGAAGTTTTTTTCGCGGGCTTCTTCGCTTGTTTCCGCTTCGACGTTTTGGCCGACTTTTTCTTGCCCGATTTCTTTTTGGCGAGGCTCTTTTTGGCGAGTTTTTTCCCGGCGGGTTTCTTCGCCGCCTTCCTGGTCGTCTTCGCCTTCTTTGAAGTTTTCTTCGCCATTAGCGCCTGCTTTTGCGGAATAAGGCCGCCGCCTAACGCAAATCCGGGGTCGAGTCAAAAAGCCGCTGGTGCTCGGTTAAGGCGAAGCGGTCGGTCATTCCGGCGATGAAGTTGCCGATTCGTCGCGCACGCTCGGTTTCGTCGTCCATGCCATCGGGCGGCAGCCACTCCGACGGCAGATCGCCCGGTACCTTCTGATAGCGCGCGAACAGGTCGAACAGGATCTGCTCGGCCTCGCCCATGACGCCCATCACCCGCGGATGACGGTACATGTGCTGCTTCAGGAACGCCTTGATCCCGGCCTCCGCCTGCGTGACGTCAGTGGAAAACGCGACCAGCCCCTCCCCGTGATGGCGGACATCTTCGGCGGATTTCGGCTTCACCAGCGCCAGTCGCCGGCTCGTTTCCGAAAACACCGACCCGATCAGATAGGAGATCAGCTCGCGCACCAGTTCTGCGCCGCGCCTGTCATCATCGAGGCCCGGATAATGCTTGGCGATCTCGGTGATCATGTCGGCGGTGAGCGGCATGACCTTGAGATCGTCGACCGTAAATAGTCCCGCCCGCAGGCCGTCGTCGATGTCATGGGCGTCATAGGCGATGTCGTCGGCGATCGCCGCGACCTGGGCTTCCAGCGATGCAAAACTCCAGAGCTCCAGATCGTATCGCGTGACGTAGTCGGCGATGCCTGCGGGAATGCCGTGATCGCGATAGCGTCCGACCGCAGCGCCGCTGCGATCCGTCAACGGCCCATTGTGCTTGACGATGCCCTCGAGCGTTTCCCAGGTCAGGTTGAGCCCGTCGAAATCGGGATAGCGATGCTCAAGCGATGTGACGACGCGCAAGGTCTGTGCGTTGTGATCGAACCCGCCATGGGCGCGCAGGCAGGAATCCAGCGCCCGTTCGCCGGCATGGCCGAACGGCGGATGGCCGAGGTCATGCGCCAGCGCCAAGGTCTCGGTGAGATCCTCATCAAGCCCCAATTGCCGGGCCACCGCGCGGGCGATCTGCGCCACTTCGAGCGAGTGGGTCAGCCGGGTGCGGTAATGATCGCCCTCGTGGAACACGAACACCTGGGTTTTGTACTTCAGGCGGCGGAAGGCGGTGGAATGGATCACCCGGTCGCAATCGCGCCGGAAAGGGCTGCGGGTCCGGCTCGGCGGCTCGTCGAACAGCCGTCCGCGGCTGCGGTCGGGGTCGCAGGCATAGACCGAACGAGGAGCAGCCATTCCGACCGACACGGTGTATTGATCCCCTTAAGGGTTTGATTCCGGCGCCAGACGCACTTAACTATGGTGGGAGCCGGATACCATATAATTTCGGCATGGCACCGGCGATCGGAGACCTCTGAAATGACCACAGCCGTCACCATCAGCGAGCGGGCGGCCCGCCGCATCGGCGAGATCCTCAAGACCGAGGGCGATGGCGCCATGCTGCGCATCAGCGTCGAGGGCGGCGGCTGCTCCGGCTTCCAATACAAGTTCGACGTCGAGCGCGCGCAGGCCGAGGACGACCTCGTGATCGCACGCGACAGCGCCGTGGTGCTGGTCGACCCGGCTTCGGTGCCGTTTCTGGCCGGATCGGAAGTCGATTTCGTCGACGACCTGATCGGCGCGTCGTTCCGCGTGGTCAATCCCAATGCCACCGCGTCCTGCGGCTGCGGCACCAGTTTTTCGATCTGACAATTTCTCGACAGAATGACGCCGAGAGTGCGGCAACCACATTGATTTCATGCCCTTATTCTGGGGAACTTTGAGATCCAATGGTGTTGCAGCACTGACACGTATTGCAGATAAAGTTGCTGGCGTTGCCGCCCGCTGTTGCGAATGCGGGCATCCGAGAGCTACCTTCGGCAACGCAACAAATCGGTACGCCTCCGAGGGACCCATGAATCAATATCGCACCACGGGATTTGCCGGCGGAGCTTCTGCGCGGCGTCGGCTGTGGTCGGGCGCCCTGCAGGTGATGGCGTTGACACTGCTGCTGGCGCTCCCGGCCGGACCAAGCACGGCGAATACGGTGGCGCCTGCGGCGCCCGCAGCCGGCGCGCGCGTTTATCTGCTGCGCGGTGTGCTCAATATCTTCTCGCTGGGTCTCGATGATATCGCTGCCAAACTGGAGCGGCAGGGTATCCCCGTCACCGTCGCCAATTTCGTTTCCTGGTCGTCGCTCGCGGATCAGGCCGCGGCGGAGTACCGAAGTGGAAAGGTGCGCACCATCATTCTGGTCGGGCACTCCTCGGGCGCGACGGCGCTGCCGGACATGGTGGCAAAGCTTGGTCAGCTCGGCGTCCCGGTCAAGCTGGCGATCGGCCTCGACTCCGTCTTCCGCACCAAGCTCGCGGGCAATGCCGAGCGCTACATCAATTTCTACGTCTCCAACGGCGCCGGCGAACCCGTCACCCGCACCAAGGATTTCCGTGGCGCGCTAGAGAATGTCGACGTCCATACCGTGCCGGGTGTCGGCCACCTGTCGATCGACAAGAACCAGATCATGCAGCAGAAGGTGATCTCCGCCATCGACGCTGCGGTTTTCCGGCGGCCGGCAACGGCGTCTGCGGCGCAGAAGCCGCAACAGCCGGAAATAAGCGCAGCCGCCGTGCGCAATTAGGACCACGTTCCGGCGCCTTTGGCGCCGGGCGTGCCTCAAATTCTGCCCATTCACCACTAATACAGACCGGTGTGTGTCGGGACGGCGCACGTTCGGCGATGGCTTTGCTGACATCGGCGGCGGCACCTTCACCGGGATCCAAGGTGTTTCTCGTACCTGTTCGAGGGTACAAGCAGGAAGCGCATGAACTGTTCGGCGCGTGTTGCAATAACTGTGATCGGGGCGCTGCTTTCGGCAGCTGTCCTGTTTGCCAGCTTTGATCCGGCAGTGGCCGGCCCGGTCACCGCATCGACCAGTTCGACTGAAGCGACCGCACAGCCGCCAGCCGCAGACCCGGCGACGACGGTGCCGCACGGACGCGCTTATCTGTTCCGCGGCGCGCTCGGTCCGATCTTCTCGCGCGGGATGGACCGTCTGACCGCTCGGCTCGAACGTGCCGGCATCCGGGCTGACGTCTACGAGTTCACGATTTGCCGCCTGATCGCCGATCAGGCCGTTCGTGACTACCGCGCCGATCCCGCGCCGATTACACTGATCGGACACTCGATGGGCGGGCTTTGCGCGCTGAAGTTCGCGGAAATACTGCAGGCCGAAAACATTCCGGTAAGCCTGGTCGTCACCGTCGATCCCGCGCATGCGAGCCCGAGCGTTCCGCTCAATGTTGAGCGTTTCATCAACATTTTCCTGTCGGACAATGTGCTGGGGGGCGGCGACGTCAAACCGATCCAGGGCTATCAGGGGCACTACGCGAGTTTCGATCTCTCCAAGCATGACGAAGTCACGCACATCAATATCGACAAGATGGATTCCATCCACGAGCAATTGGTCGCCATGGTCGTGCAGCTTGCGACGACGCCGGCGAAAGCCGAAGGCGAGACCGTGCCGCTTCGCTATGTCGTTCCGCCCGGCACCTCGGTCGAGCTGTGGGACAGCGGTACGCCGGTGATCGCGCGTTCGGGCGATACGCTGCAAAAACTTGCCGCACTTCGTCGGCTGCCGCTGTGGTCGCTGACCCAGATCAATCGGGAGCCGGACAGCGCGCCGCTGATACCGGGCCAGCGCGTCATCGTTCCGCGTCATCTGCTGCCGATCGCGGCGGTATCTGCAGTCTCTGCGCAGTTGCCGCCGCGGCGGTAAACTCGCGGCCTGCCGATCCGCCGTCAGCGCGGCCGCAGGAACGGAACGATCATCGGAATACGTCGACAGTAGGATCCGTAGGCGTCCGCGCCTAGCTCGTTGGTGAGGAAGCCCTCTTCCATGCGCGCCTTCTGCCACATGCCGAGCGAGATCAGCACGGCGCCCAGCATCGCGGTCACGGTGCCGACGGCGATGCCTGTCGCGAGCATGCCGGCGATCAGGCCGGTATAGATCGGGTGGCGCACCATGCCGTAGGGGCCGGTGTCAATGACACGATGGCCTTCCTTGCGCGTGATCGCGTTCGACCAGAAGCGTCCGAGGTGAATTCGCGCCCACCATGTGAACGAGATCCCCGCCAAGGTCAGCGCCGCAAGGACGTAGATGCCAAGATTGCCGAACTGCCAGAGCGGCTCTTCCCCCAGCACCTGCGCGGTCCAGGGGGTGAAGAGAATGCCGCCCACGAGAATCGGAATGCGGTAGGCCTGCGAGTCCCAGGTCATGACCTGTTTCTGGGTGCGGCCCGACCACAGCGAAGCCACGACCCAACTGGCCAGCCAGAGGATCCAGATGATCGCCAACAACTGGGTTGGCCAGGTAGCGGTCCAGCCGCTCCAGGCGATGGCAAGCAAGGCGTGCGGGTCAAAAGACATGTCAGATCATATAACCGGATTGCATCATGTGCCATAGCGCCGGCCCGCGTGAGCGGGCCGAACGCCCGGAGCCCGGGCGCGGCCAGATGGTTGCGGATCGCCGGACGCGTCAAGAAGATAGGCGATGGTCTCGCGCAACGCGGGCTCGATCGGCCGGGGCGCGTAGCCGAGTTCGCGCTCAGCCTTTTCGGTCGAGAGCGACGTCGCGCGCCGCGCGATCCGCACACCTTCGGCGGTTCCCGAAGGTGGTTTTCGCGTCACATGGTCGGCGATCAGCTCCAGGATGGCGGCGGCGGTTTCTGCGATCCCGGCCGGGACCGGAACCATGAAATTGCGGCGGCCGCTATTTTCCGCGACGAGGCGAAGCACCTGCTTTAGCGGGATGCTTTCGCCGCCGAAAATATAGCGATGCCCGACCTGCCCCCGCTCCATGGCCAGCACCAACCCTGCCGCGACGTCGCGCACGTCGACCAGATTGACGATGAAATCGAGATAGAGTTGCAGACGCTTGTTGAGAAAATGCCGGAGCATGGCGACCGGCGGTGTCAGGTTATGATCGTGCGGCCCGATCGGCATGGTCGGCGTGCCGATCACGACCGGAAAACCGGATGCGGCGGCTTCCATCGCACGCTGCTCTGCCAGCATCTTCGAGCGGGTATAGGGGCCCGGCATGTGGTCGGCCATCGGCAGGGTATAATCCGCACCGGCTTCTTCGCAGGCCGATGAGCGAAACAGAATGGATTCGGTCGAGCAGTGCAGGAATCGCGCCGTGCCATGCTTGCGCGCCGCCGCCAGGACGACTTCCGTGCCGCGGCAATTGACCGCGTGAAAATCGCTTTTCTCACGCATCCACATCCCGGGCAGACCGGCGAGATGATAGACCTGTTCGACGCCGCGCAGGGCTTCCGCTACCCGATCCGGATCCAGCACCGAACCCTCGACATACTCCACTTCCGACGGAGCCTTGGTCGGAGAGTGGAGATCCAGCACGCGAACCTTGAGACCTCGGGCGACCAATGTCGACACCAGGTGCTGTCCGATGAATCCGCTGCCGCCGGTAACGAGTACAGAGCTCATGAGTTTGGGTGCGTCTCGCCGTGACGCGCATCGGCGTAAAACGAAGCGCCCGGATGCGCCATTTGCGGAACCGAATAGATAATAAGAGCAAGATCTCGCCGAAAGCCAAGCGCGATGAATAATTTCGCCATCACAAACATGGGACCGAGCAGTAAATGGGTTGGATTGTCCAGAAGCGCAGGCTGTCGCCGTTCGAACACGCGGTGTCCGATAATCTGCGAACTGATACCCACGACTATCAGAACCGCCGAGATCGACCACACCGCGGCGACGCTCACATGGCTCACGATCATGGCCGCGGCCGAAAGCAACAAAACGGCAGCAGCAACAATCCCTGCGCCGAGCGCGGTATCGAGCAACAGCCAATAGATCAAAACCGGCAACACCATCATGGTCGCCATGGTGGTTTGGACGCCAAATACATCGACGGACCAGAAATGCAGAGGAAGAATCGCGGCCAGGAACAGAAATATGATTCCGAACACGTGCATCACGCCGTTCCACCAGTCGCGATGATACTCTACGTAATCCGCGAGTTCGCGCCGAAAATATGAATTCATTCCAAATTCGCTACACTCTCGCATGCGGGAACATCCCACAGCCTATGGTCAACGGAATCCGGCGGTCCCCCAGATCACCTGTTCCCTCCCCGTCATCTTAAGCTTGCGATCGGGTCCAGTCAAAGGACAGCGAGGCATTTGTTGTTTGCATATCGGGGCGGAATCGCGACGCGCCGACGACAATAGCGCGCATAAACAGATTGGCGTTCAGTGACTTATCCGATGTCCGGCATTCGAATGATGGCCGGTGGAACCGGAATCATCGACCGCTATTCGGCGGCCGCGACATGTGGCCGCTCGACATTCTCGAGCTCGTCCGCCTGCGGTTCCAGGCGGCGCTTCAGGCGGCGATCGATGCGATCGAGATAAATATAGATCACCGGCGTGATGAACAGCGTCAACAGCTGCGATACGCAAAGACCGCCAACCACGGCGATACCGAGCGGCTGACGCAGTTCGGCGCCGGCGCCGGCGCCGATCGCGATCGGCAGCGTGCCGAAAATCGCCGCGAAGGTCGTCATCATGATGGGCCGGAACCTCAGCAGGGCTGCTTCGCGAATGGCGTGCTCGGCGCTCAAGCCGACGCGGCGGCGCTCCAGCGCGAAGTCGACCATCATGATGGCGTTCTTCTTGACGATGCCGACCAGCATCACGATACCGATCATCGCGATCACGGACAATTCCATGTTGAACAGCATCAGCGTGAGGATCGCGCCGATGCCGGCCGACGGCAGGCCGGAAATGATGGTGATCGGGTGAATGAAACTCTCGTAGAGAATGCCGAGGATGACGAACGCCGCGAACACCGCCGCCAGGATCAGCACGCCCTGCCCGCGCAAGGAATCCTGGAACACCTGCGCCGTGCCGGCGAAACCCGTCGCGATGGTGGCCGGAAGATTTGAGCTTTGTTCGATAGCGGTGATCTTGTCGACCGCATAACCCAGCGAAACTCCGGGCGCGAGGTTGAAGGAGATCGTCACCGCCGGCTGCTGGCCCTGATGATTGATCATCAGCGGCCCCACCGTGGGCACCAGCTTGGCGACCGCGCCGAGCGGAATAGTCTGGTTGTTGGCGGTTTTCATATAGAGCTTGGAGAGGTCGGACGGATCGACCCGAAACTGCGGCTGCGCTTCGAGAATGATCTGGTAGTCGTTGGACGGCATGTAGATGGTGCCGACCTGGCGCGCGCCGTAGGCGTTATAGAGCTGGTTGCGCACCTGATCGACGGTAATGCCGTAGACCGCGGCTTTCTCGCGGTCGATGTCGACCGTCATCTGGGGATTCTTGATGTAGAGGTCGGTGGTGACGTCGAGCAATCCCGGGACTTGCGCGATCTTGTTGCGCATCTCCGGCGCCAGCCGGTAGAGCGATTCCGTGTCGCCACTCTGCAAGGTGTACTGGTATTGGCTCTTCGACGGCCGGCCGCCAATGTTGAGGTTCTGGATGCTCTGGAAGAACGCCTGCATCCCCGGAACCTGGGTAGCCTTCTGGCGCAGGCGCGCCATCACCACCGTCGCCGAGTCCCGCTCTTTCCTCGGTTTCAGCGCGATGAACAGCCTGCCATTGTTGGTTGTTGGGTTGGGACCGCCCGCGCCTACAGTGCTGTTGATGTATTCTACCGCCGGGTCGCGGCTCAATATATCCGCCAATTCCTTCTGACGCACCGACATCGCTTCATACGATGTGTCGGTCGCAGCGTCAGTGGTGCCGAACAGAAAGCCGGTATCCTCCTGGGGAAAGAACCCCTTGGGTACGACGATATAGAGCGCGATGGTGCCCGCGAGCGTCGCCAGAGTTACCATCAGCATCATCGCCTTGCGGGCAAGCACCCGGTCCAGCGCCCATTCGTAGGCGCGCAGCCAGGAATCGAACATCCGCTCGAACACGCGAAGCACGATATTCGGCTTCCTGGTCTCGTCATGCGCCTTCAACACCCGCGCGCACAGCATCGGCGTCAGCGTCAGCGAGACGAAACCGGAAACCACGATTGCGACCGCAATCGTCACCGCGAATTCACGGAATACGCGGCCAACGATGCCGCCCATCAGGAGCACCGGAATGAACACCGCGATCAGCGAGAACGTGATCGAAATGATCGTGAAGCCGATCTCGCGCGCACCCTTCAGTGCGGCCTCGAATGGACGCATGCCATGTTCGATATGGCGGACGATATTTTCCAGCATGACGATGGCGTCATCGACCACGAAGCCGACGGACAGGGTCAGCGCCAGCAGCGTCATGTTGTTGATGGAGAAGTCCAGCATGTACATGACGGCAAAAGTGCCGCAGAGCGAGATCGGCACCGCCAGCGCCGGAATGAAAGTGGCCGACGCCGAGCGCAGGAACAGGAAGATCACCAGGATCACCAGGCCGACGGCAATCAGCAGGGTCTCCTCGACGTCGCTGACCGACTGGCGGATCGAGACCGAGCGGTCCATCGCGACCTGGAGCTGCACCGAGGGCGGGATCTGCGCGCGCAGCGACGGCAGTTTCGCCAGCACGCCGTCGACGACCGCTACCGTGTTGGCATCGGGCTGCTTGTAGATCGCCAGAACGATGGCGCGCGTCCCGTTGAACCAGGTGGCGATCTTGTCGTTCTCGACGCTGTCATAGATGCGCGCGACCTCGTCGAGGCGCACCGGCGAACCGTTGCGCCAGGCGACGATGACGTGCCGGTAATCGGCCGCCTTGTCCATCTGGCCGGACGCCTGCAGCGC
Source organism: uncultured Alphaproteobacteria bacterium (assembly GCA_963747165.1). Lineage (GTDB taxonomy): Bacteria > Pseudomonadota > Alphaproteobacteria > Rhizobiales > Xanthobacteraceae > Bradyrhizobium. Next base: position 217,941 of record CAVVEA010000032.1, on the reverse strand, counting down.
CACGTCCTGCTTTGGACCGTTCAGCGTGCCGACCGGGGTGGAGGAATTCGCCCGCGACACCGCGGTCCGGATATCTTCAAGCGAGATTCCGCGAGCCGCCGCGGCTTCCGGGTCGGCCTGCACCCGGATCGCAAATTTCTGGCTGCCGAAAATCACGACCTGGGCGACGCCCTGAATCTGTGACAGCGCCTGCCCGATGGTGATGTCGCCATATTCGTTGACGGTGGACAGCGGCAACGTCTCGGATACCAGCGAGATGAACAGGACCGCGAAGTCAGATGGATTGACCTTCCGGAAACTCGGCGGGGTCGTCATTTCGATCGGCAGCCGCCGCTGCGCGATGGTCAGCGCGGTCTGCACATCCAGCGCGGCGGCATCGATGTTGCGATTGAGATCGAACTGGATGACGATCGCGGTGGTGCCCTGCGACGAGGTCGAGGACATCGAGGAGATGCCGGCAATGGTCGAGAGCTGGCGTTCGATCGGCCCAGCGACCGAGGCCGCCATGGTGTCGGCACTGGCGCCCGGCAGGGTCGCGGTCACGGCGATGGTCGGAAAATCGACCTTGGGAAGCGCGGATACAGGCAGCAGGCGGAAGCCGAACACGCCGAAAGCGATGATCGACGCCGTCATGAGTGTGGTCATGACCGGACGGCGGATACAAAGTTCCGAAAGCGTCATCGGTCAGGCCCCCGCCTTGGCGGGCCGCGCGGCAATCAATGTCCCCTCGGACAACAGCAATTGTCCGTCCACCACAACGTCCTCGTCTCCGGACAAGCCCTTTGCTATGACGGATTTGCCCTGGAAGGTACGGCTGACATCCACGGGCTGAACGTGCGCTTTGCCATCCAGCATGACGAATACGTAATTGCCGTTCTGGCTGCGCTGCACGGCAGCAGTAGGCACCGTCACGGCGTCTTCGCTGCGGATGATCAGCTTGGTGTTCACCAATGTGCCCGGCCACAATGTTTCGTTTTCGTTGGCCATGACGCCGCGCACGGTGACCATGCCGGTGGTGGCATCCACCGTGTTCTCGACCATCGCGACCTTGCCGTCCTCGGAACGTGCGTGGCCGGGGATCGTCGCGATCACCTTGGAGCCGCCGGCCGCCATGGCGTCGCGCAGATCGACCAGCGCGCGCTGCGGAATGGCGAAGGTCACATAGACCGGCGCCATCTGGTTGATGACGGCGAGCGGCGCCGTATCGGCCGGACGCACGAAATTTCCGACCTTGACGTTGGCCGCGCTGATGCGGCCCGAGAATGGCGCGCGGATCGTGGTGTAACTTTTCTGGACCTTCAGATTGTCCAGTGCGGACTGATCGGCCTTGATGGTGCCGATCAGGATGTCGGCCTGGGTTTTGGCGTTGTCGAGATTGACCTGCGTGGTGGCGCCCTTGCCGATCAGGTCGCTGTAGCGCCTGACGTCGCGCTGCGCGCCTTCGAGTTGGGCCTGGTCCTTGGCGAGCGTTCCTTCGGCCTGCTCGACCTGGGCGTCGATCTGGCGGGCATCGAGGGTAAACAGCAGGTCGCCCTCGTTGACCTTGGCGCCGTCTTCGAAGTGAACCGAGACGATGGTGGTCTCGACCCGCGATTTCAGCGCCACACTGGAAATCGGCGTCACCGTTCCAATCGAATCGACATCGACGGGTACGGGCTTGCGTTGCGCCTTGGCCAGTTCAACCGAGACCACGCGCGGGCGCTGCGGTCCCTGGGCACTGGCGCCGCCGCCGGTCCACGACGAGCGGGTGACGAAGGCAGCGAGAGCCACGATGCCCAACCCGCCTGCCAGAATGATCAAGTTACGTTTTTTCATGACATTTCGCGCCAGCCGGTCCCAACGACCGGGACGAATCCGGTTTCCTGCCCCATGACGGCGACTTTTGCGCCTTATTTCTTAACGGTTATCATAGCCCCGCCGCCCATGGTATGCCAGTGAACCTAAAATTTGTGGTTACGACCCGGGACCGCCTTCATGCGCATAGCTACCTGGAACGTCAATTCGGTCAGGCAGCGGCTCGACCACCTGCTGGTCTGGCTGAAGGATTGCGCGCCCGACATCGTCTGCCTCCAGGAAATCAAATGCGTCGACGAGGCGTTTCCGCGGGAGGCGGTCGAGGCGCTCGGTTACAATGTCGTCACCCACGGCCAGAAGACGTTCAACGGCGTCGCGCTGCTGTCGAAGCTGCCGTTCGACGAAACCCGCCCGCGGCTTGCCGGCGACGACGAAGACATCCACGCCCGGTTCCTGGAGGGTGTGGTCACGCTGAAACATGGGGTGCTGCGGATCGCGTGCCTCTATCTGCCCAATGGCAACCCGCCGGAGACTGAAAAATATCCCTATAAACTCAAATGGATGTCGCGGCTTCTTGAATATTCGAAACAACGGCTGAAAAGCGAGGAGCCGTTGGTCCTGGCCGGCGATTTCAACGTCATTCCGGCAGCGCGGGACGTGCATAATCCGGCGGCGTGGGTCAACGACGCCCTGTTTCGCCCCGCTACTCGCGAAAGTTTCCAGTCGCTGCTCGGCCTCGGGCTGACGGACGCATTGCGCGCGGTCACCGACGCCCCCGGCCAGTACACGTTCTGGGATTATCAGGCCGGTGCCTGGCAGAAGAACCATGGCCTGCGCATCGATCATCTGCTGCTGTCGCCGCAGGCCAGCGATCGGCTGATCGACGTCGGAATCGACAGCTATGTGCGCGCCTGGGAAAAGCCGTCGGACCACGTGCCGGTATGGGTGGATCTCGACCTGGAAACGGCGTGAACCCGGTCCCTCGCCCGCCGGACGGAGCGAGGGTAGCAGGGAGTTAGTCCTTGCGGCCCTGCACCCAGTGCTCGAGCATCTGCAGCGCCATCGCACGGTCGTCGTCGGACGCCTTGGCGATGGCCTTGTTGTAGCTTTCCTTGATCCAGGTCTCATCCGGCGTGGCACTGTCGCGCGCCAGGGTCAGCCACATCAGGCCGCGCGCGGGCTGGCGCGGCAACTGGTCGCCGTTGAACAGCATCTGGCCGAGCATGGCCTGGGCCTGGTGTTGGCCCTTCTGGGCGGCGAGGCCGAGCCAGCGCGCACCGTAGCGGAAATCGTCCCGCGACGCGCCGGCGCCCCGGAGATAGAGCCGGGCCAGATCGTATTGCGCATCAGCATTGCCGAAATAGGATGCGGCATAGGAAAACATCTCCCTCGCCCGGTCCGGATCGGATTTGATCTTCGAATTCGGAATACCGCTGAGATAGTACCGCCCCAGCGCCACGAACGCATTGGCGACGATCGCCGCCTGCGGCGCCGACGGGCTGTCCTCCGCATGCGCATTGGCGATGCGGCTGAAATATTCGAAGGCGCGAAGATCGTCCTGCAGCACGCCATTTCCGTCGGCGTACATCCGTCCCAATTTCCATTGAGCGATGGGATGACCGCCCTCTGCGGCATATTGCAGCGAGGTCAGCGAGGTGTCGGAAGGCGACGACGGGACCCCCTTCTTCAGGGCCGCGGCCGCACCGGAGGGCTGACCCGAAATCATGGGGATCGTCGTATCCTGCGGGGTGGCCGGCGCGCCGTCGAAGGCCAACAGCGGCGTAGCCACCGGCGTGGCCCCTAAAATCACAGCAAATATGATACGCCTAGATATCCGCATAGCACTGCTTCTCGTGCGCGCCGCCCGGATGCGTTACGGCCCCATCCACCGCCGGCCCCACTTGCTGGGCATATTTCCACAGCGCACCTGACGTATGATTGGTCGCCCGGGGCTTCCATTTGGTCTTACGTTCGGCAAGCTCTGCTTCAGTCAATTTTACGTTAAGTATTCCGTCATCCGCGTCGATTTCGATGGTATCGCCGTCCCGCAATAGCGCGATCGGCCCGCCCACCGCCGCTTCCGGCCCGACATGGCCGATGCAGAACCCACGGGTCGCGCCGGAGAACCGGCCGTCCGTGATCAGCGCAATTTTGCCGCCCATGCCCTGCCCGGTCAGCGCCGCCGTGGTCGAGAGCATCTCGCGCATGCCCGGACCGCCGCGCGGTCCCTCGTAGCGAATCACGATGACCTCGCCCTCTTTGTAGGTCTTCTTCTTCACCGACTCGAAGGCGTCCTCTTCGCGATCGAAGCAGCGGGCAGGTCCGGTAAATTTCAAATTCGACATGCCCGCGACCTTCACGATCGCGCCCTCGGGCGCGAGATTACCCTTCAGACCGACAACGCCGCCGGTGACTGTGATCGGCTTGTCGGCGGACCGCACCACATCCTGATGCGGATTCCATTTCACGCTTTTGAGGTTTTCAGCGATCGTGCGGCCTGTGACTGTCAAACAGTCGCCGTGCAAATGGCCGTTATCGAGCAATGTCTTCATCAGAAGCGGTATGCCGCCAACTTCGAACATGTCTTTGGCGACATAACGGCCACCCGGCTTCAAATCCGCGACATATGGTGTCTTTTTGAAGATTTCGGCGACATCGAACAGGTCGAACTTGATGCCGCATTCGTGCGCGATCGCCGGCAAGTGCAGCGCAGCATTGGTCGACCCGCCCGAGGCGGCCACCACCGCCGCGGCGTTCTCCAGCGAACGGCGGGTGACGATGTCGCGCGGGCGGATATTGGCGGCGATCAATTCCATGACCTTTTCGCCCGCGGTCATGCAGAACGCGTCGCGAATCTCGTAAGGCGCCGGTGCGCCGGCCGAATAGGGCAACGCCAGCCCGATGGCCTCGGACACCGTCGCCATGGTGTTGGCGGTGAATTGTGCGCCGCAGGCGCCGGCGGACGGGCAAGCCACCCGCTCGATTTCATCGAGATCGGTATCGGACATCTCGCCGACCGAATGCTTGCCGACCGCCTCGAACATGTCCTGGACCGTGACCTGCTGGCCGCGGAAATTGCCGGGGAGAATCGAGCCGCCATAGATGAAGATCGACGGCACATTGAGTCGCACCATCGCCATCATCATGCCGGGCAACGATTTGTCGCAGCCGGCGAGGCCCACAAGCGCGTCATAGGCGTGGCCGCGCATGGTCAGTTCGACGGAGTCGGCGATGCATTCGCGCGACGGCAAGGACGAGCGCATGCCGTCATGGCCCATCGCGATGCCATCGGTCACGGTGATGGTGCAGAACTCGCGCGGGGTGCCGCCGGCGGAAGCGACGCCCTTCTTGACCGCCTGGGCCTGCCGCATCAGCGAAATGTTGCAGGGCGCGGCCTCGTTCCAGCACGACGCCACGCCAACGAAGGGCTGGTGGATCTGCTGGGTGGTCAAGCCCATGGCATAGAGATACGACCGGTGCGGCGCCCGTTCGGGACCCTCCGTCACATGACGGCTGGGCAATCTCTGCTTGATGTTGGTCTTGGCGTCCATTGCGACCCTGTTTCCCCAGACCCACACTTTGGTTCCCGGGAAACGCTGGGTTCCCCTTCGCCTTGCGAATGCTGAGGCCGTTTAGCCTTTGAAGACATGGTTTCACCAAGGGGTGTGGCCAAATAGCGGCGCACGCAATAGCCGGGCACCGCTCGACCCAAATGTTCACCGAGTGTTGCGGGCTAGCCACAATCGTGGCTCTAAGGCCACCATGGTTGCGCCATATTCCTTAACACCGCGCAGGTTGCAAACGGTCGACTAGTCGCCCTTGGCGCCGGATACAACCGGAAGGCGATCGATCGCCTTGAGGCCCGGCCGTTTGCGCCAGGTGATGTCGGATTGATCCACCGCGAGCGTCAGCCTGGGCCAGCGCTGGAACAGGGATTTAAGCGCGCATTTGGCTTCGATGCGAGCGAGCTGATGACCAAGGCAGAAATGGATTCCGGTGCCGAAGGCGATATGCCGGTTCGGCCTGCGCTGCAGATCCAGCCGTTCCGGATGAGGATTTGCCTGCGGGTCCATATTGGCCGCGGCCAGCATCGCCATGATCTTCTCGCCCTTCCGGACCCGGACTCCGCCGAGTTCGATATCCCTGCGAACGTAACGCGGCTTGGTGAATTGCACCGGCGTGATGAACCGCAGGAATTCCTCCACCGCCAGATCGATTCGGCTCCAGTCTTGTTCGAGCCAGTCGCGAAGCTCGGGATTTTTCAGAAGCTCATAGACCGATCCGCTGATCAGGTGCGTGGTGGTCTCGTGGCCGGCAACCAGCAACAGGAACACCATGGCGACGATTTCGTTGGGGCTGATTTGTCCGCCGTCTTTCTCGACGCGGACGATTTCGGCGATCAATCCTTGCCCACCCTGCCGGCGAACGGTCTCAAGATGGCGTTCGAAATAGCGCTTCATGGCCAGCACGTTCGGGATCATGCCAAGGAATCCCAACGTGCCGGTGAAACGGGTGAAGCCGCCGGCCCAGGCTGTGAATTTTGGCCGGTCGGCCAGCGGCAGCCCAAGAAGTTCAGAAATCACCGACAATGGCAGCGTGCGCGCGTAACGCTCGACGAGGTCGGCGGGGCTTCCGTCTGCAAACAGCCGGTCGGCGAGGTCGTCAGCCATGGCCTGAATATGCGGCTCCATGTCGAGCACGGCGCGACGGCGAAAGGCCTCGTCCACGATATCGCGCAGCCGCTTGTGGTCCGGCTCGTCCATCGACAGCATGCTGTTGGCCAGCGTGCGCACGATGCCCGGCATCCACCAGCGGAGTCCGGCCACATTGCCGTCCTCCTTGCGCATGGTGAAGGTTTCGGTGTCCTTGAGCACCTGATCGGCCAAAGCCTGGGTCGTCGTTGTCAGGACCCTGCCGATGACAGGAAAATGCACTTCGACGACCGGACCCAGGCTACGCAGCCTTTCCATCGCCGCACCGGGGTTGCGAAAATAGTCCTGACTTGCGAAGTCGGCGCGGGGTGTCATGAGCTGTTCCTTCAACGAAGACCGGAGGTGAGATATGCGAAGCGCGTCGCAAAATTCCAGATCTGGCGGCGCATGGCGGATATGGATTTCATCAGGAGTTTTGTACGCTGTGCGCGGATGCGCGTTCCCGCAGCGCGAGGCGCTCGAGTTGTGAAAACTATTCGGCCCCAGGGAAACAGAGGGCGCAGGAAAAGCCGGGTGCCCGGAGCACCCGCAGCCCGTGTGCATTGGTAGTAAGCACACGGTAGTCACCACAGGTAGCACCGGAACACCCGGCTTTCCCCGCGCAATGGTTTTAACGGTTTCCTCCGCGCTCTTCCCGGCGACGAGTTCCTTTTTGTCACCGTCGCCAGCGGATTAAGACTTGTCCAAGCCCGGTCGGGCCGACGCATCTCCGCAGGCTTGGCATCAGCAACAGATGCCAGAACCACACGACTTCGCCGTACGCAGCGACCTCACCAGACGCTTCGGTGGGCCATGTGCCGTCCATCGAAGTATGGGCAAAGCCGTTGAAGCGCCGTTCGTCCGCGCGCTGGCTGTTCGCTCACAGGTGAGACACCTGCCCTGCAATTGCCGCTTCGCGCCCGACACTGCCGCGTCCACCGCATCCCACCGCGCGTTTCGTGACGATCGCGAGCCGCCCCTCGTTCGGGTGAGACGGGGCGAGCTTGTAGAGATGATTTGCCCGACGGGGAAAGCGGATTATTTTTATAGCGAGGACTGGACAGGCCAAATCACACTGGAATCGTTCGGCAAATCGCCGCGCATAAAAAAATGCTCTCGCTGAATAAATCAGCAAGCTGTCAGCGCTCAGCCGAGATCCACGGCGAGCGGCCCGCCCCCGTCGCGAATGACCCAAGCGGTCATCAACCGAGCTTGTGGCGCGGGTCAGCTAAGGCCCGCGGCGTAGCGCCGGTTGGCTTCCTCAAAGACCTCGCGGGCATGGTTGGCATCGGAAGGCTGCTCGGAAAGCGTGTCCGGGTCCCATCCGCTGCGGTGGGCGGCGAAGAAATCGCCGCCATATACGTGGATCGCGGCGGTAAACTTGGAGGTCGAATTGGTGACCGAATGGATGATGTCTTCGCCAAGCGGCTGCACGTCCTTGACTGCGATAGAGCGCGCGCCGGCTGCCTCGAGCTGGCCCTCGCCCGTCTCAGCTATTCGGCGCCAGAAGATGTTGTCCTCGCGCCCGCAATAGACGCCGATGACCGCCCACATGTGATGATTATGCGGCATGACAATCATGCGCGGCGTCCAAACAACGTTGAGTATGGTCAAGTCCGACGAGCGGTAGAGCCCCTTAATGCCCGCGCGGTCGGGCTCGCCCAGCGACTTGAGCAGGCCGGCCGGGTCGGATACCGCCCGTTTGACGACCTCGCAGATGGTCTTTGATGAACGGTCCGCGGCACGAGCGGCGCGGCAATCGGCGGTAAATCGATCGAGATCGAACATCGAACGCCCTCAGGTTGGCATTCCACGCGTCGAAGTGTGGCGATTTAAGCTCCAGTGGTCTTGATTGTCCAATGCATTAATGATCGATTTGTTCATGTGATTTTTGCATCAATAGCGGAGCCGCCATGAACCTCCGACAACTCCAGACTTTGATTACCGTCGCCGACGCCGGCGGTTTCGCCAGCGCCACCGGGCGGTTGCATCTCAGTCAGCCGGCGGCCTCGCGGCAGATCCAGGCGCTGGAGGCCGAGTTTGGCGTGCTGCTGTTCGACCGCATTGGCCGACGCCTTCAACTCACTTCTGAGGGCGAGGACATCGTGCGCCGCGGGCGCCGTTTGTTGCAGGAAGCGGACTCACTGCGCGACCGCGCCCACGCACTCAAGGGCGGACTCACGGGGACGCTACGCGTAGGAGCCAGCCCGCAGCATATCGAGACCGTGTTGGCGCCCTTCGTCACTCGCTTCCGCCGCAAACATCCCGGCATCGAGGTGCATTTCGTCGAGGAAGGCGGGGCACGCATCAGCGACCGGCTCGCGCAGGGCGACGTGCAGATCGTGCTGACCACCGCCGGCAACGAGCTGTTCTTCAGCCGCCTGCTCTACCCGGCTTACGTCTTGGCCGTGGTCGCGCCATCGCATCCGTTTGGACGGCGTAGCTCAGTCGATGTTAGCGAACTTGCGGATGAGCCTTTGTTGCTCCTGCACCGCGGGTTCCGCTCGCGCGGCTGGTTCGACGCCGCTTGTCACAACGCGGATGTCAACCCGTCTATCGTTCTGGAAAGTGGCGCCCCGCATACCTTGATGGCTCTCGCGGCCAGCGGCGAAGGCGCGGCGATCGTGCCGTCGAATGTCAGCATTCCGCGCAAGGGCGTCAAAGCGATGTCGGTGACCTATCGCGGCACGCCCATCGGGGGCTGGGTCTTGGTCGCCTGGGACCGCCGACGGTTTTTTCCACCCTTCGCTCTGCACTTCGTCAACGAGCTAGTCACCCATGTGCACGGCGATTATCCGAACCGCGAATTGACGAAACACATGCCGCCGTTGCGGCGTCCGAAATCGTCCGAGTGATACGCCGCCCCTAGCCTGAATAGTCACGCAGAACCACGACACGCCAATAGCACCCGTTCGCCGAGCCAGTCCCAGAACACCATCCAGCCAACGAAGGCAATTGTGAATGCCGCACTGGATGCAAGCCATGCCACTGCGAGATTTTTCACGATCGTTCCGCCAAATGAATTCAGTCCACCTTGACGTTGGCGGCCTTGATCATCGGCCACCACTTCGCGATTTCGGCTTTCTGCCACGTGCCGAGCGACTGCGGCGAGAGCTGATCTTTCGGCGGCATCTGCAAGCCGAGATTTTCCAGCTGCTTGCGCACCGTCGGATCGTTCAGCGCGTCGACTGCGGAAGCGTTGAGCTTTGCGACGATTTCCTTCGGGGTATCCTTCGGCACCCACATGCCGGACCACAGCGTCATGTGAAACCCCGGTAACCCCGCCTCTTCCGTGGTCGGAATGTCCGGCGCCGATTCGACGCGCTTGGTATCGGTGACGGCATAGGCACGGATGGTGCCGGCGCGCACCTGGCTGATGGAGTTGGAGAGCTGATCGACAATGACATCGATCTGTCCGGCGACCAGATCGTTCATCGCCGGCCCCGTGCCGCGATACGGTACGTATTGCAGTTTGACGCCGGTGACGTTCTCGAAATAGAGCCCGGCGATGTGGCTTCCCGAACCGGCGCCGGCGGTGCCAGCGGTGGCCGGGGTTGGCCGCGCCTTCAGCCACTCGATCAGTTCCTTCAGTGATTTTGCCGGAACCGCGTTCTTGCTGACGACGACCATCGGATTGCTCGGCAGCAGCACCACCGGCTCAAGATCGGCCACGAGGTCGTAGCCGAGCTTGTAGATCGCGCCATTGGCGACATGGGTGCCGAGATGGCCGAAGCTGATGGTGTAGCCGTCAGGGGCCGACCGCAAGGCCCGTCCGACCCCGATCGAGCCGCCCGCGCCGGTCACGTTCTCGACCAGAATGGTTTCGCCGAGCGTCGTCTTCATTCGCTCGGCCAGAATCCGCGCCATGACGTCGGAGGGACCGCCGGCGGCAAATGGCACCACGATGGTGATGGGATGCGAGGGGAAATTGTCCGCACGCGCGCCTGTGCCGATTGCCAGGATCGCGATCATGGCTGCCAGAACTGCTCTTCGCATCAATCCTCCCTAACGCCACACCACCGTCATTGCGAGGAGCACTTGCGACGAAGCAATCCATGCTTCCGGCGCCGCTCGATGGATTGCTTCGCGGAGCCTGTCATCGGGCGTTTCGCGCGACCCGTTGGCTCGCAATGACAGTCTCCTAGAGTTTTGCGTAATCGATCGGCTGGTGACGATCGAGCGTGCGCGTCACCGGCGGCAGTGGATATTTAAGGCCTGTCGCGCAATTGAACAGCATCACGCGATCATTTTTTGTCACGCGGCCATCGGCAAGGCTTTGCTTGTAGGCGGCATAGGTCGCAGCGCCTTCCGGGCACAGCAACAGGCCTTCCTCGCGCGCGACTTCATTCAGCGCAGCAGAAATCTTCTCGTCCGTTACCGCGATGGCAAAACCTTTGCTCTCGCGGACCGCGCGCAGGATAAGAAAATCTCCGATCGCCTGCGGCACGCGAATGCCGGAGGCGATGGTGTGGGCATCCTCCCAGCGGGCTGCGTGTTCGGTGCCGTTCTCGAAAGCTCGCACCATCGGCGCGCAGCCGGCCGCCTGCACCGCGATCATGCGCGGCCGTTTGGAACCGATGAAGCCGATGGCCTCGAGTTCGGCGAACGCCTTCCACATACCGATCAGGCCGGTGCCGCCGCCGGTCGGATAGAAGATCACATCCGGCACGTCCCAGCCGAGCTGCTCGGCAAGCTCGAGCCCCATCGTCTTCTTGCCCTCGATGCGATAGGGCTCCTTCAGTGTCGAGGTGTCGAACCAGCCGGCCTTGGCCTTGCCTTCGCCGACGATCTTGCCGCAATCGTCGATCAGCCCGTTGACGCGATAAACCGTGGCGCCCTGCAGTTCGATCTCGCTGACATTCACTTCCGGCGTATCGGCGGGGCAGAAGATCGTGGTCTTGATGCCGCACGAGGTGGCGTAGGCCGCAAGCGCGGCGCCGGCATTGCCGTTGGTCGGCATCGCCATGTGGCTGATGCCGAGCGCCTTGCCCATCGATACCGCCATGACCAGGCCGCGCGCCTTGAACGAACCGGTCGGCAACCGCCCTTCATCCTTCACAATGATCTCGCCGCCGCCGATTTTCTTGGCAAGCTTCGGCAACCGTATCAGCGGCGTCGTCACTTCGCCGAGACTGACGATGTCGGCAACTTTCCGCACCGGCAACATCTCGCGGTAGCGCCAGAGATCGGCCGGGCGCTGCGCCAGCGCGTCCTTGGTCAACGCTTTTTTCACGCCGGCGAGGTCGTAGCGCACCAACAGCGGCTTGCCGGCCTTCGAGAGGTTGTGGATCTGGTCGGCGGGATAATGATCGCCTTCCATCGCGCATTCGAGATGGGTCACGAACGTCGGACGTTCGATCGTCAGATTGTCATTGTCTTTCACGGATTGGTCTTTCGCTCTAGATATTCAGCACGCGGCCATAGGCGTCCAGCACCGCTTCCTTCATCATCTCGGATAGCGTCGGGTGCGGGAACACGGTGTGCATCAGCTCTTCTTCTGTGGTCTCGAGGTTCATCGCGACCACATAGCCCTGGATCAGTTCGGTCACTTCGGCGCCGATCATGTGCGCGCCGAGCAATTGGCCGGTCTTCTTGTCGAAGACCACCTTGACCAGTCCCTGGTCCTCTCCGAGCGCAATCGCCTTGCCATTGCCGACAAACGGAAAACGACCGACGCGTACTTCGCGGGCCCCCTCTTTTGCCCTGGCCTCGGTGAGACCGACCGACGCGATCTGCGGATTGCAATAGGTGCAGCCGGGAATGAGGTTCTTGTCCATGGCATGCGGGTGCAGGCCCTTGATGGCCTCGACGCACACCACGCCTTCATGTTCGGCCTTGTGCGCCAGCATCGGTGGCCCCGAGACGTCGCCGATGGCGTAGATGCCGGGCACATTGGTCTTGCCGTAACCGTCGATCACGACGCAGCCGCGATCGGTCTTGACGCCGAGTTTTTCCAATCCGAGATTTTCGATATTGCCGACCACGCCCACGGCCGAAATCACGCGGTCGAATTCGACCGTTTGCGGCTTCTTTCCATCATCGATGGTGGCGACCACGCTGTCGCTCTTCTTCTCGAGTTTTGTCACCTTGGTGCTGGTGAGGATCTTGATGCCTTGCTTCTCGAACCGCTTGCGCGCCAGGCCGGCGATCTCGGCGTCCTCCACCGGCAGGATCTGCGGCAGTACTTCCACCACGGTCACGTCGGCGCCCATGGTGTGGAAGAATGACGCGAATTCGATGCCGATCGCTCCGGACCCCACTACCAAGAGCGATTTCGGCATCTTCTCCGGCACCATCGCCTCGAAGTAGGTCCAGATCAGCTTCTTGTCGGGCTCCAGCCCCGGCAGCACCCGCGGCCGCGCGCCGGTGGCGAGGATGATGTGCTTTGCCTGATAGGCGCCCTCGCCCACCGCGCCCTTCGGCGCCTCGACGGCCGATTTCTTCACCGTGACCTTGCCGGGCGCGTCGATCGAGGCCTCGCCCCAGATGATCGTGACCTTGTTCTTCTTCATCAAAAAGCCGACGCCGTCGTTGAGGCGCTTGGAAACGCCACGCGAGCGCTGCACCACGGCTTTCGGATCGAACGCGACGTTGTCGGCCGAAAGCCCGTAATCCTTGGCGTGCTGCATGTAGTGATAGATCTCGGCCGAGCGCAGCAGCGCCTTGGTCGGGATGCAGCCCCAGTTCAGGCAGATGCCACCGAGGTAGGATTTTTCCACGATCGCCGTCTTGAACCCAAGCTGCGCCGCGCGGATCGCGGTGACATAGCCGCCGGGCCCGGAACCGATGATGATGATGTCGAAGGATGTGTCGGCCATTGCGAACTCGCTTATTACTTTCCCCTCCCGGGTGGGAGCGGGTGGCAGCGCACCGTCAGGGAAGACGGATGAAGAAATCGCGTGCTGAAATTGACGATCGTTTCCGACCGCGACCGCATCAGAATGTTGCTGTTCGTCATTGCGAGGAGCACTTGCGACGAAGCAATTCAGCTTGCTCGCGTCGCCATGGATTGCTTCGCTGCGCTCGCAATGACGGCGTGAAACACCTCACTCTCACACCATCATCATGACGGGGTTTTCGATCAGCATCTTGAATGCGCCGATCAGCTCGGCGCCGAGCGCGCCGTCGATGGCGCGGTGATCGCAGGACAGGGTCACGCTCATCATGTGCGCGATCTCGATCTTGCCACCCCTGACCACCGGGCGCTCTTCGCTGGTGCCGACCGCGAGGATCGTGGCGTGCGGCGGGTTGATCACGGCGGTGAAATGATTGATGCCGTACATGCCGAGGTTGGAAACCGCCGTGGTGCCACCCTGATATTCCTCCGGCTTGAGTTTTCGGGCACGAGCGCGTGCGGCAAAATCCTTCATCTCGCCCGAGATCGTCGACAGCGATTTGGTTTCGGCCTTGCGGATGATCGGCGTGATCAGCCCGCCGGGCATCGCCACCGCCACGCCGATGTCGGAATGCTTGTGCTTGAGCATGCCGCCTTCGGTCCAGCTCACGTTGCAATTCGGAATCCGCTGCAGCGCGATCGCCATCGCCTTGATGACGAAATCGTTGACCGAGAGCTTGTAGAGCGGCTTCTTCTCCTTGTCCTTGGGCGCGGCGGCATTGATCTCCTCGCGCGCCGCCAGGAGCTTGCCGATATCGCAGTCCATCGTCAGATAGAAATGCGGAATGGTCTGTATCGACGCAGTGAGGCGTTGCGCAATGGTGCGGCGCATGCCGTCATGCGGCACGACCTCGTAACTGCCCGGCTCGAACAGCGCCAGGATCTGCTTGTCCGACATCGACGGCGCGATGCTCGGCGCGCCCGGTGCTGCAGCGGGCGCCTTCAGCCCCTTGCCGGATTTTGCCTCTTCCACATCGCGGGCAATGACGCGGCCGTGCGGCCCCGAACCGTTGATGCGGGCCAGTTCGATGCCGGCTTCCTTTGCCAGGCGTCGGGCGAGCGGCGACGAGAAGGTGCGCGCGTGGCCGTTGGTCTGTTGAGCAGGCGCCTGCGGCGCGGGAGCCGCGGCGGCCGGTGGCGCGGCCTTCGCCGGCGTAGGCGCGGCTGGCGCCGGGGCGGCGGCCTGCGGCGCTGGAGCGGCGGCCGGAGCAGATTTGGGCGCGCTGGCCGCCCCTGCCCCCGCCGCCTTGACGTCTTCGCCATCGGCGGCGAGCACCGCGATCACATCGTTGACCGCAACGTCCTGCGTCCCCTCCGGCACAAGGATCTTCGCGATCGTGCCCTCGTCGACCGCCTCTACCTCCATGGTCGCCTTGTCGGTCTCGATTTCCGCGATCACGTCGCCGGACTTGACCTTGTCGCCCTCTTTCTTGAGCCACTTGGCGAGGTTGCCCTTTTCCATCGTCGGCGACAGCGCGGGCATCAGGATGTTGGTTGGCATTGTCAGTGACCTTGTTGCGACCGCGGCGTGGTGGTGCCTACGTCGGTCGGCCGCGCGATTTCGGCTTCGAACATGTCGACGATGCGCGTCAGCGCTTCGTCCTCGGTGTAGCCGCTCTCGCGCGCATAGGCACGGGCGGCATGGCGCGCGACGTCGACCAGGAGCAGGCCCCACATGTCCGGCTCCTCGAACGCGCGCTGGAAGGCGATGGAAAGTCCGCCATCGACGACAAACGCACGCAACACTTCCGTGGCGTCATCGCGGCCCATGACGTCGGGAGGCAAGGGCTGCTCCTTGGGACCGGCCATGGCTTACCTGTAACAAACGGCCTTGGCGGCCGCGACCACCTCGGCGACTGATGGCAATGCGAGCTTTTCCAGGTTCGCCGCGTAAGGCATCGGCACGTCCTTGCCCGACACCCGCGTCACCGGCGCATCCAGATAGTCGAAGGCATGTTCCATGATGCGGGCGGCGATTTCGGCGCCGACGCCGTTCTGCTGCCAGCCTTCTTCCACGGTCACGGCGCGGCCGGTCTTCTTCACGGAAGCAACGATGGTGTCGGTGTCCATCGGACGCAGCGTACGCAGGTCGATCAATTCGGCTTCGATGCCTTCCTTCGCCAGTTCTTCGGCGGCCTTGAGCGCATACGACATTCCGTTCGACCACGACACGATGGTAACATGACTGCCTGTTCGTACGATCCGCGCCTTGCCGATCGGGATCACATAATCGTCGAGTTTTGGCACCTCGCCGGAATGGCCGTACAGCATCTCGTTTTCAAGGAAGATCACCGGATTGGGATCGCGGATCGCAGCCTTCAAGAGGCCTTTGTAGTCGGCGGCTGAAAACGGCGCGACCACCTTGAGCCCGGGAACCTGTGAATACCACGCCGAATAATCCTGGCTGTGCTGGGCCGCGACGCGGGAGGCGGCGCCGTTCGGTCCGCGGAATACGATCGCGCAGCCCATCTGTCCGCCGGACATGTACAGCGTCTTGGCCGCGGAGTTGATGATCTGGTCGATCGCCTGCATGGCGAAGTTGAAAGTCATGAATTCGACGATCGGCTTTAAGCCTGCCATCGCCGCACCGACGCCAATGCCGGCAAAGCCATGCTCGGTGATCGGCGTATCGATCACGCGCTTGGCTCCGAATTCCTGCAGCAGCCCCTGGCTGACCTTGTAGGCGCCCTGGTATTCGGCGACCTCCTCGCCCATCAGGAACACGTCGGGATCGCGCCGCATTTCTTCGGCCATGGCGTCGCGCAGCGCGTCGCGGATGGTCATGGTCACCATCTCGGTGCCCGCAGGCACCTCAGGGTCGGGCTCGGCGGCGGCTTTCGGGGCAGCGGGCGCTTTCGGCGCATCGATCATCGGCTTGCCTTCGCCGACCGGCGAGCGCGACTCCGCCACTTCCTTCGCGACATTGGGCGCGGGCTCGGCGGCTTTCGCCGGCGCGGCCATCTTGCCGAGATCGGCGGCGCTTTCGCCATCCGCCAGGATGGTCGCGATCGGCGTATTGACCGCAACGTCTTCGGTGCCCTCCGGGATCAGGATCTTGCCGAGGGTGCCCTCATCGGTGGCCTCGACCTCCATCGTGGCCTTGTCGGTTTCGATCTCGGCAATGACGTCGCCCGACTTGATCGCCTCGCCTTCCTTTTTCAGCCATTTCGAAAGGTTGCCCTTTTCCATGGTGGGCGACAGCGCAGGCATCAGCACTTGAATTGGCATGGTAGCTCCAGAGATTTAGCTCGTAAGGCCGCAGGCTGCGCTCTCAGCGGTAGATATCGGTGTAGAGTTCGGACGCATCAGGCTCGGGATCGTGCTGCGCGAAATCGGCGGCAGCGTTGACGATCTCGCGCACCTCGGCGTCGATCGCCTTCAATTCCTGTTCGCTGACCTTGGCCGCCAGCAGGCGGTTGCGAACCTGCTCGATCGGGTCCTGATCGTGCCGGACCTTGTCGACCTCCTCGCGGGTGCGATACTTCGCCGGGTCCGACATCGAATGGCCGCGGTAACGATAGGTCTGCATTTCCAGGATGAAGGGGCCCTTGCCTTCGCGGCACCATGCGACAGCCCTGTCGCCGGCAGCCTTCACCGCGCGGACGTCCATGCCGTCGACCTGCTCGCCCGGGATGTTGAAGGAAATGCCGCGCTTGGAAAAATCGGTTTGCGCGGAGGACCGGGTCACCGAGGTGCCCATGGCGTAACGGTTGTTCTCGATGATGTAGATGACGGGAAGCTTCCACAGCTCCGCCATGTTGAAACTTTCATAGACCTGGCCCTGGTTCGAGGCGCCGTCGCCGAAATAGGCCAGGCTGACAAAATCGTTGCCGCGATAGCGGTTGGCGAAAGCCAGGCCGGTGCCGAGCGAAACCTGGGCGCCGACAATGCCATGGCCGCCGAAGAAATTCTTCTCCTTGCTGAACATGTGCATGGAGCCGCCCTTGCCCTTGGAATAGCCGCCATGGCGTCCGGTCAGCTCCGCCATCACGCCCTTGGCGTCCATCCCGCAGGCCAGCATGTGGCCGTGGTCGCGGTAGCCGGTTATGACCTGATCGCCGTTTTTCAGGGCCATCTGCATGCCGACGACGATGGCTTCCTGGCCGATGTAGAGATGGCAGAAGCCGCCGATCGCGCCCATTCCATACAGTTGGCCGGCCTTTTCCTCGAAACGCCGGATCAGGAGCATGTCGCGCAGCGCGCCGAGTTCCTGATCCCTGGTCAATGCTGGCGGCTGGTCGGAGCCGCTGCCTTTTTCGTGTTTTTCTTGACCTGATTCTTTGGTGGCGCTTTTCTTGAGGAGAGCCATGGCAATTCCGGATGCGAGAGTGGGTAACCCTCTCTATCCCAACTCAAACCGCCATGAAAGGATTGCGTGGTGCCGCGAAAATCTGGCTATGCCGCAGTGCAATGCGCTGCGACACTTTCGAGATTGATTTATGAGGTTTTTGAAATTAGCGATCAGTTCGGATTGACGATCCGGACCAGATCGCGCGGATTGGCATAGTCGAGCTGAAACCGCGCGCGCTCGTCCAGCATATCCGGGTCGACCCGGTCGGAGCGCAGCAGCGAAACCCGCTGCTCGCCCTCGGCGCGCTCGCGCTTCAGTCGCGCCAGTTCCGATGTCAGCGCGATGATCTCGGAATCGAGTTCCTGCCGCGCGTTCAGCCCGTATTTGCCGGTATAAGCGTTGACGCCAAAATAGCCGACCATCGCCGCCGCCATCGTGTAGAGGGCGAGCCCGGTGAGGAAAGATTTGAGTCGGCTGCGGGAGACCATGCCGCGAGGATGCCGGCGACCCGGTTAATGAAATCCTAACACCGGGCCGCGCTGCGCCGTGGCCTGCTTATTTGTTTTGCTTGTCGACGAAGGCTGCAAAGGCGTCGACATATTGCTGCAACACCTTTTGCAGCGATTCCTTGGTGCATTGTCCCTTGTCGTCGAAGGCGTCGCCGACGGCGTTCAGGTAAATTTCCGGCTGCCCCATGATCGGCCCGGAAATGCCGGGCAGGATGTTCTGCAGGTGTTTGGCGGCGCTGACGCCGCCCAGTGGTCCCGGCGAATTGCTGATGATGCCGATCGGCTTGCCGAGGAACGAACTCTTGCCGTAGGGGCGCGATCCGACGTCGATAGCGTTCTTCAGCACCCCCGGGATCGAGCGATTATATTCCGGCGTGATGAACAACACGCCATTCGATTTCTGCAGCTTGTCGCGGAACGCGAGCCAGTCGGCCGGCGGATTTGCTTCCAGATCCTGATTGAAAAACGAAATGTCGTGCAAGGTGACGACGTTCAACTTGAGCGTATCCGGCGCCAGCTTCGCCAGCGCATTGGCGATCTTGAGGCTGAAACTCTCTTTGCGAAGGCTGCCGACAAGGACGACAACGCTGTTCGGGGTGGCCATGGGCTATCCTTTTCTGAAACCAAACTGGCTGGCTTGACCTAGCCCGGCCCACAGAAACATGCAAGTGCATGAAATGCATTTACCGCCGTGCTGAAAGACCCCTACTCCGCGGCCGTCGCGCGCCCGGCAGCGCCCGCGAGGATGCAACGCTGGAACTCCGGGACCGCCCGATGCGTCAGCCACATCGCGCGATTATCGATCGGATCATTCTGTGACGAAACCTTTGCGATCACGATGCGATTGGCCGTGTCGACAAACAGATTCTGGCCGTGGATGCCCATCGCGAACAGGATCTGCGGTTCCTCGTCGACCACATACCAGCCGCTGCGGTAGCGCATGTTCCTGCTAATCGCGGCAAAACTCTCGCCCCACTGTCCCTCTCGCCAGGCCGTGGGGTCGCCATTTCCGGCGATGTCGTCGAGCCACGCCGCCGGCACCACTTGGCCGGAGCCGCGCTGGCCTTTTGCCAGCACCAGCTGACCGACGCGCGCGAAGTCGCGGACGGTGGCGCACAGCCCGCCGGTACATCGCGCAGCGCCCGCGCGATCAACTGTAATGTAGGCCCCCTCGGCAGCGCCCATGGGCTTCCACAACAATGCGCTCACGAGATCGGCGAAGCTCCGCCTGGTCGCCCGTTCGATCGCCCAACCCAACAGGTCGGTATTCGCCGACACGTAGCTGAACGGACCGCCGTGAGGTTTATGGGCTGCCGAGAAGTGCTCAAAGAAGGCGTGCAGAGTGGGCGTCCCCTCGCCCGGCGCCACGGGATCCCAGTTGCACGCCGCCGCATAGGCGCGCTGCTGGCCTTCATCGAGGACCACGCCGGTCCGCATGTCCAGGAGATGGCGGATCGTCGCACCGCGATAGGCGGTCGCGGCGATTTCCGGGACATAATTCGACACCGCCGCGTCGACGTCGAGGTCGCCTTTGTGGTGAAGGATCCCTGCGATCAGACCGACGATCGACTTGGTCGCCGACATCAGGATGTGCGGCGTCTGTTTTGTCGTCCCACCGTCATAAAACTCGAACGCAATGCGACCGTCATGCAGGACAACGATGCCGTCAGTCGCCGTCGCTTGCAGGAAACGAGCGAGGTCGAGCGAGGAACCGTTGGGCAGCCGCAGCGCGAACCCATCGAGAGCGACCGGACTTTCGGGCAGCGCGAGTGTCGAACCCGGCGCGCTTGCGATCTCCGCCACCGGAATGATCGATCGGACGTTGTGGAAAGCCCATCGATTGAAGGGCGCGGTGCGCCAGTTCGAAAGGTTCGCGTCGGAGGGCGGGCTGTCGGTCGAAAGCGGCATTGGCATATCCGGGCTTGATGATCACTACTTGCATCATATCAGCCCGGTCGCCGTCCCGCCCAACAAAGATATTTTTTCATCGTCCCGACAAAAAACAGGCCGTCGATGACGACGGCCTGTTGCGCAAACATAATGAGCGGCGATCAAATCACCGGATTCCACGCAATCGGGATCAGCCGGTATCTCGTGCCGTCCCTTTCGACATGACCGATCGACGGGAAGGTGAAATGGAAGCCGACCACCATCGCCTTTTCGGCCGCCGCCATGTCGTAGAACTTGTGACGGGTGGCCTGCGCGACGTCGGGATCGACATCGTAGGCCACATGCCAGTCCGGATTGCGCAGGAAGAATTCGGGAATGTTGGTGACGTCGGACTGGATCAGGATTTTCGCATCGCCCGAGGCGATCGCGAACGCGGTGTGTCCGGGCGTGTGGCCGGCGGCTTCGATCGAGGTGATGCCGGGCGCGACCTCCTTGCCCCATTCATACTTCGTCACCTTGGATTCGATGCCGGCGTAGATCTTTCTCACATTGGCAAAATAGTTCTTCATCATCTCGTTGGACTGCGCCTTGGCGGCGTTCTCGTCGCTCATCCAGAATTCCCAGTCCTTGGCCGGGACCATGATCTCGGCGTTCGGGAATGCCATCGAGCCATCCAGCGCACGGATGCCGTTGGTGTGGTCGGGATGCAAATGCGACATCAGCACGATATCAACGCTCTTGGGATCGACGCCGGCGGCGGCGAGATTTTGCAGGGTGCGGCCGGCCGCCCCCTTGGTCGGCTCCAAAGCGGCGATCCCGTTGCCGCAGTCGATCAGGATCAGCTTGCTGCCGGTGTTGATGAGCTGCGGGTTGAACGGCACCGTCACCATGCCCTTCGGCATGTAGGCGGCTTCGGCCGCGGCGAGCGCTTCCTCCTTCGGGACATTCGTGACCCATCTATCGGGCATCGGAAACGAGCGCGCGCCGTCATTGATCGAGGTGCATTCGTAGGAACCGACCTTGTAGCGATAGAAACCGGGCGCCTGAGCGCCGGCCGGCGGCACCGCAGCATCGGCCGTTGGCGTCACAAACGGCGTCAAGGCGGCCGCGGCACCGACGGCGCCTGCCCCGGCAAGAAGTTGACGGCGGTTCAAATCAACCATGGCTCGTTTCTCCCCTGGTCCGCGCCTGCGTTTTCGCATGCGCTATTGGGGCAAATGTTCGTCCGGTTGCATGCGGAAGGCAAGCCCTCCTCTGCGCTATTGATGACCACGGCTCGGCCGTTTGCGGTCAATATCGGTGCCTAACGAACGTTCAAGAAAATCAGGGTCCGGATGAATCCGATGACTTCTCGCAATAGCAGACCTCATAATTTCGATGGTGCGGCTCAGGCTTCGTGCCAGCCGACAAGCATTCATCACCGCGAGTTTTCGATACTCCGGAAAATCGGTGTGGCCGGACCGTCGAGGACGCCGGAGAGCGATTTCCGCCACGCACTCACCCAATGATATTGCCCGAGCGAGATATAGATTACCTAGTCGTAGGCTTCCCTTTGGATATCGGCGGCGATCTTCTTCCGTTCATCAGGCGATGACGAACGCACGAAGGCGTCACGCGTGGCCTCGATCCTGGCGTCTTCCGGCCAGCCGAACCAGCCGCCATTCCTGCCTCTGCCGCTGATCAATACATTGACAACGGGGTTCATCACGTCAGCGCTGCGGAAGTTACTGGAGTACCCCGATAAGCGGTTCATTTGGACCAGCGGGAATCTTATGCAGTAGCCCATCGAAGTCGACGACGTCGGCGAAATTCGGGCTTGCGCGGCCCAAGTTCGAACTCGTCGAAATCGCTCTGCCGGAAGTCGAAGGTGATAAGCGTCGCGAGCAGCATCGCGCTTCGCGGCTGGCTCGAAGGGAACATATTGCTTGTTACCGATCGTCCGCGAGGCTACGTTTGTAGCGCATTCGGCTCCGGACTTGCTCACAATGAAATGTCCAAGCTGCGAGCACGAGAACACTGTTGAGGCGAAGTTCTGCGACCAGTGTGCAGCTCCGCTGGCACGCGCTTGCGGCAGCTGTGGATGCGCGGTGCCGGCAACTGCCAAGTTCTGTCCCGAATGTGGCCATCCCGTAAAGCCTGTTCAGGACGATCCCCGCTTTGTCTCGCCCAGGAGTTACACACCTCAGCACCTGGCCGATCAGATCCTGGGCGCACGGGCTGGGATCGAGGGCGAGCGCAAACAGGTCACCGTTCTGTTCGCCGATATCAAGGGCTCGATGGAGGTCTTTTCTGACCGCGACCCCGAGGCTGCACAGAAGCTCTTCGATCCTGTGCTCGAATGCATGATTGAGGCAGTCCACCGCTACGAGGGCACCGTGAACAGGGTCATGGGCGACGGGATCTTGGCCCTCTTCGGCGCGCCGATCGCTCATGAGGATCATGCCGTGCGCGCTTGTTATGCGGGGCTCAGGATGCAAGACACGGTAGCGCGATATTCAGACCAGCTTCATCTGTCTCATGGGCCGGCAATAGAGATCCGAGTCGGGATCAACTCAGGGGAGATCGTCGTCCGCGCCATCGGCAACGATCTGCACATGGATTATACCGTCGTCGGCCAGACAGCGAATTTGGCGGCTCGCATGGAACAGATGGCAAGAGCCGGTTCGGTACTTACAACCGCTGCCACGTTCCGTTTGGCGGAAGGCTACGTCGCGATGAAGCGACTGGGCCCAGTGGAAGTGAAGGGGCTAGCCGGGCCGGTGCAAATCTACGAAGTGACTGGCGCCGGCGCGGCGCGGACTCGGCTCCAGGTTGCTGCTGGACGGGGGTTGACGCGCTTCGTCGGGCGCGAGGTCGAGCTGGAGCAACTCCGCCGCGTCCAGCATCTTGCAGGCCGTGGTCGAGGCCAGGTGGTCGCGATCGTCGGCGAAGCGGGGGTGGGCAAGTCGCGCTTGGTGCGCGAGTTCGTTCATTCGCACTACACAGCCGAATGGCTGGTTTTGGAATCCAAATCCGCTCCCTATGGTCGCGCATCGCCTTACCTGCCGGTCATCGAGCTGCTTAAGGATTATTTCAAGATCAGCGCCGATGACAGCACCCGATCCATCCGCGAGAAAGTAACAGGACGGATACTAGGGCTCGACCAATCGCTGCAGGACGCCATTCCGCCACTACTGGATCTTCTCGATGCGCTGGACGAGAACCATCCGTTCCGGTCTCTCGACCTGGTCCAGCATCGGCAGTACACGTATCAGGCGGTCGTCCGCCTGTTGTTGAGCGAGAGCCGCGTGCAGCCGGTCGTTGCGGTCTTCGAAGAACTTCATTGGAACGACCCGCTCTCCCTCGGTTTGCTGAACGAGGTAGTCGTAGCCGCGCAGGATAGTCGTTTGCTCCTGGTGGTTTGTTACCGGCCCGAATACAGAGACCAATGGAAGAACAGGCCAAATTATCACCAGCTACATTTGGATCCCCTTGCCAGCGAGAGCCTCGCGGAATTCCTTCAAGCCCTGTTGGGCTCCGACCCAAGCCTGGACAGCCTGAAGCGCTTCCTGGCGGAGCGCGCCAACGGGAATCCCTTCTTCGTCGAAGAGATCGTGCGATCGCTGATCGATACGAGTGCGCTCGAGGGCAGCTACCGACTTGCAAAGCCGTTCTCGAGCACTGAGGTCCCGCCCACCGTGCAGGCGGTCCTTGCTGCGCGCATCGACGCGTTGCCCGCCGCCGACAAGCACCTGCTGGAGGAGGCGTCAGTAATTGGACCCACCGTCCCATTCGACGCTCCTGCACGCGATCTGCGGGCTGAACGACAACGAGCTTCGCGGTCGGCTCGACAATCTGCAGGCAGCCGAATTCCTCTATTCGACACGGCTGTTTCCTGACCTGGAGTATACGTTCAAGCACGCCCTCACCCATGACGTCGCCTATAGCGGGGTGCTCCACGAACGTTGCCGCGAGATCCACGCGCGCGTCGTGGATGCCATGGAAAAGATTTACGCCGATCGACTGAGCGAGCAGGTCGAGCGGCTCGCACGTCATGCCGTCCGAGGCGAGCAGCAAGAGAAGGCAGTGCACTATCTCCGGCAGGCCGGAGCGAAGGCGGCCGGACGGTCGGCGCGGTTGGAAGCTCGGGCTTGCTTCGAGCAGGCGCTGGGTATCCTCAAGTTACTGCCAGAGAGCGAGGCGGCGCTGGAGAACGCCTTCGAGATCCGCCTTGAGTTGCGGCCGGTGCTGCGCCAGCTTGGTGAAGTCCGGCAGATGCTCGAACACCTCCGCGAGGCCGAGGCCCTCGCCGAACGGTTAAAAGACGATCGCCGGCGTGGCCTGGTCTGCAGTTTCATGACGACCGTCCTGTCAACGCTGGACGAGCTGGACGAAGCCCTCATGACCGGCACCCGTGCCGTGGAGATCGCCCGGCGCGGTGGGGACTTGAGGCTTGGCGTCGTCGCGACAAGCTGTCTCGAGGAGGCGTACTACTACCGCGGCGACTACGAGCACGTCGTCGAGATCGCAACCGAGATCCTCCCCGCGTTGCCCGTCGAATGGGGCCATGAATTTTTCGGTTTGGCGGTGCCGGCATCGGTCTTCGGTCGCTCCTGGCTGATCATGAGCCTCGCCGAGCTCGGCAGATTCGCCGAGGCGGCCAAGTACGAGGCGGAGGCGATCGAACTCGCTGAGCAAACGCAGCACGCGCACACCATCGGTTGGGCCCATTTGGCCGCAAGCATGCTTCACCTTTTCAAAGGCGACTGGGTGAAGGCGCGCTCACTAGTTGACCACTGGATGAACGTACCTGGGACAGAAGTCGTCATGCTTCTTCCCTGGGCGGTCGCTTCCTCCGCCTGGGCGCTGGCGCAGCTTGGCGAGGCTGACGAGGCGTTGAGCCGGGTACGAGAGGGTGAGCGGCTCCTCGAGCTTCAGACGGCAAGGGGAATCGTTGGTCATCGCAGTTGGGCCTACCACGCGTTGAGTCGCGCCTGTCTGCTGCTCGGCCGGCTCGACGAGGCGCGGCGCCTGGGCCTTCGCTCGCTTGAATCCGCTCAGCGCCAGCCTGGCTTCACAGCCCATGCGCTGCGACTTCTTGGTGATTTAGCAACCCATCCAGACCAGTTCGATGCGGAAAGCGGCGCAGCTAACTACCAGCAGGCTCTGGCACTCGCTCGGATGCATGAGATGCGTCCGCTTGTCGCCCACTGTCGCCTCGGTCTGGGGAAGCTCTACGACCGCATGGGCAAGCCGGAGCACGCCCGGGAGAATATGACCGCTGCGACGATGATGATACCGAGAAATGGACATGGATTTCTGGCTCGAGGCAGGGGCGGAGATGAGGAACTCTGGCGATATAGGCCCGCAGGTTTAGCCTGCCGTCGCAATCCTCAGTCCCAGGTTAGGCGGTAATTCCAACGCGGATTGCGAAACATGCCAGCCGAACGTCACAAACACCCAAAGCCCTCAGTTCCATTTTCGTGCCTAGCCCACCTGCTTGAACATCAGGCCAAGCGTATTCCCGACGCGCCGGCGATTCTTGCTCCGGGCCGCGCCCAGCTGACCTATGGCCGTCTTTATCAGCACATCGACAGGATGGGGTGCGCGCTGCGGGCCATGGGGATAGGCCATCGTGACCGAGTCGCCGTGGTGCTGCCGAATGGTCCGGAGATGGCGGTGGCGATTCTCGCCGTGGCGGCGATCGCGGCATGCGCCCCGTTGAACCCAGCCTATGGAAGGCGAGGAACTGGACAGATATTTCGCTGATCTGCAGGCCTCGCGCGTTGATCACGCTAGCTGGAATCGACTCGCCGGCTCGCCGTGTCGCGCTTTCGCGCGGTATTCGTGTCATCGAGCTGTCGACGACAGCCGATGCCGAGGCTGGTCTCTTCGCGCTCACGGGAAACCAAGAAAGCGTGCCGTCCGACGATCCGGTCAGCAGCGCCGACGATGTCGCGCTGCTGCTGCCGACATCAGGCACAACGTCGCGGCCCAAGATTGTCCCGCTGACGCACGCCAACATTTGTGCGTCGGCTTACGCGTCCGGTGCAGCGTTGGCACTAACAGAAACTGATCGATGCTTGAATGTCGTGCCCCTGTTTCACGGTTATAGTCTCAATGCCACAGTGCTGGCCTCGCTGGCGGCCGGTGCGAGTGTCGTGTGCGCCCCAGGGTGTGACGTCAACCGCTTCTTTGCGTGGCTAACCACCTTTCAGCCGACGTGGTACTCCGCGGTGCCTACCATGCATCAGGCAATTCTCGCACACGCTCGGCGCAATCGCGCAGCGAGCGACCGACTGTGGGCTACGCTTCGTCCGCTCGGCGTCAGCTCCTCTGCCACCGCGGATCTTCACGGAACTGGAGTGGACTTTCGGGACCTCCGTGATCGAGTTCTACGGGATGACGGAAACGGCTTCCTCGCCTATCGCATGCAATCCGCTACCGCCGCGCCAGCGCAAGGGGGGTTCGGTAGGGATACCAGGTGGGTTTGGACGTCGCGATCATGGACGAAGCAGGGGCTCTGCTGCCCGACGGTCAGACGGGACAGGTCGTCGTCCGTGGCGCGGGTGTCATGTCAGGTTACGATGGCAACGCAGATGGCGACCCAGGCCGCATTTGCAGGCGATTGGTTCAAGACAGGGGATCTTGGTTTCCTCGATGACGACGGGTACCTGTTTCTCGCTGGCCGCATCAAGGAGATCATCAATCGCGGTGGAGAGAAAATCGCCCCGCGGGAAGTTGACGAAGTACTCCTGGAACATCCAGCGGTGGCAGAGGCCGTAACCTTTCCCGTCCCACATGCCACGCTTGGGGGAGGACGTCGCGTCGGCCATCGTGCTGCGGCCCGACGCCGTGGCAACGGCGAAAGACATTCGTCAGTTTGCCATCGGGCGCATTGCCGACTTCAAGGTCCCGCGCCAGATCCTCATCGTCAGGGAAATCCCAAAAGGCCCGACCGGCAAAGTGCAGCGTATCGGCTTGGCGGCAAAGCTGGGTGTCGCGACCGGCCCTGCCCTGCCGCGGGCCTTTGTCGCGCCACGGACGGCGCTCGAGAAGGCGCTGGCCGAGCACTGGGCAGAGGTCCTCCAGGTCGAGCAGATCGGTATTCACGATGACTTCTTTGGGTCGGGCGGAGACTCTCTCCTGGCCATCGACGTTCTCAGCCACGTCTACGACATTACGCAGGTTGAGCTCGAGGTTTCGCAGTTCTTCGAGGCACCGACTGTTGCGGAGGTGGCACACCATCTCGAACGATTGATTCACGCCGGCCAAGCGCTTTCAACCTTCCTCAGCCATTGTCCGCGCGCCCCGAGAAAATGGAATCGCGACAGCTGCCATCGCGCAGGAACGAGTTATGGAAGCTACAGCAAGCGCTGCCCGACATACCTTTTTTCAATATCCTCTATGCGCTCCGACTGACGTCGCCATGCGACGTAGCGGTCCTGGAGCGGAGCATCAACGAAATCGTGCGACGCCACGAAATTCTGCGCACAACCCTCGCCCATCATCGACGGTCGATACGTGCAAGTCATTGCGCCCCAGTTGGCTGTGCCGCTGGCATTTGACGATCTGCGCGCGCTACCGCGTTCCGAGAAGGAGACTATCGGACACCAACTCATTCAAGAAGAAGCGCTTCATTCCTTCGATCTCGCGAAAGGTCCCCTCATTCGGACTCGCCTGGTGCGCCTAGCGGAGCAGGAACACCTCTTGCTCATCTCCATGCACCAGGCCGTCTGCGATGGTTGGTCGCTGGGCGTGTTCGTCGAGGAACTCGTCGCCTTATACGACGCGTTCTCAGGCCAGGAGGAATCGCCGCTGGCGCCGCTCTCGATCCAGTACGCGGACTTTGCGCACTGGCAGCGGCACTGGCAGTTGCATCCGGAGATCGTTGCGCAGCTGGAATACTGGCGAGAGCAGCTGCGCGAGCCGCTGCCCGCGATGCGCCTGGCAAGGTCCGGTCCGAGACGGGCTATCGAAGATCTGCGCACGGCGCGGCGGGGGTGGATGTTGCCGGCGAACCTGGCGGGAGCCGCCAAACGCTTCAGCCGTCAAGAAGGTGGCACGTTGTTCATGGCGCTCGTCGCGGCCTTGAAGACGCTGTTGCATCGCTATCTGGGTGAGGACGACGTTCGGGTGGCCACGAACGTTGCCAATCGCAATCGCCCGGGGACCGAGGCCCTTATTGGCCCTCTGGTCAACACCGTGATTCTCCGCACCAATCTTGGTGGCGACCCCAATGCTCGAGAGGTGATGCGCCGGGTTCGTTCGACCGCCCTCGCAGCCTTCGCCCATCAGGATCTTCCTTTCGAAGAGCTCGTTCAGACCCTCGAGCGCGAGCGTCGACTCGCGCCGCTGGCTAACGCGATGATCATGTTTCAGAACCCCGCATTGCGCCCGACTGCAAGCTCCGGACACAAGATCAGTTTTGAGGAGGCCAATCCGAACATGCTGGTACCCCTAGTGACGATAACATCATTTGATGTTATCTTGATGCTGAGGGAAAGCCCTCATGGCTTGGCAGGGACCTGCGTTTACAAGCCGCACCTCTTCCAAGCTGCGACGATCGATCGCCTGCTTCGCGATTTTCAGGAGGTGCTCGAACACATGACAGCACAGCCGGAGCGGCCAATCTCGGCCATCCGCGTTTCGCCGAATAAGCAAACATCGAATGGTTAAGTGCGTCCTACGCGTTTTCTTTGTGATCTAAATGATCCAACCGCCATTGGGAAGCCAAGGAGGTAGTTGCTATGGGAAACTCTAAGGGAATGCCAATATTTAATGACGATGAACTGGGACATCTCAGCGAGTCAGATCGCGAAAAGCTCAAGAAGGACGCTTTAGAGGAGATACGAACTAATCAAGATATCCGCGATTTATTGAAAACTAAACCGGAAGTGTTTGCGAACCGTCGAGATGTTAGAGACGTAGTGAGAAAGAAGTTGAAGCCGTGGGTTGAGAGGAAGAAGAGCTAGCTTTCCGGCCGGCGTGGCCGCCGGCGAGATGAGAGTTGACACCGAACGCGCCGATCGCGCGGCCTGAGGTAGGAGGCATGCGGCAATATTTCGTGCAGATTAACGACGATGGAGGTGAAAATGAAAATGATCATGGCCATCCTTTCTGTCGCTCTGCTGATATTGGTCGACGAAGCGAGCGCGCAGAGCACGTACTCAGTGAGCGTCAGTCGTCACGCTAGCGTTCCAGCACTGAGCGAAAAGCAGGTCCGTCAAATCCTGAAAGACGCCTCGAAGATGCTGCAAAAAAATGCCGTAAGCAACGGCGACGCCGACGTTGCATGTGATGTGACCTTCACACTGAAAGGTCCAGTGCGCACCTTCGGATCAGTTGGCACACCTCCAAACATCGTGGATGAGCAGCACAGAGACGCGGTACATAAGGTGGATTCCGATGTCGCGGGTGTCGATTTCCACGTCAAGGTTGTCAAGGAAATCAATTTCTGCAGGCCGGGCGCAGGTTCATTCAACGGATGTGCATTTCCGATTGAATTTCGTTCTATAATCGTTATTCCCCCCAGCAAAAAGTTCCCCGACCATGTCTTATGGGCTCACGAGTTTGGACACCTGACAGGCCTGGGACATCGACATTCGAAGTGCGCACTCATGACGTCGTGTGATGTTGCCAACCTTGCGTCCGTTACTCGCGTAAGGGTCAGCAAGGAGGAATGCAGTTGCTTGCGCGGGGGGCTGGGATTCTGTCCGCTGCCAGCGGCGGTCACTTGCCAGCCAGCCGACTGCCAGTGAGCCGCAGTGAGGGACACGCACCACGGATAGGTCGCCGCCAAAAGCGATGCGGCGCGGCCGTCCAGTCAAAGTAGAAGTCTCAACCTGCCTTGTTCGGATTGATCAGAAACTTCTCGCCGGTGGCGCGCTTGGCATAAATGGCGATGTTCGAAAGCTGCAGGGCTTCCTGCAGCGACACCACTTGGGTGTAGTGGCTGGCGAATGTGGTCTTGAGCTCGTCGACCACCCGCTGGCGCAATTTCGCGCCTTCGGCCGGGCCGATTTTTTGCAGGAACGGAAACAGCAGCCAGCCGCCGACGCCCCAGGCCATGCCGAACGCCCGGTTCAGCTCCACCGGGCGCGGGTCGAGGCTGCCGTAGATGTAGACCTGCTTGTGCACGCTTGATCCGTAACGGCTGTAAACCTTGGCGGTCTTGTTGGCGGCGATCTCCATGCAGGTCAGGATCTGGCCAGCGAGCCTGCCGCCGCCGATGGCGTCGAACGCGATCGTCGCGCCGGTTGCGACCAGCGCGTTGGTCAGATCGTCCATGAAGGTCGGCGCGGTGGAGTTGACGATATATTTTGCGCCTATCTTGCGCAGGATGTCCGCCTGCTCGGCGCTGCGCACGATATTGACGAGGCCGATGCCGTCCTTGAGGCAGATCTTGTTGAGCATCTGACCGAGGTTGGAAGCGGCAGCGGTATGCACCAGCGCCTTGTGGCCCTCGCGCCGCATGGTCTCGGTCATGCCGAGCGCCGTCAGCGGATTGACGAAGCACGAGGCGCCCTCGGCCGGCGTGGTGCCAGCGGGCAGCGGCAGGCATTCGTTCACCCTGAGGCAGCGATACTGCGCATACATGGCGCCGCCGATCATGGCGACCGTCTTGCCCATCAGCGCCTTCGCCGCATCAGACGATCCGGTCCTGATCACGACGCCGGCGCCCTCGTTGCCGACCGGCATCGATTCATCGAGCCGTCCGGCCATCGCCTTCATCGCCGCCTCCGGTACTTTTGCCGTGATCACCGGCGAATCCTTCGTGCCGGACGCCTTCGCGGTCGTCATATCGGCGGCGCCGACCAGAAGCCCGAGATCCGACGGGTTGATCGGCGTGGCCTCGACGCGCACCACGACTTCATCGGGACCGGGCTCGGGCGTCGGCACGCTCACGAGCGATATTTCGAGTTCGCCGCTCTTTTTGATTAGCGAACGCAGCTGCAGCCCGGTCTTGCTATCTGAACTCATGACAATCCTCCCTGGTTCGGCCCTTTTTCGAATTTGGCCCGGAGTGTTCTCATGTTGGCGGGGAAACGCAAGCCTCGCGGCCAAGCAGAATCCGGATCGCTCCCCCGCCACCGGCCTTTGCGAACACAGGCTCGCTTGCGCTAGGCTGCATGCTCCGCGGAAGGGAGCACGCCAATGGGCCAAAGCGAGATCGATGCAGTTCGCGCGCTGCTGAGTTCAAAGCCTCGTCCCGTGGGCTGGGCGGCGCGCCGGCAGCGTATCGAGGAAGTAGGCTCGGTCTGGCCGATCGCCGGCGATATCAGGCTTGAGGAGGCCCACATCGATGGCTTCCCGGCAGAATGGTCGATCGCGCCCGGCAGCGACGCCTCACGCGTGCTGTTGTATTTTCATGGCGGCGGTTATTGTTCGGGCTCCATCCTCAGCCATCGCAGACTGGTCACCGAGGCCGGCCGGGCCGCCGGGACACAAACGCTCGCGATCGAATATCGGCTGGCGCCTGAGCATCCCTTCCCCGCCGCGTTGGATGACGCATTGTCGGCATGGAATTTCTTGCGAAAGCAAGGCATCGCCGCGGAGCATATCGCCGTCGGCGGCGACAGTGCCGGTGGCGGCCTGACCGTGGCGCTGATCAATCGGCTGCGCGATGCCGGTGAGCCAACCCCGGGCTGCGCGTGGCTGATTTCGCCATGGACCGATCTGACCTTGTCCGGCTCAACGCTCGACACCAAGGATGCGGTCGACCCGATCATCCACAAGGCGTATCTGGCCGAACTGGTCGATGCCTACCTTCCTACCAATATGGACAGGAAAGATCCGCTTGTCTCCTCGCTCTATGCCGACCTCGAAGGCTTCCCGCCGACACTGATGCAGGTCGGCTCTTGCGAAACCTTGCTCGCGGATTCCACGCGCTTCGCCGCCGCCGCAGGCGCGGCTAATGTCGCCGTCACCCTCCAGATCTGGCCGGACATGATCCATGCCTGGCCGATGTGGAATGCCCATCTCGAGCCCGGCCGGCGTGCGCTTTCAAATGCGGGCGAATTCATTCGCAGCCACCTCTAAGCGTCCCGCAATCTAGCGCCTTTACGCCAGCGCCTTCAGCGCCGCTCTGCCTGCATATTTCGCCTGGCTTCCCAACTCCTGCTCGATCCGCAGCAACTGGTTGTACTTGGCGGTACGGTCGGAGCGCGCCAGCGAGCCGGTTTTGATCTGGCCGCAATTGGTGGCGACCGCGAGATCGGCGATGGTGGAATCCTCGGTCTCGCCGGAACGATGCGACATCACGGCGGTGTAGCCGGCCTTGTAGGCCATCTCGACCGCATCAAGCGTTTCCGTCAGCGTGCCGATCTGGTTGACCTTGATCAGGATCGAATTGGCGCGGCCATGCTTGATGCCGTCGGCAAGCCGGGTCACGTTGGTGACGAACAGATCGTCGCCGACCAGCTGGCACTTCTTGCCGACGAGATCGGTCAATTCCTTCCAGCCGTCCATGTCGTCTTCGGACATGCCGTCCTCGATCGAGACGATCGGATAGCGCGCGACCAGATCGGCGAGATATCTGGCCTGCTCGGAACGCGAGCGGGTCTTGTTCTCGCCGCCATAGACGTAATTGCCGTCCTTGAAGAATTCCGTCGCAGCGCAATCCAGCGCCAGCATCACGTCGGAGCCGGCCTTGTAACCGGCCTTGCCGATCGCGGCCATCACGAACTCAAGCGCTGCGTCCGCCGACGGCAGGTTCGGCGCGAAGCCGCCCTCGTCACCGACATTGGTATTGTGGCCGGCCTTCTTCAGCTCCCCGCGCAGGGTGTGAAAAATCTCCGAACCGCAGCGCAGCGCCTCTGCGAACGTCTTGGCGCCGACCGGCATGATCATGAATTCCTGGAAATCGATCGGGTTGTCCGCATGCACGCCGCCATTGATGATGTTCATCATCGGCACCGGCAGCGTCCGCGCCGAGGTACCGCCGACATAGCGGTAGAGCGGCATGTCGAAGGATTCCGCCGCCGCCTTGGCGCAGGCGAGCGAGACGCCGAGGATGGCATTGGCGCCGAGCCGGCTCTTGTTCGGCGTGCCGTCGAGATCGATCATGATCTGGTCGATCTGCACCTGCTCCTCGACCGCCATGTCGCTCAGGGCCTCGAAGATTTCGCCGTTGACGGCCGCGACCGCCTTCTGAACCCCCTTGCCGAGATAGCGCGCCTTGTCGCCGTCACGCAGTTCCACCGCCTCATGCGCCCCGGTGGAGGCGCCCGACGGTACCGCCGCGCGGCCCAGCGAGCCGTCTTCCAGCACCACATCGACCTCGACGGTGGGATTGCCGCGGCTATCGAGAATTTCGCGGCCGATGATGTCGACGATGGCTGTCATGATCTTGCACTTCCCTGCGTTGGCTGCCTGGTTTGGGGCGTCTTACACGGCGCGCAAGGAAATGTGAACGCCCGGCCGCAGCCCCTGACCTGACGTAACCATAGGGTCGGGGTTATGCTGCTCAAAGGTTGATCTTCGCGTCCAAACCTACTTCTCTTAAAGCTGGGGTAACGCAATGAATCGCCGCCAGTTTCTCGCCTCTGCCGCCGCTGGAATGCTCGTCATCCCCGCAACTCTGCGCGGCGCCGGCGCGCAGGAAGGCCCGTTCCGGGTAAAATATTATCCGCTCGCCTCCGGCATTGGCCCGCACGACGTCACGCCGGCCCCCGATGGCACGATCTGGTTCACCGGCCAGCGCAACGGCACACTAGGCCGGCTGGATCCGCGGGATGGCTCCTTCAAGTCGGTCGATCTCGGCAAGAGCGCCGCACCCCATGGGGTGATTATCGGACCCGACGGCGCCGCGTGGTTGACCGACGGCGGACAAAACGCCATCGCGCGCGTCGATCCCGGCGACCATAAAGTGACGCTGTTCCGCCTGCCCGCGAAGAACGCGTACGCCAACCTCAACACCGGCGTCTTCGACAAAAACGGAATCTACTGGTTCACGGGGAACTCCGGCATCTACGGCCGGCTCGATCCGAAGTCAGGTGACATCACGGTGTTCGGGGCTCCCCGAGGCGCCGGACCTTACGGCATCACGGTCACGCCGAAGGGCGACGTCTGGTACGCGTCGCTGGCTGGCAATCATATTGCCAGGATCGAAGTCGCGAGCGGCCATGCGACGGTGGTCGAGCCCCCCACCCCCAATCAGGGCGCGCGGCGGGTATGGTCGGACTCCAAGGGCCGCATCTGGGTCAGCGAATGGAACAGCGGCAACGTGTCGATGCACGATCCTGCCGACAGCTCCTGGAAAGCCTGGAAGCTGCCTGGGGCCAACCCGCGTACCTATGCGGTCTACGTCGACGACAAGGATAAAGTCTGGCTGACGGATTTCCAGGCCAACGCGATCGTGCGCTTCGATCCGTTGACCGAAAAGTTCAACGCATTCCCCAGCGACATGGCGGGCGCGAATGTGCGGCAATTGGACGGCAGGCCCGGCGAGACGTGGGGCGCCGAATCCGGCACCGATCGTCTGGTCGTGATTCAAACCGTCGCGCCTGCGTGAGATTGTTGAAGGCCTCATTGCTGCTGTTCATTTTGACCGCCGCTCCGCCGGCCGCGGCGGAAGACGGCGAACGCTTGTTCGCTTCCTGCCGCGCCTGTCACAGCCTCGACCCAACCAAACAAGGATTGCCCGGGCCCAACCTCGCCGGCGTGGTCGGACGCAAGATCGGCGGCGATGTGGCCTTCGACTACTCGCCGGTGCTGCGCAAGGCACGCAACGACGGTTTGCGCTGGGACGCTGCGCGGCTTGATAGCTTCCTGGCCGACCCGGCCGAGATGTTTCCTGCCCTCTGGATGTCGATGCGCGGCATCAAGGATGTGGCTGAACGCCGAGCGCTGGTCCGGTTTCTGGCGGAGCCCTCGTCGCGCTGACAGTTGACGGCGGCGCCCGCTTGCGTCCATGTCTCGGCTCGCACAAGGACAAAACGATGGCTCGAAAATCATTGCAGCTCGGCCGCGCCGTGGAATGGCCGAAGACACCCCAAGAGGCAACGCTCGACCGGGTACCCAATCCGCAACGCGACACCAATTATGTGGTGCGGTTCACCGCGCCGGAATTCACCTCGCTCTGCCCGGTCACGGGACAGCCGGATTTTGCGCATCTCGTGATCGACTATGTGCCGGGGCCGTGGCTGCTGGAGTCGAAATCCCTAAAGCTCTATGTCGCGAGTTTTCGCAATCACGGCGCGTTCCACGAGGATTGCACCGTCATGATCGGCAAGCGGGTCGCGGCCGAGATCAAGCCGAAATGGCTGCGCATCGGCGGCTACTGGTATCCGCGCGGCGGCATCCCGATCGACGTGTTCTGGCAGACCGGCAAGCTGCCCAAGGGCATGTGGATTCCGGACCAGGGCGTCGCGTCGTATCGCGGGCGCGGATGATCCTGCGCGCAGATGTGAAGCGGTTCACATTCGGATACCGCCGTTCGAGCTAATAGATGCAGACTGTTTGGGGAAGGCTTCAACTGTCTTGTCCCAACCCGGTAGTGTGATAGCTTGCTACCGGTAAGCTCCAATTTTTTTGGAAATTAGTTGCGCGCCTAACACCGTCGTTTGCGGTGTAACAAGACCCAGGGCCGAGCCATGGGCGAAATTCGTGATTTCAAATCGAGCAAGAGCGGCAAGCCCCAGCGGGAGTCATCGCCGCGCCGTCTAGCGGCGATTGTGGCTGGTGATATCGCGGGCTACAGCCGGCTGATGGAAATCGATGAGGAAGGAACGCACGGCCGCGTCAAACGGCTCGAGCGCGGCCTTATCGAGCCCAGCATTGCCGGGCACCACGGAAAGCTCGTCAAGACCACCGGCGACGGTTTTATTGCGATTTTCGACAGTCCTGTCGAAGCGGTGCGGTGCAGCATCGTCATCCAGCAAGACATGGTCGGACGCAACGCATCGCTGCCCAGACATCATTGGATCGAGTATCGGATCGGCATCAACCTTGGCGACGTCATCATCGAAGCCGACGACGTCTACGGTGACGGAGTCAATATTGCTTCGCGCCTTGAGGGTATCGCCAATCCTGGCCAAGTTTACATCTCAGGCGGCATTTACGAACAGGTGAAGTACAAACTGGTTTGCGGGTATGAATCGCTCGGAGATCGCAAAGTCAAAAACATCGCCGATCCGGTACGGGTCTACCGCGTGGTTCCGGATCCGGCGGCCTTCAACAGGACCCGAAAGCGACGCGAGAACATTCTGATTTTCTTGCTGAGCCTGTTTTTGCTGGTCATCGCCGGCGGTGCGCTTTGGTATTTGCTTCCGCATCCTGACGGAAAAGCGGGATATCAGGCATCAGCCCCGGTTTCGCCGGAGACGCCGAAGCTGCTCTCATCGCAACCGCCTGCCGTGAAACAAGCAGCGCCGCTACCTCAGCCCTTGCCGCCCGCCACGCCTGTGGCACCACAAGCAGCGCCCCAAACTCAGGCCTTGCATCCGCCATCACCTGTTGCCCCGCAAACAGCGCTCCAAACTCAGGCATTGCCTCCAGCATCGCCTCCCATTCCGCAGGCAGCGCCGCAAACTCAGGCTTTGCCGCCAGCGTCGCCTGCCACCCCGCAAGCAGCTCCCCAACCCCAGCCCCCTCCCTCAGTGGCTCCAGCTGCGAAACAGGCGGCGTTACCACCTCAACCCGCGTCGCCAGCCACGCCAACAACACCGCTGACCGCGGCGGTCCGCGAACCCGAAATGAACATGCTTCGCGCCGGCAGCTTCATCATGGGCAGCAATGAAGATGTCACAGAGAAACCGACCCACCAGGTCACGATCAAGCCGTTTGCGATCAGCCAGTATCCGGTCTCGGTTCGCGAATGGAACCAATGCGCTGCAGCGAAGGCCTGCGCCTTCGTGGCATCCGGCAAGGATGACGTCCCCATCACAAATGTGAGCTGGAGCGATGCCAAGCAATTCGTCACGTGGCTCGCGGGCGCAACGCGAAGGGCATATCGGCTCCCAAGCGAAGCCGAATGGGAATATGCCGCCCGTGGCGGCACCCAAACCCGATACTGGTGGGGCGACCAGTTTCAGCCCGGCATGGCCAATTGCAAGAACTGCACCGACATCGCTGCCGCCGATCAGCCAGTCAAGGTCGGCAGCCTCAAACCCAATCCCTTCGGGCTGTATGACATGGGCGGCGGCGTCGATCAGTGGGTCGAGGATTGCTGGCACAAGAATTATCAGGGCGCCCCGTCGGACGGTTCGCCCTGGGTCGAGGCCGACTGCGGGTCGCATGTCATCCGGTCCGGCTCCTGGAAGAACGATGCGCATTATGCGCGGCCGGCGAACCGCGATAGTTACGACACCAACGTTCGATATCCGACACACGGATTTAGGGTCGCTCTGTCTCCTTAGACGTTTCAGAGGAGCATGCTTATGAGGATCGTCCGGTCTATCGTGCTATCAGCGGCGCTGGTATCTATGTCGTGCGCCGCCCACGCTCAGGGAAAGCCTGCGCCAAAGGACGCGGTTCTGTATTTTGTCTGGCCGCAGAACGGCACAACGATTAAAGGCGGATTCTGGTGTCGTTTCGGTCTGCGGAACATGGGGGTCACCCACGCGGGCGACGATTTTCAGAACAGCGGTCATCATCATTTGCTGGTTGACGTCAATGAACCGCTCGATCCCAACGAGCCGATCCCGCAAGACAAGACCCATCTGCATTTCGGCGCGGGTCAAACCGAGGCACGTATCGAGCTGCCGCCCGGACAACACACGCTCCAACTGGTGCTGGGCGATGCCAAGCATTATCCATTCAATCCGCCGCTCGTTTCAAACAAGATTACCGTCAGGATCAGGTAGAATCGGCTCGATTGCGGTTCTCATTTTTTTGGATTTGAACCGACCCGTAAAATCCTGGGCGTGTAAAATTCTAGTACGCGCTGAGGAGATCGACCTTGGCGTTTGCAAGGATCAGTCGTCGCGCCAGCAGGGCGGAAAGATTGCGCATGATTTGCAGCGCGATCTCGGGATGGAGCCGGCGGTAGTCGGCAAAACTATCCAGCGGCAGCTCCAGGCATTTGACCTGGGTGTCGGCCCAGACATCGGCACTGCGCTGGCGCTCGAGGATCGCCATCTCGCCAAACTCCATGCCGGGTCCGAGCGAAGCGAGACGCACGCCGCTGGGCAGTTTGACACTGACCATCCCGCTCTGCAGGAAGAACAGCGAATTGGCCGGTTCGCCGGCGCTGATGATCCGCTGACCCGCTTCATAGCGGCGCGCGGTCGAGAGGTCGACCAGCGCGGCAATCTCCTCCGCGGATAATTCCGCCAGCAAGGCCTGCTCGCCGAGATGCGAGGTTTCCTTCAAGGGGGTAAAGCCGCCGTGCCGATAGATCACCTGATCCTCGGCCCACTCGATGCCCTCATCAAGCAGCACGAAGTGTCGCAGCCGCAGCCCTTCAGCGGTTTGCGCGCGGATCGCTTGCGAGACCGGCGACGTCGCCTCGAAACCCGTCAGGATCAGAGTGACGCCGGCATTACCGAGGATGGTGAGGTTCTCACCCAATAGCCGTGCGCCCGCCGCGGTGATATCGGGCACGCGGCGAAAGTCGAGGGCCAACAGCGGGGCGTTCGGCGGCTCACCGGAGAGGCGACGCGTCACATAGTCGATGGCCGCAAAATTCAACGCACCCACAAGTTCGATGACGCGGATGTCGCTGTGGCGCACGTCAAGGATCTGCTGCTCGTGGGGCTGGCGGCTGCGGCGGGAGGATATGCCAAAGATATCGTAGTCCGCGATGATACAGGTGCGGACATCGGCGCTGCGGTTGAGCATATGGAGGTCGAACCGCGCCGACAACGCCTCGCACACCCTGAGCCCGCGTACGCTGTTGCCGTGGCTGTCGAGGCATGGCGAGAAGGTGCCGAGCCCGATTTGCGAGGGGAGCGCCGCCACGATGCCGCCGCCGACACCGCTCTTGGCGGGAATGCCGA
Organism: uncultured Alphaproteobacteria bacterium; assembly: GCA_963747165.1. GTDB lineage: Bacteria > Pseudomonadota > Alphaproteobacteria > Rhizobiales > Xanthobacteraceae > Bradyrhizobium. The sequence continues at coordinate 178,951 of CAVVEA010000032.1, read as the reverse complement.
CGCGATAGATCCATTCCCCGGCGTAGTCATACATCCCCGAACTCGTCATCACCGAAAGCGTGCGGGCAACGACGTGAGGGCTGATCACCTGAATCCCGGTAACCGGATTGACGCCGCGATTGGCCAAGGTGGCCGCCATGACCGCGAGATCGCGCGCGGTCACCAGCACCGCACATTGCCGGAAGTAGGTGTCCAGCACGGCATCCACGTCGCCCAGCACGACCGAATAGTTTCGCAGCAGCCAGGCAATCGCCCGGTTGCGATTGCCGGTGATCGCCTCGGAAGCATGCACGGCCTCGTCGACGCCGAGTTCACGGCCGGCGAACTCGCTCAGCTTCTCCCGGATGCGCTCGAAGGCTGATGCGCCGTCAACCTGATGGATCAGTCCGGAACATGCGATCGCGCCTGCATTGACCATCGGATTGAACGGCCGATTGTCGTTGGTGAGCCGGATCGAATTGAAAGCCTCGCCGCTGGGCTCCACGCCAATCGCCGCCGCGACGCGCTCTTCCCCCACCATTTCCAGCGCAAGCGCAAACACGAAAGCCTTCGAAACCGACTGAATGGTGAAAGGCACGGCGCTATCGCCGACTTCATAGATATGGCCATCGATGGTGACGAGGCCAATGCCGAAATGCGCCGGATTGGCCCGCTTCAGCTCGGGGATATAGTCAGCGACAGCGCCGGAATTGTCGGACCTGAATTCTTCGTGGCAGCGGGTCAGAAATCGCTGGAGCGGAGGCTGCGTGGCATATCCGGAATTTCTGGCATGGGTGCTGGTCGGCAGGATGACTTGAGCGATGACTTGGGCGTCCACGATCTCTCCTCGTTCGACCGAAACGAAGCAATCCGCATGCCATGGGTGCTTGGATACTGCATTGCTCGAGGCAACGTGCGTCATCCTGACGCTATTTATCCGCTCTAACTGGCACCCGAATTGCGAGAGTATCGCGATGGCGATCGAGAAATCTGGACTCAAATCCACGCGCGCCGGCATGGGGCAATCGAATGGTAATCAAGAGGATCAGAGAATCGTCGCCGTTGTGGGTGTGGCTCACGTTCGCGCTGTTGGCTTTTGGCGCCATCGCCTACGTGACGGTCGTCTCCGTCATCGAATATCTGATGGCAGCCGCCACCTGATTCCGGTCTGCCCATGAGGATATCATGTTGCGCCCGCATCCGCGGGCTTGGTCTGCCGCAGCAGCCGCGCACAGACAAAGCCCAGTAGCGTGATGATCACCGCGCTTGTCAGCAAGGTCGGTATCTTGCCGGCATGCTGGATGCCGAACCCGTAGGCGATCGGACCGATGGTCTGGCCCATGAAAAAGAAGAACGAATGCAGCGATAGCGCGGTGGCGCGGGCTTCCACCGAAAGTTCGCTGGCGAACACCTGCAGCGATCCGTGGATCATGTAAAAACCCCAGCCCATGAACATCATGCTGATGGCCTGGATCTTCCAGGCTGGGCCGAAGGCAATGGCGGCGAGTTGCAGGCCGACCAGCGCTGCGCCTGCGATCATCATGCCATTGACCCCAAGCCGCGGCAGGAACCGCGACACGCTAAGGGTATAGAACAACCCGCCGACGGCGAAGCCGGCGATCACGATGCCGGCGATGGCGAGACTGGATTCGCCTAGTTCGAACAGGAACGAGGCGATAAACGGAAATAATCCGAGCACGCAGCAGCCCTCGATGAAGACGGCGCTGTAACAGACCTTCGCATTCGGATTGGCGAAGATGGTGCGATAGCCCTGCCTGAGCATGCCGAAGTCCATCCTGGCCGGGTTGTGTTTGAGCGCCGCGCCGCGAAATCCGACCGCGACCGCAACCGACGCCAGCACCACCAGCAGCCCGAGCACCGCGAGCACGCCGCGCCAGCCCAGAAAATCACCGATGATGCCGGAGGCGGACGCGCCCAGCAGGTTGCCGGTCATGGCGCCGGCCAGCGTTCGCCCGATCGCGACCTGGCGCTTTTCAGGGCCGACCAGATCGCTGGTCAGCCCGAGCGCAATCGGAAACACGCCGCCGGAGCCGATGCCCGCGAGAATCCGGGTCGCGAACAACAGCGGGAACGAGGTCGACAGCGCGCCCAGAATATTGGCGAGCCCCAGCAGCACCAGGCACACGATCATCAGCCTCGCCTTGCCGAACAGATCCGCCGCAGCCCCCAGCACCGGCTGCACGATGGCGAAGGTGAAGGCGAACACCGCGGAAAACCCCGCGGCGGTGGCAATGGTCACGCCGAATTCGTCGGCGACATGCGGCAGAACGGGATCGAGCGCGCGCGCCGACAGGCTCGCCGCGAACGTCGCGAGCGCAATGATGTTCAGGGCCGGCGGCAAACGCTGCTCATGCGGCCGCGCGCCGGTTTGCGGCTTCAACGCGCCAGGCTCTTGTCGAGATGCTTGGCGAGCGCGTCGAACGCCATCAGCGTTCGCACCAGGCCTTCGAACTCGCGCAGCGGCACCATGTTGGGACCATCCGACGGCGCGCGATCGGGATCGGGATGGGTCTCGATGAAGACGCCGGCGACGCCGACCGCGACCGCGGCGCGCGCCAGCACCGGCACGAATTCGCGCTCGCCGCCTGACGACGTGCCCTTTCCGCCGGGCTGCTGCACCGAATGGGTGGCGTCGAAGATCACGGGCGCGCCGGTGGTGCGGGCCAGGATCGGCAGCGCCCGCATGTCCGACACCAGCGTGTTGTAGCCGAACGAAGCGCCGCGCTCGGTGACCAGCACCTCGCGATTGCCGGCGCCGGTGATCTTGGCGACCACATTGGCCATGTCCCACGGCGCCAGAAACTGCCCCTTCTTGACGTTGACGACCTTGCCGGTCACCGCCGCCGCCAATAGCAGGTCGGTCTGCCGGCACAGGAACGCCGGGATCTGCAGCACATCGACCGCCTGCGCCACCTCGGCGCACTGCGCCGCCTCGTGGACGTCGGTCAGCACGGGCATGCCGAGCGATGAGCGAATTTCGGCAAAGATCGGCAGCGCCTGCTTCAGCCCGATACCGCGCGGAGCCGATCCGCTGCTGCGGTTGGCCTTGTCGAACGAGGTCTTGTAGACGAGCCCGATCTTGAGCCGCGCCGCGATCTCCTTCAGCGCGCCGGCGACCTCCAGCGCATGCGCCCGGCTCTCCAGCTGGCAAGGGCCGGCAATGATCGAAATCGGCAGATCATTGCCGAATTTGACCGATCCCACGGAAACGACCGCCGCGGCTGAGGTTTTGTCGTTCAAGGCCATTTCCTTTTTCGTGCCCGACCATGCCGGGCGAAGCGAGCCGGATCAAGCCGGTCTGGACGTCTCGAATAGGAGGGTTGCGCCGAAGGCCACATCCGGCGGCACGACGATGTTACCATTGCGCTCGACAAAGGCGACGCCGCCCTTGTTGAGCGCCGATATCGTTTCCGCCTTGTTGCCGGTCGTGACACGTATCGCGGCAAAGCGCGCACCACGCGTCAGGTTCGGCGGTTCGGTCCCGGCATACGCCCTGTAGGCGGACGGATTCATGACCTGAATGTCACCGCGCTCGGTCCGGATGGAAATTCCGCCCGCGCTCGAGGTGACGTCACTGACGCCGGAGAACGCGCCGAGGAAGTGTCGGTGGTCGTCCGGATGTTCCGACACCATGATGACACCCGCGATCCCCGCCGCGCCATTTGGATGCCGCTGGAATGCCGGGTTCCAGAAATTCTGCGGGTAGTGCTGCTGGCAAGTAAAATAGCCGGTGTCGGGCGCTTTCGGATCCGCCGCAAAGACAAGCGAGAACGCGACCTTCACGGTCGACCCATCCGGGCGTTTGGCCTCGCGCTCGAAGTCGAACACCTTGAAATCGCCGACGCCGGCGGTCCGAAACGCTTCTGCATCCGCGGCCGCACCCCTGCCCTCCAGCACCAGCATCGCCAATCCCTCGTCGTGTGCGAGGAAGTCGCGCGCAAAGCTGCCGAACGAAAACAAGCCCGGCGCGCTTGCCGTAATCAGTTCCGGTTCACCAACGTTGAGCAATTCGATGAAGACGCCCGGGAACTGCACAATCCGGTTGTGTGTGCCCCAGGGATGGCGATTGCGCGCGCCGACGGTGAAGCCGGCGCGGCGATAGAATTCGCCAGCCGCGTCGAGATCGCGGATGGCGTGCACGATATGGTCGAGACCGTGAGGCATTGGCAGGCGACCTCAAACCATCGAAAGGCCGATCACTTCACCGACGAGAAGGCGGTCGGCGCCAGCAATTGGTTGACGATATTGCCGACGATCTGGCCGTCTTCCTCGGTCTTCGCACGCGCGGCGATCCATTCGGGATCACTCTGGAACGCGGCCCACTTCTTCTCGCGATCGGCGAGCGATTCCCAGGCCAGCAGATAGGTCAATTCCTGATTGGATTCGCCGACCAGCGTGGTGAAGAATCCGGCCTGCTTGATGCCGTGCTTCTCCCACAGCTTCAGCGTAGTGTTCTCGAAGCGCTTCAGCAGCGCCGGCAGGCGGCCCGGCAGACAACGATAGACGCGGGTTTCGTAGATCATGGCTTCCTCCATTTTCTTGCGGGGGCCGTTATAGCGGGTGGTTGGGAGGCTGTCTTGGCCGGATCGAGCACACCTTGCGGCTTGGTGCGCATGACTGACCCGCATCGCCATTGCGAGGAGCGACGCGACGAAGCAATCCAGTAGCTGCTACATTCACCCTCTTCTCTAAGTCTTTTTCGGAAGCAACGGTCGGAAAAATGACCGTTCATAACGGACGAAGCAGCGTGTCTCTTTTGCGAAGGCTACCGCCCTCTGAACGTCTGGATCGGCACCGGCGTCCTTGCGGTACTGCTCGTAGGCCGCGAGGCTCGGAAAGCTGAACATGGCCAGGGCGACGTCACTCTCTCCTTCGGATGGCAGAAAGTATCCGTGATGGATGCCGCCGAACCGCGGCATCAAGTCAAGCCACATTGCACCGTAAGCTTCGAAGTCGGCGAGCTTGTCTGGATTGACCTTGTAGCGCAGGTAACACGTAATCATTTGGTGGTGCTCCAGCGGAACGTTGAATGGGCTCCTCTCCATACATCTGGGGCGGTGGAATCGCACCATGAATTGCTTCGTGGAGCCTGTCATCGCATGCGAATTGGCTCGCCACGATGGTCTGGAGATCATCTGGGCCAAATCGCATTCTTGAGGCGCATCAAGGCCGGCCGATAGCCGGAATCAAACCAACCGGCTTTGCACCACGGCGGCCTGCACGAACGATGCGAACAGCGGGTGCGGCTCGAACGGGCGTGACTTCAGTTCGGGATGGAATTGCACGCCGATGAACCAGGGATGGTCCTCATATTCGACGATCTCCGGCAGCACGCCGTCCGGCGAGAGGCCGGAAAACTTCAGGCCGTGCTGCTCAAGGCGGTCCTTGTAGGCGGTATTGACCTCGTAGCGATGACGATGGCGCTCGGAAATCTCGATGGCGCCGCCATAGACCTCCGACACCCGGCTGCCGCGCTTGAGCGCCGCAGGGTAGGCGCCAAGCCGCATGGTGCCGCCGAGATCGCCGGCCTTCGACCGCTTCTCCAGTTCGTTGCCGCGCAGCCATTCCGTCATCAGGCCGACCAGCGGTTCCGGCGTCGGACCGAACTCGGTGGAATTGGCTTCCTCGATGCCGACCAGATTGCGCGCAGCCTCGATCACCGCCATCTGCATGCCAAAGCAGATGCCGAAATACGGCACGTCGCGCTCGCGTGCGAACTGCGCCGCGCGGATTTTTCCTTCCGCGCCGCGCTGACCGAAGCCGCCGGGCACCAGGATGCCGTTGACGTGTTCGAGGAACGGCGCGGGGTCCTCGTTCTCGAACACTTCGCTCTCGATCCAGTCGAGATTGACCTTGACCTTGTTGGCGATGCCGCCGTGCGACAACGCTTCGATCAGCGATTTGTAGGCATCCTTCATCCCGGTGTATTTGCCGACGATCGCGATGGTGACGGCGCCTTCGGGATTGCGCACCCGCTCGTTGATGACGTTCCAGCTCTGCAGCGCCGGGGGAATTCTCGACTCGATGCCGAACGCGGCCAGCACTTCGTCGTCGAGGCCGGCGGCGTGATAGGCTTCGGGCACCGCATAGATGTTGTCGACGTCGCGCGCCTCGATCACGGCGCTTTCGCGCACATTGCAGAACAGGCCGAGCTTGCGACGCTCCTCCTTGGGGATCGGGCGGTCGGTGCGGCACAGCAGGATATCCGGCTGGATGCCAATCGAGCGCAGTTCCTTCACCGAGTGCTGGGTCGGCTTTGTCTTCAGCTCGCCGGCGCTCGGGATGAACGGCAGCAGCGTCAAATGAATATAGATGGCATGGTCGCGCGGCAGATCGTTCTTGATCTGGCGGATCGCCTCGAAGAACGGCAACCCTTCGATGTCGCCGACGGTGCCGCCGATCTCGCACAGCACGAAGTCGTATTCGTCGTTGCTGTCGAGGATGAAGTCCTTGATGGCGTTGGTGACGTGCGGAATCACCTGGATGGTGGCGCCGAGATAATCGCCGCGCCGCTCCTTGGTCAGGATGTCCTGATAGATGCGCCCGGTGGTGATGTTGTCGGCCTTGGTCGCCGGACGCCCGGTGAATCGTTCGTAATGCCCGAGATCGAGATCGGTCTCGGCGCCATCATCGGTCACGAACACTTCGCCGTGCTGATACGGCGACATCGTTCCGGGATCGAGATTGAGATAGGGATCGAGCTTGCGCAGCCGGACCTTGTAGCCACGCGACTGCAGCAGGGCACCGAGTGCCGCCGAAGCCAGACCTTTTCCGAGCGAGGAAACCACGCCGCCGGTGATGAAGATATACCGCGCCATGGGACTTAACCTTTAAGGGTCCGGACGCGATTCGCCAAAGCGAATCGTCTGCCGGAGCCAACATTGTCTCGGCCTGTGGGTGACGCCGAATTCTAAGCATTATCAGAGTGTTGATGGGAATTTCTGATGCAGGACGGTAGTCACCATCCTGCATGGCCACCCTGCTTTATTGCGAGCGTGGCACTTGCGGGCCCGATGGCCCGGGCTGGCCCTGCTGTTGCTCGTCGGCTTTCTTCAGCGAATCCAGGATCCCGCCGCCCTGCGACAGCGGCGGCGCGGGTACGGCCGGTCCTGCCGGCTGCGACCGCGAGGCGGGAGCGGCGTCGAGAATCGAGCTCGGCTTGCGGTCGTAGCTCGCGAGCCAGGACAGGAACAGGCTGGTCAGGAAGAAGCCCACCGCCAGAACCGCGGTCGTGCGCGTCAGCAGATTGGCGGTGCCGCGGCTCGACATGAAGCCGGCGCCCCCGCCGACGCCGAGGCCGCCGCCTTCCGATTTCTGCAGCAACACCGCGCCGATCAGCGTCGCGACGATCATGAGGTGAATGACGATAACGACAGTCTGCATCTCTACCTTCCGTCGCAAACCAAAAGCGCCGGGATTCGGCGGCTCGTCCGGGCTTGCGGGGTTTGAAGTGGCGCGGTGTTACACGATTAGACGGGGGATTGTCACCCCCGCACCGCCTGCCGGATAGTTAGGGATAACTGCCCGCAATCGCAAGAAAGTCCGCCGCCTTCAGGCTGGCGCCGCCGATCAGCGCGCCATTGACGTTCGCCACCGCCATCAATTCCGCGGCATTCGAAGGCTTTACCGAGCCGCCATAGAGAATCCGCATCCGGCCCCCCTCCTCCTTGAACCGCGCCGTCAGGGAATCCCGGATAAATCGATGAATTTGCTCAACATCCGCTACCGTCGGGGTCAGCCCGGTACCGATCGCCCAGACTGGCTCATAGGCCACCACCAAATTGCCCGCTGTCGCCTTATCCGGCAGCGAAAGGCTGAGCTGTCCGCGGCAGATGTCAAGGGTCTGGCCGGCGTCGCGCTGGTGCTGCGTCTCGCCAATGCAGACGATGGCGGTGAGGCCGGCGCGCCAGACCGCTTCGGCCTTCTGCCGAACCAGCACGTCGGTCTCGCCGTGATCGGCGCGCCGCTCCGAATGGCCGACGATAATGGCGCTGGCGCCGGCATCGGCCAGCATTTCGGCTGAAATATCGCCGGTATTGGCGCCCGACGCCTTCGGATGGCAGTCCTGCGCACCGATCGCGAGCGTCTTCGACCCCCGTGATTTCTCGGCGAAGGCCGCGATCAGGGTTGCCGGCGGGCACACCAGCAGATCGGCCTTGGCGGCGACCTTCGCAGCGCCCGCCAGCATGGCCTCGAATTCGGCCATCGAGGCCTTCAGGCCGTTCATTTTCCAGTTGCCGGCAATCAGAGGCCGGATGGCATCGGTCATATCGGGATTCCCTGCGGAATAATAACGGTATCCATGCGCTAGCAGAGCCGGCGCGGCAGTTCCAGATACAGCAGTTGCGGTCTTTTGGCGGTTAACCGCATCACTTCGTCCCACTCCGGCCCGGCCTGGGGCTGCCCCGCCAAGGTTGCGACCGGGCGGCTGCCACTTTATGATGCTTTATCAACTCGGCGACGCCCTTTCGCGGAATTCGCATAGAGGCGCGACCCGGTTCCCTCCTGCAAACAAGTTGGACCCATGCTTCGAGGAATGCGCAAAGCCTCATCAAACTGGCTCGGCAAGACCATCATGGCCGTGGTGATGGGCGTGCTGATCATCAGCTTCGGTGTCTGGGGTATCGCCGATATCTTCAGGGGCTTCGGACAATCGACGCTGGCCACGGTCGGCAAGACCGAAATTTCGGCCAATGAATTCCGCCAGCTTTACACCGACAAGCTGCAGCAGATCGGCCGTCAGTTCGGTCGCCCCCTGACCATGGACCAGGCCCGCGCCTTCGGCCTCGACCGCCAGTTGCTGCAGCAGACCATCGCGGAAGCCGCCCTGGACGAACAGGCGCGGCGGCTCGGGCTCGGACAGTCCGACGCCGAGACCATGCGCGTGATCTTCAGCGATCCCAATTTCAAGGGCGTGAGCGGCGCATTCGACCCGGTCCGCTTCCAGCAGACGATCCGGCAATTCGGCTTCACCGAACAGCGCTATGTCGCCGATCAGCGGCGGACCTCGTTGCGGCGCCAGATTGCCGGCACGATTTCGGCCGGCGTCGAGCCGCCGAAAACCCTGATCGACGCGCTCAGCCGCTTCCAGAATGAGACGCGATCGATCGACTACGTCAAACTGGACGTGGCGCAGGCGGGAACCATCGACGCGCCGTCTCCGGAAACGTTGGCGGCCTTTTTCGACGACCACAAGGCCCAGTTCCGCGCGCCCGAATATCGTAAACTGTCCTTTGTCGTGATCACGCCGGAAGAGCTCGGCAAATGGACCGACGTCTCCGACGACGATGCCAGGAAGATCTTCGAGCAGCGCCGCGACAAATTCGGGACGCCGGAGCAGCGTGAGGTGTCGCAGATCGTGTTCCCGAACGCGGAAGAAGCCGCGGCGGCGCGCACTCGCCTCACCTCAGGGACCTCGTTTGAGGATATCGCCAAGGAGCGCGGTCTCAATCCGTCCGACGTCGACCTCGGCACGATCGCCAAATCCGCCATCATCGATCCCGCGATCGCAGACGCGGCGTTTTCGCTTGCGTCGGGCGACATCAGCCAGCCGGTGCAAGGCCGCTTCGGCGTGGCCCTGGTCAAGATCGGCAAGATCGAACCGGGCGTGCAGCCTTCCTATGAAAGCGTCGCTCCTGCCCTGAAAAAGGAAATTGCGACCGAACGCGCCCGAACCAGGGTTTCCGAACTGCGCGACAAGATGGAAGACGAACGCGGCGGCGGCGCAAGCGTCGTCGAGGCGTCGCAAAAGCTCGGGCTCACCGCCGTCACCATCGAGGCGGTCGATCGCTCCGGCCGTCTCCCCAACGGGCAGTTGGTGACCAACATTCCCCGCGGGCTCGACGTCGTCTCGCAGGCCTTCAACAGCGATGTGGGGGTCGACAACGATCCGATCCAGTTCAACGGCGGTTATGTCTGGTACGACGTTCTCGGCATCACGCCGTCGCGCGAGCGTGGCCTCGATGAGGTCAAGGACCAGGTCGAGGCGAAATGGCGCGACGACCAGATCGCGAGCCGGCTCAAGACCAAAGCGACCGAGATGGTTCAGAGGCTCGATCAGGGCGGCAAGCTCGCCGATGAGGCGGCCAATGTCGGCGCCAAAGTGGAAACCGCCGCGGGATTCCGGCGCGACGCCGCCCTGCCCGGCGTGCCGTCGGCCGTGGTCACGGCGGCGTTTCGCACCGCCAAGGATGCGGTTGGACAGGCCGCCGGCGCCGGCAACAATGAATGGGTGGTGTTCCGTGTAACCGACATCAGCGTGCCGCCGGTCGACCTTGCCTCGGACGACATGAAGAAGCTGAAGGAGACGCTTCAGCGCGGATTGACCGATGAACAGGTCGCGCAATATGTCACGAGGCTCGAAACCGACATCGGCACGTCCATCAACCAGTCCGTCTTCGCCCAGGTGACCGGCGCGAATAACTGAGCATGATCCGAAAGGCTGCTACCGATTTTCCGAACAGATCATGCGTCCAAGAAAGACGTAGCATTCCCGAAAGCCCGCGATGGACGACCTGAAATCTATCATCGGAAAAGTCGCCACCGGCGCGACCTTGTCGCGCGACGAGGCCGCATCCGCGTTTGACAGCATGATGTCCGGCGAGGCCACCCCCTCGCAGATGGGCGGGTTGCTGATGGCGCTGCGCGTGCGCGGCGAGACCGTGGATGAGATCACCGGCGCGGTCACCGCCATGCGCAGCAAGATGCTTCGCGTCAAAGCTCCCGCTGATGCGGTCGACGTGGTCGGCACCGGCGGCGACGGCTCCGGCTCGGTCAACGTCTCGACCTGCGCCTCCTTCATTGTCGCAGGCGCTGGCGTGCCCGTCGCCAAGCACGGCAATCGCGCGCTGTCGTCGCGTTCGGGCGCGGCCGATGTGCTGTCTTCGCTGGGCGTCAAGATCGACATCACGCCCGATCATGTCGGCCGCTGCGTCGCGGAGGCCGGGATCGGCTTCATGTTCGCGCCGTCGCACCATCCGGCGATGAAGAATGTGGGTCCGACGCGCGTCGAGTTGGCTACCCGCACCATCTTCAATCTGCTGGGGCCGCTGTCCAATCCGGCCGGGGTCACGCGGCAAATGGTCGGGGTATTTTCAAGGCAATGGGTGCAGCCGCTGGCGCAGGTCTTGAAAAACCTCGGCGCGGAATCGGTCTGGGTGGTGCACGGCTCCGACGGCCTCGACGAGATTACGCTTACCGGCCCGACCTTTGTCGCAGCGCTCGAAAACGGCAAAATCCGCAGCTTCGAGGTGACGCCCGAGGAAGCCGGCCTGAAATGCGTCGGCGGCGCAGCCCTCAAGGGCGGCGACGCCCATGCCAACGCGGTCGCGCTGCAGAGCGTGCTCGATGGAATGCCGAGCCCTTTTCGCGACGTCGCACTGCTGAATGCCGCGGCGGCGCTGATCGTGGCCGGCCGCGCCAAGACCTTGAAGGAAGGCGTCGCGCTCGGCGTGAAGTCGCTCGACAGCGGCGCGGCGGCGGCGCGGCTGAAACAATTGATCGCGGTCTCCAACGGCTGAGGAACATTCGTGCCGGACATTCTGACCAGGATCGAGGCCTACAAGCGCGAAGAGATCGCCGCCGCCAAGCGCGCGCATCCGCTCGGAAGCCTCGAGGCGCTGGCGAAGGCCGCGCCCGCGCCGCGCGGTTTTGTCAGGGCTATCCACCAAAAGCTCTCCCAGGGCGAATACGCGCTGATTGCCGAGGTGAAGAAGGCGTCGCCCTCCAAGGGGCTCATTCGCGCCGACTTCGACCCGCCGGTTCTCGCCAAGGCTTATGAAGCCGGCGGCGCAGCGTGTCTCTCGGTGCTGACCGACACGCCGTCGTTCCAGGGTCATCTCGATTTCATGGTGGCAGCGCGCGCGGCCACCGCGCTGCCGGTGCTGCGCAAGGACTTCATGTATGACACCTATCAGGTGGTCGAGGCGCGCGCTTATGGCGCCGATTGCATTTTGATCATCATGGCGGCGCTCGACGATGCCGCCGCGAAAGACATCGAGGATGCGGCCACAGCCCATGGCATGGATGTGCTGATCGAAATCCACGAACGCGCCGAGCTCGACCGGGCCCTAAAACTTCGCTCGCCGATGATCGGCGTCAACAACCGCAACCTGCGCACCTTCGAGACCACGCTTGCGACCAGCGAGGCACTGGCGCCGCTGATCCCGAAAGATCGCCTGATGGTCGGCGAAAGCGGCATCTTCGCGCCCGCCGACCTGGCGCGGCTGGCGCGCGTCGGCATGTCGACCTTCCTGGTCGGCGAGAGCCTGATGCGGCAGGCCGACGTGACGGCGGCGACGCGTGCGTTACTGGCGCGCGGCGACACCATCAGCGCGACCGGGACGCGCTAGCCGATGGCGGGCAAATCCTCCAAGGCCAAAGCCGCCCTCACCCACATCGATGCCAAAGGCGAAGCGCGGATGGTGGATGTTTCCGCCAAGCCCGCCACCGAACGGACGGCGGTCGCCGAGGGCCGCGTCGTCATGGCCAAGTCGACGCTTGACCTGATCGTGAGCGGCAATGCAAGGAAGGGCGACGTGCTCGGCACCGCGCGCGTCGCCGGCATCATGGCCGCGAAGCGCGCCTCGGATCTGATCCCGCTGTGCCACCCGCTGGCGCTATCGAAAGTAACCCTCGACATCACGCCCGACAACAAGCTGCCCGGCTGCATCGTCCGCGCTGCGGTAAAAGTCACCGGCCCGACCGGTGTCGAGATGGAAGCGCTGACCGCGGTCGCGGTCGCCTGCCTCACGATCTACGACATGATCAAGGCAGTTGAGCGCGGCGTCCGCATCGAAGCCATTCATCTGGTTGAGAAAAAGGGCGGCAAGTCCGGGCACTATCGCGCCTGAGACGAGGCGCCGACTTCAAGCTCGGACGCTTCAATTAAGCCGACCGACCATCACCTTCACGCCGGGTTGATCGGGTAACAGGGAAGAACCCACCCGCTTTGGTGTTATTCCTTGCTCATCTCAATGCGGAGAGACGCTATGTCGATTTTCAAGCTTCTGGGCGCGGTGGCGATCCTGTCGACCGCGATCGCAACGCCGGTACTGGCGCAGCAGGTGATCTCCGAGCCCGGCTACTGCGCGTTTTTCTATCCCAACGCGAACTGCCAGAACAAGGGCCCGGGCAACCCCTACACCGATCCGAACTTCCAGCGCAGTCGCAATAGCGCGATGTGGCCGCCCGGAGAGACTGTTGGTATTGCCGGACCGCGGCCGCGGACACACCGTTCCTATACGTCAGCGACCCGTCCCCAGTACTGACGACGCCTGGCGCCATCGCGATCTCGGCCAAAGGCGGCCCGCATGGCCGCCCTTGTTCTTTTGGGGGACGCCGCCAGTCGAACGAATGGATCGTTGAAAGCGGCAACAGAGTTTTTCGCGTCAAACCTCAACCGGCGTCGCGCTGGCGCTCGCGATAATTTCGGGTCTTGATCCGGTTCCCGCACAGCGTCGACATGCACCACCGCCGCGTCGCCGGCTTCGACCGATCGAAGAATACCCGCCGGCACTCCTCGGCCGCGCACATCTTCAGGCGATCCAGCGTTCCCCCGCTCGAGCCGTCGTACAGCTCGGCGACAACCGATGACAGCCCAGCCAGGGCGTCGTCGCGCGCGGCCCGCAGCACCATGCGATCGCTGCGCGCTTCCGCCAACAGCGGAAACAGGCTCATCGCCTTGTTCAGCGAGCGCACCGCCTCCTTGTTGCGGCGGCGTTCGACCGGATCGCACTCCAGATAGCTGCGAACGCTCGCGCGGAGCTGCAGGGCCGTCTCGAACATGGCGGGCGTGACTTTGGCCCCGGTCGACGACAGGCCGCGGGCAGCCATCCATGCGTCGAGTTCCCGCGGACCGGCCAATTCGTCGCTCTGCATGTGCTGCACGCCATGATGAACGAAATGCCTGACATCGAGCGAATTGGCGAAATCATAGAGATTCGCCAGTGCGTCCGGATGGCGTGGCGCATATCTCGCGCTCGGCGCCATCGCCGCCTCATTAGGCGGCGGGCTGGCGCTGTTGCTGGAGAACGATCCGCGCGATCGCGGCCTCGGCCCCGACGGCGATAAACCGCAACCCGGCGCGCAAACCACGCGACCGCAAGGCGCTGCCGTGAGCGACGCGATCCGCTCGCGCCACTTCATCAGCCTGTACGCGGCCTGCCTGATCTGTTCGTTCGGCGTATTTGTGCCGTTCGTTCATCTCGTGCCCTATGCCGGCGATCATGGCGTTATGCCCTCCTCGGCCGTGCTGCTGCTGGGCGTGATCGGCATCGGCTCCACCGCCGGGCGCTTCTTTCTCGGCGGGCTCGCGGACCGGATCGGGCGTCAGCTTTCGTTGCTGTTGATGTTCGCCGGCATGGCGCTCGCCTTGGCCATCTGGGTCGTCTCGACAGATTTTTGGTCGCTGGCCGTCTTCGCATTCGTCTACGGCATTTTCTATGGCGGCTGGGTCGCGATCCTGCCGGCCGTGGTGATGGACTATTTCGGCGGCCGCAACGTCAGCGGCATCATCGGAATCCTCTATACCAGCGTGGCATTCGGTACCCTGATTGGGCCGAGCGCCGCCGGCTTCGCCTTCGACCTCAGCCACAGCTACACGTTGCCGATCCTGGCAGGCGCCGGCGCCAACATCATCGCCGCCGCGATCGTGGCGGCGATGTCGAAGCTGGCATCTGCGAACAAACCGGGCGACTAGATAGCGGGCATTTTGCATGGCATTGCCGCGCCCGTACGCCGGTTAACTCCCCGTTAACTCAAATTCCTAACGCCAACTCCATTCCGCGGCGATACCTATGTCGTGGGCCGGGGGAGAGGCAAACTGTTTCCGGCATTCAGCCTTGGCAGTGATCAAGATCGATGACGGCAGACGGGACCGCCTCATTCAGCTTCAGACACTCCGTTCGCAGCGGTCCGATCCGCTGGCTGATCCTTGGCGGCATGCTCCTGATCGCGGCGATCACGATCGGCACCACGATGATGGCCAACAATTCCCGCGAGCGCGCGCTGAACAACCGCGAGCGCGAGCTGGAAAACACGGTGTTGCTGCTGGCCCGCCACTTCGACCAGCAACTCCAGGATTTCGGCGCCATCCAGGAAGACCTCGTCGCCTACGCCAAATCGGCCAAAATCGAATCCAGCGAACACTTCCGGCGTCGCATGTCCAGTCTGGACATTCACGTGATGCTGAGAGCCAAGATCGGTGGACTTTCCTATGTCGGCAGCGTCAATTTGTTCGATGCCGAGGGCACACTGATCAACTCTTCGAACGCCTGGCCGGTTCCGGCCATCACTGTCGCCGACCGGGCCTATTTCAGAACCTTCAAATCGGATCCGCAATCGCCGTTGCGATTGGTCGAGCCGGTGTACAGCCGTATCACCGGTGCCTGGACCACCGTGCTGGCCCGCAAGCTGACCGGACCGAACGGCGAATTCCTTGGCGCGATCGGAAGAGGCATCGAGCCCGCCAGCTTCGAAAAATTCTTCGCATCGGTGGCGCTTGGAGATGGCGCCGCGATTTCGATGTACCACGGCGACGGAACGCTGCTGGCGCGCTATCCGCACGTCGATGCGATGATCGGATCGAATTTCAAGAACGGCGTGGTGCATCAGCAAGTGCTGTCGAAATCGGACCACGGAACGATCCGTTTGATAAGTCCTTTCGACGGCAAGCACCGGCTCGCCTCGGCCCGCAAGCTGACCAATTTCCCGGTTTCGGTCGTCGCGACCACGACGGTCGAGGCGGCGCTGGCCGATTGGCGCCAGCAAAACAGGTTTCTGATCGCGGTAGCCGCGTTTTCGGTGCTGGCGATCGCCGCCCTGCTGTTTGTCGTGGTCCGCAAATTGCTGCGGCAGCATCAGTTCGAAAAGCAGCGCCTCGACACTGCGATCAACAACATGACGCAAGGCCTGCTGATGTTCGATTTATCGCGGCGGCTGGTGGTTGCCAACGAGCGGTATATCGAGATGTTCGGCGTATCCACCGAGGTGGTGAAGCCGGGCTGCACTATTCGCGAACTCCTGATGCATCGCAAGGAAATCGGATCGTTCGTCGGCGATGTGGACAAATACTGCTCAAGTCTCTTCCGGAAATTGGCGCAGGGAAAGATATTCCAAACCATCCTGGACACGGCGGGCGGAGGCGCCATCCAGGTGATGTACCGGCCGCTGCCGCATGGCGGATGGGTGACGACGCTGGAGGACATCACCGAGCGCAGGAGCGCCGAGCAGCGCATTACGCATCTTGCGCATTACGATCCGTTGACCGATCTGCCGAACCGCGCATTGTTCCACGAACAGCTGAAGCGCGAACTCGCTTGCATCCCACCCGGTCAACAATTGGCAGTGTTCTACATCGACATCGACGAATTCAAGAGCGTCAACGATTCGCTCGGTCATCTGACCGGCGATGAACTGCTGAAATCCGTCGCGGTGAGCCTGAGCCGATGCGTCGGCCCGGGCGATTTCGTCGCACGGCTCGGCGGCGACGAATTCGCCATCGTCCAGACCGCGGTCAAATCCGCCGACGAAGTCACCGGCCTTGTCATGCGGATTTTCGACGCGATCCGGACGCCATACGAATGTCTTGGCCATCAGGTCAGCACGGACGCCAGCATCGGGATTGCGCTGGCTCCCCAGCACGGCGTCGATCTCGATCAAATTCTAAAGAACGCGGACCTGGCGATGTATGCCGCCAAATCGGCCGGACGCCGGACTTACCGCTTCTTTGAGCCCGACATGGACGCGCAGATGCAGGCGCGCCGCATCCTGGAAATGGATCTGCGCCAGGCGATCACGGACGGCGGTCTGGAGGTCTATTATCAACCCTGCTTCAGCATCCGGGACAACACGATCACCGGCTGCGAAGCCCTGCTGCGGTGGCGGCACGCCGAACGCGGCATGATCTCGCCGGCCGAGTTCATTCCGATCGCCGAAGACACCGGCCTGATCAATCAGATCGGCGAATGGGTGCTGACAACGGCCTGCGCCGAGGCCGCGACATGGCCTGGCGACATCAGGCTCGCGGTCAACGTGTCGCCGGTGCAGTTTCGCAGCCCTACCCTGGCGCTGAAGATCGTCGCCGCGCTTGCCGCATCCGGCCTGCCGGCGCACCGGCTCGAGCTGGAGATCACCGAAGCGGTGCTCATCCGTGACGACGAGGCAGCCCTCGACATCCTGCATCAGCTGAGCACCCTCGGGGTGAGAATAGCGCTGGACGATTTCGGCACCGGCTATTCCTCGCTCAGCTATCTGCAGCGCTTTCCTTTCGACAAGATCAAGATCGACCGCTGCTTCATCAACGACATCGCCGAGCCGGACGGGTCCTCCTGCATCGTGCAAGCCGTCGTCAACATCGCCGCCGCACGCCACATGACGACGACGGCTGAAGGCGTCGAGACGCAACAGCAACTCGAACTGCTGCGCGCGCTCGGCTGCGCTGAAATGCAGGGCTATCTGTTCAGTCCGGCAAAGCCGGCCGCCGAGATCAGGCAGCTCTTCCATCGCGGACGGCCACCGGCCGTTAACCGCAAGCGCGGACGCCGGCCAATTCCCACCACCGCATAGGGTCAGTTCGGGATCGCCGTCCTGGCCGATGACGGGGCGTCCGCATTGACGGTGATACCGCGCAAGAGATTGAAGGCTGCCGCCAGCGCCTTGTCGTCCTTCTCCGCCGGCGGAACATAGGATTGCGAGCCGGCCTGCTCGGCGCCCTCGGCGGGAAGATGGCCCTGCATGGAGGCTTCGCCCTTGGTTTCGGAGCCAGCCTTCAGTTCGGCCGGCACATCCTGCAGCACCTCGATATCGGGCGTGATCCCCTTGGCCTGGATCGAGCGGCCGGACGGCGTGAAATAGCGCGCCGTGGTAATGGCCAGTGCGCCGTTGCCGGTGCCCAGCGGCATGATCGTCTGGACCGAGCCCTTACCGAACGAGCGGGTCCCGATCAGGGTCGCACGCTTGTGGTCGTGCAGCGCGCCGGCCACGATCTCCGAGGCCGAGGCCGATCCGCCATTGATCAGGACCACGAGCGGCTTGCCCTTGATGAGATCGCCGGATCGCGCCGTGAAGCGCTGCGTCTCCTCGGCGGTGCGGCCCCGGGTCGAGACGATCTCGCCGCGCGTCATGAAGGCGCTGGACACGGAAACCGCCTGATCGAGCAGCCCGCCCGGATTGTTGCGCAGGTCGACGACGTAACCGGCCAATTTAGCCGGCGGGATCTGCTTCGCTATGTCGGCGATCGCCTTCTTCAGGCCGTCGGTGGTCTGTTCGTTGAAGGTGGTGATCCTGACATAGCCGATATCGCCCCCCTCCGTGTGATAGCGCACCGGGCGCACATGAATGACTTCGCGCTTGATCGACACCTCGATCGGCGCCTCGGTGCCCTTGCGCACGATCTTCAGCCTGGTCTTGGTGTTGATCGGCCCCTTCATCTTGTTGACGGCCTGTTCCAGAGTGAGCCCCTGGACCGCTTCGTCGTTGATGTGGGTGATGAGGTCGCCTGACATCATGCCGGCTTTCGCGGCGGGCGTATCGTCCATCGGCGCGACCACCTTGACGAGACCGTCCTCCATCGTGACCTCGATGCCCAGCCCGCCGAACTCGCCGCTGGTGGTCTCCTGCATCTCGCGCCAGGCCTTCTCGTTCATGTAGCGCGAGTGCGGATCGAGCGAGGTGATCATGCCATTGATCGAGGCCTCGATCAGTTTGGCGTCGTCAGGCTTTTCGATATAGCTGCTGCGGATCCGCTCGAACACCTCGCCAAACAGATTGAGCTGCGAATAGGTGCCGGGGCTGGTGGCGGCCTTGGCCGCGGCGACCAATTGCGCGCCCTGCGGCCCGGAGACGACAAAGGTGAAGCCCGCACCCACGACCGCGCCGAGGAAGAACACGAAATTCTTGCGCATTGTCCGCTAACCTTCTCGCTATCAGTTGCTGGCCGCCATCGGCCGGATATTCACGCGTCTTGCTGGTTACTGAATTCGGCCGCCAAACTCACAACGCCCTTTTGATGTCCTCAAGGCCGTTCTGCCAGGTCGAGGGCTGGGTTCCGAAGCCGCGTTTGGCGCGGGTTCCGAGCCAGTAACCGAACTGCGGCGGCACATTGCGGAACGGCCCCTCGACGCCCAGCTTCAGCGCAGCGTCCATCGGCCAGTTCGGATTGTTGAGGATCTCGCGGCCGACCGCGATCAGATCCGCCTGCTTGTCGCGCAAGATCTGCTCGGCCTGGTCGCCATGGATGATCAGACCGACCGCCATGGTCATAATGTCGGCGTGGCGCTTGACATATTCCGACAGCGGCACTTGGTAGCTGTATTTGATTTCCTTGCCGAGGATCGGCGCCACATCCGTGATGCCGCCCGACGAGCAGTCGATGACATCGACGCCCTTGCCCTTGAGGATTTTCGCCAGCCGCGCGCTCTGTTCGGGTCCCCATCCGGCGTTGTCTTCGACCGACAGCCGAACGAACAGCGGCTTGTGATCGGGCCAGTGCACCCGCACCGCTTCGGTCACCTCGGTGATGAAACGCATCCGGTTTGATTCCGAGCCGCCATATTCGTCCGCACGCTGGTTGGACTTCTCCGACAGGAATTCGTGCATGAGATAGCCGTGCGCGCCGTGAAGCTCCAGCACGTCGAAGCCTGCCTGATGGGCGCGCCGCGCCGCGTTGCCCCAGGCCTGCACCAGGTCCTTCACCTCATGGCGCTCCAGCGCCCGCGGCACCGGCCATTTCTCACTGTGGGCGATCGCGCTCGGCGCCACCGGCGTCCATTCGTCCCAGTCCTCGATGTCAGGCGTTCGCTGCAGCGGCCGGTCGCCTTCCCAGGGCCGGGTGGCGCGCGCCTTGCGGCCGGAATGACCGAGCTGGATTCCGGCGACCGAATTCTGTTGCTTGATGAATTTGACCAGCCGCCCCAGCGGTTCGATGAATTGATCGTGCCAGATACCGAGATCGCCCACCGTGCCGCAGCCGCGCCGCTCGACCTTCGTCGAATTCGACGACGACAAGGCCGGCGCCGCCGGCCGCGAACTTGCCCGCATTCATCAAATGCCAGTCGGTCGGAAATCCCTTCACCGCGGAATATTGATGCATCGGCGGCACCACGATGCGGTTGCGCAGCTCGACGCCCCGGATCGTCAGCGGTGAAAACAGCAGCGGCTCGGACATCCATCATTCCTCGTTCGGCATCCCCGGTCACACCGGACGGCCTTCGATATCTGCGACGATATACATGGGCCGCGGTGGCCGCAAAGCCGGAATTTCACGGTTTTCCTATCAAATTTGTAATCCGGCCGGGCGCAACGGCCCGCGGTGCGGACGCGCAGCCCGACCCGTTAGAGCGAGATGACTTTTCTTCGAATCGTCATCGCGTTCTGCCTTTTTGTTTGAGCATGACCTTTTCGGAAAACCGGTACCCACTTCCGGATCATGCTCTAGCGGCACGAAAACCATGGCAAGCGCGCGTTCAGCGGCCGTAGAGCGCGGTCAAGGTCGCTTTCGCCAGCGTATGGAAGTGCAGGTCGAAACCGACCGACGCTGCGGAGGCCTTGTCGTTCCTGGCGATCGGCAGCTTGTCGACATCGACCGCAAATACCGTGACCTGGTAGCGATGCGGCTTGTCGCCGGCCGGCGGACAGGGGCCGCCATAACCGCCGGTGCCGAAATCGGTCCGGCTCTGGATCGCGCCTTTGGGCATCAGCTTCTTGCGGGGATCGCCCGCGCCCTTGGGTAGCGACGTCGTGGTTGGGGGAATGTTAAACACGACCCAGTGCCACCAGCCGCTGCCGGTCGGCGCATCCGGATCGAGCATATGGACCGCAAAACTCTTGGTGCCCGCGGGCGCGCCGCTCCAGCTCAGGGCCGGAGAGATGTTGTCGCCGGTGCAGCCAAAACCCTTCACCAGTTGCTCATTGGCGATGGTGCCGCCCTCCTTGAGGTCGGGGCTGGTCAGGGTCAGGCTCTGCGCCCGCGCCGTTCCCGCACCTGACAGGCTTGCCGCGAGCAGGCTTGCGGCGATCGTGGTCCAAACCGCCAATTTTGACATGGCAATTCTCCCATCGGGTGGACCGGGATCTTTTTGCTGCGGTCCCGCTGATACCAGCCATACCAATTTTTGCGATGGCGTGAAAGCTCCGGAAGCGATACCCGAAAGGCTTAAAGCAAGAAGTCACGCATGCTCGGGAGGACACCATGAACGAAGCGACCCGCATCCGGCCGCCGGCCGGCGAGCTCGGCGCCAGCGGCGAAGAGTTTCAGAACCTTCACGAGTTCGTGCGGAAGGCGCGCGCCAGGCTCAACCAGAACTCCTGGGACTACATTGTCGGCGCCGCCGAGACCGAAACCACCATGCGCCGCAACCGCATGGCGCTCGACGAGATCGCATTCCGGCCACGCGTCCTGCGCAATGTCGCTCAAGTCGACGCGTCAGCCGAACTGTTCGGCCGCAAATTGCGCTTGCCGGTGATGCTGGCGCCGGTCGGCGCGCTCGAATTATTCGATCCCGGGGCCGGCGCCAGCGTCGCGCGTGGAGCCGGCACGTTTGGCGCCGCGCATATGCTGAGTTCGGTGACCGAGCCTGGCCTCGAGAAAACCGCCGAGGCCGCGCCCGATGCCTTGCGGATCTTTCAGCTCTATGTCCGCGGCGGCGACGACTTCGTCGAAGACTGTGTCAGCCGCGCGATCAAGAACGGTTACACCGCGTTCTGCCTCACCGTCGACACCGCGCATTACAGCCGGCGCGAACGCGATATCGCCAAGCGCTACGTTCGCGAAAGCCGTGTCCGCGCCACCGGCGGCGATTTCCAGAAAGGGCTGGAATGGCGCACCGTGAAACTGATCAAGGACAAGTACAGGATTCCGCTGGTCATCAAGGGAATCGCAACGGCGGAGGATGCCGCGATCGCGCTCGATCACGGCGTCGAGTGGATTTATGTCTCTAACCATGGCGGACGCCAGCTCGATCACGGCCGCGGCGCCATGCAGGTGCTGCCGGAAATCCTGGGCGCCGTTAAGGGCCGCGCCAGGGTCATGGTCGACGGCTCGTTCTGCCGCGGCACCGATATCGTCAAGGCCATCGCCATGGGCGCCGATCTCGTCGGCATCGGCCGCCTGCAATGCTGGGCGCTGGCGGCGGCGGGCGAAGCGGGCGTGGTGCGGATGCTGGAGCTGCTCGAGGACGAAGTAATCAGGGCGCTCGGTCTGCTCGGCGTCACGTCGTTCGCCGAACTCGACAAATCCTATCTGCACGCGGCGACACCGACCAACCTCCCCCACGTCTTCAGCGCATTCCCGCTGCTGGAGATCGAACCGTATCGGTATTGAGGCGAGAGGCCGGTTTACTGCCGGCTGCGGCCGGCCAACCCAGCAAGCACGGAGAAGAACAGCACGGTATAGAAATATCCGAACAGCATCTCGCCGGCCGCAGCCAGCATCGCGAGCTGATTTTTCGGCGTGACATCGCCATAGCCTGTGCTGGTTACCGTGACGACGCTGTAATATTCCGCAGTTACAAAATTGAAACTCAACCCGTTGTTGAGGACGAATGCGTTCGGATCGGCCTTGTAAATCGAGAGAAACAGCAAGCCGAAAAGATAGACGGCCAATGCATAAGACGCGACAAGTTCAGCCATGATCTTGAACGGCGACGTTTCCCGGAGGTAGTCAGTCGACGGGCCATACAAATCTGCCAGAGCGGTGATTATTCTGACACCCAGAACCAACCAAACAATCCCTGCTCCGGCATCCCCAAATCTGCTGATCTGCTGCGTCCACCAGTCATCCGGCAGGACATCCGGTACCGCCCCTCTCACGCCTACGCCCACGATCGCCAGCGGAACCGCGACATAGCTGAGGGTCCATTCGAGGACACGTTGAAGATTGAGGACGGGTTCGTTGTCGGGTGCCATGCCTCGGCCTCGCGGCGCACGCTCAGGGTTGAGGTCCCACCGTAGATGATGCGCATCGGCAAATAATTGCGATGCCATGAGAGGGCTGCAAGTAGATACTCGATTTTGCAACTTGTCGATGATGTCCACCCAGGGATCTCTAAGCGGAAATGCATCATCGTTCAAAGCGTCTTCGTCGTTCCCCGGCCGTTGCCTACCCCTCCCGTTTTTCGTACACCACCGCCATGACCCCGCCCCTGCTCTCCCCTGGTTCAGCCGATGCGCTGTTGTTCGATCTCGGCCGCGTCGTGCTGGATATCGATTTCAACAAGGTGCTGGCCTGCTGGGCCGGTCACGCCGGCTGTGAACCCGCACAGCTGGCCGGACGATTTTCTCCGCGTCACGACATCTTTCATCGCCACGAGACGGGCGAGATCAGCGACGCCGAATTTTTCGCAGTTCTGCGACATTCGCTGGACATCGGGATATCGGACGCCCAGTTCCTCGAAGGCTGGAACGCGATTTTCGCCGGCGAAATGCCGGGCATCGCGCCGCTGCTCACCCGCGCCGCCGAGCGGATGCCGCTCTACGCCTTCTCCAACACCAATGGCGCCCATGTCGGGCATTTCACGCAAGCCTATGCCGATGTGCTCGGCCATTTCCGCGAAATCTATCTGTCCTCGGCGATCGGGCTTCGAAAACCGGATGCCGCGGCCTATGATCATGTGGTGAAGGCGATCGGCGTTCCCGCTGCGCGTATCGTGTTCTTCGACGATCTCGCCGAGAACATCGAGGGCGCGCGGGCGCGGGGCCTGACCGCCGTTCACGTGACGTCGTCCGACGACGTGGCGCGCGCGCTCACCGCGCTCGGGATTTAGGAGTTTCGGTTTTGGGAGTTTTACCTTGGCGTTGATGCCGGTTGCCGATGCCCTGTCCGCGGTTCTCGCCGGCGCCGAGGCGCTGCCCGAGGAGATGGTCGCGCTCGATGCCGCCCACCACCGCGTGCTGGCGCGCGATGTCGAGGCGTTGCGGACGCAGCCGCCGCAGGCGATGTCGGCGATGGACGGCTATGCGGTGCGATCGGCCGACGCCTCCCACGTCTCGGCGCGGCTCAAGGTGATCGGCGAGGTTGCTGCCGGCCGGCCGTTCGACAAACCCGTCGGCGCAGGCGAAGCGGTCCGGATCTTTACCGGGGGCGTCATCCCGCAAGGCGCCGACGCTGTCATCATCCAGGAAGACACCGTGGTCGACGGCGACCGCATCGGCATTACGGAAGCCGCCATCGCCGGACGGCATATCCGCCCCGCCGGGGTCGACTTCCGCGAGGGCGATGTGCTGCTGGCCGCGGGATCGCGCCTCTCCGACCGCGATCTTTCGCTCGCGGCCGGCATGAATTACCCGCAACTCGCGGTGCGCCGGCGGCCGAAGGTTGCCATCCTCGCCACCGGCGACGAACTGGTGATGCCGGGCTCGACCCCGGGCCCGGGCCAGATCGTCTATTCCAATGGCTATGCGCTGCGTGCGCTGGCCCGCCATGAAGGCGCCGAAACCATCGATCTCGGGATCGCGGCCGACACCGTGGAGGCGACGACGCTGGGCATCCGCCGCGCCCGCGACAGCGGCGCCGACGTCCTGATCACGACCGGCGGCGCCTCGGTGGGCGATCACGACCTGGTCAAGCAGTCGCTGGAGACTGAGGGCGTCACCATGGCGTTCTGGCGGATCGCGATGCGGCCAGGCAAGCCGATGATGCACGGACGGCTCGGCACGATGCGGGTGATCGGCCTGCCCGGCAATCCGGTGTCGTCCTATGTCTGCGGGTTCCTGTTCCTGGTGCCCCTGATTCGCATGCTTTCGGGCCGCACCACCATCCACCATACGCGCGAGACGGCGCTGCTCGGCCGCGGCGTCGCCGGCAATGACCTGCGCGAGGACTATCTGCGCGCCCGTCTCGAGGTGCGCGGCGACGGCGCCCTGGTCGCGACGCCGGTCAACCATCAGGACTCTTCGCTGTTGGGAAATCTCGCTGCGGCACGGGCGCTTGTGATCCGCGCGCCGTTCGCACCGATGGCAGCCGCCGGATCGCCCTGCGAGATCCTCAGGCTTCCCGCCTGAGGCGTCAGAGCCGCGTCTCCGGACAAATCCGGCCTCGTTGACGCAAAATTAAGTGGTTGCGGAACACATATGGAACATATAGTGTCCGTTCATGATTTGTTTCTGAAAAAGATGCCTGCAGATGGGCAAGGCTTCGAGTCTCGATCCAAGTCATGAGATCCAAGTCCTGAGATCCAAATCTCGAAATGAACGACACGACCAACCGGGGGACCGCTCGAGATGCTTACGCGCAAACAATATGAACTCCTGCGATTCATCAGCGATCGCCTGAAGGAGTCAGGCGTTCCGCCCTCCTTCGACGAGATGAAGGATGCGCTGGATTTGCGTTCCAAGTCGGGTATCCACCGCCTCATCACCGCGCTGGAAGAGCGCGGCTTCATTCGCCGCCTGCCCAATCGCGCCCGCGCCATCGAGGTGATCAAGCTGCCCGAGCTTTCGGCCGGCGGCAGCGGCAATGGCCGCCGCGGTTTCACGCCCAGTGTCATCGAAGGCACGCTCGGCAAGATCCGCAGTTCCAGCGCCGGCTTCGAGGACGACGGCAGCAGCCATCCCGTGGCGGTGCCGGTGATGGGCCGGATCGCGGCCGGCACGCCGATCGAGGCGTTGCAGACCCGCAGCCACACCATCAGCGTGCCGCCGGATATGCTCGGCTCCGGCGAGCATTACGCGCTCGAGGTGCGCGGCGATTCCATGGTGGATGCCGGCATCCTCGACGGCGACATGGCGCTGATCCAGCGCAACGAGACCGCCGAGACCGGCGACATCGTGGTGGCGCTGATCGACGAAGAGGAAGCGACGCTGAAGCGCTTCCGCCGCCGCGGCGCCTCGATCGCGCTCGAACCCGCCAACACCTCCTATGAAGTCCGCATCCTGCCGCCGAACCGGGTCAAGATTCAGGGCAAGCTGATCGGGCTTTACCGGAAGTATTGATTTATTCCTGACCCGCCCGCCAATTGGCGCGTTCTGCAGCTTCCTGCTCCGTTGAGCCGCCCGCTTTCGCGGGCGGCAACAGCACGTTTATGCCCCGCTGCAGGTCAACTTCCGTGGCGTTGCATTCACAAAGCTCCCGTCAGCCCACACCCTCATCAAACGCATTTGTGATCAGGCTCGCCGTCTGGAGCCGCAGAATTGCCTACAACCGGGCAAAAGGTCACAGGCTAGTGACCACTCTGATAGAGGCCTGCGCCTCCGAGGGGGCGCGGGTTGGCTATCTCGAACGAGGAGCAACCCTGATGTGTGACTATAGTCTGCACGCGGTCAAATCCCGCCCCGCCCAAGTTGGAGAGACGCTTATCACCACCACGTTCCGCGGAACGTCGACGCGCGGCTTCGCCTCGGAAAGCGATCCCGCGGTGGCGGTGTGCATGCTTCCGGGAACCGAACTGGCGTTCGCTGGCAACGTCAAATACGACAACCGGTGGATCTGGACCAAGACCGTCAATTACCGGGTGGGCAAATTCGGCGCGATCGATCCGGACGTTCCGCATCGTCACCATGATGCGATTGAATTTCCCGATGGCACGCGCGTGCTTGTGACACAGCTCTGCGAAGGCCAGCGCGCGACCGTACTGCAATTGCCGGTGATCGAGCGGATCAAGGAACACGTGCAACCCGCCGCTGGCGCGCGCGCGGCAACGCCGCTGTCGGTCGATTGAAATGAGGTTTGGTTATCCCGCCGCCGGTTCAAGCCGGCGGGGGTCGGCCATTTTTCATTTTGTAGAGATTGCGACAACAGTCCGTCGCTGAGCGAGACGTCCATTGCCCAGACCGGCTTCGGGGGAAGCGTTGGTCGCCAACAAGATCACATGGCAACAGGCCGGGCACGTGACCGAGCCCGGCCGCTACATGTTCAGGTTCGGATGGCTCACCGTGACCGCCGCAGACCTGGCCGTCTGGGAGCAGTTTCCCAACGCGGCCTTTACGCTGGTCAAGATGGCGGCCACACCCGACGCTGACGATGAATTTCATCTGGGCGCCTTCGAACTGCGGTGAAATCTCCTGTTCAGGCAGGCACGAGGCGGCCTGTCTGGACGCGCAGCGGTCCGTACCGTCCATGGTCTGAAGGCTGTTTTTCAAGGCGAGCGGCGTCCATTGGTGGGGGGTGCCGGGCGGAGACGGCTTGGCGCACGGGCCGCGAACCGGTAACGTCTACTCTCGAAGCAGCCCGCTGGCGTATTGTTCGTCAGGCTCAGTGCCGTTTTGGAGGATCGTTGATGAAGAAGGCCACCATGATTTTGGCTTCGATGGCTGCCCTCGGGGTGGCCTTGCTGTCGGCCCCCGGCTCGGCCGAGGCGCGCCATCGGCATTATCACCACGGCGGCTATGCGCTCTACTACGACTATACTCACGGCAACGCGCTCTCTCCGGCGAGCTACGTCTACCCGGCGGCCAACTGGGGGCCATTCTTCCATCGGGTGCGGCACTACGGTCCGGTTCTCCCCTACCAGCCAGCCGTGGCCTGGTAGATAGCCAATTAGCCGGGATTAGCCGTGCCCTGGGGCGCTTCGCCCCCGCCATGCGGGCTGTTTGGCCTATTGCGCGCTTTAACCGATCCTTGGTTCGCTCCAACCGCCGGTAACCATGCCAGCCAAACCCGCTGGCATGCATCGGCATTCTCATCTCTCATCGCCGCGATGACGTAAATCCGATCAGGGTCTTGTCAGGGCCCTGCCGGCAGCCTTCGGCGGTAGTGAAGTGGCTCACACGGGTGGCGCGCGGACTGGGTTACCAATGTCCCACTGGCCCGGCGCCAGGGATCGAACTTTGGAGGTTGCAGATGACGGCCATCGCAAAAGTTCTTTCGCACGAATTTCCTGCAACTGCGTCGCGGCAACCAAACATGGATAAAGGCGTTATTCTGTCGATCGACAAGACGGATGGTCCGAGCGATTTCGTGAAAGAGCACCTCATTCTGGGCACCGACGAGAGCGATGCTGAGATGCAAAGGGATCTCTGGCTGTCGGAAAATCCATCGATCAAAATTGTCCGGATTCATGACGTGAAGCGGGAGCCGCCAACCCTGCTGATGCGTATCGGCAGCAAGCACGTTCCTCGCGTTTCGATCCTGGTGGAATACGAGGAGCCCGGCGTCTCCGCGCAATGAAGAGCGCGTTCACGAGCGCCTGGATAGCCGAAACAACACGATGATGAGAAAGATGCCGATGCCGGCGGTTATCAGAACCCCCGTGCGGATCTCTTCGCGCTCGAAGCCGGCGTGAACGTGCAGGACATGGCGCAACGTCGCGGCGGCGATGACGGCTGCGACGAAAAAACCAACCAGGTACCTCATTCTAAGTCTGATCGGGTCCATGTGGAAATTTAACACCCCTGGATTTTAGCTATCAAGAGCCGGCGCGGTTTGAACATCATTTCGCTGCGCGCGCCGGCGATTTTGCGGCAGTGCGAAGAAATATCGTGCGCAGGAGCAAACAGCCTGATCTCTCTTTGGTCAGGCATCGATCTCAACTTCGCCGCATGTTTTCCGGCACGGACAGCAATCCTGCTCCGATGGAATTGAGCCAATCAATCCTCCGTCTGCTGGTCGGCTTCCGCCGGCGTTGCATCCAACGGCCGCAACGCCGCAGGCCGCGCGAGGTTCGCTTCCACCTCGGCATCTCCCGGGACCGCCGGCGACCACGGCCGGTCGACGCCCTTGGGCCTCACCGCATCGACCGCAAATCCATCGCCGCTGCGCCGCAGCGTGATCGCGCCCTGCCGGCGCAGGCGATCCCGATCGATGACGGACGCCCGGCATGCGGCTGGCGCCTGCCGTACGCTCACCACCAGCGCCGCCCGCTCGCAATCATCCGTCAACGCCTCGGGCTGCAGCGCCAGCGCCACGAACCCGCTATCGGCCATCTGCGCCACGCAGCCGGCCTCATCGCAGGAGACACCGTCCGCCAGCGAAATATCCGCCGCCTGCCGCGGGTCGGCATCGGCGGCCAACCATTCCTTGAGCAGGAAAGCATCCTTCGCGGTCCGCATCAAATGCAGGCGCCCGTCCTTGCCGCGGACGCCGACATTGCGCCCGTCGGCGGAAACCAGGATATCAGGCTGCGGCACCGCCAGCGTCCACACCACCGCGAACGCCAGCGCTCCCGCGCCTAGCCAGCGCAGGGGCGAGCGCAACAGCCCCAGCAGGATGATCCCCACGCTCGCCGCGATCAGCGGACCGATCCCGAACGCCGCCATGCGGCCAATCGCGCCGGGGAACGCCGCGACCCATTGCGTCACCACGATCATCCAGTCGATGCCCGCGCCCATGATGCGCCAGAACACGCCGTCGAGGCCGAACGGCATCGCCAGCAGGCCAAGCAGGCCCGCGGGCATCACCACCGCCGACACCACCGGCATCGCCGCCAGATTGGCGACGACGCCATAGGGCGTCACCCGGTGGAAGTGAAACGCCGCATAGGGCGTTGTCGCCAGTCCCGCCACCAGCGACGCCAGCGCCAGCGTCATGATCTCCCGCCCGCCCCAGAGCGCCACCCGCGCGGTCGCGGAGTTGTCGGGCGCGGCGAACAGGCGCGGCATGCCGATCTGCACCAGCGCCACCAGTCCGAGCGTAGCGGCGAACGACATCTGGAAGCTTGGATGCACCAGCGCTTCCGGCGCGATCGTCAGCACGATCATGGCGGCCACCGCGAGCGTACGAAAGGTGACGGCGCGGCGGTCGACCATGACCGCGATCAGCACCACTGCCGTCATGAAGAACGAGCGTTGGGTGGCGACCTCGGCGCCCGACAGCAGCAGATAAAAGGCGGCGGCGGCAAGGGCTGCGGCCGCCGACCATTTCTTGATCGGAAAACCCACGCTCAGCGCCGGGATCAGCGCCAGCAGCGCGCGGACCGCGAAGAACACCACGCCGGCGACGACGGCCATGTGATAGCCGGATATCGACAGCACGTGACCGAGCCCGGAAATGAACATCGCATCGTTCACGGGTGTGGTGATCGCGTCGCGGCGGCCGGTCAACAATGCGGTGGCGATCGCGCGCCGGTCGCCATTCAGCACTTCGCGTATTCGCGCGTCGATCGCATCGCGCAAGCCTTGCATGAAGGCGGCGTAGCGCAGCCCCAAGCCGCCGCTTACAGCCGGTTGTTCGACGGTCTTGATGACGCCGGTGACAAAACCGGAGGCGCCGATACCTTGAAAATACATGTCGCGCCCGAAATCGTAACTGCCGGGCCGCAAGGGTGCGAGCGGCGGCTGCAGCCGCGCTTTCAATTCGATGAAGCTGCCGACCGCGGGAGCAGTGCCCTTGCGCACCGACAGCCGCACGCGCTCGAGTTCTTGTCTCTCCGCGCGGACTTTCCATGTGCGTCACGCGCAGGACGAAACGGTCGGTGCGTTCGCGGATGTCGCGGGTCTCGACAAAGCCCGACAGCGACACCGAATACATCGGCCGCGCGAGCACGCCATGCGCGATCCGCGCGGTCTTCCAGGTGGCGATGGCAAAACCCGCCGCCATCGCGGCGATCATCACCGCGATCGGAAACACCTTCTGCCGCCGCAACAAAAACGCCGCCGCGCCAAACCCGATCGCAGCGGCCGCCGTCACTGAGGTGACGGGTTCATGATCGGCGGCGAAATAGCAGGCGATCCCGGCACCGAATCCGACGGGCACCCAGGGCAACAACCGGCCAGCGCCAGCTTCAGCACGAATCCATTCGCGCAGCTTGGCGAGGAGAGACGGCCACGCGCTGAAGCCTGACGACGGCGCGATACCGCCCGCCCGCGCCGCCTGGCGCGGCGGCCAGGTGCCGGCATAGCCCTGCGTTCGGCCTGGAACCCTCCCCGGCTCTGCCATCCGGCACTACCCCTACGCAACAACCAAGGGATTGCGCCGGCGAGTTAAGTGTCGCCGAGGTCACCCCGCGAGGGCGAGGCTACCGTAGAATATTACCGGCCGAATAGCGGAACGGATGCAGAATCTCGGGGCGAGACCAAGTCAGTGCTGGTCAGCGCTTCGCCTCCCGGACGCCCTGCCATCGCGGCCGCGACCTCGCCGGGCTGCTGCCCTTCACGGCGCAGGCGCTACAGCCAGCCAATTCCAGCCAGCGGCAACACCCGTTGCAGAATCGACGCCAGGCAGATCAGCACCACGAGCAGCTTGAGAAGATTGGCCAGCCGGCGGTCGCGGACGAACTTGTCGATCGCCCAAAAACAGATCGCGCCGACCACGATGACGATCAAGATCCCGATGAGAAGTGAAATCACGGCAAACTCCTCCAAAACCTTGCGGGCCGTCAGAACGCGCGGCTCGAACGCAAACCGGCTGAACGACGACGATGCTAGGGCGTATCCGGACCAACCGATGTAGCGGGCTAGCAACACCGGCAGCGATTGTGGATGTCTCGCGCGATGTCGCGAGCAGCACTCGGACGCCGCGTTAACCCTTGCTAACGCCACTGCGATTAGGATTCCCGAATCAATCGGGGACAAAGCCATGCCGCTCAGGATCATCGTGTCCGTTTTCGCGATCACGCTCACCGCGATAACCGCGCGCGCGGCCGATCTTCCGGTGCAGAGCCGGCTCGGAGCGGTGTTCGCGGAACCTGCCGAAGTGCGCGCCGTTCGTTCACGCGAACGCGTGGCCCCGATCATCCCGTTCAACGGCCTCCCAAATCCGATCTGGGCGCGCGGCGGCTATTATTACGGCTCGTCGTGGTCCTACTATTATCCAGGCCCCTATTACGGCGGGCCTACCGTTTTTGACGGTGGGCGCCTGCCCTATGTGTGCGGGCTGTATGGCTATTGCTGAGAGCCGTGAAGCCGCCGACGCGCAGCAAGCCGGCGGACCACTAAAGCAGCGCAACCTTGGACGAGACGTGGTGGCTGACAATCTTCCAGCCACCGTCTTCGCGGGCAATGACCCAGCTTATCTTGACTGAGAGCGGCGGGCCCTCTTCGCCGAGATCAAAATTGGCGGCGCCGGCAAAATTGATCAGATCGACGTTGACCTGTGCGGTCTTCACGTCGGTGAAATGCACGCTCGGCGAACGCCATCGTGGCAACGCGTTGAAATAGGCCGCAACGCCATCGTGGCCGCAATAGAGCGTGGGGTTCGAGCCGAAGAAGAAGGCGTTCTTCGAGTAGAGCGATGCAAGAGCGTCAGCGTCGAGCTGACGGAACCCGGCCGACCATTTCTCGATGATATCGGAGACCGTCCCGTCGGCCTTGCTTGGCATAGCCACCCTACCCCTTGGCCCCGACTTCCTTCGCAAAGGTATCGCGCAAACCGATGGTCCGGTTGAACACCGGCTTGTCCGGCGTCGAGTCCTTGTCGCGCACGAAATAGCCCTGGCGCTCGAACTGCATCACCTCCGATGAATTGGTCTCCGCGATCGCAGGTTCGACCCGCGCGTCCTTCAGCACTTCCAGCGATTGCGGATTGAGGTCCGCGGCAAAGTTGGCGGCGTCCGGGTTGGGTTTTGCGAACAGCGGATTATAGACGCGGATTTCCGCTCGCTTCGACTGCGCGGCGGAGAGCCAGTGCATGGTCGCCTTGACCTTGCGTCCGTCAGGCGCGTTACCGCCTTTGGTGGCGGGGTCGTAGGTGCAACGCAGCTCGGTGACCTCGCCGGCCGCATTCTTGATCACCTCGGTGCATTTGACGAAATAGGCATAGCGCAGCCGCACTTCGGTGCCCGGCGAAAGCCGGAAGAATTTCTTCGGCGGGTTTTCCATGAAATCGTCCTGCTCGATATAGAGCTCGCGGCCGAACGCGATGCGGCGGGTGCCCGCGGCCGGATCGTCAGGATGATTGACGGCCTCGAGTTCCTCGGTCTGGCCTTCCGGATAATTCTCGATCACGACCTTCAGCGGACGCAGCACCGCCATCCGCCGCAGCGCTGATTTGTTGAGCAGTTCGCGAATGCAGAATTCCAGCATGCCGACGTCGACCACGCTGTTGGCCTTGGCGACGCCGATGCGCTTGACGAATTCACGCACCGCCGCCGGAGGTACCCCGCGACGCTTCAGCCCGGCGATGGTCGGCATCCGCGGATCGTCCCAACCGGCGACATGGCCGCCGCGCACCAGTTCGGTCAGCACCCGCTTCGACAAGAGCGTGTAGGTCAAATTGAGCCGCGCGAATTCGTACTGGCGCGGTTTCGACGGCACCGGCAATTTGTCGAGCAGCCATTCATAGAGCGGGCGATGGTCCTCGAATTCCAGCGTGCAGATCGAATGCGTGATGCCCTCGATCGCGTCGGACTGGCCGTGCGCGTAATCATAGCTCGGATAGATCGACCATTTGTCGCCGGTGCGCGGATGGGTGGCGTGCAGGATGCGATAGAGCACGGGGTCGCGCAGATTGATGTTGCCCGAGGACATGTCGATCCTGGCGCGCAGCACCCGGGCGCCGTTTGGAAACTCGCCGGCCTTCATGCGGCGGAACAGATCGAGGTTTTCCTCCACCGAGCGGTCACGGAACGGGCTGTTCTTGCCCGGCTCCGTCAGCGTGCCCCGCGCGTGGCGGATTTCGTCCTGCGACTGGTCGTCGACATAGGCGTGCCCGGCCGTGATCAGGCCTTCCGCCCATTCGTAGAGCCGCTCGAAATAATCCGAGGCATAGAAGAGATCGGTTCCCCAGTCGTAGCCGAGCCACTTCACGTCGGCCTGGATCGAATCGATATATTCCTGCTCTTCCTTGGTGGGGTTGGTATCGTCGAACCGGAGGTGGCAGCGCCCGGAAAACTCCTGCGCGATGCCGAAATTGAGCGCGATCGATTTGGCGTGACCGATATGCAGGTAGCCGTTCGGCTCCGGCGGAAAGCGCGTCACGATCTGGCTGTATTTCCGGGCGTCAAGATCGGCCTGGACGATGTCGCGAATGAAATCGCGCCCCGCCTCTGCCGCCACCGTTTCCATCGTCATTCTTAACAGGTTCCTGTTCGGGATCAGCGGCCCTTCTGCCAAATCCGTAACCACCAAGGAAGGCTTTAGTTATGCCCGGTACCTGCTATACACCACCGCGCCTTGCGCATGCCTTGTTTCCCTCCCTGTCCGCGACCCCTTCTTAATGGCCGATTCCGTCGTCACGCGCTTTGCCCCCTCGCCCACCGGCTTCCTCCACATCGGGGGAGCCCGCACCGCGCTGTTCAACTGGCTCTATGCCAGAAAGCACGGCGGCAAGATGCTGCTGCGGATCGAGGATACCGACCGGGAACGGTCGACCGAGCCCGCGATCGCGGCCATTCTCGACGGCCTGAAATGGCTCGGGCTCGATTGGGACGGCGAGGTAATCTACCAGTTCAGCCGGGCGGCGCGTCACCGCGAGGTGGCCGAGCAATTGCTCGCCAGCGGCAAGGCCTATCGCTGCTACGCGACGCCGGAACAACTGACCGCGATGCGCGAAAAGGCCCGCGCCGAGGGCCGTACGCGCCTTTACGACGGCATGTGGCGCGACCGCGATCCTTCCGAGGCCCCCGCCGGCATGAAGCCGACGATCCGGCTGAAGGCACCGCAGACCGGCGAGACCGTGATCGAGGATCAGGTCCAGGGCCGCGTGGTCTGGCAGAACGAGAATCTCGACGACCTCGTGTTGCTGCGCGGCGACGGCAACCCGACCTATATGCTGGCCGTCGTGGTCGACGACCACGACATGGGCGTCACCCATGTTATCCGGGGTGACGACCACCTGATCAACGCCGCGCGCCAGAAGCAGATCTACGACGCGCTTTCCTGGGACATTCCCAGCATGTCCCATATCCCGCTGATCCACGGCCCCGACGGTTCGAAGCTTTCCAAGCGCCATGGGGCCCTGGGGGTCGATGCCTATCGTTCCCTCGGATACCTGCCGGCGGCGCTGCGCAATTACCTGGTCAGGCTCGGCTGGAGCCATGGCGACCAGGAGATATTTTCGACCGAGGAGATGATCGACGCCTTCGACCTGTCGGGCATCGGCCGCTCCGCGGCGCGGTTCGATTTCGCCAAGCTGGAAAACCTCAACGGCCATTATATCCGTCACGCCGACGACCGGTCGCTGGTCACCATGTTCGAGGACGTTCTGGATTATATTCCCAATGGCCCCGACCTCAAGGCCAAGCTCAGCGACGCCACGCGCGCGCAATTGCTGCAGGCGATGCCAAGCCTGAAGGAGCGCGCCAAGACGCTGATCGAATTGATCGACAGCGCCTATTTCATCTTCGCCGACCGGCCGCTCGAGATCGATCCGAAAGCGGCGGTGCTGCTGACCCCGGAAAACCGCGAACTGATCGGCAGGCTTCGCCTGGCGCTTGACACTGTTACGCCATGGTCCGCGGAGACCACGGAAGCCGCGATGCGGGCGTTCGCCGAACAGAACAACCTCAAGCTTGGCGCGGTGGCCCAGCCGCTGCGGGCGGCGCTCACCGGACGCACCACCTCGCCCGGTATTTTCGACGTCCTGGCGGTGCTGGGACAGCCGGAATGCCTGGCCCGGCTGGGCGATCAGGCCCCCTCATAAGGTGGTATCGCAACCGCGGTCCGCCCATCTTGCAG
Source organism: uncultured Alphaproteobacteria bacterium (assembly GCA_963747165.1). Taxonomy (GTDB): domain Bacteria; phylum Pseudomonadota; class Alphaproteobacteria; order Rhizobiales; family Xanthobacteraceae; genus Bradyrhizobium. The sequence goes on along the minus strand of CAVVEA010000032.1, from coordinate 143,470 downwards.
CGCACACAGCAATAAGCTACCCATTTGTAAGGCGCTTTCAAAATCCCCGGCACCCCTCGCCATCGATGGTATGACGCACGCGGCAGCCGGCCTTCACAACGATCGCATCGGGGAATTCACGATGGACGCAACATCCAGCACCAAAATCGCAACGCTAACGGTCGGCAACAAGACCTACGATTTCCCGATTTTAAGCGGCACCGTCGGGCCTGACGTCATCGACATCGCCAAGCTCTACGCCCAGGCCGGAATGTTCACCTACGACCCCGGCTTCACCTCCACCGGAAGTTGCCAGTCCAAGATCACCTATATCGACGGCGACGCCGGCATCCTGGAATACCGCGGTTATCCGATCGAGCAGCTGGCCGAAAAAGGCGACTTCCTCGAGACCTGCTACCTGCTGCTCTACGGGGAACTTCCGACCAAGGCGCAGAAGGAAGACTTCGACAGCCGCGTGATCCATCACACCATGGTTCACGAGCAGATGGCGCGGTTCTTCCAGGGTTTTCGCCGCGACGCCCATCCGATGGCGATCATGGTGGCAGCCGTCGGCGCGCTGGCCGCGTTCTATCACGACTCCACCGACATCAACGATCCGACCCAGCGCATGATCGCATCGATGCGGATGATCGCGAAAGTCCCGACGCTCGCCGCAATGGCCTACAAATACACCATCGGCCAGCCCTTCATGTATCCGAAGAACTCGCTGAGCTTCGCCGAGAATTTCCTTCACATGTGCTTCGCGGTGCCCTGCGAGGACTACAAGATCAATCCGGTTCTGGCGGACGCGCTCGACAAAATCTTCATCCTGCATGCCGACCACGAGCAGAACGCTTCGACCTCGACGGTGCGGATCGCCGGCTCCTCCGGCGCCAATCCGTTCGCCTGCATCGCCGCCGGCATCGCCTGCCTCTGGGGCCCGGCACATGGCGGCGCCAACGAAGCCGCACTTGCGATGCTGGCCGACATCGGCACGGTCGACAAGATTCCCGATTTCATCAAGCGGGTGAAGGACAAGAACAGCGAAGTTCGCCTGATGGGTTTTGGGCATCGCGTCTACAAGAACTACGATCCGCGCGCCAAGATCATGCAGAAGATGTGTCACGCCGTGCTGGCCGAGACCGGCCATGGCGACGATCCGATGCTGAAGGTCGCAATGGAACTAGAAAAGATCGCGCTCAGCGATCCGTATTTCATCGACCGCAAGCTCTATCCGAACGTGGACTTCTATTCGGGCATCACACTGAAGGCGATGGGCTTCCCGACCTCGATGTTCACCGTGCTGTTCGCGGTGGCGCGCACCGTCGGCTGGATCAGCCAGTGGAGCGAGATGATCGAGGACCCGCAGCAGAAGATCGGCCGTCCGCGCCAGCTCTATACCGGCGTCGCGCGCCGCGATTACGTCGATATGGCCAAGCGCAAGTAAGCTCGACGCTTCGGACGACGGACGCGGTGAGGGGACGACGAAAGAGTCCGCTTGGGCTTACCGTCATTGCGAGGAGCGAAGCGACGAAGCAATCCACCCTTCTTCGTGGCGAGATGGATTGCTTCGCGGAGCCTGTCATCGGACGGCGCTTTGCGCCGACCCGCTGATCCCAACGACGGCGCCATACTGAATGGTCGTCGTCGTTTGAAAAGTGAATCCCAAGGTAATCGATCGCGCAGAAGCGCGCGCTAGTTCGATCCCCGCGCCTTGCGCAACGTCGCCAGCACGATGTCGGCGGCGCGGACGCTCGGCGGCTGGTTGCCGGTCGACATGATGGCGTCGAGCTTCGCAAAGGCCTCTACCTGTCGCCGTCGCGAAGGCGAATCCGAGAGCACTTCGCGCAGCGCCGGCGCGAGATTTTCCGGCGTGCAGTGCTCCTGGATGAATTCCGGCACGACGTTTTCGCCGATCACCAGATTGGCCAGGATCACCGAACTGGTGCGGATCGCGCGTCGCATGATCGCGGCCTCGACCGCGCCAACCTTGTAGGCGGCGACCATCGGCACGCCCGCGATCGCGAGCTCCAGCGTCGCGGTGCCCGATTTGACGAAGGCCGCGTGCGCGATGCGAAAGGCCGCGCGCTTTTCCTTTTCGCCGACGACGATGCGCGGCTGCACCGGCCAGGCCTTCGCGCCCTCGCCGACTGCATCCCGCAAATGCGGCATGGTGGGCAGGACCAATTCAAACGGCAGGCCCTCGGCCCGCAACCGGCCGAGTGTCTCGCCGAACACGGCCATATGGTGCCTGATCTCGCCGCGGCGGCTGCCTGGCAGCACCAGCAGAACCGGCGGCGGCTCATCGCGGCGCCTTTTCTCATCCGCACTGGGACGGAGCGCACCGATCTGCTCGATCAGGGGATGGCCGACATAGCTGCAGGGCGGGCCGCGAAGCCGACGATAGGCCTCGGGCTCGAACGGAAGCAAGGCAAGGACATGATCGACATAGCGACGCATTGCGCGCGCCCGGCCGGGCCGCCACGCCCAGACCGAGGGCGACACGTAATCGACGATCGGGATGGCGGGATCGCGGGCCCGCACGCGCCTTGCCACCCGGTGGGTGAAATCGGGGCTGTCGATGATGACGAGAATGTCGGGCGATGCCTGCGTCACCGCGTCCGCGGTCTGGCGGATGCGCCGCAAGATCATCGGCAGTTGCTTCACGACCGCCGCCAAGCCCATGATCGACAGTTCCTCGATCGGAAACAGCGACGTCAGCCCCTCGCGCGCCATCGACTGGCCGCCGATCCCCTCAAACCGCACGGCGCCGCCGAGGCGCTGGCGCAACACCTTCATCAGGCTGGCGCCCAGCCGATCCCCGGATTCCTCGGTCGCGATCAGAAAGATTTGTCGCGCGACGGCGCCTGCTCGCGGCGGCATCACGCGGGCAGCCCGGTCACGAAAAGGCCCGCGGCATCGGCGGTCGCGATCATGGCCTGGGGTTCGACGGCGATGGTGTTGCCGGCGACGATCGCAACCCCTGCAAGCCCCGCCGTGACCGCGCCTTCCACGGTTCGCGGTCCCACAGTTGGCAGATCGAAACGCAAATCCTGTCCACTCTTGGGCGCCTTCACCAGCACGCCGCGCGAGGCCCTCGCCCGGATACGCCCTTCCGCCCGCAGCCGCGCCACCCGCGCCAGCATGCCGTCGGTGCCTTCTATATCCTCAACCGCGACGACGTGGCCGTCGATCACGACAGCCGCCTGGCCGATGTCGAAGGGGCTCAGCGCACGCAGCACCTCGCGTCCTCTCGCGATATCGGCCGCGGCGATCTCGTCCGGCGCGGTGCGCGTGATGCAGCCTTCCGGCATCAGGAGATCCGGCGCCACGTCTCTGATTCCTACCATCCGGAAGCCGTCCTGCTCGAGGATGCGGCCGATGCCGGACAAGAGATGATCGTCTCCGCCCCGGAACGCCGCCCAGACGCGGCCGAGGACACGAAGCGTGCCCCAATCCAGCCTGATCTCGGATAGCGCCGGCCGCACCAGCGTGCCGATAAAAACCAGGTCGCGGCAATTCTCGCTACGAAACAGCTTCATCGCCCGGCCCAGTTGGCCGACCGAGATCCAGTGATGGCGAAAGCGCGTCACCGCCACCGGATCACAGGCGCCCTTCAGCGCGAACAGCACGGGATCGATGCCGCGCGCGGCGAGCGAGTCCGCGACGGCGAACGGCATGACACCGCCCGCCGCGATCAGGCCGACAGGCGATGAGATCTCCGGAGCGCGGGTGGTCATGGCGCCGATGGCCTCAATCGTCAATGTCGGTTGCCGTCGTCAGCGGGAAGGCACAGCGCGCGGTGCTTGCCGTCGCCGATGAAGGTCAGGATTTCCGCGATCGCGGGATCCTCGGCCGCCAGCGGCTGCACCGCATTCAGCCGCTCGGCGAAAATGCCGGGGCCGTGAAACAGCTTTTGATAGAACGATCGCACGGTGGCAAGCCGCTCGCGCGTGAATTTCCGCCGCTTCATGCCGATGATGTTGAGACCTTCGAGGCTCGCATACTGACCGTTGACGAGGCCGAACGGAATGACGTCGCCGCGAACGCCGCAAACCCCGCCGACCATCACCTGGGGCCCGATCCGTGTGAACTGGTGCACTGCGGACAGTCCGCCGATGAAAACGAAATCGCCGATCTCGCAATGGCCGCCGAGCGTCGCCGAGGTTGCGAAGATCACGTCGTTGCCGACCTGACAGTCATGACCGACATGGCTGCAATTCATGAAATAGCCGCGATCGCCGACGCGGGTGACGCCGCCGCCGGCCACGGTGCCGGCATTCATGGTCGCCTGCTCCCGGATGGTGCAGCCTGCGCCGATCTCGAGCCTCGTGAGTTCGCCGCGATAGCTCAGGGATTGCGGCGGCGTGCCCAATGAGACGAAGGGATAGATCGTGCAGCCGTCGCCGATACTGGTCTGCGCGGTGATATGCACATGCGCGATCAGCGTGCAGTTGGCGCCGATTACGACGTGGGGGCCGATGACGCAGTAGGGACCGATGGAGGTGCCCTCGCCGATCACAGCGCCGTCAGCAATCCGCGCGGTGGGATCGATCATGCTCATCGAGAGGTCTCGTGCCAGCGGGTCAACGTTCGTGGGATTGTATCGCGTTTTCCGGTCGTTACCGCGACGTACCAATGCTGTCCAGTGACGTATGGTTACCGCGTGTTTCGGCAGGCTTGCCGCGGGGCCTGTGCCTCTATGGGCGCCAGGGTGCGGTAACCATGACCCGGTCGTTTCCCCACCCGCGCCGATTGCGCTACGCTGCCGGACGCCATGGTCAGAACCGCAACAGTCCTGCTTCTGCGCTTGTTCACCGCCGAGATCGGTTCCGAGACGGTCGAAGTGAAAGATCGCGGCGCCGTCGACCTGACGGCGTTCGAGTGCCGCGATATCAACCGCAGCAGCCTCATCCAGCGAGTCTGCTACGACAAGGCGCAACGCTACATGATCATCAGCGTCAGCGGCGTCTATCACCAATATTGCGAGCTTTCCGCCGGCGTGTTCGGCGACCTGATGGGTGCGCCATCGATGGGCCATTTCTTCAAGCTGAACATCGAGGGCTCTGAATCCGGCGGCCTTTATGATTGCGGGAACCATCGGTCCCCGCCGCATTGAAAGGCCGAGCATGCGCATTCGCACGATCGCGCGAACCATCTGGGCTGCGCGCTAAACTCGCTAATCGGTCAGCATCGCGCCGACATCCGCCTCGGCGACGGTGGTGCCGTTCACTTTGGCATCGCCGTGAAACCACCACATGGTCTTGCGCCGTCCGATGCTGCGCATGTGGTATTCGATGGTATCGCCGGGCATTACCGGTTTGCGGAACTTGCACTTGTCAATGGTGAGAAAGTAAACCGCACGCGGTTTCTCGGTGCCTTCGACCGACTTGATCCCGATCACGCCGGCGGTCTGCGCCATCGCCTCGATCATCATCACCCCCGGATAGACCGGGCGGTCCGGAAAATGCCCGAGAAAGGGCGGCTCGTTGAAGGTGACGTTCTTGATGCCGATGCCGCTGTAATCGGCCCGGATCTTGATCACCCGATCGATCAGCAGCATCGGATAACGATGCGGGAGCGTCTTCAGGATATCGTTGATATCCACGAGCTCAAATCTGATCGGCGATTCCTCCATCACTCCCGCCCCTCGCCCTTCGGACCTGCTGTGCCCTCGCGCGCCAAGCGCTCCACCGCGATGATCTCGCGGAACCACTGCTTGGTCGGCTTTGCAAAGAACCCGCCCCAGCGTCCGTTGGCGGGAATGTCATCCTTGACGCCGCTCATCGCCGTCACCTGAGCGCCATCGCCGATGTGCAGGTGATTGTTGATTCCAACCTTGGCACCCAGCGCCACGTTGTCGCCAATCGTCAGGCTGCCCGCCAAGCCTATCTGGGCCGCGAGCAGACAATGCCTGCCGATTGTCACATTGTGGCCGATCTGGACCTGATTGTCGATTTTCGTCCCCTCGCCGATGACCGTATCGCGCAGGCTGCCGCGGTCGATGGTGGTTCCGGCGCCGATCTCCACATCGTTCTGAATCAGGACGCGGCCGGTTTGCGGCACCTTCAGATGGCCATCCGGACCAAAAAAGACAAAACCATAGCCATCCTGCCCGATGCTGCAGCCGGGATGGATCAGCACGTTGTTGCCGATCAGCGCGCATTGAATCGCGGTGTGTGCGCCAACGTTGCAATCCCTGCCGATCCTGACATTGGGCCCGATCACGGCACCCGAACCGATCACCGTCCCGGCACCGATTTCGGCGTTGGGTCCGATCACGGCCAGCGGATCGACAATCACCCCATCTTCCAGATGCGCCGTCGGATCGATCACCGCTGAAGGGGCGATGCCGGCATTGCCGAACCAGGATTGCGGACGCAGCGCGTCATCGTGTAGCTGGCGCGCGATCTTCACAAAAGCGCGGAACGGCTGGGCTGCTCGCAACACCGCGACATGGCCCGGGACACTGGCCTCGAAACGCGCGCTCACCAGGCACGCCCCCGCCTTGGTCGAAGCAAGTTGGTTTGCATACTTCAGATTATCGAAAAATGTCAGATGCATCGGGCCGGCTTCTTCGAGCGAAGCCAGTCCCCTGATCTGTTGGCCGCCACGTGACGCATCGGCCAAATCCGCCTTCGTCAACGCGGCCAGTTCGGCCAGCGTCGACAACGGTGGTTGTTCGAAGAAAGTCGGCTGCGCCATTCCACCCGTCGCGGTCCGGCCGGTGATCGAACTAGAGCCGCGGTTCTGATAAATCAAAACCGAGCTCTGTCTTCTCTTGATACGTTCTCTTCACGCGAACCGGTATCCACTCCGCTCGAAAACGCCTCAGAACGATGTCCCGCCGCCAAACTTGAATTGCTGCACGCGATCGTTCGGCCCCTTGGTAAGCGGCACGGCGTAGTCAAAGCGCAGCGGTCCGAATGGCGACGCCCAGATCAAACCAACACCCACCGACGAACGGACAGTATTACCATTGTCAAACACCAGACCTGTGCAGGTTCCCGCGCTAACGGGATTGCGGGTCGAGGGAATGCAGCCGGGCACGTTAACTTCGCCGGTCTGCGCCCAAGCGGTCGGTCCTTTGTAGTCCCAGAGCGAGCCGGCATCGGCATAGACCGCGCCCTTAAGCCCCACTTCCTTCGGCAGGAACCAGAACGGCATCTGCAACTCAGCCGACGCACCCCAATATTTCGTGCCGCCGAGCGCATCGTTTGTGCCGAAGGGATTGAGGTCGCGCGGACCAATGCCGTTCGGGGCAAAGCCACGAACCAGGTTCGGCCCCATCTGGAAATGATCGAGCATTCGGATGTCGCTGCCGACGCTGTTGAGGATACCGCCCTGGACGTGGATCAGGCCGACGATATCCGCGACCAGCGGCGTGTAGTATTTGGCGTCGACCGCGGATTTCAGGTATCGCACATCGCCCCCGACGCCAGCGAAATCCTGCTTGAAATCAACCAGCAGGCCGTCGGTCGGGTTCTTGTTGTTATCAAGCGTATTGTAGTTCAGCGAATAGCCGAGCGCCGACGTCAAGGTCTTGCCGCTCTGCAGTTCCTTGCGCACCGGCAACGACGCTTCGCCATCGAAGTAGCAGCCCAAACCAGTGCCGGTCGGATCAGCGATGCCGTTCGCCGCGATAAATGCCGGTGACGGGTTGAAGGCGAGCAAGCCGTTCGCCGGATTGTTGTTACAGTTCGCGAGGTTCGGCGGCAGCTGGATTTCCTGCTGATAGATCGAATACCGCAGTTGCAGCGACAGGTCCTCGCGGAGCCCGAAGCCGAGCCTCGGACTGAAGCCCAGTGTCTTGGTGCCGTAGGAAATAAAGTTGTTGGCGAGCTGCTGGCGCTGGAAGAAATCGAGACCCAGCGCAACGCGATAGTCGAGCAGATAGGGCTCAACCAATGACAACGAGTAACCGCGCGCATACTGGCCGTAGGTTACTGACGCTTTTGCGAACAGGCCGCGGCCGAGGAAGTTACGCTCGGAAATGCTGACCTCCGCGAGCGCGCCGTCGGTGGTCGAATAACCGCCCGAGACCGAGAAGTCGCCGGTCGACTTCTCTTCGAGGTCCACCACCAGGATCACGCGATCGCTCGAGGATCCCGGCTCGGTCGTGATTTTCACGCTCTTGAAGAAGTCGAGGTTCTTGAGGCGGCGCTCGGCACGATCGACCAGCGCGCGATTGTACGCATCGCCTTCCGAAAGATCGAATTCGCGGCGAATGACGTAGTCGCGGGTGCGGGTGTTGCCGCGCACGTTGATGCGCTCGATGTAGGTTCGCGGACCTTCGTCGATGGCAAACGTGATCGAAACGGTATGCGCCTCGAAATTACGATCGCCGCGCGGACGCACGATCGCAAAGGCGTAGCCCCGGCGCGAGGCCTCGATCTGCATCTCCTCGACGGACTTCTCCAGCGCTTCGGCGTTGTAGAGCGATCCGACATAGACCCGTGAGAAGCTCTTGAGCGTATTACCGTCAAGCGTGCTGATGCTGGATGCGAAATTGACCGTCGCAACCCGGTACTGCTGACCCTCCTCGATCTTGAAGGTCACCAGGAAGCCCTTCTTCTCCGGATCGTATTCGGTCAGCGCGGCCACCACCTGCACATCGGCAAAGCCGTGCTTCAGGTAAAAGCGGCGAATCAGATCGCGATCGGCCTCGACCCGGTCCGGATCGTAAACGTCGGCGCCGCCGAGGAAGCTCAGCAGGTTCGATTCACGGGTCTTGATGATATCCTTGAGACGATAGGACGAATAGGCGACATTGCCGACGAACTCGACCGATTTGACGCCGGTTTTCGATCCTTCGGTGATCGTGAAGACCAGATCGACGCGGTTGTTCGGCTGTTCAATGATTTCCGGATTGACCCGCACATCATAACGGCCCGATCGGCGATAGATTTCGGCGATCCGCTGGGCGTCCGACTGCACCATAGGACGCGACAGTGTGCCCCGCGGTTTAGACTGGATTTCCGCCGAAAGCTGCTCGTCCTTGACCTTCTTGTTGCCCTCAAAAGCAATGCGGCCGATCACCGGGTTTTCGACCACGGTTACGATCAGGCGACCTCCGGCCTGGTTGATCCTAACGTCCTGGAACAGGCCGGTCTCGATCAGCGCCTTCAGACCGTCATCGATCCGCCCTTGGTCCAGCCGACCGCCGGGTCCCGGCTTGAAATACGAGCGTATCGTCTCGACTTCGACGCGCCGGTTGCCTTCGACTTGAATCGACGACACGCCCTGCGCCGCGGCCGGCGACGCCAAAAGCATCGCAGCCAGCGTGGCTGCGGCCGGCATCGCGAACATGATCAGGGCGGCCAACACGCCTCCCCGCACTCGCATTCCAAAATTCATGCGCTAGGCGCCCTTATCATTCCAATGCCGGTTCGCACCCCTACGAACCAGCAGATTCCCACTTGCTGCACCGCTTGTAGCTAATTTTGCCGGGCCGGCAAACGTCCGAATGCGGTGCAATTTCAATTTCATTCCAAGACGTTGCCTATCGGCCACGCCCATCAAATAAGGCATCAAGATGCCGCCAGATGCAGGATGTCGTTGTAGGTCGCAAACACCATCAGCATCAGCACCAAGCCTAATCCGATTCGGAACCCCATTTCCTGCGCCCTGTCCGACAAAGGGCGTCCGCGCACGGCTTCAACCGCATAGAACAAAAGATGACCGCCATCGAGCAGCGGTACCGGAAACAGATTCAGCAGCCCGATCGAGATCGAGAGCACCGCGGCAAGATGCACCAGCGCGGCAATGCCGATGGTGGCGACCTGGCCTGAGATCTGGGCGATTCGCAGCGGACCACCGACCTGGTCGGCAGCCTCGCGCCCGGTAAAGACGCCGCCGATATAGGCGAGCGTGCGCTCGACCACGAACCAGGTTTCCTTGACGCCGAGCCAAAGCGCGGTCGCCGGATTCACACGTTCGGTGGTGACATCGCCGGGCGACGTCGCACGGGTGATTCCCAGCACGCCAAGCCGGTGCACGTTCCCGAATGCGTCCTTCACTTCCCTGAGTTCAGGCGTTCCCTGCAATTGCAGCGCAGAACCTGCGCGCTCAACCGTGAATGTCAGCTGCTCGCCGGCTCGCGTGCCGACCATCCGCTGCATATCGGAGAAGCTTCCGATTTTCGTGCCATTGATGGACGTGACCACGTCGCCGACCTGGAAGCCGGCCGCCGCAGCCGCACTGCCCGCCTCTACCTTGTCGACCCGCGCGGTCGTGCTCGGCTTGCCGAAGAACGTGAACAGGCAGGTAAAGATCACGATGGCCAGAATGAAATTGGCGATGGGGCCAGCGGCGACGATCGCCGCGCGCGGTCCAACTTTTTTGTGGTGGAAACTGCCCTCGCGCTCTTCCGCCGTCATGCCGGCCAGTGCCTCGGTCGAGGGCGTGGAAGCCTCGCTGTCGTCGCCGAAAAACTTCACATAGCCGCCGAGCGGAATAGCTGAAATCTTCCAGCGCGTGCCATGCCGGTCGTTGAAACCAGCGAGTTCCGGCCCGAAGCCGAGCGAGAACGTTAACACCTTCACGCCCGCCCAGCGGGCGACCAGGAAGTGGCCGAGTTCATGGAAGAAAACGACGATGGTCAGGACGAACAAAAAGGGGATGATGTAACCGACGAGACCGTGGCCTAACGTATTGAAACTATGCAGAAAAAACTCTGACATCCGATTCCCCTTCTGCAGGGCCTAAGCCCTGTCCCAAACCCTCTAGGATGCCTTTGCGGCAATTTGAGGCAAGAGGGTGGCAGCGCTATTTCGCGCCCTATGGTCAACGTCGATGGCATCGTCCGCGGACGTCAGGGGCGCCAGATTACCGGAACGCACCCAGTCGTTGATGGTGGCCTCGACCAGCCGCGCAATCGCGCCGAATTTGATCTTGCCGCCGATGAACGCCGCGACCGCGACCTCGTTGGCGGCATTATATACCGTTGTCGCACCACGCCCAGTCCGCAATGCGTCGTAAGCCAGCCGCAGCCCCGGAAACCGGGCGAAATCGGGTTCCTCGAAGGTGAGTTGGCCGATCTTGGCAAGATCAAGCTTTGCGGCCGGGCCGACAATGCGGTCGGGCCACCCGAGGCAATGCGCGATCGGCGTTCGCATGTCCGGCGCGCCCAGCTGCGCGACCACCGAGCAATCCGAGAATTCGACCATGCCGTGGATGATTGATTGCGGGTGCACCAGCACGTCGATTTCATCCGGCGTCAGCGCGAACAGGTAAGACGCTTCAATGACTTCGAGCCCCTTGTTCATCATCGACGCCGAATCGATGGTAATCTTCTGGCCCATGCTCCAGTTCGGATGTTTCAACGCCTGCGCCAAGGTCGCCTGTTCGATATCGGCGACCGCCCAGGTCCGGAACGGACCGCCGGACGCGGTGATGATGACGCGAACCAGTTCCTCCCGGTTCCCCGAACCCAGCGCCTGGAACAGCGCGTTATGTTCGGAATCCGCAGGCAGGATACAGGCCCCGGCCTTCGCCGCTCGCTGCATGAAGAAATCGCCTGCGCAAACAAGACATTCCTTGTTGGCAAGCGCGACCGCGGCGCCACGATCCACCGCCGCCAGAGTGGGTTTTAGCCCGGCCGCGCCGCTGACAGCGGCCATCACCCAATCCGCCGGACGTGCGGCGGCCTCGATGATCGCGCTTTCCCCCGCACCGCATTCGGTGCGAGTGCCGGCCAGGGCGTCTTTCAGGTCGTTCAGGCGATTGGGGTCCGCAACAGCGGCGAATCGAGCCCCGAATTCCCTCGCCAGCTTCGCCAGCGCCGGCACATTGGTATTCGCGGTCAGCGCTTCGACCCGGTAGCGGTCGCGCGAAGCCCTCAGCAAATCCATCGTGCTGTCGCCGATCGAACCAGTCGCGCCGAGAACGGTCACGGCGCGCACGGCAGACGCCGCGGCTTTATTGTTACGCAAGGGAACGGCGCTCATGTGCTCACCAAACCATAAGACCGCGGCCGACGCCATCCACGCCGCTCCGCAAAACCCCGAAAACCACCGCCAGTACGACCGCTGCGACGAATCCGTCGAGACGATCCAATAGCCCGCCATGGCCTGGAATTATGTGACTTGAGTCCTTTACACCGAATCGGCGTTTCACCGCGGATTCAAAGAGATCGCCAAGCTGGGACGCGATCGAGAGCGCCGCGCCCAAGAGCAGCAACGGACCGGTTTTACCGACCCCGAACGCCCCAAAGCCTGTGGCGACGACGAGGCTCGCGGCAAAGCCGCCGACGGCGCCCGCCCAGGTTTTTTTTGGGCTGACCCGCGGCCATAATTTTGGCCCGCCAATACTGCGGCCGGCGAAATAACCGCCGATATCGGTCACCCACACCACCAGCAGCACCAGAATCAGTGCGGCGAATCCGCTGGTTTGATCGAGCCGCACCAGCACCGATGCCACCTCTGCGGCAGCCGCATAGAGAAATCCGGCCGCGATCCAGTGGCGCCGCTCCGGCGAAAGCAACGCGACGGCTGCGACGCCGAGCGCCAATACCGGGAGCAAGGCACCGAACCGTCCCGTAGCGAGGCAAAATCCGGCGATGGCAAGCGCAACAACCCCTGACGCGATGACGCGTTTGTCACCCGCTCCGCCCACAACCATCAGCCATTCTACATAGAGGCCGATCGCGGCCAGCGTCACCAGGCCGGCCCACAGCCATCCGCCGGCATAAGCGATGGCGATCGCCAGGGGTGCGAGCACCAGCGCGGCTGCGACACGCATCAGGAGATTGCGCGAACCCTGTTCGACCACGGCCGCCGTCGCGGCGTCGTCCTCGGTCACGATCCGGTTTTCGCGGCCAGACCGCCGAAACGGCGCTCCCGCCTGGCGTATTCCGCGATCGCGCCCTCGAGCGCGGCCTTGTCGAAATCCGGCCAGTGGATCGGCACGAACACGAGTTCGCTGTAGGCCGCCTGCCACATCAGGAAATTCGACAGCCGCTGCTCGCCGCTGGTGCGGATGATCAGGTCGGGATCGGGAATGTCGGGCGCGTCGAGATATCGGCCGAGCGTATCGGCGTCGATCGAGGCCGGATCGCGCTTTCCCTCCGCGACCTCGCGCGCCAGCCGTTGCGCGGCATGAGCGATTTCCTGCCGCGATCCGTAATTGAATGCGACCACGAGATTGAGCTTCGTATTGCCCTTGGTCAGTTCTTCCGCTTCGCTCAACAATGCGCAGATGTCGGGCTCGAGCCCTTCGCGCTCGCCGATCACCCGCACCCGGACGCCGTCGCGATGCAGGGTCGCCAGATCGTTGCGGATGAAGCGCCGAAGCAAGCCGAACAGGTCGCCGATTTCGGTCGCGGGCCGCGACCAGTTTTCCGAGCTGAAGGAGAAAATCGTCAGATAGAGGATACCGAGTTCGTTGGCAGCGCGAACGACGCGGCGCAGCGCCTCAACGCCGCGGCGATGGCCTTCCGCGCGCGGCAGACCGCGAGCCGCCGCCCAGCGTCCGTTGCCGTCCATGATAATCGCCACATGCAAGGGACCGCCGGTTGGATCCGGTCCTTCGGTTGCGGGGGCGGCAGCGTTCGACATCCATCAATCCCTTGGCAATCCTTTGGCCTACACCGTGAGGATTTCCTTTTCCTTGGCCGCAAGCAACTGATCTATCTCCGAAATCACCCCGTCGGTGGCCTTCTGCACATCATTGGCCAGGCGTTCCTGATCGTCCTCGGAAATCTCGTGGTTCTTCTCAAGCTTCTTGACGGTGTCGAGACCATCGCGGCGGACATGCCGGACCGCGACTTTTGCCGCCTCGGCATATTTGTGCGCCACCTTTACCAATTCCTTGCGGCGCTCTTCGTTGAGCTCCGGAATTCGCAACCGGAGCACTTGCCCCTCGGTGGCGGGGCTGAGACCGAGATTGGAATCCACGATCGCCTTTTCCACAGCCTTGACCATCGACTTGTCCCACACCTGCACCGACAAAAGGCGCGGCTCGGGCACGCTGATGGTCGCGAGCTGGTTCAGCGGCATGTGCGTGCCGTAAGCGTCGACCTGAACCGGTTCCAGCATCGAGGCCGCGGCGCGGCCGGTTCGCAAACCGCCCAGTTCGTGCTTCAGCGCCTGGGTGGCGCCGTGCATGCGGCGCTTCAATTCGTTGATGTCGAAACTACCCGTGGGCATAACGCTCTCCCCTCCTGAAATCCCTGCTCGTCGAGCCCGCCAATCCGAGGGCCCGGCGCGTCACAACCCGTCACCCGGCGACGACGGTGCCGTGGCCGGTGCCACGCAGAATAGCGCCGATCGAACCGGGCTCGGCGATCGAGAACACGATGATAGGCAGCGATGTCTCGCGGGCAAGCGCGAATGCGGTCGCGTCCATCACCTTGTAGCCGCCCTCAATCGCCTGTGAATGGGTCAGACGATCGAATCGCTTGGCGGACGGATCCTTTTTGGGATCGGCGCTATAGACGCCATCGACATTGGTGGCTTTCAGCACGGCTTGGGCGCCGATTTCGGCGGCCCGCAGCACCGCCGTGGTGTCGGTGGTGAAAAAGGGATTGCCGGTTCCGCCACCGAGCAGCACGATCCGACCCTCGGCAAGATATTTGTGCGCTGCACCGCGGGTGAAGAGCTCACAGATTTGCGGCATGACGAACGCCGACAAGGTGCGCGCCGGCGCCCCTCGCCGTTCGATCGCAGCTTCCAGCGCCAGGCAGTTCATGACGGTGGCCAGCATGCCCATGGTATCGCCGGTCGGCCGCGAGAGGCCCTGCGAGGATACTTCCACCCCGCGGATCATGTTTCCGCCGCCGACGACCACCGCGAGCTCGACGCCGAGCTGCTTGGCCGCGATCAGATCGCCGGCGATCCGGTCGATGGTCGACTGATCCATGCCAAATGAATGCGCACCGGCAAAATACTCGCCCGAAAGCTTGATCACCACCCGACGATAGACCGGCTCAGCCATAGCTGCTCGCTTTCCTTCCGGGCGCCGATGCTCCCGGCGCCAGCACGCCGGAAGGAGGGTTCCGGCGGTTATTTCTTGCCGCTGGCCGCCGCGACTTCGGCGGCGAAATCGGATTCCTGCTTGTCGATTCCCTCGCCGAGAGCATAGCGCACAAATCCGGTAATCTTCACCGGCGCGCCGATTTTGCCCTCAGCTTCCTTCATCGCCTGGGCGACCGATTTGGCACTGTCGTGGATGAAGGCCTGCTCGAGGAGGCAGACTTCCTTGTAATAGGTCTTCAAACCCGACTCGACGATCTTCTCGATCACGTTCTCGGGCTTGCCTTGCTGACGGTATTTGTCGGCCAGCACGTCCTTTTCGCGCTTCACGATCTCGGGATCCAGCCCGGCCGCATCCAGCGCCTGCGGATTGGCGGCGGCAACGTGCATGGCAAGCTGCTTACCGAGGATGGCGAGTTCATCGGTTTTGCCGGTGGATTCCAGCGCCACGATCACGCCCATCTTGCCGGCGCCCTCGATCACGGCATTGTGGACATAGCTCGACACCACGCCCTTGCCGACGTCGAGCAAAGCCGCGCGGCGCAGCGTCATGTTCTCGCCGATGGTCGCAATCGCGTCCGCAATGGCGGTCTCGACCGTCACGCTGCCGACCTTCGCGGCCTTGATCTTCTCCACATCGGGACCGACGTCGAGCGCGACCTGCGCGATCATCTTGACCAGTCCCTGGAACTGTTCGTTGCGCGCGACGAAGTCGGTCTCGGAATTGACCTCGACCAGAACGCCCTTGGTGCCGGCGGTGTGCACGCCGATCAGGCCTTCCGCGGCAACGCGGCCGGCTTTCTTCGCCGCCTTCGACAGGCCCTTCCTGCGCAGCCAGTCGATCGCCGCCTGCATGTCGCCGTTGTTTTCGGCAAGCGCCTGCTTGCAGTCCATCATGCCGACGCCGGTGGTCTCGCGCAGGTCCTTGACCATCGCCGCTGTGATTGTTGCCATCGTTGCAGTCCTTTGCCTGTCGGGGCGACCGCGGCGCGGCTGTTGCCGCCTCGCCGCCTGCGCCACCAGCAATTCACGTAAATTCGGAAGATGATGGCCGGAAAGATCCGGCCAGCGCGTTCGCGTTATTCGGCTTCCGCGGTCATCGCCTTGGCCTGGGCGACCCAGCCGTCGGCACGGCTCGGAAGTCCGACCTCTTCGCCGATCTTGTGCGCGGTATCGTGATCGAGTTCGGCCAGCTGCCAGTAATGGAAGATGCCGAGGTCGTTGAACTTCTTCTCGATCGCGCCGGACACCCCGGTGAGCTTCTTGAGATCATCGGCCGCACCGCGCGGACCGGCGAGGCCCTGGAAGCCCGTCGGCTGCGGCGCCATCGGAATCTCTTCGCGGACGGGATGCGCCGAAGCGCCGACATCGATGCCGGATTCGCCCTGCGCGCGCGAGATACCGTCGATTACGGCGCGGGCGACCAGATCGCAATAAAGCGTAATGGCGCGGCCGGCGTCGTCATTGCCCGGCACCACATAAGTGATGCCTTTCGGATCCGAATTGGTGTCGACGATAGCGGCGACAGGAATGTTGAGCCGCTGGGCTTCCTGGATCGCGATGTCTTCCTTGTTGGTGTCGATCACGAAGATCATGTCGGGCAGACCGCCCATATCCTTGATGCCGCCGAGCGACCGATCGAGCTTGTCGCGCTCGCGCTGCAAGGTCAGCCGTTCTTTCTTGGTGTAGGCGTTGGCATCGCCGGAATTGAGCACCTCATCGAGGTGGCGCAGCCGCTTGATCGAACCGGAAATCGTCTTCCAGTTGGTCAGGGTGCCGCCGAGCCAGCGCGAATTGACGAAATATTGCGCCGAGCGCTTGGCGGCTTCGGCGACGCCATCCTGCGCCTGCCGCTTGGTGCCGACGAACAGGACACGGCCGCCCTTGGCAACGGTGTCGCTGACCGCCTGCAGAGCGCGATGCAACAGCGGCACGGTCTGGGCGAGGTCGATGATGTGGATGTTGTTGCGGGCACCGAAGATGTAATCCGCCATCTTCGGATTCCAGCGGTGCGATTGGTGGCCAAAATGCACGCCAGCTTCAAGCAGCTGACGCATAGAAAATTCGGGAAGCGCCATAGTCTAATTCTCCGGTTGGTTCCTCCGGAAACGTGTGAGCAAACGAGCCTTCTCGGCCCGGCTGCCACCGGACGGCCTTTTGAGCCATGTTTCCGTGTGAGATGGCGCGGTATATAGCTGGATTTTCGCCAGAAGCAAGGAAATAGGGGCGTTTTTGATGGCCCAAAGGCGCGCAAACGGCTCCCCGCAGGCGTCTAGCTAAGCCGAAACCCGAAAACGATATCCGGTCAGACCGCAAACCGAGATCTGACCGGTGGTGTCCTCAGCATCGAGGAGCATTCGGCGGGCATTTCTTGGCCGCAGCCGGAGCCGGTCGCGGCGGTGGCGCCGGACGCGGTGGCGGCGGTGGTGCCGGACGGGCAATCTGGGGCGCGGGCCGTGGCGGCGGTGCGACCGCCCGCGGGGGTGGTGGCGCGACCGCCCGTGGCGGCGGTGGTGGGGCCGGCCTGGCGATCTGCGGCGCCGGACGAGGCGGTGGTGGTGGAGGCGGCGCAGCCCGGCGTGGCGGCTCGATCCGTGCGGCAGCCGGCGGAGTGGGCCTCGGCGGCGCTGCGGCGGGTTTGGCTGGAGACGGTGGCGGAGGCACCGTGTTTGGCCTTCGTGCCGTTTCCGGAACGACTGGATTGGTTTCGGGGACCCGAGCCGATCCGCCGGCTCTCGGCTGACCCACTGGAGGTGCTGGCGCATTCACTCCGGGCCGGCCTTGCGGCGCCAGTTTCGCGTTGGGGTTCGGCGCCCCCGGAACGGGTGCCGTCGCGCTTGGGGGTACAGGCGGTGCGCCTTTCGTGCCCGGCACCGGCAGGGCATTGGGCCTTGGCAGCGCCTGACCCTGAGGCAGCGCATTTGGAGATACGTTGGCAGGCAATGGCGCAGCTCTCTGACCCGACGGCGTGCCGGGAGGCCCCGGCTTGATCGCAGCGCTCGGTGGCACCGGCAGTTTCCCTTGCTGGATCAGGTTCGCCCTTTGCGCGACCGCGGGCGGCAGCGCAGGACCACTACCTGCCTGGGTCACGCCACCCTGCCCCGGCGCGCCTTTGACGCCCGGCGGCAGCAGCGGAGCAGCACCGCCCTTGGCACCGGGCCGACCATTGGCGGCGCCCGGCAGCGGCTGGGGCGGCCGGTTGATCACCGTATTGATGACGGTGGTGTTGTGGATATTGGCGTAAATGATGTTATTCGGCGGCGGCGCGACATAGACCGGTTGCCGGACATAGACCGGGATCGGCACAAAGAACGGCTGCGGCAGGATGAACAGTCCGATCGGTGCCAGCGGCGGCGCCAGGATGACGAAATCCGGCGGTGGCGGCGGCAGGAAAAATATCGGCGGCGGCGGTGGCGGCGCAAAATCGAATTCCGGATCGCTGAACATCAGCACGGGGCGATCGACGTAGATGATTTCCTCCGGCGGGGGCGGCAGCACGTCATAGTCGATGACCGCAAATGATGGCGGCGGCTCCAGCGCAGCGGTGAGGATCGCGAGGCGGCGCCGGGCATCGCCGGCATGCGGCCCGCGCGGATAACGTTGCAGATACGACCAGTAGGCTTGCGGCGTGTCGGCCCGGTAAGAGCGAAGCCAGGTTATCGCTTCGCGCCGCGCAGCGACGATGGCCCGCACCCGTTTGGCGAGGGGATCGCCGGGATAGGCGCCCAGGAAATCCTCATAGCCTTGCACCGAGTCGCGTTCGAGTGCGGCGGCATAGGCATCCTGCACACCGAGATCGCGCATCGGCTTGCTGCGCGCCGCGGCAGCCTGATCCTGCGGCGCCGGCGCGGGCGCATCCGGCGCACGATCGAAAAACATGAACTGGGCGTCGATCTTTTCGGCGTCCCATGGGACTTGCGCCCCCTTGCTCGTTTCATTGACGCGGAGCCGCACGCGGTTGAAGACCTCCGGCAGCGACAGCCCGCCGGTACGGATCATCTCCGCGAGCGACTGCGCGTAAGCGCCATAGGGCCCCGGCTCCGCGGGAGCGATCGTGCCCGGCGCAGCATTGAACGCGATCAGCATATGCGCATCCGGCTCGACCAGCGCGAGGCCGCTCGCCAGCGGCTGCTGGCCGCCCTCGACGAAAGGCTGCTGACGCGCCGCGTCCAGCACGACAACGCCGGCCTTGAGCGGAAGCGATACCAGCTGGCGGACATAGTCACTGATCCGCATTCCTTCGGTCGGAAGGTCGGTATCGCGGTTGATCGTCGAGTTCGACCGGGATGAAATAATTCTCGCCGGTGAGCTGCATTCCGTAACCGGCGAGATAGACCATCGCGACCGTGTCCGGACCCGAGGCTTCGGCCTTCTGGATGAAGTCGCGAAAACTCTTGCGCAGTGTGTCGCCGTCGAGGTCACGGGCGCCTACCACATCGAAGCCCGCCGCCTGCAGGGTCTGCGCGATCAAGCCCGCATCGTTGGCCGCGGTCGCAAGCGGCGACTTGGCATAGGCGCCGTTGCCGACCACGAGCGCGATCCGTTTTTCCTGCTGCTGCGCCGCAGCGGAACTCAGGATGCCCGGGAACCCGGAACAGAGGATCAGGCAAAGCGACAAAATCGAAAAAATCTTGTTCATACGCATGGCTTTTCTGCCTGCTCAAGGCTGAATTATGACGTCCGCGCATTGGGCGCGTAACGAACTGAACATTGCTTGAACGAAAAGCGCTGCCAATAAGGCGGCTCGAAAGCGGCGAAGCGGGTCTATCGGACGCGGCCTCAAGATGAACAAGCTTGATGGTATTCTTGCGACGCGACAAACCCTGCGGATCTCAAATCTCGCCGGCGGTAACGATGAAGAGTTCGGCTGAATCGGACTTTGAGGAGAGCAGCGATGACGACTTGCTCGATAGACGATCTCAGCCGCCGTGAAATCCTGAAGATGTCGGCGATAACAGGCGTGGCAAGCGTGGTTTCAACCAGGTTTGCGCTGGCTAAAGCTGCATTGGCGCGCACGCCGGAGCAAATACTTGGTCCCTTCTATCCCCTGAAACCCCTCGATCAGAATGCCGACCTGACCAAGGTACCCGGCCGGCCAGGGCGCGCCGAAGGTCAGGTCCTCACGGTCATGGGACGCGTGCTCAATCTGAAGGGCGAGCCCATTCGCAATGCGAAGGTTGAAATATGGCAAGCCAACGCTCGCGGGCGCTACACGCATCCAAGCGATACGAATCCAGCGCCGCTCGATCCCAATTTTGAGGGAGCGGCGATGCTTACCGCTGATTCCGACGGACGGTATCGGTTCAAGACGATCAAACCCGCCGCCTATCCGGTGGGTCCCCACCGAATGCGGCCGGCTCACATTCACTTCCAGGTTTCCGGCCAGCAAGACAGGCTCGTGACCCAGATGTATTTTGAAGGCGACCCCAACAACGACACGGATCCCTTTCTTCGAACGGCCGGGAGAACGGAATTGCTGGTCACCAAACTGATGCCGCCGACACCGGAGATGGAGCCGCAGTCGAAACTGGTGGTGTTTGATATCGTGCTGAACGCCGGCTAGCCGGCCGCACCGGCTAAGCCACGGCCGAGACCAGCTTGATCGCCCGCGATCCGGCCGATCCTCAAGCGACCATACCGACGCTGCCGTCGGTCAATCGGTAGATGCCACCCACCACCCTGAGTTTGTGCTGTTCAACCGCAGCACTCAGGATCGGTGTCGCGGAGGCCAGTCTGGCGATGTTGTCGATGACGTTCTGACGGATCGCCTTGCCGAGCGTATCGCCGGCTTGTCGCGATACCGCCTTTACCGCCGGCGCGATGGCTGCGACCAGCGACGGCATGTGTCCTGGCAGCGGCTTGTCGTCCCTGAGGGATTTTATGGTTGCGTCGACCGCGCCGCAATTATCGTGGCCCAGCACGAAAATCAGCGGCACACCCAGCACGGCGACGGCATATTCCATGCTGGCGATCGTGTCGTCATTGGCGAAGTTTCCAGCCACCCGGCAAACGAACAGATCACCTCGGCCGCTATCGAAAGCGTATTCGGGCGCGATGCGCGAATCGGCGCAGCTTAATATCGCTGCGTAGGGGTTCTGACCTCCGGCCAATGCCTCCCTTTCGTGCTTGAAATCGTGCCGCAGCGACACCCCGTCAACGTAGCGCGTATTTCCTTTCAGCAGGCGTTCCAGCGAAGCATCGGGCGACAAGACGTTCTGTGGTTTCGGCGGCGTTTTTCGCTCCTTGGCGCCGACCGCGCTGCCCAACAACAGCCCCATCGTCGACGCCGCGCCGACAAGCAGGCTGCGCCGCGAAGGTTGGAACCGATTGAATGAGTTCTGGCGACACGTTGCGCACATCCGAAACTCCCTTCCTCTGCTACAGCGTCTGCACGTCCACCACGCCCGCAACCGCCTTGATCGCGCCGGCGATCTGCGGCGAGACCTTGAAGCGGCCCGGCAGCTTCATTTCAACCTCGGTTTCGAGATCGAGCATCATCACCAGCGAGACATCGCCGTTGGCGCCGCCCGCCGCTTCGGGAAGCGGCTTTGTCTGAGGACCGCGCGCGGCCCCGCCCTGCGGCGCCGGCTCGGGCATTTGCAGGCGTTTGGCGATCGACTCCAGCGGCCGCGTGTCGCGGACGAAGATCCGAAGGCCCTTTTGGGTTTTCGCCGCGGCATCATCCAGCGGCTCGGCGTGCAGCACGCGGGCGCGGACATCCTCGCCCTGCAGCTCGGCGCCGAGCTGCAGCAGCACCGCCGCGCCCGGCTCCAGTACATCGCGATACTGGGCGAGCCCTTCGGAAAACAGCACGGCTTCAAAATGGCCGGTTGGATCCGACAGCCCCATGATGCCCATCTTGTTGCCGGTCTTGGTGCGCCGCTCCATGCGCGAGACGACGGTGGCGGCAACCTTGCCGGCGGTGGCGCCGGTCTTGACCGCGCGGGAAAACTCCGCCCAGGACTGCACCCGCAGCCGTTTCAGCACGGTGGCATAATCGTCGAGCGGATGACCCGACAGGAAAAAGCCGATGGCGTCGTATTCGCGGCGCAGCCGCTCGGCCGGCAGCCACGGCTCGACCTGCGGCAGCATGATGGTCGGCGCGTCGGCCGCGCCGCCGAACATGTCGTTCTGTCCCAGGGTCGCGGCCTCATGGCTGCGCTGGCACGCAGCCAGGATCGCCTCGGCGCCTGCGAATACCCGCGCGCGATTGGAATCCAGCGCGTCGAACGCGCCGGCCGCAGCCAGAACTCTCGATCACCCGCTTGTTGATCGCGCGTGGATTAACCCGCGCGGCGAAATCGGCCAGCGAGGTGAAAAGGCCGTTCTTTCGCGCCTCCACGATCAATTCGACCGCCTGTGCGCCGACGCCCTTGAGGGCGGCCAGTGCGTAATAGATGGTACCGTCGCTGACCTCGAAGGTGGCGCCGGATCGATTGACCGAGGGCGCCTCGACCTTGATCCCGAGCCGCTGCGCTTCGGAACGAAACTCGCTGAGCTTGTCGGTGTTGCTGAGATCGAGCGTCATCGACGCCGCGAGGAATTCGACCGGGTAGTGCGCCTTCATGTAGGCGGTATGGTACGACACCAGCGCATAGGCCGCGGCATGGCTCTTGTTGAAGCCGTAGTCGGCAAATTTCGCCAGCAGTTCGAAGATCGTGTCCGCCTGCCCTTTCGGCACGCCATTCCTTTGCGCACCCGCGACAAAGCCGGCGCGCTGCTTTTCCATTTCGGAGCGGATCTTCTTGCCCATGGCGCGCCGCAACAGGTCGGCTTCGCCGAGTGAATAGCCGGCCATGACCTGCGCGATCTGCATCACCTGTTCCTGGTAGATGATGACGCCGAAGGTCTCCTTCAGGATCGGCTCGAGCATGGGATGCAGATATTCCGGCTCCTCGTCGCCATGCTTGCGCGCGCAATAGGTCGGAATGTTCGCCATCGGACCCGGGCGGTACAGCGCCACCAGCGCGATGATGTCCTCGAAGCGGTCGGGCCGCATATCGACCAGCGCCCGCCGCATGCCCTGACTTTCAACCTGGAACACGCCGACCACATCGCCGCGCGCCAGCATCTGATAGCTCATGGCATCGTCAAGCGGCAAGGTCGCGAGATCGATATCGATGCCGCGCTGCTTCAGCAACTTCACGGCGACATCGAGCACCGTCAGCGTCTTCAGGCCGAGGAAGTCGAATTTCACCAGTCCCGCCGGCTCGACCCATTTCATATTGAACTGGGTCACCGGCATGTCGGATTTCGGATCGCGATAGAGCGGCACCAACTCGCTCAAGGGGCGATCGCCGATCACGATGCCGGCGGCGTGGGTCGAGGCGTGCCGGGTCAGGCCTTCGAGACGCTGCGCGATATCGAAGGCGCGCGACACCACCGGATCCTCATCGCGAAACGCCTGCAGCTTCGGTTCGCTGGCTATCGCCGCCGCCAGCGTCACCGGCGCGGCCGGATTTTGCGGCACCAGTTTTGTCAATTTGTCGACCTGCCCGTAGGGCATCTGCAGGACGCGGCCGACGTCGCGCAGCACGCCGCGCGCCTGCAACGTTCCGAAGGTGATGATCTGCGCCACCTGATCGCGGCCATAACGCTGCTGGACGTAATCGATCACCTCGCCGCGCCGGTCCTGGCAAAAATCGATGTCGAAGTCCGGCATCGAGACGCGTTCCGGATTGAGAAACCGCTCGAACAGCAGGCCAAACCGGATCGGATCGAGATCGGTAATGGTCAAGGCATAGGCGACCAGCGAACCGGCGCCGGAGCCGCGGCCCGGTCCGACCGGAATGCCCTCGGCTTTCGCCCATTTGATGAAATCGGCAACGATCAGGAAGTAACCCGCATAGTTCATTCGGGTGATGACATCGAGCTCGAAGGCGAGCCGCGCGCGGTAGTTTTCCTCGGTCTCGCCCTGCGCGAGGCCGTGGACCTTGAGCCGGTAGCTGAGACCCTCTTCGGCCTGCCGGCGCAATTCCGCCGCCTCGCCGCTTTCGGCATCCGCCGCGTTCGAGCCCGCGCCCACCGTGAAACGCGGCAGGATCGGCTTGCGCGTGAGCGGGCGGAACGAGCAGCGCTCGACGATCTCGATGGTCGAGGCCAGCGCCTCCGGCACGTCGGCGAACAGCACCGCCATTTCCGCGCGGGTCTTGAAGCGATGATCCGGCGTCAGTTGATTGCGGTCGGTCTCGGCGACGAGCTTTCCGCCGGCGATGCAGAGCAGCGCGTCGTGGGCCTCGTAATCGTCGGCGGTTGCGAAATACGGCTCGTTGGTCGCAACCAGCGGCAAACCCTTGGCATAGGCGAGATCGATCAGGCCGGCCTCGGCGCGGCGCTCCTTCTCGATGCCGTGACGCTGCAATTCGACATAGAGCCGGTCGCCGAACATCTGCGCCAGCCGGTCGCAACGGGTCGCCGCGAGCGCGGCTTGATCGGCATGGAGCGCGAGCGAGATCGGCCCGTCGGGCCCGCCGGTTAGCACGATCAGGTCCTCGGCATCGCCCTGCAGCCAATCGAACTTGATGTGCGGCGATTGATGGATCGGCGTTTCCAGGAACGCCCGCGAGTTCAACCGCATCAGGCTGCGATAGCCGCGCTCGCGCGCCGCCAGCAGCACGATTCGCGCCGGTCCCGCCGCCAGTGCGTTGCGCGCGTTGGGGTCCTGATCGCCGAAATCGACCGCGAGTTCGCAGCCGACAATCGGCTGGATGCCGTAGGCAGCCATCTTGTCGGAGAATTCGAGCGCCCCGAACATATTGTCGGTGTCGGTCAGCGCCAGCGCCGGCTGGCGGTCGGCTTTCGCCAGTTCGCCAAGCTTCTGGATCTTGATCGACCCCTTCAGCAGCGAATAGGCCGAATGAACGTGGAGATGGACAAATCCGGCATTGGACATGGACGCCGCGGGCTTCTGCATGGACTTGAGGATCGCTGAGGCTTGAGGGAGCGCGAGCGGCGTTCAAAGGCCGACTCGCCCCTCAATGGTGATGCCTCGCGCCGGGGGAGTCCACGCCGAACCCGCCGTTCCCGTCCGCCGTCCCGCTTTTCCGCAAGGGCGATGCTCAAGGGGAACCTCAGGGGCATGAGTCGCGCCCTCCCGGGTTGGGCGCGGGCGGCCGCACCTCAGAGCTGGGGAATCAACTGCGCCCAGATCGCTATCATCCCGACGAAAAGCGTGATCGACGCCAGCGCCGCAGCCTCTTCCACGAATGTCTTCAACATGGGTGACCTCCTTTACTGGAACATAAGAAGAACATTGTTCCTTTTTTGTTCTCAGAGTCAAGAGGGGCTGGCGGCGCAGTTTTGCGAATAACCCCTTTGGTTAATTACCCTGCCGCGACGAAACGAACGTGGTGGGTCGGCAGTGAGCCGGCCCGCGCATGGCGCGCCTATGGGGCATCGTGTTCGCGATTCCAGCGGATGGGCGGCCAGGTCGCAGACCGGCCAGGCGCTCACGACGCAATGCATGCGGACTGGCTTACATGTCGGCCCTGCCGCGGCCGGCAATTTGCTCGGATGGAAACACGATAGGGTGCGGTCGCCGCATTGGAGCTCTAACGGTTCGCGCAACGACACCAACAAATGCATTTCCGTCCGCAGCACATCCACACAGGCGCATGGCGGTGATCTTCATCGCACCTGCCCTGCCGGCCTTGGAACTGACGGCATCCGCCGCGCCTTCACTTTTTCGTCTCGCCTGCCCCATCAAAGTGACAAGCTTGAAATCGAGAACGTGAGTTGACGGGAACCCGTTCTCCCGGTTTGGGTTGCATTCAATGAATCGACGGCAGGCGGGTCCGGCCGACAAGGAGGTTTTTATGCGCAACGTAGCTTTGGCTTTATTGGCAGCGAGCGGATTGGCCGTGATCGGCGCCGCCCCGGCCGAGGCCGTCGGCACCCGCTATCCCTACTGTATCCAGGGCGACGAATATCCGGGTCTCAGCAACTGCACCTTCACGAGCTACCAGCAGTGTCAGGCCACGGCATCGGGACGGTTTCTCTACTGCATCGAAAATCCGTTCTACATCGGCGTCGGCGATCGCCAGGATCCGCGCGCCTATCGTGGTCCGCGCCCACGGTCCGTCTATCCGTCGTACTGACCGCGCCGCGGCGCCGAATTCGCGCGCGAACGTGAATTGACTGGCCGCAGCGAGAGCTGTCTCCTCGTGAGCGACACCGGTTAGTGCGGCAACGGAGAGCGCCATGCGAACAGCACTATGGGAGTTGGCGGCATTCTGTGCCATCGCGACTTTGGCGGCGCTGCCGGCCGCGGCGGGAGAATTTCCATTCTGCATCAAGGGCTGCGATTTCGGCGCCGGCCGCGGCGATTGCAGTTTTTCCAGCTACCAGCAATGTCAGGCGACGGCCTCCGGCCGCGACGCCACCTGCGCCGAAAATCCCTATTATTCTGCAAAGGCGGAATTGCAACCTGACCGCAGCCGCCTGGCACGAAGGAGGTACTGATGCGACATCTGGCTTTGGCAATATTGGTGGTCGGGACCGTCTCGATAGCGGTACCAGCGGCGGCCCAAACCTACGGTTCAAGTTTTCCGGTGTGTTTGCATGTTTACGGCAAGGCCTCCTACTACGAATGCAGCTTCACATCGCTGCCCCAATGCAATGCGTCGGCATCGGGCCGCGCGGCTCAGTGCATCGTCAATCCCTATTTCGCCTACGCGCATGAAGTGCCGGCAGGACCGCGCTACCGGCATCGCCGCGTTTACTAGAGCCGCTAGCGTTTCGATCGAATCGAAACGCTAGCGCCTCTAGAATTTTGATTTAACGCGTTTTCTTTACGCGAACCGTTCTCCATTTGGCTTGAAAACGCTCTAGCTGATCGGCGTATAGATCACGAGCTTCAGCGCCGGATCGTCATTGGCCTGAAAGGTGGCGTACTCGAAGCGCAGCGAGCCCTTTTTGGGATGGCTAAGCGATTTCTGGCCGGCCACGACGCTGCCGATGTCATGCCTGTTCCACCATGCCTCAAACTCCGGACAGCCCTTCCGAAGGCGCTCCAGCAGGTCGATAAAGGCGGGATCGCCGGCCCACAGATCGTGCGTGGCGCGAAACTGGGCCACCATGCGTTTGGCCTCATCGGCCCAGGCCGCGCCAAACAGGCCGCGCGTGTGCGGATTGGTCAGCACGCTGATAAGAGTGTTGCGGTCCGCTTCGGCGAGGCGGCTGAAAGCAAAGATCTCATCCGCGGCCGAGTTCCACGCCAAGACGTCCCAGCGGCGGCCGGTGACGTAGGCAGGCTGGTTGAGCCCCTCCACGAGGCGCCGGATCACCTCGGGAACGCTTTCGCGCGAGAAGGCACGGCGGTCGGCATTTGAGGCCAGCGCACGCAGATGGGCATGCTCGGCCTTGCCGAGCCGCAGCGCACGCGCCAGCGCATCGATGGTGGTGACGGAAGGGCTGACGGTGCGCCCCTGCTCCAGCCTAATATACCAGTCAACGCCGATCCCCGCGAGTTCGGCCACCTCCTCGCGCCGCAACCCCGCGGTTCGGCGCCTTCGCCCGCTCGGCAGACCGACCGCCTTGGGGCTCAGCTTCTCGCGCCGCGATCGCAGGAAATCGCCAAATTCACTTCGGCGCGGATCCGCCATGACTTCACACCTCACATGCAGCGAGACAAATTGGGAGGGCTTTTCAATCCTAGGATAATACCAGGCCTTCCTGCGGAGGGAAAGCCTGCGAAAATGGCGTTCCTTACCAAGAACCGGAAACACCATGAAAGCTGCAATCCTCAACGCATTCGGATCGCCACTTGCCATCGAGAGCATGCCCGACCCAGCGCTTGGCACCGGAGAGGTCATCGTCAATGTCGTGGCGACCCGCGTATTGTCCTATGCCAACGAGGTCTTCAGCGGTGAGCGGCAGTACCTGCTGGAGTTGCCTGTGGTGCCGGGGCCCGGCGCCATCGGCCGGGTGCGCGCAGTCGGACCGGACGCGACGCACCTTGCCGCCGGCGACTGGGTCTATTGCGATCCCACCGTGCGTTCGCGCGACGATGCGCAAAATCCCGACATCACCCTGCAAGGCTGGAGCGCGCGCGGCGAAGGCGGGCTCCGCCTGCAAAAGCATTTCCGCCACGGCTCATGGGCCGAGCAGATACGGGTCCCGACCGAGAACGTCAAACCGATCGGCGCAATCGATCGTGCGAACGCCGCGCAATGGTGCGCGCTGGGCACGCTGCTGGTGCCCTATGGCGGCTTTCTTGCGGCGAAGCTGCAGGCCGGCGAAACGGTCCTGGTCAGCGGCGCCACCGGTAATTTCGGCAGCGCTGCCGTCGCGGTCGCGCTCGCCATGGGCGCGGCCCGCGTCGTCGCGCCCGGCCGCAATGAAAAGGTGCTCGCTGATCTGGCCCGCCGTTTCGGCGACCGCATTCGAACCGTGAAACTTAGCGGCCATGAGGACGACGATCGGGCGCGGATGCAGCAAGCCGCAATGGGTCCGATCGACTGCGTGCTGGATATCCTGCCGCCATCGGTCAGCACCACAACGGTGCGCGCCGCCCTGATGACGGTGCGGCCCTATGGGCGCGTAGCGCTGATGGGCGGCGTCGGCATGCTGGGCGGCGCCGGGCTGGAACTGCCCTACCCCTGGATCATGCGCAACTGCGTCACCATCCACGGCGTCTGGATGTATCCGCCCGAGGCCACCATCCGGATGGTCGGCCTGATCCGGTCTGGGCTACTCCGGCTCGATCATTTCGAGGCCACGAGTTTCGATCTCGATCACGCCAACGAAGCCGTCGCCCATGCCGCCGCCAATGGCGGTCCGTTCAAGATGACCGTGATCCAGCCTTAGATCATGATCCGGGTTTGAGCTTGATCTCCGGGCAAACGCTTCGCGTTTTTTCCCAAGGCAAGACCGGCCTCCACTTTTCCGGATCATGCGCCAACGAGCCTGCGGCTCTAGGTCAGTTCGACGACCTGACCGTCCACCAAGGACACCCGCCGGTCCATCCGGCCGGCCAGTTCCATGTTGTGGGTGACGATCAGCATCGCCACCCGGGTGGCCTTGACCAGTTGCGTCATGGCCTGGAACACATGATCGGCGGTGTGGGGATCGAGGTTTCCGGTCGGCTCGTCCGCGAACAGCACGCGCGGGGCGTTGGCGACCGCGCGCGCGATCGCCACCCGCTGCTGCTCGCCGCCCGACAGCTCTGCCGGCCGGTGCTTGATGCGATCGCCGAGGCCGAGATAAGCGAGGATTTCGGTGGCCCGCTTGACGGTCTCGGAACGTTTGAGGCCGCGGATCATCTGCGGCAGCATGACGTTTTCGAGCGCGGAGAATTCCGGCAGCAGCCGGTGCGACTGATACACGAAGCCGATCTCGGTGCGGCGGATCTGGGTCCGCTCGACATCGCTCAGCCCGGACGTCGGTGTACCGCCGATATAGACCTCGCCGTCGTCGGGGGTCTCCAACAGGCCCGCGATGTGCAGCAGCGTGGACTTGCCGGCGCCCGAGGGCGCCACCAGCGCGACCGACTGTCCCGCCCACAGCGCAAGCTTGGCGCCGTTGAGAATGGTCAGCGTCGTCTCCCCCTGCATGTACTGGCGTTTTATCTCGTGAAGATAAACGACCGGTACATCTTCCGCCGCTTGCTCCATCTGTCCCTCACTCGTACCGGAGCGCTTCGACGGGATCGAGGCGGGCGGCACGCCATGACGGATAGAGCGTGGCGAGGAACGACAGCGTCAGCGCCATGATGACCACCGCGATGGTCTCGCCGAAATCGATCTCGGCCGGCAGCCTGGAGAGGAAATAGAGTTCCGGCGAAAACAATTCGGTGCTGGTGAGCCAGGACAGGAATTGCCGGATCAATTCGATGTTCAGGCAGATCAGCATGCCGACAAACAGCCCGGTCAGGGTGCCGACCACGCCGATCGAGGCTCCCGTGATCAGGAACACCCGCATGATCGAGCCCTGCGAAGCTCCCATGGTGCGCAGCACTGCTATGTCGCTGCCCTTGTCCTTTACCAGCATGATCAGGCCCGAGACAATATTGAGCGCCGCGACCAGCACGATCATGGTCAGGATCAAAAACATCACATTGCGCTCGACCTGGAGCGCGTTGAAGAAGGTCGAATTACGCTGCCGCCAGTCCACCAGGAACACCGGCCGCCCGGCGGCCTCGGTCACGGTCTTGCGGTAGATGTCGATCCTGTCGGGGTTGGTGGTGAACACCTCGATCGCGGTCACATCATTGGCGCGGTTGAAATAGGCCTGCGCCTCCGGAAGCGGCATGAACACGAAGCTACCGTCATATTCGGTCATGCCGATCTCGAACACCGCCGCGACCTTGTAGGGCTTGATGCGCGGCGTCATGCCCATCGGCGTCACCGCGCCCTTCGGCGAGACCAGGGTGATGCTGTCTCCGGCGTGCAGCGACAATTGATCGGCAAGCCGGCGGCCAATGGCAACGCCCTGTCCGTCGTCGAATCCCTCCAGCGTGCCCTGCTTGATGTTCTTGGCGATCGAAGTGAGGTTGTTGAGATCCTCGGCGCGAATGCCACGAATGAAAACGCCGGCCGCGTTGAACGGCGAGGATCCCAGCCCCTGGCCGTCCACCACGGGGGCTGCAAGGCGGACGCCCGAGACCTGGCTGATGCGCTCGGCGACGTCCTTCCAGTCGGTCATCGGCGATTCCAGCGGCTGCACCAAAAGATGCCCGTTGAGACCGAGAATCTTGTCCAGCAGTTCCTTACGGAAGCCGTTCATCACGGCCATCACGATGATCAGCGTCGCAACGCCCAGCATGATGCCCAGGAAGGAAAAACCGGCGATGACGGAGATGAATCCTTCCTTGCGACGTGCCCGCAAATAGCGCCCGGACAACAGCCATTCGAATGGCGCGAAAGGTGGAGTTCGATTTGGCTCGCTCATGGTTTCATCCATAGATCGATTTTCACACGATTCGGGCTAATTGTGGCCCCAATGGCCGACGTCCAACGCACGCGGTGGATAATTCGTTACGCAGTCAGCCGCGCCAGCACTCCCGCCGGACTGAGATTCTCGCGCGTCCCGTCACTGCGCCGCTTGAGCTCGAGCTTGCCTTCGGCGAGGCCTTTCGGGCCAACCAGAATCTGCCAGGGCACACCGATCAGGTCCGCGGCGGCGAATTTGGCGCCGGCGCGCTGATCGGTGTCGTCGTACAGCACCTCGACCCCTTTGGCGGTGAGTTCACGATAGAGCTGTTCGCACGCCGTATCGGTATCATCGGAGCCCTGCTTCAAGTTCAGGATCGCCGCCTTGAACGGCGCCACCGCTTCCGGCCATTTGATCCCGGCATCGTCGTGGCAGGCCTCGATGATCGCGCCGACCAGCCGCGAGACGCCGACGCCGTAGGAACCGCCATGGATCGCCACCTCAGCGCCATCGGGGCCGGCGACCATGGCCTTCATGGTGTCGGAATATTTGGTGCCGAAATAGAAGATCTGCCCGACCTCGATACCTCTGGTGTGCACTTTCTTCTCAGCGGGGACCTCGCGGTCGAAACGCGCGGCATCATGCACGTCCTCGGTTGCGGCATAGACCGAGGTCCACTGCTTGATGATCGGGGAAAGATCGCCGTCGTAGTCGATCTCCTCGCCGGGCACCGGCAGGTTGAGCACGTCGCTGTCGCAATAGACGGCCGACTCGCCCGTTTCCGCCAGCACGATGAATTCGTGGCTGAGGTCGCCGCCGATCGGGCCGGTTTCCGCCCGCATCGGGATCGCCTTCAGTCCCATCCGCGCGAAGGTCCGCAAATAGGCGATGAACATCCGGTTGTAGGAGCGCCGCGCCGCCGCCTCGTCGATATCGAACGAATAGGCATCCTTCATCAGGAATTCGCGGCCGCGCATGACGCCGAAACGCGGACGCTGCTCGTCGCGGAATTTCCACTGGATATGGTAGAGGTTCAGGGGCAGGCTTTTGTACGACTTCACGTAGGAGCGGAAAATCTCGGTGATCATTTCCTCGTTGGTCGGGCCGAACAGCAATTCGCGCTTGTGCCGGTCGGTGATGCGCAGCATTTCCGGACCATAAGCATCGTAGCGGCCGCTTTCGCGCCAGAGGTCCGCCAGTTGCAGCGTCGGCATCAACAGTTCGATGGCGCCGGCGCGGTTTTGCTCTTCGCGGACGATCTGCTCGATCTTCTTCAGGACGCGCAGGCCCAGCGGCAACCAGGCATAGATGCCCGCCGCTTCCTGCCGCATCATGCCGGCGCGCAGCATCAACCGATGCGACACGATCTCGGCCTCTTTCGGATTCTCTTTAAGGATGGGTAGAAAGAACCGCGATAATCGCATGGGCACACTCAAAGAATCGGTCGAACACGGGAAGCCGCCAGTGAAACCGGATCGGGTGCGAAAACACAAGGGCGGCCATCAACCCAAGCCGCTAAGGTAGCGGATTTCCTGCTGTTTTGACCTCAATCTAGCGTGCCGGCACGTCGAATTCGTCCCCCGCCATGATCTTTTGAAAATCCGTGACCAGAGCGTCCACCTGCGGATGTCGACGCCCGGATACGGATCGGCACATCGCGAACCGACCGATAGCCTCCGTCGGCCTCACATCTTCATGCCGGAATGATCCGGTGTCTTTTTCATGTCCATGTGACCGCCCGACTTGTCCGCGCCCGCGGGCGCCTGCGCTCCGACGCCCTGCACATCGAGCGATAGCGTCACCTTGCCCGCCTTTTCGAATTCGAGCGTCACCGGCACCTTGTCGCCCTGCTTGAGCGGGGTCTTGAGATCAAGCATCATCAGGTGGTAGCCGCCCGGCGCCAGCTTGACGGTCTTGCCGGGCTCGATGGTGAGGCCCTTGTCGAGCGGACGCATGGTCATCACGCCATCTTTCATCGACATCTCGTGGACCTCGATTTTGCCGGCGACATCGCCGGCGCCGCCGATCAGCCGGTCAGGCGCACTGCCCTTGTTCTCGATGGTGAGATAGCCGCCCGCGATTTTCGCGCCGCCCGGCGTAGCGCGGCTCCAGGCTTGCGTGATCACGAGATCGCCGGCCTTGACCTCTTCGGCGCGGACCGGCGCTGCGAACAGCGAAGAAATAAGAAGGGTACCAGCTACGTATCGCAGAAAGCGGGGCATGATTGTTTCTTTCGAGTTATGAACATTTTCGAGAATTGAACCGCATCGCCGCCTCACCTTGCCGTAGAGACTTGCTGAGCGGTCCACTTTTCCACTTCCGCCATTTCGGCGGATCCTTCGATTGTCGTGATCGTGCCTTCGCGCGAGATCAGCAGGGTGCGAGGGATGTCGCCTTGCCAACCTGGATCGATTTCGAATCTCAACCGCTCGACAAAGCCGTCGCTGAAAATCCAGTTTTCTGCGGCTGACAGGCCTGACTTTTCCAGCATCGATCGGGTGGCGCCCGGCAGGTCCGGAACGAGGTCTACGCTGATCGTCACCATGTCGATGGCGGGATGATCTTTCATGAATTCTCCCAGCAGCGGCAATTCGACCTTACACGGACCGCAGGTCACGCCCCAGAAATGCACGATCGTCGGACGCCCGGCATGCGAACGCAGCACTTCACGCCAGCTTCCGCGCTCGAACGGCTTGAGCTGCGCGGGCGCTTCCGAAGCCGGCGCCGAAAGCAGAAACGCGACCAGGAATATTCCGGCAAGCAGTTGGCGCATCATGGCTCACCCTCGATCGATTGAAAACGATAACCGTCGGCCTTGGTCATCCAGGAAAGGTAAGTTCTTCGACCGTCCGAGACCAGCAGCGGATGATCGGAGCTGTCCGCCGTGCTGGCGATGGTCTTGGGCGTCGACCAGGTTTCTCCGTCATCATGCGACGTCATCAGATTGACCGTGGTCTTTTCGCCATCGAATTCCTTCCAAACCATTGCGGCTTCCCGCGGCCCCGCAATGACATAGGGTCGCGTCGGATTATGGTCCGGCCGCCCGATCGGCGTCGGACTAGAGAAAGTCTGCCCGCCGTCGCGGGAACGTGCATAAAACAATCCCTTGCGGACCTTACCGTTGGTGTACCACGCGACATGATAAGTTCCCGCCGCCGAGATCGAGAGGCTGGGCCCATGATGGGGACAGGCATTGATCTGCCAGTCGTCCTCGCTGATACGATGGACCTCGCCCGGCGTCGCCGGACCTTCGAACGTTACGATCGCATGATCCCGAACGCCGCTGTCAAAGATGTTTCTGAACACAACGACCGGGTGGCCGGGACCAGCGAACGCCAGCCCGAGGCGGCAACATTCGCAGGTGTTGTCCTGAGCCAATCGGGATTCGGAATAGGTCGCGCCGCCGTCGCTCGACGATGCAAAGAATAGCCCGGCGCCGTCGTATTTCCGGCCGGCCTGCTGTGCCGGAACGCGGTTACGCTTGTCGAGCCACGCCGCGAACACCGATCCGTCCGCATCGAGCCCAAGCGCCTCGAAGCGCTGGCTCTCATTGCTCGACGTGATCGGCCGCAACTCGGAAAAACTGTTTCCTCCATCGGTGGATCGCGTAGTGAGCACCTGGCCGTTGAATGCCTTGTCCCTGAAGATCGAGAACGCCAGGGCGATTCTTCCCTTGCCATCGGCGACGATCTTGGGACGCGCATCGGGTCCCCAATCCAGGTTGAGACGCTCTTTGGTAATGAGAACCGGCGTCGAAAAGTTCAGTCCCGCGTCCTTCGAACTCGCCAGCGATATCTGACCGCCAGCCATCCAGGCCAGCCACAGCGTGCCGTCAGGGCTGAACGCAGGGGTTACTTTGGACGCGCAGCGCAAGGATGTCTCCTCGCACGCCGCTTCCGAGGCATGCTGATGGTTCATTTGCCCGTAGGCCGCGGTTTGCCAAACGGCAAAAGCGAGCGCCGCGAGTACCTTTGATCGAATCATGGCTTTGCCTCCATTGCGCATCTCGATCATTTGAACGCCACTTTCATTCCCGCGACAAAGGTGCGTGGCGATCCTGCATAGATCGAGCCGGTCGTATTCGCCAATATGCTCGCGGGATTTTGTATGCCGAGAGCCCTGACCGAATTCCCGATATTGTTCGCGGAAGCCACATAGGTGCGGTCGAGCGCGTTTCTCACCTCCAGATAAAGGCTCAATGTCTTGAGGTAGTCCGACGCCAGATTGGTCTTGTAGTGCATATTGAGGTTGACCAGCTCGTAGCCAGGTGCCTTCAGCAAGTTGGCGTTGTCCATGTAGAATGAGTCCTTCCACTGAACCTCGACGAACGCACCGAGTCCCGCGAGGGGTCCCGACATTTCGTCATAACCGAGCCGCGCCGTCAGCTCATTCGGGGAGACGCCGGGAATCTTGTTGCCGGCTCGGTTGAAGCTGAAGACAGTGCCGTTGGTGATATTTTCAACGTATGTGGTGTAGACTTCGTCCAGATAGGTGTAGGCCGCCGTGAACCGCCAGCCGGGATAAAACTTCCAATCGGCCGCAAGCTCGACGCCGCGATGCTCCGACCTCGGCGCATTGAACGTGTAACTGATGCCGGCCAACGGCGTCGCCTGGCTCACGACCTCGTTGCGGAAAAACTCATAGAAACCGGTCAGGTTGAGTTTGAGCGCATTGTTCGGCGTCCAGTCGAACCCGAGGTCGTAACCCAGATTCTGTTGCGGTTCGAGCTGGGTGTTATTCCCGGACAAGCCGCTCGGCAGCACAAACAGGTTTGAGACCTGCGGTGTGCCATAACCCGTGGCGACGCGGCCCCGGAACTGCCATTCGTTGTTCAACCTGTACAACAGCGCCAATTCCGGCGCCGTATTCTGGAATTGCCTGTCAGCAGTGGTGAGCGCGGTTGTCGCGGTGCCCGCAGCCCCCGTGTATGTGTGGGCCGTATTTATTCCCTTCAGGAGGGTGGTTTCCCATCCGACCCCAGCAACAGCCGTCAGCGACGACGTCAGCTTGAGTTCCTCACGCGCACGAAGCCCGTAATTGGTGGTGTCGCTGAAAAGGTTGCTGGACAGGCGGCCGAGCGTCGCGTTTCCGCTAGGCATCACGTTGCGGGTGTCGCTTGACGCCGTCAGCGTATTGTAGAAGCCACCGAAAAATGCGGTCGAACCCATGCCGAGTATCTCGCCACGTTTGGTGACATCGCTCATGTAATTGTACGATGGAAAGTCTCCGATTGCGCTGGTGGAACCGGTCGGCTGATTGATGTTCCTGTCATCGAAAACAAATTGATTTCGCCAGGTCGTTGTATTGTCGAAATCATGCTCCCAGCGTCCACCGACAATGGTCCGGCGGTCGTTGCGGCCGAGCGCCGCCTGCACCGCTGTTTCCTTGTCGGTGCCGGCAGCGGTGTTAAAGCCGTTGTTGAACAGCGTCACCGTGCCGCAGCCGGGTGCGGCGGTCGCGCCCGTGGCGCAGCCCTGCTGGAACGGATTTTGGTAAAACTGGTTGAGCGATGACCGGATCGGAAGTCGAGTACTCAAATCGTTGTTGATGAACTTGACCGTGAAGCGATCGTCGGGCGTCGCCTTCAGCGTGCCGATAAAATTAACCGTCTGCGTGTTGAACCAGCTGTTGCCAATAAATCCATCGCCGCGCGCGTCGCTCGCAAAGAGCGAGGCCTCGAAATTGCCGACCTTCTTGCCGGCAGCCAGATAATTGTTGAGATAGCCAAAACTCCCGCCATCGATGCCGTATTCGACCCCGTCAATGGTGCGGCCGGGCCGGGTGCGGAAATTGAGCGCGCCGCCGGTGGCGTAATTGCCATAGAGCGCTGACGACGGGCCCCGGATGACGTCGATGGCGCTGTAGGCGCGCGGATCGATCAAGTCGCTCCGAGAGAGCCCGTCTGGCTGAGTGACGGGAAAACCGTCATCGAAGATCACCAGGTTGCGAATGCCGAAGCCGTTGCGGGCGTTGGACCCGCGGATCGAAATGCCGAAATCGCGCGGACCGTTACCCTGCTTGACGGAAATGCCGGGGCTGTCGCGCAACACGTCGCCGACCGAAAATGCGGGCCTGTTATCGAATAGGCTTCGATCGATGGTCGTCTCGGTTTGTCCGGCCGGCGCCTGGTAGAGACTGGCGCGCGCCGCGCTCGCGGTAACGTTGTTGGTCTGCGCCGAAGCGGTCGTGGGGCTGGGAACGGGTGGCCTCGCCCGCTGCCGGACGGAGGAGCTGCGAACGCGCGGCTTTTGCGCCGCAGGTCTGGCACGGACCTCGCGAGGGGCATCGACGGTTACCGGCGGCAGCGTTCGATCCGCCGTCTGCGCTTTTGTCATCGAAGAAACCACGGAAAGCGCGCTGCAAAGCACAAGTGTGCTCGCGCCGGTCAAAACACGATAGCGAAACATCTGATAATCCTGACGCCAGCGCTACGGCCAGCCTATTGAACGGCATCAATCGGTGCAGCCGCAGCCACACCAATTGTTCGGGTGTTCGTAAGGTCAGGAAAAGGACGGTGGCGCGCGGGCTTGGGCATTCGAGCCGACCCGAGCCGCAGGCATCGGGTGAACGGCCTCCAGCCAGGATACAAGCTGGTACTGGCGCTGCAGCGTTACGAAAGCGAGCGGCGGCGAATCGACGGCGACAGCGCCGCCGTGGCCAACCCCACAAAACGCGCAGCAGTTTGCGCCATCATGCTGCGACTTGGCGGGAGCCTTCTGCGAGACATCCTGAGCGGACGCCATTCCGGAGCAGATCGAAGCCATATGGAGCGGATCGGAAACGGCGTTGGCGACGGCGCGAAAGGCCGAAATCGGCGCCATCAATTGCACCAACACCGAAAGCAGCACGATTGGAATAAAGATTTCCAGTCGCCGTCGCATGATTTTCCCCAAACGCCCTGAGTCTCGCAGCACCCCGCCCTGCTCCGTGTCGAGCCGACCCGAAAGCCGCGCATGACCGGCACTTTGACGCAGTGTTCGCGGTGCAGAAGTCATCTCAAGCTCTACAAAGCGTGGATCGCGGGATGCATCGTGCCCAGCATCCCGACAATTGCGAAAATCATCAACGCCAACGCGATCTCGATCATGCTGTTACACGTCAGCCGGCGAAACGCCTTAAGCTGCGGCTCGCTTCCCGTCGGCAAGGCAAGTCGCGGCGTCAACCAAAGTCGATTTGCCGCAGCGAACAAAAGCATTGTCGCAAACAGCGCTATCTTCAGCATCACGAGCCGCCCGTAGCCGGTGGCGATCAGCGCGTGGAGAGAGCCCACCAAGATCCATGCATTGACGATACCCGTCGCGAGAACCACAATGACGGCAATGACGCCCATGGTCGAAAAGCTTTGTGTGGCATCCCGCGCAAAAGACGCGCCTGCATGGCGCTGATCACGCCTCACGCCCGACAACAGAAGTGCCAGCGATACGAGTTCCTCCGACCCAGGCTGCAGCTGCCAGGAGATGGAGGCTGTCGGCTGCCAGATGCAAGATTCCCATATCACCCGGCGTCGATCCCGCGTGCCCGATCCAGGCGATGGCCGCGATCAGGCCCGCGGACATTGCCAATCCGAGCCCGCGCGCCAGCGGAAACCGGTCATACACCAGGCAACCCGCCAAAATAACGCCCAGCGCGAAGCGGATTTCCGCGACGCGTCCGAATTGCGTCTCGTTCACCACCGTCGACAGCACATCGGGAGTCATGGATTCTGCGAATGCGAGACCGCTCATGGACGCAGCCTCGAGTAGTATCCAGATCACGCCTGAAGCCGCCGATATGGTGAGACATATCCAGGCGACGCGAATGGTTTGAGCGCGAAAAATCACAGCGGCCGGACTTGCCGGACGGGAGCCAGCCTCAGCGGCTACCGCCCGGAAAATCAAGTTTCCGGTTGTTATCGCAGTGGCGGAAAAGTGGATCGCGCGAACGACGACCAAGGGACCGTCGATCCCCGCTCCGAACCCGTCCATTGGCTTGCCCGCGACCTTACTGACCGACCTGGAACGTGAAACTGCCGTCCGTGGTATGTGCGTCCACGGAAAGGACCCGCCACGTGACATGGTACGTTCCGGCCCCTCCGGGGCGTAGCGATACCGCCATCTGGTTGCCGCTGATGCGGGGTTTGCCTGCATCAACCCGCTGACCGGCGGCATTTGTTACGGTGATGGTGCTAAACGCAGACTCCAGTTTTTGGGTGAACCATAGCGTCACCTCACGGGGTGCCGTTGCGACGGTATTGCCGACGCGCGGCTCGGCACGATCGAGAAGAGCGTGCGCGGTTGCTTCGCCCGTCACCAGTAAAGGCAGCAGCAGAATTAGTCCGGCGATTGTTGTGCGGCGCATGGTCAGTTCCTGGCAAAGGGCGTTGCGGGAGAACCGGTATTACCGAAGATCGGCCTGCCAATTCCGCGCGGATCGAGATCATCGAGATAGAAGTGCAGTTGGCCGATGACGCCAACGTTTGTGCCGCTCTGCCGGTTGATCGGAATCAGGGCTTCGACACCAATCTGATAGCCGTTTCCGATCCAGAGAAAGCCGGGGTTGATCGTCCCCGTCGTCACCGTGCCGGATGTAAAGGTATTGGCCACCGGCGTTTGCAATGTTGCTTCAACGAGTGGCACGAAACGATTGATGAAATCAGGCAGGCCGAGGTCAATGACGGCGCTCTTCAGGTAGGGCATGCTGTATTGGATCGTCCCGCCCCAATTCAGCACCCTCGCGTGGAATTCGGTATCCGCGGTGGCCTCGCCGCTATCCGGATCGATTCCAAAGGTGGTGGTCGAGTGCCGGCCCGGAATCGCATAGCCAACCTGTCCGGTAATGGCTACCGGTCGAATCCAGGACAGCGTGTCCGGAAGATCGCCGAGGCCTTTGCCGAAATACAAAGTCGGCGTGTAGACGTGGAACTGCTCCGCACCAACGCTTTGCGCTCCCGTGCCGCCCCATTCGACGCTGAGGCCGACCGACATCACGAACTCATGAACCGGGTCTTTGAACACGCGATACTTGAACGTGGTCTCCAGATTCTGAAATCCGTCCGCGCCGAACCCGGTCGGCCCGCCTGGGACACTGAAATGGCTGTGCGTCACGCCGAACGAGACCGCGAATGCCTCGGTGATCCGCTTGGAAAACTCGCCCGAAATATCGCGCTGCTTGAAGGAAGGATCGTCGCCGGTTTTGAAGGCCGCGACCGTCGGGATCGAAAGCTCGTCGTTGACGCCGGGATCATCGATCCCGAGCGTTGCCGGGAAAAAACGGTTGCCGACGATTTCGTGGGCAGCGCCTTCACCAAGGGGAATCAGCATGATTGCGAGCCCTGGCAGGCCCGCGCGCAAATGGCGCATCGACATCGGAATTCTCCGCACGTTGATTTTTGAACGCATCAGAACGGCCAAGGCCGCCAAGTTCACGTCAGCGGCGGCGGAGCGCGGGCCTGCGCGTGAGAACCGATTCTGGAGCCAAACGCGTCCGCGGCGCGCTCGAGCCAGACCACGGGCTCAGGGTCGCGATATGGCACCAGTACCGCCGTCTGCGGCGTGTCCACGGACGTGCTGGCGTGCGCCACGCAGCAGATCGAACAGGCGCCCTCATGGGCGCGATGATCGCCGGTCTGGCCCGCGTGGCCCGCGGCTACGCCGCCCGAACAGATCGGGGCCGCGCTCAGCGGATCGGCGGCCGCGATGCTGGCCGCCCAGCAGGCCGCGATCGGTGCAAAAATCTGCACCGTCAGCGCAATCAGGACGATCGGAAGAAATTTCCTCAGCCGCCGCCGCATTGGCGAACCCACCCCTTCAACGCTGCCAATTAATCATGCAGAGAGTCTCCTGTCGAGGAAAGGTTCCCCGCAGTTTGTCGGGGAGCAAGCTGGCCCGCTGCAAATTGGCGAAATAAGTGGATATAAACGGGGTTACTGCCTGGCATCTTGTGTGACCACAGGCGTCCGAACGCATGCAGGCGACCATCGCGAAGGTTAATCGGTTGACCCGAATGCAACCTGAAGTCGTTGACCTCCCGATCATTTCGTAAATTGCTCTAATTTTGAACAATCGTTGCCGAAAATGATGACAAGACGAAAAAGATGGTCTACCAATGCAAGCTCAGGCTTGGCCGAAAGGCCGAAGTCTGGTGGTCCAAGTCTCGGGAGGAGCCCTGGCGCGCACAAGCAGCGTCGCCCCGTCCATCAAGATCAAATCCAAATATTCGGGGAAATAAGGGTCGACACAATTTTTCGAGCAGGGCTTGCGCCCTGCTCTTTTTTTTTGAGAGGCTCCCTTTATTCGAAATGATCTCGCGTCGGAGCGCGTGCGAAAATCCCGCGTTCCCGAAGGCAACGAGATGACCGCCTCGACCAATCTCATCCAGCACAGTTTCGAACTCGCCGCCGAGCGTTGCGAGGATCTGACGCCGCTGGTCTATCGCCGCCTGTTCCGCGATTACCCCGAAGCCGAACCGATGTTTCGCCGCGAAGCCAACGACCTCGTCAAGGGCTCGATGCTCGCGCTCACCGTCGATGCCATGCTGGACTTTGCCGGCGACCGCACCGGACACTTTCGCATGATCCAATGCGAAGTGCAGTCGCACGACGCCTACGGCACGCCGCGCGAATTGTTCGGCAAATTCTTTGGCGTGATCGCCGATACAATCCGCGAGCTTGTTGGAACCGACTGGTCGCCTGAAATGGATGACGGGTGGCGCAAGCTGCTCGGCGAGATCGATGCGGTCATCGCGCAAAGCGACCTGCTGACCGAAGGCTAAATTCAATCCTATTCGAGGAGATTCGATCCTGTCCGCCTCCCTCTCCACGTTGTCGGCATCGAGCAGGCTCGATCGCGAATGGACGTCCGAAGCGGAACAGTTTCGAGGACAAGCCGTTTTTGCGGTTTCCGCGCGCTGCGGAAATACGATTGACTGAGCGCAGGTGGCGCAACCGCTCAGATTGTGAGACACTGTTCTCTCCCGCGGCGCAACACAACGACGCCGTCGGGTTACAAATATTAAAAATGAGGGAGCAAGCGATGTCCGGGAATGACAAGTTCTTAAAGAGCAGGCGTGATCTTCTTCAGGCGGCGGCGACCGCTGGCGCGGCGACGGCCCTGCTCGGCGGATTGCCCGTTAGCCCAGCGCTGGCGGCGGAAGTGGGACGTTCGGAGAAGCCGCTGAAGGCCGCGTTCTCCAATGCGGGCCTCCAGGCTACCTGGTGCGCGCAAGGCAAACAGGCAGCGGAATGGTGGGGCAAGCTGTTCAACGTCGAGGTCACCTGGTTTGACGGTCAGCTCGACGCCGTCAAGCAGCGCGCGGCCATCGACAACATGGCCTCGCAGAAATGGGACTTCGTCGCCATCCAGGCGTTCGGCATCGGCACGCTGACCCAGCCCGTGCAAAAGATGATCGACGCCGGCACACCGGTCATCGACATGGACACGCTGATCGCACCGCTCGACCAGATCAACGTCCACTCGTTTCTCGCCCCGGACAACGAATTCATGGGAGCCTCGGTGACGCAGGCGCTGGTCGGCGCCATCGGCGGCAAAGGCAAGGTGATCATGACCCAGGGTGCGCTCGGCCACACCGGCGCGCAGGGCCGTGCCAAGGGCTTCAACTCAGTCGTCAAGCAATATCCAAACATCGAGGTGCTCGATACCCAGCCGGCCGACTGGGACGTCTCGAAGACGGCGCGGCTGTGGGAGACCTATCTCACCAAATACCCGCAGATCGACGCGGCCTTCTTCCACAATGACGACATGGCGCTTGCGGCCTACAACATCATGAAGGCCCGCAACCGTACCAACATCCTGATCGGCGGGGTCGACGCCATGCCGCCGGCGATCCAGGCGGTGAGCGAAGGCCGCATGTTTGCCACGGTCCGCAATCCTTCGTGCCGCATCCATGGTGGTGCCATCGTTGCCGGTGTCGCCGCCGTTGTCGCGGGAGAAAAGAGTGGACAGGGCATCCCGAAGAGCGTCGTGACCGATGGTCCGGTTGTAACCAAGGCCAACGCGGCTGGAATGCAATGGATGGAGGATCATTTCCTGATCTGAGCCGCTTCATGCCGCAAGGCCGCTCGCCCATCCTCGAACTGCAGCAGATCACCAAGGCCTTCGGCGGCGTCGAGGCGCTGCGGGGGGTCGACTTCACGCTTTTCGCCGGCGAGATCCATGGTCTCGTCGGCGAAAACGGCGCCGGGAAGAGCACGCTGATGAAGATCATCGCCGGCGTGCATGCCGAGTTCTCCGGCCGTTTCCTGCTCGATGGGCGCGAGATCCGGTTTCGATCCGTCCGCGACGCGCGCGCGGCCGGCATCGCCATGGTTCACCAGGAGCTCAGCGTCGCGCCCGACCTTTCGGTGGCCGAGAACGTGTTCCTCGGCGCGCAGCCCACCAACCGCTTTGGCCTGGTGCAGTGGCGGCGCATGGCGCGCGAAGCGGGCGAGCAACTCGCCAAATTCGGCATCGATGTCGATCCGCTTTCGCGGCTCGGCGACCTGCCGATCGGCCTGCAGCAGTTGATCGAGATCGCCCGCGTGTTGTCGTCCGGGGCGCGCATCATCATCCTCGACGAACCAACCTCGGCGCTGTCGCCGCCGGAGGTAGAACGTCTGTTCTCGACGCTACGACGGCTGCGCGACGAAGGCACGGCTATCGTGTTCATTTCCCATTTCATCGAGGACATCCTGCGTGTCTCGGACATAGTGACGGTGTTCCGTAACGGCCGGAAGGTCGCCGAGGCGGAAGCGGCCGCGACCAGCAAGGCTGCCCTGATCGAGGCGATGATCGGCAAGGGCGGCGAGGCACTCGAAGAGACCTACACCGACGATATCCCGCTGCCGCCACCCTGCGATCGGCCGGTGGTGTTGAAGGCAAGCCGGCTCTCGCTGGCCCGCAGCCTCCAGGAGGTCTCGTTCGAGGTGCGCGTCGGCGAAGTCCTCGGCATTTACGGCTT
This sequence comes from uncultured Alphaproteobacteria bacterium, assembly GCA_963747165.1. GTDB lineage: Bacteria > Pseudomonadota > Alphaproteobacteria > Rhizobiales > Xanthobacteraceae > Bradyrhizobium. The sequence continues at coordinate 99,716 of CAVVEA010000032.1, read as the reverse complement.
CATGGGATGTGGCCAGCTCGAGCTGGCACGGCTCCTGTTCGGCAAGCTCAGGCCCGATAGCGGCGCGCTGGTCGTAGCCGGGGACGAAAAGGCCTTCGGCAGCACGGCCGCGGCGCGGCGGGCCGGCATCGCCTTCGTTCCCGAGAGCCGTCGCGCCATGCTGTTCCACCAGGAGCCAGTCTACAAGAACATCTCGATCAGCATCTTGGACCGTATATCCTCCCTGTTCCTCAAGCCGTCACGCGAGCGGTCGATCGCCGTCCGGCAGGTCGAACAGTTGCAGATCAGGCCCGCGGCCGTCGAACTCGAGCTGGGCATGCTGTCCGGCGGCAACCAGCAGAAAGTCGCCCTTGCGAAATGGCTGAGCTATCCGCCGCGCCTTTTGGTGCTGTGCGAGCCGACGCGCGGCATGGACGTCGGTGCGAAGAACGACGTGATCAACATCATCCGCGATCTGCGCGCGCGGGGGCTCGCCATCATCGTGCTCTCGACCGAGCCTGAGACAGTGCTGTCGCTTGCCGATCGCATCATCGTGCTGAAGCGCGGCGCGGTGGTGCGCGAATTCAGCAATGAGGCGATCAGTAAGGACCGCCTGCTGGAAGCGGCATGAGGAGATTTTTATGGCGAGCGGTGAAAGCGTGACAGTCTCTGCGGCGGATCGCAAGCGGCCGCGCAAGATGGCGGCGATGTTGCGCTCCCAGATGCGCAATATCGCGCCGTTCCTGACGCTGATCTGCCTCAGCGGCTTCTTCGCCGCCGCAAGCCCCTCCTTCGCGACGCTCGACAATGTCGGCAACATCCTGACCCAGGTTTCGGTGACCGGCATCATCGCCGTCGGCCTCACCTTCGTGATCCTCTGCGCCGAGATCGACCTGTCGATCGCGAGCATCGCCAACGTCACGGGCATAGCCGTCGCCTACTTCACCGCGCAGGAATCCTATGTGAACATCGCCAACGTCCCGATGCCCGGCTGGGCGGCGATCCTGCTGGCGCTGGCGCTCTGTGCCATGCTCGGTCTCGTCAATGCGTTTGGGCTCACGGTTATCGGCATTCCCTCCTTCATCATGACGCTCGCGATGATGCAGATCGCAGCCGGCATATCGGCGCTGCTGGTGCGCGGGCAGATTGCCTACAAGGTGCCCGACCTCGTCACGACGCTCGGATCGTCATCGATCGGCGGCATTCCGTGGATCGTGATCGTTGCCGCCTTGATGCTGCTCGGCGGCCATCTGGTGCTCACCTATACGCGCTTCGGCCGCTACGTTTACATGGTCGGCGGCAATCGCGAGGCGGCGGAATATTCCGGGCTCAATGTCAATTTGATTCTCGGCAGCGTCATGGTGATCTCGGCGGTCTGCGCCGGAATCGGCGGCATGCTGGGCGTCGCTCATTTCGGCAGCGCGCAACAGAACGAGTTTGATACCTATTTGCTGGATTCGATCGCCGCCGTCGTGGTCGGCGGCACCAGCCTGTTTGGCGGCCGCGGCGGCATCGGCAACACCATTGTCGGCCTGTTCGTGCTCGGCGTGCTCAACAACGGGCTCGATCACGTCAATATCGACAGCTTCCTCAAGATACTGATTCGCGGCGTCATCCTGCTGGCGGCGCTCGTCATCAACGTCTATGCGCAGCGGTGGCGCGACCGGACCGTCGAATAATCCAGTATTTCACCCGCCGAAATCCGGCTGCCAGTCGCGCACCTCTTGCACAGCCTTCGTTACAGCGCCGACGGTGCGGAACGACGGCGCGTCCAGCATCATCGCGCGGGCGAGACGCAGGCTTCGCGCCTCGCAGACCGCCCGAAGCCGCAAGTCTTCGATCCACTCGAAATCGATATTGTGCGCAAGACCAAGAATGCGGCGGATGATCTTCGCTGCGGCGAAACCGACGGTGTCCTGGAACAGCCGCTCCATATAGGCCTGCCGTTCGGCCTCCAGCCGCGCCGCGCCGGCCTGCCCGGCAAAGAGCGCCGCTGGATAAGCGTCGCCATGACCCTTGGCGCGCCAAAGCTCGACGAATTTGCGGGAGAATTCCGCCCACACCTGCTCGATCGTTTCCAGCATCCAGGCTTCGAATGAACGGCGTTCGCCGGGCGAGCGCTCGTGGCCGGCGGACGCCAGATAGCCCATGATGAGATTGCCGAGCACGGCGCCGAGATCGAACCCCATCGGGCCGTAGAACGCGAACTCCGGATCGATCACGCGCGTTTCGTGTTCCGTCACCATGATCGATCCGGTGTGGAGGTCACCGTGGATCAGCGCTTCCGGCTGGCCTAAGAATTTGAGCTTGAGCCTGGAGATCGCGACGTGCAGGTCGAGGTCTTCGCAGAAGGCGGCGGCGGTCGCATCGAGCCAGGGCGAGGTCCAGCGGTTCTGTTCGGCCTGGAAGTAAGGCTCGGTGAAGATCAGGTCCTCGGTAATCTTGCACAGCGCATGATTGCCAGCGAACGCGGCGATGCCCTGCTTCTTCTCCGCCGCCAAAACCGCGAGGTCGGAGCTGAGGAACAACGTCCGCGCCAGGAAGGTCGTAATATCCTCGACAAAGCGGGGGTAACAAACTCCGGAAATGAGCCCCTTGCGCATGATGATGTGCGGCTCGAGCAGTTCCATGGCGATGAGGGCGAGCGCCTCGTTGTGGTGAAGCACGGCCGGCACCAGTCCGGGTATTAGCCGCGCCTGATGCACCAGCGCCAGATATTCATAATGCGAGCGCGACAGCGGTAGCGGCCAGCTCTCGCCGACCAGGCGCACATAGGGCAGCGCCTGCTTGACGGCAATTCCGCTGTTCGCTCCCTTGACGATGAACACGAGGTTGAGGTTGCCGTCGCCAACCTCACTGATCGACCAATCCGCTGGCGATCCTCCAAGCTCGGCCGCCACGGCAGGAAGCTCGGCGAGGTAGTTTCGGAGATCCGCGTCACGCAGAATTCGATATTCGTCCTGCGGATCAACGCCCGATTGTGCTTGTAGTGAAGTCATGGGATGTCGCTGCCGGTACTACAGCTGAGAGTTACGGCTTCAATCCCGCTCCAGGAAATTCGAGCCGATATCGGCCTTCTTCTTGATCGGATCGTAGTCGCAATAGACGCTATCGGCAACGAGCGTGTAGCTCGGAATGATGGTGTTCTTGTCGAGCTTGACCGAACTCAACCCGATGACTGCGGTCTTCGTCCCGCTATTCCATTTGAACGGGGTCGTGCTCGGGGCCTTTTCGCAGGCGGCCACGGCTTCCGCGAACACATAGCCTTCGACAAAGGCTTTCATCGTCCGCACTTGCGTGGCCATTTTCCAGTTGATGTAGAACGACGCCGCGAGGCCGGCGATAGTGAGGATCAAAAGCCCCACAATGGTTCTCTGCAACGTCATTGCTGTTCCCCAACCACAAAATCAATTCGTCAGAGCGGAATCCCCATCAGCTTGGACAACCGCTCGACGTTCAGATAGCCCGCATTATAGGCAGCCATTGCCACCGCGAAAATGACCGCCGAAATAATGGTGGTCCAGATCAGCTTGCGGCCCATCTGGCTGGCGATAGGCGCGCCGGGATCGGTGCCTGCAACCCCTTCGCCGTCCTCGTGCTGGCTGCGCACGCCGAACGGTAGCGTCAGGAACAGAACGACCCACCACAGCACGAAGTAGATCGCAAACGCCGTGGAGATGGAATAGGCCATCTGGCGTCAGGCCTGTTCGATTTCGACGAGCGCGCCGGAAAAATCCTTCGGATGCAGAAACAGTACCGGCTTGCCGTGGGCACCGATTTTCGGCACGCCGTCGCCGAGCACCCGCGCGCCTTCTTTGATCAGCGTGTCCCGCGCCGCAATAATATCGGGCACGTCATAGCAGATGTGATGGATGCCACCATCGGCGTTGCGTTCGAGGAATTTCGCGATCGGCGAAGCCTCGCCAAGCGGCTGGATGAACTCGATCTTGGTGTTGGGCAGTGTCACGAACACGGTGATGACGCCGTGCTCCGGCAGCGGCACCGCTCCCGAGATATCGGCGCCGAATGCGGCACCATAGATCTTGGCGGCCTTCTCGGCATCCCTGACTGCGATCGCCACGTGATTGAGCCGGCCCAGCATGATACGCCTCCGCCTTGAGTTAATTCAGACCGTCAGAACGTGAACGTAGCACAGCGGCTTCTTACCCCAATGCTCGTTCACCGTGGCGCGCACCGCCCGCCGGACCAATTCCGCCATCGCGTCGGGATCGCGTCGCCGCGCCCGCGGAAGGCCTTCCACGGTCGATACCACCGCGTCGAACACGATCTCGTCGATGACTTCGCCTGCGGTATTCTTCTCGGGTATCCCGACCAGATCAACCTCGGGATCGTCTGCCAGTTCGCCTTTTTCGGTGATGGCGATGGCCACGAAGGCGCAGCCGGCAAACGCCAACCGGCGCCGCTCGACCACGGCGCGCGACTTGGAATCCTCCAGGATCGAGCCATCCTTGTAGAGCCGCCCGGAGGGTAGTTCCTCGATGATCCCGGGATCGCCCGGGCCGAGCTTGACCAGATCGCCGTTACGGCAGATCAGGACCTTAGGCACTCCGGCGGCCCGCGCCAGCTTGGCGTGCTCGGACAGATGCAGCGCTTCGCCATGAACCGGGATCAGCAATTGCGGACGCACCCATGAAATCATGTCGCGCAGTTCGTCGCGGCGCGGATGGCCGGACACGTGGACGAGGTGGGTTCGGTCGGTGATGACCTCAATGCCCTGCGTAATCAGGCCGTTGATGATGGCGCCAACGGCCTTCTCGTTGCCCGGGATGGTGCGCGAGGAAAAGATTACGCAGTCGCCCTTATTGAGCGTCACCTGCGGATGATCGTCGTTGGCGATGCGCGACAGCGCCGCGCGCGGTTCGCCCTGGCTCCCCGTGCACAGCGCCAGCACCTTATCGGGCGGAAAATGGCCATAGAGATCGGCGCCGCGGAAATTCTGCACGCCGTCGAGATAGCCGGTTTCTCGCGCCACCTGCACCACGCGCTCCATGGCACGGCCGACGACCACGACCTCGCGTCCGGCCGCCTTGGCCGCATCCGCGACCGCGCGTAGCCGCGCGACGTTGGAGGCAAAGGTGGTTACGGCGACGCGGCCCCTGGCCGATTTCACCAATTCGGTGATGGTCTTTGCGACTTCGGCCTCTGACGGCGAGCGCCCTTCCCGCACCGCATTGGTGGAATCGCCGATCAGCGCCAGCACGCCGGCATCGCCTAGCTCGCGCAGCCGCCGCTCGTCGGTCGGCCGGCCGATGATCGGGGTCGGATCGATCTTCCAGTCGCCGGTATGCAGCACGGTGCCGGCGCTGGTGTGGATCGCCAGCGCGTGCGATTCCGGAATCGAATGCGCCACCGGAATGAACTCGACGTTGAACGGCCCGAGATTAATGCGGCCGCCCGACGGCACCACCGTGACCGGGATCTTCGGCGGATTGCGCTCGGAAGCGCATTTGGCTTCGAACAAGGCGGCGCTGAACTGGGTCGCGTAGATCGGGCACTTCAATTTGGGCCAGAGATCGATGATGGCGCCGAAATGGTCCTCATGGGCATGGGTCAGCACCAGGCCGATCAGATTCTTGCGCTCTTTTTCGAGAAAGCGGATATCCGGCATGATCAGATCGATGCCGGGCAGATGCTCCTCGTCGCCAAAGGAGACGCCGAGATCGATGGCCAGCCACGAGCGCTGATGGCGGTTGCCCAGGCCATAGATCGACAGGTTCATGCCGATCTCGCCAACGCCGCCGAGCGGCGCAAAGGTCAGTTCGTCCGGTCGCGCCATCAGGCGGCCCCCGCCGACGCCGCCGAGCCGAAATAGACGTCGCCCGCGGCAATCGGGATCCGTTTGCCGCCGGAGGTCCTGACGATCAGGCAGCCCAGCTCATCGATGGTCTCGAACGTCCCTTCCACAGCGGCGCCACCGGTCTGGATCGAGACCGGCTGCCCCAGCCCGGCCGCACGCTCCAGCCAAAGCCTGCGGATCTCGCCAAAGCCGCGGCCCTGATCCCAGATGCCACGGAATTCGGCCCAGGCGTCCGACAGCTCCGTGAACAACTCCTCCGCGCCGATATGGACGCCGAGTGCCGCCAGCGAGGTAGCGGGCGTCGGCGTGCCCTCGGGTGCGGCCACGACGTTGGTGCCGATGCCGACCACGACGGCCAGGCGATCGCCGGCCACGCCTTCCGCTTCCAGCCCGATGCCCACAAGCTTTTTTCGCCCGGCCAGGACGTCATTGGGCCATTTCAGCGAAAATTTCATATGTTCCGATCCCGCCGACCGCAGCGACGCCTCGACGCTTACCTTTTGCAGGGCTGTCTCGATTGCAAGCCCAGCGGCGAACCCCAAGGTCGCCGCGACGGTAGGCGATACGTCCATTACTTCGAGAACACTGCTGGCGAGATTACCGCGCGGCGCAATCCAGGGACGATTGCGCCGGCCGCGCCCCGCGGTCTGCTCCGAAGTCACGAACCACATCGGCCCGCGCTCGCCCTCGCGCGCCCGCGCCATGGCTTCGGTATTGGTCGAGCCGGTCTGATCGAAGGCGGCGAGCCGGTAGCCCGCCGAGGTGGCTCGTGGACCGAGCGAGAATGACATCTAGAATAATGACCTCGCCGCTGAAGTCGCGACGCTGACCAGCGGCCCCGGATAAACAAAGAAGAAAATGTTGAACAGGCCCGCCACCGCCAGCACCGTGCGCAATTCCATCCGCATCGGATCGAGCTTGCCAAGCGGCTCTTCAAAATACATCACCTTGATGATGGTTAGATAGTAAAACGCGCCGACCACGCTGGTGAGCACGCCGACCACAGCCAGCGTGAACAGCCCGGCCTTGATGGCCGCCACGAACACATACCATTTCGCGAAGAAGCCCGCGAGCGGCGGAATGCCCGCCAGCGAGAACAGCAGCATCGCGAAGATGAACGCCAGCAGCGGATTGGTGCGCGACAATCCCGCGAAATCGCTGATGTTCTCGACGTGCTGGCCATTGCGCTTCATGGTCAGGATCACGGCGAAGGTGCCGAGCGTCATCGCCACATAGATCGAGATATAGATCAGCACGCCCTGCGCGCCCTCGACGGTTCCTGCGGCCAGCCCTACCAGCGCGAAGCCCATATGGCCGATCGACGAATAGGCCATCAGGCGCTTGATGTTCTTTTGCCCGATGGCGGCGAACGATCCCAGCGCCATCGAGGCGATGGCGACAAACACCACGATCTGCTGCCATTGCGGCATGATGCCCGGAAATGCCGTGAGCGCCACGCGGGTGAATACCGCAAGCGCGGCGACCTTCGGTGCGGACGCAAAGAACGCGGTCACCGGCGTCGGCGCGCCTTCATAGACGTCGGGCGTCCACATGTGGAACGGGACCGCCGAGACCTTGAAGCAGAGCCCCGCCAGCAGGAACACCAGTCCGAACACGATGCCGACGCTGCCGGTCGTCGCGGCCGCCGCGATGCCGGCGAAGCTGACGGTGCCCGTAAAACCGTAAATCAATGAGGCGCCGTACAGCAGCATGCCCGACGACAGCGCGCCGAGGACGAAATATTTCAGGCCGGCCTCGGTGGATTTCGTGTTGTCGCGATTGCTCGCCGCGACCACGTAGAGCGCGAGCGACATCAGTTCGAGGCCGAGATAGAGCATGATCAGGTCGCCGGCCGAGATCAGCACCATCATGCCGAGCGTCGAGAGCACAACCAGGATCGAATATTCGAAAATCCGCCGCGACGGATCGGAGAGAAATTCCGTCGACAGGATCAGCGTTGCGGTCGAACCGACCAGCGCCAGGATCTTCAGGAATCGGGCGAAGTCGTCGACGATGAAGCTGCCATTGAAGGTGGTAAGTTTTCCGCCCGGCAGCAACAGCTCGATCACGCCGCCCAAGACCAGCAGACAAACCGCAAGGCCGGTGACCAGTCGGGTCGTCTCCTGGCCCCGAAAGGCCCCCAGCATCAACAGCACCATGGCGCCCACGGCGAGCACCAGCTCCGGCAGCACCGGCAGCAGTTGATAACCTGCACTCACAAAGCTCATGGCGTTGTCCTAATCTGCCGCATTATTGCAGCAGCGCGGCTGCCTTCACGGCAGTCACGGCGGTGTTGTAATTGTTGACGAGTTGCTGCACCGAGGCCGCCGACATGTCGAGCACCGGCTTCGGATAGACGCCGAACAGGATGGTGAGAGCCACCAGCGGCATCAACGTCAGGCTTTCGCGGAACGTCAAATCCTTGATGCTCGCCAGCGACGGTTTGGTCAGGGCGCCGAACACGACTTTCCGATAGAGCCACAGCGCATAGGCCGCCGACAGGATCACGCCCAGCGTGGCGAAGGTCGCGGTCGGAATCGAGACCTTGAAGGTACCGATCAGCGTCATGAATTCGCCGACGAAGCCGGAAGTGCCGGGCAGACCGACATTGGCCATCGTAAAGACCATGAACACCAGCGCATACAGCGGCATGCGGTTGACGAGGCCGCCATAGGCCGTGATCTCGCGGGTATGCAGGCGGTCGTAGACGATGCCGACACAAAGGAACAGCGCGCCAGAGACGATGCCGTGTGACACCATCTGGAACACGCCGCCGGCAACGCCCTGGGTGGTGCCGGCGAAAATCCCCATGGTGACGAAGCCCATATGGGCCACGGAGGAATAGGCGATCAGCTTCTTGATGTCTTCCTGCATCAACGCCACCAGCGAAGTATAGACGATGGCGATGGTCGAGAGCGAGAAGATCAGCGGCGCGAAATCGTGCGACGCCATCGGGAACATCGGCAGCGAAAAGCGCAGGAAGCCGTAACCACCCATCTTCAAGAGGATCGCGGCCAAGATCACCGAACCCGCGGTCGGCGCTTCCACATGCGCATCCGGCAGCCAGGTGTGAACCGGCCACATCGGCATCTTCACCGCGAACGACGCGAAGAACGCCAGCCACGCCCAGGTCTGCAGATTGCGCGGCACCGCGGTGTGCATCAGCGTCGGGATGTCGGTGGTTCCGGCGTTCCAGTACAGCGCCATGATCGCCAGCAGCATCAGCACCGAGCCGAGCAATGTATAGAGGAAGAACTTGAAGCTCGCATAGACCCGACGCGGACCGCCCCACACCCCGATGATCAGGAACATCGGGATCAGGCCGCCCTCGAAGAACAGATAGAACAGCACGAGGTCGAGCGCGGAGAAGGTGCCGACCATCAGCGTTTCCAGGATCAGGAACGCCATCATGTATTCGCGCACCCGCGCCTGTATCGATTTCCAGCTCGCGACGATGCAAAACGGCATCAAGGCTGTGGTCAGGATCACGAAGGGCAGCGAGATGCCGTCGACGCCCATATGATAGGTGATGCCGCTCGCCAGCCACGACGCCTTCTCGACGAACTGAAAGTCCGGTTGCGCCGGATCGAAGCGCCAGACCAAGATCAGCGACACCGCAAAGGTGATCAGCGTGGTCCATAGCGCGATCCAGCGCGCATTGCGCCGCGCGGCTTCGTCGTCGCCGCGGCTGATATAGATGATGAGCGTGCCGACGACCGGCAGGAACGTCACGACGGAGAGGATGGGCCAGGTGGTCATCACTGGGCTCCCACGCCGAACATGAACCAGGTGATCAGGCCGGCGACGCCGATCAGCATCGCGAAGGCGTAATGGTAGAGATAACCGGTCTGCAGCCGCACCACATTGCGGGTGACGTCCAGCACCCGCGCCGAAACGCCGTCCGGGCCGAAGCCGTCGATCACGTAGCCGTCGCCCTTCTTCCACAGGAAGTAGCCCAGCCATTTTGCGGGGCGGACGAAGATCAGATCGTAGAGTTCGTCAAAATACCATTTGTTGAGCAGGAACTGGTAGAGCATCTGGTGCTGGTTGGCGAGTTCCACCGGCAGGTAGGGCCGCCGAATATAGAAGATGTAGGACACCACAAAACCCAGCGCCATCATCACGGTCGGCAGGAACGCAATGGACTCGGGAATGTGGTGCATCTCTTCGATGATATGCGGATGCATCTTGACGGATTCGCGGAAGAACTCCTCGACGCCGTGGCCGGCGAATAATTCCTTGAACGGGAAGCCCGCGAGAATCGATCCGGCGGCAAGGACGCCGATCGGAATCAGCATCCACAGCGGGCTCTCGTGCGCCGCTTCATAATGCTCCTGATCGTGCGGCTCGCCATGGAAGGTCTTGAAGATCAGGCGCCAGGAGTAGAACGAGGTCAGGCCCGCCGCGATCACCGTCATCAGGAAGCCATAGAACGCGAACGGATTGTGCGAGACAAAGGCGGATTCGATGATCGCATCCTTGGAGAAATAACCCGCCGTGAGCGGAAATCCCGTCAGCGCCAGCGTACCGATCACCATCACGATGTAGGTGAAGGGAATGCGGTCCTTCAAGCCGCCCATGTTGCGGATGTCCTGCTCGTGATGCATCGCATAGATCACCGAGCCCGAGCCCAAGAACAGCAGCGCCTTGAAGAAGGCGTGCGTGAACAAATGGAACATGCCGACCGAATAGGCGCCCGCTCCCATCGCCACGAACATGTAGCCGAGTTGCGAACAGGTCGAATACGCCACGATGCGCTTGATGTCATTCTGTACGAGGCCAATGGTCGCCGCGAAGAACGCGGTGGTGGCGCCGAAGAACATCACCACAGCCTGCGCGTTCGGCGCGAGCTCGAACAGCGGCGACAGCCGCGCCACCATGAAGACGCCGGCGGTGACCATGGTCGCGGCATGAATCAACGCCGAGACCGGCGTCGGGCCTTCCATCGCGTCCGGCAGCCAGGTGTGCAGGAGAAACTGCGCCGACTTGCCCATCGCGCCCATGAACAGCAGCAGGCAGGTCAGCGTCAGCGCGTCGGCGTGCCAGCCGAAGAAATCGATGGTCTTCCCGGTCAGCCCTGGAGCGCCCGCGAAGATGGTCTCGAAATCGGTCGAGCCGATCAGCATGAAGATCGCGAAAATGCCGAGCGCAAAACCGAAATCGCCGACGCGGTTGACGATGAAGGCCTTGATAGCGGCGGCGTTGGCCGACGGCTTCTGGTACCAGAATCCGATCAGCAAATAGCTGGCGAGACCGACGCCCTCCCAGCCGAAGAACAGCTGCACCAGATTATCCGCGGTCACCAGCATCAGCATCGCGAAGGTGAACAGCGAGAGATAACTAAAGAAACGCGGCCGGTACGGATCCTCGTCCATGTAGCCGATGGAATAAAGATGCACGAGCGAGGAGACGGTATTGACCACCACCAGCATCACCGCGGTCAGCGTGTCGATCCGCAGCGACCACGCCACCTGCAGATCGCCGGATACGATCCAGGGAAACAGCGCGATCCGGGCATCGTGATGCATGAAGCCGACATCGACCAGCGCCACCCAGGACAGCGCCGCTGAAATCAGCAACAGCCCCGTGGTGATCAGTTCAGCCGCGCGTGATCCTGCCGCCGCCGGCTCGGCCGCGTGATGGTCGCCGTGGCCGTGGTCATCGGCATGGTCGTCATGGGCAGCCGACGCATGGGCATCGGCGCCATGCGCTTCGTCGTGATGATCGACCGTATCGCCGCTCGGGTTGCGCGCATGCGCGCCGAAAATGGAGATCACGCCCGCGAGAATGGCGCCGATCAGTGGCAGGAAGACGATTGCCTGATACATTTGGCGCGTTAACCCTTCATCAGATTGACGTCTTCAACCGCGATCGAGCCGCGATTGCGGAAGTACACCACCAGCACCGCCAGGCCGATCGCCGCCTCCGCCGCGGCGACCGTCAGCACCAGCATCGCGAACACCTGCCCTACGATGTCGCCGAGGAAGGTCGAGAACGCCACCAGGTTGATATTGACCGCCAGCAGAATCAGTTCGATCGACATCAGGATCACGATGATGTTTTTGCGGTTGAGGAAGATGCCGAGAATGCCGAGCGTGAACAGGATGGCGCCGACAGACAGATAATGTCCGAGACCGATCGTCATTGCACCCACTCCGCAGCATCAGCGTCCCGCAGGCCCTGCCCCGATGCGACCTTGCGCACGCTCATCGCAAGCTCGGGCGTCCGCGCGTTCTGTACGTTGATATCCTGCCGCTTGATGTTGGCCTTGTGGCGCAGTGTCAGCACGATGGCGCCGATCATCGCGACCAGAAGCACCATGCTGGCGATCTCGGTGTAATGGATATACTTCGTATAGAGCACGAGCCCGAGCGCCTCGGTATTGCTGACATTGGCGGGGATCGGCGAAGTAATCGATTTGGCGACGCCGGGGTTTATGACCCAGCCGCCTCCGACCAGCAGCAATTCGGCGAGGAACACCCCGCCAATCACCAGACCGATCGGCAAATATTCGCTGAAGCCCTCGCGGAGTTCGGTGAAATCGACATCAAGCATCATGATCACGAACAGGAACAGCACCGCGACCGCGCCGACATAGACAACGACCAGGATCATCGCCAGGAATTCGGCGCCCATCAGCACGAACAGGCCGGACGCGTTGACGAACGCCAGGATCAAAAACAGCACGGAGTGCACGGGATTGCGCGACACAATCACCATCACCGCCGAGGCCACGCAGATGCCGGCGAACAGATAGAAGAACAGCGCGGGAAGGATCATGCCTTCACCTCACCGGTACGGCGCGTCGAGTTCGATCGATTTCGCAATCTCGCGCTCCCAGCGGTCGCCATTGGCGAGAAGTTTCGCCTTGTCATAGTAGAGTTCCTCGCGGGTCTCGGTGGCGAATTCGAAATTCGGCCCCTCGACGATGGCATCGACCGGACAGGCCTCCTGGCACAGTCCGCAATAGATGCATTTCACCATGTCGATGTCGTAGCGCACGGTACGTCGGGTGCCGTCGTTGCGGCGCGGCCCGGCCTCGATGGTGATCGCCTGCGCCGGACAGATCGCCTCGCACAGCTTGCAGGCAATGCAGCGTTCCTCGCCGTTGGGATAGCGGCGCAGCGCATGTTCGCCCCGGAAGCGCGGCGAGATCGGCCCCTTCTCGAACGGATAATTCAGCGTCGGCTTCGGCTGGAAGAAATAGCGCATGGCGAGAAAGAACGCCGACACGAATTCGGACAGCAGCAGCGAACGGGCGGTAGCGTTGATGTTGACACTCATAGCGACCTCATATCGGCGCGATCCCGGCGAAATGCAGCACGCCGGCGACCACAACCACCATCGCCAGCGACAACGGCAGGAACACCTTCCAGCCGAGCCGCATCAGCTGATCGTAGCGGTAGCGCGGCACGATCGCCTTCGCCATCGCAAACAGGAAGAACATGAAGAATACCTTGAGCGTGAACCAGATCACCCCGGGTATCCAGGTGAACGGCGCGACCGCGACCGGCGGCAGCCAGCCGCCCAGGAACAGGATCGCGGCCATCGCGCACATCGTGGTAATCGCGACATATTCGCCGAGCATGAACAGCAGATACGGAGTCGAGCCGTATTCGACCATGAAGCCCGCGACCAGCTCGGATTCGGCTTCCACCAGGTCGAACGGCGGGCGGTTGGTTTCCGCCAGCGCCGAGACATAGAACACCACGAACATCGGGAACAGCGGCCAGACGTACCAGTTCAGGATCGTCAGTTTGGGCAGCCCGATCAGGCTCGCCAGCCCATGGGTGTTTTGCGCCTCGACCACGGCGGACAGATTGAGCGAGCCCGCGCACAGCAGCACGGTGATGATGACGAAACCGATCGAGACTTCGTAACTCACCATCTGCGCCGCCGAGCGCAGCGCCGCCAGGAACGGATATTTCGAGTTCGACGACCAGCCGGCCATGATGATGCCGTAGATCGACAGCGACGAGATCGCGAAAATATAGAGCACGCCGACATTGATGTCGGAGATCACCCAGCCGAGATCCATTGGGATCACAGCCCAGGCCGCAAGCGCCAGCACGCAGCTCACCAGGGGCGCCAGCAGGAACACGCCCTTGTTGGCACCGGAGGGAATGATCGGTTCCTTCAGCACGAACTTCAGAAGATCGGCGAAGGATTGGAACAGCCCCCAGGGGCCGACGACGTTGGGTCCGCGCCGGATCTGCACCGCCGCCCAGATCTTGCGATCCGCGAGCAGGATGTAGGCGATCGCGATCAAGAGCACCACGAGCAGGAGAACGCTCTGTGCGATCATGATGATCAGCGGCCACAATGTACTGGTCCAGAATTCCGCCATCAGGTCACGCTCATTCCGCTGCCGTCAGCATTTGCCCGGAGGCCAGGCGCGAACATTCCGCCATGACAGCCGACGCACGCGCGATCGGGTTGCTCAGGTAAAAATCCTCGACCGACGACTTGAACGGCGTCTTCTCGACGCTGCCGCCCTTGCCCGCAAGCGTCTTGATGTCGGCCGCTTGGCCGGCCTCGATCTGGTCGATGCGCATCAGATGTGGCACGGCCTTGAACATCGCCTGCCGTAGCTCGCCGAGGCTGTCGTAAGGCAGCTTCTTCCCGAGCGCGTCCGACAACGCGCGGATGATGGCCCAGTCCTCCCGCGCCTCCCCCGGCGCGAACGAGGCCCGGTTGGCCATCTGTACCCGGCCTTCGGTATTGACGTGGATGCCCGATTTTTCGGTATAGGCCGCGCCCGGCAGGATCACGTCGGCGCGATGGGCGCCGCGGTCGCCATGGGTGCCGATGTAGATCACGAAGGTGCTGTCAGGCACCTTGATGTCGTCGGCGCCGAGCAGGAACAGAACATCAAGCGTGCCGAACGTCGTCATCTGCGCCGCGCTCAGGCCGCCTGAGCCGGCCGCAAAGCCGATATCGAGCGCGCCGACCCGCGACGCCGTGTCGTGCAGCACCGCGAAACCGTTCCAGCCATCCTTCACCGCCCCGAAATCCAGACCGAGCTTTGCCGCAGCCGCGAGCACCGCCGCGCCGTCGTGCCGGGTCGCCGCGCCGGCGCCGACCAGCACGATCGGATTTTTCGCACCCTTGAGCACGTCCGCAAACGAATGCTTGCCGGCGGCGAGCGCGCTGAGCGTATCCGTGCCTGCGCCGAGATGCTCGTAGTCGTAAGTGAGATCCGCCTTGGCGCCGATCACACCGATCTTGAGCTGGCCGCTGCGCCAGCGCTTCCGAATCCGTGCGTTAAGGACGGCGGCTTCCTTGCGCGGGTTCGAGCCCACGATCAGCAAGGCATCGGCCTGGTCGATGCCGGCAATGGTCGGGTTGAAGATGTAGGAGGCGCGGCCGGCCTTCGAATTGAAGGCGTCGCCGCCCTGGACCGCAAGGTTGGCGGAGCCGCATTTCGCCAGCAATTCCTTCAGCGCGAACATCTCCTCCACTGCGGCAAGGTCGCCGGCAATGGCGCCGATCCGCTTGCCGTCGATGCGGCCACACTTCGCGGCGATTGCCGCGAAGGCCTCGGTCCATGACGTCGCGCGAAGCTGGCCGTTCGCCCTGATGTAGGGCCGATCCAGCCGCTGCGTACGCAGGCCGTCGACGACGTGCCGGGTCTTGTCGGAAATCCATTCCTCGTTCACGGCCTCGTTGATCCGCGGCAGGATCCGCATCACCTCGCGGCCCCGGGTATCGACCCGGATCGCCGAGCCGACGCCGTCCATCACATCGATCGACTGGGTCTTGCCGAGCTCCCACGGCCGCGCCGCGAAGGCGTAAGGCTTTGAGGTCAGCGCGCCGACCGGGCAGATATCGACGAGGTTGCCCTGCAGCTCCGATGTCAGCGCCGACTCCAGATAGGTGGTGATCTCCATGTCCTCGCCGCGGCCGGTCGCGCCCATTTCCGGTACGCCGCAGACTTCGGCGGCGAAGCGGACGCAGCGCGTGCATTGGATGCAGCGGTTCATCGAAGTCTTGACCAGCGCGCCGAGATACTTGTCCTCCACGGCGCGCTTGTTCTCGGCGAAGCGGCTGGTGTCGACACCGTAGCCCATCGCCTGGTCCTGCAGGTCGCACTCGCCGCCCTGATCGCAGATCGGGCAATCCAGCGGATGGTTGATCAGCAGGAATTCCATCACGCCTTCGCGCGCCTTCTTCACCATCGGCGAGCGGGTGGAGATTTCAGGCGGTTCGCCCTTGGGGCCAGGACGGCAGTCGCGCACGCCCCAGGCGCAGCTTGCGACCGGCTTCGGGCCACCCTTCACTTCAACCAGGCACATCCGGCAATTGCCGGCGATCGACAACCGCTCGTGGTAGCAAAAGCGCGGAATTTCGGCGCCAGCAGCCTCGCACGCCTGCAGCAGCGTGTATTCCGGGGGGACATCGATCTCTTTGCCATCGACGATGAGTTTGGTCATTGACTTAAGTCTTTCCCAGCTTGCAGTCGGGTGGTGTGACGCTGGCGGTCTTCAGGGACGTCTTCACCCATTGCTGGGTGTCGACGGCGTAGGTCGCGAGAAAGGCGGGTTCGGCCTGGTTCTTCTCGCACAGGAATGGCAGATGCGGCCTCAGGTCGTAATCGCAGGAGGCCTGCCACTCGCGCTTGGAGGTGAACGCCGTAATCGCCTCCTCACAGGCATAGAGGAAGTACGAGACAAAGCTCTCATACTGGGCTTTCTCGTCGCGGCTGCCGGCCTTGATTGCATCATAGTCCGGAACCGAGAATTTCGGATTCTTGAACGCGAGATCGGTGTAACCCAAAAACGCCTGTCGCGCGCTCGCTGCGCGATTGTTGGAGCGGATTTCGTTGATCTGAAACAATATCGCAACAAAGCCGAGCAGCGCCACCGCCGCCTGCGCCATCTGCGCCAGCGTGCCGTATTTCTGCCACCAGAAAAGGCCCGGTTGCGACATCGGTTCTACTCCGCCGCGACCATGTGAGCGGGGTCCAGGATGCCGACATCATCGATATCGGCCTTGCGCGAATAAGCGTCGATGCGTTGTTCGATCTCGTGACGGAAATGCGCGATCAAGCCCTGGATCGGCCACGCCGCGGCATCGCCAAGCGCGCAGATGGTGTGGCCCTCGACCTGTTTCGTGACCTCCAAGAGCATGTCGATCTCGCGCTTGTGGGCGCGGCCTTCGGCCATGCGGCTCAAGACCCGCCACATCCAGCCGGTGCCCTCGCGGCACGGCGTGCACTGGCCGCAGCTCTCGTGCTTGTAGAAATAGGAGATGCGCGCGATCGCCTGGATCAGATCGGTCGATTTGTCCATCACGATCACGGCGGCGGTGCCGAGGCCGGAGCGCAATTTGCCGAGGCTGTCGAAATCCATCGGCGTATCGATGATCTGCTCGGCCGGCACCATGCGCACCGAGGAGCCGCCGGGGATCACGGCTTTGAGATTATCCCAGCCGCCGCGGATGCCGCCGCAATGGCGCTCGATCAGCTCACGGAACGGAATGCCCATGGCTTCTTCGACGTTGCAGGGACGCTCGACATGGCCGGAGATGCAAAACAGCTTGGTGCCGACATTGTTGGGCCGGCCTATTGCCGCAAACCACGCCGCGCCGCGCCGCAGGATATCCGGCGCGACCGCGATCGACTCGACATTGTTGACGGTGGTCGGGCAGCCGTAGAGCCCGACATTGGCCGGGAATGGCGGCTTCAGCCGCGGCATGCCCTTCTTGCCTTCGAGGCTTTCCAACAGCGCCGTCTCTTCGCCGCAGATATAGGCGCCGGCACCATGGGTCACGTAAAGGTCGAACGGCCAGCCATTGATATTGTCCTTGCCGATCAGCTTTGCCTCATAGGCCTGGTCGACCGCGGCCTGTAGGTGCTCGCGCTCCCTGATGAATTCGCCGCGCACGTAGATATAGCAGGCATGCGCGCCCATCGCGAAGCTCGCGAGCAGGCAACCCTCGACCAGAAGATGCGGATCGTGCCGCATGATCTCGCGATCCTTGCAGGTGCCGGGCTCGGATTCGTCCGCATTGACCACGAGGTAGCTCGGCCGGCCGTCGGTGGATTCCTTCGGCATGAACGACCATTTCAGCCCGGTCGGAAACCCCGCCCCGCCGCGGCCGCGCAGGCCCGAGGCCTTCATCTCGTTGATGATCCAGTCCCGGCCCTTGTCGATGATCGCCTTGGTGCCGTCCCAGGCGCCGCGTCGGCGCGCACCTTCGAGGCCCCAGTCCTGCTGGCCGTAGAGATTGCGGAAGATGCGGTCCTTGTCATCGAGCATGACGTGAAACTTCCCAAAGAGCTCAGCGATTGGATTGCATGTAGGCCAGGCCCGCGGCGCATCCGCCAAAGGTCAGCGCCCAGAGCAGGCTTGAATCCAGGGACGCGCTCAGCCCGTAGCGCTGCAGCAGGAAAATGAAGGTCGCGGCCGCCACGGCGTGCAAAGCAATATAGCGCCAATGTCGCATCGCCTCTGCACTCCTCATGCCACCGCCGACAGGGTCCGCGCTCATGTGGTTTCCTTCAGCGTCGTCGGCCCACCCACCGGCGCGGAGAACTGACGATCGATCTGCGGTCCCGGCTTCGGCGAATTGCCGGAGGCAAAGCCGTCCAGCACCTTACCGAAGCTTTCCTTGGTAAGGTCCTCGTAGGTATCCTTCCAGATCAGCACCATCGGCGCGTTCACGCAGGCGCCAAGACACTCGACCTCTTCCCAGCTGAAATTGCCGTCCTTGGAGAGATGAAAGGGGTCGTGGTGGATGCGGCTCTGGCAGACCTCGATGATGTCGCCGGCGCCGCGCAGCCGGCATGGCGTGGTACCGCAGACCTGGACGTGCGCCTTCTTGCCGACCGGCTGCAGCTGGAACATCGTGTAGAAGGTCGCGATCTCCAG
The DNA here is from genome assembly GCA_963747165.1 of uncultured Alphaproteobacteria bacterium. Lineage (GTDB taxonomy): Bacteria > Pseudomonadota > Alphaproteobacteria > Rhizobiales > Xanthobacteraceae > Bradyrhizobium. The sequence continues at coordinate 81,047 of CAVVEA010000032.1, read as the reverse complement.
CGCGCGGATGTAGGGCATGCCAAGCAAATCCGCGACCGCGCGGATCGCGGCTTCCGAAACCCACCCGTCATGCTGCTCCTGGACCCGCCACAGGATCGGGATCACCGCCGACGCCTGGCGGCCTTCCGGATATTTGGCGATCTGCTCCCTGGCCCAGGCCAGGTTCTCCGCTGAGAACGTGAAGTTCGCGGGCTGCAGTTCCTTCGGTGCGAGGCGGCGGACGGCCATGGTCTATCGGTCTCTCATTGCATGCGGCGCGCGGCGTTCGCGTTCATGACGCTGATCCGGTCCAGCCAGAAAGCGCTTGCGGTGCCGAACACGTTGTAGCCGACGTGGGATGAAACCTTGATCCGATCGAGAATGGAAAGCTCGGTCACGGTTTCCAGGCGATTGGTGCGCGGATCGTACACGATCAGCTTCAACGGGGTCTGATCGAGAATGTAGCGCGACACGGTATGATTGGGGTCGTTGCCGTGTTCCTCGCACAGCAACACGCTGTCGCCCCGCAACAACCGCGCACCACCCTTGATGGCTTCGATCTCCACGCCTTCGACATCGAGCTTGATCAGATATTTGCCGTCGGGCGAAATCTTGCCGTCTTCGATCAGATTGTCGAGTGCGATCACCGACACAACTTCGCCGCCATCGTCCGGGTCGCCGGCGATGCTGAAAGCCTCATGCTTGGTGCCGGACAGCCGAGCGATGCCACGTGTCGCTCCGATCGCGCAGTTCATGGCTTCGAAGCGATTGCCGTTGATCCTGGCGTTGTTCGCTAGCTTGGCGAAATTCTGCGACGACGGCTCGATCGCGATCGCCTTGTGCGACCCGTAAGGCGCGCTTGAAACCAGCACCGACCAGTAGCCGTAATTGGCGCCGCAATCGAGCAGCGTGTAGTCGACGCCGACGGAATCCTGAAACAACAGCTCGAGTTCATCCTCGTAGGCGAACGAGCGATTGAGCAGCTTGCTCCAGTAACCATCGCCATAGGGAAACGCGAAGATCGCATCGGGATTGAGCTTGATCGCGATATCGCGCTCGGGCAGCGCCTTGCGCAGGAGATTGGCGCAGTGATTGTAGCCGCGATGCGAAAACGTCGAAGCCACCTTCGAGCCCGACGACAACGCCAGCGCGGCCAGCCGCTCCCATGCATTCGCGCCCTCGAGCACGCCGGTCGCCCGGTCAAACTGGATGGGCGGTTGCGCCATCACCGGTCGACCTCTCCGAACACGATGTCGAGCGAACCCAGGATGGCCGAGACGTCGGCCAAGAGATGGCCCTTGCAGATGAAGTCCATCGCCTGCAGATGCGCAAATCCGGGCGCGCGGATCTTGCATTTGTAGGGTTTGTTGCTGCCGTCGGCGACCAGATACACGCCGAACTCGCCCTTGGGCGCCTCCACCGCGGCATAGACTTCGCCGGCCGGCACGTGAAAACCTTCGGTATAGAGTTTGAAGTGATGGATCAGCGCTTCCATCGAGCGCTTCATCTCGCCGCGGCGCGGCGGGAAGATCTTGTTGTCCTCGATCGCAACGGGGCCCTGCCCGTCGGCAGCGCGTAGCTTTTCGATGCACTGCTTCATGATGCGCACCGACTGGCGCATCTCTTCCATGCGGATGCAGTAGCGGTCGTAGCAATCGCCGTTCTTGCCGACGGGAATGTCGAAATCCATCTCGGCGTAGGATTCGTAAGGCTGCGCTTTGCGCAGATCCCAGGCCGCCCCCGAGCCGCGCACCATCACGCCGGAAAAACCCCATTCCCAAGCTTGCTTCAGCGTGACCACGCCGATGTCCACGTTGCGCTGCTTGAAGATGCGGTTGCCGGTGAGCAGCCGTTCGAGATCGGCGACCACGCCGAGGAACGGATCGCACCAGGCATCGATATCGTCGATCAGTTTTGGCGGCAGGTCCTGGTGTACGCCGCCGATCCGGAAGTAAGCCGCATGCATGCGCGAGCCGGAGGCGCGCTCGTAAAACACCATCAGCTTTTCGCGCTCTTCAAAGCCCCACAGCGGCGGGGTCAGCGCGCCGACGTCCATCGCCTGCGTGGTAACGTTAAGCAGATGCGACAGGATGCGGCCGATTTCGCAATACAGCACGCGGATCAATTGCCCGCGGCGCGGCACGGTGATGCCCAGCAACTTTTCCGCGGCCAGACAGAATGCATGCTCCTGATTCATCGGCGCGACGTAATCGAGCCGGTCGAAATACGGGATCGCCTGCAGGTAGGTCTTGTGCTCGATCAGCTTCTCGGTGCCGCGATGCAACAGCCCGATATGCGGATCGACGCGAGCCACGACCTCGCCGTCAAGCTCCAGCACCAGACGCAGCACACCGTGCGCAGCCGGATGCTGCGGCCCGAAATTGATGGTGAAGTTGCGGAGTGCTGCCTCGGCCATTAGCTGCCCGCCTTGTCTGTCGCCTTCTCATCACCCGGCAGCGGATAGTCCGCGCCTTCCCACGGCGAGAGGAAATCGAACTTGCGGAATTCCTGATTGAGGCGGACGGGTTCGTAGACCACCCGCTTCTCCTGGTCGTCGTAGCGCACCTCGACGAAGCCGGTGAGCGGGAAATCCTTGCGCAAGGGATGGCCGTCAAAGCCATAGTCGGTCAACAACCGCCGCATGTCGGGATGGCCGGTGAAGATCACGCCATAGAGGTCATAGGTCTCACGCTCGAACCAGTCGGCGCCGGGAAACACCTCGATAATCGAGGGCACCTGCGTGGTCTCGTCGGCTTCGGCGCGCACGCGGATGCGCTCGTTCAGGGTCGGCGACAGCAGGTGGTAGACCACGTCGAAGCGCTTTTCGCGGCCGGGATAGTCGACCGCGGTCACGTCGATGAAGCTGACGAAGCGGCAGCCGGGATCGTCACGCAGGAATTTCACGACGTGGACGATTTTTTCCGCCTTCACCGTCACGGTAAGCTGATCGAACGCGATCGAATGGCCGGTCGCGGCCCCGCCCAGACCGGCGACGATCTTCTCTCCGAGGGTAGTCAGTGCTTCGCTCATCGCCATCCATCAATCCACAATAAACAGCCGAGCACCCTTGGCGGTGTCCGAGCGGTGCGGTTCGGCGCCGTCGGCGACCTGGTAGCTCATGCCCGGCGTCAGCGTGAACGAACGGCCGTCGGCGAGATCGGTCCCGAGTTCGCCATCGACGCAGAACAGGATGTGTCCCTTCTGGCACCAGTGGTCCGCCAGATAGCCCGGCGAATATTCCACCAGCCGCACCCGGATGTCGCCGAACTGGCGGGTGCGCCAGGTCGCGACGCCGCTGTCGCCCTGATGCGTGGTCGCCTCGACGCTCGACCAGTCGGTGGTGCCGAACGGGATGTCATTGATCTGCATCGCCGTCACCGTTCGATGGTTCCGGTGCGCCGGATCTTCTTCTGCAGCAGCATCACGCCATAGAGCAGCGCTTCCGCGGTCGGCGGGCAGCCCGGTACGTAGATATCGATGGGCACGATGCGGTCGCAGCCGCGCACCACCGAATACGAATAGTGATAATAGCCGCCGCCATTGGCGCATGACCCCATCGATATCACGTAGCGCGGCTCCGGCATCTGGTCGTAGACCTTGCGCAATGCCGGCGCCATCTTGTTGGTCAGCGTGCCCGCGACGATCATCACGTCGGATTGCCGCGGCGAAGCGCGCGGCGCGAAGCCGAAACGCTCGGCGTCGTAACGCGGCATCGACATCTGCATCATCTCGACGGCGCAGCAGGCGAGCCCGAAGGTCATCCACATCAGCGATCCCGTGCGCGCCCAGGTGATCAGGTCATCGGTCGCGGTGACGAAAAAGCCTTTGTCGGACAGTTCGTGATTGACCTCGAGGAAGTACGGGTCATTGGCGCCGACCGGCTTGCCGGTAGCGGGATCGAGAATGCCGGTCGCAGCCGGCGCAACGGCCGGAGCGAATCCCGGCCTGGCGGCAGTCGGGCTCAATCCCATTCGAGCGCGCCTTTCTTCCATTCATAGGCAAAGCCGACGGTAAGGACGGCGAGGAAAACCACCATCGACCAGAAGCCGGTCGCGCCCAGCTTCCCGAACGCCACCGCCCACGGGAACAGGAACGCCACTTCGAGATCGAAGATGATGAAAAGGATCGCCACCAGATAGAACCGGACGTCGAATTTCATGCGGGCGTCGTCAAAAGCGTTGAATCCGCATTCATAAGCGGAGAGCTTTTCCGGATCGGGCTGCTGGAAGGCGACGAGGAATGGAGCGATCAGCAGCGCCAGACCGATCAGGCCGGCGACCCCGATAAACACCACAAGTGGAAGATAATTCTGCAGAATGCCGGTCATCGGCGGAGCCTTCTCCTGCGGGTTTTGGCCGCCGCAGATTCGTTCATTGGAATTGTTCTGAGGCTTAGCGCAGCGCAACAAGGGGCGCAAGACAACCTATTTTGACGGCCCCAGCTATCTTCACACGCTGGTTGCGAAGGCTATCGAGCCTGTTTCTGCTCAGGCCTTTTCGGATTCGGTTGCGCGCCAGCGCGCCCGCCACAATCGTCGCATGGGCGATCCGCCCGGTCTTGGTCAGCGCCGCGCGGCTTACGTCAGCCGCCCGGTGTACTGCTCGAGCTTCGCCCAAGCCTCGCCGCCATAGGTCTTCTGCCACTGCGTGTAAAAGCCCGCCTTTACCAGCGCCGCCCTGAACTGCACGGGATCGGGCTTGTTGAAGGTCATACCCTTGCTGGCGAGGTCGGCCTGCAGCGAGCGGTCCATTTCCAGCAGATCGGCGCGCTCCTTATCGGCCGCGGTGTCGAAATTGCGGTTGACGATCTCCAGCAAGTCAGGCGACAGACCGGCCAGCGCGCGCCGGTTGCCGACGATCCAGTATCCGCTCCAGCAATGGTTCGAGAGCGCGCAGTATTTCTGTACCTCGTACAGCTTGCCGGTCGCCACCTGCGCCAACGGATTCTCCTGGCCCTCGACAATGTGGGTCTGCAGCGCCGAGTAAAGTTCGCTGTAGCTGATGCTGGACGGCAGCGCGCCGAGGCCGCTGAACAGGGACGTCAGCAGCGCGGTGACGGGAACGCGGATCTTGAACCCCCTGAGGTCTTCGACGCCGTTGAGTTGCCGGCTCGAGGACGAGGTGATCTGGCGGAATCCGTTGTCCCAGATCTTCTTCATCGGAACGATCCCGGCCTTGCCGATGGCGTCGCGGACAACATCGCCGACGCCACCATCCATCGCGGCCCAGACCTGGTCATAGGACTGGAAGGCAAAGCCTATGCTCGGCAGGCCCGACAGCGGCACCAGCGTCGACAGCGTCATACTGGGCGCCGCCAGCAGATCGATGCCGCCGGCGCGGAGCTGCGACAGCATCTCGGGATCGCCGCCGAGCTGGCTGTTGGGGAAAACCGTGACGTTCAACCGGCCCGACGACTGCGCGCCGATTGCTCGCGCTGCTTCGATCAAACGCAGCGTGAGCGGATGGGTATCCGGCGTATTGACGCCCAGTTTGAATTCGAATTCGGCGGCGGCGCTGGCTGGTTTCTCGAGGGCGGTGGTTGCCAGGGTGGCTGAGACGGCGCCGAGCAGCGCCCTTCGGGTTATTTTCATTCTTGTTGTCTCCCGAGCGCTCTATCGCGCCTGCCGGCAGTTTCCGTCGAACCGCCGCCGTTCGCAAGATACGCGGATAACGCTCCCCGCGCCCCATGAGGCATCCCGACGAAACCATTTTGGGAAACCGACGAAACCATCGTGAAACAAACCGGGGCTAAGTCTGTTGCCAACAAAGCGGCGGCGAAGACGCCTTGGAGGCTCACATGAACCACTCAATTCACTCGGCGGACCGTTCGACCCACCTGAAGATCGTGGTCGTGGCCCTGGTTGCGGGCATCGCAGTGGCTGGTTTCGGGATTTCCGCCCGTTCCAATTCGGATTACACGCAAACCGCCCATGTCGTTAAGGCCGGGAAGCTGATGACGGTAACCAGCTCCGACGCACAGGTGGTCCGCTAGTCCAATTCGCAAGTTTTATGAAATATGGCCGCCCGCCACAGGGCGGCCTTTTTGTTGCGTCTGATGTCACAGGGGAAGAATCTGAACTAAGCCTTTGATTCGATAGCGCGTCAGATCGGAATCGAATCAATGTACTATCCAGTCGGACCAGACTGATCCTGCTTCCGCGAACTGCCAGTACCGTGTGTTGGGAACTTTCGCTTTTCCGTCCGCGTTTGGGAGTCTGCATGATGCAAGACAGATCTACCGCAGCAACAGCCTATGGCAGTATGCATATAGGCTCGCAGCCGATCGCACTCGCCGCTGCGACGCTCCTTGTCCTGGTGCTCGGAGTTGGTTCTATCGTTCTGTGGCGCGCCTATGCCGGCACCTCGCCCGAACAGGATCGCACCGCGTCGGCCCGGTTGCTGCAGACCAGGACCGCCCAAGCTTCAGAGCAACTGGTCGAGAAGACCAAGGGCCTTGAGGCTTCCCAGCAGGAATCGATCGATCAGTTGCAGGTGGTTCAGGATCAACTGCAGACGGTAAGGCGCCTGCTGGCAGCCCAGCAGGCCGACACCAGACGGCTGTCCGAGCAGGTTGGAGGCCTCACCGGCGCGATCGATACCTTGCGGCAATCCTTCGCCAGCGTGCAATCTTCCGAGCCGTCCAGCGCACCGTCGGCCCGCAATAATTCGATCCGGGCGCGGCCGCGCGCGACCAGGGGTCGGGTCGCAGGCGTGCATCGGGTTCGGCCCAAAGCGCGGAGCTAAACCTTTCGAAGACACGCCGGCACTGGCGACCTCCCTAGCGCGGCCTGGTCAAGGGCACCGGCGCGAGACGCGTGCCGTCCCGCGTCAAATTCCTAGAATCCAAACCGTGACAATGGTTCCGAGCACGGCGAGGCCGGAAATGGTCCAGCCTGTCACGTAGCCCGCGTCATCCGTTTCCGGTCGATCCACCATCGTATCGCGCCATTGGGGCATGGCAGCCTCCTATCCTCTGCCGGGATAATCGCCTCGTGGGCTGCCGGTTCCATTGCCCTGTGACGGCATGCGCCATCCGGAGGGAGACGCGCACCACCGTTCAGCTTGCGCCTTTGAGCCGACACGATGTGTTGCAAGTAACGTTGTTACCTTTCATGCAGGCTTTGCAGACATCGACGCACTGACTTAGCTGCCTGGCATCATAGTCGCTGTATCGCTGGGCGATGCATGCACGTTGCTGTTCGGTATGTGGGGCCTCCTCCCAGCACGACGCCAGGCCGAGCGCTGCCGCCGCCAGAACAATGAAGCTTCGGACCTTCAAGGCGCATTCTCCAATCGCTGACTGCCAAGCGGCACGGATGGCAAAATGTTCCTGCGCTTGCCGGGACGCTACGGCGGAAGAAATTGGAGCCGGGCTGGGCGAAGGGTCGGAAATTGCCGAAGCGAACGCGGCACCCTCAGTCGGATCGGCGCAGAGACAGGGTCGAGACGCCGAACGAAAAAGGGGCGCTAAGTCCTTGAAATGATGGCGCGAGAGACGGGGCTCGAACCCGCGACCTCCGGCGTGACAGGCCGGCGCTCTAACCAACTGAGCTACTCCCGCGTGATTTCCGAAACCCGCGAGGTGTGGGACTTAAAGGGGCCATCTATCCAAGTCAAGGTAGTTGCAAATACCCCCGCCAGTAGGGCATTTCTAGGAGGTCGATGCAAATAATGGGCTATTTGCAGGCAAAACAACGTAGTCAGTCGCCACCCGAATCGTTTAATGCCTGCTACGCCTTAGTTTCCTGAGCCATCAACAAAGAGGAGGGCCAAAAATGGCGAAGAAATCAACGACCCCGACCACGGTCACGCTCAAGCATCTGGCAGCCGCTCTGTCGGAAGAGCACGAATTGTCCAAGAAGACTTCCGAGGCCATTCTGACCGATCTGGTCGGCCGCATCACCAAGCACCTGAAGAAGGGCGAGCGCATCCGCATCGTCGGCCTCGGCATCCTGCAAGTGCGCAAGCGCGCCGCCCGCATGGGCCGCAACCCCGCCACCGGCGAAGCGATCCACATCAAGGCCAGCAAGAAGGTCGCCTTCCGTGCCGCCAAGGAGCTGAAGGAAGCCGTCTGATCGGGCGTTCTCGATCCCTCCGGCTATTCTGATCTCGCGCCATCCCGGATCCTGATTGGGCCGGGATGGCGTTTTCATGTGCGGCTCGACTGACTTGGCGCAGCACCGGACGCCTTGTATGAAGAACCCATGACCTCCATCAAGTTCGCGCACACCGTGACCGAGCGCTTTCTGCGCTACGCGGCCATCGATACACAGTCGGATCCGGCATCGCCGACCTGCCCTTCCACCGCCAAGCAGAAAGACCTGGGCACCCTGCTCGTGAGCGAGTTGCAGGCGATCGGGATCGCCGACGCCCATCTCGACGAACATGGCTATGTCTACGCGACCATCCCGGCAAATACCGCGAAGAAAGTCCCGGTGATCTGCTTCTGCTCGCATATGGACACCTCGCCCGATTGCACCGGCAAGGACGTCAAGCCGCAGATCGTGCGCAATTATCGCGGCGGCGACATCGTGCTATCAGCCGACCCCAGCCAGATCATCCGGGCCGCGGAGCACCCCGCGCTTGCCGACCAGCTCGGCAACGACATCATCACCACCGATGGCACCACGCTGCTCGGCGCCGACAACAAGGCGGGCCTTGCCGAAATCATGGATGCGGCGCATTTCCTGATTCAGAATCCGCAGATCAGGCACGGCACCATCAGGATCCTGTTCACGCCGGATGAGGAGATCGGCCGCGGTGTCGACAAGGCCGACCTGAAGAAGCTCGCCGCCGATTTCGCCTACACCATCGACGGCGAAACCGCTGGGAATATCGAGGACGAGACCTTCTCGGCCGACGCCGTCACCATCACCATCGAGGGCGTCAGCACCCATCCGGGTTTTGCCAAAGGCAAAATGGAGCACGCGATCAAGATCGCGGCGGCCATCGTCGATCGGCTGCCCAAGGATGCCTGTTCGCCGGAAACCACCGAAGGCAAGCAGGGCTTTCTGCACCCGATCGGTATCACGGGCGCGCTGGAAAAAGCCACGCTCGGTTTCATCGTGCGAGATTTCACCAATGAAGGCTTGAAGGAAAAAGAACGACTGCTGGAAAGCATCGTCCAGGCAGTGATGAAGGATTTTCCGCGCTCGAGCTACCGGCTCGAGATCAAGCAGCAATACCGCAACATGAAGCAGGTGATCGACCGTCACCCCCAGCTCATCGACAACGCCATGGAGGCGATCCGCCGCACTGGTCTTGAGCCGGTCAGGTCCTCGATCCGCGGCGGCACGGACGGCTCGCGGCTGTCGTTCATGGGGCTGCCCTGCCCCAATATCTTCGCCGGAGAGCACTCCTTCCATTCGCGGCTGGAATGGGTGAGCGTGCAGGACATGGAAAAAGCCATGCAGACCATCGTCCATCTCGCGATGATTTTTGAAGAGCGGGCGTAAGGCGCGGCCGCGCCAAGTACGGCGGCCTTTACGCGACTGATGCCGTCACGATCCAGATCGATGCCGGGAGCGGCACCGCCTGTCCGCTGACAAAAGGCGCGAGCGCCTCGCGTATCGAACGGGTGGCGGCGGCCTTTGCGTCCGGCGGCTGCCCCTCCAGCGCCCGGGCCGCCGGGCCGATTTCGAGCGCGCCCTGGACCGCAGCATCGAGACCGCGCCCGATCGCAACGTCGAGTGCGAGATGGCACGGCTCCATCGCTATGCCTGAAAAACCCGCCGCGCTCAGAATGCTCTTCACCCGCTGTTCCCCGGCGAATGCGAACGGGCCGGGATCTTCCGGTCCGACCTGTGGCAGCTTCGGAACATGCTGGTAGACCGCGTGAAGCGGCGTCATCATCCACGGGTTTTCGCGCGGCTCGCGCCAGCAGGCGAATGCCAGCCGGCCGGATGGCCGCAATGCCTTGCGCAGATTGGCAAAGGAAAGCACCGGCTCGGCGAAAAACATCACGCCGAAACGCGAGACCAGCAGATCGAAACTTGCCGCGTCGAACGGATATGTCGTGGCGTCCGCGAGCACGAACTCAACCGGCAGCCCGGCCGGCGCTATCTGCCGTGCGCGGCCCAGCATCGGCGCCGAGATATCGATACCCAGGACATGTCCGGTCGGGCCGACCTGCTGCGCCAACGCAATCGCCGTCGCGCCGCAGCCGCAACCGACATCCACGATCCGCTCGCCGGCTGCGGCCCTGGCGCGGTCGATCAGGATATCGGAGACCGGCGCCAGCATGGCGTCTTGGGCCTGCTGGCGGTCGGTCCAGTGCTGGCCGGCCGGGCCGTTCCAGAACGCGATCTGATCGGAGTTTTGATCGTGACCTGTCGGTATGCCCACTCTAGTTCGCAGCCCCGCCGGTCTTGGCCGACTTTGCCGGAGCGGCCTTCGTGGCCGCCTTCGTCGCCGGCTTGGACCCACTGTCGCTGCGGACATTGCCCCAGGGGTCGGCGGGCGCCTGCTCGGGAATATTGCCGAGCGACTTCTTGTAGGCCTTTTCGGCTTCCCGTTCCGCTGCGATGTCCTGCGGCGACTTGCCCTTGGTATCCCCATATTGCGGCACGTTCTGACTTTGGGCGTAAGCAGGCCCGCCCAATAACGCGATCACAGCTGCGGCACGAAAAACTCTCATACGTGTGTCCCCGGCGGTTGATCGTCATTACCACCGGCGCATCATGGCGCCAATGGGACGTGATCTCCGGCAGTGCGATTCCAGATCGGAAGTCTGGACCCGGAAAAGCAAAAACACGGTTGGCTGCTCGCAGCGCTCGGCTGAGGAACGACGCGGAACGTGCCGAATAGTCCGCCTTCGCGCTGCTAGCCTTGGCTCGCCGAGCCGAAGCTCGCAGAGCGAAGGCTGGTAGGCGGCGAGAGATTCGAACTCCCGACCCTCTCGGTGTAAACGAGATGACGGCTCTCGGCATTGAAAATGCTGCGCTTTCGTCGCATCGCGTCGCATTTTGTTCACGTCCGTTTCATCTGTTTCTGTTGCGTTGCTGTTGCGCTGCGGCCCATCCGTTGCGTCGCCGCCAAGACGCCATCGTCACGGCCCGGCATGTGATGGCGGTAGGTGCTCAGGATGATCTGCGTCGAGACCCCGCAATAGCTTGAGACTTGGTCCATCGGAACGCCGGCCTGCAACAGCCATGAGATCGCCGTGTGCCGCAGGGTATGCGGGATGACTTTCTGTTGCGGGATGTCGGTCGCGAGCCCGGCCTTCTCGACCACGCCGGCCCATCCGTTGGAAACGCGAAGCACCGGCTTACCGTTGAACTCGACCACGGACCTGGTCGAGATGCCGAGGCGATGCCAGCGGCGAACATGCGCGAGCAGCCGGGGCGGCAGGACCGCTGTCGGCTGTTTCTTGTTGGTCTCTTTTTTGCCGTATGCCAGCCGGCGAAACTCGCCGGTCTCTGGATTGACGTGGCCGCGACCGATTGTCGGCATCAGGGACGCGCCGCAGATCGCCCCTGCCCGCGTCCCGGTGTACAGGCCGACCAAGATGAAGCGGGCGATATGCTGCGACGTGAGCCTACCCTTCTCGGCGCCATCGTGGTCGCAACGCTTGCGCCATGCCGCCCAAATCAACCGCGCGGCCTCGCTCCGGGTTAGCCACCGCTCGCGCGCAGGCGACGCGTCGGGCAGGACGGCTCGAAATATCGTCTGCACTCCGCCGACCATGTCGCGGACGTGATAGTTGACGGCAGCCGCCAAGGTTTCCAGCTCGCGCCGCGCCGCGCTCTGCGAGCCGCGCTGTTTGGCGTAGTCGCGCTGCAATGTTCCGTTCAACTCGCCGATGGTGCGCTCGCCGAAGAAATCGCCGAGCTTCAACACCATTGCGATGCCCGCCTTCGGTCGCGCGCTCTGTGCGATCTTCTCTTGCATGTAGACCGTCAAGGCGTCTGCGATCTTGATCGCATTGGGATTACCGCCGCTCCGACCGGACCTCGGGTCGTGCTTGGCGACGATGTAGTCGGCAAGTTTTCTCTCAGCTTCCGTGCGTTCGCCTTCAAGGCATCCAGTGCCGACGGTGCGCTGTCCGTCTCGGATGTTCCAGACCGTGGTTCGGCCCCTGGCCTTAAAGAGCGCGAGGCGAGGCCCTTTGCTTGGACGCGGCATGATGATTTCAGCCCTTCAATATCGGCGAGCGTGGTGAAGTGCTTCCCCGCGATGCGATAGATCGTGAGACGGCCCGCCGCCGCCTCGCGTCGCATGGCACTGACGGACATCGAGCCGTCTGGAAAGGCGATGGCTGCGGCAGCTTCGAGCCGCAGCATGACGTGCGGCTCGGCGGTGGTGGTGATGATCGCGGACGGCGCCGCTTCGTCATCGTCGGCGCCGACGACTTCCGGCCCCATCAGGCGCCGGAGTAGATCGGGGTCGTCGAGGTGATCGAAGCCCGCCATCGGTCTATGCTCGCTCCGCCTGCTGCTGTTCGCGCTTCATCTTCTGGGCGATGGCGTCGACGATCAGGGCGTTCTGGCTGGAAAAAGATCGATGCGCCTGGCCTTCGAGCCATTGCTTCATTGCCGGCGGCATGCGGACCATCAGCTCCGCTTGGGTCCGCCGTGTGCGCTGCTTCCTCGGTGCCATGTTTGCTCCTGCCTGGTTCCGGTTGATATCACTCTATAATACTTGTGATTTGCGGCTTCCTCCAACCGGTTCCTTGAGCCACGGGGCTGTGGATAAGTCTCGGAGCAGGCGCGGTGTCTCATGAGCCACGCCTATCGCAAAGGGCTTGTTTTGTAGGGTTTCTGATGTTGCGCCGAACCGGATGATAAGCTGCGCCCTGATTTCGCCGGGTCTCTACGATGACCCATGCAAAATCATTTGCAGCCATAGCTGGCGGCTGCCCTCGCGCGGGCCGTGCCTCAAGCGTTTGTGGATAAGTCCTCCGGGACGCGGCGCGCGTGTCGCGTCTACGCGCCCATCAAACTCAAGAACTCTGCACCGCCAACTTGGTGAACATCGTTGAGACGCTCGGCCAGTCTGATCACCCTGTCCCGATGTTCGAGCAACAGGTCGCGGGCGCGATCTCTGCCTTTGTCGCGAAGCACCTTACCGTGCCGATCAGGCAACCCCTTGAGCAAGTTTAGGACCACGCAGATGTCGCCATCGCCCATCCCTGGTGGCTGCGGGACATCGAATACCGTTTCAGCTTGGATGCCAGCGAAGCAAAGCGCAAGTCTGTCGATAAACGGCAACGCATCCGCGCAGCCTATCTGTGTGCCGCCATCGCCTTCACCGACCTTGCGAACGTGGATGTCGCCGACAGCCACGTTCAACGCCCACGCGACCACGGCATGGCCCGCTTCGTGGAAAGCCATGCCATTTAGGTGTTCACGTCTTCCCATATATCCACTCTCCATTTATCCAACCATCTTCCCAGCTCTCAGCTCATCGCCTCAACATCCAGCTCTCGCACCATCTAACGCACACACGTTCCTTACAGCACTCGCAGCCAATCCAATCGTAGCTGCCCTCAACTAAACTGTCGTATTTTTTTTTTTTTTATCTTTGAGCCACATCAAGGCGGCTCCATTAGACCCTCATAAGTGCGCCCGTAGCCGAACAATCTGCCGCAGATGCTGAGGCTATGGCCCGGCTTTCGTAAGCACGCTGGGCCCGCTTTGTTTGAGGCCGTCTGCCCTTGCGCGCCGAGGAACTCATGAAGCAGTCTGAAATATACCGGCAAAATGCGGAAAACTGCGCCAACCTCGCGGAAGGTGCTGCCAATGAGCCAACCCGCCAGCGGTACAAACGAATGGAAGCGGCTTGGAGCATTGGCCGACGAACAGACTGCTTGATGGCGAACCGTCGCCTGTACGCAACGACGAGAGATGATGCTATACGCCGAGATTAATACTCGGTTCGAACATCATCACGCGAATGCAGAGTTAGTAACACCGCCCGCGCCGGTTGATCGTCGGGATTGCCTCCAAGCATTTCATGAGGCGCGCTCAGTTGATCTTGCGAGCTCGCACCTTCTCAACGATGTCCGTGAACGCGTGAGGAATGCAGCCGCGTCCAAATGGTCGAGCGTTGGCCCGGTGCCGACCGCGAGCAGATGCACCTCGATGATCGGCATCAACCCGCAGCCGGTGCGCGCGTCAGCGCAAGATCGACATTTGCCAGATTGCGAATACGATCAGCGGCACCGCGTCCAATGTCCCGGCAATCCTGGCAAGCGCGCGACGTTGAGCATCGCGCAGTTGTTCTCGCGGTCGACAACCGTTTCGAGATCGCGCGCGCAGTTCGTCGCGGAAGCGGTCGCGCGCCTTAACTGTCGCGGATTTCTCGTCGGTCATCATCTCACGCTGCATCGTCATCTCTGCCTCGCTCTCCATCTCGCGCTCCAGCTTTTCCGCCTGCGCAATCGCTTCATCGTGTACCTTCTGCAAGGCGGCGTTGCAGATGTGCTCGACGCGGCGACGTTCCGGCAAATCGCGCCCGCCAATCTGCGCCGGCAATGAACTGAGCGCGGTGCGGAACGTCCCGCAAACCGCGTCGAGCATCGCCATCGCTTCGTCGGTCATCATCAACGTCCGTTCCTTTTGCGCAATCCGCAAGCGCATCAGCCGCGTTTTCGCCGCCACGAACTCGACATCGCGGCTCCGCGTGGATTGCTGCCGCTCTTTGCGAAGGTGGCGGATGTAGTTGACGCGCGACGCATCGACGTTGAAGCCGTCGCCGCCGACACGCTGGAACACACCATCACGCTCAAGCTGCTCGATGCGGTTCTGACAGATCGAGATGCTGTGCCAGCTTCGTCGCGGAAACGGTCGCGGTTTGTCGTGGCGAAGGCATCGAAACTCGGCAACGGTGGCCCTGGTCTTCGCCGGCGATCAAGCGTCTGCGCTCGCGCGATGCGTTTGCGCGTCGCGGGCCTTGCGTTTGGTTTTGTTGTAATCGACCGCCCCGATGGTTCGGATTTCCAGCCTGGTCCGCGCGCGTCATCGAGCCCGACCGCGCGGGCCAGATCGTCGGCGGCCCATCGCCTACCAGCTCCGACCCTTTTTAGAAGCTCGTCGAGGCTGTCATCATCATCGAGTTCGGATTAGCCGCATCGCCCATTTGCGGCGAGTTCGGGCTGACTTGCGCGGCATGATCGAGCAGAAGCCGCAAGTCCTCGCGGCCAGCATCATCATCGGCAATCGGTCGCTGCGATATCGGTCGGCGAAAATCCGCAACAGCTCTTTGATGCGCAGGTACGGGAAGTTGTTGCTGCCGGTGGCAGCCTCCCCGGCGTGGCGGCGATAACGGCGGGCAATCTCGCGATGCGGGCGGCTTGCCAGGCCGCGACCAGAATCTGCTTGCTTGCCAACGGCGGAAACCTTTCATGCTCTAACCAGCTGAGCTAGCCGCCCTCGCCTTCTGTTTAGCGCCGCCGTGGCCTGTCACGCAAGCCGGGGATCCCCTCACAAAAAAGCGGCGCCCCGAAGGACGCCGCTTCTATCATATCGGGAGCGCTCAGTGCGCCGTCAGGCCGCCTGCCGCCTCGTCCGAGGCGTCCGAGGCGTCCGGTTTGACCGGCACCTTGGTGTCCTCTTCCCAGACGATCGGCACCGGCGGCCGCACCAGGGCCTTGGAGACCACATCGTCAAGCCGCGCCACCGGGATGATCTCCATCCCGCCCTTGATCGCATCGGAAATCTCCGTGAGATCCTTGGCGTTGTCCTCGGGGATCAGCACCGTCTTGATGCCGCCACGCGCGGCCGCCAAGAGCTTCTCCTTCAGGCCGCCGATCGGCAGCACGCGCCCTCTCAAGGTGATCTCGCCGGTCATGGCGACATCGTGCCGGACCGGGATGCCGGTCATGATGGAAACGATCGCAGTTGCCATCGCGACACCGGCCGAGGGTCCATCCTTCGGGGTCGCCCCCTCCGGCACGTGGACGTGGATATCGCGACGGTCGAACAGAGGCGGCTCGATGCCGAAGCCGACCGCGCGCGAGCGGACGTAAGACGCCGCCGCCGAAATCAACTCCTTCATCACGTCACGCAGATTACCCGTGACCGTCATCTTGCCCTTGCCGGGCATCATGACGCCTTCGATGGTGAGCAGCTCGCCACCGACATCGGTCCAGGCGAGGCCCGTGACAATGCCGACCTGATCGTCGCTCTCGATCTCGCCGAAGCGGTATTTCGGCACGCCGAGGAACTCTTCGAGAGTTTTCTCGGTGACCTTCACCGACTTCTTCTTGGAGATCATCAGCTCCTTCACCGCCTTGCGGGCAAGTGTCGACAGCTCACGCTCCAGGTTACGCACGCCCGCTTCGCGGGTGTAGCGCCGGATCATCAAGAGCAACGCATCGTCGTCGATCGACCATTCCTTGGAATCGAGGCCATGCTTGGAGATCGCGTTCGGGATCAGATGCTTGCGCGCGATCTCGACCTTTTCGTTCTCGGTGTAGCCGGCGATCCGGATGATCTCCATGCGGTCCATCAGCGGTCCCGGAATATTCAGCGTATTCGCGGTCGTGATGAACATCACGTTCGACAGGTCGTAGTCGACCTCCAGATAGTGGTCGTTGAAGGTCGAGTTCTGCTCGGGATCCAAGACCTCAAGCAGCGCCGATGACGGATCGCCGCGGAAATCGGCGCCCATCTTGTCGATCTCGTCCAGCAGGAACAGCGGATTGGAAGTCTTTGCCTTCCGCATCGACTGGATGATCTTGCCGGGCATCGAGCCGATATAGGTACGGCGGTGACCGCGGATCTCGGCCTCGTCGCGCACGCCTCCGAGCGAGACGCGAACGAACTCACGCCCGGTCGCTTTCGCGATCGACTTGCCGAGCGAGGTCTTGCCGACGCCGGGAGGGCCCACCAGGCACAGGATCGGTCCGGTCAGCTTGTTGGCGCGCGACTGCACCGCGAGATACTCGACGATGCGGTCCTTGACCTTCTCAAGCCCGTAGTGATCGCTGTCCAGCACCTCTTGCGCCGCGACCAGATCCTTCTTGACCTTGGACTTCTTGTTCCACGGGATCGACAGCAGCCAGTCGAGATAGTTGCGCACGACGGTTGCTTCCGCGGACATCGGCGACATCTGGCGCAGCTTCTTCAGCTCGTGCTGCGCCTTCTCCCGCGCTTCCTTGGAAAGCTTGGTCTTGGCAATCTTCTCTTCCAGATCGGCAAGCTCGTCGCGGCCTTCGTCGTCGCCGAGCTCCTTCTGGATCGCCTTCATCTGCTCGTTGAGATAATACTCGCGCTGGGTCTTCTCCATCTGGCGCTTGACGCGCGAGCGGATCCGCTTCTCGACCTGCAGCACCGAGATTTCGCTCTCCATCAGCCCGAGCACCTTCTCAAGGCGCGCGGTCACCGACAGCGTCTCCAGGATGCCCTGGCGGTCGGCGATCTTGACGGCGAGATGCGAAGCAACCTGGTCGCCGAGCTTGGCGAAATCCGTGATGCCCTGCACCACGCCGACGACTTCGGCTGAAATTTTCTTGTTCAGCTTCACGTAGCTCTCGAAATCGGACACCACGGAGCGCGCCAGGGCTTCCGCCTCGACGGAGGTGGCGTCGGTATCGGCGAGAGCCGTCGCGGTCGCTTCGTAATATTCGGTGCGGTCGGAGTATTTCTGCACGCGCGCGCGCACAAGCCCTTCCACCAGCACCTTCACGGTGCCGTCGGGCAATTTGAGCAGCTGCAGCACGCTGGCGAGCGTTCCGGTTTCGTAAATCGCTTCCGGACTCGGATCGTCGTCCGACGCGTTCTTCTGGGTCGCCAGCACAATCAAGGCGTCATTCTTCATGACCTCCTCGAGCGCGCGGATCGATTTCTCGCGGCCGACGAACAGCGGTACGATGATGTGCGGAAACACGACGATGTCGCGAAGCGGCAGCACCGGATAAGAATGGCTTTCGCCGGGAACGATAGTTGGCCGGGGTTTTGGGGTCGTCATGGCCCTATTCCTTTTGTTGTGCCCCCTTGCTCGCAGCCCGCAATTTTGCGCAACCGCCACAAGGTGCCGAGAGGTTCCGGATACGATGGCCGCGGCCGGCCACGCTTTCCGGATCGTTGTTACGGCGAATCTCAAGCGTCGTCATCATCGCCGATAGCATTAGGTGGCTATCGACCGTGGGGGTGTCAAGTCGCTGAAAAAGGCCCGCCAATCGGGGCTAAACGCGGCATACGCCATCACAAACGCGGCCGCGGCAGGAGGGCTCCGCAGCCGTCTCTTTATGAGTACTCAATCCGCTTATGAGTACTCAGTCCGCCTGTCGTGGCGCGATCAGGCGCTGGCGCTGGTCTCTACAGCGCGGTCGGAACGATCGGCGTAGATGTAGAGCGGGCGAGCGGTGCCTTCGACGACTTCGCGCGAAATCACCACCTCTTCGACGCCTTCCAGCCCCGGCAGATCGAACATGGTTTCGAGCAGGATGCTTTCCAGAATGGAGCGCAGGCCCCGCGCGCCGGTCTTCCGCTCGATCGCCTTGCGAGCGACCGCACCGAGCGCCTCGTCGGCGAACGTCAACTCGATGTTCTCCATCTCGAACAGCCGCTGATACTGCTTGACCAGCGCGTTCTTGGGATCGGTCAGAATCTTCTTCAGCGAAGCCTCGTCGAGATCCTCCAGCGTGGCGACCACCGGCAGGCGGCCGACGAATTCCGGGATCAGGCCGTACTTCAACAGATCCTCAGGCTCGACGTGGCGGAAGATTTCGCCGGTGCGGCGATCTTCCGGCGCCAGCACCTGGGCGGCGAAACCAATCGAGGTCGAGCGTCCGCGCGCGGAGATGATCTTCTCCAGCCCCGAGAACGCGCCACCGCAGATGAAGAGGATGTTGGTGGTGTCGACCTGCAGGAACTCCTGCTGAGGATGCTTGCGGCCGCCCTGCGGAGGAACGGAAGCCACCGTGCCCTCCATGATCTTCAGAAGCGCCTGCTGCACGCCCTCGCCGGAGACGTCCCGGGTGATCGACGGATTGTCGGACTTGCGGCTGATCTTGTCGATTTCGTCGATGTAGACGATACCACGCTGCGCGCGCTCGACATTATAATCGGCCGACTGCAACAGCTTCAGAATGATGTTTTCGACGTCCTCGCCGACATAGCCGGCTTCGGTCAGCGTGGTCGCATCCGCCATCGTGAACGGCACGTCGAGAATCCGCGCCAGCGTCTGCGCCAACAGCGTCTTGCCCGAACCGGTCGGTCCGATCAGCAGGATGTTCGACTTCGCCAGTTCGACGTCGTTGTGCTTGGTCTGGTGGTTGAGCCGCTTGTAGTGGTTGTGGACGGCGACCGAGAGCACCTTCTTGGCGTGGCTCTGACCGATCACGTAATCGTCAAGGACCTTGCAGATTTCCTTTGGCGTCGGAATGCCGTCGCGCGACTTCACCAGCGAGGATTTGTTCTCCTCACGGATGATGTCCATGCAGAGTTCGACGCACTCGTCGCAGATGAAAACCGTGGGGCCCGCAATCAGTTTGCGGACTTCATGCTGGCTCTTGCCGCAGAACGAGCAATACAGCGTGTTCTTGGAGTCGCTCGTGCCGACCTTACTCATTCTTATCTCCGTCCGCCGTTCGATCCCGTCAGCTCCGCCCCATTCCGGGACTTACCGGCACAGAGTTCTAGATAGAGCAAAATACGTACCAAAAAAGACCCTACGCTCCTGATGCCATACCAATCGCGGCCAAACTCGAATCTCCCACGATCTTGCTCATCCCTAATAGCCAACCATGGTCGCACCCGACTATCAAGAATTCGCTAATCTGCCGTACAGGCGATACCCGTGACAATACCGTGATTTGCGGCACAGATGCGAGGTAAACGTGTCGAAATCAGCCCAGCGTTGCGCCTTTGCCACGCTGGTAAACCAGCACGAAAGCGGAACTTTCCGCCCCCTCGCTCGCCAGTTGCGGCCGAAACGGCCCAAGGCGGTGTCTCGTTAACGCCAAAACAAGGCTGATGACCCGTGAACCTATGGGGTTTTGGGCGCCGGCTCCTCGGAACGCTTGTCGATGACCTTGTCGACAATGCCGAAATCGCGGGCCATCTCGGCGGTAAGGAACTTGTCCCGTTCCAGCGCATCCTCGATCGCCTTGTAGGTCTGGCCGGTGTGCTTCACGTAAATCTCGTTAAGCCGCTTCTTCAGGTTCAGGATTTCCTGGGCGTGCAGCATGATGTCGGTAGCCTGGCCCTGAAACCCGCCGGAGGGCTGGTGCACCATGATGCGCGAATTCGGCAACGAGAAGCGCATGTCCTTGTGACCCGCGGCCAGCAGCAACGAGCCCATTGACGCCGCCTGCCCGGTGCAGAGCGTCGATACCGGCGGACGGATGAATTGCATGGTGTCGTAGATCGCAAGGCCCGACGTCACAACGCCGCCGGGCGAGTTGATGTACATCGAGATCTCCTTCTTCGGATTCTCGGCCTCGAGAAACAGAAGCTGCGCCACGGTGAGTGTCGACATGCCATCCTCGACCGGTCCGGTCACGAAGATGATGCGCTCCTTCAGGAGGCGCGAAAAAATGTCGTAAGCGCGCTCACCGCGATTGGTCTGTTCGACCACCATCGGCACGAGGTTCATGTAGGTTTCCACCGGATCGCGCATTAATCACCTAAGGGTTGACGGAGGCGAACGTCCATCGGCAACGGAGCAAGCCAAGGCAGCTGGCTGGAATTTGCCGGACGCGGACGATCGCCCCGTGGTGCAGGAATTCTAAAGACAGGGCTCACAGATATGGGCCAATTCCCCGGTGACAAGACCGGAGCAGTTTGAGGCTTAATCCATTGCAGTTGAAGCTGATTCGTGGACCAGCGCCTAGCGACGGATACCGCCGCCAGGCCGCTTTCGCTTCTCAACCTTAACACCGGGCTGACGCGTTCGTGTGAACGATCAAGCGGCGCTCTTCTCGGCCTCGTCGTCCTTGTAGAGGTCTTCGCGCGTAACCTTCTTCTCGGTCACGTTGGCGAGCTCAAGGATGAAATCGACCACCTTGTCCTCATAGATCGGCGCACGAAGCTGGGCGAGCGCGTTGTTATTATTGCGATAGTAATCCCAGACTTCCTTTTCGCGGCCGGGCATCTGCCGCGCGCGCTCGATCACCGCGCGGCTGACTTCGTCGTCGGTGACCGTGATCTTGTTCTTTTCGCCGATCTCGGACAGCACCAGACCGAGCCGGACCCGGCGGTCGGCGATCTTGTGGTATTCTTCCTTGGCTGCTTCTTCCGTGGTGTCTTCATCGGCGAACGTCTTGCCGCTCGACTCCATTTCGGCCTTGATCGAATTCCACATCAGGTTGAATTCTTCCTCGACCAGCGACGGCGGCGCCTCGAAGCGATGGCTTTCGTCGAGACGATCCAGCAGCATGCGCTTGACACGCTGACGGGTCGCGCCGGCGAATTCGGCCGCAAGCCGCTCGCGCGCGGCTTCCTTCAATTTGTTGAGCGATTCCAAGCCCAAGGTCTTGGCGAACTCGTCGTTGATCTCGGTCTCCTGCGGCGCCTCGATCACGGTCGCCGTGGTCTCGAACTCGGCCGGCTGGCCGGCGAGTTTCTCGCTGGCATAGTTCTTCGGGAATGAAACCTTCAGGTTGCGGGTCTCGCCCGCGGCGATGCCAATCAATTGCTCTTCAAAGCCGGGAATGAACTGTCCGGCGCCGATCACGACCTGGATGCCCTCGCCGGTGCCGCCGTCGAACGGCGTGCCGTCGATGGTGCCCTTGAAGGAGATCGTGACCCGGTCGCCGTTCTCGGCCTTGGCGCCCTCGCCCCTCGCGGCATAGGATTTGTTCTGATCGGCGATGCCTTTGATGGCTTCGTCGACGTCGGCGTCGGTCACCTCGACCACCGGCTTCTCGACGGTAAAACTCTTGAAATCGGCGAGCGCAATCGCGGGCACCACCTCGATCGAAACGGTGTAGGTGAGATCGGATTTTCCGGCGAGGATGTTCTCGACCTCTTTTTCCTCGGTCGGCATGGTGATCTTGGGTTCGGTCGCCAGGCGGAAGCCACGTTCGGTGAATATCTGCGAATTGGCGTCGCGGATGGTCTGGTCGATGGTCTCGGCCATCACCGAACGGCCATAGACCTTCTTCAGATGGCTGACCGGCACCTTTCCAGGACGGAAGCCGTTGAGGCGGACCTTGTCCTTGAGGTCCACGAGACGGGCGTCCGCCTTGGCATCGAGATCCGATGCGGGAACGCTGACCTGGAATTCGTGCTTCAATCCCTCGGCGAGGGTTTCGGTGACCTGCATGGCGTCAATCTTCTTCCCGCTTTCGTCCGGCGTTTCGCGCCGGACATTGTCAAATCTGGTCGACGCACGACCTTTAAGCCTGCGCCGGTGGTTCGGCGGACCATTCCTTCCGGGGAGACCCCTTCGGAAATAAGTCCTGCATCAATCTCGTGCAAACGCTGTCAGCGCTTGGTGCGGGCGGAGGGACTCGAACCCCCACAACTTTCGTCACTGGAACCTAAATCCAGCGCGTCTACCAGTTCCGCCACGCCCGCTAGATAGCATCATCTCCGGCCGCGATGCCGCGGGCGGCGGGCTTATAACATGAGCCAACCTGTTCGCAGCAAAAAAATGGCCGTTTTTGAGCCTGTCCGGAGGTAAGTCGACTGGCTGGACTTATCCAGCGGAAAATGGTCCGGATCGGCGTCATGGCGAACCGGATTTCCTGGCTGGACCGACGAGAATTGATGGGTGGCCTGGGCGCCGCGACGCTCGGTCCGATGCTCCCGTCGATAACTGCCGCCGAGGAGCGGCGGCTGGTGCCAGTCCTGCACGCGCAAATCGATGTAACGGCGGGGCCTCCGGAACGACCCGATGCACTGGGCTGGCAGTTCTTCGGCGCACCGACCGATGCGGGCGACGATCCCAGGCGCGGCCAAGGTTTCGACTTCACGCTCGCGAATGAATTGCCGGTCCCGGTGGCGCTGAATTGGCACGGGCTGGACGGCGTACCCTCCGCCGAACCGCTGATCGGGCGAGCGCCCCTGCCCGCCGGCGAGCGCGAAAATCTCCAAATACCGTTTCGTCGCGCCGGGACTTTCTTTTGCGATCTCCGCCTGTTGGGAGACGGTCAGGGACGCCCATCGCGGGCTTTGCCGACCACCATCCAGGAAACCGAGCCGGTCGCGGTGGATCGGGACGAAATATTCCTGATCGAGGACTGGCGGTTGCGGCCGGACGGAACCGCCATTGCACCCGGCATCGATCCAAAAGACGTGCCCCTCCTGTACACGATCAACCGCAGGCCTTCGCTGGATGTCTCGGCGCGGACCCATGATCGGCTGAGGCTACGCTTCATAAATGGGTGCCAGCGATCTGTTATTGCTGTCAAAATTGAGAACTACGACGTTCGCGTCATGGCGCTGGACAGCCAGCCCGCGGAACCGTTCCCGGCACGCAATGGCGCGCTCGTGCTCGCGCCCGGCAGCCGGACCGACGTTTTTGTTGATGTAACGGCGTCAGCCGGCACGACGTCGTCGATCCTGCTCCATGACGGCAAAGAGTCACGTCCGATCAGCCGGCTGGTCGTCTCAAATGAGCCGCCGGTCCGAACCGCGCCGCTTCCCCCGGCCCCTCCGTTGCCGTCCAACGGCTTACCCAGCCAACTCGATCTCAAGAATGCGTTGCGGTCCGATGTGACGCTGGGCGGCCCGCCGGCGGAATGGGTGACGCCGATCAACTTTGCGGCTACCGCCACACCGGCCTTTCGCGCCAAGGCTGGTCGCACCGTGGTTCTGGCCCTGACAAACCGCGCCGAGATCGCGACCGTATTCCACCTCCATGGCCATCACTTCCGGCTGCTGGACCGGCTCGACGACGGCTGGAAGCCGTTCTGGCTGGATACGCTGGCGATCGAACCCAGACAGACCCAACGTATCGCGTTTCTAGCCGAATATGCCGGGCGCTGGCTGATGGAGGCGATGGCAGCCGACTGGGCGGCGCCGCGGCTCGTCCGGTGGTACAGTGTCGAGTGAGGAAACAAACATGAGCGCAACCACATCAGCTATTCGCAGCGTCACAGCCCGGGCCGTCATCGCACCGATCTCGCGGCCAGTGAAAAACGCCTTCGGCGTCATCGAGGCGGCGCCTCTGGTGCTGATCGATGTCGAGACCGATCGGGGTATCACCGGACGCTCCTACATCTTCGCTTACGCGAAGCTGACGCTTAAGCCACTGGTGCATCTGATCGAGGAGATCGGCCGCGATCTCACCGGCAAGGCGATCGCGCCGCTCGATCTCATGACGGCGATGGATGCGAAATTCCGCCTGCTCGGCTGGCAGGGCCTGGTCGGCATGGCCGTGTCGGGCCTCGACATGGCGTTCTGGGACGCGCTGGGCCAGGCAGCCGGCCTGCCCCTGGTGACATTGCTGGGCGGATCGCCACGGCCAATTCGCGCCTATGACAGCTACGGCGTCGTCGATCCCAGGGCCGACGAGAAGGATCTGCGCCGCTCGCTCGATCAGGGCTTTCGCGGCATCAAGATCAAGGGCGGCGACGGCGATGCGGCGAACGATGAGCGCGTCGTCAAAGCGGTGCGCGCCATTGTCGGTCCCGACATCGCGCTGATGCTGGACTTCAACCAATCGCTCGATCCAGATGAAGCGACCCGCCGCATCGACCGGCTCGCGCCTTACGATCTGCATTGGATCGAAGAGCCCGTGGCACAGGAAAATCTCAGGGGTCACGCCATGGTGCGCGAGACCTCGCCGATTTCGATTCAGGCCGGCGAGAATTGGTGGTTTCCGCGCGGCTTTGCGGAAGCGATCGCCGCGGGCGCGAGCGACTTCATCATGCCCGATTTGATGAAGGTCGGCGGCGTCACCGGCTGGCTTCGCGTTGCCGGCCAGGCCGAGGCCGCTTCGATCCCGATGTCGAGCCACCTGTTCGCCGAAGCCAGCGCGCACATGCTGGCGGTCACGCCGACCGCGCATTGGCTGGAGGTTCTCGATCTCGGCCGCGCCATCCTTGCCGAGCCGATCGCGATCGTCGACGGCGCCATCACGGCGCGTGGACCCGGACTCGGACTCTCCTGGAACGAAGCGGCGGTCGCGAAATATCAGGTGTGAGCGGATGACGACCGGACGCGGAAAATTTCCGCGACCCCTCAATAGTCGATACCGAACTCGTCGTAGAGGCGCCGGAACACCGCGGGCAGCACTTCCGGCAGATCTTCCGCAATCAGGCCGGGGCCCGCCTCGCGCGCGGCCTCGCCATGCATCCAGGCGCCGATGCTGGCGGCCTCGAACGCACCAACGCCTTGCGCCAGCAGGCCCGCAATCATCCCCGCCAGCACGTCGCCCGCACCCGCGGTCGCGAGCCATGGCGGCGCGTTGGCAGCGATGGTCGCGCGTCCGTCCGGCGACGCCACCACCGTATCCGGCCCCTTGAGCAGAACGATCGCGCCAGAACGCACGGCAGCGGCCCTGACCCGTTCGAGTTTCGAACGATTGGGATGCTTGTTGCTGATGTCGCTGAACAGCCGCGGAAATTCGCCTTCATGCGGCGTCAGCACCACCCGGAGATCCTGCGACGCCTTGACGGCTTCGAACAGACGATCGGGGGCCTCCGCAAAGCTCGTCAGCGCGTCCGCGTCCAGCACGAGATGCCGCTTTGCCGACAGCGCCGTCAGCACAAAATCGCGGCTGCGTTCGCCGACACCCATCCCGGGTCCGATCACGCAGGCATTGAGGCGCTGATCCGTCAGCAACTCGCCGAATTCGATCACCGTATCGATCGCATGAACCATCACGGCGGTCAGCGCCGCCGCGTTGACGGCGAGCGCATCTCGCGGCGAGGCCAGCGTGACCAGGCCCGCACCCGCCCGCAGCGCGCCCCGTGCCGACAGCCGCGCCGCACCTGTGGCGGCGATGCCGCCGGAAATTACGATCGCGTGGCCGCGGGCGTATTTATGGCCGTCGATCCGCGGCACCGGAAAGGACTTGCGCCAAAACTGCGGGGTGTTCTCGAACGCCTGCGGGCGAATTTCCTCGAGCACGCGCGCATTGATCCCGATATCGGCGACGCGGACGCGGCCGCAGTGCATCCGGCCCGGCAGCAATAGATGCGCCGGCTTGCGCCGGAAGAACGTAATGGTCTCGGTGGCGCGGACCGCGATGCCCATCACGGCCCCGGTAGAGCCGTTGACGCCGCTCGGCAGGTCGATGCTCAGGACGGGCGCCCCGTTGGCGTTGATCGCCTCGATCATCTCGAACGGATCGCCCTTCACCGGCCGATTCAACCCGGCGCCGAACAGCGCATCGATAATCAGCGCCGGCCGGCCGACCGCCTGCGGATTGCACGGCAGCACTGGATATTTCCATCCCCGCGCCGCGGACGCCGCGTCGCCCTGCAAGCTGTCCCGCTCGCACAGCAGGATGACCGAGACCTCACGGCCGCGCGCCGCCAACTCCGCCGCCGCCACGAACCCATCGCCACCATTGTTGCCGCGTCCGGCAACCACCAGGATCGGCCCCTCCTCCACCAGGTCGTTCGCTGCCTCGGCAACGGCCTGACCGGCACTCAGCATCAGCGCGAAGCCGGGAGTACCCGCGGCAATGGTCAGCCGATCGGCACGCTCCATCTCGGCGGTATCAAGAACTTCCATGCCAATTTTCCGATCCTAGCGCCCGATCCTGAGGCATTTGCCATCTGCCGCTAAGTGCAATCCTAAATGATTGCATATTTATTGACCTTATTGCCCACTTTATAGGCTGCCCGATTATCGGCTGCTTGGCACGCCCCGGGCGAATACCTGATAAAAGTCTGATAACGTTCCGAAATCAGGTCCGTTAGCAACTTGGCATAGACCCTGCTTTTGAGGAAGCCCATGAGAAGGCCGGCTCCGGATGATCATGCCGAACGGCGTTTTATTGCGTGTCCCCGGCTATTCGCCAGGACATACCGTCGAACAACTTGCGCTTGACGCGCAATGTCGAAAACAAACCTGCGGTCTTGAAATTTAGAAGTGTCCGGGAGGCAATCAGTGAAGAAAATCGAAGCCATCATCAAGCCATTCAAGCTCGACGAGGTGAAGGAAGCCCTTCAGGAGGTCGGACTGCAAGGCATCACCGTCACCGAAGCCAAGGGTTTTGGGCGACAGAAGGGACACGCCGAGCTCTATCGCGGCGCCGAGTACATCGTGGACTTCCTGCCCAAGGTCAAAATCGAGATCGTGATCGGGGACGACCTCGTCGAGAAGGCGATCGATGCGATCAGGCGCGCGGCCCAGACCGGGCGCATCGGCGACGGCAAGATCTTCGTGTCCAATATCGAGGAAGCCATCCGCATCAGGACCGGGGAATCCGGGCTGGACGCCATCTGAATCCGGCTTGTGACGGGACTTGCCGGCACTCTGATATTGTATTGAGCTTCCCCCAATTGTAATGAGCATGACCCAAGGTCGCTGCCCGCGGCCAGATCACCTGTAGCCAAAAGGGGTATTCATGAAGACCGCCAAAGACGTCCTGAAATCAATCAAGGACAACGACGTTAAGTACGTCGATCTGCGATTCACCGACCCGCGCGGCAAGTGGCAGCATGTGACCTTCGACATCAGCATGGTCGACGAGGACATCTTTGCCGAGGGCACCATGTTCGACGGCTCGTCCATCGCAGGCTGGAAGGCGATCAACGAATCCGACATGTGCCTGATGCCCGATCCCGTCACCGCGACCATCGATCCGTTCTTCGCGGAGACCACCATGGTCATTACCTGCGACGTGCTGGAGCCGACCACGGGCGAGCCCTACAACCGCGACCCGCGCGGCATGGCCAAGAAGGCCGAGGCCATGGTCAAGTCGATGGGCGTTGGCGATACCGTGTTCTTCGGGCCCGAAGCCGAGTTCTTCGTTTTCGATGATGTCCGCTACCAGACCACGCCGTACAACACCGGCTTCAAGCTGGACTTCGTCGAACTGCCGATCAACTCCGACACCGAATATGAAGGCGGCAACCTCGGTCACCGCATCCGCACCAAGGCCGGCTACTTCCCCGTCCCGCCGCAGGAACTCGGTGCAGGACATGCGCTCGGAAATGCTCGGCGCGATGGCCAAGATGGGCGTCAAGGTCGAGAAGCATCACCACGAAGTCGCCTCCGCCCAGCACGAACTCGGCATGAAGTTCGACACGCTGACGCTGATGGCCGACCAGATGCAGATCTACAAATATTGCATCCATCAGGTCGCGCATATCTACGGCAAGACCGCCACCTTCATGCCGAAGCCGGTCTATGGCGACAACGGCTCGGGCATGCACTGCCACCAGTCGATCTGGAAGGAAGGCAAACCGGTATTCGCCGGCAACAAATACGCCGACCTCTCGGAGACCTGCCTCTCCTATATCGCGGGCATCATCAAGCACGCCAAGGCGATCAACGCCTTCACCAACCCGTCGACCAACTCTTACAAGCGCCTGGTCCCGGGCTATGAAGCGCCGGTGCTGCTCGCCTACTCCGCGCGCAACCGTTCGGCCTCGTGCCGCATTCCCTACACCGCCAATCCGAAGGCCAAGCGCGTCGAAGTGCGTTTCCCCGATCCGATGGCCAACCCTTATCTCGGCTTCGCCGCGATGCTGATGGCCGGCCTCGACGGCGTCAAGAACAAGCTCGATCCGGGCCCGGCGATGGACAAGGATCTCTACGACCTGCCCAAGGAGGAGCTGAAGCAAATCCCGACGGTGTGCGGTTCGCTGCGCGAGGCCCTGGAAAATCTCGACAAGGATCGCGCGTTCCTCAAGAACGGCGGCGTGTTCGACGACGACTTCATCGACAGCTATATCGAACTGAAGATGACCGAAGTGGAGCGCTTCGAGATGACCCCGCATCCGGTCGAATTCGACATGTACTATTCGCTGTGATGCGACCGGCGGGGCGCCACTTGTCCCGCTGACGTCATGCTCTGAACATGCAAAAGGCGCTTCCAGTGGAAGCGCCTTTTCTATTTTGCGGCGCTGTGCTCATGTCGACAGGCCAAATAGCCCCACGGTCAAACCCCGAAAACCCTGGCGTAGCGCGCCTTGATTTCCTCGCTCTGCGCCTGCACGGCGGCCGGGTCGGCCTTGAGCAATTTCAAGGTGGATAGCGGCGTGTGGCCGGCCTTCTCCTTGATCTGTGCATGAAACGAGCGATGGGCGAAACCGTCCACCAGCAATTGCTGGGCTTCCGCACTGAAGAAGAAGCTCTGGAACAGCCGCGCGGCGTTCGGGTTGGGCGCGCTCGCGAAAATGCCGGAGGGAACGATGATCAGCGGCGAGCCTTCGGCCGGATAGACGACCTCGACCGGCTTACCCTGGTCCTTGAGCAGCACCAGGTTGTAATCATTGCCATCAGCCATGATCGCGCGCTCGCCGAGCAGGATCTTCTTCGGCGGATCGGCGGCCGATTGCACCTGCATCACCTTCTGCTGCGCGAGCTTCTCGAGGTAAGGCCAGCCGAGATCGCGCGCGAGCACGAAGGTCGCGGTCAGGATGGCGCCGCTATAGCCGGGATGGCCCTTGACGATCTTGCCCTGCCACTTCGGATCGAGCAGGTCGGCGTAGCTCTTCGGCGCATCCTCCGGCTTGATCAGGTTGGTGTTGTAACCGATCGCCTCGGTCCATGCGCAGGAGGTGGCGTGCATTCCGTCGGCGTCGATCTGATCGGCGGGAAAATGTTTCGCCACGTCGTCCGGAATGTAGGGCGCGAGCCAGCCGTTCTTTTTCCAGTCGAGATAGTGCGCGGGGTCGGTGCTGTTGGCGACATCGACCGCCTTGATGCCGCTGCCCTGTTCCTGGGCGATACGCTGGAAGATCCGCTCCGCGCCCGAACGCTCGACGCGCACGGCAATGCCGGGATGTTTGGCCTCGAACATCCGGCTCACCCGTTCGGCGGTGGTAAGCTCCAGCGCGGTATAGAACGAGACCTTGCCTTCCTTGCGGGCGGCGTCGATCAGGGCGGATGTGACCTCGGTCGGCGGCGGGGCGGCAGCTCTCAGCGGCTCGGCAAACAGCGCGCCCGCGGCTGATGCCGCGGACACCTTGAGCACATCGCGCCTCGACCATCGATCCTGCACGGCATCCCTCCCCTTCCGTCGCGCGACCGTTGCCCGGCCGCTGCAATATCGGCAGATGCACTTTAGCAGACCGACGCGCGTCTGTTTGGCGACGATTATGGATTCCTGGGCGGGGACGGCACGACCGGCGCATCGAGACAGCGGCGCAGCATCCGCGCGAGCTGCGGCCTTCGGTATGGCTTCGGCAGGAAAAAGAAGTCCGGCACCAGCCGGCCATCCCGGATAATCGTATGGTCCGTGTAGCCCGAGGTAAGGAGAACCCGCAGCGAGGGCCAGCGCAGCCGCATCCTTTCGGCAAGCTGCTTGCCGTTCATCTTTCCCGGCATCACGATATCGGTGAACAGAAGGTCGAATTCGGCACCTCCGTCGGCAATGGCCAACGCTTCAGCCGCATTCGCGGCCATGATCGCCGTATAGCCGAGGCTCTCGAGCTGGGTGATGACATTGGCGCGGACGCTGGCATCGTCCTCGACGCACAGGATGGTCTCGGTTCCCCCCATCGGTTGCAAATTGTCTTCCAAAGGAAGTTGCGAGGCGTCCGCATCCGCCTTCGGCAGATAAAGCCTGAAGGTCGTGCCGCGGTCCTCTTCGCTGTCAACCTCGATGTTGCCACCGGACTGCTTGGCGAAGCCGAACACCATGCTGAGGCCAAGCCCGGTGCCCTGGCCGGTTTCTTTGGTTGAGAAGAACGGGTCAAATATCTTGTCGCGGATCGCTTCCGGAATGCCGGTGCCGGTATCGGTGACCTCGACGACGACAAAGGAATCCTGACGGTCGACGCCGCTGGCCTCGTCACGCCCGTTCATCGCAATATTCCTGGTCGTAAAGGTCAACGTTCCGCCGTCGGGCATGGCGTCGCGGGCGTTGATGGCGAGATTGACGAGCGCGGAACTGAGCTGACCGGGGTCGACAAGAGCGGGCCACAGGTCGTTACCCAGAGCCATCTTGATCTCGATCTGCCGGCCGAGCGTCGGCGACAGCAACCTGCCGACTTCGTTGACCAGCGTATTCACGTCGATCTCGACCGGCTGCAAGGGCTGCTTTCGCGCAAATGCCAGCAGGTTTGTCGTGAGCTCGGTGCCCCGGTCGGCCGCCTCGCTGATCAGTGTCACGATCCGCGCAAGATGGGGATCATTCTTGACGGCCTCCGCCAGGATCTCGATCGTACCCGTGATGACGGTCAGCATGTTGTTGAAGTCGTGCGCGATGCCCCCCGTCAGCTGGCCCACCGATTCCATCTTCTGCGCCTGAATCAGCTGCTCCTCGGCCGCGCGTTTCTGGGTGATATCCCGGATAAACGCATTGATGATGTGGCCTTCGCCGCGACGAAGCTCGGTCAGAGACATCTCGGTGAAAATCTCGCTGCCGTCGCGATGCAGCAACGGCGCCTCAAATCGCCAGCCCTTTGCGCCGCTGCCGACGTCGTACAGGAATTTGCTGACCCAGTGGTTGTTCGCGTCGCGCTGCATCTCGGGGACGATCAGATCATCCGCGCTCGCGCCCACCGCCTCCTCCCGGGTCCATCCGAGCATGGCCTCGGCGTGCGGGCTCCACTCCAGGATGACGCCGGAATCATCCGTCTGGATAAAGGCGTCGATCGCGGTGTTGATGATGGCCTGCGCCATCTGCTCGCTGTCGACCAGGGATTGATGCGCCCGCTTCTGCTCGGTGACATTTCGAAGAACCGTCACCGCCCCGCGCAGGGCGCCGGATTCATCCTTCAGCGGCCGTGCGTTGGCGATGATGTTGGCCGCAACGCAGGGAGCCTCCGGCACGACGATGTATTCCTGATCGTCGACGTTTTCGCCGTTCAGCGCGCGTACCAGCGCCAGATTAGAAGCCGGCATCGGCGTCACGCCGTCGGGATAGAAATAGCTGAACTTTCTTGTCATGCCGGCGCCGGGAACGATCTCGAGTAACCGTTTGGCGGCGGCGTTGGTGACCACGATTTGTCCGCGCTCGTCGGCCACCAGCACCGAGTCGCCGATACTTTCGATGGTCTTCTCGAGCAGCGCCTGCTTTGTTCTGATCTGCCTCGCCATCTCGGCGAATGTCGCTGAAAGGGCGCTGATTTCCCGGCCGCCGTCCGACGGCATCGCCATCAATTCGCCCCGCGACAAGCCCTCAGCGGCTCGGGTTATCTGCACCAGCGGTTTGGACAACGACCTTGCGATTGCAATCGCGAGAACGATCGCCAACAGAACGGCAAGTGCGCCGCCTGTCAGCGCCGAGCTGTTGACGGCTGCGCGACCGACCGTGAGGTTCGAATAGGGGGTGGCCACCAGGATCGCCAATCCCGTCCCCCCCGTCAATCGCACCGCCGCCCAACCCACGCCGAACGGTACGTCGTTTCGATCTTTCCAGATTCCGCTATCGTTAACGGCACCGCCTGCCAGCGCTTCATCGTATCCCGGAAAATCGTTTTGAATGCGCACCGGGGCCCCGGCCTCAAAGCCGAATTCGCGACTGCGGTCGGGGTGAAGCAGATAGTCGCCGGCTCCGTTCACAATAAAGACCTGCCCCTCACTCGTCCCCTCGGCGCGAATGCGCTCGAACTTGGCTCCCAAATCGAAATCGATCACGCTGATCGCGAAGGGTTGCCCATTCGGCGTCCAGAGAGGAATTGCGACATGAAGCATCGGAGCCGGGGGCTTTCCGGTCGCGTTATCCTTTTGCAATTCGACCGGCGATACGTAGACGTCGGATTTCGGCTGACCGATCGCGCGCTTGAAATAGTCGCGCTCGCCTATCCGAATAAGTTCTGCATCGGGGACAATGCGCGGCGTGCCGCCAGGCCCCTTGCGATCGACGCGTAACAGTTCACGCCCGCCATCGGCGACGCCGACGATGCGGAACTGGGAGTATTCCGGTTTCGCCGACAGCGCCGCCAAAAACCGCGCACCGATGCTTTCTCGCAATGACGTATCCGGCACTTCCTCATACGGGTTTGCCGTCCGCGCCACACCCATTTGCATCACGCCGGTCATCCCCTGGATGACCGCGACGTCCTGGCGCGCCACGTTGAGCGACGTCTCCAGTTTGGTCGCGTTCAACATCGCCTTGGTGGCCAGTCGATCGAGCGCCCTCGGAATCGCCGCCTCGGTCACGGAGCGATAGGTGAAGAAACTCAATACGGCCGTCGTCACCACGACCAGCGACACCATGGCCAGAGCCAGCCTGGTGGACAGCCTGATGCCGGTAGCCGGCGGTTGCACGCCGGTCTCGATATTCTGCGCGGGGTGACTGAAGGATAATGCCATCCGAATCCAAATCTACATCCAGCATTGAGTGTTGCACTGCACTCAAACCAGCGCAGTCAGCATAACTTATCGGCTTCCTTGAATTGCGGCAGTCATTGTCTGCACGCCCAAGAATCGTGTGCAAAAATAACCGGCTGCGTGCGGAAGGGAACTCTGTGGGGCTGAGGAGACGGCTAATTGCGGTGCTTGTGTACCGACAATGCCTCACCGAACGCCTGGAACAAGGCGCGGTTGATGGGATTGCGCTGCGGATCGTACTCCGCATGCCACTGCACACCGAGCGCAAACCCCGGCGCATCGGCAATCCGGATTGCCTCGATGGTGCCGTCCTCCGCTATGCCCTCGACGATGACACGCTCGCCCGGCTCCAGGATGCCCTGACCGTGCAGGGAGTTGACGCGGATGGTTTCGCGGCCGAGCAATGTTGCGAAGGCGCCCCCCGGCGTGAGGTTCACGTCGTGACGGTCGGCGAAGACAACGGTGGGGTCGGGATGGATTTCGCCGTTCTCCAACCGCGGCATCCGATGGTTCATGCGCCCCGGCAATTCGCGGATTTCCGGATGCAGCGAACCGCCAAAGGCGACGTTCATCTCCTGCAGGCCGCGGCAGATCCCGAACAGGGGTATGCCGCGGGCAACGCAGGCTTCCGACAACGCGAGAGCGACGTCATCGCGATGGATGTCGTAGGGTTCATGCTTGGCATGCGGTTCGGTGCGAAAACGTGTCGGGTGCACATTGGCGCGGGCGCCGGTCAGCACAATGCCGTCGACTGTATCGAGCAACGCCCCGACATCGGTGATGTCAGGCGCGCCGGCGAACATCAGCGGCAATGCGCCCGAGACTTCGGCGACCGCGCGGAGATTTCGTTCTCCGACCATCTGTGTCGCAAATCGGTTTTCGATGCGATAGGCGTTTCCGATCACGCCGACCACGGGCCTCCTCATTGCATGCTATCCAATCTCGCGTCGCAAATATCAGCCGGATCATGCCTTGCGGCCGGCGGCGGATCAACCTGTTACGCCCCCTTCTCTCACTCGTCAGCTCTGCAAGAACCTCAGCCCAGCGCGGCCAGCTTGGCGTCGAGATAGGCGCAGAGCACTATCTTTAATTCATCGAGCAGCTTTCCGCGTTCGCCGGGCTTGCTGCGATCGAGATTTGAGATCATCGCGCCTGTTATCTCGGACCATGCGGCAAGCATGCGGTTGCGATCCTCCTTCGGCAGCCGCGGAAACGCCTCGGCAAATACATCATCCAGATGGCGGATAAGCGTGCGGCGAAGATTGCGCGCCAGACCATCGAACCGCGGATGCGACTGACTGCCCGAAAACACGCAAACGAAGGCTGACGCCTCCGCCTGGATTCCGGCGATGCCATCGACCAGCCCGGCGATGAAGGCGCGGCGGTCTTCCCTGGCGCTGGCCGCATCGAGCCGCTCGCTGGCAAGCCTGTGGATGCGGTCCTGAAACTGCTCGACCAGCGCCGCGACGATATCGTCCTTGCCATCGAAGAACTGGTAGATCGAGCCGACAGGAACATCGGCGCGCTCCGCGACCAGATTGGTCGAAAGACCGTCATATCCGACCTCGCCCAATAATTCTCCGGCCGTCTTGAGAATGCTGGCCACCCGCGCCCGGCTGCGCGCCTGGGTGGGCAGCTTGCGCGGGCCGGTCTGCTTGTCGGTCGCTGACTTTGCCATTCATCTTCAATGCCCGGTTGACAACATGAATACAAGCTCATATTGATGGTATTGTGAATATTTACTCATATTCATATTAGCGCGACCGACGCCGACCTAATGGAGGCTCCTGAAATGGGCGTGCTCAACAGTCTTGGACTGCGGCGGCCGGGGCCTCCGCCAACCTCCGCTGACGGTCGATTCCAGTTCGCCGGGGTCACCGTCATCAACCCGATGCGGGACCGGCACGTAGGCGCGACCATTGAAATTGCCGATGGTTCGATTGCCGGAATTTCAAACACCCAGGTCGCGCCCTCGTCCGAATTTGCCGGATGTTTCGCCCTGCCCGGGCTCGTCGACATGCACGTGCATTTGCCGCCGGACAACGCCTTGAAACTCACGCAAGGCGCGGCGCTGCTTTATTTGTTGCACGGCATCACCAGCATCCGCGAAGCCGGCGACCTGGATCGGACGGCGGTCGCCGCGGCGCAGAGGCTCAGCCGCGAAGGCGCGCATCCAGTGCCGAGGGTGTTCTACTGCGGACCCTTCGTCGGCGCCGGCAAGGCCACGTTCAAGAACACGATCCTGCTGAAGGATGCGAGCGAGGCGGCGGCCGACGCGGCAGCCATTCGCGTCAAGGCGACCGGCGCCAGCTTCATGAAATTCTACGAAGGTTTGACCGAGCCGATGATCCGGGCGCTGGAGCAGGCCTGTGCGAGGCACGGCCTCAAGATGATGGGTCACGTCCCCGCGGGCATCACGTATGAAGAGGCGCGCATTGCCGAGGTGCAGCATTTCTTTGGCGTCCCGGAACCGCGGACGCTGGAGCGCAATGCGCTGATCAATCGCTCGTGCGACTGGCACGCGGTCGACGAACCGCGGATGGACAGAATTGTCGAAGTGACGGTCCAGCACGGCATCGCCAACACACCAACCATTGTCACCAATCAAAAGATGCTTTGCTACCGGGATTTCGAAGCGTCACGCCGGCAATCCGATCGGCAGGGAATCCCCCCGTTCTATCTCGACGTGATCTGGCACCCCGAGCATGCCCGCCCGAGTAACCGCATGGAGCGCGACTATCTGGAGCGGCAGGTGCGGCCTGCGATCGCGAAAAAGCAGCAACTGACCAAGAAGCTGTTCGACGCCGGCGCGCAACTCTATCTCGGAACCGATGTCGCGCAGCCCTTCGTCATCCCCGGCGCCAGTCTGCTCGAGGAAATGGCGCTGTTCGTCGATGCCGGGATCGGTCTCGAGCAGGTCTGGAAGCTCGCGACCTCAGATGCCGGCGACCGGCTCGGCATCAGCGGTCTGGGCTGCGTCGAGGCCGGTGCGCCGGCGGATATTTTGTTGTTTCGGCGCGATCCGACGGAAGCGATCGGCAACCTTTCGAGCCTTGAAGCCGTGGTCGCGGCCGGCAAGCTGTATCGCATCGCCGATCTCAATCGCGCGCTTCTTTCAAGCCATGCGTATTTCAACTCGCCGCTGATCAAGCCGCTGGCGCGGCGCGGCGCCGAACGCGCGCTGGCGCGGGCGTTCGGCGGCAGGCCGAGATAGTTTCGCGATCATTGCTTGCGCGTGAAGACCTGTTTTGCATCGATCGCATCGCCGGCCGGCAATTCTGCCGCGGCAAGCGCTCCCGCTGCTGCATGGTCGGCGCCGTTCAGCCAGGGCAATTTCGCCTCGATCCCGCGTGTCACGGGCTCGCCGAGCGGCCCGCCGAAATCGAGCGGCCACAAACCGTTCGGCACCACCTCGGCCGAGACCGAGCGGAGATGAAACCCCTTCCCCAGCTTCGCCTCCAGGCCATCCGGCGGCACCGTACGGGCGGTTCCGGGATCGCCCGGGTCGGTGAAGGTCATCAACACCGGGATCAACGCGCCTTTCACCGGCACGGCGCCGGACGCCCGGCTCATCTCGTTGAATGACACTTTGCGACCCGCCGCGTTGTAGGCGCGCAATGCCACATAGTTCATGCCGTCGAGATCGAGCGATTTGTCGTCGATATGCGCCAGCAGGGCCACCAGGTTTTTGCCGCCGCCGAGATCGACCAACACCGCATCGCCCTTGGTGCTTGTGTGCCCGCCGCGGCTGTAGCTTCTGTCGGGATGCACCGCCATAACGCCGGAAGCCGACTTGACCCCGTCGGGCGTTTCGACCTCCACCGTCAGCCGATATTTGTGACCGGGCCGATTGATGCGAATTTGATCGCCGATCACAAGGGCTGCCAATAATGCAACCGGTCCGATCCATTTGAGATTCATGCCACCCGCCCTCGCCTCTTCCCGACCCCGTCGCAGCCATCGCTTGGCACAACGACTACACCAGCGTCAAACCGGCGCGCCAGCCCGGCTTGATCCCGGGCGCGTTTTGACGAAAGAGTGGTCTCAGGTCCGGCTTGAAAAGGAATCAATGTGACAATCTCGGCTGAGGATCGTGTTGCGGCCCGCAACGATCTGGCATGGGCGATCTCGGTCGGCGGCATCGGCGCCATCGCATTCGCCGCCCTGTTGCTGTTCACCTGGTATTATGCCGCAACGCTGTTTCTGATCTTCGCCGGAATGCTGCTGGGCGTCGCGCTCAACGCCATGACCAAACTGCTCGGCCGCGTTGTCAACCTGCATCATTCGCTGCGGCTGACGATCGTATGCCTGGTGCTCGCGGGGTTGTTGTCCGGCGTGGTGTTCCTCGGCGGCGCCACCATCGCGCAGCAGGCAACCGTGCTGAGCAACACGATCAAATCGCAACTGGTAAACGTCAAGGCCTTCCTCGAGAAGAACGGCATCGATACCAGCTATCTCGACTTCGGCAATGCTGCCGCGTCGACTTCGGGGGCAGCGACGCCCGAGACGCCCGCGACGCCACCGACGCACAATCTCCCCAGCGCCGGCGCGATTGCCTCAAGCGGCGGCGCGATCGTCAGTCAGACGCTCAAACTGCTGCTGGGCACGGTGAGCGCCGTCGGCAATTTCTTCATCGTGCTGTTCCTGGG
Source organism: uncultured Alphaproteobacteria bacterium (assembly GCA_963747165.1). GTDB lineage: Bacteria > Pseudomonadota > Alphaproteobacteria > Rhizobiales > Xanthobacteraceae > Bradyrhizobium. Next base: position 43,124 of record CAVVEA010000032.1, on the reverse strand, counting down.
CCTGGCGTTCGCGGCGCAACCGGGCGTCTATCGTACCGGCCTGCTGTTTATGGCCCCCACGCGTCACCGTGCCCGCGCGACCCTGATTGTCGATCGCATCGGCGATACGCTGGAACGCTGGCTGATCGCACAGATCATCACCATGTTCGCGGTCTTTGTCGTGACCTGGATCGGCCTGGAGATCATCGGTATCCAGAGTTCGTTCATCCTGGGCATCCAGGCCGGGCTGCTTGCCTTCATCCCGACGGTGGGGGCGATACTCGGGGGATTGATTGTGGTGCTTGCGAGCCTTGCGTCAGGCTGGGTCGCCGCCGCAAGCGCCTTCGCGTTGTTCCTCGGCGTTCACGCGCTGGAAAGCTACATTCTCACGCCGATGCTGCAGCGTCAGGCGCTCGATATTCCACCCGCCACCTTATTCGCGTTCCAGATCCTGCTCGGCGTCGTGTTCGGCATCTGGGGTTTGGCGCTGGCGCTGCCTCTGATGGCGATCGTGAAAGTCATGATCGATCATTTCAAGGCCGACGATGGCGCGGCCGGTGCGACGGCGGCCTGAGGCCGCCGGCCGCCGATGCTTCAGCCCGCCGAGGTCAGCACCGTCTCGGTGTGCTCGACTTCGGGCGGCGAAGCAAAATATTGCCCGACAAGCCCGCGCCATGCCGTGAAATCTTCGGACCCCCTGAAATCGACGGTGTGATTTTCCAGCGTGTCCCACTTTGCCATCAGCCGGTAACGTGATGGCTTCTCGATCGACTTGTGCAGTTCAAAACCCTTGCCGCCTTTGGCGCGCAGGAACAGCGGACGCGCCTTGGCAACCGCGGCTTCGAAATCCTTTTCGGAGCCCGGCTTGACGTCGATTTGGGCGATTTCGGTGATCATCGGTTGCGGCCCTCGTTGAGAATTCCCGTCTCTAGCCCAGCCCGGCCCGTTATTGAAGCGTCACCGATGCCCCAAAAAGAAAAAGGCGCCTCGCGGCGCTCGGGCATACCCCATTTCCCGGAAAACTTAGTTCAACAGCAACATCGCGGCGGCCAGCATCAGCGTGCATCCAACAAACACGGCGGCCGGCCACGGGCTTCGTCGCCGGTCATAGCGGCCCTGCGCACGCCGCTCCGTGATCAGCGCGGTCTCATATTCGTCGGATGTCGAAAACATGCAGGCAAATTCCCCGCGCGCCGATACAGCCGCGGCTTCAAGCGACGTCAGGGCAGCCTGGGAACTTTGATTGCGGGTCGTCTCCATACCGCCTGATGATATGGAGCGAATGGTAAATGCGAGGTTACGACGGCACCGCTATGCCGGACCGACAAACGCAGCGCGCGATGACGGGGCGGCCGACTGGGCAGCTGTCTTGCGCCGCCACTTATCCAGCGACAACGGCAGCTCCTCGGCCGCCTCGACCCGGTTGCGGCCGTTGCGCTTGGCCTGGTAGAGCGCGGCATCGGCCGCCGCCAGCAGCACTTCCAGTTCAGTGCCTGCCGGCCCGCCGGCGACACCGATGCTGACGGTGGTATCCACCGGCCCTTCCTCGACCACAATTCCAGAACTCTCGAAGGCTTCACGCACGCGCTCGGCGGCGATCACGGACTCCTCCAGCGAACACGGCAGAAAGGCGGCAAACTCCTCGCCGCCGATTCGTCCCGACAGATCGGTGATCCGCAAGGTGTTGAGTACGATGGTGGCAAATAGCCTTAGGACCTCGTCGCCCGCCGCATGGCCGAAACGGTCGTTGATCGACTTGAAGTGATCGATGTCGAAGATCAGCACGGTCGCCGGACGGCCGGCGTTGGCTTCGCGCTCGATTACCCGTGACGTCGCCTCCGCAAAGCCACGGCGGTTGAGCATGCCGGTCAGCGGATCCATCGAGGCCGCCGTCTTGTGTGCGGTGACGGTGCGCTCCGACACCAGCATGAAGATCACGAACACGGTGCCGACCGCATAGAGCACCAGTTCGACGGCAAATACGGTGACCCAGATACTGCTGGAGAAACCTTCATCGTGCGGGCGCAACAGGCCGCCAAGCAGGATCGGCAGCATCAGCACGAAACCGTGCAACACCGGCACCGCGACCGCCGGCCAGCGCTTATGCAGGGTCTTGCGGCGCTCGGACCACAATTCGGCGGCCGTCAGGCCCGCATAAACCGCGACGATGCCGGCACCGATGGTCATGCGCATCGCCGACGCCTGCGGCGCCAGCGCCATCACGGCAGCGACCCAGGCGATCGCCCCGATCAGCAGCCCCGGCAGGCTGGGCTTGCGGCCATGAAACACCCGCGCCGCGCTCCAGACCATGCCGCAGGCCACGAAGCCGATGGCATTGAGCGCCAGCGAAAGCATGCCGCCGAGCCTGGAACTGGCGAGCGTCCACAGCGCGACCGAGGTGGCGCCGAGCAGATAGGCGGCGCCCCACCATATCAGCGCCGGAATGTTCTCCTGCCTGCCGAAGAACAGCAGCATGGCTCCGAGCATCGCCGCAACCATGGCGGCAACCAGATAAAGCGTCGAGGTATCGAGCAACATGGATCACCAGGGAATTGTGATGCAGCTGGTCCGGCGCGGTTCAAGCGGAGCCGACGCCTTGGTGCCGGTAACTTTCTTCAGTGCCGGTAAACTTACGTTGACCGCGTTTGAAATCTGTTTGCGCGCGTGCACAAGTTTTCGGGAAAAACTGCGTCAACTGCTCGGCAAATCATCAGCAAAAAGGCGCCCGCGAAACCGCCGGGCGCCCTTTTCAAAATTCCATATCCGCCGCATTCGCGAAGGATTTTAACGAAGCTGTTTACCGCTTGGAGAACTGGAACGACTTGCGCGCCTTGGCGCGGCCGTACTTCTTGCGCTCGACGGTGCGCGAGTCGCGGGTGAGGAAACCGCCCTTTTTCAGAACGCCGCGCAGGTCGGGCTCGAAATAGGTCAGCGCCTTGGAAATGCCGTGACGCACGGCGCCCGCCTGGCCCGACAGACCGCCGCCGGCAACGGTGCAAATCACGTCGTATTGGCCGGCACGGGCTGCCGCGACCAGCGGCTGCTGGATCATCATCCGCAGCACCGGACGGGCGAAATAGGTTTCGACCTCGCGGGTATTGACGACAATCTTGCCGGCACCGGGCTTGATCCAGACGCGGGCAACCGCGTCCTTGCGCTTGCCGGTGGCATAGGCGCGCCCGAGCTTGTCGACCTTCTTGACGTATTTCGGCGATTCCGGCGCGGCGGGCTTCAGCTGCGACAACTGATCGAGAGACTGCATGGTGTCGGACATATTATGCGGCCCTCATGTTCTTGCGGTTCATCGAAGCAATATCGACCGTTTCGGGTTGCTGCGCCTCGTGCGGATGCTCGGGGCCGGGATAGACACGGAGATTGCCGAGCTGCACTCGGCCGAGCGGGCCGCGCGGAATCATGCGCTCGATCGCCTTCTCGACCACGCGCTCCGGAAAGCGGCCCTCGAGGATCGACTTCGCGGTGCGTTCCTTGATGCCGCCGATGAAGCCGGTGTGATTGTAATAGACCTTGTTGTCGCGCTTGCGCCCGGTCAGCACCACGTGGGCGGCGTTGATGATGATGACATGGTCACCGCAATCGACGTGGGGCGTATAGGTCGGGAGGTGTTTGCCGCGCAGACGCATCGCGACCAGGGTGGCGAGCCGGCCGACCACCAGACCTTTGGCGTCGATCAGCACCCACTTCTTCGTCACCTCGGCGGGCTTAGCCGAAAACGTTTTCATGTGAGGAAATCCGTGAAAGGGGAATATCGACGCGTCGGCGCCGAACTGCGGGGTTTCTAGATAAGTCCACCGCGCCCGTCAACGCCGCATCCGGCAAAATATCTCAATAAAAACAATGGATTAAAAATATGGTGCTATAATACCGTGAGAATCACTAAGTATTTGGAATGGAATAGGTCACCGTCGCATGGGCGATTGGATCCGTCGCCCTTCCCGACAGCAACGTGACCTCGCCGACGGCGAGCCGCCTGCCCAGTTTCAAGAGCTTTGCAGTCGCCAGGACATCCTGCCCCGACACGCCCTTGCGCAGAAAATTGATATTGAGGTTGGTCGTGACCGCGAGGCTCACAGGACCAATGGCCGACAGCACCACCAAATACATCGCGCAATCCGCCAGCGCCATCAGCGTTGCTCCCGAGACAGTTCCTCCGGGACGAAGCATGCTTTCGCGGATGCGCTGCCGCACCTGACAGGTCCAACCGTCGGCATGCTCGATGGTAAGATCGTCATAATCAAACATGAGCGGAAGCTCGGTGCGCAGGAAGGCATCGAGTTCCGCCGCCGTCATTCGCGCCGCTGTCATCACTGAAACACCACGGCCGAAGCGCTAGCGAATTCTCGCAAAATCGCCGTGCCGGCCGAGCCCCTCGCTGAAGCGCCCTGCCCCCGCCACGCCGTCCGCGATCAACGCCTCGCGTCCATTATACCATTCCTGAATCAGCCCCTCGCGGACAGTAAGCCCATGGCTCTTGATGGCGGACCGTCGATCGGCACGGACACAGACCTGCGGAAAGCGCGCGATCTCCTGTGCGAGTGCCTCCGCCTTCGCGCGCGCTCCGCCCTTCGGCGTCAGGTATTCGCATAAGCCGATGGACATGCACTCCTCGGCCGGCACCTTGCGGCCCGTGAGGATGATCTCGAGCGCCCGGCCCTGCCCCACAATACGAGGCAACCGCACGGTGCCGCCGTCGATCAGCGGCACGCCCCACCGGCGGCAATAAACGCCGAAATAAGACTCTTCGGCCATCACCCGAAAATCGCACCACAATCCAAGTTCCATTCCGCCTGCCACGGCCGGCCCCTCAATTGCCGCGATGACCGGTTTGTCCAATTCCAGACGCGAGGGTCCTAGCGGACCGCGTGGAATTTCGCCGCCATTGCCGCGCGGCCGGGCCGTCGAAATATCGAGCTCGCCCAGCGGATAAGCGGCATTGAGCGTGCTGACATATTTGAGGTCCCAGCCGGAGCAGAACGCGCCGCCTGCGCCATAAAATACCGCCACCGCAGCTTCCCTGTCGGCGTCGAACTCCAGGAAGGCCGCGGTCAGGGCGTCCGCGCTCTGGGGATCCATGGCGTTACGGGCCTCAGGCCGATCGTGGATGATGGTCCAAACCGAGCCGTCCTTCTCGATCCTCACTGTCATCGGAGCCTCCTGCGGTCATTAATTTTAACAGCGTTAAAAATTCTAACACTGTTAGATAAACCGTCAAGTGTGCTAATAAACCGACCGATGGCAAAAGAGCAGAGAATCGGCAGGCAGAAGGCGGTAAGCGAGCTGAAGCGCGGCTTGATCATGGACGCCGCGCGGCAGGTGTTCGAGGCCGAAGGGCTGGAGGGCGCTTCGTTGCGGGCGATCGCGACGGCCGCCGGTTACACACCCGCGGCGCTCTACTTTCACTTTGAATCCAAGGAAGCGATTTACGCGGAGGTTCTTCGCGAATTGCTGGCCGATCTGCGAAAGGCCGTCGCTCGTGCCGTCACCCGCACGAAAACGCCGGCCGACCGGCTTCGGGCAGCCGCCATGGCGTTCTTCCGATATTACGCAGACAATCCCAGAGACCTCGATCTCGGCTTCTATCTGTTTCGCGGCGGCATGAAGCCGCACGGACTCGGAAAGGAACGCGATGAAGTACTCAATACGGCCCTGGAACTGGCCATGCTTCCGATCGCCGATGCTGCCCAGGCCTTCGGCGCCAGTCGCGAACAAGCCAGATTGCTGATGGCGGACATCTTCGCGCATGCGGCCGGGCTGCTGCTGCTGGCACACACCGGGCGCATCCGCATGTTCGGTGCCTCGGCGCCCCACCTTATGGAGCGATTTGTGGACCACACAACCTCGGCTTTGGCCGAGAAGAAAAAGAGATAGTGGATGGTGGCCCGTCCCCCGGATCTGTTACATGATCGCGCCAAACCCGGACTTGCAAACCGCAATCCGCCCCTCAATTTTGGTAAACCTATAGCATCCGGCTGGCGCCCTCTGGACGGGTGCATACAATATCCGCATGACCGATCAGCTATTGGACAATTCGATGACAAGCCAGACCGCACGCGCGCCCAACCCGCAAATACCGGTTCTCCTGCGCGAGACGCGGGGCAGCATCGCCGTGCTCACGCTCAATCGGCCTGAGGCCCGCAACAGCCTCTCCGAAGCCCTGATCGCCGGACTGTACGCGGAGTTGCAGGACATTCACGACGACACCAACGTGCGCGCGGTCGTGATCGCGGCCAATGGTCCGGCCTTCTCCGCCGGCCACGACATGAAGGAACTGACCGCGCGTCGCACCGATGCCGACCGCGGCCGCGGCTATTTTGCCGAAATCATGACCGCCTGCAGCGCGATGATGCAAGCCATCGTGCAATTGCCCAAGCCGGTGGTCGCGGCTGTTCAGGGAGTCGCTACCGCGGCGGGCTGCCAGCTGGTGGCAAGCTGCGATCTCGCGGTAGCCTCGGAGACCGCGGCATTCGCCACGCCCGGGGTCGACATCGGACTGTTCTGCTCGACGCCGATGGTGGCGCTGTCGCGCAACGTCCCGCGCAAGCAGGCGATGGAAATGCTGCTCACGGGCGAGCCAATTTCGGCAACAACCGCGCGGGATATCGGCCTCGTCAACCGCGTCGTGGCCGACGGCACCGAACGCGATGCCGCGATCGCACTGGCGCAAAAGGTCGCGCTGAAATCCGCCTACACGGTCAAGCTTGGCAAGGCCGCGTTCTACCGGCAGGCCGAAATGAGCCTTGCGGACGCCTATCGCTATGCGGCAGAGGTGATGACCGAGAACATGATGGCGCGCGACGCCGAGGAAGGCATCGGCGCCTTCATCGAGAAGCGCGAGCCGAAATGGCAGGATAAATAAACCGTCATTGCCAGCCAACGGGTCGCGCGAATGCGCGCCCGATGACAGGCTCCGCGAAGCAATCCAGAGTCGCAACAGAACTGGATTGCTTTGTCGCTTCGCTCCTTGCAATGACGCAATGGATAATTCAAGAATGAACCACGACGCCTACCCCGACACTTACATCCGCGAGATTCTCAACGGCGTGAAGTCGATTGCGATGGTGGGCGCGTCGCCGGTCAATGTGCGGCCGAGTTACTTCGCCTTCAAATATCTGGCGCAGCGCGGCTACGACATGATCCCGGTCAATCCCGGCCATGTCGGCAAGAGCCTGCTCGGCAAACCCTTTGTCGCTTCGCTATCAGATATCGGCCATCCCATCGACATGGTCGACATCTTCAGGAATTCGAGCCACATCATGCCGGTGGTCGACGAAGCGCTGAAGCTCGAGCCGCCGCCGAAAATCATCTGGATGCAGCTCGGCGCGCGCGACGATGCCGCCGCCGCGAAAGCAGAGGCGGCCGGTCTCAAGGTCGTGATGAACCGCTGCCCCAAGATCGAATATGGCCGGCTGTCCTCGGAGATTTCGTGGATGGGCGTCAATTCACGCACGCTGAGTTCGAAGCGCGCGCCGATGCCGACCCAGGGCATGCGGCTTTCGCTGAATCGGACCAGCCTGGGCGGCGGCGAGACCGCCGCCTCCGATCGCGCCGCGAAAACAGAACTGATCTCGCGTGACGGCAATACGAAGTAGTTCTTTCGCAAACGTGGCAAATCGAAGCATGGCCGTCCCCCGCCGCGCGTGAAACGTCGGGCCGCCTTGACGGCGGACGATGCTGCCGCGATTGTCCCTCATTCGTATGAGGCGGCCTGGCGCCCTCTCGACCTATAAGATCGCACCATTTCTCATCCTTCGCGACGCGGCACCCCCGGCCGCCCGGGGTGAGGCAGTCATAGAGGAAAAAGAATGACCGATCGTCTTCCCGGATTTTCAACCCTTGCCGTGCATGCCGGCGCGCAGCCCGATCCCACCACCGGCGCGCGGGCGACGCCGATCTATCAAACCACGTCGTTTGTCTTCAACGACGCCGATCACGCCGCGTCGCTGTTCGGACTGCAGGCGTTCGGCAACATCTATACCCGCATCGGAAATCCGACCCAGGCCGTGCTGGAGGAACGCCTCGCCGCTCTCGAGGGCGGCACCGCAGCGCTCGCCGTCGCATCGGGACATGCCGCGCAGGTCGTCGTGCTTCAGCAACTGCTGATGCCCGGCGACGAATTCATCGCCGCGCGAAAACTCTATGGCGGCTCGATCAACCAGTTCACGCACGCCTTCAAGAGCTTTGGCTGGAACGTGGTGTGGGCCGATCCCGATGATATCGGCAGCTTCGAACGCGCGGTCACTCCGCACACCAAGGCGATCTTCATCGAATTGATCGCCAATCCCAGCGGCAGCGTCACCGACATCGAGGCGATCTCCGCCGTCGCGCGCAAGGCCGGCGTACCCCTGATCGTCGACAACACGCTAGCGACGCCCTATCTGATCCGCCCGATCGATCATGGCGCCGACATCGTGGTGCATTCGCTGACGAAATTCCTCGGCGGCCACGGCAATTCGCTCGGCGGCATCATCGTCGATGCCGGCACCTTCGACTGGTCGAAGGACAACAAGTATCCAATGCTGAGCGAGCCGCGTCCCGAATACCACGGCATCAAGATCCAGGAGACCTTTGGCAATTTCGCCTTCGCGATCGCCTGCCGCGTGCTCGGCCTGCGCGATCTCGGGCCGGCGATCTCGCCGTTCAATGCGTTCATGATCCTCACGGGGATCGAGACGCTGCCGCTGCGCATGCAGAAGCATTGCGAGAACGCCAAGGCGATCGCAGAGTGGCTGCTGGCGCATCCGGCGGTGGCCTCGGTCAATTACGCCGGCCTGCCGGGCGACAAATACAACAACCTCGCGCGCAAATATGCGCCGAAGGGCGCCGGGGCGGTGTTCACGTTCAGCCTCAAGGGCGGCTATGACGCCGGCGTCAATCTGGTGTCGAACCTGAAACTGTTCTCGCACCTCGCCAATGTCGGCGACACCCGCTCGCTGGTGATCCACCCGGCCTCGACCACGCACAGCCAGCTCGACGATGCCGCCAAGGTCAAGTCGGGCGCGGCGCCCGACGTGGTGCGGCTCTCGATCGGCATCGAAGACAAGGAAGATCTGATCGCCGACCTCGAGCAGGCACTCGGCACTTAATCGTTCGTCATTGCGAGCGCAGCGAAGCAATCCACGCCGATCGAAATCTGGATTGCTTCGTCGCGGAGCCTGTCATCGGGCGCGCATTCGCGCGACCCGTTGGCCCCTCGCAATGACGAGAACACGGAGCGATCGTCGCTTAAGTGCGAACTTCTCGCCGCCGCGTCAGGCTTCCGCGTCCGTGCTACCCCGAGAGCCGGCATCGTCAGGCCACCCCGGCATGTCCTTCCGGTCACATTGGATTTGGCTTTCCAGCGCCCTTGAGGGCTCGGGTCAATTCTCTGACATCCTTCAGCTCTTCGAGACCATCGACGAGTGACGTGACGCGCTCGGCGCTGGCCTTACCGATGACAGGGACCGCGAAGTTCATGAACTTGCGTTCGAGCGACGGTCTCGAGAGCGGACGTTCGGAATCACCTTCGGGAACTTCCACGGTCTCGCGCAGGGACTGACCATCTGCGAACACGATCTCAATGTTTGCGCCCCGCCCCTTGGGGAGTTTAGCGATAAGTGCCTCTCCGGGCTTCACCGACGTCTTTTCGACCAGCCCCATCACGTCCTGGGCCCGCCAGCGATCTTTCTCAAATTGAGCTACTGTCACATCACCGTCGAGAAGAGCCATGGCAAGGCAGACGGGAAGACTGTGATCGGCGGTACCCTTTGTCTGTGGCCGGAATTTCGCAGGATCCGCGACGCGCTCGATTATTCCGGGATAGGTCTCAACTGTGATCGCACGAATATCTTGTGCGCGATCCTTGATCTTCGCAGAGAGCGATGCGCCGGCCTCTGCCACGGCTTGCAACTCGATTTGAATGGGAAAGCGTTTGAATGCCACCCGGGGCAGCCAGTATCGCGCAAGCTCAAGGTCAACGGCAAAGCCCTCCTTGGCGGGCTTCACTTTCAACGCCAGCCACTCCAGCGTGCCGGATGGCCCGGTGAATCCCTGCGCAGCGAGCCGTGTTGCGAAAACGCCGTCCGCCGCAGTGGCCGCAAGTCCCATGGCTTTCATCATGCTGATCGCGCCACTGTTGACGACAAAGCTTGTGAAGCCGCGGGCGCCTGAAATTCCGACCGCGTTTGCGATGGCTTCCTTGGGAAGTCCCCAGATCTTGCCCGCAATCAGGGGGATACCGTAGGAGGCCGCACACAAGGGATGAAAACCACGCTCAATGAAGGAGATGGCGTCATTGACGCGCATGCTGGCCTCATAGCCGGCGACCATCGCCTCGATGAGATTACGGCCGCTTGCTCCATTCTCCTCGCAAAGCGCAATCGCCGTCGGAAGCACCTCGCTCGGATGAAGTGGCTCAGTGCCGATATAAGTATCGTTCAGGTCGAGGGAGCGGAAGAGGACACCATTGACGAACAGTGCACCTTCCACAGTAGCGGGCCGCGGATAGCCGATCACGGTGGCCGTATTGGCGTCTCCGAAAGTCTTTCGAATTGTCGTCTCAGCTATATTTGCAGGCTCGCTTCCTACGGCTCCGAATGCGCATCCAAGCGTGTCGAGAAGCACGCGCTTTGCCGCGGCTGTAACGTCCGCGGGCAGAGCGTCATACTTGATGGAAAGTGCAAATTCGGCAAATTTCTGCTCAAGGCTGGCCCTCTGCCGGTCACCCTCGCCAGCCGCAAGCGCTGAACCGACGAAGCGATAGCCGTCGGACCGAACGTTCCCCAGAAGGAGACTTGCGGAAACGCCAGCTGCAGTTCGCGCCAGTAAGTCACGACGTTTCATAAATGTCTCCACTATGAGTTTTCTGCAACGGTACCGACCAGCAAGCGCCGGTCAGTATCTCGCCGGCAAGCAACAGAGCTTTGAACGACGCCTCCTTGGAAGGATGCTCACGATGAGCCTTCGGCAAATCATTGTGACGAGATCGATCGGCATCTCGCAGAATTTCGCGAGTTGGGCAGTGCGAAATAAAATGGGCCGCTCAAAGTTGGACCAGATGGTAGGCCGGCTCTCAAAATTGGCGTTTGCCGGCTTCCCCGGGGACGTACAACCATGGAAAGCGGGGGTGGTCTAATCATCGAGGTACGCGGTCGGGTGATCTCCGTAGAATTACGTATCTTATTCAGTTTTGTTGCCGCATCACCCTCCGGATTGAACGCATAGCCTGGGCTGTCGACCATCTTGGAGCTGCTCACCCGCGGGGCAGGTAGACATCGATCGCCGCTACATGGACAAAGTCCTGCTTGCCGAGACGCCCTTTGGCGTTGCTGCCCCGGATCGTCGGCTTCGGCAGATCGACCTGATTCCCGTTTGATCCCCCGCACCAAAATGGCATGCTGTCGTCGTCTGAATTCGGAGCTGATGATGCCGCGCTGGATGATGCCGCTTGTTGTGGCTGTCTTCACTGCCGGAACTGCCGCGGCGGCTGACGGAGCTATCGCCAAACACGGCGCACGCCGCGCCGCCAGCCAATTGCCCGCAGGCCTTCCCCGCCCGCATTACAAATACCGAACCACCATCACGTGGGCCGCGCCGCCTCTCTATGGGCGCCCGGTCTATGGCGCTGATGGGCCCGAGGTGCTGTTCACACCGTCGTATGGCTATGTGCCGTACCTTCCGCCCGTCGTCGGCGTGGCCTCGCTGCCGGGATATTACGGGCGGCCCTTCGACTATGAATACCAGGGTGGCTATTACGGCGGCCCGGAGCTCGGCTATTGGAATCGCCTGCCCTACACTTGCGGCGTCTACGGCTACTGCTAGATTCAGTTCAGCCTGACATGACCGGCCGGCAGCGCCAGATTTCGCTGCGCCGGCTCCGGCCGCGCCGCCAATCGTTCGGCCTGAAACACCGCTAGCGTCAGCACCGCGATCGCAACGGCCTGATGCGCCAATGCGAGCGCAATCGGAACCTCGTTCAATAGCGTCAGAATGCCGAGCGCCGCTTGCAGCGTGACCGCCGCCACCAGCCACATAGCGCCGTTGACCGCGGCAGCAGCGGCCTTTGACCGAACGGCGTCGACCGCATGCCAGACCGCCAGTGCGAACAGCGCGTAGGCGGTCATGCGATGCTCGAATTGCACCATCAGCGCATTGTCGAACAGATTGCGCCACCACGGCGTTTCAAAGAACAATCGCGCCGCGGATGGAATCAGCGCGCCGTCGATCTCCGGCCAGGTGTTATAGATCTTGCCCGCGCGCAGGCCCGCGACCAGCGCGCCCAGATAGAGCTGCACGAAGGTCAGCCCCAGCAGCGCCATGCTGGTGAGCTTCAGTCGCGAAGCTACGGCGAGCGGCGGCCGGTCCGCCACCCGACGCAGCGTCCAGACGATGCCTGCGAAAATCAGCAGCGCCAGCACCAGATGAGTGGCGAGACGATATTGCGAAACCTCGATCCGCTGCGAAAGCCCTGATGCCACCATCCACCAGCCGACCGCGCCCTGCAGCGCACCGAGCCCGAAGATAAACCACAGCCGCCGCCGCAGCTCCGCGCTCAAGGCGCCGCGCCAGAGAAACCAGAGAAACGGCAGCAGATAGACGACACCGATCACGCGCCCGAGCAGCCGATGGCTCCATTCCCACCAGAAGATGGTCTTGAACTCCGCAAGGCTCATGCCGGCATTGAGCTCGCGATATTGCGGAATGGTCTTGTAGGCCTCGAAGGCCTGCGTCCACTGCTCCTGATTGAGCGGCGGCAAGGTGCCGGTGACCGGCTTCCATTCGACGATCGACAGCCCGGATTCGGTAAGCCGCGTGGCGCCGCCGACCAGCACCATGATCGCGATCAGCGCGGCAACTGCGAGCAGCCACCATCGGATGGCGCGGGGCGCTGCTGCATGTTGTGCGGGAATGCCGGTCATCGAAGCTACGCTTGGCTTGATTGAATTTGCGCGCCCCTTATAGTCCGCCCCTCCCCGCGCGCAAGCCGCGCACGGCCAGCGAATTGCATATTTCCGTCATGACCATCCGTACCCGCAAATTCCTTGGAACCATCGCCTTGCTGGTGCTCGTGGTGGTCTGGTCGCTGTTGGGAATGACGGTGGCGCAGACGCCGTGGCTCGCCAATTCCGGGCTGCTGCAGGCCATCTTCTATGTCGTGGCGGGTATCGGATGGGTGCTGCCGGCGATGCCGATCATCAGCTGGATGGCGCGGCCGGATCGCTGATCCCGGCGCGCGGGCTGTGCCTGCCTTTGGGAAATGTGACGCCAGAAAGTATCACGCGCATGACGCGCAGCGAGCGCCGCCGGCCATCCCAGCCGATGCGCGGCAGCGCATACAGGCTGGTGCGGCCTTCCGTCTCCACGACGCCCGGTATCGCGGTCACCGCGCTGGCGAAGCCGGCTTCCTCGGCCATCCCCACATGTTGCCGGCGAAACGATGCACGATCGCCGAACGGATAAGCGAAGTGCCCGACATCCCCACGGAACGCGGCCTGCACGACAGCCCTGCCCATGGTCATCTCGCGGTGCGCATCGGCGTCCCTGAGGTTCGCGAGCGCCGGATAGTTCACGGTCGCGCTTCCGATCGTCGCCAGCGGATCGGCCGCGAGCCTGGCCACATCGTCCCAACCCATCGAGGCTTCGCGCGACAATGCTGCAAGATCGACCGAATACCGCTTGCAGAGGTCCCTGACGGCCAGCGACAGATCGGGCGGCGGCAGCGTACGCATCCAGCCCGCGAGAAAATCATAGAGCTGATATTTTTCGGACGTAGTGCCGACATTGAAGCGCTGCTCACTGCGATTCATCACAAGGCTGATGCGGGTCTCGCGCGCGATCACCGCCTCCAGCGCGAGCCACCATGCCTCGCCGATGCGGTCCGGAAACGCGGTCGGCAGGTAGACCGTGAAGGGAACGCCGTGCTTCGACAGCACCGGATAGGCCGAACTGATCAGATCCTTGTAGCCGCCGTCGAACGTCAACGACACAAATCGCCTTGGCGAGGCCAGCGTGACCGACCGCCGGCAAACCTCGTCCATTGACACGATGTCGAATTTCCAGCGCTTTAGCGCCCGGATGGTGCGGTCGAGAAATCCGGGCGTGATTTCGTGCGATTTGAGCGGCTGAAAGCCTGACCCACGCCGCGGTCGCACCCGCTCGAACCGCAAGATGACGCCGGCGCCACCGGTTCGCCGCTGCATCAGCCGCGAAAAGCCGCTGAAATAAGCGAACTCCAGCCTCGCCCGTTTCAGAAAAGCGTTCTCAGATGGCAACGTCTCGTCCCCACACCGCGGATATGTCCGCCCCGCCGTGCCGCATTGTCATTACTCTTTGTTGACCTTTGTTTGCAAAGGTCGGCCGATCTGAAAATTGTAAGTTTTTCCCTGTCGACAGGTTTCGCAAATGACCATGGCTGCCGCGATCGAAGACCGGACGGCGGGAACACCCGCGTGGTCGAAAGCGAGCCGCATCGCCAGCGTCGATATCCTTCACGATCTTGTTCAAGCCGAGGCGATCTGGCGCAGCCTCGAAGATCGGCGCCAGTTTTCCACGCCGTATCAGCGATTCGACTTTCTCGGCGCCTGGCAAAGGCAGGCCGGAGCGCGCGCCAGCCTCTCGCCGTTCATCGTTGTCGCCTACGACGTCGAACGCCGGCCGCTGTTGCTGCTGCCGCTGACGCTCAAACATGCCCACGGCGTCCGCACCGCCTGTTTCATGGGCGGCAAGCACGCCACCTTCAACATGCCCTTGTGGGATCGCGAGTTCGCGGCCCACGCAAGCGCTGACGATCTCAACGCGCTGATCTCGGGCATACGCGCGCGATCCGGCGCCGACGTTCTGGAACTGAGCCAGCAGCCGGTGCGCTGGCGGGACATGCCCAATCCGATGGCGCTGCTGCCGCACCAGCCCTCCGCCAATGATTGTCCGTTGATGACGATCGTGCCCGAAGAGCCGCCAACGAGCCGGATCAGCAGCTCGTTCCGCCGCCGGCTCAAGGGCAAGGAACGCAAGCTGCAAGCGCTGCCGGGTTATCGCTATGGCGTGGCCGAAACCGACGCCGAGATCCAGCGGGTGCTCGAGGCGTTCTTCCACATCAAGCCGCTGCGGATGGCCGAGCAGAAACTACCCAGCGTGTTCGCCGAACCCGGCGTGGAGGATTTTATCCGCACGGCCTGCATGGCAAGGCTCGAGGGCGGCGGTCACGCCATCGATATTCACGCCCTCGAATGCGACGACGAGGTGATCGCGATGTTCGCAGGCGTCGCCGACGGTGATCGCTTCTCCATGATGTTCAATACCTACACCATGTCCGATAATTCGCGTTACAGCCCCGGCCTGATTCTGATGCGCAACATCGTCGATCATTATGCCGAGCGCGGCTATCGCGCCCTCGATCTCGGGATCGGATCGGACGAGTATAAAAGACTGTTCTGCAAGGATGACGAGCCGATCTTCGACAGCTTCATCCCGCTCAGCCTTCGCGGCCAACTCGCCGCGAGTGCGATGTCCGGCGTCAACCGCGCCAAGCATCTGGTGAAACACAATCAGGCGCTTTTCCAGATCGCGCAGAAGCTGCGAAGCGCGCTGAAGCGCTGATCGAAGGCGTTCCCTCGCAACAACCCGGCGTTCCCGTCAGGCCGCCGCGAACCGCGATCCGGGCTCGGCCTCTTCGGTCGGCTGCGCTGGCATGCTCAGCATGGTCGCGTCGCTGAAACCCACCGCCTTGAGCTGCTCGCACATCAGCGCGCGGGCGTCGGCGTCCATCGATGCGTCCGGCACCACCACGGCGCGGGCCTCTGCCGTCAGCATCGCCGCCGGCAGGTCGGAGGCGGCGCTGGCATCCAGCAGCACGTGATCATAGACCCGCAGCAACGCGTCGATCGCGAGCTTAAGCCGCGGCGAATGCAGCAACGCGCGGTCGAAGCCCGGACGTCCGGCGCTCACGAGATGAACCCGCGACAGCCGGTCCTTGGTGATCACCTGGGAAAACGAGGTTTCGCCGAGCATCAATTCCGCGAGCCCCGGTGCGGCCGGATCGATTGAGGTCGCGGCAAGGGCCGACGTTGAGCCGAGATCGACCACCACGACCCGCGCATCGCGCGCGATCAGGCGCGCCAGCGTCAGCACCGTCAAGGTGACATCCGCTTTTTCGGCGGTACCCAGGATCGTGATCTTGCGTGCTGCGTCGCCCGCGCCGCAGAGATCACGCGCAAGTTGCTCGATTTCGGTGAACTCGGTCAGAACATCGGTGCGGGTTTCGACCGGCATCATCTCCGGATCGGGTTCTTCGCGCGGCATCTCCGGATCGGGTTCACTGACGGCCGGGACAGGATCGGTGGCGGCGACATCGTCTACTTCCGGCGCGAGAACCGGAACCGGAGCCGGACCAAGAGCAGGAAACGACGGGAATACAAACGCAGCCGGCGCACGGGGCGCGGTCATGCGCAGGAGTTCGCCGGTTGCGATCGCGCCGCCGCTGAGCATCAATGTTGCCAGTGTCGCGATCAGCACGATCGGAAGTTTCTTCGGATACGCCGGCGTGTTGGAAACGGACGCCCGGGAAATGATCCGGCCGTCGGCCGGGGCAGCGTCGATGTTCTCGCGGGCGGTCGCTTCGCGATATTTCGCCAGATAGGATTCAAGCAGGTCGCGCTGCGCCTTGGCTTCGCGTTCCAGCGCCCGGAGTTGCACGTCCTGGCCGTTGCTCGAGGTCGCCTGCTTCTTTAGTTGATCGAGGCTTGCGCTCAGGCCGTCGACCCTGCCGCCGGCGATACGGGCGTCATTGTCGAGCGAGCGCGATATCTTGCTTGCCTCTTCGCGAAGCTGACGGTCGAGGTCGGCAAGCTGCGCCTTCAACTCCTTGATGCGCGGATGGCCATCGAGCAGCGTCGACGACTGCTCGGCAAGCTGCGCGCGCAGCGTGACGCGCTGTTCGGACAGCCGGCGCGTCAGTTCGGAGTTGAGAACCTCGGACGCCTCGATCGGCTTGCCGCTCTGGAGCATTTCGCGGATCAGCCGCGCCTTGGATTCCGCATCCGACTTCAGCGCGCGAGCGTTGTTCAGCTGCGTGTTCAGTTCGCCCATCTGCTGGTTGGACAGCGTGGTGTTGTTGGTGCCGACAAAGAGACTGGATTTCGAGCGGAAATCCTCGACGCGGGCTTCGGCATCGGCGACCTTCTTGCGCAGATTGTCGATCTCGCCCGACAGCCATTGCCCGGCGGATTTCGCCTGATCCTGCCGCGCGCCCTGCTGCAGCACCAGATAGCCTTCGGCGATCGAGTTGGCGACGCGCGCCGCCAGTTCCGGATCGCGCGACTGGAATTCGATGACGATGACGCGCGATTTATCGACCGCATAGGCGGTGAAGCGGTCGAAATAGGCATCCAGCACGCGCTCTTCCGGCGTCAGCGAAAACGGATCGCGGCCGATGCCGAACAGTGCCAGTGTCGATTTGAGCGGCGAGATGCCCTGCAGGACTGGATCGAACTCCGGCCGCTCGGCAAGCTTGTTCTTCCTTATGATTTCGCGCGCGAGATCGCGCGACAACAGCAACTGGACCTGGCTGGTCACGGCCTCGGCATCGAGCGCGCTGCGTTCCTCGTTGCGTTCGCCGTTCGGCCGCAGGAACACGTTCTCGCGCCCGTCGATCAGGATTCGGGCTTCGGATTTGTATCGCGGGGTGACGAGATTGACGGCGGTGATCGAGAGCGCCGCAGCCAGCATCGTTGGTACGATGATCCAGCCTTTCTTGCGCATCAGCGCCTGGCCGAGCGCGCGCAAATCCACATCGCCGGCCTGAGGCGCCTCAGCCGGCTCATGGCGGGCCAACGCGGGCGTTGCGACGGGACTCTGGACGACGGTCGTATCGTTGTCCGCATCGTCCCTGCCTGCACGCCAGAACGTCAAACGCATCCCACACTCCCGCAGACACCTAGGCGCCGATTTACCCCGGCGATTACACTCCATTAAGGTTGCCGCTGGGTTAATCGGGCTGGCCCGGACGTCGCCGCACGCGACGTCGCGGTCATGCTTTGTTAACCATGAATGCCCTTAATCGGAATCAGGAATTCCCCGTGGATTGCCCGATGCGAGGCGTGCCCAATATGAGCGTCGACAGCGCGCCAGCCATCGCGGGCGGCTTCTCGCTGCGCGCCCTGCACGGGCGCCTCCCCCTGCCCCAATCACCTGGCGTCGCTGTGCCGATCGGAACGGCGCCTGGCTCGGGCGACGCTATCCTCTTCGGCGAATGCCGGTTCTGATCATGCCCCCTCAACCAGATCAGCCGCTTCGGATCCTGCACGCGGTGCGAACGCCGGTCGGCGGAATCTTCCGTCACATCATGGATCTCGCCAACGGCCAGGTTGACCGTGGCCACGAGGTTGGCATCATCGCCGACAGCCTGACCGGCGGCGAGCGCGCCAAGGCCGCGCTGGCGGAAATCGCGCCACGGCTCAAGCTCGGCGTTCATCGTCTGGCCATTCACCGCGAGCCTTTTCCCACCGACATTATCGTATGGGCGCGTATCATGCACCTGATCCGGCGGTTGAAGCCGGATGTCCTGCACGGCCATGGCGCCAAGGCCGGGGCCTTTATTCGCCTGAGGCCCCGTTCAAAGGACACGCTTCGTGTCTATACGCCGCATGGCGGCTCGCTGCATTACCCGCTGAACACCTTCAAGGGCGCGCTCTACAGCCGTTTCGAGCGCACGCTGATGAACAATACCGATCTGTTCCTGTTCGAGAGCGCGTTTGCGCGCGACACCTATCAGCGCACGGTCGGCACGCCCAAGGGCCTGATGCGCTGCGTGTTCAACGGCGTCACCGCCAACGAGTTCGATCCGGTGGTCAAGGCCGCTGATGCGACCGATATCGTCTATGTCGGCGAATTCCGGCACATCAAGGGCGCGGATCTCCTGGTCGACGCGGTGGCGCGGCTGCGGACCGACGGCAAGCCGGTGACACTCACGCTTGCAGGCGACGGCGAGGAAACCGAAAATCTCAAGGCCCAGATCCAGAGACTTGGTCTCGCCGATGCGGTGCGCTTCATCGGCCACGTCAAGGCGCGATACGGCTTCTCGAAAGGCCGCGTATTGGTGGTTCCATCCCGCGGCGATTCGATGCCCTATGTGGTGATCGAGGCGGCCGCGGCGGGCATTCCGATGGTCGCCGCCAATGTCGGCGGCATCCCCGAAATCTTCGGGTCGCATGCCGACGCCCTGTTCGCGCCCAACATCGTGGGCGCGATGGCCGACGCGATCGAGCTGGCGCTCGAGGACCCCGACGCCGCGCAGGTGCGGGCGAAATCGCTTCGGGAACGGATCTTCCTGCATTTTTCGCAGAAGGCGATGGTCGAAGGCGTGCTGGCGGGCTATCGCGACGCGTTTGCAAGCCGTTAACCGTTCTTTACCGCGATAACCGTTTCTTCCGATTTTGCCGTTAAGCCGTGAGGCGGGAGATTCCGCCACACGGTGCGCGCATGCCTGAATGCCAGAACGGACATGGGTAAATTGGAAACGATCAACGCACGCTCGATGCTGGATGGCGCCGCCGCGGCCACGGTGGTTCGATCCCCGGGCGAGCGGCGGCTGCGGCTGTCTCAGGCCGCGCTCACGGTCGTCAATCAAAAGGTACGCCGGGCGTATTCGCCGATCGTGATCGCGGGCGCTGTCCGCGTCGCCGACTTCATCCTGCTCAGTCTTGTAGGTATCACGATCTATCTCGGATATGTCGTGCCGATCAGCGGCTTTCACTGGGAATATATCGCCGCCATCTTCGGCATGGCAGCGACCGCCGTGGTTTGCTTCCAGGGTGCCGATATCTACGAAGTTCAGGTGTTTCGCGGCCAGCTTCGCCAGATGTCGGCGATGATTTCGTCGTGGGCATTCGTGTTCCTGCTGTTTATCGGCGTCTCGTTTTTCGCAAAACTCGGCGGCGAGGTGTCGCGGCTCTGGCTCTCGGCCTTTTTCGTTGTCGGACTGGCGGTGCTTGTTGCCGAACGTGTGTTTCTTCGCGCGATCATGCGAGGCTGGGCACGCGATGGCCGGCTTGACCGCCGCACCATCGTGGTCGGATCCGACGAAAGCGGCGAGAAACTGATCGAGGCGCTCAAGGTCCAGGAAGATTCGGATATCGACATTCTCGGCGTGTTCGACGACCGCAACGACAACCGCGCGCTCGATACCTGCGCCGGCAGCCCGAAACTGGGCAAGGTCGACGACATCGTCGAATTCGCCCGCCGCACCCGCGTCGACCTCGTGCTGTTCGCGCTGCCGATCTCGGCGGAGACGCGCATTCTCGAAATGCTGAAGAAATTGTGGGTACTGCCGGTCGACATCCGCCTGTCGGCGCATACCAATAAGCTGCGCTTCCGTCCCCGCTCCTATTCCTATCTCGGCGAGGTCCCGACGCTCGATGTCTTCGAGGCGCCGATCACCGACTGGGATCTGGTGATGAAGTGGCTGTTCGACCATGTCGTCGGCGCCATCATCCTGCTGCTGGCCGCTCCGCTGATGGCGATGGTCGCGCTCGCGATCAAGCTCGACAGCCCGGGGCCGGTGCTGTTTCGCCAAAAACGATTCGGTTTCAACAATGAGCGCATCGACGTCTTCAAGTTCCGCTCGCTGTACCACGACCAGGCCGATCCGCTGGCGTCCAGGGTCGTCACCAGGAACAACTCCCGTGTCACCCGCGTCGGACGCTTCATCCGCAGGACCAGCCTTGACGAACTGCCGCAGCTGTTCAACGTCGTGTTCAAGAGCAACCTCTCGCTGGTCGGTCCGCGTCCGCATGCCGTGCAGGGCAAATTGCAGAGCCGGCTGTTCGACGAGGCGGTCGACGGTTATTTCGCGCGCCACCGCGTCAAGCCCGGCATTACCGGCTGGGCCCAGATCAACGGCTGGCGCGGCGAAGTCGACAGCGAAGAGAAAATCCAGAAGCGCGTCGAGTTCGATCTCTACTATATCGAAAACTGGTCGGTGCTGCTCGATCTCTACATTCTTTTGAAAACGCCTGTGGCGCTGATGACCAAGAACGAAAACGCCTACTGAGCTTCTTCTCGGGCGTTGATCCCGCGAGTTGCGTTGCGTAAGTCTGCGAGTATGTGATGGCGTATGCGGCGACAGCCGAGGGCTACCTATCATCGGCGACGACGGCCCCTGGTATTCTGGCGCTGCAGCGTGCGCTGGTATGGCTGGCCGGCGCTTCCGTCGCGATCGTATTCATCGAACCGAGCCCCTACGAGCTGGTGACGCTGGCTGCGATCGTCATCTTCCTGGCGACCGGCTTGCGGCTGCGGCTGGTGTTCGTGCCGCTGCTGCTGCTGCTGTTCCTGGTCAATATCGGCTACAGCATCAGCGCCGCATCGCTGATGGACAAGCCCGAAGTCACCAACTGGATCGCGACGTCCTGGTACATGGCGATGACGGTGATCTTCCTCGCGATGGTGGTGGCCGAGGACACCGCGGCGCGACTGGACATGCTTCGCCGCGGCCTGATCGTGGGCGGTTTTATCGCAGCGACCGCCGGTATTGCCGGCTACTTCAACCTCGTGCCGGGCGGCCACGACCTGCTGACGCTGTATGGCCGCGCGCGCGGCACCTACAAGGACCCGAACGTGCTGGGCGCGTTCCTGATCCTTCCCGCGCTGCTGGCGCTGCAAAGCGTCGTCGCCGACAGTTTTGGCAAGGCGTTCCGCAGCGCCATCGCGCTCGGCATCATGGCGCTCGCGCTGCTGCTGGCGTTTTCGCGTGCCGCCTGGGGCGGGCTCGCCATCACCTCGGTGTTCATGCTGGCGCTGATGGTGCTGACCAGCCGGTCGCACAAGCAACGCTCGCGCATCATCGTGATGGCGGTGATCGCGGCCATCGTCGTGGTGACGCTGGTCGCGGTGCTGCTGTCGTTCGATTCCATCAGCGACATGTTCAAGCAGCGCGCGAGTTTCGATCAAAGCTATGACGAGGGCCGTTTCGGCCGGTTCGGCCGGCACATCCTCGGCGCCGAGATGGCGCTCGATCTGCCGTTCGGGATCGGCCCGTTGCAGTTCCACAAATATTTCCCCGAGGACACCCATAATTCCTATTTGAACGCCTTCATGTCCGGCGGCTGGATCGCGGGCATCTGCTATCCGGCACTGGTGTTCATCACGGTCATCTTCGGATTCCGGCACCTGTTCGTCCGCGTGCCCTGGCAACGCACCTATCTGGCGATCTTCGCGGCGTTCCTCGGCACGGTCGGCGAGAGCTTCATCATCGACACCGACCACTGGCGGCACTTCTGGATGATGCTGGGCACGATGTGGGGCATGTTCGCCGCCGCGCAGCGCGACAAGACGATGTCCGGCGAGACCAATGCTGTGCCCCGATCTTAGCATCCCGTTTCAGCGCGGATTTACGCCTCAACGTCGAACCTCAAACCAGCATGATCGACAAGCCGCTTGATCAGTCGATCCCCCATGGCGGCACCGGGAGTCCAGATGCCGCCTGGGACTTCCGGCGTGTCGCGCAACAGGCAGACCGCGCATTCCCCGATCATCTTTGAGGTCGAGCCGTAACCGGGATCGCGATCGCCGCGGACCGCAACGCGGATCTGGCGGCCGTCCGCAGCGAGACCGACGAACAGCAGATCGTAGTGGCCGCTCTCCCGCTCCTGTTTCGACGGGCCCTCGCCCGGCTTCGGCCCGCCGGCGCCGCCCATTTGCGCGTTGGCGGCGACGACGAGCTTGGCGTTGGCCTCGCCCTTCTCGCCGGGGCCGGTCAGCACCATCTCGTCATAGACAAAATCTTTGCCATAGGGAAAACCCATCAGCATGTTGGAACGGTGCACGCTGCGGGTGTTGATGGTCGCCATCACAAACGGCGCGGTCCACGCATCCAGGTCCTGATCGAAGGCCGGCTTGTTGCCCGGCGGCTGCTTTGGGCCCTCAAATCCCGGCGTCAGCACGAAGGGATCCTTCAGCAGCGCGACTAAACTCAAGTCTTTCGCGGCGGCAGCAAAGGTCGCCTTGATGCTCGCGGCGGTGCCGCCCGAGAACGTGCCCTTCATGGCGCGCACGCGGCCTTTGACGCGGTTAACCGGCGCGCCCAACACCTGCTTCGCGGTTTCCTGACAGAAGTACACGCCCAACTCGAACGGAAGCGAATCGAAGCCGCAGGAAAACACGATGCGCGCGCCGCTCGCTTGCGCCGCCGCCTGGTGGGCATCGATCATCTGCCGCATCCAGACCGGTTCGCCGCAAAGGTCGAGATAGTCGTTGCCGGAGGCGGCACAGGCCGCGACCAGTTCGGAGCCGTAGAGCTGATACGGGCCGACCGTGCTGATCACCGATTGGGTCTGCTCGACCATCGCTTTCAGCGACGAGGGATCGCTGGCATCGGCGACGATCAGGGCCGTATCGGCCGGCGCCCCGATCGCGTCGCGCACCGAAGCGAGCTTGTCGAGACTGCGGCCGGCCATCGCCCATTTCAGGCTGCCGTCGCCTCGATAATGCGCCGCCAGATACTCGGCGACGAGCTGGCCGGTGAAGCCGGTGGCGCCGTAGACGATGATGTCGAATTTCGACGAAGGCTTCATATCGTTTCCCTGAAAAATCTAACGGAAAGGTTTCGGGTGCGCGTTCTATTTCTTGGCGTAGGAGACGCCCATGCCGGCGCGCACGTCGCTCTGGATACCATAGGGCGCGATCGGATAGCGCAGGCCGTTTTTCGAAAGCGCCTTCATGCCGATGATCGCTTTCGCGAGATGGCCCGGCGACAAGGCCATCAGCATCTCCTCATCCGGCACGCCGCCATAGCGCCGCTCCGCATAGCACGGCAGCGACAGGCTGGGCTCGCCGGTCTTGAGCGCCCGCCCCCATGAATCCGCGCAGGCGGTTTCGCCGACCACGCCCCATTCGAATTTCTTGTAGCCGGTATATTGCAGCCCGTTGATCAGGATGATCATCTGGCCCGGCGTCGCGTAGACGAGGCAGATATCCGGCGGATTGAGCCGGCCGCTCGACAGCGGGCTCACTACCAGCGCCTGATATTTGCCGTAAGCGACGACGTCCAATGCTTCCTGGCGCTTGCGCGCGTCCTCGGCATTTTCATGCCAGACGCCGACGTAAGCCTGGCCGGCGAGCCATTTCTCGTCCTGCGGCGCCAGGCCAATCACCGCGCGGCATTGCGCGCCGACGAGATCGTCCGCCGTTATTCCAACCGTCCAGCCCAGCCGCGAGGCCATGCTGACGATCTGGTCGGTGGTGTGAACCGCTGATGGCCGCCGGATCTTGGGGATCGCCTCCATCTCCTCGACCCGGGCAAACATCTTCATGCCGATCACGGTGGTCTTCAGGCGAAGCAGGCTGTTGAGATCGGCCACGATGCCGGCCAGATCGAATTGTTCGTCCCGTGTGGCTGCTTGCTGCATCAATTGGCACTCCCCTTCGAGGGCAGGATTAATCGCTGTGCGAGGTTTGACCCTAGCTGGATTATTCGTCAACCGCGACCCGGGATGGTCGCTTCGTTGTAGCTCGTCATACGCGGGCTTGACCCGCGTATCCATCTATCTTCGTAATATGCATCTTCAGACGAAGATGGATTGCCGGGTCAAGCCCGGCAATGACGTGTGGAGTCAAGGTAGCGCCGACAAGAAAGTCCCCTCATGACGCATCATCACCTGCATTCCAGCCCCGAAACCTGCCACTGGGGCTTTTTCGAAGCCAAGCTGAAGCCCGTCCTCACCGTCGCCAGCGGCGATGAAGTCACCGTCGATACCATCAGCGGCGGCCCGGACGTGGTGCCGGACCGGAGCAAATTTCACGTGCCGCCCGAACTCGCTGAAGTTCATGCCAAAAGCGAGCGGATGGTGCCGGGTCACATCCTCACCGGTCCGATTGCGGTCGCGGGTGCGGAACCGGGCGACGTGCTCGAGGTCGAGATTCTCGATGTACAGCTCCGGCAGGACTGGGGCTACAATTTGATCCGGCCGCTGGCCGGCACCCTGCCCGACGATTTCCATGAAACCCGCCTCCTCAACATTCCGCTCGATCGAACGCGGATGGTCGGCCGCCTGCCGTGGGGGCTCGACCTGCCGCTCAAACCGTTCTTCGGCGTGATGGGCGTGGCGCCGCCGCCGGCCTGGGGCCGCATCACCTCGCTGATCCCGCGAGCGATGGGCGGCAATCTCGACAACAAGGAACTGGGAGCCGGCGCCAAACTCTATCTGCCGGTGTTCGTGCCGGGCGCGCTGTTCTCCTGCGGCGACGGTCACGGCGTGCAGGGCGACGGCGAGGTCTGCGTCACCGCGATCGAGACCGCGCTCTCGGGACGTTTCAAACTGACGCTGCGAAAGGATTTGCGGCTCGACTATCCCCGCGCCGAAACGCCCGATCATTACATGACGATGGCGATGGACCCGGATCTCGACCAGTGCGTGGTGCGGGCGCTGCGCGACATGATCGTGCTGCTCGGCGAAAAACGCAATTTGTCGCGCGAGGACGCCTATACGCTCTGCAGCCTGGCCGCGGATTTGCGGGTGACGCAGACCGTCAACGGCTCCAAGGGCATTCATTGCATGATCGCAAAATCGGTGGTGCATGGGTGAAAGTGGCATTTCGCGGCGCCAACTCCGGATCGCTTCGCTGAGCCCGTCATCGAGCGCGCACCCGCGCGAGCTGTCAAAACCGTCATTGCGAGCGCAGCGAAGAATCCATCTCGCGGCGTAAAGAAAGGATGGATTGCTTCGTCGCGTTGCTCCTCGCAATGACGTTGATGTAGGTTTGCATACGATTTCGTTCTCGCGGCGCGAGGCGCCCGAGGCGTTGATGAATTTTCCGCCCAAAGAGGGCGTGGGGAATGCCGGGTGCCCGCTGCACCCGCGGTCTCGTGTGCACTTGGATTGGTAGAACGCACACGAGTAACAACGAGTACACCGGAATCGCCCGGCATTCCCGCACGCAATGGTTTTAACGGTTTCCTTCGTACTCTCCCCGGTGACCGGGCTCTTTTGCCACCGTCGTTTGCGAACTTGCGTTGTGTCCGCACCCGGTTGGGCCGACACAACATCCGCGAACTTGACGCCAGCGTCGGGGCGTCAGGACCACACGACTTCGCCGTACGCTGCAACATCTCTCGTCCGCGTGCTGTTGATCGCTCACGGGCTCGTCACCCGCCCTGCGATCCCATCGCGCGCAAGACGCTGCCGCGTCCACCGCATCCCGCCCCGCGTTTCGTGACGATCATGATACGCCCCTCTGGTGGGACGGGATGGCGCGAGCTTGTAGAGATGATTTGCCCGACGGGTTAAGCGAAATATTTTTGCAAAGGGGTATAGACAGCCCTGTCAGAAAATCGCCCGACGGGCAAATCACCAACTGTGCAGGATGGGTTGAGCCTGCGAAACCCATCATCTCTGTAAATGCAATTGATGGGTATCGCTTCGCTCAACCCATCCTACGTGCTACGCGATCGTTCAAGTCCTCTGGGACGAAAGCCGGAATGAATCTGCGCTTCAATCGTCTGCGATCTTTTTTAATGTCGCGCGAAAGCTCAGGCTGCGGGTTCCCGCCAACGTGGTGCCGAACACCTCGGCGCGGTCGTCGGCATAGGTGCCTGAAAACCCGCTGGTGACTTCCTGTCCCCTGAACAGCGGGCGAACGAAGCGGTCGGCAAACGGCGTGTGCTGATTGGTGCGAAACTCCCCCTTCCAGGTTCCGGCATCGACGGTGTAGGAGCCGACCGTCCAGAAATAGGGACCGCCACCGATCAGCACACCGTCCCGAAGGATCATGATGCCGCTGTCGCGGCCTTTAACGCCGTCGAGCATGTAGGTGTGAATGGAATAAAGTCCGTTCTTCATGGGATGATGCCGCCGCTCCATCGGGCCTAACGATAAAGCCTCCCGCGCCGGACGTCGAGATGGCTCTTGGAGACGGCTCTTGCGAGACCCGGCGAGGGCCGCCCCCGCCCCGGGGCTATCTTGCGGCGCGGCCGGAAAAGCGCCAGCATTTCGCGCCAGTCCAGCGGACATCCGCGTCATCTCGCCGTCAAAGGAAACCCATCTTGAAGATCGTCGATCTCAGCCGCGAGCTCTACCACGCCACCCCGACCTATCCGGGCCACCCGCCCATCATCCACGGCGTCTGGAAGACCCACGAGGACTCGTTTCGCGAATCCGGCAACGTGCACGGGCTGTCGTCGATGTTCATCTCGATGCCCGACCACGCCGGCACCCACATCGACGCGCCCAGGCATTTCAACAAGGGCGGCCAGCCGATCAACGAATACCCGCTCGAAAATTGCATCGTGCCCGGTATCTGCATCGACCTGCGCCACATCGCGCCGCGTGCCGAGATCGCACCTTCCGATCTCGAGGCGGCGGTGAAACAAGCCGGCGTTCCCGTGCCGAAAGGCGGCACGGTTTTGCTTTGCACTGGCCATCACGAACGCACCTTCCCGCGCAAGGAATATGCGACCGAGAATAGCGGCGTGAATGTCGCCGCCACCGAATGGCTGGCGAACCAGGGCGTCGTGCATTTCGGCATTGACTCGATGCGGCCTGCGCCCGAAGGCAAGGTGAACTCGCTGGTTCACAAGGCCTGCGGCGAACTCGGCATCACCCACATCGAGAGCCTGTGCAATCTGGAAGCGCTGCTTGGCCGGGGCCCGTTCACCTTCATCGGCCTGCCGATGAAGTGGCGCGACGGCACGGGATCGCCGATCCGTGCCGTGGCCGTGTTCGACATGTGAGACGCGGCCTGCGCTCGCCCAGGTCGGCATCAAGCCGGCCCAATCAGGAACGAGCACTACCCCAGCCGCCAGCCGACCTCGGCGGCAAAGCTCTCGAAGAATTCCTGCTCATAGGCGCGCTCCGGCATCTGCCGCACGCGCTCGTCGAGACGGTGGGCGTCGTCGCCGACCAGAATGCGCCAGCGATCGGCCTTGACGCCATCGAGGATGATTTTCGCGGCCGCGGCCGCCGTGGTCGGCGCATTCTCGAGAAAGTTGCGGGCGCGCTCGGCGGCAGCGGCCTGCACATCCTCGTCCGACATCCCGGACGCATCGACGCCGGCTGCGGCCAGCCGCACGCGGGTCTGCGCGATCTCGTTCTCGCTCAGGCGCTCGGAATCGGTGCCGCTTTGCACTTTCCGCGAATTGGAAACGATGGAGGTGCCGATATGGCCGGGCATCACAACCGAGCATTTGATGTGCGGCGCATTGAGCCGGAGATCGTTGATCAGCGCCTCGGTAAATCCCTTCACAGCGAATTTGGCGGTGCTGTAGGCGGTGTGCGACACGCCAAGTCCGACCGTGGCCCAGAACCCGTTGACGCTGGACGTGTTGACGATGTGGCCCTCGTCGGCCTTTTGCAGCATCGGCAGGAAGGTGCGGACGCCGAGATAAATCCCGCCCCAGCAGATATTGAACGTCCTCTCCCACTGCTCGCGGGTGTTGGTGAACAGGCTGCCGCCGCCGCCGATGCCGGCATTGTTGAACAACAGATGAATCTTGTCGGTCGCCTGCTGCTCGATGATTTCATCGCGAAACCGCAGCAACTGATCTTCGATCGAGACGTCGGCGATATGGGTGGTGATGCGCAGACCCTGCGGCAGCTTTTCCACCTCGCAAAGCCGCCTGGTCTCCGCCATCGCGTCGGCGGAGACATCGCACATCGCGACATTGCAGCCCTCGGCAACCAGTTGCCGCGCCAGTTCGCGGCCCATGCCGGTGCCGCCTCCGGTAATGACGGCAATCTTTCCTGCAAAATCTTTCATGGGGGGATCGCCGACCTTTCCGGTTCTGATTTGGGAGCGTGTTGGCCGAAGCGAAATCGGCCGAGGGCTTCGTCTCATCGACGCTCGAACACGCTAGCAAGTGTTTTTCCCCTGGGAAAGCAGCAACGTCTTCCAAATTTCATTTTTTCGGCGGCATTTCGGGGTCGCTTTATTTTGCAGGCGCAGCCTTGCCATCAGGCCGCGCGCCGAGGCGCCAGGCCGAGGGCGGCACGCCGATCAGCCGCTTGAAAGCCCGGCTGAAGGCGGCCTCGGATTCGTAGCCGATATCGGCGGCGATACGCGCGAGATTGGCATTGCCGCCGGTCAAGCGCTCCGAGGCGACCTGCATCCGCCATTTGGCGAGATAGTGCATCGAGGGAATCCCGACCAGCTCCGTGAAACGTTCGGCGAAAACCGTGCGCGACATTCCGGACTGCTTCGCCAACGTATCGATGGTCCAGGGATGCGCGGGCTGCTCGTGGATCAGCGCCAGCGCCTTGCCGATATGCGGGTCGCGCAGTCCCGCGAGCCAGCCGGTCTTGTGCGGCGGCAGGGTCTCGATATAGCGGCGCAGCACGTCGATGAACATCAGCTCGCTCAGCTTGGTCAGCACGGTGTCGCCGCCGGGGCGCTTTTCCGACACTTCCGCCAGCGCAAAGCGGATGAACTGGCCGAGCCAGCCGCCGGCGCCGTCGCGGGGATCGCCCGCCCTGATCATCGGCGGCAGGCCCTCCAACAGCGGATTGAACGGATGCGCATCACAGGCGAGATATCCGCAGACGAGCCTGGTCGAGCCGGCGCCGCCGTCGGCGAAATTGATGTGGAACGGCATCTGGCCGGCAAAGGCGATGTCGAGCAGATCGGCCGTGGTTGGACCGGCGCCCGCGGCGGGAGCGCTCGACATGATGTGCGGGTCGGCTGCGGTGAAGACCACCACTTCGCCCGCCTCGAGCGCGATCGGCTCGCCGCCGAGGATGCGGGCAAAGCAGCGGCCCGCCGTCACCACATGATAGGCAATCAGATGGTCGGCGCCGGGCAGAATTTTCGGCAGGATCAAATCCCTCGCCGGCGACCGGATCGCCCATGAATCCTGCGCCGCGATATCGAAGAACGTCGCGCCGGTCAGCCGCACGGTTCGCAACAGATTGGACAGGGCGTCAGCAGCCATCCGGCCTTGCCTGGCAATGAGCGTGGGCGTCAGTCGCGTGGCCGCCCACTCGCACCAGCCCTCTCGAATTCCGGACGCCATGTCAAGCAACGCGGACGCCCGATCATTCCGTTCGTGGCCACAGCGCTTAAATCGCCGGCACTGGCCTTAACTTGCAACGGGCCATCTGGAGAGAGGTAACGACACCATGACAACCTATAAAGGCAGATGCTTTTGCGGCGCCGTGGAAATCGAGACGCAGGGAGCTCCGGAGGCGATGGGCTACTGCCATTGCAGCTCCTGCCGCTCCTGGTCGGCGTCGCCGGTCAATGCCTTCACGCTGTGGAAGCCGCAGAATGTGAAGGTCACCAAGGGCGAGGAGTTCGTCGGGAAATTCATGAAGACCGAGATGAGCAAGCGTCAATTCTGCACGCGATGCGGCGGTCACCTTCTGAACGATCACCCGACACTGGGTCTGGTCGACGTCTACGCCGCCACCATCCCGACCCTGAAGTTCAGTCCGGGCGTTCATGTCAACTATTCGGAGACGGTGCTGCCGATGAAAGACGGTTTGCCCAAGCTGAAGGATTTTCCGGCCGAACTCGGCGGCTCCGGCATCAGTGTGCCCGAGTAGCGCGCGTCACGCCGAGCATTGCACGAGCAACAACCCAATCGTTCAAGGAGAACATTCATGGATATCTCGACTTTCCGCACCACACAGGAGCCGATCAAGGCGCGTTACAAGAAGGACGCCAAGTCAGCGTTCCTGACTTTGCGGGCCACCGGCAGCGCCGACGATTCCGCCGTGACCTGCAAGGTCGAAACCGGACGCGGACTGGCGCTTGCCGGCATCCATCCGAAGGCCGGCGGCTCGGGCCTCGAACTCTGTTCGGGAGACATGCTGCTGGAAGCTCTCATCGCATGCGCCGGCGTTTCGATGCGCGCAGCCGCGGCGGTGCTCGAGATTCCGATCAAGTCGGCGGCGATCTCGGCCGAAGGCGATGTCGATCTTCGCGGCACGCTTGGCGTCACCGAGGGCGTGCCGGTCGGCTTCAAGGAAATTCGCCTGCGGTTTGATATCGACACCGACGCCCCGCAGGACCAGCTGGTTCAGCTCTTGGAGCTGACCGAGCGCTACTGCGTGGTCTTTCAGACCATCCAGAGCAGTCCGAAGACGGACCTGCAGCTCAACAGGGCCGCGACCAGGGCAGCCTAGGTCTGATCCGGCGAAGCTTGATTTAGCCGCGCTGAATCAAGCTTTGCTCTCGTCGGTCGAGGTGGCGTTTGCAGACGCGTCACTTGTCGACAACGCCTCGACTTTCTGTTGTTCGAGTTCGCGGAGGCGTTCCAGCGTCGCCGCGCGCCGCGGTATCTGGGCTGCCTCATCGGCTATCCGCTGCGCGAGATCGGCGTGATAGCGCTGCACCACGTCGAGCAGGGCTTCCCTGGCGAGATTGCGATGGTACTCCGCAAGCAGCCTGTGCATGGTTGCGAGATCTTCGTCGGTCATGGTCTTGCTCCCATCCGGCGACGACGGCTGCGTGTATCTTTGCCAAGGCGTTTCCGGCCTTGCGGCACGAAGATCGATCTGTGACATGAAGACCTCTCGTGGCGAACGGCTTCATCGCTGCGATGAAAATGCCGGCGCATTCGAGCTGCGATGAATTTGTCGTTCAGCTCTCTCTTCCGCAGCGGGCGCGCGCGATCAGCTTTCGACGACCTGAAAGAAGCAATAACCTTTTGTACCGACATCTCGAACCGCATCCGAATGAACCGGAGATTTTCCCTTCGGCATCAGTGCCCAGTCCTTGCGCTTGACATGCGAAGGCAGCCCGGCACCGGGCATGGTGGCCAGGCGCAAAGTTCGATCGGCGGTTCCACGGTAGATATCGTAAACAATTTTCTCGGTCATGAGATGACGATAACAAGGCGACCCATCGCCGCAATCGCATCCGGGGTTTAACCTTACTGGTTAAGGCTTATGCTGCGGTTTCGGCCGCGAATAACCGCGATTAACCTTGCAAGGGGCAAGGACCCGCGGCCGTTGTGAACCAAAGCGAGTTGCCGGCGGCCCGCCAAAATGGCGGGAATTTGACGCCGCGGACCTCGCTCAGGCAGCACTGGCCGACGCGTACGCCCGCCGCCGTGTGTGGCGCGCATCACAAAACGCTCTCGAAATTCGCGGACGCTCGATAGCGCAGGTGCGTTGCGAGGAGTATATTTCAAATGCAGCGCGGGAGATCCTGCTGCTCATCCCGCCCATGGTGAGCGCGCATCATGCGTGATCGCAGCCGACGCGATCCTGAAAGCAGCACCCGGCAAAAGGGAGGATCACTCCATGTACGCTGCCATACGCCAAGGCAAGGCAAAGCCTGGAAAGGCCGAAGAGCTGGCACGCAGGATCAAGGAGGGCGCCATTCCGATCATCAGCGATGTCGACGGTTTCATGGCCTATTATGTGGTCTATGCGCCGGACGACACGGTGACGGCCATCAGCATCTTCAACAATTTCGCCGGCGCAGAGGAGTCGAACAGACGCGGGGTCGAGTGGATCGAGCAAAACCTGATGCCGTTGCTGGTCGGGCCAGCCACGGCGGTCGCCGGGCCGGTGATTGTTCACACCTTGGCGTAGCCGATTTTTTGCCGATCGCCGGGCGGTTCGACGCCGCCATGGCCTTGTGGATCGCGATCCGAAAAGAGAGCCCGCCGACTGGGCGGGCGAAGTTTCGGGAGGAAGGGCGTTCGAAATCCGAACGCCCTCTCCTACCTCTGACGATTCGACGCTCACGCCAAGGTGAAATCGGAAGCAGTATGCAGTTTTGAGCGACCGGTGATATTTTTGCCGATGCATCCGCTTCGCTGCTTCGGATATTGTGGATCGCGCGCTGCGGCCGACCAAGCCGGTTCGACTTCGTTTAAGATATTTTATCGCGTCGCTCTGATTCGCGGCACGAACATTGCTTCAAGTAATCTGGCTGGAAAAACCAAGGAGTGCGGCATGAAACGCCTCGTCCTTTGTGCAGCGTTTGGTTGCTTCATGAGCGTAGCGAACGCCCGCGACTTCGGGCAATGGGAATCGGTAAACCCGGGAATACGCGAGTGGTATCAGGCTCTGATGCAGCCCGATAATCCTGCTGTTTCATGCTGCGGCGAAGCCGACGCCTATTGGGCGGATTCGTTTGAAGTCGAGGGCGACCAATACGTCGCCATCATCACCGACACCAGACCCGATGAGCCGCTGCGCCGCAAGCACATCGACATTGGGACAAGGATTGTCGTTCCGAACCACAAGCTGAAATACGATCAGTCGAACCCCACGGGCCACGGGATCATTTTCCTGAGCCGCGGCGATTTTGTGTACTGCTACGTCGCGCCGGGCGGAGTTCTAAATCCTGGCGCCCACGTCCTGGAACATGGCATCGGCTGTTGCCTGCGATGTTCAATCCGCCGTCGGCAGGCGCCGCGTCGTGAATTCGATCCGGCCGTCGGGAAGCTGTCGCCAGTTTTCGACAACCGCCATGTATCCGGCCCGCGGAAATTGATCGAGGATTTCGCGGGCTTTTTGGCGGGCGGCATCGATCGGCAGCGTGAATGTTTCCGGCTGCAAGCCGGACATTCGATCGGCCAGATCCCGGGGGCGAACCAGCATATCGCACCTCCCTCTTCGTTGAGATGGCCGATCATGGGCGGCCAGGCGGCAAATTAAAGTGCGGGATAGTTCTGTCCCCGCTATTCACCGGCCCCGTCCGCTCACTCGAACGGCTCAATCCGGGTGCGCGGTATTCCCTGCGGCATCTGCAGCAGCACGCGAAACTCCATCAGAAATGAGTGACCAGCACGGCGGTGCCCAGCACCAGAGCGATGCTGATGGCGATGATGATCAGAAAGAATTTGCCCATTGGAGTTCCAGCGCACCCGCCGGGAACAGGTTAGATGTCAGCGCGTACCGATGCGTTGGTGTCGCAGGCAGAAACCGGCAAAATTGCGCTGCGTCCATCATCCTCGTTGCGGCCGGTTGTCACCCGGCGCGTGCTTCCGACAACGCGACGGCGCCGACCAGGTTCCAACAAACAAAAACCCCGGCTTGAAAGCCGGGGCCCGTAAAGGCCGCTGGGTACATCCGCCAGCGACGATCAATCAAACACTAGCACGGGCTTCTTGAATAAAGTGTGACGTCCGCGGCGCGTTGCCGAGTTGGACGACGGCAGGCAGCGAAGCGCCAATAAAATCGCGCGTCCCGGATTGCGCCGAGACTTAACCAAAAGGGGTTCGTCCGCCGATCGACTGCAGGCA
Organism: uncultured Alphaproteobacteria bacterium; assembly: GCA_963747165.1. Lineage (GTDB taxonomy): Bacteria > Pseudomonadota > Alphaproteobacteria > Rhizobiales > Xanthobacteraceae > Bradyrhizobium. Next base: position 8,968 of record CAVVEA010000032.1, on the reverse strand, counting down.
TCATCGGGCGCTGGTTAACACGTTGCAACCCCGCAAAACTACGGGGATAGCCGAGTTCCATTGAACCTTGGCATATCCTGTGCAGACTTATTCGCGTCGAGGGATTTGAGGGCTCGGCATCTAAACCAACGCCGCCCGGCGAGCATACTCCGCCGGGCGGCGTTGTGCATTTCGAACTCGTGGCGAATGTGCCTGATCAGGGTAGCTCAATGAAACATGCTGCGGGTGATGGCTTGTCGCATGCTGTCGAGCCCGTCCCAAAGTCTGCCGTTGTTGTAATCCTTGTCCCAGAAATAGAGGACCGACAGAACGATCAGCGAGGCCACCAAGACTTCGCATCTCATTTCCCCCTCGCCTTTTGCCGCACGAGGCGCGGCTTCGGTTTGCCCGAGCGACGCCCGGCGAGATTTTGCAGAGATTGCCTCGGGAGAGCGCAGCGCGCGGACTCGATCCGTTGCAGCTGGCGCCGCAGTTCGGCGCTGTACAGATCGATCTGGTTGCGCGCTTCGCGGCGCTCGAACGGGGTGAGAAGTGGGTTCGCAAGGTCTCGCCAGGCAACCCTTAGCAATTCCGTCAGCCCGTTCTTGTCGCGGATCAAAACGTCTAGGTCGGCCATCTCCGGTTTGCCTTCAAAGCAACGCGGCAACGTCGCTTCGAAGATAGCGCTGATTCTCCGCAAACAGCCGGTAAGCCGCTACGGACGAATCTCCGCCGTGCGACGCATGAACCGCAAGGCATTGAATAGCTCTTGGGGCGCGAGTAACTGGCCGGATGCCCCGTGGTTTCTCGCCGACAATTCTGCAACAGCAGATCGCGCTTCCTCTTCGAAGGGCGGCGGACTAACCATTTATTCAGAACAAACCGTCACATTGTGCGCGGGTTGCGTATCATGCCCATCTGTGAGAGGCCGTCGCCGATGCTTTCGAGCCGGCGACGGCTTTTTGCCGCTCCCAAAATAGCGGCATCTCCGCCGCGCGCGGTGTTCCCCAAGGGAACCGCATTCCGCGCTGTGAAAACCGAGACATAATCACAACAGCCGTCGTCAAAAATTCAGCGGATGCCGATCCGGCCGCATAGTTCGGAAGCGTTAACTCATTCGTGGCGATATGATTGCACGATGATTCCAGAGAGGAGTTCTCGATGGCGAAATTTGCGATTGGCGAGAAAGTCGACAAGGCAGTCGATGATCATCAGGGCGGCACGGTCATCGCCGTGTTTCCGACCGTTGAAGGCAAGTTCAGATACGCGGTCGACATGGAGGGCTATGGCGCGCTGCAGTTCTTCAGCGAAGAAAAACTGGTGCATCACCTGAATTGAATATCGGGAAGTACGCGCGCGAACGCTCATCGGTTGAGTCTGCCAAATGCAGGCGATGGGCAGGCGCCCCTTCGCTCGCCTGCGGTCTTTCGGCGATCTTGCTCGACGCGCGGCCTGAAGCCGAAAAGGTCGTGCGTGCGGGTTGCTGATCGCAACCGGAAGCACGGCCCCGCCGTAGGGGTGTTGAGACGGGTGCCGTGCCCGGACCACGGATCAGCGCGGCCGACGTGGCCCGATGGCAATAACCGCGACGTCGACAAGTGGTTCCGCAGGAATTCTGCAACCGCTGAGGCCCGGATGAGGGCGTTCGGCGCCTGACGAGATTCGGTCCCTCTCACGCAACCGGTCTGAAACAGTCGCGACCCGGCATCTCTTGCGATGCCGAAGGCGATCGATTTACGCTGCCGAATTTGGATCGGCTTCCATCAAACGACGAGACCGCCGACGGTCGGCCAATCGCGCGAGCGCGAGTTCGACGGACCGGTTCCTCGGCCCGGCGGAAGCAGCTCGTTACCCCACCATCTCTGGCTGTTACAGAGGGTTTGTCGAAAGTGCGAGGCTTTGAAGAGTGGAGAAAGTCGGATTTCTCGCCGAGCCGCTTTCCAGATACCAATGCCCGACGACCAACATCACGGCGGCGAATACCAGCGTCAACATCGCATTCGCCAATTGGTGGACGTCGTTCATTCCGCCTCGCCGATCTCAAGCGTTCCTGATGCCAACGTTCCTGGCACCGCAAGAGAACGCCGTTTCGGCCAATTCGGTTCCGCCGCGTCCGGTGGCCGGGGACTAGGCCCCGGCACCGCAGCAGACGCTGCTTTGGAGGCTGGGGCGGCTTCGGGATGGCCGTGAGCAGGCGGATTTTCCATTTCCCGCCCTCGCGAACGTCAGTCGCCGTCCAGATGCCCGTTGCGTCAAGCGGAGCACCGGACTGGTTCTTCCCTGTGATGTGGTATTCGCCCACAGCGAGAAGCGGGCGGCATATAAAGCATGCGATATTCGCTGGCGGACGGCGCGGACTTTGATGCGCTGACGCACGAGAACGGCCCCGCCAGGGGCTGGTGAAAGGCGGGGCCCTCCCACGGCACGCTGGGGATCTAGAGGGCCAGCGCCGTAGCATTCCAACAGCCGTCGATGCCCCGCGGTTCCGACTGTCGTGACCGTAGAACTACGGGATTTATCTATCCACCGCGATTGCGCTTCACTGCAGCATGCCCGCCCTCACGCGCCGCCGATATCGTGAACGCCCCGATTGCTGTCATGTCTATCATGGCAATGTTTGCGTCGGGACGATCGCGCGGCGCAGTCACCGGCGCGAACACATGATGGTCCGTGTCCCTCACATAACGAAAGCGCAGAGTGGCCAACAAATTCGCGACTGATCGCGCCTTCGCCGATCCCGACAAAGCTGCGCGCAAGCTCCTTGAGCTGGCCAACGCCGTCGAGGCCGACAGCGATCGGCGGATTGCCGTCGAGCTGATCAACCTGCCGTTCCTATCGGCCGGCGGCAGTGCCGACGAATACCGGCAGGAATTGAGAGAGCAATTGCCAAGGGCTGGCTGATCAGACACGGCTCCGGCGTCTTTGTGAAATTCACGCAGGCAGGCGCGGACATGTTCGCCTGATGACAACAGCGTGGAAGCGGCCGTTCGATGATCCGATCCCGCTGCCCGATGGTCGGCAACTTGCCACCCTCAAAGATGCCGGCGCATACATCACCAGCCTGTCGAAGAAAGTTCACGGGGCTGAAGAATGGCAAGCGGCAATGGAGGCTCTGATCCTGGTCGCGACGCTCAGTGGTCCGACCATGCTCGCGCGCATCGGCGTGCTACGGGCATTGAACCCCCAACATGCTCGCGACTTCAATCCGAACCAAAAGCAACCGCATCGGGGCCGAGGCAAGCTCAAAACGGCCTAAACATAAAAGCCCCGATCCCCGACTTCGGGCGGTATTCCCAAAAAGTTCCCTCGTCCCATGAAAATTTTGCGCTGTGATTTTGTCCGGCACCGAACAGACGTTTACGCGGCATCGGTCCTAATCTCTTGCCATTATGGGCCAAGCCGAACGACCGACATGCCCCTGCTGCGGGGCCTTCCTGATCCTGGCGCTGCCGCCCGGCGGCGATGGGCGACGCACGTTCCAATGTTTCGAATGCGACCGTCCCGACCCGCTGAAAACGGATGATGCGATCGGCTGGTTGAAGGGAGAACTACACCCACCGACGTAATGCCGCCCGGTATTGCATCGGTGGTGCTCGCGGCTCCCGGATGTAAGGAGCCCGCAAAGCGGTCGGCATCAAATGAGTGGGGACTGATGCCGACCGCCCGCGCATCGTTGTGCAACGAGACGCGGGTACGGCAGCGTGCCTTGAACCAATCCAGCGCATCGGCGGGGCACCCGAACTGGGCTCGCACCGCAGCGTTAGCCCGTCATGGCTGCGCTGTTGAGACTGTACTTCGTCGACAGCCTTATCTCGCTACCGCGGCGACGACGGTCGGTGGTAACGCGTTGACGCCGACGCTTGGCTGGTGAGCATGGGAGGAACCTCGCCTCGAGCGCGCGATTACAGTTTTAGGCTGGGTTTTTTGGAATCGCCTCCACGCGACCCGGCTTAGAGCCGAGGCGGAAGTCTTACCCCTTCTCCTCGGCTCGCTGCTATGTGGCCGGGAGACACCCAAGTTCAAGAGGGTGAATGACAACCGTCTAGATCCATGTCGACACGCGCGCGGCGTCACGCGGAGGCCCCTACGTCAGCAGCCGTCCTGCTCGTCGTCATCGAACGCGGGCAGCGGAGCCATTTGCCAATCCAGCTCGCCGCGTTCATTGAGCTTGCTGTAGGGCGGCTCGCGGTCGAACGCTTTCGCAAAGCGATCCTCGCGACCAACATAGATGAATGCCTTGCTCGGCTGACACTCGCCGTTCGCCAAGCGTAGCATGACGTCGATCAGCTTGCGGTCGTACGAACTGCCTTCTCTCTCAAGCCGGTCGAGCCGCGCCAGCGTCTCGTCATCGACGGTGTAAATCTCGCCGGAAACCTGCTTGCCGTTCTCGTCGGCCATGATGACGGGGAAGCCCACGCTGATCATGCTGTAGGTTGGCACCGTGACGGCGCCGCCGAAGAACTCGCTGTCGTGCAGCAGGTCGTGATTATGAAGCCCCTTCTTGAGGGTGCCGTAAACGAATACTCGGTACGTCATGCGCCGCACCCCCTTCTCCGGCTTGCCGCTCAGGGTCGCGCGCGAAAACGGCTGCACTGGGGTTACGGTCGCGATCGCGCGCTGGTCATGACCGGAACAGCGCGTAGTAAATCACATACAGCCAGCCCAAAATGCCGTGGATGATTGCCCAAAGTATCGAGTGGTTAGCCGTGTAGGATATCGCGATGGCAAGAGCGGAACCAAAGCCCACGCCGTATTTCGCTCCCTCGACTCGAACCCCGTAATAACGATTTCCGTTCATGGTTCACCACCTCAATCGCCGTACATAATTCCGGTGAAGCTCCTAGATTGGCGATGCTAGCCCATTACGCGACGCACATGCGCCGCCCCTTTCGTAAGCACACACATGTAGGAATAGGTCTGTTCCTCGTCCCGGACGACGGTATCCACATCCACGATGATCGGTCGGTTCTGGCCCTGCCACGTTGCCAAGATCGCGGGTGGCACCGGACGGGTCCGTGTTTTTTTGATCACAAGCCCGGAGATGCGTGGCAACGTTTCGGTAGCTTTCGATATGCAAGCCTTGTTGTCTTCGCCTCGACTGCTTGCGGTCGCAAGGAGCGCGACCGAAATCGCGATGGCTATTTTCACGCGCATTAGACCTCCCGACGTAAGCAAGCGCTTGATCATGCCGACGCGCGGTCCTCATTGTAGGCACCGCGGCAACGACCCCTTGGGCATCATCACGCTGCTATCGACGGGCCGGTTCGCCAGCGGAAGAATTCAGCGACGGCGCCCTTTGTAAAACGGGTTTGCGATGCAAGTCAAAAATCTGCCCGAGGCGGTGGCCCGACACTGCGCCAGGCTGGTGAAGGTGCAGTTGCTCAAGCCGGGAGAACTGCTGCCCTGCATGCAGTAAGGATAGCGGGTGCCGACCGCCTGTGCGGGCGCGGCGCCGACCACCGCCAAACCGCCGATGATTACCGAAATCAGGATCATGGTTCGCATTGCAACCTCCCTGCCGGCGAGCATTGATTTCACGTGATCAACATAATCGCTGCGGCGGGCTTTCGTCACCTCACCGCTATTTGAACCACAGCACGGCGGCTCGCGGTTTCCGCCGTGAGCCAGAAGAGGAGTGCAACCTACTCGATTTTCCAACCCGTTCGCAAACGCAGCTATTTTTCATTCCGCTCCGAAAGAGAAGTTCCCTATACTTCGATTTTGGTCGCCAACGTAAAGCGATGGTGATCTGCAAGGTCGTTTGTCCTCATCCCATATCATCCCGTCCCGTTATGTCCGACAGGCCGCTAGCAACCATGTGAACCTGGTCTCCGTTTCAAGATCCATAAAAACGGTTGCGACAGAGTCAGTGCGAACTTAACCTGCAAGACGGCCTCGATAATCAGCTGCCTTCGTGTACCGCTAAACGAGTACAGGTTTGGACGCAGGGGTGCACAAACACCATGCATTCGACGAGCACATCTCATCAAAACGCGCACACGCCTCGCGCCGTTGACAACGCCGACTGGCTGAAAACCGTGGCAATCATCTCGGTCTCGGTCGGCCATTTCGGCCATTTCTTCGTGGAAGACGATCTCTGGTGGAGCGTTTTCGGACGCCTCGCGGCTCCAACGTTCTTCTTTCTTATGGGCTACGCGTGGACCAGGACCGTCCCGCTACACTGGATCTGGCTCGGTGTCATCTTGACCCTGCTCGAAAGCTGGAATGCAGAATGGACCTGGGTAGCACCGAACATTCTTCTGAGCTTGGCACTCATCCGCAGTGCACGGCCTTACGTGCAAATCCTTTTGCAACGCCACGGTTGGGCCGCTTTCGCCTTCCTCGTTTCTGCACTTTTCGCGGTATTGTCGATAGCGGGCAAGATTGTCGATTATGGCTCGGAGGGATGGCTGTGGGCCCTGTTCGGCTTATGCCAACGCATGTATGTCGACAGCAGATCAGCTACCGAAGTGGATGGCCCACCCCAAAGCTCAGCACCGCCCGCGCCCGCGATGAAGGAGAACGCGGGCCTAATGCGACTGCTGGCCTGCTTTGCCGCCGTGGTCGCCTACGTTTGGCAGGAACAAAGTGAATACTCGTTTCCTCAGATCCCGTTCGCCGTCTTCATTTTCGGCATCGGCGTTTGGTCCGCGGGCCTGTGTCTGTTCCTGCGCGGCCCGAGCCGCATCCAACCGCCAGAGGCCATAGCCGGCGTCCTGCGCTTCATCGGTCGGCACACTTTGGAAATCTACGCCATCCAGCTTGCCGGCTCCGAACTCCTTGTAAAGCTGGTGCCCGATCTCGCCCCCTGACCGGAAAACGGCACTTCTTGCTTTGCTTCGACCTAAGGGTTCGAATGTCCCGCCAGCCGTCCAAACTCAACGGCGCTGCTGCGTTAAGATCATTGTCATGAGCATTCGCGACCCTGAAAAGAATTTTAAGGTCCTGTGGGAGACCTTTAACAAAAGATACCCATTTTTCCAATTGAGGAACGTCAATTGGAAAAAGCAGCATGACACCTACAGATCAAGAGTCACAAGCAAGACCAGCGATGACAAACTCTTCGAGATCTTTTGCCAGATGCTTGATCCGTTAAATGACGGGCATGTAGAGTTGAAGGCCAAGGCAAGTGCGCATCGGAAGAAACGATACTTCAACCCGGAAAAACGGCCCAGATTCAGGCAGGAATTCACGACCCGCGAGATTAGGCAGCTCTTCAAAACGACTGAAAAGACTCTTGTCGACAATTGTTTCGGGAGGCCTGCGGCGACCGAGGCCTGGATGCTTCGCTACTGCAGGTCTCAGAAATTCGGCTACATTCGAATCCTCGAGTTGGAAGGCGTTAGTAAGCGGAGACTGACTGCTGCTCTTGACAAGATTGCCCGTGACTTCAGGGACCTAAAAGGGATTATCATTGATATTCGCGACAACCCCGGCGGGGAGGATAGTATTGCGATCGCGATCATCAATCGCTTTTGCGACCGCAAGCGCGTCGCATTTCACAGGAAGACGAAGATTGGCCCAGGCGAAGATGACTTTACGCCCCTCAAGACCTGGTACCTCGAACCGCAAGGTGACGTGCAATTCACCAGGCCAATCGTGCTCTTGACTTGTGATTCCGTTTTTAGCGGTGGAGAGGCCTTTGCACTTGCGATAAAGGAACTGCCTCATGTCACGATCATAGGCGATCGTACGAACGGCATATTCTCGTATCAACTCGAGAAGAGACTCCCCAATGGCTGGGAGTACTGTTTGTCGTACCAAGTGTACCTTTCAGCCGACATGGTGTGCTACGAAGGTAAGGGCGTACCAGTCGACATCAAGCTGCTTAACAAGAAGACCGATATTGAAAACGGCATCGATCCGTTGATTACCCGCGCATTGAAAGTCTTGAAGTCAAAAGAACGCGGGACCAGCGAATAAGACGCGGGACCGGCGAATAAGGGACGATTGATTGATTGATTGCGCGGGCCTCTTGTTTTCCGTTGGATCAGCGCGCCCGAAAACCTTCATCCAGAAGCCAGAGGCGTCGCACATCAGCTTGACCCCGACACGTGCGGACTGCCCGTGCCGGGAACGATGCCCAAGTCTGGCATTGCCTATCTGACAAGCACTATGCATGATGGATAACGCATCCCCGAAAAGGGCGATGAACAGGCGATGAACACCACACTCGGCAGATGTTCACAGAGCCTGCTTCAAGGTCGCCCCGCAGGTGACGGCGGTGAAACTGATGAGCCGCGCCGCTACGATAGACGAGGTCTGCGCGTTTCCGGCCCAGGAACGATAGCCTGAGTTGGGTGGTCTGAAAAAAGACGAGGGCGCAACACTCAAGTTGGTGCCCCGGGGGAAACAAGGTCTTCTGCTCAAGGGATGCCGGACTATGATCATCGAGTCGCCCCTACAGTTGATTTTTCGTGATTTGTTTTATCGTCTTCCGGCTTTTGCCGGAAGACACGACGTGTTTCTAAAGTTGGAAGGATTCAATATAACGGGCTCTATCAAGGTCAAGACTGCGATAGGGCTTGTCGAGGACCTGGAACGGCGAGGGATTGCCAGGCCAAACGAAACCGTATTGGTCGAATCGTCATCAGGAAATCTCGGGCTAGCGCTTAGTTTGATATGTGCCATCAAAGGCTACAAATTTATTTGCGTGACCGATCCAAACGCCAATCGCGCGACTTTAAGAGGTATGGAACTCTATGGGGCAAAGGTCATAGTAGTTGAAGATCGCGACTCCGCCGGGGGATATTTGGGAAGCAGGTTAGAGAAAATCGATCAAATAGTGCGATCGGAGCCCAACGCAGTCTGGCTCAATCAATATGCTAACGTAGCCAACAAGAATGTTCATGCCGAACAAACGGCAAATGAGATTGCGCGCGAATTTGACAAGGTCGATTGGGTTTTTGTTGGGAGTGGCACTACCGGTACCCTGGCCGGTGTCTCGGAACGACTTCGTGCAGAATTCCCAGGGATCAAAGTTGTGGCC
>CAVVEA010000031.1:0-544053 GCA_963747165.1 uncultured Alphaproteobacteria bacterium | reverse complement strand
CGCAGGAAGTGCAGGCCATCATGCCAGATGCGGTCGTGCGCGGCCGGGATGGATACCTGCGCGTCTTTTACGACAAGCTCGGACTAGAATTCGAGACTTACGACCATTGGGTGGCCTCGGGCGTGCGGATTCCATCCGCAACCAAAATACGGCACACGCAAACGAATGAATGGTGAGATCGTCATGACCCAGAGCATCTCGTCGTTTGGCAAATTGGTTTGCTCGATCGCCGTAACGGTCGTTCTTGCGTCGGTATCGGTTGCCAGCGCGCAGGAATTGTTCAAGTCACCCGAGGACGCAGCGGGCGCCCTTGTGAGCGCGACGCGGGACAATTGGCCGAAAGGCGTGGTCGCGGTGCTTGGCCGGGATGGCCTCGATATTGTCTCGTCGGGCGACAAGATTGCCGAAACCGATGCGCCAGAAATTTCTGGCCGCCTACGACGCCAGACATCAGGTGACAAAGGAAGGCGACGACAAGGCCGTGATGATCATCGGCACCGAGGATTTTCCGTTTCCGATCCCGCTCACGCGCAAGGGCGCGGCCTGGCAATTCGATACGGCCGCCGGCCGCCTCGAGATTTGTATCGGCGCATCGGCCGCAACGAGCTCAACGCAATCCAGGCCAGCCTCGCCTATGTCGACGCGCAGAACGAGTACGCCGACAAGGATCGCACCGGCGCCGGCGGCGCCACCTATGCGCAGCGCATCGTCAGCCGTCCCGGCAAGAAGGACGGGCTTTACTGGCCCGCGGCGCCAGGCGATGACGCAAGCCCGCTTGGCGAGCTTGTCGCCCATGCAACGACGGAAGGTTACGCGATCGGCGACGAACGTATCCCCTTCCATGGCTACTACTTCAGGATATTGACGAGCCAGGGTCCGATGGCCGCGGGCGGCGCGGTGGATTATGTCGCGCACGGCAAGATGATCGGCGGTTTCGCCTTGGTGGCCTATCCGGCCGAGTACGGCAATTCCGGCGTGATGACGTTCATCGTCAATTACGCCGGCACTGTTTTCCAGAAAGACCTCGGGGAACGCACCGCCAAGCTCGCCGAGCGCATGACATCGTTCAACCCCGATCAAACCTGGAAGAAGGTGGACGTCACGGCTTCACCGCGATGAATTGCGATCGGACAGCCTGCCCGGCAAGACGACAATAACGCAGCAAAGGCACCGTCAATTCTGCACGCGCACCCCGACCAGCGCTACCGTCGAGGCGGTGCTGTTGCCGGGGATGTTGGAGTCGAGCCAGTCGCGGCGCAGCGTGCCCTTGACCCATAGCGTGCGGTTCATCTTGTAGATCAGGTCGCCCGAAACCGAATAGGTCTTGTCGCGCCGACCGTCGCCCTGATAGTCGAGCGAGCCCCAGGTGAATTTGCCGATGGCCGTGAGCCAGCGGCGAAAATCGTGATCGGCCTCCACGGTATAGACATGCGTCAATACGCCGGAGACGCCGGGTACCGTGGTCTCGTCGATCGACGTGGTGGAATAGAATTTCGCCGTCGTCAGCGGCGTCGCGATCCAGGTCAGCGAAGCCGAGGTGAGCAGGCCCTCCAGCCGATTGAGCCGCGGATCGACATAATCGCGCGCGGCGTAGCCGACGGCGATTTCGCCGATCAGGAGCCGCGAGAATTCGAACGACGTGCCGGCCTTGACATAGCCTCCGCTGGAATCGCGCACATAGCCGGAACGATCGAACCTGATGTCGTGCAGGCGGCTGTCGCCCTCGATCTCGGCGAACGGCTTGACGCCGGGCATGAGATCGTAGCTGAGCCTGCCGACGCCACCGAATTGATTGAAGTTGCGGTCGTCATTGCTGGTCGAACTGCCGTCGGTGAGTTTTGAATCGGTGTAGACGGTGCGATCGACGGTGCCGCCGGCGGAAACCTGCAGGCGATTGAAGCTCTGGTCGACGCCAAGGGTGCTGCCGAGCGTCGCATAAACCGGGTACCTGGCGAGACCCGCCTGGATGTTGGGGCTGCCGGGATTGTCGGTGGACAGGCGCAGGCGCACCTGGCCCAGCAGACGGGTATCGTGGCTGACGTCAAGGCGGCCGTCGATGTGGCCGATGAAATCCGGCCGGTCCAGATTGGTCGGCGCCGATGAAATCGTGCCGTCGGTTGGCGGCGGAAACCTGATACCGTAGCCGGTGAACGATCCCCGCAGGTCGGCGACGACGGCGTGACGCTCCCAGTTCGAGACCGCGAGAAACTCCGGCGCCACCGCGAAGAATGGCGAGCCCCTGGGCACGAAGGTGCGGGCGGGATTGGTGTCGTAGCCGCCGCCGAGCTCGACCGCGGATTTCACCAGAAAGCCGCCGGCATAATCGCCGACCGCGCCGAACGGATCGTCATCGATCCTCAACCGCTTGCGCGCCGGCTGGCCGGCGACCGTTCCGGCCATCGCGGGCGGGATCGGCGCCTTGTTGGCGGTCCGAGACGGCGGCACCGACAGCCGCACCGAGCCCGATGAGGCCACCGGCGCGGGGCTGCCGGGTCCGGGCGGCGGTTTCGGCCGGGCCTGGCCTGCATAAGACTTTGCTTTCCTGCGCTTGCGGTTGAGCGAGTCGTAGCCGAGTTCGAGGCGCCGCTGGCGGCGGCAACCCCGTAGCGCGGGATTTGGCCGATCCGCGAAGGCGCAGGCGTATCGCCTGGCCGCGCATCATTGGCGGCGTCGCTGGCTGGGTCGCCGGTTCGGCGTAGCGGCGAATCCTGCGGTAATACAAAGCCGTCGCGCACCGGACGCAGCAGGTTCGCCGTGAGGGTTTGGGCGTGGGCTGGAACACTGGATGCGATCAGAGCAAGGCACGGCAACAGTGCGCATAAACGCAACGCGCGCCCGCAGCGGCCGTTCGCTGGCCCAACCCTCACGATAAAAATACCCCAGCCGAGTCAAATGCTTAAGGCTCACGTCGCGGCTACGCGCGAACGTGCCTTAAGGAAGCCTTCGTTAATGGAGTTAAAACAAGTATGGTTAATGGGCGGTTGAGAACGCCTTCCCTGCGTCGCTTCGCGGCCCCAGCCGTGCTAAGCAGAGGCCCGGGGGTGCAACCGGTCCTCCACCCCCCTTCGGAACCAGATATGTCGAACCCGAAACCGCTGATGGCACAATCATCCGGGACCGATCCGGCGTCCGCCGCCGTGACCTCGGCGTTGCGTACCCTCGAGGCCGAAGGCAGCGGCATCGCCGCGCTGACCGCCGCGCTGCAATCCGATCTCGGCGCGCCCTTCTCGGCCGCGGCCGATCTGATCCGCAACGCCAAGGGACGGCTGATCGTCACGGGTCTCGGCAAATCCGGCCATGTGGCGCGCAAGATCGCAGCGACCTTGGCCTCGACCGGCACCCCGGCGTTTTTCGTGCATGCCGCGGAAGCAAGCCACGGCGATCTCGGTATGATCACTGCCGATGACGTCATCCTGGCGCTGTCGTGGTCCGGCGAGCAGCCGGAGATGAAAAACCTCATCACTTACGCCAAGCGCTTCCGCATCACGGTGATCGCCATGACGGCGGAACGCGAATCCACCTTGAGCCAATCAGCGGATATCGCGCTGACGCTGCCGAAGGCCCGCGAGGCCTGTCCGCATAATCTCGCGCCCACCACCTCCTCGCTGATGCTGCTGGCATTGGGAGACGCGCTGGCGATCGCGCTGTTGGAAGGCCGCGGCTTCACCTCGGTCGATTTCAGCGTGCTGCATCCGGGCGGCAAGCTCGGCGCCATGCTGAAATACACCCGCGATCTGATGCATGACGGCGACGCGGTGCCCTTGAAGCCGCTGGGCACGCGCATGTCCGACGCCCTGGTCGAGATGTCGTCGAAGGGTTTTGGCTGCGTCGGCATCACCGATGCCCGCGGCAGCATCGTCGGCATCGTCACCGACGGCGATTTGCGCCGCCACATGCGCCCGGACCTGATGACCGCGCTGGTCGACGATGTCATGACGGGGAATCCGAAGACGATTTCGCGCGACCTGCTCGCCAGCGAGGCGCTGGAAATTCTCAACTCGTCGAAGATCACCGCGCTGATCGTGACCGACGCCGGCAAGCCGGTCGGCATCGTGCACCTGCACGACATTTTGCGGGCCGGTGTGGTATAGGTCGGGCGTCCGCTCCGCCATCATTGCGAATTCCGATCGTCGTTGCGAGGAGCCAACGGGTCTCGCCTTCGGCGAGCCCGATGACAGGCAATGACGACTAGTTCATGCGCGGAAACCGTGCCGCCTTCTCCTCCAGCGGCAGCGCCAGCCCGTTCGCGAGATAGGACACGGTCCGGTAGAATCCGCAGAGCAGGATGATCTCGAAAACCTTCGCGTCGTCATAATGCGCCGATAGCGCATGGAATTCGGCTTCGCTCAGGGTGGCGCGCGCATGCAGCGCATCGACGGCTGCGACGAGCGCCTGCTCGCTCTGCGACCAGCATGGTGCATCGGCGTCGCCAACTACCGTGGCGCGGACCTGCTCGTCGGTGAGATGCGCCGCAGCAGCAAATGTTGCGACGTGGACGCCCCATTCATATTCGCAGCCCGTCCGCGCGCAGGTCCGGTCGATGACGATCTCGCGCTCCCTTAAACTGAGCGGACCGCGGTCCAAGAGGCCTCCGGCGCGGAATTTCTGCCAGGCGCGCGCGTGGCCCGCGACCACCCGGAACAACATCAGCGGCGGCGCGCCGCGCATGATCTGGTCGAACTGCGCCTGGATTTCCGGCCCATAAGGCGGATTGAGCGGCGAGATACGTGACATGACCCACTCCCGTGCTACAATAAATGTAGCGTTACGCTACAGTATTTGTAGCAAGCCGCAAGGAGGATTCCGATGCCGAAACAGGCTGCAGCCATGAAAAAACGCGCCGTCCGCGGCTCGCGCTCGGGCCGGCCGATCATGGCGCTGCTCGACCTGCTGGGGCGGCGCTGGAGCTTGCGGATTTTGTGGGAGCTTCGCGAGCAGGCGTTGACCTCGCGCGCTCTGCGCACGGCCTGCGACGAAGCCTCGCCGACCGTGCTCCAGGCCCGGCTTTCGGATCTGCGCGAGGCAGGCCTCGTGGAGCTCGTGCCCGGCAGCGGCTATCACCTCACGGCGCTGGGCCGGGAACTGCATGAAAACTTCTTGCCGCTGCATCGCTTCGCCGAGCGATGGAGCAAACGTCAACTGATACCCTAGGCGATAATTCCTTGCCAAGATCCGATACCATGTCAGCGCGTCAGGCTGGCGATTTGCGGGTCGGGCGCCTGGGTTCGCGTCACCGACACGGTCAGGACCAGCGCCAGCGCGCACAACACGCAGAGCTTCATGCGCACCGTTTTGTAGTCGGTGATCGGCAGGAAGAAGATAAACAGCATCGCCAGGATGAGAAGGGCGTTGATCAGGTACATCGGGCTATCCTCTGGTTGGAGGATAGGATGCCACGGTGGCGCCGCGCGGCTATGTGGGCCATGTCACACATCGAGGACTCCGGTCGCGGAATGCTTGAGCACGCCGCTCGAAGCGGCCGATGGCGACAGGCTTCGCACCGGATAAGCGAACCGGCCTTCAGGCCGATGCCACCGTCAGGCTGGCGCCGTCGGCCTGCACGATCCTGACCCGGCTGCCCGCGGGCGTATCGGGACCGGCGACGCGCCAGATCGTGTCGTCGATCCGCACCGTGCCGGAGCCGTCGATGATCGGCTTTTCCAGCGTGAAGACACGTCCGACCAGCGCATCCGCGCGCTTGTTGAGGAACGGGTTGCTCTTGCTGGCGGCCTTGTTGCTGCGCGCCACCCGCCGCCACAGCGGCACCGCGGCGGCGGCGAAGATCGCAAACATCAGGATCTGCGTTTGCCAGGACGGATTGAAGGCGAACGACAGCAGTCCGACCAACAGCGCCGCAAGCCCGAGCCAGAACATGAAGACACCCGGCGCCAGCAACTCCAGCGCCATCAGGATCAGGCCGAAGATCAGCCAGTTCCAGGTGCCCAGCGTGGAAAACATCTCGGTCATGGTGTGACCCTTTGCTCTCTAATTTTTCAATGCCGGCGCAGCATCGGAAGTGCGCTCCCTCTCCCGTGGGGTGAGGGGGCACGGTCTCTCGATGGACTGCAACCCCTCACCCGGCGCTACGCGCCGACCTCTCCCAAAGGGAGAGGTAACCGAACTCGCACGCTCAGACTTAATCTTCATCAAGCAGACTCTAACGTTGCGGAGCCACCGGCGGCGGTGTCGGACCGGTGCTCGGCACCGAGGCGCGGCGCGCGGCGGCCTGCGCCGATGCCGAGCTTTCGCCGAACGTGGCCTTGGCGATCTCGCCGATGCCTGCCAGCGACCCCAGGATGCTCATGGCTTCGATCGGCAGCATGATGACCTTCTGGTTCGGCGAATCCGCCAATTGCCCGAACGCCTTGATGTATTTGTCGGCGATGAAATAATTCAGCGCGGCGACGTCGCCCTTGGCGATCGCCTCCGAGACCATCTGCGTCGCCTTGGCCTCGGCTTCGGCGGAACGTTCGCGCGCCTCGGCGTCGCGGAAGGCGGCTTCGCGACGGCCCTCGGCCTGCAGGATCTGGCCCTGTTTTGCGCCTTCCGCGCGAAGAATTTCCGATTGCCGCTGGCCTTCCGCCTGCAGGATGTCGGCGCGCTTGACGCGTTCAGCCTTCATCTGGCGGCCCATCGCCTCCACGAGGTCGGCCGGCGGCACGATGTCCTTGATCTCGATGCGGTTGACCTTCAATCCCCACGGCGACACCGCGGCGTCGACCACGCGGAGCAGCCGTTCATTGATTTCGTCGCGATGCGACAACACCTGGTCGAGATCCATCGCGCCCATCACCGAGCGGATATTGGTCATCGTCAGCACGATGATCGCCTGGTTGAGATTGGATACCTCGTAGCTCGCCTTCGCCGCATCGAACACCTGGAAGAACGCGACGCCGTCCACCGTCACGGTGGCGTTGTCCTTGGTGATCACTTCCTGCTCGGGAATGCTGATCACCTGCTCCATCATGTTCATCTTGCGGCCGACGCGGTCGAAATAGGGGATGATGATGTTGAGCCCCGGCGCCAGCGTGCGGGTGTATTTGCCAAACCGCTCGATGGTCCAGTCGTAGCCCTGCGGCACGGTCTTGATGCCGGCAAACAGCGTGACAACAACCAGCAGGACAAGCGCGATGGCGAAGATGTCGAAACCAGTCATAAATCCTCCAAAGCCGGGCACGGAACGCTCGCCGGGTGTCGTCTTGATTTTGTCCGCAAACCGGCCGTGCCGGTTCAGCCCGGTTGTTCTTAAATAATGCTGAGCCTTGAAGATAGCTAAGTCTTGATTTGGCGCCCGGTAGACCTATGGCGTCCAGCCGCCGGCCATTGTGCCTTGCGTCATATGACCTTCAAATCCAGCCATCAAATCCAGCCTTGCAGCTCGCGCAGCACCAGTTGGCGGATGACGTCCATGCCGGCGTCGCTGTCGTTGAGGCAGGGAACGGCCGAAAACTGCTCGCCGCCATTATGCTTGAAGATCTCGGCGTTTTCCTGGGCGATTTCTTCCAGCGTTTCCAGGCAATCGGCGGAAAAGCCGGGTGTCACCACCGCGATGCGGCGCACGCCATCCTTGGCCAGCTGCTCGATGGTCTTGTCGGTGTAGGGCTGCAGCCACGCATCGAAGCCGAAGCGCGACTGGAAGGTGAGGATCAGTTTTGAGGCGTCGAGGCCCATGCGCTTGCGCAAGGCGTCCATGGTCGCGATGCATTGCGCTGAATAGGGATCGCCCTTGTCGATGTATTTCTGCGGCATGCCGTGGAACGAGGCCACGATGAGCTCCGGCTTGAACGGCAGGCTCGCCAGATGCGCGTCGATCGAAACTGCGAGCGCGTCGATATAGTCGGGATCGTCGTAATAAGGCGGCGTCACCCGCAAGGTCGGCTGCGCGCGCATGTCGCCGAGCACGCGAAATACTTCGTCGCACACGGTGGCGGAGGTAGCGGCGGAATATTGCGGATAGAGCGGCACCGCCAGAATCCGGTCGCAGCCTTGCGCCACCAGCGCGTCGATACGCGAACGGATCGACGGATTGCCATAGCGCATCGCCCAATCCACCACGACATGGTCATGGTCGGCTATCGACGCCGCGAGTTTTTCCGACTGCCCGCGCGTGATGGTCTTGAGCGGAGATTCGTTTTTCTCGGTGTTCCAGATCTTCCGGTAGTCGCGCGCCTTGCGGCCGGGACGAACGCGCAGGATGATACCGTTCAGCACCAGCTTCCACAGCAGGCCCTGATCTTCGATCACCCGCGGATCGGACAGAAACTCCCGCAGATAGACCCGCACGCCCTTCGCATCGGCACTATCTGGCGTGCCGAGATTGACCAGCAGGACTCCGACGCGCTCCGGCCGGAGACCGGCCGCAGCCTTTGCGCTTTCGATGGGAATGACGGTTGCCATGGCAGCAACGGCTTCGCGCGTTGCACCATCCTTGTCAAGATAATGGCTGGTTCGGTACTGTCGCACATGGCGCGGCGTTCGTGCCGCGCGTCGGGGGGAACCATGACGGTCGCCGAATGGTGCGTTTTCGGAAGTCTCATGCTTTATCTGCTGACGATCGTGCCGGCAAAGGCGATCGGATTTCGCCGTTTCGACAATGCCAAACCGCGCGATCCCGCGTTTTATCAAGATCCGATCGCCGCCCGCGCGCTGGGCGCGCATCAAAACGGCATCGAGGCGTTTCCGTTCTTTGCCGCCGCCGTATTGCTGGCGGAATTTCGCGCCGGCCCGCAACATCTGATCGATGAACTGGCGGTGCTGTTCCTGATCGTGCGGGTGGCCTATGTCTTCACCTATCTCGGCAACCGGCCGACGCTGCGGTCGATCCTGTGGAGCATCGGCTTTACGATCAATCTTGCCATTTTCTTCCTGCCGGCGATAAAGGGCTTCTTGCCGGTCTAGAACACCAAGGGGCGTTGAGACCGCCATTGCGAGCTGATGCTCCTCGCAATCGCGACAAGTCCGCGCACTCGACTCCCTCGTCGTCCCGGCGAACGCCGGGACCCATACGCCGCGCTCTATCGTTTTTGGCATGCAGTCTGAGACCTTCCGTCTCAACAAGCGCCGGTGGTTATGGGTCCCGGCGTTCGCCGGGACGACGTGAGAGGTTGCAAATCGTCAAACAGCGAAACCGACATTGCGAACCAACGGGTCGCGCCAATGCGCGACCCGTTGGCTCGCAATGACGTTGAAGTAGTTTCGCATACGACTTCGTCCTCGCGGCGCGTGCGTCCGAGGCGTTGATGAATTTTCCGCCCCCAAGAGGGCGTGGGGAATGCCGGGTGCCCGCTGCACCCGCGGTCCTCGTGTGCACTTGGAGTGGTAGAACGCACACGAGCAACAACGAGTACACCGGAATCGCCCGGCATTCCCGCACGCAATGGTTTTAACGGTTTACTTCGCGCTCTCCCCGGTGACCGGGCTCTTTTGCCACCGTCGTTTGCGGACTGACGTTGTGTCCGCACCCGGTAGGGCCGACATAACATCCGCAACCTTGACGCCAGCGTCGGGGCGTCAGGACCACACGACTTCGCCGTACGCTGCAATCGTCTCTCGTCCGCGTGCTGTTGATCGCTCACAAATCTTTCGACCTGCCCTGCGATCCCATTGCGCGCAAGACGCTGCCGCGTCCACCGCATCCCGCCCCGCGTTTCGTGACGATCATGATACGCCCCTCTGGTGGGGTGGGATGGCGCGAGCTTGTAGAGATGATTTGCCCGACGGGTTAAGCGAAATATTTTTGGAAAGGGGTATAGACACCCCCGTCAACAAACCGCCCGACGGGCAAATCAGTGGCGGAGCCGTGACGGAACGCGCATCTACCCGGGCGCGACAATCCTGGTCCGCAGCGACATCAGCCCCTCGAACGAGATCGCCATGTCGTCGCCGGGCTTCAGATAAAGCTCCTCGGCATTGGGCTGTCCGACCGCGACGCCGCTCGGCGCACCCATAGCGATGAGATCGCCGGGCTCGAACACGACGTAGCGTGAAAAATGCTCCAGCACGTCGGCGATCTTGTAGAGATAATCGCCGGTGTTGGAGCGCAGCCTTTGCCTGCCGTTGACCTCGCAGGTGACCCAGAGATTGTCGGTATCGGCCACTTCATCCATCGTCAGGATATAGGGGCCAACAGGCGCGAAGCCGGGCATGTTTTTCGCGGTCCAGAACCGGCTGCCGGAGGCCACCTCGCGCTTCTGGATTTCACGGGCGCTGACGTCGTTCATCAGCGTGAAGCCCGAGATGTAGTCCATCGCATCGGCCTTCTTGACGCCATGGGCGCGCTTGCCGATCACGTAGCAAAGCTCCGGTTCGTAATCGAGCGTGGTGATGTCTTCCGGCTTGACCACCGCATCGCCGTCGCCGGACATCGTCGAGGTAAGCTTGATAAACCCGGTCGGCTCGTTCGGGACTTCCGTCAGCATCTTGTTGGCGGCCAGTTCCTCGCGATGCTTCCTGTTGTTCTTGCCGACGCAGAAGAATTTCGACGGATCGGCAATCGGCGGCAGGAACTTCAGGCCAGCGACCGGACGAAGCAGCCCTGCACGTTCCGCCGCGCCGGCCAATTCCTCGAGGGCTGCGATCACCTGTTTGCCGCTGGTGAGCGCGATCTTGACCGATGTTGCGGGAACCGCCAGATGCAGCGTATTCGCGGCCGCCTCCACGTCGACGATGGCATCGCCGCGGACGATGCCGAAACGTGTTTCCCTGCCGAGCGACGGGTCGACAAACGAAGCAAGACGCATATTCACTTTCCTCCGGGCAGTTGCACGTCGTTGTCTTTCACGAGCTTGCTCCATTTGGCAACGTCGGCGTTGATGTATTGGCTGAATTGTTCCGGCGTTTGCGGTTTGGGCTCGGCCCCCAGCGTCGCCAGATGGTCGCGAAATTCCGGCGTGCCCATCGCGGCGACAATGACCTCGTTGAGTTGCCTGACAATCTCGGGCGGCGTATTCGGCGGCGCCAGCAGGCCGAACCAGCCAACCGATTCATAGCCGGGCACGGCATCGGCGACGGTCGGCACATCGGGATAGAATTTCGATCGCTGGGTGTCGGTCACGCCCAACGCCTTGAGCTGCCCCGATTGCACGAATTGCTGCACCACCGGTCCCGGCGCAAACATCAGGTCGATGCGTCCGCCAAGCAGATCGGTCACAGCCGGGCCGGTTCCCCTGTAGGGAATGTGCTGCAGCGTGATGCCGGTCGCGCTCGCGAACAACAGACCGGACAGATGCGACGCAGCGCCGACGCCCGAGGAGCCGAACGTCAGCCCCTCCGGCTTTTCCTTGGCCAGCCGGATCAGGTCGGCGACCGAATTCACCGGCAAGGTCGGGCTGGCGACCAGCAGATAGGGCGGCGCCGCGCCGATCACGATCGGCGTCAGCACCTTGTTGACGTCGAACGGCGCGTCGCCGCCGGCGCCGCTCGAGACCGCCATCAGCGCGCCGGTCGACGCCATCAGCAAGGTGTAGCCGTCTGGCGCGGCCTTCATGACAGCGCGGGTGCCGATCGCGCCCGATGCGCCCGGCTGATTTTCCACCACAACCGGCTGGCCCCATTTGCTGTTGAGGTTTTGCGCGATGATGCGCGCCAGCACGTCGGTGCCGCCCCCGGCGGCGAACGGGACGATCATCTTGATCGCGTGATCGGGGTAATCGGCGGCGGAAGCCGGCAGCCCGAACGCGCAGAGCGAGAGCGCCGATGTGAACGTCCGAAGCAGCATTTTAGAATTCTCCCCACCATGGTTGCGGATCGTGGTTTGACAAAGCAGCAAGTTCGCCAACGCGCGGTGGCGCCAGGACGTCGCCCGCCAGTACGCGCCAGCGAAAGAACGGTGAATCCGGCGGCGGCGAGAGTTCCGGCGTCCAGCCGGTGAGCTTTTCCAGGGCATAGCTATCCATCACCATCCCGCGCCAGCTCCGCTCCACCCGTTCGAGCGGTTCTCTGACCGCCGTGGTGGAATCCCACAGCGCGATCGCATTGTCCGGCTCGCGTGCGACGTAGAGACCGGTGTGGCCCCGGATCAAATTCATGCCGGGATCGCGGAAGCCGATAAACCGCCCGCGCTCGTTGATCTGGACCACCGGGACGCGATCCCTGAAAAACCAGCGCAGCATGGCATAGGTCCGGTAATCCGTGGTTGCGATCCAGGTCGCTCCGATTTTTTGCAGTTCGGTCTGCGCCCGGTCAACGACCTGTTCGTAACCCGCCTCGCCGCCAATCGGGTCGGCCTTGCCGATGAAATTCCAGGGGGCAACGACATAATAGAGGAACACCAGAACGACAAAGGCGATGCCGGAAACGATCGCGGCGTTGGCCCAGGCGATGGTCGATTGGACCATCCATGCGGGAAACCCTTCGCGCGGCAGCATCGCGATATTGATGGCGGCGGCGGCAAAACCAATCGGCCACATGAACATCGGCCAGGTATCGCCGACCCGCAGCGTCAGCGATTTCCAGAAGAAATAACCGAAGGGAACGATCACGGCGGTCGACAGCAGAACGGCCACCGCGTCGCCCCGGCGATATCCGCGCCACGCTGTCAAGGCGAGACCTGACAAAACCACCGGCAACAGGATGAATCCGACCAGCCCGAATTGCAGGCCGATGTAATCGCCCACCGTGCGCAACGACAATTCATGGGTGGCGGTGGCCCGCACGAACTGGAATCGGAACGATGCCCATTCGTGCTGGGCATTCCAGATCAGCACCGGCAGGAACACGGTCACCGCAATCAGCGCCGCCGCCCAGGGATACGGACTGCGCAGCCAGCGCCGCCGCCAGTCCGGCACCAGCATGAACGCCGCCACCGCCGGAACCAGCATCACAGCGGTGAACTTCGACAGCAGCGCCAGCCCCGCGAACAGGCCAGCCGCCAGCCACCAGCGGCCATCGCCGCTCTCGTGGAGGCGGACCAGCGCCCACACCATCGCGGCCGAAAACGGAATCAGCGCGATGTCGGGCGAGACCTTGGCCATCAACAGCCCGTAATAAAGCGCCGCCTCCGGCATCAGCACCGCGAGCACGACCGCACGAAAATCATGCGTCACACGCCGGACGATATCCGCCAGCAGCAGCTGCGTGACCAGCATCGCCAGAATGCCGGCAAACCTGACACCAAGATTGGTGTCACCGAAGATCGCGGTGCCGAACCGGATGAACCACGCGATCATCGGCGGATGATCGAGGAAAGAAAGCACGCTCTCCTTCGACCAGGTCCAGTAATAGGCCTCGTCGGTGCGCAGGTCGATCAGGCTGGCATAGACCACCCGCAACACCGTCATCGCGGCAATCAGCGCGGCAACGGCAAGCCATCGACGAAAGGCAGCACTGTCCGGTTTCGCGCGGCTGCTATCTGTGGGGGTATTCGTCACGAGGCTTTCTCCCCGACTCCGGACGGGGTGTCAATGTGTTCACATCCAGGGTGTCGCCCCGGCGAACGCCGGGGCCCGTAACCAACAATCTTGATGGTGAAGGCACGCATCTGCCGCCCCACTCATGCGACAGGCCGCGCCGTATGGTCCCGGCGCTCGCCGGGACGACAGCGGAAAAACGTTCGCTGATGGAATTAAACTCGACTATCGTCGATATTGTTGATGATTATTCGATTGGATCACATGGCCTCCTTTTCCCAGGAACAATTCAAACGAACCGTCCGCGGCATCAGCGTCCGGCAGGTCCGGCTCGCCTGCGGGCTGGTGCTGTTTGCTTATCTGGTCAGCCATTTCCTCAACCATGCACTCGGCAATATTTCAATGGCAGCGCTGGCCACCGGCGTCAGCTATCACATCGCGTTCTGGCAGTTCCTGCCGGTCGCGATGGTGTTTTATACTGCCGCGCTGGTCCACGCCGGGCTGGGGATCTGGGCGCTCTACGAGCGGCGGCAATTTCGCTGGAGAGCGATCGAGCCGATCCAGCTCGTGCTCGGCTTAAGCATTCCCGCGCTGATCATCGCCCACATCGCCGGCGTACGGCTCGGCTATACGCTGTTCGGACACGAGAAGTTCTATCCGCAGGTGCTGTACGCCTATTGGGTCGCATTGCCGTACCGGATCTGGATGATGTTCGCGGTGATGCTGATCTCCTGGATTCACGGCTGCATCGGTCTTTACTTCTGGCTCCGGATGAAACCGTTCTACAACCGCGCGGCGCCCTATCTGCTCGCCGTGGCGGTGCTGATTCCGACGCTGGCCATGCTGGGCCTCTATCAGGGCGGACGAAGCGTCATGGCCGAGATCGACAATGACCTCGCCGAATGGAAGGCGGCCAATCTTTCACCCAGCCAGGTCGGTACGCCGGCCGAGCAGGCCACGCTCGACAATATCGCCGATGATTTCCTGATCGGTTATCTCGGCTTGCTCGGACTTGTCCTGCTGGGGAAAGGCGTGCGCGCCCTGCACGAGCGCCGCGGCGGCATGATCAACCTGTCCTACGGCAATGGCAAAACCGTTCGGGTGCCGAAGGGCCTGAGCGTGCTGGAGGCGAGCCTGCGCAACAATGTCCCGCATGCCAGCGTGTGCGGCGGCCGCGCCCGCTGCTCGACCTGCCGCATTCGCGTGATCGGCGACTGCGCCTCGCTGCCGGAGCCCTCGCAGCGCGAGGCGTTCGTGCTTAACCGCGTCGGCGCGGGCTCCGATCCGGCGATCCGTCTTGCCTGCCAGCTCCGGCCCGAGACCGATCTTTCGTTCTTCCAGATATTCCTGCCGCAGATCACGGCGGCAAGCCTGCGGACCTCCAGTCCGGCCCGCATCGGCGAGGAGCGCTATCTGGTCAGCATGTTCGTGGACATGCGGGGCTCGACCAGGCTTGCGGAAAAACGCCTGCCGTTCGACACCGTCTTCATCGTCAATCGTTTCCTGGGCGCGGTGGCGCAAGCGGTGATCGCATGCGGCGGCCAGCCCAACCAGTTCGTCGGCGACGGCCAATTGGCGCTGTTCGGGCTCGCGACCGATCCGCGGACCGCCTGCCGCCAGGCGCTCAAGGCCGCGGCGATGATCGCGGCCAATGTCGACGAACTCAATCAATTCCTGGCTCATGACCTGCGCGAACCGATCCGCTTCGGCATCGGCATCCATGGCGGTGAAGTCATCATCGGCGACATCGGCTATCGCGATCACATGGTGTTCACCGCGCTCGGCGACGCCGTCAATGTCGCGGCCAGGCTGCAGGACATGACCAAGAGCCTCGCATGCGAAGCGATCGTCTCGGAAGAGGTTCGCGTCACCGCCGGTCTTCTGGCTGAAGATTTGCCGCCGCAGGAAGTCGCGATCCGCGGCCGCGCCGAGCCGCTGATCGTTCGCGCCGTCACCGATGCGAAGAGATTGTCCGCACTGGTTAACGATGTCGAAGTTATCGCGGCGTAGACGCTGCGCCACCGCTGTGTGATCTAGTGCACACCTGAATATTTGTTCAGGAAATTATCCCTATATTTTCCGAACCGCGCTCGTAAGCTCCACGACTGATAGGCGATGGGTGAAACTGAAACGATCAACCCGCGCCACAGCGCAAAGGAGAACGACCATGTTACGCAAGATTACTCTCGCACTTGTTGCCGCAGCTTCGCTCAGCGCCGTCGCGCTGGCTCCCACCGCCGCCTCGGCGCACTGGAAGGGCGGCGGAGGCTTCGGATTCGGCGGCGGATTCCATCATCATCACCACTGGGGTCCCGGCTTCGGCATCGGCTACGTCGACAACGGCTTTGGCGGTGACGGATGCTACGTGCCGCGCCGCGTGCCCACCCCGTTCGGCTTCCGCTGGCGCACGGTCAATATCTGCGGATACTGATCTCATCTTCCCGCACGATGGAATCGAAGGAACCCCGGCCGCCGCAAGCGGCCGGGGTTTTTCCGTTGTGCAGCGCGGCGACGCGGCGGCTGAAGCTGAACAGCCCCGAACAATGGCTGCATCACGGTCGCCTCACCGCTCCGAAAGCATAAATTGACTTGGGCATTGCGGATGCCACACTCGCACCCGCGCGTATTCCCGGGAGCAACTCCCCGAAATTTGATTCGAGGGGGAATCCGGTTTTGCGAATGGAATAAACGCGGACGGTCGGCGTCCTGTGGAGACAGGTCTCGACGGACAAGCTTTGGAGAAAGCTAAAATGATCGACAGGCGAGAGATGATGAAGCGCGCCGGCATGGCCGCGCTAGCAACCGGGTTCGGTTCGTTCAAGGCGCTTGCGCTCGACAATGTGACGTTACCCTTCGACAACGGCGAGCGCCCGCTGGTGAAGTATCCGCAGAAGCGGCCGATGATCGGCGTCACCAGCCGGCCGCCGCAACTCGAGACCCCGTTTTCCATCTACAATGACGGCCCGATCACGCCGAACAATGCCTTCTTTGTCCGCTATCATCTGGCGGATGTGCCGC
Source organism: uncultured Alphaproteobacteria bacterium (assembly GCA_963747165.1). Taxonomy (GTDB): domain Bacteria; phylum Pseudomonadota; class Alphaproteobacteria; order Rhizobiales; family Xanthobacteraceae; genus Bradyrhizobium. Next base: position 527,689 of record CAVVEA010000031.1, on the reverse strand, counting down.
TCGGCATCGATCCCGACAAGTTCACGCTGGAGATCAAGGGCAAGGTCGATCGCCCGTTGAAGCTCTCGCTGAAAGAGATCAGAAAGCTTCCCGCGGTCGAGCTTGTGGCCGTCAACCAGTGTTCGGGCAACAGCCGCGGATTTTTTAATCCGCGCGTGGCCGGCGGCCAGTTGGGCAACGGCGCCATGGGCAACGCGCGCTGGCGCGGCGTGCCGCTGAAAGCCGTGCTGGACAAGGCCGGCATCCAGCAAGGCGCCAGGCAGGTCACCTTCAACGGCATGGACCGGCCGGTCAGCGACAAGACGCCCGATTTCATCAAGGCGCTGGACATCGACCACGCCCGCGACGGCGAGGTGATGCTGGCCTATGGCATGAACGGCGATGATCTGCCGGTGCTCAACGGCTTCCCGCTTCGCCTTGTCGTGCCCGGTTATTACGGCACCTATTGGGTGAAGCACCTCAACGAGATCACCGTGATCGACAGCGTGTTCGATGGCTTCTGGATGAAGACCGCCTACCGGATTCCAGACACCGCATGCGGATGCGTCGAGCCGGGCACGGCGCCAAAGGCGACGATCCCGATCAACCATTTCACCGTCCGCTCCTTCATCACCAATGTGACCGATGGCGCGAAGGTGAAGCCGGGCGGAACGGCGCTGAAGGGAATCGCGTTCGACGGCGGCAAGGGCATCAAGGAAGTCGCGGTCTCGATCGATGGCGGAAAGACCTGGACGCCGGCCAGGCTCGGCAAGGATCTCGGAAGATATTCGTTCCGCGAATGGAAGCTGCCGGTGAAGCTCGCCGCCGGCAGCCACGAGTTCAAGGTTCGCGCCACCAACAATGCCGGCGACACCCAGCCGACCGAGCCGTCTTGGAATCCGGCCGGATATCTGCGCAACGTCGTCGAAACCGTTCGCGTCACCGCGGCTTGAGGAGATCAGTCATGGCACGCCGGTTTCTTGTCGCTGCTCTCCTCGCCACGGCCGCACTCGCGGGACCTGATCTCGTTTCGGTAACCGCGGCTCCCGTCAACTACAAGCTCCCGGAGGAAACGGCGGCGTTCAAGCCGGGACCCAATCTCGAAGTGGTGCAGAACAATTGCACGGCTTGTCACTCGGCCGACTACGTCAACACGCAGCCGCGCGGACCGAAATTCAAGAAGGACTTCTGGCAGGCCGAAGTGACGAAAATGATTAAGGTCTATGGCGCGCCGATCGACGACAAGGATGTCGGCAAGATCGTCGAGTATCTCGCCGCGACGTATTGAAACTTCGCCGCGAAATTGAGTGATGCGTGCAAGGTCGGCCGGGGCGCGGCCTCGCGGGGTTCCAATTCGGTCGAATTGGAACCCCGGTACGTTTTTCGATCATTTACCATGTCCAACGATCGCGAAACGCTCAAAAGCACCGAATCCGTGACGATAATGGCGGTTTTCCGCTGAAATCCTTATGTCGTTTAAGCTATCAAGCGCGCCCCATACCGCGTATCGTGGACGTTGTCGGGCATGTCGGTTTGCGGGGATCGGCGGTTCGTTATCTTTTTGATCCCGCGGAGACGACGTGATGGCTAAAGGTACTGTGAAGTGGTTCAACGCAACCAAGGGTTTTGGATTCATCCAGCCCTCGAGTGGCGGCAAAGACGTTTTTGTTCATATTTCAGCGGTTGAGAAGGCTGGCCTTTCTACGCTCAACGAAGGACAGACGGTCGAATACGAAGAGGTTGCCAATCGCGGCAAGACCTCGGCCGAGAACCTCAAGGTTTAACGCCAGAGCGATCCCTGACAGCACTCTCTGGATGCGATCCGGGAGTTGGACTTCCAGAAGATCTCAAAACACGACGTGCATTCGGCAGGAGTGGGCACCACTCTTGCCGCATTGGAATCTCGCCGCATTCGAATCGGCGCAGAATGCGCGGGTTCGAGCGCTAGTCTTCCTTGACCCATTTTTCGACGGTCATGACGTCCGGCGGCTGCAAATAGCCGCGCGGCCACATGTCCACGACCCACTCGATCTTGGTCGCGCGCTCGAGCAGCACCGCCGTGTTGTGCGGCGTCTGCAGCACCAGCGCGTTGCCGCGATAATGCGGGTCGCCCACCACATGATATTTCAACAGGCCCCATTCCTGCAGCACCAGCAAAAGGCTGGTGGTGTTGCGGGTGGTATCCCAGCAATCGTAATTGTGCTTGTCGTCGAAATAGCGGAAGTCCGCTTTCGCGACCCGCTTGTTGGTGCCGATGACCGGCCCCATGCGGCGGTCGAACCAGATCACGGCTTTCTGCGCCGCCGCCCGCTCGGCTGCGGCCGACGCGCGGCCCGCCGCCATGATCTGCGTCAGCGCCTGGCGGTCGCTGGCGGTAAAATCGAGGATCTCGCGGCGCCGGCAGACGAAGCCGTAGCATACCGTCATGGATTTCGCCGACGGCGGATAGATCGACACCGTCGAGTAAAGCGCGGCAACCGGCGCGCTCAGTTCAACCGCGTGCGCCGGCCATGGCGCGGCGAGCAACGCCATACAAGCGACCGACATCATCACCCGGCGCAATCCACGCATGGTTCCCGCCCCTTTGGATTGTTGTTGCCTGCCCGCCAATCGCCTATCCCGCGCACCAGCCTCGGCCCAAAATCCGGCAAAAATTATCGCAGCGGTAGTGCGATGCCAAGGCCGGCCTGACTACCGCACACAAGAACCTGGGCCATGTCATGGCGTCCGCGGGGCCGGTAACAGCCGTTGCATCGGGCCGCCAACATCGGTCAAATACTCAGGAGAGACATCCATCGCGTCAAAGCAATTCCACACCGCGGAATAAGATCAACAAGATACACGGGAGCGACCTCATCATGGAAGACGGCATTTTCGCAGGCCTCAAGGTTCTGGACTGCGCGAGTTTCATCGCAGCGCCTGCGGCCGCAACCGTGCTGTCGGATTTCGGCGCCGATGTGATCAAGATCGAGCCGCCCGGTTCGGGCGATCCCTATCGCAACCTGCCGAACCTGCCCGGCTATCCCCGCAGCGAGCACAATTTCGCGTGGATGCTGGAATCCCGCAACAAGAAGAGCCTCGCGCTCGATCTTGCGAAGCCGGAAGGCCAGGCCGTGTTGCACCGCCTCGCCGGCGAAGCCGACGTCTTCATCACCAATTTCCCCCCGGCGGTGCGCGAGCGCCTCGGGCTGACCTATGCCAAGCTTGCCCCGCTCAACGAGCGCCTGATCTACGCATCGTTCACCGGTTACGGCGAAAAAGGCGAAGAGGCCAACAAGCCCGGTTTCGACAGCAACGCCTATTGGGCGCGCTCGGGCCTGATGGATCTGGTGCGCGCCGATGAAAACACCACGCCGGCGCGCTCGGTCGCCGGCATGGGCGATCACCCCTGCGCGATGGCGTTTTACGGCGCGATCGTCACCGCGCTTTTCAAGCGCGAACGCACCGGCAAGGGTTCGCATGTGCGATCGAACCTGATGGCCAACGGCATCTGGGCCAACGGCATTCTCGCGCAGGCCAAATTATGCGGCGCGAAATTCAGCGAAAGGCGCTCGCGCGAGCACGCGCTGAACGCGGTGACCAACCACTACAGATGCAAGGACGGCCGCTGGATCATCCTGTCGCTGCTCAACGAGGAACGGCAGTGGCCGGCGTTTGCCCGCTGCATCGGGCGCGAGGACTTCATCACCGATGCGAGGTTTGCGACCAAGGCCGACCGCCATGCGCGGTCGCTGGAGCTGATCAAGATCCTCGACGAGATCTTTGCCGCCAAAGACCTCGCCGAATGGCGCAAGATCCTCGACGGCAATGGCCTGGTGTTCGGCGTGATCGGCATCCTCGACGACATCCCGGACGACCGGCAGATGATCGAAAACGAGGTGCTGGTGCCATTCGAGAACGACACCATGCTCACCGTCAACAGCCCGATCTGGATCGACGGCAGCAAGAAGAGCCAGCCGCGGCGTCCGCCCGGCATCGGCGAGCACAGCGACGAAATCCTTCGCAAGGCCGGTTATGACGAGGCCGCGATCGCGCAATTGCGGGCCTCCGGCGCGGTGGCCTGACCGCCTCACGCCACGGCCGATCGTTCGGTTACTTGCCCACGGTGAGGCGGCCGACCAGTTCCAAAAGCGCGGCCTTGGCCTCGCGCCGGAAATTGCGGCGCGGCGCCGCCAGCTGCTGCAACAGCAGGCCGATCAGGACGGAGACAAACAGATCGGCATGACGGGGCGGATCGGAAGAGCCAGCCGCTCTTAGCGCAAGCTCCGCGCTTTGCCGCCAGGTATCGAACCACTCGACCACGATGGGCCGGTGACGCGCGCCTCGCGCCGCGGCCAAAAATGCCTCGTAGCAGGCGATATGGGTTTCAGCCCCGGTCTTGAGTTCGCGGGCATACCAGTTCACCAGCGCCTCGACCCACGCCTCCGCGTCGAACGCCTTGCCTTGCAAACCGAGCGCGAGCGCGCGCAAGCGAGCCATTTCGCGCGTCAGGGCAAAGCAAAGTGCCGCGTCCACCAGCACGTCGCGGCTCTCGAAGTGATGGGTGACGGCGCCGAGTGACATTCCCGCCTCGGCGGCGACCGCCCGGTGGGTGACGCCGTCGAGCCCGGTGCGGCCGATGATGCGAAGCGTCGCTTCCATCAACGGACGTTCGCGCTCGCTGATCTTGCGTTCCTTGGCCCTGGTCATGTTGACAATCGTGGCCGCAGGCGAATATATAAAAAGAACATATGTTCTGTTATGAGGACCAAACGTATCTAAATTATGGCGATTGGCGCGCAAATCCGGTCAGGTCGCAGGCCAGGCCCGCGGCCAGGTCCAGAGCGGGCAAACCAGATCGGACAACACGTCAGAGCCGACCATTAGTCCAGCGCAGACAAGGAGAGCGGCGATGTCCACCTACCGGCTGCATTATTTCCCGGAATCGGGAAACAGCTACAAGCTGGCGCTGATGCTGACGCTCTGCGGCCAGACCTTCGAGCCGGTGTGGACCGACTTCGGCGGCGGCATGACACGAACGCCGGAGTGGCGGCGAACCGTCAACGCGATGGGCGAAATTCCGGTGCTGGAAGCAGATGGCGTGAGCCTGACCCAGACCGCGCCGATCCTGCTCAAGCTCGCCGAGCAATACGGGCGGTTCGGCGGCGAGAACTCCAGGGAACAGTTCGAACTGCTGCGCTGGCTGTTCTGGGACAATCACAAGCTGACCGGCTACATGGCGACCTACCGCTATATCAGGACATTCACGCCGTCTCCCGACCCGCAGGTGCTGGCTCACTTCCGCAAGCGGCTCGACGATTTCCTTGGGATACTGGACCGGCACCTGCAGCGATGCGCGTTCGCCATCGGCGACCGGCCGACCGTCGCCGACTTCTCGATGATGGCTTACTTGTCCTATCCGAGCGACGAGACCGGATATGATTTATCGGCGAGTCATCCAGCCGTGCAGGCGTGGCTCGGTCGCATCGCCAGCCTGCCCGGATGGCGATCGGCGTATGATCTGCTGCCGGGCAAGCGCCTCACCCACTACGCCTAACCGTCGTGATCTAATGATTGTGGATCAGCACCCAGCCCACGGCGGCGAGGCCGATCACCACCGCAACCGCGATCGCCCAGGTGCTGACGCGGATATCGCCGACGGTTTGGCGCGCGGCTTCGTTCTCGGCGATCTCGCGATTGCGGATCTTGTCGTCTTTTTCCGCCTCGTTCATCGCCTGATTCCCGTTCAGGTTCCCGCGCTGGTCGTTGGACGCAAAGGCAACTCAAACGACGACGGCTGATCGGCCCCCTTGCCGCTTCCTCTCATGCCCGCGAGCCGGCTCAGGGAGAACGCCGCCAGCGCCGCGCAAAAGGCTGCGGCGGCAGCCGCCATGAAGACCGTTCCCGTGCTCCATCGCATGGCCAGCAGCGCGCCGCCGACCAAGGGTCCCACGATCGAGCCGATCCGGCCGATCCCGAGCGCCCAGCCGACGCCGGTGGCCCTGACCGCCGTCGGATAGAACGTCGCGGCCAACGCATTGGAGGCGATCTGGCCGCCGACAATGCAGAAGCCCGCGGCAAAGATCGCCATGGTGACGAAGACCACGGAATGGCCGAGCTGGCCGATGGCGCCGACCGCGAACACCGCGATGAAATACACCAGCGCCAGCGCGCGAAACGAGAAGCGGTCGATGACGCTGCCGAGCGCGAAGGTTCCGACCACGCCACCGACCTGCAACATCGATCCGATCAGCGCCGATTGCGATACCGAAGCGCCGAGGTCATTGAGCACGGTCGGCAGCCAGTTCGACAGGAAATACAGCACGAGCAGGCTCATGAAGAACACCACCCACAGCAGCAGCGTCACCAGCGTTCGGCCGCTCCGAAACAGATGCAGCACCGGCATGCCGGCCAGCTCAGGTTCGTGCACGGCGAACTGCGTTGCCGGCGCGAAGGCGGCCTTCGGGCTGATGAGACCCAATAGCTCGGCGACGCGCTCATGCGCGCGCCCGGTCAGCGCCAGGAAGCGGACCGATTCCGGCAGCCGCAGCGCCAGGATCGGAGCCAGCAGCAGCGGCGCCACACCGCCGACCACAAACACCGAACGCCAGCCGAATTGCGGAATCAATGCCGCCGCGAGCAGGCCGCCGAGCGCAGCTCCGACCGAAAATCCGCAGAACATGATCATCACCATGGTGGCGCGGCGGCGGTGCGGGCTGAACTCGGACGTCATCGCTACCGCATTCGGCATGGCGCCGCCGAGCCCGAGACCGGTCAGAAACCGGATCACGAGCAGCGTGGTGACGTCGTGGATGAGGGACGTCACCAGCGTGCCGATGCCGAAGGCCAGCGTCGAGAAGATGATGATCTTCTTGCGCCCGATGCGGTCCGCCAGCGGCCCGAACACCAACGCCCCGATCATCAGCCCGAACAGGCCCGCGCTGAACACCGGACCGAGCTCGGCCTTGCTCAGACCCCACTCCTTGGCCAGCGCCGGCGCGACATAGCCGATGGCCTGGGTGTCGAAGCCGTCGAGGAACAGCACCGCCGCGCAGGTCAGCAGCAGCCGGATCTGGAAACCGCCGACCGGCTGCTGATCGATGAAGTGGGCGACATCGATCGGCGGTGCGGCGCCGCTTTGAGCCTGAGAAATCGCCATCATCAATTCCCCTCACCTGAAACGACAGACCGCGGTTCTTGTCGACCGCTGGCCTCAACACCGCAACCTAGCGCGGATTCCGCCGAAGCGGCACGATTTTCCACGTCCTCATTTTTGCAAGGGTTCCTGCGAATGCAGGACTTCCTGCGAATAGCCGGCGATCCGCTTGTAGCCTTCCGACAACGCGACCAGTTCGTCACGGCTGATGACATCGTCGATCGCCTTGAACGGCCGGTCGTTGGTGCGCTGAAATACCTCGCGCAGGATCGCGTCGGGCGGATTGGTACGGTTGGTGAGAACGATGCGGGTGGTGGCCTCGAGGCGCTGCTTCTCATAGGCCGCGAGCGCGGCCACGGGGTCGGCGGTTTCGAGCAGCGCGGAGGCAAGCGCGCGCGCATCCAAAATCGCCTGGCCGGCGCCGTTGGAACCGCGCGGCACCATCGGGTGCGCCGCGTCGCCGAGCAGCGTCACCCGCCCGAAACTCCAGCGCGGCAGCGGGTCCTGATCGACCATCGGGAACTCCAGCACGCTGTCGGCCGCACGAATGAATGCGGGTACATCGAGCCAGTCGAAATGCCAGTCGGCGAAGGCGCCGATGAAATCCTCGATCGAGCCCGTCCGGTTCCAGTCGCGCTTACGATAGGTCGCGGTTTCGATCTCGGCCACCCAGTTGATGAGCTGCAGCCCGTCGGCGCCGGAGGCCTCACGGATCGGATAGATCACCATCTTGCCGTGCGACAGCCACCCCGCCCGCACCATGCTGGCGCCCGACAGCATCGGCTTCCAGCGCGTCACCCCGCGCCACATGTTGACGCCGGAATAGCGCGGTTCGCCCTCGTCGGGGAACAACTGCTTGCGGATCGCCGAGTTGATGCCATCGCAGGCGATGGCGACGCGGCCACGGACGCTGCTGCTTCCGGCGCCGCCCGGCCCGTCGGAAAAATGCACGCTGACGCCGGCCTCATCCTGCTCAACCCCCGTGCAATGATAGCTGGTGAGAAGCCGGTCGGGCCCTGCGCCCTCCCGGAACGCGTCGAGCAAAACCATCTGCAGGTCGCCGCGATGGATGGAGAATTGCGGATGCTCGTAGCCCGCGGCCCGCCCAAGCGGCTCCCGATAGATCAATTGTCCGAAGCGATTGAAGAACGTCGCATCTGCCGTCGCGATCGCGACCTGCGCCAACGCCGGCTCGAGGCCGAGCGCGGCGAGTTCCCTGGTGGCATGCGGGAGCAGATTGATGCCAACGCCAATTGGCCTGATCTCGGCCGCCGATTCAAATATCCGGCAGGGAATGCCGCGGCTGTGCAGCGCAAGGCCCAGTGTCAATCCGCCGATGCCGGCCCCGACGATGATGATGTCGTCCATGTTTCCTTCCCGGCCGCTCTGTCAGGCGACTGCGGAAGATGAAACACGATTGGTAAGCCCACTGTCAATCTAGGCGGAATGCGCCGCAACCGACGTCGCTAGCGGCCTTTGACGAAGCACATTCCAATCCGGGAGGCCTTGTCGACGGCCTGGCACGCCAGTCCCTCGGCGCAGCTCCACGAGCTGAAACTCGGGTCATTGTCAGCAGCCTCCAGCCGTTGCCGATAGCAGAGCGCGCCCCAGCCATCCTCATATTCGGTGCCGGCGAGTTCGGTGCTGCCGCGCGACTGGGGCCGGCTGGAGAAGCCCCGCGAAAAATCCGGCGGCGTGCCGTCGCGCAGCGCGGTCAGGATATCGCGGCGCCGGATCTGGTCGCCGAAGAAATGCGGCGAGGCCGGCACGACCGTTGAATTGCTGGGCTTGGCCGCCATCCAGTCGACGCCCGGGAAATGAAAGCCGCCGATGCCACGGGTCTGGTGGCATCCGGAGCAGGTCACGTCATTGAGCCGCCGCTCGAAGCCCGCGGGCGAACGGATGTTCTGCAGGGGCAGGCCTGCATCCGCCGCCTGCTTCAATGCCGCGACGACATCGCTCTCCTTGAACACAGGATCGGCCGTTGCGCCATCGCCCTGCATCAGACCGAAGGCCGGCTGCAGCTCCGGGCGCGCGAACCCGACCGGGGTCGGAGCGATCGCGACGGTAGCGAGGAATTTGTCCGGGATCAGGATGGTGCCGCGGTCCAGCTCGCTGAAATGCGTGGGATCGAGCAGCCACGCCTTGAAGTCGCGTTTGAGATTTTCGTCCGCGAGAATCCGGTCGCGATCGATCTGGTTTTCGAGCGGCGCCTGCTCGAACACCTGCGCCTTGGCGTTGTAGTCGAACACCTTCATGAGATAGTCGGTGCGGAAGTCGCGGATCGCCGACTTCGGCGCGTGCGCGATCTGAAGATTGGTTTCAATGCGGTCGATATTTTCCGGCCGGATCAGATCCAGCGGGCCGTCCTTTGACACCAGTCTTTCCGCAAGCTCCGTCCCGGTCAGCGACAGATCGCCGGCGGAGAGCCATCGCCCTGCGATGGCGGCGCAAGTGATGGCCGCACCGCTGCCGTCGAGGTCGTGATCGCCCTTGGCCTTCAGCACGACATTCAACGTCATCGGCAGCCGCGGCGATACCGCGTTTTCGCCGATCTCGGCCGCGCTTATTCGCGCCAGCCGATAGATCAGCCTGATCTCGCCGCAATTGCCTTCCGAAAGGTAGCTGCGATCCATCCGGTTGACGATGCCCGCCAGCACGAACCGCGTGTCGTCCGAATAAAGCAGCCCGCGGTCGAACAGTTGAAAATCGAAACCCGTCCCGACGCCGATGCTCTCGTCCGGAAGATTGGACTTATGCCTTGCGATGTAACGATCATACTCGTCGTCGAGCGCCTTGCGGACGGGCGCCATCGCCGGCAGCGCGAACAACTGATTGCCGGTGATGTCTGCGCCGCTCGATCCAGCCGGCCGGAAGATACCGCTCAGGCCTAAGCGTCCGTGATCGAGTTCGCGTAACGCCAAGGGATCGATGATCGCCGTGCCGCGCTCCAGCGCCGCGCTTTGCCCGGCACGCGCGGTCACAGCGCTGCAAAGCAAGACGAGGAGGGTGACAAGAAATCGCAATCGGGCGGCCTCTATCCCAAGGAAACGCCGCGCATCGGAGGCGCCAATTGATGGCGTCCTGCGGGCGGCGTCGTTCTATTCAGGAAATTAGCCGAAAAGCAGACGGGCTGCCGCGCAAATCCGGACCGGATCCGACGAACGCTTCACGTCGATGTGAAGCGTTTTTCAGCGCGAGACAATCAGGCCCTTGCTGGTCACGACCACCCAGCGGCCGTCCTGGCGCCTGATGGCGTCGACCCGGCCGAGGCCCGGCACGGGATCGCCGGCATAGACTTCGAACATCCCTCGCCGGCCTTCGATCAACGCGCCGCCATGGTCGACGTCGCGCAGCACCCAGCCTTCCACCGTCGGCAGCCGGGCCACTTCGGGCTTCGCCGCCTCCGGCTTGGCGGCCTCGGATTTGGCCTGATCGGATTTGGACGCCGTCGCAGGTACCGTCGCCACCGATGCAATCGAGCCGGTGACATCCTTTGCCGCAACCGGCGCCGCGGCCGCGACCGGCGTGGCGCGCAGCTTTTCGACCGCCTCGTTCAGCTTGGCGAGCTTGGCGGCCGGCTCGGTTTGCGCCTTCTCGACCTTGTCGAGCCGTTCGCTGGTCTTGTTGAACTGGGTCATGCCGACTTTGGAAGTATGTTCGAGGCTGACCTTGAGATTGGCGATGTCGGCGTCGATCCGCGCAACGGCGGCTTCGAGCGCACGATTGCCGGCAACCGCTCCATTGTCGCCAACGAAATGCCCGAGACCTCCGGTCGCCACGGCGCCGCCGAGCGCTCCCGTCACCGCCGCCAGCACCGCCACGGCCGCCACCGCGCCGAAACGGCGCATGCCGGACATTTTCGAACCTGGTTCGGATTTACCGCCGTCCTTGCTGTCCCAGGCGCGGTCGCGAGGTGACATGATCATGACATTGCCGGGCGCGCGCGGCGCGTCCGGCTTCGAGGCGTCTTGTCTGGGGGCGTCTGGTTTGGAAGCTTCGATCTTATGGGCATCGGCTTTGGCCGCATCCACCTTGGGCGCTGCATCGGCTTCGCCCTGCCCGGCCACCAGCCCTGGGGATTCGGCCGCGGCCGGCTGCCCGGCCGAAGCCGCCACCTTCTCGTTCGGCGCATCCGCTGAAGTAGGAACCGCCGGCTCGGCGCTCACGGAACCGGTCTCGTTGCTGCTCTGTTCGGCCATTTGCTCACTCACAATCTAAACCTCCAGTAAAGGTTGACCATTTGGTAACCTTTAACATCTTGCCAAATCGTTACCGGCAGCCGGTTTACCAGAATTTTAGGAACTGGCTCGGCCGCTCGCGGCTTGCCATCGGGTTCCGGCGTGGCTGCGAGCGGGCTCATGTTGCTCTGCGGCAATCGGCGGGACATCCGCATGCCTCGTTTGCGTGGCCCGGTTTCCCGACTAACATGGGTCTAGGACCAGCCAGAAGGCGGGGGACTCCCATGGCCATCGAAAAATGCATCAACGAATTTGACGTCGGGGATGTCATCTTCGAGGAAGGCTCGACCGGGCGCGAGCTGTTCGTGGTGCTCGAAGGCCAGGTCGAGATTGCCAAGATCAACGGCGCCAGCAAGACCGTGATCGTCACCCTGGGCAAGGGTGAGTTCTTCGGCGAAATGGCCGTCATCGACGGCTCAGCCCGATCGGCCACCGCGATCGCGGCCGCGCCCAACACCCGCGCCATGCGGATCAACCATGCCCGGTTCGTGTATCTGGTCAGCCAGCAGCCGGCGTTCGCGCTAATGGTGATGGACGCGCTTAGCAAGCGCTTGAGGGCGTCCAACGCCGTCAATTTCAGGGCGGCCAACCCATGAGCGACCGCAAGCCGAGCCCGTTCCCTGTCCTGCTGGACAACGAGGTCTGCTCGCTGATCAAGGCGGCCGAGGATGTCTACCAGATCCGCTTCAAGAACCGCGCAGCGAACGCCTATCTGGTGCGCGGCAAATCGCGAACCATCATGATCGATGTCGGGCTGTCCTCGAATTATCCGCATCTGCTGAAATGCCTCGATCATCTCGGCTGTCCGCCGGACAAGATCGACATGCTGATTCTCAGCCACGAACATCTCGATCATATCGGCGCGGCCTATCGTTTCGGCGGCCGCACCATCATCGCCGCGCATCGCCTGGCCGCCAACAAGATCATGCTGCGCGACGATTTCTCGATGCTGCGCAAGATGTTCAACGAGCCGAACGTGCCGATCAATGTCGATATCTGGCTCGAGGAAGGCAATCTGATCGACCTCGGCAATTTCCGCCTCAACGTGATGTACACGCCGGGTCACACCTCGGCCTGCATCAGCCTGTTCGATCAGGACCAGGGGCTGCTGTTCGCGGCCGACACGCTGATGCCGGGCGGCGTGATGGGCGGCGTGTTCGGATCGGGCAGCATCAGCGACTACATCCAGTCGCTGCAGCGGCTGAAGGGCCTGAACTCGAAGATCCTGCTGTCGGGGCATGGCCGGCTGTCCGATACGCCGCAGGACGATGTCCGGATCGCGATCCAGCGATCGCACGCGCTGCTGTCGGACACGGCGCAACTGTTCGATGCGCTCGATGCGCGGTCGAATTTCGAGCCGATCATGCAGTCGGTGCGCGACCTCAACAAGCTCGACGACGGCTGAACGCTTTTTCCCCGTTTGACAAATGGTCCGGCAGTCTGTTCAAAAGCATCAAGAACAAGGCCGGTATAAAAATACAGGGGAGAGATGCCAGTGAAACTCTACGACTCGGTCGGGCCGAATCCGCGCATCGTCCGCATGTTCATGGCGGAGAAGGGCATCGAAATGCCGAAGCAGACTGTCGACCTGCGCGGCGGCGAAAACCGGCAAGCCGAGCATCTCAAGCGCAATCCCCACGGCCAGATGCCGACGCTCGAACTGGACGACGGCAACTATCTGTCGGAGATCACCGCGATCTGCGAATATCTCGAAGAGAAGAATCCGAAGCCGCCGATGATCGGCGCCACCGCCGAGGAGCGGGCCGAGTGCCGGATGTGGACCCGGCGTGTCGATCTCAACATCTGCGAACCGCTCGCCAATGGCTATCGCTTCGGCGAAGCCCTGAAGTTTTTCGAGAAGCGGATTCTCTGCGCGCCCGAAGCATCGCCCGGCCTGAAGCAGATCGCGGCGAACCGGCTGCAATGGCTGAATGGACAGATGGCGGGCAAGGAATTCCTGTGCGGACAGCGCTTCACGCTGGCGGATATCCTGCTCTACTGCTGGATCGACTTCGGCAACCAGGTCGGCCAGCCGCTCGATGCCGCCAACACCAACATCGCCGCATGGTTCGCCCGCGTCGGTCAGCGCCCCTCGGCGAAGGCGTAGGCAGCTTCAACGTCAATGTAACATGAACTCCGGATCAGCAGCGCACCACGCCGCAAGTACGGCCCGCTGCGCAGCAGCCGGAGAAGGAGCGCAGGTTCTCTCAACGTCATTGCGAGGAGCGCAAGCGACGAAGCAATCCATTCTTCCTTGCGGCGGCGACATGGATTGCTTCGCAGAGCCTGTCATCGGGCGCGCATTCGCGCGACCCGTTGGCTCGCAATGACGTGGAGGGTGCGGTGTCCTAAATCACCACCGGAGCGTCCGGCAGTTCGTTGGGTCCGATCCCATGCGGCGGAAAATGCGCCGCCAGCTGCCGGGACACGGCTTCGATGCCCTTGATGACGCCGCCCTCGAAATCACCGGCCCTGAAATCCGTCTCCATCTCGACGCAGATTTTTTCCCAGGCCGCGCGGCCGACCTTCGCATCGATGCCGCGATCGGCGACAATCTCGAAATCGCGGTCGGCCAGCAGCAGATAGATCAGTACCCCGTTGTTGTGGGCGGTGTCCCATATCCGCAGTTGCGAAAAGATGTCGAGCGCGCGATCCCGCGCCGGCTGATCGCGGAACAACGGCGCGCCGTCGAGCGCGCCTTCCACCGCAAAACGTATTTGCCCGGAATGGGTATGCTCGCTCGCCTTGATCGCTGCCTCGATCCTGGCCAGCACCGCCGGCGTAAAGATGCGCCGCACCCGCCAGCGGTGCTCGATCAGATGTTTGCCGATGCGCCCGATGCCCATGCCTGCCCGCTCCAGATCTACCAGCTTCCGGACGCGCCGCCGCCGCCGAAACTGCCGCCACCGCCGCTGAACCCACCGCTATCGCTCGAACCCGAACTGCCCTCGGAATACGATCCGCCGCCGTAGCCGCCGGACCACCCTCTTCCGCCGCCGCGACCGGAAGAAGTGGGGATCTCGGCAACCATCGTGACGATGAAAGCAATGACCGCGGCGATGATCGAGGCCACCAGCGAGCCTGCGATAAACCATGCCAACGCTCCAACAATGCCGCCGGTGGCGACCGCGCCGATCAGCCTGCCCAGCGTGCCGCGCAGGATGCCGCCGATGACAAAGACAGCGAAAATGGTGAAGGGATTGAGCAGATCGATATGGCTCAGCAGGTCTGAATCTTGCTGCTGCCGCGGCTCCGGCGCCGGCAATTTTTCACCGTCGATCACGCCGATGATCCGATTGACGCCGGCGGAAATGCCGCCGGCAAAATCACCATTCCTGAATCTGGGCGTGATGACCTCATCGATGATGCGTTTGGAGGTGGCGTCGGTCAGCGCGCCTTCAAGGCCGTAACCGACCTCGATGCGAAGCTTGCGGTCGTTCTTGGCGACGACAACAAGCGCGCCGTCGTCGATCTTCTTGCGGCCGATCTTCCAGGCTTCCGCGACCCGGATCGCATATTGCTCGATGGTCTCCGGCGCCGTCGTCGGCACGATCAGCACCGCGACCTGGCTGCCTTTCCTGAGCTCGAGACCCTGCAGGACCTGTTGAAGCGAATTAATGTCGCTGGTGGACAATGTCCCGGTCTGATCGACCACCCGCCCGGTGAGGGGCGGCACCGCGACGTCAGCGAAGGCCGCAAAAGCCCAGCACAGCAGCAACGCCAGAATCGAGGCTCTCGCAGCATTCATCGCGGTCAGTCTGGTTGTTGTCGAACTATTTTGCCGGTGCCGGTGCCGGCGGCGGATTGAAATCCACCTTCGGCGCGGTCGAGATTTCCTTTTCGTTCTCCACCGTGAAGTTCGGCTTCTCCTTGTAACCGAACGCCATCGCCGTCAGGTTCGTCGGGAACGAGCGGATCGTCACGTTGTAGTCCTGCACGGTCTTGATGTAGCGGTTGCGCGCTACCGTGATGCGGTTCTCGGTGCCTTCCAGCTGCGACATCAGATCGCGAAACAGCGTGTCGGATTTGAGCTGCGGATAGTTCTCGGTCACGACCAGCAATCGCGACAGCGCGCTTGAGAGTTCGCCCTGGGCGGCCTGGAACTTCTGGAACGCCGCGGGATCGTTCAGCACCTCGGGCGTCGCCTGGATGCTGCCGACCTTGGCGCGGGCATTGGTCACGCCGAGCAGCACGTCCTTTTCCTGCTGCGCGAAACCCTTCACCGAATTGACGAGGTTGGGCACCAGATCGGCGCGGCGCTGATACTGGTTGACCACCTCCGACCAACTCGACTTGACCTGCTCGTCGTTGGTCTGGATCGTGTTGTAACCGCAATTGGTCAAGCTCAACGTCGCCAGCGCCGCCAGCACGGTCCAAAATCTGCGCATTGGAATCTCTCCGTTTTATCTTCCGCGAGGGTATCAGAACGATCCCGTCAGGTATGCAGGCCAAAGCCTGCCTCCGCGTCGATTTCGCGGATGATAGTTCTTGCCTATCAGTTGCTGAAACAGTCAACATGGTTCACCCGATCTTGCGAGGGAACCATGACCGCGTACGAAACCATCATCGTGGAACATCCGGAGCCGGGCATCGCGCGGATCGTGATGAACCGGCCCGAGGCGCGAAATGCGCAAAACCTGCAGATGACCTACGACCTGAACGCCGCGTTCGATGCTGCGGTGCAGGACGACATGGTGAAGGTCATTATTCTCGCCGGCAGCGGACCGCATTTCTCGGCGGGACACGATCTGCGCCCCGGGGCCAGGAACGCTGCCGGTGTGGATTTTCCACCGGTCGGAAATTGGGGCGGTTTTGCCGAACCCAATGCCCACGGCCGCTTTGCGCGAGAACAGGAAATCTATCTGCAGATCACCCGCCGCTGGCGCAATCTGGCAAAACCGACCATCGCGGAAGTTCATGGCAAATGCATCGCCGGCGGCTTGATGCTGGCTTGGGCCTGCGACCTGATCGTCGCAAGCAGTGATGCGGAATTCTGCGATCCCGTGGTGACCATGGGCGTTTGCGGCGTCGAATGGTTCGTGCACCCTTGGGAACTCGGCCCGCGCAAGGCCAAGGAATTGCTGTTCACCGCCGACGTTTGGAGCGCGGAGGAAGCGCATCGGCTCGGCATGGTCAATCACGTCGTCCCGCGGCCGGAGCTTTCGGCGTTCGTGATGACGCTGGCCGGCAGGATCGCGTCGAAGCCCGCCTTCGCGCTGAAATTGACCAAGGAAGCCGTCAACCGGTCGGTCGACGTGATGGGGCAGCCGGCCGCGATCGATCAGGCGTTCGCGCTGCACCAGTTGTGCCACGCGCATAATCTGCAGGAATTCGGAATGGTGGTCGATCCCGCCGGACTTCATCCCTCGGTCAGGAAATCGGCTCAAGTCAAATAATGGCGAAGTAACCAGATGGACCTCACCCTGAGCGACGAGCAGCGCCTGCTGCGCGAAAGCGTCGACCGCTTCATTGCCGAGACCTACACCGCCGACCATCGACGCCGCGGCGCCAGCGAACCGCCAGGCTTCAGCCGCGAGACCTGGAAACAGTTCGCCGATCTCGGCTGGCTGGCGCTGCCGATCGGCGAAGACTATGGCGGGCTCGGCGCCGGCGCGATCGAGACCGGCATCGTGATGGAAGCGTTCGGGCGCGGGCTGGTCAACGAGCCGTATCTCGCAAGCGTAGTGATCGGCGCCGCGCTGATCTCGGAATGCGGCAGCGAGCCGCAGAAGCAGGCGATACTGCCCAAGATCGCCGACGGATCGCTGCATCTGGCGTTCGCGCATTCCGAGCGCGCCGCACGTTTCGATCTCGCTCATGTCGAAACTTCGGCAAGGAAGACATCCGATGGCTGGCGCCTCGACGGCCACAAGACCGCCGTGCTCGACGGCAAAGCCGCCGGTCAGATCATCGTCTCCGCCCGTGTCGCCAGCGACAATGGTGCAGCAGGTCCGTTGTGCCTGTTTCTGGTGCCGTCAGGTACCGCCGGTCTGTCCTTGCGGGATTATTCGCGGCTCGGCGGCGGCCGCGCCTGCAATGTCGATCTCGCCGATGTTCGCCTCCCCGCCGATGCATTACTGGGCGACGGCAGCGATGCCCTGCCGAAGATCGAAGCCGTGATCGACCGCGCACTGGCAGCGCTCAGCGCCGAGGCCGTCGGCATCATGCAGATCATGCTCGACATGACGCTGGAATACACAAAAATCCGCCAGCAGTTCGGCCGGCCGCTGGCGGCCAACCAGGTGATCCGCCATCGGCTGGCCGACATGGCCATGCAATGCGACGAGGCGCGATCGATGGCGCTGCGCGCAGCGCTGATGATTGAGGCCGAGCCGGTGGCGCGCGGCCGCGCCGCGTCCGGCGCCAAGGCCAAGATCGGCAAATGCGCGCGCTTCGTCGCCGAGCAATCGGTCCAGCTTCACGGCGCCATGGGCGTCACCGAAGAGCTCGACATCGGCTCCTACTTCAAGCGGCTGCTTGCCTTCGATACGATGTTCGGCGGCAGCGCGCATCACTATCGCCGTCACGCCGCCCTTGGCGGGCGGGCAACGACTCAAACCTGAGGGAGCGCGACATGGATCTCACCTTCAGCGCCGAGGAGCGCGCCTTCGAAGCCGAGGTGCGCGAATTCATCGCCACCAATCTCACGCCGGAAATGAAACGCGCGACCGCGCTGACGCCGTCGGTGTTCTCCGATCCGGACATCGGCATGGCCTGGCAGAGAGCGCTGCACAAGAAGGGCTGGGGCGCGCCGGGATGGCCGGTGGAGCATGGCGGTCCCGACTGGACCTCCGCACAGCGCTGGATTTTCGAGGCCGAAAGCGCCCGCGCCGGCGCGCCGAATGTCAATGTGATGGGCGTCAAGATGGTCGGTCCCGTCATCATCGGGTTCGGCTCGCCGGAGCAGAAGAATTTTTATTTGCCGCGTATTCTCTCGGGCGAGGATTACTGGTGTCAGGGCTATTCCGAGCCGGGCTCCGGCTCCGATCTTGCCTCGCTGAAGACCCGCGCGGTGCGCGACGGCGACGACTATATCATCAACGGCACCAAGATCTGGACCACGCATGCGCATCACGCCAACCGCATGTTCGCGCTGGTGCGCACCAACGACACGCCGCGCCAGCAGGACGGCATCAGTTTCATCCTGATCGACATGAAGAGCCCGGGTATCACCACTCGCCCGATCCTGACCATCGGCGGCGACCACGAGGTCAACCAGGTGTTCTTCGACGATGTGCGCGTGCCGGTCGCCAATCGCGTCGGCGAAGAAGGCAAGGGTTGGACCTACGGCAAATATCTGCTCGAATTCGAACGCGGCTCCGGCATTGCCTCGGCCAAATTGCGCGACGCGCTGAAAACCGTCTCGGACCTGGCGACGTCGGACGTGACCGGCCGCGCCATCGACGATCCCGATATCGCCGTGCGGATGTCCGAGATCGAGGTCGATATCGACACGCTCGAAATGACGGAGTTGCGGGTGCTGTCGGCGCTGCAGACCGGACAAAATCCCGGCGCGGTATCCTCGCTGCTTAAATTGCGGGTCAGCGAAATCCGCCAGGCGGTGACGCGGCTCGGCGTCGAGGTGATCGGCAATGACGGCCTCTATGTCGAGCCGATGCGGCCATTCTACAAGCTCAACGAGAAGCCCGCGATCCCGGAAGCGATGCTGCCCGTGGTGCCCGAATATCTCAACGGCCGCGCCTACACCATCTTCGGCGGCTCATCGGAGATCCAGCGCGACATCGTCGCCAAGATGGTGCTGGGGCTGTAGGACCTGTCTGCGGCGCCGCGAATTCGGCTCACCTCTCCCATTGGGAGAGGTCGGCGCGTAGCGCCGGGTGAGGGGTTACGACCTGGTGATACGACTTGACTAAACTCTTGCTACCTTCGCTTCCCTGATCGCCTGCCACACCCGTTGCGGTGTCAGCGGCGTGACAAGGTTCCTGATGCCGAGTTCGCTCAGCGCGTCGATCACGCCATTGGCGATGCAGGGCGTGCCGCCGATCGTGCCGGATTCGCCGCAGCCCTTGGCGCCGAGCGGGTTGGTGCGGCAGGGCGCCGATTCATCCAGCGTCACCTCGATCGGCGGCATATCGTCGGCGCGCGGCAGGCAGTAGTCCTGATAGCTCGCGGTCAATAACTGACCTTCCGTGTCGTAGGAGACGCCTTCGTACAGCGCCTGCCCGATGCCCTGCGCGACGCCGCCATGGATTTGCCCCGCCACCAGCATCGGATTGACGGCGACGCCGACGTCGTCGACCGTGGTGTAGCGCACCACGCGGGTGACACCGGTCTCGGGATCGATTTCGACCTCGCAGATATGGGTGCCGTTTGGCCAGCTTGGCCCGTCGACCTCGCCGGTGCTGTCGACGGATAGCCGGGCGCCTGCTTCTGTCTTCGCGATCTCGAACAGGCCGATCCGCTTGTCGGTGCCGACCACGGTGAGCATGCCGTCGCGGTATTCGATATCCTCGACCGACGCCTCCAGCATGTTCGAGGCCTTCTCGCGCGCCTTGGTGATCAGGTCGTTGGCGGACACCGCAAGCGCGGTGCCGCCGACGAACAGCGAGCGCGAGCCGACGCTGCCGAAGCCGGTGGCGAGATCCGTATCACCCTGAACGATGTCGATCCTGTCCATGGGGATGCCGAGCGATTCCGACGCCATCTGGGTGTAGGTGGTTTGCAGCCCCTGCCCCATCGCCATGGTGCCGGAATGCAGGATGATGCGCCCCTCCGCGGTGGCATGCAGGCTGACCTTTTCGGTATGCGCGCGGCCACCGGTCCATTCGATGTAGCTGGTCAGACCGCGGCCATAGAGCAGGCCCTTCTTCTTTGCCGCCTTCTTGCGCGCGGCAAAGCCATCCCAATCCGCGAGTTTCGACGCACGCTCCAGCATGTGCGCAAACGCGCCGGAATCATAGACCTGGCCGACGGCGTTGGTGTAGGGCAGTTGCGCGGGCTTGATGTAATTCACCTTGCGGATGGCGCGCGGGTCCATGCCGATCTGACGCGCCGCGGCGTCCATCAAGCGCTCCACGATGAACACGCCTTCCGGCCGCCCCGCGCCGCGATAGGCGCCGACCGGCGCGGTGTTGGTCATGACCGATTTGACTTCGTAATGCACCAGCGGCAGATCGTAGACGCCGGACTGCACGAACGGGCCCAGCACCAGCGGAATGATATTGCCCGCTCCGGTCGAATAGGCGCCGGTGCCCCCGACCGAGCGCACCCGATAGGCCAGCACGCGTCCCTTGGCGTCGAGCGCGAATTCGCCGGTCGAGGTGAGATCGCGGCCATGGGTGCCGCCGACGAACTCGTCGCTGCGGTCGCCGCGCCAGCGCACCTTGCGGTTCAGCTTGGTCGCGGCATAAGCGACGATGCCGTCTTCGGGATAGAGGTTGGTCTTCTGCCCAAAGCCGCCGCCGATGTCGCCGACCAGCACGCGAACGCTTTCCTTCGGCCGCTTCAGCACGGCTTCCGCCAGCACGTCACGGGTCGAGCCCGGCGTCTGCGATTGCACATGCAGGATCAGCCGCCCGGTTTTCTTCTCGATCTCGGCGATGGTCGAGCGCGGCTCCATCGCGGAAGGCACCAGCCGCTGGCTGACCAGATCGAGCGAGACTTTATGCGCGGCGCTGGAAAACGCCTCTTCGACCTTGGCCGCGTCGCCGTAGCTCATGGCGGCGACGACATTGTCGGGCGCTTCCGGCCACACCAATGGCGCGCCCGGCTTGGTTGCTGCAAGCGGGTCGACCACCGAGGGCAGCACTTCGTAATCGACCGCGATCGTTTCGGCGGCGGTCTGCGCCGCAACCCGCGATGCCGCGACTACGGCTGCGACCGGCTCGCCGGCAAAGCGCACGAGTTCATGCGCCAGCAGCCGGCGCGGCGGCACCGTCATCGGCTTGCCGTCCGGCCGCATGAAAACCGACAGCGTCGGGATGGTGCCGATATCGTCGGCGACCAGGTCGGCGCCGGTGTAGACCGCCGCGACACCAGGCATGTCGGCGGCGGCTTTGCTATCGATCGACACGATCCTGGCATGGGCATGCGGCGAGCGCAGCACATACAACCACAACGCGCCGTCGTCCGGCTTGTCGTCGATGAACTGCCCCTTCCCGGTGAGCAGTCGCTGATCTTCAAGACGCTTGACAGGCTGGCCCGCACCGAAACGCATATTACCGGGAAGAATGTTCATCAGTTTGTCCTTCGAGTCTCTTGTTCGTGGGCTGCGTTTTAGCGGGTTTTTTGCGCGAAACAACCACACCTGTCATGCCGGGGCGCGCCAACGGGTCCGCGCGAAGCGCGGCCCGATGACAGGCTCCGCGCGAGCCAGAAATCCATACTTCCGATGGCGGTTATGGATTCCGGGCTCGAGGCTTCGCTTCGCCCCGGAATGACGAGGTGGTAGTGTCGCAGCCCGCATGCCAGTCAGCCGGCATCCCGCAACACCGCCTCGACGACCTTGCGCTCGTCGGCGGTGAGCGCCGCTTGCGGCGGGACGGGATCGCCGACGTCATAGCCCTGAATCGAAAGCCCGGCCTTGATGCAGGCCGCCAGATTGTAGCGCTGGAACGCCTCGTTGACGCGCCACAGCCGCCGCTGCAGCACCAGCGCCTCGTCCCAGCGCCTGGCCTTGCACAGATTGTAGAGTTCGACGCTTTGGCGCGGGATGATGCAGGCCGGGCCTGCCATCCACCCCAATCCGCCGATCAGCATCACCGCCGCCGGGATATGCGCGGAGGCCGAGAACACTTTGATGTTCTCGCCGCAGCGGTTCATGATCGAAAGCAGCCGACCGGTATTGGTGGAGGCGTCCTTGATGTAGCCGATGCGCGGATGCGCCGACAGCCGCGCGATGCAATCGAGCGTCAGATCGGAACGCTGGAATTGCGGATTGGTGTAGATCACCACGGGAATATCGACCGCGTCCGCGATGGCACGAAAATAGGCTTCGACCTGCGCGTCACTGAGCGGGAAATACGCTTCCAGAATGGCGAGGATGCCGTCGGCGCCGAGCTTCTGATACGACTTCGCCTGCGCGACCGCGTCCGCCGTCGAGGTCGAGGCGACGCCGGCGACCACCGGCACCCGGCCCTTCGTGGCCTCGATCGTGGTCTGCACCACGGCGGTGCGCTGCGCAGGGTTGAGATAGGCGAACTCGCCGGTCGAGCCGAGCGGCGTCAGCCCGTGCACGCCCGATTTGATGAGATCGTCGCAAAGCCTTCCGAGCACGTCGATGCGGATCTGGCCCGACGCATCGACCGGCGAGACCAGATAGGGAAAGACGCCGTGGAAATCAGTCATGGGTGGGATTATGCCTCAAGGTCCAACAATCCCTCCAAGTCTGCCTACAGGCAAGGGGATCGGGACATGTTGCAAAAATCCCAACGGCGGTAAAGCACGTTGATGACGCGAGAGACCTACTTCAATCCGTCCAGTCTTTACGATGCCTGGACGAACGCACAATCGACCAACAGGGAAAGCCGACGTCAGCTTCCCAATCGGCACGCATCGATATAGCGGTCCGGCATGTGATCGCGCAGCCGCGGCGGCAACAGTTCGATGATAATGCCGCCGGGGTCGTTACGCATGTTCGGGAGGTTCGCTCCCGCCCCCAGCGCCGCGGCGAGCTTGATCTGCTCCAGGGCGGCGCCCACCGCGGAAAGCGGCCCGTGCAGGTGTTCCATGAAGCTCTTGGCAGCGCCCGCGACGAACGGCGGTTCGTCCGAACTGACGTCGTTCGCCAGCTTGGCGCTGTCGAATTTACCTTGCCGCGGGCAGCGCAGAAAACGGCCGAGATGCCTGAACTGCAACTCCGAAGGCGCGACCGTCGGCACGATATCGTCGCCATGAACCAGCCGGTAGGTTCGCTGCCCCAGATGCCCATTGTACAGATCGGCAAACGCCTGACTGCCCGCGCGCGGCATGCCGAAAGTGTAGACGGCCTCTACCTCCTCGTCGCCGCGCAGTTCGGTGTCGATATGCTCGGCGATCAGTTCGGTGTTGATCCGCTCGGCGGTCAATGCCGCCAGCGCGCCGCCGAGACTGTGCCCGGTGACGAATATCTTGCCGCCGGCCGGAACGCATTTTCCAAGCAGCCGCTTCAAGTCGGGCCAGACGACATCGACCGCGACACGGTAACCTTCAGCGGTGCCGGCGCCTTCGTCGAGATGCGCATCGAAATCCGAAATCCAGTTCGCCAGCGAAACCGGATCGGTGCCGGCAAACGCGACGATCACGGCTTTTGGATGACGGGCGACGAAGCAGTGTGTGCTCGCTAACGGCAGCACGGTTTTGGATTCCCGCACGATGACGCCGCCCTCGACCGGATCGAGGCCGAACGATTTCAGAATAGTTTTGATTTTTTCCGGCTCATCGGTTTCGTAAGCAAGCTGCGACATCCACGCCATGGCCGTGGCGTTGCCGATGTCGAAAACCTTCCCGCCCTTGAATCCCTTGAAGGCATCCGTGCTGTAACGCGCGGTTGGAAGTTTGGTGAGGAAGCTCATCGGCGGCTCCATCGGTCACGACATGCACAGCTTGCATTGGGGCGATCCTACACCCGCGACGAATGCTTTGAAACCGAAACGGGGAATTATCGGGAAAGTTCGGATAGCGCGCGGCTTAGCTCGTGCAGCTGATAGGGCTTGCGGAGAATTGGAAAATCCGCCCGCGCGTGCTGCGCGGCTTCGCTGTAGCCGGTGGCGAGCAGGATCGGCAGGCCGGGGTGCTTCCGCTTGATGGCGCGCGCCAGCCCCAGACCGTCCATTTCCCCCGGCATCACAATGTCGCTAAAGACGAAATCGATACCGTCGCGGTCGACCGCTGCAAGCGCGGCCTCGGCGCTTGAAACCCAGCGGACCGAATATCCAAGCTGCTCGAGCAGGCCGGCGCTCGCATTCGCCACGTCGGGATTGTCTTCGACCAGCAGCACCGTGCCGCTGCCGGACGAGCTTGGTTCACTCCCGAGCGGCGCGGCCCGCGCCTCGCCTCGCGGCAGGTAGATGGTGAACGTCGTTCCCTTCCCCAACTCGCTGGCCACCACCACGGTGCCGCCCGCCTGATGGGTGAAGCCGTGCACCTGCGAAAGTCCAAGACCCGTTCCTTTGCCGACGGGCTTGGTCGTGAAGAATGGATCGAACACCTTGGCGATGACGTCGGGCGGGATACCGACGCCGGTGTCCTGGATCTTGATCGCAACGTAATCGCCGTTTCGGATGCCATCGTCGATGTGGATATTGCTCGCCCCAATGGCGATGGAGCCGCCGTTCGGCATGGCATCGCGCGCATTGACGACAAGATTGACCAGCGCCGTTTCGAATTCGGCCGGGTCGACCTTCACCGGCCAAACATCCTCATCCGCACCGACGTGAAGTTGCATCGAACCGCCGAGACCGGTGTCCAGGACTTGCCTGACCGAGTGAATGCAATCCATGAGGTCGACGGTTTGAGGATTGACGTTTTGTCGGCGCGCGAAGGTCAGCAACTGGCGCGTCAGTGAAGCCCCTCGTTGCGAGGCGGTTTCGATCGCCTGAATGGCACGCAGACCCTTGGCATCGTCGCCCGCGATCTTCTTCAGCGCGTGAAGATTGCCCGCGATAATCATCAGGAGATTATTGAAGTCGTGCGCCACGCCGCCGGTCAACTGGCCGAGGGCATCGAGCTTTTGCGACTCGGCCAGTTGCCGCTGAATTCGCTCCAGGTTCTGCTGGGCTTCGCGGCGCTCGGAAATATCGCGGGTGATCTTGGCAAAGCCCAGCAGTTTATTCTCGTCGTCGCGAATGGGATCGATGATGACGCTTGCCCAAAAGAACGTGCCGTCCTTGCGGACGCGCCAGCCCTCTTCTTCGTAGCGGCCATTCTCAAGCGCGAGACGCAACGCCCGCGCCGGGCGCCCTGCCGCCTGATCGGCTGCGGAATAGAACCGCGAAAAATGCTGACCGATGATTTCCTCCGGCAGATAGCCCTTGATGCGCTGCCCGCCGGCGTTCCAATTGGTGACGATCCCGTTTGGGTCGAGCATGTAAAGCGCATAATCGGTGACACCGCTGACGAGCAGGCGAAAATGTCTTTCGCTCTCTTTCAGAGCCTCGGCAGCTTTATCTCGTTCGGTGATGTCGCGCGTGATCTTGGCGAAGCCGATCAGTTCGCCTTCTTCGTAGAGGGCATCGATCACGACGGAAGCGAGAAATTTGGTGCCGTCCTTGCGTAGACGCCAGCCTTCCGCTTCGAATTTTCCCTGGTCGCGCGCCGTATTAAGGGACCGCTCCGGCATTCCGGCCTCGCGGTCCTCCGGCAGATAGAACATCCCGAAATATTGGCCTACGACTTCGGCGGCCTCGTAGCCCTTGATGCGCCGGGCGCCGGCGTTCCAGTTGGTGACGATTCCCTGGGGGTCGAGCATGTAGATGGCGTAGTCAATGACCCCTTCCACCAGCAGGCGGAAGCGGCGCTCGCTTTCGAACAAGCCGTGCTGCGGAGTGCCTTCTCGCGCCATCCCGATGCCCCCGGCCGCAACTACACCTAACGCCCCGACCTCGTTCCGGTTCCACCACAGCGCAGCCCGCAGGGCAGCGCAAGCGATAATGGTCGAGGGGATGATGACTGCGTTCCGAAGTGCGGCCGAGGCGCGCGAGATCGGCGAAATCCGGGAAATGGCGCTCCCTAGGGGAATCGAACCCCTGTTTCAGCCTTGAGAGGGCCGCGTCCTAACCGCTAGACGAAGGGAGCGTGCGGCCTCAGGGAATAGCCTCGAAACCGGTCGGCCGCAAGGCGGGTTTGGTCAGGGCTCGCTGACGAATTTCAGCCGGCCGGCGGGCTTCAGGCTGCGCGCATCGAAGGTACGGATTTCGGTCACGCCGGCTATATCCAGCGTCACCACCAGGCGGTCGCCGGCGACGCCGGTTGTGACGATGCGGGCGCCTTTCGGCAGCATCGCGGTGATGTCGGTGGTGACAGTGCTTCCCTCAGTGCGGAAAAGACGGTAGCCGATGGCGATCAGCACGGCCGCTACCGCCAGCGCCGTGGTAAGGCCCGCGATCAGCATCATCCGCCGCACCCGCGTGAACAACGCGGCCTGTTCGGGGGTCGGTTCGGGCGCAACGGTTTCGGTCATAAGGCTCATCTTTGCAACAAGGCTCGTCTTCGAATAGCGGTCAAAAGCTGGAGGTCATCGTCGCCGGCGACGAGGGATCGGTCCGGCTCGACCGTGTGCTGGCGGTGCGCGTTCAGGAGTTGTCGCGCTCGCGGCTGAAAGCACTGATCCTTGCCGGTTCCGTTACCATCAAGGGCGCTCCCGTTCGCGACCCCGCTTATCATGTCGCCGCCGGCGATACGATCAGAATCGACGTTCCGGAGGCGGTCGCCGCCGAGCCCTCAGGCGAAGATATCGCACTCGATATCGTCTACGAGGACGACGACATCATCGTCATCGACAAGCCCAAAGGCCTCGTGGTGCATCCCGCCGCGGGCCACGAGACCGGCACGCTGGTCAATGCGCTGATCGCCCATTGCGGCGACAGTCTCTCCGGCATCGGCGGCGTCAGGCGGCCCGGCATCGTGCACCGGCTCGACAAGGACACCACCGGGCTGATGGTGGCGGCCAAGAACGACCGGGCCCACAAATCGCTGACCGAACAATTCGCCGACCATGGCCGCACCGGCGCGATGCGGCGCGGCTACCTGGCGTTCGTCTGGGATGTGCCCGGCCGTCAGCGCGGCACCGTGGACGCCCCGATCGACCGGCATCCCCATGCCCGCGAAAAGATGGCGGTGCGCCAGGGCGGCCGCGAGGCCATCACCCATTGGGAGATCCAGGAATCCTTTAATGGGCGCGACGGCAAGCCGGTGGCGGCACTGCTCGCCTGCCAGCTCGAGACCGGACGCACCCATCAGATCCGGGTGCATCTGGCCCATATCGACCACCCACTGCTGGGCGACGGCGTCTATGGCTCGCATTTCAAGACCAAGGCCAGCCATCTCGGGCCTGAAAGCCAGGCGGCGCTGACCGCCCTCGGGCGGCAGGCGCTACACGCATACCTCCTGGCCCTGGAACACCCCCGAACCGGGGCGATTCTGGAGTGGATTTCGGATTTACCGCAAGACCTTGCTTACCTTAGAAATTGCCTGCGAGCGGCGCTATGACGCAGGTGGCTTGGAAAAGACTTGTTATAAGAACAGGTTATACCAGCCCCACGGAGACGTGACCCCCACGATCCTTCCAAATGCCCCCCGGTTTGGTGTATGTTGCACCTGCGTTGAATATCCAACGCGGAACATCGCAGCCCGGGCGGCTTTAACACAGCGTCCGTCTGCCGGGCCCGCCGCTATCGGGGGCCTGAACCACTGGAGGGCGCTAAGAAATGGCCCGTACAGCTACCCTGCCGATTCTCAACGGAGAATCCGGCCTATCCCGATACCTCGCCGAGATCCGTAAATTTCCGATGCTGGAGCCCCAGCAGGAATACATGTTCGCCAAGCGCTGGCGCGAACATGACGATCGCGACGCGGCACATCACCTTGTCACCAGCCATCTCCGGCTCGTGGCCAAGATAGCCATGGGCTATCGCGGCTACGGATTGCCGATCTCCGAGGTCGTCTCGGAAGGCAATGTCGGCCTGATGCAGGCGGTGAAGCGGTTCGAGCCCGACAAGGGCTTTCGACTCGCCACCTACGCCATGTGGTGGATCAAGGCCTCGATACAAGAGTACATCCTGCGTTCGTGGTCGCTCGTGAAGATGGGCACCACCGCGAACCAGAAGAAGCTGTTCTTCAACCTGCGCAAGGCGAAGAGCAAGATCTCCGCGCTGGACGAGGGTGATCTTCACCCCGACCAGGTGAAGCTGATCGCCAAGCGCCTCGGCGTGACGGATCAGGACGTGGTCGACATGAACCGCCGCCTCGGCGGCGATGCGTCGCTCAACGCGCCGATCCGCGACGACGGCGAAGCCGGCGAATGGCAGGACTGGCTGGTCGATACCTCGCCCAACCAGGAAGCCATCATGGCCGAGCACGAGGAGTTCGATCATCGCCGTCAGGCGCTGAACGGCGCCATCGGCGTGCTCAACCCGCGCGAACGCCGCATCTTCGAGGCGCGGCGTCTGGCCGAGGAGCCGATGACACTGGAAGACCTCGCCGCCGAATTCGGCGTGTCGCGCGAGCGCGTGCGGCAGATCGAGGTCCGCGCCTTCGAGAAGGTGCAGTCGGCCGTGAAGGGCACGATTGCCCGTCAGGAACAGGCCGCCCTGGAAGCCGCGCACTAAGCGGCGCAGCGTTGCGGTAACGAGACGAAAAGCCGGCGGCAACGCCGGCTTTTTTTGTTGGGTATAAGCCGCTCAACAGGCGAGCCGTCGTCCCCGCGAACGCGGGGACCCATACGCCGTGTCGGCGCGGTGTGAATCAGGTGGCTGTAGCTGGGTTTTCGCTTCAATTGCGACCGACGATGGTTATGGGTCCCCGCGTTCGCGGGGACGACGAATTGAGAGCCGCCGCTCAATAATAATCCCGCAGATATTCCGCAATGCTGTCGGGCTGGTTGAGATTATCCCAATCGTAGAGATCGCCGTACAGCAAGGCGCTGGCCTGGGTCTTGTAGTCCGGCGACACATCGTCAGCCTGCGGCAACCCGCGCCCGAGAATGTCGCGATAGTCCTGATAATTCGCCTGCGTGCCGACGAAGATGCAGACGCAGTGGTTCGGCTCGGCATAGAGATAGCGGACATTGCCGCCGTTGTTGTGGATGACAAAACGATGCGCCGGCAGTGCGCGCATCGCTTTCTGCCCGGCCGGATCATTGGCGAGCTTGACGCGAAATCCGGCCGAGGAAAGCAGAAAACCGTTCTTCTCGAGGAATGGTTTACTCGGTGCTTCCAGCGCGGCCAACAACGATGCGCACAGCAAGAACACGATGGCCGGAACGGCTCCGAATAGTTTCGCGCCGCCGGCGCGGAATGACCGAGGGAGAGCCGCCAACGGCCGGGCCATCAATACTGACATCATGAAATATCGCGCCTCGCCGGCCCCATCTGGATGGGCTGAACCCGAGCTTGCTTGAACCACAAGGGCCGGTCAACCGACCAACACTGGCAAGGATATCGCGGCCATCGGGTGCGCGAGGCGTCCGCGCGAGGGGCGAATTTGTCGATCATATTGCAATCCACCGTCGGCGGGTTTTCTCCCGAGTTCATGCGCAAGCTGCCGCAGCTCGAGCAGGCCATGATTGCGCATGGGCTGGAGCCGTCGCACTTCGTGATTTCCAAGGACCGCGCCACGCCGGCCACGGTGCCGCTGATCGGGCCGTTCTTCTACGACTATACCGTGTTCGCCGGCGACGAAAATTTCACGGTCACCGAGCCGAACGACATCAAGTTCCTGGAATATTTTTATGCCCGCTGCATCGCCGACGACGAGGCCGCACCGGCGCAGCAACTCGAGCGGGGCCCCGGCCTGATCAGCCGCATTTTTCGCTGGATGGCGCAGCCGATTTGAGGGCACGACTGACTCAACAAGACCCGTCGTCGTCCCGGCGAACGCCGGGACCCATAACCACCGCGGCCAGTTGTTGCAGAAGAAGGTCGCTGCCACCGTTGCAGAAACGAGATGTCACGGCGTAGTGGTCCCGGCGTTCGCCGGGACGACGCGTAGCGCACACCTACTCTCCCCACTGCCTTGCCTGCGTCGCCAGCGCGCAGCCTTCGCAATAGCGCGCGTCCTTGTAGTCGATCCAGTTATGCGCATAGACGCGCTCGATCGGGATGCCGTAGCGCGCCCGCAGCACCCGCACCAGAATTCGCCACGCCGCGATCTGCGCCTCGGTGGCGCCACGCGTCACGTCAGGATAATTGCCGGCGAATTCCACCCCGATCGAGTTGCTGCCGATCACCTGATGGAAGGTCGGACCGTTATCGATATATTTGTTGTCGTTGCGGTTGGCGCCGTCGCCATGGGTCGGGACCAGGTTTTCCGGCACCGCCCAATACACCGCGCCGTCGGTCTCGACCCAAACGGTGACGCCGCGACGCGTCGGATTTTTGGCCTGCTCCAGCGCGCCGCCGCGCGCCGAACCGGCCGGTCCCTCGGTCTGGTGCACGATGATGTTGCGCCAGCGATGGGCTTTCGACGCCTCGCCCCACGGCGCCAGCCACACTATGTTCAGGCCGGGAATTTCCGGAGTGCCCGACGCCTGCGCGATGGTCGCGAGGTCGGGCGTTTGCGCGATTGCCGGATCGAACATCGCTGCAAGGACCAGCGCCGTCGCCAGCACGCGGGAGTTCATCATCGGGATCCAGTGAAACATCGAGATGGCGCTGACGCACCAAATAACATGCCTACGCGCTCTTGCGCAGGGTCCGATCCGCCGCGGCCCCAGTCTTG
This sequence comes from uncultured Alphaproteobacteria bacterium, assembly GCA_963747165.1. Taxonomy (GTDB): domain Bacteria; phylum Pseudomonadota; class Alphaproteobacteria; order Rhizobiales; family Xanthobacteraceae; genus Bradyrhizobium. The sequence goes on along the minus strand of CAVVEA010000031.1, from coordinate 496,960 downwards.
CCGCCGGTCGGCGGCACAGGGTCGTAAACCGCGTGGCGGTTCTTGCCTTCCTTCTTGGCGGTGTAGAGGGCCTGGTCCGCAGCGGCCAACAGCCGGTCCGGGAAGCTGCCGATATCCGAGGTCCATTGCGCAACGCCGATCGAGGCTCCGATCGGAATGTCCGCACCTGCGGCGGCTTCCGCATCGGCACGGCAAACCTCCAGTACCCGGCGCGCGATCATCGCGCCTTCACGCAGCGTCGAGCGAGGCAGCACTATACAGAACTCGTCGCCCCCGGTACGCGCCAGCATGTCGCTGGGCCGCAACCGCGTCTGCGCCATCAAGGTAAAATGTTGCAGGCAGGCGTCGCCTGCGGCGTGGCCATGGGTATCGTTGATGGCCTTGAAGCCGTCGAGATCGATCACCAGCAGCGCGAACGGCTCGCCGCTGCGCTCCGACCTCGCACATTCCTCGGTCAGGCGCTGCAGCAGGTGGCGGCGGTTGCCGACACCGGTGAGATCGTCGAGCAAAGCCAGATCGGCGACCTCGTTGCGCAGCCGGTCCATCGCCATCAGCAGGCAGCCGAAGTTCCAGGCCAATGACAGGAACATCAGCGCCAGAACGAGAGCCGACTGCAACGGGCTGAATTGGGCAAAGGAAAGCCCGGTGCCGACAGGCAGAAAATTGGTCGCCGCCCGGATGACATAGATGGCGGTAATGATCATGGAGACGGTCGCTGCGAGCCGGGCGCCGGGGTAGCTGCGGCCATGCTGCGGCGACAGCAACAGTTTCAGGGTGAGCGCGAACGGCAGACACTGGCCCAGCGAATAGATCAATACCCGCATCGCCGTGCTGTCATAGCCGACGAGGAAGAAAATCAGGCCGGCGAAGCTTAGTCCCGTTATCAGCGCGGTGCCGCGCCAGGAGACCGGCTGGTCGTAGAACCGCTTGACGCCCATCGCGGCAAGGCAGGCGGCGAATATCAGCACGATGGACGCGACCAACAGCGGCAGCATCGAGTCCGTGAACATCCGCAGCATCGCCAGCGAAGCGCCGGCGGCAGCCGTGAACGCCGAACCGGTCCAGAACCGCGCGGCCTCGAATTTCGGATAGCTGCGCGTGACGTAGGCCCACACCAGGCCGAGCGCGAGAAAATTGATGACGTACGCCGTCCACAGCGTCGGAACGCTTAGCATGGTGAAGCCAGGGCACCCAAGGCCCCGCCTCCTCTCACCTCGAACAGCCCATCACCCATGACAATTCCTGTTGCTGATCGGGTAAGATGCGGCGGCGCCGCTTAACGGTCTCTGACCTGCGACGGCGCAATCCTCACTGTGGTTTTGAATTGATGAAGAGGGCGGCCACGGCGCACGTCAGGTTCCCGATCGATGCAGGATGCGTCGTCACGTTCGCGCATCGTTAACCCTGAAGAAGGTGCGAGAGGCCCGATCGTTCGCGATGCGCGAGGATGTTGGCGGCGCTGGAGCGCGTCGCGAGGGTCAAAACCGCTTCAAAACGGATAACAACTGTGGATAACGCAACGACACTGACGTGACAGCGGGAGGCATCGCGCCGCGAATCTGCTCGGATGAGATCGAGGCTGTTGCGAGGCTAGCCCTCCCCGAGCATGCCTCGTGTCGCGTTTCCATCCATTAAACTCAAAAGAGGATGCTATGGCTAAGAAAGCGAAGAAGGCGAAAAAGGCGAAGAAGGCGAAAAAGGCCAAGAAGTCCAAGAAGTAACCTTCAAGCCCGGGTGGAGCGCCTTCGCTCTGCCCGGGCACCGGGTTTAAGCCGAAACAGATTTGTAAAAACGGCGGGCCTTGAGCCCGCCTTTTTGATTCCGGCTCTGATGGAGCGAGCCGTCGTTGCGAGGGGCCGCCCGCTACCGCTCCGCGAACGCGAGCTTGGCCCCGAGCGCGGCAAAGCCGCCGGCGAAGGCGCGGCGCAGCCAGCCCATCACCTTCGGCCGGGTCACGATGCGGTCGCGGACCGATGCAGCGAACAGGCCATAGATCACGAACACCGCAAACGTCATCGCCATGAACGCGCCGCTCAGCTCCAGCATCCGCAGCAGCGGATGCCCCTCGTCCGCCGCGATGAATTGCGGCAGGAACGCCAGGAAGAAGATCGACAATTTCGGATTGAGGATGTTGATCAGAAACCCGGTGACGATCACGCGGCGGCCCGAACGCGCGTCGAGCCGCGCATCGACCGCGAGCGCGCCGCGCTCGCGCAGCGCCTGCCACGCCATGTAGAGCAGATAGAGCACCCCGCACCATTTCAGCGCCGCGAAAGCCAATGCGCTGGTGTGCAGCACCGCGGCGAGACCGAGCATGGCGGCCAACATATGCGGGACGATCCCAAGCGTGCAGCCGAACGCCGCGGCGACGCTGGCCCGCGAGCCATATCCCAGCGCCGTCGCCAGCGTGTAGAGCACGCCGGTGCCGGGCGAAGCGACCACGATCAGCGAGGTCAGCAGGAACGAGAAAGTCATCGGCAATCCCCGATCAATTTGTTTCCAGACGAAGTTTCAGGAAATCCAGCACGCGCGGAAAGGCGTCGGCGCGGGCGTCCTTGTCGGTGCCGATCACCGGCATCGGGCCATCGCCGGTGCGGTAGGCCGGCAGTTCGCGGCGCGGCAGATTTGGCGCATCGAAGGCGTGCACGGCCGATGGATAGCTCTTCAGTTCGACCGGATTACCCCTCGCTTTCGCACCCGCAATGAAGGCCGCGCAGGGTGCGAACGGCGTCCAGCTATCGGCCTCGCCGAACAACAGCAACAGCGGCACTTGCGTGGTCCAGCTTTGCGGCTCGACCTGGGTAAACGGCTTCGACTGCAGCCGCTCGCTGCAGGCGCCGGGATAGAACGCGACCGCGGTCCTGAAGTCATGCGCCAGCGCAGGCGGGCGTCCGATGCTCTTGTCGTTGATGGTCAACAGGACCACCGCGCCGCCCTGCGACCACCCCATCAGGCCGACGCGCTCGGCCTGCACGAACGGCTGCCCTTGCAGATACTGCAGGGCGGCATAGGCATCCCTGGGCCGGTTGCGATACATTGTGATCCGGTCCGGCCCCGCCGAACAGGTCTGGCCGAAGCCGCGCGAACTGGCGCTGTCGACGGCCAGCACGACATAGCCTTGCACCACCAGCGCGCGCATCCACGCCCGATAGATCGGCAGGATCTCGCCCTTCGCGTTCAGCAATCCCGAGCAGCCGTGCATCATCACCACCGCGGGCCGCGGCGCCTCGCCTTCGGGACGGCTGAGATGCGCGGTCAAATTCGTGGCGCCGTCGAGCGAGATGAAATTCACCGTCTCAAGCGCAACAGCCGCCGTCGCCATCACCGACAGCGCCAGCGCCAGCGCCAGCGCAATCATTGATCTCGGCAGGAATGAAAGCGACATCGCTCGCCCATATCACGGCGCGGCACGCCGAGGAAGCGGAGCCGACGCCGTGCGGCGCAGTTGCCAAAGCGCATCAGCCGTATCAGGGTGGCCGCGCAAATCCTTCCCGAGATGGAGCTGAGATCAAATGACTGCGATCCGTGGAGCAGCCGCCGCCGTGACCGGCGCCGCCAGTGGCATCGGCCGGGCGCTGGCGCTCGAACTCGCCGCTCGCGGCTGCGATCTCGCGCTGGCCGATCGCGACGAAGCGGGACTGCAGGCGGTCGCCGCCGAGATCGGCCCCGGCCAGCAGCGCAAGGTCACGGTTCATCGCGTCGATGTCGGCGACCCCGGCCAGATCGCGGATTTCGCGCAGGCCGCCACATCGGCCCATCCCGGACTGAACATTGTCGTCAACAATGCCGGCGTCGCCTTGCTCGGACAGTTCAACGAGATCGATCAGGCGCAGATGGACTGGCTGATGAACATCAATTTCTGGGGCGTGGTGCATTCGACCCGCGCGTTCCTGCCGCATCTGGCGCTTCAGCCGGAGGCGCATATCGTCAACCTCTCGAGCCTTTTCGGGATCATCGCGCCGCCGGGACAAACCGCCTACGCCGCGGCGAAATTCGCGGTGCGCGGCTTTTCGGAAAGTCTGCGGCACGAGCTGCAGATGGCGGCGAGCCCGGTGCGGCTGTCCGTGGTGCATCCCGGCGGCGTCTCCACCAATATCGTGCGTAACTCCCGCGACGGCACCGGTGTCACCGACAATGCGCGCCGCGCGCAGTCGATCGAGCGCTTCGATGCCGTGGCAAAGACCACGCCCAATGCTGCCGCGCTGCGCATCATCGCCGGCATTGAGAAGAACCAGCCGCGCATCCTGATCGGCAACGACGCGCGCATGATGGACCTGCTGCAGCGCTTTCGGCCCGGCACCTATTGGAGCGTGCTGGCCCGCCGGATCGAGAAGATGGCGCAGAAGCAGAAGCAGGAAAGCGCGTAGCGCGCACAACCTGTTTCGTCATTCCATCCCCGCGCAGCCCATCACGGCCCGCACCATGGCTTCCACCGCCTGCTCCTGCGTCAGCGAACTCTCGCGCACCAGCGCGCGCCAGGCGAAGAAGCCGAGCGCCAGATGCAGCACCGCGCGCTGCCGCAGGTTCAGACCGATGCCGAGCACCTCGCGATAGCTGAGCATCGACGGTTCGATCCGCAGCGCGGTGATTTCCCGGGTCAGCGGATGGAATTCCGCATCGCGCAACACGCAGCCGGCCAGCGCAGCATTTTGGGCGAACCAGGCGTAGACTTCGCGGAGACCGTGACGGAGCCGCGCGGCGGGATCCGCGATCGCGCCCCATGGTTCGGGGTCCGGCAGCGGGCTGCGTTCCAGCGTCAGCCCCGAGCAGGCGAGGTAGAGACTGCGTTCGTCCGGGAAATGCGCATAGACGGTGTGACGCTGCACCCCGGCCCGCTCCGCCAGCATGCTGAACGTCGTCGCCGCCGGGCCAACGCTGCTGTGCAGGTCGACCGCCGCCTCGACGATGCGTTGGCGGGTGTCGGCCTGCTGCTCGGCGCGGCGCTTGAGGGTGTAGGTTCGGGTCATTTACTTTCAACGTACATTTATGTGCAGTCAATATTGACTGCCACCTCTATTTCACTGTACAGATCTGTATTACGAAATTGCAGTGAAGTCCAGTTCAAAGTCTAACTCATTGAGGAGAAACGCATATGGAAGCCCCCACCATGATCGGCGCCCACCAAATCGCCCCCGATACGACCTCGCTGTCGTCCTATCTTCCTCTCCCCGGCCTCGGCCTGCTTCCGGTCAATGCCTTCGTCATCAAGGCCGCCGAAGCCCGTGCTGGTGGACACCGGTCTGTCGGCCCTGCGCCAGCCGTTCCTGCAGGCGCTGGCGCAAACCATCGACCCCGAGGCGATCCGCTGGATCTGGCTCAGCCATATGGATGCCGACCATCTCGGCAATCTCGAGGAGGTGCTCGCCATCGCGCCGCAGGCAAAAGTGGTGACCAATTTTCTCGGCATGGGCAAAATGATGCTGCGCCATTTCGATGTATCGCGGGTGCAGCTGCTGGAGCCGGGCATGACCATCGACGCCGGCGACCGCAAGCTGGTGCCGCTGAAGCCCGCTTATTACGATGCGCCGGAGACCATCGGCTTCTTCGACACGCGCACCCGCGTGTTGTTTGCCGCGGATGCGTTCGGCGCACTGCTGCAGGAGCCGCAGGACGAGGCCGCCGCGATCGCACCGCAAGCGCTGGACGACGGCATGATCGTCTGGACTTCGATCGACGCGCCATGGCTCGGCATGGTCGATCGCACCGCGTTCGGCCGCGTGCTCGCCTCGATCGAGCGGCTCGACCCCACGGCGATCATTTCCGGTCATTTGCCGGTCGCGCGCGGCATCACCCGCAACATGCTCGATTGCCTCGACCGCGCGCTCGCCGCCGGGAAGATCCACGGACCCGATCATGCGACGATGGAGCGGTTGATGGCGGCATGAGCCAGCTCAATTGATCTCGAACAGTCATCGCCCCGTGGGCCCGGGGCGATGACTGGGTCATTCATTGCAAAGGGGGAAGAAGGCGGGGCGGACCCGCGCAGGATTTTTGGTGAAGCGATGTTTGCGCTGTTGAAATCATTTTTCCATCTGGAGTTTTTCGCCGAGTGCGGACGGCTGCTGCTGCTGACGATTTCCGCGTCCTATGTCGGCGCCAATGTGCGGCGGCTGGCGGCGAAACATGGCTGGGACCATCATTTGCTTTATCTGGTGTATTGCATCGGCACCGCGCGGCGCCGGCCGGCGCGCGATGAGTAGTTCGTCACCGCCCCACCAATTGATCCGCGAAATAGCCGATGGTCTTGCGATAGATGGTCGCGCGGTTCCACTCGCGCATCGCCTCGAAATTCGTGGTGCCCTCGCCATAGGGTGCGCCCATCTTGAAGCCGGAGGTGTGCAGGAGGTTCGCGGTGGAAGCGAGCACGTCGGGCACGCTGTGGCGCAGATCGACATGGCCGTTGCCGTCGAAATCGACGCCGTATTTGATGTAGGACGACGGCAGGAATTGCGTCTGGCCGATTTCGCCGGCATAGGCGCCGATCATGTCGCCGAGGCGAAGATCGCCGCGCTGCACGATCTTGAGCGCCGACAGCAGTTCGGTCTGGAATAGTTCGGTGCGGCGGCAATCATGGGCCATGGTCGCGAGCACGCGAAACACCGGCAATTTGCCCATGTCGCCCTTGCCGAAATCCGTCTCCAGCCCCCAGATCGCGACAATGATCTGGCGCGGCACGCCGAAGCGCTGCTCGATGCTCGACAACAGCGCGGCATGGCGCTGCAGCATCGCCCGCCCGGTGTTGATGCGTCCGGGCCCGACACGGGTCGACACATACTGCTCGAACGTTTTGTTGAAGGTGCCGCGCTGGCGCCGGTCGAAATTCAACACCGCCATATCCTGCTGCACGCCGCCGAGCGCCGAGCTGACCACGCTTGACGAAATCCCCGCCGCCTGCGCCTCCGTCGACATCGCGGCCACGAAGGTGTTGAAATCACCACCGCAGCGCGCGGCGAAACCGGGAGTAGCGAGGGTGAGCGCGGCGAGGACGATGGCAAAACGGAGCATAAAAATCTTTCCATTCATGAATTGGCCCGGCGGTCCGAAGTTTATAGATGGAATGGCTTGGATAGCATGGCTCGGACCATCATTCGAGAGCCCCGCACTTCCCAAACGAAACCGACGCACCTCGCCGGTATCGCCAACCGTCACAATTTCGGACAATCTGCCAAGGCATGGTTCCACGCCGGGCTGGGCGGCCGATTGTGCCGAAATCCCTGCGCATCGATGACCACCACCACAGGGATCTCCAATGGGCTTTTTGCATAGACTGTTCACTCCGCTCGTCCTCCTGCTCGCATTGTCGTGCCAGATGATGCCGACGCCGGCCGGCGCGCAGACCCGCGATGTCGCGGGCGCGAAGGATTTTCCGGGCATCGGCCGTTTCGGCGGCAGCGTCATCACCGGCTACCAAGTGAAGGATTTCGACGCGGCGCGGATGCAGGCCGCCCCCTTCAAGGACGGCCAGCCGGCCGACGGCCGGCGGCTGGAAGGCCGCGTCACCCGCATCGCCTATCGCACCAATCCCGGCCCCTCGATCCTCGAAGTCTCCCGCAACTTCGAGACTCAACTGACCAAGGCCGGATTCGAAGCATTGCTCGCCTGCGACACCGATGCCTGTGGCGGCATTCCGTTCTCGGAGGCGATCGAGGCGCTGCCGATGCCGCAGATGTGGGTGGATGGCTTCAACTATCATTATTTCGCCGGGCGCAAGACCGATGGCGGACGCGAGACCTATGCGAGCGTTGTTGTCAGCGAGAACAACCGCGAGATCACGGCGCAGCTCACCGTTGCCGAACTCGGCGCGATCGAGAACAAGATGGTGGATGCGGCCGCGATGGCGAAGGGCCTTGGCGAGACCGGCCACATCGCGCTCTACGGCATCTATTTCGACACCGACAAGGCGCTGATCAAGTCCGAGAGCCGCCCGACGCTGGAGCAGATCGCGAAACTCTTGAGCGGCCAGCCGCAGCTCAACGTCTTCATCGTCGGCCACACCGACAGCCAGGGCGCGTTCGACTACAATCTCGATCTGTCGAAGCGGCGCGCCGAGGCGATCGCCGCGGAGCTGGTGAAGACCTATCGCATCGCGCAAGCCCGCCTGCGCACCGCGGGCGTCGGGCTGCTCGCCCCGATCGGCTCGAACGCCACCGAAGCCGGCCGCGCGCTGAACCGTCGCGTGGAACTGGTAGCGCCGTAAGGCGCGCACCCAGGCGCGTGCAACTTGAGTGCGACCGCCTTTCAACCGGTCGCGCAGTTCTGATAGAGTTCGCTCAAGCGTCAATGGAGCGAGCCTTGGATGCTGAACGAAGCGCGAGATGAACAGACACACCGGTGGCTCGCCTTTTGGCGCGTGCCGCTGTTCCGGCTGCTGGCGATCAACCTTGCCGCGGGCACGGTGCTGGCGGCGCTCCTCGTCGGCGGCCTGCTGGCGCTCAATCCCGCTGGTCTGCGCGATCTGATCTTCGCCGACTCATCCCCCGGCACCGCGCTCGGGTTGTTGCTGTTTGGGTTCGTTGTGACCTTCGGCTCCGCCGCGATGGGCACGGCGATCATGATGGTGGCAAAGTAGCGCCCCCTAGCACCAGGTAGCGCCCCCTAGGACGGCTGCTAGCGATGATGAGCCTCCTCTATCGTCGTCCCGGCGAAAGCCGGGAGCCATAACCACCGATGTGAGCGGTGGGATGGGATGCCGCCGCAGCTTCGCACGATATGGGCATCGGTGGTTATGGCTCCCGGATCGCGCGGAGCCTGTCATCGGGCCGGCCGAAAGGCCGGACCCGTTGGCTTGTCCGGGACGACGTGGAATTTGTTGCCCGTGTTTTCGATCTAATTTTCAAACAGCCAAAGACCGTTCGGTGCGTAGGGTCGTCATTGCGAGCGGAGCGAAGCAATCCATCTCGCGGCATGAATAAAGAGCGGATTGCTTCGTCGCTTCCGCCTTCGCTCGTTGAGCTTCGGCGGACAAGTCGCTCCTCGCAATGACGTTGAGATAGCTCCGCATACGGCTTCGCCCTCGCGGCGCCAAGCACCCGAAGCGTTGCTCTTATCTCTCGCCCTCATCGAGGGCGTGCGGAACGCAAATTTTTAGATCAGGCCGCCGCTATCGATCGCTTTTTTCGCAAGCTCGACAGCCTTCTCGGCGGTCAGCGCATCGGCAACGGTGGTGGCTTCGTCGAGCACCGCGGGCGGGGCGGCGACCCGGATTTTCTTGCCGTTCGATCTGCGGATGGTAGCGCGCCATCGATCGGTATCGCGCTTGAAGGCGTCGATCACATAGGCCTTGTAGGGGATGCCGCTCATCGGAGCTTGCTTCGCTTCGGCGACCTCCAGCGGATGCTGAGGCGAGAGCAGTCCGTTCGCGGCATCGCGAACGACCTCGATGATCTCCTGAACGACATCGCCGCGCAGGCTGCCAGTTACATCCCTGAGCAGATATCTCACCGCCGCGCCGATCTCCGCCCTTGCGTCGTCGTCGCCCGCGAAATCCCAATCGATCTGAACTGTCATTATGGTTAGGCGCCTGTAAATGCAATCGAGGCCGTTAGAGGCCCGGATACGATTAAGAGAAGGAAAGCCGGGCGTGTGACGATATCAGGGTAGAAATTTCACGCCGTAGGTCTTGCCGCGACGCCAGACGACTTCGCATGACTGGCGTTTCGGGCGATCCGGCATCACCACCAATTCGAACGTGTCCCTGACGTCGATCTCGACGTCGGTCATGATCTTGGCTCCGCCCGGCGAGACGTCCAATACCACGCATTCGTTCCTGGTCGTTCCGTCCAACGTAATCCAGCTCGGCCGCTTCTGCAGTTGCCGTCGCGGTTCGCGCTGCACCTTCGCCCTTGGCTTGTCGACAATCATAATGACCATCCATCGTTGGACTTCATCGCGATCGGCCAGGCGATCGTCGAAGCAGGCATCATGAAGGGGATTTCGTAAAGCTCCGTTAGGACATTGCCTTGAAGTTTATCGGTTTACCCTGTTGAGCCCGTAATGACATGAACGGCGATGCGGCGGCGCAAACGGGTAGCGACCCAATGAAAACGACGGGCTTTCTCCCGCTACTAAATGAGAGCCGGCGTACCAAAGCCAGCACTTGATTTCCTGCGGCGACCGGCGACAATGAGGCTACGTCAGCATTCCGGTACCAAGCTTCTATAAGACGAGGAAAACTCGCTCGGCGACGGCAACACCATTGCTGCGTGGGAGGGTGCCGGTATGGCGGTATGGTTCATGTCGCGGCTGCTCTGCGAAGAATTCACCCTGTTTCGCGCCGGAATTGCCGGCTCCGGAAGAGTGGGAACACCAACAAATGATCGTCGAGACAACGTGTTGCGCACGCGAGAACGTGCGCATGCGTTGAACCACGGAGGCGCAATGAACTGAATGGCACTCGAAGCCGGCGTCAGACCGGCGAAAGGGGCATCACCAAGGGAGGAATCCATGACGACTGTAACCCGACGTCACGTCCTCAAGAGCGGTACCGCGCTCGTGGGCGGCATGGCCGGCATCCTGGCCACTGGCCGCCCGCCCGCTTTTGCACAGGGCACGACGGTACACTGGCTGCGCTGGAATGACTTCGTACCGGCTTCCGATCAGCTGCTGCGCAAGGAGCTGCTGCCTGCTGCCGAGAAAGCGCTGGGAATCAAGATCAATTTCGAGACCGTGAATGGCAACGACCTGCAGCCGCGTATCACCTCGGCGATTCAGTCGGGCGCAGGTCCCGACATCATCATGCTCTTCAACAACCACCCGCAGATCTATTCGGAGAGCGTCGTCGACCTGTCCGAACTCACAAACAGCGTGAACAAGGCCGAAGGCGGGTACTACGATCTGTGCAAATCGAACACGGTGGACGGCCAGAAATGGATCGCGATGCCATGGGCCATCGTCGGCGCCATGATCGCCTACCGAAAATCGTGGTTCGACGAGATCGGCTCCCCGGCCTTCCCCGACACCTGGGAGAAGTATCGCGAGGCTGGCAAGAAGCTCAAGGCCATGGGCCGGCCGATCGGTCAGACGCTCGGCCACACATTCGGCGACGCGCCGACGTTCAGTTACCCCTACATGTGGTCGTGGGGCGGCACCGAAATTGAGAAGGACGGCAAGACCGTCAATATCAACAAGAAAGAGGTCATCAACTCGGTCAAGTTCATGACGGCCTTCTGGAAAGAGGCCCATGACGAAGGCGGCCTGGCCTGGGACGACACCAACAACAACCGTGCGTTCCTGTCGCAAACGATTTGCGCCACACTCAACGGCGCTTCGATCTACATCGAGTCACTGCGCAATCCCGACAAGTACATCACCGAGAAAGGCGCCCAGCTAAAAACCGACATCCAGCACGCGCCGTTACCCAGGGGGCCGGCCGGACAATTCGCCATGCACACGTTCTTCTCTCACGTCATTCCTAACTATTCGAAGAATCAGGCCGGTGCGAAGGCGTTGCTGACGTGGATCCACACCAAGGCGAACTACGAGCCGTGGTTCGTTTCCCAGAAGGGCTTCGCGACACCCCCGACCCACGCGTGGGAGAAGCACGATTTGTGGGACCAGGACAAGGTCATGGCGCCCTTCAAGGTCGCCGGCCTCCTCGGCCAGACGCCCGGCTATCCACTGCCCTCATCAGGCAAAAAGGCGGCCGAAGTGCTCACCAAATACATCATCACCGACATGTATGCCAAAGCAGTCCAGGGCGCCACGCCGGAGGATGCCGTGAAGTGGGCGGAGGGCGAACTCACGAAGGTCTATACTTGAAAATACGCTCTCACCGGCCCGTGTGGCTGCGAAGTAGCTGTCACACGACGCCGGGAGGCGGCGTGCTCAGGGGCTGCTCCAGTCCGCCACCCGCGTGGTGTCGGGACAATCCAAAGGTTTTCACATGACGCACCAGCTGGCGTGCGCATCGAGGTGAAGCGAAATGGCTATCGCTGAAACCCAAGTTTACATACCAAAGGCGCCGCGGCCCAGAACTCCGGCTGCTCGAGGACGAGCGTTGGCTCGCACTCGTGCTGCTGGTGCCGACCCTGGTGCTGCTCGGCATGTTCATCGCCTATCCGTTCATGCGTGGCATCCTGCTGTCGGTGACCAGCACGCGCGTAGGCGTACCCGGCGAATTCGTCGGCCTCGCCAACTTCTACAAGATCTTCAACGACGGGATCTTTCGCACCTCCGTCTACAACACCTTCGTCTATACGGGCGTGACCACCATCTTCAAGCTGTCGCTCGGATTGTGGCTCGCCATGCTGCTCAACCGTAATTTCCGCGGCAAGGCGTTCACCCGTGCTTTCATCCTGCTGCCCTTCATCATCCCGACCGTGCTCTCGACTTTCGCCTGGAAGTGGATGTTCGACCCTACATTCAGCGTTCTCAATTGGCTCCTCTACCATCTCGGCTTGATCACCGGTCGGATCAATTGGCTGGGCGATCCGGACCTCGCCATGATCTCGATCATCATCGTCAACATCTGGCGCGGGGTGCCGTTCTTCGCCATCAGCCTGCTCGCCGGCCTGCAGACCATCAGTCCCGAACTCAGCGAAGCCGCCGCCATCGACGGCGCCAGGCCGTGGCAGCGGTTCTGGCACATCACCTGGCCGCTGCTGCTGCCCGTGACCATGGTCGTGGTGCTGTTCTCGGTGATTCAGACGTTCGCCGACTTCCAGATCGTCTATGTGATGACAGGTGGCGGGCCAGCCAACGCAACGCACCTGTTCGCCACCTATGCTTATCAGATCGGCATCGGCACCGGCCTTCTGAGCGAGGGCGCAGCCATCTCGCTCGCCATGTTTCCGATCCTGTTTCTGGTCGTCATCCTCCAGCTTCTCTACATCCGCCGCGTAGAGGTGCGCTGAGCCATGATCGAAGGCGCAAGGTGGCGAAAGTGGGTGTTCTTCTACGTCCCGATGGCGCTGTTCCTGCTTTTCCTGCTGTTCCCGTTCTACTGGATGGTGATCACTTCGGTTCGGCCGGATGGCGAGCTTTACCGCCCCTGGAATTCGATCAACTACAATCCGTTCTGGACCTGGAACCCGACCTGGGACCACGTCAGGTACCTGTTCGAGGAGACGCTGTTTGCGTCGTGGCTGTGGAACACGACGTTCATCGCGCTCGCGTCAACCGCCATCTCGCTCGTGTGTGGCGTGTTCGCCGGCTATGCGCTGTCGCGGCTGAACTTTCCATTTGCCGGCAGCCTCGGCACCGGCATCTTCATCACCTATCTGGTGCCCCAGACGCTGCTGTTCATTCCGCTGGCCGAGATCATCCGCAACTATCGGCTGGGTGACACGCCCTGGTCGCTGATTTTGACCTATCCGACCTTTCTTATTCCGTTCTGTACCTGGCTCATGATGGGCTACTTCAAGGCGGTGCCCAAGGAGCTCGAGGAATGCGCGCGCATCGACGGCGCCTCGCGCTGGCAGGCGATGCTCTACATCGTCATCCCGGTGGCGATCCCGGGCATCCTCTCGGCCGGCATCTTCGCTTTCACGCTGTCGTGGAACGAGTTCATCTATGCACTCGTATTCCTGTCATCGCCTGCGCAGAAGACCGTACCGGTCGGCGTCACATCGGAGCTGATCCGCGGCGATGTATTCTTCTGGGGACCGCTGATGGCTGGCGCCCTGCTCGGATCGATCCCGGTTGCCATCGCCTATTCGTTTTTCGTCGAGCACTACGTTGCAGGATTGACCGGGTCGGTGAAGGGCTGACAGCGCCCGGATCGTCGGGATTGGAACACGCGCATGCAGAATGCGCACGGGCTGTTGGGAGGCGGGTGGGAGCGCATGGGACAGGTCGTCCTCAAGGGGATCAACAAGTTCTACGACAGCGTGCACGCTGTCAAAGACGTCAATCTGCAGATCCGCGACAAGGAGTTCGTGGTGTTCGTCGGACCGTCCGGCTGCGGCAAGACGACGACGCTCAGGATGATCGCCGGGCTTGAAGTGATCAGCTCCGGCGACATCTCGATCGACGGCAACTTGATCAATGAACTGGCGCCGATGGATCGCGACATCGCCATGGTGTTCCAGAACTACGCGCTCTACCCGCACATGAGCGTGTACGACAACATGGCGTTCGGCCTGAAGATGCGCAAATTCGAAAGGCCCGAGATTGACAAGCGCGTGCGGGAGGCGGCCGACATCCTCGGCATCGGCGACTTGCTGAAGCGCAAGCCGCGCCAGCTCTCCGGCGGCCAGCGCCAGCGCGTGGCGTTAGGCCGTGCCATCGTGCGCCACCCCCGCGTGTTCCTGTTCGACGAGCCGCTGTCGAACCTCGATGCCAAGCTGCGGGTGCAGATGCGCGTTGAGCTCAAGAAGCTGCATCTGCGTCTCGGCACCACCGCCATTTACGTGACCCACGATCAGGTCGAGGCGATGACGCTGGGTGACCGGGTCGTCGTCATGAAGGACGGTGTGGTGCAGCAGGTGGGGGAGCCGCTCGAGCTGTACAATCAGCCGGCCAACAAGTTCGTCGCCGGCTTCATCGGCTCCCCGGCCATGAATTTCGCCGCCGTTACAGTGACCGAGGCGAACGGATCGCTGATCGCCGAAAACTCCGGCATGCGCATCAAGCTGCCGGACGAGACCGCGCGGCGCCTGCGCGGCCATATCGGCCACGAGGTCACGCTCGGCGTGCGCCCGGAGGACCTCACCGTGGCAGGCAGCGCCGATCTCGACCGCCCGTGCTTCGATGCCGTGATCGAGGTGGTCGAGCAACTCGGTTCGGAAATCCTGCTCGATATGAAGGTCGGTGAGGGTGTCATGGTGGCGAGCGTCGAACCGACCGCGCGGGTGAAGGTGCGCGACAAGCTGCGCATGGCCATGCGTCCTTCCAGGCTTCACGTCTTCGACGCGAAGACCGAGGCGGCGATCTAGCGCCGGCTCAATCGGAATGTCTTTCCTCTGGCCAAGTAGCACTCGATGTCACCTCTCCCCTTTGTGGGAGAGGTCGGATCGCATCGTCAGATGCGATCCGGGTGAGGGGTTTTGCTCCATCGATAGACCTGGACCCCTCACCCCAACCCTCTCCCACAAGGGGAGAGGGGGCGCACTGCCGTTGCCGAGATAGCGAGGCTTGCAACTTCCTGATTCGATTTTCAAACAGCCACGACAACTTGGGTAGCGCCGTCATTGCGAGCGGAGCGAAGCAATCCATGCCGCGACAGGAAAGAGAGAGTGGAGGCTTCGTCGCTCCGCTCCTCGCAATGACGTTGCTCTAATTCCAAACGCGCGTTCGCGACCTCGCGGCGCGCGGCGCCCGAGCTTTGCATTTATCTCTCGCCCGATTGAGGGCGTGGGGAATGCCGGATGCCCGCTGCACCCGCGGTCTCGTGTGCACTTGTAGTGATAGAACGCACACGAGTAACAACGAGTACACCGGAATCACCCGGCATTCCCGCACGCAATGGTTTTAACGGTTTCCTTCGTGCTCTCCTCGGTGACCGGGCTCTTTTGCCACCGTCGCTTGCGGAATATGTGGCTCGTCTGCGCCCGGTAGGGCTGACTTGCCATCCGCGAACTTGACGCCAGCGTCGGGGCGTCAGGACCACACGACTTCGCCGTCCGCATCAGCGCTGTTCGTCAGCTCGCCGTTTGATCGCTCACGGGTCCGTAAAGAACCCGCCCTGCATCACGTTGCGCGCCTGACGCTACCGCGTCCACCGCATCCGCACCCCGCGTCCGTGACGATCGCGATACGCCCCTCTGTGGGGTGGGACGCGCGGAGTTAAATCAGTGATTTGCCCGACGGGTTAAGCGAAATATTTTTGCAAAGGGGACTGGACACACGAGTCAACAAACCGCCCGACGGGCAAATCACCTTATAGGAGGGAGTCCAAGGATGGGTTTCTTTCGCATCATGCAGGCGCGATTGGCTTTCAATTGACCGTGGACCTAAAAACAAGAACGGCGGGCTTTCGCCCGCCGCTCTATCTCGATGGATGCCCGGGTCAAGCTCCGGGCATGACGATCTGAATTAGTTGTCCAGGAACGACCTGAGCTTCCGCGACCTGCTCGGATGCTTAAGTTTCCGCAGCGCCTTGGCTTCGATCTGCCGGATACGCTCTCTGGTCACACTGAACTGCTGGCCGACTTCTTCCAACGTGTGGTCGGTGTTCATGCCGATGCCGAAGCGCATGCGGAGCACGCGCTCTTCGCGCGGCGTCAGCGAGGCCAGAACCCGGGTCGTGGTCTCGCGCAGGTTGGACTGGATCGCGGCGTCGATCGGCAGGATCGCGTTCTTGTCCTCGATGAAATCGCCGAGATGCGAGTCTTCCTCGTCACCCACGGGGGTTTCCAGCGACAGCGGCTCCTTCGCGATCTTCAGAACTTTCCGGACTTTCTCCAGCGGCATGCCGAGCTTTTCGGCGAGCTCTTCCGGCGTCGGTTCGCGGCCGATCTCGTTCAACATCTGACGCGAGGTGCGCACGATCTTGTTGATGGTCTCGATCATGTGCACGGGAATGCGGATGGTGCGCGCCTGGTCGGCGATCGATCGCGTGATCGCCTGCCGGATCCACCACGTCGCATAGGTCGAGAACTTGTAACCGCGGCGGTATTCGAATTTGTCGACCGCCTTCATCAGGCCGATATTGCCTTCCTGGATCAGGTCGAGGAACTGCAAGCCGCGATTGGTGTATTTCTTGGCGATCGAGATCACGAGCCGGAGATTGGCCTCGACCATTTCCTTCTTGGCCTGGCGCGCCTCGCGCTCGCCCTTCTGCACGCCGTGCACGATCTTGCGGAATTCGCCGATCTCGAGCCCGGTCAAGGCCGCCAGCGACTGGATCTCGTGGCGCAGGTCCTTGATGCGATCCTTTTCGTGATGCACGAAATTCTTCCAGCCCTTGGCGGACAATTTCGAGACACGGTTGAGCCAGCGCGGATCGAGCTCCGAGCCCTGATAGTTGCGCAGGAAATCTTCGCGCGCGACGCCGTGGCTGTCGCCGAGGCGCAGCAGGCGGCCCTCGAACGACACCAGCTTCTTGTTGATGTCGTAGAGCTGCTCGACCAGCGAATCGATACGGGCCTGGTTCAGCCGCAGCGACTTCACCTCGACGATGATTTCGTCCTTCAGCTTCTTGTATTTGCGCTCCTGCGCCGGCGACAACGTTTCGTTCTGCAACTGGTTGGAGATGTCCTGCTCCTGCAGGCGGCGCAGCTTCTTGTAGTTGTCCGCAATTTTATCGAAAGTCTCGACCACCTTCGGCTTCAGCTCGGCCTCGATGGCGGCGAGCGACATCTGGTTTTCGAACTCGTCGTCGTCCATGTCGGATTCGGCAGCCGACTCGGCCGGGTCCTTTTCCTCGCCATCGGGCGCAGCAGCAGGAGCCGCGCGGAACGGCGTCGGCGCCGGCGGTGCGGCGGGCGGCGCGATATGCGAAGGCGCGCCGGCAGCAGCCGGCATCACGGTGGCGCCATTGCCGTTGGCGGCGGCCAGCGGCTGGCCGTCGGGGCCGATCGGCGCCGCCAGCAGCGGGTTCATGTTGTTCTTGGCGTCGGGGCCGGCATAGGTCGCTTCGAGATCGATGATGTCGCGAAGGAAGATCTTGCCTTCGTTGAGTTCGTCGCGCCAGATGATGATGGCCTGGAACGTCAGCGGGCTTTCGCACAGGCCTGCGATCATCGCCTCGCGGCCGGCCTCGATGCGTTTCGCAATCGCGATTTCGCCTTCGCGCGACAACAATTCCACGGTACCCATCTCGCGCAGATACATGCGGACGGGATCGTCGGTGCGCTCGCCGGGCTCGGACTTCTTGACTTCGGTGACGGCCTTCTGCGTGACCTCGACCAGTTCGTTGTCGGTCTCGTCCTCGGCCTCTTCCTTGGTCTCCTCGTCGCTGTCGGAATCCTCGGCCTCTGAGACGTTGATGCCCATGTCCGAGAGCATCGACATGATGTCTTCGATCTGCTCCGGCGAGGTGGTGTCGGACGGCAAGACTTCGTTGAGCTGATCGAAGGTCACGAAGCCGCGCTTCTTGGCCTGCTTGATCATCTTCTTGACGGCGGCATCGGACAGATCGAGCAACGGCGACGGTGCGTCCGGAGAATCTTTCTCAGGGGCGTCCGCTGCCTTGTCGTCTTTTTCCTTGTCCTTTACCTGCAGCGTCTTTGCCTTGGTGGCCATTCATTGCTCCCGAACGCGCTCATGCAGGATGCGTTACCTGCCGTGATTACCTGAAATCGCTTATGACGCGGAAAGGGCGGCGCCGACCTGCCGCCACCCCCGAATTTGCATCACTGGATTTCGCACTATTAGCCTGAAGGCTATTAAGCTTCGCCTAACCCTGTTTTTGCAGCCAAACCATGGGTTTGGCCAGTCTTTTCACGGTTCCGGCCGCCGCCGTCCGCATGATTCTTTAATCAAACGCTCCGCTGGTACCTGCCCGACGAATCGCCGAACCCCTCGATCAGGGCCTCGGTTCCATCCACTTCCGCCAGCCTTGCCTTGACGTCCCGCAGCCATGCCAGATTGGCCTCGCTTGCCTCGTCGCCCAAGGCCAGCTCGGCATCCTTCAATTCCCTAAGTAAGGAGTGCCATTGGCGATGCAAGGAGACGAGCTGGTGCCAGGTAGAAAGAACATCCTCGCGCGCCGCCTGGGCCTTTGCGCCCCACACCGCCCCGGTCGTGATCGCGCCCTCAACCCTTTGAAGTATTTGCGAAAATCCGGCCGCCGCGAGGTCGGCCCGCAGTTTCTCGCTCTGCTCGGCGGGCTCCAGGCTGTGGTGATGGTCGTCGGCGAAGGCCGCAATGATACGGGCGCGCAGTTTGTTCGCTTCGGGATGCGCCAATTCCAGCGCCGCCACTTCTTCGAGATGGTCGTGCAAAAGCCAGGGATGATTAATGAGGGATTGCAGGATCAGCGCCTCGCGGCGGGACATCGCGCTGCGCTGGCCACGCATGATCGGGCTGGTCGCAAGCTGGGGACTCGCCGCCTGGTAGGGCCCGCGGTTGATGGTCGGGCTGCCACCCGCCCCTTGCCCAAATCCTTGCCCGCGGCCGCCGCCCGACCCGAATCGGCCCGCCGGGCCGCCGCCGCGCGGGGCAAAACGCCCGCCTGATTCGCCGCCAAAATTTCCCGCTCCGCGATAACCGCCTTTGGCATACCCGCCGCGCGCGATTTCCGGCGCGAAGGTCCGCTGCAGCCGCTCGGCCAGATCCTGACGATAATAGCGCCGCACCACCTCGTCACGGATGCCATTGGTGAGTTCGCCGATCCGCTTCTCCAGCGCCGCGCGCCGCTCCGGCGTCGCGAAACTGCCGCCCTCGACCTCGCGCGACCAGATCACGTCGACGAGCCCGCGCGCCGCCGAGATCACTTCCTCGATCGCGCCGCGCCCGCCGGAGCGTGCGAGATCGTCGGGGTCCTGGCCTTCCGGCAGCAGCGCGAACCGAAGGCTCTTGCCAGGCGCAAGATGCGGCAGCGCCAAATCGGCGGCGCGCCACGCCGCTTTCTGTCCGGCCTTGTCGCCGTCGAAACAAAGGATCGGCTCGTCCGCCATCTTCCACAACAGCGCGAGCTGATTTTCCGTCAGCGCGGTGCCGAGCGGGGCGACGCTGGCGCCGAAGCCGGCGCCGACCATGGCGATGACGTCGACATAACCTTCCACCACCACCAGCGGCGCGCCGTTATGCGCGGCAAGCCGCGCCGGCGCCAGGTTGTAGAGATTGTCGCCCTTGTGAAACAGCGGGGTTTCCGGCGAGTTGAGATATTTCGCCGGCTGATCCTTTTCCAGCGCGCGGCCGCCGAACGCGATCACGCGTCCGCGCAGATCGGTGATCGGAAACATCACGCGGTCGCGGAAGCGATCCCATGGCAGGGGAATGTCATCGCCCGAGACCAGCAAGCCCGCTTCCACCATGTCCTCGACCGGGATGCCGTGGGAGCCGAGATGCTCCTTGAGTGCAAAACGTTCGCCGGGTGCGTAGCCGATGCGAAACTGCAACTGCACCGCCGGCGAAATCGCGCGGTCGCCGAGATAGCCGCGCGCCTTGGCACCGTTGCGCGAGGCCAATGTGTCGGCGAAGAATTTCGCGGCAAGCTCCATCACGTCGTAGAGCGTCTTGCGGCGCTGCTCGTGACGCGCCGCATCCGGCGTCGCGGCGGGAAGCGGCACGCCCGCCATCGCCGCCAGCCGCTCGACCGCCTCGGCAAAACCGACGCCCTCGGTCTCCATCAGGAAGGAGATGATGTCGCCGTGCTTGCCGGAAGAGAAGTCGTGATAGAATCCCTTCTGGTCGTTGACGGTGAACGACGGCGACTTCTCCTGTTGAAACGGCGACAGCCCCTTCCACTCCCGCCCCGCCCTCTTCAACTTCACGCGCCGCCCCACGACTTCCGAAACCGGAAGCCGGGCACGCAGTTCATCGAGGAATTGAGGCGTAAAGCGCATAAGCGATTTTCGGTGAGTCGCGGGCAGATACCAACCGATCAGGGATATAGGGGCGACAGGCTAAAATACGAGAATTATTGGGCTTCTCCCGGCTATTCACAGGGGATGTGCCCAGGCCGAATCATCGTGTCCCGGATGCTGCGCAGCGCGCGAGCGCTGCTGATCCGAGCCCATGGCTTCATAAAGGTGTGGATCACGGCTCTGCGGAGTAGCGCAAGAGCGCTGTACCGCTCTGGGACACGGGGGCCCCACTTGAACCGAGGCCGGTTCCACGCTTGGATGGCCGCATGTTCACGATATTCAGGGGCGGCCAAAGCGGCGGTTGGCAAGTCACCTCACTCTCGCCCGTCAAAGGCGAATCGCTGCCACCGGTGCCTGCCCTCTCGGTCGTCAAGAATTCGGCGATCGCCTTGCCGTTGCTGCCGTCGCCATCGTCCTGGCGGGTGGCGGGTGTCGCAAGCCATGCGCGCTATGTCGAGCGCGCCGAGCAGACCCAGCTCGCGGAAGCGCAGGCCGGGCTTGGACGCACCGAGGCGACGCACGCCGCGCTGATCCCGATCAGGAAATCATCGGTGTGGTGGGATCTGACGCAGGAAGAACGCCGGCAGATCTTCGAGGACAAGTCACACCACATCGCCGGCACCCTGAAATACCTGCCCGCGATCGCGCGGCAGCTTTATCACTGCCGCGATCTCGGCGAGCCCTTCGACTTCGTGACCTGGTTCGAATACGCGCCGGAGCATGCCGAATTGTTCGAGGAACTGGTGGGCATGCTGCGCGCCACCGAGGAATGGACCTACGTCGAGCGCGAGGTCGATGTGCGCGTGGTGTGGACGGGCTAACGCTCCAGAAACCGTCCCGAAGCGATCTGCGGCAGGTGAGCGACCGGCCAGTTGTAGATGTAGGTCCAGGCTTCAGCCGCGCCGTCCTCGACCGTCACCGATAGTGTCCGCCTGACATATTCGGTCGGCTCCGCGAACCCCTCGCCGCAGGCCTCGTACATGTCGAACTCTCGCAGCAATTCGGCCGGCCGGCGCAGCCGATAGAGTTCACCGTACACCACGTCATTGGGGTCGTCGGATAGCACCAGCCCGGGATAGTGCTTGACGAGATAGAGCCGGCCCCGGCAGCGGGCCTCGCCGATAAAGTCGGCGCTGCGCGTCAATAGCTGCGCCATCGGATGATCGAAGCCGCGCATCAGCGTGCCGTAGACGAAGAGTCGGTCGGATATCATGGGCTGTTCTTACACGTCATTGCGAGCGAAGCGAATCCATCCATGGCGCGGCACGCAAGGCTATGGATTGCTTCGTCGCTGTCGCTCCTCGCAATGACGTGAGGGCCGAGTTGCGCCTACGCCGTCACCACTTCATCGCTGATGACGAGAAACTTTACGAGATCCATGCGGCCAAAACTCGTGGTCAGCGCCACATCGGCGGCGTCGCGGCCGGTGCCCATCAGGATGCGGCCGATCCGCGGATGATTGTGGCGGGCGTCGAAGGTGTACCACTGTCCGGACAGATAGACCTCGAACCAGCCGGAAAAATCCATCGGCGCCGGATCCGGCGGGATGCCGATATCGCCCATATAGCCGGTGCAATAGCGCGCCGGGATGTTCATGCAGCGGCAGAACGTTAGCGCCAGATGCGCGAAGTCGCGGCAGACGCCTGCACCTTCCGCGTAAACATCATGCGCTGATTTCATGTGGTGCGCGTGCTGATAGCCGAAGGTGACGTGGTTGTGGACGAATTCGGTGATGGCCGCGACCCGCGCCCAGCCAGGCTGGGTGTTGCCGAACAGCGACCACGCCACATCGGTCAATTTGTCGGTCTCGCAATAGCGGCTCGCCATCAGATACATCAGCACGTCATCCGGCAGCTGATCGATCGGAACCTGCTGCGCCGTCGGCACCACCGCATCGGGCAATCCGGAATCGCGCACCAGCGCGCTGCCGCGCAGCGTCACGCCGCCGGCCGGCGCCACCAGCCTGCCGCAGACATTGCCAAAGCTGTCGCGGTAGAATCCGATCGGCACATTGGGCTCGGCGACGATGGTTTCGGTGCCGACGATATCGGAATAGCGCGAGGGGTGAATGCTGAGCATGATCACCATCGGCGTCGGCTGCACCGCCGCGTAGGCAATCTCGAAACCGACCTTGATTTCCATGACTAAGCCCTCGCCTCTTCGTCATCGACACAGACGACATTGATGCTGACATCCATGGCGACGAACGCGTCCGCCGAACCGAGATAAGTGCCGTGCAGCGGGATCGCCTGACGCGGGTCGCGTGCCACCGCGACGCGAACGAGGTCGCGGGTGCCGACGATGCCGTTGGTCGGATCGAATTCGATCCAGCCGGCGCTCGGCAGATAGACCTGGACCCAGGCGTGGGTCGAGCCGCCGCCGACATAGCCATGCGCGCGGTCGCCGGGGATGAACAGATAACCCGAGACGAACCGCGCGGCGATACCGAGCCGGCGCAGCGCCTCGATCATGAACAGCGCATAGTCGCGGCAGGTGCCGGACCTCGTCTGCAGCGTATCGAGCGGATGCTGGGTGCCGTGCTCGTGCCGCTTGCGGTAGGTGAAGACTTTGCGGATGCCATGGGTCATGCCGCTGAGAATATTGAAGGTCGGCGTCGGTCCTTCCTCGTCGAGAAAATTCCGCGCCCATGCCGACAGCTCGCCGTCGGGATCGCCATATTGCGGCGTGATGAACTGGACGAGATCCGGAAATTCCTCGTTGTCGTACACGAACGGATAGAAATAGGCAGGATCGTCCGGGCTGAGCGCGTATTCCTCGGCAGGATTGTGCTCGACGGTCGCGGTGGAGCTGAACGACAGGGTTTCCGCGCGCTCGTCGAAGGTCGCGATCGCGACGCTGTTGCCGAACACGTCGTGGATCCAGCGCAGCGACATCGGCGGCGGCACGATATCGAGGCTGCCGGAAAGCACCCGCAGATCATGGCCGTCGCGCGGACGCAGCATGATGCGGTGTTCGCCGAATGCCACCGGGTGGGCATAGCGATATTCGGTCTTGTGATGGATCGTGAGTAGCGGCATCGTCGAAGCAATCATCGTGATTTTGTGCAATCTAATCTATACCGATCCCTGCTCATTCCTAAATCGGTATGCTGCTTCGATAGGCAACATGTAGGACAAAATGGCTTTGGATAGCGCCAGCGACACATCACTACTCCTCGGACGCGCGGAGGTTCCGCCGGTATTGGAAGAAAATGCGACGGGACGTTCGCCATACCTTCTGACCTGCGATCATTATGGCCGGCTGATCCCGCAGGCGCTGGGCGATCTCGGGCTGCCGGAGAGCGAACTGACCCGGCATATCGGCTGGGATATCGGGATCGCCGGCGTCGCCCATGCGCTGTCAGCGCAGCTCGACGCGCATCTGATCGCGCAGCGCTATTCGCGGCTGGTAATCGACTGCAATCGGCCGCCGGTCGCGGCAAGCTCGATCCCGCGCATCAGCGAGGCTACGACGATACCCGGTAACGAGGGGCTGGCGCGCGACGCGACCGAGGCGCGGCGCCAGGCGATCTTCGATCCCTACCATCGCCGCATCGCCGAGGTGATCGACGCCCGCCAGCGCGAGGGCATGCCCACGGTGCTGGTGTCGCTGCACAGCTTTACGCCGGTTTATGCCGGCATCGCGCGGCCATGGCACATCGGCACGCTGTACCAGCGCGACACCCGGCTGCCGCCGCTTGTGCTCAAGCTGCTGCGTCGCGAATCCGATCTGGTGGTCGGCGATAACGAGCCCTATGCGGTGAGCGACGAGACCGACTACACAATTCCCGTGCATGGCGAGGCGCGCGGGCTGATGAATTCCGGTATCGAGATTCGCCAGGACCTGATCGCCGATGCGGCCGGGCAGCTTCAATGGGCGGGCCGGCTGGCACGGGCTTTTGCCGAGATCGAAGTCACGCTGCGGACGCAGCAATTGCTGCCGGCCTAGGTGGTGTGGACTCTAAGGATTCCCTTTTAGGAGCAAATCAGATTCAAGGCTGCTTTTTGGGAGGCAGTCTTGGGTGTGCTGGAGCGGTTGGTTTTGAGCGACGCGGCGTGGGAGCGGATGGCGCCGCTGATCATAGGCCGACCTGACCAGAAAGGTTCCACCGGGCGCGACAATCGGATGTTCGTGGAAGGTGTGCTGTGGATCGTGCGTACGGGCTCTCCTTGGCGTGATCTTCCGGAAGCGTTTGGGGATTGGAACAGCGTGTTCCGGCGCTTCAGTCGATGGAGCATCAAGGGTGTTTGGTGGCGGATCTTCGAGGCGATGTCCGATGATCCGGACTTCGAATATCTGATCGTCGATTCCACCATCGTTCGGGCGCATCAGCACGCCGCCGGGGCGAAAAAAGGGGGTCTGAAGATCAAGCGCTCGGCCGCTCGCGCGGCGGCCTGAGCACCAAGATACATATGGCCGTTCGCGGCTTGGGATGTCCTGTGCGGTTCACGCTTACCGCAGGTCAGAAGGGCGATGCACCGCAAGCCGCCGCATTGATCGAGGGATTACCTGCCGAGGTCGTCATGGCTGATACGGCCTATGACGCCGATCACTTGCGCCAAGCCATCGCCGCCAAGGGGGCGCTCGCCGTCATCCCCAACAACCCGTCACGTGCGTTCAAATATCCGCTCGACAAGCATCTCTATGCCCAGCGCCATCTCGTGGAATGCTGCTTCTCAAAACTCAAGCAGTTCCGCCGCGTCGCAACCCGCTTCGAAAAGACCGCCCGAAATTACCGGGCCGTCGTCACTCTCGCGGCCATCATCTTATGGATGAGATAAGTGTCCACACCACCTAGAGCGGGAAGACTTTTCTTCGAATCGTCATCCCGCTCTATCTTTTTGTTTGCGCATGATCTTTTCGGAAAACCGGGACCCACTTTTCCGGATCATGCTCTAGCCGTGGACAGCGGCGTAATACGCCACACTCCAGATCGCCAGGCCGGTCAGCCATAGCAGCCAGACGAAACTGGCGCGCGGGTCCAGCGTCGCCTGCGACGGATTGTCGGGATTGACATAGACCTCGACGACGGCGCCATTTTGATAGACCGGCGTCAGCTTGCGCACCAGCCAGTTCGAACTCGAGGCGACATTGGTTGAGAGGCTGGCATGCACATTGGTGTAGGAAACGCCCTTGTAGGCGTAGGTGTATGACACCTGCCGGCGATACATCAGCGGTCCTCGCCGCCCATTCGACGATGCCGCGCGATATTGCTCGATATCCGACAGCTTGATGGTGCCGGGCACCACCGGCCATTTCTTCGCCAGCGAGGCCTGCCGCTGCGCCGCGAGCGCGAACAGCATCATCACAAAACCAAAAGCGCCGAACGCGACCACCGCTCCCGATACCTCGGGATGCCCAAGCCGTGTCGAGACCAACTCCGTCAATCGATGCAGGCCGATCGCCGAGCCGAACACGACTGCCAGCGTGATCGCGGTGACGATTCCGAGGCAGCCCCACAGCCCTTTCGGCAGATCGCGCTCCAGTACCGCCTCGCGCGGATGGCGCGAATTGTAATAGACGGTGACGGCGGCGCCGACGGGATAGCGCGCAAGAGTTTCCGCGACCTGGAAATTGCCGAGGTCTTCGCCGATGCTGACGCGGTTGTTGCTCAGCGTCTGGCCGCTGACGGAATATTCGTAGACGATATTGGCGAAGTTGCGCTCCTCGAACCGGTGTCCGCTCTCGCGGTCGCTGTCGGACACTTTGACTTCGCGCACCTCGGCAGCCGAGATCACCACCTTGCCCGGCGTCGAGGGCCAGTCTCGCGCCGCGCGCACCTGCAGCGTCTTGTAGGCGGCGGCGAACAGGATGAGCCCGAGCGGTGCGAGCAGCATCGCATAGACGAACCACGGCAGATCGGGCACGGAAATCCCCCAGCGAACCGGACGGCCGAAAGCCACCCCATCCCTCTGACGCGTCGAGGCGACGAATGGTTCAATGGGTGGGAGCTGGAGGGATTTACCGCGCCCGCGTCAGCGCCAGCCAGATACCGCCGCCGATCATGAAGCCGCCGGAGACGCGCGACAGCAGGCGCGTTCTGCGTGCCGAGAAGAACAGCCGTGCCCGGCCGGCGAGTATCCCGTAGATCGAATCGGTGATCGCACCCGTGACCATGAAGGTGGCGCCGAGCAGTGCTACTTGCGAGAAATGATCCTTGCTCATGTCCATGAACTGCGGAATGAACGCGCCGAAGAACACCAGCACTTTCGGGTTCGAGAGCAGCACCACAAAGCCCTGCAGGAAAAATCCGCCGCGCGGCGGGGGCGGCGGCTCATCGCCATTGACGCCTTCGACCGGCGATCGAATGAGCTTGATGCCGAGCCAGACCAGATAGGCCGCGCCGGCAAACCGCACCCAATCGAACCAGTAGCCCATGGTCGCCATCAGCGAGGTCAGCCCGATCGCCACGATGCCGATCACGATCGCAAGCCCGGCCTGGACGCCGGCGATGTTGGTCAGCGCTGCGCGGGTGCCATGCCGCAGGCCATTGGCGATCACCAGCGTGACCACCGGTCCCGGCAGCAACGCCAGCGCGATGCAGGCGGCGACAAAGGCGAGATAGACTTGCAGGGACATGAGGGGACTCGCGGTTGGATGAAACAATAGTACAATTATGCACGATCATGCTGCATGGGAGAAGCCGCCCTCTTCCCTTCTCCCACAAGGGGAGAAGGGAAGTAGGCGAAGCCTCATCGTCCATCCATCGCAACGGTCATCCATTTCGTTACGGCATCGGAGCCAAGAAATTCCAGCGCGATGCGCTGGACATCCGTCGCCGCGCCCTTGCCCTGCGCGACCGCGACCAAGAGATCGCAGCGCCGCGACACCGCGATGCCCACGGCCGCACGCCGCGAGCCGTCGGCCATCCGGAGATCGTAGGCCCTCAATCGTCCGGGCATGTCGGCAATCCGGATCACCCGGCCCGGTTCGAGCGGTGCAAAGCGTTCGCTGATCAGATCGAGATCGGCGACACGGTCGACCTCACCGTCATCAGTGACGCCGCTGTCGCAATTGCAGAAGCCGATCTTTGGCCGCGCATAAACTTCGACATCGTCGCCGCACGCGGCACCGCCGCAACGGAACGCGCGGCCCGCCGGCCAGCCGTCGCGTGGAAACGGCCAGGCGATCTCGTGCCAGCTCCGAGCCTGCGGCCGCGCCGCATGTTCGTAGGCGGCAACGCCGGACAGGGCGCCAACCGCCAAGACCGCAACCACGATGACGGGCAGACCACGCATCACTCACACCATCAGGGCAATCCCGCCACGGCGCGGGCGGGTCCGGTCAATTCCAGAATATGCAGGCCGGTATTGGCGCGATCGACGATGTAGATATAGCCGCGTTCGTCGGTCTCGACATTGTTGGTCTGGATCGCGACCTTGCAGCGGTCCTTGCCCTCGACCGGGACGCAGCGCTTGTCGGTCGCCGCCGTGATCGAGGGAATGAAATAGCCAACTTCGACGGGATGATAGGGATCGCGAATGTCGAGCGCGCGCACGCCGGCATTAAAGAAAGCGATGAACGCCATCTTCTTGTAGAACACCGGCGCCATGCTCTCGTTGGAGGAATGCGAACCGAACCGCCCTCCCCGTTCGCAGAACGAACCGCTCGCCTCCGGCACCGTGAAACTCGAGATCATCATCGGACGGTTCTCGACCGTGACGTCGGCGAACCACACCATCTGCCGCGGCTCGCTGCATTCGTTCAGGATCGCCTCGTCGACGATCATCACGATGTCGCGGCTCTTGCCGTCCTTGTCCTTGGCAAATTCCGCGATCGGCATGCCGAGCATCGGAAACGTGGTGTGGGCGCCGTTGAAGGCCGACATTGCCATCCGCGAGATTTCCGGAAGCCGCAGATTCTCGGCCGTCGGCTCCTTCGGTCCGTTGATCAGCTTGTCGCGATCGACGATCTGCAGGAAACCGCCCTTGTTGGTGCCGTATCCGAAATAGACGCGGTTGCCTTCCTTGCCAGCCGAGATCGGCCCGTGCAGTTCGGTCGGCACGGCGCCGGTCGAGCCCGGCTCCTGACCGGGAAGGCCGAAGTCGCGGATTTTCACCGGATGTGCGGGATCGCTGAGGTCGTAGATCTGGGTCATGCGCCGCGTGCGCCAGTCCGGCGCCCCCGACACCAGGAAGGCAATGCCGGTGTCGCATTCCCACCAGCTCTTGTGGGTGTCCTTCAAGCCGCCGAGGCGCGTGATCAGGACCGGATTGGCGGGATCGGCGACATTCCAGATTTCATGCGCCTCGCCGCCGAACGTACGCAGCATGTAGACCGCGTTGGGATCGCCCTTGGGCAGCGCCTTGCCGTCGCAGATGCGCACCATCTGCGCGCCGCCGGCCTCGTATTTTCCTTCCTGGCCGGGAATGTGGCGCAGATATTTCGGCTGCCTGGGATCGGTGACATCGACGATCGAGGTGCCGTTCGGCTCGGCCTTGCCGGTCTGCGGATTGAGCGGGCTCGGGACATCGTCGGTGCCGCCGTGATGTCCGATATAGGCGATCCAGCGGTCGCCCTGGTGATGGATGGTCGGCTGATAGGCGCTGCGCGCCTGCAAATCGTTGGCTCCGACCAGTCTCATGTTGGAGGCTTCGGGCGGCGCGCCAATCACCTGCTGCTGAGCCCGCGCGCCGTCGAGACACGCAACGAAAATCATCGCGGCAAGCGCGACCGGAAAGCCCCGTCTCTTCATGTTCCACCCAAGCTGTTCGAAGCCAATCTGCGCTGGCTGAGCGCGACGCTAGCACGCCCATGCCGACTTTGCGAAAACACACCCTTGACATGCAACCATTTGGTTGCCTATTATCCCCGTTATGGATCTTGCCATGGATGAGGTCTTCAAGGCGCTGGCCGATACTTCCAGGCGGTCGTTGCTGGACCGGCTTCATGCCAGGAACGGCCAGACCCTGAACGAATTGTGCGACGGGCTCGCCATGACGCGGCAGGCCGTCACCAAACACCTTGCGATTCTCGAGGAGGCCAATCTCGTCACCACGTTCAGGCATGGCCGCGAGAAGCTGCACTACCTCAACCCGGTGCCGATCCATCAGATCGGCGAGCGATGGATCAGGAAATTCGAGCGCGGCAAGCTAACCGCGCTCAGCGAATTGAAACGACAATTGGAGAAGCGTGATGAGTAAGCCGGAATTCGTCCCAGAATTTGTCTATGTCATCTACATCCAGTCGACGGCGGAACGAATTTGGCAAGCGCTGATCGATCCCGAGATGACGAAGGAATTCTGGGGCCGTCACCAGAACCGTTCGGACTGGAAGCCCGGATCGGAGTGGCGTCATGTCAACTACGACGATGCGACCGACATCGCGGTGGCCGGAACTGTCGTTGAAAGCGACCCGCCTCGCCGCCTGGTGCTGACCTGGCGCCGGCCGAACGAAACCGACGTTTCGCGCGTTACCTTCGAGATCGAAGACTTCATGGGCTCCGCGCGCCTCACGGTGACGCACAACGAGCTGAGCCCCCAAATGCTGAGCAAGATCAGCGCGGGCTGGCCGGCCGTCCTTTCCAGCCTGAAGAGTCTCCTGGAGACGGGAGCTTCGCTGCCTATAACTCGGCGGCAATGGAAGAAGGCCAGCTAGATCAATCCAGGTAAGGAGTTCGTTCGATGTCTACAGCACCCTCATTCATTTACGTCACCTATATCGAGACCACGCCGGAGAAGCTGTGGGAAGCGCTGACCAACAGCGAATTCTCAAAGCGCTACTGGTTCGGCACCGATGTGCAATCCGACTGGAAGGTCGGCTCGCCCTTCGCTTTGGTCACCAACGGCACCACCACCGACGTCGGCGAAATCCTCGCAGCCGATCCGCCACGGCTTCTGTCCTATACTTTCCACCACCTCATGACCGAGGAAGGCCGCAAGGAGCCGCCGACGAAGGTGGTGTTCAATATTGAGCCGCACGGCAATCTGGTAAAGCTGACGCTGACCCACGAAGGGTTTGCCGCAGGAAGCAAATTGTTGGATGCCGTCTCCAAGGGATGGCCCGCCATTCTATCGGGCCTCAAGACCATGCTGGAATCCGGCACCGCCCTGGCGATCCCTTTCTCCGCGCTCGGCAAAATGGATATCGATAAGGTCCATCGCACATGAACATCGACAAGTTCAGGCCGGCGATCGTCTACACGATCTACATCGCGTCCACGCCGGAGCAGGTGTGGACGGCGCTGACATCAGCGGAATTCTCGCGGAAATATTTTTCCGGCCTTGCGGTGGAGGCTGAACTGAAGGTCGGCGGCGCATTCGTCGTCCGCACGCCTGACGGTTCGGTCCACATCGCCGGCGAAGTGATCGAATGCGATCGCCCGCGAAAACTCACCATCACCTGGAACGTGAACTGGCCCGGGCTGGTCGAGAAGCTCGGCCCGACGCTGGTCACCTACGAGATCGAGCAGGCTGGAGAGGCCGTGAAGCTGACGCTGATCCAGGCGCACGACCGCCCGATCAGCGACGACATCCTCTCGGGTGGCCGTGCGGGCTGGCCGGCGATCCTGTCGAACCTCAAGAGCGTGCTGGAAACTGGACAGCCGCTCTCGATCAAGATGGAACCACCGCAGCGGATGCTGGCGGCGCTAGGGCAGATGGGGATTGCGACGCCGTAGCGGTGAGACATGATCATCGTCGTCCCGGCGAAGGCCGGGACCCATAACCACAGGATGCCATTGCATAGCGAAGGCGTCTGTCAGTTCGCCCGACTACAACAGCCGCGGCGTATGGGTCCCGGCCTTCGCCGGGACAACGCGTCATTTGTTGCTCCGCCGACGCCCCTAGCCCGCCACCGGTGCAACGATGTGGCGGTAGAGATGCCAGGTCGCATGGCCCAGCACCGGCAGCGTCACCAGCAGTCCCAGGAAGTACGGCAGCGCCGAGACGATCAGCAACACCACGATGACGGCGGCCCAGCCGATCATCGGCAGCGGGCTCGCCACCACCGCGCGCACGCTGGTGATCATCGCGGTGACGAAATCGACGTCGCGATCGAGCAGCAGCGGGAATGACACGACCGTCAATGAAAACAAAATCAGCGACAGCGCCGCGCCGACGGCGTTGCCGATGGCAAGAAACAACAGGCCTTCATTGGTGGTGAGCACCACCGTCATGAATTCCCGCAAGCTGGAAAACGAGGCATTGAGCCCGATCAGCAATGCGATCAGCAGGCGGACCTGATACATCCAGATCACAAAAACGAACAGCGTGACAAAAGCCATCCAGCCGAGTTCGCCGCGCGATGTCACGGTAGACCAGATGCCGCCGATGGAAATTGGCTGCCCGGCCTCGCGCCGGCGGCTCACTTCGTAAAGGCCAATCGCCACGAACGGGCCGATCAGCGCAAAGCCGGCAGCGAGCGGATAGGCCAGATAGACCATGCCGAACGCGGTCAGGCTGAGCAGGATCGCGATGCCGCCCGCGGCGTAGAGCGCGCCGAACGCCAGCCCATACAGCGGCGCCGCCTGGAAATCGCGCAACCCCTGCCCCAGCGCCTCGGCGATATCGGCAGCGGTGATGCGCCGCACCACCGGATCGATCTTGCCGGAGATCGAACTCATCGGCATGCCCTCCCCATTTGTTTGGGAATTGGTGCAGGCCGTAGCCGTCGGCGTATTGATCTACGTCAATTTCCCGGTGACGGCTCAGCCTATTCATTCGTCAGGCGCGGGCTTGACCCGTGCATCCATCAACTCTTCAAAGAATTTGCACGAAGCGAGATGGATTGCCGGGTCAAGCTCGGCAATGACGGCGCGGGATTCACCCCAGCGCGCGCAACTCCCGGCGCAGCACCTTGCCGGTGGCTGTCATCGGCAGCGTATCGGTGAACTGCACGTAGCGCGGATATTCGTGGGCGGCGAGCTGCACTTTGACAAAATCCTGGATCTCGCGCGCCAGCGCATCGCCGGGCGCAAAGCCCGGCCGCAACACGATCCAGGCCTTGATCGATTCGGTGCGGATCGGATCCGGAATCCCGACCACCGCCGACATCGCCACCGCCGGATGTTTCATCAGCGTGTGCTCGATCTCCGACGGCCCGACGCGATAGCCGGCGGTGGTGATCACATCGTCCTCGCGGCTGACGTACCAGAAATAGCCGTCCTCATCCTGGATGCCGAGATCGCCGGTCAGCAGAAATTCGCCGACATATTTCTTCGCGGTGGCCTCGCCGTTGCGCCAATATTCGATCATGGTGCAGGGATTGGGCTGGCGCACGCCGATGATGCCGCGGCTGCCGCGCGGCAATTCCTCGCCCTTGTCGTTGACGATGCGGACGTCGAAGCCGGGCGTGGCCTTGCCCATCGAGCCCGGCCGGATCGGAAACAGTTTCGAGTTGCTGCCGATCACGAGATTGCACTCGGTCTGGCCGAACACCTCGTGCGCATCGATACCGAACGTCGCGCGGACCCAGCCGAGCAATTCGCCGCCGAGCGATTCACCGCCGGTGAAAATGCTGCGCAGCTTGACACCGGCGTGCTTGACACCGGCCTGCCGCATCAGCTTCAGCGCGGTCGGCGGCAGGAACACATTGCGGATGCCATAATCGGCCATCATCTGCATCGCCGCCTGCGGCTCGAATTTGCGCGCGCGGCCACCCACGATCGGCACGCCGTGATACCAGGCCGCGAACAGCGCGTTGATCAGCCCGCCGATCCAGGCCCAGTCGGCCGGAGTCCACATCAGGTCGCCGGGCTTGGGCAGGAAATCGTGACACATCTCGACATTCGGCAGATGACCGAGCACGACGCGATGCGCATGCAACGCGCCCTTTGGGTTACCCGTGGTGCCGGAAGTGTAGATGATCAGGGCCGGATCGTCGGCCGAGGTATCGACGGTAGGGAATTCCGCGGATGCTTCCTCGATTGCCGACCAGAACGATTTGGCGCCGGCATGCGCCACGCCGCTGGTGACGTAGATGTCTTGCAGGTAAGGCAACCGGTCGCGGATCTTCGTGAGCTTCTCCCATCCGCTTTCGTCGGTGATGATCGCCTTGGCGCCGGAATTGGACAGCCGGAATTCCAGCGCGTCCTCCCCGAACAGGGCGAACAGCGGGATCGACACCAGGCCTGCGCGAAACGCCGCCATATGCGCGACCGGCAATTCCAGCGACTGCGACAGAAACACCGCGACACGGTCGCCGCGAACCAGACCGTCGGCTTTCAGCACGTTGGCAAAGCGGCGGGAGAAGTCGCTGACCTCGTCGAACGAGGTGCGCGTCGCGCCGCCGTCCTCATCGACATAGATCAGCGCCAGGCGCTTGCTGCCGTCGGCATGACGATCGCAGCACGCGGTCGCGATGTTGAACCGCGCCGGAATGTCCCAGCGGAAATTACGATAGAGCTCGTCGTAATTAGAGGCTTCGGTGAGCATGCGCCAGATTAGACCATTGCCGTCGCGGCGCAAACCCCTGCTGGGCGAGAAGGGTCAGCGCGCCGCGCGCTCCATCGCTAGCTCCGCCTCAAGGCTTGCCGGATCTCGATAGATCGAGGCGACGGCGAGCACACGTCCGCCACTCTTGTATCGCAACAGGCAATCCCTTGCGGCGATGTCGCCATCCACGGCGATCTCGTCCCACTTCTCGGCGTGACCGACATAATTGATCGGCACATCGTAATGCTGGCTCCAGAAGAACGGCACCGCATCGAAAACCTCGCGCTGTCCCAGCATGTTGCGCGCGGCGGTCTGGCCCTGGCGCTCGGCCACCACCCAATGTTCGACGCGAATGTTCTCGCGGGAATGCGGATCGGGCCAGCGTGCGATATCGCCCGCCGCATAGACGCCGGCAGCGCTGGTCTCGAGATAGGAATTGACCGTGACGCCGCGATCGATCGCGAGCCCGGCCTTTTCGGCCAAAGCGAGACGCGGTCGCACGCCGACGCCGACGACCACGACATCGGCCTCGATCGCGCCGCCGCCTTTGAGCGTCGCGCGCTTGCCGTCGATCGCGGTAACGGTATCGCCGAGGTGAAAGACGACGCCGTGCTCTTCGTGCAGCGCGCGAACGAAATCGCCCATCTGCGGTCCGAGCACGCGTTCCATCGGCCGCTGCTCCAGCCCGACGACATGAACCTCGATATCCCTGGCGCGCAAAGCCGCCGCGGCCTCGAGTCCGATAAAGCTCGCACCGATCACGACGGCGCGGCGCGCCCCGTCGGCCGATGCGATGATCGCGCGGCAATCGGCCAGCGAGCGCAGCACGTGGACATGGGGCTGATCGGCGCCTGGGATCGGCAGACGCACCGGTTCGGCGCCGGTCGCCAGCAGCAACCGGTCGTAGCCGATGGTTTCGCCGCCTGCGAGCACCACGTTGCGCGCCACGGTGTCGATCGAGGTGACCTCGGTCCTGAGCCGCAGATCGATCGCCGCATCGGCTGTAAAAGCTGTCCGGCCGCAGCGGCAGCCAGTCCTCCGGCGCGCTGCCGGCGAGATAGTCCTTCGACAGGTTCGGCCGGTCCACCGGGGCCGCCGCCTCATGGCCCAGCATCACGATGCTGCCGCGATAGTCCTGCCGCCGCAGCATCTCGGCGGCGGCAAAGCCCGCCGCGCCGCCGCCGACAATCACGATCCGGCCGGGCGCATCGACGACGCCTTTGACGCGCGGCCTGGCCTGCTCGTGCTTCTGCCGGACGAAAATGCGATCGCCTTCCCGCTCGACCTTCCAGACCGAAATCGGATTGAGCGCCGGAGCCCGCACGGCTTCCCCGGTCCGCAGATCGAAACAGGCGTGATGCCAGGGACAGCGGATGCTTTCGCCGTCCACCAGGCCTTCGGCGAGCGGGCCATGATAATGGCTGCAGTGGGCCTCGATCGCGAAAATCTCGGACCCCGAAACGCACCAGCAACACGTCTTCATCGCCGACGTGGCCAAGCAGGGTCGTGCCGGAAAATTCGGATAGCGCCAGACCCTGCGACAGATCGGGACCGGCGGGTGCGGCTTGTTGATCAGCCATATCTTGCCTCCGTGGTCTTGCCTCCGTTGCCTTGCGCGGTCGGGTCGCGGAATCTACCCCGTCAGCGCCGCCTTCACCATGCCGCTGGCCTTGCCGAAATCCATTTGCCCGGCGTATTTCGCCTTCAGCGCGGCGATCACCTTGCCCATGTCCTTCATGCCGGCGGCATCGGTCTCGGCGATCGCGGCGGAGATCGCGGCCTTGACGTCGTCGTCCGACATCTGCTTCGGCAAGTAGGCCGAGATGATCGCGATCTCCTCGCGCTCCTGCGCGGCGAGTTCGGCGCGGCCGCCCTTGTCGTAGAGCTCGACCGATTCCTGGCGCTGCTTGATCATTTTCTGGAACACGCCGAGCAGGTCGGCGTCGGTGAGCGGCGGCTTGCCCTGCCCGCGCGCGTCGATGTCGGCGTTCTTGATGGTCGAATTGACCATGCGCAGCGTGGAAAGCTTGCGCTCGTCCTTGGCCCGCATCGCGTCCTTGACCGCGTTGTTGATGTCGTCGCGCAGCATCGTCCTGTCCTCTCGCGGCCGTCAGGCCGAATTCGCTCGAGCCCCTGATCTAGGCGGTTCGCGCCGATCAGACAACTACAGTCCGCAGCCATTCGACCAGCGCATCCGCGGTCGCCTGCGGCTGTTCCGGCTGCGGGAGGTGGCCGCAATTGGCAAGGATCGCGAGTTTCGCGCCGGGAATGCCGTCCGCCATCTCCACCGACAGCGAATTCGGGATGGTGTTGTCCTGATCGCCGGTCAGGACCAGCGTCGGGCATGAAATCCAGCCAGCGTCGGCCGCGAGTCCGGCCGGCCGATGACGGCGGTCTGCTGGCGGATGAAGGCCTCGACGCCGATATCGTCGCCCATGTCGTGCACCAGCTGGCGCAGATCGGCATCGTCGCGCCGCGACGGATGCACGAAGCCCGCAAACAATTCGTCGAGCACGGCGTGAAATTCGCCGGCCTGCGCCCGCGCCATCTGGCCATGGCGGCGCGCGGTGGCCTCCGGCGTATCCGGCCGCGCCTGGGTGTTGATCAGCGCCAGTTTCGCCACCCGCTCCGGCGCCTGCCGGATGATTTCGAAGGCGATGTAGCCGCCCATCGAATGCCCGGCGAGCGCGAAACGCGGCGGCGCCTCGGCCAGGATCCGCCGCGCGATCGCACCCATGCTGTCGTCGCGGATGTGGTTGGCGACCGTCACCGGGCCGAGCCGCCACAGCGCCGGGACCACCGGCGCGAAGATCCGCGGCGAGGAGACGAGGCCCGGAACGAGCAAAATCGGCATCGTGGGGTCCATACGCGTCTCCGGATGGGGCGGTTTTCTTAAGGAAAATCGGCGTTGGGCGGGTCACCACAGATTAGGACCAGCGCGGCAGCTGTCAAATAGGCCGCGAAACGCATGTGAATCCGCGGCTTCCGGCTTTGACGCCCGAGCGCCCGGCGACTATGTAATGCGCTCATGACCACAACAGAAAATGCTTCAGCCTGGCCGGACCATAAACCGACCGCGCTCCTCGTGCTTGCCGACGGTACCGTGCTGGAGGGCTTCGGCCTCGGCGCGGAAGGCCACGCCGTCGGCGAGGTCTGCTTCAACACCGCCATGACCGGCTATGAGGAGATCCTCACCGATCCCTCCTATGCCGGGCAGCTCATCACCTTCACCTTTCCGCATATCGGCAATGTCGGCACCAACGACGAAGATATCGAGACGGTGAACATGGCGGCAACGCCGGGCGCGCGCGGCGTGATCCTGCGCTCGGCCATCACCGACCCGTCGAATTACCGCGCCTCGAAACATCTCGACCAATGGCTGAAGGCGCGCGGCATCATCGGCCTTTCCGGCATCGACACCCGCGCGCTGACCGCGCTGATCCGCAGCAAGGGCATGCCCAATGCCGTGATCGCCCACGCGAGACACGGCGAGTTCGACCTGCATGGCTTGAAGGAAGAAGCCCGCGAATGGCCCGGCCTCGAGGGCATGGACCTGGTGCCGATGGTCACGTCCGCCCAGCGCTTCACCTGGGACGAAACGCCGTGGGCATGGGAAAAAGGTTTTGGCCGGCAGACCGAGCCCGAGTTCAACGTCGTTGCCATCGATTACGGCATCAAGCGCAACATCCTGCGGCTGTTGGCCGGCGAAGGCTGCAAGATCACGGTGGTGCCGGCAACCACGTCGGCCGAAGACATCCTGGCGCTGAAGCCGGACGGCGTGTTTCTGTCGAACGGCCCCGGCGATCCCGCCGAGACCGGCAAATACGCGGTGCCGGTGATCCAGAAGGTGATCGATTCCGGCACGCCGACCTTCGGCATTTGCCTAGGCCATCAGATGCTGGGCCTGGCCGTCGGCGCCAAGACCAAGAAGATGCACCAGGGCCATCACGGCGCCAATCATCCGGTCAAGGACGAGACCACCGGCAAGGTCGAGATCACCTCGATGAACCACGGTTTTGCGGTGGATCAGGAAACGCTGCCCAAGGGCGCGACCCAAACCCACATCTCGCTGTTCGACGGCTCCAATTGCGGCATCCAGCTCGAGGGCAAGCCGGTGTTTTCCGTGCAGTATCACCCGGAAGCCTCCCCCGGCCCGCGCGACTCGCATTATCTGTTCAAGCGGTTCGCCGATCTGATGCGAGCGAAGAAGAACGGGTGATATCTACGCAACCTGCGCGTCATCCTGAGGTGCTCGCCGTCTTCGGCGAGCCTCGAAGGATGATGAGGTTCGCATCCGTGGCGCATCCTTCGAGGCGCGCAAGAGCGCGCACCTCAGGATGACGGCACCTGGGCTCGTCATTGCCGGGCAAAAGCGCGGCCCGATGACAGGCTCCGCGCGTCCTTCGCGCTAGGTGACCCGGCAATCCTTCCTTGAAGCGTGATGGATGCCCGGATCCCGGCGAAGCCATAGCGAAGAGGCAAGTCCGGGCAGGACGAAGTGTGGCTGGCGCACGACCTGAATCTATAGTATGATGGCCATCATTAAAAATCGATACTGGAACCAATTTCATGGACGACCAGACCGCCCGCAAAGTCGAATTCGGCGTAACCCCGACCGATGTCATGGCGTCGATGACGGGCCTCGATTTCGTCCGCGCCATCTTCGAGGGCAAATTGCCGGCGCCGCCGATCATGCAAACCGTCGAGCCCTTCGACTCCACGGCCGAACCCGGCGTCGTCGTGTTTCACAGCGTCCCCGGTTTCCGGCACTACAATCCGATCGGCTCGGTGCATGGCGGCTATGCCGCGATCCTGCTGGATTCGGCGATGGGGCTTGCGGTCCACACCATGCTGCCGCAAGGCACCGGCTACACCACGCTCGAATTCAAGATCTCCTTCATCAAGGGCATGACCGAGGATACCGGTCCGGTCCGCAGCGAAGGCCGCACGCTGAATGTCGGCCGCCGCGCCGCCACCGCCGAGGCGCGTATTACCGACGCCAAGGGCCGCCTGCTGGCGCATGCCACCACGACCTGCCTGGTGTTCGAGATTCCCACGGGATCATAAAAAGGGAACGCGAGCCGCTGACATCGGTTGAATCCGCGCCTAACTTGGGCGCGGGAGAATTGCCATGTCCGTGGTCAGTGACGATATCGAACCGCTCACCTTTGTGTTCGAAGACGATGGCCTGGTGCCGAACAACCCGATGCCGCTGCTGGTCTACAAGGGCGCGGTCGCGGTCGACAATCCGCATCCCGAAAAAACCATCGAGGGACTGTTCGGCGCCAATAGCTGGGGCGAGATGTGGCGCAACGGCGTCTACGATTATCCGCACTACCATGCGACGGTTCATGAAGCGCTTGGCGTCGCTCGCGGCCACGCGCGGGTGCGGTTCGGCGGCGATGCCGGCCAGGAAATCGAGATCGCGGCGGGCGATGTCGCGATCCTGCCCGCGGGCACCGGTCATCAATGCCTCTTCGCGAGCGAGGATTTCTGCGTGATCGGAGCCTATCCGCCCGGCCCGAAAATGCAGATCACGCGGCCGACACCGGAGAATCATGCGAAAGCGCTGAAGACCATTCCCGCGGTGAAACTGCCGAACACCGATCCGGTGCTGGGCGCGGATGGACCGCTGGTCAGGCTATGGAATTGGCCGAATTAGTCATGCGGCATCATGACCATGCTGGCCCTCATTATCGGTTTGTGCTAAGATTTTTTTTGGAGGGCCCCGCATGACCAGCAGCCCTTCAAGCGACATCCGTCAGTCAGCCTTATAGCAACGACTTCTATTGACCCTGTTTTCAATTCTGCAGATGCCGTGCGGCGTCTTATGCAGCCGATGATGCACGTTCTCTTGCAAGCAACAAGCGATCTCTCGCATCGGACTGCAAGACGCTTCCAAACCGTTCAGTCGAATTTTTGCGGAAGGAATGACGTCATGCGTATTAGAAAATTCAGCCAGATAAGGCTGCTCGACTTTTTCCGAGAAGCCCTGAAACTGACATTGTGTCTCTGCCTTGGGGCGGTAGCTGCTCCCGCGGCGCGGGCTCAGGGCACGGCATCGGCAATCACCGAGCCGGAAGCTCACGCCATCGCGGTGGACGCCTATGTCTATTTCTATTCGCTTATGTCCATGGACATCACTCGCAAGCAGTTCACGAATATCGAGCCCGGCAAGGAGTTCGGCAAAGGGCCGATGAACATGTTCGTCAGCGTTCCGGAATATCCGCCGGCGAGCTTCAAGGGTGTCGTCCGATCGAACTTTGATACGCTGTATTCGATTGCGTGGCTTGATTTGACAAAGGAGCCGATGATCGTTTCGGCGCCGGACACCAATGGCCGTTATTATCTGCTCCCCATGCTCGACATGTGGACCGACGTGTTCGCCTCGCCGGGCTGGCGCACGACGGGAACAACGGCCGCGACTTACATCGTCACGCCCCCCGGCTGGAGGCCGGATTTGCGCGACAGGTTCGCCGAGGAGTTCAAGCTTCCAAAGGACACGCAGCGCATCGAAGCGCCGACGCCGTATGTCTGGATTATCGGCCGCACCAAGACCGACGGCCCGGCGGACTACGACGCGGTTCATAAAATCCAGGCCGGCTACAAGGTCGCCCTGCTTTCCGATTTTGGCAAAACGCCCAAGCCGGTCGAATTCAAGCCCGACCCCAGCGTCGACATGAAGACGCCGCCAAAAGTCCAGGTCGATTCCATGACGGCTGGTGTGTATTTCGCCTATGCCGCAGAGTTGCTCAAGCTTCACCCGCCTCATATCACCGACGAGCCGATCATCGCGCAGATGAAGAGAATCGGCATCGAGGCCGGCAAGAGCTTTGACATCGGCAAGCTCGATCCGGTCGTGCAAAGAGCGCTGGAGACCGCGCCGCAGGACGGCCAGAAGCTGATGGCCTGGAAAGTGCCGACGCTGGCGCGGGTTGCAAATGGCTGGTCGATGAACACCGATACGATGGGTGTTTACGGCAACTACTATCTGAAGCGGGCGATCGTCTCGCAAATGGGACTTGGCGCGAATTTGCCCGAGGACGCCATCTATCCGCTTAATCTCGGCGACGAAACCGGCAAGCCGCTCGACGGTGCCAACAAGTACACCATCACGTTCGAGAAAGGCGCGGCCCCGCCGGTCAATGCCTTCTGGTCGATCACCCTTTACGACAAGGAGGGATTCCAGGTCGGTAACGTCCTGAACCGCTTCGCCGTCAGCAGTTGGATGCCGTTCAAATATAACGCGGACGGTTCGCTCGATCTCTACTTCCAGAACGAGAGTCCGGGCAAGGACAAGGAGGCCAACTGGCTTCCGGCGCCGAAGGCACCCTTTAATCTGACCATGCGCCTCTATAGTCCGAAGTCAGAAGCGCTGACCGGAAGATGGAATCCCCCGCCAATCGTGAAGACGCCGGAAACGGTGGGCCTGACCGCTCAGTAGAACTTGAAGGGACGCCGGCGCTTCGGCGCCGGCGCTCCAGGAAGATTTGATTTTCTGATTTCTGGCATTCGCTAAAAGCGTAGGGCGGGCAGAGGCGTACTTCACGCCGTGCCCACCACCAACGTCACAAAGCAAGATGGCGGGCGCGCTTTTGCCGACTCTGCGCAGTCAGCAAGCCGCTTCCTATTCCTCGTTGCCGCCTTCCTGGCGGCTGGCCTCGAACAGGAACCAGGTGCGGCGCTCGGTCTCGTC
The DNA here is from genome assembly GCA_963747165.1 of uncultured Alphaproteobacteria bacterium. Taxonomy (GTDB): domain Bacteria; phylum Pseudomonadota; class Alphaproteobacteria; order Rhizobiales; family Xanthobacteraceae; genus Bradyrhizobium. Next base: position 455,480 of record CAVVEA010000031.1, on the reverse strand, counting down.
GATGAAGACTTCGAGCAGGCTCGCGGTGCCGGAATCCTCATGATCGTCGCAAAGCTTGTGCGCTTTCCGCATCGCCGCCGCCACGTGCTTGTTGTCTTCCATCAATTCGCGCAGCATCTCGCGCGGCGGCACGTAGCTCTCATTGTTGTCCTTGATGGTCTGCAATTTCCCGATCTGGCCGATCGAGCGCACCGTGGTGCCGCCGATCTTGCGAACGCGTTCCGCCAGCTGATCGGTGGTGGCGAAAATCGCATCGGACTGCTCGTCGAGCATCAGATGGTAGTCGCGGAAATGCCGGCCGCTGACGTGCCAGTGGAAATTCTTGGTCTTCAGGTAGAGCGCGAAGGCGTCGGCCAGCAGCGTATTGAGCGCCGCCGAGATCTTGTCCACCGCGGCCTGCGGCAGATCGGTCGGCGTATCGAGTTCGGGAGAGACTTTGTCGGACTTGTTGGCTTTGCTCACGATGGACCTTCCTGTTAGGAACCGGACATTGGCGCAATGGACACGGGTCGCCAGACCATCTAACGCAACTATACTCGCCGGGTTCCCCGCCCGGAACCTCTGTTTTTGCCGGACACCTAGGCAATGGACGACTGGATCGACTATTACGATTCCACGCATACGATCTATGCGAGCAAGCTGCATCGCGATCTGCATTTCCAGCTGATCGCCCGCGACATCATCGGCTACATCTCCTCGCCGGATGCCGTCGTGCTCGACTACGCCTGTGGCGAGGCGCTGTCGGCCGCCCGGGTGGCGGAGGCCTGCGGCAAGCTTTATCTCGCCGAACCCGCGCCGGGCGTGCGCGGCCGGCTGATCGCGCGTTTTGCCCCGAACACCAAAATCAGGGTGCGCTCGCTGGACGACCTGCGAAAAATGCAGGAAAAATCAGTCGATCTCGTCGTCATGAATTCGGTCGCCCAATATATGACGCCGGGCGAACTGGACCAGGCTTTCGCTGTTACCCGGCGGCTCTTGAAACCCAGCGGCCGGCTGGTTCTGGGCGACATCCTGCGCCCGGAGGTGGGCATGGCGAGGGACGTGATCGCCCTGCTGCGCTTCGCGGCGACCTGCGGCTTCCTCAGGGATGCCCTGGTCGGATTGGTCAGCACCGCGCTGTCGGACTACCGCGAATTGCGTTCGAAGGTCGGCCTGCAACGTTACAGCGAAACCGAGATCATAGCGAAGCTCGCCTCCGCCGGCTTCACCGCCTCGCGCGCGCTTCTCAATATTGGGCACAATCAGTGGCGCATGACCTTCGTGGCGCGCCATGCGTTCTCGCCGGGTTAGGGTTAATCAAAGCCAGAGATGGCTCACCGCGGCGTGATCGGCGATGCTGGGCGCGGCCCGGTGGCGGAAGCGTCGACGCGGGAGCAGTGCATCGCTCTTTATCCTGGTTCAAATCCAGGCCGGGCCTCCAGCCTTCGCTTCGCCTTAAGCTTCGGCTCGGCAGGCCGCCACGGGCTCAAAGCGGCCAAAATGCCGGTTGATGAGCCCCCAAGGGCCCTTTCGCGGTTGCGGAATCTGGTCTAAAGACCACCCGCGCGCGAGGGTAACCTGGCGCTAGGGTTCGAGGGACGCGCAGTATGCGCGCCCTTTTTTTGTGCCCAATTTCCTGCCCGTGAGACTTGATGCCCAAAAGAACCGATATTTCCACCATCCTGATCATCGGCGCCGGTCCCATCGTGATCGGCCAAGCCTGCGAATTCGACTATTCCGGCACCCAGGCGGTCAAGACGCTGAAGGACGAGGGCTACCGGATCGTCCTGGTCAATTCCAATCCGGCGACGATCATGACCGATCCGGAATTGGCCGATGCGACCTATATCGAGCCGATCACCCCGGAAATCGTCGCCAAGATCATCGAGAAAGAGCGCTACGTCATTCCCGGTGGCTTTGCCCTCTTGCCCACCATGGGCGGCCAGACCGCGCTGAACTGCGCGCTGAGCCTGCGCAAGCAGGGCACGCTTTCCAAGTTCGACGTCGAGATGATCGGCGCCACCGCTGACGCCATCGACAAGGCGGAGGATCGCGGCCGTTTCCGCCAGGCCATGACCCGGATCGGCCTGGAAACGCCGCGCTCGATCCAGACCAAGAACCTGCCGGATGCGCTGCGCGCGCTCGACGACATCGGCCTGCCCGCGATCATCCGCCCGTCCTTCACCATGGGCGGCACCGGCGGCGGCATCGCCTACACCAAGGCCGAATTCATCGAGATCGTCGAGCGCGGCATCGACGCCTCCCCCACCGACGAGGTCCTGATCGAGGAATCCGTACTGGGGTGGAAAGAGTTCGAGATGGAGGTGGTGCGCGACAAGAAAGACAATTGCATCATCATCTGCTCGATCGAGAACCTCGATCCGATGGGCGTCCACACCGGCGATTCCATCACGGTGGCGCCGGCGCTGACCTTGACCGACAAGGAATACCAGATCATGCGCGACGCCTCGCTGGCGGTGCTGCGCGAGATCGGGGTGGAGACCGGCGGCTCCAACGTGCAGTTCGGCGTCAATCCGGCCGACGGCCGCATGGTCGTGATCGAAATGAATCCGCGGGTGTCGCGCTCGTCCGCGCTCGCCTCCAAGGCCACCGGCTTTCCGATTGCGAAGGTCGCCGCCAAGCTCGCGGTCGGCTACACGCTGGATGAGATCGCCAACGACATCACCGGCGGCGCGACGCCGGCCTCGTTCGAGCCGACCATCGATTACGTCGTCACCAAGATTCCCCGTTTCGCGTTCGAGAAATTTCCGGGCGCCTCCACCACGCTGACCACCTCGATGAAGTCGGTCGGCGAAGTGATGGCGATCGGCCGCACCTTTCAGGAGAGCCTGCAAAAGGCCCTGCGCGGCCTCGAAACCGGACTGACGGGCCTCGACGAAATCGAGATCGAAGGCCTCGGCCGCAGCGACGACAAGAACGCGATCCGCGCCGCCTTGGGCACGCCGACGCCCAACCGGATCCTGCAGGTGGCGCAAGCGATGCGGCTCGGCTGGTCGAACGACGAGATCTTCACCTCCTGCAAGATCGACCCGTGGTTCCTGGCGGAAATGCGCGGCATCGTCGAGATGGAAGCCAAGATCAAGCGAAGCGGCCTGCCCGCCAACGCGTTCGGCATGCGCTCGCTGAAGGCGATGGGCTTTTCGGACGCGCGGCTGGCGGTGCTGGCCGAGACGACGGAGGCCGACGTCAAGGCGCTGCGCCACGGCCTTGGGGTTCGCCCGGTGTTCAAGCGCATCGACACCTGCGCGGCGGAATTCGCTTCCCCCACCGCCTACATGTACTCGACTTATGAAGCGCCGTTCGCGGGCAGCCTTGCCGACGAGAGCGCGCCGTCGGACAAGAAGAAGGTGATCATCCTCGGCGGCGGACCCAACCGGATCGGCCAGGGTATCGAGTTCGACTATTGCTGCTGCCACGCCTGCTTCGCGCTGCATGACGCCGGCTATGAAAGCATCATGATCAACTGCAACCCGGAGACGGTATCGACCGACTACGATACCGCCGATCGGCTTTATTTCGAGCCGCTCACATCCGAGGATGTGCTGGAAATCATCGATACCGAAAAAAAGAACGGCACCCTGCACGGCGTGATCGTGCAGTTCGGCGGCCAGACACCGCTGAAACTGGCGCGCGCGCTGGAAGCCGCCGACGTGCCGATCCTCGGCACCTCGCCCGACGCCATCGATCTGGCCGAAGACCGCGATCGCTTCAAGCGCGTGCTCGACAAGCTGCGCCTCAAGCAGCCGAAGAACGGCATCGCCTATTCGGTCGAGCAGGCCCGGCTGGTGGCCGCCGATCTCGGGCTGCCGCTGGTGGTGCGCCCGTCCTATGTGCTCGGCGGCCGGGCGATGCAGATTATCCGCGAGGAAAACCAGCTCGGCGATTATCTGCTCGGCACGCTGCCGGAACTGGTGCCTGCCGACGTCAAGGCGCGCTATCCGAACGACAAGACCGGCCAGATCAACACCGTGCTCGGCAAGAATCCGCTGCTGTTCGACCGCTATCTGTCGGACGCGATCGAGATCGACGTCGACTGCCTGTGCGACGGCAAGGACACCTTCATCGTCGGCATCATGGAGCATATCGAGGAAGCCGGCATTCACTCCGGCGACAGTGCCTGCTCGCTGCCGCCGCATTCGATCGACGCCCAGATGATCTCGGAGCTGGAGCGGCAAACCCGCGAACTGGCGCTCGGCCTCGACGTGGTCGGATTGATGAACGTGCAGTACGCCATCAAGGACGGCGACATCTACGTGCTGGAAGTCAATCCGCGCGCGTCGCGCACGGTGCCGTTCGTCGCCAAGGTGATCGGCATGCCGGTGGCGAAGATCGCGGCCAGGCTGATGGCCGGCGAGAAGCTGACCGACTTCAATTTGAAGAAGCGCAAGCTCGACCATGTCGGGGTCAAGGAATCGGTGTTTCCGTTCGCCCGCTTCCCCGGCGTCGATACCGTGCTCGGTCCGGAGATGCGATCGACCGGCGAGGTGATGGGGATCGACCGCTCGTTCGAGGTTGCGTTCGCCAAGAGCCAGCTCGGCGGCGGCACCCGGGTGCCCCGCAAGGGCACCGTGTTCGTCTCCGTCCGCGAGATCGACAAGACCCGGATCGTGGATGCGGTGCGGCTGCTGTTCTCGCTCGGCTTCAAGGTGATGGCCACCTCCGGCACCCAGCGCTTCCTGACCGATAGCGGGGTACCGACCGAAAAGGTGAATAAAGTGCTGGAGGGCCGGCCCCATATCGTCGACGCCATCATGAATGGCGACATCCAGCTGGTTTTCAACACCACGGAGGGGCCGCAGGCGCTGGCCGACAGCCGCTCCTTGCGACGCGCCGCCCTCTTGCATAAAGTGCCATATTACACCACTCTTTCGGGTGCCGTGGCGGCCGCGCAGGGCATCCGCGCCTATCTGGGCGGGGACCTTGAGGTCCGCACGTTGCAGAGTTATTTTTCCGAAACCTGATCTCTGCGCCGGACCCCGTGTCCTGCAATTGATCGGCAATGAAGCCGGCATGCCTGGAACTCACCAGTCATGAGGGTGTTCTGTTTCGGCGTTTGTGCGTGGCCAGCGGATTGGTCCGCACGAAGTTGAAGGACGAGAAGCGATGATGGAAAAGGTTCCGATGACCGCGGGCGGTTATGCCGCGCTGGAGGTCGAATTGAAGCAGCGCCAGTCGGTGGAGCGTCCGCGCATCATCGAGCATATCGCCGAGGCGCGCTCGCATGGCGACCTTTCGGAGAACGCGGAGTATCACGCCGCCAAGGAAGAGCAGTCCCACAACGAGGGTCGCATCGCCGAGCTGGAGGACAAGCTGGCGCGTGCCGATATCATCGACATCAGCAAGCTGTCCGGCGACACCATCAAGTTCGGCGCCACCGTGACGCTGGTCGACGAGGACACCGACAAGAAGGCGGTGTGGCAGATCGTCGGCGAACCGGAAGCGGACGCCAAGAAGGGCCGCATCTCCATCACCTCGCCGTTGGCGCGGGCGTTGATCGGCAAGAAGAAAGGCGCCTCCGTCGAAGTCGTGGCGCCCGGCGGCGCCAAGGCCTACGAGATCACCAAGGTCGAGTGGCGCTAGAACGGCGATTCCAAATTCCGCAAACATGACCGCGGGCCGGGGCATTTTCCCGGCCCTTTTCTTTGTCTGCATTTGCTTGACAGTGCCGAACGCCGATCACGCCGCGCTGACGGCTTTGTGAGTTGGCATCGCATTGCGCTTTGTCATACACGGCTCCCTTGAGATAGTTATAACATATAATCAACTCGAGAGCGGAGTTGCTCGATGAATCCGGACAGCCTTTCCACGGTCTGGGCGCCGCGCGCGCTTGGCATCCTCAGCGTGCTGCGCATCTTCACTGGGCTGAATTTGCTTCAGCACGGCACCGCAAAGATCCTCGGCTTTCCCGACATTCCCATGTTCGCGAATGTTCAGATCGGCTCGCTGGTCGGAGTGGCCGGGCTGATCGAACTGATCGGGGGGATCCTGTTCACGATCGGTCTGTTTACGCGGCCGGTCGCCTTCATTCTCTCAGGCTTCACGGCGGCCGCCTATTTCATGGCGCACGCGACCAAGGGGTTCTATCCGGTATTGAACGGTGGCGAACTTGCCGCGCTCTATTGCTTCGTTTTCCTCTATTTCGTGTTCGCGGGCGCCGGTCCGTGGAGCGCTGATGCATTGATAGGGCGCAAATAATGATAAGCGATTTTGAATTTCGCAAACGACAAGGGCCCAGTCCCTTTTGCAGTCACTTGGTTGACAGCGCGGTGACGAATCCGGCATCAGCGGCGGCATAGCCGCCGCAAACACCATGCCAATGGCATTATTCCTTTGCTGCTTTGCGAAACACCATCGATTTTCTTGCTGCTTTATCCTTTCCCCAAGAACCGCTACGCGATACCAATCGGGCGCGCCACGAAGTTTTGGGGACGACAATGGACAAGATAAACAAAATGTTTGCGGCCTGGGAGCCGATGGTTCTCAGCATCTTCCGCATCGTCACCGGCCTGATGCTGTTTCAGTACGGGGTAGCGAAGCTTTTCAAGTTCCCGGCTGTGCCGTATTTCGCGAAAGTGGAGGTGCTTTCGCTTTATGGCATCGCCGGCACCTTCGAACTGATTCTTGGTGGCCTCTTGATCCTTGGCCTGTTCACGCGGCTGGCGGCCTTTATCTTAAGCGGCGAAATGGCGTTCGCTTACTTTATTGACCATTTCCCAAAGAGCTTCTTCCCCCTGCTGAATGGCGGGACCCTCGCGATCGTACTCTGCTTCGCCTGTCTCTATCTGGCGACCGCCGGTGGCGGCCCGTACAGCCTCGACGCAACCATGCGCAACAAGAGCTGACCTGCAACTCCAAAGCACAGCCTGAGCAACAGCTGACAGACAAAAAAGCCCGGCAAATTGCCGGGCTTTTAAGCATCAAGCTCGCAGGAATTCCTGAACGAGAATTCCTGACCTAGAACTTGTAGGCGAGACCCGCGGTGGCTTCCACGATGCTGGTTTGCTGACCGAAATGAAACGGCCCGTCGGAAGAGGCGGCGGTCAAATGCTGCGTACCGAAATCGGAGTACTGGATCTGACCACGTCCCACCCAGTTCGGCGTGAACATGTGCTCCACACCAGCTGCAACCGCGATACCCGTCCGATAGGTGCTTTCGGAGACGTTGAAGCCGTTGCTGCCGTCAGTTGGACCCGCCCCGACGGTGAAAGTCGAGTTGGCCCAGGCAGGGCCGGCCGCCACGTAAACAAGGGTGTCCTGCAAAGCCAGGCCGACCCGCGCCTTCAGGCTCCCCGCGTCACGCACCTTGCTTTCGAGGAAGAAGCTGGAACCATCGAACGCGGTGCCAAATGGGAAACTCGTGACGGTGCTATTGCCATACCAGGACCACTGGGCATCGACACCGACGACCAGCGAATTGAACTGCCAATTGTAGCCGCCATAGACGCCGCCGGTGAGGCTGAACTTGCGGTCGGGATTGAGGCCCTGATTGTCGAAGAAATCGTCGTAGTCCTTGAAGCTCGGCGAGATCGAGGCGCCGCCGAGCTGACCGCCGACGTAGAAGCCGGTCCAGCTATAGATCGGCGCGACGGCCACGGGCGCCTTCGTATACGGCCGCGCGGCCAGATCGGCGGCGGATGCGCTTGCCACGCCAAAAGTGAGGATCGTCGTAGCAAGAAGAAGTTTTCTCATCATGGGCTCCACTGACAGTCTGCGATTAGAAGTGATCCGAGCGAATGCCCGAAGACCGCACGAGACAAATCCGAAAAGCCCAAACCGCGCGTCCGTCGAACGGCGGATTCTGAAGCGATGCCTGAGAAGTGTTGCAACAATGGCGCGATGCAGAAGAGGCGCCTTGGGTGCGATCACCATGCGAGCGGACGCGAGCGACAACGCGAGCGTCGGGGTCCCGCTCTTGCTGAATAAGATCTCTATATCCGCAGGAACGTCACCGCTTGATCCGATCGCCATCGCGCGTCTCGATCGCGACAGACGCCGTTGGCAGGCGCATGAAGAATCGAATCACCTCGCTCCACTGCGACTGTCGGCGCTGCACCAACCGTTAAAACGTATCGACGCGATCGAGTCCGTCAGCCCGGGACTTTGACCTCGAGCGGCACTGCTGCTTCGTATTTCGAATTGTGCAGCACCAGCGAGGTCCTGACATTGCGCACATGCGGCGCCGCCGTCAGATGCGTGACGAAGTTTTGAAACGTCGCCATGTCGGGCGCCACGCATTTCAGAATGAAGTCGACGTCGCCGGACAGCATCCAGCATTCCCGCACCAGCGGTTCGGCGCGGACGAAATCCTCGAACGCGCGCAGATCGGCATCGGCCTGGCTGGACAGATGCACCGAGGCGAACACCGTGACGTCAAAACCGAGCCGGCGCGGATCCAACAGCCCGCGATAGCCCTGGATATAGCCGGCCTCCTCCAGCGTCCGAACCCGGCGCAGGCAGGGCGGCGGGGAAATGCCGACCCGTTTGGCCAGTTCCACGTTGGTGATTCGGCCGTCGGCCTGGATTTCGCCGAGGATTTTAAGGTCGATCTCGTCAAGATTCTTCGACACGCGGGGGTATGTCCTGGGCTGGCTGCTTTAGCGGGATAATTACCGGCAACACTCTTAGCCCAGCAGGCGCGCCTTGCGCAATTTTATTGCGCGTGCGCTGCGCCATTTAACCCGTTTTCAGGGAAATTTCGCGGATATGGATTGCAATTCTTGCATGGCTCGCCAGATATTCTAGACTTGGATTTGACACTTTCGGCGCCCTCGCGATGCCTTTCCAGGCCGATCCCGCTTAAGCGCTGACCAAATCCCTTTACGAGCGGACCTCCCCTAATGCCAGCGCCCATCCATGCCAAGGTCGTCATCATCGGTTCCGGCCCGGCGGGCTATACGGCCGCAATCTATGCCGCGCGCGCGATGCTGGAGCCAGTCTTGATTCAAGGCATCCAGCCCGGCGGCCAGCTCACCATCACCACCGACGTGGAGAACTATCCGGGTTTCGCGGATGTGATCCAGGGCCCGTGGCTGATGGAGCAGATGGAAAAGCAGGCCACCCATGTCGGCACCAAGATCGTCACCGATCTCGTCACCAGGCTGGAACTCGGGCAGCGGCCGTTCCGCCTGACCTGCGACAGCGGCGACGTCTATCTCGCCGAAACCGTTATTCTGGCCACCGGCGCGCAAGCGCGCTGGCTCGGCACCGCGTCGGAAGAAAAGTTCAAGGGCTTCGGCGTCTCGGCCTGCGCGACGTGCGACGGATTTTTCTATCGCGGCAAGGAAGTCATCGTGGTCGGCGGCGGCAACACCGCGGTCGAGGAAGCGCTGTTCCTCACCAACTTCGCCTCCAAGGTCACGATCGTGCATCGTCGCGACCACTTCCGCGCCGAGCGCATCCTGCAGGACCGCCTGTTCAAGAACCCCAAGATCAACGTGGTGTGGGACAGCGCCATCGATGAGATCTGCGGCAGCGAAAACCCCGCCAAGGTCACCCATATCAGGCTGAAGAACGTCAAGACCGGCGCGCTGACCGAATTGCCGGCGGATGGCGTCTTCATCGCGATCGGCCACGCGCCCGCCACCGAACTGATCCTCGGCCAGATCAAGCTGAAACCCTCCGGTTATGTCGAGGTGGCGCCGAATTCGACCGCGACCTCGGTGCCGGGCGTGTTCGCCGCCGGCGACGTCGCCGACGAAACCTACCGGCAAGCAGTCACGGCAGCGGGCCTTGGCTGCATGGCCGCGCTTGAAGCCGAACGTTTCCTCGCCTTGCGCGCGAGCGATCGCGCAGCGGCAGAATAGTCATGGCTCGAACCCGCGATGGATTTACCGATATGGATTGGGACAAGCTGAAGGTGTTTCACGCGGCGGCGGAAGCAGGCAGCTTTACGCATGCTGGCGAACAACTCGGCCTTTCTCAGTCGGCCGTGTCCAGACAGGTCAGCGCGCTGGAACAGGAGCTCTCGGTCTCGCTGTTCCATCGCCATGCGCGCGGTCTCATTCTGACCGAGCAGGGCGACCTCTTGTTCCGCACCGCACACGACGTCTTCATGCAGCTGCAGGCGGCGCGCGCCAAGCTCACCGACAGCCGCGAACGGCCGAGCGGCGACCTCAAGATCACGACGCCCCCGGCGCTTGGCATCAACTGGCTGATTCCGCGGCTCCATGAATTCACAGCCCTTTATCCGGAAATCCGGATCTCGATGATCGTCACCGACGAAGACCTTGACCTGTCGATGCGCGAGGCCGATGTCGCGATCCGCACCCGCAAGCCGACCCAGCCCGATCTGATCCAGCGCAAGCTGTTCTCGATCGGCTTCCACGCCTATTGTTCCCCGGAATACATCAAGCGCTTCGGCACGCCGCGCACTCTCGACGACCTCGACGCGCATCGCATCATCATGTTGAGCGATATGCAGGTTCCAACGCATTTGCAGAACCGCAGCTGGCTGATCGACGCCGGCCGCAATGGCTCAGGGCCGCGCGAGGCCTTTTTCAGGGTCAACAACATCCTTGGCCTGGTGCGGGCATGCCAGCAGGGACTGGGGATCGCGGCGCTGCCGGATTACCTGGTCGAGGAAAACAATCGGCTGGTACAACTGTTCGGCGAGTTCGATTCGGTCCAGATCGACACCTATTTCGTCTATCCCGAAGAGTTGAAGACGGTGGCGCGGGTGCAGGTGTTCCGCGACTTCGTGGTCAGCAAGGCGCAGCGCTGGCCGTCCTGATCTTCGCTGTCACAGCCCCCGGTCTCCGCATGTCTGACATGCGGCGTGGGTGGTTGCTGCAAGGCGGCAACGCGGCTCATAATGTTTCTACGCTGAGCATTCGCGTTGCGCATATGTCCCCCTCCTCCAGTGGCGCGGAAGCTCAGTAATCCCTCTTGGAAGGTGATTGTGTCGGCCTCACGTGGCCAATACCTTAAGCCGGGCTCGTTCGAGCCCGGCTTTTTTTTGCGCGCGGCGTTTGACGCGCTGCGTCATCGTTCGCGCCGTTGACAGCTTTGCCGCCGCCCATCATCATCTGCAAATGATCACGAATCCGTGCGTTACATTGCTGTCGAAAAAACGTCCCCGCCCGGGGACTGGAGATCGACGCGCGCGATAATTTCTCGCCCAACACCGATCCTCACAACCCCGCCGTCTGGACGGGGTTTTTTATGGTCCCGTCCCCGGCTCAACCTCTGGGAGAATGGACCATGACCGACTTACGATGGCAATTGCAGGGATTATGGCTGCCGCTGGTGACGCCGTTCCGCGACGGCAGGCTGGACGAGGCGTCGCTGCGCCGGCTGGTCCGGCACTACGCCGCCGGCCCGGTCGACGGATTGATTCTCGCGGCCACCTCGGGCGAAGGCCTGACGCTCGACGTCACCGAGCTCGAGCGCGTCGTCGAATTGACGCGCACCGAGATTGACAGCGCCGGACGCGCCATGCCGGTGTGCCTCGGGCTGTCCGGCAGCAACACCCTGAAAATGCTCGACACCCTCGATGAGACCGCCACCTGGCCGATCGACGGTTACCTGATCGCCAGCCCCTATTACTCGCGGCCCTCGCAACGGGGACTGCTGCAGCATTTCAGTCTGCTCGCCGACCACGCCTCCTGGCCGATCGTGCTCTACAACATTCCCTACCGGACATCTGTCAATCTCGACAACGAGACGCTGCTGCGCCTCGCCGAACACCCGAACATTGTCGGCATGAAGGATTGCGGCGCCGACCGCGCGCAATCCATCGACCTGCTGCGCCGCCGGCCACCCGGCTTTCGGGTGCTGACCGGTGAGGACGCGCAGTACTACGAGGCGCTCGAAGACGGCGCCGATGGCGCCATCCTACTGTCGGCACATATCGAGACCGATACTTTCGCCGTGGTGCAAACGCTGCTGAAGCAAGGCGATCGCGATGCCGCGCTCGCCCGCTGGGAAAGCGTGTCCGATCTGACCGAAATGTTGTTTGCGGAGCCAAGCCCGGCCGCCGCGAAATACTGGCTGTCGCGGACCGGGCTGATCGACAGCGCCGAGGTGCGGCTGCCGATGACGGAAGTGAGCGCCGGTCTCGCCGCGCGGCTCGACGGCGAGATCGAACGGCGAATGGGGTCCAGCACGGAGGCGCGCCGCAACAGCCCGGTCTCGATATAGATGGCGCGATCGAGCCGCCTGGTTAATGCCGCCTTACCTCCGCATCGCTAATCCGAACGATGCGGAGGGCCGGTCCTTAAAATGTTGCGCGTATTGAAATACCCCAACAACGGACGGGGGAAACACCATGACCACGCAAAATTACAGATTTCCGACCTCGGAGCGCGTCCAGCGCATGCAGGACGTGCTGCTGGTGTCGTCATTCGGCCTGTGGGCGGTGCTGCTGGGCCTGACGCCGGTGCTGGCGTTCCGGCTGCTGGTTGGAAGCTGACATGATCGACGCCCGCGCGCCTGGTTAATCCGAGGTAGCGCCCGCGGTCAAATTCGAACGATCTCGCGGCCGGCTTTTTAAAATTCCACGCCTATCAATCGTCCTGCAAAACAGGAAACGTGGGGGCGTCGTGAACACCCAGAACAATACTTTCCCTGAACAACAGGGCTTTACCACGCAGGATATTCTTTGGGCGGTCGGGGTCTGGTCGGTGATCCTGTGCCTGTCGCCGGTCGTGGTGTTTTACGTGCTGATGGTGAACTAGAGCCTTTCCGTTTCGATCGAATCGAGGCGCGCTCTGGATTCCCGATCGGACGCGGGCTTTCCGCCGCGCGCATTCATGTCCCCACAACAAAAGAACGCGCGAACCGCGCGCGTTCCTGGTCGACACCAAGTGCGGTCGAACTATGCCGCCTGCTTGTGCATCGCGCCGCTGGCCGACGCCGATCCGCGGATCGCCTTCACCGAACGTTCGATCGCAGACCAGAGCCGGGCGATTTCCGCCGCCGCACGGCCTTCCGCATAATATTCCCGCGCACCCTCGCCATGGCTGAGCGCCATCAAAAGATCGGCGCGGTTGGTAATCTGACCACCCCACACCGGCGCGCGGAACTTGGCCAGCGCTTCACGGGCGATGGTGACGATCGGGCTCTCGGCGTCGTCGCGGCAAGCCGGTGCGCCATTGATCACGACGGCATAGGGCTTGCGCGCCGTACGGCACATCTGAATGGTATCCTGTACGGCGTTGACGTCGAATACGCCTGGCCGGGCCGGAATGATCACCATGGTGGCGTTCCTGATGGCATCCTCGACGACAGCCGACACGTTCGGCGGCGTATCGATGAACACCCATTCGACGCCATCGCGCTTCGCCGCCGCGACGATCCCGCTCACGGAATTGACGGCAGTCCTGATCGCCGGCTCGTTGGTGCCGCGCAGCTTGTGCCACAGCGTCAACGATCCCTGCGGGTCGGCGTCGACCAGCAGACAGGGCTTCGTTGCCTTATGGACATGCGCAGCCAGATGAGCCGCCAGGGTACTCTTTCCCGAGCCGCCTTTACGCGATGCGAAAACAATGACGTTCATACCTCAGCCTCCAGATTGACCCTAGGAGGCGAAAATGAATCAGCGCGCTGATTCGTGAAAGAAAAATGTTGGGTAAAACGTGGCGAAGGCACGGATTAATCAAGAAAGTTGGCTTTTGAGTCACACCGTGGGGTAGTAGCGGCGGAAAACGAATTGCCAGGCGTTCGAAGCCGGATCAATGCACGCTCTTGGTACCTTCCTTGGCACCTTCGCGCGCGATCCATTTGCGCTCGATCCAACCAAGCATCCGCGCCATCGGTTTTTGCATTGGCGGGATATCCTGGGCGAACAAAACGAGTCCGAGCGGAAGCATCCACAGCCCCAGCACCGGCAGGAAGCCGAAGATGCCGCCGGCAATCAGCAGCGTGGCCGCCGGGATTCGCACCAGCCGCGACGATGGCTTGCGCAACCAGCCCACGAAGCGCGCGGGCCGCGGCGGCAATTTACCTTCGAACCAGGCGAAATGCCGGTCGAGTTCGGCTCTGTGATGTTCGCTCAATGGACCTCTCCCTCGCCTTGGGAGATGTTGACGGACAGGCCCGCCGCAAGGCGTCAGGTTGTCGCGCAAAATGGACGGAACTTAATTGAAGTCCATTCGACGCCTTGGAAATGATCGGCCTGCGGTCCGGGGCGCGCTCTCATCCCCAGAGGTTCAATCGCCCATTGGGGATGCCTGAGCATGGCCCGGGGCCGCGAGACCTACTTCACCTCGTCCCAGCTGGCGCCGTTGAAACGCTGCAGCTGCATATAGGTGACGACGCGATACTCGGTCGGACTGGTATTGATGCGGCTGGGCGGCAGCAGCAGGCCGACGCGGAAATCCTTCAGGCCGGCGGCCTGCTTCATGATGTTCTCGCGGGTGAGATTGTCGCCGCATTGCTTCAGCACCTGCTCCAGCGTCTGGGCGAAGCTGTAGCCGGCCGCCGTCAGGCTGTCGTTGATGTCGGCGCCCGGCATGTTCTCCTTCATCCACGCGTGCCAGGTCTTGACGTCGGGATCGTCGGCCCATTTGGGATCGGTGACGTCCTTCATGAAGCCCGCGCTCATGATACCGGTCGACTTGTCAAGGCCCGCCGGCTTGAAGGTCGCGCCGACCGAGGCCGCGCCGAGATGCAGATAGGTCTCCGGCTTCCATTTCAGGTCGGACATTTTCGAGATCGCCTGCGCCGCCTGCTTGGCGTAGGTGAACAGGAACAGCGCGTCGGCGCCGGAGTTCTGCAGGATCACCATCTGGCTGTCGATGGTGGGATCGGTCGACTGAAAATTCTGCGCACTGACGATCATCTTGTCCGCGTCTTCGCCAAGCCCCTCCTTCAGGCCGTTCAGGAGATCCTTGCCGAAATCGTCGTTCTGATAGAGCACGCCGACCTTGGGTTTCGAATTATGGGCGAGCAGATTCCTGGCATAGAACTTTGCCTCGTCGCGCAGATTGGGTTGCCAGCCCATGGTCCAGGGGAAATGCGCCGGATCATTGAGGGCCGAGGAACCTGCCGCGACGAACAGTTGCGGCACGCCCTGTTTGTTCAGATAGGGCCGGATCGCCATGTTCAGCGGCGTCCCGAGCACGCCGAAGATCAGCGCGACCTCGTCGCCTTCCACCAGGCTGCGCACGTTCTCGACCGCCTTCGGCGGCGAGTAGGCGTCGTCACGGCTGATGAAATTGATCTTGCGGCCGTTGATGCCGCCCTTGGTGTCGTTCAGCCATTTGAAATAAGCGGCTTCGACCTTGCCGAGCGTGCCGTAGGCCGAGGCCGGCCCGCTATAGGCGATGGTCTGCCCGACCTTGATCTCGGTGTCGCTGGTGCCCGGACCATATTGTTTCTGGGCCAGCGCCGGCTGCGCCAGCAGGACCAGCGCAGTGCCGAGCGGAATCAATCGGCGAATGGACATTTGGCTTCCTCCCTTTTTTCTTGTTGTGGAGGAAGTGTGGGTGAACGGCCGGAGCTTGGCAAGCAGATGCGGCCGCCTGCCACTGCGGCGCAGCAAAGCGGGTCAAAGCTGCGTCAGGTCATGCCGCCATCGCGCCGCGAGGCGCAGACCGTTTGCCGCTCGCGCGCGTGCGCTGACGGATTATCGCGAAGCCGCCGGTTTGATGCTGAGCGGCATCCCTGCCCTCACCGCGGGTTCGTGCTGGGGCTTGAAGTAAACCCGGCAGCCCGGCGAGAGTTGATCCTGCTTGCGGACCATGCAGGCGGTGACGCGGTCGACGTCGGGAATCTCGGAGCTGCACAGCCGGAACGCGTCGTCGCTGCAGGCCGCCTGTTGCTCGGGCGTATAGGCTTGGCTTGCCGCCGGCCACATCGAAACCGACAACGCGGTTGCCAGCATCAGACCGAACTGGAATTTCCTGGACCCGGCAGCAAACATGACTCCCCCCAAAACGTTGAACGCAAATCGCCGAAGCAGTTGCGATTCACGGCGAATTCTGAGTGAACAAAGGGGGATTGGCAAGCAGCGGACGATGTCAGCAGTCAATCAGTCGCGGAATGCGCTCGCGCGGCAACACATCGCCGGGCGGTCCGTCTCAATTCACGAGCCGGCGCGGCAGTACGTTTGCCACGGTAAAGGTCAGCCGGGGTGTCGATGGAGGAATGGTACAGTTGGGTGGGAGCCGCTTCTGGCCAGCTTAGGATTTGATAAATCTAACGAATTTGTCCGGAGGAGATCGGTGTTTGTTGTGAGGTTTTGTATTTCCCGTAAGTATCTATGGTAGCAATAACGGGCCTCAAGGACGTGAATTACGAGGCGTAGGGGACGCCAACATGGACGTCGCAGTTTGGCTGCGGAGCCTTGGCCTCGAACGATACGAGGTGGCATTCCGCGAGAACGAGATAAGCGAGCGGGTGCTCCCGAGCCTCACGCAGGAGGACCTGAAGGAAATCGGCGTTGGTCCTGTCGGTCACCGCCGGGTGCTCCTGGAAGCTATCGCTGCGCTGCGAGACGATACGGGCGACAACGCGCCTTCCGCTAACTTGGCGGTCGTGTCCAGTGCCCCGAACGTCTCTCCCGAAGACCGCGCCGAGCGTCGCCAAGTTACAGTGATGTTCTCAGACTTGGTCGGCTCAACTGCACTATCGGCGCGCATGGACCCAGAAGATTTGCGGGAGGTGATCTCCTCCTATCAGAAGTCCGTCGCAGAGACCGTGGGTCGCTTTGGGGGCTTCGTTGCGAAGTACATGGGTGATGGGGTGCTGATCTATTTCGGCTATCCTCAGGCCCACGAGGACGATGGCGAGCGAGCCGTGCGCGCTGGGCTGGAATTGGTCGCTGCCATACGTGATCTAAAGACCCACGCGGCCCTGCAGACACGTGTCGGGATAGCGACGGGACTGGTGGTAGTCGGCGACCTGATAGGGTCGGGTGCCTCTCAGGAGCAAGCAATCGTCGGCGACACCCCGAACCTTGCGGCGCGCCTGCAGGGCGTTGCCGAGCCGAACAGCGTGGTGATTGCTGAAGGTACACGCAAGCTATTGGGCAGCTTGTTCGAGCTTGAGGATCTTGGGCCACAGAAACTCAAGGGTATGTCGGGGCCTACGCGAGCCTGGGCGGCACTGCGGCCGGCTTCAGTGGAAGGCCGTTTCGACGCAATGCACGCGAGCGGCCTGACTGACCTCATTGGGCGGGAAGAAGAACTCGACTTGTTGCTGCGGCGGTGGTCGAAAGCCAAATCCGGCGATGGACAGGTTGTGTTGCTCTCCGGCGAGGCAGGCATCGGCAAGTCACGGCTGACGGCAGCGCTGCTTGAACGTCTAGCTACCGAGCCGCACACGCGCTTGCGTTATTTCTGCTCCCCACAGCATACCGACAGCGTGCTCTATCCCGTCATCAGCCAGTTGGAGCGGGCTGCTCGACTTGTGCATGATGACACCGCGCAGGCCAAGCTCGACAAACTCGATACCCTGCTGGCGCAAAGTTCCACGCCGCGAGAGGATGTGGTGCTCTTTGCCGAAATGTTGTCGCTGCCGAACGACGGACGCCACCCCACGCTCGAACTAGCCCCGCAGCAACGCCGACAACGAACACTTGAAGCACTCAGATCGCAAATCGAGGCGTTGGCTGAACGAAGTCCCGTGCTGATGGTCTTCGAGGATGTGCACTGGGCCGATCCCACCTCGCTTGAACTTTTCGAGCTAATTGTCGAGCGGGCGTCAAGCGTTCCGCTTCTGGCGATCGTCACCTTCCGGCCGGAATTCGTGCCACCATGGGTCAGCCGTCCGCAGGTGACGCTGATCAGTCTCAATCGCCTTCCCCGCCGGCTCTCCGCCGAGATGATCGCGCACGTCACCGGCGGCAAGGCCTTGCCACAGGAGATTGCCGACCAGATCACCAATCGGACTGACGGCGTGCCGCTGTTCATCGAGGAACTGACCAAGGCCGTGGTCGAGAGCGGCTTGCTTGTGGAATGCGGCGACCGATATCTGGTGACGGGTCCGGTAACGCCGCTGGCGATCCCGACATCGCTACAGGCGTCGCTCCTGGCGCGGCTTGATCACTTGGCGCCAGCGCGCGACGTGGCGCAGATCGCCGCTGCTCTCGGACGTCAGTTCTCTCACGAGCTGATCAGCGCCGTCGCTCCAGTGCCGCGGAAGCAGCTGGACGACGCCTTGGCGCAGCTCGTTTGCGCCGAATTGATCTTCCGTCGCGGCACGCCTCCCGATGCGGAATACACTTTTAAGCACGCACTGGTGCAGGATGCCGCCTACGGCACGTTGCTGCGCAGCCGGCGCCAGCAGCTGCATGCACGTATCGCCGCAACACTTGAAGACCAATTCCCAGAGGTCGTGGTTACCCAGCCCGCGCTGCTTGCCCGACACTGCGCCGAGGCTGGACTGGCTGAGAAGGCGGTCGCTTATTGGCTCAAAGCCGGTAGGCAGGCGATGGCGGGCTCTGCGATGACGGAAGCGGTCGCCCAGTTGCGGAAAGGGTTGGACGTGCTAACCGGCCTGCCGGACGGCCCTCTGCGCCGGCAACAAGAGCTGGACCTTTTGCTCGCGCTTAGACCGGCACTGGCTTTCACAAAAGGTCTTTCGGCGCCCGATGTAGGCACGACCATCGCGCGAGCACGAGCGTTGGCCGAGCAGCTGGATCGACCCGAGTACCTCGTGCGGCTGAGCTTTGGCCAGTGGGCGTTTCATTTCGGTCGATCCGAACACAAACGGGCGCTGTCGCTCGCCGAGCAGATCGAAAAAATCGCCGAGGCTCGGAACGACGTTGGGGCGCAATTGCGCGGTCGCCGCGCACGTGGGCTGACCCTGCCTCCATCTCGGGGAGTTCGTTGCCGCCCGCGCGCTCCTGGACCAGTGTCATGGCCTAGCTGATCCGGCGCATCGCGGCATAGGTGCGGGATTGGCCGAAGATCCCTACGTTACGATGCTCGCGTACCTCGCCCTGACATTGGCCTACCAGGGCTACATCGATCAATCGCGGGCGCGGCTCGAAGAGGCATTGTCTGAGGCTCGCCGGCTCAAGCATGCCCAAACGTTAGCTGGCGTGCTCCTTTATGCGAATTGGATTGCCTGGATCACCTGCTCGCCTGAGCTGGGACCGTACGCTGAGGAACTTATGGCTATATCGAACGAGCACCGTTTTCCGTTTCATTTGGGTTATGCAACAGCAATGCGCGGAGCGTCGTTGATCGCGCTCGGGCAAGCACACGAAGGCGTCACGCTGCTCACACGGGGACTGGAAGCACTGCGCGCTACCGGAACTGTTATAAGTACGCCGATTGTGCTTATGTGGCTCGCTGAGGCTTACACTATGGTCGGGCAGGCGGCCGACGGACTGAATTGCCTCGCCGAGGCTTCGCGGATAATTGAGACGACCGAAGAACGGAACAGCGAGGCTGAGTTGTATCGGTTGCGAGGCGATTTGCTGAATGCCAAAGGCGACCCCTCCGCGGCCGAGCGGAGTTATCATCAGGCACTCGCGGTAGCGAAGCTTCAGAACGCAAAGCTATTGGAATTGCGGGCGTCGATCAATTTGGCGCGCCTCTGGTGCAAACAAGGCAGGCGCGGCGAAGCCCGTGATCTTCTCGCGCCGATCTACGGCTGGTTCACTGAAGGCTTCGACATGGTCGATCTGAAGGAGGCGAAGGCGCTGCTGGAGGAGTAATGTCCTAACCGAGATGCAGTGGGTTGGAAACCACCGTCGCTCGCGGTCTCATTCGAGATGACTGTGACCGCTGCAGAGCTCGGGGCGCTGGCAATGTAGATGATCGGGCACGGCGGGTGTCAAGGCCGCCCGCGCGAGGAAAACCGTGGGCCTCTTCGAAAATGAGCCTCCTTGACGCTACTGGATCCTAATCTGGTCCAGTCCCGCGTTTGACTTCAAATGGCTGGTTTGAAGGGTGCGCGCCGCCGCCGAGGTTCGCAGGGTCGCGTGTTCGCCACAGGAAACGAGGCGCCGCACCGGGATCATTCGGGCAACCCTGCTTTCCTAAGGCCCTCAATGATTCGCTTTGAGGATTGAGCGCTCCCAGCGATCCGCGAAGTTATTGTAAAGCCGGGATCGGCCGCGAGAAGACGAGCCGCCGCCTCACGCGCCTCAGCGTCACGTCCGAGATGGGCAAGTGCGGAGGTGAGACAGTAGTAAGCTGGCGGAAAAGAGGAGTTCTGATGGAGAGCCTTTTTCGCTGCAACGACGGCCTCCTCGAAACGACCAAGCTCAATCAGGCCCAGTCCCATGACGTTGAACGACTGGTATAGCAGCGGGTCTACAGGGCTTAAGCGCATAGCGATTTGCTGGCTTCGAATGGCTTCCTCGGGTAGGCCCGCAATCCTATTGACCGTACCCCTGCCGTGCCATGCATGAAATGAATTTGAGTTGAGTGCGACGGACCTATCCGCGATTTCCACGCTACTCTCATAGTCGCCAGTAAACGCCAGGGTCGCGGCGACAAACGCCAACTTTTCTGCATCATCATCATCGACGCTCAGCGCCAGCCGAAGAAGCCGAACTGCTTCCGTGCGGTCGGATTGAGGATCGGTCGAATAGCCACACAAAACGTTGAGCATGTGGCAGGCCCCCACAATAGCGGCAACAAAGCCATATCGAGGATCTAACTCCAGAGCGCGATGGCCCAGACGTATTGCCTCTGCCATCCCTTCGCGAGTGGCTAGGTAATACTGCGGCATCATGCGGAGGAAAAAATCGTAAGCCGTAAGGTTCTCCGGTCGTCGCCGCGATGATATTGCAATTTCTGTTTGAAGCAATTTTGGATGAATGGCCGAGACGACGGCGGCGGTCACTTCGTCCTGGAGAGCGAAAATATCCGTCAAGTCACGCTCGAACCTGTCCGCCCAGATGTGCGCGCCCGTAATCGCGTCGATCAATTGCCCTGTGATACGAACCTTTCCCAATGCTTTGCGAACGGACCCCTCAAGTACATATCGCACGCCAAGCCTGCGACCGACTTCCTTGATGTCAACGGCTTGACCTTTGAAGGTGAAACTGGAGTTGCGCGCGATCACAAATAGAGATTTGAACCGCGAGAGCGCAGTGATGATTTCTTCAACCATCCCATCCGCAAAATACTCCTGCTCGGGATCGCCGGACATGTTCTGGAACGGCAGGACCGCAATGGAAGGCTTGTCGGGCACAGGAGGCGGGCTCACGCTCTCAACAACAGTCGTAGAAGCAGCCTCACGAGTTTCACTCGACGCATTCACCTCATAGGTTCTGATTGGCTCCTGAATGTTCTTCACCTGCTGAACCCCAAGGTCCACGAAGGTCATCGGCAAGACCTTGCGGACCTGATCGTACGTCACACCGGAGATACACACGCCTCCCGGCTTCGCAATCGACTGTAGCCGCGCGGCAATGTTCACGCCGTCGCCGAAGAGGTCCCCAGCGCGTATCATTACGTCACCGATGTGGATACCGATGCGGAAATTTATGCGGCGATCAGGTGCGAGACTGGAGTTCGCTTCGGCCAAAGCGGTTTGCGCCTCCACTGCGCACTGCACAGCGTCTACTGCGCTCCCAAATTCGGCCAAAACGCTATCGCCCGCCGTGTTCGCGATGCGGCCTCTGTGCTCCCCGATGAGCCTGTCGAGGATCGCGCGCCGTTCGGTCAGCCCCTTGAGCGTGCCGACCTCATCGGTGCCCATGAGACGACTGTAGCCCTCTACGTCTGCCGCGAAGACGGCGACGAGCTTCCGGCTGACATCGCCAAGGTCTGACATTGGTGCCCCGATGCCACCTGTGTTGACACCCGCTATCATTCCGCAACCGGGAACACGGGGCAAGGTCCGTCCGTGGAGGCCGCCCACCACGCGGCAGGGCACTGATTGGCTTAGAAGGCCCATATGATGGCGACCATCCCCGATCGGCGACACTAGTGGTCCAAGCCAGTCATTCTGCGCATTGAAGGCATCGCGGTGGTGTGGTCGAAGACGGCCCCGCTCGCCGAGGAGTAAACGTAAATGCCGAAATTCTGCGTGCAGACCTACGCCAGGATTTATCTGGGAGGCATCGAGGTCGAGGCCAACAGCTATCACTCAGCGATCGTTAAGGCCGAACGCGACGTCCGAAGAGAAATACGTCGAGGACAAGGACGAAGAAGGCGCTTGGATCACTGGCCAGTACATCAAGGTGGAAGACGCAGAGCCACGCCTCCGGCGTGGCAGAGCGTTTGCCACGGTGTCGCAGGTCAGCGGGGGTGTCGACCGGCGAATGCTTCGGTTGGGTGCGAACCGCCGTCGATCAGTAAAATCCTTGATAAACTTGGCTTATTTCCTCGCTAATGATTTGCTTTTGTAGCGGGTTTTGTATTCGAGCGAAGCCTGGACAACTCGACACGAGGGTTTGAGAACCACGCTAAAGTCGAAACCAAGGCAGTGTGAGATAGACGCAAGCGATCATCGAGAGGGCTGGAATAACCCACACCCAACCCGGCCAAACGTATCGCGCCGAACCTGCGGGGAACGACGCAGCAACAAGGCCAATCATTAGTGCCCCGAGTGCAGCCGTCGCCGCCCAGCCGTACCAGTACATCGCAGGAGCAAGAAACCCCATCGCGGGGTCGGCGGCGTCTCGTGAGTGACGCGTACCCCAAAGCACGATCCCGAGCGACGGGAAGACGGTGAACAGCGCAAGATCCTTATGGAGAGCAACCACGTAGAGGACCGCGAATGTCGACCCAAACGCAAATGCGAAGCGGCGAAACCAGTTGGAAGACGTGATGAGCCGAAACCCACGATGTTGTTAGCGACGTGACCGGACAGAAAGCCCCACCAAACGATGAAGGCAAGCATCGACGTGAGCGCCGTACGAATTTGGGTGGGCTCATCCGCAAGCGGCCGTCGCCAGCAAACCCAGTAGGCGGGCGGCAACGCCAACCCGATAGCTGCGAAATGTTCCTTGATGTCGAAGAAACCGAGGACATGCCAGTGACCGGCGCGCTCTAACTCAGGCCGCACGTCCACACGAAAATAAAGATAAACGATCCCACCCAGCAAAGCGGAAACCGCATACAGAACAACCACGGCGTTGGCGAACGAAGCCGACGGCACAGAACGAAAACGACCGAAGAATGAACCCGGCCGAGCGTCCGCCGATCCCCAAGCCGCCAAAGACTGGTGTGTTATCGCGCCAAGCAGTGCGACCGCGACCAAGCCGTGAATGATCAGGAGAACTGACGCCAGAACCTCACCCCCAAAGTCGCCTGCCTGTTAGCCCTTGAAGAGTTCTTCGGTCCCGAATGGCTCCGCCGACCACGGCCGGAAGCGATTGAGGATGAACTTCGTCTTCTGGTTGGGTTGGACATCGACAAGGACGTAATTGTACTCCTCCTGGGGAGGCTGGCCCTTCCAGTAGAGGTCCGGCGGATAATCGGCGGGCACCTTGATGCTCGTGCGCCCGGGAAGGATTGGGTCCTGTTCCGCGCCACCACCGCCTAGCATCAGATATTTTACCCCATCTACTTCGTAGATTTCGGTGGTATGGACGTGGCCGTTCAGCACGACCACCTCCATGTCCTTGGCATAGGATGCAATAACCTTGTGCGGATTGTCGGGCGCCGGAATCGGGCCCAAGCCCGACCGGGCGAACACGGGATAATGGAAAGTAACGAAGGCGTTGCGAATGCCATTCGCCTTGGCTTCGTCCAGCCACTTCTGAAGCTGCGTCATCTGCTCGGCATATTTCGGTCGATCAGCGTCCCACTGCGAGGGCGACCGATAATCGTACTTGCCGCTCCAGAGATAGATGAAGCGCGTGCCTTTGAAGTCGAATTTGTAGATGAGGTTTTCCGGCGTGACGCCGAACTTCTTCAGATACGGAACGGCCGAAAGAACACCCTCAATCTTCGGGTCGGCCCACACCTCATGATTACCCACACTCATGAAGAATCGTCCATCCAGACCGGCTGCGCGCATCTCGTCATCTGGCGCGGGCAACTTCTTCAACATCGTGTCGTTCACCCGCTTCCAGTATGGGCTGTCGCTGACGGTCAAGCCTTGATTGCCCCACCAGACGGCATCGCCGCTATTGACCACGAATTTGGCGCGACCGGATTGAATGTCCTTCACGATTTCACGGGTCACCCATTCGCCACCCTGCAGCCGAAACATGGTTCGATGCACTCCGGGAAGCAGTTTCACGTCTTCAACAGATGCCTCTGTGACCCAGCCTTTATCCACGGTCAGCGTCATAACTTCCGTTTTGGACGCGAACGGCATGATCACCTTGATCAGTTCCTTTGTGACCGGATCGAAGATCATCTTCACATCCTTCGCCACGACCGCTTCAGCGACCTTCTCCGGCATGACCAGCCCGAACATTTCCACGAAGAATTTATTGAGGTCCGGCTGCCCTTCCTTCAGCGGGAGGTACATCATCGGTCGGGTATCGCCCACCGCAGCGAATGAAAACCCGGCCCCTTCGGTGGACAGTGCTTGCGCGGTAGTTGTTTGCGCCTGCGCATTGGGAACGAGCGGCACGGAGAGTGCTGGGAGCGTTGCGAGTGCGCCGAGCACAAGGCGACGACTTGGATCGTTAGGCCGTTGGGATGGCATGATGATCACCCCCTGATTGAGGCAAGGAATGCGCGGCACTGCACCGTTGCCGCGGCTCGCAAAAAAAAAGGAGTATCCGCAAGCTTCCTCCCTCTCTTGAGGCAAATCAACCGCTAATAAGCAAGGCTTGTATATGCGCGCAATGGTGCGCTCTTTTGCATTTAGAGCGAGCGAAATAGCCAATGCTGTTCAATTACTTGCTGCGGCAGAAGCACTTAGAAAGCGTTCTGGTACAGTTGGGTGGGCTCGAACCACCGACCTCCTGTTCCACAGACAGGCGCTCTAACCAACTGAGCTACAACTGCATCCTTGTCGGCCCCCGCAAAAGGGGTCGCCGAACCGGCCGGAAACTAGGTGCAACGCCCGGCTTTGGCAAGGCCGGGAAGCCGCAACATCGGCGGGGTTTTGCTGCGAAATCCGCCGATCCGCCCGCCGCCAAAGCAAAAAGCCCAGGCTGGCGGCCCGGGCTTTTCCTGGAAGAGAAATCAGCGCTCGATCAGGCGGCCGGCTTGAACAGCTTCGACGCATTGGCCTTGATCGGTTCGACGGTTTCCGTCGCGACCTTCTGGCTCAACTCTGCGAGCTCCTTGGTGTGGGCGGTGAACACCTCGTACTGCTTCTTGGCATGCGCGGTCCACAGCTGCATCGCCTCCGAGGGCGTTTTCACGCCGAGCAGCTCCTGGGCAAAATCGAGGGTGGCGGTGGTGTTGGCCTTCATGATTTCCATCAGCTTGGCGGAGTATTCGCTGGCGCCCTTGCTGACGGTGGTGAACACCGCCTCGATGGTGCCGTTATTGCTCTCGGCGACATCCTTGAACTTGGCGTAGCTGTCGCGGGCCTGCGACACGCCCTTTTCGGCGAACGCGCGCATCTGCTCGGGAACTTCAAACGGGATAACGGAGGCGGAGAACGGATCGGTGCTGGCCATGGAGGCATCCTTCGCAATGGGGTGAAAAACGATGTGACCCCCGCGAACGCCCGACAGCTCCACTGCCGCGAACGTCGACTTGGATCACGCAAACTCAGGTCACGGGAACACCCCTCGCGGGGCAACCGGGAGTAAACGCCCAGATCTTGTCAATTTTGTGCAGCGCAACGCACTCTCCGGTGCATTGCCGCATGGCTGGCCATGGCCAGACGCGCGCGTTGGCTGAGGAAAGTCGAAAAACCAACCTGCGGAGGTATCGGGATCAGGTCTTCGGCTTGGCCGCTTCCATCGCCGCCCGGCTGACAATCTGGCCCATCTCGCTGGCCTGCTCGGCCAGCGAGCGCATTTGCGTCTGCACATATTCGCTGTGCAGCCGCATCACATCGGTCAGATCCTTGGCGTGCACCAGCGATTGCGCATAATCCAGCGAGGCCTGAACGTTCTTTTCGGCGAACGAAATCGCCTTGGCACCGACATCCTTGACCCCGGCGCGAACCGTCTCTCCCCGCTCCTCGATCGAGCCCGCGGTCTGCTGCGCGCCGGCGAGGAATTTCTCGAAGGCCTTGCGGGCCTGCTCGAAACTGGCCTCCGCCATCGATCGCATATCCTTCGGAATCTCGAAACGGTCATTCGCTTCTTCGCTCATGTTGCCACTCCTGCTGCGGCCAAAGGGGTCATCCCGTGCCGCGGTTTCCGATTCGCCCGCCTCACTTTATCGGCCAAAGACCTCGCCGGTGTGACGCGGCGTCCATCGGTTCCCATCGTGGACCTTTGATGGCCTTTTGCAATATCTCAACGCGGCAGACCGCATCGAGGTCCGCTGGAACAGGGTTATCCCGGGCTTTGAAGACCAGGGCGCCGGCAACAGCGTGGACCTGCCATTCCCAGCGGGCGATACTAACGGCCTGTTAAGCCTGTCAGCATTTGCCCTGCCCTCCGGTCACGTCTCCCCACGATGAAATATGCGGAATTCCAGTTGCGAGGCGTGAGCGATCCGCGACTGGCGCCCTATGCGACAAGCGCGATGCCCGCATGGCTCTGGTCGATCGACGGCGCGCGGATCCTGTGGGCCAATCCGGTCGGCGCCAGACTGTTCGGCGCGAACGATGCTGCGGCGCTTGCCAAAAAGATCTTCGGACCGGCGGATTCGCACCGCCGCCAGGTGGCGCGACTGGCGGGGCAGTTGCCGCTGACCGGCGCCATCCGGCTGGAGCGGCTGCGCGGCTTCGGCGCTCCGCTCGGCGCGCTCGCGACCTGCGGCTGCGCGCGGCTCGATTTTGCCGACGGCAGTCACGGCGTCCTGATCGCGGGCACCGACGCGGCCGGCCGCGGCATGCCGCCGCTCGAACGGTTGCGGCGCCTGGTCGAGGCGATCGAGGCGCCGGCCGTGGCCTTCGCGACTGACGGCACCTTGGTCGGCGCCAGCGACACCGCGCGAGCGCTGCCCGGCTTTTGCGATATCGCCGAAGCCGGTCTTGGCGAGGCAGGTCTTGGCCATGCTGGTCTTGGCGATGCGTGTCGCGAAGCCGTGAGGCAAGGCCACGTCGAAACCTCCGTCGGCGATGTCCGCATGGTGCTGCAGCGGGTCGGGAGCGGCGCCGATGTCGGCCTCGTTGCGCTGATCGCGGTCGACCCGCCGCCACCTGCGAGCGAACCGCCCGCGACCTCGGACGATGCGTCCGCCGGGTTTGCATTGATCGACGAGTTTGCCGAATTGCCCGCGGAGGCAACCGCCGAACCTGCCGCGCAGCCGCCGTCCGAACCCGACCCGCCACACGCCGAAGCGCCGCCGCCGGATTTGCCGCGGCATCCGCTGCGCTTCATGTGGCGGCTCGACAGCGAAGGCCGCTTCGCGCTCGACCCCGGCGAATTCACGCATCTGATCGGCGCGCGCGCTGTAGCCGGCTTCGAACGGCAGTGGAGCGAAATCGTCGCCTTGCCCGGGCTCGATCCCGATCGCCGCGTCGCCGATGCGATCGCGGCGCGCGAGAGCTGGATCGGCGTCGCCTTGAACTGGCCCATCGATGGCGGCGCAGCACTCGCGGTCGAATTGTCGGGCTTGCCAGTCTACGACCGCGGGCGGGATTTTGCCGGCTATCGCGGCTTCGGGGTCTGCGCCAATCTCGAAGGCCTGGCGCGGCTCGCGGCGCGCCGCGATGAAAGCCGCGATGAAAGCCTTGTCGGCGCGGCAACGCCGGCAACGCTTGCGCCGGTCATGGTCCAGCCCAATTCGGGCCACATCGTCGCTGGCGATATTGTCAACGATTCGCGGGCTGCGGAGCTGCCCGCAGCCGACGTTGCGTCATCCAGTTTGACTGAATCGCCAGAGCCGATGGCTTTGGAGACTTCACAGCAAACCGAATTGGAAACTCCCGTGGAAACGCCCAAGAACGTCGTTCCATTTCGGCCGATCGGTGAATCGAAATCGGCGGGCCTGACGCCGGTGGAAAGCAGCGCCTTCAACGAGCTGGCCCGGCAATTGTCGGAGCGGCTCGAGGGCGAGAATGGCACTGACGCCGCGACACCGCACGCGCCGTCCGGCACGTCCAGCGGGCCGCCGGACCCGGATGAAACACAGCGGCAGCCGGGCGAACAACCCGGCTGGCTTTCGGCGCCCGAGCCGCCCGCGCGCGGCGATGCGCGGCGCGACCGGATGCTGCTCGATCTGGTGCCGGTCGGCGTGCTGATCTATCGGCTGGACCGGATGCTCTATGCCAACCGCGCGTTTCTCGCTCAGATGGGATACGAGAGCCTCCACGCCCTGGAAGCGGCCGGAGGTCTCGATGCGCTCTATGTCGAGCCCGGCGTCTCCAACGCCGCCAGCACGTCGGAGACCGGGACGCCGGTGAGGATTTCCGGAACGGAGACATCGTCCGGAAATGCGACGGCCGCGGTCGACGCCCGCCTGTTCACGATTTCATGGGACGACGATTCCGCGCTGGCCTTGATCTTCTCCGGCGCTCCGATGCAAGCCGCGGCCGTCGCCGCCGCACTTCCCGAAGCGCCGCCCCCCGCCGCCGCAGCGTCGCCCGCAGGCCACGCCAATGCCGAGGACCTCAGCGCCATCCTCGACACCACGGCCGAGGGAATCCTGATGTTCGACGCCGAGGGCAACATCCATTCGTGCAACCGCAGCGCCGAGGCGCTGTTCGGTTACGACGGCACCGAGTTCGTGCAGCGCCATTTGACCGAGCTGTTCGCGCCGGAGAGCCAGCTTGCGGTGCTGGATCATCTGGAAGGCATCAAGGACGCCGAAGTCGCGAGCCTGCTCGATCACGGCCGCGATGTGCTGGGCCGCGTGTCCGGGGGCGGCATCATTCCGCTGTCGATGACGATGGGACGCACCCGGCCCGACGGTCCGAATTTCTTCGCGGTGTTTCGCGACCTTTCGCAAAGCCGGAAGAGCCAGAATGAACCGCAGCCGGCGCGGCGGCCGGCCGACAGCGCGGCGCACGCCAAGGCCGACATGCTGGCGCGGATCAGCCACGAAATCCGCACTCCCCTCAACGCCATCATCGGCTTCGCCGAAGTGATGATCGGCGAGCGGTTCGGTGCGCTCGGCAACGAGCGCTACATCGACTACATGAAGGACATCCGCAGCTCAGGCGAACGCGTGATTGCCATCGTCAACGATCTGCTTGATCTGTCGCGGATCGAAACCGGCAGGCTCGACCTCACCTTTTCCAACCAGAACCTCAATGATCTGGTCGAGCAATGCGTCGCGGTGATGCAGCCGCAGGCCAACCGCGAACGCATCATCATCCGCACCTCGCTGGCGCCCATGCTGCCGCCGGTGCTGGCCGACGCCCGCTCGCTGCGTCAGATCGCGCTGAACCTGATCGGCAACTCGATCCATCTCGCCAATGCCGGCGGTCAGGTCATCGTCTCGACCGCGCTGTCGGATTTCGGCGAGGTCGTGCTGCGGGTCCGCGATACCGGCCAGGGGCTCAACGACAGCGAAGTCGCCGCCGCGATGGAGCCGTTCCGGACCCAGGCACCGTCGGACCATGCGTCCGAGAGCGGCGGCGTCAACCTTTCTTTGACCAAAGCGCTGGTCGAAGCCAACCGCGCGCATTTCCACATCAAGACCGGTCCGCATTCGGGCACGCTGATCGAAGTGACGTTCGTGCACGCCATGGCCAAGGCCTGAGCCGATCACAACGCGAGCCTTCGTGCGGGCATCTGTCGCGCTCCAACAGGCTATCGCGGCACATTTTTTGCTCTCTCCAGACGGTTTGAATACAGGCATCGCGATATCGCCTGATTTTTGAGCATCGGATTGATTAGATATGCGCTGCCTGGTCGTGGCCGATTTGCATTACTCGTTGCCGCAGTTCGATTGGCTGCTCAGCGCGGCGCCGCAGTTCGACCTGGTCATCTTTGCCGGCGATGCGCTGGACATCGGATCGTATGTCGACTTCCGCGCCCAGATCGTGGTGGTGAAGAAATACCTGGCGATGCTTTCCGGCGTGACCCGCGTCATTCTCTGTTCCGGAAATCATGACCTCGACGAGCGCAGCCCCGAGGGCGAAAAGATCGCGCGCTGGATCGGCGACGTCCGCGAACTCGGCATCGCCTGCGACGGCGACAGCCTGACCATCGGCGATACGCTGTTCACGGTGTGCCCATGGTGGGACGGGCCGCTGGTCAAGCAACGGATCGACGACCAGCTTCGCGAGGCCGCCGCGGCGCGGCTGCAGCGATGGATCTGGGTCCATCACGCGCCGCCGGCGAATTCGCCGACCAGCTGGGGCGGCAAACGTTTTTTTGGCGACGTCGAACTCGCGCAATGGATCCAGAAGTATCAGCCGTCGATGGTGATCTCGGGCCATGTGCATCAATCGCCGTTCATTCCTGACGGCTCCTGGTTCGACCGGCTCGGCGCCACCTGGGTGTTTAACGCCGGGCTTCAGGCCGGCCGGCCGCCGGTGCACATCGTGCTGGATATCGATGAAGGTACGGCGTTCTGGCTCGCGGCCGGCGATGAGCAAGTCATCGACCTCAACGCGCCCTTGCAGCGGCCGGCCGCGCCGGTGATCAATCCGCCGGCGTGGTTAACATCCTTGGGCCGGATTGCGGATCCGATTTTTAATCCGCCGATCCGACCGAACGATCCCCAAGCGATCGCGACATGAATTCAAAGACTCTGGTTCGAGATCGCAGCGATGCGATGCTTCCGATCCACGATGCGACCATCATGTGCGTTCGTGATTGCGAGGTCATCTACAAAATGTTATAATGCTGCGCTGAATTTTCGGCTGACGCAAAAGCAGACCGCGCTCTCGGCGCTGCTGCAAACGGTGCGATCGTCAGGTGACCGATGCCATGGGATGCGGCCAAGATTAAACAGCTCGAGATTCTCTGGGCCAGTGGTCATAGCGCGTCGCGATGTGCCAGGCGCCTGGGCGTTTCGCGCAACGCGGTCTGCGCCAAGGTCAAACGTCTAAGGTTGCCGCCCCGGAGCACGCTGCCGGCAAGACCGGTAAAGCCTCTTCCGCAGGTCGAACTGCCGCCGCCCTCACCCTCGCCGCCGCAGATGTCACCGCAACGGACGCCGCGACCGCAGGAGGTCGAAGTCAATCTGACCAAGAAAGAACTGTACGAGATGCTGGCGCAGGCGGTTCGCAATACGCCGGTTCGCTGCCGTCGAAAGCTTGTCAAAACCACCCAGAGCCGCGCTCGGAACTCATAAGGACCACAGCCGAACGTTAGTGAGCCGTCCTGCCGGCCCGACATATGAAGACCGATTGGTTCCTCGCGTTCGATTTTTCGAAACTCTTCTTTGTTCCGCCGCTCAACCAGAAAATATCCCGCAAGCCGCTCTCCTCTTTCCTGATGGAGGGGCGTAAAATTGCATGCGCAGCCGGAAGGATCGAAACTTCGGGCTGGATCGGGCCGCGGACACGCAACGGTCTCCCGCGGTTCCCAGCGTTACGGAACATGAGGAGAGCGAAATGATATCTGAGATACAGATTCACGTGATCGCGCGTCAGATGTTCGAGAAGCACGGCCTCGAGGCGATCGCCCAGGCGGCGCAGAACGCCCAGGCCTGCGAGAACAGCGGCGACGGCGAAGAAGCCAGGGAGTGGCGCCACATCGAAGACGCCATGAAGATGATGCGGGGACCGCATCAGAGCTGACCGGATCGATCCCGAAAAGCTCGAAAACCGTGTTTGCTGTCAGAGCCTGGAGTCGGATTGCAGATCCGAACCCGGCGAGATCTGGATCGGCGGCAGGTTGATCATGCTCTGCAGGATCTCGCCGACCATCGCCAGGTGATCGCCGTGGCCGGCATACTGATGCATGATGTCGGCAAGATAGGTGGTGGCGACGTTGAGCCGCTGCGCCAGGAGCCGTGCGATGAGGAGCGCCACCGCCGGCTGCTCGCGCAGGAACGAGGCAGCATCGCCGATCTCGTAGACGGTAGAATCGGCGGCCGCGCGCACGGTCGCGGTATGCGGCTGGTCGAGCAGGACCGACATTTCTCCGAGCACCGCGCCCGGTTCGGTGATGACGGCGACGACCGTGTCGCCCTTGACGACCTCAAGCTTTCCCTCGATCAGGACATAAAGGTGACCGGTAGTCTGTCCCTCGCGGATGATCAACGCGCCGGTGGCCACGCTTTGCTGAATTCCATCCTTGCAATAGTCCAGAACCGCCCGCATCCAGCAACACCCCAAGCCGATGGCCAACACCCAGCCTCAAGACTAGGCATGCGGACCCTCTGTCGTCGAACGGATAATGCGAGCGGTCTGCCCAAATTGTCAGCATCGATGACCCATCGCGGGCCGCGCCGAGGACCTCGAATATGGACCTCGACAAAACACCTCACAGCGATCCGTCACCCCGTCTGCGCTTCCGCCTCGCCGGCCCCGCCGCGCTCGGTAACCCGCTCCGGCGGACTGCGATCGACGATCAGCCGGAGCAGATCCGGCCGCGAATAATGCCCGCCGATGTCGGACAAGGCCTTGGCGGCGCGAACCGCTTCCATCGATCCCTCCGCGATCAGGATGGTTTCGCCCTGCGCCGGCCCCGCGATGATCTCGCCGCGCGGGTCGATAATGCAGCTATCGCCGGTATGCTCGAAGGTCGACAGTTCCCGGTAGCGCTCTGGCGTATCGGCACTCAGGCGCATGCCTCCGACCGCAATGACATAGCAGGCCGCCTGCGAGGCGAAGGCGCGCGACAGCAGTAACTGACGCGGCCACAGCGGCGAAGGCGAAGGCGGCGCCGCTGCCGGCTCGCGTCCCGGCCAAGCTGCGACATGGATCTGCGTTCCCTCCGCCGCCAGCACATAACCCGGCAGCATCGTATTGTGCTCCCAGCAATTGAGACCGCTGATGCGGCCGTAAGGCCGTTGATGGGTCTTCAGACCCACGGCATCGCCATCGCCCCACATCGAACGCTCGTGAAAGGTGGGCCTGATCTTGCGGTGCCGGCCCAGGATCCTGCCCTCCTTGCCGATAAACAACAGCGTGCAATAGACCGTCCCGGCGGTGGCGGCGTCGCGTTCGACCACGCCGATCACCACATCGATGCCCGCTAATCGTGCGGCCTCGCAAAGCTGGTCGGTGGTCGGGCTTGGAATCTCGACTGCATTTGCCAGGTATTCCGCCATCGCCCGCCATGTCAGCGGCCGCATCTCGGCGAACACGAAGAACGGATAGCCGCCGAGCCAGGTCTCGCCGAAAGCCGCGATGGTCGCCCCCATCGCGCCGGCTTCCCGGATCAGGCGGCACGCCTTCTCGGTCGACGCATCGCGATCGAACATGATCGGCGCCGCCTGGATCGCCGCCAGCTTGAAACACTCAGCGTCGGTCATTGCGGGTCCACGACGGCGCCTTTGCGGGCGGCGTCAAGCGCCCCTTCCAGCATCGCCAGCGCCTTGACGCGGCGTCGCCGGGCGAGCCGTTCCTCGCCGATCTTTCGTTCGTGCTCGCCGGCGATGAATGCCTGGATGTCCGGAAGCGGACGGATCACGCCGCGGCTGCCCCATTGGCCATCGGGAATTTCTGTCGGGAACACCCACACCAGCGGCGCGACGTCCTCGTATTTTCCACCGTCCGCCCGGACCACCGCATCGGTCACGTCCTTGACCAGCGCCTTGCGCGAGGCCTCGGTATATTGCCCTTCCGGCACCGTCGGGACGATGCGATAGCGCGGCGATCCCGAGCGGCTGCCTCCGACGAACACCGCCACTGGGCGATGCAGGAAGACGACGGAGACGCTTTGCGCGATCTTGTTGGCGGGATCGAACCCCTCATGGCTGATCAGGATATCGGTCAGTTCCTTGAGCAGCCGTTCCTCGGCCTCGGGCTTCAGCGCACCTTCGGGAATCAATACATCGATCATCGGCATGACAGACCCTTTCTCCGTTCACCGCATCGCGACCCGCCGCCCGATCTCCGGGCGCCCTGTCCATGCACGGTTTAGGATTCAGCCGGCCCGGCCGACAGTGGCAGTATCGCCATCTTTCGGGGAGAAACGGACAAGGCGCCGTGGGATCGGCTGGAGCAGAATGTTTTTTGATTGAATCGGTCTGTCCGCGGGGATCAGTTCACCTCTCCCGCTTGCGGGGGAGGTCGACGCGCTCGATAGAGCGCGGCGGGTGGGGGCTCTCACCACGTACACTGAATTCTCGTTGGGCACCCCCCCAACCCTCCCCCGCAGGCGGGAGAGGGAGCGCACTTCCGGTGCCGTTACAGCTCATCTAATCTCCTCCCGCTTTAGCGGGCCGATCGCGCCGCCGGCTCCGGCGATGCGCCGCGCCCTGGCCGTCGAGAAAAACGGCGCTGATACTCGCGCGGCGACAGTCCGGTTTCGCGCCGAAACAGCCGGCGAAACGTCGAGAGATCGGTATAGCCGACGCGCTCGCTGACCGCGTCCACATTCAGTCCCCTGGTCTCGAGCAGCCGTTTCGCGACATCGACGCGCAGCGATTGCAGGTAATGCAGCGGCGCCTCGCCGACCGCCTTTTTAAAGCGCCGGTTGAGGGTGCGTTCGCTGACGGCAAGATGCCGCGCCAGTTCGGTCAGGCTGAACCCCTGGCTCAGGGATTTCTCCATCCAGCGCTGCGCCCGCGCCACCAGCGCATCGGAATGCGGCGGTTGGTCCGGCAGGGTGGCGTAGGAGGCCTGCGAAACGCGATTGGTATCGATCAGCATCATCCTGGCCGTCGCCGCGGCAATTTCGGCGCCGGCGAATTTCTCCACCAGCCGCAAGGCGAGATTGAGCGAGGTCGTTACCGCGCCGCTGCAGAGAATGCGGTTCTGCTCGGTCAATATTTCGGAAACCCGCAAATCCACTTCGGGGTAGCGCTTCGCGAAAACCTTCGCCTTGGCCCAATGCGTGGTCGCCACCCCGCCATCGAGCAGGCCGGCTTCGGCCAGGATGAAACTGCCGGTGCAATAGGAAGCGAGCAATGCGCCGCGCGCATGCTGGCGGCGCAACGCCGCGAACAACGGCTGCAGCACTTCAGGCTTTTCGAAAAACCGCTCGATATTGGCAATGAAGGGGCCGGTCACGATCACCGCGTCGGCAGAGGTTCTGGCGCTGATCGGGCCGTCGACCGCTACGGCCTGACCGGAGGCGGTGTGCACCGGTCTGCCGTCGAGCGATTCGATGCGCCATTCGAACAGCGGCGATATCCCGCGGCCATGATGGTTTCTCTGACCGGCTTTCTCCGCCAAAACCGCATTCGCCGCCGTGAAGACGTCGATCGATCCGGCTACGCCCGAGGCCAGAATGCCGTCATACACCCATATCCTGATATGTCGCACGGCCAATGTCCGATATTACCCTTGATGGGGTAATACTGCCATCCCGAGACAGTCACTGACAAGCGCCGTGATGCGCCGAGCCTTCCCGCCCGGCGAGTTTTTCTACGCGGCGAGCTTTGGGCCGGCCTTGCGCCGATGGACGCCCGCCAGCAGCGGCCCGAACGATATGGCAAAACCGAAGAAGGCGGCCGCCCAGGCAAACGCCGCAACATGCAGCAACAATTCGCTGTGATCGGGCTCGAGCACCGCGCAGATACGCGACAGCGCCGCGACAATGATCGCGGCATAGATCGCTTGCGTCGTGGCGGACGCGGTCAGTTGCTGGCCGGTATGTCCGAGCGTGGCGCGGCTCATCACCGCCAGCGTCATGATGCCCGCAGCCCCCGCCATCCAGGCATGAACGCCGGCGCTGCCTGCGACGAGGCCGAACGCCGAAGCCGCATTGAACAGGAATCCGATCGGCACGAAGGCGTAGCCGATATGCAGGATCAGCAGCAACCGCTCGCGCCAGGTCCGATCCCCGGCCCAGCGGGCGAGCCGCACCAGATGCAGCACGCCGGCGATCGCGAGCGTGGTGCCGGTGAGATGGCTGCCGGGGCTGACGATCCAGCCCATCAGCGCCAGCGCGCCGATCGCGACGACGATGATGTCGAACCGGCCGAACGGCGCCGGCAGCCGGCCGGGATTTTCCCGCACCAGCCAGTTGCGGGTGAAGCTCGGAATGATGCGGCCGCCGATCAGCGAGATCAGCAGCACCACGACCGCGATACCGACACCGATGCCGGTGTCGGCGGCGCCATGGAAATGCGCTTCGAGATGGAACGCGACATTGCCCGCGAGCAGCAACAACACCAGCACCACGACATTGAGATTTCGCCAGTTGCGGCCGGCCAGAATCTCGCGGGCGGCAGCAGCGGCGACCAGCAACAGGAAGCTTGAATCGATCAGCATCGCCACCAGCCAGCCGGTCCCGGCGGAGAACGTCACGGCAAACCGCCCCGCGAGCCAGACGATGACCAGCACCAGCAAGGGTGTGCCCTGCAGCGGCAACCGTCCGGTCCAGTTCGGAATCGCCGTGAACAGAAATCCCGTGATCACCGCCGGCAGATAGCCGTAGAGCATTTCATGCACGTGCCAGTCGCGCGGCGCGAACGCCGAATTCAGGGTGATCTCGCCATAGAACGCCGGCAGCCAGACCAGAATCGCGAGCGCGGCATAGACCGAACCGAGCAGGAAGAACGGGCGAAAGCCGTTGGCCAGCAGCGGCCAGCCCTGATGGGCGCGAAAGCGGGGAATCGCCATTACGAGCGCTCCATTTCGTCATTTACCTCGCGGCGGGTCTTCCCGGAGGGCTGATCTGGCGAACATTTAGGGGGATTAACGCGGCCGCTTGTTGCGCCAGCGCAAACTTCCGCTTGATCGGGAGCCGCAATCGCAGTCTAGATTCGATTGAAGTCGCTCGAGCCTGTTTCGTTTCGACGGAGTCGAAACAGGCTCTGGATTTATGATTTTGACGCGTTTTCTTGACGCGAACCGGTCTCCACCCCCGGATCAAGTCCGAGGGCATGCTTGGCTTGAAAACGCTCCAGGAAACCACGGAAGAAACATGGCGACGATCGACCCTTCGCTGGTTGCCCATCTGCCGATGTTCGCAGGGCTTGGCGCCGACGAACTCGGCGAGATCCTTCGCGAAGCCCGCTCGACGCGGATTCCGAAAAACAGCGCGGTGTTCGAACAGGGCGCGGACGCCACTTCCTTCTTCGTGCTGCTGCACGGTCACGTGCGCGCCAGCAAGACCACGCCGACCGGAGAGCAGGTCGTGGTGCGCTATGTCGCGACCGGCGAAACCTTCGGCGTCGCCACCGCGATCGGGCTGCAGCATTATCCCGCCACCGCCACCGCCGTCGATGACAGTGTCGTGCTGTCATGGCCATCGGCGGCATGGCCGCGCCTGGTCGCGAAATATCCGGCGCTGGCGACCAACACTCTGCAGACCATCGGCAGCCGATTGCAGGAAACCCACACCCGCGTGGTCGAGATGTCGACCCAGCAGGTCGAGCAGCGCGTCGCCCACGCGCTGCTTCGGCTCGCCAAGCAATCCGGGCGCAAGGTCGAACATGGCGTCGAGATCGATTTTCCGATCAGCCGCCAGGATATCGCGCAGATGACCGGGACCACGTTGCACACGGTCAGCCGCGTCCTCAGCGCCTGGGAGCAGCAAGGACTGATCGAGGGCGGCCGGCAACGCATCGTGCTGCGCGAGCCGCATCGTTTGTTCGTACTCGCCGAAGAAACCCGCGGCGATAGCGGGCCGCCGGTCAAGCCATAATCTCCGCGACCACGGCACGCAGCGCGTTCAGAAACTTGTCCCGGTCGACGCCATGCTCGCGACAGGCATCGTCCACGGTGTGGAAGCATGCGATCGGACAACCGACGCATCGCATCCTGAATTCCAGAAACACACGGATCGTCTCGGGCACGCCGGTCATGACGTCGTCGACCAGATCGTCAAATCCAATGGGCATGCGTTCCTCCATTCGGAGTTGAATGGTAACGCGGCCGGCGCGGCGGGCTCTTTGTCCCGGCGCAAGCTTCCCGAGCATTGGCGCGAATTGCCACATCAACATGCCGCGGACGCCGTCGCACGCCATCATCAACTCGCAGCCGATGGCTCAGTGAAGGTCGCCCCCTTCCTTAACCCCGTTGGTCATTCCATTTAGGTCGGCAACAAATGGCCCCAATAGCAGAATGCGACACCGAAATCGCCACGAGCGATGGCTAACATCGCGATTCCGCGTGCTTTCCGCCGACCCGGTGCAACTCCATCGATCATAGCGCACGCAATGGACGACATGCCGCGCGCGTTAGTGGCGACCGCGGTCGCGGCCTACTCGATCAAATCACTGGTGCCGCGAGACAGGACGGCGCGTTACTCTGGAAGTCCTGCTTTGCGGAGGCCGTCGATATAAATCTGAGCTAGCCAACGGCCGCCAGTCCAATCAGAAATGCGAAAACCGGGTTCGAGTTCGAGCAGACCGGCCGCTGCCTCCCTCGCTTCTGCTTCGCGTCCCAGATGAGCCAGGGCAATGGCCAGGCAGCGATGAGCCGCCGGGTAAAGCGGGTTCTGGCGGAGGGCCTTCTTGGCTGCCGCGACGGCCTCATCGAAATGACCAAGACCGATGAATGCAGCGCTCATTCCTGTAAACGCTGAAAAGAGTAACGGGTCAAATGGGCTTAGTCGAATAACGCGCTCAAAGCTCCGGATTGCCTCTTCGGGCTGCCCCGCTATTACGTAAGTAAAACCTCGCTGTTCCCATGCGCGGAATGAATTCGGGTTCAAGGCGACCGCACGGTCCACCATCTCCCTTGCAATATCGAAATCGCCGGAGCAGAGAGCCGTTTGGTAGCCTAGCGTGCTCAATGCCACATGGTCGTTCCCGTCGATACTGAGCGCCAACCGGAGAAGCCGCAATCCTTCTGCAA
This sequence comes from uncultured Alphaproteobacteria bacterium, assembly GCA_963747165.1. Lineage (GTDB taxonomy): Bacteria > Pseudomonadota > Alphaproteobacteria > Rhizobiales > Xanthobacteraceae > Bradyrhizobium. The sequence goes on along the minus strand of CAVVEA010000031.1, from coordinate 416,780 downwards.
TTTCCGAATTCGGATCGGCCGCCGATCCCTGAAGTATATTTCGGAAGTGGCAATCCGCGACAAGCGTCGCGGCAAAACCGTACTGAGGGTCAATCTCCAATGCGCGAGAGGCAAGCCGAAGGGCCTCGGTCGATCCGCCCCGGGTCCATGAGAAGAGGTGCTGTATTGCTCGAAGACAAAGGTCGTGAGCGTGGAGGTGGTTCGGCCGACGCACAGCCAAATCGATTTCGGTGTGAAGCAATTTTGGATGAATGGCAGAGACCGCACTCTCGACCATCCGATCCTGAAGAGCAAAGATATCGCTGAGGTCACCTTCAAGTCGATCAGCCCAAAGGTGCATCCCGGTCGCGGCATCAATCCATTGGCTGATGATGCAGATTTTTCCCGCTGCCTTGCGCACACTGCCTTCAAGCACGTAGCGGACGCCGAGTTCGCGTCCGATCTGCCTGATATCGACGACTTTGCCTTTGTAAGCAGAACTCGAATTGCGCGCGATCACAACCAGAGAATTGAACCGCGATAAGGCTGTGGTGATTTCGTCCACCATGCCATAGACGAAGTAATCCTGATCGGGATCATCGCTCAAGTTCTGGAACGGCAGGATCGCTATCGACGGGCCGTCAAGCGTCGGGTAGAGGACCACTACTTGAGAGGAGGAGATGCTGTTTTTCCGGATACGCCAGACCCGCATCGGTTCAGCAATATTCCTGAGAGTTTGAGCGCCCATCTCCTCAAAGATGCTCTCAACCTTGCCCCGAACCTGCCGGTGAGCATCGTCGGAAATGCAAATCCCACCCGGCTCTGCGATCCCTTCGAGACGCACCGCAATATTGACCCCGTCACCAAAGATATCGTCGCGTTCGATGATAATATCGCCAACGTGAATGCCGATGCGAAATTCGATCCGTTTGTCCTGCAGGACATCGGTATTTTGCTCTGCCACGCCGCGTTGGATTTCGTCGGCACATCGCACGGCGTCGACCACGCTGGCGAACTCAACGAGAGCGCCGTCGCCGGTATTCTTGACAATGCGCCCGCGATGATCACTGATTTTGGGATCAAAAAGCGACTTTCTAAGAGCTTTGAGTTGCGTCAGCGCGCCTTCTTCGTCGATCCCTATCAAGCGGCAAGAGCCCGCGACATCCGCCGCCAGAATAGCCGCCAGTCGCCGCTCCACGTGCTCGCTGCTCAAGGTAGCCCCCGGCTCGGGGAAATTGAATGTTAATGTAGCACAATTGCGGGCCGATGTCCGGGCTATCCCCACGTCCGAATGGGGTCGCTCGCGACCCGGTCGAGCCACAGCAAGTCCGGCCATGTCCGCTATGCCCCGAAGGCAGAATCAATCTAACCGGCTCGCGTCAAGAAGACGCATCAGATCAAGAGCGCGGAGCCGCGTTTCAATTCCGTCGAAACGGAAGCGGCGCTACACCGCCCGGCTATGGAGCTGCTTCGATCCGTCCAGATGCGCATCGAAGGCGGCGGCGACGCTGCGAACCAGGAAGCGCGAGGCATCCGGCAAGGCCAGCGAGGTGCCGTCGAGTTCGACAACGCCATCCGAGATCAGGTCCTGCAGGCGAGGCGACGATTGCAGCATGGTTTCCGGAACCAATCCATGCCGCGCGCAGATCGGATCGAGGTCGACCCCGAAGTCGCACATGATGCGCTCGATGATCTCGGCCCGCAGCCGGTCGTCGCTGGTCAGCGCATAGCCCTTCACGGTGGCCAATCTGCCTGCGGCGATGGATTGCGAATAGGCCCGGGTGCCAACCTCGTTCTGCACATATCCCTGCGGCAGCCGCCCGATGGCGCTGGCGCCGAATCCGAGCAGGACATTGCTCTTGTCGGTGGTGTAGCCCTGGAAATTCCGGCGCAGCGTTCCTTCCCGAAACGCCATCGCCATCTCATCGTCGGGAAGCGCGAAATGATCCAGCCCGATCTGCACGTAGCCGGCTTCCTTCAGCGCATTGGCCATCGCATGGGACTGGTCATGGCGTGCGAGGCTGTCGGGCAGCCACGCCTCGTCGATCTTGCGCTGGTGCTTCTTGAAGCCCGGCACATGCGCGTAGCCGAACACCGACAATCGATCGGGACGAAGCTCGACGCAGCGGCGAACCGTGTCGAGACACGACGCGACGGTCTGGTGCGGCAGCCCGTAGATCAGATCGAAATTGACGCCGGTGATACCGGCCCGCCGCAGGCCTTTGGTTGCAGCCGCGGTCTCCTCGAAACTTTGCACCCGGTTGATGGCGCGCTGAACCACGGGATCGAAGCTCTGCACGCCAAGGCTCGCCCTGTTGACGCCGCCAAAGGCGAGCGCGTCGATCATCGCTTGCGTGAGCCTGCGCGGATCGATCTCGATGGCGATTTCGGCGGACGGAAGCACAAAGAAGCAATGCCGGATCGATCCGATCAGATCGGAGAAAAGTTCGGGCGCCATGATTGTCGGCGTGCCGCCGCCAAAATGGATGTGATCGACCTTGATGCGGCGATCGATTTGCTTCGATACCAGATCGATCTCGCAGCGGAGCGCGGAAGCATAGACCGCAATCGGCTCGTCGCGGCGGGCGACCGAGGTGTGACAGCCGCAATACCAGCACATCGACCGGCAGAACGGTACGTGGAAATAGAGCGAAGCGGTGGCGTGCGACGGAAGCGCCTTCAGCCACTCGGCGTAAGTGTCGGGGCCAATTCCGCTCGAGAAGTGCGGCGCGGTCGGATAGCTGGTGTATCGCGGCAATCGCTCCTGCCCGTAGCAGGCCGCCAGATCTGGCCTCATCGCGTATCTGTCCTCGAATGAAAACAGGCCGCTTTCCACGGCCTCCGCTGTCAATTCTCGCTCCTCATAACGCAAGCGCGGAGAAGCGACTTTGCGCTCGCTCAAACCCGGCCCCGAATTGCGCGGTGCGCCAAAACCGGTGCCGAGAGGTGAAAGTTTGCGTTTCCTCAAACAGCTACCGGAGGTTCCGGGCCATGGTGCGGACGAAGCGATAAACTGGAGCCGGGGCCATGAACCTGCACGTTCTCGACGCTGTCATCTGGCTATTCGGGGTGCGCGGCCCTGAGCCACACCACGGTGACTTCCCCGTCGGTCCGCAAAAATCGCCTGCCGCCAGCGCCAACTGGCTGCGGATGCTCGCCGCTTCGGTGGTGGCCATCGCATTTCTGTCGCTGGTGCTGTGGGGGGCGGTCTGGCTCGCACTCAGATTGCTGTAGCACGGCGCCGTGTAGGCGCGGCGCCCGCCCATGACGAAACCTCCAAACCGAAAGATCTGACCATGACATCGATCATCCGCCGATTGGCCTGTGCCGCCCTCGCCTCGTCCCTGCTGGCGCCGCCCTCGCATGCCGAGACCGCAGCTTCCAGGGATCTCGTCATCACGCAGCCATGGAGCCGCGCGACGCCGGGGGGCGCGAAAGTCGCGGGCGGCTATCTGACGATCGAGAACAGGGGCGCTGTGCCCGACCGGCTGCTGTCTGCGTCGAGCGCGGTGGCGAAGACGCTCGAAATACATGAAATGACGGTCGAGAGCGGCGTCATGACGATGCGCCCGATCGAAGGCGGCCTCACCATCGAACCGGGCAAGCCTGTAAAATTCGCGCCGGGCGGTGCGCATTTGATGTTCGTCGAACTCAAGGCACCGCTCAAACAGGGCGAGCAGATTCCAGTCACGCTGACCTTCGAGCACGCCGGAGAGGTCAAGGCGCTGTTCGACGTCGAAGCCATTGGCGCCCAGGCCCCGGCTCCCGAACACCATTCCGGGATGGCAAAGGTTGAGCCGGCACCGGGTGCATCCGACGCCGACGAAAGCTTCTTCACCCATCTTCATGCCGAGAAGGCGATGGCCAATGTCACGGTTTCGCCGGGGCGCGCCGGGGCGGTGGAGATCGCGATCCAGCTCGAAAACGCCGATGAACTTCCGCTGAGTGCAAGAGCGGTTTCGGTCACGCTGGGTAATTCGGAAAAAGGCGTCGAGCCGGTGACGATGAATGCAGAGCGCATCGGCAACGATCAATGGCGGGTGCGGATGTCCGCGCCGGTGTCCGGCCGCTGGTCGCTTGGCCTCGGCATCACGATCTCCGATTCCGACAAGGTTAACGTGGTGTCTCCGATTTTGATCAGGTGACTACGTAGTATTCCGCAGCATCGCCACAAAATCGCCGAACCTTGCTGCAGCGCAAAGAGTCACGCTGCGAGCGTCCTAAATTAGCATCGGTAGAAAAAAAGCAGATGAAGGAATTATCCGATGCTTACCCGCAGAGCCGCTTTGTTAAGCGCCGCCGCCGTCCTGATGCTGGCGACACCCGCCTTGTCAGACGAACTGAAGCTGCCCCGGCAGCACGTTGATCTGGTCGCGCCGCCCTTCGTGCATCCGCACGAGCAGGCCACCAAGCAAGGCCCCAGGATCATGGAGTTCACGCTCAAGATCGAAGAGAAGAAAGTTGTGATCGACGAGCAAGGCACCACCTTCCAGGCCATGACCTTCAACGGCTCGATGCCGGGTCCGCTGATGGTGGTGCATGAGGGCGACTACGTCGAAGTGACGCTGATCAACCCCGACACCAATTCGATGCCGCACAATATCGACTTCCATGCCGCGACCGGTGCGCTCGGCGGCGGCGCGCTGACGCTGGTCAATCCCGGCGAGCAGGTGGTGCTGCGCTGGAAGGCGACGCGCACCGGCACCTTCGTCTATCACTGCGCCCCGGGCGGCCCGATGATCCCCTGGCACGTCGTCTCCGGCATGAACGGCGCCGTGATGGTGCTGCCGCGCGACGGGCTGAATGACGGCAAGGGCCATGCGCTCAAATACGACAAGGTGTATTATATCGGCGAGCAGGACATGTATGTGCCGCGCGACGAGAAGGGCAAATTCAAATCCTACGAATCGCCCGGCGAGGCCTACACCGAAACCGCCGAGGTGATGCGCAAGCTGACCCCGACCCATGTCGTGTTCAACGGCAAGGCCGGCGCGCTGACCGGCAAGAATGCGCTGACCGCCAATGTCGGCGATAACGTCCTGATCGTGCACTCGCAGGCCAATCGCGACAGCCGTCCGCATCTGATCGGCGGCCATGGCGACTATGTCTGGGAGACCGGCAAGTTCTCCAACGCGCCGGAGACCGGGCTCGAGACCTGGTTCATCCGCGGCGGTTCGGCAGGTGCTGCGCTCTATAAATTCCTGCAGCCCGGCGTCTACGCCTATGTCACGCACAACCTGATCGAGGCCGCCGAACTCGGCGCCACCGCGCACTTCAAGGTCGAAGGCAAGTGGAACGACGATTTGATGACCCAGGTGAAGGCGCCGGCGGAAATCCCGACCGCCAGGACGCAATAACAAGCTCCAGCAACAAGACCGATGACGAAGCTGAGGGCGCCGGCGCGAGCCGGCCCCCTGCCCTCGAACTGAATCGAACGAACCAAATCGAAATTTCCATGTTGATCGCCTTCAAACTCAAGCTGGCCATGGTCTGCGCCGCCGGCCTTGCCGGTCCGCTGGCGATGACGCCGCTGCTCACCGATCCCGCGTCGCCCGACAAATATTTGCGCGATCGACAGGCGATAATGGAGCTGCATCCGGGCACCGTGTCCTACCGCATGGCCGGCGATTTCACCCGCGCCGGCCGGCAGATCGAAGCCCCAATGCTGTCGGTGCGCTTCGCAAAGCCGCTTTCGATCATGAAGCATCAGGTCAGCGCCGCCGACTATCAGCAATGTGTCAATGAAGCCGCTTGCCGCGCGCTCGACCGCGGCCTCGCAATCGCTGTCGACCGTCCCGCGGTGCAGGTGAGCTGGCACGATGCCGAGGCCTATGCGGCCTGGCTTTCGCGCAAGACCGGCGAACATTACCGGCTGCCGACCGACGAGGAATGGGCCTACGCGGCGGGAAGCAGGTTCAGGGATGATGGCCTGCCGGTCGACCCGAGCGATCCCGCAAAACGCTGGCTCGCCCGCTATGAGCGCGAGTCCGAACGCGGCCCTGCCGATCCCCAGACCCGTCCCTTCGGAGGCTTTGGCGTCAACGAACGCGGCCTGCTCGACCTCGGCGGCAATGTCTGGGAATGGACCAGCACCTGCTTTGTGCGCCGCGTGCTGAACGACGCCGGCGAGACCGTTTCGAGCAATCCGAATTGCGGCGTCCGCGTCGCCGAAGGCCAGCATCGCGCCTACGTCACCGATTTCATCCGCGATGCCCGCGCCGGCGGCTGCGCGGCCGGCGTGCCGCCCGATAATCTCGGCTTCCGGCTGGTGCGGGAGAACAGGCACTGGAACCTGTTCTCGGCGAATATCTTTCAGTTCGCGGGATCTTAGGTTGGAGGAGCTTTGCTCGCCAGCGCGCGCACGCGTCAATAGAGCTCCTCAAAAAATTCTGTCGCGTCTGTCTTTGGATGTTTCTGCAAGGCGTCCCTGGCGCTAAAGAGATCATCGAGCCTGAACTGGCTGGCCTATCCACCTCCTGCGCTCGGGTATTGAGCGCCCATCAAGGCGAGCGCCGCGCCGCTGCTTCCTTGAGATTTGGACAGAAAAATGAGCCGTTTCTGGAGCAGCTTGACGCACGAGCTGAGGCCCTATGTACCAGGCGAACAGCCCCGCATGGCGGAACTGGTCAAGCTCAACACCAATGAAAGTCCGCTTGGTCCTTCCCCGCGCGTGCTGGAAGCAATTCGCGGCGAGGCGACTGACACGCTGCGTCTATATCCGGACCCACAGGCCATCGCGCTGCGGACGGCTCTGGCCACCTACCACCAGGTGCGCCCCGAACAAGTGTTCGTCGGCAACGGCTCGGACGAGGTGCTGGCCCACGCCTTCACCGCTCTGCTGAAGCACGATGCGCCGCTGCTCTTCCCGGACATCACCTACAGTTTCTACCCGGTCTATTGCCGCCTGTTCGGCATCGCCTACGAGGCGGTGCCGCTCGATCAGGCCATGCAAATCCGCGTTGCCGACTATCGCCGGCCGGCCGGCGCGCTCATCGTACCCAATCCGAACGCGCCAACAGGGGTTGCGCTGTCACGGGCTGAGATCGTTACCCTGCTGGAGGAACATCCTGACGCTCCCGTGGTAATCGACGAGGCCTATGTTGATTTCGGCGCCGACACCTCGATTCCGCTAGTCGCCTCCCACCCGAACCTTTTGGTCGTTCAAACAATGTCCAAGTCCCGGGCCTTGGCCGGGCTGCGGGTTGGCTACGCGATCGGCGACGCCGACCTGATCGAGGCGCTCACCCGGGTAAAGGACAGCTTCAACTCCTATCCTCTTGGCCGGCTGGCGCAGGCCGGCGCCATCGCCTCGCTGGAGGACGAAACCTATTTTCAACAGAGCCGCGCTCGTGTGATCGAAGGCCGAGAACGGCTAAACCGCGGACTGGCCCAGCTTGGCTTCGAAGTGCTGCCGTCCTCCGCCAACTTCGTCTTCACGCGTCATCCGGCGCATGAGGGCGCGGCGCTGGCCGCCGCGCTGCGCCAACGGGCGGTGATCGTCCGTCATTTTCCCGCGCCTCGCATCTGCGACTATCTGCGGATAAGTGTGGGCACGGACGGGCAAATTGACCGGCTGTTGTCGGCCCTATCGGACGTCCTGGGCAGCGAGCCAGCAGGTGCCTGACTGCGCCGCCTCGTTGTTCGTCCTCCGTTCGACCTTCGCGTTGCACGGTTCGCGGAGGGGTAATTTTTTTGGCGTTTCAGATCGCCGCATACAGCGCCGGCAGGAAATCGCCGATCGCTTCCAGGAAGATCTCGGGCGCTTGCAGCTGGGGTACATGCGCGCACCCCGAAATGATCTTCAACTGCGCGTTCGGCAAGCCTGCTGCCAATTCGTGCGACATCGGCGGCGGCGTCGCCTCGTCATGCTCACCGACCAGCACCAGCACGGGGATCTTGACCTGCGCCAGTTGCGGCCGCAGGTCCAGTCCGGCCAGCGCCATGCAGGCGCTGTGGAATACTTCGGGGTCGGTCCTGAGGAAGGCCTCGCGGCGATCGCGCATCAGGTCGGGATGCTGCGCCTGGAACTCCGGCGCGAACAGCCGGCGCATCGCGACGTCCGTGATGGCGGACAGTCCCTTGGCCTGCGACGCCGCCGCCATGTTGCGAAAGGCCTCGCGGCCCGGCTCGGAAAACGCGGCGCCGCAATCGGCGAGAATGAGTTTGGCCGCGATACCGGGATGGCGGATGGCCATCTGCAGCGCCACGAACCCGCCATAGCCATTGCCGAGCACGAAGGCCTCGTCGGCTCCGGCGGCATCCCTCACCGCCTCCGCCATTCGGTCGGCCACAGCAGCAAGGTCGCCGCTGACCGCATCGGATTTGCCGAAGCCCGGCAGTTCGGGAACGACCACCCGGAACGACTGCGACAACCGGCACACGATGGCGTCGAAACTCGCCCGATCCGACAACAGCGAATGAAACAGAAAAAGAAACGGCCCCTTGCCGGACTGCGCGGCGTTGACCGTACCCTTGGCCAAAACTCGGTTCATGCCAGCCCTCTTTCAGGTTTGGGAGACGCCGCACGGAACGGCGGTGCTCGGGAACCCCCCGACTGATAAATCAAAATCCGGGCTTTTCAAGCCTTTGTCACTTGACGTGATATTTCACGACTGCAAGATTGCCGGCATATTCAAGGAATTTTCGATGCTTTTGCGCGATAATGTCTACGAAAACCTCCGCTCTGATATTCTGACATGTAGGCTGGCGCCCGGCGATGATATGCGCGAGCAGGAGCTCGCCGAGCGCTATTCGGTCAGCCGCCAGCCGGTGCGCGAGGCCCTGCTCCGGCTGGAGCGCGAACATCTCGTCACCGTGCAGCCGCGCCAGGGCTACCGGGTCAACCCGATCTCGCTTTCGGATGCGCGCGACGTGCTGCAATTCCGTAAGGCGCTGGAGCCGGCCTGCGTCGCCGAAGCGATCGAGAACGCGACCTCGGAAGTTCTTGCGGCGCTCGATCAGTACCGGCGCTTCGAAGGCGGCCAGGAGGACTTCATCGCCTACAACCGCGGCTTTCATTCCGCGCTGGCGCATGCCTCGGGCAACCGCCGCATGGCGGCGGCGCTGTGCGATCTGATCGGACAGGCCGACCGCCTGATCCGCGTCAGCCTGGCCAATCTGAAGGGGCACGATCCGACGCGGCTGGTGGCCGAGCACGTCGCCGTGATCGAAGCGATGCAGCGGCGCGATGGGCGCGGCGCCGCGCGCCTGATCAAGGCGCATATTTCGCAAACCGAGAAGCGGGTGCTGCCGGCGCTCAAGCGCAACGCCGTGATCGTCTAGCGCGTGATCCGTCCGATCGGATCGTGATCGAAGGGAGGGACCTTTGAATATTCCGGCCAAACCAAACGCCGCCGATATCGAGATCCACGGCAATTTCGTCGATGGCCGCGAGATCGAAGCCGGCTCCGGCGAGATGCTCGATGTCCGCAATCCCGCGACCGGCGATGTGATCGCGCGGATTCCGAATTCGACGCCTGAGGACATCGACCGCGCGATGAAGAGCGCGCGGGCAGCCTTCGAGGGCCGCGCCTGGGGCGGCATGGACATTCGCGCCCGGGCGCGGCTGGTCAATCGGCTGGCGGATGCGTTCGAGGCCAATCTGGAACCGCTGTACCGGCTGGAAACCCTCAACAACGGCCGGCCGCTGAACGAGACCCGGGCGCAGCTGTCGCGGCTGCCGGATTTCTTCCGCTACTTTGCCGGACTGGCGCTGGCGCGGCGCGACGCGGTGATTCCGGTCGAAGGTTCCTATCTGAACTACACGCTGCGCACGCCGATCGGCATCGTCGCCAATTGCACGCCGTTCAATCATCCGCTGATGATCATGTGCAAATCGCTGGCCGCGGTGCTGGCGACCGGCTGCGTCACCGTGGTCAAGCCGTCGGAATATACGCCGCTGACGACCCTAAAGCTGGCGCAGATCTTCACCGAGGCCGGCCTGCCGCCCGGCGTGTTCAATGTCGTGCTCGGCCTTGGCCAGAGCGCCGGCAAGATGCTGGCCGAACATGGCGATATCAACAAGCTGGTGCTGACCGGCGGCACCGAGGCCGGCCGCATCGCCGGCGGCGCCGCGGCGAAAGTGTTCGCGCACCAAACCATGGAGCTCGGCGGCAAGACGCCGGTGATGGTGTTCGGCGATTACGATGTCGACCAGGCCGTCAACTATGCAGCGTTCGGCGCCTTCATCGGCGCCGGCCAGACCTGCGTCTGCGCCTCGCGCCATATCGTGCAGGCCTCGATCTATGACGAGTTCGTGGAAAAGCTGAAGGCCAAGACGAAGACCATTCGCATCGGCGATCCCTTCGATCCCGCCACGCAGCTCGGGCCGGTGATCTCGGCCCGGCAGCGCGATCGCGTGCTGAAGTATTCCGGATTCGGCCGCGAGGACGGCGCCCGGCTCGTCACCGGCGGTGTCGCCGCCAGGGTGCCCGGCCATGACAACGGCTACTTTGTCGAGCCGACGGTGTTCGCGGACGTGAAGTCCGACATGCGCATCTTCCAGGAAGAAGTGTTCGGACCCTTCACCTCGGTGACCCCGTTCAAGGATGAAGCCGACGCGTTGCGGCTCGCCAATGATTCACCGTTCGGGCTTGCGGCCGCGATCCGCACCCGCGATATCGGCCGCGCGCATCGCCTGGCGTCGGCCGTCAAGGCCGGCATCGTCTGGATCAACGATCATCACCGGCTCGATCCGGCCTCGCCCTGGGGCGGCGTCGACGATTCCGGCATCGGGCGCGAATTCGGCACCGAAAGCTTCGACGACCATTTCAACACCAAGAGCGTGATGGTCGCGACCCATGACCAGCCGTTCGACTGGTACCGCGACACGGCAACGCAACGACGATTGAACTGAACCAACAAGCAGCTGGGTCCAGAGAAGACCCGCGCCGCATTTGAAAAACAAGAGGGGGAACTTCATATGGCTCACGCAGTAAACGCCGGCGCACGTCTCGACCGGCTGCCGATCTCATCGTTTCACTACCGGATTTTCTGGCTGGTCGGCGCCGGCATGTTTTTCGACGGCTACGATCTCTATATCGCCGGCGGCGTACTGGCGTCGGCGATCCAGACCAAATTCTCCACCGTTCCGCAAAACCTGCAATTCATCTCGCTGACCTTTGTCGGCATGACGCTGGGTTCGCTGATCACCGGATTTGTCGGCGACAAATACGGGCGGCGCTTCACCTATCAGATCAATCTGCTGATCTTCGGGCTGGCGTCGCTGGCGGCGGCCTTCGCGCAGGATATGACCCAGTTGATCGCCTGCCGCTTCGTGCAGGGCCTCGGCCTTGGCGCCGAAATCGTCGTCGGCTATTCGACGCTGACCGAATTCGTTCCGCCGAAGACGCGCGGGCGCTGGCTGTCGATGATGGCGTTCCTGGTCGTGGCCGGTTTCCCGGTGACCGCGTTGCTCGGCTATCTGATCATCCCGGCCTTTGGCTGGCGTCCGATGTTCATCATGGCCGGCATCGGCTCCCTCATCGTCTGGTATCTGCGCAAGAATCTGCCGGAATCGCCGCGCTGGCTTGAATCGCAGGGCCGCAGCGCGGAAGCCGAGACCCTGATGCAATCGATCGAAAAGGAATCCGCCGCCGGCGGAGCGCTGCCGCCGGTGGTGGTGCCGGCTCCGGTCGCCCAGGTCGCCGCCTCCGACATGCTGAAGCCGCCGCTGCTGCAACGCCTGATCGTGGGCTCCTGGGTGCTGATCACCATCAATACATTGATCTTCGGCTTCGTGATCTTCCTGCCGCAGTTCTTCCTGCGCCAGGGGCTGACCATCGCCAGTTCGTTGGCCTATACGCTGGTGCTGTCGGCCGGGTCGCTGGTCGGTTGCGCGCTCGGCGCCTATTTGTCGGATGCGATTGGACGGCGCCGGAGCATCATCGGTGCGTCGATCGTCACCATCATCGCCGGCTACATCTATGCCCGCTTCAATGCGGCGTCCGATCCGGCGATCGTATTGAGCGTCGGCTTCATCCTGATCGTCGCGATCTATGTGCAGACGGCGATATTGTTTGGCGTCTATACGCCGGAACTGTTCCCGACCGAGATCAGGTTGCGCGCCAACGGCATCTGCAACACGCTCGGACGCGGCGCCACCGTGGTCTCGCCCTTCATCGTCGGCGCCCTGATGGCATCCTACCAGTTGCCGGGCGTGGTCTGGCTGATGATCGGCCTTGTGGTCGTTCAGATCGTGGTGGTGTGGGCCTGGGGCGTCGAGCCGCGCAATCGCGGCCTGGAGGACGTCGCCACCGCCAAGGCGTGAGGACGGCACGCGTGCCGTTACCCATGCGGCAACACTAGAGCGCGCGCTCAAACCGGCGGAAACCGGGCGCGCCGGTCAGCGCTTCGAAGGCCGGGTCGCGTTTCTCTTCGGCAAAGGCGAAGCCGGCCTTGGCATAGCATCGCTCGGCCGGCTCGTTGCCGATCAGGAACGAGATCGACGCCCGCTTGAAGCCGGCAGCCTTTCCCGCCGCGAGCGCGCGGTCGATCAGGGCTTGCACCAGTCCCTGTCCGCGATGCGAGAGCAGCGATGCGACGTGTTCGACCAGCCAATCACCGTCACCACCCTGCACCCAGCAGCCGGCAGCATACGCGCCGCGCCGAAATATCGCGGCCAGCTCGGACGCATTGAGCCCCGTCTTGTCAGCGACTTCCCCGATCGCCGATCGCGCGGCGTCACGCGTCCCTGCCGCAGGCAGGGCGCAAAGTGCCGCCGCCGGCTCGCCTTCGACCTCGGCAATGATGAAGTGCGAAACGTGCCACCACGATTGTCCGTGCGCAGTGGCGAGCCGTTCGACAAAGGCAACGCATTGCGGTTCGGGCCAGTCCAGCGCGATATCGAACCAGCCGCGCGGCCGTGGGCCGCGCTGCGCAGACAGGATGTTGCGGGCAATGAAGCCGGCGTCCTCGGGGCATGCGGGCCGGATCGTCGGCAACGACCCTCCCATGCAGGCCTCACGCGTTCTTCAGCGCCACCCGGAACTCGGCTTCGGTCTTCGACTTCACTTCATCCAGCGTGACGCCGTCGGCGAGTTCGATCAGCGCCATGCCGTCCTTGCCGTGCTTGTCGATGGTGAACACTGCGAGATCGGTGACGACCATGTCGACCACCTTCTCGCCGGTCAGCGGCAGGTTGCATTGCTTCAGAAGTTTTGGGCCGTCCTTGGCGGAGTGCTCCATCACCACCACCACGCGCTTGACGCCGGCGACCAGATCCATCGCGCCGCCCATGCCCTTGACCATCTTGCCGGGGATCATCCAGTTGGCGAGATCGCCGTTCTGCGCCACCTGCATGGCGCCGAGGATCGACAGGTCGATATGGCCGCCGCGCACCATGCCGAATGAATCGGCTGACGAGAAATAGCTGGTGGACGGCAATTCGGTGACGGTCTGCTTGCCGGCGTTGATCAAATCGGGATCCTCCTCGCCCTCATAGGGGAAGGGTCCCATCCCGAGCATGCCGTTCTCGCTCTGCAGCGTCACGTCGACGCCGGCGGGAATGTAGTTCGACACCAGCGTCGGAATGCCGATGCCCAGATTGACGTAAAAGCCATCGCGCAATTCCTTCGCGGCGCGGGCAGCCATTTGATCGCGGGTCCAGGCCATCAGACTTCCTCTCCGGTTGCGGCGGACGCCTCGCGCTTGCGCGTGGTGCGCTGCTCGATGCGCTTAAGGCCGGTTCCCACCTGAATGATGCGCTTCACGAACACCCCGGGGGTGTGGATATGGTCGGGATCGATCTGGCCGGCCGGAAGCAGATGCTCGACCTCGGCGACGGTGATCTTCGCAGCCGTCGCCATCATCGGATTAAAATTGCGCGCGGTCTTGCGATAGACGAGGTTGCCGGCGGTATCGCCCTTCCAGGCGTGGACGATGGCGAGATCGGCAAACAGGCCGCGCTCCATGATATATTTCTCGCCGTCGAATTCCTTCACTTCCTTGCCTTCGGCGATCAGCGTGCCGACGCCGGTCTTGGTATAGAAAGCGGGGATGCCGGCGCCGCCGGCGCGGATCCGCTCCGCCAGCGTGCCCTGCGGCGCGAATTCGAGTTCCAGTTCCCCGGCGAGGAACTGCTGGGCGAACAGCTTGTTTTCGCCGACATAGGACGAAATCATCTTTTTGATCTGCCGCGTCTCCAAGAGCCGGCTCAGTCCGATACCGTCGACCCCGGCATTGTTGGAGACGACGGTCAGGTTCTTGACGCCGGACTCGCGCAGCGCGTCGGAAAGGGTCTCGGCGATGCCGCACAGGCCAAAGCCGCCGGACATGATCATCATGCCGTCCCTTAAAATGCCGTCGAGGGCCGATTTGGCGTCCGGATAGACCTTGTTCATGGAAATACGACCTGATGGAGGGAGGCGTGACGCCAGCGCAATCCAGAGGATTATTAGGCGAAATCTTCGCAACGCGTCAATGACGGGGCCGGGGCGCTGGCGGAGGCAGGCCGGGGCTCAAGGACGGCCTTGAAAGCGTCAAGAAAACCCATCAAGTTGTGGGGGTTGGCATGGGCCATCCAAGCTTGCTATTGGCAGCTTGGACAACGGACTTGGGCGGTGATATTTGCCGGACACGGGATTGACCGAAGTCCGGCGGCGCACCACCCGCCCACTCAACAGCGACCTGGCGATACAACCCGACCGGATATGTCACCGACGATGGCCCAAGGAATGAAGCGCCTGGGGATGCCGATTGCCGCGCTCCTCGGCGTGGCGCTGATCGGCCTGATCGCGACCTCATGGTTCCTGAACCGGGACGCCCTGCGCGACGCCGTGGAGGCGCAGATCCGCGCCGTGACCGGGCTCGACCTGGTGGTCAAGGGCCATATCGACGTTTCGGTGTTTCCCGGCAGCTACGTCTCCTTTCATGACGTCGGGCTGAAGGGCGGCGGCACCGCCGACCCTGCCCTTGCCGTCGACGTGCTGACCGCGAATTTGCGGTTGCTGCCGCTGTTGCTGCGGCGATACGAGATCGCCGACGTCATGATGCTGCGTCCGCACATCCATGTCACCCGCGACGTCCATGGCGAGAGCAACTGGACGCCGTTCATCGAAACCATCGCCCGCACCATGAAGCCCGGCGCCGACAACCAGGTGTCGTTCTCGGAAATCAGGATCCAGGACGGCGTGCTCACGCTTCAGGACGCCGCCAATCATCTGTCCGAGACGCTCGGCGATATCGACCTCTCGCTGGCATGGCCGTCGATCTCGCGCTCCTTTGCCGCGACCGGGCAGTTCGACTGGCGTGGCGAGCGGATCGACGGCAGCATCAGCGCCAGCGACTTCGTCGCCGCCCTTTCCGGCGACCGCTCCGGGGTGAAGGCGCGGCTCGCCAGCGCGCCTTTGAAACTCGCCTTCGACGGCGCCGTCGCCAATCGCACCTCGACCATGATGGAAGGCACGCTGACCATCGACAGCCCGTCCTTGCGCAATGCCTTGCGCTGGATCGGCACGGCGCCGCCCGGCAGCGGCGGTTTCGGCCGCTTCGCGCTGAAGGCGCGCGCCAATCTGGTCGGTCCGTCGATCGCCTTGACCAACGTCAATGTCGAACTCGACGGCAACGCCGCCGAAGGCGTCATGACCTATGCCAATAACGGCCGCCAGACCCTGCAGGCGACGCTCGCCGCCGGCGCGCTCGACTTCACGCCCTATATCTCCACCTTCCGCCTGCTCGCCAGCGGTGCGCGCGACTGGAACCGGCAGTTGTTCGATCTGAACTCGCTGTCCACCACCGACCTCGACATGCGGCTATCCGCCGCGCGGGTGACGGTCGGCTCGTCGAAGCTCGGCCGCACCGCGTTTGGCGCGAATTTGCGCGGCGGCGCGCTGGCGCTGAGCGTCGGCGAGGCGCAGGTCTATGGCGGCATCGCCAAGGGTTCGTTCGGGATCGCGCGCTCCGACGCGGTCGCCGATGTGAAGGCGCAATTCCAGTTCACCGACGTCGACCTGCAGGCCTGCGCCAGCGAATTGTTCGGCGTCAGCAAATTGTCCGGCCGCGGCAATCTCAACGTCTCGCTGGTGGCCACCGGCTCGAGCCCGTTTGGGCTCGCGCAGTCGCTCGACGGCACCGCGGTTCTCACCGGCCATGACGGCGCGATCGCCGGCTTCAATGTCGAGCAATTGTTGAAGCGGCTGGAGCGCCGGCCCTTGTCGGGCGGCGGCAACTTCCGCAACGGCACCACGCCTTACGACAATCTGACCATCGCGGTGAAATTCGCCGAGGGCATCGCCACCGCCGAGGATATCCGCATCGAAGGGCCGGCGGCGCGCATCACCCTGAGCGGCACTGCGTCTGTGCCGGCGCGCGAATACGACATGAAGGGCGTCGCCAGCCTCACGACGGTCGCCAACGCAGCCCCCGGCTTCGTGCTGCCGTTCGTGGTGCAGGGACCGTGGGACGATCCCCTGATCTTCCCCGATCCGGAAAGCCTGATCCGGCGCTCGCCGGCTTCCGCGCCGCTGCTCGACGCCGTCAAGGACCGCAAGACCCGCGACGCCGTGCGTTCGGTGCTGGAGCGTTTTACCGGGGGCGGCCAGAAGCCGGAATCGGATGCCACGGCGCCCGCGCCCGCGAGTGCGCCGGCCGCTGCGGAGACCGAGAAGCCGAACTGACGGTTTCGACTTGCGCGCGCTGCTTCAGTCACGAGCTCAGATAATCGCTTGCGATGAATATCTGCTTCGCGCCAGGAGCAGTCATTCGAGAACCGACCACAATGCGAACATCGGTAGCCGCCGATTGAGGTGGTGCTTCGTTGCTCGGATCGAGCCAACGGCTCGCGCGAAGTGCCCCCGATGATAAACTCGCTGCAATCCGAAGTACGATATCCCGGATTCGCGTCGCGCCATCCGGGCCACGGACTTGCGCGCTTCTTCAGTCACGAGTTCAGATAATTGCTTGCGACGAATGCGCGCTTTGCGCCCGGAACGAACGTTCGATGTCGGCGCTGCACGTTGCCGAACCTGTCCATCTCTCCGTTTTTTCTTCTTTAAGGAACGGCGCTGGCCCGTTTTCGTGGCCTGACTTGAAACTTGGCAGTGGCCTGTTGTGGCGAGCCGAGGCAATATGCCATTTCTGAACCGCCAATACGCCAGACGGGAGGGGACATGAGAACGCTCGTTACTGGATCGCTAGCTTTGACGGTCGTACTTGCCGCGGGCGGCATTTGCAGTGCCCAGGTAGTCGTCAAACAAGAACCGATGGAAGGTCAACTCAGAACCGGGGCGACGGTCCTGGTGGATGACGGCACCTGCGGGCAAGGAAAGATCAAGCTGATAACCTCGACCGGAGGCAATGGTAACGAGTTGAAGGGCCTTCCGCCGCGCACCAGAACTTGCGTTCCACGTCAGGCCGCGCTGCGGTGAACAGTGGCCACACCCTTTGAATTCTGATGGCCCGGCGAACCGGCAGATGGGGAGCCTTCGACATGACAACGCCTGTGACCGGATTAGCAGCATTGATTTTGTTTGCCGCCGCGAGCGGCACCTGCAACGCGCAGATCGTCGTCAAAAAAGAGCCGCTGGACATGAGAAACGGGGCCACGGTCCTGGTCGATGATGGTACCTGCCCCAAGGGGATGATCAAGCTCGTAACCGTAACGCACGGCAACGCCATGCCCGGAGCCCCCCTGCGTGACGCAAAATGCATTCGAAGATGAGGCGATGTCGGAGGCGGCCTCAGTTGGCGGCCTCTTTACTCGTTTACGAGGTTAGGGAAGCTGGCTAGCATCCGCTGGCCTTGACCGGATTGGGAGGAGGTCATGAAGACGATTTCCGGATCAGCGGCCTTGGCTCTGTGCCTGGCCGCAAGCGGCGCCTGCAATGCTGAGACGGTGGTCAAAAAAGAACCGATGATGCTGAACAGCGGCGCCGTCGTTCTTGTTGATGATGGCAGCTGCCCCAAGGGCAAAATCAAGCAAGTCACTGCGCAGGCTGCCACGGTTACTGACACTTACCGCCCCCTTGAGAGAAAATGCATTCGGAGATGAAGCAGCGGCCTGGCCTCAGCTGACGGTCTCTTTTCGATAATTTGCGAGGTCAAGGAAGTTGACTAGAGCATGATCCGGAAAAGTGGGTACCGGTTTTCCGAAAAGATCATGCTCAAACCAAAAGATAGAGCGGGATGACGATTCGAAGAAAAGTCATCCCGCTCTAGCATCCCTGGCAATTGCGCCAGACTGGGAGGAAGGTCATGAAGACGATTGTCGGATCGGCGGCGATGGCTCTGTTCCTCGCCGCGAGCGGCTCCTGCAACGCTCAGACGGTGCTCAAACAAGAGCCGATGATGATGAACAGGGGCGCGGTCGTTCTTGTTGATGATGGAAGCTGCCCCAAGGGGCAAATCAAACAGGTCACTACGCAACTTGCCACAGGCGTCGTCACCGCCCCTTACGGCGCTGTTGAGAGAAAATGCATTCGGAGATGAAGGAGCGGTGGCGGCGAAACCGATGCGATAAATCCCAGGCCCCGCACCAGAAAATGCATCCCGAGGAGCACAAGGTGACGGAAGGCCGCCTCAGCTGGCGGCCTGTTTCATTTCAAAACCGGTGTACATGTCGGCCATTGGACCCGGAACGGACCTTCGTCCGAACGAGTGGCCTGATTTGATTTGAGCGGTGGCCTGGTTTGATTTTTCAGGGGGCCACGAAATGAAGAACAAAAGCAGCGACGATGCAGGTCGCAATGGCAAGGATTCCACCCCTCCGCCTATCCGGCAAAACGCCAAGGGTAAGTATCACCAGGCCAGCCAGTAGAGCGATTTTGATGAAGTTCGAAGCCATCGTCTCCCGCCCTTGGCGTCAGGCATGGTCGCCGTTCTTGCGATGCAGGTTCGGGAACAAGTACACCAGTGGAAACACGAGCGGCCCGATCATCGAAGCGATCAACGCCCAGATCTTGAAGCTGCGGCCTCGACGCTCGGCAATGCGACCTGCAACAAACATCAAGCCGATCGTACCGACCATCAGCACTGCGAAGAGAACGTTGGCGTCCATCATGCACGCTCCGATGCTGCTTTGCGCCAAGCACAGCATGGAGGATCGGGGATGACAGGTCGCCAAGCCCCCTCTCAATTCAAACCTGAGACACGACCGGACAACCCTTCGTGTTCGTGGCGCAGGGTCCCGGAGGCGCCTAACCACCGCCTGCGACGTCCTCCCTCACAAGGGCTCGGCGCCGCGTCGCCCGGCGCGCTCGTCAGCCCTGCGTGCCCGTGGGTTGAAGCGCCGGGTGAGCTGACGTAACGGTCCGCGATGCACGAGCCGACCGGCGGCGTCGAAACTTCAGCCCAGAAATCGGATGCGAAACCGGCCCTGCTCGGGGTCGCGTGCGGCCTTGGCGCGGCGCTGTTCTGGGCGCTCGGCTTCGTGGCAACCCGGCATGGCCTGAAAACCGGATTCACGCCCGCGGACCTGCTGATGCACCGTTTCGTGTGGTCGGGCCTCGCCTTCCTGCCGCTCGTCTTTCGCGCCGGCCTCGGCAATCTCTGCGGCATCGGATGGGGCCGCGGACTGGCGCTGATGGTGCTGGGCGGACCGGTGATGTCGATCATCAGCTATACCGGCTTCCTGTTCGTGCCCCTGGGGCATGGCAGCGTCATCCAGCCCTCCTGCGCGACCCTGGGCGGCCTGTTCCTCGCGGCCGTCCTGCTCAGGGAGCGAATTTCGTTGTCGCGGTTTTTTGGCGCGGTCGTCATCGTCGCAGGCCTTGCCGTGATCGGCGGCGAGTCGATCGGCCATATTGGGCAAAGTGGCGTGCTGGGCGATTTGATCTTCGTCCTGACCGGATTCATGTTCGCGGGCTTCGCCACGCTGGTGCGTTATTGGCGTGTCTCCGCCTTCTCCGCCGCCGCCGTCATCAGCGTGCTCTCGCTCTCGCTGTTTCCGGTCTATGCGGCATCCGGCGGGCTCGGCCGGGTGGCGGCGATCGGCCTCGGCGAGAATGCGCTGCAAGCGCTGGGGCAAGGCATCCTGGCCGGACCCGCGGCGATGTATCTGTTCGCGTTCTCGATCCAGCTTCTCGGCGTCGCCCGCGCCGCGGTATTCCCCGCGATCGTGCCGGCGCTGACCCTGTTGGCCGGCTGGCTGCTGCTCGGCGAGCGGCCGAGCGCGCTGCAGGCTGCGGGACTGGTCACGGTCTTGTCCGGGTTCTATCTGGCGCAGCGGCAGCGTTAGCTTTTGTGCCGGCTTGGTTGGCCCGTTGATCGTGATCTTTTACGAAGCGCGATCCGGTCCCGAAAACCATTTTCAGCCGCGCAAATATTCGTTCGTGGGCCTCGCGAAGCCACGGGCCGACACGCAAATCTCAGCGCCCAAATGACTTTGCCAAACTTTCCAGGTTCTGTGGTCTGACCTCGATCAAGCCATGCCGCGGAGCATCGATATCCGCGATCAGAAGGAAGGCAATCGAAACGACGAGCGGCAGCACGAGAGCAAGCTTTCCCGCACTTTTACCGTTCCGCGACCGATAGCCGAACAGAAGATTTGAACACAGCGCGATGGTCGCCATCAGAACCCACGCGGCGGTGGGAATCCGGTTCCAAAACGCCGCCTGCGAGTAGCTCTGGGAATTGATCGCGTCATTCATGCCTGCGAGCACCAGCGCCGCGACCGGCGTTGGCTGGGCTGCTGCCGGCCCGCGCACCGCGGCCCAGAGATCGGCCTGCAACTGGCTGGTCCGCTGGTCGATCTGCGTTCGCACAGCATCGTCCTTATCGAGATAGAACAGGATGCGCTGGTCGAGGTAGTCGCCAAGCAGCTTGCGCACGGTTGCGGCATCCGCTGGCGGCAGAAGGTCGGCACGCAAGATTTCGGTCCCGATCGCATTGGCTTCGGCTTCCTCGAAATTCTTGCGCTGGTCGTAGCGGTTCGTAGCCATCGAAAAGCTGAAGCCGATGATCAATGCCAGCAGTGTCAGCGTGGCTGCAAGGATGACCCCGATATCCTCATTTCGCTCATCGGCGGCGTTCGGGTCGCGCCTGCGCAGCCACGAGCCTGCGACTGAAGCGGACCACAATGCGGCGAAGGCCGCCGCGAACACCAGCAAGGGATAGTGCGTGAGGTTTTCCATAACCCATCTGCCCAACCGGAACGACCAACCTATCGTATTTTGACCGGGAGAGAGGACTGTCGCGTGCCATCCCCCATAGCAGTCCAATCACGCCGATTACACAAATCAGGACCGCGATCAGACCGCACACCTTGAGGCCGCGGGTTTCCAGCCCGGCGCCCGCATCCTCACCGTCACGAAAGCCAGCATCACAACCGCCGTCGCGTGGATCGCCATCATCAGCACGATGAGCGACAGGCCCCAAAACCAGCCTGGGTGGTCCAACATCACGCGCTCCCCAGGCCTAATGCGACGAATCGGCAACTATTTGCGTCGAATTCGCATAGTGACGAACAAACGTGTCAGCTAGGCGTACGCAGTTCGTGAAGTACAGGCGGCTCACGGACATCACCAAGGGTATTGCCCCAAAGGGCAATTTTACGCTCTGCCGAAATCGCATAGTCTTTCAGACGGGCTCAGCTACCGGACAGTCGTTCGAGGGAGTCTGACCATGAAATCCACATCCACCATTCGCGCAATAGTCTTGTCGACCTCCGT
This sequence comes from uncultured Alphaproteobacteria bacterium, assembly GCA_963747165.1. Classification (GTDB taxonomy): domain Bacteria; phylum Pseudomonadota; class Alphaproteobacteria; order Rhizobiales; family Xanthobacteraceae; genus Bradyrhizobium. Next base: position 395,199 of record CAVVEA010000031.1, on the reverse strand, counting down.
TCTGGCTCTCACAGCTGGTTCGACCTTCGCCCAGCAGACCACCGGAACGCCGGGTTCACCCAGCGCCACGACCACAATAGACGGCAAGTATCTTCCGCCTCCGCCCGCGCCGTTTGGCGGAACGATCAATCTGGATGCCAAGGATTCCAAACCGTATTGGCCGCCGACCGTGGTGCCGCCCAAGGGTGCGCCCAACGTCTTGCTGATCATGACCGATGACCAGGGTTACGGCGTGACCGGTACCTTTGGCGGTGTCATCCCGACGCCATCGATGGACCGCATCGCGAACGCCGGACTACGTTACACCCAGTTCCACTCAACGGCTCTCTGCTCGCCGACCCGGGCGGCGCTGATCACCGGCCGCAACCATCACTCGGTGGGCTTTGGCGTGATCACCGAAATGTCCACTGGATACCCGGGATATGACTCCGTCATCGGGCCGGAGAGTGCCACCGTCGGTACGATCCTGAGGGAGAACGGCTACGCGACGTCGTGGTTCGGCAAGAACCACAACACGCCGAGCTATCAAATAAGTTCGGCGGGGCCCTTTGACCAATGGCCGAGCGGGATGGGGTTCGATCACTTCTACGGCTTCATCGGGGGCGAGACCGACCAGTGGACGCCGTTTCTCTTCCGCGACCAGACACAAGTCTTTCCGTGGATCGGACACCCCGGCTACAACCTCATCACCGACATGGCCGACGAGGCGATCAACTACCTGAAGGGGCTGAATAACGCCGCGCCAGACAAGCCATTCTTCCTCTATTACGTGCCCGGCGGCACGCACGCACCGCACCAGCCCACGCCAGAGTGGATCAAGAAGATCAGCGACATGCACTTGTTCGATCAGGGCTGGGAAAAGCTGCGCGAGACGATCTTCGCCAACCAGAAACGGCTCGGTGTAATCCCGGCGAATACCCAGCTCACGCCGTGGCCGGATGGCCAGCCCGAATACGGCGGAGCGAAGCTTCAGAAATGGGACACGCTCAGTCCCGACGAGAAGAAGCTTTTCATCCGTCAGGCGGACGTTTTTGCAGCCTACGCGGCCTACACCGACCATGAAATCGGCAGGGTCATTCAGGAAGTCGAAGACAAGGGCAAGCTCGACAACACACTCATCATCTATATCAGCGGCGACAATGGCAGCAGCGCCGAAGGATCCACCCTCGGCACCCCGGTCGATATGGCCGCGATCCAAGGCGTCAACATTCCAGTCGCGGAGCAGTTGAAGTTCTATGACGTTTGGGGTTCGGCCGAGACCACGCCGCACATGGCGGTGGGCTGGACCTGGGCCTTTGATACACCATTCAAATGGACCAAGCAGGTCGCGTCGCACTTCGGCGGCACCCGTCAAGGCATGGCCATCTCCTGGCCCGGTCACATCAACGACGCTGGCGGAATCCGCACGCAGTTTCACCACATAATCGACATCGTGCCGACCATCCTCGAGGCGACCGGCATTCAAGCGCCCGTCATGGTCAATGGCGTGGCACAGAAGCCGATTGAAGGCGTGAGCATGGCGTACACCTTCGACAAAGCCAACGCGAACGCCCCATCCACGCGCAGCACGCAATATTTCGAGATGGTCGGCAACCGCGCCATCTACCATGACGGTTGGCTCGCCGCCACCACGCCGCCCCAGCCGCCCTGGGATCTGGGCTTGGGCAAGTTTCCCAATGTCGTCAACGGCTACACTTGGGAGCTTTACAACATCGCCGACGATTATTCGCAGAACAACGACCTCGCCGCCAAGATGCCCGACAAGCTGCGCGACATGAAGGAACTGTTTTTGGTCGAGGCGCAGAAATACAACGTGTTCCCGCTGGACAACAGCTTCTCCGCTCGCGCGGCGACGCCGCGACCGAGTTCGACCGCCGGTCGGACCGTCTTCACCTACTCGGGTGAATCGTCCGGTCTTCCCTACAGCAGCGCTCCCGACATTCTCGGCAAGTCCTACTCCATCACCGCCGAGGTCGACATTCCGCAAGGCGGTGCAGAAGGCATGATCAATACGCTCGGTGGTCGTGCCGGTGGCCATGGTCTCTACTTGCTCAAGGGCAAACCAGTCTTTGTGTACAATTTTTTTGATCTGGAACGCTTCCGCTGGGAAGGCCAAGCGGCGCTCGCGTCCGGCAAGCACACCGTCATGTTTGACTTCAAGTATGACGGTCCCGGTTTCGCGCAAAGGCGGCACCGGCGTCCTGTCGGTGGATGGCAAGGAAGTCGCCCGTAAGACGATCCCGCACACCATTCCGTTTGTCGAGACGATCGACGAGACCTTCGATGTCGGGGTGGATACCCGCACGGGCGTGGACGACAAGGACTACCAGCCGCCGTTCCGGTTCACCGGCAAGATCGATAAACTAACGGTCAAACTGGTCCCCCTGAACGCTGGCGGAGGAAAAGCTGCTCCAGCAAAAGGCCCAGGAGACGAGAGGCAAGGCACAGTAAGTCGCTCCGCCTGCGTTGGTGCTCGGCTGTGTAGTTTTGAACTGCAACTCGAAGGCTATATCCAGAGCAGCCCGGTCGCACGATCTGGTCCGTCTCGCCAATGACGCGCTCCGCCGGCAACCAGCGGTGCTCGCAGGTCCTGCGCTGGTCGAACCTCTCAATGACGACCGACGCGAACATCCTGACACTCCCGCGCAGAAAAATCCGCCATCCGCGCAACGTGCGCATTCTGCCGCCGTCGCGGGATTTTCATTGATCGCCTGCCTCTGTGTTTCGTCAGGGGACTCCGGTGGTGCACCAGCCGTTCCCCGGATGCTGCGCAGCGCCTTCAGCGCGTTTACGCGCGTCTTCGACGCGCTATAGCGGGTGCGCTGCTGATCCGGGTCCATTTTGCAGGTGTCGAGATAGGTCCGGCTCTGCAGAGCAGCGTGAAGTTCGCTGCATCGCGTCCGGGGCACGAAAGGGGCTCTCGGTGATTTGCCCGTCGGGCGGTTTGTTGAAGGGGCTGTCTATACCCCTTTGCAAAAATATTTCGCTTCCGTGGTTGGTAGAAACATCTCTATGACTCACTGCCATCCCGCCCACAACAGGGGCGTATCGCAATCGTCACGGACGCGGCGCGGGATGCGGTGGACGCGGCAGCGTCTTGCGCGCGAAGGGATTGCAGGGCGGGTCGAAAGATTTGTGAGCGATCAACAGCACGCGGACGAGGGACGATTGCAGCGTACGGCGAAGTCGTGTGGTCCTGACGCCCCGACGCTGGCGTCAAGTTCGCGGATGTTGTGTCGGCCCAACCGGGTGCAGATGCAACGTTAGTCCGCAGACGACGGTGGCAAAAGAGCCCGGTCACCGGGGAGAGCCCGAAGGAAACCGTTAAAACCATTGCGTGCGGGAATGCCGGGCAATTCCGGTGTACTCGTTTACTCGTGTGCTTTTTACTACACGAAGCGCACACGAGGCTGCGGGTGCAGCGGGCACCCGGCATTCCCCACGCCCTCTTTGGGCGGGAGATAAATTCAAACCTCGGACGCTTCGCGCCGCGAGAACAAAGTCGTATGTGAAACTACATCAACGTCATTGCGAGCGCAGCGAAGCAATCCATCTCTCCGCGCAAAAGAAAGAATGGATTGCTTCGCGGAGCCTGTCATCGGGCGCGCATTCGCGCGACCCGTTGGCTCGCAATGACGGTTGGGCCGTTTGAAAGTCGAATCCAGAGCTATGGCAACAAACTCGTGTGTTCCCGGACAAGCGAAGCGCGATCCGGGACCCATAACCATCAATGTTCATGTTGTACGAGGCTGGAGCTGCGATCCCATCCGACGGCTAACATCGGTGGTTATGGGTCCCGGCCTTCGCCGGGACGACGAGAGGGCAGGTCACACTGCGGTACCCTCCCCCTCGCCGGCGCATCATACGCAAGACGTAATCGCGGCATCTAGATCGGGGCGCGGCAATGGGTTAGGCTTTTATCCAACCGGTTAACAAAACTCGGTGGATCAGGGAGAACAACGTGAGATTCAAGGGAATAGGTGCGCTTTCACTCGCGATCGCTGCTGTCGGGCTGTTCTATGCCGCAGCACCCGCGATCGCTCAGGAAAAAAAGATTACGGTCTGGTTCGGCAAGGGCTTTTACAAATCCGAGGACGACGCGCTGCTCGAGGCGATCAAGAAGTTCGAGGCCAAGACTGGCATCAAGGTCGAACTGTCGCAATACGCCATCCAGGACATGATTCCGAAGACCGTGGCGGCGCTGGATTCCGGCACCGTGCCCGATGTCGCCTATTCCGACAGCTACGACGTGCAGGCGCAGGGCAAGTGGGCCTATGAGGGCAAGCTCGAGGATCTCTCCGACATCCTGGTGCCGATGAAGTCAGCGTTTGCGCCGAACACGCTGGAGACGGCGCTGCTCTATAACGACGTCGCCAAGAAGAAAGCCTATTACGGCTTCCCGCTGAAGCAGCAGAGCATGCACGTCCAGATCTGGAACGACATGCTGGAGCAGGCCGGCTTCAAGGTCTCGGACATCCCGACCAAATGGGAGGATTACTGGTCGTTCTGGTGCGACAAGGTGCAGCCCGCCTATCGCAAGGCCTCGGGCAGCCGCGCCTACGCCGTCGGCCAGCCGATGGGCGTGGAATCCACCGACTCGTTCCAGTCGTTCTACACCTTCATGGACGCCTATAACGTCAAGCTGGTCGATGACGACGGCAAGCTGACGGTCGACGATCCCAAGGTGCGCGACGGCTTGATCAAGGCGCTGAAGGATTACACCGACACCTATGTCAGGGGCTGCACACCGCCCTCCTCCACCACCTGGAAGGATCCGGACAACAACGTCGCCTTCCATAACAAGACCATCGTGATGACGCACAATTTCACGATCTCGATCGCGGCGAAGTGGCTCGACGACTACAACAACCCGGCGCTGACCCCGGAACAGCGCGCCGCCGGCAAGAAGGCTTACGAGGAAACCATCATCACCGCCTCGTTCCCCAACAAGCCGGACGGCACGCCGATCAAATACCGCTCCGACGTCAAGACCGGGCTGATCTTCACCTCTGCGAAGAACAAGGCGGAGGGCAAGGAATTCGTCAAGTTCCTGCTGCAGGAAGAGAACGTTCGGCCCTATATCGAAGGTGCACTCGGCCGCTGGTTCCCGGTGACGACCGCAAGCCAGCAGAGCCCGTTCTGGCAGGCTGACCGGCACCGCAAAGCCGTCTACACACAGTTCACCGGCGGCACCACGCCGTTCGACTTCACCAAGAACTGGAAGTTCACGATACTGAACAACGAGAACGTCTGGGCCAAGGCGATGAACCGCGTGGTGAGCGAGAAGGTGCCGGTGGACAAGGCCGTCGACGAACTGATCGCCCGCATCAAGCAGGTCGCGGGTTAACGCCAACGATGCCGGCCGCCGGGACGACGAAATAGCTGCGGCCGGCGTCGCCCAAGAGTAGAGTACGGCATATGGCGATCACGCTCTCGAGCTCCGATCAAGCGATACCAGGCGCGCCGCTGTCGGCGCGCCTGACCATGCCGCAGATCTGGGGCATCGCGCTGCTGGCGCCCTACATCCTCGTGTTCCTCGCCTTCGTGCTCTATCCCGTCGGCTACGGGCTCTGGCTCGCCCGCCATCCGGCGAGCTATGTCGCGCTCTACCACGACCCGATCTTCGCGCGCGCCGCGGTCAACACGCTGATCTTTCTCGTGGTCGGCATCAATCTCAAGATGCTGGTGGCGCTGTTCCTGTCGGGCTTCTTCGTCCAGACCCGGTCCTGGATCAAATGGCTGTCGGTGCTGTTCATCCTGCCATGGGCGGTGCCATCGATACCGACCATCCTGTCGGTGCGCTTCATGTTCAATCCCGAATGGGGCATGATCAATCAGATCATCTTCAAGCTCACCGGCGAGGACGGCCCGAACTGGCTCAACGATCCCTATGTCGCGCTGACGATGGCGATCCTGGTGCACATCTGGAAATCGCTGCCGTTCTGGACCCTGATCCTGATGACCGGGCGTCTCGCCATCTCGGCCGATCTGTTCGAGGCGGCCGAGGTCGACGGCGCAACCTGGTGGCAGAAATTCCGCTTCATCACCTGGCCGTCGATGCAGATGCTGTATGTCACCTGCACGCTGCTCTCGATGATCTGGACGCTCGGCGACTTCAACAGCGTCTATCTCTTGACCGGCGGCGGGCCTGCCGATCTCACCCATGTGTTGTCTACCCTGGGCATCCGGTATCTGCGGCTCGACCAGCTCGATCTGTCGATGGCCGCGATCGTCTGCGCGCTGCCGCTGGTGCTGCCGCTGGTCTATTTCATGATGAAACGGCTGTCGCGATGAAGCTCCCAACCCTGCGAGAGGTCGGCATCGAGGCGCGGCTGCTGCTGATCGGCATTCCCGTCTTCATCTGGACCATGCTGCCGATCTACCACATGTTCCTGTTCGCGATCTCGCCCAAGGAGGACGCGTTCTCCGGCAAGCTCTGGCCGGCGCATCCGACCCTGCACAATTTCCATATCGTGTTTTTCCAGCAGCATTATTTCCTGCGGGATTTCTGGATCCAGTTCTGGAATTCCACGGTCATCGCGGTTTCTGTCGGCGCACTGACGCTGTTCATCGCCACCGCCGCCGCGTTCTCGATCTCGCGGCTGCGCGTCCCCGGCGGACGCTGGGTGATGAACCTCGCGCTGTTCACCTACTTCATTCCGGCCGCCTTCCTCGCCGTTCCGATGTACCGGACCATGGGCACCTACGGACTGCTCAACAACCACTGGGCGCTGATCCTGGCGATGGTGACGATCGCCTCGCCCTACGCGATCTGGGTGCTCAAGCAGGCCTCCGACAAGCTGCCCGTGGAGCTGGATGAAGCGGCGACCATGGATGGCGCAACGACACTGCAATTGTTCCGCCTGGTCTATGTGCCCTTGATGATGCCGTCGCTGGTCGCGATCGGCACTTACGCGCTGCTGCTCGCCTGGAACGAATATCTCTACGCGTTCCTGCTGCTCTCCAAGGATACCGACATCACCCTCCCCGTCGCGCTCGGCAACTTCCTCGCCGCCGACGACTCGCCCTGGGAATTGCTGATGACCACCGGCTTCATCTACGCCCTGCCGCCGGCCGCGATCTACTACGCCTTCAAGCGCTACATGGTCGGAGGGCTGACGGCGGGCGCGGTGAAGTCGTGATGCAAAATGACCGTCATTGCGAGCGAAGCGAAGCAATCCATCCTTTCTTTACGCCGCGAGATGGATTGCTTGGCTTCGCTCGCAATGACGAGGTTACAACGGCGCGGCGCTCTCGCCCTGCTCGCTCGTGAGCTTCGAGACCAGCGAGGCCACCACGATGACGACCGCGATCAGACCGATGATCAGCGTGCAGATCGCGTTGATCTCGGGCTTTACCCCGAGCCGCACCTCCGAATAGATCCGGATCGGCAAGGTCGCCGAGCCCGGACCGGTGGTGAAGCTCGCGATCACCACATCGTCGAGCGACAGCGTGAACGCCAGCATCCAGCCGGCTGCGATGGCGGGCAGGATCAGCGGCAGCGTCACGCTGAGGAACGCCCGCGTCGGGCCACAGCCGAGATCCATCGCCGCTTCCTCCAGGCTGCGGTCGAGCGCGCCGAGTCGCGACTGCACCACCACCGCGACGAAACACAGCGTCAGCGTGGTGTGGGCGATGGTCACCGTCCAGAAGCCGCGCTCGGCATCGACCGCCACGAACAGCAACAGCAGCGACAGCCCGGTGATGACTTCAGGCATCACCAGCGGCGCATAGAGCATGCCGGAAAACAGCGTGCGGCCCCTGAAGGTCTCGCCGCGCGACAGCGCCACCGCGGCGAGCGTGCCGAGCAGCGTCGCTAATGTCGCCGAGACCGCCGCTACCCGCAGGCTCATCAAGCCCGCCTCGATCATGGCGCGGTCGTTGAAGAATTCGCTGTACCAGCGCAGCGACCAGCCGCCCCATACCGTGACCAGCCGCGAGGCGTTGAACGAATAGATCACCAGGATCACGATCGGCAGATACAGAAACGCCAATCCGAGCGCCAGCGACACGACATTGAAGGACGACAGTCTGTTCAACCTGCGGGCCATCAGCGTCCGCCTTCAAGCTGGCGGCGCTGCAGCCGGTCATACAGCAGCATCGGCGCCACCAGCAGCACCAGCAGCACTACCGCGGCGGCCGAGGCCACCGGCCAGTCGCGGTTGGTGAAGAATTCCAACCACAGGGTCTGGCCGATCATCAGCGCGTTGGAGCCCGCCAGCAGATCCGGGATCACGAACTCGCCGACGATCGGAATGAAGCAGAGCAATATTCCGGCGCCGACGCCCGGCAACGACAGCGGGAATGTCACCAGCCAGAACGCCCGCCGCGGCGAAGCGCCGAGGTCGGCCGCCGCCTCCAGCAAGGCCGGGTCCATCTTGGCCAGCGTCGCATAGAGCGGCAGGATCATGAACGGCAGATAGGAATAGACGATACCGAGATACATCGCGCTGTCGGTGGAGAGCCACACCAGCGGCGCAGCTACCAGATGCAGCGCCAGCAGGATTTTGTTGAGCAGGCCGTCATGCTGCAGGATGTTGATCCAGGCATAGATGCGGATCAGGAACGAGGTCCAGAACGGCACGATCACCAGCATCATAGCGACCGCCTGCCAGTTCCGCGGCAGCCGCGCCATGCCGTAGGCAATGGGATAACCGATCACCAGCAGGATCGATGTCGAGACCATGGCGACGACGAGGCTGCGCAGATAGGACAGCACGTAGAGATTATCCGAGATCAGCAGCCTGAAATTATCCAGCGACAGCGCCGCCAGCGCCGCCTTGATCGCAGCTGGGCCCAGCGAAAGATCGAACACCGGCAGATAAGGCGGCTGCGCGATCGCGGTCTGCGACAGGCTGATCTTCAGCGCGAAGCCGAACGGCACCAGGAAGAACAGCGCCATCCACAGATAGGGCATGATCGCCGCGAACCGCGCCGGCCGGGTAAAGATGCGGCGCCCGCTCATTGCTCCAGCACCACGCAATCGTCCGGCGAGAACCATGCCACCACGCGCTGGCTGGCACGATAGGCGTCCCGATCGAGCCGCGCCGTGTTGGCCATCGACGAGCGCACGACGGCGCCAGAGTCGAGCCTGACCTTGTAGGTGGTGAGGCCGCCGAGATAGCCGACATCGCTAACGACCCCCTCCAGCCGGTTGATCGCCTGCGAATTGACTGCGTCCGACGCCGGACCGCGCCGCGACAGCTTGACCTTCTCGGGGCGGATCGCGACGGTGACGGTCGTTCGCGTGACCGGCTGGCGAGGCTCGGCGACCGTGATCGTTCCGGCGTCCCGCGTCGAAATCGTCAACCGCCCCGCTTCGCGCGCGCCGACCTGTCCTTCGTACAGATTGACGTCGCCGACGAATTCGGCGACCCAGCGAGAGGTGGGCGCTTCGTAAAGCTCGCGCGGCGTCGCGACCTGTTCGAGACGGCCCGCATCCATCACGCCGATCCGGTCGGCCATCGTCATCGCCTCCTCCTGATCATGGGTGACGATGATGAAGGTCATGCCGAGCCGCCGCTGCAGCTCCATCAATTCGAGCTGGGTGCTTTCGCGCAGCTTCTTGTCGAGCGCGGCCAAGGGCTCGTCGAGCAGCAGCACCTGCGGCTGGCGCGCCAGCGAGCGCGCCAGCGCGACGCGCTGTTTCTGGCCGCCGGAGAGCTGATCGGGCTTTCGTCGCTCCAGGCCCTGGAGCTTGACCAGCGCGACCAGCGCGGTCACGCGCCGGTCGATCCCGGCACGGTTCATGCCCGCGCGTTTCAAGCCGAACGCGATATTGTCCCACACCGTCAGATGCGGAAACAGCGCATAGTTCTGGAACATCATGTTGACCGGTCGCTGATGCGGCAACACCTGCGCGATGTTCTTGCCGCCAAGCAGGATGCGGCCTTCGTCCGGAGTCTCGAAACCGGCCAGCATGCGCAGCAGCGTGGTCTTGCCGCAGCCGCTCGGACCGAGCAGCGCGAAGAATTCCCCCGCCCGGATGTCGAGCGACAGCCGGTCCACCGCCCGGAAGGCGCCGAACTTCTTCACCACCGCATCGATGCGCAGCAATGGTGCGTCGGCCGCAGCGGCAGCCGGCAGTTGGGACATCGACAACTTCTCGGCCGGTTCGATTTTCGGTAGTTCCTCAGCCATGTTCCTCGCCGGCCCATTCCGAGCCCACGCTAGCGGCCGATCAGGCCCGGCTCAACCGCGGCGCGGCCACCGGCCACAATATTATCGGTCGAACCTCCCCAACGCGCTGATTTCATGATGCAATAGCTTTCGCCTTCGTTGGGCCGGGAAACCAGGATGAACCGGGACAGATACGATCTGCCGCTGACGACCGTATCGGAAAGCGCGGCCATGTCTTACCGCGACGGCGTCGACCGCATGCTCTCAGCCTGGTTTGGGGCCGCCGAAGCTTTCGATCGCGCCATCGCCGAAGACCCGGACTTCGCCCTCGCCTATGTCGCGCGGGCCCGCATCCATCAAATGAACATGGAAGCCACCGAGGCGCGCGCCAAGGCGGCGCGGGCCCGGCAACTCGCCACCGCTACGAGCCGGCGTGAACGCCAGCATGTCGAGATCGTGGCCGCAACCATCGAGGGCAAGCCGGCCATGGCGCTGACCGGCGCGGAGCAGCATCTCGAGGAGTTTCCGCGCGATGCGCTGATCCTGTCGCTGCTGCTTGGCGCTTTCGGCCTCTACGCATTCTCCGGACGAGCCGACCACGACGCCGCGAAACTCGCGGTTTGCGAGCGCCACGCCGCGCACTATGGCGAGGATTGGTGGTTTCTCACCTATCTCGGCTGGTCACACACCGAGGCGGGAAACACCATTACCGGCCGCACCCTGACCGAACGCGCCATGGCGCTGCGCGACGAAAACGCCAACGCGGCGCACGCGCTCTCGCACGTGCTGTTCGAGCAGGGCGACGCGGCAGGAGGCCGTCAATTTCTGTCCAATTGGCTGCCCGCGCATGAAGGGGCGAGCTTCCTGCATGCCCATCTTTGGTGGCACACCGCACTCACCGCGATCGAAGCCGGCGATCTCGACGGCGCGCTCGACATCTACCGGCAGCACTTCACGCCGCCGGATTCCCGCTATCCTCCCCTGAACATCTTCACCGATGCGACGTCGCTGCTGTGGCGGCTTTCGCTGGCCGGCCAAACCGGCCTGGAGCCCTATTGGCGGGAAGTGGCCGCCTATGGCGAGCATTTCTTTCCGCGGGCGGGGCCGCATTTTGCCGATGTCCACTACGCGCTGGCCGGGGCGGCAACCGGCAGCGAGGCTCTCGAAACAAGGCTGGCGGAAATGGAGGCGCGAGCGGCCGACGGCAGGCTGGCCCCGGGCCCCTCCGCGATCGGGCTCTGCCGCGGCGTCAGCGCCTTCGCGGCGGGCGATCATGCGAATGCGATCAGCATCCTCGAGCCGCTGATTCCGGCGGTGGTGCGGATCGGCGGCAGCCATGCCCAGCGCGAGTTATGGGAGGACACCTTTATCGTTGCCTGTCTGCGCGGCGGACACCGCGACAAGGCAGCAAAGATCATCGCCGATCGCCTGCAGCGCAGGCCATCGATCCGCGACGCCGCATGGCTGCGCGAGGCTGGGCAAGGACAGGAGAAGCGGCTTTAGGTTCCCACAGGTGCCGTCCGGGGCAGAACGAGCCGCACCCTCGTTCCTTTGGCTGGTTCGCTATGGAAATCGAGGCGGCCGCCCAGACGATCGGTTACGATGCTGTGGACGATGTGCAGGCCTAGTCCGGTACAGCCTTCGTGACGGCGGGTCGTGAAAAACGGATCGAACGCCTTGCGTCTGACATCCGGACTCATGCCGCAACCGTCGTCGGAGAAGAGTATCTCGACCTCGCTCGCGCCGGCGGCGCGGGCCTTGATGTCAATCATTCCCGGCTGTCCATCCGGGAATGCATGAGCGATCGAATTGAGGAAGAAATGGGTCAGCACCTGCCCGAAAGATCCGGGATAGCTATTCATGGAAAGATTTGGCTCGCATTGAACATTCAAGCTGACGCCGTGCTTTGGCAGCGCCGACTTCAAACCGACAGCCAGCTGCTCCGTCAAATCGCCGAGATCGAATGACCGCAGGTCGGAACTGGTGCGATCCGTCGCCACCTGTTTGAACGATTGGATCAGTCCGACCGCGCGATTGAGACTATCCTGAAGCTGCACGGATGCGTCGCGCACCATCTCGATGAACGCATTCAAGCTGGAACGTCTCAGCGTACCAACTGCCACCTCCGCTGCGAACCGCTCACTCTTTCGCTCCAACGAGGAGGCGACCGTCAGGCTGGTGCCGACCGGGCTGTTGATCTCGTGTGCAACGCCCGCTACCAGGCGCCCAAGGGCCGCGAGTTTTTCCGCCTCGATCAGGGAATTCTGGGTTTCCCGCAGATTGCGTAAAGCAGCCTCAGCCGCGTCCCTCGCGCTGCGTATCTGCTGCTCGCTACGCTTGCGCTCGCTGATATCGATGTGGGTGCCGATCCAGCCATAGACGCCGGCATTCGAATTGCGAAGCGGAACGACGCGCGTCAGGAACGGGCGATACAGCCCGTCCTTCCCGAGTAGCGACAACTCGGACTCCAGCGAGGTTCCGGTTTCCAGGGCATGTGTCCAGCGATCACCAAGAACCGACTGCCAGCCCTGGGAGTCTACTTCCCCGGCAGGCCTGCCCGTGTATTCGTACCAGTGATTGTTGAGCCAGAAGATCGCCCCCTGCGCATCGGCCATCCACACCAATTGTGGAATGGAGTCCGCCAATGTGTGGAACTGCCGCTCGCTTGCCGCAAGCGCGGCTACCGCGCGCTTGCGCTCGGTGATCTCTTCCGCCGCGACGTTGATGCCGACAATTTCACCCGCCGTGTCACGGTAGGGATGCCAATAGGTGACCCAGAAACGCTCGTCGGTCTGATCGGCGCGCTGACCGGCCACCTCGATGCCGGTCACCGGCTCGCCGGTTTTCATGATCGAGTCGACGATGCCTTCGACCGCCTCGGCCAAGGCCGGTACGCAATCCCTCACCGAGCGCCCCAGATGGCCCTCGACGGAAATGCCGCATATGTCGGTGAGGCGCTGGTTGATCTGCAGATAGCGGCAGTCCGGCGAGAGGAAAGCAAGGCCGATCGGCGCGGTATCGTAGATCTGCTGCAGCGCGGGTTGCTGGGCGAACGGCGCTTGCGAAAACTGTGACGGTTCTACCGCCGCGGAGGTTTGATATTCGAGTCGACGTCCGGTAGCGGCCATCGCCAGTACTCCCACGCACAACGCAACAAAACACGATATGACTTGCCGAGTATCGACCGCCTTCGCATGGCGCGCAGCCGGGCGATAGCGCCGGCAATCATCGGGCGCGCATGGATATGATCCGCCTTTTACCACCGAAGCAGGCTGGAGTCATCGAGCGTCACGGTCGCTCGATACCGTTTCTGGACCTGAAAGAGCCGAGGGCGGTTGTGGCCGGTGACGGGGCGCTGCGAGCGGACAAAAAGTCGGACGCAACCATCGACCCGCGCACGGCTGGATGCCGCCGAACCGGGCTTATCCGGCCGTCGCCATGAACACCGCCAGCGCCTCGCGCCCCTCCGGCGGCATCGTTAAACCGAGTTTCGAGCGCCGCCACAGGATATCGTCCGGGAAGCGCGCCCATTCCCTGGCCATGAGGTAGCGCACTTCGGCGCCAGTCAGTTCCGGCCCAAACGCCGGACCGAGATCGGCGCGGCTCCTGGCGTCGCCGAGGATGACAGCGACACGCGAGCCGTAGGCGCCGACCAGGCGCTGGGCCTGCGGTTCGCTGAGAAACCGCCAGCGCTCGCGCGCGGCATCGACCACTTCGTCGAACTGCGCCCACGCAAAATCGCCGCCCGGCAGCGGCGCCTTCGCGGTCCAGCGCGGTGACATCGGATAGAACGGCGTAAGCCTGGAAACCATCCGCTCCGCACGCACACGCGCGGTCGTAACGTCGCCACCGAACACCGTCAGCAGCGGCGCCCCCCTCGCATCGAACGTCATCGCGCCATCGCGCACGGCGCGCCTGCTGGCGCGCGCCATCACCATGTTGGCGCCGGTAACGGTCCTGATCACGTCGGAGGGGTCGACCCTCTCGCGAAAATAGCGGTTCGCCGCGTCGCAGAGATAGGCGACATCGCCCCCGGCCATCGACACCGCGGCCGGATCGCCCTTGAACGCATGTCCCACAGTGCCGATCAGCGTGAAATCGCGCTGGTAGGGACTCGCAAAGATCAACCGCCGGTCGATATTCTGGAAGACATAGACGTTGTCAGGTTCGAACAGGCGCCTGACGACGATCTGGCTGATCTGGGCCGTCGCGACCCGCGGCGGCGGCATGCGCAACACGGTTTCCGCGACCGAAGCGGTCCAGGCGCCGCTGGCGTTGGCAAGCGCCCGTGCCGTGACGACCTGACGACGGCCACGGTCGATGACGGCGAGCCGCCAGACGTCGAGTCGGTCGGCGCGAACGCAACGCGCGCCGGTTCGGATCACGGCGCCGCGTTCGGCGGCGTCGACGGCATTGGCGATCACCAGCCGCGAATCGTCCACCACGCAGTCGGAATATTCGAACGCGAGGCCGATCGGCCGCTTCAGCGCGTATCCGACCGGGTGATGGGTGACATCGATGGTCGCCGACGCCGGGAGTTCGGTGCGGGCGGCAAGCCGGTCGTAAAGCAACAATCCCGACCGCAGCAACCAGGATGGACGCTCGTCGGCATGCGCGGGGATGACGAAGCGCATTGGGCGCACCAGATGCGGCGCGATCCGCAGCCAGATGTCGCGCTGGGCCAGTTGCCCACGGACCCTGAAAAACGCCCGGCGCTCCAGCATGCCGAGATCGCCGTGCACCAGCCGCGGCGAGGCCGAGGATGCGGCGGCGCCGAGGTCGCCCTGCTCCAGCAGGATCACCCGAAGGCCGCGTCCGGCGGCGTCGCGTGCCAGGCTGACGCCGTTCAAGCCACCGCCAATGATCGCAAGATCGTAGTCCGCCATGCCCAATTTCTGGTGTTCGGGATAGGAGGTTCGCCACATTGGGCGGCGCCCTCGCCAGCGAACTTCGGATTCGAAAGGACAGGCAAATTATGATGCTAGTGTGATGCCGGTTCGCGCTCCGGCAAATGCAAGCAAGAGAATTTTTTTGCTTACCCCTAAGACCTGATTCAACTGCGCTGAAATCAGATCCTAGCGTTATCTTTTTGTTTGAGCATGATCTCCGGGCAAACGCTTCGCGTTTGTCCCGAGGGAAAACCGGTTTCCACTTTTCCGGCTCATGCTCTAGCCGGTCTTGCGCGCGGGCTGCGGCGCACGGCCGCCGCTGCGGCCGATCAGCGCGGCATACTGGCCGATCGGCGCGGGCCTGCCGATGAAATAGCCCTGCACCGCGTCACAGCCCTCATCCGCGAGGAAACTGAGTTGCTCCTGGGTTTCCACGCCTTCGGCGACGATCGACATTTCGAGGCCGTGGCCGAGGTCGATGACGGCGCGCACGATCGCCGCCGACTGCGGATTTCGACCCAGATTCATGACGAAGGCGCGGTCGATCTTGATCATGTCGAACGGAAACGCCTGCAGGTAGCTCAATGAGGAATAGCCGCTGCCGAAATCATCCATGGAGATGCGGACGCCGAGAGCCTTCAGCCGCCGCAGCAGCGCCAGACCGCGATCGAAATCCTCGATCAGCACGCCCTCGGTGATTTCCAGTTCAAGCCGGCCCGGCGAAAGGCCGGTTTCGAGCAGGATAGAGTGCACGAGACCGACCACGTCACCGTGCATGAACTGCGCCGGCGACAAATTGACGGCGACCTGCATCGGCTTCGACCACGACGCGGCCTCCCGGCAGGCTTCGCGCAGGATCCATTCGCCCATTTCGACGATCAAGCCGCTTTCCTCTGCGAGCGGGATGAAATCGCTTGGCGGAACGAAGCCGCGCACCGGATGCAGCCACCGCGCCAGCGCCTCGAAGCCCTTGACTTCACTGGAGGCAACCGTCTGGCCCGACGTCGCCTGCGGCTGATAATGCAGCGACAATTCGCCGTTCTTGATCGCCAGCGAGAGATCCTGGTGCAGCACGCGGCGATCGCGGATCTGCTGATCCATCTCGGGTTCGTAAACGCTGATCGAACCGCGCGATTTCGCCTTGGCGCGGAACAACGCTGCGCCGGCATTGGCCAGCAGAGACGCGGCATCCTTGCCATTGTGCGGGAATACCGAGATGCCGGTGGTCACCCCGGTGCGAACCGATTTGTCGTCGATCGGGAATTCGTTTGCCAGCGCTTCGGCAAGTTGCTCGGCCAGTGCCTTGCCGGCGGCCGGCTGCTTGCCGTCGATGATCAATCCGAATTCGTCGCCTGAGAGCCGGGCCACGACGCCGCCGCGCGCTACGGTCTGGATACGGCGTGACACTTCGATCAGCAATTTGTCGCCGACCGCATGGCCGAACACGTCGTTGATTTCCTTCAGACCGTCGAGGTCGACCGAGAGCACCGCGAACTCCTCATTGGTGCCTTCGCAGGCTTCGATCATCTGCGCCAGCGCCTGCAGGAACGCGGCGCGGTTCGGCAGATCCGTCAATCCGTCATGATAGGCCATATGGGCCATCCGCAATTCGGTCTGGCGGCGGTCGGTGACGTCCTCGTGGGTCTTGATCAGATATTGCGGCTCGCCGGAATCGTCGAGCACCGTCATGCGGCGGGTCAGGAACAGCCGCAGCCCGTCCTTGGTACTGATCGGGTGTTCTTCCGTGAGCAGGCCGCGCTTTCTGATCGCCGCCTCGTCGCGCGCAATGATCAGTTTTGCTTCTCTCGGATTGAAGATATCCGCGGCCGTCAATCCGGTGGCATCCTCGCGCCTGCGGTTGAGGATGGTCTCGGCGCTGCGGTTGGCGAGAAGGTATCTTCCATCGCTGACGCGCTCGACGATCAGGGAAACCGGAATGTTGTCGACCACCAGTTCGAGAAACTTCTTGGTGTCTTCGAGTTCCTTGGAAAGCGACATGCGGTCGGTGACGTCGTCGAACAGCGCGATCAGGAATTCCGGCTGCTTGTTGGCGTCGCGCGCGATCACGCGGGTGCTGGCGAGAACACGTTTCCTCGAACCCCGTTCGACCAGCATTTCGCTGCGAAACTGGCCTTCGAGTGAATTGAGCGCGGCCTGGTCCGCCGCCTCTATCCTTGCCGCGGTCTCCGCCTGGAAAATCTCATCGGCGCGCTTGCCGAGAATATGGTCGCGGGAAAAGCGCGAGAAGCGCTCGAACGCCCGGTTGGCAAAGATATAGCGGCCATCCTCGATGCTCTTGGCGGCCACGCAGACCGGCACATTGTCGAGGACCGATTCCAGGAACTGCTTGGTCGATGCAAGCTGCCGCGAGAGCTGGCGCTGTTCGCTGCAATCCTCATGCGTCGCTACCGAACCGCCGTTTGGCAGCGTGAAGTACTTGACCAGCACCGATCGCCCGCCGGGAAGCTCGGTGACGAGGCCTTCCCGGGTAGTGGCGCAGGCATAGAAATCCTCGACGCTGACGTCGAGCACGCCGCGTTGGCGCCGTAACTCCAGCAATTCCGGTCCGGTCATATTTCTGGAGATATCCGAACGCGCCAGCCCGTAAATCTCAAGGTAGCGGTCGTTGCAGAACACGATCCGCCTTCGGGCATCGGTCATCACCACGCCATGACTGAGGTTGTTCAGCGCGGAGCTGACGAATGCATTTCGGCGCAACTGCATGCGCCTGACCTTGCGCAGGGCCGACAGCACCCACAGCACGAGCGCGGCGAGAAAGGACAAGACGACGATGCCGCCGATCAGCAGCTCCCAAATCATATGGGGGTCGATCGAACCGAGATAACTCGCCGGTGAAAAGCCGCTGGACACGGCACGGGCAGCCGCGAACGGCGCGACGGCGCCGAGCAGGCATGCGACGGCGAGCGCAGGAATGAGAACCTTGCCGCCCGCCTGCCAGTTCTTTTCAGCCATCAGTCACCCGCGCATTTCCGCGCCGGAGTGTCTGACTTTACGGGTTTGGATCGGGTAAACGCCTACCCGTGCAACCCAAAAATGTGAGTTAAATTACGGCAATTGCCCTGACGTGATTAATGCTTCACTAACGGGAACCCGGCTTAGTAAGGGCTCCCGCGCGAATACAACCTATTCTTCGAAAACATCATCCCAAACAGAGTGATAGAGTGGGAATAAGGTTGATCCCCGACGGGCCCTGGCGCCATGCCGCGGGCGTCGGATCGATCATCCACGAGCCCGGATCTGGACTGCAAATGGACAAAGTTGAGTGTGTCGTTATCGGTGCCGGCGTGATCGGTCTCGCCGTCGCCCGTCGGCTGGCCCAGGCCGGCCGCGAGGTCATCGTTCTGGAGGCGGCGGAGGGGATCGGCACGGTTACCTCCTCCCGCAACAGCGAAGTCATCCACGCCGGCATCTACTATCCGGCCGGCAGCCTGATGGCGCGGATGTGCGTCAGCGGCAAGCAAACGCTTTACCAATACTGCGCCGATCACGGCATTCCGCATCGCAATTGCGGCAAACTCATCGTTGCAACCACGCCGAAGGAAACCTTGAAGCTGCAGTCGATCAGGGCCCATGCCGAGGCCAATGGCGTGCTCGATCTGCAAACCCTCTCCGGCGAAGCCGCGCGGTCCCTGGAGCCGGCGCTGAACTGCAATGCCGCCCTGCTCTCGCCTTCCACAGGCATCATCGACAGCCATGCCTTCATGCTGGCGCTGCGCGGCGACGCCGAGGAAGCCGGTGCGGCGTGCGCTTTTCACACGCCGTTGTTGCACGCCAGGGCAGCGGAAGGCCGTATCGAGCTCGACGCCGGCGGCAGCGCGCCGGTGTCGCTTGAATGCAGGCTGCTGGTCAATGCCGCGGGATTGGCTGCTTCCGCGGTCGCGCGCGGCATCGACGGCATGCCGATCGACCTGATACCGCCGGCCTATCTTGCGAAGGGAAATTACTTTAGCTGCAGCGCGCGGGCGCCGTTTTCACGCCTGATCTATCCGGTGCCCGAGCCCGGCGGACTCGGCGTGCATCTCACGCTGGACATGGCGGGGCAAGCAAGGTTCGGCCCCGACGTCGAATGGGTGGACACGATCAACTACGCCGTCGATCCGGCGCGCGCTGAGAGATTCTATCCAGCCATCCGCCGCTATTGGCCGACGCTGCCGGACGGCGCATTGATGCCGAGCTATTCCGGCATTCGGCCGAAGATCGTGCCGCCGGCGGTGGCCGCGCAGGACTTCCTGATTCAGGGTCCGCGGGATCACGGCGTCGACGGGCTGATCAATCTGTTCGGGATAGAGTCGCCGGGCCTGACATCATCGCTCGCGATCGCTGACTATGTCGGCGATCTGGCAGGGGCATGAGCAACTCCCGCGGGTGAGCGCAAGGCGCTCATCCCGGCTTCATGCAGATATTTTAGTGCGCGTGTTTGCGAGAGCTGATTAGTGCAGCGTTTCGGCGGTGGTATGCTTCAACCGCTCGATTTCGTCCTTGACCATCAGTTTCCGGCGCTTGAGTTCGACAATTTGCAGGTCGTCTGTTGAAAGGTGCACGAGAGCTTCGTGTAATTCGTTTTCGAGAATCTTGTGTTTCCGTTCCAGTTCAACGAGATGCGCCTGAATTGCCATACGAAACCTCCTCGGTTGATGAGACTTCAGATTCGATCCGGACAAGAGAGTGTACACCAACCCCCGAACCTGTCGATGGGTATCGAAAATCGGGCGGTCATATTTGAGTATCATATGTAACCAACCGTGACGACGGAACCCGGCCGATGTGCATTCAAATCTTGCCAACTGGCAGAGCCCCGTCAGGCGAACCCGGGGTTCGAAAGACCGCCAAAAACCGGTGATTTCCGCCTGGGTTCGGTCAGACCTCCCGCGATCGCCCGGACGAAAGTCATAAGAGAAGTTCCCAACCGCCACCGCCATAGCTTGCAGACCGGGCTGGCAGGGACGATATTCCTTCCACAAGCTTCCGCCACGTTTCGCAAATCTCATCCGCGTTTTTCAGCTAACGTACACCATGACCAACGAAGATGAGCGCGAACTCGAATCCGAGCTCGCACGGCTGCAGCAGGAGCATCGCGATCTCGACGCGGCGATCGATGCGCTGCATCAATCGCCGGCGCCGGATTTATTGCGTCTGCAACGGCTGAAGAAGCGCAAGCTGCAATTGCGCGACCGCATTGCCTTCATCGAGGACCAGATCACGCCCGACATCATCGCTTAGGCCGGTCATTCCGGAATGTGCCGCCCGGCGCAAGCCAGGAATCTCGGGATTCCGGGTTCGCGTCTTTGACGCGCCCCGGAACGACTGTTTTGAAACTCACGCGCCGCCCGTCAACTCCTGCAGCAGACCTGCTACCTCGAACTGACTGTAAGGCTTCGGCAAAAACCGTCCGCCTTCGGGCAGATCGGTTTCACTGACATGCAGATGGCCCGAGGTTGCGACAATCTTGATCGGCGGCCAGCGGCCGCGAACTGCACGGGCGAGCTTCAACCCGTCCATCGAACCTGGCATCTGGATGTCCGTAAAGACCACGGTGATGTCGCGGCGAGACTCCAGGATTTCGATCGCCTCATCCGCATTCGCCGCTTCGACAACCTCGAACCCGGCTGCCTTCACCATATCGACCGCGTCGATCCGCAACAGAAACTCATCCTCGACGATCAGCACCACGGGTCTTCTGGATGCTGAAGAAGCCATACGTCGTACTCCCTGCGAATACGCGTTAAGCCTCGGATGTTGTTTTAGTTCCGGATTGCTTGATGAGCTCGACAGGCGTTTGGGCCTGCGCCAGCATTTTCGCCGGGACCAACCGAAGGCTACTCACAGACGGCGTTTCCGGACTGATGCGGACGAGAGTGGCGCGGATCGACAATTTTGCGGATTTCGCACGGGACGATTTTTGATCCGACGCAAGCCGTGAACCGCGACCTCGCGCGCATCGCGCACCTGCGCGCTCGGCGGCCGCCGGACGCGCAGGGGCAAAAAATTCCCCGCCAGACGACCCCATCCAAGCGGGGCTTCGCTGAATGGCGCCGCTGACGGCGGAACCGAAAAGGAGGCAAAGGTCCCGCCACCGAAAAGATACGAAGGTCCAGACGGTTCGGTCGCAATCGTTTGGGTCGATAACGCCGAATAGGCCGGCTGCATTGGGTGCCGCAAAAAATCGATCTGGCCGGCCGGGAAAACGGGCCATCAGCTCTCGAGCTCCCTTGACTTTATAAGAACAAAAGAGGAACATGATTTCCATGCCACTCAGCGCCTCGGGGATTCCGTCATGTCCGAACCGGCTTCACTGTCCGACAACAATCGTTACGAACAGGCCTGCGATCAGGCGATCGCGATGTGCGATGGAAACATGCGCAGCACCATCAAGGCGCTGATCATGGCGAACGAATATCTGGAAGCGGAATTGAATGAATTGCAGGCGGCGGTTGAGATCGGCTGTGCCCGGGCAGGATTGCCGGAAACCAAGATCGACGCCGCCTGATCGGTCCCAATCCGGAGCCACATCATGACCGATATCACCTATTACGTCGCGCTGCCGTTCCTGCAGGACGACACCGGCGCGCCGGTCGCGGGCGCCGCTGAGGAATGCCAGAGTTCATCCGGCGCGTTGCGGCGCGCCGAGCTGTTGTCGAAGGCTCCCGGCAGCATCGGCGCCGTCGCCTTCAGCCGTACCGGCGATCCGATGATCGGCGAATTCGGCGACGCCAAATTGCTGAGAAAATTCGGCGACGTGCCGGATGATCTGAGCGGATTATGATCGCCCGCAGCGTCATCTCAATTCCCGGAAGAAAGCGCGTACTTCGCCGGCGAGCAACTCCGGCTGTTCCAGCGCGGCGAAATGTCCGCCCTTGGGCATGACACTCCACCGGCGGATATCGGTGAACACGCGCGCAGCCGCCGAGCGTGGCGGTTTGAGGATCTCGCGCGGGAACTGCGCGTAGCCGGTGGGCACTTTGATCGTATCGCCGGGAGGCAGCATCGCCGCGCCGTGAAGCCTGGCATAATAGGGCCAGAACGACGAGCCGATCGCGCCGGTGAACCAGTAGAGTGCGATGTCGGCGAGCATGCGGTCGCGGCTGATGGCGCGCTCGACGTCGCCGCCGCAATCAGACCAGGCGCGGAATTTCTCGACGATCCACGCCGCAAGGCCCACCGGCGAATCCGTCAGACCAAAGGCCAGCGTCTGCGGCCGCGTGCCCTGGATCCACTGATAACCGGTCTCCTCGCGCGTCCATTGCGCAAGATCGCCGAGGTAACGCCGCTCCTCCTCGTTCGGATTGGGAAAGGCAGCGGGATCGCGGCCCGCCGCCATCATCAGATTGATGTGGATGCCGATCATCCGGTCCGCATGCGCATAGCCGAGCCGGCTTGAGACCGCCGCTCCCCAGTCGCCGCCTTGCGCACCGAACCGGGAATATCCCAACACGTCATGCATGAGGGCGGCGACACAATCCGCTATTTCAGGAACGCCGAAACGCTTTTGTCCGGGCTTGAACGAGAGGCCGTATCCCGGCAAGGAGGGCGCCACCACGGTGAAGGCGTCGCGCGCATCGCCACCGAAGCGTGCCGGATCGGTGAGGCGCGGGATGAATTCGAGAAACTCGAACACCGAGCCCGGCCAACCATGCAGCAGAAGCAGCGGCATCGGATCAGGACCAACACCGGGCACATGCAGATAATGCAGGTCGATGCCGTCGAGCGGAACGCGGAATTGCGGAAACGCGTTCAGCGCGGCTTCCTCGGCCCGCCAGTCAAAACCGTTGCGCCAGTATTCGGTGAGTTCGCGAAGATAGGCGACGTCGGTACCGAAGGCCCATGCGTCGCCGGGCGCCTGGTCGGGAAATCGCGCGCGGGCCAGACGGTCGCGGAGGTCGGCGATGTCGGCGTCCGGGATGTGAAGCGTGAAGGGCGTGGGCTTGAGGGTCATGATGCGGCTCACCGGTTGGACAGACGGCTTGAGCTTCTCGCAAGCCTCAGCCGCCGTCCAGCGGTTGCGCCATCACACTTCGTGCCGCCGCTGCGCCTTGCGCACATACATCGCGCTGTCGGCTTCCTCCAGCGCCCGGCCGGCTTCGGCATGAATGCCGAGAACGGCGACGCCGGCTGACGCTCCCGCGCTGACGGTACGGCCACCAAACACAAATCCAAGCTGATCGATGGTCTGTTCCAGCGACGCCGCCTTGGCGTGAGCGTCGGTCTCGCTGAGGTTCCACATCAGCAGCGCGAATTCGTCGCCGCCGAGCCGTCCGATCACATCCGAGGAGCGCACGTGACGCCGCAGCACCGTCACGATGGCTTTCAACACCTGATCGCCCGCGGCATGCCCGAAGGCGTCGTTGATCGGCTTCAGGCGATCGACATCAAGCACGATCAGCGCGCCGCTGGCATGATAACGCTTGATATAGGCAATCGCTCGATGGAGCTCACGCTCGAAGCCGCGCCGGTTCGGGATATCGAGCAGGAAGTCGGTATCCGCCGAGGCCTCCAATTCGCCGATTCGGACCTGCGCCTTGGCCAATTGGGCCCTGAGCCGGCGAAGGGTCAGTTTCGTGCCATTGGACACGGCCGGCGGGGCCGAAGAGGCGGCCGCAGCCTTCCCTCGCCGGCTGGCCGGCGGCGGCATCTTTCGCCCGTCAGCCCCGCTTTTGCGGCGTTTTGAGGCCGCCTTAACGGTTGTCCTTGTTTTCTTCTTCATGGATACCCTTGAAGGCTTGCCGGGATTCACCAAGACAGGATAGTCCATTCTCGTCCCCGTGCCACGCCTTGCCGAAGTTTGGGCCGATCCTATAATCCGGCCTATGTTTTTGGATTCTCGAAAAGAATTGACCGCATGACCGCCCCGATCGCCATCATCATGGGAAGCCAGTCAGACTGGGAGACCATGCGCCATGCCGCCGAGACCCTGGCTGCGCTCGGCGTCGCCTGCGAAAAGCACATCGTTTCCGCGCATCGGACCCCGGACCGGCTGTTCAGCTTTGCCAGGGGCGCCAAGGCGGCCGGCTTCAAGGTCATCATCGCCGGCGCCGGCGGCGCCGCGCATCTGCCCGGGATGACCGCGTCGCTGACCGAGCTTCCGGTGCTCGGGGTTCCCATCGAATCGAAAGCGCTGTCCGGCGTCGATTCGCTCTATTCCATTGTCCAGATGCCGGCCGGAGTTCCGGTCGGCACGCTGGCCATCGGCAAGCCCGGCGCCATCAACGCGGCGCTGCTCGCCGCCAGCGTGCTCGCGCTGAACGATCCGGCGTTGTCAGACCGGCTTGTCGCCTGGCGCAAGCAGCAGACCGAAGCTGTCGGCGAGCGCCCGGAGGGCTCTGCGTGAGCGCCCCAAATCAGGTGAAGCTGAAGCCCGGCGACACCATCGGCATTCTCGGCGGCGGACAATTGGGCCGGATGCTGGCGATGGCTGCGGCGCGGCTCGGCTTGCGATGCCAGGTGTTTTCGCCGGATCCGGATTCCCCGGCGTTCGACGTGGTGCTGAACGCGACCTGCGCAGAATATGCCGATGTCGAGGCGCTGGAATTATTCGCCAACGATGTCGACGTCATCACCTACGAATTCGAGAACGTGCCCTCGGCCACCGCGATGATCCTGGCGGCGCGGCGCCCGGTGCTGCCGGACCGGAATATCCTGGAAACCACGCAGGATCGGCTGATCGAAAAGGATTTCGTGAAGAAGCTCGGCATCGGCACCGCCGACTATGCCGATGTATCGTCGGCCGCGAGCTTGCGCACGGCGATCGGGACGATCGGCCTCCCCGCCGTGCTCAAGACGCGCCGCTTCGGCTATGACGGCAAGGGCCAGGCGATCATTCGCGAAGGCGATGATCCGGACCGGATCTGGGAGGAACTCGCTACCAAATCCGCCATCCTCGAGGCCTTCATTCCGTTCGAGCGCGAAATTTCGGTGATCGCCGCGCGGTCGGCCGACGGCCATGTCGAATGCTTCGATGTCACCGAAAACGAGCACCGCGACCATATCCTCAAGACCTCGCGCGCGCCGGCCGCGATCCCGGACCCACTGGCGGCCGAGGCACGTTCCATCGCCGAAAGGATCGCCGGCGCGCTCGATTATGTCGGCGTGCTCGCGGTCGAGATGTTCGTGGTGCAGGCCAATGGCGGACCGAAGCTCCTGGTCAATGAGATCGCCCCCCGGGTGCATAATTCCGGGCACTGGACCCTCGACGGCGCCTCGATCTCGCAGTTCGAGCAGCACATCCGCGCCATAGCCGGCTGGCCGTTGGGCAAACCGGTCCGTCACGGCCCGGTCACCATGACCAATCTGATCGGCGACGACGTCAACGACTATGAGCGGTGGCTGACGGTCCCCGGTGCCACCGTGCATCTTTACGGCAAGGGCTCGCCCAAGCCGGGCCGCAAGATGGGCCACATCATGCAGGTCGGGCCGACGCCACCAAAATCCGCGTAAGGGGGATCGAAAAGGCCAATTTGACCGCCTCCGCAGGTGGACATTGCCGCCTTTGTCTGATACATCCGCGCGCTTGAGGTTAGGGGCTTGGCCTTTTGCCAGCGCTTCGCTTTATCAGAATTCAAATCCGATCAATGGAAAGAGGATGCCGCGTGCAGGTTCTCGTTCGCGATAACAATGTCGATCAAGCCCTCAAGGCGCTGAAGAAGAAGATGCAGCGCGAGGGTATTTTCCGCGAGATGAAGCTCCGCGGCCACTACGAAAAGCCCTCCGAGAAGAAGGCCCGCGAAAAGGCCGAGGCTGTGCGCCGCGCGCGCAAGCTCGCCCGCAAGAAGCTGCAGCGCGAAGGCCTGCTGCCGATGAAACCGAAGCCGGTATTTGGCGCAGGTCCGGGCGCCGAGCGCGGTGGCGCCGGCGGCCGTGGCGGTCCCGGTGCAGGTCCGCGCGGACCGCGCTGATTTTTCCTGGCAGATTTGTTTCTGACGACGCGGGCCTTGCGCCCGCGTTGTCGTTTGGAACGATACGTTTTGCGACGCAACACGTATCCCGCCGAGGGCGAACCCGGCTAGCTGCAAAAAGAGCTCTCATCGAATAATTCTGCGCGTATTCCGATCGCGAAGCTGGAAATCCGCTTTTGCGGAATCCGCGCTGGCGCTACCAATACGGCGCTGGCGCGTGAGTGTTTCGCATCGATGGCCATTCCGGTTCAACAACCGCGTCGCGGAGCTTCGCGCCTCAGCCCGTGTGCGTTGGCGCATCTGGCCTTGATCGCGATCGCACTTGGCGGCTGCTCCTTCGATCTGGGATCGATCTCGTCGACGCCCGACAAGGAAGCGGCTGCGAAAGCCACACCGGCGAGCAACGAGGCGCAAGCCTATACGACGCGCGGCCAGGCGCTGTCGCGAGCCGGGAAGATCGAAGAAGCGCTCGCCGAGTTCGACAAGGCGATCGCGGCCGACCCGCATTATGCAGATGGCCTGTACTGCCGCGGCCTGCTCTATCAGAGCCAGCGGCAGCATCAACTCGCGATCGACGACTTTACCTCGGCGAACGGCCTGACGCCGCAACGGGCCGAGCCGTTGCTCGGCCGGGCGATCAGCTACCTCGCGATGGACAAGCTCACCGAAGCCGCCGCCGATCTCGACGAGGCTGCGCAAGCCGACCCGCACAACGCGCAGATCTGGACTACAAGAGGCCTTGCCTATGAGCGCCTCGGCGACAACGCCAAGGCCGCCGCCTCCTATAACCACGCACTTGGCATCCGTCCCAAGGATGACGCCGCGCGAACCGGTTTGGCGCGCGTCGGCGGCAAGGCCGGATAGCTGCGCCCGCTCTCAGTTATTTCGCTGGATTATTTCGGCAAGACCGCGTGGAACACGGATTTCGCCGCCGACAGCATGTCCTCGGCAACGTTTTTGTGTTCGCGCGTTGCGGGCTCAGCCGCCTCGGCACGCAGGTCGAGCGGTTGCGACGCGGGAATGTCGGCCGGCGGCGTCGGCCGGCGCGGGTCGTCGATCCGCGCGCCATCCGGCTGCTTCGCCGCGGACGATCCCGCCGACGGATTGAGCGGGTCACCGGCGGGCGTAGAGACCATGATCGGCGGCGGCAGCGGCCGCACCGCAGGCGCGGCAGCGACCCGCGACGCTTCTGGGACGCGGGCGGCATCCGGGGCACGCGGCGCTTCCGGAACACGGGCGGCTTCCTGCGCACGCGGCGAACCATCGGTCACGCCACGCAGCCGCTCGATTGCGGCGCGCGCCAAGTCGTTGGCATCGCGATGTTCTTCCGGAGCGGCTGCCGTCTCAGCCGGCGGGGCGGTGGCCGGCGCAGCGATGACCGGCACGACAGCCGGCGCAGCAGTTTGCGCCGGCGCGGGCGCAGGCTTGGCCGCGGTCTTTTCGCGCGGCGCGGGCTGGTGCCGTTTGGTTTCCGCAGGGATACTCGCCGTCTCTGCCGGCTTGTCCGCGGACTTCTCGGCAGGCTTTTCCGCCGGCTTCTCGGCCGCCGATTTCTCGATGATGGATTTTTCCGAAATACCCTTCGCCCGGACCCCCGAAGCTGTTTCGGATACCTTCGCCTCGGCTTTCGGCTCGGAGGTCGACACCGCCGCGACGGCCGGCGTGTCAGGCTTGGCGACGATATAGTGGTTGACGATGTAGGCCCCGATCACGGTCGCCAGGAGCGATGGCAATACATCCAAAGTGAATTTCGAGACGTATTTCAACATGATCAGCCTCTCCCGGACCGATTTGATGCGGAAACTTTGAGGCGCATTCAGGGATCAACTGCGACGGATCGATGGCAAAAGGCTTAACGGCCGGGCCTCCCGATCACAACAGCTTTAGCCGGCCAGATGTCAGCTGGCTGACCGGGTCCGGGTCCTATCCGCCTTCCGGTCGCCGGAAGCCCATCCCGGCCTGTCGAACCGCCGGCGCCGACCGACGTGACGGAACGAGCGGCGTGACGTTTTGCCTCACCGGGGACCCCAGCTCAAGGCTTCAGCTCGACCTCCAGGAACACGATTTCGGTCGCCGTTTCGTTGAGCACGTCATGCTTGACCCCGGCCTTGCGGAAGTAGGATTTGCCGACGCCGAGCTGCGCCTTGGAGCGCTCCCCGTTGGGCGCCACGATGGTCATTTCGCCCGCCGTCACGGGAACGATGACATAATCCATCTCATGGGTGTGATGACCGGTGGCGCTGCCCGGCGCCAGCCGCCACTCGGTGACGCGGACTTCCGGCGTATCGACCTGCACATCGGATTTGGCGCTTAACATGGTCACTTATTCTCCGGCCTGATCACGGCACAAACACCAGGAACACGAATATGGCAAACACCACCACGTGTACCAGCCCGAACAGGATGTTGGTGCGGCCGGTGCCGAAGGTGAGCATGCTCAGGACGAACGTCAACAGCAACAGCACCATGGCCTGGGCATCCAGCCCGAGCTCCAATCGCTTGTCGAGCGCATAGGCGGCCACCGCGACCGCAGGGATTGTCAGGCCGATGGTCGCAAGCGACGAGCCGAGCGCCAGATTGATGCTTTTCTGCAGATCGTTTTTGCGCGCGGCAGCGATAGCGGCGACACTCTCCGGCAGCAATATCAATAGCGCCACCAGCACGCCCGCGAAGGCCGGTGGCGCACCGATCTGCGCGGTGGCGAAATCGACCACGAGCGAGAATTTCTTCGCCAGCAGCACCACCGCCAGCAGCGAAACCAGCAGCAGCACGGCGCTCAGCACCAACATCCGGTTCGAAGCGGACATCTCGCCATCGGTAACGCCGGCGGCTTCGCCGATGAAGTAATCTCGATGCCGCACCGTCTGGGTGTAGAGAAACACCCCATAAAGAATCACGGTAACGACACTGACAAAGCCAAGCTGCGCCGCCGAGTAGCTCGGTCCCGGCGTGGTCAGCGTGTAATTCGGCATGATCAGCGTAATCGTCGCCAGCACGATCAGGACGCTGAGATAGAGGTTTGATCCGGTGACCTGAACATCCTGCTCGCGGTAGCGCAGACCGCCGGTCAGAATGCAGATGCCGACCAGACCGTTGCAGACGATCATCACCACGGCGAACACGGTGTCGCGCGCCAAGGTGGGGACGGGGTTATCTCCGAGCATGATGGTCGCAATCAGCGCCACCTCGATGATGGTGACCGCCAGCGTCAGCAGCAGCGTGCCGTAGGGCTCGCCGATCCGCTCGGCGATCACTTCTGCATGATGCACGGCCGCAAACACGGTGCCAAACAGGATGACCAGCAGAACGACGGCGAAGACCAGGCCCGCGGCCGATGGCGTGAAGGTAAAGCCAAGCGCGGTGGCCGTGGCAAAAAGCAAAACCGACAGCGTCGGGAAGATCCACGCCGATCGTGGCATCGGGCCGTGCGCGCTCATGTCACCACTTCCTCAAGCCTTGGGAATGAACCCTGCGCCAAACTACCGGGGCCGTCAGCCATTCGAGCCGCCCATGAATTGCCGGGCTGTCTCAATAGCACCAAAAGCATCGAGATTGTCGTGGCCGCCCTCGGGGAAGCGAACGAATTGCTTGGGCGGATGCGCGAGCGCAAACAGGCGTTCTCCAAGAGCGATCGGGATGGTGAGATCATTTTCACCGTGCATGACCAGCAATGGCGCCGTGACCCGCGCCATGCGGTCGTCGGAGTGAAACCGGTCCCGCAACAGCCAGCGTACCGGCACGATCCTAAAATGCGCGCCGGCCACGTCCACGATCGATGTAAAGGGAGCTTCCAGGATGAGCTTTCCAACCTGCTGTCCGGCTGCGACCGCGACCGCCACACCGGTGCCGAGTGAAAAGCCCCAGACCACAATACGCTCCGCGTCATATCGCGCCGACGTGAAGGCGTAAGCCGCCGCCGCGTCGAGAAGCAGCCCCTGCTCGCTGGGCTGGCCGCTCGAGCCGGCATAGCCTCGGTAAGACAGAGCGACGAGCCCGGTGCCGCCGGCCGTCATGCCTCGAAACCGGCCAACAGCGCCGGCCAGAAAATCGCCATTGCCCGAAAAATAAAGCACGACCGGATGGCCCGGCTTTGCCGGAACGTGCCAGACGATAACGTGCTCGTCATCCGCCGTGGCCAGGACGTGCTCTTCAGCCTCGGCAAAGCCGGCGGCGTCCGGCGTCGTGCGCACCGTCTGCGGTATCGGAAACAGGAAGTCGCGCTGCTTGAAGTAGAGGACGGCAAGGCCGCCGAGGTAGCCGACCGATAGCAGAATGACGAGCCATTTTAGGACAGTCATCATTCTCTCAAAGCGGGTGTCACATTCCCTTGACGATGTTTTCGGTCATCTTCTTGGCGTCGCCAAGCAGCATCATGGTGTTGTCGCGGTAGAACAGCGGATTGTCGATACCGGCATAGCCTGACGCCAGCGAGCGCTTGATGAACATCACCGTGCCGGCCTTCCAGACCTGCAGCACCGGCATGCCGTAGATCGGCGAGGTCTTGTCTTCCTCGGCGGCGGGATTGGTGACGTCGTTGGCGCCGATCACGAAGGCGACGTCGGCCTGGGCGAATTCCGAATTGATATCCTCGAGTTCGAACACCTCGTCATAGGGCACATTGGCTTCGGCGAGCAGCACGTTCATATGGCCGGGCATGCGGCCGGCGACCGGGTGAATGGCGTATTTCACCTCGACACCTTCCTTCTTGAGCTGGTCGGCCATTTCCCGCAGCGCGTGCTGCGCCTGCGCCACCGCCATGCCGTAGCCCGGCACGATGATGACCTTCTGCGCATTCTTCATGATGAAGGCGGCATCGTCGGCCGAGCCGAGTTTCACCGGACGCACTTCGCCACCCGCGCCCGCACCGACGGCGGCGGTCTCGCCGCCGAAACCGCCGAGAATGACCGAGATAAAGGAGCGGTTCATGGCGTGGCACATGATGTAGGACAGGATCGCGCCGGATGAACCGACCAGCGCGCCGGTGACGATCAGCGCCGAGTTGCCGAGCGTGAAACCGATGCCGGCGGCGGCCCAGCCCGAATAGGAGTTCAGCATCGAGATCACGACCGGCATGTCGGCGCCGCCGATCGGGATGATCAGGAGCGCGCCGAGCACCAGCGCGATGATGGTGATCAGCCAGAAATCGAGCGCGCCGCCCGACATCACGAGGCCGACGACAAAGAACACCAGCGCCAGACCGAGCACGATGTTGATGACGTGACGTGCGGGAAGAATGATCGGTGCGCCGCTCATGCGACCCGACAGCTTCAGGAACGCGATCACCGAACCGGTAAATGTCAGCGCGCCGATGGCGACGCCGAGCGACATTTCGACCAGGCTCGCGCCATGGATGTGGCCGGGCGTGCCGATGTCGAAGGCCTCGGGCGCATAGAACGCACCGGCCGCGACCAGCACCGCGGCCATGCCGACCAGGGAGTGGAACGCCGCGACCAGTTCCGGCATCGACGTCATCGGCACCCGGCGCGCAATCACCGCGCCGATAGAGCCGCCGATGGCGACACCAAGCACCACCAGCACCCAACCGATGCCGTCCGCGGGCGGATGCGCGGCGAGCGTCGTGACCACCGCGATTCCCATCCCGATCATGCCGAAGAAATTGCCCTGCCGGCTCGACGCCGGGCTCGACAGCCCACGCAACGACAGGATGAACAGAACACCCGCTACGAGATACAAAAGTGCGGCAAGATTGGCGTTCATCTAGAGGCCCCCATTGTCTTCGTCACCCCGAGGTGCACGCCGCTCACTTGGCTTTCTTCTTGTACATCGCCAGCATGCGCTGGGTGACCAGGAAGCCACCGAAGATATTCACGCACGCAAAGACCAGCGCGACGAAGCCGAAACCGCGCGCCCAGGCGCCGCCGCTGCCGACCATCGCGACGCCGACCGCGAGCAGCGCGCCGACCACGATCACCGAGGAGATCGCATTGGTCACCGACATCAGCGGCGTATGCAGCGCTGGTGTCACCGACCACACCACGAAATAGCCGACGAACACCGCGAGCACGAAAATCGAAAGCCGGAACACGAAGGGGTCGACGGCCTGCGCGATATGATCCATAGCGGCTCTCCTTTACGCTTTCGGCTGGAAGTTCGGATGAATCACGGCGCCGTCCTTGGTCAGCGCGGTCGCCTTTACCAGTTCGTCGTCCCACTTCACGTCGAGCGCCTTGGTCGATTTGTCGACCAGGGTCTCGATGAAGGAAAACAGGTTGCGCGCATAAAGGTTCGACGCCGAGGCGGCGACTCGTCCGGCCACGTTGGTGTAACCGACAATCTTGATGCCGCCGACATCGGCGACTTCGCCGGCCTTGGCGCCCTCGACATTGCCGCCGCGCTCGACCGCCAGATCGACCAGCACCGAGCCCGGCTTCATCGACTTCACCATGTCGGCGGTGACGAGGCGCGGCGCGGGCCGACCCGGAATCAGCGCGGTGGTGATGATGATGTCCTGTTTCTTGATGTGCTCCGCAGTCAGCGCCGCCTGCTTGGCCTGATACTCTTTCGACATTTCCTTGGCGTAGCCGCCCGCAGTTTCGGCCTGCTTGAATTCTTCGTCTTCGACCGCGAGGAATTTGGCGCCGAGACTTTCGACCTGCTCCTTTACGGCGGGACGCACATCGGTCGCGGTGACGACGGCGCCGAGCCGCCGCGCGGTCGCGATCGCCTGCAGGCCGGCGACGCCGACCCCCATCACGAAGACCTTCGCCGCAGGGATCGTCCCGGCCGCGGTCATCATCATCGGAAACGCGCGGCCGAACGCTTCAGCCGCCTCGATCACCGCGCGGTAGCCGGCGAGATTGGCCTGGCTCGACAGCACGTCCATCACCTGGGCACGGGTGATGCGCGGCATCAGTTCCATCGCGAACGCCGCGATGCCGGCATCCGCCATCGCTTTCAGCGCAGCGTCATTGCCGTAGGGATCCATGATGGCGACGACCAGCGCGCCGCGCTTGTAAGCGGCCAGCTCGGAAGCCTCGGGCCGCTTCACCTTGATGATGACATCGGCGTCCTTCAGCGCATCCGCGCTGACGGTCGCACCGGCCGCGGTGAATTCCGAATCCGGCAGGCCTGACTTGATGCCCGCGCCCGGCTCGACCGCGATATCGACACCCAGCGCCTTGAATTTTTTCACCGTGTCGGGCGAAGCTGCGACCCGCGGCTCGGACGGATCGATTTCCTTGGCAACGGCAATCTTCATGAGGCCTCCGGCGGCGCAGGACGCGCGCGCGAGTGATTAAACTAGCGCTTATTCCGCAAGGATGGATACCGGTTTTGCAACCGAAATGCGTGCAATTTTTTCAGGCCGCCGGGAGGCGGCGCGACCAGCGATGGATCAGGTCAGGAAGATCGCCATCATGGCGACGATAAAGATGACGGCGGCGGTGCCGTATTTTACCAGCATGATGAAGCCTTCATAGGTCTGCTCATGCGCCTGATAATCGTTGCCGTCAGCGGTCGTGTAGGCCACTTCGTTATGCTCTGCCATCGGTGTCCCCAGTGAATGTCCGTTGCTTGCGTGCAATTAGCGCAATCCCGCTGGAAGGGCAACGGCGGGCGCGCCGTCACGCCCTCTCTATTAGCCCCATTCGAAAAACCGTTCGGATCATTCGGAAGGCCAATTGTCCCTGATCCAGCGTGTCAGGCTCTCTTCACTGACCTCGCCGGCGGCGAGGGAGAGAATGATGGCGGTGGCGTGCGCGGGTTCAGGGCTGAATGCGATACCGTTCTTGAGCAGAAAGGCCATCATGGCCATGAAAGCGATACGCTTGTTGCCGTCAACAAAGGCATGATTTTTCGCCAGCCCAAACGCATAGGCCGCGGCAAGTTCGGGCATGTCCGACTGTTCGTGGCGCCACTTGTTGATCGGGCGTTCAAGCGCGGATCGCAGCATGCCCTCATCGCGCAGGCCGGGCGCTCCGCCGAACCGACGCAACTGACGGCTGTGAATTGCGATCGCCTGCTCGTAGGTAATCCAAAGTGGCTCTTTTGACTCACTCATGCGG
This sequence comes from uncultured Alphaproteobacteria bacterium, assembly GCA_963747165.1. GTDB lineage: Bacteria > Pseudomonadota > Alphaproteobacteria > Rhizobiales > Xanthobacteraceae > Bradyrhizobium. The sequence goes on along the minus strand of CAVVEA010000031.1, from coordinate 361,257 downwards.
CGCTCGATTATTTTGCGAGCGTCGCGAGCGTGTCCTTGTATTTGTCCATAATCTGGTCGGCGATTTCCATCGTCTGCTCAAAGTCGGGGTCGTAGGGCATGGCCTGAAATCCGCCTCCGGCGAGTTCGGTGATGTGCAGTTGCTGGCCCCGCTTGAGGTCGAGCCGCTGCATCAATTCACGCGGCAAAAGCAAACCGTCGGAATTGCCGATCTTCTTGATCTCGATTTTCACGATCGATCCTCCTCACTCTTGCACCCATAGCTCCCGGAAACGCCAAAGGGCGCGTTATACATCAGTATAACACACCCTTTGACCTCGTTCAACAGATGTTTTACGCCCCGAAACCGCCGGTCAACCCATCCCCTCCAGTTCGTCGATCATGCCCGCAATCACCGACAGCCCGCCGTCCCAGAATTTCGGGTCTTTGGCGTCGAGGCCGAAGGGTTTGAGCAGTTCGGAATAGTGCTTGGTGCCGCCGGCCGCCAACATCGCCAGATAGCGCTCGGCAAATCCTTCGGAGGCATTCTCGTAGACCGCGTAGAGCGAGTTCACCAGGCAATCGCCGAACGCATAGGCGTAGACATAGAACGGCGAATGGATGAAGTGCGGGATATACATCCAGAAATTCTCATAACCCGGCCGGATGTCGATCGCAGGTCCCAGACTTTCGCCCTGCACGCTGAGCCAGATTTCGCCGATGCGCTCGGCGGTCAATTCGCCGTTGCGCCGCTCGGTGTGGATGGCGCGCTCGAACGAATAGAACGCGATCTGCCGCACCACGGTGTTGATCATGTCCTCGACTTTGCCGGCGAGTAGCGCCTGGCGCTGCCTGGCACTTTTGGTCTCCGCCAACAGCCGCTTGAAAGTCAGCATTTCGCCGAACACGCTGGCGGTCTCCGCCAAAGTTAGCGGCGTCGGCGCCATCAGCGCGCCGTTCTTTGCCGCGAGCACCTGATGCACGCCGTGACCGAGTTCATGCGCGAGGGTCATCACGTCGCGCGGCTTGCCCTGATAGTTCATCAGCACATAGGGATGCGCGGAGGGTGTGGTGGGATGCGAGAACGCGCCCGGCGCCTTTCCCGGCCGCACCGGCGCATCGATCCAGCGATCGTTGAAAAAACGCGCGGCGATATCGGCCATCTCGGGCGAGAACCCGCGATAGGCGGTCAGCACCATGTTCCTGGCATCGGACCACGCGATGCTGCCGGTGGCGGCGAACGGCAGCGGCGCGTTGCGGTCCCAATGCGCGAGTTTCTTCTTTTTGAACCAGCCCGCCTTGAGCCGGTAGTAGCGATGCGACAGCCGCGGATAGGCGGCGCGAACCGAACCCACCAGCGCATCGACCACCTCGCGCTCGACGCGGTTATTCAGATGCCGCGAATCCGCGACGTCGGCAAAACCGCGCCAGCGATCGGAAATCTCCTTGTCCTTGGCGAGCGTGTTGGTGATGAGCGCGAAGGTCCGCTCATTGGCCTTGAACGTCTTCGCCAGCGCCTGCCCGGCGGCCTTGCGCTTTTCGCCGGCGCGATCCTGCAACAGGCTGAGCGTCGGCTCGATCGCGAGTTCCTTGGCCCCGACCTTGAAGCGCAGGCCGGAAATGGTCTGATCGAACAGCCGGTTCCAGGCGGCGTAACCGCTCTGGGATTTCTCGTGAAACAATTGCTCGACGCGATCCTCGAGCTGATACGGCTTGTCCTTGCGCAGGTCCTCGATCCACGGGCGATAATGTCCGAGCTCGGGCGTCTGCATCGCGCGTTCGATCACGGCGTCATCGACGCGGTTGAGTTCGAGCGCGAAGAACAACAGATGCACGGACGCATTGGTCAGCCGCTCGGAAACGTCGCCGTAGAATTTGGAGATCGCGGGATCGACGCTATCGCCGGCGTGAACCAGCCCCGCGTAGGATCCAAGGCGGCCCGCGAGATCATCGATCGCCTCGTAGCGCCTGACCGCCTCGGCCAGCCATTGGCCGCCGCCCTCGCCCGCCGTTTTTTCTGCGAGCTTGCCCTTGTAGTCCGTCTCAAACGCGACGCATTCGGCGTCCATGCTTGCGAGGTCGCGTGTGACTTCCGGCGCGTCGATACCTGAATATAGATCGGCCAGGTTCCATTCCGGCAACTTTCCCGGCTTGGATTTGGCTGCGGATTTCTTGATGCCTGGTTTGCGGGAAGCGTTCGACTTGCGGAGAGCGGATGAGGAGCGCGAGGTCATCTTGTTCGAGCCTGTATGCATTTCAACCTGATGGCGGGACGTCAACGATTAAGAGGGCATTAATCGCCATCGGCGACAGTGCCCCGATTCGAGACAGATAGTTGTAGTGCGGGGAGAAAGCCATGGCTGCCACGATTTTGATCGCCGACGACGATGCGGTGGCGCGCCGTCTGGTGGAAAACATGGTGCAGAAATGCGGCTATGAAACCCTGGTCGTCGAGTCCGGCGACGATGCGATCGCCAGGCTGACCGCGCCCGACGCACCGCCGATCGACGCCATGGTGCTCGATCTGGTGATGCCCGGCCTCGACGGCATGGGCGTGTTGGCCAAAATCCGCGAAGCCGGCCTCAGCATCCCCGTGATCGTGCAGACCGCCCATGGCGGCATCGACAATGTCGTATCGGCGATGCGCGCCGGTGCCCAGGATTTTGTGGTGAAGCCGGTCGGCATCGAGCGCCTGCAGGTGTCGCTGCGCAACGCGCTCAATGCCAGCGCACTGAAGGGCGAGTTGCAGCGCATCCGCCACAGCCGCGAAGGCCGGTTGACGTTTGCCGATATCATCACCCGCAGCGAAACCATGGCCGGCGTGCTGCGGACGGCGCAAAAGGCCGCCGCCTCGACCATCCCGGTGCTGATCGAGGGCGAATCCGGCGTCGGCAAGGAATTATTTGCGCGCGCCATCCATGGCAGCGGCGAACGCAAATCAAAACCGTTTGTCGCCGTCAATTGCGGCGCGATCCCCGACAATCTCGTCGAGTCGATCCTGTTCGGTCACGAGAAGGGCGCCTTCACCGGCGCCACCGAACGCCACACCGGCAAATTCGTTGAGGCCTCCGGCGGCACGCTGTTCCTCGACGAAGTCTCGGAATTGCCGCTGGCCGCCCAGGTGAAGCTGCTTCGCGCGCTGCAGGAGGGCGCGGTCGAGGCGGTCGGTGGCCGCAAGCCGGTGAAAGTCGATGTCCGCATCATCTCCGCGACCAACCGCAAACTGCTCGACCGCGTCAAAGGCGGGCAATTTCGCGAGGATCTGTTCTATCGCCTGCATGTGCTGCCGCTGACGATTCCCGCTTTGCGGATGCGCCGCGAAGACATCCCGCATCTGCTGCGGCACTTTCTGGCGAGGTTCTGCGCCGAAGAGAACCGCCCGATCACTGGCATCAGCGGCGAGGCGATGGCCCATTTGTCGCAACTGGATTGGCCCGGCAATATTCGTCAATTGGAGAACGCGGTCTATCGCGCCGTCGTCATGAGCGACAGCGACCAGCTTGGGCTAACGGATTTTCCGCAAGTCCAGGCGCAATCGCCGGCGCGACCGGAGGCGTACCCCCAGGCCGAACCGCTGATCATCGGCCCGGCATTTCATTCGACCGCGCCGGCCATAGTCTCCGGTAATGAGATACCTATAGCCCCGCTACCGTCCGCCGGGACGCTGGCGATGCTGACCAGCGCCGGGGAGATGCGGCCGCTCGAGGAAATGGAAACCGAGATCATCCGCTTCGCGATCTCGCATTATCGCGGGCAGATGTCCGAGGTCGCGCGCCGGCTGAAGATTGGCCGCTCGACGCTCTACCGCAAGCTCGATGAGGCTACCGCCGACGATCCGGTCGCCGGCAGCACAGATCCGGCGAGCTAGCGCGGTTGTCGATTGTGGCGCTCCGGTGTCGGAGACGAAAAACGCTGGAGACGTCGGCGCTTCCGGAACATTTGAACCGTGTCTCGCCGGTGACAGACAAAGGGAAAAGCGCGTGGCAAAACCGCGCAATCCGTTGAAAAGGGGATCGTCTGAAGTCAGTTTGTCGTGAGTTGCCCGCGTGGCGCTGGCTGCCTGCGCAGGGTGTGTGTATCGTCTGCGTGTGAATCGTTGCACGCAGGCGAAGGCTGTGACGGACGATACCAAGAGCTGTTCCAATGCCGGGGCAGTTTCGCCAAGGGGTGTGACGATGCGTGAATGCTCGAAGAGCCGTGCCGGATTTGACCGCGTGTTGATGGCGGTCGCGGCGACATTCCTGACGGTGTCCGGTCCCCTGGCCATTGCCCAGGCCGACCCCGTCCGCAGCAGCGCCGCGGATCTCGCGATCGATGCGGCGATCCCGCGTCCCGAGCCCGCTAACCTTCCGCCTCCGACCATCGACGACTTCAAGGCGGACACCACCGCCGCCGTGCCCGATGCGGCGAAGTCCAAACCTTCCGATGTCGTGACCGCGCCCGCCGCCGAGCCCAGCAAGAGCGACGCGGCAACCGCCACCACCACAACCGTTGCGCCGGCCGCTGAGCCCGCCAAAGAGCCAACCAAGGCCGCCAGCAACGTTGCGCCGGCGGATCAGCCGGTAGCCGACAGGCTGCGCGACATGATGGCCGCCAAATCGCTGCGCTATTTCGACCGCAAGGCCGAACGGACGGCAGTCGAGAAATTCTATGTCGCGCGCGAATTCGCGCCGCTGTGGACTCAGGCCGGCGCGTTGACCGCCGGCGGCAAGGGCGTCATCGCGCGTCTCCGCGATGCCGCCTCCGAAGGTTTGAACGCCGCCGATTATCCGGTGCCAGATTTCGCCGCGGCGACCACGCCGGACGCACTGGCGGAAGCCGACCTGAAACTGACCGCCAGCATGCTGGATTATGCGCGCCAGGCGCAGAGCGGCCGGATGCACTGGTCGCAGGTCTCTGCCGATATCCAGTATCCGGAACATCCGATCGATCCCAGCGAGGTGCTGGCGAACGTCACAACCGCCAAGGACGCGTCCGCGGCGCTCGACAGCTATAACCCGCCGCAGAAGCTCTATCGCGAATTGAAGGCGAAGCTGGCCGAATTGCGCGGCCAGGGCGACGGCCCGGTGATACAGATCGCGGAGGGGCCGGTGCTGAAGTACACGCCGGCACGCAACAAGAAGCAGCCCGCGATCGAGATGGAAGATGCCCGCGTGCCGCAACTGCGCGCCAAGCTCGGCATCACCGAAAACCCCAACGACACCCGCTACGACGCCAAGGTCGCCGAAGCGGTGCGGAAATTCCAGGAAGGCGTCGATCTCAAGGCCACCGGCGTGCTCGACGACCGCACCGTCAAGGCGATCAACAGCCCGAAGCGCGACCGCCAGATCGACACCGTGATCGTCAATATGGAGCGCTGGCGCTGGCTGCCGCGCCAGCTCGGGGCGCCCGCGGTCGGTAATGCCTACGTCATTCTCAACATTCCCGACTATACGCTCAAGGTGATGCAGAACGGCGCGCAGGTCTGGACCACCAAGGTGGTGACCGGGAAGCCCGGCATTCACGCAACGCCGCTGCTTACGGAGACCATGAAGTTCATCACGGTCAATCCGACCTGGAACGTGCCGCCGTCGATCATCTACAATGAATATCTGCCCGCACTGCAGCAGGATCCGACGGTGCTGCAACGCATGGGACTGAAGCTCGACCGCGCCCGCGACGGCAGCATCCACATCTCCCAGCCGCCCGGCGAAGCCAACGCGCTCGGCCGCATTCGCTTCAATTTCCCCAACAAGTTCCTGGTCTATCAGCACGACACCCCGGACAAACATCTGTTCGCCAGGGAAGAACGCCCGTTCAGCCATGGCTGCATGCGGGTGCAGAACCCGGATCAATATGCCGCGACGCTGTTGAACATCACGATGCCGAACGAGCGCTACACGCCGGAAAAAATCCGCGGCATGTATGGCCACAGCGAGATCGACATCAAATTCCCGACCCCGATCCCGGTCAACATCACCTACCAGACGGCGTTCGTGGATGACGCGGGCAAACTGCAGATCCGCAAGGACGTCTATGGCCGCGACGCCACCATGGTGGCGCTGCTGCGCAATTCCAGGAGCAAGGATCTGGAAAACGTGGTCGCGCACTCGCAGCCGAACTACAGCCGCCCGACCGGCGGGCTGCCGGCCGGCGTCAATTTTGCCAGCGACAACACCTTCTCTTCCGGACCGTCGTTCTCTTCCGGGCCGTCTTTCTTCGAACGGCTGTTCGGAGGACCGGCGCCTGCTCCCGTGGCCCCGGGCCGCCGAATGGTGCCGCCGCGGCGGATCATTACCCGCTGATTGTCCACCGTTTACGCACAGCAGCGTCCGGCCGCATTCCCCTGTAAAATCAACAGCCTCGCCGTAACGGCGAGGAAGGTTTTGTTTACCATCCCGGGCCGCCCTTTAACCCGGGGGCACTTTTTCGCCACACTCGGCGGGTTAGGTTAAGGTCTGATTTGGGGATCGGGTGCAAACTAACCCTTCCGCTTAAAGCTGGATTAACGCTCTTTCGCCACACGGGGTAGCGACAAGGGTTCTTCGATTGGGTGGGCTCGTAGGTGCTGGCTGGTTTCGCACGGCAATTCAACGCGTTGTCTTTTCCGAAGGCCGGATACCATCTCGGCCTTGCATCGCTATTGCTGCTGGCTGGAGCCGGATCGGTCCACGACGCGACCGCGCTCAATGAAACCCGCACCCTGTCGTTCCACCACACCCATTCCGAGGAAGATCTCACCGTCACCTTCAAGCGCGACGGACGCTACGACGAAGAAGCGCTGAAGCAGCTCAATCACTTTCTCCGCGACTGGCGCAGCCAGGACCAGACCACGATGGATCGTCATCTGTTCGACATCCTCTGGGAAGTCTACCGCGACGTCGAGGGCAAGAAGCCGATCCAGATCATTTCCTCCTACCGCTCCCCTGCCACCAACGCCATGCTCCGCCGCCGTTCCTCCGGGGTGGCGCGTTTCAGCCAGCACATGCTCGGCCACGCCATGGATTTCTACGTTCCGGACGTACCGCTCGAGCAAATTCGCTTCGCCGGGCTTCGCCTGCAGCGCGGCGGCGTCGGATTCTACCCGACCTCCGGATCGCCTTTCGTCCATCTCGACACCGGCAGCATTCGTCACTGGCCGCGCATGAGCCACGATCAGCTGGCCAAGGTGTTCCCCGACGGCCGCACCGTGCATGTCCCCTCCGACGGCAACCCGTTGAAGGGCTATGAATTGGCCAAGGCCGACATCGAAAAACGCGGCAATGGCGACGATGCGTCGACCGTCAGCAAACTCAGCCTGTTCGCCCGCCTGTTCAAAGGCAAATCGAACGACGAGGATGACGAGGGCGCCGTCAATGAGAAGCCGGCCGCGACCAGCGTGATCGCCGCCGCCAAATCCACCGATCCGGTTCCGACGCCGCGGTCGAAACCCCAGATCGCGGCCCCATTCCAGCTCGCGTCGGCCGACGCGCAGATCGCGCAGCCCGCAAAATCGAAGCAGCCGGCCTTGGCTGACAAGCAAGCCTCAGCTCAAAAGGCCGAAGCCAAGCCGCAGACACCGGCCGATATTATCAACGCGCGCGGCTTCTGGGACGACGCGCCCGCGACACCGAAACAGGCGACCCCCGCCCAGGTCGCGGCCCTTAGCGCCCGCCAGGCGCTCAATTCCGCCGATCCGCAGTCGACCGCAAGCATTTCGGCCGCGTTCCAGGCGCTGGCCTATGCGCCGGCTTCCTCCTCGCCGGTTGACCGCGCCAATGTTGTCGCCGCCACCGCACCCATTCCGCGCAGCGCCCGGCCGGCATCGGGCCCGCGATATGCGGCGGCCGCCACCACGATCGACCAAGTCGTTGCCAAGGGATCGCAAGGTCAGGGCAGCGTGGTCGCGACGTCGGCGCGGATCGCCGCTGCCGCGGCCAATGAGGTGTGGATGCGTGTCATGATCCTGGCGCCGAGTGCGAGCACGTCGATGTCCACGACGGTGCTGGGCGATACCGACATGACCGTGATGCGGGCGCATTTCGTCAAGCCGCGGGCCATCGTGGCGATGAGCTTCTCGGAAGACCCGCAGATGGGCATGGTCAGCGACCGGTTCACCGGATCGGCCATTGCGACGCTGGCGACGCAATCGTTCGTGATGCGGACCGCATCGCTGCGCTGACACATCTCGTCGTCACCGGATCTAACCCGGCGATCCGGCTGCAAAAAATCGTTGAAGGTTGATGGATACGCGGGTCAAGCCCGCGTATGACAAGCTTTGCCGGTTCAGCGTCACAGCATTCCCAACGCCTGCATGTAGGTTTCGAGGATCGTTTCTTCCTCGGCGCGTTCGTTGGCGTCCTGCTTGCGCATGCGAACGATGGTGCGTAGCGCCTTGACGTCGAAGCCGTTGCCTTTGGCCTCCGCGTAGACGTCGCGGATGTCGTCCGAGATCGTCTTCTTTTCTTCTTCCAGCCGCTCGATGCGCTCGATGATGGCCTTGAGCTGGTCTTTCGCAAATTGCGTCGCGGGCTCTTCTTTTTCCTTGAGCGCAGCAGAGGTGGCCATCGGGTACTCCTGGATGACTGAGGGTTGAGGTGGAGAGAAGCGCCGCACGCGTTCCCACGCACCGCATCCCGAAATGACCCTCAAGAGTGCGGTGCCTTGCGTCAAGGCAACATCGCGCTCATCCACAGCGCGCCCACAGGATCTGTCGCCGGACGAAGCGCATGATCCCGGCCTGATGCCGGCGTTTCGTCAATCGCCTCGCAAAGCGCTGTTCCCGGGCGCGCACCACATCAGGACCGGCGCCCCATGCGCCCGCGAGAGACGCGTTTTCCTCGACAAGGCGATGGCTTTTGTTAGCGAGGGATTAGGGCTTGCCGTTCATCTTGGGGGTTTCGATTGCTTCATCGGGACCGCCCCCAGGCGGGCTCCGAATTCTCTTGAGGAAGGCACCTGATGCAGACCCTAGGCTCTGCCCTGGACGAGCAGAAAGGATACGGCCAAGGCTTTGATTTCCTGCGGATTTTCTTGGCTACCGCGATTATCGCCTGGCACACCGCGAGCCTGACCGGCCATCTGGAGATGGCACGGGCGTCCGGATTCTGGTTTTTCGAATACGCGCTGGTGCCGATGTTTTTCGTCCTGAGCGGGTTTCTGGTCGCCGGAAGCGGCATGCGCCTCTCGACCAAAAACTTCATCCTGAACCGTACCGCGCGCATCGTGCCCGCGCTGTTTGCCGACATCGTCTTCGCGGCGCTGCTGATCGGCCCGCTGGTCACGACGCTTCCCGCGGCGCTTTACTTTACCAGCCCGACCTTCCTGACCTACTTCCTCAATATCGCAGGGTGGGTTCATTATGCCCTGCCCGGCGTATTCGCCGGCAATCCCTCGCCCGATGTGAACGGCGCGCTTTGGACCGTGCCCTACGAAATCGGCTGTTACGTCATCTTCGCCGCGCTGATGATCTCAGGCGCAATCAAACGACCGCGATTTGTGGTGCTGTTTACTTATTTCATTCTGGTCGTCGCGGTGCCGCTCAGCGTCATGACATCGCTGCGGACAAATCCTGCCGCTTCGTTTCTCGAATGGACCGCGCAGGAATTATTCCTGCAACGCGGATCGCTGCTATGGCCCGCGTTCCTGATCGGCGTCGTGCTTTATCAACTTCGCTATCATGTGCCGTTCTCCAAAGCCGCCGCTATCGGCGTCGTGGGCGCGGCGATCATTGCCAGTACGGTCGGAGATTTTACGCTGCTGTTCGATAACCCCGCCGTCCACGTCGTCGCACTTCCCTTATTGGCGTATCTGACGGTGATGATCGGGCTGTCGCCGATGCCGCGTCTGCCGGGTTTTCAGACCGGTGACTATTCCTACGGGCTGTATCTCTACCACGTTCCCTTCCTTCAATTGCTGATCCACTATTTCCCGCAAGCCTGGACCGGCGACCGGTGGTGGACGCTATTTCTTGCTGGCTTTCCGCTGGCGCTCACGGCGGCCGTGGTCTCCTGGCACCTGATTGAATATCCCGTGCTGAAGCTCAGGAAGCGCTTCTCCTTTGCCATCCATCACCGGCCAGACGACAGCGCACCAGCCGCCGTGATGACGGCCAGCCAATTGCTGTTGAAGCAAACCCAGCCGTGAAGGCAGAAGAACGACAGAACCTGCGAAGCCTCAGTGCCCGCTATGCGCCTTCTTCATCGCCGCCAGTTGCTCGGGACTGGCCGCGCCCTGATATTTCGATTTCCAGGTTTCGTAAGGCATGCCGTAGACCGCCTCGCGGCTCTCGTCCTTGCTGATGTCGGCGCCCTTGGCGTCCGCCTCCTCCTTGAGCCAATTGGAGAGGCAGTTGCGGCAAAAGCCCGCGAGATTCATCAAATCTATGTTCTGAACGTCGGTACGGGAGCGCAGATGCTCGACGAGGCGCCGGAATACCGCCGCTTCAAGTTCCGTTCTGGTTTTGTCGTCTATCGCCATGACCGTTGTCTCGCCGTTCGCGCGGGGGATTGATATTAGATGGCCCTTGTCACAGATTTTACCATATCAGAGGGCAAACAGAGCGTTAACGGACGGGATTTCGGCCGGGCACTGCCCCTCGCCGTTGACAGCCGCCGTCGGCTTACGCGAAATCGTCAATGATTTGATATAGCTTCACTAGATGATCCCGATAGATTCCAATCGTTCCAGCCCATCCTCAGCACGCCTAGCCGCCGGTTTGATGCCGGCGCTGGCGCTTGCGGTGATGTGCCTGTGGAACGGTCCGGCGGCGGCGGACTTCCGTCTCTGCAACAACACCTCGAGCCGGGTCGGCATTGCGCTCGGCTACAAGGATGCCGAGGGCTGGACCACCGAGGGCTGGTGGAACGTCTCCTCGCGGGCCTGCGAGACCCTGCTGCGCGGCACGCTGGTCGCACGGTTCTATTACATCTATGCGCTCGACTACGATCGCGGTGGCGAATGGTCGGGTCAGGCCTTCATGTGCTCGCGCGACAAGGAATTCACCATCAAGGGCACCGAAAATTGCCTGGCGCGCGGGTTCGACCGCACCGGCTTCTTCGAGGTCGACACCGGCGAGCAGCGCGCCTGGACCGTGCAATTGACCGAATCCAACGAACAGCCCGGGCAGCGCGTGCCTGGCATCCCGGGAACGGTTGGCCCCGGCGGCCCCGGTGGCCTTCCGGGCCTATCCAATTCGCCGGGCGGCGCGCCCGGCTTGCCAAACTCGCCGGGTGGGACGCCCGGCCTGCCCAATCCGCAGGGCGGGACGCCTCCGGGCACGTCTGGTCTGCAGCCAGCGCCCGGAAGCAAACCATGAGACGCCTGCGCCGCATCAAGATCCTGGCCACGCTCGGCCCCGCCTCTTCCGACAGTGCGATGATCCGCCGCCTGTTCGAGGCCGGCGCCGATGTGTTCCGCATCAATATGAGCCATACCTCGCACGACAAGATGCGCGAATTGGTCAAGACCATTCGCAATGTCGAGAGCAGCTACGGCCGTCCGATCGGTATTCTGGTCGATCTTCAAGGGCCGAAGCTCCGGCTGGGTGCGTTCGCGGAAGGCTCGGTCCAGCTCAAGAACGGCGAAAGTTTCGTGCTCGATTCGGACAAGACGCCGGGCGACAACACCCGCGTCCAGCTTCCGCATCCGGAAATTCTCGCAGCGCTGCGGCCGGGTCATGCGCTGTTGCTCGATGATGGCAAGGTACGACTGATCGCCGAGGAGACCTCGCCAGAGCGCGCGGTTACCCGCGTGGTGATTGGCGGCAAGATGTCGGATCGCAAGGGCGTCAGCCTGCCCGACACCGACCTGCCGGTGTCGGCGATGACCCCGAAGGACCGCGCCGATCTCGAAGCAGCCCTGGTGACCGGCATCGACTGGGTCGCCCTCTCTTTCGTGCAGCGCGCCGAAGATGTTCTCGAAGCCAAGAAAATGATCCGCGGCCGCGCGGCCGTGATGGCCAAGATCGAAAAGCCGCAGGCGATCGACCGCCTCCCCGAAATCATCGAGGCGTCCGACGCCTTGATGGTGGCGCGTGGCGATCTCGGCGTCGAATTGCCGCTGGAGCGGGTGCCGAGCCTGCAGAAACAAATGACGCGGCTGGCGCGGCGCGCCGGCAAGCCGGTGGTGGTTGCCACCCAGATGCTGGAATCGATGATCCAGTCGCCGGTGCCGACGCGCGCCGAGGTTTCCGACGTCGCGACCGCGGTCTACGAAGGCGCCGACGCCATCATGCTGTCGGCCGAATCCGCCGCCGGCAAATTTCCGGTCGAGGCGGTCTCGACCATGAATCGCATCGGCGAGGAAGTGGAGCGCGATCCGACCTACCGCGGCGTGCTCAATGCGCAGCGCGCCGAGCCGGAGCCGACCGTCGGCGACGCCATCGCGGATGCCGCGCGCCAGATCGCCGAGACGCTCGATTTGTCCGCGATCATCTGCTGGACCAGTTCAGGATCGACCGCGCTGCGCGTCGCGCGCGAACGCCCGAAGCCGCCGGTGGTGGCGATCACGCCGAACCTCGCAACGGGGCGCAAATTGTCGGCGGTCTGGGGCGTGCATTGCGTGGTCGCGGAAGATGCGCAGGATCTCGACGACATGGTCAATCGCGCCGGCTCGATCGCGTTTCGCGACGGTTTTGCGCGCGCCGGACAGCGCGTCATCATCGTCGCCGGCGTGCCGCTCGGCACCCCCGGCGCCACCAACATGCTGCGCATCGCCTATGTCGGCCCCAGCGGCGACGCGGATATGTGAGCTCTCTTCCTGATCCCTCCCCCTTGTGGGGAGGGATAAGATAAGGAGCGCTTCCGATCAGAGCAGCGTCGCGTCGAGCGTGATCTTGGTATTCAGCAATTTCGACACCGGGCAACCCGCTTTCGCCATGCCTGTCAGTTCGTCGAATTTCGCCTTGTCGGCGCCCGGGATTTTGGCGTTCAGTGTCAGATGCACCGAGGTGATGGCAAAACCGTCGCCGACCTTTTCAAGCGTGACGTCGGCCTTGGTTTCCATCTGCTCGGCGGTGAGCTTGGCTTCGCCGAGGATCAGGGACAGCGCCATGGTGAAACAGGCGGCGTGCGCAGCGCCGATCAGTTCTTCCGGATTCGAACCCGGCTTGCCCTCGAAGCGGCTGGCGAAACCGTAAGGATAGTCCTTCAGCGCGCCGCTCTTGGTCGAGATCGCACCCTTGCCGTCCTTGATACCGCCCTGCCATTTGGCCGATCCTGATGTCGTCGTCATCTGATGCTCCGTGGGGTTGGATGATTGGCGTGTGTTAAGTCCGCAATGCGGCGGAAAATGTCCGCAAGGCGGGCGCGCCGGGTTCCGACGCCCCCGCGGCCTTAGGCGCCGACCAGCGCCTTCGCCGGCAGCACCGCCTGCACTACGAGGCCGCGGGCGCGGGCATCCATCACGCCGACTGCGCGTAGCGCCAACAGCGTCACGGTTTGCACCGCGTCGCGCAGTTTCGCGGGGTCGTCGGTATTGTCCGGCGCCAGCGGTCCGACCAGCGCTTCATGCAGCGCCCCGAGCAGCGCGGTGGCGGCGAGCGAAGTGTCCTGCGCCGGCAGATGCCCGGCGCGGACCGCCGCCTCGATCCTGGCTGCGATCTCGCCAGCGATCTCGCGGCGGCTGGCGAGCCGCGACTCCGTGACGTCGACATCGACGGGCTCGGCCAGGATGCCCCAGGCAAGCCTGCGTTGCGACAGCACATGCACGGCCACCGTGGTGACGGCCGCCGCCAGCGCCGATGACGGTCCGGGCGCGGCATCGGCCGCTCGGCGTATCGCAGCGAGCTCATCGCGCGAGACGTCGGCGATCAGTTCCGAGATCAGATCCGCCTTGGAGGGGAAATAGCGGTAGACGGTGCCGGCGGCGACGTTGGCCCGGATCGCCACCGGCGCGATCTGCACCGCGGCCATGCCGCCGTCAGCTGCGGCGTCCCTTGCTGCCGCCAGGATGGCGCTGCGCCGCGCTGCGAGGCGCTTCACCACCTGATGGGTTCGCCGGTAAACCATGGCGCGTTTCTTGTCCCTGACGGGCTCCCAGGCCACTGTAGAGACGGCCGAGAACCCACACGTCTTCAGTATTTTGGGCGATTTTTGCCAAAACCGCCTCGAAGAACTGAACACCTATTCAGACTGCCTGACAAGATTTTTTCGCGTTTCAGGACGATTTGCAGAGCATCGATTCGATACCGCCTAAAACGGCCCTGTCCCAGACCTCGTAGCCATCGGCATTGAGATGGATACCATCGACGGTGTTGTGTGCCGGCATGGCCGGCATAGAAATGAACGCGGCGCCGGCCTCTTTGGCGAGTTCCGGCAGAATGGCGTTGAAGGTATCGATCACCGCGCCGCTGATCTTGTCGCCATCGCCGAGTCCAGGTTCAACTGGCGATATCCCCACCATGGCACGGCGCGACGTCATCGCTCTTAGCTCGGTCAGCAGCGCGCGGTAGTTCGACCGGTATCGCTCGATGCTGTCCGACATCGCCGCATCGTTGGCTCCGAGCGAGACCACCACCAGCGCGGCCTGCTTGCCGCCGAGCGCGTCGGCGAGGAAGGAGCCAAGATTGCTTGCGGTGGATGCGCCGCCGATCCCGGCGTTGACGATCGGATGACCGCATGACGACCTCGGCAAGGTCGATGATTCGACGATGCTGTCGCCAAGGATCACGATAGGCTCGTCGAACCGCGCCAGCGTGCGCCAGACCACGAGCTGTCGAGCCATCCTGTGGGTGTCGACCACGACGTCGCGCTTTGGCCAGGCGGCGAAGGCGCAAGCCGCTACCAATCCCACCAACGCTATCCGGGTCCCGTTCATTCCGCCGGCACGACGCGATCCGCACGCGGCGTCGGCTGCAGCGCTTCGGACATGCGGATTCGCAATGCCCGCGCCAGCTCAAGCGCGTAGCGGTCGACGCCCAAAAAAAGCAGGCTGCCGGCAAAGGCAAGGTTGATCCCGACCACGATGGCGCCCACCCGCGCCAGTTCAATGCCGACCATGCCATTCAGCAGCAGGAACAGCGCGGCGGCGGGCCCGAACAGGATCGGCCAGTGAATCAAATAGAGCGGAAACGACAACCTAGACCGCGCAACCAGCCACGGCCTGGATAGAAAATCTCGCGCCGCCTGCAGATCGATAATTCCGACCAGAACGAGAAGCGCGCCATAGGTCTTCAACTGCATCGGCGCGAACTGGCCGGGAAACAGGAAATAGGTCGGATCGGCGCACAGGCTCCGCAACCATTGCGGCTGCCACACCTCGGCGATTACGCAGAGAAAAACACCGAACAGAACGGCGAATATCGGCAGCGCCTTGCTTGCCGGCGCCGGCCTTTCGGCGCGATGCAAGGTCGCCAGCAGATGACCGATGAAAAAACAGATATAGGCGCTCCGGATCGTGAAGACCGCGCCGAGCAGCATGACCGACCACCACAGCGCGCGCGATCGCCGCGCGCACCAGCACAGGCCGAGAACGATCATCGAGCCGTAGAACTCGATGCTCAGCGTCCACAGCGGCGCCACCAACGAATGCTCGACCGGCTGCTGCCACGGCGCCAGAAAAGCAACACCCGGCAATCCGCTGTAGCCGAGGAACAGCGCATTGATCGTGCCGTCTCTGATCGCCGAAAGTATCGACAGATCGGCATTCCACTGACTGGCAAACCAGGCCGAACCGCTCAATTCTCCGGCCGCCACGTTCGGCTTGCCGAACATCAGCATGACGGCGCCAGCAACCAGCGTCGCGGCGATCGCGGGCAAACCGAGGCGAACGATCCTGGCCAGGACTTGCGAAGACGGTCGCGCCAGATGGCGCTCGAAGGCGCGGGTCAGCACATAGCCGCTGAGCGCAAAGAAGATGTAGACTGCCGAGTAGCCGTCAAACAGAAAATACAAGGGCGACAGGTGAATATAGCCTGCGACATCGGCGCCCGTCGGCAGCGACACCACCAGCGCCGGCGCAAAGGCGCCGAGGAAATGCAGCAGCAACACCTGCACGGCCGCAAGGCCGCGGATCGATTCGAGGTAGGCGATGCGCGGCGTCTTGTCGCCAGCGCGCTCGGAATACTGGTGCGAAGGAACGCTCATCGGTCCGGCGTTGGCCAGGCTGTCGCGAGGCCGATCCCGGGCGACGACGCTCGCCTGCCCCGCCACAGCCCACAGCGCGCCGCGATCAATCCCGACACGATCAGCGTTGCCCCAAAACCGGTCGGCGCGCCGAACAGCGGATAGAACATCAGGAGAGCGGCGGAAAGCCCGAGCGCCGGCAATTCATGACGTTGAAAACCGCGGCTCAATCCGATCCGGACCAGGAACGCCACCGCGATCGCCAGCACCATCACATCATAGAGAAACAGATAGGGCGTGATCAGCAATGTGCCGGCCGCGAGCCCCGCGGCCTTCAATGGATAGCTGATGCGGCTGCGCCACATCAGTGCCAGCAGCACCGCGACCGCGCCGCTCATGATCCACTGGAACACCCACGCCAGTTGCTCGGTGCCGCCGAAATATCGCACCAGCGCGAAGATGCTCTGCATCTTGCCCCAGGGCGCGCGGCCTTCGGTCAGGAAGGCCTGCGAGAACATCGGCATCCAGTGGAAGAAGGCCTGCCAGCTCTCGGTGCCGAAGGCGAGCCACGACAGCAAGGCTATCCCGACCGCAACAGCGCCCGCGGTGAAGAACACCGTCCACTGCGAGGCCGCGATCAGCACCAGCGGAAACAACAGGCCGTATTGCGGCTTGTAACTGAGGAGCCCGAGACAAATGCCCGCCAGCACCGGCCGTATCGGCATCAGATAGAGCGTGGCCCCGATCAGCGACGCGGTGAGGAAGCCGTTCTGCCCAACCAGCGTGTTGGTGAGCACCACCGGAAACGCCACCGCCAGCAGCAGGCCGAACGGCCGTCCGACGATCGCGCGCATGACCGCGAGATAGGGCACGAGGCTGATCGCAGCCCAGCCGATGAAGGCGACGGCGTAAGGAAAATGCGCCAGCACGGCTGCGATGAACAGGAACGGCGGCGGATAGTGCCAGGCGAAATTGCCGTCATAGCTTTGGCCGAGGACCGCGACCTGCACCTGTTTCTGGATGTCCCAATCATAGGCCAGCGCCGGATGGCCATCGAGCACCAGCCTTCCTGCCGACCAGACGTTGACGAAGTCGGTCGGGATGCCGAGACCGTGCTCGTTGAATATCCACCAATGGGCAAAGAACGCAGCCGGGAAAAACGCCGCGTTGATGACGCCCAGTACAAAGCACACGTTCAAGAGCGACGCGGGGATCGCGCCGGGCTGCGGAACAATTGTCGAGACGGGTACGGACGTGGCCATGCGGGTCCTGCCGGCGCGACTGACAAGCGCGCACCCCTCAATCAATAGGCCGGACAGGTTTGAAGAATTGTTAAGGTTTGCGACGATTTGGGCAGGATATTGGGGGATCCCTGTCGTTCCGGGGCGCATCGAAGACGCGCGCCCCAGAATGACAATTCTAATTCCCGGTCTGCAGATCGCCGAACCGGTCCCAGGTCTTGCCGTTGAAGCGCATGAACTGCATCTGATCGACCGGGACGTGATCGGTCGGCGAGGTGTTGACCTTGATGCCCGGCAGCAGCATCGGCAATTCCAAATCCTTGATTGAATAGGCCTGCTTCAAGATATTCTCGGTCGACAGATCGTCGCCGCAGGCCTTCAGCACCGCTTCCAGCGCCATCGCGCTGTTGTAGGAGTTGACGTAGTTGGTGTCGTGCAGGTCGCCCTCGGGGACGTATTTGGTCATGAATTCCCGCCAGCCCTTGACGCCGGCATCGTCCTTCCAGGCGGGATCGTCGGGATCCTTGACATAGGCCGTGGATAGAATGCCGGTGCCGGCTTCCACGCCGGCCGGCTCCATGACCGTGGAAATCCACACCGCGACATTGGACAAGAATGTCATCGGCCGCCAGCCGATCTCGAACGCCTTGCGGATCGACTGCGCAGCGAATTTCGGCGTCGCCGCGATCACGAACACATCGGCGCCGGAGGCTTTCAGCTTGACGATCTGGGAGTCGATGGTTGGATCCTGGATTTCGTAGGTCACGGCGGTGACGAGAGAATCGTACTTCTCGCCGAGCACGTCTTTCAATCCGAGTAAGTAATCGCGTCCGAAATCGTCGTTCTGCGAAATCACGGCGAATTTGGCATTGGGATTCTTGGCGAGCGCATAGCGCGCGTAAAGCCGCGCCTCGTAGCGGAACGGGCCCTGCACGCCCAAGGTCGCCTGCGGATATTGCGTGAGGTCGGCAAATTTCGAAGCGCCGGAGCCGATGAACAATTGCGGGATATTCTTGCTCTGCAAATATTTGGCGATCGCGGTGTTGTGGGCGGTGCCGATCGAGGAGAAGATCAGGGCGACCTCGTCGCTCTCGACCAGCCGCCGCGTCTGTTCCACGGTCTTGGGCGGGGCGTAGCTGTCGTCCAGCGAGATCAAATTGATCTTGCGGCCGTTGATGCCGCCGCGCTCGTTGATCATCCTGAAATAGCCGACCTCGCCCTTGCCGAGCGCGCCGAACGCCGACACCGGCCCGCTGTAGGGCATGGTCTGGCCGATCTTGATTTCGGTCGCGGTGACGCCGCGCATTTCGGCGGCGGTCGATGCCGCGGGCCATGCCAGCAGCGCCATCGCGCCAAGCGCGCCAATTCCGATGACGAAACGCATCAATGCTCCCTCCCCTTTATTTGGCCCCCTCGACGGCGGCCACGACCGGCCCAATTTATCGGGCTCTTGTCGTCAGGAAACATGCCATGCGCCGGGATGGACGCCAATCATAATAATTATGAAGCAGACACAAAAGCGGCTGCGGGACACGGCAAATTCATAAACGCTTCGCCGCAACGGCGTTCGACATCAGCGACTGAACGCCATTCCGATGGAAAGGCACGATGAAGAACAGATAGATTTTCCCAAAGGCGTTGTGCACCGTACAAACAGTTGAGACGACAACGCTCGCCGCGTCGCCGTCCATCGCCTTGAGCACCGACACCCTGAAGTCCAGGTGCTTGTTGTTGCGACCCGCGACAATTTCATTGTCGCCAATGAAGAAGATCGGCCATGGGCCGATTTTCTCGCCAACACGGTATGTCAGCCTGAGCTCGGGCTTCATGATTTCGGCGACGGTTGGAGCTTCCAACCCGGCGAGCCTGGCCGCCGCATTGCGGACGATCAGCAGAAATTTCATCCACAGCGGCGTATGTCCGAACAGGGCGAAGAAGATGTCGGTGATTCCGAGTCCCGGACGTGTCAGCGGGGCGCGGTAGGAATCATGAAAGTATGCGTTCCCGATCAGATCCCGGCCCAGCATGCTCTCGGACGGGACATCGCATTCGATGACGCGCATATCAGATTCCCCAATCGGCTATTTCGAGCGCTTGATCCGCTGATCGCTTTTAATCCGCCTATCTTTCGGGATCACGAATTTCAATCCGGACCACAGCTCATCGATCGCACAAACTTTGATATCAACCAACCCTAGCGGCAGTGCAGTTTCTCGAATGACGGTATCCGACAAATCGGTCGCAACACTGGAAGATTTCTTGGGCCACGATACCCAGACCATCCCGTCCGGCTGGATCGCATCACGATAGATCGGCAGCTTGTCCGCAAGCGCGGCGGCTCTGGTCGCGAACACATGGATCATGTCGACCTTGCCCGTCAGTCGGCTCGCGACGGTCACCTGCGCAGGCAGGTTGCCGACGATGTCGCTGTAGGCGGAAGGCAGCCCCGCCGTAAAAAGACAAAAGCCCGGCTTGATGCCGAGCTTTTGCACAAGTGGTTTGCCGGAGTAGCCGGCCATTTGACGAACATCAGGCCTGCGGCTGCGGCTCCAGGCCGGCGTCCGGATCGGGACGCGGGCGCGGCTTGCCGGCCGGCGGCACCGCCGAGGTACGTGGCGTGGTCGGCTCCAGCACCGACTCGCGATTGGGCTTCTTGCCTTTCAGCAGATCCTGAATCTCGTCGCCGGTCAGCGTTTCGAATTCCAGCAGGCCCTTCGCCAGCGCTTCGAGATCGGCACGCTTTTCAGTAAGAATACGCGTCGCTTCGTTGTAGCCCCCTTCGACAAAGCGCCGGATCTCGCTGTCGATCTTCTGAACCGTCGCCTCCGATGCGTTCTGGGTGCGCGACACCGACATCCCCAGGAAAACCTCATCCTGGTTTTCGCCATAGGAAACGGTGCCGAGTTCTTCCGACAGACCCCAGCGCGTCACCATCATCCGCGCCAGCCGGGTGGCCTGCTCGATGTCGGACGAGGCGCCCGAGGTGACCTTGTCGCGGCCGAACACCAGTTCTTCCGCGACGCGGCCGCCCATCATGATCGCGAGGCGCGAGGTCATTTGCTCGAGCGACATCGACAGCTTGTCGCGCTCCGGCAACTGCATCACCATGCCGAGCGCACGGCCGCGCGGAATGATCGTCGCCTTGTGGATCGGATCGGTCGCAATCACGTTGAGGCCAACGATGGCATGGCCGCCTTCGTGATAGGCGGTCAGCATCTTCTCTTCTTCGGTCATCACCAGCGACTTGCGCTCGGCGCCCATCATCACCTTGTCCTTGGCCTCTTCGAACTCGGACTGGGTGACCATGCGCTTGTTGCGCCGCGCCGCCGTCAGCGCCGCCTCGTTGACAAGGTTCATCAGGTCGGCGCCGGAGAAACCGGGCGTGCCGCGGGCGATGGTCTTGAGGTTGATATCCGGCGCCAGCGGCACCTTGCGGACGTGAACCTTGAGGATCTGCTCGCGGCCAACGACGTCCGGGT
Organism: uncultured Alphaproteobacteria bacterium; assembly: GCA_963747165.1. Classification (GTDB taxonomy): domain Bacteria; phylum Pseudomonadota; class Alphaproteobacteria; order Rhizobiales; family Xanthobacteraceae; genus Bradyrhizobium. The sequence continues at coordinate 340,537 of CAVVEA010000031.1, read as the reverse complement.
TCGGCACCACCACCTGGCGGTCGAAACGGCCCGGGCGCAGCAGCGCGGGATCGAGCACGTCGGGCCGGTTGGTGGCCGCGATCAGGATCACGCCTTCATTGGCTTCAAAGCCGTCCATCTCGACCAACAACTGGTTCAGCGTCTGCTCGCGCTCGTCATTGCCGCCGCCGAGGCCGGCGCCGCGATGGCGGCCGACCGCGTCGATTTCGTCGATGAAGATGATGCAGGGCGCGTTCTTCTTGGCCTGTTCGAACATGTCGCGGACGCGGCTGGCGCCGACGCCGACGAACATCTCGACGAAGTCCGAACCCGAGATCGTGAAGAACGGCACGTTGGCTTCGCCCGCGACCGCGCGCGCAATCAGCGTCTTGCCGGTGCCGGGAGGGCCGACCAAGAGCACGCCGCGCGGAATCCGTCCGCCCAGCCGTTGATACTTTCCGGGATCGCGCAGGAATTCGACGATCTCCTGCAAATCCTGCTTGGCTTCATCGACGCCGGCGACATCCTCGAACGTCACCCGGCCATGCGCCTCGGTCAGCATTTTGGCGCGCGACTTGCCAAAGCCCATCGCCTTGCCGGCCCCGCCCTGCATCTGCCGCGACAGGAAGATCCACACCCCGATCAGTGCGATGAACGGCAACCAGGAGACCAGCAGCGAGACGAACCACGGCACGTTGTCGCCGGGCGGTTTCGCGGTGATCGAGACCTTGCCGTTATACAGGCGCGAGACCAAGGTCGGGTCGTTCGGCGCATAGGTCTGGAAGCTGGAGCCGTTGGTGAAGGTACCGTGGATTTCCGGTCCCTGGATGACGACGTCGCGAACGTGGTTCTGATCGACCTCGGTCAAGAGCTGCGAGAACGAGATATCCTGCGACGACGCCCGCTGGCCAGGATTCTGGAAGAGCGTGAACAAGGCCAACAACAGCAAAACAATAATAACCCAGAGGGCAAAGTTGCGCAGATTGGCGTTCATCGATCTTCCTTCGTGGTCGCGCGGATCGCGGCCTTATGTCCTTGAGCAGTGTCCCTGGGCAGGCACGAGGGTATCCCCCGTCGACTGCACTACAATCTAGGTGCCGCCCCGGTCGCTGCCAAGGGAACCACGCAGGACTATTTAGCGCATCTTGACACGATTCCCGCTGAAATAATGGCGCTGGACGGCCTGTTTTCCGGGGTGGTTAAAACTCCAACGGGGAATTATGACGACTTGGCTCGCGTTAGGTCTGCCCTCGTGCGACGGGGCGGCGCAGGCTCGACACGGATCCGGCCACCGGCCAGGCTTACCAGCGCACCGGCAAGGGTCTGTTTCAACCTCGGGCCGCGCCCTTTGTGCTGGTCCGCGACGGCCCGATCCAGCAGCGCCAGCAGAGCCTCGACCTTGCCGAGTTCCGCCGGTCCCTCATGGCCCAATCGATTGATGGTCCGCAGCAGCAGTCGCAGACGGATTTCCTCAGGCAGCGCGGCGAAGGCGTTTGGGTCAAAAGATCTCGTATCCAATTCCCTGGCATCGCTGTCTGGACGCAAGGTCGCGCGATCCCTCAGCGCCAGATAGCGCTCGGCGCCATCGACCAGAATTTCCACCGCGGCATTGGCCCGGGCAAGCCGCGCCGCCAGCCGCGCCAGGCTACGCGCGTCGCCGCCTTCGGCCGCGAGAACCGGCATCACGGCGCGAAGACGAGGCCGGGCAAAATTCATATCGCGATTGCTCGGATCGTCGGCGAAGCCGAGCTTTGCCTTCTTCAGCGTCGCGATGAGCTGCGATTTCGACACCTGCAGCAACGGCCGCGCCAGCAACACGCCATCGCGCTCGGATTCTCGCGCCATCGCCGCAAGACCGGCGATGCCGCTGCCGCGCAACAACCGCATCAACAGCGTCTCGGCCTGATCGTCGCGGGTATGCGCGGTGAGGATGTGGGTGGCACCGCTGGCCCGGGCCGCCTGCACCAGCAGCCGGTAGCGCGCCGCGCGTGCGGCGGCCGGCAATCCGGTTTTCGGCTTGGTACCGGTCCATCGCATGGTCCGATGGGTGAGATCGAGCGTGCGCGCCAGCCGCTTGACTTCGCGGGCCTCGCGCGCGGCCTCCGGCCGCAAGCCGTGATCGACCGTGACGGCGACAAGGCGCGGCCCGCGGGTCAAGGCACCGCGCCAGCGCGCCGCGAGCCACATCAGCGCGATCGAATCGGGGCCGCCGGACACCGCGAGAACGATCGCGGGCGCGGCTTTCCAGTCAGCGAACAACCGTTTCGCATCCTGTGCCGAGATCGGAAAATTGTCGTCGTCGGGCATGGCGTTCGGAAACCCGGTTTCCACCTCGGACCAGGTCCGAGGCCGCGCTTTAGCACTTTACCCGCTTTTGCTCACGGTCGACGGCCGCCTTGACCCCGCTCGAGGCGCGCGGATATTTCCGTGTCACCTCGCCAAGCGCAGCGCAAGCGGCTTCCTTTTCTTTCAGGGCCGCGAGCGATTGTCCGAGCCGTAGCAGGGCGTCCGGGGCCTTCGCCGATTTATCGAATTTGGTGGTCACCGCGAGGAAGGCTTCGGCGGAGTCGCGGTAGAGCTGGCGCTGGAAGAAGCTCTCGCCCAGCCAGTATTGCGAATCCGCCAGCAGGGGATCGCTGGGGTATTTTTGCGCGAAGTTGCGCATGGTCTCTTCGGCCAGCGCGTAGTCCTTGCGCTGCATGTAGCCGATGCCGAGATCGAACTCGTCCTTGGGCGTGGCCGATGGCGGCAGCGTGGTGAGCGCGCCGGACCCGCCGGGGCTGCGCGGCGGCAGTGCTGCCGGCGCCGGACCGCGCGGAGCGGTGTTGGCCAGATCGAGCGGTTCGCCGGCTGCACGTCCGCCGGCAGCGCCAACCGGCGCCTCGGCCGGAATCGGCAATTGACCGCCGCCGAGCGCGCGCGGCGCCCCCGGGGCATTCGGAACCTGACTGGGATCGAAGGCATCGCCGCGGCGCCGGCCCGGCGCGGGCGGCACCCCTGCAGGTTCCTGAACGATCGGGGCCGGAGCGGCGATCTGCGGCTCGTAACCGGGCTGCGCCTGCGGCTGCCGCGGGGCCGGCTGCATCGGCGGAGCGGCGGCGATGCCGGGCTGCACCATGGTAGGCTGACCTGCGGCGGGCTGACCGGCAGGAACACCCGGTGCGCCACCCTGAAGCGCCCTCAGGCGCTCCTCAAGCTGCCGGTTGCGGTACTGCAGCTCTTCGTTCTGGCCGGTGAGCTGCCGCAGTTGATTTTCGAGCTGCTGGATGCGCATTTCCGGGTCGACCTCACCGGATTGCGCGAACGCCGCTGACGACAGCGACAGCATCGCAGACAGCGTCGCGGCGCACGTAATTTGATGAAATCTGGATGACATTTTGGCCTGACGACGAAATCGGCGTGACATCGAAAGCGACGCACCTAAAGAGAGGGAGTACGCCAAAAATGTGACTGAGACAAACCGGTCACGGCAGGCGCTGCCGCTCAAAGCAAAACCGGCGCCCGAAGGCGCCGGCGATAATCTTGCGACAGGCGAACGTTTTACGAGCTGGCGTTCAGCACGGTGACGGCGCGGCGGTTCTGCGACCAGCACGAAATGTCGTTACACACCGCGACCGGGCGTTCCTTGCCGTAGGAGATCGTCCGCATCCGGCCGGGATCGATACCGCGCGAGGCGAGGTAGGTACGAACCGACTGGGCCCGGCGGGCGCCGAGCGCGATGTTGTACTCACGGGTGCCGCGCTCGTCCGCATGACCTTCGATGGTGAAGGAATAGCGGTTGTAGCTCTGCAGCCACTGCGCCTGCTTCTCCAGGGTAGCGATCGCCTGCGGCGTCAGATCGGTCTGGTCGCTCTCGAAGAACACGCGATCGCCGACATTGACCACGAAATCCTGCTGGCTGCCCGGCGTCGCCGCACTTGCCATGGCGCCGTCGGCGCCGAGGTTCTTGTTGGCGCAGGCACCCATGGAAAGTGCCACCGCGAGCACCGCGGCCAGCTTCAATCCCTGGAGGATACGCATCTGATGTTTCATTCCGGAGCCTCCACGCTCACGTTTTTCGACTGTTCTCGGTCTACAGGGCGATGGTTAAGCGAACGTTCCGTCAACCTTGATGGGGTGTTGCCAGAGCCGATCAAATGCCAGCAAACGGCGAAAAGCAACCGCGATAGTTAATGCTTTGTAAATGTGGCGCGACGGTGAAACCCGGGGCCGCCTTGCCGGGGATAACCCGTTTTCGCGCCTACGCAATCCGATTTACGGCCGTTCAGGAATATGAACGCCACGCGGCGATCGGAAACCGTTCCCGGAAGAGCGGCGCGACGTCCCTGCTCCGCAAGGGGTGACAGAGTGTACTGCCAGGGGTCGTCCTGATTCGTCAGGACTGTGGGACGATCGAGGCCGGCTTGAACGCGGACGGCTTCATATCCAGCGATGAATGCCCCTCGCCGCGGCGCTGGAAAAGCATCCGCCGTTCGAAGGCGCTGGACCGCATATAGGGGAAGCGCTGAAACACCTTTTCCCGAATGCTCGGATAATGGGCGGCCATCAGACCCACCGGTTTGATCAGGCCCGGGTATAATCGCGGCTCGCCCCAAGGCTGCTGCAGAAAGACCTTGCGATAAAAGGCCCGATGTTCGGGACGGACGTTGGCGAGACCGATATCGGCATTGAAATGGCCGCACGCGACGTAGCCCAGCCTCACCGTGACATAGGGGAGCTCTGGAAACGTTCTCGCCTTGTCGGGATCCGCGACGAAGCGGGTCGGATCGATGATGACCTTGCCGCGGTCGAGTTCCGGATGCAGCACGTCGGTAAACATCTCGGACGACGGCGACCCCCGGTATTCCGAGCTCAAGACGCTGATCCGAATTGAGCTGTAGAGTTCGCCCTGAACAAAGACGCCGAAGGTGAAATTGTTGGGCAGGTCGTCGTAGCGATCGGTGACGCGCTCGGATTCCGACGGCAGGATCGCGCCCTCGCGGAGATATGCCCGGTAGCGCAGGCGATAAATCCTGTCCTTGTCCTCGGGCGTTTCGGCGAGACGGTAGTCGATGTGTTCGAGAGGATCGGCACTGCGTTCAGGAACATGGGCGATTGCTTCAGTCGCCGACCTCATATGCTACTCCTTACAACTTCCCACTAACTTCCCAACAACTTCCGCGTGTTACACTCCCTGGACAACTTCCACGCGCAGTTGAAAAGATTAACAGCTTCTTAATGGAATGCAAACGGATCGAAACATTAGAGTTAACCCGACGGCTCAAAATTCGCCGATCCGCGAGGTCAATGCGGCGTCAAATCGCAGCGGCGAGGCAGGTTGAATTTCAGGCGATCGATCGCGACGGCAGTTCGACCAGCTTGTCGTCCGGCAGGCGGCGACCGTGCGAAGCGTTCAGCAACTGGCGCACCCGCACCGCCGGCACCGGCCGGCTGAACAGATAGCCCTGCGCCTCGGTCACGGTGCCGTCGGCGCTGATCAGCTCCAGTTGTTCGTTGGTCTCGATGCCTTCAACCACCACCGACATTCCGAGGTCGGCAGAAAGCCGCGCCACACCACGCAGCAGTGTCAGCGGACGATCATTATCGATGCCTTCGAGGAAGGACCGGTCGATCTTCACTTTCTGCAATGGGAAGTTGTGCAGGTAGCTGAGACTCGAATAGCCGGTGCCGAAATCGTCCAGCGAAATCCGCACGCCGATCATGTGCAATTGCGACAGCACGTCGTGGGTCAATTGCGTATTGCGCAACAGCGAGGATTCGGTGATCTCGATCTCGAGACGATGCGCGGGCAACCCCGAAACCTCGAGCGCGTAACGCACCTCGCTCAGCACGTCGCGCTGATGGAACTGCTGCGGCGAGAAATTCACCGCAACGCTGACGCCTTCCGGCCACTTCATGCATTCCATGCAGGCCTTGCGCAGGATCCAGCGGCCGAGGTCGACGATCAGGCCCATATCCTCGGCGACCGGGATGATATCAATCGGGGAAACCGTGCCCCGCACCGGATGGTTCCATCGCAGCAGAGCTTCGCAGGTGCCAATTCGTCCGGACTTGAGGTTGACGAGCGGCTGGTAGAACAGCTCAAACTCCTCGTGGGCCAGCGCCTTGCGCAGGTCCAGTTCCAGGATGCGGCGCGCCTCGACGGTTTGCGCCATCTCGTCGCGGAAGAAACAGAAGGTTCCGCGGCCGTCCGCCTTGGCGCGATAGAGCGCCATGTCCGCGTTCTTCAGCAGCGTATCGGCGCTGATGCCCTCCGGCGAGGTCATCGCGATGCCGACGCTGGCGCCGATTTCGACCAGATGATTATCGATCTTGTAGCGCTCGCTGAGGCGCTCGACGATTCGCCGGGCAAGACTCGCGGCTTCCTCGTTCGATGCAATGTTCTGCTGGAACACGACGAATTCATCGCCGCCGAACCGCGCCACGAAATCCTCCGGGCGCAGCATCTCGCGCAATCTCGCGGCAACGGCGCACAGCAACTGGTCGCCGCAAGGGTGGCCCAGGGTATCGTTGACCTGCTTGAATTGATCGAGGTCGACGAACAGCAAAGCCGACAGGCGCTCGGCGTTGTGGGAAATGACCAGCAGCCGCTCGATTTCATCGCGGAAATTGACCCGGTTCGGCAGCGCCGTCAGTTCGTCGTAGCGCGCCAGATGACTGATCCTGGCTTCGGCATTCTTGCGTTCGGTGATGTCTTCCACCAGCACAACAGTGCCGCCGCCGGCCATCGGCTGAAAGGTCCAGGACAGCACACGGCTCTTGCTGGCATCGGGATCGGCCGTAACGATATCCCTCGCCTGCGAATTCTCGATTTCCGAGAGGATCACCTTTCGGCTCGCCGCCGAAATCGACCCGGATGCGACGCAGGCGGAGACGATGTCGGGCGCGCTGGCGCCGCGGCGCACCAGATCATCGGACAGATTCATCATTTCGCTGAAGCGATGATTGACGACCGCTACCCGGCCGTCGGCGCGGAACATGCACAGGCCATGCGGCATGTTGTTCAAGGCGGTGTCGAACTGGCTTGCCAGCGCCGCCTCGCGCTCGCGCGCAATCAGCGCCCGCACGTACAGCTTCTGCAGGCTCGTCGAAATGTGCTTGAGGGCGAAGAAGAACAGGACGTTCAGCACCGCCATCCCGAAATAATAGGGACTTCCATAGAGCGCCATTGCCAGCGTCAGCGGCCCGCAGGCCAGCAGCATCTGCACGTGAAAGATCCACGGGCGCCCGTAGGTTCGGCCGCCGCCGGCGGCGACGTAGCAAAGGGTGACGGAGGTCGCGATCATGTGTGCGACGGCATCGTTGCTGCCGAGCAGAGCCACCACGCACCAAAGCCCCAGCGCGGCCGCATAGAGCATCGCCCCGATCTGGTAGCGAACTTCCCAGCGCGACGCTTGCTTGGAGGTCAAATCGGAATTGCGCCGTTGCTGTTGATATTGACGCGTGTCGAGCGCGCGGACCGCACCGGTGACGACGAGGAGCGCGACGCAGGGCCAGAGCCAGGCGTTGCCGGTCTTCATGACGGTCATGAGCGCCGCGACGGCAGCACAAAGCGCGCCCGCGAACAGTGGTCCCGGCTCCTGGAATAACGAATCGATCAGCGCCGCGTAAATCGACGGCGACATTCGCTGGTCGGGATCTCTGGTCTCGCCTGCAAGCTGCATCAGGGGGCGCGCACGTCCTTCTCGGGTGCGTAGTTTTACCTTCCGCAGATGAAGCCTTTCTGAGGGAACATCGTTACCGGAACGTTGTTTTTCAGCCGGCGAGATGAAATATACCCGCTAAATCAGCAGGCTAGGCAAGCTTTGCCGAGTTGGACCGGCGTTAACCCGCAGCGGCGCTGTTACGAGAGCAGCGGTGACCATGCCGGATCGGACGCAAAGCCGGGGGTCGGCACTTTCTGTTCGTTGCGTCCGGAAATATCCACGGTGAACAGCGAGGGTCCGCCACTACCGCCGGGATCGCGGAAGAACATCAGCACGCGGCCATTCGGCGCGAAGGTGGGCCCCTCGTTATGGAATCCGGAGGTCAAAATCCGCTCGCCGGAGCCGTCGGTCTTCATGATGCCGATGGAAAACTGACCGCCGCCTTGCTTGGTGAAGGCGATGTAGTCGCCGCGCGGCGACCAGACCGGGGTCGAGTAACTGCCTTCGCCAAAGGAGATGCGCTGCGCCGGTCCGCCGGCCGCCGGCATCACATAGATCTGAGGCTTTCCGCCACGGTCGGATTCGAAACACAGACGGGCCCCATCGGGCGCATAGGACGGCGAGGTATCGATCGCCGGCGTGTCGGTCAGTCGCGTGGTCGATTTCGAGCGCAGATCCATCACGAACAGGTTCGAATTGCCGCCCTGCTGCAAGCTCATGATCACGCGCTGGCCGTCCGGCGAGAAACGCGGCGAAAACGACATGCCGGGAAAATTACCGACGATCTCGCGCTGCCCGGTCTCGATGTTGTACAGATAGACGCGCGGGTCGCCCTGCCCGAACTCCATGTAGGTGATTTCCTGGGTCGAGGGCGAGAACCGCGGCGTCAGCACCAGATCGGCGCCCCTGGTCAGGTAACGGACATTGGCGCCGTCCTGGTCCATCAAGGCGAGCCGCTTGACGCGCCGTTCCTTGGAGCCGGTTTCATCAACGAACACCACGCGGCTGTCGAAATAGCCTTTCTCTCCGGTCAGACGCTCGTAGATCTGGTCGGAAATGATGTGCGCGATCCGCCGCCAGTATTCCGGCGAGGTGAAGTATTGCTGGCCCGCAAGCTGCTGCGCCGTGGCGACGTCCCAGAGGCGGAATTCCGCTTTGAGTCGTCCGTCGGGCTGTCGGGTCATGCGGCCGGTTACCAGTGCCTGCGCGTTGATGGTCTTCCAGTTCGCAAACTGCGGGGCGGCGTCGATGTTGGAAATCTTTTCGATATAAGCGGCCTGGTCGATCGGCGCGAATAGCCCGCTGCGCCTGAGGTTGTTGGTGATGACCTGCGCGACGCCGACGCCGACTTCGCCATCCGCCGGCGAACCCGCGACGAAATTCGGAATTGCGATCGGCAGCGGCGCGGCTTCGCCGCCCGTCACCGGCACGCGCGTCTGTCCGAACGCCTGATGCACACCGCCCAAAATCAGGCCGCTCGATGCCAGCCCCGACAGGAGTTGCCGTCGGTCCATGCGGAACGGTGTGTTGGTCAGCTTGGGCTGTTTTGACATCGTTTTTCTGCTCTCAGCGCACCGCGCCGCTATAGGTCTCGACTATCGAAAACGGGGTTGAAATATTTCCATTCTTCAAAGAACGCCGGAGGTAGCCGGTACGGCGCGCAATCAATGATCGCGCGCAACCCGCTCTCCTGGAAGACGCGTTGGAACGGACTGCCCGGCGTCGTCTGCGCAGCCGGCATCGCTTCGAGCGTGCCGTCCTTCTTCAGCTTGATGCTGAATTCGGCTTCAACCCGTTGCGCCTCGATGCCGCCATACGGCTTCTTCCAGCAGCGGAGGACCTGCTCCTTGAACAGCGCGCCCCACGTCGCGGAATTGTCCGCGGACTTGCCCTTTGCGAGGCCCAGCGCGGCATTGGAATTCAGCGTGTCGCCGGTCACGGCCTGCCGGGAGGGATCGCGCTTGTCGAGTAAGGCGGCGATCTTGGACTGGTCGAAGACACGTTCGGCCTTCGGCTTCGATGGCTGCGGGGGCGCGGCGGCTTGCGCCTGTGGCTTCGGCGGTGGCTTCTTCTCTTCCTTTTTCAAGGCTTCCGCGATCGGATCGACCTTGGGCGGATCCGGCTTCTTCTCGATCGGCTTTGGTTCTTCCTTGGGCTTGCTCTCGACGACCGGCTTGGGCGGATCAGGCTTCTTCTCGACTGGCTTTTCCTCGACCTTCGGCTGCGGCGGCGGCGCGGTGTCGGTTACTACCGGCGGCTTTTCCGTGATCTTGCCGACGACGTCATCGACCGGCTTGGCCTCGGCAACTTTCTCGGCCAGCGGCTTTGGATTTTCCTTCTTGCCGGTTTTCATGCCGGCGGTGACCTTGGCGAGCTGATCGGCGGAAATGATATCGACCGGCAGGGATTCTTCCGGCATCTGTTCGAATGCCCTGGAGGAGAACGACACCACCCCCCACCCGATCACGAGGACGTGCAGGGCCACCGACGCAACGAGTGTCTTGTCGACCTTCACGCTTTAGGACCCCTGCTCCACTTCAGTGACCAGCGCCAGCCGTTTGAAGCCTGCGCCCGACAATTGCCCCATCACCCTCGCCACGGTTCCGTAATCGGCCTTCTTGTCCGCCCGCATGAATATGCGTTCGTCCAGGCCACCTCTGGCGTCGGTGATCGCCTTGAGTTTCGGTATCAGCTCGTTCATCGCCACTTCGGTATCGTTGATGAAGATCTTTCCCTGAACATCGACTGAAAGCTGCAGCGGCGTCTTGTCCTGCTCCAGGCTCTTGGCCTGGGTCTGTGGCAGATCGAGCGGCACGCCCACCGTCAGCAGCGGCGCCGACACCATGAAGATGATCAGCAACACCAGCATCACGTCGACCATCGGCGTGACGTTGATCTCCGCCATCACCGCCTTGCGCCGGCCGCCGCGGCGGCCGCCGCCTGACGAACCCGCCATGTTCATCGCCATGATCTGGTGCTCACGCTGGGCTCATAATATACCGCGCCTCATGCCCGTTCGTCGATCTGACGCGACAAGATTGCTGAAAATTCATCGGCGAATCCCTCCAGCCGCTGGGCCTGACGGTTCACCTCGGAAGTGAATTTATTGTAGAAGATAGTCGCCGGAATGGCGGCGATAAGGCCTATGGCGGTGGCAAACAGCGCCTCCGCGATGCCCGGCGCCACCACCGCCAGCGACGTGTTCTTGGAGGCGGCGATCGACTGGAAGCTCGACATGATGCCCCAGACCGTGCCGAACAGGCCGACGAACGGGCCCGCCGAGCCGACCGTCGCCAGCACCAGCAGGCGGCGTTCCAGCCGCTCGATTTCGCGGGCGATGGAGACGTTCATCACTTTCTCGATCCGCATCTGCAGCCCGGCAAAGGATCGTGCCTGACTCTCGAACGACCGCTTCCATTCGCGCATCGCGGCCACAAAACAGGCCGCCATCGATTGCGTCGGTTTGGCTGAAAGCGCGCGATAAAGTTCCTCGATCGATTGCCCGGACCAGAACGCCTGCTCGAAGCGGTCCATGGCGCGCTTGGTTCGCGCATACAGGAACATCTTGTCGATCGCGATCGCCCATACCCACACGGAACATGCGAGCAATCCCAGCATGACCGCTTTCACGATCCAGTGGGCCTGCAAGAACAATGCGATCAGCGATACGTCGGTGGATGCCAGCGGCAAAGCTGACTGTGCCACGTCGGCCGGATTCATAAGCGATATCCTCTCAACGCAAGCGTCCCACATCCTCCGGGAGCAAATGGCTGCCGGTCCCACAGCCGCGCGCCAGACGCGGCGGTATGCGCCAACGCTGACGCCTGTTGTGTCGCATGGGAGGCCCGCCGAAGCCTGGGCCTGCATCAGCCGCCAACATGTCAAAACAAGGGCTATCACCGCGTCATTACGCCCCTAACCAGACGCCAATCTTGGTTAACACTGGGTTACCAAAGGGGAATTTGGCTGCCTCAAAGGGCTGGGGCCGGCTTGGCGGGGGGAAACCGGATTCCCAACGAAAACCGCCCGTCTGCGGTTGCAAACGGGCGGCTTTTTGGCTGTCAGGTCAAATCGAGGGCGTTACGCCTGGGGTTGACCGTCCGAGGGCGGGGTCGGGCGGGTCCGATGCTGTGCCATGAACTGATCGAACTCTTCCTTGTCCTTGGCGTGACGCAGGCGGTCGAGGAAATCCCTGAATTCGGTCTGCTCTTCCTCAAGGCGCCGCAAGGTTTCCATGCGGTATTCGTCAAAGGCGCGGTTGCCGCTCGAGGGCGGGCCGAACGGGAAGCCGCGGCGCTCCATCCGGCCGCGCATCCGCTCCATCTTGTACTGCATCCGCTCCATCTTGTTCGACCAGCGGTCCTGATTGCTCCAGCAACCCATTTTTCTGCTCCCGAGTGTAAAAAAGAGAAGGGCGAGGCCGATCGGCCACCAGATGATGAAACCGAGCACGGTCACCGCGATCCAGCCGGGGTGCCAGGGCGAATCAAGCATATGCGGGCGGTAGGGCTCTTCAGCGGGGCCGCGCCATCGATTGACATCTGCGGTGTAGGCCATTTCCCTCTCCATGACGGCATCACGCCGTTGTGAATGTAAATAACATTTACATACGTAACCCATCCCGGATTTTTGTCAAGCCGGCCGCAAGCCGGGCTCTCGAATTTATTTTGGGGTACCCCAGGGTCCTGACGGCGGTATCGGCGGCGGCTCCGCCGCCTTCTGATCCGCCGGGTCCTTCGCACCGGCCGGGCGGCGGTCGGTCGGGAAACCAAGGCCGCGCAGATAAATCAGCACCTGCGCCTCCAGGAGATCTTCCGGCGACATCGGCAGCTTGCGGCGCGCCGCGTCGCCGCGCCCGAACAGCGACGCTACGCCATGCGACATCGACCAGATATGCAGCGCCATCATCATCGCCGGCGGGCGCGGCACGCCGGGCGGCGCCAGCGCGGCGAGACGCTCGGCGGCGGCGCGGATGATGCCGAAAGCCCGTTCGCTGGCGGCCAAAAGCGTTGGATTGAGGTCGACGGGAAGCCCCGATTCGAACATCGCCGAATAGAACGCCGGCTCCTCGCGGGCAAACGCCAGATAGGCTTTGCCGACCCGCTCGAACGCAGTGACGGTGTCCGGACGCCCATCATCCCAGGCCTGGGTCAGCAGCGCCTCGAATTGCTCGAAGCCGCGCTGCGCGATGCTGGAAAGCAATTCATCGCGGTCGCGAAAATGCCGGTACGGCGCCGCCGGACTGACGCCGGCCATGCGCGCGGCGTCGGCAAAGGTAAAGCCGGCGGCGCCCTTCTCGGCGATCAGCCCGAGCGCCGCCTGCAGCAGCGCCTCTTTCAAATTGCCGTGATGGTAGCCGCGGTCCGCGCGGCGTTGTTCCTTGCGCCAGCTCATGTGAAAGGCTTTTACATGAGCCGGTCGCAAAGGTCACTAGTTTCGCCATCCGTGCTGACCGGGAACCGACAATGTTAACGGCCTTTTAACGACGTATGGCCCTGCCCTGCATCTCGGTCAGGCCGGCGGCGGCTTGCTGCACCTCTTCGGAGAAATCCGAGATTTCCTGGACCTGGCGGATCTCGATCACCTCGTTTTCGGAAGCCGGACACTTTTTGGCCCAGGCGATGGCCTCGTCCCGCGACTTCACATCGATCATCCAGTAACCGCCGAGCACTTCCTTGACCTCGGCAAAGGGACCGTCGGTGACAACGGGCTGGCCGGTCGTGAACGACACCCGCGCGCCCATCGACGGCGGGTGCAGACCGTCCAGCGTGATCAGAATGCCGGCGTCCTTCAGCGCCTCGTTGTATTTCATCATCGCCAGCATCCGTTCGGGATCGTGTTTTACGTCCGGCGGCGCGGTCTCGTAGCCCAAGGGAATCATCAGCATCATGAATCGCATGGTGGGGTCCTGCTCGGTATGAATAAATTGGAGGTCATTCCGGGGCGTGCCAACGGGTCCGCGCAAGGCGCGGCCCGATGACAAACTCCACGCGAACCCGGAATGCCGATCGTGAAATTTTAGTTCTTCGCCACCTGGGCGCGGAGGCGTTCTTCGTGCTGGCGCAGTTCGGGCGTCAGCGCTTCGCCGAAATCCTCGGTATCGAAAACCTGCCGGATTTCGATTTCGGAGCCGCCGTCGAACGGCGCCCGCTTCATCCATTCGATTGCCTCGTCCCGCGACTTGACCTGAATGAGCCAGAAACCCGCGATCAGATCGTTGGTCACGGCGAACGGGCCATGGCTGACACTGGGCGCTTTTCCGGAATATTTGATCCGGGCTCCCTTCGAGGTCGGATGCAGGCCTTCGCCGGCGAGCATGACGCCCGCCTTCACCATTTCCTCGTTGAACTTGCCCATCGCGGTCAGCATTTCCGTGCTCGGCATCACGCCGGCTTCGGTTTCCTTGCTCGCTTTCACAATCACCATGAATCGCATTGTCACGCTCCGTTTGGCATCCGATCCGGCCGCTCCGGGCGAAATTTGCCACCCGAATTCCAGCTCCGTGGATATGACGAACGGGTTCTTACGGCACCGACATGTCAGGCGAAATTATTCTGGAAGTAATTGCCATGGCGCAACACGGCGAGGCGCCACCTTTAGCCGCGAGCGGTTGCGACGGCAGAGGCTAGGAAGGCTGCCTGACGAAAACGCCATTCTCGTACGTCGAGCCGAAATAGACGTCGATCCGTCTGACTTTGTCGCCGTTGAAGGTGAAAAATTCGGTGTTTCGGAAGCGCTTGCCGCCCTTGGCGGTGCACGTGTAGGTCACATAGGCCGCATCGCCTTCGACGAAGATTCGCTCGAGTTCGTTCCGCTCGATCCAGTCGCTGTTGCGCCAGCAGCGCTCGAAATAGGTCGCCTTGTCGATCTCGTCGTCATACGGGCTGGTGAAGCGGAAATCATCGGTGAGCGCGTCCTCGACCACCTTGCGGTCGTTCGACAGGTAGGCGGCGAAGATGGCGCGGATGATTTCCGGCTTGCTGGCATGGGGCATAGCGGTCTCCTCCGATCTTACTTCGGCACCATGTTGAAATAGGGCTCGGCCTCCCTGAGCACGCGCGCCACCGAGGTCCGGGCCTTCAGACGTTCGAAGTAGGCCGTCACGCTTTTGTGGTGATCGCCCAATGGCTCCACCATGTTGCCGTAGAATAGCGGAGGAAGCGCGGCGCAATCCGCGACGCTGAACGACTGCCCCATGGCCCAGCCGCCATCAGCCATCTGCGCCTCGATCATCCGATAGGACGTGCGCAACTGCGCCCTCGCCTCTTCGACGCCGTGCGGATCCTTGCTTCCGTCGGGACGAAGCCTGTCGCCCATGATCTTCTGCATCGGCAAATGGACATAGAGGTCGTAGAACCGGTCGCGCAGCCGGGTCTGCCAAGCGAGATCCAGATCCGCCGGCATGAACCGCGTTCCGCCGGGATAATGCCGGTCGAGATATTCGACAATGATGCTCGAACTCGGGAATTGTCTGATCGCGCGCGTCGTCACGCAGCACCGGGAATTTTCCGATCGGCCACAGTTTTAGGAGCGCCGCGCGCTCGGCCTCGTTGCCGAGATCGACCATGTTCGGCGTGAATGGCGTGTCGTTCTCATAGAGGGCGATCAGCGCCTTCCAGCAAAACGACGACAACGGGTGGAAATGCAGCGTGAGCGACATGTGACTTCCTTATGTTGCAGGCACATAGCGCAGGATGACGACGCCCGTCGACAACGCCCGCGCATCGAGCAGTTTCAGCTTCACCCGCTCGCCTTGCTTGAACATCGGCGTACCGCCGCCAAGGATGATCGGGTTCAAGGCAATCCGAAACTCGTCGATCAATCCGTCCGGGATCAAGCTCGCCGCGAGATCGGCGCTGCCGAACAGGAAAATGTCTTTGGTGCTGTCGCGCTTCAACCTCGCCACCGTTTCGAGCAGGTCCGTGTTGAAGACCTGCGTATTGTTCCAGTCCGAGCGCTTCAGCGTATGCGAGAACACATATTTCGGCGATGCGTTCATGAAGTCCGCCACCTCGCCGGACGCGGTCGGCCAGTGGTTCGCCATCAGCTCATAGGTGATACGGCCGAACATCAGGCCGCCGGCCCGCTCCAACTGCCCGATCGAGAGTTTCTCGAGTTCCTCGCCCCAGACGTCCAAATGCCAGGAAATGTCACGATCAGGGCCTTCGACGAAGCCATCGAGCGTCATCAGGTTCCACATGATCAACTTTGCCGCGACGGCCCTCCTCAACTGATTGCGTTTTGCAACTGGTTGTATTTTGGGATAACCGATGCAATATTGCAAGCGGTTTTTTCGTGGCGTTTTGGCCGCATGTCTGGATACCCCGATGGACGAGGCCCAACGCTCCGGCTGCCCGATCAACCTCACCCTCGAGGTGGTCGGCGACAAATGGAGTTTGCTGATCATTCGCGACATGATGTTCGGCAACCGCCGGCATTTTCGCGAATTGCTGACCAAATCCGAGGAAGGCATTTCGTCGAATATCCTCGCCGACCGGCTGAAGACGCTGCTTGAGCAGGGCATCATCACAAGGGAGGACGACCCCAGCCACAAGCAGAAGGGGATCTATTCGCTGACCGAACAGGGCATCGAACTGCTGCCGATCCTGGCGCAGATGTCGGGCTGGGGATTCAAATATCTCCCTGTCACCGAAGAACTCGGCATCCGCGCCAAATTACTGAGCGAGGGCGGCCCGAAGATGTGGGCGAAGTTCATGGACGAATTGCGCGAGGCTCATCTCGGTGTGAAGCGGCGGCGCAAGGTCGGGCCGAGTGTGGGCGAGCGGTTGCAGAAGGCCTACGAGCGAGTCGTGGCCAGGACGGGGAAGAAGTGAAGGCAACGCGAGGTTGGGCAAAGGCGGCCTTGCGCCGTGCCACCGTGTTACACCGATGGTGGGCACGCTTGCGCTTTGCCTACCTTGCGATCTACACCCCCCACCGCCGCACCATTTCCGTTGTGCCTTCCGGCGTGGCTTCGAAAATCGGCGCTGCCAGCACCGCGTGGATGTGAAGCGTGTCGTTGCCGGAATTGCGAAAGCCGTGCTGGCGCTTCGCTGGCACGATCAGCGACTGGCCCGCCGACACGATCACGCGCACTTCGTCCATCCACATTTCGGCTTCGCCCTCGCGCACGGTCAACACTTCCTCGACCGGATGGCAGTGGGTCGGCGCGCCGGCGCCGGGTGCGATCCATTGTTCGAAGATGCACAATTGCGCCGCGCCGTTGCTGGCCGAGACCAGCATGCGGGTTTCAACGCCCAGCCGCCATTGTTCGGGTAGCATATCCCTGACATCGACCACGATCATCGGACCGGTCCTTTCGCTTGCCAAGACGGCTGCCAAGGCTGCGCGCGGCTCGCCGAATGAAAACTGCCCCGGAAGCTGCGCGACGCGCAAGCGGTCATCGTGCTGCACCGCGTCCGGGACACGGCGCGCGGCATGGGCTATAGCAGCGCCAATCAATTGCGAACGGACCCGCCCATGCCCCCCTCCACGTCAAAAGTCGCACTGGTAACCGGTGCCGCGCGCGGTATCGGGCTGGCGGTGGCAAAGCGGTTTCTCGCCGAGGGCTGGCGCGTGGCGCTGCTCGACATCGAGGGCGAATTGGTATGGAAGAGCGTCGCAGCGCTTGACGCCGCCGGCCAGACGCTGGGGCTGCATTGCGACGTCTCCGATGCCAGGGCGGTTGCGAGCGCGATCGCCGAAATCGAGCGGCGTTTTGGGCGGCTGGATGCGCTGGTCAACAATGCCGGCGTCGCGGTGTTCGCACCGTTGCTGGAGACGTCCGACGACGACTGGAAGCGCGTGCTGGAGGTCAATCTCACCGGGCCGTTCCTGTGCACCAAGGCCGCCGCGCCGCTGATGCGAGAACATGGCGGCGGCGCCATCGTCAACATCACCTCGATCTCGGCGGTGCGCGCCTCGACGCTGCGCTCGGCCTACGGCACCAGCAAGGCCGGGCTCGCGCATCTGACCAAGCAACTCGCGGTCGAGCTGGCTTCGCTCGGCATTCGCGTCAACGGCGTCGCACCCGGCCCGGTCGAGACCGCGATGGCGAAAGCCGTGCATAGCCCGGAAATCCGCGCCGATTATCATGACGCGATCCCGCTCAACCGCTACGGCCTCGAAGAGGAACTGGCGGAGGCGGTATTCTTCCTGTGCAGCGATCGCGCCAGCTACATCACCGGGCAGATTCTCGCCGTCGACGGCGGCTTCGATGCCGCCGGGATCGGACTGCCGACGCTCCGTGGCGAGCGACGGAACGGCTAAAACCTGTTGATTCCGGATTTTTCCTCTGAACCCTTCGCGGGCGCAGCGTGACCTCCCCGGTTCAAACGCTTAAGTTGTGCCGCGCGCGGCGATGGTCCGGCGCCCCGCATCACGCTGAAGCTGCACACCGGATCGGGGGAGTATCGCTTCATGTCCGGCTTACTCATCAATCTGATCATCCAGATCATCAGCGGCGCCATCGGCGGGAATGTCGCCGCTGGCGCGGCGAAGAATATCGATCTCGGCACGCTTGGAAACACCATCGCAGGGGCCATCGGCGGCGGCGCCGGGGGCCAGATTCTCGGCATGCTGATTCCGCTGCTCGCCAATAGCACCGCGACGCCGGATATCGGCAGCATCATCGGCCAGGTGGCCGGCGGCGGGGTTGCCGGCGCCGTTCTCACGGCGATCGTCGGCGCCATCAAGAACCGGGCGGCGGCCTGACCGATCTGCGATCCTGAACGGAGCGGGGCACCAATGTGTGCCCCGCACGGGTGCCAGCCCATGGGCGGCCAATGAGACGACTGCGCTACGCTCGTTGATTGACTGCAACGACGCGCCAGCCGTTTTGAAGTCGGTCGATCCGCGTCAGCGACAGCGGATCGATTACAAAGCGCAGCGCGCCGTCAGGCTCGAGATCCAGCGCGATCGCCAGCACCGCGCGGATGGTGCCGGAATGCACGACCAGCACGACGTCGCCCGCGGGCAGCGCCGCGAGGCCGGCGCTGGCGCGCGCGATCTGGTCGACGAAACTCTCGCCGCCGGGCGGGCGATTATCGGCCGGCGATTTCCAGAACTCCCGGTAGGCATCGCCAAGTTCGGCGACGAGATCGTTGTGGCGACGACCGGTCCATGTCCCGAAATCCTGTTCGCGGAAATTCACTTCCCTGATCGGGTCGAGCCCGAGGGCATCGGCGGTTTCACAGGTCCTCCGCGCCGGGCTGCAAACGGCAAACGCATTCGCCGGCAATCGCGCCTTGAGAGCGGCGAACGCGGCGGCGTCGCTGATATCGGCCGGGGCATCCGGTTCATGGATGACGCCGCGCGGTCCATCGACGGGCGCGTGCCGGATCAGCCACAGCCTTGTCTCGATGCCCATGCGCAACTACGCCAGCCGCGCGGCGAGCAGCACCAGGATCGCGGTCTCCGCGACCTGTTCGGCGCCGCCAAGCACGTCGCCGGTCTGGCCACCGATTTGCCGCTGCGCCAGCCACGCCATACCCATCGCACACATGCAAGCGACCAGCGCGGAGCCGAGCGCGGTGAGCCCCGGCAACGCCAGCACGGCGACGACAAGCGCAAGGCCGCCCGCGGTGGCCGCCGTCGCCAGATCGGGCCTGCCCGCATTGGCGGCCAATCCGTCCTTGCGCGCATAAGCGAGGCTCATCGACATCGCGGGCAACACGCCGCGCGCCAGCGCGTGCGCCGCGATCAGGCTTGGCACGACGCCGGCGTCCGAAATCATCGCCAACGCGGAGACCTTGGTCACAAAACTCACCATCAGTATCAGCGCGCCGTAGGTACCGAGCCGGCTATCGCGCATGATCTCCAGCTTCGCCGCCACGTCGCGACCGCCGCCGAAGCCATCGGCGACATCGGCAAGACCATCCTCGTGCAGCGCGCCGGTGAGGATCGCACCCGCGCCCAGGGCCAGTGCCGCCGCGGCGAGATCGGGAACGCCGATCGCGCGCAGGCCGAGACAGACAAGCCCGACCGCGCCGCCGATCGCAGCGCCGACCAGCGGGAATATCCGGTGCGCGCGGACAAAATTCTCCGGCATCGGTCCCGCCGGATGCGGCATCGGCAGTCGGGTCAGGAAGGCGACCGCGGTTCTTAGGTCGTCGAGCCAGTCATTCATGCTAGGAAATCCGGGGAATCGTTTGGTTCGCGACGCGCTTGAGCTTAAGGAATTGCATGCAGTTCGACAGTCTAGACGAAATCCGCGCGTTCTGTCGCGACCTGCCCGTCGGCGACGGGCACGCCGCTGCGGCCGCCACCCTTCGGCAGCAGGCGCTGACCAAACCACCGGGAAGTCTCGGCCGTCTCGAAGAGCTTGCGATATGGCTGGCGCGCTGGCAGCGGCGCGAACTGCCAAGGCTCGAGCAGGTCACGGTCGCGGTTTTTGCCGGCAATCACGGCATCGCGGCGCGCGCCGTCTCCGCCTATCCGCAGGCGGTCACCGCGCAGATGGTAGCGAATTTCGCCAGCGGCGGCGCGGCCATCAACCAGATCGCCAGCCTCGGCAGCGCCGAACTGCGCGTGGTGCCGATCGAACTGGAACGGCCGACCCGCGATTTCACCATCGCGCCGGCGATGGACGCCGACGAATTTCTTGCCGCCGTCGACATCGGATATCGAACCGTGCCGCCGGACAGCGACCTGCTCGCGGTCGGTGAGATGGGCATCGCCAATACCACGACGGCGGCGACACTCTGCGCGGCCTTGCTCGGCGGCGGTGCGGCGCGCTGGGCCGGCCGCGGCACCGGCGTCGACGACACAGGACTTGCGCGCAAGCGTGAGGCGATCGAGGCCGCGCTTGGCTTTCATCGCGCGATCCTGGACGATCCCTTGGCGGTGGCGGCCGGGCTCGGCGGACGCGAACTCGCCGCCATCGCCGGCGCGGTCCTGGCGGCGCGGCGTCATCACATTCCCGTGCTGCTCGACGGGTTCGTTGCCACCGCGGCCATCCTGCCGCTGGCGCGGCTGGATGCCAAAATCGTGGAGCATTGCCGCGCCGGGCATGTTTCCGCCGAATCCGGGCATCGCGCGTTGCTGCGTGAACTCGGCCTCGAACCGCTGCTCGATCTCGACATGCGGCTCGGCGAGGCGTCGGGCGCGGCCCTTGCCATCCTGCTGCTGCGCGCGGCGCTTTCCTGCCATACCGGCATGGCTACGTTCTCCGAGGCCGGCATCTCCGGCGCGGGCGCATAACGGAACCTTGCCGCGCGGCCTGTCGCTGATTAGCTAATTCAGTCGGCGGGTTTGAAGGAGCCGTTGGCGATGCGAACAGCGATCATGAGAACGATTGTCCTCGCGGCGGCGCTGTGCGGCCTCATTGCGCCGGCGGCGCGGGCCGAGGTTCGCATCCTCGCCAGTCCGGGCGGCCAGGTCGGCCCGTTCATCGACCTGTTCGAGCGCGTGCGCGCCTCGGGCGAGCGCGTGGTGATCGACGGGCCGTGCCTGTCGGCCTGCACGCTGGTGCTGAGCATGGTGCCCAACAACCGCATCTGCGTGACGCGCCGCGCGGTGTTGGGATTTCATGCCGCGCGATCGGTCGATGATCGCGGCCGGCAGTATGCAGAACCCGAAGCCTCCGAACTGGTGCTGGAGGCCTATCCAGCCGCGGTGCGCGGCTGGATCATTCGCCGCGGCGGACTGACGTCGCGGCTTTTGCTGTTGCGCGGGCGCGAACTCACGGCAATCTACCCCTCGTGCCGATAAAGTATCACGTTTCCATCGGGCAGTTCACCATCCAGGGCGTGCCGAACTGATCGACGCACATCCCGAACCCCTTGGAGAAGAAGGTCTTGCCAAAGGGCATGTTGACTTGCCCGCCTTCGGACAGCGCCTTGAACCGGCGCTCGGCATCAGCGGGATCTTCCACCTGCAGCGAGACCGAAAACCCCTGCGGCGGATGGAAATGTCCGGGAGGCGCGTCGGACGCCATGATCACCTCGCCGTCGATCGTCATCTTGGCGTGCATGACCTTCTTCTTGTAGTCCGGCGGGATCTGCATTTCGTCCGGGCCGCCCTCATAGGTCAGCATCGCCTCGATCCTGGCGCCTAGTGCCTTTTCGTAGAACTTGAGCGCCGCTTCGCAATTGCCGTTATAGAACAGATAGGGATTGACCTGCATCGCTTGCTCCTCGGTGATTGAAGTTTCGAATTGCCGTTTATTTCTCGGTGAGCCGTTTCAAATTGGCGAGACCGACTTCAAAATCCTTGCCGATCATGTGGTCCAGGTTGATGAACACCTGCATCACCTTGGACATGAAGACCGCGGGTCCATGCATCAGCCACGTGATGTTTGTGGTAGCATCGCCCTGCGGCAGCATTGTGAACTCGGCGGTGTTGTGGCCTTCGAACGGCGTGAAGAAGTCGAGCTTGATGACGATCTTGGTCGGTGCCGAGGCGTCGAGAATTTCCATGCGGCCGGAACCGACATTCTTGTTGCCTTCCCAGCCATAGACCGCGCCCTTGCCCGCGGCGGGACCGCTGTAGCTGCGCTTCATCGCGGGATCCTTGGTTTCATAGGGCGACCAGGTTCCCCACTGCTGAAAATCGTTGATCAGCGGGAAGATTTTCTCCGGCGGCGCCCTGACGGTGGTCGCCCGCTGCACCCGCAAGGTATTCGGCTTGGTCGCAGCGAGGATGAGCACGATGGCGATCGCGATCGCAAGCACGATTGCGATGATGGCAATGATCTCGAACATGGAGAACTCCGTATCTGTGAACGATCAGCGAGGCAAATTCAGCGCCGGAACGGTAGCAACGAGCGCAGGCTCCTGTCGCGCAACCAGAGCCCGCCCCACACCAGCAGGCCGAGATAAAGCCCGAACAGCGTGTGGGTAAACAACGGACTGCCGATCCGCACATGCGAGGCCATCGCGCCGCCGAGATAGCCGGTCAACAGGACGGCGCCGAGAATCGAGGTGGGCGGGATCGCGTAGAGAATGGTGCAGGCCAGCGTGATGACCCCAAGACTTCGAGCAAGGGCTTCACTCGAACCATAGCCGATCCTGTCCATCGTTTCCGTGACGACCGGCCATGGCACCAGCTTGATGGCGCCATCGAACAGCAGGAACAGGATCACGAGACCGCTGAGAACGCGACCGATCCAGATCGCGGGTTTCGAAACCGGCGCGGTCTCAACCATCGTCGGCATGGTTTGGCCGATGGTTTTGCTGCCTTGCATGTTCATCGCGCGTCTCCTGGCGTCGGATTGGTGATGCACAATCCAAGGACGAACGAGACCGGCGCAATCCGACAGGAAAGCAAATTATTTTTTTGAGGTTTTGGCGCCGCGCGGCCGGCTGTCGCGCATCAGCCGGTCGAGATGCATGCGGATGTGGGCGGCTTCCGCCGAGGTGTTGGCGAGCGCGATGGCGCGGTCGAACGCGACGCGGGCTTCGTCGTTGCGGCCGAGTTGCATCAGGAACGCGCCGCGCACGCCGAAGAAATGGAAATAGTTCGAAAGCCGCGACGCCAGCGGCTCGATCATCTCCAGCGCCGCCTCCGGCCCGCGCACCTTCGACACCGCCACCGCACGGTTCAGCGTCACCACCGGCGACGGCTGCATGATCTCCAGCGCGCCGTACAGCAGATCGATCTGGGTCCAGTCGGTGTCTTCCGGCTTGGCGGCGCGGGCATGCAAAGCCGCGATCGCCGCCTGGACCTGATAGGGCCCGCTGCGGCGATGGCGCATCGCCTTGTCGATCAGCGCCAGTCCTTCGGCGATCATCTTCTGGTTCCACAGCGAACGATCCTGGTCGTCGAGCAGCACGAACGCGCCCTCTGCGTCGAAGCGCGCCGCCGCGCGGGCGTGCTGCAGCAGCAACAGCGCCGTCAGCCCCATGATCTCCGGCTCGCCCTGGAACAGCCGCAGCAACAGCCGCGCCAGCCGGATCGCTTCCTCGCACAGCGGGCTGCGGATTTCGGCGGTGTCGCCGCTCGCCGAATAGCCTTCGTTGAAAATCAGATAGATCATCGCGGCGACGGCGGAGAGCCGCTCGGCGCGCTCGACGGCGCCCGGGGTCTCGAACGGCACGTCGGCGTCGGCGACGCGGGCCTTGGCGCGGGTGATGCGCTGCTCCATCGCGGCCTCGGAGACCAGGAAGGCGCGGGCGATCTGCTTCACCGTCAGGCCGGAGACGATGCGCAGCGCCAGCGCGATCTGCTGCGTCGCCGGCAAGTCCGGATGGCAGCAGATGAACAGCAGCCGCAGGATGTCGTCGCGGTAATGCGAGCCGTCGAGCCGTTCGGCGAGCGCATCCTCGGCGTCGTCGAGATCGGAGATCGCCTCGTCCTCGGGCAGCGGCTCCTGCTTGCGGCTGCGCCTGATATCATCGATCGCGACATTGCGGCCGACCATGATCAGCCAGGCCGCGGGATCGCGCGGCGGGCCGTTCTGCGGCCAGCTCTTCAGCGCGCGCAGGCAGGCGTTCTGGAACGCTTCCTCGGCGGTGTCGAGATTGCGGAAATAGCGCAGCAGCGCACCGACCGCCTGGGGACGCGCCGAGGTCAGCGCGGCATCGATCCAGGCGGTGTCGGTCACGTCGTGACGCTCCCCGGATTCAGTACTCCGACCGGGCGGATCTCATAGGCGCCGCCGGGATTGGCCGCGCCGAGATCGCGCGCGACGTCGAGCGCCTCGTCCAGATTCTTGCAGTCGACGATGTAGAAGCCGAGCAGCTGTTCCTTGGTCTCGGCATAGGGCCCGTCGAGCACCAGCGGCGGATCGTCCTTGCGAAGCGTGGTCGCCGACGTCGTCGGCAACAGCCGCGCCACCGGGCCGAGCCGGCCTTGTTTTGTCAGTCTGTCCTGCACGACGGCGAGCTTCTTCATGACAGCGGCGTCCTGTTCCTTGGTCCAGGAACCGACGGTATCTTCGTCGTGATAGCAAAGGATGGCGTAGAGCATGAGGGATGGGTTCCGGTTTGATTGGAAGACGAGCGAGTATGCCCGCAACCGACAGGCTGGGGAAATATTTTGCACGGATGTTGCATGCCGATATGGTCGCCTGCAATTCCGCAACTATGGGGCTAAAATCCGATGAACAAAGCAGCGCTCGCCCTGATCGTGAAGGGCGGATCGGCGAACTGGTCGCCCGAACGATGGAAAGGCCGGTTCGACGACGTCTGCAAGGACCGTCGGGTTTTCCTGTTGCCCGATGCGCGCTTCGATCCCGCCGAGGTCCATTACGCCGCGGTCTGGAAGCCGGCGCCGGGCGAGCTTGCGGCATTTCCGAATCTGCGGGTGATCTTCAATCTGGGCGCCGGCGTCGATGCGCTGATGGCGGATTCGTCTTTGCCGAACGTGCCGCTGGTTCGGGTGGCGGTCTCCGATCTCACCCAGCGCATGACGGAATATGTCGTGCTCCACGTGCTGATGCATCACCGGCAGGAACTTTACCTGCGGGCCTGCCAGCGCGAGAAGCGCTGGGAGCCGAGGTCTCAATGGCCGGCGAGCGCGATTTCGGTCGGCATCATGGGTTTGGGCACGCTTGGCGCCGACGCGGCCACGGCCTTGCAACGGCTTGGCTTTGGCGTATCGGGCTGGAGCAGGAGCCAGAAGCAGATCGACGGCGTCGAATGCTTTCACGGCAGTGCTGGACTTGACGCGTTCCTGCAGCGAACGGACATCCTGGTCTGCCTGCTGCCGCTCACGCCCGACACCCGGCACGTTCTCAATCGCGATTTGTTCGCGAGGCTGAACGGCAACAGTCCGATCGGCGCACCGGTTTTGATCAATGCCGGGCGCGGCGGGCTGCAGAATGAGGCCGATATCCTTGGATGCCTTGACGACGGCACGCTCGGAGCGGCGTCGCTGGACGTCTACGCCACGGAACCGCTTCCGATCGACAGCCCGTTCTGGACTCACCCGAATGTGGTGCTGACGCCGCACAACGCCGCCGATACCGATCCCGACGAGATTTCAAAATACGTGGCGCGCCAGATCGAACGCTTTGAAGCCGGCGGCGCGCTCGAGAACGTCGTCGATCCCGCACGCGGGTATTAGGCTCAACGTCCGGTTTGCGTCGCGCGGTGCACGACGCCGCCAAGCCAGCAACACGGCAAGCCGCTGAGGGCAAGCGCGACCGGGTACCAGACCGGACCGAGGTCGGCGCTGACAGCGGCCATCACTCCGGCCATTCCGGGGACGAGCCCTATCAGTCCCAGGATCACGGCATGGCGCATCGGCGCGCTGGGCGCGAGCCTTGCGGCGATATAGCCGCCGGCGACGGTGTAGACGATCCGATACGCCAGCGCCAAAAGCAGCAACCCCGTGTCGTCCACCGGTTTGCCCCAGGGCGGATAGACCTTGAGCACATGCAGAACCTGATCGGTGCCGAGCGAGAGCACGACCACCGCGGCAAATCCCAGGAAAATTGCGACGGCGCTACGCCACCGCCGGCGGGGCTGCCTCGCGACGATCTCGCGCCCGCCTGACGGGGCATCCCTCAAATTTTCGGCCGACATGGCTCAACCCTTCGCTGGCAGCGCATGCGCAAAACTCCAGCAATGGCCGAAGGGATCGATGACCCGCCCGTAGCGCGCGCCCCAGAACGCGTCCCATGGCGCCATCGTGACGGTGGCGCCGGCGTCCGCCGCGCGCTTCACCGCCGCATCGCAGTTCTCGACCTCGAGATGCATGGTGACCGAGGTTCCCTTGAGATGATCGGGCGGAAACACCGAGTCCGACATATGGGTGCAGCGATGCTCCGGAAAATCGTCGTTCAGGAAAACCCGCATGCCATTGAGATGCAGTTCCGCGTGCATCAGACGCTTGCCATCCGGCGCCGCCATCCGAAACGCTTCGGTGGCGCCAAGCGCCTTCTTGTAGAACTCGATCGCGGCGTTGGCGTCGTTGACGACGAGGTGCGGCGTGACGGCTTGCACGGGGTCGGCCATGTCTGAACTCCTGAATTTTCGAGCTGAACCACACCATCAGGACGAATGAGAGAGCGTAGCGCCGACAGGCCAGTCGCAAAAAATCTTCATCCGTCGTCGTCCCGGCGACCGCCGGGACCCATAGCCACCGGCGGACGCCGTCTACGTTAGGTCGTCGAACAGCGTCTTAAAATCGATGGATCACGCGGTATGGGTCCCGGCGGTCGCCGGGACGACGAGTGAATTCAAGTGCGCAGCATCACATCGATCGCGCCCTTCACGATCGCCTCCAGCTGCTTGCGCGGCACGCGGGCGCGGGCGCGGATGGCGATGGTATGGACGGTGGCGGACGCCAGTTGCGCCAGCACCTCAGGATCGGCCGACCGTGCCAGTTCGCCCTTCTCCTTTGCCAGCCGGAAGCAGGTAGCGAACGCCTTGTCGAGTTCGTAAAACCCCTCCAGCACCATGGCGCGGATTTCCGGATCGGACACCGCTTCCGATGCCGCCGTCATCACCGTGAAGCAGCCGCGCGGGCCGGCGTCGCCGGACAGATAGATATCGAGCGCCACGGCGAAGATGCGCTCCAGCCGTTTCCGGATCGGCAGCTCGTCCCTGAAAATATCGATCATCGCCGCGCGGGCGTCCTCGCGATAACGCTGGTAGCTCTTGATGTAGAGTTCGCGCTTGTCGCCGAATGCACCATAGAGGCTCGGCCGGTTCATGCCGGTGGCCGCGCTGAGATCGTCGAGCGAGGTGGCGGCGAAACCGTCCTTGCGAAACAGATCGAGCGCCTTCGCCAATGCGATCTCGGGCTGATAGGCGCGCGGCCGTCCGCGCCGCTTCGGCTCCGCGGGGGCATCAGCTTTTGCCGGTGGCCGCGGCCTTTTGTTTTTTTGTACCATTTCGCAATAAATTCCTTGACCAGAACTATATTATGCGAGACAGTATAAAAATCAATATGGGTTCGCGCAAGCTGAACCGAAAGCCAAGGAGGCATCCATGGATCTGTATTTTTCTCCGCTCGCCTGCTCGCTGGCGACCCGCATCGCGCTGTATGAAGCGGGCACCCACGCCAATTATCTCGAGGTCGATCCCAAGACCAAAATCGTACAGAACGACGGCTCCAATTTCCGCGAGGTCAACCCGCTCGGGCTGGTGCCGACGCTGCGCACCGACGACGGACTGGTGCTGACCGAGAACGCCGCGATCCTGCAATATGTCGCCGACCGCTTTCCGCAAGCCGGCATCTCCACCGGCCCCGGCATGGAGCGCAGCCGCCTGCATCAATGGCTCTGCTTCATCGGCACCGAACTGCACAAGGGATTGTTCGTGCCGGTGCTCGACAAGAACGCGCCGCCCGAGATGAAGGCTTATGTGCTGGGCAAGGGCCTGTCGCGGCTCGACTATCTCGAGAATTACCTGAAGGGCCGCGAATTCCTGCTGGATCATTTCAGCGTCGCCGACGCCTATCTGGTGACGGTGATCAATTGGACCATGGCGACGCCGCCGATCGAATTGGCAAAATGGCCCACGGTGAAAGCATATTACGAACGGCTGCGCGCGCGCCCCAGCATCGCCAAGGCGATCGCCGAGGAGTTCAAGCTGTACCAGGCCGAACTCGCGCGGCACAAGGCGGCGGCGTAATCGAACTGCGCCGCCCTTGAAGCTCTTGCTTCAATGTCGCGACAATGCAAGTGCGATCCCTCTCCCCTTGCAAGGGGAGAGGTAAGGAATGCGCGGATCTAACCAAGCTAATCGCAAACTCAAAACGGACTGTCACCCAATCCCGCAACATCCGCCGGCCGCGGGCCCGGCGCGGCCCAGCGGAAGCGGCGGTCGGCCTCCGCAATCGCAACATCATTGATGCTGGCTTCACGCCGGCGCATCAGACCGTGCTCGTCGAATTCCCATTGCTCGTTGCCATAGGAGCGATGCCACTGCCCGGCGTCGTCGTGCCACTCATATTGGAATCGCACCGCGATGCGGTTGCCGTCGAACGCCCAGAGATCCTTGATCAGGCGATACTCGTGTTCCTTCGCCCATTTGCGGGTGAGGAACGCGACAATGGCAGCGCGGCCCTGGAAAAATTCGGAACGATTGCGCCAGCGGCTGTCCTCGGTATAGGCCAACGCCACGCGTTCGGGATCGCGCGAATTCCAGGCATCTTCCGCCATGCGGGCTTTCTGGGCGGCGGTGTCTCTCGTAAACGGCGGAAGCGGGGGACGCGACATGATGACCTCGGCTTTTTGATATGGCCGGAGTGTATCGTCGCCTTGCGACGTGTCGATGGCGAGTTGCTTATCGAGCGATAGCCAGCTCAAATCAGAGTCGGCCCTTCACCGCGACGGACAGGTCGCCGCGTCGGTGCACGTCATCCATGCGCGTGGGCGCGAGGTCATCGATCCGGTCGAAAGCGCCAATCATGCTTACCGTTTCCTTTCTCTCGCCACGCAAACCAGGTCGCATTTTCTGTTTTCCAATTATACCGATCGCAACTTTTTGAAAGGTATCATGCCACTGCCGCTTCAGGGATACCAAGATGACGCATCCGCGATTATACAAACGAGTCCAACCGGTCGGCCAGATGGCCAAATCCGCCAGCATCATCATCGCCCCGAAGCTTCCAGTTGTCGCCTGCACGGTCGTCGATTACTCCGCCGGCGGTGCTTGCCTGCAGATCTTTGGCCAGCAGACCCTGCCGGATCGCTTTGAATTTCTGTATGGCAATGTGAAAAAGAAGGCCCGTATCGTCTGGCGGCGCGGCACGCGTATCGGGGTGGTTTTCTAGAGGCGTTGCGAACGCGACGCACGCGCCGGCGAAAGATCTAGTCCAGATCGGCCTTCATCAAGGTCCGCAGCGCCTTCGGGATCGGCTGCGCCCGGCCCTCGCTGATGAAGGCGACGCGCACCTCGGCCTTGACCAGCACGACCTCGCCGCGCCGGACCTCCTGCGAAAGCGTGATCGAGGCGCCCCTCACCGCGACCGGCCAGGTCACCACATCGAGCACATCATCCATGCGCGCGGGCTTGAGGTAATTGATCTGCATCGAACGCACCACGAACGCGAAGCCCGGCGTTTCCGCCTGCGCCTCCGCAAACAGCGCGTGCTGCTCGGCGCCCATCAGCCGCAGATGATTGGTACGACCGCGCTCCATGAAACGCAGATAATTGGCGTGATAAACGATGCCGGAAAAATCGGTGTCCTCGTAGTAGACGCGAATCTGCATGTGATGACGGCCGTCGCGGATCACGCCGTCGAGATGGGTTGTTGTCACTTCGAGCCCTCGCCTGGGGAGATCACCGTTTTGCGCAAAATCTCTCGACGCGCAAGCGCGGCCAGGTTCCGGCGATCGCCCTGGCGAACCACGACATGACCGGGCTTGCCTCGCCAGGCATCACCAGAGCGATTTCCGGCGGAACGCCGAGGCAGAACCCCATGACGCCACAACCGAGGCCGCCCCAAAAATTCAAATTGGCTTCAGCCAAAATGCAACGTATGGTAGCGGTTTAATCGCTATCCATTTTTTTGATTTTTATTGATCAGGGAGCCTGTCATGAACCGGCCTTTCGATAGCGGCTACGATTTCAGCACCCTTTCCCTGCGCGACCTGCTCGAAGCGCGCGACCAGTATCACTTCCACCTCATGAACAAGGCCAACGTAGTTGGCACCGCGGTCGGGCGTTATCTGATCCGTGACAAGGAGCAATATCCAACCGAGCGCAGCAAGCCCGAGCCTGTCAAAGGAAAACGTACGCTGAACAATTCCAGCGTCCGCGATTATTCGTGGCCCTGCGTTCTCGTCTTCGTGAGCGAATGGGTGGAGGAGAAGCACTTTCACGCCGGCAGCAAGAAGACGCCGCCGACCATGATCGTGCCCAGCACCCTGTACATGTCGGACGGCAGAGCCGTGCCGGTCTGCGTCGTCGCCGTTGACCCGGACGAGAGCGATCCGAACGAAAAGCGATTGCAGCGCCTCTGGCCGCAGCACACCTTTGGCGGCGGCCTGCCGATTACGGTAGAGATACAGCAGGAGCGGCACCTTGCGACCGCGGGATGCCTGGTCAGTGACGGCAATCAGTTGTACGCCCTCACCGCACGGCATGTGTGCGGAACGCCTGGGACAAGGGTTTACGGCACGCTGCGCGGCGGAAGTTTCGAAATTGGCGTCGGCTCGACCAAACAACTGACGCGCAAATTATTCAGCGAGGTCTATCCCTCGTTCATGGCGCGGCAAACCTACCTGAACCTCGATGTCGGGCTGATTGAGCTTGCCGACGCCAATCGATGGACTTGCAATGTCTACGGGCTGCCGCCGATCAAGGCGGTCTACGACCTTTACGAACAGAACATGTCGCTTAGGCTGATCGAGCAGGAAGTCGTTGGATTTGGCGCGGCGTCCGGCCATTTGTATGGGGAGATCAAGGCGCTTTTCTACCGCTATCGATCGGTCGGCGGGTTTGAGTACATAGGCGATTTCCTTATCTCGCCAAAGCAGGGCACGCCGAGTTCACGGCACGGCGATTCCGGAACGATCTGGCATATCGACATCACCGCCAAAGAAGAGGAGCAGGAGCGCCTGAAACATTCGGGCAAGCACAAGCCTCCCGCACCGAAGCCGTTGCGGGACCGCGATCTGCGCCCGTTCGGCATTCAATGGGGTGGCTTGACATTCCGTCATTCGGACGAGGGCGTCTCGACGCGGGCCAACCTCGCTCTTGCAACCAGCTTGAGCAATGTGTGCAAGTTGCTCGACGTGGAACTGGTGACCGACCACAACACTGGCGCCAGCGGCTATTGGGGTCGCACCGGTCATTTCACTATCGGGCACATGGCGATCGATCTGGTCGAGGACACAAAACTCAAGTCCCTGATGTCGGCGAATGCCGACTTCA
Organism: uncultured Alphaproteobacteria bacterium; assembly: GCA_963747165.1. GTDB lineage: Bacteria > Pseudomonadota > Alphaproteobacteria > Rhizobiales > Xanthobacteraceae > Bradyrhizobium. Next base: position 309,141 of record CAVVEA010000031.1, on the reverse strand, counting down.
TCAGCTTCGATCTCGATACCATCAATCATAAGACGTTCGACAAGATGGTCGGCGCGCAACTCAAGGCCAATCAGTTCGCTCATCTGGCCGATGTGCCCGACGACGTCTGGAAGCATCGCGACGAGACACATCAATTCGGCCGAAAAGGCGGACGGGACACGCAAGGCGAGCGGCGGACATCGGGACCGGAACACCCGAACCACTACGCCGACATCGACGCCATGCTCGGCCCCAACGGCCAGATGTTCCGGGAGCTTTGCCTTTCCCAATCCAACAAGTTTCTCACCATCGGCGCCTGGCAGGATTTCTACAACGCAATGAACGCCCGCGCCACGGCCAAGGGCTTCACGACGAAGAACATCTTCGAAAAAGGCATCCTGCCATTCCGCGTGTGGCAATTCTTCCAGGAGATGACTGGATTTGTTGTCAATGGCGACGTCGACAAGTTCGTCGCAGCGGCCGGAATTCTCGCCCACTATGTCGGCGACGCCTGCCAGCCGCTGCACGGTTCCGAATTTGGCAAGAGTGACGAGTTCCGCAACACGACGACCGGCAATCGCGACGAGAAGGGCAACCTGAAGAAATACGGCGACGGAGCGCACTCGGCCTACGAGACCGACATGATCAGCCAAATGGCCGACACGTTGTTCCCAAAGATCAAGGATAATTTGCCGAACAAACACGGCCTCCCACTCGTCAAGGACGGCCGCGCCGCGGCCCTCGACGTCGTTCAGTTGATGGACGATGTCGCCAAAAAGCTTCCTCCGATGGACATCCTCGATGCGTTCGAGAAAACCGGCGGCAGCACCCACGTCGCCAGCCTCGAGGCTATTTGGAAAACAAAGAAGATCGGCGAGCGCACCGCCGATGTAATGGCGCTTGGCATCCGTCATCTCGCGATGATCTGGGAATCGGCGTGGAAAGCGGGCGGCGGCGCTTCTGTGGCGCAATCGAAAATCAAGCAGCTTAAGGAAGCGGATCTGCGCCGCCATTATGAAAACGTAAAATTCATCCCTTCGATGACGATCAACACCATCGGATCGGTGCTGCCCCAGGCGCTTGGTACCGGATCGGCCCCCCCTGTCGGCCCCTCGTCACAACCGGGCGGTCCGCCCAAAACGAAAAAGCCAGTCAAGAAGAAAAAGGCGAAGAAGGCAGCGGCCAAGAAGGCGTCAGCGAAGAAGAAGCCGTCCATCAGGAAGGGGGCGAAAAGAAAAGCACCGGCCAAAAAGAAAAAGGCCGCCAAAAAAGCGTGAGCTGGGCGGCGGCCACATCCGCGCTCCGACGGCCGCCGCGGACAGCGCCGTCGAGAGAGGAAGTCATTTCGATATCTCTTGATCGATGCCTATCTGCCTATCGGCGCGGACTCTCGAACGACCCGAAAGCCGTTGGTATAAAATCGGACATCGTGATCGTATTTGAACCGCGCGGCTGAACGCAAATACCGGGGATCGTTATTGAAGGAGCCGCCGCGCAAGACGCGTTCGCGGCATTGCGGCTTGGTCCACGCCGAGCCGTCGGCCGGGGCCCCGCGATAGCTGTCGTTCCAGCAATCCTCGACCCATTCCGCCGCGTTTCCCGCCATGTCATAGACACCGAATGCGTTCGGCTTGAACGAACCTGTGTCGATCGCCTTCTTCACGGGATCGCTGGTGCAGCCGATACAATTGGCCTTGTCCTTCTCGACCGTCTTGCCCCACGGATAGGTCGTCGTGGAGCCGGCTCTCGCGACATACTCCCATTCGCTTTCGGTGGGGAGCCGGTAGGTTTGCCCGGTCTTTTGCGACAGCCATGCGGCGTAGCCCCTGGCATCGTCCCAATGCAGATCGGTAACCGGGCGGCGGCCGCGTCCGAGGCCGCGGTCATCCGGCTTTTGCTTGCAGCCGCCTTCGGCGAGACAGGCGTCCCACTCCTCAAAGGTGACTTCGCGCCGGCCGATGTAGAACTGTTTGCGGATCGACACCTGATGAACGGGAGCCTCGAAATCGAACATCTCGCTCGAGCCCATTTCGAAGACCCCGGGCGGTATCGATATCATCTCGGGACATTGCGAACAGTCACGGATGGTGGATTGAGGCGCGGCAGGCGGCTGTGCAGACGCGGCCTGTTTGGCTTCGGTCTTGGCTTCAGGCCTAATTTCGGGCCTGGCTTCGGGCTTCGCTTCCGGTCTGGCTTCGATCTGCTGAAGCCGGTTCCTTGCCAGCACCGCAAAGGGCCCGTCCGGGTAGGAATCGAGATAGGCCTTGAAATCAGCGGAGTTGCTGCTGCCCTTGATCGTATTCCAGAATCCCAGTTCGACCGGATCGGCCGCGCGCGTTGGCGTTGGAGCCACCTTCGAACTGATCACGAGATTTTCCGGCGACGGCGACGACTCCCACGGAATCTGCTGATCGCGTGTCGCCTGCGCAACCGCTGTCCGAACCCGCCGGAACACTTCCTTGAAGGACAATCCCTGGACTTTTGCCGACTTGATCAGCTCGACGGCGAACAGGTTCGCGCTGCGCGGCGCGTCGCCGACCACTTCTCCCGGGACCACCGGGTAGATCACGGTCAACCCCTGTATCGGCGGTTGATTGGCAAGACCGCGGACACGCGCGGACACGATCGGCTGCAACGGATTTTTCCGCGCGGCATCGAGAATGACAACGCAGCCGGCCGGACGCGAAACAATCAGCGGATCGAGGATAAGGTCGATGTCGATGCCTTCGGTCCGGACATCGGCCTCGGTGGCGATCCTTGAATCGACCGCCAGCAGGAAGTTGCGATCCTGATACTGAATGGCGTGACCGCCATAATAGACCACCGCGGTAACGCCCCATCCGAGTTTCCTGGTAAATGCGCTGATCGCGGCTTCGATCTCGGTCCGCCTGGCATTCTCGGCGAATACCACCTCGAAACCGCCGTCCCTCAACACGTCGGCAAATGCACGCGCGTCGCCGGGCATCGAGCCGACCGGCGACTGCGGATAGGCCCCGTTGCCGATCACGAGCGCTACCCGCTTCGATGTTTCATTCGGCACATTCTGGCCAAAGGCGAATGTCGCCGACAGCAACGTCATCAAGGCAACGCCAGCCAGACGCAGCTTCAGCATCGCGGCACCTCAGTGGGCCTGCGAACCGGATACGGCCATCTTCCGGACTTAGCGCACATAGATCGTGATCTTCTTCGACACGACGGGAGGTCGATGAGGGATGTGCTCGTGGTCCCCGAGCAATAATTGCAATGTATGAGTTCCCGGAGGCAGCGTCAGCACCGTCTCGGTTTGTCCATTTCCCAAATGAATATGATTATAATCGGAGGGGATTGGCTGATCCAGCGGCACCATGTCGGTGTCGACCAACAGATGATGATGGCCGGTGAATTCCTTGGTGACGCCGGCGGGCGCCACGCCCATCTCTTTCAGCCCTATCTTCACCGAAAAGCGCTGGGGTACCCGGGCGCCGTCGAGTGGAGAGTGAAAGTAGACCACTGCGCCCGGGGCGGATGCGGTGGGCTCTGCGCGCGCCGGCGCGACCTGCGACGCCATCCACGCCAGCACCAACCCGACCGTGAGGCTGATTGGAGAGCCGGCCTTGGCAAAGGATACGCGCCGCACGATCATGTCACTCGCTCCTCATCTGCGAAATCTCTTCCTCACGGGCCGCACGGCCTTGACGGTCACTTTGATCCGCTCGGAGATCACGGGCGGATCATGCGGGATATGGTGATCGTCGGCCAGGATCAGCTGAAGCGTATGCTCTCCCGGCGGCAGCGTAATCTTCTTCTCGGTTTGGCCGTTGCCGAAATGAATGTGATTTAAATCGCTCGGCAGCGGACGATCCAACGGCGGAGTTTCGACGTCGATCATCAGGTGATGATGGCCGGTATTCGGCTTTGCGACGCCCGCCGGCGCGACGCCCATGTTGCGCAGCCCGAACCGAATCGTCGAGTTGGGGTAAATGCGCTCGCCATTGCTCGGGTAGATGAAATAGACGGCGGCGTCCGGCGGCGAAGGCCGGCGGCCGTCCGCCGCTGGCGCCTGCGGCGCCTTCTCCGGCGCTGTGTCCGCGACATGGATGTGAATGACCTTGGAGAAGATCGCCGGATCGTGCGGGAGATGTTCGTGGTCCCCCAGCAAAAGCTGCAGCGTGTGGTCCCCGGGCGTCAAATTGATTTCCGTCTCGGTTTGGGCGCGCCCGAAATGCACATGGTTCAGATCGCTCGGAATCTCGCGATCGAGCGCGGGGAGCGGGGCATCGATCAGCAAGTGATGATGCCCGCTGCTGGGCTTGTTGGTTCCTGCGGGCACCAGTTCCATGCCGGCGATGCCAAACTTCACAGTCACCTTGCGTGGCACTGTCGCGCCATCCGCCGGCTCGACAAAAAAGACACTGGCGCCTGCCGAGGCTGGCGTCCGGGTTTTTTCAACCGTCGCCGGATCGACCCTGACGTGGATGACCTCGGAAAACACCGGTGGCCGGTGCGGAATGTGAGATTGATCACCTAACAGGAGTTGCAAAGTATGCTCACCTGCCGGCAATGTGATTTCCACCTCGGTCTGGCCACCGCCAAAATGAACGTGGTTGAAATCGCTCGGGATAGGCTGATCGAGAGGCGGCAGTTCGGTATCGACGAGAAGGTGATGATGACCGGTGTTTGGCTTTGCGACGCCGGCCGGAGCGATCTCCATGTTCTCGATCCCGAAACGGATCTTGACCTTGGAAGGAATTGTCGCGCCGTCCTTGAGGTCGATGAAGAAAACCCTGGCATCCGGAGCCGAGGCCGTCTTCGCCGCAACGGGTTGCTGCGCGCCTATTTCGATACGCGCATCCAAAATCGTTGCCGAGAAAATAATCAGGAAAGCACGGATAAAAAATCGATACATAAAATGCTCCCACGCAACGCTAACATGAGCCTCGAACGCGAACAAGTTGGCGCCGCAAACCAACATCGCCCGGCAGCCTTTGAACCGCGCGGTCGCGGGACTCGTGCCTCAATGCGAATGCCTCGGCGAACAGATTATTCGCGGCTGGCCCGCAGGCGCGGTGCGTTGAAATCAGGCCTGTTTCCGGATATGATGGCCGCATTATGTTTATGAATTTTGCGATCCGGTGCCTCGTCCTTGGTTTCGTGTTCGCCGTCGGCCTGTTCGCCGAGGCGTACGCTGACGAACAGCGCGTCGCCCTCGTGATCGGCAATGGCGGCTACTGGTCGGTCCCGGAACTTCGCAACAGCCGAAATGATGCCGACGATATATCCGAACAGCTCAAGCGATTGGGCTTTGCCGTGATCGATGGCCGCGACCTCGACAGGTCGGCGATGCAGGCCGCCCTCAGCCGCTTCGCCCAGCGCCTGAGGGGCTCGGAAGCGGGCCTGGTCTACTATTCGGGCCACGGGCTGCAGATCAACGGCCAGAACTTTCTGGTTCCTGTCGACCTGAAGATGGATGGCGGCGCGTTCACGCCGTTCGAATTGGTCAAGCTCGACGACGTCGTCGAAGCCCTGAGCTATACCGATGGCGTTCGGCTGCTGGTGCTGGACGCCTGTCGCGACAATCCGTTCGCGAATGTCCTGGCGCAAAACAAGGGCAGTCGTGGCGCCAGTATGACGCGCGGGCTTGCCAAAATCGAACGCTCGCAGGGTATGCTGATCGCCTACTCCACACAGGCCAATGCTGTCGCCGCCGACGGCAACGGCCGCAACAGCCCCTTTACCTCCGCGCTGGTGCGCGAAATGCAGGTCCCCGGGATCGAGGTTGCGACCGTGTTTCGCCGTGTCGCGGTGAATGTGAATCGCGAGACCGGCGGTGCGCAAACGCCTGAACTGTCGGTGTCGCTGCTGCAGGACTTCTATCTCAATCCGCAGGAGAGCGATGTCAGCGCCTGGCAAAGACTGGGGCCCTCGGCGAGCGTGGCCGACCTGAAGGCATTTATTGCAAAATTTACCGCCAGTGTGATGATCGATGCGGCGCGCGCCCGCCTGGAGGCGATCGAGAATGCCAACGAGCGGGAGCGGCTGGTCCGCGAATATGCCGAAAAGGAACGCCGCTTGCGACAGCAGCTCGAAACCGCCGAAGCCGGCTATCGCAAGGCCGCCTCCGAGCTCGCCGAGCGGCGCGAACGCGAGGAACGCGAGCGATTGGCTACCGCGAAGGACGGCGGCCCGCCCGCCGCCGCGACGTCGCCGGCGCTTGCTGGCGCCAGTACGGGCGGCGGCCCAGAGATCGCAGTTCGGGCTCGCGACGAGAACGCGCGCGAGCAGCAGATGAAGGAACAGGCAGCCAATGCGGAGCGCGAGCGGCTGGCGTCGCAGGTTGCAGCATTCGAGGCCGACAAGGCGAGGCTGGCCGAGGAACGCCAGGCGCTGGAGCGCGCGATGTCGGAAAGCCTCGCCAAGGCGCAAGCCGAGCGCGAGCGGGCGGAAAAACGGGTCGCCGCGGAAACCGCGCGCTTGCCGGTGTTCGCGCTCGATCAGCAGCGAACGATGGCGCCGGCGGCGGCGCCGCGGCGCGCAGCTTCGACCTGTCAGGAAATCAACGCGCGGGCTCAGCTCGGCGACATCTCCGAGGCCGATCGTGATATACTCAGGCACGGGTGCCGCTGATCGCAGAGCGGAATTGATATTAGGCAACAAGGCGATTTAGCAACTTAAGGATTTGTATGTCAGAATTTTCGCGACACGGAGACAACACGTGACGACGCCGTTACGAAAGTTGAACGTTCTCATCTGCACGGCCTGCTGTTTCCTGGCCGGCGCGACGGCGGCCTTGCCACAGCCGACGCCAAGCCCGCAGGCTGCGCCGAGCCCGCCACCCCCGCCGACACCAGTGCCGTTCGACGACGCACTGCTGCGAGCGGCCAATGATCTGTTTTCAAAGGCCGTGGTGCCTCCGGGCGACGGGAAGATCGAACTCGTGATCGACCCGCTGATCGACGGCATCAGCGGCGCGCAGTCGACGGCGACACGGTTGATGCAGGAGCGCATCGTGGCGCTGGTCAGGAAGTCCTACCCCCGTTTCGAGGTGCGTCCATTCTCCAGCGAAGCGTTGTCGCGTGGCCCCGTCGTGCTGATCGGCACCTTTACCGCGGTCAACAATGCAGGCGTCGCGGACGGACCGCGCGACGCCTACCGGATTTGCCTGGCGCTCGCCGATCTTCGCAGCAAGAGCATCGTGTCCAAGGGCGTCGCCCGCGCCAAGCCGGAAGCGATCGACGTGACGCCAACACCGGCATTTGCGGACACCCCGGTGTGGGCCAGCGATCCGGCGACCAGTATTTACATCAAAGCCTGTCAGGGCACCAAGCCGGGCGACCCGATTGACCCGGTCTATGTCGAACGCATCGGCACCTCGTCGCTGATCAGCGATGCCATCCTGGAATACGACGACCGGCGCTATCGGGAGTCGCTGGCGTTCTACCGGACGGCGCTCAAGATGACGGGCGGCGATCAGCTGCGCGTCCGTTCCGGCATCTATCTCGCGAACTGGAAACTTAACCGCAGGGATGACGCCACCGACGCCTTCGGAAGCCTGGTCGATTACAGTCTGGCCGGGAAGAAATTGTCGATGCGGTTTCTGTTCAAACCTGGTTCAACCCAGTTCGTCGATGATCCGCAGATCTCGGCGCCGTATCCGATGTGGCTCAGTCAGATCGCAACGCGGGCGGTGCAGCGGAATACATGCCTTCAACTCGTTGGGCATACCTCGAAAACAGGACCCGCGCAGGTCAATGAGCGGCTCTCTGTGCTGCGCGCGCAGTTCATCAAGGATCTGCTGCAGAACAGCTCGCCTCGCCTCGCCGACAAGCTCAAAGCAACCGGCGTCGGTTTCAGAGAGAACCTGATCGGCACCGGCCGGGATGATGCAAGCGATGCGATCGACCGCCGTGTCGACTTCAACGTTTCGGATTGTTGAGACCGACGTTGCCGGTCCGGGATTGAAGCGGACCTAGGACGCGTCTTCGTCGCCGCCGCCGAACAATCCGAACTGCGCCGGATCGCGCGCGGGCTCGGCTAGGCCGAGATGGCGGAACGCGTGCGAAGTCAACAGCCGGCCGCGCGGGGTGCGCTGCAGGTAGCCGCACTGGATCAGAAACGGCTCGATGATGTCTTCGATGGCGTCGCGCGGCTCCGACAGCGCCGCCGCCATGGTTTCCACGCCGACCGGTCCGCCGCCGTAATTCATGGCAATGGTGGTGAGATAGCGCCGATCCATGGCGTCGAGGCCGGCGGCGTCGACCTCGAGCGCGCTCAGCGCATGATCGGCGATGGCGCGGTCGATTGAGGCTGCGTCCGCAGCGGAGGCAAAATCGCGCACCCGGCGCAACAGCCGGCCAGCGATGCGGGGCGTGCCGCGGGCACGGCGCGCGATCTCATTGGCGCCGTCCGGCGTCATGCCAATCTTGAGCACGCGAGCGCCGCGGGTGACGATCTTTTCCAGTTCCTCCTCGGTATAGAAATTCAGCCGCACCGGAATTCCGAAACGATCGCGCAGCGGATTGGTCAGCAGCCCTGCCCGCGTGGTCGCACCGACCAGCGTGAACTTTGCCAGCTCGATCTTGACCGAACGCGCCGCCGGCCCCTCGCCGATGATCAGATCAAGCTGGAAATCCTCCATCGCCGGATACAGCACTTCTTCCACCGCGGGGCTGAGGCGATGGATTTCGTCGATGAACAGCACGTCGCGCTCTTCGAGATTGGTGAGCAGCGCCGCGAGATCGCCGGCCTTGGCAATGACAGGTCCGGAGGTGGCGCGGAAGCCGACGCCGAGTTCGCGCGCCACGATCTGCGCCAGCGTGGTCTTGCCGAGCCCGGGAGGCCCGACGAACAGCACATGGTCCAGCGCTTCGCCGCGCTTGCGCGCGGCCTCGATGAAGATCGAGAGATTGGCACGCGCCTGCGCCTGGCCGACGAATTCCGACAACAGTTGCGGACGCAGCGCGGTGTCGCCGACATCGTCGGCGCGGCGCTCAGGCGTGACGATGCGGGAGGGCGTATTCACTTCGCCAGTTCCTTCAGCCCGAGCCTGATGAGCTGCGCCGTCTCCGCCTTCTCACCCGCGCTACGCGAGGCCGCAGCGATGGCGGCGGCCGCCTGCGGCTGACCATAGCCGAGATTGACCAGCGCCGAGATCGCATCTGTGACCGGACGCGGCGCGCGGTCATTGTCGATCGCACCGGACAGATGCACCAGCGCCGGATCGACATTGGCAAAGGCCGGCGCCTTGTCCTTCAGTTCGGTGACGATGCGTTCCGCGACTTTTGGGCCGACGCCCGGCGTGCGCGTCACCGCGGCCTTGTCGCGGAGCGCGATCGCATTGGCGAGATCGGAGGGCGGCAAGGTCGAAAGCACCGCCAACGCCACCTTGGCGCCGACGCCCTGCACGGTCTGCAGCAGACGAAACCATTCGCGCTCGACATCGCTGCGAAAACCGAACAATTTTATCTGATCCTCGCGGACGTAAGTCTCGATCGACAACACCGCCGCCTCGCCGGGCGATGGCAGCGCCTGCAGCGTCCGCGTTGAACAATGCACCTGATAGCCGACGCCGCCGACGTCGAGGATGACAAAATCCTCGCCGTAGGAGTTGATCAGGCCTTTCAGTTTGCCGATCATAGCCCGACCACCTTCAGCCGCAGCGCCGCGCTCCCGCGGTGATGTGCATGCGTGATAGCGATCGCCAGCGCGTCGGCGGCGTCAGGGGATTTTGGCTCGGCCCTGGGCAGCAAAATCTTCAGCATCACCAGAATCTGGTTCTTGTCGGCATGGCCGGCGCCGACCACGGTCTTCTTCACTTGATTGGGCGCGTATTCGGCGACCGATATCCCGAACATCGCCGGCGCCAGCATCGCGACCCCCCGCGCCTGGCCAAGTTTCAGGGTGGCAACTCCATCCTTGTTGACAAAAGTCTGCTCGACCGCGGCTTCGGCGGGGCGGAAATCGCCGAGGACGGCGGCGAGGCCCTCGTGGATCGCCAACAGGCGGCTCGCCAGCGGCAAATTGTCGGGCGGTTCCACCGAGCCGCAACCGACGAACATCAGCCGGTTGCCGTCGATCTCAATCACGCCCCAGCCGGTGCGGCGCAGGCCGGGATCGATGCCGAGAATGCGGATGGGGTGGCGAATTGGCGGATGGGTCATGGGTATTTTATACCCATGCCGGAGTTTCACGCCTAGCGTGGGCAATTCCCTATCAACTGTCATACCCGCGAAAGCGGGGTATCCAGTACGCCGCGGCGTCTGCGATGAGCCGCGAACTCACGGAATCGCCCGGTCAAGCCGGGCGACGACGACTGAGGATGAACGACGGCGCTTTCGCGTCCGGGGGACGCTCCTAGCCGCCCATCTTCTTCAGCAGCGCATCCGACACCTCGAAATTGGCGTAGACGTTCTGGACGTCGTCGTGTTCGTTCAAGAGATCGATCAACTTCAACAATTTCTCGCCGGTCTCGTCGTCCACCGGAACCGTGTTCTGGGGTTTCCAGGTCAGCGCAGCCTTGCGGGCTTCGCCGAATTTAGCCTCCAGCGCTTTCGCGACCTCGCGAAAGGTCTCTTGCGAGGCGTAGACCTCGTGGCCGTTCTCGCTCGAGGACACATCGTCGGCGCCGGCCTCGATCGCCGCTTCCAGCATCGCGTCGTCGGATGCCACCTTGGCGTCATATTCGATGATGCCGGTGCGATCGAACATGAAGGCGACCGAACCGGTTTCGCCGAGATTGCCGCCGGATTTGGTAAAATACGAGCGAATGTCGGACGCCGCGCGGTTGCGGTTATCGGTCAGCGCCTCGACGATGACGGCGACGCCGCCCGGTCCATAACCCTCATAGCGAATTTCGTCATAGTTCTCGCCCTCGGAGCCGCTCGCTTTCTTCACGGCGCGCTCGATGGAGTCCTTCGACATGTTCTCCTGGCGGGCGGAAATGATCGCGGCGCGCAATCGCGCGTTCATTGTCGGATCCGGCTGGCCCATCTTGGCCGCGACGGTGATTTCCCGCGCCAGCTTGCTGAACAGCTTCGACTTCTGGGCATCCTGCCGGCCCTTGCGGTGCATGATGTTCTTGAATTGGGAATGTCCGGCCATGCGGTCTCTCTTTACGGATTCGTCCGGGATGTATGGAAAGGCGCGGCGTTATAGGCCGCGGCAGCGGTAAAATCAAAGATTTGCAGCGTTTTCGGTATGGCGGTAGTGATCGCTGCCTACGCATGAGGCAATAATTAACCCTGACTTCATGCCCAACTGCCACGATATCGGTCTCATTCTCAAGTTGCTCGAGAGAGGCTCATGGCGTTCGGATTGTTTCGAAAGCGTCTCCCGGATTCGGCTGCGCCCGCCACCGAATCGGTGGTCGCAGCGCCCGTGACCGCGGCTGATAATCCCAGCGCTTCGGACAACGACTCCTCCAGGGAAATCCTCGAACTGCTCGAACTCGAACTGGGCGCCATGATCCGGCAGCTCGAACGCGCGGCGGGCTCGGTTGCGGATGGCGCCGAGGCAACGGCTGTGACGCTTGGTACCATCCGGCAGCGCACCGAGGCCCTGACCGGGCGCACCAGCGCCGCGCGGGGCACCGCGACGACGTTTTCGCAGGCCGCGGAGGAGTTCACCCATTCGGCGCAAGGAATCGGATCGCAGGTGCGCGACGCCGGCAAACTTGCCGATCAGGCCGCGGCCGCCGCCCGAGAAGCCAGCCTCAATGTGGACCGCCTGCGGGAATCGTCGGGCGCGATCGGCAATGTCGTCAATCTGATCGCACAGATCGCAAGGCAAACCACGCTGCTGGCGCTCAACTCCACCATCGAGGCGGCGCGGGCCGGCGCCGCCGGGCGCGGCTTCGCCGTGGTCGCCTCCGAGGTCAAGGCGCTCGCGGTGCAGACCCAGCACGCCACCGAGGAAATCACCAAAAAGATCGAGGCGTTGCAGCACGACGCCGCGGGCTCGGTCGATGCCGTGCATCGGATTTCGCAGGCGATCGAAGCGATCCGCCCGGTATTCGAAAACGTCAACGGTGCGGTGGCGGCACAGAACGAAACCACCGGCGAGATGTCCGACAACGCCGCGTCGGCGTCGCACTTCATTGCCTCGGTCGGCGACAGCGCCGCCGATATCGACAGCGCGGTCAAGCAGGCCGAAGCGCACGGCGAAGGTGTCGCCAGCGCCGGCAAGGCCGTCACAACATTCACGCAGAAACTCAAGGCCCGTTGCGCGGTGCTGCTGCGCCAGGGCGAGCGCGACGAGCGGCGCAAGCGCGCACCGCTGCCCTGCCATCTCAAGATCGAGATTCAAACCGCACAGGGCATGATCGCGGCACCGGTCCATGAGATTTCCAAAGAGGGCATTCTGATCTGCGGACCGGATGCCGGGCGGCTTCCGGTGAACGCAAGCCTTAATGCCTCGCTGGCGAACATCGGGCCGTGCCGGATTCGCGTCAATGAGCGCTCCAAGGCGGGCGCGCAAGCGCGGTTCGAAACGCCGACCGCCGAGCTCAACGAGAAAATCGAAGATCAGTTGTGGGCGATCAATGACGAGAATATCGAATTCGTCACCCGCGCCATGGAGGCCGGCGCCGCGCTGACGAGGATATTCGAGGACGCCGTCGCCAGCGGCGCTATTTCCATCGACGACATGTTCGACGCCGATTACGTCGAAATATCCGGCACCAATCCGCTTCAGCACCGCACCCGGATTCTCGATTGGGCGGATCGCGCGCTGCCGCCGTTCCAGGAGGCTTTCCTCGCCAGAGACCCGCGCATGGTGTTCTGCGTGATGATCGACCGCAACGGCTATCTCCCAGTGCACAACAAGATCTACTCGCATCCGCAACGCCAAGGCGACGTCGCCTGGAACACCGCCAACAGCCGCAACCGCCGCATCTTCAACGACCCCGCGGGGCTCGCCGCTGGCCGCAACCTGCGCTCCTATCTGATCCAGAGTTACGCCCGCGACATGGGCAACGGCAACACCGTGATGATGCGCGAGATCGATGTTCCGATCCGCGTCAATGGCCGCCACTGGGGCGGCTTCCGCACCGCGTACAAGCTTTGAACCCTATTCACGACCGAACAGCGATGAGCCAGCCGTCAAATTTATCCATCCTGAGGAATGCAACGATGCCGGTTGCACAGCCCGCAATGCCTGATCATCCAGCTTCCGTCCGCTCAGACAGCGAGCGTCTGGTCGACCAGCTTGCGAACCGGATCGGCGGCCTCGGGGTTGAACTCGCGGACGTCGCCGGGAACCTGCAGGAAGTCGCCGGCCGCGTCTCCGGTCAATCCGAACGGTTCGGACATTTGCAAAAGACCGCCGAGACCATGGTCTCCGCCAATCACAACATCGCCAGCGCATCGCAGGCGGTGCAGACCGCCACTACGGCGGCGGTCGGCGAAATCACGCAATCGCGCGCCGCGGTGGAGCACGCAGTGCGGCACATTGCCGAACTGGTCGAGGCCGTCGGCCGCATCGAACTTCGTCTCGGGGCCGTCGGGACCGCGCTGGCGCAGGTGGCCAAGGTGTCCGGCTCGATCGAGGCGATCGCGAAGCAGACCAACCTGTTGGCGCTCAATGCGACCATCGAGGCCGCCCGTGCCGGCGACGCGGGAAGAGGCTTTGCCGTGGTCGCCAACGAGGTGAAGAGCCTTGCCGAAGCGACGCGGCGGGCGACACAACTGATCGGCGATACCGTTCGCGATCTTGACGGCCAGGTGGGCAATCTGATCGGCGAAAGCGGCGACGCCTCGGTTCGGGCCAAAAGCGCCGGCGAAGGCGCCCAGCAGATCCAGAGCATCATTGCCCGCGTGCAGGACGGCTTTACGGCGGTCGGCCAGGAGATCGGCGGGGTGGCAAAGGCCGCCACCTCCAATCTTTCTCATTGCGATATGGTGATCGATGAACTCGGTCACCTCGCAAAAGGCGTCGACCTGTCATCGACCGACCTGAAGCACGCCGACGACAGGGTCGCCAAACTGCTCGACCTCTCCGAAGGACTGATCGCGCTGATCGCCGACAGCGGGGTGGAGACATCGGATGCGCCGTTGATCCGCGTCGCGATCGATACCGCAAAGCAGATCTCCGCGGCGTTCGAGAGCGCCGTCGAACGCGGCGACATCCGCCTCGATGACTTGATGGACGAGAACTACCGCGAAATTTCCGGCACGAACCCCAAGCAATACTTGACCAACTATGTCGCATTCACCGACCGGATCCTGCCGCCGATCCAGGATCCGATCCAGAAGATCGATCCCCGGATCGCATTCTGCGTCGCATGGGCCAAAGGCGGCTATCTCCCGACCCATAACCCGAACTATCGCCTGCCGCAGGGGCCCGACCCGGTCTGGAACAACGCGAATTGCCGCAACCGTCGGCTATTCAACGATCGCGCCGTGCGCAAGGTGGCCGCGAACACAAAACCGTTTCTGTTGCAAACCTACCGGCGCGACATGGGCGGCGGCAATTTCGTCCTGATGAAGGACCTATCGTCGCCGATCTATGTCCACGGCCGCCATTGGGGCGCGTTCCGCATGGGTTTTCGGCAGTCCTGACCATCGGACAGCTTCAATCCATCGTCATCAGATCGTCATTTCGGGATCGCTCGGCAAGTCGCCGTGCCCGGGGTCTATCACCGCGAACGGAAGTTCGGATTACGGACCTGCACTTCGGTTCCGCAATTGCCCACAGCAACATGCTGGAATGATAGCCATCATCCCAACTAGCCTAATACTGACGCGGTCATCCAGCACGATTGCGTGATGCGGCCCCGTGAGCTTTTCGGCCAGCGCAAATCAGCCTTGCGAAAATATCCTCGCGCCATAGCCGACTGGGCCGCGATATAGTCCCCCGTCACTTTCGCCGCCGTGGCCGCGGGTCTCGGCATTAAACTGGAGGGGCGCTCCAATGCCAACGACGCTGACAATCAATGGCGAACCAAAATCGTTCGACGCGCCTGCGGACATGCCGCTGCTGTGGGTTCTCCGCGACGTGCTCGGCATGACCGGCACGAAGTTCGGCTGCGGCATCGCCCAGTGCGGCGCCTGCACCGTGCATGTCGACGGCAAGCCGGTGCGTTCCTGCATGCTGCCGGTGAGCGCGGTGCGAGATCGCGCGGTCACCACCATCGAAGGCGTCGGCGCATCGCCGGCTGGCGCAAAGGTGCAAAAGGCATGGCTCGATCTCGAGGTGATCCAGTGTGGCTATTGCCAGTCGGGCCAGATCATGTCGGCGGCGGCATTGCTCGCGACTACGCCGAACCCGGATGATTCCGACATCGACGCTGCGATGGCGGGAAATATCTGCCGCTGCGGCACCTACGTGCGGATTCGTGCCGCGATCAAGCAGGCCGCGTCTGGACGCCAGTCGTAGGAGCGCGCCATGAGATCATCAGAGAAGATTTCCGACGGAGTTTCGCGCCGCGCCCTGCTGACCGGCGGTCTGGCGGGCGGCTTCCTGCTCGCATTCCACCTTCCCGTTCGCGCCGTCAACGAGCCGGTGCAGCCACCCGACGCGACCGAAGGCAAGTTCGCACCCAACGCCTTCATTCGCATCGACGAGGCCGGCCATACCACGCTCGTCATGCCGCAGGTCGAGATGGGACAGGGCGTCTATACCTCGATCGCGATGATATTGGCCGAAGAACTCGACGCCGATCCCGGACAGATCGTGCTGCATCATGCACCGCCGAACGACAAGCTTTACGGCAACCCGACCTTCGGCCTTCAAGTCACCGGCAATTCCAATTCGATCCGTGCGTTCTGGAAGCCGCTGCGCAATGCCGGCGCCAGCGCGCGCGCCATGCTGGTGCAGGCTGCCGCCCAGCAATGGCAGGTCGAGCCCGCTAGCTGCACAACGGCGAACGGCGAGGTCACACACACGGAGAGCGGACGCAAGCTTCCCTATGGCGAGTTGGCGCTTGCGGCAAGCAGCCAGACGCCGCCCAAAGAGGTGCCGCTCAAGGATCCCAAGGATTTTACGCTGATCGGCACGTCGTTGAAGCGTTTTGATACGCCCGACAAGGTCAACGGCAAGGCCGTCTACGGCATCGACGCGATGCTTCCCGGCATGAAATTCGCCACGCTGGCGGCCTGCCCGGTGTTCGGCGGCAAGGTCGGCAAGGTCGATGACAGCGCCGCGAGGAATATCCCGGGCGTACAGAAGATCGTGGTGCTGGACGATCTGGTCGCCGTCGTCGGCGATCACATGTGGGCCGCGAAGAAAGGCCTCGATGCGCTCAAGGTGACCTGGGATGAAGGCGCGAATGCGCGCATCAGTTCGAAAGACATCTGGCAGAATTTGCGAGCGGCCAGCGAAAAGGACGGCGCGGTCGCTAAATCCGTTGGCGACATCGCCAAGGGCCTTGCGTCAGGCGAAAAGCTTGAGGCGTCGTTCGAGCTGCCGTTTCTGGCCCACGCGGCGATGGAGCCGCTCAACGCCACCGTTCATCTCACGCCAGACTCCTGCGAAATCTGGACCGGCACGCAGATCGTCAGCCGGGTGCAATCGGAGGCGGCGAAAGCGGCCGGGCTTCCGGTCGACAAGGTGATCGTCAACAATCACCTGCTCGGCGGCGGGTTCGGCCGCAAGCTCGAGCCCGACATGGTGGTCGCGGCCGTTCGCATCGCCAAGCAGGTCGACGGGCCACTGAAGGTGGTGTGGACCCGCGAAGAAGACATCCAGCACGATGTGTATCGTCCGGTCTATCGCGACACCATTGCCGCGACCTTGGCGGATGGCAAGATCGTCGGCTGGAAATATCGCGTCACCGGTTCGGCAATCCTGGCGCGCTGGCTGCCGCCCGCATTCCAGAAGGGCATCGACATCGACGCCATCGATGCCGCCGTCGACATGCCCTACGACATTCCCAATCTCCATGTCGAATATGTCCGGGCCGAACCGCCGGCGGTGCCGACCGGGTTCTGGCGCGGCGTCGGCCCCAACAACAATGTGTTTGCCGTCGAATGTTTCATGGATGAACTCGCGCGCAAAGCCGGCAAGGATCCCGTCGAGTTCCGCCGCTCGATGCTTGCCAAGCAACCGCGCTTTCTGGCGGTGCTCAATCTTGCCGCGGAGAAAGCCAACTGGGGCCAGCCGCTGCCGGCGCGCGTCGGTCGCGGTGTGTGCGTGCAGCCGTCTTTCGGATCCTTCATCGCAAGCGTTGTGGAAGCCGAAGTCGACGAACAGGGCGAGGTGTTGCTGCGCCGGGTGACCTCGGTGGTGGATACTGGAATCGCCGTCAATCCCGATACGATCAAAGCGCAGCTCGAGGGCGGATTGATCTTCGGTCTCACCGCCGCGCTCTATGGCGAGATCACGATCGACAAGGGGCGAGTCCAGCAGTCCAATTTCCACGACTACCGGATGCTGCGCATCAACGAGACCCCGAAGATCGAAGTTCACGTGGTGAAAAGCGGCGAGCCGCCGGGCGGCATCGGCGAGACCGGGGTCAATGCCGGTCCGCCCGCGCTACGCAACGCGATCTATGCCGCGACCGGCGTCGCGCTGCGGCGGCTGCCGATCGACCGCAGCCTGATCGCCGTGGGGAAAAAAGCATGAGCCCGGCCGCGCGTCGTATTCTGCTGAGCGTGATCGCGATCGTTGTGGCTGCGCTGGCAATAGGCGTTTGGATCATCCGCGGCCCTGGTCCGATGGCGTTCGCCGAGGGTACGAAAGTGGCGCTCGCGGATTATCGCGGCGCCAATCCGACCGGCGTGCCGGCGTCGCTGGCGCAAGCGAGCCTCGCGGAGCGCGGCGCCTATCTTGCGAAGGCGGCCGACTGCATGGTTTGCCACACCACGCAGGGCGGCAGGGAATTTGCCGGCGGCCTCGGCTTCAAGCTGCCGTTCGGCACGCTTTATTCGACCAATATCACGCCCGACAAGGAGACCGGCATCGGCAATTACAGCGATCAGGATTTTCTGAACGCGGTTCATCGCGGCAAACGCCGCGACGGCGCGTGGCTTTATCCGGCCATGCCGTACACGTCCTACACCTACATTTCGGATGCGGATGCGCTCGCGATCAAGGCCTATCTGTTCAGCCTGGCGCCGGTGCGTGCACCAGCTCGCCGAAAACACGCTGGCGTTTCCGTTCAACCAGCGCTGGGCGATGGGCTTCTGGTCGGCACTGTTCAATCCGGATACGCGCTTTGAGCCCGATCCATCGAAGAGCCCTGAATGGAACCGGGGCGCCTATCTCGCCGAGGCGCTGGCGCATTGCGGCGAATGCCATACGCCGAGAAATCTCGCCTTCGCGCTCGACAACCGCAAAAAATTCGCCGGCGCGGTGACGGCGGGCTGGCGCGCCTTCAATATCAGCTCGGACAAGGCCACCGGCGTGGGCGGCTGGCGCGACGAGGACCTCGTCTCCTATCTCTCGACCGGACACGCCACGGGACACGGCACCGCCTCGGGACCGATGGGGGAAGCGGTCGACCACAGTTTTAGTCAAATGGCGCCGGAGGACATCCGCGCCATGGTGGCCTATCTGCGCAGCGTGCCCCCTACTGCCTCGACCGATCTGCCGGCGACGGTGGCGCCACCCGCGCCGGCATCGCACAGGGATGGCGGCGGTACTCCGGATCCACGTGGCAAGATGATGTTCGAAGGCGCCTGCGTCAGTTGCCACGGCTGGAGTGGCGAGAGCGCGATCTCCCCCTTCGCTACGCTCACCGGGGCTTGGGCGGTCAACGATCCCGAGGCGACCAACGTCGCCCAGATCGTGATTTCCGGCACCAAGCGCCATACGCCGGAGGGCGCGGTCTCAATGCCAGCATTCGGCAACGCCTATTCCGACTCGGAGATTGCAGCCGTGGCCAATTACGTCACCGCGCGCTTCGGAGCCAAGGGCTCAAAACTCACTGCGCGGGATGTGGCGGAGCTTCGAAAGCAGACATCGCAGTAGCGGCGGCAGTCAGGCCGGGCTCGCCCAAAATCCCGGCAGCGTCGGCTCGAGCCGGCCGCCTTTTCGCACCGGTGCGATCCGCAGCGCCAGTCCGGTTGAATCGTCGGTCTCGACCGCGACACCGCTCAAGGTCGCGACGCCGGGCGCCGGTTCGAATCGCCCGGAGGGAATGCCCGTAATGAATCGCCGCAGCGGCTCTTCCTTCTGCATGCCGATGATCGAATCGTAATCCCCGGTCATGCCGGCGTCGGTCATATAGGCAGTGCCGCCGGCAAGGATCTGATGGTCGGCGGTCGGCACGTGGGTGTGGGTGCCGACGACGAGGCTGGCGCGGCCGTCACAGAAAAATCCGGCGCCCTGCTTTTCGCTGGTCGCCTCGCAATGGAAATCGACCACGATGGCATCTGCCGCCGCGCGCAAGGGACAGGCTTCGAGTTCGCGGTTGATGACCGCGAACGGGTCGTCGAACGGCGTCATGAAGACGCGGCCGATCGCGTTGATGACCAGCGCGCGCTTGCCGTTCTTGGTGTCGACCAGCGCGGTGCCGCGGCCCGGCGTGCCTTTCGGAAAATTCGCCGGACGAATGAGGCGCGGGGCGCGCTCGATGAACACCAGCGCCTCGCGCTGATCCCACGCGTGATTGCCGAGCGTGACCGCATCGGCGCCGGCATCGATGAATTCCTGGTAGATCGCCTCGGTGATCCCGAAACCGCCCGCGGCGTTCTCGCCGTTGACGATCACGAGATCGAGCGCCCAGTCGCGGATCATGCCCGGCAGATGCTCTGAGATGGCGGTGCGCCCGGCCCTGCCGACCACGTCCCCGACGAAAAGAATGCGCAAGCTAGGAACTCCGGAAATCGAATGCCTGCGCTTCCGTTAGCACATAATCCAGCGCCACGTCGTGCGGCAGCGCCGGGACAGCCTCGATTTCCTGCACCGCGAAGGCGAGACCGATGGCGATGATGTGTTTCATTTTGCGCAAATGCGCCAGGGTGTAGTCATAGTGCCCGGCGCCATAGCCGATGCGGTGGCCGGCGCGGTCGAAGGCCGCCAGCGGCACCAGCATGATATCGGGAACGAGTTCGGCGGCGGCGGGCGACGGCTCCAGGATGCCGAGCGGTCCGAGCATCAACCTGTCGTTGGGAGACCAGGCGCGAAATGCCAGTGACAGTCCGCGCGCCATGATCGCCGGCAGCGCCAGCTGCGCGCCCTGCGCGGCGAGCGTGCGCATCAGGGGCGCAGGATCGATTTCGCTGCGGATCGGCGAATAACCTGAGACGACCATGCCGCGCGAAATTTCGAACGGCAGCCCACGCTTGGCCACGGCCTCCGCGCCGGCGGTGCGGCGCTTGCTGCTCAACGCATCGCGCTTGGCGAGGGCCGCGGTGCGAAGACCGCCTTTCGATGAACTCGCAGGGGACATGAGCCGCTTTATCTCGTTGTCATCGCCCACGAAGGCGGGCGATCCAATACTCCGTGACATCGATGGTAAAGCCGCGAAGCTGCGGCGTATTGGATACTCCGCTGGAGCCTGTCGTCGAGATCGCGAAAGGCGAGGCCCGATGACGGAGCATGACGACGATGTGGATCTGGCCGGCAGCAAGAACCTGAAAAAAACAAAAGTGCGAAGCCGCGATGGCCGTTGGAGCACTCGATCCCGGAGTTCCCTACGAAAGTAGGTGGGCACCATGTGACCAAGTCCACGGACCTGGCCAGGGACAGTTCCCGGAAGGATCGATAAGGCCCCGGGGATATATGGCTCCTGACGCGCGACACAGCTTCGCACCGCCAATGTAACCACGGTTATCCCAATCCGCCAGCGTTAACGCGGGCTTTGGTCAACCAATCGCGACCCCGCCGCCAATGGTGCGGTTGAGCACCTGGGTGGTTTTTTCGATCCGGTCGGCCGCGGAGTTGAGCGCATTGGCAACGGCCGACTGCGTCGCCCGGGCGCGTTCCGCCGCCAGCGTACGGACGTTGCGCAATGATTCCAGTTCCTGCTCGAGCCCGCGGATGCGTTGGGCAGAATCGAGCAATTCGTCACAAACCGTCAGCGCGGCCATCACGATCAGGCGCGCATCGCCGATCTCGCCGAACTTGCCGCGCAGCGCGCCGATCCGCGATTCGAGGCTGTCGGCGAGCTTCAGGAGCTGCGGCTCCTGCCCGTCCTCGCAGGCCATCCGGTATTGCCGGCCATTGATGGTGACGTTGATATGGTTCATGAAGCCTCTCCGGCATCGAGTACCGAGCGGATGGTGCCGATCGCCGCATCCAGCCGTTCGGCGATCTCGCGGTTGGTGCGCTCCAGCCGGCGCGATTTCACCAGCGATCCGTCGAGTTCGTCCGCCAACCGCGATCGATCCGCGCCCAGCGCCTGGATCCGGGTCGCCAATTCATTCTCATCGCGATCGGCTTCGCGGCGCCGTTCCACCGCGCTTTCCAGCGCATCCAGCGCTGTCATCAGCCGCCGCGATGCCGCATCGATATCGGCCGATACTGGTTCGGCATTGCCGGAACCGATGGTGGAATGATTGTTCATGCTGACAGCGCGAACCTTCGGTGAGCCCGCCGCGCGGTAAAATCTGCGCTTCGGCAAGCGTTTACGGGAGGAAATTTACGTGGCAAGCGAGCCAAGCGCAACGCCACTTCAGAGCTATGCACCGCTAAGCAACTTTTGGGGCCCGTGGAGCGTTTGACCGCCTTGGACTCCGGGAACGCAGGTGCTATCCAGCCCCGGCTTCCCGTTGCCACCCGGCTTGCCGAGGCCATTCTCCCCCGCGGCGAATCGCTACCAAGCATCTCATTTCAGGCGGATTTCCATCATGACGCAAGTCGATCATTCCCGCATGGCGAACGCAATCCGTGGCCTCGCCATGGATGCCGTGGAGAAGGCGAAGTCCGGCCATCCCGGCCTGCCGATGGGCGCCGCCGACGTTGCCACCGTGCTGTTTACCCAGTTCCTGAGATTCGACGCCGCCGATCCGAAATGGCCGAATCGCGACCGCTTCATCCTGTCCGCAGGGCACGGCTCGATGCTGCTCTATGCGCTGTTGTACCTGACCGGCAACAGCGACATGACGCTCGACCAGATCAAGCACTTTCGGCAGTTGGGATCGCTGACCCCCGGTCATCCGGAGAATTTCCACACCAAGGGCATCGAGACCACGACGGGGCCGCTCGGCCAGGGCATCGCTACATCGGTCGGCATGGCACTCGCCGAGAAGATGCTTGCCGCCGAATTCGGCAAAAAGGTCGTCGACCATCACACCTATGTGCTCGCCTCCGATGGCGACCTGATGGAAGGCGTATCGCAGGAAGCGATCGCCATGGCCGGGCACTGGAAGCTCAACAAGCTGATCGTGCTCTATGATGACAACGGCATTTCGATCGACGGGCCGATCTCGATCGCCGACTCGGTCGACCAGGTCAAACGCTTCAAGTCCGCCGGCTGGGCGGCCGAACTGATCGACGGTCAGGACCCAGTCGCGATCGCCGCCGCGATCACCCGCGCGCAGAAGTCCAACAAGCCTTCGATGATCGCCTGCCGAACCACGATCGGCTTTGGCGCCCCGACCAAGGCCGGCACCGCCAAGGCTCACGGCGAAGCGCTGGGCGCCGACGAACTCAAGGGCGCCAAGGAGAAGCTCGGCATTTCGCTCGAGCCGTTCTCGGTGCCCGATGATGTGCTGAAAAGCTGGCGCGAAGTCGGCAGCCGCGGGGCCGCCCTGCGCAAGGAGTGGGAAGCCCGCTTCGGTGAGCTGTCCGCCCGCAAGCGCGCGGAGTTCGAGCGCCGCTTGCGGCACGATCGCCCGGCCGCTCTGGCGAAAGCGTTCAGGGCCCACAAGAAGGCGCTGCTGGAGACCCCGCAAAATATCGCGACCCGCAAATCGTCGGAGCTTGCGATTGAGGCAATCGTGCCGGCGATGCCGGAATTCCTCGCCGGCTCGGCCGACCTCACCGGCTCCAACAACAACAAGGCGAAATCGGCGATCGCGTTTTCGGCCAAGACGCCGAAGGGCCGCTTCATCCATTACGGCATCCGCGAGCACGGCATGGCGGCGGCCATGAACGGAATCTTCCTGCATGGCGGATTTGCACCGAATGGCGCGACCTTCCTGGTGTTCACCGACTATGCCCGCCCGGCGATGCGGCTCGCGGCCTTGATGGGCGCCGGCGTCGTTTACGTGATGACCCACGATTCGATCGGGCTCGGTGAGGACGGGCCGACCCATCAGCCGGTCGAGCATCTCGCCGCACTTCGCGCCATTCCCAATATGCGCGTGTTCCGTCCCTGCGACGCGGTCGAGGTGGCGGAGTGCTGGGAGCTGGCGCTGAACCGGACCGACGGCCCGACGGTGCTGGCGCTGACCCGCCAGAACCTTCCGCAATTGCGCACCGACGCGCCCGCGGACAATCGTTGCAGCCACGGCGCCTATGAACTGGTGGCTGCGCAAGGCGAGGCCAAGGTGTCGCTGTTCGCGTCCGGCTCGGAGGTCGAGATCGCGGTCGCCGCCCAGAAGCAGCTTGCCGAGCGCGGCATCGCGTCGCGGGTGGTTTCGGTGCCCTCGCTCGAATTGCTGCTGGCGCAGCCGGCCGACAAGCAAAAGGCGATCATCGGCCATGCGCCCGCCAAGGTAGCGGTCGAGGCCGCCGTGCGCTGGGGCTGGGACGCCGTGATCGGGCGCGATGGCGCATTCGTGGGCATGCACGGTTTCGGCGCCAGCGCCCCCGCCAAGGACCTCTACAGGCACTTCGGAATCACCGCCGAGGCGGCCGTTAACGCTGCCGTCAGCCAGCTCGGCTGACGGTTGAGATTGACGAAAAAAAGGGCTACCTAACCCTCATATTATCCGTATCCGCCCGGCAGAACCGGGCGTCCGCCCAAGGATCTTCGTGGATGGCTCAAGCGCCCGCCGCGGGGACCGTAAAAGGCATTGAAGGAGAAACGAGAGATGGCAGTCCGGGTCGCGATCAATGGATTTGGCCGCATTGGCCGCAACGTGCTGCGGGCCATTTACGAAGCCAAGCGCAACGATATCGAAGTGGTCGCCATCAACGACCTCGGCCCGGTCGAAACCAATGCCCATCTCCTGCGCTATGATTCAGTGCATGGCCGCTTCCCCGGCACCGTGACGGTGGATGGCGACTCCATCAGCCTCGGTAACGGCAAGATCAAGGTCACAGCCGTGCGCGATCCCAACACCTTGCCGTGGAAGGATCTCGGCGTCGACATCGCGCTGGAATGCACTGGCATCTTCACCGCAAAGGACAAGGCCGCCGCACATCTGACCGCCGGCGCCAAGCGCGTCCTGGTCTCGGCGCCCGCCGACAACGCCGACGCGACCATCGTCTTCGGCGTCAACCACGACAAATTGACCAAGGATCATCTGGTCGTTTCGAACGGCTCCTGCACCACGAACTGCCTCGCACCGGTCGCAAAGGTGTTGCACGACACCGTCGGCATCGAGACCGGCTTCATGACCACGATCCACGCCTATACCGGCGACCAGCCGACGCTCGATACCTTGCACAAGGACCTCTACCGCGGCCGGGCTGCGGCGATGTCGATGATCCCGACCTCGACGGGCGCGGCCAAGGCGATCGGTCTGGTGATGCCGGAGCTTGCCGGCAAACTCGACGGCGTGTCGATCCGCGTACCGACGCCGAACGTTTCAGTGATCGACCTCAAGATCGTCGCGCAGCGCAAGACCGAGGCGAAGGAAATCAACGAGGCGATGAAGCGCGCCAGCGAACAGCAGCTCAAGGGCATCCTCGGCTATACCACCTCGCCCAACGTCTCGATCGACTTCAACCACGACCCGCATTCCGCGACCTTCCACGTGGATCAGACCAAGGTGCAGAACGGCACGCTGGTGCGGGTGATGGCCTGGTATGACAATGAATGGGGCTTTTCCAACCGCATGGCCGACACCGCCGTGGCGATGGGCAAATTGCTCTGAGCGTTTAGACGTTCGGGAGGACAAGATGTCCGTTCAGCAATGGGTGGCCATACCAGGCGGAATCCTATTGCTTGCGTTCATCGTGTTCGCATTCAGGCAAGGCATGAAGGTCGGCAGCAAGCAAGAAGGCAACCCGCCGGAACGGATCGATGGCGGATCTTTCGGTTCCTGAGAGCGTGAAGCAGTAGCATGAGCAGTTTCCGTACCCTTGATGATGTTGACGTAAAGGGCAAGCGCGTGCTGCTGCGCGTCGATCTCAACGTGCCGATGGAAAACGGCCGCGTCACCGACACCACCCGGCTCGACCGCATCGCGCCAACCATCACCGAGATCTCCGCCAAGGGCGGCAAGGTAATATTGCTGGCACATTTCGGCCGGCCCAAGGGACGCGACGCCAAGGACTCCTTGAAACCCGTTGCTGCTGCATTGGCACATGTGATCAAGAAGCCGGTGTCATTCGCCGACGAGTGCATCGGCGACGTCGCCCAAAAAGCTGTCGCCGCGATGAAGGATGGCGACATCCTTTGCCTGGAAAACACCCGCTTCCATAAGGAAGAGGAAAAGAACGATCCGGCATTCGTCGCGGAGCTCGCAAAACTCGGCGATATCTGGGTCAACGACGCGTTCTCGGCCGCGCACCGCGCGCATGCCTCAACCGAAGGCCTCGGGCACAAGCTGCCGGCCTATGCCGGACGGACCATGCAGGCCGAACTCAACGCGCTCGGCAAGGCGTTGGAAGCGCCGACCAAACCGGTGATCGCGATCATCGGCGGCGCCAAGGTCTCGACCAAGATCGACCTCTTGGAAAACCTCGTCAGCAAGGTCGATGCGCTGGTGATCGGCGGCGGCATGGCCAACACCTTCCTGCATGCACAGGGCGTCCGGATCGGCAAATCGCTGGCGGAGAAGGATCTCGCGGCGACCGCGCTGCGGATTATCAGCAAGGCCGAGGCCGCCAACTGCGCCATCATCCTCCCGGTCGACGCGATCGTGGCGTATCATTTCGTGGCCAATTCGCCGTCCCATGCCTACGGCCTCGACGCCATCCCGCCCGACGGCATGATCCTGGACGTCGGCCCGCAGTCGATCGCGCGGATCCATGCCGCGATCGACGACGCCGCCACGCTGGTCTGGAACGGCCCGCTTGGCGCCTTCGAGATGACGCCGTTCGACCGCGGCACCATGGTGGCGGCGAAGCACGCCGCCGAGCGGACCAAGGCGAAGAAGCTGATCTCGGTGGCCGGCGGAGGCGACACCGTGGCGGCGCTGAACCAGGCCGGCGTCGCCGATGATTTTTCCTATGTTTCGACCGCCGGCGGCGCGTTTCTCGAATGGATGGAAGGGAAACCGCTGCCCGGTGTCGAGGTTCTAAAAATACGTTAGTTTAAGGTCATAACGGGCATTGAGCCCCAATTCGGAGAACAGGACAGATGGCTCGCATCACGTTGCGTCAATTGCTCGACCACGCGGCGGAGCACGATTACGGGGTGCCGGCCTTCAACATCAACAACATGGAGCAGGCGCTCGCCATCATGGAAGCCGCCTCCAGCCTGGACGCCCCGGTCATCATCCAGGCCTCGCGCGGCGCGCGGTCCTACGCCAACGACATCATGCTGAAGCACATGATGGATGCGGTCACCGAAATCTATCCGCAAATCCCGGTCTGCGTACATCTCGACCACGGCAACGGGCCCGACACCTGCATGACCGCGATCCAGGCCGGCTTCACCTCGGTCATGATGGACGGCTCGCTGAAGGCCGACGGCAAGAGCCCAGCCGACTGGGACTATAACGTCGGCGTCACCAAGACCGTCACCGACATGGCCCATCTCGGCGGCATTTCGGTGGAAGGCGAACTCGGCGTACTGGGTTCGCTCGAGACCGGGATGGGCGACAAGGAGGACGGCCACGGCGCCGAGGGCAAGCTCTCGCACGACCAACTGCTAACAAATCCCGACGAGGCTGTGAAGTTCGTCAAGGAGACCAAGGTCGACGCGCTGGCGATCGCGATGGGCACCTCGCACGGCGCCTACAAATTCACCCGCAAGCCGGACGGCGACATTCTCGCCATGAAGGTGATCGAGGAAATCCACCGCAAGCTGCCGAACATGCATCTGGTGATGCACGGCTCGTCCTCGGTGCCGCAGGACCTGCAGGACATCATCAACGCCAATGGCGGCAAGATGAAGCCGACCTGGGGCGTGCCGGTGGCCGAGATCCAGCGCGGCATCAAGAACGGCGTGCGCAAGATCAACATCGACACCGACAACCGCATGGCGATGACCGGACAGATCCGCAAGGTGCTGAAGGACAATCCGGAAGAATTCGATCCGCGCAAATACCTCAAGCCGGCGATGGAAGCGATGGCGAAGCTGTGCAAACAGCGGCTGGAGGAATTCAATACCGCGGGACAGGCCAGCAAGATCAAGAAGGTGCTGACGACAGCCGAAATGGCGAAGCGTTACGTCAAGGGCGAGCTTGATCCGAAAGTCGCATGACAGACGGCTTCTGCTGAGCAAGCCCCCCGCGACCGCGCTTTCTTGTGGGCTTTTTGCAGGTTTTCCCGGTCATTTTCCGGGAGTTTTGTCGGCAGTTTTCTTATGGAACTGCCCGAGAACCGTCTAGTTTGACTTGCAAAGCAATGGCGCTCCAGAGGAGGCAATGATGAATCTCGCCGATCTCAACAAGGTCGCCCTGGCCATGGTCGCGCCGGGCAAAGGTATCCTCGCCGCCGACGAATCCTCCGGCACGATCAAGAAGCGTTTCGACGCCATCAACGTGGTATCAACCGAAGAGACGCGCCGCGACTACCGCGAGATGATGTTCCGCACCAGCGAGGCGATGAGCAAATATATCTCCGGCGTCATTCTCTATGACGAGACCATCTGGCAGAATGCCAGGGATGGCACGCCGCTGGTCAAGCTGATCGAGCAGTCCGGCGCGATCCCCGGCATCA
Organism: uncultured Alphaproteobacteria bacterium; assembly: GCA_963747165.1. GTDB lineage: Bacteria > Pseudomonadota > Alphaproteobacteria > Rhizobiales > Xanthobacteraceae > Bradyrhizobium. The sequence goes on along the minus strand of CAVVEA010000031.1, from coordinate 281,364 downwards.
AGGTCGACGAAGGTACGCACGCCTTGCCGAACTGCCCGGGTGAATTGATCACCGTCGGACTCGACAAGCTGGCCGAGCGGCTGAAGAAATATTACGAGCGGGGCGCGCGGTTCGCGAAATGGCGCGCCGTGATCGATATCGGCCAGCACGTCCCCACTATGACCGCGATCCACGTCAATGCCCACGCGCTCGCGCGCTACGCGGCACTATGCCAGGCCGCGCAGATCGTTCCGATCGTCGAGCCGGAAGTCCTGATGGATGGCGACCATGATATCGAGCGCTGCTTTGAGGTGACCCAGCGCGTGCTCAACAAGACCTTTCAGGAATTGCGGGTTCAGCGCGTCGCGCTGGAGGGCATGATCCTGAAGCCCAACATGGCTATCGCCGGCAAGAAGTGTGCGAAACAATCCTCCGTCGAGGAGGTCGCGGAGAAGACCATCCGGCTGTTGAAGGCTTGCGTTCCCGCGGCGGTGCCCGGCATTGCCTTCCTTTCCGGCGGACAGTCCGATGAGGACGCCACCGCCCATCTCAACGCCATGAACCGCATCGGCGGCCTGCCCTGGCATCTCACCTTCTCCTACGGCCGCGCGCTGCAGGCGGCGCCGCAGAAGGCGTGGTCGGGCAAGCCCGAGAATGTCGCCGCCGGCCAGCGGGCATTCGCCCATCGCGCGCGGATGAACGCGCTCGCGAGCCGAGGCGAATGGAAGGCCGATCTGGAAAAGAAGGCGGCATAGATTTGGCCACCAAACCTGTTCCGCCGCGCCCGGTGCCGCGTCTCTATCTCGCGACGCCCGAGGTGGACGATCCGTCGCCACTGATCGCGAGCCTCCCGGGCTTGCTTGGCGGGGCCGACGTCGCGGCGGTGCTGCTGCGGCTGAAGCCGACCGACCAGCGCACCATGATCACACGCGTCAAGGCGCTGGCGCCCGTAATCCAGCAGAGCGGCGCGGCGTTGCTGCTCGACGGCCATGTCGAACTGGTCGCCCGCGCCGGCGCCGATGGCGCGCATCTGACTGGGCTCGCGGCCATGGAGGAAGCGCTGCCGAGCTTGAAGCCCGACCGCATCGCCGGCGTCGGCGGACTGGCGACGCGGCACGATTCGATGGCCGCGGGCGAAGCCGGCGTAGATTACGTGCTGTTCGGCGAACCCGATGCGAGGAGGCAGCGGCCTTCGGTCGAGGCGATCGCCGAGCGGTTGGGGTGGTGGGCGGAACTGTTCGAGCCGCCCTGTGTCGGCTTTGCGGCATCGCGGGAAGAGGCCTATGAGTTCGCGGCGGCCGGCGCGGATTTCGTTCTGGTCGGCGATTTCATCTGGAATGATCCGCGCGGCCCGGCGGCAGCCCTGAAGGATGCCGAGCAGGCCATCCGGCAGGCCCATGCCGCGATGTCCGGAACCGTCAAAGCCGAACAGGGATAACGCCGGAAATGAAGATCCTGCGTCCCATCTCGATTTTTGCAAGCTGCCTGATGTTCGCGGCTAGCGCGTCGGCGCAGATTTCGCTGACGCCTCCCGCCGCCGAACCGCCGCCGGCCGAGAACAAGCCCGCCGTCAAGCCAAAACCCAAACCACCGACGGTGGCCAAGAAGCCGGGCGCTCCCGCCGCGACGCCTAATCCGGCGGCTCCTGCCGCCACTCCAAGACCGGGGGCGACCCCGGCTGCCCCGGCCGCGACGGCAATGCCCGCTCCGGTGCCTGACGATCCCAATGCCGATCTGGTGTACGGCGCCTATCAGCGCGGGCAATACAAGACCGCGTTCGACCTCGCGACCAAGCGCGTGCAGGAGACCAGCGATCCGAAGGCGATGACGATGCTTGGCGAACTCTACGCCAACGCGATGGGCGTCAAGCGCGACTACGCCAAGGCGGCCGACTGGTACAAGCGCGCCGCCGATGGCGGCGACCGCGAGGCCATGTTCGCGCTGGCGATGCTTCGCCTGGGCGGCCGCGGCGGCCCCGTCAACCGCGAGGAAGCGGTGAAATTGCTGGCGTCCGCGGCCAAGCTCGGCAACCCCAAGGCGGCGTATAATCTCGCACTGCTCTATCTCGACGGACAGACTCTGCCGCAGGACCTCAAGCGCGCCGCGGAACTGCTTCGTGTCGCCGCCGACGCCGGCAATCCGGAAGCGCAATACGCGCTCGCGACCTTCTACAAGGAGGGCACCGGCGTCGAAAAAGACATCAACAAGGCGGTGCGGCTGCTGCAGGCGGCGTCGCTCGCCGACAATGTCGACGCCGAGGTCGAATACGCCATCGCGCTCTATAACGGCACCGGCACGCCGAAAAATGAGGCCGCTGCGGTGGCGCTGCTGCGCAAGGCCGCCAAGCAAAACAGTCCGATCGCGCAAAACCGCCTCGCCCGCGTGCTGGTAACCGGACAGGGCGCGCCGATCGACAAGGTCGAAGGGCTGAAATGGCACATTATCGCGAAAACCGCTGGCCGGGGCGACCCCATGCTCGACGAGGCGCTCGCCGGTGTCAGTCCGGAGGATCGCGCCAAGGCCCAGGAGGGCGCACGCCGATGGCTCGGCAACAAATGATCCGCCTTGACGCCACGGCGTCAGCAGGGCACCCACAGCAAACGCGGTCACCACGCCGCGTCCGGTTTCCGCCCCGCTGCGCTCGATATCAGAGCGTTCCATCCTTCCCTGCCCAGACCTGACGCTCAGGTCGCCTCGAGCCGAGATCATGCTGCATTCAGCCCTTATCAACGTCATGGTCAAAGCCGCGCGCCGCGCCGGCCGCAGCCTCAAGCGCGACCTCGGCGAGATCGAAAATCTTCAGGTATCGCTGAAGGGACCGGCGAACTTCGTCACCATGGCCGACAAGCGCGCCGAGGAGATGCTGCACACCGACCTCATCAAGGCGCGGCCGGGTTATGGCTTCATCGGCGAGGAAGGCGGCCATCGCGAAGGCGCCGACAAGAGCCACATCTGGATCGTCGATCCGCTCGACGGCACCACCAACTTCCTGCACGGGATTCCGCAATTCGCGATCTCGATCGGCCTGCAGCGCGAAGGCACGATGATCGCGGGCGTGATCTACAATCCCGCCAACGATGAGCTCTACACCGCCGAACGCGGCAAGGGCGCCTTCCTCAACGATCAGCGGCTGCGCGTCGCCGGCCGCCGCCAGCTTGGCGACTGCGTGATCGCCTGCGGGCTGCCGCATATCGGACGCGGCGACCATGCTTTGTCACGACTCGAGATGACCGAAATCCAGAACAGGGTCGCGGGCCTGCGCCGGTTCGGCGCGGCTTCGCTGGATATGGCCTTCGTCGCGGCGGGCCGCCTAGACGGCTACTGGGAGCGCAACCTGCAGCCCTGGGACATGGCGGCGGGGCAGATCCTGGTGCGCGAATCCGGAGGCATCGTCAGCGGCATCGATGGCGACGACGATCCGCTCAAGACCGGCAATGTCCTCTGCGGCAACGAATTCATCCACGCCGAGTTGGTGAAGATACTGAAGCCGCTGGGGAAGTAGGTCTCGCTGTTTCTTCGCTCTCCCCTTTGTGCGAGAGGACGCATAGGCGGCCTTTGTCGGCGGATCGCACCCGTCACCCGGCGCGCAGGAACAGGTCGTAAATGGTGATCGTGATCTCGAACACGATCAGCAGCACGATCATCGTTTCCAGTCGAATTCCACGCTGCGCGTCGAGCAGTTCGGTGAGTGCACTCGTCATTACCTCGATGGCGTCAAGCTTGCGCGACAGCCCTTTGGCTCGCTTCTTGAAATGATAGGCGTCGGCCAGACGTTTGTGCAGATGCTCGACGTCGGCATTATCTGGCAGCAAAGGCACATCCTCCACCTCGACCCGATCGAAAAGGCGTTGATGGATGAGCAGGGCATGCCCGACGGTGCGCAGCATCCGTCGCCGATTCCGCGGCAACCGACCGGAGCAGGCCAGATCGCTGGCGAAAGGTTCGAGCACCTCGATGACCTTTCTGACTTCCTCCTCCTCAAAGGTGAGCGCGACATTCTTGGCGAGCGCGTCGGCGACGACGACAAGGCACGGCGGTGACATATCCCGGACCGTGATGACATCGCCAGAGATTTTCTCGCTTGTTCCTGTCTCGATCTGCGATACGTGGATCACCGGCGTATCCAGCCGCCTTTCGATACGATCGCCGAGTTTCTGTAAGAAAACCTCTTCCTCATCGTCCGAAACCCCAATCAGGACAATTGTGCCGTAGGGGAACAGCGCGGCAAAACCCGCCTCGCCCACGCGGATGATCAGAGGCGACGTCGAGATCGCCTCTGCTTGACAGACGTCTGTGATTTCGAGGCCGGCTGTCCTCAGTCGATGACCGAGGCGGAGCGCGCGAGCGGACATCCGCCCTTTGGATGCCGCGCGTTCAGGCATGATTGAATTGTCAGCCATTTCAATTCGCGATGCCGGGCGTTCGCTTTATCTCTTGCTGGCAAACCACTACACATTTGGCCGAAATTCCTCGGCAAATTGCTCGTTTGAAAGCTCGCACACTGCAAGAGATCGGCGTTGAGCCATATCAACCTTCCCGCCGGCGGGATTTTCTGGGCAAATGACAGGCGGGCGCCGCGACTGCCAGGTCGCCCATCGCCGCCACGAGCGGTTGATCCACGCGCTCGCGGGGATGCGGCGAAGCGCTGCGACCGACGCCCAGCTCATCAACAGCGTGCCGGTGAACACGATCGCGGCCTTGATGATGGCAAACATCGCCAGTCCGAGCAGCGCGTATTGCAGCCAGATCGAAAAAGCATAGTGGATCAGGTAAATGCCATAGGCCTTGTCCTTCAACGGATCGAACACGGCCAAACGCCGATTGGCGAAACGCAGGAACAGCGCCAGCATGAACAGGACACCGGCGGCGCAACATAGGACGAAACTGAGCGCTTGCAGGATTTGCACGGCGAGCGGCGGCGGACCCTCACCTGCCATCGCAAGGCCGACCATGCCGAGCCAGAGCACGAACGAGACCAGCGCGGCGCCCCCTGCGGCGACCCAGCGACGTACCAGCCATCCGTTCGGTGCGAGCAAACCGCGCTCGATCCCATAGGCGCCGACGCCGGCGCCAGCGAAGAAATAAACGAGATAGTGCAGCGGCCGGCAAAGCTGAAACGAGAACGGCCCGGCGTGGAACCAGTCCCACGGGTTGAAGGCAAGAGCCAGCGGAACGTAGGCCAGGGCCGAGACCGACAGCAAGGCGATCACAAACGGCCCTTGAGAGGCGCCCAAGCGTCCAACGGATTGGATAAGGGATCGCCCAACCGGGTCAGCCGATCTGGGCGCGAATTGGTAAAGTCCCGCGGCGGCGAAATCGAACGTCAGCAGCACCCACAGAAACCACGGCGGACCGGCAGGCCAGAACGGCAACGCGCGCCAATGCTGCCAGAACGAGGCCGGACTCGGGTCGACGGCCGTGACGCGGAAGACCGGATAATGCGCGAGCGGCATCAGCAAACCCACGGTCAGGGCGAAAGGTACGCCGATCCGCAGCAGCCGGTCGCGCAGGAACATGCCGCTTCCGTTGCGCGCTAAGCTCGGCCATACGAACAGCCCGGAGAGAAAGAACAGCAGCGAGATCAGGTAGACGTCCTGGAACGCGCAAAAGATGTCGAACCCGAACCAGCGCCCGGAATCCACAATCGGGATGCTTCGCCATCGATAAGGAGGGTCGTCGAAGTTGAACGAGGAAGCGGGCGATGAACCCAGATAGGCCATGACCGCGTGCACCGCCACTACGATGACGATGACGACAGTCCGCAGATTGTTCAGCGCAAGCCCCGGCGTGGACATATGCCTTCAAAGCAGATGAAATAGAGTAGATAGAATTCGAATGGTCCACAAGTCATGTCATTGAAGTTCAGGCTTGCCTCCCGAAACCTGTTTCATGACAAGCTTCGATTTATCGCTACAATCGTCGGAATTGTGTTCTCCATCGTGCTGGTGACGGTGCAAATGGGCCTCTATGTGGGTTTCGGGCGCATGGTCACCACGATGATCGATCATGCGCCCGCTGATCTCTGGATCATGCCGCTCGGCACCAAGTGCTTCGAAGATCCCTCATTGCTGGATGATCGTCAGCGGTTTCGCGCCCTGGCGGTCAAGGGTGTCGCCGAAGCCGCTCCTCTTGTCATTGGCTTCGCGCAGTGGCGATTGCCGGGCGGCGGGACGACACCGGTTTTCATCGTCGGCTCCGAATTACGCGGATTGGGATTGCGTCCGTGGGATCTGGTCGCGGGCCGCCTCGATGACTTGTCGATTCCAGGCGCGGTGGCGATCGATCAATCCTATTTCGAGCGGCTTGGCACCGGAGGTATGGGCGCGAACGCTGAAATTCGCGATCAAAAAGTTCAGGTGACCGCGGTGACGAAGGGCATCCGTTCATTCACCACGACGCCGTTCGCGTTCACGGGGCTCGACCGCGCACGGTCCTACACCGGCATTTCACCGGAAAAGGCCTCTTATTTCCTGGTGCGTGTTTCGCCCGATTCAAACATCGACAGCGTTCGCAAGGGATTGCAGGCAAGCCTCTCCAACGTCGAGGTCCTGACGGCGACCGAGTTTCGGAACCGCAGCCGGAGTTTCTGGCTGTTCGGCACCGGTGCGGGAGCAGCTTTGTTTGCGGGGGCCCTGCTCGGCGTCATCGTTGGCACCGTCATTGTCGCGCAAACATTATACTCGAGCACCAAGGATCACCTGGACGAATTCGCAACGTTGCGCGCCATCGGATCGTCCGGCGCCTATATCTACATGGTCATCATCTGGCAGGCGCTGCTTAGCGCCGTCATTGGATTTTGCGGCGCCGCGGCCATCAGCGTCATCGTCGTCAAGATGACCGCCGAATCCGCATTGCCGATCGTGGTAACGCCCGGATTGACCGTGGCGCTGTTTCTACTGACCGTCGTCATGTGCATTGCATCGGCCATCGCCGCGATCGTTCAGGTCATGCGCATCGATCCCGCTTTGGTGTTCACGCGATGACGGAGGCCGTGCTCGATGCTGTCGACGTCGTAAAGCGCCTCGGCCGCGGCGCCGGAGAGGTGCAGGCGCTTAAAGGCGTCAGCCTGTCACTTCATGGCGGCGAACTGGTCCTGCTGATGGGTCCATCGGGGAGCGGCAAGACCACGCTGCTCTCGGTGATGGGATGCCTGATGACGCCGACACGCGGCAACGTCCGGGTTGGCGGCCGATCGATCGCCGGCGCTGATCCCGAGGCTCTCGCCAAACTCCGGCGCGACCACATCGGCTTCATATTTCAATCCTACCATCTGTTCCCGACGCTAACGGCCGAGGAGAATGTCCGGCTGGCGCTGGACGTCCGCGGGCAGCGGTCCAGACTCGCCAGGATCGCGGCGAGGGATTCGCTCGCCATGGTCGGCCTTTCCCACAAGACGAAGGCATTTCCCGTCGAGCTCAGCGGCGGCGAACAACAGCGTGTTGCGATCGCCCGCGCCATCGTGGGCAATGCATCGGCCATTCTTGCAGACGAACCGACCGGCGCACTCGACACCCAAAACGGTCAGGCCATCATGACGATGCTTGCCCAGATTGCCCAGGACCAGTCTCGCGGAGTGCTGGTCGTCACGCACGATCCGCGTACCCTGTCGTTCGCCGATCGCATCGTGCACATCGAAGACGGGCGGATCGTCAAGGAAGAGCCCGGCGAACGCAGCAAGGAGCAGAGGATGCGAAGGTCATGATCACGCCAAAGGTCAAGACGGCTTTGCTTGTCGCGCTAAATTTTGGCGCCTTGGTTACCGCACTTGCCGTCCCTATTGCGGGGACACATGCGCAGACGCCGGCATACGCCGCCACGGTTGGCGCGGCCGAGGAGAAGCCCTGGCTGGCGGTGGCGCCGGGCCGGGTCGAACCATTGTCGGGGGTGATCAGGGTTGCCGTGCCCGTCATGGGCGTGATCGGCCAGGTGCTGGTCCGGGCCAACGACACCGTGTTTGCCGGTGAGCCGCTGGTTCGTCTGGTCGATCCCGAAGCCCGGGCGCGACTTGGCGCCGCGGAGGCGCAGGCCGCAATGCGAAGGCGCGTGCGCAACAAGGAGACTGCCCCATCCGGAGCAGCGCCGCGACGCAGAGCCGAGGATGCGGTGGCCGATGCCGAAGCCGCGGTATCCGAGGCGCGGTCGTTCGTCGACAAGGCAACCGCCGACCGGCGGGCTGGCCGCGGTTTGGATGGAGACGTGGATGCGGCCCGTTCGGGATTGACGCGTGCGCAGGATCGCCTGACCCAGCGAAAATCTGAACTTCGCGGCATCGAGGTCGACGCCCCGCTCCCAACCCAGGCCGAAGGCCAACTCAAAATCGCGCGCAGTGAACTATTGGCGGCTCAGGCAGCCATTGAAAAGCTGACGATTCGCGCGCCCATCGACGGCACCATTTTGCAAATGAATGCGAAGGCGGGCGAACTGGCGTCTCCATCGTCGGCACAGCCGCTCGTTCTGCTTGGCAACGTTTCGGCATTGCGCGTGCGTGCCGAAGCGGATGAACGTGACCTTGAAAAGATAAAGCTCGGGCAATCGGTCCAGGTCCGTCCCGCCGCGTTTCCCGGCCGCGAAATCGCGGGAACGGTCTCCTTCATTGCCCCATTGGTGGAGGCTGGACGTCATAATGCGCTCGGCCAGCGCAACATGACTGATGTCGATGTGGTGGAAGTGCTGATCGACCTCGGCGAGCCTGGTCCGCTCGCGGTCGGCATGAAGGTAGACGTGTATTTCCGCCAGGACAGCGCTGCACAAAAATGATCTCGTCGTGCTTGCTGGCGACGCGGGCGGGACGGGTCGAACGATCGCGTTCTATGAGTTCAGCGGCGTCGGCGGGCCATACGCCTCTCCCGCAGCCGCGTCCTTCGCTGGCTCCCTGTCCCCTGCGAAAAACCGCTGCACGGTGACAAAGAACACCGGCACCATCAACAGCGCCAGCACGACCACCGCGATCATGCCGCCCATCACGCTGGTGCCGAGCGCTTGCTGGCTGGCGCCACCGGCGCCGCTCGCGATCACCATCGGCAGCACGCCGCAGACAAAGGCGAGGCCCGTCATCAGGATCGGGCGGAAGCGCAATGAACAGGCTTCCACCGTCGCCTCGATCAGCGGCTTGCCCTGGGCGCGCAGATCCCTGGCGAATTCGATGATGAGAATGGCGTCCTTGGCCGCGAGCCCGATGATGGTGATGAGGCCGACGGTGAAGTAGACGTCGTTCGGCAAGCCGCGCAACGTCGCCGCCAGCACCGCGCCGCAAATGCCGAGCGGCACCGTCAGCAATACCGCGAGCGGGATGGTCCAGCTTTCGTAGAGCGCGGCGAGACAGAGGAACACCACCAGCGCCGACAGGCCGAGCAGGAACGGTGCCTGCGAGCCCGACAGTTTTTCCTGCAGCGACTGTCCGGTCCATTCATAGCCGAAGCCGCGCGGCAATCGGTTGGCAAGCCGTTCCATTTCGGCGATGGCGTCGCCTGAGGTGTAACCGGGCTTGGCTTCGCCGCTGATGCGCACCGCCGGATAGAAGTTAAATCCGGCAATTTGCGTGGGCCCCTTCGACCACTCGATCGAGGCAAAGGAGGACAACGGCACCAGCTGCCCGCGGCTGTTCTTGACGTTGTAATTGAGGATGTCGTCGGCGTTCATGCGGCTTCCCCGGTCGGCCTGCACGATCACCCGCTGCATCCGGCCGCGGTTCGGAAAATCGTTGATGTAGTTCGACCCGAGATTGGTGGAGATCGTCGTATTGATATCCTCGAAGGTGACACCGAACGCGCCCGCCTTCTCGCGATCGATCATCAGATTGACCTGCGGCGCCGGCGGCAGGCCCTCGACATAGACCTTTTGCAGGACCGGGCTTGCATTCGCCTCCCTGATCAACCGGTCGGCGGCGCTCACCAACGCGGAATAGCCCTTTTGCCCGCGATCCTGCAGGCGGAAGCTGAAGCCCGAGGAATTGCCGAGGTTATCGATCGGCGGCGGCTGCAGCGCGGAGATCTTGGCGTCGCGGATCGACGACAGATCGCGGTTGATGTCGGCGACGATGGCGGCGGCCGCATCCTTTGGCGGGCGTTCCGACCAGTCCTTCAGCGTGATGAAGGCCTGCGCGGTGTTGATGCCCTGGCCAAGAAAGCTGAAGCCGGTGAGGAACGTCACGTTGTCGACACCCGAGCGCTGGGTCAGATATTTTTCCACCTTTTCGACGGCGGCTTCGGTGCGGGCGAACGAGGAATCGGACGGCGTCTGGACGTCGGTGGTAATAAAACCCTGGTCGTCGACCGGCAGGAACCCGCCGGGCAAACGCACAAAAGCCCAGGTCAGCCCGATCAGGAACGCCGCGTAGATCAGCATCAGCCGTCCGGTACGCGCGAGCGACCAGCCGACCGTGCCGGCGTAACGACCCTTCACGGTGTCGAGGCCGTGGTTGAACCAGCCGAACACTCCCTTGCGGGCATGACCATGGCCCGCCGTCACCGGCTTCAGCAGCGTCGCGCACAAAGCCGGCGTGAGCGACATCGCCAGCAGCGCTGAGAAGGCGATCGCGGCGACCATGGTGACGGAAAACTGCCGGTAGATGATCCCAACCGATCCCGGGAAGAACGCCATCGGCACGAACACGGCGATCAGCACCAGCGTGATGCCGATGATGGCGCCGGTGATCTGCGACATCGCCTTGCGGGTGGCTTCCTTCGGCGGAAGCCCCTCCTCCGCCATGATGCGCTCGACGTTCTCGACCACGACGATGGCGTCGTCGACGAGAATGCCAACCGCCAGCACCATGCCGAACATGGTCAGCATATTGATCGAATAGCCCATCAGCAGCAGCGTCGCGCAGGTGCCGAGCAATGCCACCGGCACCACGATGGTCGGAATGATGGTGTAGCGGATGTTCTGCAGGAACAGGAACATCACCACGAATACCAGCACCACCGCTTCGACCAAGGTCGACAGCACCTTCTCGATCGAGGCTTTCACGACCGGCGTGATGTTATAGGGAATGTCGTAGGCGATAGTGGCGGGGAAAAAGCGCGACAGCTCCTTCATCTTGGCTTCGACCGCGCTGGCCGTGGCGAGCGCGTTGCCGGTCGGCGACAACAGTACCGAAAGACCCGCGGTCGGCTTGCCGTTGAGCCTGGTGGTGAATTGATAGCCCATGCCGCCGATTTCGATGCGGGCGACATCGCGCAGCCGCACCGTCGAGCCATCCGGATTGGCGCGCAGGATAATCGATCCGAATTCGTCCGGCGAGCTGAGTTGGCCTTTGACCAGGACCAGCGCCGATATCTTCTGCTCCCGCGTGCTCGGTTCGGCGCCGACGCTTCCCGATGCGACCTGCGCGTTCTGGGCGTTGATCGCCTTGGTCACGTCATCCGCCGTCAGACCGTAGCCGACCAGTTTGTCAGGATCGATCCAGATTCGCAGCGAGCGCTCGGTGGAATAAAGCGTGGCGCGCCCGACGCCGGGAATGCGCCGGATCTCGCCGAGCACATTGCGGATCATGAAATCGCCGAGCCCGACTTCATCCAGGCTGCCGTCGGTCGAACGCAGCGTGATGATCTGCAGCACGGCGCTGGAAGCTTCCTCGACCAGGATGCCCTGCTGGATCACCGCGCGCGGCAGCCGCGCCTCGACGCGCTTGATGCGGTTCTGCACTTCCACTGATGCCATGCCGGTGTCGGAGCCCGGCACGAAATTAGCGATGATGTCGACTTGTCCCAGCGAGTTGCTGGTGGATTCGAAATTCAGGATGCCGTTGGCGCCGTTCAATTCCTCTTCGATCAGCCGGGTGACGCTGTTGTAGAGGTTTTCCGGCGACGCGCCGGGATAGCTGGTGGAGATCGCGATCGAGGGCGGCGCGATGATCGGATACTGCGCCACCGCGAGCAGCGGTATGGCGATGGCGCCGATCAGGCAGATGAAAAGCGCAACGACCCAGGCGAAGATCGGCCTGTCGATGAAAAAGGCGGGCATGGTCTCTACCGGGTGGCTTGCGCGGTCGGCTGCCCGCCTGGCAGCGAACCCACGACCGATGCATCCGCGTCGGTCCAGGCTTGCGGCCTGACCTTGTCACCCGCCGCAAATTTCTGGAAACCTTCGACCACGACCTTGTCGCCGGCTTTCAATCCTTCGGTCACAAACCACTGGCCGTCCTGCACCGAACCGGTGCGCACCGGCTGCACCGCAACGCGGTCGTCATCCTTGACCACGAACACCTCGCTGCCGCCGCCGCCATTGCGCTGCACCGCCTGCTGCGGCACGGCGATGGCATCGGCATCGATGCCCTGCTCGATCAGCACGCGGACATACATGCCCGGCAGCAATTCGCGTTTCGGATTGGGGAATTCGCCGCGCAACGTCACCTGCCCGGTATGGGCGTCGACCTTGGCTTCCGAGAACAGCAATTTGCCGGCGGACGCATAGACCGCGCCATCGTCCAGTACCAGCCGCACCCGGGCCGCATCGGGCGCGATGCGGTCGAGTTCGCCGCTTTCAAGCGCGCGCCGCAGATGGTTGAGCTCGGTCACCGACTGGGTGAAATCCGCATAGATCGGATCGAGCTGTTGAATGGTTGCGAGATTGGTCTCGTTCTGCACCGCCAGCGCGCCTTCGCTGACCAGCGCCGCGCCGACCACCCCGTCGATCGGAGCGCGGATCGTGGCGTAGTTGAGATTGAGCCGGGCGCGCGCGACATCGGCCTTGCGTCCCTCGACCTCGGCTTCCGCCTGGCGCATGGCGCCGGTGGCTTTTTCGTTCTCGGCCTCGGAGGTGGCGCGCTGGCTGGTCAGCACCGAGATTCGCCGCGCCTGCTGCGACGCCTGCTCGAACGCCGCCACGGCCTTCGCCAGCGCCGCTTCGGTGGATTGCACCTCGACCTCGAACGGCCGCGGATCGATCCGATAGAGCGGATCGCCGGCCTTGACCTCGCTGCCCTGGCTGAACATGCGCTCGATGACGATGCCGGACACGCGCGGGCGAACATCGGAAACCCGCGTCGGCGCCACACGGCCCGGCAATTCGCGCACCAGCGCGCGCGGCTGCGGCTTGACGGTGACGATGCTGACGTCGGGCTCGGAGGTTTGCGCCGCCGCGACCGCGGGATTGGGTTCGTCGCATCCGGCAAGAAGCGGCGCCGCGGCGGCCAACATCAATACGACGCATGCCGACCGTTTGCGAAATCCTGACATGGAAGCTGTCACCCCTGAATCGAGTTTGGACGCGGATGCAATGCCGCGCCGGGCACGGCGCCGCGGCATGGCGGCGATTCCGCTCCCTCTGATTTGCTCAGGTTAAGTAACGTGTGCTGCGACGCAACACGTTTGGTGGCGGCTCAATGTCACACAGCCCTACATAATTGATATTACAGTCATTTCTTAAGCTCACTCGATCGTGAATCGAGCGATTGAGAAGCACTTTGAATACCCGCTTGCGTCAACGCCGCCTGGATGCCTGGCGAAGCAGCACGAACTGCATGACTCGCCGGGCGCATCGGCAAGGCAAGCCATCCGCACTGGAGAGGCCATCGTTCCCGGCGGTAACCCGAACTACGCCGCCTTCATCCTGAAATGGCTGACGCCCCATTCGCTGCCGTCGGCGTAACCGAACAGGCCCGCGGTGGCGAGGAAGAACCAGCGCCAGCGCCGCATCCACAAGCCGGTGTCGTCGCCGTAGACGTCGCGCAGAACGGCTTCGATCCCGTCGCGGTGAGAATCGAAATTCCTCAGCCAGTCGAGCGCGGTGCGCTGGTAATGCGTGCCGCTCCAGCGCCATTCCTTCTCGACCTCGAACAAGTCGGCATATTGCCGGATCAGATGATGGCTCGGCATCACCCCGCCGGTGAAGAAATGCTGCGCGATCCAGTCTTCGCTGTCGGCGCGGTCGAACAGATAGGCGCCCGCGCGATGGGTGAAGATGTGCATGAAGAAGCGGCCGTCGGGCGCAAGCCACGACCGCACCCGCGTCATCAGTTCACGCCAGTTCATGATGTGCTCGAACATTTCGACCGATACGATGCGATCGAACCGGCGCTCGGGATCGAACACGTTCATGTCCGCCGTGATGACACGAAGGTTTTTCAGGCCTCGCGTTGCGGCCTCGCGCTCGATGTAATGGCGCTGCCCATGCGAATTCGACACCGCGGTGATTTGAGCATGCGGAAATTGCCGCGCCATCCACAGCGACAAGCGAACCCCAGCCGCAGCCGAGTTCGAGGATCGACTGCCCGTCGGCGAGATCAGCGTGCTCGACGGTCTGGCGCAGCGCTTCTTCCTCCGCCTCCTGCAGCGTCGAGGCCGGCTCCTTGTAGAAGCATGATGAATATTTGTGGTTCGGGCCGAGCACATGGGCGAAGAAGGCCGCCGGCACTTCGTAATGCTGGGCATTGGCCGCGTCGGTATGCTCGGCAATCGCGCGCGCCGCCATCTCGTCGGCGAACGAGGCATCGCTTTCGGCGTTGCCGCTGGCGAGCCGCGTCGCGGTCCGCGAACACAGCCGCTGGATCGCGGCGCGGATGATCACGTCCGGCAGCGGCACCCGCTCGGCGCCGCCGATGATCCTGGACACGACGCTCATGTGACCGCTCCCTTTTGCGGCGGCAGGGGAAAGAACATGCTGGTGCGCGACTGGTAGTCGCGATAGCGCTCGCCCCGCGAGCGCAGCATCTGCTGCTCCAGCGGCGGGATGCCGGTGACATGCACGAGGATCCAGTACATGAAGACCGGGGCCAGCAGGGTCGCCCAGCCCCAGGCATATTCCGTTGACAGCGCAATGACGGGATAGGCCAGCCAGCCGAACCATTCGAAGAAGTAGTTCGGATGCCGCGACCAGCGCCACAGCCCGGCGTCGCAGACCCGGCCCTTGTTGGCGGGTTGGCTGCGGAAATTCTTCAACTGCGCGTCGGCCAACGCTTCGCCGGCGATGCCGACCAACAGGACCAGCGCGCCGAGATAGTCCTGCAACCGCAGGCCGGGGAAGGGAAACCGGGCGGCGACGAAGATCGCAAATGCCAGCGGGATCGATCCGAACCCCTGATTCTGCAAAAAGATGAACATCCGGCGCGGCGAATCGACGCCCCATTCTTTCGCAAAGGCCGCATAGCGCGGGTCATCGGTAATCCCCGCCGTCCGCACGGCGATGTGAGAGCCGAGCCGCAGCGACCATATCGCCACCAGCGCCGCGACCAGCCATTGCCTGGAATTCGGCGCCGTGCCCGCAATTGGCCATAGCGCGCTGGCAACACCGACCAGCCCGAGGGAAAACGTCCAGATGGTGTCGACCCAGCCGGAATTCCCGGTGCGCTGCTGCACCATCCAGGCGGCGGCCATCAGCACCGAGAGCGACACTGCGATTGCGATAAGTGCCTCAAGAAATAAAGCAATCATGTGAAATTCCTGATATCCCGCCGCTAGACAACGAACATTTATGAAATACGCTCTCACCCCAAGCCCGGTTTCAACCCGAGGTTCCGCCCGTCCATCCCAAATCACGGCGTATCTGATCTTTTTTCTCGGCTCCGCTGTGCCATATTGGTTCCCGAAACCGGTTCCTCGCAACGGATGACATCGGCAATGCCGTCAAGCCCCGCTCCCCGCTCCGCGATCGAGATCGAACTGACCAAACTGTCCTCGCCACGGATTTTCCTGGTGCGGATGCTGGTCTTCCTGGTGCTGTGCGCGCTGGTCATGGTCGTGCTCTATAAGCAGCTCATTGTCGCGTTCTTCGCCAATCCCGGCCTCAATGCGCTGATCGGCGCGGTGCTGCTGATCGGCACCATCCTGTCGTTCCGCCAGGTGATCCGCCTCTATCCGGAAGTCGCCTGGGTCAACAATTTCCGGATCGCAGACCCCGGCCTTGCCGCCGAGCGGCAGCACCCGACGCTGCTGGCACCGATGGCGGCGATCCTCGGCGGCGAACGCACCGGCCGCATGACCATCACGCAACAGACCATGCGGCATCTGCTGGATTCGATCGCCACGCGGCTCGACGAGGCCCGCGACATTTCCCGCTACATGACCGGCCTTTTGGTGTTTCTCGGCCTGCTCGGCACGTTCTGGGGCCTGATCGAAACCGTAGGCTCGGTTGGCAAGGTGATCGACGGCCTCAAAGTCGGCGGCGACGCCGGCGCGCTGTTCGATACGCTCAAGGAAGGACTGGCCGCCCCGCTCGGCGGCATGGGCATTTCGTTTTCGTCCTCGCTGTTCGGCCTCGCCGGTTCGCTGATCCTGGGCTTTCTCGATCTACAATCGAGCCAGGCGCAGAACCGGTTCTATACCGACCTCGAAGACTGGCTCGCCTCCACCGTACGCGGATATTCCACCGAGGCCGGCACCGGCGCTGGCGGCGAACTACAGGCCGCCGTGATGCAGTTGAAAACGACGCTCGAGGAAGGCGGCAGCCGCGGCACCACCGCGGCGATGGCCAACCTCGCCGAAGCCATCCAGGGCCTGGTCGCGCATATGCGAAACGAGCAGCAGATGATCCGCGAATGGGCCGACGGCCAGGGCGAACAGAACCGCGAGATCAAGAAACTGCTCGAGCGCATCGCCCGCCAGCCCGAGAAGAATTGATTGGAATATCGTGCCCCGGACGCGGCGCATCATAAATGATGCGCTGCTGAGCAGGGGTCCACAGAACCACCAGGTCCCGGCTCTGCGGAGCAGCGTGAAGAAGCTGCACCGCGTACGGGACACGAGCCAGCGGAGAATCCACAAATGGCCCTCGCCCGTGCCCGCCGCAACGAATCCGGTTTCAACTACTGGCCGGGGTTCGTCGATGCCCTCTCGACGCTGGTGCTCTCGATCGTGTTCCTGCTGTCGGTGTTCCTGGTGGTGCAGTTCTTCCTGTCGCAGGAGGTCACCGGCAAGGACAAGGCGCTGGAGCAGCTCAACGCCAAGCTGGCGCAGCTGAACGACCTGCTGTCGGTGGAAAAACTCGGCAAGATCAATCTCGAGGATACGATCTCGCAGCTCCGCGCCGGGCTCGCCTCCGCGCAGACCGAACGCGATCGCGTCAAGGGCCTCTATGACGGCCTCGCCGGCGCCGGAAACGATGCCGCCGGCCGCGCCACCGAACTGAACAAGGCGCTGGATTCCGAAAAGTCGATCTCGTCGCGCGCGCTGGCGCAGATCGAGGTGTTGAACCAGCAGATCACGGCGTTGCGCCGCCAGCTCGCCGCGCTCGAAGAGGCTCTCGAAGCGTCGGAGAAGCGCGACAAGGAATCGCAGGGTCGCATCGCCGATCTCGGCCAGCGGCTGAACGTGGCGCTGGCGCAGCGGGTGCAGGAATTATCGCGCTATCGCTCGGAATTCTTCGGGCGGCTGCGCGCCATTCTCGGCAACCGGCCCGACATCCGGATCGTCGGCGACCGTTTTGTGTTTCAGTCTGAAGTATTTTTTGACACCGGACAGGCCCTGCTGCTGCCCGAGGGCCGCGCCGAACTGGATAAACTCGCGACCGCGCTGATCGATCTCGACCGGCAGATCCCGGCCGAGATCGCCTGGGTGCTGCGAGTCGACGGCCACACCGACGTACGGCCGATCTTCAACAGTCCGTTGTTCAAGTCGAACTGGGAATTGTCCTCGGCCCGCGCCATCTCGGTGGTGCAATATCTGATTTCGCTCGGCGTGCCGGCGCAGCGGCTTGTCGCCGCGGGCTTCGCCGAATTCCAGCCGCTCGACACCGCCGCCAACGAAGAGGCCTACCGGCGCAACCGCCGCATCGAGCTGAAGCTGACGGAACGGTAGTGACAAAGGCGTTTCAGCTGCGCCCCTATCGCGCCGAGGACGAAGACGCCGCGATTGCGCTGTGGCTTACGACCTGGCAGCAGGCCTATCCCGGAATCGATTTCGCCGCCCGCGTGGCTTGGTGGCGCGAGCGCTGGCGAGGCGAACTGGTGCCGAAGGCGACGATCATGGTCGCGGAACAGGCCGATCTGCTGATCGGCTTCGTCACCATCGACCCGACAGGCTATCTCGATCAGCTGGTGGTCGCGCCCGATCACTGGGGCTCGGCATTGGCCACCGCACTGGTCGATGAAGCCAAGCGCTTGTCGCCTCGGGGCATCACGCTACTGGTCAACACCGACAACGCCCGCGCCATCCGCTTCTATGAACGCAGCGGCTTTGCGCAAGCCGGCCGCGACGTCAATCCGACCTCGGGCCGCCCGGTACTGCGGATGGTGTGGAAGGTATAGAACGCCGCGAAGCGGCGATGCGACGGTCTCACACGCCGCGGAACAGCACGCCGACCATCAATACGATGTAGCCGATGGCGAGCACGTCAAACACCCGCGATGCATTGATGATCGGCACGGAAACATGCGCGTAATGCACCATCAGAGCCAGAATCGCCAATACCACGGAAATCACGAATATCAGGAGCGAGGGAGGTGTCAGCGCAAAACCACCACGACGAAAAGGCATGTTGATCTCCTATTTGCTTCATGTCGGCACATCAAACCGGGGTTGCTGCAGCCGACAACTTCCAAGCGAAGCAAGAGTTTCAATCCGGGAACAACATTCTCGATCAGGCGCCGACTAAAATGGGAGCATGATCCCATCTCGTTGTTTGAACGTGATGTTTTTAAAGATCAACTCGCCGCCGAATCATTTGACGGCGGTCGAAGAGGCTCAGACGCCCTCGAACTGCAGCCTCGCCAGCCGGGCATAGAGTCCATTGGCGGCGACCAGCGAGGCGTGGGTACCCTGCTCGACGATGCGGCCCTGATCCATCACCATGATGCGGTCGCAGGACAACACGGTGGCGAGCCGATGCGCGATCACCAGCGTGGTGCGGTGACGCATCAATTCCTCCAGCGCGGTCTGCACCAGCGTCTCGGACTCCGCATCGAGCGACGACGTCGCCTCGTCGAGCAGCAGCAGCGGCGCATCGCGCAAAATGGCGCGGGCGATGGCGATGCGCTGGCGCTGGCCGCCCGACAGCGTGACGCCGCGCTCGCCGAGCTGCGTTTCGAAGCCGCCGGGCAGGCGGCGGATGAATTCGGTGGCGTGGGCGAGGTCCGAGGCGCGCTCGACCTCGGCATCGCTGGCGTCCGGCCGTCCGAACCGGATGTTCTCCCGCGCGGTGGCGGCGAACACCACCGACTCCTGCGCCACCAGTGCGATGCGCGAGCGCAATTCGCGCGGATCGGCCGTTCTGATCGGGACGCCGTCGAACGAAATCGTTCCCGTCGCCGGATCGTAGAACCGCAGCAATAAATGAAACAGCGTGCTCTTGCCGGCGCCCGACGGGCCGACGATCGCGACCTTCTCGCCGGCGCGCACGTCAAGCGAAACGCCATCGACCGAGCGTGCATCGGGCCGCGTCGGGTAGGCGAAGCTGACATTGTCGAAATGGACGTCGCCGCGCGCCGGCACCGGCAGGGCGCGCGGTGATGCAGGCGCAGCAATCGCGGATTTGACGCGGAGAATTTCGAACAGTCGTTCCGAGGCGCCCGATGCAGCCGACACTTCGCCCCAGACTTCGCTGAGCTGGCCGAGCCCGGCCGCGGCAAACGCCGCGTACAACACGAACTGGCCGAGCCGGCCCGGGCTGATGGATCCGATCAGCACGTCATGCGAGCCGATCCAGAGGATCGCCACCACGCTGCTGAAAACGATGAAGATGATGACCGCGGTCAGCACCGCGCGGGCGCGGGTCGAACTGCGCGCCGCATGATAGGCCTGTTCGACCTCACCCCCGAACCGCGCGTTGGCCATCCGCTCGCTGGTATAGGCCTGCACGGTTCTGATCGCGCCGAGCAATTCGGACGCGTAGGAGGTCGCATCCGCCAGCGTATCCTGGGCGTTGCGCGACAGCCGCCGCACCCAGCGCCCGAACGCGACCAGCGGAAGCACGATCACCGGGATCGCCAGCAGCACGAAGCCCGACAGCCGGGGGCTGGTGATCACCATCATCGCGGTGGCGCCGATGAACAGCATCAGGTTGCGCAGCGCAATCGACACCGAGGCGCCGACCGCGGATTTGATCTGGGTGGTATCGGCGGTGAGCCGCGAGATCAGTTCGCCGCTCCGCGCAGAATCAAAGAACGCCGGCGACAGCGAGATAAGATGCGCGAACACGTCGCGCCGCAGGTCCGCGACGATGCGCTCGCCGATGGTCATCACCAGGTAGAACCGCGCCGCGCTGGCGCCGGCCAGCACCGCGACTACCGCGATCATGACGCTGAAATAGCTGTTGATCAGCGCGATGCCTTCGGGGGTAAATCCGAAGTCGATCATCCGCCGCACCGCGACCGGCACGATCAGGGTGGTGATCGCCGCGATCGTCAGCGAGATAAAGGCGAGCACCGCGCGGCCGCGGTAGCGCGCCACATAAGGTGCCAGCGCCAGCAGCGGACGCAGCTTGCTTCGGCCGTCAGCCGGCGATTGCGTCAGTGGGGCTTCGATCACGGATGCTGCCGCCGGCGAACCGGCCAACGAAAGCGGCGGCTTGCTGCCGCGCGGATCTTCAAGCCGTTCCACTGCACTCATGAATTTGACCAATCGTCTTTTGCCGCTCCCCAGATAGGCCCCGCCGCCATCGCTGGCAAATCCGGAAAGTTACCCATCCGGTAGCCTACGATTAGGGGAGATACGTGGCTTGTTTTGGGGGGCTCGCTGCGTTATAGAGCGCCCCAAATCCGTCCCATAGCCATCTTGAAGACAGGCGCCGGCGCGCCGAAGGATCTGCCATGAAAGCCGAAATTCACCCGCAATATCATATGATTACGGTCGTGATGACCGACGGGACGGAATACCAGACGCGTTCCACCTGGGGCAAGGAAGGCGACAAGCTGAACCTCGATATCGACTCCAAGTCGCACCCGGCCTGGATCGGCGGCGCCCAGCAGCTGTTGGATCGTGGCGGCCGTGTGTCGCGCTTCCAGAAGAAGTTTTCGGGCTTCCTCAAGAAGGAGTGAGGTTTTTATACCTCCTCACGCGAGGCCAACGTCGGAACGCCCCAGCACATGCCGGGGCGTTTTTCATTTCAGGATCGAAAGCGAGCGCTTACTGCTCGAATGCCGCCTTTAGGCGGTTGAGCTGCGGCACCAGCGGATTGCCGATCGTCGCGCGTTCGGTCACCGGCGCATGGATGGTGGTATCGAGGCGGCGGACCTTGGTCTGCAGCACCATCGAGCGGCTGATCAGATCCTGCAATTGCAGCGGCAGTTTCTCGATCATGTCTTCCGAGCCGGGATCGGCGGCGCTGAGCTTGACTTTGGTCTTTTCGCGGTTGGCCTGGGTCAGCGTCATCTCGCCTTCCTTCACCGCGCGGTGCAGCAGCAGCCACGAGGCCAATTGCATCAGACGCGTGGTCAGCCGCATGCTTTCGGTGGCGTAGGTCAGGCTGACGGAGCGATCCAGCGCCTTGGCCTCGACGCGGCCGGCACCATCGAGATAGGCCGCGGTCTCCTCGACCAGATCCATGCCATCCCGGAACAGGGTACCGAACGCCGCGGAATTGGTCAGCCGCTCGCTGAAGTGCACGAGCGCGGTTTCGCCTTGCGAACGGTCGGACATGGTAAACGCCTCACGCAACTGTCTATGATTGCATATGCCGGCTTCGACACGCACCGGCTTATGATGAATAAATCATTGCGCGCCCGAGCACGAGAGTCCAGCAACATGCTTTATTATGGTTTCCAGACAGTGCGGCAATCGAGTCACAGGGCCGGCGGCACCGCAAAACCCGACGCAAAAAAAGAGCCGCCGTTTCCGGCGGCTTTTGAAGTTGATAACAGGGAGGCGTCAAACAGAGTGGACAGGAGCCACTCGGTGTCCAAACGAGGACAAGGCAAGTCATAACTGAGAAAGCTTAATCAACCGTAAACGAGCGATTTTCTTCACGCTTCATTTGCCATGTCGGCCATTGGCCGAGCACCGGCGACGCGGAATGCGACGCGATATCAGCGATCGGCCACTGAACGCATCATGCCGGCAGGTGCGCTCGCGCGCGTGCCGGAATCCATTACCGGCAGCCGCTTATGACCGGCGAGCGCGTCGATCACGCTTCCCTACAAGACGACACGGTGTATCGGCCCCGCGTCCGCCGGGCGACGCGTTGGATGCCGCCGACGATTTGAAAAGAGGTCGGCGGCGCCGTTCGACACCGGGCGCTGGACAGGCGTTGGCCCGTTTCCATCATGCAACTGGCGCTTGCGCCGGAAAACCGGCACTTGACTCCGATGTAAGTTGTGACTTACCGTTAGCCATGGCTTACGCAACGGCCCTCGCCGTCCTCGCCGACCCCACCCGCCGGAAGGTGTTCGAGCGCCTTCGCGCCGGACCGCGTCCCGTCAACGCCCTCGCCGCGGGCTTGCCGGTATCCCGCCCGGCGGTCTCGCAACACCTCAAGGCGCTGAAGGATGCCGGCCTGGTCGAGGAACACAGCGAAGGGGTGCGCCGGATCTATTCACTGCGCCGCGAAGGCCTGCTGGAATTGCGTGACTGGCTCGACAGCTTCTGGGACGACGCCCTGGCGGCGTTCAAGCAGGAAGTGGAAAAACCGTAAGGAGCAGGTGCATGAACGCCCCGATCACCATCGCCCCCGTGCACAAATCCGTCCGCGTGAAAGCGCCGGTCGCGCGCGCTTTCGAGGTCTTCACCAGCGGCCTGTCGCGCTGGTGGCCGCTCGACCACGGCGTCGGCAAGAAACCGATTGCCAGGGTCCTGATGGAGCCGCGCCTTGGCGGGCGCTGGCTGGAGATCGCGGAGGACGGCACGGAAACCCCGGTTGCCACCATCATCCTGTGGGAACCGCCGCATCGGCTGGTGATGGTCTGGCAAATCAACGCCCAGTGGAAGCCGGACGTCGCGATGAAATCGGAGGTCGATGTGCGCTTCACGGCCGCCGGGCCGAACGCGACGCTGGTCGAACTGCTGCACCACAAGTTCGAAACCATGGGCGCCGAGTCCGGCACTTCGATGCGCAACGATGTCGACCGCGGCTGGCCCGGCCTCATCGAACGTTACGCGCAAGAGGCCGAACGCGGCGACGCGTGAACATCAAGCTCAATCCAGGTCCAGGCTCAGCACAAGTGTAAGGAGTCCGCCATGTCCGAATTCACGGTCTATTCCGTTCCCGGCAGTCCCTTTGGTCGCGCAGCGCTCGCCACGCTGGAGGAAAAAGGTGCGGCCTATCGGTTTTCATCGGTGATACCCGGCACCATGCGCGCGCCGGAGCATCTGTCGCGGCATCCGTTCGGCCGGGTGCCGGTGCTGCAGCATGACGGCTTCAGCCTCTACGAGAGCCAGGCCATTCTGCGCTATCTCGACCGGGTGCTGCCGAACCCGGCGCTGACCCCCGGCGATTGCAAGGCCGCCGCGCGAATGGACCAGGTGATGAATGTCAACGACTGGTACCTGTTCCAGGGCGTCGGCAACGTAATCGGCTTTCAACGCGTGGTGAAACCACGGCTGATGGGCCTCGCGCCGGACGAAGCTGCGATCGAAGCCGCGATGCCGCAGGCCCACGCGGTGTTCAACGAACTGGCGCGGCTCCTCGGCGACCAGCCCTACTTCGCCGGCGACGCGGTATCGCTCGCCGATCTGCTGGTGGCGCCACAACTGACGTTTTTCGCCCAGACGCCGGAATGGTCGGTGCTCGGTGCTCCGCAGGCCAATCTCGTCTCGTGGCTGGCGCGCATGGAGGCCCGGCCAAGCTTTCAGGCCACCACCTGGGAGCGCGTGTCTGAAATGGCCAAAGCGGCCTGATCCGACCGCTCGCAGGTCTAAAAATAGGCCATTGGAACGGAACGATTTATCGGCTGCCAGATTGAACCCGTCTGTGCTTGTCGATGAGTGCAGGGACACTCGACCTGGATCCAGCCCCCCTTCGTCGAGGGTTCAAAGATGCGGCCTCAGCCCTCCCCCGCGCTGGGGCCGTTTCTTTTGATCTGTTTCGCACCGACCCTATCAGGATTTGAAGAAACTGTTCGCCGCGTCTTTCGATGCGCGCTTCTTGGCCATGGCCGCCTGCAACCGCTCGATCTCTGACGTCATCAGCGCGATGCGCTCGCTCAATTCCTCAACCGACAGCAGCGACAGGTCCTGCCCGATCTCATGGGTGACTTTCTTGCGCGGTTTGTCGTCGTCCTCGATCGTCATGTGCTTTCCTTCCGCGCTCAACGATCCGTGAAACGGTTGCCAGCCCAAGCGCGGCTGGCTAATCAGGGACCTCCTCGGGGTTCCCGTATTTCGCAAGGATACATCATGGAAAAGCTGCCCGCGCAAATGACCGTCATCGGCATCAGCAAGCCCGGTGGACCCGAGGTGCTGTTGCCCGAGATCCGCGCGGTGCCCGTGCCGGGACCAGGCGAAATCCTGGTCAAGGTCGCGGCCGCCGGCGTCAACCGCCCCGACGTCGCGCAGCGATCCGGCGCCTATCCGCCGCCGCCCGGCGCCAGCGATCTGCCTGGCCTGGAGATATCAGGCGAAGTCGTCGCGGTCGGCACTGGCGCCACCCGGCACAAGCTCGGTGACAAGGTGATGTCGCTGGTGGCCGGCGGCGGCTACGCGCAATATTGCATCGCACAGGACGCGCAGGCGATGACCGTGCCGTCGGCGCTGTCGATCAACGAAGCCGGCGCGCTCCCGGAAACGCTGATGACGGTCTGGCACAATGTGTTCGAACGCGGTGCGCTGAAGCCCGGCGAGACGCTGCTGATCCATGGCGGCTCATCCGGCATCGGCACCATGGCGATCCAGCTCGCCAAGGCGTTCGGTTCCAAGGTGATCGTCACGGTCGGATCCAGGGACAAGGCCGATGCCTGCCTCAAGCTCGGCGCCGACCGCGCGATTAACTACAAAACCGAGGATTTCGTCGCTGAAGTAAGGACCGCGACCGACGGCGCGGGTGCCAATGTCATTCTCGACATGGTCGGCGGCGACTACATCGAGCGCAATTACGACGCCGCCGCCGTCGACGGCCGCGTGGTCCAGATCGCGTTTCTTGGCGGACCCAAGGCCAACGTCAATTTCGCCAAGCTGACGGTGAAACGGCTGCAGCACACTGGTTCCACGCTGCGCCCCCGCACCAACACGGACAAGGCGGCAATGGTCGCCGCCATCGAGGCCAAGGTGATGCCGCTGTTGCGAGATGGACGGGTCAAACCGCTCATGGACAGCACATTCCCGCTGGAAAAGGCCGCCGACGCCCATCGGCGCATGGAGACCAGCGAACATATTGGCAAAATTGTGTTGGTCGTCTAGCGCTCGTGACCAACGGCCAGCCGGAAAGCCTTTGATCTTCCTCGCTTTCATGTCATTTATCGCGCAACGCCGAACGCCTGCGCCGCGTCCGGAACCCGACTTGCACTTTCACTTTGCGTCGAACGCGGAGAGCTGACATTGCGCCTGATCAGGTGCCTCGCGCCCCTCGCGCTGGGCCTCATGATTGTTGCCGCCGCACCGCCGGCGCGCGCCATCGACGCCGTTAGCGTCCGCAGTGACGCGCCCGCGATCGACCTCACCGCGGTACTCGATCATCAGCGCAGCGATACCGACCGCATCCAGGTTTCCACCGCCCCCGGTACCGACGGCATCGTCCGCCGCATCGAGGTCCGCGCCCGCGAAGGCGGCCAGAACTGGGTGGTGTTCGCGCTTGCCAACAACACCGACGACCAGCTCGACCGCCTGATCGTCGCCCCGCATTATCGCATCGTGTCGTCGGGACTTTTGTGGCCCGACCTTGGATTGTCGCGCGTCGCCACCATCACGCCGTCGACCGGCGATCGTCCCGACCGCCAGGAGAGCGCGACCGCGGACATCTTCCGCGTCACGCTCGATCCCGGCGCCGTCATCACCTTTGTCGCCGAATTGCGCACCGACAAATTGCCGCAGCTCTATCTGTGGGAACCCGACGCCTACAAGGACAAGGTCAACTCGTTCACGCTGTACCAGGGCATCGTGATCGGCATTTCCGGTCTGCTGGCGCTGGTGCTGACGATCCTGTTCGTGGTCAAGGGCAGCATCATGTTCCCCGCCGCCGCCGCGCTGGCGTGGGCGGTGCTGGTCTATATCGGCGTCGATTTCGGCTTCTGGGGCAAAGTGCTCGACATGTCGAACAATGCCGAGCGGGTCTGGCGCGCGGCGGGCGAAGCGATCCTGGCCGCGACGCTGCTGGTGTTCCTGTTTGCCTATCTCAATCTCAGCCGCTGGCATGTGCGTTATTCCCATATCACCGTCGGCTGGCTGGCTTTCCTGGGCTCGCTGGTGGCGCTGGCGCTGTTCGATCCCGCCGTCGCCTCCGGCATCGCGCGGATGTCGCTGGTGCTGATCGCGTTCGCTGGCTTCGCGCTGATCGTCTATCTCTCGACCCATGGCTTCGACCGCGCGGTGCTGCTGATCCCGACCTGGTTCCTGCTGGTGGTCTGGGTGATCGCCGCCGGCATGACGGTCGGCGGCAGCGTCACCAACGACATCGTCGGGCCGGCGCTGCTCGGCGGCCTCGTGCTGATCGTGATGCTGATCGGATTTACGGTCATGCAGCATGCTTTCGCGGGCGGCGGCGCGACCAATGGCGTCGTCTCCGATGTCGAGCGGCGGGCGCTGGCGTTGACCGGTTCCGGCGACCTGATCTGGGACTGGGATGTTTCCGCCGACAAGGTGTTCACCAGTTCCGAAACCGAAAGCCTGCTGGGTCTCAAACGCGGCACGCTGGAAGGCCCTGCGGCAAAATGGCTCGAGGTGCTGCATCCGCTCGATCAGGATCGTTTCCGCGCCGCGCTCGACAGCGTGCTCGACCAGCGCCGCGGCCGGCTGGTGCAGGACTTCCGGCTGCGCACGCCCGACGGCCACTTCATGTGGTTCGCGCTGAAGGCGCGTCCGGTGGTCGGCTCCGACGGCGAAGTCTCGCGCGTGGTCGGCACGCTCACCGACGTCACCGAGATCAAGAACGCGGAGGAACGGCTGCTGCACGATTCCGTGCATGACAACCTCACCGGCCTGCCGAACCGCAAACTGTTCATGGATCGCCTCAACGCCGTCGCCAACTTCACCCGGGCGATGCCGAACCTGCGGCCGACGCTGATGGTGATCGACCTCGACCGCTTCAAGCAGGTCAATGATTCCGTCGGCATCGCGGTCGGCGATTCGATCCTGCTGACGCTGGCGCGGCGGCTGACCCGGATCCTCAAACCGCAGGACACGCTGGCGCGGCTCGCCGGCGACCAGTTCGGCCTGATCCTGATGTCGGAACAGGAGCCGGCGCGCATCACCGCTTTCGCCGAAACCATCCGCAAGACCATCCGCGCGCCGATCGCCTTCAACGACCGCGAGATTTTCCTCACCGCCTCAATCGGGTTGGCGCTGAGCGACCCGCAGGTGCAACTGACCGACGAGATCATCAAGGACGCCGAGCTTGCGATGTATCATTCCAAGCGCATCGGCGGCGACCGCATCGACGTCTACAAGCCGGCGATGCGCGCCCGCAAGACCGACCGGCTGACGCTCGAATCCGAACTGCGGCGCGCGATCGAGCGCGGCGAAATCACCATCCTGTATCAGCCGATCGTGCGGCTGGAAGATCGCTCGATTGCCGGCTTCGAGGCCCTGGCGCGCTGGGATCACCCCAAACTGGGCCGGATGTCGCCGTCGGAATTCATCGCGATCGCCGAGGAGATCGGCCTGATCGTCGATCTCGGCATGTTCGTGCTGGATCAGACTGCGCGGCAACTCTCGATCTGGCAACGCGCGATGCGTTCGCGCGAGCCGATCTTCGCCAGCGTCAACGTCTCCTCGCGGCAATTGCTGCGCCACGACCTGATCCACGACATCCGCACCGTGCTGTCGCGCTCCTCGGTGGCGCGCGGCACGCTGAAGCTCGAATTGACGGAATCGCTGGTCATGGAGAATCCGGAGCACGCGGCGCAGATGCTGACCCGGATCCGCGAACTCGGAACCGGATTATCGCTCGACGATTTCGGCACCGGCCATTCGTCGCTGGCCTATCTGCAGCGCTTTCCGTTCGACACCATCAAGATCGACCAGTCCTTTGTGCGCACCACCAACCGCGGCACCCGCCCGGTAATCCTGAAATCGATCATCGCGATGGCGCACGATCTCGGCATGGATGTCGTCGCCGAAGGCGCCGAGACCGATTCCGATGCGGTCGAGCTCTATCAATTGGGCTGCGAATACGCGCAGGGCTTCGCCTTCGGCGAGCCGATGGACGCCGATGCCGCGATGCGGATGCTGACCGAAGAGCGGCTGGAGGCGGCGAGCTGAGGCTGCCGCATTTGGCGCACCGCGCTGCCCCACGCGCTGGTGTCATACCCGCGAAGGCGGGTATCCAGTACGCTGCGGCCCTTCGATTCCTTCGCCGGCGCCGGTGGAATACTGGATCGCCCGCCTCCGCCTCTGCGGGCGATGACGGTTAGAGGTTCTTCTACTTCATCCGCTTGAACTTCACGCTCTTCCCGTCCGTGAGCCGTGTCGCGATGTAGCCGCCGGCAAGACAGGCCTCGCGCTGCGGCATCTTCTCCTGCGGGCTGCGCAGGGTTTCCCACCACGACGCCCGATGCGCCGCGCGCGGCAACGCCGCGTCGATGATCTCCTCGATCTGCTCGAAGCTGAGCACGAATTCGGGGAGATGCTGTCTTTTAAGGTAATCGCGCAGCGGATCGTAATCGTTCACGGGGAAGCCCGGTAAGTTGTCATGCCCGCGAACGCGGGCATCCAGTACGCCGTGCCGCCCGCAATTGACCACAGACGTCGCGGAATACTGGATCATCCGCTTTCGCGGATGATGACGAATGAGATTGAACGCGCACTACGGAGCTCACTTCCCCAGATACTTCTTCATCTCCGCGCGCAGGCCGTCGCGCAAATCGTCACGCGCCATGCCGAAGGCGATGTTGGCGCGGAGGAAGCCGGCCTTGGAGCCGCAATCGTGCCGCTCGCCCTCGAACTCGACGCCGTAGAAGCTCTGCGTCCTGGCGAGGCCGATCATGGCGTCGGTGAGCTGGATTTCGCCGCCGGCGCCGCGCTCCTGGGTTTCCAGGATCTTGAAGATCTCCGGCTGCAGGATGTAGCGTCCGGTGATCGACAGGTTGGACGGCGCGGTGCCCTTCGGCGGCTTCTCCACCATGCCGTCGATCTCGAACATGTTGCCGTGCTTGTGGCGTTTGCCGACGCCGCAGATGCCATATTGATGCGTCAGGTGCGCCGGCACTTCTTCCACCGCAACCAGGTTGGATTTGTCGCCGAGCTTGCCGGCGGCCTCGACCATCTGCTTGAGACAGCCCGGCGTGTTCAGCACCAGCTCGTCCGGCAGGATGACCGCGAACGGCTCATTGCCGACGATGTCGCGCGCGCACCACACCGCGTGGCCGAGGCCGAGCGGCGCCTGCTGCCGCGTGAAACTCATGGCGCCGGCCTCGGGCTGGTCGCGCGCCAGGATTTCCATCTCGGCCTTCTTGCCGCGCGCGGCGAGCGTGGCGTCAAGCTCGTACATCCGGTCGAAATGGTCCTCGATCACGCCCTTGTTGCGGCCGGTGACGAAGACGAAATGTTCGATGCCGGCCTCCTTGGCTTCGTCGACCACATACTGGATCAGCGGTTTGTCGACGATGGTCAGCATTTCCTTCGGCATCGCCTTGGTGGCGGGCAGGACGCGGGTGCCGAGACCGGCGACCGGGAAAACGGCTTTGCGGATTTTCATGGGGTGTCGGAATGCCTTCAGGGGGGATGATCAATTACACGTTGGTAGCCGGTTTGCCGTCAGGAACAAAGCCGGATCTGCCGGCCAACTTTGGACAAGGCGGAGCGGTATTCCGGCCTTCGGAACCTGAGGATAAGAATCAAGCGACAGCAAAACTTGGCGGCTGTTAAACTATTGGAAACCGTGACAGGGCCTTCTGAAAGCGGGATTTCTGGCAGCCGGGTGGAACATGGTGCGACGGATGGAACGATCGACGAACGGGCTGACCCGGGGCGCCATCATCGCGGCGGCGCTGCTGCTCGCGGGCCAGGCGCACGCGCAATCGTCCGGCGGCGGCCTGCAGAACTTCCTCGACAACATCTTCACCGGCGCGATCTCGAAGGGCAATCCGACCGCCCCGTCCGGGCAGCGGCCAGGCTCCTCGGCGCAGGCCCAGAGCCCGCCCGACGCCAACGGCGCGCCGCCGCCCTGGAGCGGCGAGGACGGCGCCTCCGGCCATCCCCTGATGACCGCGAGCGCGATCCGCGAAGCGGCGGCGAATTTCGATCATTGCGTCGCCTCGATGTGGCCAGATGCCGCGCGCCGCAACATCTCGCAACAAAGCTTCGAGCGCTTCACCGCCGGCCTCGAGCCCGACCTGCGCATCATGGACCTGATGGATTCGCAGCCCGAATTCACCAAGGCGATCTGGGATTATCTCGACATCCTCGTGAACGACAATCGCCTCACCAAGGGCCGCGAGATTCTCGCCAAATACAAACCGCAGTTCGATGCGGTGGAAAAAGCCTATGGCGTCGATCGCTACATCATCGCGTCGATCTGGGGCATCGAATCGAACTACTCCACCCAGATGGGCGATCGCAGCGTGCTGCAATCGACCGCGACGCTGGCCTGCATCGGCCGCCGTCAGAATTATTTCAAGGATGAGTTCCTCTCGGCGCTGGAAATCCTGCACCGTGGCGATCTGCGCCCCGAGCAGATGCGCGGTTCCTGGGCCGGTGCGTTCGGCCCGACGCAATTCATGCCGACCGCGTTCAAGCGCTACGCCGTCGACGCCGATGGCGACGGCCGCCGCGACGTCGTCGACAATGCCGCCGACCTGATCGCGTCGACTGCCAACAACCTCAAGAAGGACGGCTGGCAGCCCGGCCAGAGCTGGGGCTTCGAGGTCGTGATGCCCCAGAACTTCAATTACATGCTGGCGGACCGCGCCAAGGCGATGACGATGGCGCAGTGGGAAAATCTCGGCCTCAAGCGCGCCGGCGGCCAGCCGTTCCCGCGTCCCTCCGACAAGGCCTATCTGCTGGCGCCGGCCGGCGCCGAGGGCCCGGGCTTCCTGATGCTGCAGAATTTCAGGGTGATCATGAAATACAACCCGGCGGAGGCCTATGCGCTGGCGATCGGCCATTTCGCCGACCGTTTGCGTGGCGGCGCGCCGTTCGTTCAGCCCTGGCCGCGTCAGGAACGGGTGCTGTCACGCGCCGAGCGACTGGAACTGCAGCAGCTTCTGGTCCAGCGCGGCTTCTACCGCGGCACCCCCGATGGCCAGTTGGGCGGGCAGACCCGGGAGGCCCTGCGTGGCTTCCAGGCCTCGATCGGGGCCCCCGCGGACGGATTTGCCTCCTCCGACGTGCTGGAACGCCTCCGGGGGCGATAAAACACCGGTTCCCGGCCGGCTAAAGTAACCTTGAAGGGGAGATTTGCGCAGCGCCCTTGACGGCGGCGGCCGATGCTCGGTTTATGGGAAAATCTGCCCGCGTGCGGCCTGATTCCGTTATTATATTTGGGTCTGACCTTCCATTGCGATCGAGCCGCATGTCGAAGCCGAAATCCTTTTTCCGGGTGTTCACCGAAAGCGGCCCGCTGATCGCGCTGGCGGTTGCGATCGCGTTACTGGTCGGGATCGTCGGGCCCGCGTCCGCACAGTTTTTCAATTTCGGCGGACAGCAGTCCCGCGGCGGCGGCTGGTTCGGCGGCGACCTGTTCGCGCCATTTCAGCAGCAGGCCCCCAAGCGTGTGGTCCGTGAGGATTTTTCCAGGGCGCCGCCGCCGGAGAAGCGCGACACCGTGCCGGAGCGCAACGTGCTGGTGCTCGGCGATGCGATGGCGGACTGGCTGGCCTACGGCCTCGAGGACGCCTACGCCGAACAGCCTGATATGGGCGTGATCCGCAAGCACAAGACGATCTCCGGGCTGATCAAGTATCAGCCCAAGGGCGAGCCCGCTGACTGGGCGGCCGCGGCCAAAGGCATCCTCGCCACCGAGAAGCCGGACGCCATTGTCGTGATGCTCGGGCTCAACGACCGCGTTTCGATGCGCGAGCCGGTGGCCGATAAATCCGACGCCAAATCATCCGACAAAAAGACGGACAAGAAGGACGTCCGCACCAAGCCGGACGGCAAGCCTGCCGACGCCACCAAGCCCGCGGACGCCAAGCCCAAGCCGGATGGCGCAACCGATGCCGCCGCCAAGCCCGACGACAAGCCGGTCGATACCGAATTGTCGCCGGCGGACGACGCGGCCGACAATGATGCACCGCCGGCCATCGCGCCCGAAAAGAGCGCGCGCTCGCCGAACGGCATTTACGAATTTCGCGAGGAACGCTGGGTCGAACTCTACAGCAAGAAAATCGAGGAGATGATCGGCATTCTGAAATCCAAGGGCGTGCCGGTGCTGTGGGTCGGTCTCCCCGCGCTGCGCGGCACCAAGGCGACGGCGGACATGCTGTTCCTGGATGCGCTGTATCGGGATGCGGCCGGCAAGGCCGGGATCACCTATGTCGATGTCTGGGATGGATTTGTCGACGAAGCCGGCCGCTTCCTGCAGCAGGGCCCGGACTTCGAAGGCCAGATCCGCCGCCTGCGCGCCTATGACGGTGTTTTCTTCACCAAGGCCGGCTCGCGCAAACTCGCCCACTATGTAGAGCGCGAGATCAACCGCCTGTTGGCGGCGCGCTCGGCGCCGATCGCGTTGCCGACCGAACCCGCAACACCCGACGCCAACGCGCTGCCGGGCCAGCCGGCACCGCGCCCGCTGGCAGGACCGATCCTGCCTCTGGTGGCATCCTCCGTCGGCACCGATCAATTGCTCGGCGGCCCGGGATCACGCCCGGCCGCGGTCGATGCGCTGGCGGCCCGGACGCTGGTCAAGGGCGAAGCGCTGGCGCCGCCCGCCGGCCGCGCCGATGATTTTGCCTGGCCGCGCCGCGAGGTCGGACGCGAGCAGGCCAAGGGAGAAACGCCGGTAGCCTCGACGTCACCATCGACGTCACCGGATGCCACGGCTGCCGCGCCGAGCGCGCCGCCGAAGCCTGTGAAGAAGCTGCGTCCGATCCTGCCGGGCTCGCCCTCGGCCCGGGACTTTTTCGGCTTCGGCAACGCGCCGCGCCAACTGGCGCCCCCGCCTCCCCGCGCGCCCTATCCCAATAATCCCAATATTCCACGCCCGCCCGGCAGTGTCGGGCGCTCGGCCTCGGTTCCCGGATTTTTTGCGCGGTGAGCTGATGTTCTCCGACGTGCAATTGCACATCGGAGGCGTGAGCAAGCACGAACCCGGACTCTCGTACTGACAAATCTGGTGCAAATCACTTCTGGATTCCGGGTCCACGCTTCGCGTGTCCCGGAATGACAGGTTAAGTCGGTCGGCTTTATCCGTAATATCGCCAGCGCTGCGGCGGGCGGCGCGGCGGACGGGTCATCAGCATCGCCAGCGCAAAACCGATACCCCCGGCCACCAGCAGCGCACCGAGCGGATTATCCTGCACCTTCTTGGCCACGACTTCCGAACCTTCCCGGAAGGTGTCGCCGCTGTTGTCAAACGCATCCTTGGCGTAGCTGACCGCGGCATCGGTCGCGTCGCGCGCGGCATCCTTGGCCTGGCCGTACAGATTCTGCACCGTGCCGGCGGCCTCGCGGGCACGGCCCGCGGCCTGGGTCTGCGCATTGCCGGTCATGTCTCCGACAGCGCCCTCGACCTTACCGGCGACATCCTTTGCCGAGCCGGCAATTCGATCCTTGTCCATCGCGCTCACTCCTTGTTGCACGCACGAAAATCACGCGCGCGATCCGAGATGATTCTCGGTGAGCTAACCAACGAGACCGGTTCCGGTTCCTGAATTTACAGAATCAACCCGCCATCGACCACCAGCGTCTGGCCGACGACATAGGATGCGAGCGGTGATGCCAAAAACAGCGCGGCGCCCGCCATGTCGGCCGGCGTTCCCAGCCGCTTCAGCGGGATCCGCTCGATCGCGCCTTCGAGCCGCTTCGGATTGGCCGTCGTCACCTTGGTCATCTTGGTGTCGACGAGCCCGGGCGCGATGCCGTTGACGCGAATGCCGTCCTCCGCCCAGGCTTCCCCCAGCGTACGGGTGAGCCCGACGGCGCCGGTCTTGGAGGCGTTGTAGGCCGGATTGCCTTTTGTCGAATGATAGGCGGCGGTCGAACTGACGATGATCAGCGAGCCCTTGGCCGCACTCAACATGTCATGGAATTTGCCGGCGCAGGCCATCAGGCTGATCAGATTGACTTCCAGCACCTGACGAAATCCCGGCATCTGGAATTCGCCGCGCCGGTAGATCACCGCGCCCTGCGCCAGCACCAGCACATCGAGCCGGTCGAACGACGGCTTGAAATTCTCGATCGCCTTGGCGTCGCTGACATCGAGCCGCGCATAATCCAGCCCCTCGAGATGCGAACCCTCGCTCACGGAATAGTCGGCGGCCTTGGCGCGGGTGCCGCAGACCTGCACGCGCGCGCCCTTGGTCCGGAACGCCTGCGCAATGCCGTTGCCGATGCCGCTGGAGCCGCCCACCACGAGAACCTGCTTACCGCTGAAATCGAGCTCGTTCATCTCCCAGATCCTTTTTTGATTGGTTTGACCTGTCTGGGGATCGGTGCCAGCCTTGTCAATCCAGCAAGCGCGAAGCCCTGATCAGCGAGTATCCTCCATGTCCGATTTCAAACTTCTCAGCCGGTCGGTTAAGGGATTGACCGTTCTCGTCACTGGCGCCGCCAGCGGCATGGGCCGCGCCACGGCGCGGGTATTCGCCGCCGAAGGCGCCAAGGTGGCCGTCACCGATTTCAGTGCGGAAGGCGCGCAAGCGGTTGCGGCCGAGATCGTCGCGAACGGCCAAAACGCAAAGGCCTGGAGGCTCGATGTCGCCAACCGCGACGATATCAACACCGTGGTCAACGATATCGCCGCGCATTTCGGCGGGCTCGATATCGTGGTCAACAATGCCGGCATTTCGGTTCGCGTGGCCATCGACGATGAGGGCTACGACGAGGCGTGGACGAAGGGACTGGCGGTGATGCTGACGGCACATCAGCGCATCATCCGCGCCGCGCTGCCTTATCTTCGCCAATCGAAATCCCCGCGCATCGTCAACATCGCCTCCACCGAGGCGCTCGGCGCCACGGCCCTTCACAGTCCTTATTCGGCGGCGAAAGCCGGCGTGATCGGCCTGACGCGCTCGCTGGCGGTCGAACTCGGCCGCGACGGCATCACCGTCAACTGCATCTGCCCCGGACCGATCACCACCGGCATGACGGCGCGCATCAGCGATGAACACAAGGCGATCTACGCGCGTCGCCGCACCGCGCTGAACCGCTACGGCGATCCCGAAGAGGTTGCCCACATGACGCTGAGCCTGTGCCTGCCCGCCGCATCGTTCCTGACCGGCGCGGTGATCCCGGTCGATGGCGGCCTCATGGCGCGGAATGCGTGAGGATAAAGCAAGTCCGGGCATGACGAGATGTGCAGGCCGCATGCGCGGCGTGCCGTTGACATCGCCCCGTCCCGGAGTAGTTTTTTAGTCAAAGAGGGCGGATCAACCGCCCGTTTCGATCAGGAGAAACGCCATGACGGTCGCGATCCGGCAACTTCACCCGCATTTTTTCGGCGAGGTCTCCGGCGTCGATTTGCGCAAGCCGCTGACGCCGCAGGAGGCCGCCGATATCGAAGCCGGCATGGACAGATACGCCGTGCTGCTGTTCCGCGATCAGGACATCACCGACGAGCAGCAGATGGCGTTCGCGCTGAATTTCGGCGAGCGCGAGAATCCGCGCGGCGGCAATATCGTCAAGCCACAGGATTCCAGGCTTAGTACCGGCCTCAATGATGTCTCCAACCTCGGCAAGGACGGCAAGCCGCTGCCGCGCGACAGCCGGGTTCATTTGTTCAATCTCGGCAACTGCCTGTGGCATTCCGACAGTTCGTTCCGCCCGATTCCGGCGAAATTCTCGCTGCTGTCGGCGCGGGTGGTGAACCCGAAGGGCGGCAATACCGAATTCGCCGACATGCGCGCGGCCTATGACGCGCTCGACGACGAGACCAAGGCCGAGATCGAGGACCTGATCTGCGAGCATTCGCTGATGTATTCGCGGGGATCGCTCGGCTTCCTCGATTACACCGAGGAAGAAAAGCAGCTGTTCAAGCCGGTGCTGCAGCGGCTGGTGCGCACGCATCCGGTGCACGGCCGCAAGTCGCTGTATTTGTCGTCGCATGCCGGCGGCATCTTGGGCATGACGGTGCCGGAGGCGCGGCTATTGCTGCGCGACCTCAATGAGCACGCTACCCAGCGCGAATTCGTTCACGTCCACAAATGGACGGTGCATGATCTCGTGATGTGGGACAACCGCCAGACCATGCACCGCGTTCGCCGCTACGACCAGTCACAGCCCCGCGACATGCGCCGCGCCACGGTTGCCGGCACTCAGCCTACAGTCTCGCAACAGGCGGCGGAGTGAGGGCTTGCTTCGCTCGTCATACGCGGGCTTGACCCGCGTATCCATCAATCTTCAGGAGAAGTCTTTGCGAAGGAACTGGATTGCCGGGTCGAGCCCGGCAATAACCACCGGCTACGCATGCCCGGCTTCGTTCGACAGCATGCCGGGATCGACCCCGATCTTGCGCAGTGCGCGCAGGTATTTTTCCTCGACATCGTCGCCGAACACCAGATCCGGATCGGCATCGCAATGCAGCCAGCCATTATCCTGGATCTCGTTCTCCAATTGTCCCGCCGCCCAGCCGGCATAACCCAGCGCCAGGATCGCATGCTTCGGGCCGTTGCCCTTGGCAATCGCCTTGAGGATATCGACCGTCGCCGTCAGGCAGATACCGTCGTCGATTTTCAAGGTTGCGTCCTTGATGAAGAAATCGCTCGAATGCAGCACGAAGCCGCGGCCGGTATCGACCGGGCCGCCTCGCAGCACTTTCATGGTTTCGGCATTTTCCGGCAGCTTGATCTGGTCGACCTTCTCGATGATGTCGAGCTGCACCAGCAATTCGGGGAAATCGATGCTGCCGGCCGGGCGATTGACGATGATGCCCATGGCGCCTTCGGACGAATGCGCGCAGAGGTAGATCACCGACCGCTCGAAGCGCGGATCCCCCATGACCGGCATGGCGATCAGCAACTGGCCGTCGAGATAGCCGCGACCTGCCGAATTGTCGCCCACGCCGGCGGCTTTGCGGCGAACAGACTTCGGTGTTTTGCCTTCAGGGTCCATCCGCTAAGGACTCTCATGTTGACGCACATCCTGATATCGGGTGCCGGTTCTGTCAATCAAGCTTCGCGCCACGTTTGTTAATCCATCACAAGCAATTCAATGGCTTACCGCCCTGCCAGCCTGTAATGACGTGTCATGAATGTAAGAGTTCCCATCCGCGCCGCACTCGGCGTTGCCGCGACTTTGGTGGTGTCGTCACAGGCGATCGAGGCGCGCGCCGAGGATGCCTCGCCCTGGCAGCGGGATGGGCATTCCGCGGTCCGGCTGCTGGCGGGATCGCGCAGCGGCGCGGTGCTGCTCGGCGGCATCGCCTTTCAGCTGCAGCCCGGCTGGAAGACCTACTGGCGGAACCCCGGCGATTCCGGCGTGCCGCCGCGTTTCGATTTCTCCAAATCCGAGAATATCGAAGCCGTGACCGTACTGTGGCCGGCGCCTGCGAAATTCGACGACGGCGCCGGTGGCTACTCGCTGGGCTACAAGAACCAGATCGTGCTGCCACTGCGTATCGTCGCGAAAAATGCCGACAAGCCGGTGACGCTTCGCGCCGCGGTCAATTATGCGGTCTGCGAGAAACTCTGTATTCCCGTCGAGGCCAATGCCGAGCTTGCCTTTACCAGCGTCGCGAGCACCGAGGACAGCGAGCTGTTCGCGGCCCTCGACACGGTGCCGAAACCGGCCCAGATCGGCGACCCCAATCCGCTGACCATCCGCGACGTCAAGCGCGACGGGAAGTCCGTGCTGGTCGATGTGGTGACGCCGGACGCCAGGGGCCTCAGCCTGTTTGTCGAGGGGCCGACGCCGGACTGGGCGCTACCGGTACCGGCCTTGATCGAGCCCAGCCCGCCCGGGGTCAAACGCTTCGCCTTCGAACTCGACGGCCTGCCCCCGGGCGCAAAGCCGGAAGGCGCCGCGCTGAAATTGACCCTGGTCGGCGGCGACCGCGCCTACGAATTCAATGTCAATCTGAATTGACCTGAAGGATCATTCCGGGGCGCGCGTCAGCGCGAACCTCAGATGTGCAATTGCACATCTGATAATCCTTGGATTCCGGGTTGATGCTTCGCATGCCCCGGAATGAACGGTTGACCCAACCTATTCTTAACGAATAGTTGATACGCGGAATGACCGCCGCAGCCATGCGGCCTTGGAGGAATTCCTGCCGTGGCCGCGACGGGCGCACAATCCGCAACAGCTTCTTCGAGCGGCCTACTCGCCCGGCTGCGCTCGGTGCTTGGCGACTCCAGCGAAGCATCGCTGACCAAGCGGCTCGCCGGCACCATTTTCATCATCCGCGTCGTCAGTGCGGCACTGGCCTATCTCTCGCAGATCCTGCTGGCGCGCTGGATGGGCGGTTCGGACTACGGAATCTATGTCTATGTCTGGACCTGGGTGCTGCTGCTGGGCAGCATGATGGATTTCGGCATCTCGGCGTCGGCGCAGAAGATCATCCCGGAGTATCGCACCTGCGGCGAGAACGAGCTGATGCGCGGCTTTCTTTCCGGCAGCCGCTGGATGACATTCATCGTGTCATCGGCGGTTTCAGCGCTGCTGCTGGGCCTGATCGATGCGCTGTCGCCATGGATCGACGCCAACACGATCGTTCCGCTTGGCATCGGCTGCCTTACACTGCCGGCATTCGTCGTCGCCAACACCCAGGACGGTATCGCGCGTTCGCACGACTGGATGCGGCTCGGCTTGATGCCGCAATTCATCGTTCGCCAGTCGCTGATCATCGGCTTCACCGCCGGCGCCTTCGTGCTCGGCTTTGATCTCGGCGCCACCGCCGCGATGCTCGCCAGCGCCGCTGCGGTCTGGATCGCCATGATCGGACAGATGATCGTGCTGAACCGCAGGCTGCGCCGCCAAATCAAGCCCGGCCCCAAGGCTTACGATTTCCGCGGCTGGCTCGCGATCTCGCTGCCGATCCTGATGGTGGAGGGTTTTTATCTGCTGCTGTCCTATACCGACGTGCTGGTGCTGCAGCAGTTTCGCTCGTCGGAGGAAGTCGGCATCTATTTCGCCGTGGTGAAGACGCTGGCGCTGGTATCGTTCATTCACTACGCGATGTCGGCGACCACAGCGCACCGCTTTGCCGAATACCATGCGATAGGCGATCAGGAGCGGCTATCGGCCTATGTCGCGCACGCGATCAAATGGACGTTCTGGCCGTCGCTTGCGGCCACCTTTCTGCTGCTGGCGCTCGGCAAGCCGCTATTGTGGCTGTTCGGCCCGCAATTCGTCAGCGGCTATCCCATCATGTTCGTCGCGGCCATCGGCCTCGTCGTGCGCTCCGCGATCGGCCCGGTCGAGCGGCTTCTCAACATGCTGGGCCATCAGCACATCTGCGCGCTGGCCTATGCGCTGGCGTTTGTCATGAACGTGGTGCTGTGCGTAGCACTGGTGCCCCGCTTCGGCGGCCACGGCGCCGCCGCCGCCACCTCGATCTCGCTGGTGTTCGAGACCGTGCTGCTGTTCTGGATCGTGCGGAAGCGGCTGGGCTTGCACGTGCTGGCGTTCGGGAAGGGCGGCTGAGCCTCTCTGCTCGTCATGCCCGGACTTGATCCGGGCATCCATCATCTTGCTTTTCAATTTGATGGATTGCCGGGTCAAGCCCGGCAATGACGAATCTGAGTGTCGCGGTTGCGAAGGCTTATCCCTACTCCGCGGTCCAGCCGCCGTCGATCGACAGATTGGCGCCGGTGATCTGCGCCGCATCGTCGCCGCATAGAAACAGCGCCAGCGCCGCGACCTGCTCGGAGGTGACGAACTCCTTGGTCGGCTGCGCTTCCAGGAGCACGTCGTGGATGACCTGTTCCTTGGTCAGGTTGCGCGCCTTCATCGTCTCCGGAATTTGGTGCTCGACCAGCGGGGTCCAGACGTAACCGGGACTGATGCAGTTGCAGGTGATCTTGAAGGTCGCGAGCTCCAGCGCCACGGTCTTGGTGAGGCCGGCGATGCCGTGCTTGGCCGACACATAGGCCGACTTGAAGGGCGAAGCGACCAGCGAATGCGCCGAAGCGGTGTTGATGATGCGGCCCCAGCCGCGCTTCTTCATGCCGGGGACCACCGCGCGGATGCCGTGAAACGCCGACGACAGGTTGATGGCGATGATGGCGTCCCATTTCTCGATCGGGAACTCCTCGATCGGCGACACGAACTGGATGCCGGCATTGTTGACGAGAACGTCGACCGAGCCGAAGGTCTTTTCGCCGAGCGCAATCATGCCGGCGATTTCCGCAGGCTTGGTCATATCGGCCGGCGAATGGATCGCCTTGACCTTGAAATCGGTCTCGATGCCGGAACGCTCTTTCTCGATGTCGGCGGGCGCACCCATGCCGTTGAGAACGATATTGGCGCCGGCGCCCGCAAAGGCGCGCGCATAGGCCAATCCGATGCCGCTGGTCGAGCCGGTCACTACCGCGGTCTTGCCTGTCAAGGTACCCATTTGATTCACTCCTGTTTGCCGTCGAGGATTTCGGTGCCGTCCCCCGTGAGATCGTAGGTCATCATGGTTTCGCCGGATTGCGGCCGCTCCAGCCAATCCTTGTGACGCATCGAAAGGTGCACATCGCGCGCGCCCGCGCCCCAGTGCTCGACCATGCCGACATGCGAAAAATCATAATCCTTGGAGGAATTTTCGTAGTTCTTGCTGCGATAGATCAGGTGCACCACCGTGACAGTGTTTTCCTTCGACGCCCTGCGCAGCAATTCAACCGACGGGTCGTTCTTGAGATAATCGGGCAATTTTCCGATCAGATCGCGCACTGCCATCCGCGCATTGTGGATCTGCTTGTTCTTGTCGGTATTCATGCGGGTGCGGCTGGAAAAGCGGATATCCTTTTCGCGCTCCGCGGCCTCGAGAAGTGAAACCGGCAGTGGCCCGCGCGCGCTGAACAGATCGACCTGGAAGATCAGGAGGTCGCGGTCGATTTCGGAGTCCAGCACGAAATCCAGCGGCGTATTGGAGGCGATGCCGCCATCCCAGTAATGCTCGCCGTCAATGACGACGGAGGGAAAGCCCGGCGGCAAGGCCCCGGACGCCATGATATGTTCCGGGCCGATTTTCTTGCCCATCTTCCTGAATTCGAAATTGTCGAAATATTTGAAATTGCCTGTGGTGACGCTGACCGCACCGACGCTCAGACGCGTCTTGAGATCGTTGATCCGGTCGAAATCGACCAGACGCTCCAGCGTCTTTTGCAATGGCGTAGTGTCGTAATAGCTCTGCGACTGCGGGCTGCCCGGCGGCCACAGCGGCGCCGGGGGCACCCGCGGCGTGAAGAAACCGGGAACCCCGAAGGTGGCGATCAGTGCCGCGCTGGTTTCATTGAACAGCGAGCGCGCGCGGTCCCCCTTGACGATGGGATTCCAGGACACCGGCGATGAAACCAGCTCCCAGAATTCCTTCAGGCGGTCGATCCGCTTCTCGCGCGGATTGCCGGCG
Source organism: uncultured Alphaproteobacteria bacterium (assembly GCA_963747165.1). Taxonomy (GTDB): domain Bacteria; phylum Pseudomonadota; class Alphaproteobacteria; order Rhizobiales; family Xanthobacteraceae; genus Bradyrhizobium. The sequence continues at coordinate 239,781 of CAVVEA010000031.1, read as the reverse complement.
ATGATCGCGGCGTTGATGGCGCCAATGGAGATGCCGGCGATCCACTCCGGCTCGAAATCGAAATGGCACAGCGCCTGATAGGCGCCCGCCTGGTACGAGCCGAGCGCCCCGCCGCCTTGCAGGACAAGCACACGCTGCGCCGTCGCAGGCGTCGTGGCTGGCGCGGGATCGGAAATATCCGTCATGACCGTTGACCAATATCAGAAGATAATCGCACCGTGGCGTCAGTTCGGGACGGCGTCAATCAGCGGGCCGGTCACGCCAAGTTTATCGTGGCTCCGATGATGCAAGAATGAGCGTCCAGAACACCTTGTATTTGGTATTCGGAGCGTAGCTCGCCGCAATGCCTAATTTTGTGACACCGCTCTTCAGCATATTGGCGCGGTGCGGGGGCGAGTCGCGCCAGCCCGAAAACGCCTCGGCCAGCGTGTGATATCCGGCGGAGACGTTTTCGACCGCCAAGGTTGCGGGGTACCCAGATGCGTTCAGGCGCTTCGCCAGCGGCGCCTTGACGTCATGGTCGAGCTTGTTGCGGCTGGCCATCGCCTGCGACTGCGACTCTGCGACTTTCATCAACTCCGGATCGACCGCCACGCGGCCAAGGCCATTGTTCTCGCGATAGAGCGAGATCATCGAGGCCGCGGCCTGGGCATCGAGCGTCGCGCCGCCATTGGCCATGCTGAGATACATCGCGGGCTGCTCGGTCGAGGGAACCTCCCCCGCGCAGCCGCCCAGCGCCAACAGCCCGATAATGGCGAAAATCGCCCGCATGATTCGGAATTCCCCAGCGCATGATCCGCCAAAGTGTGAGCGGTTTGGCGAAAAGATCATGCGCTCTTTCAATAGTTTAGAGCGCGATCGGACACAAAACCGGAAATCCACTTTTGCTGATCGCGCTCTGATGAACGGGGGTTGTTGCATACCAACAGTGGCTGAATGGTGAACGGGGAGCTTTTTGGGGCCCAAGCGGGGGCCTCAACCAATCGGATCGTCACCACCCGCGAAAGCGGGTGGTCCGGTACTCCGTGCGGTTCAATATCTTGGAAGACGGTGATTACTGGATACCCGCCTTCGCGGGTATGACAGTCAGCGTGGTGGCCAACGGGTCGGCTTTTTTGGGCCGCCCGGATCTATTCCCTGAGCACCGTGATCGTCAGTTCATGAAACGCCGTGAAGCTGTCCGCCTTGGTCCAGAGCCCAACGGCTCCCGATCCCCGAATGGTCTGATCGTTGGCATTGATCAGCGTCCGGCCCTCGAATGAAACCGTGATCGCGTCGCCCTCGATGTGAACGCCGAGCTGTTGCGTCTTGCCTGTGAGAACGGGAACCTTGGCGCCGGCAATCTGCCGCCGGACACCCTTGACGACATGATAGAGGTTGACGTTGTTTTCCAGCGCATTGGCGCGCGCGACATAGTAGTTGTCCGGGTCCTGAACGCGAAACATCAGACCGGCGGCCTGATCGATCTTTCCGGCTAGCGGCGTGAACGAGACGCCGAGTTCGACATCGCTCGCCTTCACCGAATCCACCACGCAGAGCGGAAAGCGATTATCTACCGCCACACGGCTCGTCTCGGCGAGCGCCGCCTGGTCATGAACCAGCAAGACCTGCCATGCGACAGGCCCGCCCTGGCCGGTCAAAGCCGGACGGCAATTGTCGGGCGGCGCGCCCACCGCAGCGCCGGGACTGGCCAGCCGCAAAACCTGCGCGGCGCTACCGGCACCGACCGAACCCGCAGCGATTGCCGCGAGGAAAACGAAGCCGATTTGGAGGCCTGCTTTCACCAAACCTAGCCTTCGCGACTGTGGCGTTCGTAAAGCTTGGCGGCGTTGTCCCAGTTGATCGCTTCCATGAAGGCATCGACATAGCCGCCGGCCTTGGCGCCATAGTCCATGTGATAGGCGTGCTCATACATGTCGAGCGCGATGACCGGCTGTCCGCCGGAGATCGCATTGGTATGGTCGGCGGCCCATTGATTGACCAGCCGTTTGTCGCGCGGCGAATACATCAGCAGCACCCAGCCGGAGCCGCCACCTTCGGCCTTGCCCATCGCGGCGAATTCAGTTCGCCAGCGTTCGACGCTGCCGAAATCGCGTGCGATGGCGTGCGCGAGCATCCCGCGGGCCGCACCGCCACCGCCAAGACTGTCGAAATAAGCCTCGTGCAGGATCATCGAGTTCATGGCGACCAGTTCTTCGCGCTTCAACCCGTTGATGACAAATCCCGGGGCCTTGGAAAAATCCAGTTCAGCGAGCTGGGCGGAAATCGCCGTCAGGCGTTTGACGGCGCCGACGTAGTTATTTTCATAGTGGCTGACGAGAACCTTCTCCGAGATGCCCTTGACTGATTTCGGGTCGAGAGAAAACGGCTTGATCTCGTACACCATGGGCTTTGCTCCCGGCCGTGCCGTGGTCTGCGCTTGTGCGGACTTGAAGAATCAACGTCGATGCAGCTGCGACTCCGGCCGCCAGTCCCGCGCCATGAAGAAAATCCCGACGTTCGATATCGTGTGTCATCGTTTACGCTCCCGTTAGTGTTGTCGTCGATCAGTCCGCTCCCATCGAAACCGCGTACGAAGGAAGCCGCACCGCGCTCGCGGCGGAGCGGTCGAACGCGGTGATTGCCCCGCTCCCATCGACACGAATATCGATGCGAACCGGGCGCGCGCGGTCCAATCAGACGAACAGATTTATCGGATGAGATCGTGTTGACGGCTGACATGATGCGTCCTTGTGGAAAGATTCGGACGCGATTCTTCGGCATGTCGCCTCATGGGGAGATCGCTTCCCCACGCGAGAAATACACTCGACGAGCAGCCGGCTTGTCAATCGGATTTCCGCTGGCGGACGACGCCTCGCGCTATGTTGATGCGGCCAATGATTGTGACAGGAAAGTGGTTTAAGACCGGTGCAGTCTTACGCCTCGAAAATCCGGTAGCGGCGGGGCTGCAATCCCACGATGTTCCCGGCCTGGAGTTCCCGATCCCGCGGCGCGTCGATCTCGATCACGGTCGCATTGCTGTCCCCGCACAGCGCGATTTCCGCCCGCTGGATCGGACCGAACGACCGGACATGCTTCACCGTACCCTCCAGCGCGCCGCTGCCGGCCGGGCCGATCTGCATGTCATGGCGGCGGACAAACAATTTCGAGGCGCCGGGCGCGACGCCATCCGCCGCGATGTTCAGCGCCTTGCCGCCGAGCCGCACGCAGCCATCGCTGACATGCACCGGCAGCACGATCGATTCGCCGATGAAACCGTGCACGAACGAGGATGCGGGATTGTCATAGACATCGCCCGGCGTACCGATCTGCTCGATGCGGCCCTTGTCCATCACCACCACCCGGTTGGCGACTTCGAGTGCTTCTTCCTGATCGTGGGTGACGAAGATCGACGTCACGTGGATCTCGTGATGCAATGATCGGAGCCATTGCCGCAGTTCCTTGCGTACCTTGGCATCGAGTGCACCGAACGGTTCGTCGAGCAGCAGAATGCGCGGCTCGATCGCCAGCGCCCGCGCCAACGCAATGCGCTGGCGCTGGCCACCCGACAGCTGGCTCGGGTAGCGGTTGGAGAGCCAGTCGAGCTGCACCAGGTCCAGCAATTCCCTGACGCGGGCGCGGATGCCGGCCTCGTCCTTGCGAACGGCGCGCGGCTGCACCCGCAGTCCGAACGCGACGTTCTCGAATACCGTCATGTGACGGAACAGCGCGTAGTGCTGGAACACGAAGCCGACCTGGCGTTCGCCGGCGCCGCGGGCCAGCGCATCCTGACCGTCGAACGAGACTTCGCCCGCATCCGGCCAGTCCAGCCCGGCAATGATCCGCAACAGCGTGGTTTTGCCGGATCCCGACGGCCCCAGCAGCGCCAGCAACTCGCCGTCGGCGATTTTCAGGCCGACGCCATCGAGGGCTGCAAACGCGCCGAAGCGCTTTACGATGTTCCTGACTTCAATCGCCACTCGGTAATGGTCCTTCGTCCAGATGCCGTTCGAGAATGGTTTTCGCCACCAGCGTGATCAGGGCCAGCATCGCCAGCAGTGAGGCGATCGCGAACGCCGACTCGAATTGATATTCGTTGTAGAGAATTTCAACCAGCAGCGGCATGGTATTGGTCTCGCCGCGAATGTGGCCCGATACCACCGACACCGCGCCGAACTCGCCCATCGCGCGCGCGTTACAGAGCAACACGCCATACAGCACGCCCCATTTGATATTCGGCAGGGTGACGCGAAAGAAGGTCTGCAGCCCCGATGCGCCGAGCGAGATCGCGGCTTCCTCCTCCTGCGTGCCCTGCTCCTGCATCAAGGGGATCAGCGCGCGCGCCACGAACGGAAACGTCACGAAGATGGTGGCCAGCGCGATGCCGGGCACCGCGAACAGCACATGGATATTGTGCGCCTGCAGCCATGGCCCCCAATACCCCTGCGCGCCGAACAGCAGCACGAAAACCAGACCCGAGATCACCGGGCTGACCGAGAACGGCAGATCGATCAGCGAAATCAGCAAGGTCTTGCCGCGAAAATCGAACTTGGCGATCGCCCAGGCCGCCATCAGTCCGAATACCAGGTTGAGGCCGACCGAAATCGCCGCAACCATCAGCGTCAGCCTGATCGCGGACAGCGCTTCCGGATCGGAAAGGGCTGCAAAATAAGCGCCAATCCCCTTGGAAAAGGCCTGCGCGAATACCACGACCAGCGGCAGCACGACGAAGACGGTGAGGAACATCACGGCGATAGCGATGATGACCCCGCGAACAAGCCGGTGCTCCGTGCGCAGATCGTCCCTGGCCGAGATCGATGAGATTTGGGGCGCGTTCATCTGCATCACGAATGTCTCAACAGTGGCAGTGCGCTCCCTCTCCCACGGGGTGAGGGGGTACGGTCTATCGTTGGTCGGTAACCCCTCACCCGGATCGCTAAAGCCATCCGACCTCTCCCGATGGGAGAGGTGAGCCAGAGTTGTTGCCGCGGCATTTGCAAATTCATCCACCGATCTCTAATGCACGGGAATGCGGGTTTGCGCCCAGCGCTGCAGGCGATTGACCGCGAAGATGATCAGGAATGACGCCACCAGCATGACGACGGCGATCGCGGTGGCGTCCGCGTAGCGAAATTCCGAAAGCCGGATCACGATCAACAGCGGCGCGATCTCGGACACGTTCGGCAGATTACCGGCAATGAAGATCACCGAGCCGTATTCGCCGACCGCGCGCGCGAACGCCAGCGCAAATCCGGTCAACAGCGCAGGAATCAGGCTCGGCAGGATCACCTTGGAGATCGTGTGCCAGCGATTGGCGCCAAGGCTGGCGGCGGCTTCCTCGATTTCGACGTCGAGATCGATCAGCACCGGCTGCACCGTCCGCACCACGAAGGGAATGCCGATGAAGATCATCGCGACGAAGATCCCGACCGGCGTGAACGCCACCTTGATGCCGAGTTCCGCAAGTGGCGCACCGAGCCAGCCTTTTTGCGCAAACAGCGACGTCAGCGCGACGCCGGCGACGGCCGTCGGCAACGCGAAGGGAATATCGACGATGGCGTCGAACAGCCGCCGGCCCGGAAAGCGATAGCGCACCAGCGCCCAGACGATGACCATCCCCATCACCATGTTGACGAGAGCGGCGGCAAAGGCGAGGCCGAACGAAATCTTCAGCGCATTGAGGGTGCGGCGACTGGTCAGGATGCCCCAAAACTGATCGAGGCTAAGCTCGAAGGTCTTGAGGAACAGGCCGGCGAGCGGGATCAGGATGATGACGGAGAGCCATGTCAGCGTCAGTCCCATGGTGAGACCGAACCCCGGCAATGTGCTGCGTCGTCCCGCGCCTCCGCTCACAATGCCCTCTGCTTCCGCACTTCAGTTCTTGTAAATCTGGTCGAAAACGCCGCCTTCGCTGAAGTGTTCCTTCTGCGCCTTGGTCCAGCCGCCGAAGACGTCGTCAATCGTGAACAGTTCGACCTTCGCGAACGACTTCTCGTATTCCTTGGCAATCTCCGAATCACGCGGACGATAGGAATTGCGTGCGGCAATTTCCTGACCTTCCCTGCTGTACCAGTATTTCAGGTAGGCCTCGGCGACCGCGCGGGTGCCTTTTTTATCGGCAACCTTGTCGACGACGGATACTGGCGGTTCCGCAAGGATCGACAGCGGCGGCGAGACGATCTCGAACTTGTCCTTGCCGAATTCGCGCTGGGCGAGGAAGGCTTCGTTCTCCCAGGCCAGCAGCACGTCGCCGACGCCGCGCTCGACAAACGTCACGGTCGAGCCGCGGGCGCCGGTGTCCAGCACCGGCACGTTCTTGTAGAGGTCGCCGACGAATTGCTTTGCCTTGTCGGCGGAGCCGAACTTCTTCAGCGCATAGCCCCAGGCGGCGAGATAGTTCCAGCGCGCGCCGCCCGAGGTCTTCGGATTCGGCGTGATGACGCTGACGCCCGATTTGGTGAGATCGTCCCAGTCCTTGATGGCTTTCGGATTTCCCTTGCGCACCAGGAACACGATCGTGGAGGTATAGGGTGACGCGTTCTGCGGCAGCCGCTTCTGCCAGTCGGCCGGGATCAAGCCCTTGGCCGCGATGGCATCGACATCATAGGCCAGTGCCAGCGTGACAATATCGGCCTGCAGGCCGTCGATCACGGCGCGCGCCTGCGAGCCGGAGCCGCCATGCGACTGCTTGATCTCGACGCTCTTGCCGGTCTCCTTCTGGTAGGCGGCGGCGAATGCCTTGTTGAAATCGACATAAAGTTCCCGCGTCGGGTCGTAGGACACGTTGAGCAGTGAAATATCAGCAGCAAATGCCGAGCTTGCCCAAAGCAGTCCCGCGACAACGGGCAGAATACGACGGATCATCTCAATCTCCATTCGGCCTGACGACGTCGTTGTCATCGAAGGCGCGCCGGATATAACTCAGGATGAAACGATCTTAAGTCAACGAAAGCGCATTTCATTGTTTGCGGCGTCGCAGCCGCATTGTGCTACGAAGTCTTGATCGTATGGATGCCGCATTCTGTCTTGGCTCTGCCGCGCCAGCGGCCGGCGCGCGCATCCTCATCCGGCGCGGCGCGGCTGGTGCAAGGCATACACCCGACCGACAGGAAACCCGATGCGACCAATGGATGCGGCGGCAGATTCGCAAGCCTGTAGATCGCCTCGATCTCCTCGCGCGAGACGTTCGCGAATGGATTGAATTTCAGCCTCGCACCGTCCTCCTCGACGACCGGCAGTTCGGCGCGGAGACCACCCTGGAAGCGCTTGCGTCCGTTGATCCAGGCCGAGAACGGCGCCAACGCCCGGGCGAGCGGCTCGACCTTGCGGATGCGGCAGCAGGCGTCGGGGTCCGAAAACCACAATTCGCGGTCCGGATCCTCACGCGACAGCGTCTCGTTCAGCGGCTTGATCGAGCGGACATCGCGCAGGCCGAGCGTTGCGATCAATGTATCGCGATAGGCCAACGTCTCTTCGAACAGCCAGCCGGTGTCGAGGAAGACCACAGGGATTGCGGGATCGACGTCGGCCATCACTTTGAGCAGCGCCGCCGATTCGGTGCCGAACGACGAGACCAATGCAAGGCGCTCGCGGCCAACTTCCTGCAATGCGGCGGCGATCACCTCCGCCGGCGATGCGTCACGAAGCACGCGATCGAGCTCGCCGGCGCGCGGCAAATCGCGCGCCGCCGGTTCTGTCAAGGAGGGCTGTGCGAGTACACTCACTGTCCGGCACTCTCCGAGTGGCGCAACTGCATCCGCCGGTGCAGCGCGGTGATCCGGCCATCACCGGTCGGCTGGTAGAACACCGAATAGCGCTTCACGGTGGCGGCAAACGCCTCCGCATCGCTTTCCTTCTTGACCTCGAAGGCGTCGAAGCCCGCGCGCAGCATGAATATGAATTGATCGCGCAACACCTGTCCGGTAGCGCGCAACTCGCCGCGATAGCGATGGCGCTCCCGCAACACGCGGGCCTGGCTGTAGGCACGGCCGTCGCGGAAGGTCGGAAACACCAAGGCGATAACCGCCAGCCGGTCGAGATAAGGCACGAGATCGTCGACGTCGCGGTTGTTCGGCCAAACCACGCCGGTCTTGCCGGCCCGGCGCGAGAGCGCCTCCGCATCGGCGAGAAACCGCGCGGTCGAAATCAGGATGGCGCCATCCTCTGGGAGCGGCGCATCATCCGCGAGATGGACGAACGCATCGCCGGTGATTTTTCCGCCTCTAACGAGTGGCATAAACGCGCTCCCTGAATGGTTCGACGCCGAGCCGTTTCACCGTATCGACGAAGAGCTCGTCCGGCCGCGCGCGCAGCGCGAGATAGGCTTCGACAATATCCTCGATCACGTCGGCGACGTCGCCGTAAGGCACGGCTGGGCCGATCAGGACGCCGACCGCAGCGTTTTCATCGGCGCGACCGCCGATCGTGATCTGATAGAATTCCTCGCCGTTCTTCTCAACGCCGAGAATGCCGATATGGCCGACGTGGTGATGGCCGCAGGCGTTGATGCAGCCGGAGATGTTGATGTGCAGCCGGCCGATCAGATTGGCGGTGTCGTGATTGGCGAAACGGCGCGTCAATTCCTGCGCGATCGGGATCGAGCGCGCATTGGCGAGCGAGCAATAATCCAGCCCCGGGCAGGCGATGATGTCGGAGACCAGATTGACGTTTGGGGTCGCGACGCCGATCTTGTCCAGCGCCTTCCACAGCGCCGGCAGGTCGCGCCGGGCGACATGGGGCAACCCCAGATTCTGTTCATGACTGACGCGAATTTCGCCGAACGAATATTTGTCGGCGAGGTCGCCGATCGCGTCCATCTGGTCTGCGGTGGCATCGCCCGGAGGTCCGCCCACCGGCTTCAGCGACAGCGTCACGATCGCGTAGCCCGGCACCTTGTGCGGGAACACGGAATTCTTGCGCCATGCCTCGAAATGCGGATCGTGCGCCGCCTTCTTCAGCTCTTCCGGCATGTGCGGCAGCTTTTCGTAAGCCGGATAGCTGAAGCGGGAGCGGATGTCCTCGATCACGGCATCATCGATCGTCAGTGCGCTGTCGCGCATCTGCAGCCATTCTTCCTCGACTTCCTGGGCGAATTTCTCGATCCCGAGTTCGTGCACCAGGATCTTGATGCGGGCCTTGTAGATGTTGTCGCGGCGGCCGTACTGATTGTAGACGCGCAGGATCGCCTCGACGTAGCTCAGGAGATCATGGCCGTGCACGAACGGCTTTATCGTCTTGGCGATGAACGGGGTACGGCCGAGGCCGCCGCCGACCAGCACTTCAAAGCCGGTCTCGCCAGCTGCATTCTTGTGCAGGCGCAGGCCGATATCATGCACCTTGATCGCGGCACGATCATGCTCGGACGCGGTAATGGCGAATTTGAACTTGCGCGGCAGGAAGGAGAATTCCGGATGCAGCGTGGTGTATTGCCGCAACAATTCCGACCAGATCCGGGGATCCTCGATCTCGCCCGGCGCTACGCCGGCCCATTGGTCCGAAGTGACGTTGCGGGTGTTGTTGCCCGAGGTCTGCATGGCGTGAATGCCGACTTCCGCGAGATCGGCCAACGCATCCGGTAATTCGGCGAGCTTGATCCAGTTGAACTGGATGTTCTGCCGGGTGGTGAAATGCCCGTAGCCGCGATCGTAGCGGCGCGCGACACGCGCCAGCTGCCGTAATTGCTTCGACGATAGCGTGCCGTAGGGGATCGCGACGCGAAACATATAGGCGTGCAGTTGCAGATAGACGCCATTCTGCAGCCGCAACATCTTGAACTCGTCTTCGGTAAGTTCGCCGGACAGCCGGCGCTTCACCTGATCGCGGAATTCCGAGACGCGTTCGTTGATGAGCGTGCGGTCGAGTTCGTCATATGCGTACATGATGGTGGCCTTACGCCGGAACCGGGAGATCGATGGTGACACCCTGGGACCGGATGTGTTCACGCAGATTGCCGGGCTTGATCTTGCCGCTGTCCTTGACTTCGACCGGCGCGATATAGGCGCCGACCGCGCCGACGTCATCGGCGACGGCCTCAGTGAGCAATGCGCGAGCGTCATCGGAGGTGCGCACGATCGCCGCATCGGACAGGTTCGCGGACCAATCCTGCTGCGCGGTGCGATAGATCACGACACCATCCCAGGTGCGGTTCGCCGTCACCACGGAGGGTCCGGTGATCCTGATTTTCTTCTGTTCGAGCGGAGAGGTCATTCGGCGGCTTCCAGTATTTTTGAGATGAGTTGATTAAGATTCTGGCGGCGCCATGGCGCGGAGTGCGCGACCACGTCACCGATGATGAGAATGGCGGGACCGCCGTCGATCTTGTCCACCAGCGCCGGCAGTTCATCGAGCGTCCCGACGGCGGCCTGCGCATCCGGCCGCGTTACCCGCGCGAATACGCCGACCGGCGTCTGCGGCGAGCGGCCCGCGGCCAACAGGCCGGCGCGAACCGACGGCGCCGCGGTCATTCCCATGTAGACCACCACCGTCATCTTCTGGTCGGTCAAGACAGACCAATCGACGGTTTCCGCGTCTTTGGCCTTGTGTGCGGTGAGGAAGGTGATGCGCAACGCCTCATGGCGGAAGGTCAGCGGCACCTCGAATTGGGCGGCAGCGCCAAGGCCTGCGGTTATTCCCGGAATCACCGAATAGGCGACGCCGGCCTCGCGCAGCGCCTCGACTTCCTCGCCGCCACGGCCGAACACGAACGCGTCGCCGCCCTTCAACCGCACGGCGCGCTGTCCTGACTTCGCCGCCTCGATCAAAAGCTTGTTGATGGCGTCCTGACCGATGCCGGGCTTGCCGACGCGGCGGCCGACCGGCACCCGCGATGCATCGCGACGGATGCGATCGAGAATTTCAGGCGAGACCAGTTCATCGTAAAACACGACGTCGGCGTCCTGCAGCGCGCGCAGCGCCTTGATCGTCAGCAGATCCGGATCGCCCGGGCCGGCGCCGACCAGCGTCACCCTGCCCTCCACCTGGCCTGCGGCTTGCGCCCTGGCAAAGGCGCACGGATCGGCAATGTCTTGCAGCGCCGCTTCGGCCTCATCGCCACGCCCAGCCAGAACCAGCGCGCCGATCGGGCCATCGACCACGCGCTCCCAGAAGCGGCGGCGCAGCGGAAATTCAGGGATGCGTCCGTGGATCTGTTTGCGCCAGCGGCCGATGAACCCGGCGAGGTCGCCGATCCGCGCCGGCAGGACCGCTTCAATGCGCTCGCGCACGCGGCGCGCCACCACGGGTGAAGTCCCGCCGGTGCCGACGGCCACCACCACGTCGCCACGATCGACGATGGCCGGAAAGATGAAGGTGGAATGCGACAGGTCGTCCATCACGTTGACCGGCAGGCCGACCGCCTTCGCGCGCGTCGACATCGCAACCCCGACATCGCCGGCACCCGCACACAGGATCGCAATGACTCCCTGGAGATCAGCTGTCTGCGGATCGCCGTTGGCAAGCTCGATCCGGGCTGTGTCCGCGGCCTCCAAGCCGCTCACATCATGATCGCCGTCGGTCGCGTACCATTTGATGTTTGCGCCAGCGGCTGCCAGCAGGCGCAGCTTCGCCCGCGCCAGATCGCCTGCTCCCACGAGCAGCACCGGACCGGCTTGCAGATCGAGAAATACCGGCAGGAATCGCATGCGATACTCGCTTCCCCTAGTTGCGGGGTTGACTAGAATTATTTTCTATATATGTCTCGCCAAGCACCCGCAAAGAGAAAATTTTTTCTTCTCTACTGCAGTGCAACTATAGAATTTTCGCCTCCAAAGGCCAAGGCCCAGAGATGCATCTTCTCGACAACGATCAGACAAAAGACCGGTTGCGCGGAGCGAGCCCGATCCCGGCCGCTGCCGCCCCCCAAATTTCGGCCGATGGACGCCTCGCCGCGCCCACCATGGATCATCTCGACGCCCTGGAAGCCCAGAGCATCTACATCCTCCGGGAGGCCTTTGCGCGGCTGAAGAAGCTGGCGCTGCTGTGGTCGCTCGGCAAGGATTCCAACGTGATGATCTGGCTGGCGCGCAAGGCCTTCTTCGGCCGGGTGCCGTTTCCGGCCTTGCATGTCGATACCGGCAAGAAATTTCCGGAGATGTATGCGTTTCGCGATCGCTACGGCAAGGAATGGGAGCTCGACCTGAAAATCGAGCCCTGCCCGCCGCTCGAGACCATCGATCCGACCCTGCCGCCGGCGGCGCGCTCCGCCGCGCGCAAGACCGACGGATTAAAACTCGCACTCACCAAATATGGATTTGACGGCTTGATCGCCGGCATCCGCCGCGACGAAGAGGCGACGCGCGCCAAGGAACGGGTGTTCTCGCCGCGCGGCACCGAAGGCGGTTGGGACGTGCGCGATCAGCCGCCGGAATTCTGGGACCAGTTCAACGCCTCGCCGCCGCCCGGCGCGCATCTGCGCATTCACCCGATCCTGCATTGGACCGAGGCCGACATCTGGGCCTACACTCAACGCGAAAACATACCGATCATCCCGCTTTATCTCGCCAGGCAAGGCAAACGCTACCGCTCGCTCGGCGACCAGGACATCACCAATCCGGTGGCGTCGAATGCGTCGAGTATCGAGGAAATCCTGATCGAACTCGACGGCACCAGGGTGCCGGAACGCGCGGGCCGTGCACTCGACCATGAAACCGAAGACGCCTTCGAGCGGCTCCGTGTCGCCGGCTATCTCTGACGAGCATTGAGTTGAGTGATCCGATGAACATGATCGTTCCCACCGCAGCATCAGCCATATCAACAACGCCGAACGGCACCACGCGGCCGCAGGTCCGGATCGTCATCGTCGGCCACGTCGATCACGGCAAGTCCACCCTGGTCGGGCGCCTGCTGCACGAAACCGGCAGCCTGCCCGAGGGCAAGCTCGAGATGCTCCAAGCCGTCAGTGCGCGGCGGGGCATGCCGTTCGAATGGTCGTTCCTTTTGGATGCGTTGCAGACCGAACGCGACCAGGGCATCACCATCGACACCACGCAAATCAGCTTCCGCACCCGCTCGCGCGACGTGGTGCTGATCGATGCGCCGGGCCATGCCGAATTCCTCCGCAACATGATCACCGGCGCTTCGCAGGCCGACGCCGCCGTGCTGATCATCGATGCGCTGGAAGGCGTGCGCGACCAGACCAGACGCCACGGCTACCTGCTGCACCTGCTCGGCATCAAGCAGGTCGCCATTGTCGTCAACAAGATGGACCGGGTCGATTTCAGCGCGTCGCGGTTTAACGAGATCAGCGATGAGATTTCCGCGCATCTGACCGGTCTCGGCGTCACACCATCGGCGGTGATCCCAATTTCCGCCCGCGACGGCGATGGCGTCGCCGAGCGCACGCCGCGCATCCAATGGCATCGCGGGCCCACCGTGGTGGAAGCGCTCGACGCGCTCGAACCGGCACGGCCACTGCAAGCGCTGGCGCTGCGGCTGCCGGTGCAGGCGATTTACAAATTCGACGACCGCCGCATCGTCGCGGGCCGCATCGAATCCGGCAGCCTCGCCGCGGGCGAAGAGATCGTCATCATGCCCGCCGGCAAGATCGCGAAAATCAGGACCGTCGAGGGTTGGCCGGCGACGCCGGTCAAAGGCAACCAGGGCGCCGGCCGGTCGGTCGGCATCACGCTCGACCGTGAACTATTCATCGAACGCGGCGACGTCATCGCCCATGTCGGGACTAGCCCGCGCGATTCCCGCCGGATTCGCGCCCGCATTTTCTGGCTGCACGACAAGCCACTTTTGACCGGCGCCTCGATTCTGGTCCGGCTCGGCACGCGCGAAACCCGCGCCACCGTCGTCGCGATCGAAAAGGCCGTCGACCCCGGCGAACTCTCGAGCGTCGAAACAAAATCGATTGCGCGCAATCATGTCGGCGAGATCGACATCTCGCTGGCGCAACCGATCGCGGCCGATCCCTATACCGATAATCCCCGCACCGGACGGCTGGTGATCGAGGTCAATGGCCGCATCGCCGGCGGTGGCCTCGTGCTCACGGTCGATGCCGGACAGCGCGCTATTCCGGTCGATATCGTGCCGGTCGAATCGGCGCTGCGCCCCGACGAGCGCTCCGCACGCTATCGCCACGGCGGCGCGGTGGTCTGGCTGACGGGATTGCCGGGCTCCGGAAAATCGACCCTGGCGCGCGCTCTGGAACGACGGCTGTTCAGCCGGGGCGGCTCGCCGGTGCTGCTCGATGGCGACACTCTGCGCGCCGGCCTCAACGGCGATCTCGGCTTCTCCGCAGCCGACCGCACCGAGAACATCCGCCGGCTGGCCGAGGTCGCCACGCATCTGGCGCGCAACGGACACATCGCCATCGTTGCTGCGGTCTCGCCCTCGCGCGAGGATCGCGCCGCGGCGCACCGCATCGCCGACACCTTGTTCCGCGAAGTCTATATCGCGACCCCCGCCGACGTGTGCGAGAGCCGTGATCCCAAGGGCCACTACGCCAAGGCGCGCGCGGGCACGCTGCAGGCGTTCACCGGAATCGGCAAGGATTACCAGCCGCCGGCGAACAGCGAATTGACCATCGACACCTCGGCGCGCTCGATTCCTGACGCCACCGAGGAGATCGAACAGATGCTGGCGCGGACAGCCATCCTGTTCGACGAACTGGTCGACCTCGCGGCCAATATCTAGGCTTTTCATAGTCCTTATTACGGGCAGTCGAGGGCCGCCAAAGGCCTTCTCATCGCCCCGGCTTTGGCGCTAAAAGGGCTATCAATGCCGCCCTTTGCGGCGTGCTTTCGTCATTTTACCCCTGAAAACGGCGCAGAGGCGCCGTTTCGCGTGAGAATCCCATCATGAATCGTGTCGACGCCCACGGATTGAAGATCGCCCCCGTTTTGTTCGATTTTATCGCCAAGGAGGCGACCCCCAAGACCGGGATTTCGCCCGACGCCTTCTGGGCGGGGCTCGCCGCCATCCTGCAGAAGCTCGGCCCCAAAAACCGCGAACTGCTCGCCTTCCGCGACAGTTTGCAGGCGAAAATCGACGGCTGGCACCGCGCCAACAAGGGGAAGCCGTTCGACATCCATGCCTACACGGCGTTCCTGAAGGAGATCGGGTATCTCTTGCCGGAGCCTGCGACCCACGCGGTCGAGACCGCGAATGTCGACGAAGAGATCGGCAAGATCTGCGGGCCGCAGCTGGTGGTGCCGCTGACCAACGCGCGCTACGCGCTGAACGCGGCGAACGCGCGCTGGGGCAGCCTTTACGATGCGTTCTACGGCACCGATGCGATCCCGCACGATCCGAGCGAAAGCGGCAAGGGCTACAACAAGGCGCGCGGCGACAAGGTCATCGCCAAGGCCAAGGCCTTTCTCGATTCTGCCGCACCGCTGGCAACCGCAAGCCACACCGATGTGACGTCCTACAGCGTCATCGCCGGGCAGCTCGCGGTGAAACTGAAAAGCGGCAACGCCACCGCGCTGAAAAACAGCACGCAGTTCGCCGGCTTCCAGGGCGATCCCGCCGCGCCTTCCGTGATCCTGCTGGTCAACAACGGCATGCATATCGAGGTCAGAATCGACCGCGGCCACATGATCGGCAAGGACGATCCGGCCGGCGTCGCCGACATGATGCTCGAATCCGCTGTGAGCACGATCCTGGACATGGAGGACAGCGTCGCGGCTGTTGATGCCGACGACAAGGTGCTGGTCTATCGCAACACGCTCGGTCTGATGGATGGCACGCTGGCGGCCGATTTCGAGAAGGGCGGCAAGACGCTGACGCGCGCGCTCAATCCCGACCGTGTCTACAAAACGCCCGACGGCAAGGAACTCAAGCTGCACGGACGTAGCCTTTTGCTGATGCGCAATGTCGGCCATCACATGTTCACCGACGCCGTGCTCGACAGCAAAGGCGATGAGATACCGGAAGGCATCCTCGATGCCGCCGTCGCCGGACTGCTCGCGATCCACGATCTCAAGGGTAGCTCGAAGACGAAGAACAGCCGCACCGGCTCGGTCTATATCGTCAAGCCGAAGATGCACGGCCCCGACGAGGTGGCGCTGACTTGCGAGCTGTTCGGCCAGGTCGAGAAAATGCTGGCGCTGCCCGAAAACACCATGAAGATCGGCATCATGGATGAGGAGCGCCGCACCACGGTCAATCTCAAGGCCTGCATCCAGAATGCTTCAAAGCGGATCTGCTTCATCAACACCGGCTTCCTCGACCGAACCGGCGACGAGATCCATACTTCGATGGAAGCGGGCCCGATGATCCGCAAAAACGACATGAAGGCGCAGCCCTGGATCAAGGCCTATGAAGACTGGAACGTCGATACCGGCCTGATCGATGGCCTGCCCGGCCATGCCCAGATCGGCAAGGGCATGTGGGCGGCGCCCGACAAGATGGCGGACATGCTGACGCAGAAGCTTGGCCATCCCCAGGCTGGCGCTACCACCGCCTGGGTGCCGTCGCCGACCGCAGCCACGCTGCACGCGCTGCATTACCATCAGGTCAACGTACAGGCGCGCCAGCAGGAACTGGCCAAGGGCGGACCGCGCGCAAAGCTGTCGGACATTCTCACCATCCCGGTGTCGCAATCGAACTGGGCGCCCGATGACGTGAAGCAGGAGATCGACAACAACTGCCAGGGCATCCTCGGCTATGTCGTGCGCTGGATCGACCAGGGCGTCGGATGCTCCAAGGTGCCCGATATCCACGATGTCGGCCTGATGGAAGACCGCGCCACCTTGCGCATTTCCAGCCAGCATCTGGCCAACTGGCTGCATCAGGGCGTCATCACCAGGGAGCAGGTGATGGAATCGCTGAAGCGGATGGCGGTGGTGGTGGACGGACAGAACAAGAGCGATCCGCTGTACCGGCCGATGGCGCCCGGCTTCGACGGCACAGCCTTCAAGGCCGCCTGCGATCTCGTCTTCAAGGGCCGCGAGCAGCCGAACGGCTATACCGAGTTCATCCTGACGGCACGGCGCCGGGAAGCCAAAGCGGCGGGGTGATTGACACATTGTAGCCCGGATCGAGCCAACGGGTCGGCGCGAAGCGCCGCCCGATGACAGGCTCCGTGAAATCCGGGTCGGCCACGATGCCGCAGTTTCTCCTGGAACGTTCGAGTTGGTAGCCGGTTGAAAAGCCATCTCAACTCAAGAGGAGATGACGATGGATTGGAACCGGGTCGAAGGTAACTGGAAGCAGTTCAAGGGTGCGGCGAAGGAGAAGTGGGGCAAACTCACCGACGACGATCTCAACGTGATCGAGGGCCGCCGCGAACAGCTCGAAGGCAAGCTGCAGCAGCGCTACGGCTTCGCCAAGGATCAGATCCACAAGGATGTGGACGACTGGTTCAGGACGCTGAAGTAACTCGACGTCATCAAGCGAACGAAAAGCCCCGGCATCCGCCGGGGCTTTTTTGTCGGCTAGCGGCCTGGCTAGAACACCGCGATGTATTTCAAGAGCGAGATCACGCCGAGGATGATCACCACCACGCGTGCGATCTGCTTGGCGCGGCCGTCGATCGGCAACAGGTTGATCAGGTAGAGAATGAGAATAACGACCAGAAACGTGATCAGCGCACCGACAAGCATTCGGACCCCCTCAAAAGGCATGAGAACCACTTTGGTCCCGCTTCAACGCGCAACGGGGTCTTGGGTTCCGGCGGAGGAACCGATGTGGCGGCGTTCAATATTTCTTAGGGAATCAGTGGTTCGCGCGCAGTAATTATACCGGCGGCATGCTGCCTAAATGTTTACCCTTTTTGGCACAAATGGTGGAACCTTGGGGGTTGCATCATCATGCTGAATCGTTTGACCGTCTCCGCGCTGCTTAAGGCAGTCATCCTCGCAACATCCCTCTGCGTGGTGATCGGGATTTCACTCAACGGCTGGGATTCCTGGGGACGTTCGCAGGTGACGGGCCGTATCGCGGGGATCGCCGATACCTCGGCGAACCTGTTCAAGGCGATGCATAATCTGCGCACCGATCGCTCCACCACCAACCGGCTTTTGAATTCCGATCAGCCGATGGATGGCGATATCGAAAAATACCTGCGCAACCTTCGCGACACCGAAATGCCCGCGATGGGCAACGCGCTCGGCCAGCTCGCCTCGATCGAATTCGACCAGCAAAAAAACCTGGTGCCGGAGCTGGACCGCCTGTTCAAGACCCTGACCGCGGAGCAGAAGGAATTCTGGGACGAAGTACGCAAGCCCAAGGCCTCGCGCCGGGCGGCGCTGGCCAAGGAATATATGGAGACCACGCAGGGGCTGCTCGAGACGCTCGACAAGCTGTCCGCGGCGCTTGCCGCCAACGTCAACCACCAGGATGCCACCATCGACCAGTTGCTGGCGATCAAGCAGATCGCCTGGCTGCTGCGCAACACCGCCGGCGAGGCATCGCTGCTGATTTCCAACGGCTTGGCCGCCGGACGCGTGTCGCCGGAGACTCGCCTGACCTACACGAAGTTCCTCGGCGGCACCGACATCGCATGGAGCGCGCTGCAACTGACGGCGTCGGGAATGCGATTGCCGCCGGCGCTTTCGGCCGCGATCGCCGCCAACAAGACCGCCTATTTCGACCCGGAATATCTCGCGCTGCGCGAGCGCCTGCTGACGGCGCTGCTGGCCGGAGAGAAGGCGGAACTGACGGCCAATCAATGGAGCCCGGTCACGGTGGGACGGCTCGGCGCCGCCGTTGCCGTTGCCGAGACCGCGCTCGACGCGGCCAAGGACCACGCCGTGATGCTGCATTCGGAGGCTCAGCGCGCGCTGGTCCTGCAGCTCGTGCTGCTGGCTTTGGCCCTCGTCCTCACCGTCGGCGCCATGATGGCCATCACCCGCCGCGTCATCAAGCCGCTGCACAACATGCGCGACGCCATGCTGCAAGTGGCCTCCGGCGATCTGGCGGTCGATACCGGTTATGCGCAGCGGCAGGACGAGATCGGCGCACTGGCCGGCGCGCTTGAAACCTTCAAGCAACAGGCCGCGGACAAGGTCCGGATCGAGGCGCAGGAGCGCGAACGCAACGCCGGCGCCACCGCGCGTCAGCAGAGCGATCGAGACCTATGTCGGTGAATTCGAGAGCACCGTACGGCACACGCTGGAGCAACTGAGCGACGCTTCCGGCCAGATGCGCAACACCTCGACGGGCCTGTCGACGGTCTCCCGCCAGACCAATGAACGCGTTCAGGTCGCGCAGAAAGCGTCGGGCGATGCCTCGATGAGCGTCGAGAGCGTGGCTTCGGCGTCGGAAGAGCTCAGCGCGTCGATCAACGATATCAGCCAGCAGGCGGCGCATGCCGCCGGAATCGCCAGCCGCGCCGTCAATCAGGCGCGAGAAACCGACGGCACCGTGCAGGGACTGGCGAAATCGGCAAACCGGATCGGCGAAGTGGTCGGCCTGATCAACACCATTGCCGCCCAGACCAACCTGCTGGCGCTGAACGCCACCATCGAGGCGGCCCGCGCCGGCGAAGCCGGCCGCGGCTTTGCCGTGGTGGCCTCCGAGGTCAAATCGCTGGCCAGCCAGACCGCGAAAGCGACCGACGATATCTCGGAGCAGATCGCGGACATCCAGAAAGTGGCCGGCGAGGCCATCGACGCCATCAAGGGCATCGGCAGCATCATCAGCGAGGTCAATGAGGTCGCGACCGCGATCGCGGCCGCGGTCCAGCAACAGGGCGCCGCCACCCAGGAGATCACCCGCAGCACCCAGTTCGCCTCGCAGGGCACCAAGAACGTCTCCGACAACATCACCGGCGTCAAAGCCGATGCGGATGCCGCGGCGGCCGCCGCCGACGACGTCAAGCGCGCCTCCGAATCGCTGGAAACCCAGAGCCAGCAACTGGGCCATCAGGTGACGCAATTCCTCGGAAAAATCCGTGCGGCTTGACGGTTCGACGCGACCCGCGAGAAATCGAGGCCGCCATTTCAGGCGGCCTTTTTCTTGTCCCTCATTCCGACGCCACCACCGGCACGCGCTGATAGCGCGCGCGAAGCTGGTTCGAGGCGGGTGAGAAATTCAACGACGCACCGCGCTTGTCGGCGCCGCGGCCGGCCACCACCAAGCCGTCAGCGCCAGCAACAATATCACCCTTGCGAAGCGTCGGATCGTTCTCGATTTTGACCGGCGCGAGACCGGTCTGGTCCTTGCCGTTGCAGCTGCATCCTTCGACCAGTTCGTTGCGATAGCGAAACGCATTCGGCAGTTCGGAATACGGCTTGCCGCTGCTGGTGACGGCGGTGTCGATGCTGCTGCCGTAGACGATCCTGGTGTCACTGGCCGGGCAAAAACTGTTGCACGACGCCGCCCGGCTTTGATTGTCGGA
The DNA here is from genome assembly GCA_963747165.1 of uncultured Alphaproteobacteria bacterium. GTDB lineage: Bacteria > Pseudomonadota > Alphaproteobacteria > Rhizobiales > Xanthobacteraceae > Bradyrhizobium. The sequence goes on along the minus strand of CAVVEA010000031.1, from coordinate 219,515 downwards.
CGCCGAGATCGGGAAATAGCGCCCGTCACAGGTGCGCACGCAATAGGCTTGCGACCCGCCAGAATAGCCGGCGCGCGGACGAGAGACCTCGCCCGACGCAGCCGCTGGATTGCCTTCGCTGGCAAACGGCATCTGGATCGAAGGCGCGCGAGAACGGCCGCCACCGAGGCCGCCGAACAGCGCCGAGAAGAAGTCCTCCGCCTGGGCGGCCGGACCCAGCGCCAGCGCGCACATTGCCGTCGCGGCGACCAACGCCAACCGCCTTCTCGCTATCGAACTCATGTCAAACTCGGAGACGCGATCGCCATCTTCAGTACAACGACGATGTCGAAAGGTTCATGGCCTGGCGGCCCGCGGGCGAACTGGTCGCGACCGGCCGCGCCGGCGCCGCTGTCGGGCGAGCGGTGATGGTCGCCCGGGCCGCGAGGTGCGGCGCATTCTTCGGCAGCACCACGACCCTGGTGCCGACATCGACGCGGCTGAACAGATCGGCGACGTCCTCATTGGTGAGCCGGATGCAGCCCGAGGAGACGAACTTGCCGATGGTCGAGGGATCGTTGGTGCCGTGAATGCGATAGACGCTGGAGCCAAGATACATCGCGCGCGCGCCGAGCGGATTGCCGGGGCCGCCCGCCATGAAGCGCGGCAGATAGGGTTGCCGCGCGATCATTTCCGCCGGCGGATGCCAATCCGGCCATTCCGCCTTGCGGCTGATGGTCTGCACGCCGGACCAGGTGAAACCTTCGCGGCCGACGCCGACGCCGTAACGGATGGCGCGGCCCTGGCCGAGCACATAATAGAGCGCGGTGTTGCCGGTATCGATGATGACGGTGCCCGGCGCCTCGCTGGTGCTGAAGGCAACATTGGCGCGCCGCAGCCGCTCGGGCACGACACTTGATGAGCCATTGCCGTCTTCCGGCGTCGCCATGACTTCGTCTGACGGAAACGCGCTTTGCGGCGCGGCGGCGTAGCCCAGCACCTGCGCACTCGCCGCGCCCGTCAGAAGTGCGGACGCGCCCAGCAAGGCGCCTGCGAAAATCAGCGCGCCGGTCGCGCGCGACGAATGCCTGCGAATACCCGCAAAAACCTGTGCCATGTGCTGCCCCGTCTGATGCGCATCGATGTGATGCTGTTGACGAGCCAACGCGACCGAGGCCTCGCAGTTCCGCTGCGCGCCGGTTTGAAGCCATGCTGTCAAGCCGACGACGTTTCACGTTTCCGCGATGGAACCTTCCGGTGAGCGGCGGATTAGCGGGCGTCAGTTTCCAGTTCGTGGCGCGATGGCAATCGCCGTCAGCCGGGGGAGAATCATGGTGCGCGTCCTTCCCAATGAGCGTGAACGGACCTCCGAGCGTGAACGGCCGTCTCCCGGCGAACCCGCCGGCAAGCCGTTGCCCGACAGCAAGACCGAACTGCCGCCAGTCATCCGCCGCGCGGAAGTCGTCGCCTTCGCGCTGGTGGCGCTGCTGCTGATTTGTGTCTTCGTCGTGCTTTATTTTGCAAAAGCGTTCTTCCTTCCGGTGGTTGCGGCCTTTGTGGTCGGCACCATGCTGTCGCCGGCGGCCAATTTCCTCGAGCGCAACCGGATTCCCCGTTCGCTGGCGGCGGTGCTGATCGTCACCACCGTCGGCGCGGTGGCGACCTTCCTGGTCGGCCTGATCGCTTCGCCCTTGATGGACTGGAGCCACCGCCTGCCGGAACTCGGAGGCATCCTGAAGGAAAAGCTGCATGTGTTCGACCGGCCGCTGGGGCTCTGGCATCAGCTTCAGATCATGCTCGGCGGCTCCGATCCGCTGAACACGTTCCAGATGCCGAAATTCGACTGGGTGCAGCCGACGCTCGAATTCCTGTCGCCGACCTTCACCGAATTCCTGCTGTTCTTCGCAACTCTGATTCTCTTCATCGCAAGCTGGAGGGATCTCCGCCGCGCGCTGATCCTGACCTTCGGCGACCATCCCTCCCGGCTGCGGGCATTGCGGATCCTCAATGAGATCGAGGAGCATCTCGGCGGTTATCTGCTGACGGTGACGATGATCAATGTTGGCGTCGGGATCGCCACCGGCGTTGTTTGCGCGTTGGCGGGCGTGCCCAACCCCGCCGGACTTGGCGCGCTGGCTGCGACCTTGAACTATTTGCCGATCATCGGCCCGGTCGCGATGTTCGTCATTCTGACAGCGGTCGGAATCGTCGCCTTTCCGACCATCACCGCGGGGCTGGTCGCGCCGTTGGCCTTCGTCGCAATTACCTTCCTCGAAGGGCATTTCGTCACGCCGACCATCATCGGACGAAGGCTCTCGCTGAACGCGCTCGCCGTGCTGCTGGCGCTGGCGTTCTGGACCTGGCTGTGGGGCCCGGTCGGCGGCTTCCTGTCCTCGCCGCTTCTGATCGTCGGCCTCATTCTCAAGGAACATTTGATGCCGGTCGATTCGCCGCAGCTGCCACAGGACTGATCGGTTCATTTCACGGAACTTACCGCGATGCGCGGCGTTTGTGCGGTGAGTAACTTCAGTCCCCGGGAGCTTTTGATGTCGAGCATGGATGGCGAGATCGGAATCAGAAACATGACGGATAAAGCGACCTATGAACGCCTCGAAAAGGATGTAGCAGCCGTGAAAAACGATATTACCGCCCTGACCGACCAGATCACCGACGCGCTCAATTCGTTCGCCGGCACCGCGAGCAAACAGGCACGGCGCGGCTACAAGCAGGCCCGCGCCAATGTCGATTCCGCCGTCGACGACATGTCGGAGCGCGGCAGCGCCATGATGGACGCCGCGCAGGACGCCGCGATGTCGATCGAGGAGTCGCTGGAAGACGTCATCACCCAGCGTCCGCTCGCGACCGTTGGCATTGCGCTCGGCCTCGGCTTCCTGATCGGCGCGACCTGGCGCAGGTAAGGATTGGCCGACGACAACGCGCCTTGCTCGCGATCGCCGCAGCGGCGGGTTCAATGGTTCCGATCTGAATAGCGGCGCGTGAAGCGCCGCCTGTTGTCTTTTCGCTGACTTGAACGAGGTTTTCGAATGTTTGGGCGAATGATCGATGACTTCAAGGAACAGACCGGCACGGCGTTGCGGCTGACATCGCTGGCGGCGGCAGCGGCGGTGGCGCTGTTCGTCACCACGTCGTTTCTGTGCGCCGCCGCCTTCGTGTTCATGCTGCAGAAGTACGGCCCGATCGAAGCCTGCCTGACCGGCGCCGGCATCTTCTTCGTCGTCACGCTGATCGCCGCCGGCAGCTATATGGCGCGGAAAAATCGAGTCGAGACCCGTGTCGAGGAGACCGCAAAATCCGCGGTGCAGACCGCGCTGGCCGATCCCATGCTGGTCGCCGCCGGCATCCAGGTGATCCGCGCCATCGGCATCAAGAAGCTGATCCCGATCCTCGCCGTCGGCGGCCTGGCGCTGGGGTTCATGGCGAGCCGTGGCGCCGCGGCCGATGAAGCGCCGGCGGAGTGAGGAAGCGGTCGCTGGAAGCGCTGCGCCTTGCCCACCCTCAACCGTCCTACTCCGCGCAAGCGGAGTATCCAGTACGGCGCAACTTCTCGTTTCCATCGCTAATATCTCGGAATACTGGATCGCCCGCTTTCGCGGGCAATGACAGCTGGGAGTGCTACGACGCTTTGAAGCCGTCATTGCGAGCCAACGGGTCGCGCGAATGCGCGCCCGATGACAGGCTCCGCGAAGCAATCCATGCCGCAACATGAAGAAAGAGTGGATTGCTTCGCTTCGCTCGCAATGACGTTGATGTAGTTCCGCATACGACTTGGTCCTCGCGGCGCGAGGCGCCCGAGGCATGCATTTATCTCTCGCCCCGCAAGAGGGCGTGGGGAATGCCGGGTGCCCGCTGCACCCGCGGTCTCGTGTGCACTTTTAGTGGTAGAACGCACACGAGCAACAACGAGTACACCGGAATCGCCCGGCATTCCCGCACGCAATGGTTTTAACGGGTTCCTTCGTACTCTCCCCGGTGACCGGGCTCTTTTGCCACCGTCGCCCGCGGACTGACGTTTTGTCCGGACCCGGTAGGGCCGACACAACATCCGCGAACTTGACGCCAGCGTCGGGGCGTCAGGACCACACGACTTCGCCGTACGCAGCTAGCATCTCTCGTCCGCGTGCTGTTGATCGCTCACAAATCTTTCGACCTGCCCTGCGATCCCATCGCGCGCAAGACGCTGCTGCGTCCACCGCATCCCGCCCCGCGTTTCGTGACGATCATGATACGCCCCTCTGGTGGGTGGGATGGCGCGAGCTTGTAGAGATGATTTGCCCGACGGGTTAAGCGAAATATTTTTGCAAAGGGGTATAGACACCCCCGTCAGAAAGTCGCCCGACGGGCAAATCACCACACGACGGCGACGAGAACGTAGGATGGGTTGAGCGGAGCGAAACCCATCATCTCTGCAAATGCAAATGATGGATATCGCTCCGCTCAACCCATCCTACGTAGCAAACAGGAAACGATTTCTCAGGTCACGCAGCGTCCGGGCTGCAGCTGTTTTGCGACTTCGGTCAACACGCTGACCGGCGGCTCGCACGCCACCGCACGCTTGCGATCCGACGACGGCCTGATCATGGAAGGCGCGGCCGGGCCGTTGCGGGCTTGCTTGGCGGCCGGCATCCGGATCACGACCGAGGTCGCTGAAAGGCTGTCCAGCCGCAGCGATATCGTCCGCGTCGGTACCGACGCAACTGCGGCGGTAGCGCGGTCCGTCTTGGCGGCGCGATTGATGATGGCTTCGGAGGTAACCGCTCGTGCCCGGGTTCCAGTAAAATCACGGGTGCCGGCGAGATCGCGCCCCCACGCTACCGCGCCAAAGGCCAGCGAAATGGTGATCGCAGCGAAAATTCCCTTTGATAATCGTGACATGATACGCCTGCCAACGTCGCGTCGCCCCATGGCGATCATTAGTTAGAACGCGACCGGCAGGTCTCGGTTCAAACCGCGAAATCAATTAAGCGTGTGTTAAAAAAATATCTGTGGGCGGGAACGACTCCGGGGGCCTGTGCGTAATGCTCGCAGCCGGTTATCCCCCCTGCCCCATTAACCGGCGACGTGGGGCGCGGCTGTGGTGATGCCAGCCGCGCCCTGCTTTTTGCCGAATTCGCTACACATTCCCGTCAGTCCCAACCTGCTCGCGGGAGCTCGGTGGTATGATGAGGCGACGAAATGGCCTCATCGGTATCTAGTTCGCGGCGACACCATGGGTGCCCTGCTTGTGGCGGCGCTGCCGAGCGTCGCTGTTGCCATTGCCGCCACGTTGGGACCTCAGCAGCGATCGACCGCAGGCTTCGGGCCCGATTGGGACTGCAAGGTCATTCCAAGGGCGCGCCAATTTGCATCAAGAAGCCCGGCGCACCCTGGAGCGCGCTGGGCTGATTTGTCGCAGCGTGGTCGTTCGGAATAAAAGCCCGAGGCGCTTATGCCACCCTCGGCGCACGATTGCGTGAGTTGCGCTGGAAGAACAGTGCCTGGCTGGCAACGGCCGACACCATCGCGGGCTGGAACGGCTTTGAGATCAGGAATGCCGGTTCCGGGCGCTCGCCGGTCAGGAAGCGTTCGGGATAGGCGGTGATGAACACCACCGGCACCTCGAAGATCCGCAACAGCTCGTTGACGGCATCGAGGCCGGAACTGCCGTCGGCCAACTGGATATCCGCAAGGATCAGGCCGGGCTTCTTGTTCTTGGCCAGCGCCACCGCATCGGAATGGGTGCGGGCGACGCCGATCACGTTGTGCCCGAGGTTCTTGACCAGGCTCTCGAGATCCATCGCGATGAAGGTCTCGTCCTCGATGATCAGCACGTCGGTCGCGATTTCCGCCGCCATCTCGCGGCCCGCGGTATCGGCGAGCTTGCGGGTCTCGGCGACGTCCTTGTTGAGGATGAAGGCCACTTCCTCTTCGGAGAAACCTTCCAGCGACAGCAGCAGGAACGCCTGCCGCGGTAGCGGGGTAATATTCGACAGGCGACGCTCCGACGGCATCGGCAGCGTCGACACCTCGGTGTCGTCGTTGATCGAAACCGAATTCCAGATCTGCGTGAACAGCTTGAACAGCCCGGCGCGGGGCCCGTGCTGCTCGTCCAGCAAGGACGGATCCTGCAGCAGGGCTTCCAGCATGGCCCCGACATAGGCATCGCCCGACGCCTGGTTACCCGTCAACGCGCGGGCATAGCGGCGCAACAACGGTAAATGTTCAGCAACGAGCTGTGATCGGGACATCCCCACTCCATCATTGGCTTGAGTTCAAAACATTGGGCCCAACCGCACATTAAGGGGTGGCCCGGTTCCCCTGATGGACTGATTACGCCCAAGCGCCGCAAAAGTTCCCAATAAAGTTCCAATCTTCCGGAACTTTCCAGCCGACTTCGCATTAGCTTTCCATAGAGACGCCGCAAAGGCTTCAAAATCAAGGATAATTATCGCAGTTTCAGGGACTTAACTCTCGGGGAAGCGTGGAACAGGTCATGAAAGATTTAAAGTCTCAAGCCGGCAAGCCGGGAAAGCAGGGCGCCCTCAACGCCGAAATTCAGTCGAGGATCGGCCACCAGCTCCGCGCCATGTACGACGATGTCGTCCGGCAGGGCGTACCGGACCGCTTCGCGGAACTGATCAAGAAGCTTGATACGTCCGAGTCCCCACCCCAAGTGGGAAATGCGGGCGATCCAAATGACGGGAGGGAGTAATGCCTCTCACAGATTCACTCCGCGACGACATTCTGGCGTCGGTTCCCAGTCTGCGCGCGTTCGCGATCTCGCTTAGCGGCAACGGCGACCGGGCCGACGATCTGGTGCAGGAAACCCTGCTGCGCGCGCTGGCCAATATCAACTCGTTCCAGCCCGGCTCGAACCTGCCGGCGTGGCTGTTCACGATCCTGCGCAACCTGTTCCGCTCCGACTATCGCAAGCGGCGACGGGAGGTGGAGGACGCCGATGGCAGCTATGCCAAGACGCTGAAAACCCAGCCGGCGCAGAGCGCGCATCTGGAGTTCGAGGAGTTCCGCGCAGCCCTCGACAAGCTGCCGCAGGACCAGCGCGAAGCACTGATCCTGGTGGGCGCCTCCGGCTTCTCCTATGAGGACGCGGCGGCGATCTGCGGCTGCGCGGTCGGCACCATCAAGAGCCGCGTCAACCGCGCGCGCTCGAAACTCTCGGCCCTGCTCTATGTCGATGGCGCCGACGATTTCGGCCCCGATGAAACGGTTCGCGCCGTGATCGGCGGCAGCGGCGGTTGATCCACGCTCCATCCACTCTGCGACAAAAGGCGGCCGCATATCGCGGCCGCCTCTTTCGTTGGCGTTGGAGTGTGATTTGCAAATTTGAAATCGACGCGGGCCGCATGTCCGGTGACACCTCTCCCAGAGGGCGAGGGGGTGCACCTTCGTTGCGGCCGATATGCAAGCAAATCTCCAACTGAGTTGGATCAGAACTCTCAGCGCAGCCCGCCGAACGCATAGATCAGCACCAGAATCGGAAGCGGTATACCGAGCAGCCACAACAACAGATAACGTCCCATGAGCACGCCTCCTTACGCGGATTGAACGGCGTTTCAATTCCCGCCAGGGAGGATTTGTTCCAGAAAGTGCACCGTCATTGCGAAGAGCGACTTGTCCGCCGTAGCTCAACGAGCGAAAGGCGGAAGCGACGAAGCAATCCATCGTCCCGGCGAAGGCCGGGGCGACGACAGATAGAGCGGGACGACCGCTGAGATGGAGCTGGCTCGTTGCGAATGCCCCTACCGCCCCGCCCTCGGCGGCGCCGACAATTGTTCGGTGCGGTCGCGCTCGGTCATGTCGACCACGGTCTCCATCGGCGCGGTGAGTTCGTAGACGTAGCTCACCTCGGTGAAATACCGTTTCGAGATGCCGCCGAGCGCCTCCGGCGCGACGCGGTCGAGCAGGATGACGCCGAAATCGCTGTCTTCCCGGCGGGTCGCCGCGCTGGTGTTGAATTCTTCCCAGCGAAAGTGAAAAACCGTGTCGGGCCCCTCGCCGGTGACTTCCCAGTTCGCGACGATGTGCGGGTGCTTGCCGACAAGCGAAAGCCCCTCGTCGGAATGCGACGCCAGTTCGAAGAACAATAGCGACAGGCTCTGGGCCGCGCGCGCGCTGACGGCGATATCGGGGCCGTCGACGGCGATGCGCTCGGCGTGGGGTATGGCGCGCGCCTCGAACAGCCCCTTCAGTTTCACGCCCTGCCACTGGCTTTCGCTCAATAGCGAAACCACGTTCGACATCGCATGGATCCGGCCGATCAGGAGTTCGCGGGCGACATCGATATCCGAACCATGGCGCAGCGTCCGCGTCACGATCGACTGGATCACCGCCAGGATGTTCTTGACGCGATGGTTGAGCTCGTCGATCACCGCAGTGAGGCGGCGCTCGAAGCCGATCCGCACCTGGATTTCGCGGCTCAGCCGCAGATTGTTGTAGGCGACATATCCGAACAGCCCGCAGACGATGCCGGTCAGTGCGAAGCCGATCGCCGCCACAATGGCGGCGGTCTGTTGCGCCCGCATCAGGGCATTGGTCTTGGCGTAATAGCCGAGCGACCAGTCGCGACCGCCGAATGTGACCGTCCTCATGCTCGACGGCGCGCGCGCTTCCTGGCTCGCCGCTCTCGAGCTGACGATGCCCCGATCATTGGCGATCAATTCGTCGCCGGCGTTGCGCGGATCTTTCAGCACCACCGAAAACAGCGACAAATCGTCATTGGCGAGCATCAGCGGCGCCAGTTCATAGGAGAAGGTCACAAAGCCCGCCGGCGACGGATCGCCCTCCTGCACGACGGGCGCGGCCAGGACGACGCCGATCGGACCGTCCGGGCGCAACAGCGGAAACGGATCGGACGCGACAGGCTTGCCATCGGTCAGCGCCCGCGAAAGCGTCGGTCCCATTGTCGGGTGCCGATCAAGCGAGCGGCCCGCGAAAGCCATCGTCTCCTTGTCGCGGGGCTCGAGATCCATCAGCACATCGACCGGCTTGTCGAGAGCCGCCTTGTCCAGCGGCTGGTCGTCGAAATCGCGAATCGCGGGGTTCGGAAATCCGGCGTCGGCGAGTTCCTTGCGCGCCGCCTCCAGTTCGCTCGGCTTGAGCCGCGCGATCCAGCTCGCGACTACGAAATCGGTCTTGAAAGCGTAGATCGAGGACCGCAGCGGCTGCAGCATATTGGCCTTCATCACCGAAGGCGTGCGGAACAGGCCCGATGCGACGCGGGCGAGCAGCTCGCGCTCGGTCAGCCGGTCCTGGACCAGGCTGGCGTGAACGTCGACCGCGCGCGCCAGCGCAATCCCCTCGATCGCCAATTCCTGATTGTAGACGCGGTAAGCCGCGAGACCGGAGAGGCAAACTCCGACAAGCGCGATAAAACCGATGATGAAACCCAGCCGAACCACTCGCTTACTCGGTAATGAGAGGTTGGCGAAGAGGATGAGGTAACGGCCGCCGGCAACGGCGGCAACAAACGGAAACGCGAGAGCCAACCGGCCGACATAATGGAGGAGCGATCATTGATAGGCAACTGCAGCAGGCGATGAAGATTAACGGGTTTGCCATGACGCCTGTCATGATTGTTGTCGTGATCGTTGTCCTGGCAAAGACAGAGGGTGTTAATCGCAGCCGCGGCGTTTGGTTCCGGCGAAGCGCATTATATTTTGCCGCAGCGGACGCTTCGCGCCCGCGCGCCACAAACGTTAACAAAGTCCGTTCAGCTTGATTTGGTTAAGACCGCGGCCGAAGGCCGCCCTTGGCCTCGATGAAACCGATGATCCGGTCCAGCCCCTCGCTCTTTCGCAGATTGGTCATGACGAACGGCCGCTCGCCGCGCATCCGTTTCGCGTCGGTGTCCATTTTCTCCAGCGAGGCGCCGACATGCGGCGCGAGGTCGATCTTGTTGATGACGAGCAAGTCCGACCGGGTAATGCCGGGGCCGCCCTTGGACGGGATCTTGTCACCCGCCGCGACGTCGATCACATAGATCGTGAGATCGGCGAGCTCGGGCGAGAAGGTCGCGGCCAGGTTGTCGCCGCCGGATTCGATCAGCACCATGTCGAGACCGGGAAACTTGGCGCGCATGTCGGCGACTGCGGCGAGATTCATCGAGGCATCCTCGCGTATCGCGGTATGCGGGCAGCCGCCGGTCTCGACGCCTGCGATGCGATCCGGCGTCAGCGACCCCGAGCGCACCAGGAATTCCGCATCCCATTTGGTGTAGATGTCGTTGGTGATCGCCGCGATGTCGTAGCGCTCCCGCATGGTCTTGCAGAGCAGATCCATCAGCGCGGTCTTGCCCGAGCCGACCGGACCTCCGATGCCGACGCGAAGCGGGCCGTGGGATTTGGACATGTCAGTTGCTCTTTCTCTTATGGCGCCGTGTTCTGTTGAGCCGTGTTCCGCTATCGCGTCGTCCCGGCGAAAGCCGGGACCCATAGAAACCGGCGTTAGTCGTAACAGAAGGTTTCCGCCACATCGTCCAAACGATAGCGCACGGCGTATGGGTCCCGGCGTTCGCCGGGACGACGTGCTGATAAAGTTCGCATACCGCCGATGTCATCATGATCTGAACAATCGCGTGTACTGCGTCTCGTGCCGCATGCTGGCCAGATCGGCGCGAAACGTCGCGCTGCCGAGATCGTCGAGCGACGCATCGAGCGCGCGGTTTCCGGTTGCGACGACGACAGGCTCCAGCAACGCCAGCACGCGCTGGCTGTCGGTTTGCCCAAGCGGAACAAGGCGCGCGCCCGACGAGATCCAGTTCGACGCCAGCGCGTGCAGGAACGCGTGCATCGTGAGCGCTAAGGGAATCTCATGCGCCGCGCTGACCAGGCCGACCGCAACGGGATAGACGATAGCGCCGTCGCAGCAGGCGATCATCCGCTCCAGCCCATCGCAATTCCAGGCGGATTGCGCGATGTCGATGAAGGCGCGGCCCTGCGCCGAGGTCTCGAGCTGACGCTCGCGCGAGGGCACGAAGGCCGCCGCCAGTTCGGCGATGTTCCGCAATCCCACATCGTCAGCCGACGATGCCGCGCGATGCGCGTGCGCCAGAAACACGCCGTCGCAAAATCCTCCGCCCTCCGCCAGCATCGATGCCAGCCAATCCCGCAACGACGCCGCATCGACGATATCGCCGGCTTCGACCGCCCATTCGATGCCGCTGGAATAGGAGAACGCGCCGACCGGAAACGACGGCGACAGCCAGGTCATCAGCCGGTACAGCGCCGCCGCCTCGTCCGCTTCCATTGCGCAGGGATCGCCGGATGGCGTCCTACTTGTGGTCATGAGCATGGGAGTGATCGTGGTGAGGGTGGTCGTGATCGCAATGCTCGTCATGATGATGCTCATGACCATGCGCCGCATGATCATGCGTCGCATGGGCGTGGGCGTGCGCATGGGCCTCTGCGGACGCGTGGCCGTGGGCTTCCGCCGACGCGTGGGCGTGGCCGCCGCCGGCATAGGCGCCGCCTTCGGGATCGAACGGCGCCTCGATCTCGATCACGCGGGCGCCGAGACCCTTCACCATCGTCTCGATGACGTGGTCGCGCCGGATCCGCAGGCCCTTGGCCATGATCTGGGTCGGCAGATGGCGGTTGCCGAGATGCCAGGCGACCCGGACCAGATGATGCGGATCGGTCCCTCGAATTTCCAGCAACGGCTCCGGTGCCGCCACCACCTCGACCAGCCGGCCGTCGTCGAGCACCAGCGCGTCGCCGCCGCGCAGCGCGATCGCATGTTCCAGATCGAGCAGGAACTCAAGCCCGCGCGTGCCAGTCATCGCCATCCGCCGGCGGTGGCGGTCGTCGAAATCCAGCACGACGGTGTCCGCCGGCGGCTCGCTCCAGCGATATTGCCCGCGAACCTGCGTCGCGCGGATCATCGGACAAAACTCACAGCTTCTCGACCTTGCCGTCGCTGATGATCTCGATCACGGTCGGCGACACTTTCAGCGGCGCCGAATATTCGCGCCAGACCTTCATGTGCGGCGCCCGGCCATGGGCATTGAGGTCCTCGCGGGTCTCCCAGCGCTCGACCACCACGAACAGATTGGGGTCGTTGATGCTGGTGTGGCTCTCATAGGACAGGCAGCCTTTTTCCTTGCGGGTGGCCGCGATGCATTCCTTGGCGCCCTTGATGAAGGCATCCCGCTGGTCCGGCTTCACCTGCGAGGTGGCGACGACATAGATCATGGATTTTCTCCCGTTGTTCTTGTTGCTTAGCGCACGTCGACCTTTTCCGGCGTGATGACTTCGATCCTGGGCGGAGCCGACATGCATTTCACGGCGACGCGGCCGAACGTCTTCATGTGCTCGGCGGCCCGGTGCGGCACCAGCGCCTCGGCGTTTTGCCACTGTTCGACAAACACCATCTTGGTGGGATCGGTGACGCTTTCATGCAGATCATAGGCGATATTGCCGGCCTCTTTACGGGTTTCCTTGATGCAGGCGGTGGCGGCGGCGATGAATTCGGCGCGCGTTTCAGGCTTCACGGTCAGTGTGGCGACGACGTAGATCACGAAATCCTCCCGGTCTTTTGGTCTGGCTTGAGCGTGCCGGGAGCCACCTTAGCGCAGAAGCGCGATCGAACGCAAAACCGGTATCCACTTCTGCTGATCGCGCTTTAGAACATGAAATAGCGCTGCGCCATGGGCAGCACCTCGGCCGGCGCGCAGGTCAGCAATTCGCCGTCGGCGCGTACCTCATAGGTCTCGGGATCGACCTCGATCTTGGGCGTGGCGTCGTTGTGGATCATGCTCTTTTTCGAGATGCGGCTGCGGGTATTTTCGACCGCATAGAGCTTCTTGTCGATGCCGAGCTTCTTCGCCAGCCCCGACGACACCGCCGCTTTCGAGGTGAACACCACCGAGGACGCCGTCAGCGACTTGCCGAAGGCTGCGAACATCGGCCGATAGTGCACCGGCTGCGGCGTCGGGATCGACGCGTTGGGATCCCCCATCGGGGCTGCCACGATCGAGCCGCCCTTGATGACGCAATCGGGTTTGACGCCAAAGAAGGCCGGCGACCACAGCACGAGATCGGCGAGCTTGCCCTTTTCCACCGAGCCGATCAGCTTCGAGACGCCATGCGCGATCGCGGGGTTGATGGTGTATTTCGCGATGTAGCGCTTGACCCGGAAATTGTCGTTGTTGCCCTTGTCCTGCGGCAGCGAGCCGCGCTGCTTCTTCATCTTGTCGGCGGTCTGCCAGGTGCGGATGATGACTTCGCCGAGCCGGCCCATGGCCTGCGAATCCGAGGACATCATCGAGAGCGCGCCGAGATCGTGCAGGATGTCTTCGGCGGCGATGGTCTCCTTGCGGATGCGGCTTTCGGCGAACGCCAGATCCTCGGCGATCGAGGGATCGAGATGGTGGCACACCATCAGCATGTCCAGATGTTCGTCGATGGTGTTGCGGGTGAACGGCCGCGTCGGGTTGGTCGAGGACGGCAGCACGTTTTTCAGGCCCGCGATCTTGATGATGTCAGGCGCGTGACCGCCGCCGGCGCCTTCGGTGTGGAAGGCGTGGATGGTGCGGCCCTTGAACGCTTTCACGGTGTCCTCGACAAAGCCCGACTCGTTCAGCGTATCGGAGTGGATCATCACCTGGACATCGTAATCGTCGGCGACCGAGAGGCAGTTGTTGATCGCGGCCGGCGTCGTGCCCCAGTCCTCGTGCAGCTTGAGCGCGCAGGCGCCGGCCTTGATCATCTCCACCAGCGAGGCCGGACGCGAGGCGTTGCCCTTGCCGGAAATGCCGAGATTGACCGGAAAAGCATCGAACGACTGGATCATCCGCGCCATGTGCCAGGGGCCGGGCGTGCAGGTGGTCGCGAAGGTGCCGTGCGACGGGCCGGTGCCGCCGCCCAGCATCGAGGTGACGCCGGACATCAGCGCATGCTCGATCTGCTGCGGGCAGATGAAATGGATGTGGCTATCGAATCCGCCCGCGGTGAGGATCTTGCCTTCACCCGCGATGATGTCGGTGCCAGGGCCGATCACGATGGTGACGCCGGGCTGGATGTCGGGATTGCCGGCCTTGCCGATGGCGCTGATATAGCCTTCCTTGATGGCGACATCGGCCTTCACGATGCCCCAGTGATCGACGATCAGCGCATTGGTGATGACGGTATCGGCCGCGCCCTGCTTGTTGGTGACCTGCGACTGCCCCATGCCGTCGCGGATCACCTTGCCGCCGCCGAATTTCACTTCCTCGCCGTAGGTGGTGAAATCCTTTTCGACCTCGATGATCAAATCCGTGTCGGCAAGCCGCACCCGATCGCCGGTGGTCGGCCCGAACATGTCGGCATAGACGGAACGTTTTATTTTTACGGACATGATTTGGCCCCTGCCGTTCCGAACATGTTCACAACTTCCCCATCACCTCGCCACGGAATCCATAGACGACGCGCTTGCCTGCGAGCGCCACGAGTTGCACGTCGCGGGTCTGCCCCGGCTCGAACCGCACTGCGGTGCCGGCGGCGATATCGAGCCGCATGCCGCGCGCCTTCTTGCGCTCGAATTTCAGCGCCGGATTGGTTTCGAAGAAATGGTAGTGGGAGCCGACCTGGATCGGCCGGTCGCCGGTATTGGCGACGGTCAGCGTCACCGTCTTGCGGCCGGCATTGAGCTCGATCTCGCCGTCCTGGATGAAGAGTTCGCCGGGGATCATGGTCGTCACTCCTATCGTATCGGCTCGTGCACGGTGACGAGCTTGGTGCCGTCCGGAAACGTCGCTTCGACCTGAATGTCGTGGATCATCTCGGCGATCCCATCCATGCACTGCGCGCGGGTGATGACCTCTGCGCCGGCCTGCATCAGTTCGGCCACGGTGCGGCCGTCGCGCGCGCCCTCGACGATGAAATCGGAGATAATGGCGATGGCTTCCGGGTGGTTGAGCTTGACGCCGCGCTCCAGCCGCCGTCGCGCCACCATCGCCGCCATCGAAATCAGGAGCTTGTCTTTTTCGCGGGGGGACAGATTCATGCGGGCACTCTACGTAATTTAACCTGATCTAATTCAGCCAAGTTCTAATTGAGCCACATCTAGTTGAGCCACAGCCGCGGCAGCGCCGAACTGGAAACGCTGCCGAGCACGGCCATCATGTCGGCGCGAAGCCTCGCCGCATCTTGGGCACAGAAGCGCGCCATTGCAAACCCATTCCAGCAGGAGATGCCGACCTCGCCGCCGAACGATGTTGTCACGCCGCGAATCCGTTCCACCAAGGCCTCGTCGCCGGGCGCGATCAACGCGGTGCCGATCGCCACGCCACCATTGGCAATGGCAGGTCTTGCCAGCTTGTCGCCGATGTCGCCGTCGAGCCGCACGGTTTCCGCGAACACCAGTTTGCCGCCGCGCCGCATCCGCCAGCGATCGACGAACTCGCCCTGCCGCATGCGCTCGCCCATCGCGGCGCGGCCGAATACCACGATTTCGCACAGCAAGAGCGAGGCGCCCACCGCCAGATCGATATCGATCCGGCGCCGCACCCGGGCCCGATCGAACAGGATGGTTTCCTGCGGCAGCCAGGCGAGGTGCGATCCAGCCGCCGCCTTCAAGGTAATGTTGACCTGCGCCGCCGGTCCCTGCGCCCGGTAGACTTTCTCCGCCGCCGCCGTCGTCACCGACAGGCGCGATCCTCCGCCGGTTGAAATGTCGATATCGAAACGATCGCCGCCGGCGACACCGCCCGCGGTATTGACAAAGACCGCCGACAGGCCTTCGGCTTCCGGTGACGGGAAGCGCACGCGCAGCGAGCCGGATTCATGCAGGTGGCGGCGGCGGGTGACGCCCTCGACCTGGTGCACGTCGAAGCTTACCGAGCCCTGGGCCCGGTTAGCCGCGAAGATCGCCGAGGCCGCGCTGGTAGGTTCGGTCCGCATCCGCCTCCCAAATCTTCTCAAAAAGGGCGCACGACCTCAATTGGCCGCGCTAAAGAATACTCACAGCGCCATCTGGCGGCTGATTTCGCCGGGATCGAGAGTGCTGCGATCGCAGGCAAATTTCACGGCGCCCCGGTCCATGACCGCGAAATTGTCGCCGAGCTCGCAGGCAAAGTCGAGATATTGTTCGACCAGCACGATCGCGATGTTGCCGAGGCTGCGAAGGTACGAGATCGCCCGCCCGATATCCTTGATGATCGACGGCTGGATGCCCTCGGTCGGCTCGTCGAGCAGCAGCAGTTTCGGCCGCATCACCAGCGCGCGTCCGATCGCGAGCTGCTGCTGCTGGCCGCCGGAGAGATCGCCGCCGCGGCGCCCCAGCATCGTCTGCAGCACCGGAAACAGCGAGAACACGTCGTCGGGAATATTGCGGTCGTCGCGCTTCAGCGGCCCAAAGCCGGTCTTGAGATTTTCCTCCACCGTCAGCAGCGGAAAGATCTCGCGACCCTGCGGCACGAAGCCGATGCCCTTTCGCGCCCGTTCATAGGGCTTAAGCCCGGTGATATCGGCGCCATTGAACAGGATCGAGCCCGAGGCGATCGGATATTGGCCGACCATGGCGCGCAACAGGCTGGTCTTGCCGACGCCGTTGCGCCCGAGCACGCAGGTCACCTTGCCCGGCTCGGCCGAGATCGAGACGCCGCGCAGCGCCTGCGCCGCACCGTAATAGAGGTTGATGTCCTTGACGTCGAGCATGTGGCACGTCCTTAAGAGGGCGAGTAGCGGGTAGCGAATAGCGAGTGGTCAGGGAGGCCTTCCATTCGCTATTCGCCACTCCCCATTCGCCCCGCTACCTTCCCAGATACACTTCGATCACGCGTTCATTCGACGAAACCTGATCGATGGTTCCCTCCGCCAGCACCGTGCCTTCGTGCAGGCACGTCACCT
This sequence comes from uncultured Alphaproteobacteria bacterium, assembly GCA_963747165.1. GTDB lineage: Bacteria > Pseudomonadota > Alphaproteobacteria > Rhizobiales > Xanthobacteraceae > Bradyrhizobium. The sequence goes on along the minus strand of CAVVEA010000031.1, from coordinate 202,695 downwards.
TGACGCCGAGCTCGCGGACAAAGGTCATGTCGTGCTCGACCACCATCACGGTCTTTTCCTTGTTGATTTCCTTGAGCAGTTCGGCGGTCTGATGGGTTTCGACGTCGGTCATTCCGGCCACCGGCTCGTCGACCAGCAGCAGTTTCGGATCCTGCGCCAGCAGCATGCCGATCTCGAGCCATTGCTTCTGGCCGTGCGAGAGGCTGCCCGCCAGCCGGTTGCGCGAATCCTTCAGGCGGATGGTTTCCAGCACTCGCTCGATCCGCTCGGATTCGGCCTTGCTCTCGCGCCAGAACAACGTGCCCTTCACGCTGTGATCGACGTTGAGCGCCAGCAGCAGATTGTCCTGGATGGTCTGGCTCTCGAATACCGTCGGCTTCTGGAATTTCCGGCCGATCCCGAGTTCGGCGATCCTGGTCTCATCGAGCCGGGTCAGGTCGGTGACGCCGTCGAACAAAACCTCACCCTCGTCCGGCTTGGTCTTGCCGGTGATGATGTCCATCATCGTGGTCTTGCCGGCGCCGTTCGGGCCGATGATCGCCCGCATCTCGCCGGGGGCGAGCGTCAGCGACAGGTTGTTGATGGCATGAAAGCCGTCGAACGAGACGTGCACGCCGTCGAGATAGAGCAGCGCGGAAGTCGCCCGTGTTTCCATGGCATTCATGCGCTCACTCCGCCGGGTTCGGTTCGCTGACGCCGTCTTCGCGCGCCGCACTCTCGGCATTCGCCGACAGGCGCTGCGCCTTCCACGGCTCCCACCATGCATTGAAGGTGCCGATAATCCCCTTCGGCAGCAGCAATGTCACCAGGATGAACAGTGCGCCGAGCATGAACAGCCAGTACGGCGCCAGCGGACCTGAGGTGAAGACGGTCTTTGCGTAGTTGACGACGACGGCGCCCAGCGCTGCGCCGATCAGGGTGCCGCGGCCGCCGACCGCGACCCAGATCACGGCCTCGATCGAATTGCCCGGCGCGAATTCGCCGGGATTGATGATGCCGACCTGCGGCACATAGAGCGCGCCGGCGACGCCGGCCATGCACGCCGACAGCGTGAACACGAACAGCTTGTAGGATTCGACGCGGTAGCCGAGAAACCGCGTGCGCGATTCGGCGTCGCGCACCGCGATCAGCACCTTGCCGAGTTTCGAGGTCACCACCGCACGACAGATCAGGAATGCAGCGATCAGCGCCAGGCAACTCAGCGCGAACAGCGCCGCGCGAGTGCCCTCGGCCTGCACATTGAAGCCCAGAATATCCTTGAAATCGGTCAGGCCGTTGTTGCCGCCGAAACCGAAATCGTTGCGGAAAAACGCCAGCAACAACGCGTAGGTCATCGCCTGCGTAATGATCGAGAGATAGACGCCGGTGACGCGCGACCGAAACGCCAGCCAGCCGAAGCAGAATGCCAGCAGGCCCGGCACCAGCAGCACCATCAGCGCGGCGAACCAGAACATGTCAAATCCGTGCCAGTACCACGGCAGCTTCGGATAGTTCAGGAACACCATGAAATCGGGCAGGATCGGATTGCCGTAGACGCCGCGGCTGCCGATCTGGCGCATCAGGTACATGCCCATGGCGTAGCCGCCGAGCGCGAAGAACGCGCCATGGCCGAGCGAGAGGATGCCGCAATAGCCCCAGATCAGATCGATCGACAGCGCGAGGATGGCATAACAGACATATTTTCCGAACAGCGCCACCAGATAGGTTGGCACCTGGAATATGGAGCCTGCCGGCAGCAACAGGTTCGACAGCGGGATCAGGACGCCGGCTGCGGCGACCACCATCAGGAATATGGCCGCGCTGCGGTCCAGCGAACGCGTGAGCACGTGCGGCATCATGGGCGGCACGCTCCGACTCCCTCTCCCGCTTGCGGGGGAGGGTTGGGGTGGGGGTTTCTCAACGGGCGCCGGCGGTTCGCAGAGGCCCCACCCGCCGCGCTCTGACGAACGCCGCGGCCTCCCCCGCAAGCGGGAGAGGCAAGGAAGCAACGCCCGGAGAAGCAGTTCATTGCAATAAACGGCATCATGCTTCCACCGCGCGCCCTTTGAGCGCGAACAGACCGCGCGGGCGTTTCTGGATGAACAGGATGATGAGGACCAAAATGGCGATCTTGCCGAGCACGGCACCGGCAACCGGTTCGAGGAATTTATTGGCGATGCCGAGCGTGAAGGCGCCGACCAGCGTGCCCCAGAGATTGCCGACCCCGCCGAACACCACGACCATGAAGGAGTCGATGATGTAGCTCTGGCCGAGATTGGGGCTGACATTGTCGATCTGCGACAGCGCCACGCCGGCGATGCCGGCGATGCCGGAGCCGAGGCCGAAGGTCAGGGCATCGACGCGCGAGGTCGCGATCCCCATCGAGGCCGCCATCCGGCGGTTTTGCGTCACCGCGCGCATCTCGAGCCCGAGTGCGGTGTAGCGCAGCATCGCCAGCAGGATCGCGAACACCGCCAGCGTGAAGCACAGGATCCACAGCCGGTTATAGGTGATGGTGATCTGGCCGAGCTCGAAGGCGCCGCTCATCCAGGAGGGATTGCCGACCTCGCGGTTGGTCGGACCGAACATGGTGCGCACCGCCTGCTGCAGCACCAGCGACAGGCCCCAGGTCGCCAGCAGCGTCTCCAGCGGGCGGCCATAGAGAAAGCGGATGATGCTGCGCTCGATCAGGATACCGATCGCGCCGGCGACGATGAAGGCCAGCGGCACCGCGATCAGCAGCGAATAGTCGAACAGCCCGGGATAGCTGGTGCGGATGGTTTCCTGCACCACGAAGGTGACATAGGCCCCGATCATGACCATCTCGCCATGGGCCATGTTGATGACGCCCATCACCCCGAAGGTGATGGCAAGACCGATGGCCGCCAGCAGCAACACCGAGCCGAGCGACAGGCCGTACCAGGCATTCTGCACCGTCGACCACAGCGCGAGGTGACTCTGGATGGCGGAGGTGGCATTGGCCGCGGCGCGCGCAATTGCGGGTGGCTGGTCCCCGGTCAGCCCGGTCAGCAACGCCAGCGCTTCCTGGTCCCCTCGCGCCTTGATGGTGGCGATGGCTTCGAGCTTTTCGACATCGGTGGCATCGGGCTTGAACAGCAGGATCGCCGCGCGCGCCTCGGTAAAGGCCAGTTTGGCGCCCTTGTTGGTTTCCTTGGCAAGCGCGCTGTCGACCACCGGCAGCATGCTCTCGTCATGGGTCTTGAAGACCGACTGCGCGGCCTGGATCCGCTTGGCGGGGTCAGGCGACAGCAACGTCAGGCCGCCCAGCGCAGCCTCCACGGTGCGGCGCAGCCGGTTGTTGAGGCGCACGGCGGCCGCGCTATCGGGTACACTGGCCACCGCCGCCCCGGTCGCGGCATCGATGTTCTTGCCGTCGGGCTGGGTGACGTAAACCTTCTTGGTGTCGGGATCGGCCATCAACCGGCCGTCCTGCAGTGCGCTGATGATGGCAAAGGCGAGCGGATTGCCCGATGTCGCAACCACGCCGACGGCTTCCTCGGTATCGGAGAAATCGTCGTTGGCGAATTTGCCGACGGCATCCTCGAAGGGACCCGCCAGCGACGGAAGCGCGAAAGCGACGGTCAGAAAGACGGCCAGCGCGAGCGCGCGAAGCCTATGGAAAGCGTTGGTAAGCACTGGACGACCCCGGCAGAGGTGGGAAGAAGGCGGCGACATCGCCGCCTTCTCCGGTCTTTTGCATCAGCGCGACATGATCCGATGGATCAGATCATGTCGCCTGGCTTGCTTGGGCATGAAAACCGATCAACTTTCCGGATCATGCGCGGGAATCAAGAGCCCTGACCACCGCACTTGTTGGTCTTGGTGTTGTAGTTGCCGCACTTCTTGCCAACCCAGTCGCCGATCAGGTCCTTGGAGCCTTCCAGCTCCTTCGACCATGCATCGCCGGCCACCAGGCCCGGGGTCTTCCAGACCACGTCGAACTGGCCATTGGCTTTGATTTCGCCAATGAACACCGGCTTGGTGATGTGGTGGTTCGGAAGCATCTTCGAAGTGCCGCCGGTCAGGTTCTTGGCTTCGGTGCCGGGCAGCGCGTCGATCACCTTGTCGGCGTCGACCGACTTCACCTTCTCCACCGCCTTGACCCACATGTCGAAGCCGATGACGTGGGCCTCCATCGGATCGTTGGTCACGCGCTTGGGGTTCTTGGTATAGGCCTGCCACGCCTTGATGAACTTCTCGTTCTCGGGCGTCTTGATCGATTCGAAGTAGTTCCAGGCCGCGAGATGGCCGAGCAGCGGCTTGGTGTCGATGCCGGCGAGTTCTTCTTCGCCGACCGAGAACGCGACCACCGGAATGTCGGTCGCCTTGATACCCTGGTTGCCGAGTTCCTTGTAGAAGGGAACGTTGGCGTCGCCATTGATGGTGGAGACCACCGCCGTCTTCTTGCCGGCCGAGCCGAACTTCTTGATGTCGGCGACGATCGTTTGCCAGTCGCTATGACCGAACGGCGTATAGTTGATCATGATGTCTTCCTGCTTGACGCCCTTCGACTTCAAGTAGGCTTCGAGGATCTTGTTGGTGGTGCGCGGATAGACGTAGTCGGTGCCGGCCAGCACCCAGCGCTTCACCTTTTCTTCCTTGGCGAGGTAGTCGACCGCCGGGATCGCCTGCTGGTTCGGCGCCGCGCCGGTGTAGAACACGTTGCGCTCGCTCTCCTCACCCTCATACTGCACGGGGTAGAACAGGATCGAGTTCAATTCCTTGAACACCGGCAGCACGGATTTGCGCGACACCGAGGTCCAGCAGCCGAACACCACCGCGACCTTGTCCTTGGTGATGAGTTCGCGGGCTTTTTCCGCGAACAGCGGCCAGTTCGACGCGGGGTCGACGACGACCGCTTCAAGCTTCTTGCCGAGAACGCCGCCCTTTTTGTTCTGCTCGTCGATCAGGAAGAGAATGGTATCTTTCAGGGTGGTTTCGCTGATGGCCATGGTGCCCGACAGCGAATGCAGCACGCCGACCTTGATGGTGTCATCGGCCGCTCTGGCGGTCGTAAATGTGGCCAGGCCTAAAACCAGCCCGGCGGTCGCCGCCAGCCAGCGGCAGCGGCTCAAAGGCGCCGCTATATCGTGAGTCAATTGAGTAAGCATGAGGTGTCATCTCCCTGACGCAGGCGTTAAACGCTGCGAACGGCCCCACGGCCGCCTGCGTTAACGGAATCGCAAGAAGCATGCCACGGTGTGCAGAGCAGATAACCTTATGGTCTCGCTGATGATTTTCGTCCCGGCGACTGCACTGGCGAGTTACCCTGCCTAATATTTAGACTCGGAAAATGTATGCTTTATCGGCAGACAGCCTATTTAGTGATCAAATTAGGCCAAATGTCTAAAATTCCGGCAAAGAGTTTTGCGGTGCGGCGCACGCAAAGGTTGCTCGGTCGGACGTCTTCTTAACCGCGCCGGGGTTTAGCCAAGGTTCAGCCACGGTTCCCTGGACGATTGACCTTGAAAGCGCCGCGTTCGTGTTCCATATGAACAGTACGACCCAGGGAATCACCGGGTCATTGCGAGCCGCGTGTTCTGAGCCCGTCCAACGGTTTCTGGCTTGCCCCTTCAGCTAACCAAAACCGACGCCCCAAACACGCGGGTGTCTCTGACACCCCCTCGCGCGCTCCTGGCCCACGGCCGGGCGCCTGCCTTTTATAATGGAAAGTACCCCCTTTTGACCTCCTTTCAGGATTTCGGCCTCGCCGATCCCATTTCTCGTGCGCTCAAGGACGAGAATTATCACACCCCCACCCCGATCCAGGCCCAGACCATTCCCCTCGCCCTCGGCGGCCGTGACGTCGTCGGCATTGCCCAGACCGGCACCGGCAAGACCGCAGCCTTCGCGCTTCCGATCCTGCACCGCATTCTGGAAAGCCGCATCAAGCCGCAGCCCAAGGCCTGCCGCGTGCTGGTGCTGAGCCCGACCCGCGAATTGTCGGGACAGATCCTCGAGAGCTTCAACGCCTATGGCCGCCACATGCGGCTGACGTCGGCGCTGGCGATCGGCGGCGTTCCGATGGGCCGCCAGGTCCGCTCGGTGATGCAAGGCGTCGAGGTCATGGTCGCGACGCCCGGCCGCCTGCTCGATCTCGTGCAAAGCAACGGCCTGAAGCTCGGACAGGTCGAGTTTCTCGTGCTCGACGAGGCCGACCGCATGCTGGATATGGGCTTCATCAACGACATCAAAAAGATCGTCGCCAAATTGCCGATCAAGCGGCAGACGCTGTTCTTCTCGGCGACGATGCCGAAGGATATCGCGGAACTCGCCGAACAGATGCTGCGCGATCCGGCACGGGTCGCCGTGACGCCGGTCGCCTCGACGGTCGAGCGCATCACCCAGCGCATCATCCAGGTCGACCACACCGCCAAGCCCGCTCTGCTGGCGCAGCTCCTGAAGCAGGAGCCGGTCGACCGCGCGCTGATCTTTACCCGCACCAAGCATGGCGCCGACAAGGTGGTGAAGGGCCTCGCAAGGGCCGGCATCACCGCGGACGCCATTCACGGCAACAAGTCGCAGAACCATCGGGAACGGGTGCTGGCGGCATTCCGTACCGGCGAAATCCGCACGCTGGTCGCCACCGACATCGCCGCCCGCGGCATCGACGTCGACGGCATCAGCCATGTGGTGAATTTCGATCTTCCCAACGTGCCCGAGACCTACGTCCACCGCATCGGCCGCACCGCACGCGCCGGCGCCGACGGCGTTGCGATTTCGCTGGTCGCGGGCGCCGAGGAACTGGCGTATTTGCGCGATATCGAAAAGCTGATCCGCATCGCCTTGCCACGGGAAGACCGCCGCACGCCCGGTCATCGCGACGCGGCGCCCGCACCTGCGCAGCATCGCGGCGCACGATCCGGACCGCGCGTGCACCCGAACCGAGGCCATGAAGCGGCCCCCGGTTCGAAAGGCCCTCGCCGTAACCGCCGTCCCGGTGGTAATAATAGCGCTCCGCAAGCCAACCGGCACGAGACCAACCGGCACGAGCCGTCACGTCCGTCGTCGCAAGGCGGCGGCAAGGCCGAAGGGATGCAAGGGGTAGCTTTTTTGCATCGCGAAAGCCGACCGAATACCAAACCCAACCGCACCCAACGACCCCAGCGCTAGCTGCCGATCGATCTGGAGATAACCATGGCTAAAGAAGAGCTGATCCAGTTCGAAGGACTGGTGACTGAAATCCTCCCGGACGCCCGCTATCGCGTGCAGCTCGATGCCGGACACGAGATCGTCGCCTACACGGCCGGCAAGATGAAGAAGAACCGGATCAAGACGCTGGCGGGCGATCGGGTGACGATCGAGATGTCGCCCTATGACCTGGAGAAGGGCCGGCTGATCTTCCGGCACAAGGACGAGCGTCCGGGCGGCGGAGCCCCGCGTGGTGCACCGCCGCGCGGCCAATTCCGGCGCCGCTAAACGCATCCGGGGCTGGCGGGAAGCCGCCAGCCAGGACGCCTCCGGGAAATCGCAGATGGCAAAATCATGGCCGTGTGCGATGCCCGGTCGCGGCCGCGAATCGGCTCGAATTGAAAAATCGCGCACGTCAGGATTGTTTTGGCAACCGCCTTCGCATAATATGTACTAATCGATTTTCGGCCGGACGACATTAGCTATCCACCGGTACAGCCGGTTTAGACGCTGACGACCCTTCCAAAAATTCGATCTCACCAGCCTGACGAAAGTGGGCTTTACTATATCTATCTTGAGAAGGGACTACCCCCGTGAGCATGGGAACCGTGAAGTGGTTTAACGCGACCAAGGGCTTCGGCTTCATTCAACCGGATGACGGTGGCAACGACGTGTTCGTGCACATCAGCGCCGTAGAGCGCGCCGGCCTTGGAACGCTGCGTGAAGGCCAGAAGATCAGCTACGAGATCGTGGCGGATCGCCGCTCTGGCAAGTCGTCGGCCGACAATCTGCGCGCCGCTGGCTAACGGATTTCTTTCGGCCCCGGCCGGGAAATCCTCTCTGAACTAAAGTGAAAAGGCCGCGCTGTCCGCGCGGCCTTTTTAATTGTTCAGCATGTCTTTCTTAATCGGTCAGCACGCCGTCGCGGGAGAATAATACACGCAGTTCTGAAGACGCGGGCGCATGTAGATATTGTCTTTCAGAGGGAAGCCGGTCGTGGGCGAGAAGAAGGGAACCGTTGCCGTATACTGATAGCTGGTCTCGGCAAAGATCAGGTACTGATCGGGAAGGATGGCTTTGGTCACCGGATCCCTGGCGATCAGATCGGCTGGCACCGTGTAAATTGTGCCGGCCGGTTTCGCATCCGACCCCCGGGCCCATCTGGACTTCGCGACGCCCGACGCAGGATCGATGTACAGTTCGGTGATGGTAGCCATCAGCGGCGCAGACGGAAACGGCGTCATGACCGCCCTGCCGATGTTGAAGAAATTGGTCAAGGCCGCGTCATCGACCGTCTTGTTGCGCGAGGCCATATCTGCCAGCTCTTCGGCGGCCATCGACATCTTGCGCTTGACCGCAAAGCCGGATGAAAATTCGACAATGCCGAAAAACATGCCCAGCATCAGCGGCAGGATCAGCGCGAACTCGACGGCCGTGCTGGCGCGCCGTTCGCGGACCAGCCTTGCGGCCGCCCATCGCAGCGAAACCGGCCATCTCGACCATGCGGGCTTCATGAATTCCACCGTCATTGCGGGATGAACGCGCTCGTCACCGCCAACAACCTCTTGTTGTCGATCTGGCCGCGATTGATGTTCGAAATGTTGTAGCCGAGCCCGGTGACGTACAGCGGCCAGGGATAGAACGCACGGACAACCGAGGTCCAGCCCTGTTGCGGCTGCTGCCACTGGCAATCCGGCACATAAGCACCGCTGACGTCGATCGGATCGCTGACAACGATTGCCGTGCCCGGAGCATAGGTCCTCACGTCAAGGCAGAGGTCACCGTTACACGGAAACAGCGCGGCGACGCGGTTGCAGAAATCCGTCTTGAATTGCGCCTGGGTGACGTTCTGACTGGTGTAGATCAGCCGCCCGGTGTCCTGCACGGCGCCCTCGAGGACTTGCGATGCGAAGAATACGATGGCCGTCTCGATGATCGCGAACAGCAGCACAAAGAATACGGGCGCGATGAACGCGAATTCGACGGCGGCCGAGCCCCGGCCGTCGCGGCGAAAGCGGCGTACTGCATTTCTGACAAAGGCGGTCGGAGCAAGCAACGGCATCGAGGAATTCCCCAGGCGGCAGCGATAATCCGCCTGCAAGAACTACCCGAAAGTCATTGTTGAAGTGTTTCGCCCCATCCAGACAGGGCGACCCGTGCCGTTAACCGGCTGGTAACCATTTTCGGGTGCCGGCGCGCCCCGCGAACCCCGGATCGATTTCGCGGGATCAGCCGCCGGACTGCATCATCGAGATCTTGATGCCGGTCGGGCCAAGGATGACGACGAACAGCACCGGCAGGAAGAACAGGATCATCGGCACGGTCAGTTTCGGCGGCAGCGCCGCGGCCTTCTTCTCCGCCTCGTTCATGCGCATGTCGCGATTTTCCTGGGCCATGACCCGCAGGCTCTGCCCGAGCGGGGTGCCGTAACGTTCCGACTGCTGCAGGGCCAGGCAGACCGATTTGACGCCGTCGAGGCCGGTGCGCTTGGCCAGGTTTTCATAGGCCACCTTGCGGTCCTGCAGATAGGAGAGCTCGGCCGTGGTCAGCGTGAACTCCTCCGACAGCGCGATCGACTGTTTGACGATCTCGGTGCTGACCTTGCGGAAAGCCACTTCGATCGACATGCCGGACTCGATGCAGATCAGCAGCAGATCGAGCGCATCGGGAAAAGCGCGCCTGATCGAGAGCTGGCGCTTCGAGATCGCGTTCTTCAGGAACATCATCGGCGCCTGCAAACCGAGATAGGCCGCGCCGACGCACATGGCGATCTTCACCGGCATCGACTTCTGCATATGCGAGATCACGAAGACATACAGCACCGCCCCGATGAACATCACAATCGGCGTGACCAGTCGGAAGAACAGGAAGGTGACGTAAGGCGCGTGTCCGCGATAACCGGCCATGGTGAGCTTCTCGCGCGCGGCCTCCTGGGCCAGCCATTTGCCGAGATTGAAGTCTTCCACCACCTTGGAGACCAGCTGCTTCGGCGTCTGCCGCAGCGATACTTTTTCGCCCTTGGCGAGACGTTCGCGCTCGCGCTGCCGGATTCGCTCGCGTTCGCTGGCGACCGCCTTCATGCGCTTGGCCAGCCCTTCGCCGGCGAACAGCGGCATCACCAGGGTATAGGCGGTGGCGCTTGCGGCAATAGCGGCGAGCAGCATGGTCATGAACCGCGCGTCGTGCATTTTTTCGATGAGAAAATCAATCATGCGGCACCGTCAGAAGTCGAAGTTGATCATTTTCTTCATTACGAAGATGCCGATGGACATCCAGAACACGCAGCCGAGCAGCATCAACTGGCCGGTCTGATGGGTCCACAACAGCGAGATGTATTCGGGAGTCGAGAGGTAGACCAGCAGCATGACGATCGGCGGCAGCGAGCCGATGATGCCCGCGGACGCCTTGGCTTCCATCGACATCGCCTGGATTTTTTCCGACATTTTCTTGCGGTCGCGCAGCACCTTGGACAGGTTGCCCAGCGCTTCCGACAGGTTGCCGCCGGACTTCTGCTGGATCGCGATCACGATGCCGAAGAAATTCGCTTCCGGCACCGGCATCCGTTCGTAGAGCCGCGCGCAGGCATCGCCAAGCGGCATGCCGATGGCCTGGGTTTCGATGATGGCCAGGAACTCGCCCTTCAGCGGTTCCGGCGCGTCGGCGGCGACGACCTTGATGGATTCGAACAGCGGCAGGCCCGCCTTGATGCCGCGGACGATGACGTCGACGGCGTCCGGCAGCGCCAGAAGAAAAGCCTTTTCCCGGCGCTTCTTCAGGAAGCTCAGGGCCCAGCGCGGCAGGCCGAAACCGGCGGCGAATGCCAGCCCCGCCGCCGCCAGCAACCCGCCCCCGAAAATGAGAGCGGCCACAAAGGATATGGCGGCGAGAATGCCGGAGACGATCATGAATTTCTGCGGCGTCCAGCTCAGGCCGGCCTGCGAAAGCCGGCTGCTGAGCGGAAGCCGCTTTTCCTTCTGACGGCGCGCCTCGAGATCCTTCAGCGATCCTTCGACCTGCTCGCGGCGCGAGCGCTGGGTCTTGTCGGCCTGACGGGCGGCCGGCTCGGCCTTGGCGAAGGACGCGCGGCGAGACTCGGCCTTTCTCTCTCCCGACAGCGAGGGATAGAGAAACACCCATGCCATACCGCCGACGGCGGTGGCGGCAAGAAAAGCCAATGCGAGCATTTGTATGTTCATGGCCCGCTCCCTAGACTTCCGCGATGACTTCAGCTTTGTCGAGTGCGGCGGCGAGCCGCTTTTCCTCGCCGTAATAGCGTGCGCGTTCCCAGAACCGCGGCCGTCCGATCCCGGTGGAGCGGTGCCGGCCGACGATATTGCCGTTGGCGTCCTCGCCGACCATGTCGTAGAGGAACACGTCCTGGGTGATGATGGTATCGCCTTCCATGCCCATCACCTCGGTGATGTGGGTGATGCGCCGGGAGCCGTCGCGCAGGCGGGCGGCCTGGACGATGACGTCGATCGAGGCGCAGATCATCTCGCGGATGGTCCGCGAGGGCAGCGAAAATCCGCCCATCGTGATCATCGATTCGCAGCGCGACAGGGCTTCGCGGGGATTGTTGGCGTGCAGCGTTCCCATCGATCCGTCGTGGCCGGTGTTCATCGCCTGCAGCAGGTCGAAGGCTTCCGGTCCGCGGACTTCGCCGACGATGATGCGTTCAGGACGCATACGCAGACAGTTCCGCACCAGTTCGCGCATCGTGACCTGGCCCTCGCCCTCGATATTCGGCGGCCGGGTTTCCAGGCGCACCACATGCGGCTGCTGCAGCTGAAGCTCGGCGGCGTCCTCGCAGGTGATGACGCGTTCGTCATGTTCGATGAACTGGGTCAGGCAGTTGAGCAGCGTGGTCTTGCCGGAGCCGGTACCGCCGGAGATCAGCACGTTGCAGCGGACGCGGCCGATGATCTGCAGGATTTCCGCGCCCTCCGGCGAGATCGCGCCGAACTTGACCAGCTGGTCGAGCGTCAGCTTGTCCTTTTTGAATTTGCGGATGGTAAGCGCGGGGCCGTCGATCGCCAGTGGCGGAACGATGGCGTTGACACGCGAGCCGTCGGCAAGGCGGGCGTCGCAGATCGGCGAGGATTCGTCGACCCGGCGGCCGACCTGGCTGACGATGCGCTGGCAGATGTTGAGCAGCTGCTGATTGTCGCGGAAGCGAATCCCGGTCCGCTGGATCTTGCCGGCGACTTCGATGAACACCGTCCCGGCGCCGTTGACCATGATGTCGGCGATGTCGTCGCGCGACAACAAAGGCTCGAGCGGGCCATAGCCGAGAACGTCGTTGCAGATATCGTCGAGCAGTTCCTCCTGCTCGGCGATCGACATCACGATGTTCTTGATCGCGATGATCTCGTTGACGATATCGCGGATTTCCTCGCGCGCCGACTCGCCGTCGAGCTTGGCGAGCTGGGCAAGATCGATCGCCTCGATCAGCGCCCCGAAGATGGTGGCCTTGACCTGATAATAATTGTCGGACCGCCGCGCGTCGACGACGGGCGCGGGCGCGGCCGGCTTCGCCGGCGCCAGCGGCGGCGACGAAACGGCGGGCGGGGCAGCCTCGCGCGAAACGGCCGCCGGTGCGCTGGCAGGCTCCGGCGCACCGGCGGCCTTTACCGGCCGTATATCGCTATCAGCTCCGCTACGCTTACCAAACACGACGGCACTCCAGGTGGATCACGACTTCCGCAGCTTCTCGATGAGGGGTGACAGGAACGAACCCCGCGGCTTTTTGGTTTCGCCGCGGCCTGTCAGCCGTTGCGCGATCTGCAGAAACATCTCGGTGGTGCGATGATTTGCGGCTATCTCGGCGATCATCTGGCCATTATTGGCCGCCGACCCGAAGGTCTGCGGATCGAACGGAATAGTCGCGATCGGCTGGCTTTCGATCGCCTTGGCGAATTCGCTGGCGTTGATTTCCGGCCGCTTCGGCACCCCGACCTGATTGAGACAATAGAGCGGCGTGCGATCGTTGGGCCGCGATGCCTTCAACAGATCGTAAATGTTCTTGGTATTGCGCAGATTGGCGAGGTCAGGCGCGGCCACGATCAGAATATCGTCGGCGCCGATCAGCGCGCGCCGGGTCCATCCCGACCATTGGTGGGGAACGTCGAGCACGATGCAGGGTATCGTCGAGCGAAGCGTGTCGAACACCGAATCGAAGGCATCGACGCCGAAATCGTAGACCCGATCCAGCGTCGCCGGCGCCGCCAGCAGGCTGAGATGATCGGTGCATTTCGACAGCAGGCGGTCGACAAACGCCGTATCGACGCGATCGGGCGAGAAAACCGCGTCGGCGATCCCTTGCGGAGGATCCTGATTGTAGTCGAGACCGGCGGTGCCGAATGCAAGGTCGAGATCGGCGACAACGGAATCGAGCGAGAGATCGCGTGCGATCGCCCAGGCGACGTTATGCGCGACGGTGGACGCGCCGACGCCGCCCTTGGCTCCGACGATGGCAACGATCCGGCCGACGGCCTTTGCCTCGGGCGCCGAGAACAGATTGCAGACCGAACGCACGACGTCGAGGGTGTTGACCGGCGCGATCAGGTAGTCGCTGACGCCGCGGCGCACCAGTTCGCGATAAAGCTTGACGTCGTTGACACGGCCGATCACGACGACCCGGGTTCCGGAATCGCAGACGGTCGCCAGTTGATCGAGACCGGTGAGGATATCGCTGCGGCCTTCGGTTTCCAGGATAATCACGTTCGGGGTCGGCGCGGTGCGATAGGCCTCGATGGCGGCCGCCATGCCGCCCATCTGAATCTTGATATGGGCCTTGCCCAGGCGGCGGTCCTCGCCCCCCGATTGCACGGCGGCAGCGGTTTCCACCGTCTCGCAGAACGCCTGCACCGATACCCGCGGGGCAGGCGCGATGTGATCGTCCGCGCCCGGGGAGGTGACGTCAGGCTGTTCTTCCAGAGTTTGTTGCGCGTAACTGATCATTTGCCTGCATCGCTGAGTTTGGCCTTTTCGGCCTCGGGATAGACGGTCGTGGTCGGGTTGCCCTTGCGATATCGGTCGAACCCAGTCGCGCGCCGCATGGTGTCGGGCGGCGTTTCGGACCGCGGCTGCACCAGGTCAGATGGATTGTCGACCATCGCCGCCATGTTGCGCTGATAGGAGCAGCCGAAATTGTAGTAGGGCTTGTTGTCGAAATAGCCCTTGTTCTTGATCGAGCTTCCGATGTCTTCGGGCCACAGCCCACAGGGGCCCGCCACCGCCGATATTTTCGGATAGGTCAGCCGGATCGTCGCCATCTGGCGCGGATCTTCGGGGTGATAACGGCGGACTGCCACCCCGCGCGGCGGCACACCGGCCGCCGAGAGCAGGGCCTGCACCTCCCGGAACGTTTCCGCGGCCGCCCGCGCGTTCGGCGTGTCGACGGGCAGATCGGCATTGATGGCGCCGGTCCCCTCCTGCAGCCAGATCCGTGCCAGCCCGACCACGTCGGCGCGCTGCGAAGCGGAAAGGCCTCCGCGGGCGTGGCCGACGAAAATCACGACGGAGCGATCGGCCTCCTGGATCGCGATCGGATGACGTGCGCGATAATCGTCAGGGATGCTCGCGGTCGTCACCACTTCCTCGGTATGGGTGCAGGCCCCGAGCGCGACTGCAAGACCAACAAGCGCTCCCGCCAGGCGGTAGGCACGATTGCGATCGACGGGTATTTTTACTGTCATCTTCTTTGTCCTCGTCCCGCCTCAGTCGGTGATAAAGCCATAGGTGCCGCGATAATTCCGGGCGGGCTCGACGCGGCCCGGAACGCCGTAGATGCGATTGATATTGCCGATCAGATCGGCCTGCGGATCCGACGCCGCCGCGAAACCGTCATCGGGGCGCGACAGGTCCTTCTGCGCGACGGCGCGGACGATAAAGGGCGTCACAAGCACCATCAGTTCGCTCTGGTTGTTGACGAAGTCGCGGCTGCGGAACAGCGCGCCAAGCACCGGCAATTGCGACATGCCCGGCAAGCCGTTGATGGCTTGTTTGGTCTGCTCCTGGATCAGGCCCGCCATCGCCATCGCGCCGCCCGAGGGAATTTCCAGCGTCGTCTCGGCGCGCCGGGTCTTGATCGAGGGCACGGTCAGCGCGCTGCCGGCCGCCTGCACCAGGGTAAAGGAGTTTTCGTTCGACAGCTCCGAAACCTCGGTCATCACCCGCAGGCTGATCCGGCCCTCGGTCATCACGACCGGGGTAAAGTTGAGGGAAATGCCGAATTTCTTGAAGCTGATCTGCGTGGTGCAGACATGGGTGACCGGGTCGCAGGAGTAACCGGCCGGTACCGGAAACTCGCCGCCCGCGATGAACGTCGCCGACTTGCCGGAAATCGCCGTCAGGTTCGGTTCGGCCAGCGTACGAATGACACCCGCGCTTTCCATCGCGCGCAGCGTGCTGTTTACCGAGGGCACGCCGGGAACGGTCGCCGGCACGCCGTTCACGATCGCGGATGAGGAGCCGTATCCCGATGACGCATAGTTGCCCGTGAGCGAATGGCCAAGCGCGGTGAAAGGATTGCTGTTGTTGAAGTTCACGACCGCGGTGCCGTAGCTCAGGCTGGCGTTAACATCGATGCCGAGCTGTTTGATGATGCTGCGCTGGACCTCGGCGACCGTGACCTTCAGCATCACCTGATCGCGGCCGCGGACCGCGATCGAGTTGACGACCTTGTCGGCGCCTCCCACCAGCCGCGCCGCGAGATCGCCCGCCTGCTGCGCCTCGATCGGATTTGCCGCGGTGCCGGACAGCACAACGCCGTCGCCGACACCTTCGATCTGGATGTCGGCGTGGGGCAGCGTTTGCTTCAGGGCGGCGCGCACGCCGTTGAGATCGCGCTTGACTGCGATGTCGTAGGCCGCGATCTGCTGGCCCGCCGCGTCAAAGAAGACGATGTTGGTCTGGCCGACCGCGGCGCCGATGATGTAGGCGCGCTGCGCCGTACGGATCACGGCATTGGCGATTTTCGGATCGGCGACCAGCACGTCCTTGATATCGCGCGGCAGGTCGATCACGACCGATTTGCCGATGCCGAGCGCGAGGAAACGCGCATTCATCTGCCCGTCGGCGGCAACCGGCGCCGCGGCGCGATAGTCGCTTGCCACTACTGGCGTCAGCGCCGGATTGAGCGTCAGCGCGGCGGCCGCCGAAAACGACAGGGCGCGAACCAAAATAGTCCGCATCACCGGCTGATTTCCCCTGCATTTCATATCGGACGTCCTCTTCATTACTTCTGTATCGTCGTCGGGCTTGCGACGCCGTAGCGAACCACATTGATGCTTCCGCCGCGGCGGAGAACTTGATCTTCGTTGGATGCGACCGCGTTGACGTCGGCGATGCTGCGCAGCGCCAGCGCCAGCGTGCCGGTCTGGCGGGCGCGGGCGAGCGTCTCCGCCTGCTCGGGCCTCAATTCAAGTGTCACGGTCCTGCCGACCACGGTGGTCTGGCCGTCTTTTTCCTTCGGCGCCTGGTCGATCGCGAGAACGCGAATATTGCTCAGGATGATTTCGGAGTTGACGATATCGCCCGAGGCGTTGCGATCCGGATTCTTCTCGCGCTTGGAAAGTATGATGTCGACGCGGTCGTTCGGCAGGATGAAGCCGCCGGCGCCGGTCTCCGGCGAGATTTCGGTCGAGATGGCGCGCATGCCGGTCGGCAGCACGGCGGCCATGAAGCCCGACCCGTTGGCCTTGATCAATTTCGGTTCGCGAATCGGCTCGCCGGCGATGAAGGGCGAGCGTGCGATCGAACCCGCGACTTCCTTGCTGGCCTCGGGGCGATCGTTGCGGCGGATGAAGCTGCTACTTGCCGTTGCGGCGGGCCATGTCTGCCACTGCATGTCCTCCGGCTTGACCGTCTGGCCAAGCCCGATTTCCGACTTCGCCACGAGCACATCCACCGTCGGCAGTTGCGCGACCGGTTCCGGGAGAGGCTTGCTGTCCGACCCACTCGCAAGATATGCGGCAATGCCTCCGGCGCCGACAGCGATGGATAGGACGACAATGCGTGCGGTATTCATACGCTTCACTTTCCACGTTACGCTGCGACGCTTCCGCCGCCGTGACGGGAGTTGACCAGTTATTCGTCAAAGCATGGTTAATGAGGCGTATCTAAATCGCCTTAACGGCGAGTTTACTTCCGGCGCGCGGTCAGCCGAGCGCGAAGTGGGCCAGGTCGACCGCCTTGATCCAGTCCGTCTCCGGATAGATCGTCAGGGCGCCGATCGCGAGCGCGATGCCGTAGGGAATTCCGCTTTCCTTGGCATGCAGTTTGAGCAGCCAGGTCTGACCGGCGAATGCGTAAGGCAACGGCCATTGCCGGAATTGCAGCAGCAACAGCGTCAGGGCGCCGCCGAACAGCGATGCATAAAGCAGATAGTCCAGCAGATGGCCAAAGCCGAACCAGAGCGCCGCGGCTGCCGCGATCTTGGCATCCCCGCCGCCGATCCATCCCATGGCGAAGCAGGCAAAGGCGACGGTGAGAACGGCGGCGCCGGCGCCGATATGGGTGAGGATATCGTAAGGTGCCATGCCGCTCAGCAGCGCAAGGGCCAGGAAGCCTGCCGCCAGCGCCAGCGATACCCGGTTGGAGATCGTCATGGTGAAAAGATCGCTCGCCGCCGCGAACGCCATCAGGGCGGGAAACAGCAGGAGGCGGGCGATATCGAGGATCATGGATTTACGCAGCCCGGGCTGCCAGCGCGAGGTCGGAGGTTCGCCGCAGCCTAGCGGCGAGAGATGAACAATCGGGAAACGTCCGGCCCGTCACCAGACACTGGCAATCCGGAAGGCGAGAACGAGAACCGCCAGAGCCAGCGCCATGCAGACCACTTCCACCGGCGCATTGTCCCGGCTCGTGGGCGGCACCGAGGCTTTTCTGGCCGCGACAGAGGCGGCAACGGGTTTACGCATATTTACGCCATCTAAAAACCGGTGAAGACAACGGTGAAGACAACAAAGGCCCCGGGATGAACCGAGGCCTTTGCCGCTCGCATATAACAGTCGCTTATTTCAGCGAGTTGTTGATCGAGGTGAACTTGGTGTTCAGGTTGGTGCCGAGGCCGTTGACCACAGCGATGATCGCCAGCGAAATGCCGGCGGCAATCAGGCCGTATTCGATGGCGGTGGCGCCGGACTCGTCCTTCACGAAACGCGAAATGAGATTCTTCATGTAGATAACTCCATGTACACAGTGGCTGGTCGACTTACGTTTGGTCTCACCGGCGTTCTCAGCACCGTGACCATGGCGCACCATAGGTTCGGAGAATTGCAGCGCAGTTAATTCGATCGTGTAAACATCGCTAGAACTGGCTGTTATTCGGCAGAGTAAATTTCCAATTAAGCCCTTCGTTCAAATCCGATATTGGCTCCGACAGCTGTCGATGCCGGCGGCGGCGAAGCTACTGCCGGTCCCGGCTTCACGGCTCCTTAAGCGTAGGCGGGTAACTCTTGAATTCCCTGATCGGATGAGGCGGACATGTCCAACCTACCCATGGAAGTCGTCGAGATGCTTGGCCAGACGATCGCCAAGGTGGTGCCCGTCACGATCGCGCTGGCGCTGGTGTTCTCGGTGCTGACCCATTTTTGGGCCTGCAATCCCGGAACGCCCTGGTGGCGCAAGCGCGAGCTTGTCACCGACATCTGTTACTGGTTCTTCGTACCGCTGTTCGGGCGCGTCATGCGGATCGGGCTCCTGGTGTTGGGCGCCGGAGTGGTCTTCAAGATCCATGACGCCGACGAGCTAATCGCATTCTACGACAACGGCCATGGTCCGCTGTCTGCATTGCCGTTGTGGCTGCAGGCGGTGCTGTTCCTGGTTCTGTCGGACTTCATGCTGTACTGGCTGCACCGGATGTTTCACGGCGGCGGGTTCTGGAAATATCACGCGATCCATCATTCATCCGAGGACCTGGACTGGATCTCGGCGGCGCGCTTCCACCCCGTCAACCTGTTCCTGGGGACCATCGCGGTCGACGTGATCCTGCTGATGGCGGGAATCTCGCCGAACGTCATGCTCTGGGTCGGACCGTTCAACATGTTCCATTCGGCGTTCGTCCACGCCAATCTGAGTTGGACGCTGGGCCCCTTCAAATACGTGCTGGCGACGCCGGTGTTCCACCGCTGGCATCACACCGCGCTGGAAGAGGGCGGCAATACCAATTTTGCCGGGACCTTCCCGGTCTGGGATATCCTTTTCGGCACCTTCCGGATGCCGGAAAACCATCTACCAGATCATTATGGCGTCGACGATCAGCTGGTTCCGTCCGAGATTGGCGGGCAACTGGCCTATCCGTTCCGGCAATAGGCCGGCCGATGGCGTTTCTCGGCTCCGTTTGCACTTCGTTCACTAATTGTCGTCAGATTCTATCGTGTCGGGCGCCGGCTCCGCTGCGTATCGCTTCAGCCGGCTTGTCAACGCCCCGGAGTATAGTATGTCGCTGAACTTCCTGCGTACCCGCATCCGCGCGTCTTTCGGATTACTGGCATTTGCAATGCTGCTTAGTCCGGGGGCTGCTTCCGCCCAATTCACCTCTGACACGATCGCCGTCAATGTCGATCAGGCCAAGCTGGTCAAGCTGCCCGGCCGGGTCTCGACCATCGTGGTCGGAAACCCGCTGATCGCGGACGTCACGCTGCAGAACGGCGGGATCATGGTGGTGACCGGCAAGGGTTACGGCGCGACCAATTTCATCGCGATGGACCGCGCCGGCGAAATCCTGATGGATCGCGTCATTCAGGTCGAAGGTCCCACCGATCAGCAACTCGTCACGGTCTATCGCGGCATCGAACGCGAATCGTATAGCTGCATGCCGGTTTGTCAGCGGCGCATTACGCTGGGCGACGGCGAGACCTATTTCAAGGCGGCGATTGATCAGGCCGGCACGCTCAGCGGCCAGGCCAGCGGCAGCGCGGCGGCGGCGGCCAAGCCGGCCAACTAAGCCTTTTCGAATTACACGAAACGCAGCTCCTCCCCCGGATCACATCCGGGGGCTTGCCTTGCCTGAAAACACGCGAGTGGATCGCTTGATTGGAACGGTCAGTCCGGCTGATTGAGCGAGGCCACCGGCACTTTACCGGCGCCCGCGCGCGGGCCGTCCTTGCGATTCAGCATCTGCTTCAGATAGGCGACATTCGCCGCCGCCTCCTCTGCCGGCAGATCGGCCTTGACGATGGTTTCGGCCTCGGCGAAGCGGCCCTGCAGACCCACCACCAGACCTAGATTCTGCCGCACCCGCGCATCCGCCCGGGCGTTGCCATAGGCGCGGCGAAGCGTCTCTTCCGCCCTCGGCAGATCCTTCGAAAGCACAAAAGAAAGGCCGAGATTGGAAAGAACCGAAGGCTCCTCGGGTACGATCTTCAACGCGCTCTCGTAATAGCGCCGTGCTTCGTCATGCCGGCCGAGCTGATCGAGCGCGGTTCCCTGCACCGAAAGGATGCGCCAGTCGGGATTGTCGGGCGAATGGGCGCGGGCCAGAACGTCGAACGCCTGCTGGAAATTGCCATTATCGGCAAGCGCGCGGCCATAGGCGGCGAGCAGCGCCTTGTTGCCGGGATGAGCGATGGTAGCCTGCTCGAGCACGGCAACCGCCTGGGTGCGCTGCCCTGTGGCGCGGAGCGCCTGGCCATAGCGAAGGGCGACGTCGGCGTCCTTGGGGTTGGCGCGATAACGCTCGCCGTAGGTTTCCGCCGCGCGCCGCGGATCGGCGTCGGGACTGGTCGTCTCGGCTTTTGACGAAATCGATCCGGTGATGTCCGACATGGTCTGGCATCCGCCAAGCCCGGCTGCCAGTAAAGCTGCCACGGCCACGGATGTGAGAAGCCGGGCGACACTGGACTGCTGGTGCATGGAGCTTTAACTCATGATGTCAGGCGAATTCATCGCGCCGAATTGTGCCCAGCAATAGACTGTTAACCCTAACGTCTGGTTAATTGGCCTGCTCTTCGAAAACATGCCCGTCGGCAGAATTGCGAAGTGATTGGCCGACCCACCATGCACTGTGTGATGGTCAAACCCACGGAACAGGACGGCCCACAATGTTGCGAAATTTCCTTGGCCTGATCGCGATCGCGGCTTTGCTGCTGCCGGTCGCAGTGGCTTCCGCTGCCCCCGTGCAGGCAAAGCGCCACCTGACGCAACGCTGGCACGGATATGGCTTTTTGCCGGGCTACCGTTCACCGGAACGGATCGAAGCGGAACAGGCGCGGAATCGCAGGCCGGTCTATTGGTATGGCGGCCCTGGCTTTTATCGGGGGCGCTGGAACGGCGGTGGATTCGGGCCGTGCTGGACCCAGACCCCGATCGGCAACGTATGGAATTGCGGTCGCTAGGGCGAGATGACTTTTCTTCGAGTCGTCATCCCGCTCTATCTTTTTGTTTGAGCATGATCTCCGGGCAAACGCTTCGCGTTTGTCCCGAGGGAAAACCGGTACCCTCTTTTCCGGATCATGCGCCAGCGGGATCGCGATCTATCACTCGCAGATTGAGATGCGGCGCACCCGCCAGCCGTAGGGCTTCAAGACGCGTTGTCGAACCTCATAGCAAACACCCAGATCGCCATAATAGGGATAGTATCCGCCGTAGCCGTAATTGGGATAAAGGCCCAGACCCAAACTGCGCCCAAATCCGGCGCCGCGAAACCCACCGCCATGAAAGCCGGCACCACGGGCAAGGGCCGAAGTCGTAGACGCACCCAACAACAGCGCAGACACGCCAAGGGTGCTGAAGCCATAAATGCCCAGCAAAGCCATCACAGCCAGGCTGCGTGTCAGCATATTGCGGCCGCTCGTTCGGTGGTGGGCCATTTGGGATTCTCCTGTTGACGCGGTTAGATCACGTCGACGTCATCGCCGCGAGCCCGGTCCGCATGTGAACTGCATGATGCGGTTCGGACAGGTTTGACATAGAAGCCATTGCCGGCCCACAGAAACCCTGCGAACGTCTGCACAATCGGCCACCGCACCGCCTCTATCGTCGCGCCCCCCGTTTCAATTAATGACCGAGACCAGCATGCCTTCAGTATTCGAGACCGCGCCCGCCACGTCAGCCATTCCCATTACCTTTGCGACCAAGTCGACGTGGGAGGCGATTTGCGCCGGCCTTCCCGCGCAGGCCCGGCAGTTCGCCATCGCCAACGGTTTTGCCGCCAAGCCCGGAGCTTGCCTCACCCTTCCCGCCGCCGATGGCGGGATCGCGCAAGTCGTGTTCGGCCTCGAAGACGCCAATGGAAAATCCCGCGATCTGTTCAGGCCCGGTCTGTTGCCGGGCCTGCTGCCGGCCGGCACCTATCGCTTCGCCAATGCGCCGCATGACACCCGCCTCGCCGCGCTTGCCTTTGCGCTGGGCTCTTATCGCTTTAGCCGCTACCGCAAGGCGGAAACCCCCGACGTCAAACTGGTACCGCCTGATGGCATCGATGTCGCGGCCGTGACACGGATGGCGGAAGCAGCTTATCTTGCCCGCGATCTCATCAACACGCCGGCCAACGACATGGGACCGGAGGAGCTGGCGGCAGCGGCGCGCGCGCTCGCCGAACGCTTCGGAGCCACATTCAACTGCATCGTCGGCGACGATCTGACCCGCCAGAACTTTCCGCTGATCCATGCGGTCGGCATGGCGTCGCCGCGCGCGCCGCGGTTGATCGATTTCAGCTGGGGCAATCCGTCCCATCCCAAGGTGACGCTGGTCGGCAAGGGCGTGTGCTTCGACTCTGGCGGGCTGGACTTGAAGCCATCCAGCGGCATGCTCATCATGAAGAAGGACATGGGCGGCGCCGCCAACGTGCTGGCGCTGGCGCTCATGGTGATGGATGCCAGGCTCAAGGTGCGCTTGAGGGTCCTGATTCCCGCGGTGGAGAACGCGGTGGCCGGCAACGCCTTCCGCCCGCTCGATATCTTCAAATCGCGCAAGGGCCTTACCGTGGAGATCGGCAACACCGACGCCGAAGGGCGGCTGGTGCTGGCCGACGCGCTGGCGCTGGCTTGCGAGGAAAAGCCCGACCTGCTGGTCGATCTGGGCACCCTGACCGGCGCGGCCCGGGTGGCGCTCGGTCCGGACTTGCCGCCGTTCTATACCGATGACGAGGCGCTAGCGCTCGAGGTCGCGCGCTGCGCCAGGGAGGAGAACGATCCGTTGTGGCGGCTGCCGCTGTGGCCCGCTTACGATGCCTGGCTCGATTCCAAAGTCGCCAACATCAACAACGCGCCGTCGGGCACGTTCGCGGGCTCCATCACCTGCGCGCTGTTCCTGCAGCGTTTCGTCGAGGACGCCAAAAGCTGGCTGCATGTCGATATCTACGGCTGGACGCCGACAGCAAAGCCGGGACGGCCGGAGGGCGGCGAATGCCAGGCCGCGCGCACGATCTACAAATTGCTGGGCGAACGCTATGGATGATCCGCGACTGACGCCGGCGCGGCCGGATCTCGCCGCGAAATATCTCGAAGGCAAGGTCAAGGCGGCGCGCTTTGTCACCGGCGAGGAATTCGAAATCGCCGATGCGCTGGCGCCGCTGCGCGAGGGACCTTCCTCCAGTGCCGCACTGCAGACGCAGGCGCTGATGGGCGAGCGCGTAACGATCTATGACCGCAATGACGAAGGCTTTGCCTGGGGCCAATTGAACGGCGACGGCTATGTCGGCTGGCTGCCCGATCGCGCGCTGGCAAAACCAACGGCGAAGCCGACCCACAAGATCATTGCGCTCAGGACATTTGCCTTCCCGGGTCCTTCGATCAAACTGCCGCCGGTCGAAACCTTGGTGATGGGGACAACGCTCACGGTAGAGCGTGACGACGGCACGTTCGCCGTGACGCGCGACGGCTGGCACCTGCCGCGGCGGCATGTCGGCGACATCGACCACAGGGCGGACGATTTCGTCGCCGTGGCCGAACAATTCGCCGGCACGCCCTATCTGTGGGGCGGCAAGAGCAGTCTTGGGATCGATTGTTCCGGGCTGGTCCAGGTGTCACTGAATGCCGCCGGCACCGGCTGTCCGCGCGACAGCGACATGCAGCAGGACGGCCTTGGCCGGGAATTGAACGCGGCGGAAAAGAAGACATTGCGGCGCGGCGATCTGATCTTCTGGAAAGGCCATGTCGCGATCGTTCGCGACGCGGGCACCATCGTTCACGCCAACGCCTATCACATGGCCACGATGATCGAGAACACCCGGGACGCCATCGCGCGCATCAAGGCCGCCGGCAGCGAGATCATGGCGATTAAGCGGCTGGCCTGAGCATCCCTAGACGGCGGCACCCGGCGCGGTTTCAAGCCGGAAGGCGGCGGCGAACAGCGCGCGGGTGTAATCGGACTTCGGATTCTTGAACAGCTCGGAGGCCGGGCCCTCCTCCACCACCTTGCCGTCGCGCATCACGATCAAATGGCTGGCGAGCGAAGCCACCACGCGCAAATCATGCGAGATGAACATGTAGGTCAGGTCGCGCTTGCGCTGCAGTTCGCGCAACAGGTCGACCATATGCGCCTGGAACAGCATATCGAGCGCGCTGGTCGGTTCATCCAGCACCACGAAATTCGGCTCCAGCACCACCGCCCGCGCAATGCTGATGCGCTGGCGCTGGCCGCCGGAGAATTCATGCGGATAGCGGAACCGGGTCGCCGGATCCATGCCGACATCTTTCAGCGCCTTGATCACCCGCGTCTCGCGCTCGGTTTCCGACAGCGCGCGCTGATGCACGCTGAGGCCTTCGGCGACGATATCGCCGACCGACATACGCGGGCTCAACGCGCCGAACGGATCCTGAAACACGATCTGCATGTCGCGGCGGAACGGCCGCATCGCCTTGAACCGCAGGCCCTGGATATCCCTGCCCAGAAACACGATCGGCCCGTCGGACGAGATCAACCGCAGCATCGCCAGGCCGAGCGTGGTCTTGCCGGAGCCGGATTCACCGACCACGCCAAGCGTCTCGCCCTTGCGCACCTTCAGGCTCACACCATCGACCGCCTTGATATGTCCGACCGTCGAGCGCAGCAGGCCGCGCTTGACCGGAAACCAGACTTTCAGATCGTCGGTCGATATCACAACGGGAGAATTGGGCCGTGGCGGCGCCGGGTCGGGCTTCGGCTCGGCCGCGAGCAGGTCGCGGGTATAAGGATGCTTTGGCGCCGTGAAAACCTGCTCCACCGGGCCCTGCTCGACGATCTTGCCGCCGTTCATGACGCAGACCACATCGGCGATGCGGCGAACGATGCCGAGATCGTGGGTGATGAACAACAGGCTCATGCCGAGCCGCGCGCGGATCTCCGCCAGCAGTGCCAGGATCTGCGCCTGTACGGTGACGTCGAGCGCCGTGGTCGGCTCGTCCGCAATCAGCAAATCCGGCTCGTTGGCGAGCGCCATCGCGATCATGACGCGCTGGCGCTGGCCGCCCGACAATTGATGCGGATAGCTCCTGAGCCGGGTTTCCGGTTCGGGAATGCCGACCTGGGTCAAGAGTTCGAGCGTCCGCGCCCGCGCCGCGGGACCGCGAATGCCGCGATGCAGCTGCAGGATTTCGCCGATCTGCGCCTCAATCGTATGCAGCGGATTGAGCGACGTCATCGGCTCCTGGAAAATGATGGAGATGTCGTTGCCGCGAATGCTGCGGATCTCGTTTTCGGGCAGATCCAGCAGTTCGCGGCCCTTGAAGCGAATGCTGCCGGAGGGATGCGATGCGGTCGGATAGGGCAGCAGTTTCAGGATCGACAATGCGCTGACTGATTTTCCGGAACCGGATTCCCCGACCAGCGCCACGCACTCGCCGCGCTTGATCTCGAAGGAGATATGATCAACAGCGGTCGAGACGCCGCTCGGCTGGTGAAACGCCACCGAGAGGTCGCGGACATCGAGCAGCGGCTGATTGGTGGCGTCCATGCGGCCTACCTGAAGGTCTTACGTGGATCGAACGCATCGCGCACCGCTTCGCCGATGAAGATCAGCAGCGACAGCATGATGGCGACGGCGAAGAATCCGGTGAAGCCGAGCCACGGCGCCTGGACGTTGGCCTTGCCCTGCGACAGCAATTCGCCCAGCGAAGGCGAGCCCGGCGGCAGGCCAAACCCCAGGAAATCAAGCGCGGTCAGCGTCATGACCGACGACGACACGATGAAGGGCAGGAACGTCATGGTCGCGACCATGGCGTTGGGCAACAGGTGCCGGAACATGATCACGGCGTTGGAGACGCCGAGCGCGCGGGCCGCCGTGATGTATTCGAAATTGCGTCCGCGCAGGAATTCCGCGCGCACCAGGCCAACCAGCGAAACCCAGGAGAACAGCAGGAGAATGCCGAGCAGCACGAAAAAGCCGGGCGGCAGCACCGACGAGATGATCAGCAGCAGATACAGCGAGGGTATCGCGGTCCAGACTTCGATGAAGCGCTGAAAGCCGAGATCGATCCAGCCGCCGAAATAACCCTGCACGCCGCCCGCCGCGACGCCGATGATCGAGGAAATGATGGTGAGGCTAAGACCAAACAGCACCGAGATCCTGAACCCGTAGATCAGGCGCGCGACCACGTCGCGGCCCTGGTCGTCGGTGCCGAGCCAGTTGTATTCGAGGTCGCGGCAGCTCTTCAGGCCCTTCTTCTGCACCACCTCCTTGCACTGCGCTTCCGTCAGCATCCAGGTCGGCTTCGACGGGGCCGGGGTCGGCAGATCGAGATTGTGCGTGTCGTAGGAATAGCGGATCAGCGGCCAGACGATGGTGCCGCCCTTGTCCGCGATCAGTTTCTGCAAGTAAGGATCGCGATAGTCGGCGGCGGTCTCGAAATCGCCGCCGAAGGTGGTCTCGGAATAACTGATGAAGGCCGGCCAGTACAGATGGCCGTCGAACTTGATCAGGAACGGGCGATCATTGGCGATCAGCTCGGCAAACAGCGAGACAAAGAACAGGATGATGAAGATCCAGAACGACCAGTAACCCCTGCGGTTCGATTTGAAATTCTGCCAGCGCCGGCGATTGAGCGGCGACGGGCTGAACCGATGCCGCGTCATCGGCACGATTTCGCCGAGCGGCGACTGCGTGGTGGTCTCGACCGGCGGCGGCGCGACGAGTGTCATCAGACTTCCCTCGCCTCGAAATCGATCCGGGGATCGATCCACATATAGGCGAGGTCGGAGATCAAATTGACCACCAGACCGACCAGCGAAAAGATGAACAGCGTCCCGAACACGACAGGATAATCGCGGTTCAGAACGCTCTCGAAGCCGAGCAGGCCGAGCCCATCCAGCGAGAAGATGGTTTCGATCAGGAGCGAGCCGGAGAAGAAGGCATGAATGAAGGCGCCCGGGAAGCCGGCGATGACGATCAGCATGGCGTTGCGGAAGATGTGATTGTAGAGCACCTGGGTTTCGCTGCAGCCCTTGGCGCGCGCCGTCATCACATATTGCTTGCGGATTTCATCGAGGAACGAATTCTTGGTCAGCAGCGTCATGGTGGCGAAGGCCCCGAGCGCCATCGCGATCAGCGGCAGCGTGATGTGCCAGAAATAGTCGATGATCTTCCAGTACCAGGGAAATTGCGCCCAGCCGTCCGAGGTCAAGCCGCGCAGCGGGAAGAAATTGAAGAACGAGCCGCCGGCGAACAGGATGATCAGCAGGATCGCGAACAGAAATCCGGGAATGGCGAATCCGACAATGATCACCGCCGAAGTCCAAGTGTCGAACCGCGAGCCGTCCTTGACGGCCTTGCGGATGCCGAGCGGGATCGAGATCAGGTAGGTCAATAGCGTCATCCAGATCCCGAGCGACATCGAGACCGGCAGTTTCTCCTTGATCAGCTGCAACACACTGACGTCGCGGAAATAGCTCTTGCCGAAATCGAAGCGCGCGAAGTTCCACAGCATCAGCGCGAAACGTTCGGGCGCCGGCTTGTCGAAGCCGAACTGCTTTTCCAGGCTCTTGATGAAATCGGGATCGAGCCCCTGCGCGCCGCGGTATTTCGATCCGACGGTATCGGCCGATGCGCCCGGCTGGCCGCGCGGGCCGAAATCGCCGCCGCCGCCGGAAATCCGGGAGGTGCCGCCGGTGTCGGCGCCGGAGAGCTGCGCGATCACGCGCTCCACCGGCCCGCCCGGCGCGAACTGCACCACCAGAAACGACACGAACAGGATGCCCAACAGCGTCGGGATCATCAGGAAAATGCGGCGGGCGATGTAGGCGCTCATGAACTATTTCGCCTGCTCGAGTTTTGCGGCCTTGGCAGCGTCATACCACCAATTTTCCGGCGCGCCGGTACCTTGGGCATACTTCGCCGGCTTTTCGGGGTGACTGAACATATCCCAATAGGCGATCGGATGCGTGGAGCGGTACCATTGCGGCACCCAATAACGGCCGGCCCGAAACACCCGGTCAAGCGCGCGGCATGCGAAGGTCAAATCCGCCCGGGTTTCAGCGCCGATCGCCTTTTCGATCAACGCGTCGATCGCGGGATTGGCAACCCCCGCCAGATTATAGGACCCTTTGGTAGCTGCCGACTGCGACGAAAAATACGGTCGCAGGCTGTCGCCTGGCGTCGCCGACATGCTCAAGCGCTCAGTCGTCACGTCGAAATCAAACGCTTCCACACGAGCGCGGTATTGTACGGCGTCGATCAACCGGATGTTGGCCTCGATCCCGATCTGGCCGAGATTCTTGATGAAGGTCGCATGATGCGGCTGGAAAGACGGCTCGTCGAGCAGGAACTCGATCGTGAACGCCTCGCCGTTCGGCAATAGCCGCTTGCCGTCCTTGACGGCAAGCCCCGCGGCTTGCAGCAATTGCTGCGCTTTACGCAATAGGGTCCGGTCCTGCCCCGATCCATCCGATACCGGTGGCACGAACGGTTCGCCGAACACTTCGTCCGGCACCTGTCCGCGGAACGGCTCGAGCAGCTTTAATTCTTCAGGAGACGGCGGCCCGCTCGCCACCATGTCCGAATTCTGGAACGGCGAACACGTGCGCGCGTAGGCGCCATACATCACGGTCTTGTTGGTCCACTCGAAATCGAACGCGTAGCCCACGGCTTCGCGCACGCGCGGATCCTTGAATTTGTCGTGGCGGGTATTGAAGAACCAGCCCTGTCCGCCAGACGGTGTCTCATCCGGCAGCGTCTCACGCTTGACCCGGCCGTCCTTGACCGCCGCAAAATCATAGCGCGTGGCCCAGATGCGCGCGGTGAACTCCTCGCGGTAGAGGTAGCTTTTGCCGCTAAACCCCTCGAACGCGACATCGCGATCGCGGTAGAATTCGTAGCGCACGATGTCAAAATTATAGTTGCCGCGGCTGACGGGCAGATCGGCCGCCCACCAGTCCTTGACCCGCTCGTATTCGACGTAGCGGTTGACCTCGTACTTGCCGACCCTGTACGGCCCCGAACCGAGCGGGGTATCGAGAGTCGATTCATCGAACGGGCGTGTCGCGTAATAAGCCTTGGAGAAGATCGGCAGGCTCGCGACATAGAGCGGCACGTCGCGGGCATGCTTTTCGGCGAGCGTGACGACCACGGTCGCATTGTCAATCGCTTCGGCCTTCACCAGGTCGCGCAGCTGAACCACGATCAGCGGATGGCCTTTTTCCTTCAGCGCGGTCAGCGAGAAGGCGACGTCATGCGCGGTAAGCTTCGAACCATCGTGAAACCGCGCCTCCGGCCGCATCGAAAAGCGGTAGCTGAGCTTGTCGGGTGAAATCTGCACGGATTTCGCCGCGAGACCATACATCGCGTCGGGCTCGTCGTTCGCGCGCGCCATCAGGCTCACGAACGTCATGTCCATGCCCTGCGCGCCTTCGCCCTTCAGGATGTAGGCGTTGAACGAATTGAACGTGAAATAGGACTGATTGTAAGCGCGAACGGAGGGTATCAGCGAAAAGAAGCCGCCCTTCGGCGCCGCCGGATTGACATAGTCGAAATGATGAAAGTCGGCCGGATATTTGAGATCCCCGAACACCGACATGCCGTGCTTCTCGCCGCCATTTTCGGCCACCGCAACCGAGCGAAACTGCGTCGCGCTCAGCGCGCCGACGCCGAGACCGAGCACATGGCGGCGGGAGAGCGAGGGTGCGCGAAAGAAGCGGCTCAAGATCGCTTACCGAGCCTGGCGGCCTTCTCATCGTCGAACCACCACAACGACGGTAGGCCCGAACGGCCGTATTGCGGCAGCGGTTCGGCATGGCTAAAGCGGTCCCAGCGCGCGTAGCGCGAGAAGGGATAGGTATATTGCGGCACGACATAGAAATTCCACAGCAGCACGCGGTCGAGCGCCTTGGTGGCCGCCACCAGGTTAGCGCGATCCTTTGCGAATATGACTTTGTCGATCAGCGCATCAACGGCAGGATTTTTGATGCCGATGGTATTTCTTGAGCCGGGCTGGTCGGCGGCCTGCGATCCCCAGGA
The DNA here is from genome assembly GCA_963747165.1 of uncultured Alphaproteobacteria bacterium. Taxonomy (GTDB): domain Bacteria; phylum Pseudomonadota; class Alphaproteobacteria; order Rhizobiales; family Xanthobacteraceae; genus Bradyrhizobium. The sequence goes on along the minus strand of CAVVEA010000031.1, from coordinate 172,193 downwards.
TTCCCGTTGCTCGTTGCCGGGCGACAGCGACTTTCCCCATTGATCGATGATCATGTCGAAATCGAAACTGCGCAGCCGGTTCTGATATTGCGCGTCGTCCACGATGCGGATCGAAGTCGTGATGCCAATGCGTTCCAGCGATGGCTTGTAAAACAGTGCGATCCGCTCGGCCGAGGGATCCTGAACCAGAATTTCGACGGTGACCGGCTTGCCCGAGGCGTCCACGAGCTGGCGATCACGGACCTCGAAGCCTGCCTCCTTCAATAGCTTCGCGCCCTCGCGCAAATTGGCGCGTACAGCTTCAGGATTGCCACCGACCGGATTTTGATAGGGCGTCGTGAAGACCTCGGCTGGCACTTTGTCGCGCACCGTCTCAAGAATTTCCAATTCCTGTCCCTCCGGCAGGCCCGACGAAGCAAGCTCCGTTCCATAGAAGTAACTGTTGATGCGCTTGTATTGCCCATAGAACAGCTGCTTGTTCATCTCTTCGAAGTCAAAGGCGTAGTTGAAGGCCCTGCGCAGCCGCGCATCCTTGAACCGATCGCGGCGCAAATTGAAAGCGAAACCCTGCATCCGGCCGGAATCATTGATAGGAAACTCTTGCTTGACCACACGTTTTTCCGTGACTGCCGGAAAATCATAGGCTGTCGCCCATTGCTTCGCCGAATTCTCGCTGATCCAGTCGGCCTGGTCGGCCTTGAACGCTTCCAGCGCGACCAGATTGTCGCGGAAAAACTCAAAGCGCATCTCGTCGAAATTGTTCTCGCCGATCCGGACCGGCAGGTTGGCCCCCCAATAATCCTTGACCCGCTCCAGCTTGACCGATCGGCCGGCGACAAATTCCTTGATGCGGTAGGGGCCGGAGCTCAGCGGTGGTTCCAGCGTCGTCGCCGAGATATCGCGCTTTCGGCCTTGGCTGTCGGTGCCGTCCCAATAATGTTTCGGCAATACCGGCAATTCACCGACGATGGTGGGCAGTTCGCGATTTCCGGGAGAATCGAAAGTAAACCTGATATCGCGTTCGCCCGTCTTTTCAGCTTTCGCAACGTGGCGATAGTACGAGGCATAAAATGGGCTGTTTTTCTTCAACACCTCGATTGAAAAAATCACGTCGTCGGGCGTAACCGGCTTGCCGTCGTTCCAGCGGGCTTCCTTGTTAAGACGATAGATTACCCATGCAAAATCGTCGGGATGCGCAGCGCCCTCCGCCAGCAGGCCATACTCCGTGGCGATCTCGTCCTGGGACCGCGTCATCAGCGTTTCGTTAATTAGGAGGGCGGCCGGCGCAATCGAGCCCTTCACACCCATGACGGCGATATTGAAATTGTCGAAGGTGCCGATCGAGATCATGCGGGCGACGCCGCCTTTCGGCGCATCCGGATTGACGTAGTCGAAGCGCTTGAAGTCGGGCGGGTATTTGATGTCGCCGAACAGCGACAGCGCGTGGCGCCAGGCCGGCTCACCGGCCGCGGCTTGCGCACGGGCCGGCGCGACCGCGGGCAGGCCTGCCACAACGCCCAGGGCCGGGGCGAACGCGGCCGCAGCGCCGCTCTGCAGAAGATGTCGTCGGGTAATGGCCAAATGAGAATTCCTGTTGCTAGATCATAACCCGATTAGGTTGAATTGGATCATGATCTTATCTCTGTGTCTGAGCATGCTCCGGGCAAACGCTTCGCGTTCGTCCCGAGGGAAAACCGGCCGCATTGCTCCGGATCATGCTCCAGCTATTGAGGACGCAATATAAGGCAAGGGTTCGACCGATTAAGTTGCTTTTTCCTCATGTTAGCACCCCATACCGGGCCTCGCTGCGGCGAAACGTCCCGATAACAAGCGCGCGATCATAGCAAAACGGGGGGATCTCGGGCCCATGCCAAAACGGCAGGGGCGACCGGGTCACAAACGAAAACGGCCAGGCAAAGCCTGGCCGTTGCCGCTGGTCGCGGAAAGTCCATGGTGACGGGTCGGAGGATTACTTCGACGCCGTGGGCAGCGGAACCGGGCTATCGGCCAGCGTGTGCAGATAGTCGATCACGTCGGCGCGCTCGCTGTCCTTCGGAATGCCGGCAAAGCCCATCGCGGTGCCCGGCACAAATCCCTTGGGGTTGGCGATGAACTTGTTGAGGTCGTCATAGCTCCACTTGCCGCCCTTGGCCTTCATGGCGGCGGAATAGTTGAAGCCGGCCTCGCTGGCGCGGGCGCGCTCGACGATGCCGAACAGGTTCGGACCGACGCGGTTGGGACCGCCCTTCTCGAAGGTATGGCAGGCGGCGCATTTCTTCGCCGCCGCCGCGCCCTTCTCGACCGATGCGGTCTGCAGCAGCTTCTCGATCGGCTCGGATGGCGCGGCCGCAGCCTCCTTGCCGCCGCCGTGGGCTTCTTCCTTGACGGCAATTTCGAAGCCCGGCTTTTCCGGCATGACGGGCGCGAAAATCGCGCTGGCAGTGAAGCTCGTCACCAACAGGAAAAGGCAGGTCGCCAGAATGGCGCCGAGAATTTTATTGAGTTCGAAGGAGTCCATTTTCGATCAGGCTCCAGGCCGGAAGGTCGATTTCAGGCCGGAGAACGGCCGCGGAAGCGTCAGGAATCAGGCTTTCGCACCGCACCCCGAGCAGCGATGAGATATCGGTTTGCCCGTGCTCTGGCAACCCGTATAAACGCGCCGACTTCCGGCCCGTCCCCATCATTTCCGCCTGCTACAACCGGGTCCAGACCTCATTCCCGACAGCTTGCCCAACACCTTGTTCAAGAATTTAGCCAAGACCTCTTTCCGATGACCGACCCCCGCACCCTAGTGCTGATTCCCGCCCGCATGGCTGCGACGCGCCTGCCGGGGAAGCCGCTATTGGACATCGCCGGCCTGCCGATGATCGTCCATGTGCTGCGCCGGGCCGAGGCCGCGAAAATCGGCCGGGTGGCGGTCGCGACCGACACCCCGGAGATCGCAGCCGCGGTGACCGCCCATGGCGGCGAGGCCGTCATGACGCGGGCCGATCATCCCTCCGGCTCGGACCGGAGCTATGAGGCGCTGGGCCTGCTCGATCCCAGCGGTGAGGCCGAAATCATCGTCAACCTGCAGGGCGACTTTCCGACCATTCTCCCGGACAATATCCGCGATGTGCTCGCCCCGCTGGTCGACCCCGCGGTCGATATCGCCACGCTGGCGGCCGAGATCCATACCGAGGAGGAGAGCACCAACCCCAACGTGGTGAAGGTGGTCGGCACCGCCATCAGCGACCGGCATCTGCGCGCCCTTTATTTTACCCGCGCCACGGCCCCCTGGGGCGAGGGGCCGCGCTACCATCACGTCGGCCTCTATGCATATCGCCGCAAGGCGCTGGAGCGCTTTGTCGGGCTGCCTCCCTCCCCGCTGGAGCGCCAGGAGAAACTCGAGCAGCTGCGGGCGCTGGAAGCCGGGATGCGGATCGACGTCACCCTGGTCGACACCGTGCCGCGCGGCGTCGATACCCCGGCCGACCTGGAAACGGCCCGGCGCATACTGGCAAAAGCCTGAGCGGCTGATACAAGGCGCCATGACCAAGACAACGACCAAGCCAAAGAAGATCGCGTTCCAGGGCGAACCGGGCGCGAATTCGCATATCGCCATCGTCGCCGCCTATCCCGACGCCGAGCCATTGCCCTGCCCGACCTTCGAGGATGCGCTGGCCGCGATCTCTTCCGGGGAAGCGGACCTCGGCATGATCCCGATCGAGAACTCGGTCGCCGGCCGCGTCGCCGACATCCATCATCTGTTGCCGGCTTCCGGCCTGTTCATCGTCGGCGAATGGTTCCTGCCAATCCGGCATCAGTTGATGGCACCGCGCGGGGCAAAACTCACTGACATCAAGACCGTCGAAAGCCACGTCCACGCGCTTGGCCAGTGCCGCCGCATCATCAGAAAACTCGGCGTCAAGCCGATCGTCGCGGCCGACACCGCCGGCAGCGCACGCGATATCGCCGAGCGCGGCGACAAGACCATTGCCGCGATCGCGTCGCGGTTGGCGGCGGAAATCTACGGCCTCGACATCCTCGCCGAAGACGTCGAGGACGAGACCCACAACACCACACGCTTTGTGGTGCTGGCGCGCGAATCGAGCTGGGCCAAACAGGGATCGGGGCCGCTGGTCACCACTTTTGTTTTCCGGGTGCGCAACCTGCCGGCTGCGCTCTACAAGGCGATGGGCGGCTTCGCCACCAACGGCGTCAACATGACCAAGCTCGAAAGCTACATGGTCGACGGCAATTTCTTTGCCACGCAGTTCTACGCCGACGTCGACGGCCATCCCGAGGACCGGAATCTCGCCTTCGCGCTGGAGGAATTGAAATTCTTCTCGCGCGAGTTCAGAATTGTCGGGGTGTATCCGGGTCATCCGTTCCGGGCGACGTTCAGCGAGACGCAGGATTAACCAGTCTAGTGCCGCCGCGTCTACGCCGTCATCCTGAGGAGCCGCGCGGCGTCTCGAAGGATCGCCGCGTGCACCTATCATCCTTCGAGGCTCGCCAGGAGGCTCGTACCGCCTGCTATAACGGCGAAACCGTTACGCGGGGATGACGACGACCTTTTCATCAAGCCAAGCCGAGGCCTCTTACCTCACCCCTGCCCGAACTGTTCGACCACGGCCGCCCACAGCCGCCAGATTTCGGGACTGTTCTCAAGCGCTGTCTGCACCATCACCAGCTTCGAGTCCGGGTCGATGCAGACGCGCTGGCCGAGGTCACCGAAAAGCGCGAACTGGCGCCTTTTCCCGGGGAGCAGCCACAGCAGATAGCCATAACCGAAGTCCGGCGTCGCCCTGCCCGGCGCCAGATAGGCATCTGCCGCGCGCACGGTCGTTGCGTCGATCATCCATGGCGCGGGAATGACCTGCTTATCTTCCCACGCGCCGTCATGGGCGAGCAGCCGCCCGAGCCGCGCGTAATCGCGCAACACGGCATTGAAGCCGAAATGCGCGACTTCAAAACCTTCCGCATCCAATAGCCATTTGGCGTCGGCCTCTGCGCCGATCGGCTGCCACACCTTCTCCTGCAGATAATCGGAGGCGGATTTGTTGACGGCGTAATGCAGCACCATGCCCAGCACATCCGGCTCGATGCTGGCGTAGAAGTATCGGGTCCCGGGCGGCGCGATTCGCCGGTTGAATTGCGTGATGCTGTTGACCGTGCCTTTCCGAGATATCGAGGACCTGCTGATCATGTCGCTCCAAAGCCGATTGAGATCGCGGCCACCGTCTTCTGCCTCCCGGAATTCAACGCCCGAGGACATGTGCAACAAATCGCGGATCGGCGTCTTGCCGTACTCGGTGCCCTTTAAGCCGGGCACGTAGGTCTCCGGAGTGTCGTCGACCGATTTGATCGCGCCTTCGGCGATGGCGATGCCGGTCAATATCCCCATGATCGATTTGACCATCGACTGGGAAATCAACCGATCGCGGTCGGTCCGTCCATACTGATAATGCTCGAACAGAATCCGGTCGTCTTTGGCAATCAAGAGGCCGGTGACTGGATTGCGCGCCAGATATTCCGCCAGGGAAGATTGGTCGCCCCTGTAGGAGTAACGAATGTCCGCTTGTGAACGCTTGAACGTCCATGGTGCAGCGGCGCGTTCGATGCGCCGCGTCGGATAGATCTCTTCGAAATGGCTGAAGGCGCCGACGCGAAATCGGGGTTCATAGGGATTGCCCTGTCGCCGGGCCAATTCCGGATCGGGAACAGGAAAACCCTGCGCGGCGCCGTACAGTTCGGCGTTCGGACCCGAGGCAGAAAACACCGGGCCGCCGCCGCTTTCGGCCGCTGCGCTGTCGGAAAACGCTCGCGTGATGGCGGAGCCATAGGCGGCAGCGGCGAGACTTGCGAGCGCCGCGCGACGAGAGAGGGTGTGCTGCCGGTCCCCAGACATTCCACGAGCGCTCTCAGCCGGTCGTCCCGGCGAACGCCGGGACCATACCGCGTGATCTATCGATTTGGCGCGAAACGCCGACACCTTCTAAAACAATCAGCTGCGCTGGCTATGGGTCCCGGCCTTCGCCGGGACGACAACTGGCGCTACGCCGCCACTTTATTCCCCAACCCAAACGCATCGGCCAGCAAGCTGTAGGATTTCTTGCGCGCGTCGTGATCGTACACCGCGGTGATGATCATCAGTTCGTCTGCCTTGCTCGCCGCGATCATCGGCTGCAATTTTGTCATGACGGTCGCGGGGCTGCCGACGAACAGGCGCGAGCGGTTGCGCCCAATCGAGGCGCGCTCGCTGTCGGTGTAGGGATAGGCCAGCGCTTCCTCGACGCTCGGCAGCGGCAGATATTGGCCACGGTCGCGGCGCAGCCGGTTGAGATCCATCGACGACGCCAGCCGTTCGGCCTCGGCATCGGTTTCCCCCGCGACCACGGCGACGGCGAGAATGCCGTGCGGCGTCGCGCGCCAGCCCGACGGCTTGAAATGGTTTTGGTAATTCGTCATCGCATCGACCGCGTCATGGGACGCGAAATGATGCGCGAAGGCGAAGCCCATGCCGACTTGCGCCGCGAGTTCCGAACTGTAATCGCTGGAGCCGAGCAGCCAGATCGGCGGCAGCGGCGAATTGTCCGGCATCGCCACCACATTGTTGTAGGGATGGCCGGGCGGGAAATCGCGGGTCTCCCACAGGATCAGCTCATGCAGCCGTTCGAGGAAATCGTCGCCCTCGCGGCGATCAAGCCGGCTGCGCAGCGCATGCGCGGTGGCGCCGTCGGTGCCGGGCGCACGGCCGAGGCCCAGATCGATCCGGCCGGGAAACAGCGCCTCCAGCATCTTGAAGCGCTCGGCCACGACCAGCGGCGCATGGTTCGGCAGCATCACGCCGCCGGAGCCGACCCGGATGCGGCTCGTGACCGCGGCGATCTGCCCGATCATGAGGTCGGGCGCCGGGCTCGCGACCGAGGCGAGGTTGTGATGCTCGGCCAGCCAGTAGCGGACATAGCCCAGCGCGTCGGCATGGCGCGCCAGATCGATGCTGTTGCGCAGCGCCGCAGCGGGCCTGGTGCCGGTGGTGACGACGGAGAGATCGAGGATTGAAAGCGGGATCATGACCGTAACCTAGTGCGGCATCGCCGGCCGACAAAGGCCCTCGGCGCGCAGATCAGGCGCGCGCCGGTAAATGGGGATGATAATTGCCTTGGAAATCGAAGTGGGATATAAACATATAGCATACAACATATTACAATTTGCCCACCCATGTCCCTGGCGTCTTCTTGCATAAATAGCTACAATTTAAGGAATATCGGGCGTCGCGTCCGGCCCAACCATCGAATAATGTAAGAGATTTCCTATCTTACTTGCAGATATTGGGCAACTTCCCATTCCCGATGGGCTATTTGGCCCGGCTCGTTCGGCCTATTTTAGCGCCTTCCAGCTAAGCCTGTCGTCCGTCCAGAACGAGTGGAGTTTGTGGTGTCATGACCGAGGTTACGTCCCCCGCACCCGAAGGCCACCGCGCGGCCAGGTCGCCCGCGATCTCCTTTGAGTTCTTTCCGCCCAAGACCGAGGAGATGGAGCGCAATCTGTGGGAGACCATCAAGCGTCTGGCACCGCTCGCACCCAGCTTCGTGTCGGTGACCTATGGCGCCGGGGGCTCGACGCGGGAGCGCACCCATTCCACCATCGCCCGCATTCTAGCTGAAACCGAGCTGCTGCCGGCCGCGCATCTGACCTGTGTTGGTGCGGTGCGCGGCGAGATCGACGATATCGTCGATCGCTATCATCAAATCGGCGTGCGCCACATCGTTGCCCTGCGCGGCGATCCGCCCGGCGGCATCGGCACGGCGTATACGACGCACCCGGATGGCTATCGCAATTCAACCGATCTGGTGGCCGGGATCAAGCGGCGGCATGCCGACATCGAGGTCTCGGTCTCCGCCTATCCTGAAAAACATCCGGAAAGCCGCGACTTCGATGCCGACATCGATGTGCTGAAGGCCAAGGTCGATGCCGGCGCGACCCGCGCCATCACCCAGGTGTTCTTCGACAACGACCTCTATCTTCGCTATCTCGACCGGGTGCGCCGCCGCGGCATCGACATTCCGATCGTCCCCGGCATCATGCCGATGCACAATTTCAAGCAGGCCCGCAATTTCGTCACCCGCGCCGGCACCAGCGTGCCGGACTGGCTGGCGGAGAAATTCGAAGGCCTCGACGACGATCCCGAGACCCGCAAGCTGGTGGCGGCCACCGTCGCGGCGGGCCAGGTGCAAAAGCTCGCCAAGCAGGGCGTCGACACCTTTCACTTCTACACCATGAACCGCGCGGACCTCGTGTTCGCCATCTGCCATTTGCTGGGCATTCGTCCGCATGGCGCACAGAAAGCCGCCTGATCCGATGACCGTGCCTGTTTCCGAAAAGCGAACCGCCCTGCTGGCGGCCGCCCGCGAACGCATCCTGGTGCTCGACGGCGCCATGGGCACCATGATCCAGGGGCTGCAATATGACGAGGCCGCGTTTCGCGGCGAGCGGTTCAAGGATTTTCACCGCGACGTTCGCGGCAATAACGACCTGTTGATCCTGACGCAGCCGAAGGCAATCGAGGACATCCACGCCGACTATCTGCGCGCCGGCGCCGACATCGTCGCCACCAACACGTTTTCGTCGACCTCGATCGCGCAGGCCGATTACGACCTGTCCGGCATTGCCTATGAGATGAATCTGGAAGGCGCGCGGCTCGCGCGCAACGCCGCGACGCGCGTCACGGCCGAGGATGGCAAGCCGCGCTTCGTCGCCGGCGCCATCGGCCCGACCAACCGCACCGCCTCAATCTCGCCCGACGTGTCGAGCCCCGGCTTTCGCGCCGTCACCTTTGACGATCTGCGCACGGCTTACGGCGAACAGATCAACGGCCTCTTGGACGGCGGCGCCGATTTGCTGCTGGTCGAGACCATCTTCGACACGCTCAACGCCAAGGCCGCGCTCTACGCCATCGCCGAAATCGCGGACGCCCGCGGCATCGATGTGCCCGTGATGATCTCGGGCACCATCACCGACAAATCCGGCCGCTTGCTGTCGGGCCAGTTGCCGGAAGCGTTCTGGAATTCGGTGCGGCACGCGAGACCCATCACGGTCGGGTTCAACTGCGCGCTCGGCGCCGAGGATTTGCGCGCCCACATCGCCGATATCGGCCGCGTCGCCGACACGCTGGTCTGCGCCTATCCGAACGCCGGATTGCCCAACGAATTCGGGCAGTATGACGAGAGCCCGGAATATATGGCGCGCCTGATTGGCGAGTTCGCCAGCGCCGGCCTGGTCAACATCGTCGGCGGCTGCTGCGGCACCACGCCCGATCATATCGCGGCGATCGCCGCCGCGGTCGGGCCGCACAGGCCGCGAATTGTCCCCGTGATCGAACCACGCTTGCGGCTGTCGGGCCTGGAGCCGTTCGAACTGACGCCCGCTATCCCGTTTGTGAATGTCGGCGAACGCACCAATGTCACCGGCTCCGCCAAATTCCGCAAGCTGATCACCGCGGGCGATTACACCGCGGCGCTGCAGGTGGCACGCGACCAGGTCGAGAACGGCGCTCAGATCATCGACGTCAACATGGACGAAGGCTTGCTGGATTCGGAAGCGGCGATGGTGACGTTCCTCAACCTCGTCGCCGCCGAGCCGGATATCGCCCGCGTTCCCGTGATGGTGGATTCCTCGAAATTCGCGGTGATCGAAGCCGGACTGAAATGTGTTCAGGGCAAGCCGGTGGTGAATTCGATCTCGATGAAGGAAGGCGAGGAGAAATTCATCCACGAAGCGAAGATCGCGCGGCGCCATGGCGCGGCCGTCGTGGTGATGGCGTTCGACGAGGTGGGCCAGGCCGATACGTTCGCGCGCAAGACCGAGATCTGCAAGCGCGCCTATGACATCCTGGTCAAGCAGCTCGACTTCCCGCCCGAGGACATCATCTTCGATCCCAATATCTTTGCGATCGCGACCGGGCTCGAGGAGCACAACAATTACGGCGTCGATTTCATCGAGGCGACGCGCTGGATCCGCCAGAACCTGCCGCACGCGCATATCTCCGGCGGCGTCTCGAACCTGTCGTTCTCGTTCCGCGGCAACGAGCCGGTGCGCGAGGCCATGCATTCGGTGTTCCTGTATCACGCCATCAAGGCCGGCATGGACATGGGCATCGTCAATGCCGGGCAGATGATCGTCTATGACGACATCGATCCCGAACTGCGCCAGGTGTGCGAGGACGTGATCCTCAATCGCGACCCCGGCGCCTCCGAACGCCTGCTGGCGCTGGCAGAGAAATTCCGCGGCAAGGAGAAGCAGACCAAGGAGCAGGATCTGGCCTGGCGCGAATGGCCGGTCGAAAAGCGGCTCAGCCACGCCTTGGTGCACGGCATCACCGAATTCATCGAAGAGGACACCGAAGCCGCGCGACAGACGGTCGAGCGTCCGCTCAACGTGATCGAGGGCCCGTTGATGGCCGGCATGAACATCGTCGGCGACCTCTTCGGCGACGGCAAGATGTTCCTGCCGCAAGTCGTGAAGTCCGCCCGCGTCATGAAGCAGGCGGTGGCCTATCTGATGCCGTTCATGGAAGAGGAGAAGGCGCGCAACCTCGCCAATGGCATCACCGGTGACGGCCGCAATTCGGCCGGCAAGATCGTGCTCGCGACCGTGAAGGGCGATGTCCACGACATCGGCAAGAACATCGTCGGCATCGTGCTGCAATGTAACAATTTCGAGGTGATTGACCTCGGCGTCATGGTGCCGGCCTCGAAAATCATCGAGACCGCGAAGGCCGAGGGCGCCGACATTATCGGCCTCTCCGGCCTGATCACGCCCTCGCTCGACGAGATGAGTTTTCTGGCCGGCGAATTGGAGCGCCAGGGCATGAGCGTGCCGCTCCTGATCGGCGGCGCCACTACCAGCCGGGTGCATACCGCGGTCAAGATCGACCCGAACTACAAGAGCGGACCGGTGGTGCATGTCAACGACGCCAGCCGCGCGGTCGGCGTCGCCTCCTCGCTGTTGTCGCCGGAGCGGCGCGAAGCCTATGCCGCCGAGGTGCGCGCCGACTACGCGAAAATCTCCGCGGCGCATTTCCGCGCCCAACAGGACAAGAAGCGGCTGAAGCTGGCGGATGCCCGCGCCAACGCAGGAGTGATCGATTTCGCCAAAACACCGCCGAAGAAGCCGGCGTTCCTGGGCGTCAAGAGCTTCCGCGACTACAATCTCGCGGAACTCGCCGACTACATCGACTGGACGCCGTTCTTCCAGACCTGGGAACTGACCGGGCGCTTCCCCGCCATTCTCGACGACGCAAAAGTCGGCGAAGTCGCGCGCTCGCTCTATGACGACGCCCGCAAGATGCTCGACCTGATCGTGAAGGAAAACTGGTTCAAGGCGCAGGCCACCATCGGCTTCTGGCCGGCCAATGCCGACGGCGACGACGTCGTGGTGTATGCCGACGACACCCGCAAACAGAAGATCGCGACGTTCCACACGCTGCGCCAGCAACTGGAGAAGCGCGAAGGCCGCTTCAATTCGGCGCTGTCGGATTTCATCGCGCCGGTCTCCTCCGGCGTGCCTGATTATATCGGCGCCTTCGTGGTCACCGCCGGGATCGGCGAAGACGTGGTCGCCGATCGCTTCAAGAATGCCAACGACGATTACTCCTCGATCCTGTGCAAGGCCTTAGCAGATCGACTGGCGGAAGCCTTCGCCGAGCGGATGCATGCGCGGGTGCGCCGCGAGTTCTGGGGCTACGCCCCGGACGAGGCGCTGTCGCCGGAACAACTGATCCTTGAGCAATACCAGGGCATCCGCCCGGCGCCTGGTTATCCCGCGCAGCCCGATCACACCGAAAAGGCGACGCTGTTCGCGTTGCTGGATGCGGAAAACACCGCCGGCGTGAAGCTGACCGAAAGCTACGCGATGTGGCCGGGTTCCTCGGTGTCGGGACTCTATTTCGGCCACCCGGAGAGCTTTTACTTCGGCGTCGGCAAGATCGAGCGCGACCAGGTCGAGGATTACGCCGCGCGAAAGGGCTGGAGTGTGGCGGAGGCCGAGCGCTGGCTGGCGCCGGTGCTGAACTATATTCCAGCGCAGGACCAATCGGCGCAGGACCGCAGCGTGAGAGAAGCGATGCCGACACTGGCGCCGGTATCGGCGGTGCCCGCGAACGATGTAGCGGCAAAGGAAATCGCCTCGCATCCGCCCGGCTGCAACTGCGCGGTGCATCTGGCGTATCGCAAGAAGGCGGCGCGGGCGGGCTAGGATTTCTCCGATCGTCACCACGGGGCTTGACCCGGTGGTCCATCTCCTCCGCAAGACTCTTATGAAGATTGATGGATGCCCGGATCAGGTCCGGGCATGACACCGAATTTGCCGCGTCGACCTCGACCCCTCATCCGCTCGGCGGAGCCAGCGGCTGCACGATCTCCCGGAACGGCGGCAGCGCCTCGCAGCGCGCGGCGTGCGCGACCAGCGCCGGATAGCGCGCGGCGTCGAGCAGTCCCGGATGCCCTTCGGCGGTGAACCTGAGCACGCAGGCCACCGCGATATCAGCATGTCCAATGCGCTCGCCGAACCAGTACGGCGAAGCGATGGCGCTACGTTCGGTTTCCAGCATCTCGAGCACGCCGCCGATCTGGGCCTCGCAACGCTCGACCCAGAGGTTTAAGCGATCCTTGCGCAGCACACGCTCATAGATCAGGCTCACCGCCTTGTCGCCGAGCCCGGTCGCCAGTGCGCAGATCTTCAGCGCATGACGGCGCTCCGGCCCGCGCGCCGCGATCATCGCCTTTTCCGGCCCGACTACTTCATCGAGATAATCCAGGATCGCAGTGCTCTCGATCAGCACCTCGCCGTCCTCGAAAACCAGCGTCGGCACCCGCCGCAGCGGATTGAACGGCGCGATCTTGTCGGCATCGCCAAAGGTCGACCAAGGCCGATGCTCAAAGGCGAGGCCGTAAAGCCGCATCGCAATGGCGACGCGGCGGGTGAATGGGGAATTGTATTGGCCGATGAGGAACATGGGGTTGCCGCGAATTGGATAAAAGAATACTGGATCGCCCGCTTGCGCGGGTGATGACAGTGGAGAAATCCTACCCCTCCCCCTCATCGCTCGCCAACAGTCCCTTCACCGCCCTTGCCCATCCCGCAAGTTTCCGCTCGCGCGTAGCTTGGCTCATGGCGGGCTTGAAGCGACGTTCGAGCCGCCAGTTATCGGCGAATTTTGCGGGCTCGGGGTAGACGCCCGCGGCTAGCCCGGCGAGGTAGGCGGCGCCGAGCGCGGTGGTTTCCTGGATCATCGGGCGATCGACCGGGGCGTTGAGCAGATCGGCGAGGCGCTGCATGGTCCAGTCGGAGGCGGTCATGCCGCCGTCGACGCGGAGCACGATGTTGGCGGCTTTGGCGTCGGGCCAGTCGGCGCGCATCGCCGCCCACAGATCAAAGGTCTGGTAGCAGACGCTCTCCAGCGCCGCATGGGCGAGTTCGGCGGGGCCGGTGTTGCGGGTCAGCCCGAACAGCGCGCCGCGCACGCGCGGATTCCAGTAGGGCGCGCCAAGGCCGACGAAGGCCGGCACCAGATAGACCGACTGCATAGAGTTCGGATTTGTCGGCGAGCGGGCCGGTCTCCGAGGCCTGCTTGATGATGCCGAGCCCGTCGCGCAGCCATTGCACGGCGGAGCCCGCGACGAAGATCGAGCCCTCGAGCGCGTAGGTGCGCTGGCCATTGAGCTGATAGGCGATCGTAGTGAGCAGCTTGTTGTTCGACCCGACCGGCGTGGTGCCGGTGTTGAGCAGCGCAAAACAGCCGGTGCCGTAGGTCGACTTGATCATGCCGGGCGCAAAACACGCCTGCCCGATGGTGGCGGCCTGCTGGTCGCCGGCGATGCCGGAGATGGCGATGCTGCCGCCGAACAGGTCCGGCACGCTCTCGCCGAAACTGGCCGAAGAATCCTTCACCTCCGGCAGCATCGAACGCGGCACCCGCAGGATTTTCAGCAGCTCATCGTCCCATTGCCCGGTGTGGATGTTGAACAGCAGCGTACGCGAGGCGTTGGTGGCGTCGGTCGCATGAACCTTGCCGCCGGTGAGCCGCCACAAGAGATAGGAGTCTACGGTGCCGAACATCAGTTCGCCGCGCTCGGCCCGCGCCCGCGCGCCGGGCACGTGATCGAGGATCCAGGCCACCTTGGTGCCGGAAAAATAGGGGTCGATGATCAGACCGGTTTTGGCCGAGATCACGGGCTCGTGGCCTTCGGCCTTCAGCCTGGCGCAGATGTCGGCGGTGCGGCGGTCCTGCCAGACGATGGCGCGATGCACCGCGGTGCCTGTGGCGCGGTCCCACACCACGGTGGTCTCGCGCTGGTTGGTGATGCCGATGGCGGCGATGTCCCTTGCGGCGACGTTCGCCTTCTTCAGCGCGTCGCGGCAGGTGGCGACGGTGGAGGTCCAGATATCCTCCGGCTCGTGCTCGACCCAGCCGGAGGCCGGGAAATGCTGCGGGAATTCCTGCTGCGCGGTCGCGGCGATGGAGATGTCAGCGCGAAACACGATGGCGCGCGAGGATGTGGTGCCCTGATCGATGGCCAGCACAAAGGACATGGCGTTGCTTCCCGGGATTGTTGTGGTGTTGGCGCAAGGCAAGCGGATTGGGGAGCGAAGGTCAATATCCGCATCCGCGAGTTAGCGCAGCTGCTGCTCCAACGCAGTGCGCTCCCTCTCCCGCTTGCGGGGGAGGGCTGGGGTGGGGGTACCGCGGGCACGGAGCAAGCCGCTGCCCCCCACCCGCCCTCGCTTCGCTCAGGCACCCTCCCCCGCAAGCGGGAGAGGGAAGAAGCTACACCGACGCCGTCGTGACCCCGCCGTCGACCACGATGGTCTGGCCGGTCATGAAGGTCGAGGCATCGGAGCCGAGATAGGCCACCGCGCCCGCGATCTCGTCGGGCTCGCCGATCCGCCGCAAGGGCGTGGTGGCGCAGCGGCGTTTCAGCCGCTCCTCGTCTTCCCACAGCGCCTTGGCAAAATCGGTCTTGACCAGGCCCGGCGCCACGCAATTGACGCGCACGCCCTTCGGACCCCATTCGCCGGCGAGGCTGCGGCACAACGAGAAATCCGCCGCCTTGGAAATCCCGTAGGCGCCGATCACGGTGGAGCCGCGCAGGCCGCCGATCGAGGAGATGATGACGACCGAGCCGTTGCCGCGCTCGGCCATCTGCGGGATCGCCAGCGCGCAGAGCCAGATGTTGCTCTTGACGTTGGAGCCCATGATCTTGTCGAAAGCCTCGTCCTTGATGTCGAGCAGCGGGCCGTAATACGGATTCACCGCGGCGTTGCAGACCAGGATGTCGATCTTGCCGTAATGCCTGGTCGCGCCTGATATCAGCGCTTCGACTTCCTCGCGGCGCGAGATGTTGCAGGGAATGACGTGGGCATCGCCGCCGGCCTTTTTGATGCCGCTTGCGACTTCCTCGCAGGCGTCCGCCTTGCGGCTGGAGATCACCACCTTGGCGCCGAGTTTTGCCAGCAGTTCGGCCGAGGAACGGCCGATGCCGCGGCTGGAGCCGGTGACGACGGCGACTTTTCCGGTGAGATCGAACGGGGTGTTTTTCATGGGAGCCTCCTGATTTTCTTGATTGTCGTCATTGCGAGGAGCTTAAGCGACGAAGCAATCCACACTTGCCTTGCCGGCCGATGGATTGCCTCGCGGAGCCTGTCATCGGGCGGCGCTTTGCGCCGACCCGTTGGCTCGCAATGACGGGAGTGCCGGGCTCGATGCTACGCATCGCCCGGCAATGACAGTCGAAATAACTACACCAACCCGCCGCCGTCGGTGACGCGGCGGAGGTGATAGTCGGTGTCGCCAAAGGTGTTCTCGATCATGGTCAGCCGCTTGAAGTAGTGACCGATCTTGGCCTCCATAGTCATGCCGATGCCGCCATGGAGCTGGATCGACTGCTGGCCGACGAACTTCAGCGACTTGCCGATCTGCACTTTCGCCGCCGCAACCGCGGTGGCACGCTCTTTCGCATCGTTGAAATCGCTCGCCATGGTCGCGAACATCGACATGCTGCGGGCCTGCTCGACCGCGACGAACATATCGGCGGCGCGGTGCTGCAGGGTCTGGAAGCTGCCGATCGGCACGCCGAACTGCTTTCGCGTCTTCAGATATTCGACGGTGGATTTCAGCGATTCATCCATCGCGCCGACGGCTTCCGCGCAGATCGCGGTACGGGCGTCGTCAACCACGCGCTCGATCAGGGCCAGGCCGTTCTCGGGATCGCCGATCACGGCATCGGCGCCGACCTCAACGCCGGTGAAGGTGATGTCGGCGGCATGCAGACCGTCCTGGGTCGGATAGCCTTTCCGGGTAACGCCCTTCGCATTGCCGGGCACCAGGAACACGCCGATGCCGCCGGCGTCGCGCTGGCCGCCCTTGGTGCGCGCGGTCACGATCAAGGTGTCGGCGCTGTCGCCGTTGAGCACGACGAACTTCTCGCCGTCGATCACCCAGCCCGATCCCTTTTTCTTGGCCGAGGTCGAGACATCCCCGAGATCATAACGCGAATTCTTCTCGAGCTGCGCGAACGCAAAGGTCTTGCTGCCATCGATGATGCCCGGAATATACGCAGCCTTCTGCTCGGCCGAACCGCCGTGGCGCAGGAAGCCGCCGCCGATCACGACCGTGGCCAGATAAGGCTCCAGCACCAGCGCCTTGCCCAGCGCCTCCATAACGATCATGGTTTCGACCGCGCCGGCGCCGAAGCCGCCGTCGGCCTCCGCAAACGGTAAGCCCAGCAGGCCCTGCTCGGCGAGCTTGCCCCAGACGCTTTTGCTCCAGCCGCCCTTCTCCGCCGCGTATTTCTTGCGCGCATCGAAGTCGTAGGAGTTGTTCAAGAGCCCGTCGACGCTTTCCTTGAGAAGCCGCTGCTCCTCGGACAGATCAAAATCCATGTTCTTCACTTTCTCAATTCACGCCTGAAGCGTGCCAATCGTACGAAGCCTGTAGGATGGGTATCGCTTCGCTCAACCCGTCCTACGAATTTTCTCCATTGTCATCCCCGCGAAGGCGGGTATCCAGTAATCACAAGCGTTCGTGGTAACCCCAATCGCCGCGGCGTACTGGGTCCCCGCTCCAGTGCGCGATTGCGCACAAGGCGGGGACGACAGCCTGTGTTATTGCGCCAAACCCCTCAAAGCCCCAGCACGGCCTTGGTGATGATGTTGCGCTGGATCTCGTTGGAGCCGCCGTAGATCGAGACCTTGCGGTTGTTGAAATAGCTCGGCGCGATCTGTGCGGTCCACTCCATCGCCTCGTTGCTGCCGTCGTCGCCATGCTCGTCAAAGGGCGCGGCGAACGGTCCGATCACTTCCATCAACAGCTCGGTGGTGGTCTGCTGGATTTCCGACCCCTTGATCTTCAGCACCGAAGAAGCCGGATTGGGCTTGCCCTTGCCGTGCTTGTTTTCGTCGGCAACGACGCGAAGCTGCGTCAATTCCAGCGCCTTCAGCTCGATCTCGACCGCGGCGAGCTTCTCGCGAAAGCCCTGGTCCTGGATCACCGGCTTGCCGCCGGATTCCACCTGCGCGGCCAGTTCGCGGATGCGGCGGAGCCGCTCCTTGGAAACGCCGACGCGGGCGATGCCGGTGCGCTCGTTGCCGAGCAGGAATTTGGCGTAGTCCCAGCCCTTGTTTTCCTCGCCGACCAGGTTTTCGACCGGCACCTCGACGTCATCAAGGAACACCTCGTTGACTTCGCGGCCACCGTCGATGGTCTGGATCGGGCGCACCGTGATGCCCTTCGACTTCATGTCGATCAGGATGAAGGAAATGCCGGACTGCTTCTTCGCGGTGGGGTCGGTGCGGCAGAGGCAGAAGATCATGTCGGCGTGCTGCGCCAGCGTGGTCCAGGTCTTCTGGCCATTGACGATGTATTTGTCGCCCTTGCGCTCGGCCTTGGTCTTCAGCGAAGCGAGGTCGGAGCCGGAGCCGGGCTCCGAAAAGCCCTGGCACCACCAGTCGTCGACATTGGCGATGCGTGGCAGATAGCGCTTCTTCTGTTCCTCGTTGCCGAAGGTGTAGATCACGGGGCCGACCATGCTGACGCCGAAAGCCAGCGGCGACGGCGCCGGCGCCATCTGCAATTCCTCATTGAAGATGTAATGCTGCACCGAACTCCAGCCGGTGCCGCCATATTCCTTCGGCCAATGCGACACGCCCCAGCCCTTCTTGTTCAGGATGCGCCACCACTGCACCATCTCGTCCTTGGAGAGGTGACGGCCTTCCTGCAATTTCTGCCGGGTCGACGGCGGCACATGGTCCTTGAAGAAATTCCGCACTTCGTCACGAAACGCCACTTCTTCCTTGCTGAAGCTGAGATCCATCGGATCCTCCTGTCTTGAATTAGATTGGAACACGTATCGGCAATGGAAGTGCGCTCCCTCTCCCTTTGGGAGAGGGTTGGGGTGAGGGGTTACGGTCTATCGATAGGCCGTAGCCCCTCACCCGCATCGTTGCGCGATCCGACCTCTCCCCATGGGAGAGGTGAAACCTTGCCCGCGCCGCGCCGGTCACGCACGGCCTCCTGTCGCGAGTTGCTGTTGTTTCGGCTGCGCCGGCTGCTGGTTGCGCAATTCGTGGCGCGAGAGCTTGCCGACCGAGGTCCGCGGCAGCTCATCGACGAAATCGAGCGCCGCCGGAATTTCGTGCTTGCCGAGTTTTCCGGTAAGGAATGCCCTCAGCTCGTCCAGCGTGAATGGCAGCGCGCCATCACGCAATTTGATGAATGCCTTGGCGGCCTCGCCGCGGTAATCGTCGGGAATGCCGATCACGATCACTTCCTGCACCGCGGGGTGCTCGTAGATCGCCTGCTCGATCATCTGCGGATAGACGTTGAAGCCGCCGGAGATGATCATGTCCTTCTTGCGATCGACCAAGTAGAAATAGCCGTCGCTATCCATGTAGCCGATGTCGCCGGTGAGAAAACGGTCGCCGACGAAAGCCTCCGCGGTCTCCTTGGGCCGGTTCCAGTAGCCCTTGGTGACGTTCGGGCCCTTGATGCGGATTTCACCGACCTCGCCCGGCGGCAAAACCTTCCTGGAATCGTCGAGTGCCACCACATCCATTTCGATGCCCGGCAGCATCAGCCCGATCGAGCCCGGCTTCTCCGGACCTTCCTTGGGATGGCCGGTGCCGGGCGAGCAGGTCTCGGTCATACCCCAGCCGCTCTTGAGCTTCATGTTGACCTTGCGCTCGAAAATCCGCGCGACCTCGACCGGCAGCGGCGCGCCGCCCGATCCGCAACTCACCAGCGACGACAGGTCGCGGCTTTCGAGATCGGGAAGGCTCGCGATCGCGATCCACATGGTGGGAACGCCGGGAAACGCGGTGGCGCGCTTGACCTCGATGTCGCGCATCACCGCTTCGACATCGAAGCGCTGATGCAGCGAGATCAAATTGCCGCGCCGGAGCGAGGAGAGCAGCACCACCGTCAGCGCGAAGATGTGAAACAGCGGCAGCACGCAGATCACGCGGTCGATCGCGTCGCGTTGCGCCCGCGCCGGCTTGCCCCAGACATCGTAGACCGACACCGCCGAGGTCAGATTGCCATGGCTGAGCATGGCGCCCTTCGGCAGTCCGGTGGTGCCGCCGGTATATTGCAGCAAGGCGACGTCATCGGCGTTAATCTGCGGCCATTGCGCCGGCGCGGTTGCCCCCTGCACGAAGGTCTTGAAGGTTACGATCGCAGGATTATCCGGGATCGGAATATGGGGATTGCCGACCGCGCCCCAATCGTCATCCTCGCAGACGATGAGGCGATCGAGCAGGCCCTTCTCCAGGAATTTCAGCGCCATCGGCAACAGCGCCGCGAGATTGCTGGTGATCAGAATCCGCGCGCCGCTGTCGCTCAATTTATGCGACAGCGCGCGTTCGCCATCGAGCGGAGACAGATGCACGATGCGAGCGCCGGCCTTCAACGCGCCAAAGAAGTTCACGGGATGATCAGGCGAATTTCCCAAAAACAGCGCCACCGAATGGTTGGTGCCGTAACCGGCGCGCAGGAACGCCGAGGCCGCGACCTCGACCAAGCTTTCCAGCTTGGCATAGCTGATCGGCCGGTCGCGGAATTCGATCGCCGGCCGCGCACCGAACTCCGCCGCTGCCTGCGACAAGAGATCGGGCAGCGTTCCGCGCGCGATCGGATCGTCCCAGCGAACGCCCTCGGGATAAAATTTTTCGCCGGGATGCATTCTTCAGCTTCTCAGGGTTCGATGGTCCTCCCTCTCCCATCGGGAGAGGGCCGGGGTGAGGGGGTACGGTCTATCGATATGGCCTAACCCCTCACCCGGATCGTACCGGACGATGCTTTCGCATCGCCGTGGGGCGATCCGACCTCTCCCGATGGGAGAGGTGAAACCGGGCGCGAGGACCGACATCAATTCCATCAAGCTGCTTTCGAGCCCTGGGCCAGCGACGCGAACGTCTTGCCTTCGGCCGCGAGGCGCTTGAGCAGCGGTGCGGGTTCGAGCGAGGGATCGTTGGTTTCCTTGGCATAGAACGACAGCCGGTCGGCAATGTGCTTGAGGCCGACCTGGTCGGCATAGAACATCGGGCCGCCGCGATAGATCGGCCAGCCGTAGCCGTAGAGCCAGATCACATCGATATCGCTCGGGCGTGCCGCGATCTTCTCTTCCAAAATCCGCGCGCCTTCGTTGATCATCGGATACATCATGCGCTCGAGAATTTCATCGTCGCTGACGACGCGCCGCTTGCGCCCGAGCCGCTGCAAGGTCTCGTCGATCAGCTTTTCGACTTCCGGATCGGGCAGCGCCGCGCGCGACCCTGTTTCATACTTATAGTACCCCTTGCCGGTCTTCTGGCCGAAGCGTCCGGCTTCGCACAAAGCATCGGCGATTTCCGACTTGATGCCGCGATCCTTGCGCGAGCGCCAGCCGATATCGAGGCCGGCAAGGTCGCCCATCGCGAACGGTCCCATCGGCATGCCGAATTTGGTCACCACCGCGTCGACCTGCTGCGGCAGCGCGCCTTCGAACAGCAGTTTTTCGGCCTGCTTGCCGCGCTGCGCCAGCATCCGATTGCCGACAAACCCGTCGCAGACGCCCACCACCGCCGGCACTTTTGCAATTTTGCGCGCGACCGCGACCGCGGTGGTCAGCGCATCGGGCGCGGTCTTTTCAGCGCGCACGATTTCGCACAGCTTCATCACGTTCGCCGGGCTGAAGAAGTGCATGCCCAGCACGTCCTGCGGACGCTTAGTCACCTTGGCGATTTCATCGATGTTGAGATAGGAGGTGTTGCTGGCGAGAACCGCGCCCGGCTTGGCGTATTGATCGAGCTTCTCGAACACTTCTTTCTTGATCGCCATAGTCTCAAACACGGCTTCGATCACCAGGTCTGCATCCCTGACGTTCTCAAGGCCGACCACGCCGTTGATGAGGCCCATGCGCTTGGCCGGCGCGTCGGCGGGGATGCCGCCGCGGGCCGCGGTCGCCTCGTAGTTCTTCTGCATCACGCCCATGCCGCGCTTGAGCTGCTCTTCGCCGGTTTCGATCAGGGTCACCGGAATACCGGCATTGGCGAACGACATTGCGATACCGCCGCCCATGGTGCCGGCGCCGATGATGGCGACGCGTTCGACATTGCGCGGCTTGGTTCCATCGGGAACGCCGGCAATCTTGGCGGCTTCGCGTTCGGAGAAGAACGCGTAGCGCTGCGCCTTCGACTGGTCACTCGATACCAGCTTGAGGAACCCTTCGCGTTCCTTCTTCAGCCCTTCGTCGAACGGCAAGTCGATCGCGGCGCCGACCGCGTCGGCCGCGGCGAACGGCGCTTCCAGCCCGCGCGCCTTCTTGGTGAGGGCCGCGACCGCATTGGTGAAGATCGAACGGTCGGCCTTGGCAGCCTTGAGCTTGCTGTCGTCGTCGCGCAGCTTGCGCAAGGGGCGCTTCTCCGCCAGCACCTTGCGGGCAAAGGCCTCGCCGCCTGAGGCCGGACCTTCGACGATCTCCTCGATCAGGCCGTTCTTGAGCGCGTCAGCGGCACTGATCGGGTCACCGCCGACAATCATCTTGACCGCGAGTTCGGGACCGACCGCGCGCGGCAGACGCTGGGTGCCGCCGGCGCCCGGCAGCAGGCCGAGTTTCACTTCGGGCAGCCCGAGCCTGGCTTCCTTGGTCGCGACGCGGAAATGACAGGCGAGCGCGACCTCGAGGCCGCCGCCGAGCGCGGTGCCGTGAATGGCGGCGATGATCGGCTTCGGCGAGTTTTCCATCGTGATCAGCACTTCCTGCAGACCCGGCGGCTGCGGCGGCTTGCCGAACTCGGTGATGTCGGCGCCGGCGATGAAGGTGCGGCCGCCGCAGGTCAGCACGATCGCCTTCACTTCAGGATCGGCGATGGCGCTCTTGATGCATTCGAAAATGCCGCCGCGAACGGCGGCGCTCAGCGCGTTCACCGGGGGGCTGTTGACCGTGACGATGGCGACGACGTCATGACGCTCGAGCTTGACCACTTCGTTCACGAGACTCTCCCTGAATTCTTGCCTTGAGTTTTCGGCTTCTGGTTAATTTCGCATAGCGGAATTTAATTCCACATCTTGACACGGAGGGTTATTTTGAAGCACGTCCCTTGTCAACGAGGTCCGTCCAGCAGAGGCCATGAAACGTCCAGCCAAGAAAGTGGCGACCGATCGCAGCTTTGTCGTCGCGCTTTCCCGCGGCCTTGATGTATTGCGCGCATTCCATCCCAACGACGGGCTTCTTGGCAATCAGGAGATCGCGGCCCGTACCAACTTGCCAAAGCCGACCGTTTCGCGGCTGACCTATACTTTGACCAAGCTCGGTTATCTTACACCGGTTCCACGTTTCGAGAAGTATCAGCTGGCGCCCTCAGCCATGGCACTGGGGTATGCCGCCCTTGCCAATCTCGGCGTTCGGCATTTGTCCGAAGCCTACCGCGAGGAAGTCATGCGCGAGACCGGCGGCGCGGTCGCGGTCGGCGGCCGCGACCGCCTCAGCATGATCTATTTCGGCCAGAGCCGTAACGGCCTCACGCTCGGCGTTCAGCTCGACGTCGGCTCCCGAATACCTATTGCAACGACCGCGATGGGGCGGGCCTACATCTGGGCGCTGCCAGACGATGAGCGCGCCTCCTTGTTGCGCGAACTCCGCGAGCATTACGGCAACCGCTGGCCGCGGGTGCGCGACGGCATCGAACGCGCCGGCGAGGCGGTAGCGCAACACGGCTTTGCAATCTCCGCGGGCGAGTGGCAGGACGATGTGCATGCGGTCGGCGTCGCCTTGAAGCTCAACGACGGAACCGGTCCCTATGCGTTTAATTGCGGTGCGCCCGCATTCCGTTTCACGGAAGATCGGCTGCGCAACGATATTGGACCTCGCCTCGTGGCGATGGTAAGGAACATCGAGGCGGCCTTGGGCGGTGCGGCGCCGCAATCAAAAAAAGAACAAAGCAAAAAGTTGAAAGCAGGAGGGAAACTTGCACGTGTGGTCGAGGGGATCAGGTAGCCTTCATCGCAGTGACCGGCGGGACTATTCGCGCGGTCAGTCGAGCCCGGTTCGGTTGGGCGAGACGAGATGACGCAGGCTCAGCTCGCGCAGGGACGAGATCCCCTGCTCGCGGTTCGCGACGTCAGCGTCGTGTTCGGCGGCATCATCGCGTTGAATGGCGTGTCATTCGACATGCATCAGGGCCAGATCCTCGGTCTGATCGGGCCGAACGGCGCCGGCAAGACGACGCTGTTCAATTGCCTCTCCAGGCTGTACCAGCCGAGCAACGGCGACATCCTGCTGGAAGGCGAGAGCATCCTGACGCGCCCGCCGCACCGGATCGCCGAGATCGGCATCGGCCGCACCTTCCAGAACGTCGCGCTGTTTCCCAATCTTTCGGTGCTCGACAACGTTCGGGTCGGCACCCATTCCCGCACCAACAGCGACATCATCAGCGACTCGCTTAAACTCGGCTGGGTCCGCCGCGGCGAGGCCGCAGTCAACGAGCGCGTTCATGAAATCCTCGGCTATCTCGACCTCGAAGACGTCGCCCATACCGTGGTTTCCGGCCTGCCGTTCGGCACCCAGAAACGCGTGGAACTGGCGCGTGCGCTGGCGGCCGATCCGAAGATCCTGCTGCTCGACGAGCCTGCCGGCGGCCTCAACCATGAGGAAGTCCACGTGCTCGGCGACCTGATCCGCCGCATCCGCGACGACCGCAAGATGACCGTGCTTTTGGTCGAGCATCACATGGGCCTCGTGATGTCGATCGCCGACCACGTCGTGGCGTTGAATTTCGGCCGCAAGCTCGCCGAGGGAACGCCGGCCCAGGTGCAGTCCGACCCGGATGTCATCAAGGCCTATCTGGGGAGCAAAGACCAATGACCGCGATGCTCAACGTCAAGGACCTCCGCGCCTATTACGGCCAGGTCCAGGCGCTTCACGGCCTCGAGTTCGCCCTCAACGAAGGCAGCCTGACCACGCTGCTCGGCGCCAACGGTGCCGGCAAGACCACCACCCTGCGCGCGATCTGCAACATGGTGCGTTCGACCGGCGCGATCGAATTCGATGGCGCTCCCCTTATCGGCCGCTCCACCGAAAACATCGTCCGTCTCGGTATCGCCCATGTCCCGCAGGGCCGCGGCACCTTCACCACCATGACGGTGGAGGAAAACCTGCAGCTCGGCGCCATCACGCGCAGCGACAAGGCCGGCGTCATCTCCGATATCGAGCGGATGTACGATCATTTTCCGGTGCTGAAGGAACGGCATACCCAGCAGGCCGGCACGCTGTCCGGCGGCGAGCAGCAGATGCTCGCGGTCGCCCGTGCGCTGATGCTGCGGCCGCGGCTGATGCTGCTGGACGAGCCGTCGTTCGGCCTGGCGCCTTTGATCGTGCGCGACCTGTTCAAGATCCTCGGCAAGATCAATCGCGAGGACAAGGTCACCATCCTGGTGGTGGAGCAGAACGCGCAGCTGGCGCTGGAGCTCGCCGACAAGGCCTATGTGATCGAAACCGGACGCATCGTGATGTCGGGCAGTGCCGCCGAGATCGCGAATAACGAAGACGTCCGTAAATCCTATCTCGGTTACTGAGGAGCGCGGCCATGGAACTTTTTACCAATCAAGTCCTGGCTGGCATTGCCACCGGCGCGATCTACGCCTGCATGGCGCTCGCCGTGGTCATGATCTACCAGGCGATCGACCATCTTAATTTCGCCCAGGGCGAAATGGCGATGTTCTCGACCTTCATTTCCTGGCAGCTGATGCAATGGGGCATCCCCTATTGGTGGGCGTTTCTGTTCACGCTCGCCTTCTCCTTCGCCGGTGGCATCGTGATCGAGCGCTTGCTGTTCAAGCCGCTGGCGAAGGCGCCGATCCTGACCAACGTCGCCGGTTTCATTGCACTGTTTGCGATCATCAACAGCGTCGCGGGGCTGATCTGGGATTTCACCATCAAGCAGTACCCGACCCCGTTCGGGTCCTCGCCGTTCCTCGGCAGCCAGCTGATCTCGACCCACCAGGCCGGCATGATCGGCGTCACCGTGCTGCTCTTGATCGCGCTGTATTTCTTCTTCCAGTTCACGCGGATTGGCCTTGCGATGCGCGCGGCCGCCTCGCTGCCTGAATCGGCGCGGCTGGTCGGCATCAACACCTCATGGATGATCGCGCTCGGCTGGGGCATGGCGGCCGCGATCGGTTCGATCGCCGGCATCCTGATCGCCCCGGTGGTGTTCCTGGAGCCTAACATGATGGGCGGCGTGCTGATCTACGGCTTTGCCGCCGCAGTGCTCGGCGGCCTGACCAGCCCGCTCGGCGCGGTGGTCGGCGGCTTCCTGGTCGGCATCTTCGAGAATCTCGCCGGGACCTATATCCCGGGCGTCGGCAATGAACTGAAACTGCCGATCGCGCTGGCGCTGATTATCACCGTGTTGGTTGTCAAACCGGCTGGCCTGTTTGGTCGCCCAATCGTGAAGCGAGTTTGATCATGAGCGCAATTCAGGAAGTCGTCACCGAAGCCCCCGCGGTCGAGGCGGTTCCCAAGAGGGCCATGACGCTTGGCGTTGGCACCTCGCTCGTGGTGCTGGGACTATTGGTCGTCGCGCCGATCTTCGTGAAGAATTTCATCATCTTCCAGCTCACGATGTTGCTGATCTACGCCCTTGCCGTGCTGGCGCTGAACATTCTGACCGGCGGCAGCGGCCAGTTCTCGCTGGGCCAGAGCGCGTTCTATGCGGTCGGCGCCTACACCTCGGCGATCCTGATGGAACATGTGGGCATGAACTACGCCCTGACATTGCCGATCGCCGGCATCATCTGCTTTGGGTTTGGCTTCGCGTTCGGCCAGCCAGCGCTGCGTTTGAGCGGCGTCTATCTGGCGCTGGCGACCTTTGCGTTGGCAACGGCGATGCCGCAGCTTTTGAAGCTCGGCTATTTCGAGCACTGGACCGGCGGCGTGCAGGGCCTCGTCGTCACCAAACCCGACGCGCCATTCGGCCTGCCGATGTCTCAGGACATGTGGCTGTATTATTTCACGCTCGTGGTCACGATCGCGATCTACATCTTCTCGGTCAATCTGTTGAAGTCGCGCTCCGGCCGCGCCTTCATGGCGATCCGCGACAACGAGATCGCGGCATCCGCCATGGGCATCGACGTCGCGCTGTACAAGACTCTCGCGTTTGGCGTCAGCGCGGGCATCACCGGCGTCGCCGGCGGCTTGGGGGCGATCGCCGTCCAGTTCGTCGCGCCCGACGGCTATACCATCACGCTGGCAATTTCGCTGTTTCTTGGCATGGTTGTGGGCGGCGTGGGCTGGCTGCCCGGGTCGATCGTCGGTTCGGCCTTCATCATCTTTGTGCCGAACATCGCCGAGGGTATTTCAAAAGGTCTTTCCGGCGCCGTGTTCGGCGTCCTGCTGTTCCTCGTCATCTTCCTGGTGCCGCACGGCGCGAGGCAGGTCGCCATCGTTGCTCAGCAACTGATCGGCAAACTCAGAAAGAACTAAGGAGAAACTATGCTTTCCAGACAAAAATTACGTATCGCCGCATTCTCGACGGCGGTCATTGCTTTCGCTGCCATGAGCGGCAGCGCACTTGCCCAAAAGAAATACGACACCGGCGCGAGCGATACCGAGATCAAGATCGGCAACATTATGCCCTATAGCGGGCCTGCCTCCGCCTATGGCGTGATCGGCAAGACCGAAGCTGCCTATTTCAAGAAGATCAACGACGCCGGCGGCATCAACGGCCGCAAGATCAATTTCGTCACCTATGACGATGGCTACAGCCCGCCGAAAGCGGTCGAACAGGCCCGCAAGCTGGTCGAAAGCGACGAAGTCCTCTTGGTATTTAACCCGCTCGGCACGCCGTCGAACTCGGCGATCCAGAAATATCTCAACGCCAAGAAGGTGCCGCAGCTGTTCGTCGCCACCGGCGCCACCAAGTGGAACGATCCGAAGGATTTCCCGTGGACCATGGGCTGGCAGCCGAGCTACCAGAGCGAAGCGCGGATCTACGCGAAGTTTCTGATGAAAGAGAAGCCGGACGGCAAGATCGTCATCATGTATCAGAATGACGATTTCGGCAAAGACTACCTCAAGGGCTTGAAGGACGGGCTCGGCGCCAAGGCGTCGATGATTATCGCCGAGGAAAGCTACGAGACTTCGGAGCCGACCATCGACAACCATATCGTCAAGCTGAAGGCCACCGGCGCCGACGTCTTCATCAGCATCACCACGCCCAAGTTCGCGGCGCAGGCGATCAAGAAGCTCGCCGAGATCGACTGGAAGCCGATGCACATCGTCTCCAACGTCTCGGCCTCCGTCGGCAGCGTGATCAAGCCGGCGGGCTTCGAGAATGCCCAGGGCATCCTCTCGGCCGCCTATGCCAAGGACGGCGCCGACTCGCAGTGGGACAACGATCCCGGCATGAAGAAATTCTACCAGTTCCTCGAGAAGAACTTCCCTGAAGGCAACAAGCTCGATGGCTCCGTGGTGTACGGCTACGGCGCTGCGCAGACCATGGTGAGGGTTCTCGAGATGTGCGGCGACAACCTGACCCGCGAGAACGTCATGAAGCAGGCAGCAAGCCTGAAGGACTTCGCGCCCGACACGCTGCTGCCCGGCATCAAGATCACCACCACCGCGACTGACTTTGCTCCGATCGAGCAACTTCAGATGATGCGGTTCAAGGGCGAGAAGTGGGACCTGTTCGGCGACATCATCAGCGGCGAACTCAGCAACTAATCACTATTTCGCGGCGCGGAATACGCGCCGCGCCATTCAACTAAATAACGCCCCCTGCGACCCCGTCGCAGGGGGCTTTTTCTTGATGGGAAGTTCCGAAGGGTATTCAATGTCGGCAGGGGCCGGAAAGCGCTCCAAATCCAAAAAAATGACGCACTCAACCGAGATCCAAGGGAGATCAAAATGCCTGCAATCCAGTTGCGATTGGGAGCCTTTTCGGCCGCCGTCGCGTTGCTTGCCGCCACCAGCAGCGGCGCACTTGCCCAAAAGAAATACGACATCGGCGCCACCGACACCGAAATCAAGATCGGCAACATCATGCCCTATAGCGGACCGGCTTCCGCCTACGGCGTAATCGGCAAGACCGAAGAAGCCTATTTCAGGAAGATCAACGCCGAGGGCGGCATCAACGGCCGCAAGATCAACTTTATCTCCTATGACGACGCCTACAGCCCGCCGAAGACGGTGGAACAGGCGCGCAAGCTGGTGGAAAGCGACGAGGTCCTGATCGTCTTCAATCCGCTCGGAACGCCGCCGAACTCGGCGATCCAGAAATACATGAATACGAAAAAGGTGCCACAGCTGTTCGTCGCCACCGGCGCCACCAAGTGGAACGATCCCAAGGAATTCCCCTGGACCATGGGCTGGCAGCCCAACTACCAGAGCGAGTCCCAGATCTACGCGAAGTACATTCTGAAGGAACTGCCGAACGCCAAGATCGCCATCCTCTATCAGAACGATGACTACGGCAAAGACTATGTCAAAGGCCTGAAGGATGGTCTCGGCGCCAAGGCAGCCTCTATGATCGTTGCCGAAGAAAGCTACGAAACCACACAGCCGACCATCGATTCCAACATCGTCAAGCTGAAGTCGACCAACGCCGACGTCTTCTTCAACGTCACCACACCGAAATTCGCCGCACAGGCCATCAAGAAAATAGCCGAAATCGAATGGAAGCCGCTGCACTTTCTCAACAACGTGTCCGCATCGATCGGCAGTGTGATGAAGCCGGCCGGTTTTGAGAATTCGCAGAACATCATCTCCTCGGCCTACCTGAAGGATCCGACCGATCCGCAATGGAAGGACGACGCCGGCATGAAGGCCTGGAATGTGTTCCTGGATAAATACTATCCGGAAGCCAATCGGGCCGACGCTTCGGTGATGTACGCCTATACCGTCGCGCAGGGCCTCGTATACGTGCTGAAGAACTGCGGCGATAACCTGACCCGCGAAAACATCATGAAGCAGGCCGCGAGCATCAAGGACCTCGAACTCGGCGGCCTGTTGCCGGGCGTCAAGGTGAACACCAGCGCGACCGACTTTGCGCCGCTCTCGCAACTGCAATTGATGAAGTTCAAGGGCGAGACCTGGGACCGCTTCGGCGAGATCATCAGCGCGGACGTCGGCGGCTGACGTCTTGCCGGACCGGCCTTCTGGCCGACTGACCAATATCGAAGCAGCCCCTGCGGCATTGCCGCGGGGGCTTTTTCTTGATGGCCGCCGTCGAATAGTATTCAATTCAGTCGCGTCAAAACAAGATTCTCAAACAATTGACGTGCGCGTAATCGCGCCAAAAAAAGGAGGAATCGAAATGGCTTTCGCCAGCAGGAGACTAGCGCTTGCGTCGGCTGCGCTCTTCATGGTCGCAGCGTCGAGCAGCGCCGCGCTCGCGCAAAAGAAATACGACATCGGCGCCACCGACACCGAAATCAAGATCGGCAACATCATGCCCTATAGCGGAGCGGCTTCGGCATACGGTGTGATCGGCAAGACCGAAGAGGCCTATTTCAAGAAGATCAATGCCGAGGGCGGCATCAATGGCCGCAAGATCAATTTCATCAGCTACGACGACGGCTACAGCCCGCCGAAGACGGTGGAACAGGCGCGCAAGCTAATCGAAAGCGACGAGGTGCTGCTGATCTTCAACTCGCTCGGCACCGCGATGAACTCGGCGATCCAGAAATACATGAATTCGAAGAAGATACCGCAGCTGTTCGTCGCCACCGGCGCCACCAAGTGGAACGAGCCCAAGGAATTTCCCTGGACCATGGGCTGGCAGCCCAACTACCAGAGCGAGACTCAGATCTACGCGAAATACATCCTCAAGGAATATCCCAGCGCCAAGATCGCGGTGATGTACCAGAACGACGATTACGGCAAGGACTACCTTAAAGGCCTGAAAGACGGTCTCGGCGCCAAGGCGGCCTCAATGATCGTCGCCGAGGAAAGCTACGAAACTTCCGAGCCGACCATCGACACCCACATCGTCAAGCTGAAATCGACCAACGCCGACGTCTTCCTCAACATCGCCAGCCCGAAATTCGCAGCCCAGGCGATCAAGAAGATGGCGGAAGTGCAGTGGAAGCCGGTGCACTTCCTCAACAACGTCTCGGCCTCGATCGGCGGCGTGATCACGCCGGCCGGCCAGGACAATTCGCAGGGCATCATCTCATCGGCCTACCTGAAGGACCCGACCGATCCGCAATGGAAAAACGATGCCGGCATGAAGGCCTGGAACGAATTCCTCGACAAATATTTCCCGGAGGCCAACCGCACCGACGCCTCGGTGATCTACGGCTATACGGTCTCGCAGACGCTGGTGCATGTGCTGAAGCAATGCGGCGACAACCTGACCCGCGAGAACGTCATGAAACAGGCCGCCAGCATCAAGGATCTCGAACTCGGCGGCTTGTTGCCCGGCGTCAAGGTTAACACCAGCGCCACCGATTTCGCGCCGCTTTCGCAATTGCAGCTGATGCGCTTCAAGGGCGACACCTGGGAGCGGTTCGGCGACATCATCAGCGCCGACGTCGGTGGATAAGAGTTAACTGACTACTAAAGAAGCAGCCCCTGCGGCTTTGTCGCAGGGGCTTTTTCTTGTGACCACCCCGGCAAGATGGTATCCGATGCCCAGGGTCACAAAGAGCTTCGATCAAGAAGCCATGACGCACGCCATTATTGGAAACAGGGAGACCGTAATGCCTTTTACCAGGAACAGAATTGCAATTGCCTCGGCCGCTTTCGCGGTGCTTGCCGCATCCACCAGCGGCGCGCTTGCGCAGAAGAAATACGACACCGGCGCCACCGATACCGAAATCAAGATCGGCAACATCATGCCCTATAGCGGGCCCGCCTCCGCCTATGGCGTGATCGGCAAGACCGAGGCCGCCTACTTCAAGAAGATCAACGACGCCGGCGGCATCAACGGCCGCAAGATCAACTTCATCAGCTATGACGACGGCTACAGCCCGCCGAAGACGGTAGAGCAGGCGCGCAAGCTGGTGGAAAGCGATGAAGTGCTGTTCGTCTTCAATTCGCTCGGCACGCCGCCGAATTCCGCGATCCACAAATACATGAATTCGAAGAAGGTGCCGCAGCTGTTCGTCGCCACCGGCGCCACCAAGTGGAACGACCCCAAGGATTTTCCCTGGACCATGGGCTGGCAGCCCAACTACCAGAGCGAAACCCAGATCTATGCGAAGTATATCCTGAAGGAAAAGCCCGACGCCAAGATCGCCGTGCTGTATCAGAATGACGACTACGGCAAGGACTATCTGAAGGGTCTGAAGGATGGACTCGGCGCCAAGGCCGCCTCGATGATAACAGCCGAAGAAAGCTTCGAGACCACCGAGCCCACGATCGACAATCACATCGTCAAGCTCAAATCGACCGGCGCCGACATCTTCGTCAACATCTCGACGCCGAAATTCGCGGCCCAGGCGATCAAGAAGATGGCGGAGATCCAGTGGAAGCCGCTGCACTTCCTCAACAACGTTTCGGCCTCCGTCGGCAGCGTGATCAAGCCGGCTGGTTACGAAAATTCACAGGACATCATCTCCGCCGCCTATCTGAAGGATGCCTCCGACAAGCAGTGGGATAACGATCCCGGCATGAAGGAATTCTACGCGTTCCTCGAGAAGGATTTTCCGGAAGGCAACAAGCTCGACGGCTCGGTGGTGGTCGGCTACGGCGTCTCGCAGACCCTGGTCAAGGTCCTGCAGATGTGCGGCGACAATCTCACGCGCGAAAACATCATGAAGCAGGCGGCGAGCCTGAAGGATTTCCGCACCGAGGTCCTGCTGCCGGGCATCAAGATCAACACCGGCCCGAACGATTTCGCACCGATCAGCCAGCTTCAGCTGATGAAGTTCAAGGGCGAAAAGTGGGACCTGTTCGGCGACATCATCAGCGCCGATGTCGGCGGCTGACGTCTCGTCGGCTTTTTGATCGGCCCTGATGGGCCCGCCAAAACCCCCGCAGCATTGCTGCGGGGGTTTTCTTTTGCGGGAATTGGATGGATAACCGGCTTGCTGTGTTTCCATCCCGCATCCTGTGAAGCCAAAAGTCGAAAGACAATGACCGATAGACGCCCTCTCCTGCGCGCGATCTTCGACGCCGCCGTCGCCGCCGCACACCCCGACGTGGTGCTATCGGCGCATCTGCGCCCGCTGCCGAAAGGCCGGGTGATCTGTCTGGCCGCCGGCAAGGCCGCGGCAGCCATGGCGGCGGCGGCGGAGCGGCACTATCTCGACGAACTCGGCCTGGAGCCATCGCGGCTTACGGGCATCGCGACCACCCGCCATGGCCACGGCGTGCCGACGCGGCGGATCAAGGTCGTCGAAGCCGGACATCCCGTGCCGGACGAAGCCGGGCTGAAGGGCGCCGAGGACAGCCTGCGGCTGGCGCAGGAGGCCACCGCTGACGATCTCCTGCTGGTGCTGCTGTCGGGCGGCGGCTCCGCGAACTGGATCGCACCAGCCGAAGGCGTATCGTTCGCGCAGAAGCAACAGGTCACCCGTGCGCTGCTGCGCTCGGGCGCGCCGATTGGCGAGATCAACACCGTTCGCAAGCATTTGTCGCGGATCAAGGGCGGCCGACTCGCACGCGCGGGGAAACTGGCCGAGATCGTGACCCTGGCGATTTCGGACGTACCGCGCGATGATCCATCCGCGATCGCATCCGGCCCGACCGTACCGGACCCGACCACGCTTTCGGATGCGCGCGCCATCATCGCCAAGTATGGCCTGAAGCTTGACGACGCCATCCGCCACGCGCTCGAGGACGAGAGAAACGAGAGCTGCAAGCCCGGAAATCCCGCGTTCGCGCGTGCGAATTTCGAACTGATCGCGCGGCCGAAAGCCTCGCTGGACGCCGCGATCCGGCTGGCAAAGCAAGCCGGCTACGACATCATTGATCTCGGCGCGGACCTCGAGGGCGAGGCCCGCGATGTCGCCGCCGATCACGCGAAGCTCGCGCTGCGGGCACGCGCGGAAGGCAAACGCGCAGCGATCCTGTCGGGCGGTGAACTGACCGTGACCGTGCGCGGCAACGGGCGCGGTGGCCCCAATCAGGAATATGCGCTGGCGCTGGCCGCCCTGCTCAAGGACACGTCAGGCATTTCGGCATTGGCCGGCGATACCGATGGCGCCGATGGCGGCGCGGGCAGCGCGGCCGACCCGGCGGGCGCGATCATCGACGGGAACACCTTCGCAAAGACGAAATCGCTTGGCCTCGACCCGGCCGCCTATCTCGACAACAACGACGCCACCGCGTTCTTTGCCGCGACCGGCGATCTGTTGCAAACCGGCCCGACGCTGACCAATGTCAACGACATCAGGGTGATTTTGGTGGATGAGGGCTAGTTCACCACGTCATTGCGAGGAGCAACCGCTCTAAAACTCCCGCGCGATCTTCGCCAGCATCTCCAGCAGCGCGGCGCGGTTGGCGGGGCCCAGCAATTCGTTGAGCCGCGCCTCATGCTTGGAGGCGACGAGTTTCTTGGCGCGCGCCAGCACCGCTCTGCCCTTGTCGGTCAGCATCAGGATATGCGAGCGCCGATCGTTGGTGGAACGCATCCGCGCGCACAGATCGCGGCTCTCGAGGCCATCGAGCATCGCCACGAAATTCGGCCTGAGGATGCCGAGCGTATTGGCGATCTCGGTCTGGTTGCGGCCGGGATTCCTGTCGAGCAGCAACAGCACCGAGAACTGCGCCGGGGTCAATTGCAGCGGCGCGACGCAGCGCAGAAAATCCTCGAATACCTTGAGTTGCGCGCGCTTGAGCGAATAGCCGAGCAACTCGGACAATTCGCCCATCTGCAGCGCAGTGGACTTTGTCGGCTCGCCGGCAGGTTCCTTGCGGACGGAACGCGTCGCCTTGGAGAGATCGACGGCGGCGGTCTTGGAAACAGTCATCGCTCGAGGCTCGCAATCCCGCTAGAGTCCGATCCAGCTTGGCTGCATCGGACTCGTCGTTTAGGTTTTCGTTGGGGCATGATCTTTTCCGAAAACCGTTCCCACTTTTCGGGATCATGCCCTAGGCTGCTACAGCCCGGCGAAGGCGCCCCCGGGCTTGAGATTATATTTGATAATTGTTATTCACCATATCAAATATCGGCAGCCTTTTTCAATGGCTGTTGTCGACGGTCCGGCAGTCCTTTTTGGGGCACGATCGGTCCGACGCGTGAGGGGGAGCGCCCGGTCTTGAACACGACGATCATGCTGTTCCTGGTGCAGGACGGCATTACCAATGGCGCGATCTATGCGTTGCTCGGCCTCGCGCTGGTGCTGGTGTTCGCCGTCACGCGCGTGATCCTGATTCCGCAAGGCGAGTTCGTCACCTATGGCGCGCTGACTTACGCGACCCTGTCGACCGGCCAGATGCCGGGAACCGCACGGCTGGCGGTCGCGATGGGCGTGGTGGCGTTCGGCCTCGATTTGTTCGCCGGCCGCAGGTCGCTGCATGCCCGGCTTGTCGGCCGTGCGCTCGCCATCAACATCCTGCTGCCGGTGGCGATCCTCGCGCTGACTTACTGGTTCGCCGGGCAAAAGCCCCCGATCGCCGTCAACATCGCGCTGTCGCTATTGATCGTGGCCGCGATCGGGCTGTTTCTCTACCGCATCGCGTTCCAGCCGCTGGCGCATACTTCCGTGTTGGTGCTGCTGATCGCCTCGGTCGGCAGCCATCTGGCGCTGCAGGGATTTGGGCTGGTGTTCTTCGGCGCCGAAGGCCAGCGCGGCCCGACCATCTCGAATGCGGCCTTCAACGCCGGTCCCCTGCGCTTCACAGGCCAGAGCCTCGCCGTCTATGCCATCACCATCGCATTCATCGTCGGGCTCTGGCTGTTCTTCGGCTTTACGCTTTACGGCAAGGCGCTTCGCGCCACCGCCGTCAATCGCCTCGGCGCCCGCCTGGTCGGCATCAGGACCACGCTGTCCGGCCAGATCGCTTTTCTGCTGGCCTCCGTGATCGGCGCGATTTCAGGGATCCTGATCGTGCCGATCACGACGCTGTATTATGACACCGGATTCCTGATCGGGCTGAAAGGCTTCATTGCCGCCATCATCGGTGGCCTCGTCAGTTATCCCCTGACCGCGGTCGCCGCGCTGGTGGTCGGGACCGTCGAAGCCTTCTCATCGTTCTATGCCAGCAATTTCAAGGAGGTCATCGTCTTCACGCTGATCCTTCCGGTCCTCGTGCTGCGCTCGCTCGCGGCGCCCGAGGTCGAGGAAGAGAAGGATTGATGCCGATGCCGCAGCGGTTGCCCGTCCTCGTATTCGCGTTGATCATGGCGGCGATCCCGTTCGTTCCGGGTATGCCGCCGTTCTGGATCGTGCTCCTGGATAACATCGGACTGGCCGCGCTGGTGGCGATGGGGCTGGTGCTGCTAACCGGCGTCGGCGGCCTCACCTCGTTCGGGCAGGCGGCGTTTTGCGGCTTCGGCGCCTATACCACCGCGGTGCTTACCACCGCCTATGGCGTGTCGCCATGGCTGACATTGCCGCTGTCACTTCTGGTCTCGGGGGTCGCCGCGGTCGTGCTCGGCCTCGTCACGGTGCGGTTGTCCGGCCATTATCTGCCGCTCGGCACCATCGCCTGGGGCATCGGGCTGTTTTATCTGTTCAGCAAGCTGGAATTCCTAGGCCGCAACGACGGCATTTCAGGCATTCCGCCGCTGACGATTGGCTCGTTCAAAATGCTCGACCCCGGAACGATCTACTACGCGATCTGGGCCGCCGTGCTGATCTCGGCGCTGCTGACGATGAATCTGCTGGACTCGCGGACCGGCCGCGCCATTCGCGCACTACGCCGCGGCCACGTCGCCGCTGAAGCCTTTGGCGTGCAGACGCCCCGCGCCAAGCTTTTGGTTTTCATCTATGCGGCGGTGCTCGCCGGCCTGTCCGGCTGGCTCTATGCTCACTTCCAGCGCGCCGCCAATCCGACACCATTCGGCGCACAGGCCGGCATCGAATATCTTTTCATCGCCGTGGTCGGCGGCGCCGGCTACGTCTGGGGTGGCGTGCTCGGTGCGGCCATCGTCGTGATCCTGAAAGAGATCCTGCAGAGCTATCTGCCGTATCTGTTTCACGGCGAAGGCCAGCTCGAGACCATCGTGTTCGGCATCCTGCTGGTGGTGCTGCTGCAACTGGCGCCGACCGGCGTCTGGCCCTGGCTGATGACGCGATTGCCGTTCAGGTCGAACCGCAGACGGCCCGACACATCCTTGACCTTGCCGGCGCGCAGCCGCGCCGCGGCAACCC
Organism: uncultured Alphaproteobacteria bacterium; assembly: GCA_963747165.1. Taxonomy (GTDB): domain Bacteria; phylum Pseudomonadota; class Alphaproteobacteria; order Rhizobiales; family Xanthobacteraceae; genus Bradyrhizobium. Next base: position 135,412 of record CAVVEA010000031.1, on the reverse strand, counting down.
CGAGCGTGCTGCTGCAGATCGACCATGCGCGCAAGCAGTTCGGCGGCGTGATCGCCGTCAACGACGTCTCGTTCGACGTCCAGGCCCGCGAGATCGTGGCGCTGATCGGCCCCAACGGCGCCGGCAAGAGCACGACCTTCAACCTGATCACCGGCGTGCTGACGTCGTCGGGCGGAACGATCTCCGTGCTCGGCCGCAACATCAATAACGCGCCGCCACAGGAAGTCGCGAAACTGGGCATCGCCCGCACCTTCCAGCACGTCAAGCTGGTGCCTGATATGACCGTGCTGGAAAACGTCGCGATCGGCGCGCATCTGCGCGGCCACAGCGGCGCGATCTCCAGCATGCTCCGGCTCGATCGTTCAGACGAAGCAGGATTGCTGGCGGAAGCGGCGCGGCAGATCGAACGCGTCGGCCTCGCCGACCAGATCGACGCGCTGGCCGGCAGCCTGTCGCTCGGCCAGCAGCGCATTGTCGAGATCGCCCGCGCGCTGTGCGTCGACCCGATGCTGCTATTGCTCGACGAGCCGGCGGCGGGATTGCGGCACATGGAGAAGCAACAGCTTGCCAAGCTGCTGCGCCAACTGCGCGACGGCGGCATGTCGGTGCTGCTGGTGGAGCACGATATGGGATTCGTGATGGATCTGGCCGACCGCATCGTGGTGCTCGATTTCGGCACCAAGATTGCGGAGGGCACGCCGGACGCGATCAAGACCAACCCGGATGTGATCAAGGCCTATCTGGGAGCGGTCGCATGAATCCGGGAATGAGCGCGCTGCTGCGGGTTGCCGATGCGCATGTCGCCTATGGCAAGGTCGAGGCCGTCCGCGCCCTATCGCTCGACGTTGCCGACAACGAGATCGTCACCATCATCGGCGCCAACGGCGCCGGCAAGACCACGCTGTTGAATGCGATCATGGGGATCCTTCCGCTGAAGGGCGTTGCGACCTTCGCCGGCGAGGACATCATGCGGCTGGAGATCGAGGACCGTGTCGCCATGGGCCTGAGCCTGGTGCCGGAGCATCGCGAATTGTTCGCCACCATGAACGTCGAGGACAATCTGCAGCTCGGCGCCTTCCGGATCGCCAGGCCCGCCGCGACGATCGCGTTCGAACGGGTCTACACGTTGTTTCCGCGGCTGAAGGAACGGCGCAAGCAACTGGCGGGGACGCTGTCCGGCGGCGAACAGCAGATGCTGGCGATGGGCCGCGCCCTGATGGGCGCGCCGCGGCTGTTGATGCTGGACGAGCCGAGCCTCGGCCTGGCACCGATCATCGTCGCGGATATTTTCCGCACCATCGGCGAGTTGCGCGCCAGCGGCGTGTCGGTGCTGCTGGTCGAACAGAACGCGCAGGCCGCGCTGCAAATCGCCGACCGCGCTTATGTGATGGAGCTCGGCGAATTCATCCTGAACGGGCCGGCTAAAGACATCGCCACCAACCAGCGGGTGGCGGCGAGCTATCTCGGCTTTCAGCACGAAGGTGCGAGCGATATCTGAACACGCTCGTCATGCCCCGCGAAAGCGGGGCATCCAGTAATCCGTGAACTTCGAGGCTCAATCTCCGGCGCCGCGGATTACTGGATCATCCGCCTTCGCGGATGATAACCCTGGTGTGTATTGGACTCACTGCGCCGGGACGTACTTCCCGTCCTTCACCGTCAGGATGATGCGCGAGCGGTCGTCGAGACCGTAGCGGTCCTTTTCGGTGAAGTTGTAGACGCCCTGGCTCGCCGGAATTTCCCGTTCGGTCAGCCACGCCTGACGGATCCCCTCGCGGAATTCCGGCGTGCCGGGCTTGCCGGCTTTCAGCGCCACCGGAATGACGCGCTTGAGGACCTCGAAGGCGTCGTAGGAATGGCCGGCGAACTGGCTGCGGCTGTTGGCGCCATACTTGGCTTCATAGGCGGCGTTCAGCGCGAGACCCGGCTTCTTGGTGGGCGCGCTGTCTGCTTGCGTCTCCGGCGACATCACCGGACCCGACGCCATGATCACGCCTTCGGCCGCGGGACCCGCGATGCGGATGAAGTCCATGCTGGCGGCGCCGTGGGTCTGATAGATCAGACCCTTGTAGCCGCGCTCGCGCAGCGCGGCCTGCGGCAGGCCCGCGGCGGTGCCGGAGGCGCCGACAAGCACCGCATCCGGATTGGCGGCGACCAGCTTCAGCACCTGTCCCGTGACCGACGTATCCGGCCGTGCGAAGCGCTCTTCATCGACCAGCGTCATGCCCATCGGGATGCCCTGGTTCTTGAAATCGTTGAACCAGAGATCGCCGTAGGAATTGGAGTAGCCGATATAGCCGACGGTCTTGATGTTATGCGCCTTCATGTGCTCGTAGAGCACCTTGCCCATGATCGGCACCGGCTGCGGCATATCGACCGACCATTTGGCGCGCTCGGGCGTGATCGGGAACGGCGCCAGACCGAAATGCGGGATGCCGGCTTCGTTGGCGACGTTGGAGACGGCCACCGACGGCGGCGTGATCGACGATCCCATGATGATGTCGGCCTTGGATTCGGTGACAAAGCGCCGCGCATTGGTGGTGGCCGCGGTCGGATCGCCGCCATCGTCGAGCACGATCACCTTGATTGGCACGCCGCCGATTTCCTTCGGCACGAATTCCAGCGCGTTGCGTTCGGGAATGCCCAGCGCCGCAGCCGGACCGGTCGTCGTAATGGTGATGCCGATGACGATTTCATTGGTCTGCGCCGTCGCAGGCAGCCCCGGCAGCGCCAGAGACGCCGCCACAACTGCGGCGGACAGGTAATACTTCCTCATACATTCCTCCCTTGGGTGTTATTATTGAGTGTAGACCAAAATTCGATTGATCATTCAGCCCCTTCTTTAGGCCATGCGTCGTTTTGGGGCACCTGTTTTTGGCGGCTCAGCCGCCCATGAACCTCGCAACGATCTCCTCCGGCACCGGGGCCGATTTCAACCGTGCCGGGTCATCCGGATGACGCCCAACCAGCACACGGGTTTCGAAAGCCTCGATCGCCAGCGCCTCGCCCTTGAAGACCTTGTGGGTGACCTCGAAGCTCGAGCGCTTGAAACTTTCGATCCGACTCTCGATCGTGATCCAGTCGCCATGGGTGGAGGCGATATGGAATTTCGCCCTTGTATCCACCATGGGAATGCCGACCAGGCCATATTTCCGGATGATGTCCTGTTTGGAAAAACCCGCCGCTTCGAACAGGATCGAGGTCGAGTTGTCGAACATCTCGAAGTAGCGCGGGTAATAGACGATATTGGCGGGGTCGCAATCACCCCACTGGATCTGGACATCGCGCCGATGGACGAACATGCGCCTGCCCTACTTCGGCGCCATGCGAAGCGACGCGTCGAGCCGCACCACCTCGCCGTTCAGATAGGGATTGTCGATCATGTGCAGCGCCAGCGCGGCGAACTCGTCGGCATGCCCGAGCCGGCGCGGGAACGGGATCGACGCGGCGAGGCTGTCCTGCGCCTCCTGCGGCAGATTGGCGAGCAGCGGCGTCAGGAACAGGCCGGGCGCGATGGTCAGTACGCGAATGCCGAACTGCGCCAGTTCGCGCGCGATCGGTAACGTCATCCCGACGATACCGCCCTTGGACGCCGAATAGGCCGACTGCCCGATCTGGCCGTCATAGGCCGCGATCGATGCGGTGCAGATCACGACGCCGCGCTCGCCGGTCGCGAGCGGCTCCAGTTTCGACATTTCGGTGGCGGCCAGCCGCAGCATGTTGAACGAGCCGATCAGATTGACCTTGATCACTCTTTCGAAATCGGGGAGCGGCATTGGGCCGTCGCGGCCGATCACCCGCTTGGCGACGCCGATGCCGGCGCAGTTCACCAGCACCCGCGCCGGGCCATGGGCCTTGGCAGCCGCCGCAACGGCGGCCTCGGCGGATGCGGCGTCCGACACATCGCAGACCGCCGCGACGCCGCCAATTTCGGCCGCGACGCTTTCGGCGAGCTTGGCATTGAGGTCACACACCGCGACTTTGGCGCCCTGGGCAGCAAGCTTGCGCGCGGTCGCGGCGCCCAATCCCGATGCGCCGCCGGTGACGATGGCCGCCTGATCTTTCAACTGCATGGTGTCCTCCCTGGCAAAATGTTTCTTCGAATTCGGCTAGAGCGCAATCACGCGCGCTGTCGGCGCTGGCGAATAAAGCTGCTCGGTCAGTGCGGCGCGGTGATCCAGCACCGCGCGCTGATTGATCGAGCCCTTGTCGGTGACCTCGCCACGATCGATCGACAGCGGCGTATCGAGCAGGATCGCGCGCGTGATCCGCGTCGACGATCCGGTCGCCGTCGCCAGAAATCTTGCAAATCGCTCGCGGAAGGCGGCCACGATCAGCGGGTCGGACGCCGTCGCCGATAGATCGTCGAACGGCAGCGTTGGATTGATCAGGCGGCAGCCGTCGAGATCGAGGATCACCAGCGCCGACACCTCGTCCCGGTTGATGCCTGCGATCACCACGTCGCGCGCGAGCGGCGCGCAGGCCGCGACAAATCGCGCGCGCAGCGGGCCGACGCTGACCCAGGTGCCGCTGGCAAGCTTGAAATCCTCGGCAATGCGGCCATCGAAATCGAAGCCCTTGTCGAAGTCACTGGTATCGACCGGCTTGATCGCGTCGCCGAACTTATAAAAACCTTCCTCGTCGAAGGCGGCGGCAGTCAGTTCCGGCTGCCGCCAATAGCCCGGCGTGACGTTCGGACCCCTGGCGCGAACCTCGAGCTTGCCGTTGTTCGGCACCAGCTTGGCGTCGTTGCCCGAGACGGGAAGCCCGACATGGCCGGAGCGGCTGGTGGCGGGCCGCACCGACATGAAGAACGGCGCGGTCTCGGTGGCGCCAAGGCCGGTCAGCATCGGCACGCGAAAGCCGGTCTCCTGCACCGCCAGTTCATCGAGGCTGTTCCAGACGAAAGGTGACAGCGCCGCACCGGAGAAGAACATCGCATGCAGCCGCGAGAAGAATTTCGCGCGCAACGCGGAATCGTCGCGCAAATAAGGCAGCAGCGATTCATAGCCTTTCGGCACGTTGAAATAAACCGTCGGCGAGATCTCGCGGAGATTACGAACGGTCTCCTCGATGCCGCCGGGCATCGGCTTGCCCTCGTCGAGATACATCGAACCACCGTTGAACAGCGTCAACCCGATATTGTGATTGCCGCCAAACGTATGATTCCACGGCAGCCAGTCGACGATTACGGGCGGCTCATCCTTCAGGAACGCCAGCGTCTCGCGCAGCATCACCTGATTGGCGCAGATCATGCGCTGGGTGTTGATCACCGCCTTCGGATTTCCAGTCGAGCCCGACGTCAGCAGGAATTTTGCGATGGTGTCGGGGCCGATGGCGTCATGCGCGGCATCGAGCCCCGGATGCAACGGCGTCGCCATCAAGCCGGCGAGCATCGTTACTTCGCGGCCAGACAACGCGCCATAGGAGGCAGCGATCTCGGTTCCGGCCGGAACATTCGCCTCGAGCGCATCGGCGAATTTATCCGCATCGTCAGCGAACACGAGACCCGGCGTCAGCAGTTTCATCAGATAGGAAAGCTTGGCGTAATCCCTCGAGACCAGCGAATAGGCCGGCGAAACCGGACAGAACGGAATCCCCGCGTAGAGCGCGCCGAACGCGACCATGGCGTGATCGATCGAATTGCCGGAGAGAATGACGATCGGCTTGTCGGCCGACAGACCGCGCGCGAGCAGGCCTGAGGCGATATGCCGGCTCGAGGTCAGCAATTCCGCGTAGGTGATTTGCCGCCAGCCACGACCACCGGCGCGCTCCGCCATGAAAATGCGGTTGGGCTCGACCTTGGCCCAATGATGCAGCCGGTCGGTGAGCCGGAGCGGATAGTCGCCGAGCGCAATCTTCGGCCGCAGATAGATGGTGCCGTCGTCGCGGCGATCGATGTTAACAGCGGGATCGCCGAACGAGATCGCGCGCAGCGGATGAGCTTCGCTCCTTCCGGCCGGGACAGAGATCGTGTTCGGTTGCACACTCATGTCAGGCGGGCTTTATTTTTGCGGTCTTGCGATCGAGGAACGCGCGAATCCTGAGTTTTGCCTCCTTGTCGCTCTGCGCCACCGTCGCCATCAGGGACTCCATCAACAGGCCGGTTTGCGGATTGGCTTCCGCGATCATCGGCAGCGCCTGCAGCACCGCGAAATTGGTCAGCGGCGCGTTGTTCGCAACCTTGGCGGCGAGTTCCATCGCCTTGGCATAGGCGTTGCCTTCATCGGTGAGATATTGCGCGAAACCATAGGATGCACCCTCGGTGGCGGAATAAACCCGGCCCGTCAGCATCATGTCGGTCATGCGGGCGACGCCGATCAGCCGCGGCAGCCGCACCGATCCGCCGCCGCCGACGAAAATGCCGCGCTGGCCCTCGGGCAGCGCGAAATAGGACGAGGGTTCGGCAACGCGAATATGCGCCGCGCAGGCCAACTCCAGCCCGCCGCCGATCACCGCCCCCTTGAGCGCGGCGATCACGGGCACGCGGCTGTATTGAATGCGGTCGAATACCCGGTGCCACATCTGCGAATGCCGCAAACCGTCGGTGGCATCGTGGTCGGTGAGTTCCGACAGGTCCAGACCGGACGAAAAATGATCGCCGATGCCATGGATGACCACCGCGCCGATCCCGTCGGGCAGATTGGCGAAGCAATCCTGGATCGCAAGGATAATGCCGTCGTTCAGCGCGTTACGCTTGGCCGGGCGGTTGAGGCCGACGGTCAGAACCGATCCTGAGGTCTCGACCTTAAGCAGCGCGGATTGATCTGCGGTCACGGCAGACGCGGCGTTTCCCATGGGCTCAATTGCTTCCTGTACAGAATAGTTATGTTTTATAACGATTGGAAGAGGAGTCAATAAGGCTGAAGGTACTATGTGCGGTCGTCGTTGCGGAGCGGAGCCACGAAGCAATCCACTCTTCCCTTGCTGGCCTATCGATGGCTTCGCGGAGCCTGTCATCGAGCGGCGCTTTGCGCCGACCCGTTGGCTCGCAATGACGGATCAGGCTTCTTGCCGGGTCCTCACAGCACCTGGTGCACGTCGATCACGACGCGGTCGGCGTGGCGCGCAGCGGAACCGATGAACAGGTGCTCCATCAGCCAACGGTATTTTTCGCTGCCGGTTTCGAACTTCGGCACGGTGCGGAAGTAGATCAATTCGGGATCGACCGGTTCGCCGCGCTTCAGCCGTTGCAAGAGGTCGACAGGCCCGAACCGAATACCCTTGTTCTCGACATAGACCACCGCGCCATCGTCGGTCTCGAAGGCGTATTTCGCCTCGAGCTCGATCAATTCGTTGGGCCGGATGATCTGAAAATCCGCGCCGAACGCGCAGACCTTGCCGCTGATACCTTCGCCACGCACCTCGCCGCCGGTGATCGGAATGATGCGGCGGACGCCGTGACCGATGTCGCCGGCCGACGTCACACCGCCGATATGGGCGGTGATGGTGAAGACATATTTGGTCTGAAGTGCAGGCGTCATGGGTCGGCCCTTCCAGCGTTTCGAGGGGAGGCCTAGTGAGCCATCCGTTGCGGCAACCAGGTCGCCAGTAACGGAAATGCAATCAGGATCACCAGCCGCACCAGGTCGGTCGCCACGAACGGGATCACGCCCCTGAAAATGGTGGCAAACGACACATCCTTGACCACGCTCTTGATCACGAACACGTTCATGCCGACCGGCGGATGGATCAGGCCCAGTTCCACCGTCATCACGATGATGACGCCGAACCAGATCGGGTCGAAGCCGAGATGGGAGATCACCGGAAAGATGATCGGCACCGTCAGGATGATCATGGCCATCGCGTCCATCAGGCAACCGAGCACCAGATACATCACCATGATCAAGGCGAGGACGCCGTAGCTGCCGAGCCCGAGACCGGTGAGGAACTCCGTGACCTTTTGCGGGGTCTGCGTCACCGTGAGGAAATAGCCGAAGATCAATGCGCCGATCAGCACGGTGAATACGGCGGCCGCGGTGCGGGTCGCCTGCAGCAGCGAGGCCAGAATCTTTTCCTTGTCCAGCCGTCCGGTGAGCACGCCGATCAGGAACGCGCCGGTAGCTCCGACGCCGCCGGCCTCGGTCGGCGTGAACCGCGGCAGGAACGGCAGGCCATAGAGCCCGCCGATGACGAACACGAACAACAGCACCGGCGCCCAGATATTCTTCAGCCCGGCAAAACGTTCGCGCCAGGTGGTTTGCGGCCCGGTCGGCAGGAAGCCCGGCCGGAAGTAGCCGATCAGCGCGATGGTGATCATATACATGGTCATCGCCAGCAGGCCGGGGATGATGCCGGCGATGAACAGCTTGCCGATGTCCTGCTCGGTGATGATGCCGTAGACCGCGAGCACGGTCGATGGCGGCAGCATGGCGCCGAGCGTGCCGCCGGCCGCGATCACGCCGGTAGCGAAGGATTGCGGATAGCCGAAGCGGCGCATCTCCGGATAGGCCACCGCCGAAAACGTCGCGGCGGTCGCCACCGACGAGCCGCAGATCGCGGCGAAGCCGCCGCACGCCGCCACCGTGGCGATCCCGAGCCCGCCGCGCAAATGTCCGACGAAACCGTTGGCGGCGCGGAACAGTTCGCGGCTCATGCCGGAATTACTGACCAATGTCCCCATCAGCAGGAACATCGGAATCACGCCGAAGGTATAATCGGTCACCGTCCGCATCGAGGTCTGGCCGACCAGTTTCAGTGCCGGCGTGCCGCCGACCAGATAGCCAAAGCCTGAAACACCGACGAGGCCCATCGCCATGCCGACCGGCACGCGCAGCAGCATCAGCGCAAACAGCGCGACGAATCCCAGGACGGCAACGGCGTCGGTGCTCATCCTGCTCTACTCCACGGTCTTGATCTTGGGATCGTGCATCAGCTCCGGATAGAAGATCAGCCGGTAGGTGCGAATCGCGATCAGCAGCACCGCGGAGACGTCGCCGGCCCACGCGATCGCAAAGAACGGCCAGGTCGGCATGTGCATTTCAAAGGTAAGGACATTGTCGTTGTAGGTGCCGCGCACCTTGTCGAACAATGTCCAGGTCTGCACCGTCACCACGAACAACAGAACCAGTGTCGCGAACACATCGATCCAGCGCTGATATCTCGGGCCGACATTGGCCCAGATCAGATCGACGGTGATGTGTCCGCCGCGATAGCTGGTGGCGGCGATGCCCCAGAAAATCAAAATGCCAAGCAGCATGCGTCCGATATCGAACGAGTCCGGGATCGCATAATTCAGGGTATTGCGCAGGATCACGCCAACGAAAATATTGAGCGCGACGATGCCGACAAATCCGGCCGCGATCCATTCGATCGTGTCGATGAAACGATCCATAGACGCGCGATTCATGTCCGCTCCGAACGGCTGGCGAATGAGAGAAGAGAACGGCGGCGGGAGCCTCCCGCCGCCGTGCAGGGACGTGATATCTCTTACTGCGTCAAGGCGTTGTATTTGGCGAGCGCGGTGCGCAGCTCGGTCATCGCGGCATCCGGATCGACGCCGGCTTTCTTGACGCCCTCGCCCCAGGTCTTGACCAGCGGTTCAGACGCCTTCTTCCACAGCGCCATCTGGTCCGGCGTCAGCTTGTAGACCTCGTGGCCTTCCTCCGCCTTCACCTTGTCGAGGCCGGCGTCCTCGAACTTGCCCCAGGGTTCGCCGACGCGGCCGGCGGCCTCGGTGTTGCAGTTGTCGTCGATCGCCTTTTTCTGGCGGTCGGACATCTGGTTGTACTTGTCCTTGTTCATCACGAAGGCGAACGTCGTGACATAGAGCGGCGCATCCATGTCGTATTTCGTTACCTTGTCGATGCCGAACAGCACCAGCGATCCCCACGGGAAGGTGACGGCGTCGGCGACGCCGCGTTCGATGATGTCGCGGACCTCAGGCGCCGAGGACTGCACGTTGGTACCGCCGAGCTGGGTCACGAAATTGGCCATGGTGGCGTGGGCGGGGCGGATTTTCATGCCCTTGACGTCATCCGGCACCACGATCTTCTTGGTGCGCGAGTGGAACGATGAGGGCGAATGGATGAAGGCGAGGCAGAACTTGACGTCTTTCATCTCCTTCTCGGCATATTTACGATACCAGGCGTCGAGCGCCATCGAACCGCCCTTGGCGTCCGACATCAGGAACGGCAGTTCGCCGGCGCCGATGATCGGGAAGCGGCCGGGCTGATAGCCGGGGTTGACGTAGGTAACGTCGGCAATACCGTCGCGCGCCATGTCGTAATGATCGAAGGCCTTGCCGAGCTGCTGCGCGGGATAGACCTTGGACTTGATCGTACCGCCGGATTCCTTTTCTACCGCGGCGCCCCAGTCTTCCAGCGCCTTTTGCAGCGGATGCGACGCCGGCACCCAGTGCGACAATTTCAGTTCGAAGGTCTTTTCCTGCGCGAACGCAGGCGTCACACTGGCGGCCAGCAGCAACGCCAAGAACGTTTTCCTCATCGACATCGTCTCCCTCGCAAAATCGGGCTTCAATGGCCCTTTGCGGATATTGTTATATGATATAATTACCATTGCAAGACTGCGCGGCAACGACCGCGGCGCCTGCCTTCAAGCCTATAACAGCCACGGGAGCAAGTATTGCGGACAAAAGTAGCAATCATTGGCGCGGGGCCGGCGGGATTGCTGCTCGGGCAATTGCTCCACAGCTACGGCATCGACAACGTCATTCTGGAGCGCCAGACGCCCGACTACGTGCTCGGCCGCATCCGTGCCGGCCTGCTCGAGGAGGGCACGGTGGCCCTGCTCGACGAAGTGGGCGCCGGTGCCCGCGCGCACCGCGAGGGCCTGGTTCATCATGGCGTCGAGTTGGCCTTCGGCGGCGAACGCCATCGCATCGACATGACGGCCGCCACCGGCAAGACGCTGATGATCTATGGCCAGACCGAAGTCACGCTCGACCTGATGAACGCCCGCAAAGCGGCCGGCCTCGCCACGATCTATCAGGCCGCCGACGTCACGCCGCAAGATTTCGATACCGACCGGCCGCGCGTGTCCTATGTGAAGGATGGCGTTAGCCACGAGATCGATTGCGACTTCATCGCCGGCTGCGACGGCTTTCACGGCGTCAGCCGCGCCAGCGTAAAGCCTTCGGCGATTGCGACCTTCGAACGCGTCTACCCGTTCGGCTGGCTCGGAATCCTGTCGGAGACGCCGCCGGTCTCGCACGAACTGATCTATACCAACCACGCCAGGGGATTTTCGCTCTGCACGATGCGCTCGATGCATCGCAGCCGCTATTACGTGCAATGCAGTCTCGACGACCACATCGACCAGTGGCCGGACGACCGATTCTGGGATGAACTGAAGCGGCGGCTGGACCGAGAGGCGGTCGACAACCTCGTCACCGGTCCCTCGATCGAAAAGAGCATCGCGCCCCTGCGCAGTTTCGTCGCCGAGCCGATGCGGTTCGGCCGGATGTTTTTGGCAGGCGACGCCGCGCACATCGTGCCGCCGACCGGCGCCAAGGGATTGAATCTCGCCGCCAGCGACGTGCATTACCTCTCGCACGCCTTGCGCGAATATTACGACGAGAAATCCTCCGCCGGGATCGACGGTTATTCGCAAAGGGCGCTGGCGCGGGTGTGGAAGGCGGTGCGCTTCTCGTGGTGGATGACCTCGATGCTGCACAAGTTCCCCGACGAAGGCGAATTCGGTGCGCGGATTCAATTGGCGGAGCTGGATTATCTTGTAAGCTCGAAGGCGGCGTCGGCGGCGTTGTCGGAGAATTACGTCGGATTGCCGTATTAAGAATTCGGCGCTGCCAAGATACGCTCCGCCGTCATTGCGAGGAGCGTAAGCGACGAAGCAATCCAATCTGTCACTTCGCCGCCCTGTGGATTGCTTCGCTGCGCTCGCAATGACGGAGGACGCCAACAATGCTCACCCTGTATTTCGCCCCAGGCTCAAGTTCGATGGCGGTGCATATCGCGCTGCACGAGATTGGCGTGCCGTTCGAAGGCAAACCGATGTCGTTCAAAAACAACGACATGCGCGCGCCCTATTACCTCAAGCTCAATCCGGAAGGCAAAGTCCCTACCCTCATCATCGACGGGCGGCCGCTGACCGAAGTCGCGGCGATCCTGTTTTATCTGGCCAAGCGCTTCCCGGATGCCCGGCTGTTGCCGCGCGACGATATCGAAGCCGATGCGCAGGCGCTGTCGTGGATGTCCTTTGCCGCCTCGACGCTGCATCCTGCGCGCCAGCGCGGACTGGACTATGCAAAGGAAGTCTACGGGATCGCCGACCGGCGTCTCGGAAGCGGCTGGGCGCTCGGCGACTATTCGATCGCCGATATCCATTTGTTCAGGCTCTATTGGCGGCTCGCCAATTCGCTCCAGCCCGCGCCGGAAACGTTTCCGAATTTGACGGCGCATTATGCGCGCATGATGGCCCGGCCGGCGGTGCGACGGACGATCGAGATCGAAACCGCGATTGGATATGAACTGCCGGCGTGATTGCCGGTGAGATCGTCATTGCGAGCCAACGGGTCGCGCGAACGCGCGCCCGATCACAGGCTCCGCGAAGCAATCCAACGCTCGGAGAGGTGGATTGCTTCGTCACTTTGCTCCTTGCAATGACGAAAGATGCGGACACCTCGTTTCAAACAAGCGATGAAATCCCGCTTTAAACTTTGTAAGCGGTGCATTCGATGGCGGGATCGCGTCCAATGGCCAAATGTATCGTCAACACCCGAGTTCCGCATGACATCAACCGATATCCCCGAAGGTTTCGAACGCCAAGGCAGGCCCAGTCCGCTGACCGATCCGTGGGAGCCGATCTACTCGAAGCAGACGCCTGATGCGATCATTCTGGGCCTTCGTCTTGCCAAGCCGCACACCAACGCGCGCGGCTTCGCCCATGGCGGATTGATCGCGGCGCTGACCGACAAGGCCATGGGGCACAGCTGCGGCTACAAAATGCGCGGCGCCTATTCGCTGGTGACCGTCAGCATGTCGATCGATTTCATCAGCAGCGCCCAGATCGGACAATGGCTCACCGTCGAAACCGACGTGATCAAGACCGGCAGCACGCTTTGCTTTGCGCAATGCCTGGTGACCGCCGACGGCGTCGTCATCGCCCGCGCCAACGCCACGTTCCGGGTAGTGCCGAAGAAGGAATAGCCGTCATTCCGCGGCGATGCGAAGCATCGAACCCGGAATGACCGGGTATTATGGCTTGCCGAAATGCCAGTCGCTGAGTTCGATCACGAGATCGATGAAGGTGCGCACCTTGGCCGACAGCAGCCGCGAGGTCGGATAGACCAGATGGATCGGCAGCGGCGGCTGTTCGAATTTCGCCAGCACGATTTTCAGGCGTCCGGACTTGAGCGCCTCCGCGGCCTGATAGGCCATGACCCGCGTCAGGCCGCCGCCCTGCCCGGCATATTGGATCGCGGCGTCGGCGCTGTTGGTGGCGAAGCGCGGCGTGCACGCCACGCGGATCTCGCGGCCATCCTCGACAAAGCGCCAATCCGGCGACGCGGTGAGCGCCCCGAACTGGATGGTCTGATGCGCTGCGACCGACGCCGGTGTGTCAGGTTCGCCGTGCGCCTTGAGATAGCCCGCTGAGGCGACCACAATCCGCCGCATCTCGCCGACATGGCGCGCGACCAGGCTGGAATCGGCGAGGTGGCCGATCCTGACCGCGAGATCGACGCCGTCTTCCACCAGATTGACCATGCGGTCCGCCAGCCGCAATTCGCCGGTGACCTCAGGAAAGCGCATCAGATACGCCGACATAATGGGACTGACGTGGAGACGCCCGAAGCCGAGCGGCGCCGAGACCACCAGCCGTCCGCTCGGCCGGGTGCGCTCGCCCTCGGCCGCGCCTTCAGCTTCCTCGACATCGGCCAGGATCCGCCGCGCGCGTTCCAGATAGCGCGCGCCGACATCGGTCAGCGTCACCGACCGCGTGGTCCGTTGCAGCAGCCGCGCGCCGAGGCGCTCTTCCAGCGCCGCGATCAGCCGCGTGACGCCCGACGGTGACAGCCCAAGCTTGCGCGCCGCCGGCGCAAACCCCTGGAGGTCGGCCACCGCAACAAAGGCCTGCATGGCGTCGATGCGATCCATGGCATTATTTCATATATCGCAATGATGAAGTGTCAATTCGATTGATTGTTTAATTTTCGAAACGGTCCATGTTGGAGCTCAAGGAAAGTCGCTTCAGCGCGGGATGAATTTTCGGGAGATCCTTCGATGTCAGACATTCATATCTATTCCAGCGACGTGGCGTTCACCCCGGCCGTGAAGCAAATCCAGGCCCGCAAGGGATCGCGCGCGGCCTATGCGCATGTCGAGCAGAAGGGCGGCTGGCGCACCGAGATCGACGACAATCTTTCGGCGTTCCTGGCCGACACCAACAGCCTTTACTTCGCCAGCGCCAGCGCCGACGGACAGCCCTATATCCAGCACCGCGGCGGGCCGAAGGGTTTCGTCAAAATCCTCGACAAGACCACGCTGGCGTTCGCCGATTACAGCGGCAACCGGCAATATATCACCCAGGGCAACCTTTCGGAAAACCCGAAGGCCCACATCTTCCTGATGGACTACGCGCATCGCCGAAGGGTGAAGATCTGGGGCGAAGCGAAGGTGGTGGACGACGATCCGGCTTTGCTGCAATCGCTGATGCCGCAGGGCTACAAGGCGCGGCCGGAGCAGGTGATCCTGTTCAAGATCGCGGCCTGGGACACCAACTGCCCGCAGCACATTCCGCAAAAATTCGACGCCACTGACGTGGCGGCGGCGCTGGCGGCACGCGATGCGCGGATCGCGGAACTGGAAGCCGAACTGGCCGCATTGAAGGGCCAGCCCGCCTCGGCGAACTAATCTTCACGCCGCCTGCCGCAGCGGTTTCCAGGCGAAGTCCGGGTAGTATCGCAGCATCATCCGGTCGACATAGGCCGCGAGATTTCGGAGTTGCTCGGTGCGCTGCCGCAACGGCGATTGGAAGAACGGCGTCAAAATCCCGGCAAGGGCGCCGAATGCGATGGCATCGGTGCCGCATGGCGTATCGCCCATCAGATAGGGCTTGTCGCCGAGCTGGACCGACAACGCAAACAGCGATCGCATGGCAAGATCGACATCGTCGTCCGGGGCGTGGCGGCCGAGGCCGCTCAGAAGGTAATTCTCGGCGACGCGGAATTGTGCGTCCTCGCGAAGTTTTTCGCGGAGGTGCTCGGGCGCTCCATCAAAGAAATGCGTCGGCCCTTTGGTAAAGTTTTCGTCATCGACCCAGCGCGCGCCGACTAGCCCCCAATAGACATGGTGCTCGATCATCCGTTCGAACGCCCAGGCCTGCGCGCGCTGCTGCAAATTGAACGGCGCGTCGAAATCGAAGTTGTATTTGCCTTCGATATGGGCGCGGATGAAGGTGGAGTTGGCAACGCTCTCGCCCTCATCGACGATATAGGGCAACTGGCCCTTGGGAGACGCCGGCGGCATCGCTTTCTCCTTGCGGTAGGCGAGGCCGGCCATCTTGAGCTGGACTTCGGTCTTGGTCACGAATGGGCTGACTTCCGGCAGGCCGAAGCCGGCACCGAAGCCGTAGAGGGTGATCATGTCAGGGCTCCCGATCTCTTTGGAACAATGCGTCACGCTAGCCACCCCCTGCTGCCACCATGCTGTCAGCATCGGTCATCTCGGCCGCGAAACGAGCCCCCTGCCAGGCGCGGGCCATGACGGTCCGGGCCAGAGAGGCCAGTTGCTTCTGCGCGAAGGCCTCCAGCGCGGCCAGCGAACGCAAGGCCAATGCGACGATCGCCCAGCGGACATCCCCGGAGGCGCCGTTGAGGAAGATCAGGTGCACCATGGCCCAGGCCTGGGCCCGCCAGAACGGCCGGAAACCGCCGAAATCACAAAGAATCATCATGGACAAATCCCCTTCAGTTGAAGTGTTGTCCCGTTATAGAAACCGCCTGCTGCCAACATGCTGTCAGCATCGGCGAGCCACTCTGCAAAAAAGAGACTTCCCATGAGACGTGCCGACCGGCTGTTTCAGATCATTCAGGTGCTCCGGCGCACCCGGAAGCCGCTGACGGCGGATGCCATCGCGGCGGAGCTGGAGACGTCGAAACGGACGATCTACCGCGACATCGCGACCCTGATCGGACAGCGCGTGCCGATCCGCGGCGAGGCCGGCATGGGCTACATCATGGAGAGGGGATTTGACCTGCCACCGCTGATGCTCACCCCCGATGAAATCGAAGCGGCCGTGCTTGGCGCGCAATGGGTGGCCGGACATGCCGATGCCGTGCTGGCAAGGGCCGCCGAAGACCTGATGGCGAAGATCGCCGATACCGTCCCCGAGCGCTTAAGGCCGTTTGTGCTTGAACCTGCCAGCCGGGCCCGCCCGGGCTGGCGCAGGGAACCCGATCGCATCGACATGGTGCGGACGCGCGCCCACATCCACGAAGGCAAGAAGATCGCGCTGTGTTATCGCGACGAGCACGGCCGCGACAGCGAGCGCACCATCTGGCCGATTGCCATCGGCTACCTCGAAGCGGTGCGGCTGCTCGCGGCCTGGTGTGAACTGCGCAAGGATTTTCGAAGTTTCCGAACCGACCGCGTCATCGACGCGGTGTATCTCGACGAAAAATATCCGGAGCGGCGCGACGCCCTCCGGGCGAAATGGCGCAGGAGCCTGGTCTGGGAGCCGCCGAGCGATGCCTGACGCGCAAAGCGATCCAGCCGTGGATGCCGAGAGCCCATGCCAGGCCTGCGGCGCCTGTTGCGCGTATTCGTCGAACTGGCCGCGCTTCACCACCGAGGACGACGCGGCGCTCGATCTCATTCCGGAGAAATTCGTCAACGAAAAAATGTCGGGAATGCGCTGCGACGGCGAGCGATGTTCGGCGCTGTCGGGCAAGATCGGCGTGGCGGTGTCATGCGTGATTTATGCGGTGCGGCCGGAAGTGTGCCGGACATGCATGCCCGGCGATGCCGAATGCTCTATGGCGCGGCGGCGGCACGGGTTACCGGTGCTGACGTAATGTTGCATGTCCTTCGCCGGGACGACGCGCGGCAGGTTAATTGACGATCAGGCCGTTGCGGCTTGCGCCATGTCCTCGTCGTCGAGTTCGTCCTCGACCGGAGAGAAGGTGCTGAGCGGTTTGGTCGAGAGCGTGATCGGCTTGCGGCCGCCATAGGACGATGATGCGCCCGAACGCGCCGCCGGTGCTTCGCGGGACAGCGCATAAAGGGCGGAACCGACACGGCCGCCGAACTCGATCAGTTCGCGTTCGCTGCAGCTTGTGGCGATCGAGAGCGCCAGCGAATGCAGGTGGCTGCGGCGATAGCAAAATAGCGCCAGCATCGCCCGAACATCCGAAGAGACGCTCTCAACCAGTTGCGCCAGGCCGTTTTCGTTGGCGCGATACATCTCGCCAAGCAATTCATCCCGCACCGGGCAGAAATCGTTGTCGTAGGCATCGCGGCTTGAAAACATCAGGATATCCCCCTGTCCGCAAGATGCAGTGCAATCCTCTAACGAAAGGTTAACCACGGCACCCGGTAGTTACACGGGGTTCTTGACGGCACCGAATCGCAACACTGCGGGCCGCGATGCTCCCTACAGCGCGTTGGCCTTCATCCAGCCGGCAACGGCCTGCCCGATCGCCGGCCCCGAATCCTCCTGGATGAAATGCGAACCCGGAACCGTGACTTCGCTCTGGTTTTTCCAGCACCGGCAAAATTCCCTGAGGGCACCGAGCAGGATGGCGCCGGGCTCGGCGTTGACGAACAGTTTCGGGATATCGTTCCCGGCCATCCACTGCGAATAATCTTGCGCAATCTGCACCACGTCAGCGGGTTCGCCCGCGATCGGGATCTGCCGCGGCCAGGTCAGCGTCGGCCAGCGGTCGCCGGCTGCCGCAAACGGCCGGCGATATTCCGCCATCTCGGCCTCGCTCAGCTTCCGCAACACCGACCCCGGCAACACTCGCTCGACGAACATGTTGCGCTCGAGGATCATCGCCTCACCCTTGTCGGAACGAAAACCCTGGAAGATCGGCGTTGCCGCCGCACTCCATTCGTCCCAGGAGGCGACGGGACGTACGATTCCTTCCATATAGGCGATGCCGCGGATGCGGTCGCGGTGATGGTTCGCCCAATCGAACCCCAATGCCGAGCCCCAGTCGTGCACCACCAGCACGATAGATTCCGACGGGCCAATCACGGCCTCGATGAAGGCGGCGAGATATTTGCGGTGGGTGGTGTAGCGGTAGGTGTCCGGGCCCGGATTGGGCAATTTGGCGGAATCCCCCATGCCGATCAGGTCCGGCGCGATCAGCCGGCCATGCCCTTCCAGTTCCGGAATGACATCACGCCAGAGATAGGACGAGGTCGGATTGCCGTGCAGAAACAGCACCGGCTTCCCCTCGCCGCGCTCGTGATAGGCCATGCGGCTATCAAGCACATCGACGGTCTTTTTGGCGAGCGGTTGTTCGGTCATTGGCTCTCTCCATCGATCGGCGCGCTTGCCCAGCATGCCGCGCGAGCGTGGCGAGTGCAACGAAACACGCGCGACCGCGCGGAGAAGCAGCACGACGCATGGCGGCAGAAAAGCCTGCGGCCGGCAAGATCAGCCGTTCGCCGCCATGAAGATCGACAGGCCGAAACCGGTGAGATGATGCAGCGCCTGATCGACACCGATCAGCGTCCAGAACCATGGATGCTGATTCTCCTGCGTCACGCCAAATGACGATGCGCAAATCCCCTTGGCGCGGTCGACCGTGATGTGAATGAAAAAGTCGATGACGGCGACGAACCAGAACCGGGGCGCGACGATCAGGATCAGCGTCATGGCCACCGCCAGGTGCACCAGACAGTGCGCGAGCAGCGGCAACGCCCAACCTTTTTTTTGGTCCTTGCCGATCGCCATCCAGGAGGTCTGCAGCACGAAATCCGCGATGATGTGCTTGAACGTCAGGAGCAGCATCCACCATACCAGCGCACCGACAGCGACCGAGGAGGACATGGAGGGAAACAACAAAGCCGACGCCCTTTGCTGGGTCTGACTGGAATGGCGCAAGATGACTGCAATTTAGGCTGTCAGCGCAACTTGTTCTCAAACTCGGATAATTCCACCGTTATTGCCCATTTATGACATCTCCCGAACTGGAATGCACCTGCGTGGAACCGAAAAACGCAGGGTGTGACCTAACCGTGATGTGTCCGCGAACGGACGCAAAGCCGCCACAGGTAAGGTTACCCAAGAGCCCTGATTTGCAATCCATCGGTAGGGGGATATCATTCGCGAACTGGAAAATTATCGTTCTTTTCTAGATATTTACGATCTCGTTCGGGCGACCCTCGGAGCCGGTTTGGCGGCGAAGCGCCCCCCGGATGCGGGTGTGAACCATGAGTGCTGAAGTCCCGACGCCGCATGCGGAAAAGCCGCCCGCGCGGTCGCGGGTTGTCAGGAGCAATCGCCGGCAAGTGCTGCTGTTCGCAGCACTGACCTTGATTCTGACGGTCGCGACGGTTTGGGGTGGCCGCATCTGGCTAAAGAACTCGGAAACGCTGACCTTCGCCGTCGGGGACGCCGGGAGCCTCGAGGCCCGCTTTGCGGCCAAGCTTGCCGCCGTGCTCCAGAACAATTCCTCGCGATTGCGGCTCAAGATCGTCCCCAACGCCGATCGCGCCAAGGCACTAGCGCAGTTCGATCACAGAAAGGCCGACCTGGCGGTGTTGCGGACCGATGCCAAGGTCCCGACCCGCGCTCGCGCGCTGGCGATCCTGGAACACGACGTGGTGCTGCTGATCAGCCCCGGCGGCAAGAAAATCAAGTCGCTTGCGGAGCTGAAGAAAAAGAAGATTGCCGTCCTGGCCGACGACGACAACAGCGTCGCGTTCCTCCGCGACACCCTGGAGATTTCCGAAAACTCCAATAGCGGCCCGCGGCTGCAGATGGCGCCGCCGAATTCGACCTTCGACAAACTGTTCGCACCGGGCGGCTATGGCGCGG
Organism: uncultured Alphaproteobacteria bacterium; assembly: GCA_963747165.1. Lineage (GTDB taxonomy): Bacteria > Pseudomonadota > Alphaproteobacteria > Rhizobiales > Xanthobacteraceae > Bradyrhizobium. The sequence goes on along the minus strand of CAVVEA010000031.1, from coordinate 115,444 downwards.
CGATTGCGATCGCCCACGCCTCGACGATCATCAAGGACAAGAGCTACGAACGCTATGCCAAACGCGGCGGCTTTACCCTGAACGCGATCGACGAGGCTAAGGCGCTGGCCAGGAAAAATCCCGGCATTTCCGAGGAAACGCTGGCGACCGGCATGCTGTCCTCCTCGCCGGCGCTTCCCAGTGAAGACCTTGATACCATCGGGCTGCAATGGCTTCTGGTCGCGCAGTCGAGGATGCCGACGACGACGGCGGGGGAGCTGGCGCGCACGATCTACGAGAACAAGGCCGAACTCGCGCTGGAGGACGGCTTCGCCTCCAGGATCGAACCGGCCGATGTCGACAAGGACGCCTTCATCGTCGCGCACCAGGGCGCCGCGGAATATATCAATGACAATACCAAGTCGTTCATGGACCGCTACAGCGAATTTCTATATCTCGGCGTCGCCGCGCTTGGCGTGATCGGTTCGATCTTTGCCGGGATCTACACCAAGATCACCCGCGTCGCGCCGGAGAAGGCCGGCGAACTGGCGACGGCCATTCTCGACATCGGCGAGAGGATCGAACACGCCGATTCGCTGGATTCGCTGGAAGCGTTGCAGGACGAACTCGAAGGGATTCTCCGCGGCGCGGTAATCGGACTGCGCGACGGCTCGATCTCGAGCGACGGTCTCGATACCTTCAAGCTCGGCTACCAATTCGTCCGCGACGAGATCGGCATGCGCCGCGACCACCTGAAGCGCCGCGCCGGCAATGATGATAAAGTGGTTGTCGTCAAGTCGGCGCAAAGCGCGTAAGCCGCTACGGCTTGGTTTCCAAAACGACAGGTTTCATTTGGCCGTCCCCGCGTCCGCGGGGACGGCAGGCTGTTGGGCTTCAGCCAGCGCCCGCGCCCTGATTTCGGCGATGGCGCGCTTGAGCGCGACCTGCCGCGGGTCGGGCCTGACAGCGGCGCGCGCTTCCGCGACGGCGCCGGCCAGATCCGGCAAGGCGAGAGCGCCGTCGAAAGTCGGCTTGGCGAGACCGTCGATGATCGCGTGCCAGTCGGCGAGGCCCTGGCGATAGGCATCGCCATAGCCCTGCACCATGGTCGCGGTCCGCACGATCTCGGGCGCCGCTTCTGGCTGCTTGGTCAGGCTGCGGTCGATCATGTGCAGCCAGCGCTCGACCCAGACCCGCTCCCTGGCATAGCGTACCGAAAACATCCGCCATCGCCGCAGCGACGCCTCGATTTTCAGACGGCGAATGCCCCAACGACTCGCATTGCTGAAGCGGATCGAGACCGGCTGATGCAGCCGTCCCAGCCACTCGAGCGCATCGAGCACCGGTTCGGCGGCAACGGCTGGAAGCGCACCGATCAATTCATCGACACGGAATTTCCTGACGTCATCGCTCGATGAAAGGCGCGGGCTTCCGTCCCCCGTTGCCAATTCGGCGAGCTTGAGCTGCGCGATCCGGATCGGATCCTCGTAGCTCATGCGCATCGCCATCAGGCGGGCGATTTCCATCAACATGGCGTCATCGACCCCGCGACGTCCGGTGAACCGTCGCAACCGGTCGACATAAAGCCGGGCGTAGCCCGGTCCCTGGTAGTCGATCAGCAGGTGGATGGCGTCGCTGACGATGGCAGCGGCGCCGTCGGGCAAGCCCTCGGGCAGGAATGGCGGCGCGTCGTCGTCATCCCCGATGAAATCGGAGAGCAGATAACGAAGCGAAGAGAGAACACCTTTCACCCTGGCGCTTCCAATTCTCAGGCCGGTTTCGGCGCGGCGGCTTGATGCGCCAAACGCTGCTCGAGCACGCCGATCTGGGCCGCCTGTTGCTCCATCCGCTCCTGCAGCGTCGCGATGTTCTGAAACAGCCGGGCGCTGGCAAGACGAAGGAAGTAAAAGCCGAACTCCGGATTCTGCACGTATAGTTCCTCGACCTTGCTGTAGCTGACGCTCAGGATCAGTCCGGCCTCGACGCACTCCAGCGACTGGGTCCGCATGTTTGAGGGCGACAGCATCCCGAGTTCACCGACGATGGCGCCGACCGGAAGCTCGATCCCGGACTCGACCAGCTTGAACCGGCCGCTGACGATGTAGAGCATCTCTTCGGCCTTCTCGTCCTTGTAGAACAGCACCTCGCCGGCGGCGCATTTGCGCTCGGTCATGAAGGGCTTCAGCCACTCCATCGACAAATCGCTGTTGACCGATTTCTTGACGTCGCGCACCAGCTGCAGCATCTGGTGCAGCCGGTACGAATTGAGCACCAGCATCACCGTCTGCAGCATGATGGTCAGATAATTATGGGTCGGGACCGCGGTCGCGATCAGGACGACGTTGGCGAGAATGCCGAAAACCCTCAAGGGAATCATCGTCCGCATCGTCGTCGTCGCGACGACAAAAACTGACGCGAACAGAGTGCCCAAAGTCCCGGCATGTTCTGTCAGATGTGAGGTATCCATAGGGATCAACCAATTTTCAGGGAATGAACAGGTTTGCGATCGTGTTCCGGCACGTGCCCGCCATCATAATGTCCGGGGGGAGCCTTTGATATACGGTGGAAAAGCAACGATTTGTCAGGGATTATAGCCAATCCCGCCGAAAAATTCCGCGCTGCAGCGCGTACGCCAAAGGTCGGCCACCCCCGGATGATAACGTTGTTTTCCGGCTGTCGTTGACGCCCTGCCAAGGCCCGGGCACCTTGGCGGCCCGACCGGGCCCAACCAGCCGGGATCCGGCCCTTTTTGACCTACGGGCTCCGCCTCCCAATGTCCAAGCCGCGTGTTTTTCCTGCTTTGGCGCAATTCGCAGTCCAGACGACCGGCCGCAACATGACCAAGGCGGCCTATGTCGCGGTTTCGACCGGCGTCGTCATGATGGTTCTGCTCACGGTTGATCCGGCCTATGAGGCGGCGCATCACTGGGTCGATGCGATACTCTGGGCGTGTCTGGCGTTCTTTGTGTTCGAATGGGTGGTGCGGCTTCGCCATGCCGTTCTGGCCCAACGGGGATGGACTTACGGATTATCCGGCCGCGGCCTCGTGGACGCCGCCGCCGCGCTGGCGATACCGTTCGCTCTCATTCTTGGCGCGAGCCCCAAATCGGCGTGGCTCTTGGGCATCTTCTGGATGCTCAAAGTGGTTCCGGGAATTCCGGGATTGCGGCAGTTGCGGCGGGTCCTGGTGCAGGAATCCGGGCCGCTGTTCAGCGTGCTGGTGATTTTCCTGATGGTGCTGTTTCTCGCCTCGGTGTCGGTGTATTTCCTGGAGCGCGACGTCCAGCCGGCGACCTTCGGCAGCGTGCCGGCGGCCTTATGGTGGGCGATCGCGACCCTGACCACGGTCGGATATGGCGACGTGGTGCCGATCACGCCGCTCGGCCGGCTGGTCGCGGCGTTTGTCATGATCTGTGGCCTCGGCGTATTCGGCCTCTGGACCGGTATCCTCGCCACCGGTTTCGCCGCCGAAACCCGCCGCGACAATTTCCTGAAAACCTGGGAATCGGTGAGCAAGGTGCCGTTCTTTGCAGCGCTGGGCCCGGCGGCGATCGCCGATGTCACCCACATGTTGCGCACCATGGATCTGCCGGCGCGCACCATGATCATCCGCAAGGGTCAGACCGGCGACTGCATGTATTTCATCGCCGCCGGCGAGGTCGAGGTCGACTTGCCGGGCAAGAAGGTGACGCTCGGCGAAGGCGCGTTCTTTGGCGAAATGGCGCTGCTCGGCAATAATTTGCGCTCCGCCAACATCACCACCACGCGGGTGTCGAAACTGCTGGTGCTCGATCTGGTCGATTTCCGGCTACTGATGGCGCGACATCCCGATCTGGCCGGAACCATCGACGCCGAGGCCAAGCGGCGCGCGCTGGAAAACAAATAATGGAGATAACCATGTCTGAAGCCGCCGCGAGCGCGCCGGTCCTCGAACGCGATGGCGCGCGCGCCACTATCCGGCTCAACCGGCCGAAGCATTTGAACCGGCTGCAATCCGATGACCTCGATGTGTTGCTGAAGCTGTTCGACCGGATCGAGGCCGATCCCGCAATCAGGGTGCTGGTGCTCACCGGCACTGGCCGCGCTTTCAGCGCCGGCTACGATCTCAATTCGGTCGCGGAGCGCGCCACCAGCGCCGTCGAACAAAACAGCGCCGGATCAGCATTCGAGATCGTCGTCAACCGGCTGGAGGACATTGGCGTTCCTTCGATCTGCCGGCTCAATGGCGGCGTCTATGGCGGCTCGACCGATCTGGCGCTGGCCTGCGATTTCCGCATCGGCGTCGACAGCTGCGAAATGTTCATGCCGGCGGCGCGGCTCGGGCTGCATTATTACAAGAGCGGCATCAAACGCTATGTGTCGCGGCTCGGCGCCGACAACGCCAGGAAGCTGTTCCTGACCGCGCAAAAGATCGGCGCCGCCGAGATGCTGCGGATCGGTTACCTCACCGCGATGGTGCCGGCAGAAGCACTCGATGAGGAAGTCGACAAGCTTGCCGCCATCCTCGCCGGCAACGCGCCGGTCGCGATGCGCGGCATGAAACGCGCGATCAATGAGTTCGCCCGCGGCGAGCTCGACGAGGCGGCCGCCGACCGCCGCCATCGCGACAGCATGCGCGGTGCCGAGATCAAGGAAGGCATAAAGGCGTTTGCGGAAAAGCGGCCTCCTAGATTTGCGAATTGATTCCGGCGCGTCGCATCCCGTCGATGACGAGGCCGACGGCATCGGCGACGGAATGATTTTGAGATAGATCAACCCGATCGCCCCCCGGAACACCCTATTGTCGCCATCTGACAGGAGAGTGTTATGGCGTTCAAAGATATCCTTGTTGCCCTGACCAGCTATCCCGAGCCGACCCCGGTCGCGGTGGTCGACGATGCGGTTTCGATCGCGACGGTCCTCGGGGCTCACCTCGCCGCGCTGTCCTTCGAGACGCGCGTTCAAGTGCCGGGACACTTTATTTCAAACTCGCTCGTCGCCGGAATGATCTCCGCCGAAACCGAAAAGAGCCGGAACAATGCCCGTGAACTGCTGGCCGCATTCGATGCTTCGGCCGAAAAAGCCGGCATCCTTCACGAAACCATCCTCGAGAAATGCATCACGCTGGAGGTTCCGGACCTGCTGGTGGAATATGCGCGGCTGCGCGACCTGACGATCCTGTCGGTACCGGAGTCGTTCGATCAATGGTTCGCCGAAGCGATCATCTTCGGATCGGGCAAGCCGACCCTGATCCTGCCGGAGAACCCGCGACCGCGTCCGTTCGAATTGGGGACCGTCGCGGTGGCATGGGATTTCAGCCGCGCCGCCGCGCGGGCTATATCCGACGCCCTGCCGCTGCTGGAAGCAACCAACAAGGTTCGCGTCGTCACGGTCACCCGGGAGAAGGCGCTGGATACCAAACGCTCCGCCGAAGAAGTTGCCAAGAACCTGGCCCGGCACGGTGTCGATGTGGTGCTGGACGAGGTCGATGCCAAGGGTCGTGCGATCGGCACCGTTCTCGAATCCTATACCCAGTCTCATGAGGTTGATGTGCTGGTCATGGGCGCCTATGGGCACTCCAGGCTGCGGGAGTTTGTGCTCGGAGGCGCGACCAAGAGTCTGTTATCGAAGCCGCCGCTACCGATCCTTTTCTCGCATTGAATGACCCACGATCCTTCAATCGAGCGGCCGGTGCCGTTGCGGCGCCGGCTGGGACTGCCGCTGCTGGTGCTGTACGGAACGGGCATCACCATCGGCGCCGGCATCTATGTGCTGGTCGGTCAGGTCGCCGGCCATGCCGGCAGCTACGCGCCATGGTCGTTCGTGCTTGCCGCGACGGTGATGGCGCTGACGGTTGCGTCCTACGCCGAATTGTCGACGCGGTTTCCGGTCAGCGCCGGCGAAGCCGCCTACGTGATGGCAGCTTTCCAGTCGCGCGGATTCGCGACCGCGATCGGCTTGCTGACGGTCGCCATTGGCGTGATCTCCTCGGCCGCCGTCACGCTGGGATCGGCCGGCTACATCCAGCAATTCGTTCCCGTGCCGCAATATCTGATCACGATTGCGGTGCTCGCGCTTCTAGGGGGCGTCGCGGCATGGGGTATTCTGGAATCCGTACTGCTGGCAAGCGCGTTCACCCTGATCGAGGTCGGAGGATTGCTGATCATCATCATCGCGGCGATCCGCGCCGATCTTCCTTTCACTGCTGCGGTCACGGAGGTGCCGCCGCTGAACGCCACCGCCCTGTCCGGAATAGCCTTCGGCGGGCTGCTCGCCTTCTTTGCCTTCATCGGATTTGAAGACCTCGCCAACGTCGTGGAGGAAGCAAGGGTTCCTCACCGCGACATTCCCCGCGCCATGGTCCTGACGCTGCTGATCTCGACGGTCCTGTACGTGCTGGTTGCCGCGATCGCGGTCAGCGCCGTATCCGTGGAACGCCTGTCGGCTTCCGCGGCGCCCCTCAGTCTCGTGTTCCGCGAAGTCGCCGGCGTCAGCCCGGCGACGATCACCGCTATCGCGATCGTGGCAACGCTGAACACGATCCTGGCGCAAATGACGATGGCGGCGCGGGTGATCTATGGCCTGGCGCGCGAGGGCAGTCTGCCCGCGTTCCTTGCGCGCGTGGATCCGCGCACCCGCACTCCGCTGGCTGCCACGGTTTTCGTGATCATGGCGATCGTTCCGCTGGCGTTGCTGGTTCCGCTGACGCCGCTGGCCGAAATCACCTCACTGGCGACGCTCACAGTGTTTGCGGTCGTCAATCTTGCGCTGCTGTGGCTTCGCCATCGCGGTGTGGAATCGCTCGTTCCCCACGTCACCGTTCCGGCATGGGTGCCGGCGATTGGGCTTGCGACCTGCACCGCAATGATAGCGCACGCACTGTTGCGCTGACGTAACAGCGCATAACCGGCGCGAGAAGCGGCCCACGCTATTCGTCGACGAATTTCACGGTATCCGCGATGCTCGCCCGCGTGGTGCGGTAGCTGTTGGCCTTGTGGTCGCGGTCGGGAAAACCGAATGAAATCCCGCATACCACCCGCCGGTCGTCACCGAGACCGAAATGCTGGCGCACCAGTTCGGAATGAAACGCCAGTGCCGCCTGCGGAATCGTGGCGACGCCCATGGCCTGCGCGGCCAGCATGAAGCTCGTGACATAGCCGCCGCAATCGATCGCGCCGTAGACGCCGAGCGCTTCGTCGGTGTGCACAATGGCGACATGCGGCGCACCGAAGAAATTGAAATTCTCCAGCGCCTGCCTGGCGTAACCCATCTTGTCGCCTCTGGGGATGCCGAGCGAGTTATAAAGCTGAAAGCCGCTTTCGCGGCGGCGCTCGAGATAGACGCCGCGATATTCGCGCGGGAACGGAAAGTCGCCGGTATTCGGCTTGCCGCTGGAGGCCGCGCCATAGATCGCGTCGCGAAACTTCTTTGTCGCGGCGCCGGAAGCGATCGCGAGCTGCCACGGCTGGCTGTTGCACCATGACGCGGTCTTTTGCGCCGCCGTCAGGATGCGCTCGATGGTCGAGCGCGGCACTGGATCAGGCCGGAAAGCGCGGCAGGAGAAGCGCTCACTTAAAAGATCTTCCAGCACGTCGATGCGTTCTCGGCTTTGATTTACGGCAGCGTCCATAGGCTAACTCGCTTTCGTGCCCCGGACGGAGCGCAGCGTGTAACTTTGCGCTGCAGAGCCGGGGTCCATCACAGGATTAGGTCCCGGCTCTGCGACAGCGCGAGGGCGCTGCACCGCGTCCGAGACATGAGAGTTTAGCGTCCCTTGGTCGGGATCTTGTTGAACGGCACATCCTTGTCGACGCGGATGTCGCCGGGCAGCCCCAGCACGCGCTCGGCGATGATGTTGCGGAGGATTTCATCGGTACCGCCGGCGATGCGCATCGAGGGCGAACTCAGCAGCATCTGCTGGAACTGTCCGGCCGCCTCCTCTTCCGCGGTGCCGGTCAGAGCGCCCGCCGCGCCCTGAAGATCCATCGCATAGGCCGCGATGTCCTGCAGCATGACCCCGGCGACCAGCTTGCCGATCGAATTCTCCGGCCCGGGTCGCTCGCCCTTGGACAAGGCCGAGACCGCCCGGTAGCTGGTGTATTTCAGGCCGTTCGCCTTCACCGCCCAGCTCGCGAGCCTGGAGCGGGTGGCGCGGTCGTCAATCGCGGGACCGTCTTCGGTCATCAGGTTGGAGCAAAACTCGAACATTTCGGGAAAGCCGGTGGCCAGCCGGGCCCCGATCGACATGCGTTCGTTCATCAGCGTGGTCAGCGACACGTTCCAGCCGTCCCCGACATTGCCGAGACGCTGATGATCCGGAATCACCACGTCGGTGAAATAGACCTCGTTGAACTCCTGCATGCCGTTGGCCTGCTTGATCGGACGCACCTCGACGCCCTTGCTCTTCATGTCGAGGAAGAACATCGTCAGGCCCTTGTGCTTCGGCACATTGGGATCGGTGCGGGTGATCAAAAGGCCGTAGTCGGAATAGTGCGCGCCCGAGGTCCAGATCTTCTGGCCGTTGACGATCCAGTTGTCGCCCTGCTTTTCCGCGCGCGTGCGCAGGCCCGCGACGTCAGACCCGCCGGCCGGCTCGGAAAACAACTGGCACCAGATCTGTTCGCCCGATGCGAGCTTCGGCAGATAGTGCCGCTTGTGCTCCTCGCTGCCAAAGGCCATCACGGTCGGGCCGCACATGCCTTCGCCGATCTGGAACGGCTGCGTCAGCTTGCCGTAAACGCCCTCTTCCTGCTGCCAGATCACCTTCTCGATCGGCGTGGCGCCCCGTCCGCCATATTCCTTTGGCCAGTGCAGGCAGGCCCAGCCGCCCTCGGCCTTCTTCTTCTGCCAGGCCTTGCCGACATCGACGATGTCGTCCTTCTGCAGGCGGATGCGGCCGAGCGAGGATTTGGACAGCTCCGCCTCGTATTGCTTCGGCGCGTTGGCGTCGATCCATTTGCGGGCCGTGGCGCGGAATTCGGCTTCCTGCGGAGTATCATCGAAATTCATGGCGAACCTCTCAAGTTTGAAATCTCGTATCGCTGTCTCGTCCTCATGGTGAGGAGGCGCCCTTGCGCCGTCTCGAACCATGAGCTTGCTCCATCCTTCGAGACGCCGCGCTCCGCGCGGCTCCTCAGGATGAGGTCGTTTCCTAAGTCCGTCCCTTGGTCGGTATCTTGTTGAACGGCACATCCTTGTCGACCCGGATGTCTCCGGGCAGGCCGAGCACCCGCTCGGCGATGATGTTGCGCATGATCTCGTCGGTGCCGCCTTCGACCCGGGTACCGGGCGCCCGCAACAGCATCGCCTGGAATTTGCCGAGCGCTTCGGCGTCCTCGGGCCCGCTCAGCACGCCGGCCGCACCCTGCAGATCCAGCGCATAGGCCGCGACGTCCTGGATCATCGAGCCCGCGACCAGCTTGCCGATCGAATTCTCCGGTCCCGGGCGCTCGCCCTTCGACAGCGCCGAGATCGCGCGCATGCTGGTATATTTCAGCCCGCTCGCCTTCACCGCCCAATTGGCCAGTTTCGAGCGCACGTTGCGGTCGTCGATCGCGGGGCCGTCTTCCAGCATCAGGCTGTTGCAGAACTCGAACAGCTCCGGAAAGCCGGTCGCAACGCCGGCGCCGATCGACATCCGCTCGTTCATCAGCGTGGTCAGCGACACGTTCCAGCCGTCATTGACTTCGCCGAGCCGCTGGCTGTCGGGAATCTTCACGTCGGTGAAATACACCTCGTTGAAATCCGACTGGCCGTTGGCCTGCTTGATCGGCTTGACCTCAACCCCCGGGCTCTTCATGTCCAGGAAGAACATGGTGAGGCCCTTGTGCTTTGCGACGTTCGGATCGGTGCGCGTCAGAAGAATGCCGTAGTCGGAATAATGCGCGCCCGAGGTCCAGATCTTCTGGCCGTTGATGATCCAGTCGTCGCCCTTCTTTTCCGCGCGCGTGCGCAGCCCCGCGACGTCGGATCCGCCAGCGGGCTCCGAGAACAACTGGCACCAGACCTTCTCGCCAGACGCCAGCGGCGGCAGATATTTCCGTTTCTGCTCTTCGCCGGCAAACGCCATCATGGTCGGCCCGCACATGCCGTGGCCGATGATGAACACTCCGCTGAGCTTGCCGAAGGCGCCCTCTTCCTGCTGCCAGATCACGCGCTCGATCGGCGTGGCGCCGCGGCCGCCATATTCCTTCGGCCAGTGCAGGCAGGCCCAGCCGGCATCCGCCTTCTTCTTCTGCCAGGCCTTTGCGACCTCGAGGATGTTGGCGCCCTTGAGCTGGGTGCGGCCGAGCGAGGATTTTTTCAGTTCCTCCTCATACTGCTTCGGCGCATTGGCCGATATCCAGGCCTTGGCCTCGGTGCGGAACGCGGCTTCCTGCGGGGTGTCATCGAAGTTCATGTTCTCAATCCTCGGCCGCGTTTCGGTTAGCCACTTCGTAGGATGGGTTGAGCGCAGTGATACCCATCATTCGGTGCCAATGTTGCGATGGGTTTCGCTGCACTCAACCCATCCTACGGTCGTCCAATTCCTACGCCGCATTCCGCTTGCGCATGCGGTCGATCAGCGCGTCTTCCCAATAGGACAGACTGCCGAGCCCGAGCGCGGTCGCGTTGGCGCGGCGGTAGTACATGTGGCAGTCGAACTCCCAGGTAAATCCCATGCCGCCATGGACCTGGATGTTGTTCTTGGCGCAATGCTGGAACGCCTGCGTCGCGCTAATCCGCGCCGCGGCGGCGGCTTCCGGCAGTTCGGATGCGTTGGTCGAGAGTGCCCAGGCGCCGTAGTAGCAATTCGAGCGCGCCAGCGTTGCCGAGACATACATGTCGGCAAGCATGTGCTTCACCGCCTGGAACGAGCCGATCGGCCGGCCGAAGGCGATACGATCGAGCGCGTAGTCGCGGCCCATTTCGAGCGCGCGGTCGGCGCCGCCGACCTGCTCGAACGCCATCAGCACCGCGGCGCGGTCGAGCACCTGCGAAATCACGCTCCAGCCTTCGCCGGCAGCGCCGAGCGGCTCGGCCTTGCAATTCTTGAAGGTCAGCTCAGCCTGCCCGCGTGTCGGATCGACATTGGTCAGCGCCTTGGCTTCGACGCCTCCCGCCTTCATGTCGACCAGGAACAGCGAGATATCGTTCTCGCGCCCGGTTGAACCGGTGCGGGCCGCGACAATGGCGAAGTCGGCGATGGCGCCGTCGGCCACCGGCTTCTTCACGCCGTTGAGGCTGCCGCCGGAGGCGGCCAGCTTGATCGCGCCCGGCGACGGGTTGCCCTTGCCTTCGAACAGCGCCAGCGTGCCGATCGCTTCGCCCGACGCGATGGCCGGAAGCCATTTTGCCTTTTGCGCGTCACTGCCCGCAAGCAGCAGCGCTTCGGCCGCAAGATAGACGGTAGACGAGAACGGCACCGGCGCATTGGCGCGGCCCATTTCTTCCGCGATCACGCACAGTTCGAGATGGCCAGCCCCCGCGCCGCCGAATTCTTCCGGGATCGCGACACCGAGAAAGCCCATCTCGGCGAGACCCTTCCACAACTCCTTGTCATAGGGGGCTTTGCCGTCGAGCACGATGCGTACCGCTTTCGGCGGGCATTTCTCGGCGAGAAACTTTCGGGCCTGGTCGCGGAGTTGTTTCTGGTCGTCGGAGAAATCGAAATTCATGGCGCTATACTCGGGTTGGATGATTGATGGCTCTGTAGGATGGGTGGAGCGAAGCGATACCCATCGAAGTCATTGGTTGCGGTCGATGGGTTTCGCTGCACTCAACCCATCCTACGATCAGTTCAAAACAATCACTTCTTCGCCTGGCGGATCGGCATAGAGCCGGTCCACCAGGGCGGCGCGGCGTTCGAGTCCGGCGCGCTGATTGATGTAGCCTTTGTCGGTGAGTTCATTGCCGTCGATCGAGGCCGGCTCGGTCATCAGCATGGCGCGGGCGACCCGCATGCTGCTGGCACCTGCGGTGGACGCATTATGCGCCTGCAGGCCGCGCTTGAAGCACGCGATCACCTCGGGATGCCCGACGACATCCTCAAAGCTCGCATCGGGATTGCCGACGATCTGCCGGCAGGCATGCAGATTGGGCCAGGCCAAAAGCCCCACGAACGGGCGATCCTGCCCCGCCACCAGCGCATCCTGTACCACCGGCGTCGCCGCGGCGATGGCGTCGGTGCGCAGCGAACCGACATGAACGAAGGTGCCGGTCGTCAGCTTGAAATCCTCCACCACGCGGCCGGAAAAAATCAGCCCCTGCGACGGATCCTCGGGATCGACGAACACGCCGGCGTCGCCGATGCAATAAAAGCCTTCGTCGTCGAACGCCGCCTTGGTCAGATCGGGCCGGCCGAAATAGCCGGGTGTGACGTTGACGCCGCGCAGCCGCAGTTCATATTTCGGGCCAACCGGCACCATCTTCAATTCGACGCCGGGAAACGGCAGTCCGATCAGCCCGACACGTTCGGTGTCCCAATAGGTCCCGGTCGAGGTCGGCGCGGTCTCGGTCGAACCCCAGCCGGTATAGAACACGAGGCGCTCGCCGGTGGCGCGCACGGCCAGCGCCTGCATCCGGTCATAGAGATCGTCCGGCAGCCGCGCGCCGCCATAGGCCATCAGGCCGAGATTCCTGAAGAAGCTGCGGCACAGCGCGTCGTCCTTTTCCATCGCGGCGGCGAGCGCGGCATAGCCCGCCGGGACGTTGGCGTAATAGGTGGGCGAGATCTCGCGCAAATTGCGCAGCGTCTCGTCGATCATGCCTGGCATCGGCCGGCCGTCATCGATGTAGAGCGTGCCGCCCTCGGTCAAGACCGGATTGAACAGCGCATTGCCGCCCATAGTGTGATTCCACGGCATCCAGTCCAGATACGTCGCCTGCGGCGCATTCGGATCGCGCGGCCGGCACTGCATCATCATGGCGGCATTGGCGCACATCATCTTTTGCGTATTGATGACGGCCTTGGGCATCCCGGTCGAGCCCGACGTGAACAACAGCTTGCCGACGGTATCCGGTGTGATGCTGGCGATCGATGCTTCGACGTCTTTTAACACCGGCGTTGCGGCGAGGTCGGCGAACGCCACACTCTTGATGCCTTCGCAGGGACGCGCGACGTAGACGATCGTGACGCCGTCGAGATCGAGCGCCCTAAGCGCCTTCTCGAACGCCGGGCCGTCCTGCACCATCACCACCTTCGGCTTGATCAGGTCGAACAGATATTTCAGTTTGACGTGATCCTGGCTCATGAGCGAATAGGCCGGCGAGACGGGCGCTGCCGGAAGCCGCGCCTGCATCGCGGCCTGCGTCATCAATGCATGCTCGATCGAATTGCCGGACAGGATCGCGACGGGACTGCCGGGCTCGAGCTTCAGATCGAGCATGCCCTGCGTCAGCCCGTCGACGATGCGCTTGGCTTCGCCGTAGGACAGCTTGCGCCATTGCCGCTCCGCGCCGGTGCGCTGCGCCAGCCAGATCCGGTCGGGCGCTTCCGCCGCCCATTTCGCCAGCGAGGCCGGGATGTGTTTTTCATAGGCCTTCAGCGGAATTCGCGACTTCAGCACGATGACGCCGTCAGGCCGCCGCTCCACCGCAATGTCGCGCTCCAGCCATTCGATCTTGCGAAAGGCCGGTTTGGTCAGCACCGCGGCTGCATTCCCACTCATATTGCGTCTCCCGGAATTCGATCCTTTGCAGACCCTTTTTTGTTATCGCTTGATATAGACAGGCTTTCGCTTTTCGAGAAAGGCCCTGATGCCTTCTGAGAACTCTTCCGAGCGGCTGCACAGCACCTGATTGCGGTCTTCCATCGCGATCACCGCTTCGATCGATCCGGCATCGACGCTCATATTGAGGCATTCCTTGGAGAGCCGCAAACCCACCGGCGACGCCGTCATCATCGCATCGACATAAGGCGCCGCAGCCGCATCGAGCTGCCCCTCCTCCACGACTTCCGAGACCAGCCCGACCGCGAGCGCACGCTCGGCATCGATGAAGCGTCCGGTGAGAATCAGTTCGGACGCGACGGAAACCCCGACCAGCCGCGGCAGAAAATAGCTGGTGCCGATGTCGCAGCCGCCGAGCCCGAGCTTGATGAAAGCGCAGTTCATCCGCGCCGACCGGGTGGCGATGCGGATATCGGCGGCGAGCGCCAGCGCAAAGCCGCCGCCGGCCGCGGCACCCTGCACCAGCGCGATGATCGGCTGCGGGCAGCGCCGCATCAGCATCACGATGTCGGCGATCCGGCGCTGCGAATCCAGCGACTCGGTGACGCCGGGCGGCTCCTGCTGTCCGGCACGCCGCGCCATCGCGTGCTTGAGATCGAGCCCGGCGCAGAACGTTTGCCCGGCGCCTTTCAGCACCACCACCCGGGTCGAGCGATTGCGCTGCAGGCTTTCGAAATAGGCGTTCAGCGCATCGATCAGCGCAGGATCGAGCGCGTTGAGGTTTTCGGGGCGATTGAGCGTCACCCGGTCGACCCCGTCGTCATGTTCGATCAGCAGCGGTTTTGTCACGGACCACCCCCAATCGTCGTCCCGGCCAAGCGAAGCGCGAGCCGGGACCCATACGCCGTGTCGTATCGTTGTGGCATGGTCGCAGGGACCTTCCTTAAACAAGAACCGCCGGTGGCTATGGGTCCCTGCTTTCGCAGGGACGACCAGCAAAAGCTGCGAGCAGCTAGCGCGGTGCCATGCGGATGGCGCCATCGAGGCGGATGGTCTCACCGTTGAGCATCGGATTTTCGACGATGTGAACCGCGAGGTTGCCGTATTCGGACGCGTCGCCGAGCCGCGCCGGATGCGGCACCTGCGCGCCCAGGCTCTTGCGGGCTTCCTCGTTCAGCCCCATCAGCAGCGGCGTCAGGAACAGGCCCGGCGCGATGGTGTTGACGCGGATCTTGAGGCTGGAGAGATCGCGCGCCGCCGGCAGCGTCAGACCGACGACACCGCCCTTTGACGCCGAATAGGCGATCTGGCCGATCTGACCTTCGTAAGCGGCAACGCTCGCGGTATTGATGATGACGCCGCGCTCCTCGCCGATCGGGGCCTCGGTCGCCAGCCGTTCGGCGAACAGCCGCAGCACGTTGAAGGTGCCGATCAGATTGACATTGATGATGCGGACGAACTTCGCCAGCGGATAGACACCGTCCTTGCCGACGATGCGCTGCGAGCCGCCGATGCCGGCGCAGTTCATCAGCACCCGCGCAATGCCATGCGCGGCCTCGGCCTTGGCAATACCGGCCTTGACCTGTTCCTCGTCGGTGACGTCGGCATGAACGGCGACGCCCTTCACTTCGGCCGCAACCTTCTCGGCATTTTCCTTGCTCTGGTCGAGCACGGCGATTTTCGCGCCTTTGGCGGCCATGGCGTGCGCGGTGGCGGCGCCGAGGCCGGAGCCACCGCCGGTGATGAGAACAGCAACATCTTTCAACTGCATGATAAAAACCTTTCCTTGGGCGTTTCTTCTCGTCTTGTCTTCTCTAAACTTGCGAATGGCGAATAGAAGTGGCGAATGGAGTAAAGGCAAATACATGCCTGTTATCCATTCCCTATTCGCTACTCGCCATCTGCTCCTTCCTCTCATTCAGCATGCCGCCGAATATCAGCGCTTCCATATGCCGGATGTATTGGCGGCAGACCTCCTCGGTGACCGGGCCGACGCCGGTCGCGCGCGACATCGCGTGCCGACCGAAGAACAGATGGTCGCAGGCGCCGACCAGGCTGGTGTAGAACAGTACCGGATCGATTTTGCGAAACTCGCCGGCCTTGATGCCTTCGGCGAGCAGGCGGCGATGAAAACCGAGCAGCGGCGCGACAAAGAATTTCGAAACTTCGTCGGCGGCGTCGGCGCTGCTCTCATGCAGCAGATAATGAATCAACCGATTCATATAGGGGAACTGGTGATACGCCCGGATGATACCGGCGATGTGCAGCTTCAGCTTCGCGGTCGGCGTGATCGGCTGCGCCAGCAGATATTCGAGATTTGACACCTCGGTTGCGGCATCCCGCGCCAACAGCCCCAGCAACAGGCCGTCCTTGTTGCCGAAATGGTATTTCACCAGCGCGGCGTTGACGCCGGATTTCTGCGCGATGTCGCTCAAGGACACGTCGATCGAGGAGCGCTCGATCATCAGTTCGCTGGCCGCGACGAGCAGCTTCTCGGCGGTCGGGTTTTTCGCGGCCGGAAGCCTGGTCGGTACACTGGTATTCAACTCTGATCCCATAACCTGCCTGACGGGAAATCCGCGCGCCGCAGATAAGCCGAAGCCGCGCCCCACCTCAAGAGTTAATTGATTGATTGACTAAATCCCGTCGCACCACTTAAATCCGGCCCTCATTCAAAATCCACCCACAACATCAGGGAGAACGTACATGGCCGAGGCTTATATCGTCGCCGCCGCACGCACCGCAGGCGGCCGCAAGGGAGGACGCCTCGCCGGCTGGCATCCGGCCGATCTCGCAGCTTCGGTGCTGGATTCGCTGATCGAGCGCTCGGGTGCTGCGCCCGATCAGGTCGAAGACGTGATCATGGGCTGCGTGATGCAGACCGGCGAGCAATCCAACAACGTCGCGCGCAACGCCATCATGGCCTCGAAGCTTCCGGAGAGCGTGCCGGGCACCTCAATCGACCGGCAGTGCGGTTCGTCGCAGCAGGCGCTGCATTTTGCCGCGCAGGCCGTGATGTCCGGCAGCATGGACTGCGTCATCGCGGCCGGCGTCGAATCGATGACGCGGGTGCCGATGGGTCTTGCCTCGCAATTGCCGGCCAAGAACGGCTTCGGCACCTACAAGAGCCCGGGCATCGAGAAAAAATATCCGAACATCGTGTTCAGCCAGTTCACCGGCGCCGAGATGATGGCGGAGAAGTACGGTCTCTCCAAGGACGAACTCGACGAATACTCCTACAACAGCCACCAGCGTGCGATCGCCGCGACCCAGGCCGGCAAGTTCAAGGACGAGATCGTTCCGCTGCAGATCACCCGCGCCGACGGCTCGACCGACACCCACAGCATCGATGAAGGCATCCGCTTCGATGTCACGCTCGACGGCATCAAGGGCGTCAAGCTGATCGCGGAGAACGGCAAGCTCACCGCCGCCAGCGCCAGCCAGATCTGCGACGGCGCCTCCGGCGTGATGGTCGTCAATGAAAAGGGCCTGAAGGCGCTCGGCATCAAGCCGATGGCGCGAATCCATCACATGACCATGATGGGCGGCGATCCGGTGATTATGCTGGACGCCCCGCTGCACGCCACCGAACGCGCACTGAAGAAGGCCGGCATGTCGGTCGACGATATCGACCTGTTCGAGGTCAACGAGGCCTTCGCCTCGGTGCCGACCGCCTGGCTCAAGACCACCGGCGCCGATCCGGCACGGCTCAACGTCAATGGCGGCGCCATCGCGCTCGGCCATCCCCTTGGCGGCTCCGGCACCAAGCTGATGACCACGCTGATCAATGCACTGAAGCAGCGCAACAAGCGTTACGGCCTGCAGACCATGTGCGAAGGCGGCGGCATGGCCAACGTGACGATTGTCGAAAGACTGTAAAAGTGGCGAATAGCGAGTGGCGAGTAGCGAATGGTGAGTAGGTGAAGGGCCGCGATTTGCCCTTCCTCCCTATTCGCTACTCGCTACTCGCCGTTCGCATTCCCAAGGAAACCCCATGACTCACCCCTCGATCCACGCCCGCACCCAGCCGAACAAGATCGCCTACCAGATGGCCGGCAGCGGCAAGGCGATCACCTATCGCGAGCTTGACGAGCTGTCGAACCAGGGCGCGCATCTGTTCCGCGCGCTGGGCCTTAGGGAAGGCGATCACATCGCGTTCCTGATCGAGAACCGGCTGGCGTTCATGGAGATCTGCTGGGCGGCGCAGCGCTCGGGGCTGTATTACACCGCGATCAGCCGCTACCTCACCCAGGACGAGATCGCCTACATCGTCAAAGACTGCGGCGCCAAGGTCGTCATCACCTCGCCGAAATGCGCCGAGCAGATCAAGGGGCTCGTCTCTGATGCGCCGGATGCTCCGCTGTTCTTCATGATCGACGATCCGCTGCCGGGTTTCCGTTCGTGGGACCGCGAACTGGCAAAGCAGCCGACGACGCCGGTAGCGGATGAAGTTGCCGGCTACGACATGCTGTATTCGTCGGGCACCACCGGCCGGCCCAAGGGCATCAAGCGCGAATCCGAGCACAATCCGATCGACCTGCCGAATCCGTTCCTGAAGATCCTCTGCGCCGACATGTGCGGGATGAACGCGGACAGCATCTACCTGTCGCCGGCGCCGCTGTATCACGCGGCTCCCTTGCGCTTCAACATGATGGCGATCACGCTCGGCGGCACCTCCGTGATCATGGAATCGTTCGACGCGGAAGAATTCCTGAAACTGGTCGAGAAGCACAAGATCACCCAGTCGCAGCTGGTGCCGACCATGTTCGTGCGCATGCTGAAGCTGCCGGAAGAAGTCCGCGCCCGCTACGACGTCTCCTCGCTCAAGGGCGCGATCCACGCCGCGGCGCCCTGCCCGATCGACGTCAAGGCCAAGATGATCGAATGGTGGGGACCGATCCTGATCGAGTATTACGCCGGCTCCGAAGGCAACGGCGTCACGGTGTCGACCTCGCAGCAATGGCTGACGCATCGCGGCACCGTCGGCCGCGCGGTGGTCGGCAAGATCAAGATCCTCGACGAGAACGACCAGGAATTGTCGGTGGGACAGATCGGCACGGTATATTTCGCGGACGCGCCGGTGTTCTCCTATCACAACGACCCCGAAAAGACGAAGCGCGCCTACAACGCAAGGGGCTGGTCGACGCTGGGCGACGTCGGCTATCTCGACGACGAAGGCTTCCTCTACCTCACCGACCGCAAGTCCTACATGATCATTTCAGGCGGCGTGAACATCTACCCGCAGGAGACCGAGGACGTGCTGATCACCCATCCCGGCGTCGCCGACGTCGCGGTGTTCGGCGTGCCGAACGAGGAGATGGGCGAAGAGGTCAAGGCGGTGGTGCAGCCGCATGACATGGCCAAGGCGGGCAAGGAACTCGAGGCCGAACTGATCGTGTTCTGCCGCAAACATCTGTCGCCGATCAAATGCCCGAAGAGCATCGACTTCGAGGCGGAGCTGCCGCGCACGCCGACCGGCAAACTGGTGAAGCGGCACCTGCGCGACAAATATTGGCCGAAGACGACGGTGAGGGTGTAGGGCACGTAAGGTGCCGTGTCCCGGACGCGGTGCAGCGTTCTTCACGATGCACCGCAGAACCGCGACCCAAGGGGATGCGTAGCGAACAATGGACCCCGGATCAGCAGCGCACCGCTTGCGCGCTGCGCAGCATCTGGGGCACGCTACTCGCACAGTCCTCATCCTTGGGAGCGCGCTCTTGCGCGCGTCTCGAAGGATGAGCGATACCTTGCCATCATGGTTCGAGACGGCGCATGCGCGCCTCCTCACCATGAGGAGACGCAGCCGATGACCACGACCACAGACCTCCCAGACATCCCCCTGCCTCCCGCCATCCGGTCCCGCTTAGTCGAGGGCATCAACGGCCTGCGCATGCATGTGCTGGAAGCGGGTTATGAAACCAAAGGCCGGCCCTGCGTGCTACTGCTGCACGGCTTTCCCGAACTCGCCTATAGCTGGCGCAAGGTGATGCCGGCGCTGGCGCAGGCCGGGTACCATGTGATCGCACCGGACCAGCGCGGTTATGGCCGCACCACCGGCTGGGACCGAAGCTATGACGGCGACCTCGCCTCGTTCCGGCTGCTTAATCTCGTGCACGATGCGCTCGGGCTGGTCGCGGCGTTCGGCTATCGCAGCGTCGATGCCGTGGTCGGACACGATTTCGGCTCCTCCGTCGCCGCATGGTGCGCGCTGGTACGACCGGACGTATTTCGATCGGTCGTGCTGATGAGCGCGCCGTTCGCCGGACCGCCGTCGCTGCCCTTCGACACCGCGGACGCGCCACCCAAGCCGAAGCCGGAAGATCCAGTGCATCGCGATCTTGCGGCGCTGCCACGACCGCGCAAGCACTACCAATGGTACTACTCGACGCGGCAGGCCAACGCGGACATGCACCGCGCGAACCAGGGCGTGCATGATTTCCTGCGCGCCTATTATCATCACAAGAGCGCGGACTGGAGCGACAACAAGCCGTATCCGCTGAAATCATGGTCCGCGGGCGAACTGGCAAAACTGCCGACCTATTACGTGATGGATCTCGCCAAGGACATGGCCGAGACCGTCGCCGAGCAAATGCCCTCCGCCGACGCCATCGCCGCCAACAAATGGCTGCCCGACCACGAACTCGCGTTCTACGGCGCGGAGTACACGCGCACGGGGTTCCAGGGCGGGCTGCAATGGTATCGCTGCGGCACATCGGGCGAGTTCATTCCGGAACTGCAGACCTGGTCGGGCCGCAGCATCGACGTGCCCTCGTGCTTCATCTCGGGAAAACAGGATTGGGGAACCTATCAGCGCCCGGGCGTCTTCGAGGCGATGCAGTCGACGGCCTGCACGCGCATGATCGGCTGTCATCTCGTCGATGGCGCCGGGCACTGGGTGCAGCAGGAGCAGCCTGCGGAAGTGAACCGGCTGCTGCTGGATTTTCTGCGCGAGGCCGCAAGCCGCTGAAGAGTTTGACCTCGCAATAGCGCGCCGCTATAACGATTTAGAATCGTTCTAAATCTGAAAAAAGGCGCTGTCGTGAAGAATTTCGCCGATTTGACCGAGCGGGAAGTGCTGGCGGTGGCGATCTCCGCGGAGGAGGAAGACAGTCGCATCTACATGACCTTCGCCGAAGATCTCGCCGAGCGTTATCCGGAATCGGCGAAGATCTTCGAGGAGATGGCCGAGGAGGAAACAGGCCATCGCCACATGCTGCTGGAGATGTACGAAAAGCGTTTCGGCAAGAACCTTCCGCCGATTCGAAGAGATAATGTCAGGGGGTTTTTGCGCCGCCGGCCGATCTGGCTGACCAAGAACCTGTCGCTCGACACCATCCGCAAGGAAGTCGGGACGATGGAGTTCGAAGCCGAGCGCTTCTACGTCAAGGCGGCCGAACAGACCCAGGATGTCGGCGTCCGCCGACTCTTGGGCGATCTCGCGGAAGCGGAAAAAGGCCACGAGAAAACCGCGGCCAGGCTGACGGACCAGATCCTCAGTCCCGACGTACGCGAACAGGAAGACAAGACCCGCCGGCGCGTGTTCGTGCTGCAATATGTGCAGCCGGGTCTGGCCGGTCTGATGGACGGGTCGGTGTCGACGCTGGCGCCGCTGTTCGCGGCTGCCTTCGCCACCCATCAGAACTGGCCGACCTTCCTGGTGGGGCTCGCCGCCTCGATCGGCGCCGGCATCAGCATGGGTTTTGCGGAGGCTTTGTCCGACGACGGATCGTTGACCGGACGCGGCTCGCCCTGGCTGCGCGGCATCACCTGCGGGTTGATGACAACGCTCGGCGGTCTCGGTCACACCATTCCCTTTCTGGTTCCGGATTCCTGGGCCAATGCGTTCTGGATCGCGACCGCCATCGCCGGCATTGTCGTCTTCTTCGAATTATGGGCCATCGCCTATATTCGCGCCCGCTACATGGACACGCCGTTCCTGCAGGCGGTGTTCCAGATCGTGCTCGGCGGCGCCATCGTGCTTGCGGTCGGCATTCTCATCGGAGCGGCCTAGAGCATGACCGAACGTCTGCAATACGGGACCACCGCCAAGGTGTTGCACTGGCTGATCGTCGCGCTTCTGATGGTGCAGTATTCGATCGGCTGGCTGATGCCGGACCTTCATCGCAACATGAAGCCCGGCGCCGCCATGACATTCCATATCTCCTTTGGAATAGTCATCCTGGTCCTGATCGTCCTGCGGTTCGCATGGCGGCTAGGGCACCCGGTTGCGCCGGAAAACTCGCTTCCGCCATGGCAGCGGCTCGGTTCGCAAGCGGTGCACTGGCTGCTCTATGCGCTGGTATTGGCGACCACCATGACCGGCTGGCTGTTCGCATCGTTTCGCGGCTGGTCGATATCCTTCTTCTATCTCGTCCCGATGCCGATGCTGGCTGCGGACAATGCGGCGGCCGGGAAAACCATCGACGGCTGGCATCAGGCGGCGGAATGGGCGCTGCTGGCAATGATCGTCATCCATGTGGCGGCGGCGCTGGCCCACATCTTCATCTATCGCGACCGCGTCATGGCGCGGATGCTACCGGGATAGATCTGTTCCGGCCGCAATAGCTGTCTAGCGGCCTTTGCCGGAACGTAGCATCATCTCCCGCGAACACATCGGTGAAAGCAGGAGAAACGCCTTGGCCAAGTCGGAATGGAGCTTCAAGACCGCTGTCGAATTGTCATCCGCCCTTGCGGCGAAGCAGGTTTCGGCGGTCGAGCTGGCGCAGGACGCCATCGGCCGCATCGAGCGGCACGACGGCAAGATCAACGCCATCTGCATTCGCGATTTCGACCGCGGCCTCGACGCCGCCCGCGCCGCCGATGCAATGCGTGCACGCGGCGAGACCCGGCCATTGCTCGGCATTCCCCTCACCGTCAAGGAATCCTACAACATCGCGGGATTACCAACGACATGGGGGAATCCAGCGCAGAAGGATTTCATGCCGGCGGACGACGCGCTGTCGATTTCGCGCGTCAAGCAAGCCGGCGCGGTGATACTCGGCAAAACGAACGTGCCGCTCGGGCTCGGCGACTGGCAGAGCTATAACGAAATCTACGGCACAACCAGCAATCCGTTTGATCTCGGTCGCACGCCCGGCGGCTCCTCCGGCGGATCGTCGGCGGCGCTCGCGGCGGGTTACGGACCGCTCTCGCTCGGTTCCGACATCGGCGGTTCGCTGCGGGTGCCCGCGTTTCACTGCGGCGTCTATGCCCACAAGCCGACCTTCGCGCTGGTACCGTCGCGCGGCCACACGCCGCCGCCGTTTCCGCCGCTGCCGCTCGACCGTGACCTCGCGGTGATCGGACCGATGGCGCGCTCGGCCGCGGACCTGTCGCTCCTGCTCGACGTGATTGCAGGCCCGGACCCGCTGGAAGCCGGCATCGCGTACAGGCTGGCGCTGCCACCGCCCCGTCACGACGCATTGAATGATTTTCGTGTGCTCGTGGTCGACACCGACCCGGTGATGCCGACGAACGCCGCGGTGCGCGCCGCCATCGACCGGCTTGCCGCGAACCTCGGCAAGGCCGGCGTCAAGATCGGCCGCGACAGCGCGCTATTGCCTGATTTCGCCGCGTCCTCGCGACTCTATATGCGGATGCTGATGTCGTTCCTGGGCGCGACATTCCCACCGGAACGCGCCGAGGCGGCGCAGGCGAGCGCGGCGACGCTCGCGCCCGACGATATGAGCCTCGGCGCGGAGCGCCTGCGCGGCATGGTGCTGAGCCATCGCGACTGGGTGCTGGCCGATGGCGGCCGCGCGCGGTTGCGGGCGCGATGGCGCGAACTGTTCAAGAGCTTCGATGCGGTGATTTGTCCGGTCATGCCGACCCCAGCCTATCCGCACGACCATTCGCCCGAGCAGGAAAAGCGCCGCATCAACATCGACGGCAGGGACTATGTCTACCCCGATCAGCTGTCTTGGCCCGGCATCGCCACCCTGCCGGGCCTGCCCGCGACCGCGATCCCGATTGGGCTGTCGCCGGAAGGCCTGCCGATCGGCGTGCAGATCGTCGGCCCGTGGCTGGAAGATCGTACGCCGCTCAAGCTGGCCGAACTGATCGAGCGCCAATTCGGCGGCTTCGTTCCGCCACCGTTGTTCGATGATTGAATCTTCTCCTCATCCTGAGGAGCGGCGTCTTCGCCGCATCTCGAAGGACGAGACAATATCGGCTTTCATGGTTCGAGACGGCGCAAGGGCGCGCCTCCTCACCATGAGGATGAAACAGCGGAGCAACACCATGAACAAGGATATCGACGAACTCACGGCGCTAAACCGCGACTATGTCGCCTCGGTGCAAAATTCCGACGTCAAGCGTTTCGACGAAATCCTCGCGCAGGATTTTTATTGCTCCAACCCCGACAAGTCGCTGGTCGATCGCGCCGGCTTTCTCAAGCAGACCGCTATACCGGTCACGATCCGGAATCTCGAAGCCCATGACGTCCGGATTCGCGTGATGGGCGATTTTGCCATCATCCATGCGAGAACGAGCTACACCACGCCGGACGGCCAGCAGGCCTCGGGCCGTTACACCGATTGCTGGGCGAAACAGAACGGCCGCTGGCTCGCGGTGTCCGCGCATGTGTCGCGGTAAGAACGTCATTCCAGGGCGCGCCTCAGCGCGAACCCGGAATCTTGTGCTGCATAATCTCGATTCCGGGATCGCGTCTTCGACGCGCCCCGGAATGATATCAATCAAGCATCGAACATGATCACGCTGCGCACCGTCTTGCCGGCCTTCATCGCGGCGAAGCCTTCGTTGATCTCCGACAGCTTCAGCTTCGCCGAGATCCAGTCCTCCAGATGCAGCTTGCCGCGCATGTAGAATTCGACCAGCCGGGGCATGTCGACGCGGAAATGGTTGGAGCCCATCGACGAGCCCTGGATCTTGCGCTCGCGCAGGAAGTCAAAACCGTGCAGCTCGATCTTCTGGCCGAACGGAATCATGCCGACGATGGTCGCGGTGCCGCCGGGCGCCAGCATGGCAAAGGCTTGCTCCGCGGTTTCCTTGCGGCCCAGCACTTCGAACGAATGATGCACGCCGCCATTGGTCAGATCGCGCACCTGCTGCACCACGTCGCCGTTTTGGGGATCGACGATGTCGGTGGCGCCCAATTTGGTGGCAAGCTGCAGTTTCGCCGGGTTGGTATCGACCGCGATGACGCGGCCGGCGCCGGCGATCTGCGCGCCGTTGATCGCGGCCATGCCGACGCCGCCGCAGCCGATCACCACCACGGTCTCGCCCGGCGCGACCTTGGCGGTGTTCACGACAGCGCCGTAGCCGGTGATGACGCCGCAACCGATCAGCGCGGCCAGTTCCAGCGGCATGTCCTTGCGGATTTTGACGATGGCGTTTTCGTGCACCAGCATCTGCTCGGCAAACGATGACAGGTTGAGAAACTGATTGAGTTTCTCCGATCGCGCCCATGACAGCCGGTTGGAGACGCCCGGCAGCATTTTTACGGTGGTGTCGGTGCACAGCACCGTGCGGCCCGTGGTGCAGTTGTCGCAGGTGCCGCAGAATACCGACAGGCAGGTCACCACGTGATCGCCGGGTTTCACGTAGGTGACATCGGAACCGACCTTTTCGACCACTCCTGCGGATTCATGGCCAAGCACCGCCGGCAGCGGATGCGGATAGAGCCCTTCCATGAAATGCAGATCGGAATGACAGAGCCCGGCGACGCGGGTGCGGATCAGGACTTCGCGGGGCCCCGGATTCGGGAGACTGACATCCTCGATCACGAGCGGCTTGTTGACTTCATGCAGGACGGCGGCCTTCATTGGTGTTTCCTCTTTTTTGTTATGGGTACGCCCTTGGAACGCGGAAGGTGCGCTCCCTCTCCCCTTGTGGGAGAGGGTTGGGGTGAGGGGTTCAGGTCTATCGATAGGCCTAAACCCCTCACCCGGATCGCATCTAGCGATGCGATCCGACCTCTCCCACAAGGGGAGAGGTAAGATCACGCATCCGAGACTAAGCTACCTTCAGCAATTCGCCAACCTCGGCCATTCCAACGGCGCGCTCGCCAAGCAGATGGCTCGTGATCGCGCGCTGCGCGGTATTTTCCGTGAGCCGGAACGGATCGCCCACCCAAACCCGGTGATCGATCACCATACGCGACAGCAAGAGCCGGCGGGCATCGCCGCGCATCTCGTGAATGCGCCCGCCCTCCCAGGCCAGCGCCACAGAGCTCGCGACATGATAGAGCAGGCTGGTGGCGCGCCGCGCCTCGGCTTCGTTGTCGGTACGCGCGGCCACCTCGCGCGCAAAGTCGATGGCGCGATCGGTGAGATTGCGCAGACGGTCGCGCCAAGCCTGCGGCACATTGGCGCTGTCGTCGAGCCGGGCGTGCAGATCGGCGGCAAGGGCTGCATCGGCGCCATGGCGGCCGACCGCGCGCTTGAGCGCATCCAGCGCCACGATGTTGCCGGTGCCTTCCCAGATCGAGCCGAGATGGGCGTCGCGTAACAGCCTGCTGGTTGCAAATTCCTCGATGTAGCCGATGCCGCCGCGCATCTCCAGCGCGTCGCCGCAGACCTTTCGGGCATCGCGGGTGGCGCGGAATTTCAGGGTCGGCGTCAGGATGCGCAACAGCGCCGCCGCGTCCTGGCTGCCGGCCTCGGCGCGGTCCAGCGCGTCCGCCGTTACAAAACTCATCGACAGCGCCTGTTCGGTGGCGAGCATGATCTTCATCAATTGCCGCCGCGCCAGCGGCAGGTCGATGATACGGCTTCCAAACACGACCCGGTTTTGCGCAACGGTCATCGCGTCGTGATGCGCGCGCCGCATCAGCGCGGTGGATTTGACGCCGTTGGAAAGCCGCGACGAATTGACCATTTCGGCCATCTGCACGAAGCCGCGATCGAGCTTTCCCACCGCATATGCAATCGCGCCTTCCAGCTTGATCTCGCCCGAGGCCATCGAGCGGGTGCCCAGCTTGTCTTTCAGGCGAACGATCCGATAGTGATTTTGCGAGCCATCCTCCAACCGCCTCGGCATCAAGAATAATCCGACGCCGCGGGTGCCGCCGACGGAGCCTTGCGGCCGCGCCAGCAGCATCACGACCTCGGCATCCGCGTTGGAGCAGAACCACTTTTCGCCCGACAAACGCCAGTGATCGCCCTCCTCCACGGCGATCGTGGTGAGCTTGCCGACGTCGGAGCCCCCTTCCTTTTCGGTCATGAACTGGCCGCCCTGGGTCAGCTTACTCATGTCGGTCTGGGTCAGGCCATCGAGATATCTCGCCTTCAAGGACTCGCTGCCGAAATTCGCCAAAAGCTTGGCGCAGCCATCGGTGACATTGATCGGGCAGCCCAGCCCGAACTCAGCCTGGTTGAACAGGAATGTGAAGGCGTGTTTGGCAACAACAGGGTATTTCTCCGGCCAGCCCAGAATGCCCTTGCGAATGGACATGGCGTGGATGCCGAATTCGCCGAAGGCGGCGCGCTCCAGCTCTCGATAGGCCGGATGGTATTCGATCGACTGCGCATCGCGCCCGAAACGGTCGCGCTGATGCAGCACCGGCACGTGGCGGTCCGCCAACCGTGCGCATTCGTCGAGATGACCGCCGGCGAGCCCGCCCAGCCGGTCGAGATGCGGCTCGATGTGGCGGAACAGCGCATCGGGCAGATGGATGCGAAGCAGATCCGTGAGCGCCGGATCGGCGCGGTAGAAATTCATGCCCGACGTATCCGGCGCCAGCAATCCCGGCTGCCCGGCCGGCGCAGTCACATCATTATGTTTGTTGAGCTGATGCATTTGCAACTCTTGTTCGTTCCGCCCTGTGTTTTAGATGATATAGATCATCCCTGGATAAAGCAGGCGAAAAAGCCGTCAAGCACACCGCAGGAGCACCAGCCATGCCGGACGGCTATCGCATCATCGGCGCCGAGATGTCGCCCTACTCGGTCAAGATACGTTCCTATTTTCGCTACAAAGCCATTCCGCATCAATGGATTTTACGTAACGCCACAAGCCAGGCCGAATACGAGAAACACGCCAGGATGCCGATCATCCCGCTGGTGATCACGCCCGAGGGCACTGGCATCCAGGATTCCACGCTGATCATCGACGCCATGGAGAAACTTTATCCGCAGCCGTCGATCCATCCCGATGACGCGGTGATGCGGTTCATTTCCGCGCTGGTCGAAGAATTCGGCGATGAGTGGGGCAACAAATGGATGTTCCACTACCGCTGGGCCCGCGAGGTCGACCAGCGCTGCTCGGCCGGCCGCATCGCGCGGATGCGCAGCCCGAAGGCCAGCGAACCGGAGCTTGAAGCCTTCGCCAGCCAGGTGCGCACCCGGATGGTCGACCGGGTCTGGTTCGTCGGCTCCAACGCAGTCACCGCGCCGCAGATCGAGGCCGGTTTTGTCGAGATGCTTACTTTATTGGATACCCATCTCGCGGCACGGCCCTATCTGTTCGGCGGACGGCCGGCGTTCGGCGACTTCGGCCTGTGGGGGCAATTTTATGAATTGTGGACCGATCCCACCGCCGGCGCCCTGATCGAAGGCAACGCGCCGCATGTGCTGGATTGGGTGCACCGCATGCTCTGGCCGAAGGCGGAAGGCGCCTTCGAGGGGTGGTCCACGCTGGAGCCGACCCTGATGCCGATCCTCACGAGGCAGGTCGGAGGGCAGTTCATGCCCTGGACCTGCGCCAACGAAAAAGCGCTGGCCGAAAAGCACGAGGAATTCAGCGTCGCACTCGCTGACAAGCTCTGGATCCAGAAGCCGCAAAAATATCACGTCCGATCGCTCGGCATGCTGCGTGCCAGATATGCTGAAGTTGCCGACAAGACCGCGCTCGATCCCGTTCTGGAGGCTGCGGGCTGCCTTGCAGGATTACGCGGCTAGAAACGCAAAGTAGGAAAGCACCCATGGAAAAGCCAAAGTACAAGACGGCCCTCATTGTCGGCGCAGGCTCAGGGCTGAGCGCCTCGCTGGCGCGGCTATTCGCGCGCGAAGGCCTTCGTGTCGCGCTGGCGGCGCGCGGAATCGAAAAGCTAGGCGCGCTCTGCGCCGAGACCGGCGCCCGCGCCTTTGCCTGCAACGCCACCGATGCGGATGAGGTCGAACGCCTGTTCGGCCTGGTGGAGCGCGAAATCGAGGCGCCCGACGTCGTCGTCTATAATGCCAGCGGGCGGGCGCGCGGCGCCTTCGTCGATCTGGTTGCCGCCGATGTGGCGCAGGCGATTTCCGTGAGCGCGTTCGGCGGATTTCTGGTGGCGCAGCAGGCTGCGCAGCGGATGCTGCCGAACAAACACGGCGCGATCCTGTTCACCGGCGCTTCCGCCAGCGTCAAGGGCTATGCGCAATCCGCCCCCTTCGCGATGGGCAAGTTTGCACTGCGCGGGCTGGCCCAGAGCATGGCGCGCGAATTGTCGCCGCAAGGCATCCACGTCGCGCATTTCGTCATCGACGGCGGCATCCGCAGCGACGCGCGCACCGAGCCCGCCGACCGGCCGGATTCGATGCTCGACCCCGACGCCATTGCCTTGGGCTACTGGAACGTGCTGCAACAGCCGCGCAGCGCCTGGACCTGGGAGCTGGAATTGCGGCCGTGGGTCGAGAAGTTTTGAGAATACGACTGAATAGACATTGTCGTCATTGCGAGCGCAGCGAAGCAATCCATGCCGCGCCAAATGGATTGCTTCGTCGCTTTGCTCCTCGCAATGACGGATTCGATAGAAATGAAGGAATTCCGAATGACCGAAACCACCATTGACACCGGCACCAATGAACTCCTCTGCGTGATCCGCGACCGTGTCGCGATCATCACGCTGAACCGGCCGGAAGTCCGCAATGCGATGTCGGACATGTTGACCCCGGCCTTGCGCACCATGATCAAGACCTGCGGCGAGACCCCGGACGTCGGCGCGCTGCTAATTACCGGCGCCGGCACCGCGTTCTGCGCCGGCGGCAATGTGAAGGGCATGGGCGCGCATCGCGACAAGAAAAAACTCGAAATGTCCTATGACGAGAAGGTCGCCGACCTGCAGGAGCGGCAGCGCCTGCTGACCGGTGCGCTGGTCTCGGTGCGCAAGCCGACGATCGCGGCGCTGCCCGGCCCCGCGGTCGGCGCCGGCCTTGCCCTGGCCATGGCCTGCGATATCCGCATCGCGGCGCAATCGGCCTTCGTCTCCACCGGCTATCTGCGGGTGGGCCTGAGCGGCGATTACGGCATTGCGTGGCTGCTGACCCGGCTGGTCGGCACGTCGCGGGCGCGCGAACTGATGTTCACCGCCGACAAGGTCGATGCCGCAAGGTGCGAGGCGATCGGCCTCGTCAACCGCGTGGTGCCTGACGACAAGCTGCAGGCCGAGGCGTTTGCGCTCGCCAAATCGATGGCGGAAGGGCCGCAAATGGCGTTGCGTTACATGAAGGACAATCTCGACGAAGCCCTGCTGTTTGACTTCGCCACCGCGCGCGACCACGAGGCCGAGCGCCTGGTCCGTTTGACGACAACCGCGGATCACCGCGAAGCGGTGCAGGCCTTCATCGACAAGCGCAAGCCGGTGTTCAGGGGAAGCTAGAGCCGAGCCGTCATATATCGCCGGAAGGGCTCCCCTGATCTGCCAGAACTGCAAGCATCGACATTGAGAGAAAAGCGACCCGGTTCTGATCTCATCAGAACCGGGTCAAGCCTATCAACCTGCGGCCAAGGCGGGAGAGGCTTGGCGGGAGGCGGCGGCCAGCCTCCAGCTCGCGCAGGGGATTTCCTGCGGCGCAACGTCGATATGCTTCTCAAAACGCACCAACCTCCAGTCGCCAGGGCTGTTGGTGAAGGCGAAACCGGATTTCCGCGCGAGGCCAATCATCACGTCGTTGGCGCGCAGCGTATCGCCGAACAGTCGGCTAGCGCCGAACGCGGCGGCGCGGCATTCCAGATTCTTCAGTAGCGATGAACCGATGCCTTGGCCCTGCCAGCGGTCGTCGATCGACAGGCCGAACTCGAAACTTGCGATGTCGGCGTCGAAGGCATAGCGGGCCTCGCCGACGATGGTCTCGATCCCCTCGATCATCATGACGGCGACCACGCTGAAGCGGCCGGCCTCGCCGACGTGAACAAAATGATCGAGTTCGCGCTGCGGCAGTTCGCTCATGGCGCCGAGGAAACGATTGTAGCGCGAGCGGACCGAGAGCGCGCGGAAGTAGCCCTGCAAGGCGTCAGCGTCGCGCGGCTCGACAAAGCGGACCGTCAGCAAATGGCCGGTTCGCAGCCGCAGGATGTCGGAATGTTGCCGGAGGTTATCAAAACGAAGTGTGGTCATCGCAGGCTCCCGTGGTGCCGAAAGTCCCGAAAAGTCGTTCGCCGGCGCCCCTCCTCAAGAGGCGGCGCCGGCGCGGCGGCTAATCAAGCCCGCCAGAACGGCTTTTCGACCTCATGGGCGATGTCGCTCCATGAAATGCCGGCGTCGTGCAAATCGCGGTCCGACCACTGAGCCAACTCGCGGCGCGTCTGATAACGGGTCCGCCAGACATGGAAGGTCTCGCTGAGCTGGGTCAAAAACCCCGAACCATGATGATTTATCATCGATTCATGTGTGCAAGTGGACATGTTCGTCTCCTAAAGCTAATCTATTGTATGCAATATCTACGCGATTCAGGCTCTGGACAAACGACACTTTGTACCGCTTCACATGACATAAATTCATGCTTGGATCGCCCGGAAAATGACCGCCCGACTGCCATCGCTCAACGGATTGCGCGCCTTCGAGGCGGCCGCCCGGCATCTGAGCTTCACCAATGCGGCGTCCGAATTGAACGTCACGCAGACCGCGATCAGCCACCAGATCCGGCGGCTGGAGGAGGAACTGGGGATTCGCCTGTTCGTCCGGCAGAACCGCGCATTGGCGCTGACGCCGGAAGCCAGGGAATATCTCCCCGGGGTCCGCGCCGCATTCAACGATCTGCGGCTCGCCACCGACCGGCTGTTGCGCCGGGATAACGACCATGTGCTGACGGTCTCGACGCTGGCGTCGCTGGCGGCCAAGTGGCTGCTGCCAAGGCTGTCGGCCTTCCAGGAGGCCCATCCCGGCATCGACGTGCGCATCACCACCTCGATCGGCCTGGTCGACTTCAAGAGCGGTGACGTCGATGCCGCAATCCGTTATGGCCGCGGCCATTGGCCCGGCCTTCGGGCCGATTGGCTGATGGCTGATGAACTGTTTCCGGTGTGCAGCCCCGCTCTGCTGGCGGGCAAAAAGCCGCTGCGACAGCCGGAAGACCTCGCGGACCACGTGCTGCTTCACTCCAGCTCCGGCAATGACGACGACTGGCGGCTCTGGCTCACGGCCGCCGGACTGCCGACCAATCTCTCCAAGCAGCCGGGCCTCAGCTTCGATCTGGTTTTCATGACCGTGCAGGCCGCGATCGACGGCATCGGCGTGGCGATGGGCCGGACCTCCTATGTCGAGGCTGACATCGCCAAGGGCCGCCTGGTGGTCCCGTTCAAGTTCGCGCTGCCGGCAGACGCCGGCTTTTATCTGGTCTCGCCCGAGGCGAAGGCCGACGCGCCGAAACTATCGGCATTTCGGCAGTGGCTAAAATCCTCGATTCAGGGCAAACCTAACGCTACTGAGACGACGCAGCCGACCCGGCGCCGGGTTTGATTTCCGTGCAAACAATAATAACAAGACGGCATGGTGGATTTTAATCGCAAGTTCGATGTGCTGGTGATCGGCGGCGGCAATGCCGCGCTGTGCGCCGCGATCAGCGCACGGCGCGCCGGAGCATCCGTGCTGGTGCTGGAAGGCGCGCCAAAATTTTATCGCGGCGGCAATACCCGGCATACGCGCAATATGCGCTGCGCCCATGACGCGGCGACCGACATCCTCACCGGACCCTATACCGAGCAGGAGTTCTGGGACGATTTGCTGCGCCTGACCGGCGGGCAGACCGACGAAGAACTCGCCAGGCACATGATCGCGGAGTCCAAGGATATTCTGGGCTGGATCGTCGAACAGGGCGTGCGCTGGCAGCCCTCGCTCGGCGGCACGCTGAGCCTCGGACGGACCAATTCGTTCTTCCTCGGCGGTGGCCGGGCGATGCTGAACGCGCTCTATCTCACCGCCGAAAAGCTCGGCGTTGAAATTCTCTACGATGCCGAAGTGCTCGATCTGGAAATCGACAATGGCATGTTCCTCTCGGCGGAGCTGAAACGGGGCGATGGCCGGGTCAGCGTACGCGCCTCGACCCTGGTTGCCGCCGCCGGCGGCTTCGAGGCCAACATCGAATGGCTGAAGGAATATTGGGGCGATGCCGCCGACAATTTCCTGATCCGCGGCACGCCCTATAATCGCGGCTCGATCCTCAAGATGCTGCTGGCCAAGGGTGTGCAGGAAATCGGCGATCCCACCCAATGCCATGCGGTCGCGATCGACGCCCGCGCGCCGAAATTCGACGGCGGCATCATCACTCGACATGACTCTGTGGTGTTCGGCATTGTCGTCAACAAGCACGCCCAACGCTTCTACGACGAGGGCGAGGATATCTGGCCGAAGCGCTATGCCATCTGGGGCCGGCTGGTCGCAGCTCAACCCGACCAGATCGCCTACATCGTCTTCGACGCCAGTTCGCGCAACAGTTTCATGCCGACGCTGTTCCCGCCGATCGAGGCCGGCTCCATCGCCGAGCTGGCCTCCAAGTTCGAGCTCGATCCGGCGGCGCTGGAAAAAACCGTCGCCGACTTCAACGACGCGGTGCGGCCCGGCACCTTCGATCACACCATCCTCGACGATTGCCGCACCGAAGGCCTCACGCCGCCGAAAACCCATTGGGCGCGGAAAATCGAGACGCCGCCTTTCTATGCCTACCCGGTGCGGCCCGGCATCACCTTCACCTATCTCGCCACCCGCGTGAACAAGCAGGCGCGCATGCTGATGAAGGACGGCAAGCCCTCCGCCAACATGTTCGCCGCCGGCGAGATCATGGCCGGCAATGTGCTGGGCAAGGGCTACGCCGCCGGGATCGGGATGACCATCGGCAGCGTGTTCGGGCGGATCGCGGGACGCGAAGCGGCGCAAAATGCAAGAAACTAAACCAGAAGCCAAACAAGGAATTGGGAGAGGAATCATGCGGCGCATTCCCGAAATGGTCCTTGCCGCCGCGTTGGCGGTCGCAGCGCCGGCGGCGGCCAACACCGCCGAGCCGATTACGCTGCGCGACATGGGTTCTTTTCACGTCGGCGGACGCCTGGTCGAAATCAGCGGCAAGCCGGTCAAGGAGGTCACCTTCACCCCGGGCGGCGTGCCCGCAAAGGTCGATCCGAACGGCACCTATCAGGTCGAGCAGATGTATGTGCAGTACTTCCTGCCCGCCGATGAACGCGGCGCCTTCCCGCTGCTGCTGTGGCACGGCGGCGGCCTCAGCGGCGTCACCTATGAGACCACGCCGGACGGCCGCGAAGGCTGGCTGAATTATTTCTTGCGCAAGGGCTGGAGCGTCTACAATTCCGACGCGGTCGAGCGCGGCCGTGCCGGCTGGGCGCAATACCCCGATATCTTCAAGGGCGAGCCGGTGTTTCTCACCACCAGCAATCCGTTCGAGCGGTTCCGGATTGGCGATGGGCCGAACTCCTACGACCCTGATCCCGCCAAACGCAGGCTGATGCCCGGCAGCCAGTTTCCGAACGAAGGCTACGAGAACTTCGTCAAGCAGGGCGTGCCGCGCTGGACCACCAATGATGACGCGACGATCGCAGCCTATATCGCCGAGATCGATCGCGTCGGCCCCTGCATCATCCTGTTCCACAGCCAGGCCGGCAGTTTCGGTTTCAAGGTGGCCCAGGCGCGCCCGGACAAGGTCAAGGCCTTGATCGCCGTCGAGCCAGCCGGCGTCGGCGACCTGGCCAAAGTGGATGTTCTGAAGAACATCCCGACCCTGATCGTGTACGGCGACTACATCGAGCGCGATTCGCGCTGGCCGAAAATCCGCGCCACCGGAATTGCCTTTGCCGACGGCATCAAGGCCGCCGGCGGCAGCGTCGACGTGGTCGATCTGCCCCAGGCCGGCATCAAGGGCAATTCGCACATGATGATGATGGACAAGAACAACACGGAAGTTGCCGTCCTGATCCAGAATTGGCTGGAGGGCAAGGGGCTCGCCAAAAAGCCCTGAGTAGATTATTCGCACAGGAAGCGGCACAGCATGCACGGAACTAAAATCCTGGAGGAAGCCGACCGCCTGATGACGGTCTGCAATTCCTGCCGCTATTGCGAAGGCCTTTGCGCGGTATTTCCGGCGATGGAAATGCGCCGCTCGTTTTCCGACGGCGATCTCAATTATCTCGCCAATCTCTGCCATGGCTGCGGCGCCTGCTACACCGACTGCCAGTTCTCGCCGCCGCATGAATTCGACGTCAACGTCCCGAAGACGCTGGCGATCGCGCGCGCCGAATCCTATGCCGCCTATGCCTGGCCGCGCGCCTTCGCAGGGATGTTCGCGCGCAACGGCCTCGCCATCAGTCTCATCGCAGCGTTGAGCGTCGCGGCGTTCATTTTCGGCTTTGCCGCCTTTACCGACCGGCAGGTGCTGCTCGGCGTCCACACCGGGCCCGGCGCGTTCTACAAACTGATGCCGCACAACGCGATGGCGGCGCTGTTCGGCGCGGCGTTTCTCTATGCCATCGTTGCACTGGTGATGGGCGTCCGCGCCTTCTGGCGCGACATCGGCGAGCCGATCGGCATGCTGGCCGATCCGCCCTCGCTGTGGCAGGCGATCAAGGACGCAGGCCAATTGCGCTACCTCGATGGCGGCGGCGTCGGCTGTGTCAACGAAGACGAGCGGCCGAGCGACCTGCGCAAAATCTTTCATCATTTGACGTTTTACGGCTTCCTGCTGTGCTTTGCCGCGACCTGCGTGGCGACGCTGTATCATTATCTGATCGCACGCGAGGCGCCGTATCCGTGGTGGGATCTGCCTGTCGTGCTGGGTACGCTGGGCGGCATCGGGCTGCTGGTCGGACCCGCGGGTCTGCTGGCCGAAAAATTCAAGCGCGATCCGGCACTGGTCGACGAGAAGCGCACCGGGATGGACGTTGCCTTCATCGCCATGCTGTTTCTGACCAGCCTGACCGGCATGGCGCTGCTGCTCTGGCGCGATAACGCCGCGATGGGCCCGCTGCTGGCGCTGCATCTCGGCGTGGTGTTTTCCCTGTTCATCACCATGCCCTACGGCAAGTTCGTGCACGGCATCTATCGCTATGTCGCGCTGGTGCGCTATGCGAAGGAGCGGCGACAGGCCGGACATGTTTAGCGGCGTCATTGCGAGCCAACGGGTCGGCGCCCAGCGCCGCCCGATGACAGGCTCCGCGAAGCAATCCATCCTTCTTTACGCGGCGAGATGGATTGCTTCGTCGCTTCGCTCCTCGCAATGACGGGAACAGCGGTTGGCTCACGCCCCGGAATGACGGCTGAGTTTCACAAATCCACCACCACGTAATCGCTTTCGACCGAGACCGCGATCGTCTCCGCGACATACGGCCCCTTCACCACGCTGGAGCCTGGCTCGACATTGGCGGGATAGGTTTTGGCGCGAAAACGTTTCGGGTCGCAGTAGGACTGGCCGGTGCGGATGTCGAACTCCCAGCCGTGCCAGGGGCATCGGATGATTTCGCCGAGCCTGGTATATTCGATCTCGCCGGGATCGGACGATTGCGCGAGCCCGATCAGCGGCCCCTCGCACAGCGCGGCGCCCTGATGCGGGCAGCGGTTCAACAGGCCGAAGAACTCGCCGTTGATATTGAACACCGCGATCGGGCGCTCATCGATGGTGAGGAATTTGCGCGTGCCCGGCGGCAGTTCGTCCACCGGGGCGATGACGTGACGTGTCATTATTGATCCAGGATTATTCCAGCCCGTAGAGCTTCCGCGCGTTGCCGAGATAGAACGCCTCGCGGTTGGCGTCGCTGACGCCGGGCGGCAGCACCCGCGACGGATCGTCATAATCCCAATGCGGATAGTCGGTCGCGAACAGCAATTTGTCCCATCCGATCCAGTCGATCACCTCGAACAGATGATCGCGCCGCTCCGGATCTTCCATCGGCTGCGTGGTCCAGAAGATATGGTCGCGGATCGTTTCCGACGGCGGCCGTTTGACATGCGGCACCTCGCTGCGCAGCCGCTGCCAGCTCTTGTCCAGCCGCCACGCCAGCGACGGCGCCCAGCCGAAGCCGGCCTCGATCATGATCATCTTCAGTTTCGGGTGCCGCTCGAACACGCCTTCCAGCACGATGCTGGCAAGCGCGGTCTGCTGGCACTGCGAATGCCCGACCATCTCCTCGATGTAATAGCTCGGCCAGCCCGACGCGGTGATCGGATTGCCGCCGAAGCCGAAGGCATGCACGCCGACCGGAAGACCCACCTCCTCGGCCGCCTCGTAGATCGGCCAATAGCGGCGCTGGCCGAGCGGCTCGACATTGCGGCTGAGCAGCAGCACCTGCACGAAATTCTTGTCGCCGGCGCGCCTGCGGATTTCGGCGGCGGCTGCCGGGCCGTCCTCATTGGCGACGACGACGGAGCCTTTCAGCCGCGAATCCTTGCTGGTCCATTTGTCGATCTGCCAGTCGTTGATCGCGGTCGCCAGCGCCGCGC
Organism: uncultured Alphaproteobacteria bacterium; assembly: GCA_963747165.1. Lineage (GTDB taxonomy): Bacteria > Pseudomonadota > Alphaproteobacteria > Rhizobiales > Xanthobacteraceae > Bradyrhizobium. Next base: position 78,241 of record CAVVEA010000031.1, on the reverse strand, counting down.
TCAGATCCTGGTTGCGCAGGCCCTGCCCGGTGTTGAGCGGATTGAGCACGCCGAGCGCGACATTGTTGGGGTCGAGATGCTGCTGCTGCATGAACGACAGCGAGGAGCCCTGCGGCCCGCCCTCCGGCGGCCAGGCGTCGCGGCGCGAGGCATTGGGCTGCGCCTTCGGGTAGGGCGGGCCTTCCATCATGCCCTGATAGGCGTGCTTGCCATAGGTTTCGAGATGATCGTGCCAGCGCTTGGCCAGATACGGATAGAGCTCGGTCGCGGTCGCGCGCGCCGGATGAATATCGCAATCGGCGATCGCGGTCTTGACGCCGGCAGACGAACCCGGCTCAGCGCTGCTGCGGAACTGCATGTTCATGGCGCGATCTCCTTCTCCTTGAGTCTAATCCACTTTCGCTGAGCTAGACTCGTCGAAATTCATTTTGTTCGGGCATGATCTCTTCCGAAAACCGGATTCCACTTTTCGGGATCATGCCGCGTGCACCGATTGCTTCAAGCGAGGATACGTCGCGTGCGGGTTATCGATCATGATCTTGCGGACAAGATCGGATGACATTCCTTCCGGCAGCACCTGGTCGCCGTCGAATTGCCAGTGCGGATAGTCGGTCGAGAATAGGAGCAATTCGTCCGACTGCATATGGTCGAACAGCCTGTTCAGGGTCGCCGGATCCGGCGGCGCATCGATAGGCTGCAGCGAGAATCGGATGTTGCTGCGCACAATTTCCAGCGGTGCGCGATCCACCCACGGCGTCTCCATCCGCACCCCACGCCAGAACTTGTGCAGCCGCCACAGATAGGAGGGCAGCCAGGTGAAGCCGGATTCCAGCATCACCATTTTCAGCTTCGGATGCCGCGCGAACACGCCTTCGACGATCAGGCTGGTCAACTGGGTCTGGAACGCCTGCGCCTGCGCGACATAATCCTCGATGTGATAGGAACCCCAGCCGACCGAGGTCGGCGGATTATGATAATTGCTGCCGGCGTGGATGCCGACGGCCAACCCCAGCCTTTCGGCTGCGGCGTAGATCGGCCAGTAGGCCCGCTTGCCCAGGGGGTTGTCGCCCATCACCAGCATCAGCACCTGAACGAAACGCTTGTCCGTGGCGCAGCGCTCGATCTCCGCGACCGATTTCTCCACGCTTTGCACCGGGATCACGATCGAACCGCGCAGCCGCGGTTCCTTGTCGAGCCACTCCTTCACCAGCCAATCGTTCAGGGCGCGGCAAAACGCGTCCGCCATATCCTCGGAGAAGACCATCTGCACCCCATAGAGCGGATTGCAGATGCCGTGGCTGGTGCCGAACGGGTCCAGCGCCTGCGCCCGCATGTCCTCAAGCCGTGAGCCCGGCTTGCCCTGCGACGGCCGCCAGTCCGGCCGCGAGGTGATCGGCGAATCCGTGGGGTAGGACTGCGACACCAGATCGGTCATTCCACGGGTCGTGACCTGATCGCGCCAGTAATCGTTGAGATAGGGCAGCAGGCTGGTCAAATGCGGCACGGCAGGATGCAGATCGCAATCCACGCCTCCCGCGATCGGTGACGTCATGACCTTGGTTTCCTCTTACGCGCCCGTCGGACCGGGCTGCTGGTCTGCTTGTTTCGGACAGCATATGGCGCGCAGGGTCCGCCGTCCATCGGCCGGCCAATGCACCTTGAGTCGGCACCCATGCAATCCTGTGCTAGGACATCGGAAATCGCCGCTGGGAGGTCGTATGCAAAAGCTGGGTATCGCCGTCGTTGCAATGGTGCTGGCGTTGTCCGGGGCTACCTTCGCACAACAGCAACCGCCCGCTGCCCCGCCGCCTCCGGACTTCTCCAAGGTCGAGATCAAGACCACCGACCTTGGCGACAACGTCTACATGCTCGAGGGCCAGGGCGGAAATATCACCGTCGCGGTCGCGACCGACGGGATCATCATGGTTGACGGCCAGTTCGCGCCGCTGCACGACAAGATCAAGAGCGCTATTGCCGTGGTCTCGAACCTGCCGATCAAATATCTGATCAACACGCATTATCACGGCGACCACACCGGCGGGAACGAGTCCTTCGCCAAGGACGGCGCCATCATCGTCGCCCAGATCAATGTCAGGAATCGGCTCGCGGCGGGCGCCACCAACGGACTGACTGGCGCCAAGACCCCGCCGGCGCCGCAGGGCGCGCTGCCGTCCGACACCTATACGAACTTCTCCAAGATCAGGCTCCGGGGCCGCGTCGCCAATCTCAGGCATATCGAGAACGCCCATACCGACGGCGACACTTACGTCTGGTTCAAGACCGCCAACGTGCTGTCGACCGGCGACACCTTCACCAATGGCCGCTACCCCAACATCGATTTCGCCAATGGCGGCAACATCAAGGGCATGATCGCCGCGACCGACGCCTATCTCAAACTGACCAACGCCAAAAGCCGGATCGTTCCGGGCCACGGTCCGATTGCCGACAAGGCCGCGCTGACAGAATATCGCACGATGCTGATCACCGCGCGCGACCGGATGGCGAAGCTGGTCAAGGAAGGGAAAAGCGAGGACGATGTTGTGGCGGCCAAGCCGTTCGCCGATCTCGACGCAAAATGGGCGCCCAACGAATTGGCGGCTAAGAATTTCATTCGCGTGGTCTATCATTCGCTGGCCGACAAGCCCGAAGCCCCAAAACCGTTGCTGAAACAAATCTTCCGCAGGAATTGAGCCATCATGAAAGACCTTGTCGTTATCGCCGAGCAGATCGCCGCCCGACTGATCGAGCGCCGCCAGACCATCGCGGTTGCCGAGTCCTCGACCGGCGGGCTGATCTCGGCCGCGCTGCTCGCGGTGCCCGGCGCGTCCGCCTATTTCCTCGGCGGCGCGGTGGTCTACACCCGCGATGCGCGGCGCATCCTGATGGACATTCCCGACGAGGCGATGAAGGGAATCCGTTCGGCGTCGGAGCCCTACGCAAAGCTGCTCGCAAGTCAGATGCGCCAGCGCTTTGCCACCGATTGGGGCCTCTCCGAGACCGGCGCCACCGGCCCAACCGGCAACCGCTACGGCGACGCCGCCGGCCATAGCTGCATGGGGGTTGCGGGCGTTGAGCAAGTTGCGATGACGCTCGAGACCGGCAGCGATGACCGCGTGGCCAACATGCATGTGTTTGCCTCCACGGCGCTGAATTTCCTGCTGCAGAATTTGTCGCGGTGAGTATCGCTGCAGATCGTCACTCCGCGCTTCGCCCATCCTACGACCGTCATACCCCGCCACCGGGTCTCGCCTTCGGCGAGCCCGATGACAGGCTCCAGCGGAGTATCCAGTACGCCGCGGCTTCTCGATTGCATCATTGCGTCTCTGGAATACTGGATCGTCCGCCTGCGCGGGCGATGACAACTGAGAGTGTGGCGCCTCACCGCCGTCATTGCGAGCGCAGCGAAGCAATCCATCTCGCCGCGTAAAGAAAGAATGGATTGCTTCGCTGCGCTCGCAATGACGTTGATGTAGTTTCGCATACGGCTTCGTTCTCGCGGCGCGAGGCGCCCGAGGCGTTGATGAATTTTCCGCCCCCAGGAGGGCGTGGGGAATGCCGGGTGCCCGCTGCACCCGCGGCCTCGTGTGCACTTGGAGTGGTAGAACGCACACGAGTAACAACGAGTACACCGGAATCGCCCGGCATTCCCGCACGCAATGGTTTTAACGGGTTCCTTCGTACTCTCCCCGGTGACCGGGCTCTTTTGCCACCGTCGTTTGCGAACTTGCGTTGTGTCCGAAGCCCGGTAGGGCCGACACAACATCCGCGAACTTGACGCCAGCGTCGGGGCGTCAGGACCACACGACTTCGCCGTACGCTGCAATCGTCTCTCGTCCGCGTGCTGTTGATCGCTCACAGGCTCATCACCCGCCCTGCGATCCCGTTGCGCGCAAGACGCTGCCGCGTCCACCGCATCCCGCCCCGCGTCCGTGACGATCGCGATACGCCCCTCTGTGGGACGGGATGGCGCGAGCTTGTAGAGATGATTTGCCCGACGGGTGAAGCGAAATATTTTTGCAAAGGGGTATAGACACCCCCTTCAACAAACCGCACGACGGGCAAATCAGCAGCTGAGTAGAATGGGTTGAGCGAAAGCGAAACCCATCCTACGCACTTCTGCCGGTGGTTATGGGTCCCGGCCTTCGCCGGGACGACGATGGGGATGACTCACCTCTCCCGGAACGCGCGCATCAGTTGGTCGCTGAGCGGCTTGATCAGATACGACATCAGGGTGCGGTCGCCGGTCTGCACGAAAGCTTCGACCGGCATGCCGGGGATCAGCTTGTTGTTGGCGCCAAGCCGCGCGACTTCTGCCGGCGGCATCGAGACGCGGATGGTGTAGTAGCTCTGCCCGCTGCGCTGGTCGGTGGTGACGTCGGGCGAGACGCGGGTGACGACGCCGTTCAGTTCCGGCGTGGTGCGCTGGTTGAAGGCCGACAGCCGCAGCAGCGTCTTCTGGCCGATCTGCAGCTTGTCGATATCCTGCGGATTGACCTTGGCCTCGACCGCCAAATCGTCGGTCTGCGGCACGATCATCATGATGGCGTCGCCGGCCGTGATCACCCCGCCCACGGTGTGGACGGTCGACTGCAGCACCATGCCGGCCTGCGGCGCGCGGATATCGACCCGCCGCAACTGATCCTCCGCCGTGACCTTGCGCTCGACGAATTCGCCGATCTTGTCGTTGGTCTCGCGCAGATCCTTGGAGACTTCGCTGACCAGGTCCTTGTCGACCTGGATGATCTGCAACTCGGTCTCGGTGATCTTGCCCTTGGCCTGCGCCCTCGAGGCGATGTATTGCGCCCGCTCGCCATTGAGCCGGGCGGCATCGCGCTCCAGCGTAGTCAGGCGCGACATCTGCACCAGATGCTTGTCATAGAGATCGCGAACCCCGACCAGCTCTTTCTGAACCAGCGCAATCTCCTGGTCCTTGGCCTTTTCCTGCGCGGTCAGGCCGGCGATTTCCTCGTTGAGCTGCGTCACCCGCTCGCGCAATTGCGCCTTTTGTCCGGTCCGCCCGTTGGTGCGGACCTCGAACAATTTGGTCTCGCTGGCGATGATGTTCTTCACATCGGGTTCGTTGGCGCGGGAGAGCAGGCTCGCAGGAAACTCCACCCGGTCGAGGCCGCGCTGTTCGGCCTCCAGCCTCGCGGCCCGCGCCCACAGCCCGTCGAGCGTCTTGACGACGATCGCAAGGCTGGCCTTGGTGACGGTGTCGTCGAGCCGCACCACCACGTCGCCGGCCTTGACGACATCGCCGTCGCGCGCGCGCAATTCGCCGACCACGCCGCCGGTCGGGTGCTGCACCTTCTTGACATTGGAATCGACCACGACCGAGCCCGGCGCGATCAGCGCGCCCGAAATCTGCGCGGTCGACGCCCAGCCGCCAAGCCCGCCGGCGAGCACGACCACCACCGCGAGGCCGATGATCAAATGCAGCCGTATCGATCCGCGCGCGCCCGGTGTCTCGATGCCCATCATGATTTGGCAACTCCGCCATCGGAGACGATCTTGATCGGAGAAGGCGGCGTGACGCGTTGCAGTACCTGGCCCAGAACCTGGTCCTTGGGACCGAAGGCCTGCATGCGGCCATCCCTCAGCACCAGCAATTGATCGACCGCCTCGATCCCGATCGGCCGGTGCGCCACCACCACCACGATGGCGCCGCGTTCGCGCGCCGCGCGGACCGCGCGGGTCAACGCCTCGTCGCCCTCGGTATCCAGATTGGAGTTCGGTTCATCGAGCACGATCAGGAACGGATCGGCGAACAGCGCCCGCGCCAGCGCCACGCGCTGCGCCTGACCGGCCGACAGCGCGGTGCCCTGCTCGCCGATCTGGGTGTCGTAGCCGTCGCGCATCTTGATGATCATCTCATGGACGCCGGCCTCCTTGGCGGCGGCGATGATGGTCTCGGAACTGGCTTCGGGATCGAACCGGCAGATATTCTGCGCGACCGAGCCTGCGAACAATTCGACATCCTGCGGCAGATAGCCGACATGGCGGCCGAGCACATCGGACGACCATTGATCGAGCGCAGCACCATCGAGCCGCACCTTGCCGCGCACCGGCTGCCAGACACCGACCAGCGCGCGCACCAGCGAGGATTTGCCCGATCCGCTCGGCCCGATCACGCCGAGGCCGTTGCCGGCTTGCAGCGCGAACGAGACGTCCTGAACGATCAGCCTCTGATCGCCCGGCGGCACGATGCTGACGCCCTCAACCGAGAGGATTTTCGATGGATCGTGCAGCTTCGTCTGCGTGGCCTGCGCGGGCAACTGGTCGAGCAGCCGGTTGAGCCGGTGCCAGCTCTCGCGCGCCAGCACGAAGCTTTTCCAATGCGCGATCGCGAGATCCACCGGCGCCAGCGCCCGCGCGCTCAGGATCGAGCCCGCGATGATAATGCCGGCGGTGGCCTCCTGATGGATCACCAGATAAGCGCCGACCGCCAGCACCGCCGACTGCAGGGTCATGCGCATGACCTTGGCGATGGCGCCGAGGCCGCCGGCGACATCGCTGGCGCGCTGGTTGCCCGATAGGTAATTCTGGTTGGCCTCGCTCCAGCGCCTGGTCAGGCGCCCGGACATCCCCATCGCCACCAGCACCTCGGCGTTGCGCCGGCTGGTGGCGGCGAGATCGTTGCGGCGCGCCGCCAGACCCATGGCCTGGCGCGCCGGCACGCGCGACATGTATTCGGTGACCACCGTCAGCGTCACCAGGATGATGGCGCCGATCAGCGCGGTCAGGCCGATCATGACGTGGAAGGCGAAACAGATCGCCAGATAGAACGGCAGCCAGGGCAGATCGAAGAACGCGCCCGGGCCCATGCCGGATAGAAACGCGCGAACATTGTCGAGATCGCGCAGCGGCTGCAGCCCCTCGTTGCGGCTGCCTGCCGTCAGCGGCAGCCGCACCACGGTGTCGAACACGCGCGCGTTGAGCGCTTCGTCCAGCGAGGTGCCGATGCGGATGAGGACGCGGCCCCGGATCAGGTCGAGCACACCCTGGGCGATGTACAATCCGGCGGCGAGGATGACCAGGCCGACCAGGGTCGGAACGCTCCGGCTCGGCAGCACCCGGTCGTAGACCTCCAGCATGAAGATCGAGCCGGTCAGATAGAGCAGGTTGATCATGCAGCTCATGACGGCGACGCCGATGAACGCGCCGCGGCAGGCATGCAGCGCATCGCCGAGTTCGGAACGCCGGACGGGAGCGGCTGCCATCAATCCTGGTCTCTTCACGAGGGGTGGTAGAACCCCCTTAGTCTTACCGGTGTTTGCTCCAATCGTCCATTTAAGTCGCATTAACCTAAACGTGACGGTGGCGCGATTCGGCCATTGGGTGGCGGTGAAAACCAGGGGGCCGGGCGGCTAAATCGCCGCCGGGGCGGGCTTCGGAAATGGCACCAGGACCACCGACATCGAGATGCGGCCGATCTCGCCGCGCACATCGAGCAGCGTGCCGCTTCCCACTCCAAGGCCGGTCGCGGGTCGCCACCGGGTCTCGGCGCGAATGCCGATCCATTCCCCCTGCGGCGGCCGAAACAGCTGCACCGTCAGGTTCGGATTGGGGTCTGCCACGACATTCTGGAACGGCCGCGCAATGCCGTGGGTCCAGTCCGCCGGACCGAGCACCAACGACAACGGCCCGGCACCATCGATGACGGAATGATGAAGACGAAACCAGGCGGCGTCGTCGGCCGCGCGCGCCTCCATCGCATCCATGAACCAGGGCCGGCCATGGGCGGCCCGCCGGGTGCGCCGGGGATACCGGGTCGGATCGACGGTATCGCCGTCCTGCTCGCAAAATCCGGGCACCTCGACGGCGCGTTCGCGCGACAACGTCACCCGCACGCTGGCGCAAGGCTGCACCTCGCCGACCGGCCACAGCGTGTTGTCGACCACGCTGACGCGACCGCCCTCCGTTACCACCGCGAGCTCGGTACGCAGATCCGCCATCGGCGTCGGCCGCAGGAACCACGCTGTCACCGCAACGGCCGTGCCCCAGTTGCGCCCGGCGGAGATGGCTTCGACCTCGGCCGTCAACAGGCTCGCCACCGCCCCACCCTGCAACCCCGCGAACGGCCCGGCGGCGAGCGCAGAGGGCTGCCAGTGATTCGGATTGGAGAGGGGTTCGAAGATCGCCAAGAGAACTCCTTAAGGTCTGACTGGAAAAGCAGCGAACCGTCATTGCGAGCGCAGCGAAGCAATCCATCGTCGGAACATGAAGAAAAGAGTGGATTGCTTCGTCGCTTCGCTCCTCGCAATGACGGCAAATATCACCTGCATTTCGAGTGAGGCTCCAGGTGAGATATATTGCGCGCTGGAACAATCTGAACGACAATATTGCCGTCAACAAAAGGGATTTTGTCACCTGAGATGAACCAAATTCATTCATCCGCCCGGCGGATCCGCCGACGCGCGCGATTCCTCCGCTCACCGCGCTGCTGGCGTTCGAGCGCGCGGCTTCGCAATTGAGCTTCCGCCGCGCCGCGCGCGACCTGGCGCTGAGCCCGTCGGCGATCAGCCATCAGATCCGCGGACTGGAAGCGCAGTTCGGCGTCAAGCTGTTTGTCCGCGGCGCCCGCTCGGTGCGATTGACCGCGGATGGGGAGCGCTATCTCGCCAAGGTTTCCTCAGGTTTGGCGACGCTGCAGGAAGCCGGCCGCGAGATGCTGCGGCAGCGGCGCGGCGGCGGCGACGAACTGTGGATCAGCGCGCTGCCGTTCTTCACCAGCACCGTGCTGATCCCGGCGCTGGCGGATTTCAAGCGGCGCAATCCCGCGCTGACGCTGCGCATCGAAGCCACCCATCAATATGCCGATTTCAACGCCTCGCGCGTCGATGTCGCGATCCGCTATGGACGCGAGCAATCGAGCGGCCTGAAATTCGAGCCGCTGGTCGAGGTCAGGGGATTGGCGGTGTGCGCGCCCGCACTGATCAAAAGCGGGCTGCGTAACCCAGCGGATCTTTCCCGCGAAGTGCTGATCCACCTCACCTCGCAGCCGCGCGCCTGGCCGGCCTGGCTCAAGGAGGCCGGCATCGCCGAACTCACCCCGCGCGGACATCTCTGGCTCGACAGCGTGCCGGCGATGCTGGAGGCGGCCGAGCAAGGCCTTGGCGTCACGCTGGCGATGGCGCCGCTGATCAAGGCGCGGCCGGGATTCGGCAGGAAGCTGGTCGCGCCATTTGGTTTCGAGGCCCGTCACAGCGAGACGATTTATCTGGTGTCGCGCACCGAGCAGGCGCGCGATCGCCGCATCGGCGCGCTGCGGCGATGGATTGTCGACGCGGTCGGGCGCGCCCGCTGACGGGTGAAGGAACCAAACTGGCTCCAATGGCTTGTAACAGCACCTTAGCCAACACCATTGGAGTGATCATGATCCGTCGTTGTATCGGAATAGCCGTCGTTGTCGCCGCGATGGCGCTGCCTGTCGTGGCGCAGGCCCAGGGTGTCCCCGGCGGAATCGAGCGCGGCTCGCGCGACGGTGAAAGGGCGGCAGGTCCGGTCGGCGCCGTGGTCGGCGGCGTCATTGGCGGCGTGGTCGGTGGTGTCGCCGGCGTTCTCGGCGTCGACGAGCGCCCGCGCTTTCACAGTTATGTGGTCGAACAGCGCCGCCCTTCCTATCAGTACCGCGAGGATGTCCGGATCGGCACGGTCTTGCCGGAAGAAGGCGTGACCTATTATGACGTGCCACAGGAATACGGCGTGCGGGATTATCGCTACACGGTCGTGAACGGCCGCACGGTGCTGGTCGAACCGCGCACCCACCGCATTGTCGAGATCGTCGAGTAACCAACCGCAGCATCGATAACATCGAAGGGGCCGTCGATCGCGACGGCCCCTTTTTCAACGCGGATTTTTGCAACCTGCTGGCCGAGCGTGACGTCACCAGCGCCCGCCGGTTCGAACCAGCCGCACGATCAGCAACAGCAAAATGGCGCCGATCGCGGAATAGAGGATCTCGCGCAAGAGCCCGGTGCCGATGGCAATGCCGAGTCTTGGAAACAACCAGCTGGCGACCAGCGCGCCGGCAATGCCGACCAGAATGTCGCCGATGATGCCGAAGCCGGTGCCGCGCACGATCTTGCCGGCCAGCCAGCCCGCGACCAGGCCGACGAACAGAATAACCAGAATGCTTTCGTTGGACATTCGCATATGAAACGTCTCCCCCTGTTGACGTGCTGTTGTGATGCGCGACGCCCGAACCTATCCGCAATCACCTGAAGTGACCAATCGAAACCGCTGAAAGAGCTTGCCGTGCGCGAAATACCCACCGCTTTGAGCGGCGGATGAAACTTTTGCGCGCGATCGGCGTTATGCAAACATGACGCAACCTGACACCTGGTATGTATCCTTCGGGCCGGACAAAGCGGTGAAGACCGACCACAACGCGACCGGCGTGGCCCGCTCGACACGGACATTCAAATCGGAAGTCGACGCCAAACTGTTCGCGATGCAGATTCTGGCGAAGGGCTGGTCGGTCAGCGCCGGCACGCTCAATCCGCATCAGCCCAAGCAGGTGGTCGGCGCTTCCCAGATCGAGCGCTGGGCCGACCCCGGGCTCGGCGGCTGAGGCGTGTTACGAGACCGCTGCGGCGGCACGCTCGGCCAGGATGCACCTGGCGATCCGGTTTCCCAGCTGGACATTCGGCGGCAAACCTTCGACACAGCGGGCCTCGGCGAAACCGCAGCGCGGCGCAAACGAACAATTGCCCGGCGCCTTGTCGAGCGAGGGCGGCGTTCCCGGAATGGTTTCCAGCCGCTGGCCCCGTTTGGCGCCGTGCACGGTGGAAGCCAACAGGCCCCGCGCATAAGGGTGGATCGGCGAGCGCACGATCTGGCTCAGCGTGCCCTGCTCGACGATCTGGCCGGCATACATCACCGCGACGCGGTCGCAGATCTCGATGGCGACGCCGATGTCGTGAGTGACGAAGATGACGGACATGCCGAACTCGCGCTGCAATTCGCGCAGCAGCAGCAGGATCTGGATCTGCACGGTGGCATCGAGCGCCGTGGTCGGCTCGTCCGCCAGCAGGATTTTGGGCTTGCAGGCCAGCGCCAGCGCGATCATCGCGCGCTGCCGCATGCCGCCGGACATCTCGTGCGGATAGGCATCGAGCCGTCGTTTGGCCGAGGGAATTCGCACCACTTCCAGCATTTCCAGCGCCCGCGCCGTGGCCTCGGTCTGGTTCTTGCCCTCGTGACGCATCACGGTTTCGGCGATCTGGCGGCCGATGGTGTAGACCGGATCGAGCGCCAGCGCCGGCTCCTGGAAGATCATCGAGACGGTCTGGCCGCGAAACGCCGACAACTCCTCGTCATCGAGCGCCAGCACGTCGCGTCCCAGCACCTTGACGCTTCCCGAGATCTGCGTCCGCTTCTTCGGCAACAGCCGCATCAGCGCCCGCAAGGTAACGCTCTTGCCCGACCCGGACTCACCGAGCAGGCCCAGTACTTCGCCCTCGCCGAGCACGAGGCTGAGATCGTTCACGGCATGAACGGTGCGTTCGCCGGTGAAGCGGATGTTGAGGTCGCGGATTTCGACGAGATTGGTCATGCGGCCTTCGGCACCCTTTGCGTGGAAATCGGTGGCGCGCTGGAACGCAGCGCCGATCCGCAACAACACGGCCTCGTCGAACGAACGGCCGATCAGCTGCATCCCGACGGGAAGGCCGCCTTTGGTGAAGCCCGATGGAATCGAAAGCGACGGCAGTCCGAGATAGTTGATCGGCCGGGTGAACCGCGTCAGGCGCTGGATCACGGCCTCGGCGTCGGGGCTGTTGCCGACGTCGCTCTCCGCCAGCGTCGGCGCCGCAACCGGCGCCACCGGCGCGATCACGGCATCGACGCCCTCGACCGCCGCGAGATATGCCGACAACGCCGGCCCGCGCCAGCGCAGCGCTTCGAGATAGGACACGCCGGGGATGGCGAGACCATTCTGCAGCCGCATCAGCACCTGCGGGCCGTAATCCTGCGGCCGCTCGATCAGCCATCGCTTGTGAAATGCCGCGGCTTCCACCGCGAGCACCAATTGACAGGCCGCCGTGAGCTGGCGCTGATCCGGCAGTTCGACCTGAACGATCTCCGCGCCCTCGCGCTTGAGCACCGCCATCGTCTCGTCGAGAATTCGTGCCACTTCCGGATCGAGGTCGTCGACATAGAAGGCGCTGGGCACGCCGATTTTCAGGCCCTTGATCGATTCCCGCGTCGCCGCCATGTAGTCCGGCAGCGGACCCGAGGCCGCGGTTGGATCGGCGGCATCGGCGCCGGCCATCAGGCCCAGCAGCAAGCGCGCAATCCTCGACGGTACGCGCCAGCGGCCCGACGGTGTCGAGCGACTGCGACAGCGGCATCGCGCCGGCGCGGCTGATCCGGCCCCAGGTGGTCTTCAATCCGGTGACGCCACAGAAATGCGCGGGCATCCGGATCGAACCGCCGGTGTCCGAGCCCAGGGCCGCAAACGTCAGGCGCGCCGCGACCGCCGAGCCCGATCCCGACGACGAACCGCCGGTGATGTGATCGACCGACCACGGATTATGCACCGGACCGTAATGGGCGTTGTGGCCGGTCGGTCCGTAGGCGAACTCCACCATCTGCAGCGAGCCCAGCCTGATCGTGCCGGCATCCTTCAGGCGCTGCAGCGCCGTCGCGGTCGTGGTCGCGACGAAATCGCGGCGAATCCGCGAGCCGCAGGTGACCACCTTGCCGGCCTCGTAATACATGTCCTTGTGCGCCAGCGGCACGCCGTGCAACGGGCCGGTGAGATTTCCCTTTGTCAGCGCCGCGTCGGCCGCATCGGCCGCCGCCAGCGCCTCGTGGGTGTCGATGGTCATGAACGCGTTGAGACGGGACTGCCATTGCGCGATGCGGTCGAGGCAGGACTGCGTCACCTCGCGCGACGAGATGCGCTTTTTTGCGATCGCCTGCGCGACCTCGGTCAGCGACAGCAATGCGGGCTCGGTGCTCATTTCGCAACCTTTTGCGCTTGCACGACGCCGAACGTCGCGGGCTCCAGATCGAACGGCAGCGTGCCCGCGACCGGCGCAAAGCCCTCGAACGCCGGACCGATGGAATTGGCGATACGCGCGGCGACATCGGCGTTCACGGGGACGCCGGCGACGTCAGCCATTGCCTTGACCTCTTTTGCTGTCGGTCTTGTCATGCCGTGTCTGCTCCCTTCGATGGCGCGCGGCTGTGGCCCGAGCCTGGTATCGCCATATAACACGCCACCTGATGCCCCAGATTGTCGAGTGATGTGAGCTTTGGTGTGGCACCGGCGCAAAGCGGCTCCGCGAACGGACAACGGGTGTGGAAACGGCAGCCCGAGGGCGGGTCGATCGGATTGGGCGGATCGCCCGAAATCGGCGGCGTCTGCGTGCGGTTATCGGGATCGGACGACGGCATCGCCGCCAGCAGCGCCCGCGTATAGGGATGCGCCGGCGCATCCCACACAAGGTCGACCGGTCCCAACTCGACTACTTCGCCGAGATACATCACCAGCACGCGGTCGGAAATGTAACGCACCACGTTGAGATCGTGGCTGATGAACAGATAGGTCAGGCCGAATTCGCGCTTGAGATCGACCAGCAGATTGAGCACCTGCGCCTCGACCGATTTGTCCAGTGCCGAGACCGCCTCATCGAGGATCACCAGCCGCGGCGACAGCGCCAGCGCACGGGCAATGTTGACGCGCTGGCGCTGGCCGCCGGAAATCTCGTGCGGATAACGGTTGGCGAAATTTTCCGGCCGCAGGCCGACCTTGCCGAGCAGTTCGCGCGCCAGCGCCCGCGCCGTCGTATCAGCCATGCCGTGGACCTTCGGGCCGAACGCGATCGAACTCTTCGATGGTCAGGCGGGGATTGAGCGAGGCGTAGCTGTCCTGGAACACCATCTGCATGGCGCGGCGCAGTTCGCGCAGCGACAATGCGCGCCCGACTTGCATGCCGTCGTAGATAATGTCGCCGGCATCGCGCTTCATCAGGTGCATCAACAGCCGCGCGGTGGTCGACTTGCCGCAACCGGATTCGCCGACGATCCCGACGGTTTCGCCCTTGGCGATCGAAAACGAGACGTCATCGACCGCGCGCACGGTCTTGCGTTTGCTGAAGAGATCGCCGCGCACCGGGAAATGTTTGGTGAGCCCGTTGACCTGCAGCAACGGCTGCGCCGCGCCGCCGCGGTCCGCGATCGGTTCAAGCAATTCGGCGGTGGCGCTGATCTCGTTCATGGCGTCAGTTCCGGATATCCATGGCGCTGCGCATGCCGTCGCTGAGCAAATTGAAGCAGATCGACACCGCGAAAATCATGGCGCCGGGCAACGCCGCCACCCACGGGTTGACATAGATCGCGGTGCGCAGCGTGTTGAGCATCAGGCCCCATTCCGGTTCCGGCGGTTTGGTGCCGAGGCCGAGGAACGACAGGCCCGCCGCGAGAATCATCGATACTGAAATCAGGCCGGTGGCGTAGACGAAGATCGGCCCCAGCACGTTGCCGAGCATGTGCACGCGCATGATGGTGAAGGGACCGGCGCCGGAAGCCCGCGCCGCCTCGACGAAATCCATGTTGCGCACGCCGGTGGTAACGCTCTCGGCGACGCGGGTGATCTGCGGCACGAACACCACCGTCAGCGAAACGATGGAGTTGACGATACCGGCGCCGAGCGCGCCCGAAATCGCGATCGCCAGCAGCACCGAGGGAAAGGCGTAGAACACGTCCACCGTGCGCATGATCGCGGTATTGATCTTGCCGCCGACATAGCCGGCGACGAGGCCGAGCGAGGTCCCGATCACGAAGGCGAAGATCACGGGCAGAATGCCGACGATCAGCGACAGCCGTCCGCCATAGATCAGGCGCGCCAGCATGTCGCGGCCGAGCTCGTCGGTGCCGAGCGGATAGTTCGGGGTGCCGATATGGCGCAGCCGGCGGATCATCGAGCCCTGATAGGGATCGGCCAGCCCGAGCCATGGCGCGCACAGCGCCGACAGAAAGATCAGAACCAGAATAAAAGCGCAGACCATGCTGACCTTATCGCGCCTGATACGGCGCCCGACCGTCGCCCAGTAGCCGCGCGCCTTGGCGGCGGGCGCGGCCTGCAGGGCCGCATCCGACATCGCGCTGAGGGGGGTGACACTCACTTGCCTCAGCTCCGCTTGATACGAGGATCGATCGCGGCCTGCGCGATATCGACCATCAGATTGAGGAACACGAAGAACAGCGCCAGCACCAGGATCGTGCCTTGCAGCAGCGGCAGGTCGCGTTGGAAGATCGCGGAGTTGAGCAGCAGCCCCGAGCCCGGCCACGAGAACACGGTTTCGATCAGGATCGAACCGCCGAGCATGTAACCGAGCTGCAAGCCCATCACCGCCATCGCGGTGGGCGCCGCGTTCTTGATGACGTGGCGGAACACGGAAGTTTCGCGCAGCCCCTTGGCGCGCAGTGCCTCGACAAAATCCTGGCTCAAGATGTCGCCGGTCAGCGCCCGCACCGTGCGGGTGACGATTCCCATCGGGATCACCGACGTCGTGATCGCCGGCAGGATCAGATAACGGATGTGCTCCCAATCCCATCCCCAGGCGCCGGAGCCGCCGGGGCCGGCGCCAACCGCCGGAAGCCAGCTCAGTTGCACCGAGAAAATGATCACCAGCACCATGCCGAGCCAGTAATGCGGCACCGAGACGCCGGCGATGGCGATCGAGGTCGCGACCTTGTCGATCCAGGTGTCGCGGAAATAGCCGGCGATCAGGCCGAAGAACAAGCCGAGGGTAAAGCCGAGCAACGCGGCCGCGATCGCCAGGGTGACGGTGTTGCCGACCGCGCGCATGACTTCGCTCAGCACCGGCCGCCCGGTGGCGATGGAATGGCCGAGGTCGCCATTGAGCGCCTTCCACAGCCACAGTCCGAACTGCACCGGCAGCGGACGATCGAAGCCGTAGGCCACGCGCAATTGCTGCGCCAGTTCCTGCGACGCATCGGCGGGCAGGATGGCCACGAGGGGATCGCCCGGCGTGATGTGCACCAGCAGAAAGCACACCAGCGCCACGCTGATAACGATCGGGATCACATAGACGATACGGCGGGCGATATAGACGAGCACAGGGGTTACTTTCGGCCTTCTTCCCTTCTCCCCTTGTGGGAGAAGGTGGCGCGGACGAAGTCCGTGCCGGATGAGGGGTCTCTTTCTATCGATAGACCGGGCCCCCTCACCCGTCTTCGCTTCGCGAAGCCACCCTCTCCCACAAGGGGAGAGGGGAAGGCACGCCGTTGCCGATTTGATAGTACCTTAAGGCGTCATCGAAACCGGCGAGAAGTCCACGAACCAGCTCTTCGGCTGCACGAAACCCTTGATCTTCGGGCTCATCGCGCGCGGCGCGACGTCGTGGGCGACGTAGAGGAACGCTGCGTCATCGACCGAGGCCGCATGCAGTTCGGCCAGCGCTTCGTCGCGTGCCGCCGGATCGAAGGTCTGGCGCGCCTTGGTGACCAGCTCGTCGAATTTTGGATTGTTGATAAAACCCCAATTGTTCGACACCGGCGGCGCCATCGACGATTGCAGGAAGCGCACCATGGCGAAGAACGGATCCATCGCCGCGTAGGTCACGTTGGTGGCGTTGGCGCCGTTGGCGGACGGATCCTTGACGCCGCGGCGCCAGTTGGTGAACAGCGTATTCCATTCGATGACATCGAGCTGGACGTCGAAATAGCATTCGGCCAGCGCCTGCTGCAGATATTCGTTCATCGGCAGCGGCAGCATCTGGCCGGAGCCCGACGCCGAGGTCTGGATTTTCACCGACAATTTCTTGTTCGGACCGAAGCCTGCCTCCTGCATCAGCTTCTGCGCGGCCGGCTTGTCATACTTGATCTCGAAGGTCGGCTTTCCGCGCCAGGGATGTCCCGGCTCGAAGGTACCGGTCGCCGGCACCATCAGGCCCGCGAGCAACCCGTCCTTCAGTCCCTCGCGGTCGACGCAGAGATTCGCGGCCTTGCGAACGCGAATGTCGTTCCAGGGCGAGCCTTCGACGCGCGAGAACTGCCAGGGCCAGACATGCGGCTCTTCATTGGTCTTGAGCGTAAAGCCGCGCTGCTTGATCTCGGCGACGGCATCCGGCGCCGGCGCCTCGATCCAGTCGACCTGGCCGGAGAGCAAGGCCGCGGTGCGGGCATTGGCCTCGGGCATCGGCAGCAGCAGCATCTTGTCGACCTTGGGGACGCGCGCCTTGTCCCAATAATTGTCGTTCTTCACCAGTTCGAGCCGCTCGCGTGGCGTGAAGCTCGACATCTTCCAGGGACCGGTGCCCGACGCGTCCTTGGCGAAGGCGGCCCAGGCGGCCTGCGACTTCGCCTTGGCGTCCGCGCCCTCGGCGGCATCGAACAGCTTCTGCCATTTTGCCGGGCTCGCCATGAACAGATTGGTGAGGTTGATCGGCAGGAAGCTGTCCGGCTCCTTGGTGGTCAATTCCACCGTCATGTCATCGATCTTGCGCGCCGAAGCCAGCGTCGGCATCCGCGAGGCGGTGACGCCGACCTGGCTCGCATCGAACTGCGGCGCGTCCTGCTTGAGCACTTTCTCGACGTTCCACACCACGGCGTCGGCATTGAACGGCGAGCCATCATGGAAGGTGACGCCGGGGCGAAGCTTGAAAGTCCACTTCTTCTTGTCGGAATCGTCGACTTTCCATTCGGTCGCAAGCCCGGGGATCATCACGCTCGGCTTGTCCGCGGAAGAGAGATCCCACATCGTCAGCGCGTCATACATGGTGAGGCCGGTGAAGCGGTTGCCCTCAAAGCCCTGATCGGGCTGGCCCAGCGTGCGCGGAATGTCGGCGGCGGTCATGCCGATGCGCAAGACGGTCTCGGCGGCGGCGATCCGCGGCAGCATGGCCACGGATGCCGTCGCCAGCATCATCGCCGCCGCAATGGCGCGGCCGTTTCCGGATTTTTCGATACGCATCGCTCTGATTTCCTTATGACTTCCGATGACTATTTCTTATGCAACCTTATGCAACGGCTGTGCCAAGGGCGAGCTTTCTTCTCACGGCGCTGTCAAATTGCCATTGTCGGCACAACTCGTTGTGATCGCGCACGCAGAAAAGACATAACTGCCTAATCTGGCATCAACCTTGCAAGTTACGCTCCCAGTACCCGTCCAATGGAGCTTAATTCATGCGCGCCCGAAATTCGATTTTTCTCGCCGCCCTGGCATTTGCCATCGCCGCCGGCCTGCCCGCCCTCCCCGCGCAAGCCGAAACGGTGGTGCGGTACGGCATTTCGATGGCGGATATTCCGCTGACCACGGGACAGCCGGATCGCGGCGCCGGTGCTTATCAATTCACCGCCTACACGATCTACGATCCGCTGGTGGCCTGGGAAATGGACGTGTCGGATCGGCCCGGCAAACTGGTGCCCGGCCTTGCCACCGAGTGGAAGGTCGATGACACCGACAAGAAGAAGTGGCGCTTTACCTTGCGCAAGGGCGTGAAATTCCACGACGGCAGCGAATTCAACGCCGACGCGGTGGTCTGGAATCTCGACAAGGTCTTGAACGACAAGGCGCCGCAATTCGACAAGCGCCAGAGCGCGCAGGTGAAGACGCGCCTGCCGTCGGTGGCGAGCTACGCCAAAATCGACGATTCCACGGTGGAAATCACCACCAAGACCGTCGATTCGTTCTTTCCCTATCAGATGCTGTGGTTCCTGGTTTCCAGCCCCGCGCAATACGAAAAGCTCGGCAAGGACTGGGACAAGTTCGCCAGCCAGCCTTCCGGCACCGGACCGTTCAAGCTGACCAAGCTGGTGCCGCGCGAACTGGCTGAATTGTCGAAGAACGAGGACTATTGGGACAGGAAGCGGATTCCGAAGGTCGACAAGCTGGTCCTGATTCCGATGCCGGAAGCGCTGACGCGCACCAATGCGTTGCTGGCGGGGCAAGTCGACCTGATCGAAACCCCGGCGCCCGACGCGGTGCCGCAACTCAAATCTGCCGGGATGCGGATCGTCGACAACATCACCCCGCATGTCTGGAACTATCATCTCAGCGTGCTGCCCGGCTCGCCCTGGACCGACATCAGGTTGCGCAAGGCGCTCAATCTCGCGATCGATCGCGACGCGGTGGTGGGACTGATGAACGGTCTCGCCAAGCCGGCCAAGGGCCAGGTCGACCCTTCGAGCCCCTGGTTCGGCAAGCCCACCTTCGAGCTCAAATACGATCTGGCGGCGGCGAAGAAGCTGGTCGAGGAAGCCGGCTATTCAAAGGAGAAGCCGCTGAAGACGACCTTCATCATCGCGCAAGGCGGCACCGGGCAGATGCTGTCGCTGCCGATGAACGAATTCCTGCAGCAGAGCTTCAAGGAAATCGGCATCGACATCGACTTCAAGGTGGTCGAACTGGAGACGCTGTATACGCATTGGCGCAAGGGCGCGGCTGACGAGATGAATGCCAACATCACCGCCAACAACATCGCCTATGTGACCTCCGACCCGCTCTACGCCATCGTCCGCTTCTTCCATTCGGGCCAGATCGCGCCGGTCGGCGTCAACTGGGGCGGTTACAAGAATCCGAAGGTCGACGGCTTGATCGACGAAGCCAAGCAGACTTTCGATACCGCCAAGCAGGACGAATTGCTGGCGCAGGCGCATTCGCTGATCGTCGACGATGCCGTTCTGGTGTGGGTGGTGCACGACACCAACCCGCACGCGCTATCGCCGAGGGTCAAGAAATTCGTGCAGGCGCAGCACTGGTTCCAGGATTTGACGACGATCGGGGTGGAATAAGGAAGCTTTCGGCTGCACGCGCCCGGCCTCCACCTCTCCCATCGGGAGAGGTCGGATCGCACGGGTGATGCGCAGCATCAAACGATGCGATCCGGGTGAGGGATTACGATCCATCGATAGACCGTACCCCCTCACCCCAACCCTCTCCCATCGAAGTCGGATATATCCGACTTCGACAAATGAAGACCCAACTCGGGTAGACCCGAGTTGGGCGGAGAGGGAGCGCACCGCCATCGCAGACGCATATCATCGCAGACGCATATAGAGCATTCGATCCAAGTGGGGAGTGAGAGATTCGCTCTCCCTTTACTTCGTCAGCAGCGCGAAGGCGCCGTTCCAGTCTTCCGGCGGCGGATTTTCCTGATAGCCGCGGATTCGCGCTTCATACAGATTGTAGAGCAGCTCTAGCGACCGGGCCTCATCGGTCCGGCGGCCGCGCGCGATCGCAGCCAGCGCGCCTTCCCAATCGCGGCTGCGGTAACACGCCAGCATCTCGATGGTGAGGTTGCGCAGCCGCTGGAAGCGGCCGGATTGCGCGGTGTCCTCGCGGCCGGCGATGGCATAGATGACCTCGGGCTCCTTCTTGCCCTTCACCATGATGAAGTCGAGTTCGAGGATCGCAAACTTGTCCTTGACCGCGAGCGCGGTCTTCGAGCCGACGATGATCGGGAAACCATACTCCTTGGATTGCCCTTCCAGCCGCGACGCCAGATTGACGCTGTCGCCGAACACCGAATAGTCGAAGCGCATGTCGGAGCCCATGTTGCCGACCACGCAGGTGCCGGTGTTGAGCCCGACGCCGACATTGAGCGGAATGTAGCTGGATCCGCCTTCCTTTGCCTCGATCTCGCGCTGCTGGTTCAGCGCATCGACGCGCTCCAGCATATCCAGCGCCGCTTCGCAGGCATTGAGCTGATGCGCTTTGTCGTCGAGCGGCGCGTTCCAGAACGCCATGATGGCGTCGCCCATGTATTTGTCGATGGTTCCCTTGCGATTGAGGATCGCATTGGTCAGCGGCGTCAGGAACCGGTTCATCAGCGCGGTCAGACCCTGCGGATCGTTCTTGTAGGTTTCCGAGATCGAGGTGAAGCCCCTCATGTCGGAGAACATGATGGTCATCTCGCGCTCCTCGCCGCCGAGTACGAGCTTCTCCGGAGACTGCGCGAGTTGCTCGACCAATGCCGGCGACAGATACTGGCCGAACGCCGAGCGTATCTGCCGCCGCTGCGCCTGCTCCCGGACAAAGCTGGCGAAGATGAGGGTGAGATAGATCGATGTGGTCGACAGCAGCGGATAGGTGAAATCGATCAGCAACCGCTGCTGCGTGTAATAATACCAGGACGTTCCGATCAATAGCGTTGCGAACAGCGCGCCGACCGCAACGAGACTGGCCGGACCGAACATGGGCGCGACCGCGATCACCAGCAGGCCCAGCACCATGGCGGCGAAAAACTCGATAACGATGGCGTAGCTCGGCTGCGAGAGCACGGAGCGGGTCAGAGCGCTTTCGAGCACCTGGGCATGGACCTCGACGCCCGGCATCACCGGATCGATCGGCGTGGTCTTGACGTCGAGCAGCCCGACCGCCGACGTGCCAATCAGCACCAGCTTGCCCTTGATCTTTTCGGGCGCGACGTGGCCTTCGAGCACATCGACCGCCGAAACATAGATCGAAGGATCGCGGCGGGCGAAGTGAACCCAGAGCTGGCCGTTGCGGTCGGTCGGAACCTCAAGTCCCTTGACGGCGAAACTCTTGACGCCGGCCTTGTCTGACTTGATGAAGATCGTGTCGGTGCCTGTCGCGACCCGCAACACCTCGAAACTCAGCGACGGCATGGTCTCGCCCTGCGCCTGCATCATCATCGGCACCCGCCGGACGATGCCGTCGCGTTCGGTGCGGATCGTGAACAGTCCGCGGCCCGCGGCCGCCTGTTCCAGGACATCGACGTTGCGCAGCAGACCCGGGAAGTTGAGCAGGAACGGCTGCGGCTCCTCGCCGAGCATCGCCAGCCCGGTCAGCGGAAGCGACTTGTCGAGATTCGAAATCACGTAAGGCAATCCGGATTCGCCCATCACCACGCGCGAGCGCCGGATCGCGTTCGCCAGGACCTGATCGTTGCTCGGCAGGGCGCGCAATCTGCTGCGGGTCTCCTCGTCGAGATCGCGAAAGGTATCGGCTGCGACGTCGGGATTGAGCCGATCGGGCTCCGAGAAGATGACGTCGAAGGCGATGACGACGGCGCCCAGCTTGGTCAGATTGGCGACGAGATCGGCGATCCGGGTTCGCGGCCAGGGCCATTGGCCCAGTTTCGAGGCGAGGCTCCTTTCGTCGATATCGACGATGGTGACCGGCCTCGCGGTCTTCACGCGGGGGTCGATTCGCTGAAAGGTATCGAAGGTCCTGACGCGGATCTCCTCGACCGGGGCGGGATCGGAGATGCGCAGCGCCGCAAGCCCGATCAGGAGCGCCAGGCATATCAGCCTCGCATACCCGAACCTACGCTTGAACCAACGCCGCAATATCTTCAGCCGCTTCATGCCGACCAGATATCACGCCCGGCGTCGGGTGTGGAAATGAATTCAGACCTGCCCGATCGGGCACAGTCCGGATTGGTGGCGCTCGGCGAGCAATGCGCTGAACTAGACGATATGGAAATCGCTCTGGTGCGTGGTGAATTGCGCGAGGCTCACGCCTTTCAGCGTGAGCACGTCATTGGCGGCATCGGTGATGATCGTGTCGAGACCTGAAGGGCTCGACTGCGCGTGTTGCACGAACGCACTTACGGTCGCGAACAACGAATGATCGATATTGATCGCGTCGTTGTTGACGTCGAAATCGCCGATCGTAGCGCTACCGAAGTGGGCATTGAACACGAACGTGTCATGACCGCCGGCGCCGAAGATCGTCACATTGTTGCCGACGTTGTTGAAGGTGTCGTTCTGAGAGGTTCCGCTGACGACCTTGAAGTTCGACATATCGGCTGAATGGTCCGCACCGGCGATGGTGATGGTCAGCGCCTGACTGCCGACGTTGCCATGGCCGTCGTTGACGCGCGCCGTATAGGTAACGGTAAGGGTATCGCCGGCCTTCAGGAAATCGAGATCCGGATTATTCGGGTCGTAGGTCCAATGCAGGACATTGACCCCGCCAGTGGTTTGCACGCTGTCGAAGGTCACGG
Source organism: uncultured Alphaproteobacteria bacterium (assembly GCA_963747165.1). GTDB lineage: Bacteria > Pseudomonadota > Alphaproteobacteria > Rhizobiales > Xanthobacteraceae > Bradyrhizobium. The sequence goes on along the minus strand of CAVVEA010000031.1, from coordinate 55,295 downwards.
CGCTCGCGGCCTTCAGCGCGGCAACGTCCGCACTCCCCGGCAAACTTGTCGAGTTGTTGTACTTGATAACGGCGTCTCCGATCACCGATGCGGTCAGCGTATCGCCGATGTCGGCGTCGCTGACATTAATCGTTCCCGTGACCGGCGCCGCGAGCTGGACATGAGGTGCCGGCACGGACCCGGCGGAGATATTGTCGATCTCGAACGCGTTTGAACTGCTGGCCAGGACAACCTTGTCGAATTCACCCAGGCCCAGGAATTCCACGTAGCCGTTCGACGAAAACGAACCCTGGCTTCCGGTCGGGAACAGCGGCGAGATGTCTGCACCGCTGTAGGAAGCAACCAGCGTCGTACCGTGATAGAATGCGATCGTATTGTAGGAATTGACCGAGCCCCAATACAGCCCGAAGGCGTTTTGTTCATGGGCGAAGGTGATGGTTTCTTTTCCACCGGCGCCGATGCTCAGATAGTTGGTCGCGTCGGCCACACCGGGTCCAACGAACGGAGCCGCGCTAACGGACGATGAGCCTCTGACAACACCGGCATGCCCCGATTCCGTAAATGTGGCATCGAGGGCGGCGCTGTGGAAGGTGCCATAGTCATCGCCATTGTCGGAAGCCGAACCGCGCGACTGGTCGTCAAAGCTCTCGGTATTGAGGCCGAGCGCGTTGTTATTGACCCCTTGAGCGAGAACAATCGGCGTCGCCGGGCTTACGGCGATGACCGTCTGCTTCAGAGGATTTGTCTCGCTCAGGATGACCGGAGCATCGTTGGTGCCGGTGATGGTGATGTCGACATTCTGTGTCGTGGTGCCGCCATGGTGGTCGGTGACCTGCACGGCGTAGGTCAGCTTCACGGTCTGGCCGGCGGCGAGGTAGTCGAAATTCTCGTCCTGCGCCGAGAACGTCCAGGCATCCGAGCCCGTGGCGCCGCCGCTGGAGTTGGTCAGCGGTCCCAGCGACAGCCAGCTCTTCAGGGTTGCATTGCTTGGCAAGCCGGTCATGACGCCCGAGGCGGTGACGCCCGTCACCGTCACCGTATGGGTGTCCGACAGATCGGCATCGGTGAACGTCACGGTGCCGTGGGCCGTATCGGTCAGGTCCGAATCCGTCAGTCCGGCGCGTTCGGTGATCGAGCCGGTCTGCGCGCTGCTGGTGATGACCGGCGCATCGTTGGTGCCGGTGACGGTGACGTCGACATTCTGGGTCGTGGTGCCGCCGTGGTGGTCGTCGACCTGCACCGTATAGGTCAGCTTCACCGTTTCCCCGGCGGCGAGGTAGTCGAAGTTCTTGTCCTGCGCGGAGAACGTCCAGTCATCGCAGCCGGTGACGCCGCCGCTGGAATTGGTCAGCACGCCCAGATGCAGCCAGCTCTTCAGGGTGTCGCTGTCCGACGGCAGGCCCGTCTTGGCGCCCGATGCGGTGACGCCGGTCACCGTCACCGTGTGGGTATCCGACAGATCGACATCGGTGAACGTCACCGTTCCGTAGGCATGGTCTTCCGAACTCGAATCCCGCGTCCCGGCGATCTCGCTGGTCGAGCCGGTCTGGGCGCCGCTGGTGATGACCGGCTTGTCGTCGGCGCCGGTGATGGTGACGGTGACGGGCTGGGTCGAACTGGCGCCATGGTCGTCGGTGACGGTAACGTCGTAGCAGACGGTAAGCGTCTCGCCGGCGGCGAGGAAGTCGAAATTGCTGTCGGCGGCGCTATAGGTGAAGCCGATCGAGCCGGCGCCGGTGTGGGTGCTGTCGGTCTTGCTCAGCGCCAGCGTCGCCGCCGCCGTCAGCGCATCGGTCTGCGCCGTGGTCAAGGCGCCACCGGACCACAGATAGCTCGGCGCACCGTGGCTCACGCTGTGCGTGTCGCTGAGATCGGTATCGGTGAATGCCAGTGTGCCGGAGACACTATCGACGTCGGCAGTGTCGCCGGTCGTGTACGCCCTCTCGGCGATGACATGCAGACCGGTTCCGCTGACGCCCGATGTGTCGGCCGCCAGTACCGGCGCGTCGTTGCTGCCGCCGATGAAGACGGTGACGGTCGCCGTGTCGGTGCCGCCCTCGTGGTCATCGAGCGTGACCGTTGACGTGACCTTCACCGTCTGCCCGGCAGCGATGAAGTCCAGCGCGCTGTCGGTGATCGAGTAGGTCCAGTCGATGGCACCGCTATTGGTGTTGCCGGTTTGAACCAGCGACAAGGCGTGCTCGAGGGCGGCAAGCTCGTCCGGCGTCAACGACCAGGACAGGTCCGTCTGGTCCGCGGCGGTCCACGTCACGCTCTGCGCGGTAATGGTTGCCGCCGGCCGGTCGGTCAGGTCGATATCGCTGAAGTGGATGCTGCCGCCGATGGACGGCAAGGGATCGTGAACCGAAGAGCCGGTCGTGTGCGACAGCTCCGTGACGACGCCGCTCTGCGTTTTCTCGGCCGCCGCAAAGACCGGCAAATCGTCATTGGCATTGAGCGTGATCAGCGTGCCGCCGGCGTCGTCGATCCCGCCCGCGAAATGCGCGTGGCTGTAATCGCCGACCAGGGTCAGGCTGATCGATTTGATGCCGTCGGTGATAGTCAAAACCCCGCCATCATGATTGGCGTTGCTGACATAAGTGCCTGTCGTTTTCGCACCGTAGCCGATCGAGCGCAGATCCAGTTCGTCGGTCGCCGTGAGCCCGGAGATGCTGTCCGCCGAAGCTCGAGGCATCGAGCTGCAATTCGGCGCCGGTACCGGCGAAAACAATGTCCTGGGTATCCGACCCATCGAGTTCGAACCGCGCGCCGCCGTCGATCTGGACCGATCCGGCGCCTTCGACCGAACCGCTGATCTTCAGCACGCCATCGTGGATCTCGATGGTCCCGTCATTGGTGACATCGGCCGCCAGGATGACATTGCCGGCGGTCTGGACCAGCGCGTTCGTCTCCACCGCGACGGCGCCGCCGCCGCTCAGCGCCACGTCGGTCAGCTTCAGCGTTTCGTCAGCGTCGACCTTGACCGTGCCGAGATCGGTGATGGTCGTGCCCGTCACCGTGGTGTCGTCGAGCTTGAGGGTGTCGTCGGCGTCCACCGTGATCTGGCGGATGTCTACCTTCGCGCCGTCGATCGCGCTATCGCCGGTGACATGGATCGCACCGTCGCCGGCGACCCGACCATGCGTGATGGTGGTGCCGTCAAGATTGAGCACCGAGTCCGCATCCACCTGGACAACGCCGGAATTCTCGACGGTCACATCCGTCAGCGTCGCGACGGACTCGACCTCCAGGATACCGAGGCTGCCGATCGACATCGTCCCGCCGGTGATCGCCGTGCCATCGTCGATAACCAGTTTGCCGTCAAAGGACACCGTGTCGATCTGAATGGTGCCACCGGCGTTGTTGACGATCACACCGTCGAGCGTCGCACCCTCAATGGTTTCAATCTGGACGTGGCCGGAATTGGTGAGTATCCCGCCCGAAATGGTAGTGCCGAGTTCAAGCACCAGTTCCCCGGTGACGTTGAACAGGCCGGAGGTGTTGGTGACGGTCTCGTGCTCCAGCTCATTGCCGGTGTCACTGACATTGATGTGACCGGAATTGGCGAGCACGCCGCTCTTCAGGACCGCCGCGCCGGTGAGATCGATGACGCCGCCGGCCTTGTTGGTGACGGTGCCCTGGTCGATGCTGGCGGAGTCAAGCGACAGCAGTGCGTTGCCATCGACGGTCACGGCGCCGCCGGCATTGGCGAAAGTGGTGCTGAGATCGAGCAGCAGCGCGCCGCCGGCCAGGATCTCGAGAATGTTGTTCTTGGTGACGATCTCGTGGTGCAGCGCGTTGCCGGTGTTGCTGACCTTGATCTGGCCGGCATTACTGAGCGAGCCGTCCTTCAACGCCGCCGAACCGGCGAGGTCGATCTCGCCGCTATTGGTGACGGTGCCGCCTTCGATGGCGCCGGAGTTGAGCGTCAATATCGCGTTCGAACCGACCGTGACATGGCCCGCATTGGCGATATCGACCTGAACGTTGAGCGTGCCGCCGGTGACCGCGATGGTTCCGGTGATGGTGTTGGTGATCGAGCTGTCGTCCTTGAAATCTCCGCCCAAGGCGAGCGTGATCAGGCCGGCATTGTCCACCACGCTGGTATCAGACACTTCCATCAGGCCGCCGACGCTGATGGTTGCGGCTTGCGAATTGTGGACGATCGAGTCCTCGCCGAGGCTGAGCATGCCGCTGATGGTCAACGTGCTCTGATTGATCAACTCCGGGACGGGCGGGCTCGACTCCGGGTCGGACGATCCGAAGTCGTTCATGGTCAGGGATTTGGCGAATGCCGGCGCATCGATCGTGACCGGGAAAGAGGGTGTCAGGCCCCTCAATTGGTCGGTGATGATGATGACGTCGTCGTTCGCGGTCGGAACCGTGCCGGTTTCCCAATTTGCCGCGTCGTCCCACTTGCCTCCGGTATCCGAGCTCGTGGCGATCCAGACCACCGCGGGAGCGTTGGTACCGGTGATCGTGACAATGATATTCTGGGTGCCTGTCGCGTTTTGCGAATCCGTCACCGTCACCGTGTAGGTGAGCGTGAGCGTCTCACCTTCGGGAATGAAATCAGCCAGGTAAACCGGGAGGTCGGCGAGCGTCCAGTGGATCGTGCCGTGGCCTGTGCCGGTACTGTCGGCCGCGATCGACGCGGCGACCGCCGTTTCAAAGAACGCAAGCGGCCCGGGGGCGATCGTACTGGAGCCGGAAAGCACCGCGGTGGCCAGCTTGGTCGACACGGTGTGGGTATCGGTGAGATCGACATCGTTGAACGCCAGCGTGCCAGAAGTCGGCCCGGAGGGGGTCAGGTCGCCGCCGGGCGTCTCGGTGCCACCGGAAAATGCGACGGTTTGCGGCCCGGTGACAATGACCGGAACGTCGTTGCTGCCCCGCGTGATCGTTATCGAGAAAGTCTGGAAGCCGGTCTCGTTGTTGGGGGCGAAATTGTTGTCGACCCGCGCGACATAGGTCAGCGTCAGCGTTTCGCCGACGGCGATGAAGTCGAAGGCGCTGTCGACGATGCTGTAGGTCCACCGCACGAAACCGGTGTTGGTATTGGCGGAATCGGGCTCCATCAGGAGCTTGGCTTCCACCGCCGCGATATCGGCAAGCTGCTGCGCGTTCAGGTTCGCGGTAACGTCCTCGTGCGCGGCGTTCTGGTAGGTGAACGAATTGAACTTCGTCGTCACCGTGGGACGATCGCCCTTGTTGAGGTCGGCAAAGATGATCGTGCCTGACACCACATCGGTCGTCGAACTGTGCGTGACGCCGATACGTTCGATAAGGCCGCCGCCGAGGGCGACGACCGTCGGCGCGCCTGGAATATGCGCATTGGGGTCGGTCGGGCCGCCGGCAGTATCGGCCGTGGCGGTTTTGCTGGCGGCGGTCGCGGCGACCTGTTTGGGATCAACCGCGTCGATCGTCACCTTGAAAGGCTGCATCGATTCAGGGGTAATCGTGTCGTTCTGAGCAGTCGTCGTCTTTGGATTCGGATCCGGCGCCTGGCTGAATTTCAGCGCGAACAAATCGGTGATGAGTTTTTGCGCATCGGGCGACAGCGGAGCCGAATAGGAATCGATGATCCCCTGGCTGATGGATTTCACGACACCGGCCTGATCGACCGTGGCGATCGGCAGTTGCGTCAGCTTGTCGAGCAGAACGTATTTGCCCGTGGTGCCATCCGGCTCGACCAGCACCTGGAATTTCGCGGCAGGGGCGCCGCCCTGGCCGGGAACGTCGAAATCGATCTCGACCAGCACCGCGGTGCCGCGGATGCCCATGGTGGCGACCGGCGTATCGACTTTCATGTCGCCGTGTTTTGCGGTTTCGCCCGCGACAAAGGAGATGGTCCCCGCCACCAGACTGAGCAGCGACGAATTGTTCGACCCGTTCGGGTCGTAGACCATTTCGTTGAGCACCATCCGCGCATTCGACGACAGGCCGAACACGGTGCCGTCGATGAAGGTAATGCCAAGCGTCGAACCGGATCCGCACTGGACGACGTCGCCCTTTTCGACGTTGTCGCCGTTGTTCAGGATGATCGAGACGCCATTGCGGATCGCGGTCCCGGTGCCGACGAGCTTGCTGACATGACCGATCACCTTGGCGACGCTCGCGCTGCCATCGGCCTGCGCGAATTGCTGGTGACCCGTCAGCGCGTTGATGATGTCTCCGGTGAGATGGGCGCCGTCCGGCGATGACAGCGCGGCGCGCTTCTCGCCCTTGAAGTAGTCATGCAGAACCAGTTCCTGATTGTCCTTGGACAGGACCAGGTCGACCCCCGAGCGCTTGAAATCGCCGTTGAACAGCAGGTTCGCATCCGACACCAGAATGGCGTCGGAAGGCGCATGGCCGGACACGGAATCGACGTGAAGGTGGCCGTGGAAAGGCGCACCCATGCCGTCAACCGCCACCTTGGCGTCGAATTTGCCGGAGTAGTTCAAAAGGGCGCCACCGAAAAAGAGTTAATATTTATATAAAATTCAAGCGTCTAAGCTTGCATATCATTAGGAACTGCACAGTGAAACCATCTCCTGCTTGTGCAACTCGTCTGCAACTTTATTCGGCAGGCCCTGCGGCTAGTTATCCGCTCCCAAAAAACATCGAAAACCGAAGTATCAGCCACCTATTTTCGAAATGTACTCATGTATTCGAATGTAAAGATCAAGATTTCCTACGTAATCACAGGTATAGATGCGGAAACCGATACATAAATCGTCTCTTCCCTGCATTCCCTTACCGGATACTGCGCCAAATGCGGAGCAGAAGCTGTGATTTGAATAACAAAGTGCAAAATTAGATCAAATTAGCCATACCGCTCGGAAGTTGGCCCAAATACAACCTTCCCGCGTCGTTTTTTGGGTTTGCGAGTGATTTTTGCCACAATCCGCGCAATTTTAGCCAAAAAGGCGACCCCGATTTCAACCTGATTCTGGCTTTTCGAGTCGAATTGCCCGGCTTTAAGCAGACTAAAAGCCTCCCCGCCCATCCTCGTCCCCGAAAAGATCCGGTCACGAGCGGCTGATGAGCCCGCCGATGCCCGGACATGGGGCGTCAGATGGCGGGTTGGGGTTATTCGCACGCGTTGCGTGCCGTGGTGCTTGCGTGGGGCATGGCCTGGTTCGGACCGGCAACGGTTCTCACGGCCGGCCCCCTGGATTCATCCGAACCGTTCGGGCTCTCCACCTCGGCCCTGTCCTTTGGGGGCCTGCGGGAAAAATGGCGCGACCTCGAGCGCAAGCTCGACGACGAACGGGTGCAACTGGCGCTCTGCGATGGCGACCGCGAGCGGTGCGTATCTCCGGCGGCGCTGCAGTTTCTCGCCATCGTGGACACCGCACGGAGCCGCGGGGGACGCGCCCGCCTCGGCGAGATCAACCGCGCCATCAATCTTGCGGTCCGCCCGATGAGCGATCTGGCCCAGTACGGCGTGGCCGATGTCTGGAGTTCGCCGCTGGCAACCTTCGGCAGCGGCGCCGGGGATTGCGAGGATTATGCGATCGCAAAGTTCGCGGCCTTGCGCCACGCCGGCATCGCACCGGACGACCTGCGAATCGTGATCATGCACGATACCGTCCGGGACGAGGATCACGCCGTGGCCGCGGCAAGGCTGGACGGACATTGGCTGATGCTGGACAACCGCCGGATGGCGATGATCGAGGATGCCGATGTCAGGAATTACCGGCCGACTTTCGTCATCGATCAACGCGGCGTCATGCAGTATGTCGATGCGCCGTTGCTCGCAAGCCTGCCCGGGCACGACCCGGCGCCATCGGCGGAAGCGAACGCGGCCGCCCAGCCCGGCCTGATCTCGCCCTCCAACTGACCCATTCCGGTTTCGGATCGGATCGCGGCCGACACTGTCTTTCAAAGGTCGCGATCCCTACAAATCCATTTCGCCGCGACATTCGACCGGCTAGCATGACCCCGATTTTGATTTTCTTTGTTGATTTCGACCGGGGATACAAATGCGGGCAATTTTATCGGCGATCATCGCCGTCCAGATCGGATGGGCTGCTCCTGCGGCGGCGGACACCTCGCCGGCTTCCGACCGACCGATCAGCGAGACGCTGACGCTGTTTGCCCAGAACAGCTGTGCGCAACTGAAGGATCCGGCCGAGCAACTGTTTTGCGGCGACCCGGAACTCAACACGTTGTCCGCGCGGTTGAACAGCGCGGTCCGGGACCGGCTCGATCGGCTTCCCAATCGCAGCCTTGCGATCGCAGAAAACGTGGAATGGATCAGAGATCGCAATTCAAGCTGCGGTGTTTTTGGACGACAGGCGATTCGGAGCCAGGACTTCAACGCCATCAAGGCCTGTCTGCTGAAGGAAACCGGAGAGCGAATCGCAATTCTGATCGATCCGAATTTCGATTGCCTGGCCACCAACAGCACCGCCGGCCTTCTGATATGCAGCGACCCTTCATTGGCCAATGCCAAAGCGGAACTCAACAGCCACGTGCTGGCGCTCATCGCCAAGCTGAAAGGCGACGAGGCCAAAGCCGCGTTCGCCGAATACGCGCGATGGAGCCGGGAGCGCGATCGCAAGTGCGGTCTGGCGGACAAGGATAATGTGCCGCTGGACGAATTGTCTTCCGCCGAAGGATGCCTGGCGGCGTATTTGAGCCGGAAGACTGCGGAGATCATTGCCGCCAACGGCGATCCCAAGCGGATTTTTGGCCGCAGCCGGTTCTCACCCGAACCCAATGCCGACGCGGTCGATCTTTGCGTCGCGCAAATCCATTCCGCCAATACCTGCGAGGATTTTCTTTCCGTGAACCGCGTCTTCCAGCTCGACGCCGACCTGTCGGAGCAGGAGGCCCTGGTCACGGCGGAAGTCGAGATGATCGTGCTCGCGCCATTTGCGGTCTGCAGTCCGATTGCGTCGGGCTGCACCGGAACATGCTGGGATCTGAAAGCGGGGAAAGCCGAACCGCCGCCAGGGAACAAAGGAAGCAGAGACAGTTTCTCGGTGGCGTACCGGCTGCGGGTCGAAAAATCGTTCGCGTTTCAGAAGCACGACAGCGGCGGCTGGCGCTGCAACCCCCAAGCGCTGCACCCGATCGAAATCGGAACCGCGCTGAGCGGGCCCTAGACGCAGCGCGGCGAAAAGCCCCGCCAGTTCGATTGCCGGCAGCAGCGCGCGGGCAATAACCCGCGTTCATGCCCGCAACGGCCCGCACGACCGGTTCCCCTCCGCCGGTTCAAAGAATGCGAAGGGGTTTCCGATGCTGCACTGCGTCGGGACACACCGCATTTCGTTTGACGGAAAGAATTGTGGCGCAATTTTTTCTTTTCGCGCCGCGCGATGTCAACACGATCGCGCCGACGCGGTTCGTTTCTGTTTTCATGTTGACGCTTTCCGGTTTCAGGAAGATTGTCAGCATGCAGCGTCAAACTCAAACAATGACGCGCATTCATTGGGAGGGAACGAATGAAACGCTTCGCGTTAGCGGCTGGCCTTGCCATTCTCGCGCCGTTCGGTGTTAGCGCACAGACGACAGACCAGTTGGTCAAGGGTGCGACCGATACATCGAACGTCCTGAACTACGGCATGGGTTATAATCTGCAGCGGTTCAGTCCGCTCACGCAGATCAACAAGGACAACGCCAAGAACCTGGTTCCGGTGTGGAACTACAGTTTCGCCGACGACCGCAGCGAAGAGTCACAGCCGCTCGTCTATCAGGGCGTCATCTATGTCACGACCCACGCCGCCACGATGGCGGTCGAGGCCAAGACCGGCAAACAAATCTGGAAGACCAAGGTGGAATATCCGGCGGAAACGCCGCGTATCGTGTGCTGCGGCATCATCAATCGCGGCGCCGCGATCCACGAGGGTAAAATCTTCCGCACCACGCTCGACGCCAACGTGATCGCGCTCGACGCCAAGACCGGCAAGGAACTCTGGCGTCAGAAGGCCGCCGACATCAAGGAAGGCTATTCCATGACGGTGGCGCCGCTCGTCGCCGACGGGGTGATCCTGACCGGGATCTCCGGCGCGGAGTTCGGCACCCGCGGTTTCATCGATGGATGGGATCCGGCGACCGGCAAGCATCTGTGGCGCACCCATACCATTCCCACCCCGGACGAACCCGGCGGCGACACCTGGAAGGGCGACACCTGGAAACTCGGCGGCGGGTCGACCTGGATCACCGGCTCCTATGACCCGGAGCTGAACACGGTCTATTGGGGCATCGGCAACCCCGGACCGTTCAATTCCGCGGTACGCCCCGGAGACAATCTCTATACCTGTGCCGTGCTCGCGCTCGAGCCGAAGACCGGCAAGATCAAATGGCACTACCAGTTCTCGCCGAACAATCCGTTCGACTATGATTCGGTCGCCGAGATGGTGCTCGCCGACATCAATGTCGAGGGCAAGCCGACCAAGGTGCTGATGGATGCCAACCGCAACGGCTTCTTCTATGTGCTGGACCGGACCAACGGCAAACTGCTCGCCGCCAATCCCTATGTGAAGGTCAACTGGGCTTCCGGCATCGACATGAAGACCGGCCGTCCGATCGAGACCGACGTCTCAAAGGATGCCCGCGAGGGCAAGAAGGTGGTGGTGTATCCCTCGATCCTCGGCGGCAAGAACTGGGAGCCGATGTCGTTCAATCCGCAGACCGGGCTCGCCTATGCCAACACGCTGTCGTTCGGCGGCCATTACAAGACCGAGCCCGCGACCTACAAGGCCGGCGAATGGTATCTCGGCATGGACCTGACGGACTTGTGGGACTGGCCGGCTGACAACGGACCGCGCGGCCACCTCAAGGCCATCGATCCCTTGACCGGGAAAGCAAAGTGGGAAGCGCCGAGCGATATCCCGCGCTTCTCCGGCGTGCTGTCGACCGCCGGCGGCGTCGTGTTCTCCGGCCAGTTGACCGGCGAGTTCGAAGCATTCGACGCCAATGACGGCAAGAAGCTGTGGCAGTTCCAGACCGGATCGGGCATCGAAGGGCAGCCGGTCACCTGGCAGCAGGACGGCGTCCAGTATGTCGCCGTGACCAGCGGTTACGGCGGCGTCTATTCGCTGTTTGCCGGCGACGAGCGGCTGGCCAAGGTTCCGGCCGGCGGATCGCTGTGGGTGTTCGCGGTAAAACCCCAATAGCGGTTGGCGAATGATCAAGGCATCTTTGATCGCGGCGGCGTATTTCGCCGCCGCGATGACGGCAAGCGCACAGACGGCGCCCTCCGCCACGCCGCAACCAGATGGCGGCGTCGATCAGGCGCAGATTGATCAGGGCAAGATAACTTTCGCGCAGAAATGCTCGCACTGCCACGGCCCCAACATGGTCAATGGCGGCACGGTGGCGCCCGACCTGCGCCAGTTTCCGGATGACAGAGAGCGTTTCGTCACGACGGTGAAGCTCGGCAAGAATAACAGGATGCCGCCCTGGGGCGATCTCCTGAGCGACGACGAGATCGCGCGCCTTTGGACCTACGTCTCGAGCCGGAGAAATCCATGAGAAGCTGGCTGGCGGCATCCGCTGCGGCGGTTCTGTTGATGGCGATGGCAGCTCAGACGGCAGCCGCTGCGGACAATGTTTTACGAGTTTGTCTCGACGAGGACCTGCCGCCGCTTTCGGCGCATCGCCGTGGCGCGCCGGACAGCGGCTTCGACGTGGCGCTGGCGCAGGCGGTGGCGGCGCGGCTCGGCCGTCCACTCCAGGTCCAATGGTTCGAAAGCAAGCTCGATGAGGATTCGAGTCCGGCGCTGGAAGCCAACGCCCTGCTCTCGGATGGCCGCTGCTCGCTGGTCGGCAGTTATGCACTGACCAAGGACTCGCTGGTGGTACCGGGCGTCAAGACCGCGAAGCTGCCGGGGTTCGAGGGCGCCAGCCGCGACGATCGCAGGCGGCGGGTGCCGCTCGGCGTGCTCGCGCCAAGCCAGCCCTATATCTATTCGCCACTGACCGTCGTGCTCGGCCCCAAGGCAATCGAAAAGGCGACCGAAAAGACCCGCGATCGTCGCGTTGCCGATGTCGGCGACCTCGCCGGGCTTCGCATCGCCATCGAAAGCGGGACGCTTGGCGACGCCATCCTGATGACGTTCGACAAGGGACGGCTGATCGACGACATCACCCATCTGGTCCCCGGCCGGGACGATCTGCTCGGCGCGCTCGACCGCGGCGACTTCGACGCCACGCTGCTCGACCTGCGCCGGTTCGACGCCTACCGCGCCGCGCATCCAGACAGCAAACTCGCGGGCTCCGGCTACTTCTATCCGATCGGCGCCAATCGCGGCTATGTCGGCCTCGCCAGCGACCCGGACCTGCTGGTCGCGGTCAACAAGGCGTTGTCCGATCTGCAGGCGGCCGGAACTATCGCTGAGCTCGGCAAGGCGGCCGGCCTCACCTATCTCGCGCCACGCGAGCCGATGATCCTCGGCGATGTCTGGCTGAAGGTATTGCAGAAGTGATGGGGCAAGGTTGCGCGCGAACCCAGGGGTTCGCGCGCACCGCATCGCTGTCAGAACATCAGGTTGTCCTTCACCAGCACCCAGCGGCCGTTCTTGATCTGCTGGACCTGCGTGATGGTGTTGGCAAGATGGTTGGTCTTCGAGAAGACGGTCGGCGGCGAGTTGAAGATATCCAGGAACTTGTCGCCGGACTCCAATGCATCGAGCATCTTCTGACCGGTCAGGTCCTTGCCGGCCTTGTTCGCATAGAAGGCAAACGTCTCGACCGCGTTGTAGCCGATGATGGCCTGGGTATTGGCGTCGGTGCTGAACATCTTCTTGTAGTTGGCAAGCCACTCCTTGACCTTGCCCTTGGCCGTATCCTCGTAGGGAATCTCGAATCCCGACGCGGCGTACAGCCCTTCCACGGCTTCCTTGCCGAGGGCCGGCACTTCAAGCACGTTAACGGGCGTGGCGCCGAGGAAGGTGACGTCCCACCCGAGCTTCTTGGCTTCGCTCATCGCCCCGATCGGTTCGCGGATCACCGCGCCGAGCACGACCAGATCGCAGCCATCGGATTTCATCTTGGCAACCTGCGCGCTGAAGTCAGATGCGCCGCGCTTGTAGCTCGTGATCGAGGCCGGCTTCAGCTTCATAACGTCAAGCTGCTGGTTGAAGCCGTCGAGCACGTTTTTGCCGTACTCGTCGTCCTGATGCATGATGCAGGGCTTCTTGAAATTCTTCAGTTCCATCATGTATTTCAGCGCCGCGCGGGTACTCTCGACATAGGGCAGGAGGTTGTTGAACTTCAGCCTTTCCTGCGGCTTGGCCGGATCGAACTTGAAGGTGAATTCGGCCGCGGTCAGCGGAAACAGTTGCAACACGCCGGCATCGAACAGGGTATCCTGCGCGGCGAGCACGGTCGGCGAGCCCATCGGGCCGACCATGGCGAATATCTTGTCGCGCTCGACCATTTTTTGCGTCGCCAGCACCGCGCGCTTCGGATCGTAGCCGCTGTCTTCCAAAATCAGTTTGATCTTGCGGCCGTTGATGCCGCCGGCGGCATTGATTTCCTCCACCGCCATCTTCATGCCGTTTGAAACGGGCACGCCCCAGAACTTGATCGGGCCCGACAGGTCCTGATGGGTGCCGATCACGATCTCGGTGGCGGAAATGCCCTCATTGGTGACCTTGGTCTGGGCTGCGGCCGGCAGATGGGTCAGCGCAAGGGCGCTTACCGCAAGGCCCAGCGCCTTGAACGACTTCGACATTGCAAGTCTCCTCCTGGTTGGCCCGTGTTGGGCGAAGGGTGGGGCCCTTCAATCCTTCGCCGTTTTCAAAACTCTCGCGCGGCTCAAGCCACCGCGCGCTCGCCATACATGGCTTCGATCTCGCTCGCGTAACGCTTGTTCACGAAGCTCCGCTTCAGCTTCATGGTCGGCGTCAATTCCTCGTCCTCGGGCGTCAGCTGGCGCTCGATCAGGAAGAACTTCTTGATGGTCTCGACGCGCGCAAAATTGGCGTTCACCGCCTCGATCTCGCGCTGGATCAGATCCTGGATCTCCGCCGCCCGGCACAGGCTGGCGTAATTGGTGAAGGGAATGTCATGGTCCTGCGCGAACTTCTCGACATTCTCCATGTCGATCATCACAAGGCAGGTCAGGTAAGGCCGCTTGTCGCCGATCACGACGGTATCGGAAATGTAGGGCGAGAATTTCAGCTGGTTCTCGATCTCCGACGGCGTGATGTTCTTGCCGCCCGAGGTGATGATGATGTCCTTCATGCGGTCGGTGATCTTGACGAAACCCTCATTGTCGATCGAGCCGACATCGCCGGTGTGCAGCCATCCCCTGGCATCGATGGTCTCGGCGGTCTTTTCCGGCTGGTTGAGGTAGCCCATGAACAGGAAGTCGCCCTTGATCAGGATTTCGCCTTCCGGCGAGATCGCAACCTCGCCCCAGGGTGCAGCCTTGCCGACCGAGCCAAGCTTGATGCGATCCGGCGGCATGATGGTGGCGACGCCGCAGTTTTCGGTCTGGCCATAGACCTCGCGCATGTCGAGACCGAGCGCGAGATACCAGCGGATCAAATCCGGGGCGATCGGCGCCGCGCCGGTAAAGGCCAGGCGGCAGCGATCCAGCCCCAGCATGCGGCGGATGTTGCGGAACACCAGCCAATAGGCGGCCTTGTTGACCAGGCGCAGCGACAGCGAAGGCGTCTCGCCTTCGAGCTTGCAGTCGGTCATGCGATAGCCGATTCCCAGCGCATGGCGGTACATCCAGTTCTGGAACGGCGTCGCGTCCTTCAGCGCGATCGTCACCCCGGAATAGAATTTTTCCCAGATCCGCGGCACCGCCAGGAACGCGGTAGGTTGCACTTCGCGCAGATTGTCGGGCACCGTTTCCGGGCTTTCGGCGAAATTCATTACCGATCCCAGCGCCAGCGAGACGTAATAGCCGCCGATCCGCTCGGCGACATGGCAGAGCGGCAGGAACACCAGGCGCTCTTCACTGTCGGTGGACGGAAACAGATCGTTGGCGTGGCGCATCTGATGGGTGACGCCGCGGTTGGAATGCATCGCGCCCTTGGGCGGGCCGGTCGTGCCGGAGGTATAGACCAGGATGGCGAGATCGTCGGCGCCGCGGCTGGCGATCATCTCGTCCCACAGCGGCTCGCGGCCCTGGATGTGATTGCGCCCGAGCGCCATGAATTCGGCCAGCGACAGCACCATCGGATCGTTGAAACCGCTCAGGCCTTCCATGTCGAAGACGATGATCTTGCGCAGGCTCGGGCAGCGCGCGCGGCACGACAGGATCTTGTCGAGCTGTTCTTCGTCCTCGGCGAAGATCACGGTGGTGCGGGAATCATTGACCAGATATTCCACCTGGGTCGCGGAATCGGTCGGATAGATTCCGGAGGAAACGCCGCCGGCGCACAGGATGCCCATATCGGCGAACACCCATTCCGGCACCGCGTTCGCGATGATCGAGGCGACATCCCCTGGCGCAAAGCCGACAGCGTGCAGGCCGTAGGCGATCTCCTTCGAGATCTGCAGCCATTGCCGCCAACTGGTCGGCTGCCAGATGCCGAACTTCTTCTCCCGGATCGCCGGCCGGTCGCCGCGCGTTTCCACGGAAAGCAGAAAACTCCTCGCGATCGTGTCCGCCACAGTCAGCACTGCGGGTCTGGCCATTCTCGTTCCCTCCGCCTCTCGGCCCCGCTCCGCACGCCGGCTTTTGCCGGTCTTTTGCCGAAGCAGGACCCGAATTTAACGCCAAGCCTGCTTCAACGCCATGTTTTCTTCTTCTTCCAGCGCCGCTCGCCCCGAGCGCCGGCTTCCTTGGCGCCGAGATAAAATTCCTGAATGTCCTTGGAATGCATCAGCCGCTCGCAGCTGTCGTTCATGACGACCCGGCCGATTTCCAGCACATAGCCATAATGCGCGGTTTCCAGCGCCACCTTGGCGTTTTGCTCCACCAGGAGGATCGACATGCCCTGCTCTTCGTTAACGCGCTTGATGATCGCAAAGATTTCCTTCACCAGGATCGGCGACAGCCCGAGCGACGGTTCGTCGAGCAACAGCAGCGTCGGCCGGTTCATCAGCGCGCGTCCGATCGCCAGCATCTGCTGCTCGCCGCCCGAGAGCTGACCGGCCGGCTGGTTGAGCCGTTCCTTCAGCCGCGGGAAATATCCGTAGACCCGTTCCAGATCCTCGGTGACGGCGTCACGATCCTTGCGCGGATAGGCGCCCATCATCAGGTTCTCGCGCACGCTCAGGAACGGAAACACCTCCCGCCCCTCCGGCACATGGCTCAAGCCGAGCCGCACGATCTTGTCGGCTTCCATGCGCTGGATCGATTTGCCCAGAAATTCGATCGAGCCCTTCTGCGGATCGAGAATGCCGGAAATGGTTTTCAGCACCGTGGTCTTGCCGGCGCCGTTGGCGCCGAGCAGCGTCACGATGCGGCCGCGCGGGACTTCGAGGCTGATGCCCCGGATCGCCATGATCGGCCCGTAATAGCTCTCGATGTTGCTGAGCTTCAGGATGATGTCGGGAGCGCTCATGCCGTCATCCCCTCATGCGCCGAGATAGGCGGCGACGACGTCGGGATGCCGCTGCACCTCGGCCGGAGAGCCCATCGCCAGCACCCGGCCATAGTTCAGCGCGATCACCCGGTCGGACACGCGATTGACCAGCGTCATGTCGTGCTCGACCATCAGCACGGTGACGCCGAGTTCGGTCTTCATGTCGCGAATCCAGAACGACATGTCATCGGTTTCCTCGACATTCAGCCCGGAGGATGGCTCGTCGAGCAGGATCAGTTTCGGCTCCGAGCACAGCGCGCGCGCCAGCTCGATCACCTTGCGCACGCCATAGGGAAGACCCGAGATCAGCTTGTCGCGGTAGGGTTCGAGATCGAGAAACTCGATCACCTGCTCGACACGGCGGCGATGGATTTTCTCGTTGCTGCGCACGCTCGGCAGGAACAGCAGTTCCTGCCAGAGCTGCGTGGTGGAATGCCGGTGCCGGCCGACCAGCAGATTGGAGAGCACGGTCGCATTCTCGAACAGCTCGATGTTCTGGAAGGTGCGGGCGATGCCGAGCTTGGCGATGCCGAACGACGGCGCCTCGGTGATGTCCTGGTCCTCGAAATAGATCCGGCCCGAGGTCGGGCTGTAGATCCGCGAGATCAGGTTGAAGATCGAGCTCTTCCCGGCGCCGTTGGGGCCGATGATGGAAAGGATCTCGCCCTTCTCCACCGCGAAGCTCACGGCGTCGACCGCTTTCAGGCCGCCGAAATGCAGCGACAGGTTCTCGGCGCGGAAATAACTCATCGATTCCGCTCCGATTTCACGTAGATCTTCTGCCGCTTGAACGTCGCGCGCTTATAGAGCGGGAACAGCTGGAAGAAGAGCTTGATCTTGAGCCAGCGGCCGTAAAGGCCGAGCGGCTCGAACAGCACGAAGAGAACGATGATGACCCCGTAGATCGCGCCTTTCAGGCCATTGGCCGATGCGAAGGCGGCGGCAGTGTCCTGAATATGCGCGGCGCGTTCCTTGCCAGCCCCAAGTGCTGCGGCGACACCGGCGATCATGCCGGGAACATCGTCCTTGAGGTATGTCAGGAACGGATCGATCATGACGATGAAGATCGCGCCCAGCACCGCGCCGTGCAGGCTGAAGGTGCCGCCGATCAGGATCACGATGATGAACTCGATCGAAAGCTGCAGCGTGAACATTTCCGGGCTGATGAAGGACAGCTTGTGTGCGAACAGGCAACCGGCGAATCCGGTGATGGCCGCGCTGATCGCAAACGACTTGACCTTGTAGAGCGAAACGTTGACGCCCATGCTTCGCGCCGCCGTCTCGCTGTCGCGGATCGCGACAAAGGCGCGGCCGGTCGGCGAGCGCAGCAGATTGAGCGTGCCCACGATGGTAAGGATCAGCACACCCAGACAGAGAAAGTAGAAAGCGGGACTGTCGCGCGGCACCGGCACGCCGAGCCACTGGATGGTCTTGACCCGCATGCCCTCATTGCCATGCGTGACGCTTTCCCAACGCGCCAGGATTTCCTCGACAATGAAGGCAAAGGAAATCGTCGCGATCACGAGATAGATGCCCTGCAGCCGCAGCGCCGGGAACCCGACCAGCGCGCCGACGATCCCGGTCAGGAGGCCGGCGGCAAGGAAATAGACCGGAAACGGAACGTTGTATTGCTGCAGATAGGCGGTGGTATAGGCGCCGATGGCGAGAAAGGCGGCGTGGCCCAACGAGGCCTGCCCCGTAAACCCAGTCAGGATCATCAGCCCGACGCCAACGGTGGCGTAGATGCAGACGAAGACCAACTGGCTGACGATGTAGCTTGAGAGCACGAACGGCGCGATCACAAGCAGCGCCAGCAGAATGCCATAGGAGACGACGTAGCCGCTATGCGGAAACAGCCTGATGTCGTCTTCATAATCGGTCTTGAACATGAAGCGCATGGCTGGCCCTCAAACCTTCTTGCGCATGTGAACGCCGAACAGGCCTTCAGGCTTGAGCAGCAGCACCACCAGGAGAACGATATAGGGCGCGACGTCCTTCCATCCCTGCGGCAGGTAGAAGCCGGCCATGCTCTCGATCACGCCGATCAGCACGCCGCCCACGACCGCGCCCGGGATCGAGCCGAAACCGCCGAGCACCGCCGCCGGAAAGGCCTTCAGGCCCAGCACCAGCCCGACATTGGAATGAATGAAGGTGATCGGCGCCAGCAGCACGCCGGCGCAGGTCGCCACCGCGGCGCTGATCGCCCATACGATCGACACCACGCGCTTCACTGGGATGCCCATGTAATAAGCCGCCAGCATGTTCTCCGAACTGGCGCGCATCGCGGTGCCAAGCGTGGTCTTGTTGAAGAACAGATACAACAGCGCGCACAGGATGATGGTCGCGGCAATGACGGAAAGCTTGTCATGGGCCAACACCAGGCTGCCGATCCGCAACACGCCCTGGCTGAACGGGGTCTCGATCTTGAAATCGTCGGTGCCCCAGATCATGCCGACCACGGAACGCAGGAAATAGCCGAGCCCGATCGTCGCCATGATGATGGAAAATTGCGGATAGCCGAGGATTGGACGCACCACCACGCGCTCGGCTAGCATGCCGAACAGCGCCATCGCGGCGACCGCGCCGGCAAAGCCGATCCAGTAATTGAGGCCGAGCATGCCGATGAAGGTGAAGGCGAAGAATCCGCCCAGCATCATCAGGTCGCCCTGGGCGAAGTTAACGACCTCGGTCGCCTTGTAGACAAGGACAAAGCCAAGCGCGATCAGGCCATAGACGCAGCCGAGCGCAATACCGCTCACCAACTGCTGAACGAAGTCCAGCATTGCCGACAACCCTCCCCCTGATGCGTGCGATTCTAGCGATCGCCTTTGCCGCATCTTGTGTCCACGCGCTGCCGGCGTATGCGCCGAACAGCCCGATTGTCACCGCCGGTTATACAGCCCAAAGCGCCGATCCCTGTCAACAAAGCGGTGGTTGCCAACAGCATCTTAAGTTGCACACAAATGCCGCGGCCCCGAACGGCAGCCCTGGACCACCCGCGCGGCGCGGATCGCGGGCATTGGCGGGATTTGCCGCCCTCGATTCACCGAGCCGAAATATCTTGGGTCCATGGTTGGCGCGGAAACCAGACAAGATTGTCCCGACATCATGACGCCTGATCTGTCCGCGCTGCAGGTGCGAGGGTTAACAAAGCGTTTTGACCGCCTCGCGGTCGACGCGCTCGATCTGACGATCCGAGCAGGCGAGTTCTATGCGCTGCTCGGGCCCAACGGCGCCGGCAAGACCACGACGTTGCGCATGGTGGCCGGCCTGCTGCGTCCCGATGCCGGCTCGGTGTCGGTGCTCGGCATCGATGCGCTCCGCGATCCCGTCGCCGCCAAGCAGATCGTGGCATGGGTATCGGACGAGCCGATGATCTACGACAAGCTGACGCCGCTGGAATATCTCGAATTCGTCGCCGGCCTCTGGGGCATCGATCCCGCGGTATCCGAGCCCGCCGCCCGCGAGCTGCTGGTCTCGCTCGGGCTCGAGCCGCATTGGCACGAGCGCTGCGAAGGATTTTCCAAGGGCATGCGCCAGAAGGTCGCGCTGGCAGGCGCATTGGTGCACGACCCGCGCCTGATCATCCTCGATGAGCCCCTCACCGGCCTCGACGCGCTGTCGGCGCGTCACGTCAAGGGATTGCTGCAGGACCGCGTGCGCGGCGGCTGCACCGTGATCCTGACCACGCATATCCTGGAAGTCGCCGAACGCATGGCCGACCGGATCGGCGTCATCGCATCGGGACGGCTGGTCGCCGAAGGCACGCTCACCGAACTGCGCCAGCAGAACGGCCGCACCGACACCAGCCTCGAGGACATGTTCATCGCACTGGTCGACACCAAGGCTGCCGCCGCGTGAACCAGGCCACGACCCTGACGTGGTTTGCCCGGCACGAAATCCGGCTGGCATGGCGCGAATGGCTGGCGATGATGACCGGCCGCCGCGGGCGGAAACGCGCCGCGGTGATCGGCCTGATGATATTTGCCGCGATACTTCATCTGCCGGCCTACGCCGTGATCGGCGGCTTTGCCGATCTGCGTGCGCCGCTCGACAAGTCCAGCCTGATCGTCATCACATCGACGATCTTCCTGGCATGGGCCTTGATGTTGTCGCAGGCGATCGAATCGGTGACGCGGGTGTTTTATGCCCGCGCCGACCTCGACCTGATCATGTCGTCGCCGGTCCGGCTGACCAATATATTTTCGGTGCGGATCGCGGCGATCGCGCTGGCGGTGATCGCGATGGCGCTGTTGCTGTCGACGCCGTTCGTCGATGTTCTCGTGATCGGCGGCGGCATCCGCTGGTTCGCGGCCTATGGCGTCGTCGTCGCCATCGGTCTGTCGGCCACGGCGATTGCGATCGCGTTCACGATCGTGCTGTTCCATCTGATCGGCCCGAGCCGGACCCGGCTGGTCGCACAAATCCTGGCGGCGATCATCGGCGCCGGCTTCGTGATCGCACTGCAGATTGCCGCGATCCTGTCCTACGGTACGCTGTCGCGGTTCGCGGTCCTGACATCGGATGCGATGGCTGGCTTCGCCCCTGATGCCGACAGCATCCTCTGGTGGCCGGCCCGCGCCATGCTCGGCGACGGCCGGGCGCTGCTGGGTCTTTTGGCCACAGGCCTGCTGCTGCTCGGTGCCGTGATGGCGATCTTCTCACCGCGATTTGCCGACACCGTCGTCAGGGCGTCGGCGAACGCGGCACCCGCTGCGGCCTTGAGCGCCAGACCATTTCGCGCCGGCTCGCGGCAGCAGGCGCTACGCTGGAAGGAACTGGTGCTGCTGCGGCGCGATCCGTGGCTGGTGTCGCAGAGCCTGATGCAGCTGCTTTATCTGGTGCCGCCGGCGCTGATGCTGTGGCGAAGTTTCGCCGACAGTTCGACCGCCATCGTGCTGATCACGCCGGTCATTGTCATGGCAGCGGGCCAGCTCGCCGGCGGCCTGGCATGGCTGACGATCTCGGGGGAAGACGCCGCCGATCTGGTGACGACGGCGCCGCTGCCACCCGCGCGCGTGACCCGCGCCAAGATCGAAGTGGTGATGATGGTGATCGGCGTCATCTTCGCGCCGCTGATCGGCGCGCTTGCCTTTGCCTCGCCGCGGCAGGCGGTGGTTACCGCATTCGGCGTCATTGTCGGGGCGGGATCGGCCACCGCGATCCAGCTCTGGTTCCGGGTGCAGGCGAGGCGCAGTCAATTCCGCCGCCGCCAGACCTCGTCCCGGGTAGCCACATTCGCCGAAGCCTTTTCATCGATCGGCTGGGCCGCCACCGCCGCGCTGGCGCTGTCGATGCCAATCGCCGCACTCGTCACCGGGCTGATGACCGTGAGCACCATGGCGGCGGCCTGGAAGATCAGTCCAGCGGGGCAGTGAGCGGTCGCGCGTCGCTCTACCGCCCTACCCCTTGATCAACTCCATCACCGCGGCCGCGAAGGCCTCAGGTTCTTCCTGCGGCAGATTATGACCGGCGTGCGGGATGACGCGATGGGTGCGGCGGCCGGTGAATTTCGCCGCACTCGCCGTGCCATCCGTCGCGGGAGCGACGCCGTCGGCGGCGCCGTCCAGCGTGATGGCGGGAACGGTGATGGCCGGCAGCGCCGCCAGCCGCCGCTGCAGTTCGGCATATTGCGGATCGCCATCGGCGAGACCGAAGCGATGGCGATAGCTGTGGATCACGACGTCGACATAATCCGGATTGTCGAATGCGATCGCCGTACGATCGAAGGTCGCATCGTCGAAATGCCAGTTCGGCGACCATTGCTTCCATAATATTTTCGCGATCTCGCGCCGGTTGGCCGCCAGCCCGGCCCGGCCGCGCTCCAGTTGAAAATAGTATTGATACCAGAGCGGCACCTCGCGCTCCGGCTTCGCCGGGACCATGGCTCTTGCAATATTCTGGATCTGATAGCTGTTCACCGATACCAGACCGATGCAGCGATCCGGCCACAACGCCGCGGTGACGCAGGCGGCGCGTCCGCCCCAATCGTAACCGGCCAAGACCGCGCGCTTCACGCCAAGCGCGTCCATCAGGGCCATCAGATCCGCCCCGACCGCGGCCTGCTCTCCCGAGCGCGGCGTATCCTTGTCGCGGAAACGGGTTGGGCCGTAACCCCGCAAATACGGAACGATGGTGCGGCAGCCTTCGGCGGCCAGCATCGGCGCCACGTCGACATAGGAATGGATGTCGTAGGGAAAGCCGTGCATCAGCATCACGACCGGCCCATCCGCGGGCCCGTCCTCAAAGTAGGCGATATCGAGGGCGCCGGCATCGACGTGACGATGCGGTTCCAGTCGGCGCGAGAATGGCGCGCGCGGAAGAGAAGCGGATGATTCGGACGATGTGAATTCCATAACCACGACTCCCATGATGGTTTTGCCGAGGGATGAGGCGCAGCCGGCGGTCGACCGGTTCCGCGCCGCGCCTCCCCTCGCGCTCTTCAGCAGACTAACCGCTTCCTGGGAAATGGTCGCCCGGCTGTCGGCAGCGCTGACCTTCACAATTGTACGGGGCTAGTTCGGATATCGCCTTTCGCAAATTCCGGGAGACGGCAATTCAAGACCTGGTCTCCGTCGAAGCGCCGCCATGGAACGATTGCGGCCATGACGGCTCCAGCAATGCGCGATAAAGTGTGGTTCCGGTCGTCATCGGAAGACGGACCTTGCCATGTCGCGATTCCTAGCCGTCGTCTTTGCCCTGCTGAGCCTGCCGATCACAACGGCTGCCGCCGAGGACGCCTCGCGCAGCGAGTGCCTGGCGATGGCGAATGCCCCGCCGCGCGCCACTCCGGTCAGTCTTCGCCGGCTGGCTGCGAAATCCGACGAGGTCACGATCACCTATGCCGGCCATTCGACCTATTACATCGATACGCCCGGCGGCGTGCGGATCGCGACCGACTACAGCGGCGCCTACCGGACCGGACGCCTGCCCGACGTCGTCACCATGAACCGGGCCCACGGCACCCACTACACGCTGTTTCCCGATACCCACATTCCGCATGTGCTGCACGGCTGGGGCGAAGACGGACGGCCCGCCCACGTCGCGCAACGCATCGGCGACGTCTACATCCGCAACGTCACGACCGACATCAGGCGCTATTTCGGCGACGATTCCAACGCCGAGATGATCAGGGACGGTAACTCGATCTTTATCTTCGAGGTCGCAGGCCTCTGCATCGGCCATCTCGGGCACCTGCATCACAAGCTCGACGAAAGCCATCTCGCCGCGATCGGCCGACTCGACATCGTGATGGTGCCGATCGACGGCAGCTACACCATGTCACTCGACGGCATCTCCGATATCACGCGGCGGCTGCGCGCCTCGGTGGTGCTGCCGATGCATCGCTTCATGACCCCGCTCGACGAGTTCATGCGCAAGATCGGCCAGCAGTTCGAAATCGACGTGCGGACCGAGCGCACGTTGAGAATCTCGCGGGAACTCGCTGCCAAGCGCGCCGACGGTGATTATTCTCGACGGCGTTTGACACGCCGGTGGTACAACGATCTCAATAACGACCAAGCAACAACAAGAAACAGGGAGTGACATTTCATGGCCGCCAGCAATGCCCCCGCCTCGAAGAGCGGGCTCTATGCCGATCCGCGCGAAGACTGGCTTGCGCAGCACACCGAAGACATCATCGATCCGCAGCGTCCGATCGTCGATCCCCATCACCATCTCTGGGATCGCGGCGGCCTGCGCTACATGATCGAGGAAATGTCCGCCGACATCGCCTCCGGCCACAACATCATCGCGACCGTCTATGTCGATTGCCGCTCGATGTACCGCGCCGGCGGGCCGGAAGCGTTCCGGCCGGTCGGCGAGGTCGAGTTCGCCAACGGCGTCGCGGCGATGAGCGCCAGCGGCGGCTATGGTCCCGCCGCAATCTGCGCCGGCATCGTCAGCCACGTCAATCTGCTGCTGGGCGACGGCGCCAAGCCCGTTCTCGAAGCGGAGATCGCCGCGGGCGGCGGCCGCTTCCGCGGCATCCGGCATTCCTCCGCCTGGGACGCCGAAGCCGAGGTCGCCGGCATGTACGCCACCCGCCCGCAAGGCCTGCTGCTCGATCCGACCTTCCGCAAGGGCTTTGCCTGCCTCGCGCCGCTCGGCTTGAGTTTCGACGCCTGGCTGTTTCATCCGCAGATCGGCGAACTCACCGATCTCGCCCGCGCCTTTCCGGATACCAGGATCGTGCTCGATCATTGCGGCGGTCCGGTCGGCCGCGGCCGCTTTGCCAACCGGCGCGAGGAAACCTTTGCAGTATGGAAGGCGTCGATTCAGGACATCGCGAAATGTCAGAATGTGGTCGTGAAGCTTGGCGGGCTCGCCATGTGCCTGCTCGGCTATGATTTCCACGAGCGTGCCATGCCACCGTCATCCGAGCAGGCCGCCGCGGCGTGGCGTCCCTATATCGAGACCTGCATCGAGGCCTTCGGCCCCGGCCGCTCCATGTTCGAGAGCAATTTCCCGCCGGACAAAGGCCAGTGCAGCTATCAGGTGATCTTCAACGCCTTCAAACGCATCGCCGCGCCATACAGCGAAGCCGAGAAGACCGCGCTGTTCTCGAAGACGGCGACGGATTTTTACCGGCTGAAGCTGGGCTAAGGGCTTCCCGAAGCCCACGGCAAGGACCGGCATCCACAGCGGCCCGCCGCCGCGCATTGAGAATTACGCGGCGCGAACCGTGGCCAGGAACTTTCCGACTTCGGTAGTCAGTTGATTGCTTTCGCTGAGCAGCGAACGGGCGAAGCCGTGAACCTGTTCGGCTGCCGCCCCGGTGTCCGCGGCGCCGCGATTGACTTCGGCGATGCCGCCGGCGACCTGCGTCGCGCCCTGCGCGGCCTGTTGCACGTTGCGGGCGATTTCACCGGTCGTGGCGCCCTGTTGCTCCACGGCCGCCGAGATGGTCGACGCGATCTCCGAGATCTGCGCAATGGTGGTCCCGATATCCTTGATGGCGGAGACCGACTGCTGCGTCGCGCTCTGCATTTGCGTGATCTGCGCCGAAATCTCCTCCGTCGCCTTCGCGGTCTGGGCGGCCAGCGCCTTCACCTCGGAAGCCACCACCGCAAAGCCCTTGCCGGAATCGCCGGCGCGGGCGGCTTCGATGGTCGCGTTCAGCGCAAGAAGGTTGGTCTGTTCGGCTACGGCGGTGATCATTTTCACGACCTCTCCGATGCGGTTCGCCGACTGGGAAAGCTCGGCAATCCGCTCGTTGGTCTGTTCCGCCTGATGCACCGCCGCATGGGCGATCTTGTGCGATTCCTGAACCTGCCGGCCGATTTCGGTAACCGACGTCGCCATTTCTTCCGACGCCGCGGCGGCCGATTGCGCATTCGAGGATGACTGCTCGGAAGCAACCGCCACCGAGGCCGATAATTGCTGCGTGGTATCGGCCGATTTCGTCATGCGGCCGGCAGCCGTCTCGATTTCGGTCGATGCCGACGACACCGTGCGGACCATCCTTCCGATCGCCTGTTCGAAGCTATCGGCAATTTGCGCCATGGCGGCGTGCCGCTCCGCTTCGGCTTTGCGGGCGAGCTCGGCCTGTTCGGTCTTCATGGCCTCGACGCGAAGTGCGTTTTCCTTGAATACCTGCACCGCCTTCGCCATGGCGCCGACTTCGTCGTCACGGGTCAAGGCCGGAACCTCGTCATTCATCTCGCCACCGGCAAGCCGTTTCATCACACCCGTCATCTTGGCGATCGGATGAATGACGCCGACGGCGACGCCGACAATGCCGGCGCCGACGACGAGGAAAGCCAGGCCGGATACGATCCAGAGAATGAGCGTGAACCGGTTGACGCGGTCGGTGGCATCGGTTTCGGTCGCGGCGTTGGCATCGTTGGTCTGTTTGACGATATCGTCGATCAGGGCGCGGTGTGCCGCGTAGGCGGCGCTGACGTCCTTGTACGATTTCTCCGCGGCAGCCATGTCGGGCTTCGCCAGCGCCGGCAGCAGCACGTCGTTCACGGCGGCCCAGAATTTCTGGACCTCGCGGTGGGATTGCTCGGTCAGCTTGGGCTTGATGGAAGAATCCAGATCCGATGTTACCCAGAAGTCGTGCCGTTCGTCGTATTCCTTTTTCAGCTGAACGATGCGGTCGCGGTGGGCGGACAATGTCGCGGGATCGCGCAAGGCCAGGGTCGCCTCCAGATAGGCCTCGATGACATATTCCGGAGGCGGAAGGATATCGGCGACCAGATCGTTGCCGAGCTTGATCTTGTTGTAGAGCGGACCGCCGACCTTCAATTCGCTCAGCGCATAGACGCTGGTGAAAATGATACTGGCAAGACTAACGGCCGTGATGACTCCGAACAAAACGATAGCGCGCGAAATTGAAATTCGGAATTTCATCCGACGTCCCCGGCCTGAAAATAAATGAAACGTTAAAAACGGAACTTCCGCTCCAGTATAGGCTAGGATAGTTAAGCCCATCATAACCCGGGGCAACGAAGGGGCGCGGGGGCATGAACCCCGTCAGAACCGCGCCCAGGAACGGCAACGATAAAACGGGAAACGCGTTGATGCTGGAGAAACTGACGGCTTCGGCCGAGGAAGCCGCAGATCGATGGGTGAAGGCTTTTGGCCTGGCGCTGGCCGCCGGGGACGACAAAGCCCTGACCGAGCTCTTTTTGCCCGACAGCCATTGGCGGAACCTGTTCGGGATCTCCTGGCAGTTCGCGACCTTCAGCGGCAGCGGACAACCTCTGCCATGAATTGCGCCGTCGCGCTTCCGAGGTTCGCGCCACCGGCTTCCGGATCGATGCCGCCGCGCTCGCGCCCCGCAAGGCGGTGGTCGCCGGCCGCGAAATCGTCGAAGCCATCCTTCGCTTCGATACCATCCATGGACCCGGCATCGGCGCCATCAGGCTGGTTTGTCAGGCGCCCGCCTCTCCGGTCGCCTGGACGATTTCGACATCGCTCGACTTCAACCGGATTTGCGACGCGCGCTCGAACGACGACGCGCCGAAATCGCACGCGCGTGATTTCGCAGGCCGGGACTGGCTGGACCAGCGGCAGGCCGAGATCGCTTTTGAGGATCGCGAGCCGGATGTTCTCATCGTCGGCGGCGGCCATGCCGGCATTTCCGCCGCCGTCGAGCTGAAGCGGCTCGGGCTCGATGCCCTTGTCATCGACAAGGCCGCGCGCGTCGGCGACAATTGGCGGCTGCGCTATAGCGGGCTCAAGCTGCACAACAAGACGCCGGTCAATCACCTGCGTTACCTGCCGTTTCCGCCGACCTTCCCGGACTACATTCCAAAGGACAAAATCGCGAACTGGCTCGAGAGCTACGTCGACATCATGGAGATCAACTTCTGGACCGGGACGACGTTCAGCGGCGCGGACTACGATGAAACAGCGCAGCGCTGGTCGGCGCAGGTCCAGCGGACCGACGGCACCACGCGCACGCTGCGGCCCAAGCACATCGTGGTCGCCACCAGCATCAGCGGCACCCCGAACATTCCGAAGATCGAGACCCTGGAAAATTTCGCGGGCTCGGTGCTGCATTCCAGCCAGTTCAGGGGCGGCAAACAATGGGCCGGCCGCTCGGCGATCGTGTTCGGCACCGGCACCAGCTCGCATGACATCTGCCAGGAATTGCAGGCGCATGGCGCTGACGTCACCATGGTGCAGCGCAGCCCGACCATGGTCGTCAATGTCGATCCCAGCGCGCAGCTTTACGACCAGTCCTATCTTGGCGACGGCCCGCCAATCGACATTCGCGATAGCCTGAATTCGGGGACCCCGCTTGCTGTCATCAAGGCCTCGCACAAGCTGATCACCAACGAAGTGAAGAAGCTTGACGCTCCCTTGCTGCAGCGGCTGGAGCAGGCCGGTTTCAGACTGGAATTCGGCGAGGACGGCACCGGCTGGCCGCTGAAATTCCGCACCCGCGGCGGCGGCTATTATTTCAACGTCGGGTGTTCGGAACTGATCGCGGACAGGAAAATCCGTCTGATCCAGGCCAGCGACATCAAGCGTTTCACCGCCGATGGACTGGAGCTTGGTGACGGCTCGACATTGCGCGCCGACCTCGTCGTTCTCGCCACCGGCTACAAGGGCCTCCATCACGTCGTCAGGTTCCCTGTTCGGTGAAGCCGTCGCCAAGCGTGTCGGACCGATCTGGGGTTTTGACGACACGACCCAGGAGCTTCGCAACATGTGGACTCGTACACCACAGCCGGGCCTGTGGTTCACCGGCGGAGCCTTTTCGCAGTGCCGGATCTACAGCCGCTACATTGCGCTGCAGATCGACGCCATCGAAGCGGGCAGGCTGGCGAAATAGCCGATGGCCCGACGCGGTCCGCAATGCGCTTGCGCCCGGCGCCATCGCTACGCATCAGCCGCGACGTTTGCCCTTTGCCTTCTTTCCGAACGCCGGCTTGGCGTGGGACGCCTTTACGTGGGAGGCCTTGGCGTGAGAAGCCTTGGCGGGCTGCGGTTGCGCGGCGTGGCCGCGCTTGTTCCAGGCCCGCTTCTTGGGTTCGAAATCCGGCTCCCGGGCAAATCCCGCCCCGCTTTCGCCGTGAGACTTGCCGCGTGGTTTGGCTGCCCGGTCATCGCGGGATCCGTCGTCGTGACGAGCGCTGCGATCGGTCTCTTTGCCTTCGCGCCGGGGCGTATGCGATCGCTGTTCCGAGGCCGCCTGCCCTTGCGAAGGCTCCGGCAGCGCCTCGATGCGGATGTTGTCTTCCTTGTCCGGACGGCGGATTTTTGCGGCGAAAGATTCCGCGACGCGGGCGGAAATTTCGAACTCGGTGGTGGTGTCCATGACGCGGATGGTGCCGATGTCCTGCTTGTCGATGCCGCCGCGGCGGCAGATCATCGGCAACAGCCAGCGCGCTTCCGCGTTCTTCCTGCGTCCGATGGCGGCGCGAAACCACACGCTGCCCTCCGCCATGGCGTGACGCGGCGACGATTTTCCCGACTTCGAACGCGGGCCGGCGGCGCGATCCTCGCCGCGCAGCGTTCGGCCGTCCCTGTCGCGGCCGCGATCGTCGCGCGATCGGCCCGCGCCCTGGCCGGGATCGAGAATGTCCTCCGGCGAAGGCAGCCGTGCGCGATAAAGCCGCGCCAGCGCGGTGGCGATATCCTCGGGCGAGCGCTCGGCGAGCAACGCCCGCGCCAGCACCAGATCGTCCTCGGTCGTCTCCTCCGCGAACAGCGCGTCCCGCAGCATGCGTTCCTGATCGAGCTTGCGAATTTCTTCCGCGGTCGGAGCCGTGCCCCAGATCGCATCGATGCCGGCCAGATTCAGCAGCAATTCCGCGCGCCGCTTTCGCGCCGCGGCCACCAGCAAGACGCTGACGCCCTTGCGGCCCGCACGTCCGGTGCGGCCCGAGCGATGCTGCATCACCTCGGCGTCGTTGGGGAGATCGGCGTGAATCACGAGATCCAGATTGGGCAGGTCGATGCCGCGCGCCGCCACGTCGGTGGCGACGCAGACGCGGGCGCGACCGTCGCGCAGCGCCTGCAGCGCCTGGGTCCGCTCGTTCTGCGTCAGTTCGCCCGACAGCGCGACCACGGAGAAGCCGCGCTCCAGCAGCGTCGCCTGCAAATGCCGCACCGCATCCCTGGTGTTGCAGAACACCAGCGCGCTCGGCGATTCAAAGAACCGCAGCACATTGACGACAGCGTGTTCGACATCGCCGGCGGCGATGCGGATGGCGCGGTATTCGATATCGGCGTGACCGCCCTCGTCGCCGGCGACTTCGACGCGAAAGGCGTGTCGTTGATACTGCTTGGCCAGCGCGACAATGCCGCGCGGCAAGGTCGCCGAGAACAACAGCGTGCGGCGGGCCTCCGGCGTGGTCTTGAGGATGAATTCCATATCCTCGCGAAAACCGAGATCGAGCATCTCGTCGGCCTCGTCGAGCACGACAGCCTTCAATTCCGAGACATCGAGGCGGCCGCGCCGCAGATGATCGCACAGCCGGCCGGGCGTGCCGACCACGATATGCGCGCCTGCGGCCAGCTCGCGCTGCTCGCGGCGCGGATCCATGCCGCCGACGCAGGAAACCACCCGCGCATTGGCATATTGATAGAGCCAGGCGAGTTCGCGCTGAACCTGCAAGGCAAGCTCACGCGTGGGCGCGACGATCAGGGCAAGCGGCGCGGCGGCCGGCTCGAACCGCTCGGCATCCCCGAGAAGATTCTTCGCAATCGCCAGCCCATAGGCGACGGTCTTGCCCGAGCCAGTTTGCGCCGAAACCAGCAGGTCGCGGCCGGCAGCTTCGCCCGCCAGCACGGCGGTCTGAACCGGGGTAGCCTGTTCGTAGTTGCGCCCCGCCAACGCTCGGGCGAGCGGCGGAGGTGTGGTCAAGAATGTCACGAGATGGCAAACCTTTGTTGGCGCTCGGCGCAGAACATCAAATAGGCCTCGAACCTAACGGGTCGAAGCTGCGTGCCCGGCAAATGCACGTTTGCGCCGATGGTGGATTTGAGTGAGTTGGAGATGCTTTAGGCCATTCGGGACCAAAGCGCCATACATTGCTGACGGTTTCGCGGAACATCGGCCGGCTGGGCTTCGCAGCATGGGCGGCGTTACGAAAGACTGGGCTGGCTGAACTGACGCTCGGATAGACACATGTCCGCATTCTCGCGGCGCTATGCGTCCGAGGTTTGACCGAATTTTTGCCCTCGAAAGACGGAGGGCGTGGGGAATGCCGGGCGCCCGCTGCACCCGCGGCCTCGTGTGCGCTTTGCATTGGTAAAAATGCACACGAGTAACAACGAGTACACCGGCATCACCCGGCATTCCCGCACGCAATGGTTTTAACGGTTTCCTTCGCGCTCTCCCCGGTGACCGGGCTCTTTTGCCACCGTCGTTTGCGGATATACCGCAACCTTGATGCCAGCGTCGGGGCATCAGGACCACACGACTTCGCCGTCCGCATCAGCGTCATTCGTCCGCGCGCTCGTCGCGCGCCTGACGCTGCCACGTCCACCGCATCCCGTTCCTACGTCCGTGACGATCGCGAAACGCCCCTCTGTGTGGGACGGGATGACGGGAGTTCTAAAGATGATTTGGGTCAGTGGTGAAGCGGAGTATTTCTGCGAAAGGGGATGGACAGACTAATGGGTGATTTGCCCGTCGGGCAAGATCACGTGTGCGAACCGATGGAGGCGCTCTCGTCATCGGCTGTATTGCGGCGTATGTTTGTGCATTTGCTGGGGAGGATTTTCCCGAGATCGACGATCCGGTGCCGGCGCCGGAGAATGTGCTTTTCAATCGCTGCCAGGACTAAGGTTGGGGGATGGTTGCAAGCGACAGCTTTGCCGAGTTCCTGCGCGAGCAGCTCGCTCCGCTCGGCCGCGTTACGATGCGGCGCATGTTCGGCAAGACCGGCGTGTTCTGCGACGGGGTGATGCTCGGGATGGTGACCGAGGACACGCTCTATTTCCGAGTTGATGACCACAACCGGGTGACGTTCAAGGAAGCCCAGTCCTTTCCGCCTCTCAACTACAACAAGAAGGGCTCCGCGATAGACCTCTCCTTTTGGCGCGTGCCGGATCGGCTGTTCGACGAACCCGATGAGTTCGTCACCTGGGCGCGAGCAGCGCTGGCAGCGGCGCGCCGGGTCGCCGCCAAGAGAGAACGGACAGCGCCCAGGCGAAAATCAAAACCGCAGCCAACGTAAAGCGTATCCGCGAGCGACTGCTTGGCCCGGAGGAATTGCGAACATTCGTGGGCGTCTTGAACCGGCACGCGGCTCGATGCGCCGACCGGTGAACAAAACCATCGCTCGATGTCATTCGAACGAACGAGTTACACAAGACCCGATATGTCCGAGACTTGGGTCCATCCCTGCCTCGCTTCGAGCGTCGATTTTCCGATCGCATCCGAATGGAGACGCTCATGCCATCCAGTGAAAACCTTGCGACCGAGGAACCACGAGATCGATCGGCCGCGATCGGGCTCGGCGGCCGCACCATGTCGTATTTGCACGACTTCAACATGGCCGCTTTCTGGGCCGGCATCACCGGATTTGTCTGGTATGCCTTTGGGGCGGTTCCACTGCAAATCGCGGTCTCGGGTCAACTCGGTCTGACCACGGATCAGTCCTCGAGCTGGATGTTCGTCATCTGGTTCAGCGGCGCGGTTTCATCGATTGCGCTGAGCCTGTTCTACCGGCAACCCATTCCCATCACATGGACCATTCCCGGCCTGGTCTATCTGGGCACGCTGGCAGGCCAATACACCATCGCCGAGATGGTCGGCGCCAACCTCATTGCCGGCGCCCTCATCATCGCGCTCGGCTTGATGGGCGTCGGTGGACGAATTATGGCCTGGCTGCCGCTGCCGATCGTGATGGGCATGTTTGCCGGCAGTATTCTGGACTATGTGACGCGTCTGGTGAGCACCACGGTTTCCAATATCGCCGTTGCCGGAATGACCGTGGTGGCATTCCTGCTCGGCCGCGCCATCAAAAGTCCAAGAGTTCCGCCACTGGGCCTGGCCATGATCGCAGGCGGAATCGCGGTCTATGTCACCGGCGCATCCGCAAGCGTGCCGATCCAATGGGCGATGCCGGCCATCGGCGTCCCCGAGATCGCGTTTTCCATGTCGGCCTTCATCGCGATTACATTGCCGATGCTGATCCTGGCCATGGGCCTCGGCAACGTGCAGGGCATCGGATTCCTGATGGCACAGGGATACCGGGTGCCCGTCGATCTAACGACCGTCGTCGTGGGTGTGACTTCAACCGTCAATGCGTTGTTCGGGGGACATCCCGCCACTGTTGCAAGGACAGGCGTCGCGATATTCGCAGGCCCCGATGCCGGTCCGCAGTCCTGTCGATACTGGGCCAGCGTTGTCGCCGCGAGCCTGACCGTTTTGATAGCCGTCGCGGCCACTCCGGTCATGTCTCTGATGGGCGTGTTGCCGCGCTCATATGTCTTCGCACTGGCCGGTCTTGCCGTGCTGTCGGCATTGCAGGATGCCTTCGAAAAAGCCTTCGGGGGCAGGCTGCGCTTTGCGGCGCTGACCGCATTCGCCGTCGCGGCAACTCCGTTCTCGATCGCGGGAATCGCGTCCGCGTCCTGGGCGATCATCGCGGGAATGCTGGCAGCATTGGTGGTGGAACGGGCGGAGCTCCTCGCATACTGGCGCGATCAGAGTCGGCACGCACCATCCAAGGTCGCGTAACGGCACTTTGGGGTGCGAAAGCCGAAAGGATTGCGCCGAGGAAATCAATTAATCGTTCGCCTCGTCGTGGTGACTGATCGTGCTTTGGAAGATGGCTCCCAACCAATATTCCCGTATCGACTCCAGCGCCCATCAACGTCGGTCTAGGGCGTGTACTCATAAAGCCGAACGCTCGTGGACTTGACGATGTCCGCATTACGCTCGCAAGCGGACGTCCGGGTTGGCCTTCAGGACGTCTGCTTTGTGCCCAAGAGCAGACTTCGACAGACCACCAACGGAAGCGAGCCCAACGCGTCGCCTGATCTGTCGCTCAGTTTGTCAAGAACCCACGTTCGGTTGAAGAACGGCTCGGCTCGGCCCCGTACAGACGGAGATAGGCGAACCGGGGGTTTGCCCGGGATCATGAGCACCAAATCGCGCGAGGCTGGCCGCCGCGTCGCGGCCAGCGCTACAGGTCAACGCTAACTGATCCGCAGGGCTTGAAGGTTTGGAGCGAGCGCCCGTGCAAGCACCCCTCATGTTTCTGGGCGTAGGCAAGCACGCCCATGATAATCAAAGCCACCACGACCAATCTGGTTACTAGGTTCTGCACCATGGCTGCCACTCCAGGTGAACTCATGAACAAGGCGACCGGCGCGAATCGTGGGGATCAACGCCGGGGCAGCGCTCCCTCTCGAGCCGACCATGGGGCTGGGGCCGAAATGATCAGCGAGAGGTCGCGCAGCCAAAGAGAGCACAATTGTCGACCTGATGGCAGTGCAAACTTGTTGCCGCGCTGCGCAAATTCGATGCGCGATCAGAAGCCGCGTCTTCGAAAATTCGCCTGTTTGGCCGCCATTGCCGCGATGCTGGCGCTTTCGGGGCGAGCGGCCGAAAGGGACCTTCTGCTGCTCGTGCGCCTGCCGGCGCCGCCCGAAGGACCCCGTGCCCCGCTCCAGGTGATGGACGGCAATTACCCGAGGCTAAGCGGCGTTTGTCCGTGGTGGAATGCCATGGTCGCCCGGCAATGACCTGAATTCGATTCCCGCGAAAACCAACAACGGCCGATTTCTGCTCCGGGTTATTTTCGGACTTGGGCGCGCGCAGTTGCGAGGTCCGCTTTACCCCGATGAGCCGACAGCGTCAGGCCGCTTCGGCAGGTCCGAAAAGTGCCGATTGTGTTGCAAAAGTCGATTTTCGCCGATGACCAAAATTCTGCGGACCGTGGACGCGACTTTCGTGTACAAGATGTGAGGGACCTCACGGCCTCACGCAAAATTCACAGGCGACTTCGGTAACGCGATTGAGGTCATACGAATCAGCGATCGCTCGCTGCTTAGTGTTTTCGCGAAAAATCTTGAGCCCTGCAACTTTCGACTTTTGCAACATGGGGTAATTCCGGGATCGAGCCAGACAAAGGCAAGGGAATCAGCTTTCCAGGAACGTATGAGGCCAGCCTCATGTGGCCTTGCAACGATGGAGAGCGACAATGGAATACTATGTCGGACTAGACGTATCGTTGAAGCAGACATCGATCTGCATAGTGGACCAGGCGGGGTTGGTCGTGCGAGAGGGCGTGGTCGATTCCGATCCAGAGGCGATTTCGGCTTACGTGAATTCAAAGGCACCGGATGCGGTACGCATCGGCCTCGAGACTGGACCGACGTCCACGTGGCTCTGGACCGAGCTCAAGCGGCTTGGCCTGCCGGTGATCTGTATCGATGCGCGCCATGCCAAGGCGGTGCTCAAGATGCAGATCAACAAAAGCGACCGCAACGATGCTATCGGGATCGCCCGCATTATGCAGACGGGTTGGTTCAAGGAAGTGCACGTCAAAGATATCGACAGCCACTCGGTCAGGGCGCTACTGGCCAGCCGGGCGCTGCTGGTCAAGATCAAGCGCGATCTCGAGAACCATGTTCGCGGCCTTCTCAAAAACCTTGGCCTAGTAATCGGCCGTGCCAAGTTCAACGTCTTCGCCGTACGAGTCGATGAGTTGATCGAGGGTCGTCCTGAGCTGGTGGCTGCGGTCAGGCCACTGCTCGAAGCGCGCAATGCCGTCGAGCAGCAGGTCAGTGAGCTTGACCGCAAGGTAATGAGGCTGGCTCGCCATGATGCGCAGGTCCGCCGGTTTATGACCGTACCTGGGGTCGGCCCGATCACCGCACTCGCCTTCAAGGCAACGATCGACGATCCGGCACGGTTTGCGCGGTCGAGAAGCGTAGGTGCTTATATCGGCTTAACCAGTAGACGCCATGCCTCCGGAGAGGTCGATTGGTCAGGCCGCATCTCGAAGTGTGGCGACGCTATGTTGCGAAGTTACCTGTTTGAAGCAGCCGGGGTTCTACTGACACGCGTTCCAAAATGGTCCGCCATGAAGGCTTGGGGGGTAAGGCTCGCCAAGCGAAACGGGCTCCGCAAGGCCAAGGTTGCGGTCGCGCGTAAGCTTGCGGTCATTCTGCATCGCATGTGGATCGACGGAACCGAGTTCAACTGGTCGAAGAAGGAGATTGCTGCCTAGCGAGGGCATACCGAGTTCCTGCCAAACGGCGGGAAAAGACGTCCCTGCCGGGACGATGGCGATGGTGAGTTCGACAGATTTTGTGCGCGCGTCTGAAAGGGCGACCGCGATTGCAACATTGAACCGCCAGCGTCTCCTTACGCCATCATGCGGAGGGTTCACCCCTACCGCGGAGAGAACAGTGGACCCGGCAAGGATGATCGTCGGAGAGCTTGACACCCAGACCCGGAATTAGAGTAACAGCGCCCGCCATCATGGCACCCTACCTGCCGGAGGAGCCGTCCACAGGATCAAAAGCGGAAGCACTGGATTGAACAATTATTCTTCCGTTTAGCCAGTTGGGCGGTCGTCACGGTGCGCAATGGTCTCGATCATCCGATCTGAAACGGATCATAGAAGATCAGGTTACCACGGCAGAATTCGCTAAGCGGCGCTGTGACGCACACGGAAGGTGAACCACTTCACGTTCGCGACTCGTTGCTTCGACTAAAATTTTCAGGTGATCGGTGGTGACGCACACGCCAGGTTCATTTAGCTGGTTGGGGCAACCGGATGCACGATCAAAGCGCTACCCCCAAGCCACTGGTCGACGAGCTGCCGGAGCTGAAAGACTGGGGCCGCGACCTGCGAATAGATGCCTGCCGAGGCATCGCATTGTGGTGGATCTTTCTTGATCATATTCCCAACAACATCGGAAGTTGGCTGACGCCGCGGAACTACGGCTTCAGCGATGCCGCGGAAGTATTCATGTTCATCTCGGGCGTAACCTGTGCGCTGGCCTACGGCAAGACATGGCGCTGCGAGGGCTGGACCGGAGTGATTGGCCGGACGCTGCGGCGAAGCTGGGATATTTATGTCGCATTTCTGCTGCTGACGCTCGCTAGCGCCATCTTGATTCACCTCGCAGGCGGCGGCCCTTCCGCTGACGCGAGCAATACGCGCATTCTGCTGGATCAGCCGGGCGCGACGCTCGCGCGCGCGGCGATCTTGCAATACCGTCCAGTCAACACCGACGTCTTACCCATCTTCGTGCTTCTTCACCTGTTGTTCGCGCCGCTACTGTGGCTGCTGCTGCGGGTGCCGAACCTGACGCTTGGCGCCTCGCTGGCGCTCTATGTTCTGGTGCATGTCTTCGGCTGGACCGTCCCGGCGTGGCCGAACAGCCACTGGGCCTTCAATCCGATGGCCTGGCAATTGCTGGTTGTGCTTGGCGCGTGGTGGATCATCGAGGGCAACAAGGTCCAGCCGTGGGTGAGGTCACGCGCGGCGCTTGTCCTTGCAGTCCTCTATCTGCTCTTCAGCCTGATCACCGCACTAAGCTGGCGCATCAAGTCGCTGGAAGCACTGATCCCGCAAATGCTGGCACATCTGCTCTACCCATTGGACAAATCGAATCTCGACCCCTTGCGACTGCTGCATTTTCTGGCCATAGCCGTTTTGGCGGCATGGTTGGTTCCTCACAACTGGCGAGCGCTGAAGACGCCAGTGATGCGCGGCGCGATCCGCTGCGGCCAGAACTCGCTACCTATTTATTGCCTTGGCGTTTTGCTGGCTTTCGCTAGCCACATGGCGCTGCTCGACATCTCGAACGGGCTTGCGATGCAGATCGCGTTGAGTGTTGGTGGCATCATAGCGATGATCGTGAGCGCAACGCTGCTGAACCTGATCAGCATCAAACCCAGGCAGCAGCCGGCAAGAAACGCCCGCTCCTAAGTGAAAACCAGGCGACAACAACGATGTCTCAATCCGCTCGCCGATAAGGGGCAAACTCGGAAGTCGGATCGCCCAATCCTGACTTCCGTTCTTCCCTCAACAGCAGACATTCGCCAACGCGGCGGTCAGGTCCGAAAAGTGCCACATGCGGACTCATGCACCGCGGCAAACGGGAGAGCCCCATTGCGATGCGTGGCAACGTGGGATTTACTTGGGCCCATCCTTGGTTACTTGAGGGAGACCGACATGAAACAAGGGCAGTCAATCCGGGACGCCGGTCATCTTTATGAGGCGGAGCGTCGCGTTTTTCATGCAGAGCGCCCCGGCTTTCGCATTTTGGAGTTGCAGCTCTCGCCGACGCAGAAGGTGCCGTGGCACAGCCACACCAATACCTCCGATACTTTTTACGTTCTGGAAGGGCACATGAGGGTGTTCTTGCAGGATCCGAAGGAGGAAGTGAATCTGAAGCCCGGCGAAGTCTATGTAGCCAGGGCGGGGCGACCGCATCTGGTGACCAACGGTGGCACGAAGTCGCTCACGTTCTTAACTCTACAAGGAGTCGGTGAAATCGATTTTGTGCCTCTCACACGGAGTTAGCTTCTCACCGCCGCACTTACGCGCGGCGCGCAGCCGATCACTCAACCGGCAAAACTGTGATCTGCCGCATTGCGCTGGTGCTTCCGGTCTCCAGCCGAAACATGCGATGTCATTCACGCGGCTCAAGGTCTCTTGATGTGCCAAGGTCCGCTGAGGGTCCAGGCTGTGTGAAAACGCGCGCGAGCAGAGAATGCGCAGAATTGTTTTCTCGCTTTTCTTCTTTCGGTGATGACTGGCAGAGCTGTTCTTTTCCAATTCATCGTAAATCGAGAAAGATTTTCTGCATGAAAGTCCGAAGTCGGAGTTTTCACACAGCCTGGGTCATCAACGGAAGTCAGCGCGCGTCTGAGCTAGGTCCGTTCATCCCTCAACAACGGAAACAACTTTACCCGCGACCTGACTGTCTCGAGCTGGATACCGAGGTGAGGTCGGCGGACTGGAATGCGCAGGAAATCGTTCGCCGCTTTGGCCTTGGCGCTACGCAGAACTCCTAGGCCGTGCGCGGATCAAAATGAAAGAGCCGGAAGTGGGGTCAATTAAAGAGCTTGCGAAGCTTTTCAAGGATTTCTCTTAGACCGTTGGCGTATTCCTCAACAATCCGCCGCGCCTCTTCCGTGCGCGAAGGCTTTTTCGGCTTCTCAGGCCCCGACGAGGCCGGTTCGTGATCTTGTCGCTTCATTGAACCGGAGCTTTAGCATTGGCTTAACCGCCAGTTACTTATGGAACGCCGCTCTTCGCAATTGATACAGATCAAGGAATGT
The DNA here is from genome assembly GCA_963747165.1 of uncultured Alphaproteobacteria bacterium. GTDB lineage: Bacteria > Pseudomonadota > Alphaproteobacteria > Rhizobiales > Xanthobacteraceae > Bradyrhizobium. The sequence continues at coordinate 16,085 of CAVVEA010000031.1, read as the reverse complement.
CCGTTCGGGGTCAAAAGGCGAATTTCCGGGGTAACCAGCGCATGTCTGCTTCTCTAATCGGCCGATCAGGGTCAAGCGCTTTCAGACTAACCACGACTGCGGTGTCGATGTCGCTCGCGGGCTCGTGCTTCTCTCCGGAATCGGCACCAAGGCCCTTCCATCATGGGATTCGAGAACGAGGTGGAACAATCTTTTGGGCGGCCTTGCCGTCAAGCGACGGTAGGTCCAAGCAGACATACGAACTCACCTCATCCATCGTCCCGCGAGGGACATCATTCCACCGCTCGGTGGATCTCGATGTTTCTCCTATCGTATTTGATCCTGTCGGGCTCTCATGTCGCTGCCACTTCCCTGGTCCAGCGGAAGTCGGTGCCGTCAATCCAGATGCGATGCATGATCACGGCCAGCCGACGCGCCAGGGCCACGATCGCCTTTTTCATCCCGCGCTGCCTGGCGACCTTCATCGCCCAAGCCTTCAGCCAGGACCATTTTGACGAGTGGAACAGCATGCTCTGGGCCGCCTCGTAGAGCATCATTCGCATCATGTCGTCTCCGCACCTTGATATCCCACCGGTTCGGTCGCTCTCGCCCGACTGATACTTGGAAGGTGTCAGCCCAAACGCCGCCCCGACCGCCTTGGAGTTCCTAAACCGAGCGGGCACGTCGACGGTGACACGATAGGTCAACGCGACCACGGGGCCGACACCGGGAACCGTCATCAGGCGCCGGCACACCTCATCGTCCCGGACGATGGCCAGCAAGCGGCGGTGCAGGATACCGATCTGCTCGCGAACCACCCGCCGGACAAGCAAAAGCGGTTCGACCAGAATGACCAGGTCGGGCAGGTTCTCGACGAGTTCCTTGATGCGCGCCTCGAACTTCACCGTCCCCACTACACCCACCTTGAGTCCGAAGTTGCGTAAGGTGGCGCGCAGGTCATTCTCGATCGCGATGGCCTTCGACTGCAGCAGCTTGCGATGGGTCAGCAACATCCGCAGCTTCTGACTGCGCAACGTCTTCACGTGCACCGGACGATAAAGCCCCGCCCGCATCATCTGCGCGATGCCACGCGCATCGTTGCGGTCGGTCTTGTTGATCTGCGCCTTCAACACCGCGTGCATGTGCCGCGTCTCAACGCAGATCACTGGCAAGCCCGCTTCGGCAAGAGCACTGAAAAGCCATTGCGACAGCGGCCCGGCTTCCAGTCCAATTCGCTTGAAGTGGTAGTCGGGATTCACCAGTACCTGCAGCAGAGCTCCAGGTTCGCTCGCCACCTTCACTTCCCGCACGACCTTGCCCGCATCATCCACAATGCAGACGCTCGTCTCCTTGACCGACACGTCAAGTCCGGCAGAATGGTCCATGCTGCGCTTCTCCTTCTGATGTTTGAGGCCGTCCACACGGACCTCGTTCCACCATCAGCCTGAAGCGCAGCACCCTAATTCTTCAGATATCCACAACAACGCCGGCCGATTACCCCATCTTTAGTCTCAGAGAAGCGGACATCTCTCATTTTAAGAGTACACGCCCTAATAGGCGTTGCTCGAAATCCAGCAACGCTGAAACCGTTGCGACAATAATTCTGGCGTCCAGAATCATCGACCAGTGGCGGGCATAATAGGTGTCGTAGGCCACCCGCTTGCGATAGGTCGTTCCGCTACGGCCGCTGACCTGCCAAAGCCCTGTTATTCCGGGACGACATGCCAGATAGCTTCTCACGCGCGTGCAGTACCTTGCGAGCTCTTCTTCGGTCACCGGCCGCGGTCCGACGATGCTCATCTCGCCCCAGAGCACGTTGAAGAGTTGGGGTATTTCATCAAGACTTGTTTTGCGCAGTATTGAACCGATCGCCGTGACTCTGGGATCGAAACGTAATTTTCGGGTTGCCTCCCACTCCGCCCTGGCCTCCGGATGTGACGCCAAATACACGCGAAGAACCTGTTCTCCGTTGATGACCATGGTTCGGAACTTGAAACACTGGAAGTATTTGCCTTGAAATCCAATGCGCCGATGGCCGAACAGCGCCGGTCCGGGCGACGAAAGCAGGCACGCCGCAAAGCATAACAGAAACAGGGGACTGAGAACGACGATACCAAAACCAGCCAGAGCAATGTCGATCAGCCTTTTTTCACTTAGGCCCACCGGTTTGACCGCGCTCAAGCTCGATAATCCAAGACTTGCCAGATAGCTTGCTGCCTCCTTCATTTTCCCTCCCGCATCAGTAATGAAATTTGCGTTGTGAAAACGTGTCGCCGATAATTCCGGCACTGCACCTGCACCCGGAAGAGCCGCGCTGTCCCCGCCGGCGGAATCCAACTCTTCGTCATTTGAAGCCTGACACTCGTTCAACCTGGCCATTGGCCATGTCATTCCGCGGTGTGGCTTTCAGTGAGGACGATTTCTGGCGACGGGAGTACGCCGGGTCCGGCCTGAAGATATGTGACGCAGGTCACCTCTGAGATCCCACGAGGATCGGGCATCAAAGGAGAGGGCAGCGTAGAAGTTGGGACTGAACGTTTGCGGGAAGGACGCCGTCAGCCCCGTCTCGCCGAATAAGGCTTCAAGCTATTCGAGCCGCGGGCCAGCCAACCCGAGCACCGTTCCCGTCAATAGCCGGCGCTGGCTTGGCGGCCTGAACAAGCGTGATCTAGATCACTTTTTAGGTGGCCGCCAAGACGTAGAGGGTCAACTACCCTTGGGGAGACTCTCTATGAAACGGCTTTGCGCTTTTGCGGCACTCGTTCTGCTCAGTACCTCCGCGCATGCCGGTACTATCTTTTCATTTGAAGTCCAGGGACGCGTGGTCCACATCAACGCGCCAAGCGGATGTGCTTCTCTGGCGTGCATTTCGGTGTCGAGTCCCGAGTTTCACGGTTCCAATTACCGCCGCGGATCCAGGACTAAACTCGCGTCAAAAACCGTTTCCGCGCGCAAGGCGCGGGCGCCGGCAGGAAATTCGTTGAGCCTGGCAAAAGCACCGAACGCCGAAGATGCCATCGCTGCTTCCCGCACGGTCCTGTCGACGGCCAATTCGAAGCGCGCTGTCGTTGCAACCGAGCCGACGAAAGCGCCATCGATCGACATGCCTGAAGCACCCGCCACAGTGGTCGGGACGTTACCTTCCGCCGACTCGGAAGCGGCGTCCGGTCCAACCTCGCTCACAATACCGATGCCGGTTGATGCAACGTCAGATGAGTCTGCATTCCCGGCAAACGTCACGGCGACTTCTTCGCGTTCACCCACATCATCGACCGTCGAGCCGGCTACTCCAATAACCGGCAGCGTTTACAAACCTGTTCGGAGCGCGTCATCGTCGGCGGCGCCAACCATCAAGTACTATGGCAAAGCGAAAGAAAGCCAGGCGGTAACGTCTGCAGAAGATATTGCTGCTTCCCGCACGCCGCTATCGACGGCCAATTCGAAACCGGTTGTTGTTGCAACGGAGCCGACGAAAGCGCCATCGGTCGATGTGCCTGCAACACCTGCTCCAGGAGCCGGGACGCGACCTTCCCCCACCGACTCGCATGCGGCGTCCGCTCCAACTTCGCTCACAAAACCGATGCCGGTCGATGCAACGTCCGATGGGGGCGCTTTGCCGGTCAATGTCGTGGCGACTTCTTCGCGTTCACCCTCACCATCAACCGTCGAGCCGGCTACTCAAATGACCGGCAGCGTTTATAAGCCTGTTCAGACCGCGTTATCGTCGGCGCCTGCCGTCGAGTACTATGGCAAAGCCAAGGAAAGCCAGACGGCGCCTGCCGTCGAGTACTACGGCAAAGCCAAAGACAACCAGAATCGCGAGACCTTGGATGGGGGGCGGTCCACGTCATTGCTGGGCAACTGGCAGACCGAGGGACAGAAGCGAGCCATTCATATCGAGCAATGTGGTTCGTTTGTGTGCGGATATGTCGTGGATTCATCGAACGCGGATTCATCGAACAATGAGAAAGTACTGATCGATCTGAAGCCCACCTCTTCATCATCCGAATGGATCGGCCTGATCGTAAGCGCTGAAAACGGCACTACGTATCCGACGGTCGTTATACTGGAAGACGCAAAAACGCTTCGCGTGCGAGCTTGTGGGCTGGGCATGGCTTTCTGTGAGGGCCAGATCTGGACCCGCGAGGATCCTGTTCTCGCAGCGGCCCACTGACTCCCTCGCCAATGCTGCATGTCGCCTCCTTCCGGCGACCGCACGGGATCGGCCTCAGGCCGCCGTCTCGAAACCCGTCATCGCCGAGACGCTTCCGCAGCTGCGCGATCCGCCGTTGGCGGGTAATACGTTGTCGCCCGACGCACTCTGGTTTTCTGCGCGCAATTTGGGGTGAGCACGAAGACGCGCGTGACTGGCGGCCATACCGCCAATACCAGCGAGTTCAAACGCATCCGCGGCCTGAACGTGGAGAATTGGCTCGCTTGAATTTTCCGGGCGGTTCAGAAAATCCCATCCGATAAAGACATGGAGTGACGCGCCGGAGAGGACGAAAATGAGAACCGCTATATAATTGTAATACCAATCGATTTGCCGTAGACACGGCCGCTGCTTGCCCGAGGGGGCTGTTTCCAAGTGATGTAAGGTCTGGCCTGCTCCTTATCCTTCGCCCAAACAGATCCCTGACGGAAATTTCCAGCCTGGCTTGAGTTGGGTTGCCTTGGGTTGGGCGTTAGTGAAAATTCTGGCATAATCTGTGGAAGAGAGAGTATGGCGCACAACATCCTGATCCTTGGAGCCTCGTATGGCTCCTTGCTGGCGACAAAGCTGCTGATGGCGGGTCACAACGTGACCCTGGTTTGCCGGAAGAACACGGCAGAACTCATCAATCGCGACGGTACCGAGGTTCGCATCAAGCTGCGTGACGAGGCGGTGCACCGGGCGATCTTCTCGCGCGATCTGCCCGGGAAGCTGGACGCGACCACGCCCGCAGGACGTCGACCTTTCCCGTTATGATCTGGTTGGTCTTGCCATGCAGGAGCCGCAATACACCAACCATACGATCCGGGTTCTGATGATCAAGATCGCCGCGGCGAAGCTGCCTTGTCTTTCGATCATGAACATGCCGCCGTTGCCCTATCTCAAACGGATCCCGGCGCTGGCGGACATGGACCTCGAGGAGGCCTATACCAATGCCCTGGTGTGGGAACGGTTCAAGCCGGGACTGGTGTCGCTCTGCTCGCCCGATCCGCAGGCCTTCCGTCCACCGGAAGAGGCGGCGAATGTCCTTCATGTCGGCCTGCCGACAAACTTCAAGGCCGCGGCATTTGCGGATGAGCAACACAACAAGGTGCTTCGGGAGCTGGAAGCGGACATCGACGCGGTGACGCTGGATGGCCATGACGTTCCGGTGAAGCTCAAGGTGTTCGATTCGCTGTTCGTCCCGCTGGCCAAATGGTCGATGCTGTTGACCGGGAATTACCGCTGCATCACGCCGCACGAGCCGCAGTCGATCCGCGACGCGGTGCATCGAGATCTGAAGCTCTCGCAGTCGATCTACGACCATGTCGATGCCATCGCCCGGCGTCTGGGCGCCGACCCGAAGGATCAGGTGCCTTTCGAGAAATACGCCAAGGCGGCGGAAAGCCTTCTCAAGCCCTCATCGGCGGCCCGGGCGGTGGCCAGCGGCGCGCCTTTCATCGAGCGGGTCGACCTGCTGGTGAAGTTGATTTCGCATCAGCTCGGTCTGCCCAATGCCGAGATCGACCGCACGGTCCAGATCGTCGATCAGAAATTGAATGAGAAGATCGTGGCGGGCGGATCCGGCGCGCCGTGACGTGCTCCCGTCGCAGTTCGAGAATGGCGCGGCACCCCCACCCGACCGTCATCCGCACTTTAGTCTTCGAACCCTGCGCAGGTCCCCGACTTCAGCTGATCGCCCTCATCCACGCCGAGAAGGCTTCGATGACAGGCGCCCGCGGACTTTGGGCCATCGAGACGAGATAAAACCCGTAGCCGGGCAGCGAGAGCGGATGTGTCTTCACCAGCAGCCCGCTCCTCAGTTCATTGCTGACGACCACGTCGCTGCAGATCGCAACCCCCTGTCCGCCGACAACGGCGTCAATCGCGTGCAGCTCCTCGCGGAAACTCAGGTCCCAGACCTTTTCGAGGGGTTTGAAATCGGGATCGATCGACCGCGCGACCGCCAGCCATTGCCGCCAGGTCGGCGCTTCCGGATCGCGGTTGATCCAGTCATAGTGGATCAAGGGAAGACGCAGGAGATCTGCAGCCCGCTCGATCGGGCCATGCTGCTCCAGCAGACGCGGGCTGCAAACGGGAACGTACGCGTCGCGAAACACCTCGTGCGCCACAAAGTCGAGCGGCGGCTTTCGTGCATAACGGATCGCTACGTCTGCGGCGCCCGCTCTCACATCGAGGACAGCATCGGTGCCGATGATTTCCAAAGGGATCATGGGGTTTTCTTCACGCCATTTCGGCAGTTGCGGGACCAGCCATTTGCTGGCGAATGCGCTCGGGCTCGTCACGCGAAGCGGCGCCTGCACATCCTCTTCGGCCAGCAGCGCCACCGCGGAGGCCAGCGCATCGAAGCCATTGCGCAAGGCCGGATAGAGGCGCGCGCCAGCGCTCGTCAGGAGCAAAGGCCGCGGGCGCCGCTGGAACAGCTTTAACCCGCAGGCCTCTTCCAACTGCCGTATCTGGTGGCTGATGGCCGTCGGCGTGACGCCGAGCTCGTTGGCGGCAGCCGCGAAGCTGTGATGCCGGGCAGCGGCCTCGAAGGCATGGAGAGCTCGAAGGGGCGGAAGCTTCCTCATGCCATCAGTGTAGATGAGATTTTCTCATCAAGCAGCTGAATTCTACGATTTTGCAATGGTTTGGCGCTCCGTGAGATGTTTCCGGCATCGATGCTAAGACTTCAGGAGCCCGGCCGTGCCGCTGACCCGCATTTCCCTCCGCCGCGGCAAGCCCGCCGCCTACCGCAAGGCGATCCGCGACGGCCTCTATCGCGCCATGCGCGAGACCTTTGACGTGCCGGAGGTTGATCGCTTCATGCTGATCACCGAACATGACGAGGGCGATTTCGACTATGGCGCCAACTATCTCGGCATCGCCCGCAGCGACGACCTCGTGATCATCCAGCTCACCGTCAACAACACCCGCAGCCTCGCGCAGAAGAAGGCGCTCTACCGCCGCATCGTCGAGTTGCTGACCGAGAGCCCGGGCCTGCGGCCGGAGGATATCTTCATCAGCCTGGTCGAGGTGCTGCCCGAGAACTGGTCCCTGGGCCATGGCGAGGCGCAATATGCGCCTCTCAATGTGCCAGCGCCCGCGTAAAGGGCGGCCGGCCCGAGAGTCTGACCGTCCCTTCAAGCAACAATGGCTGGTAACACCGCGATATCCGAGGCGAGCGGAGCGATGAAATTCTACAATTCAATCGGCCCCAATCCGCAAGTCGTGCGCGTCTTCATGGCGGAGAAGGGCATCAGCATCCCGATGGAGCAAGATTGACGTGCGGGCCGGCGAAAATCGCCAGCACGCGCATCTCGAGCGCAACCCGCATGGCCAGACGCCGGCGCTCGAACTCGACAATGGCGGCTACCTTTCGGAGATCACCGCGATCTGCGAATACCTCGAGGACAGGAATCCAAGGCCCGCATTGATCGGCTCGACGGCGGAAGAGAAGGCCGAATGCCGGATGTGGACGCGCCGCGTCGACCTGAATATCTGCGAGCCGCTCGCCAACGGTTATCGCTTCGGCGAAGGCAACGACTTCTTCAAGGACCGGATTCTGACCGCGCCGGAGGCCGCGCCCGGGTCGAAGGCGATCGCGCAGAACCGCATCAAGTGGCTGGACGGCCAGATGGCCGATGGCCGGAAATCCTGTGCGGCAGCCGTTTCACCCTTGCCGACATCCTGCTGTACTGTTTCATGACGTTCTTCGCAAAGGTCGGTCAGCCGATCGATCCCTCGAACCGGAATATCGCTGGCTGGCTGGAGCGCGTCGGCGCGCGCCCCTCGATGAAAGCGTGAGCGCGCCTCGGGCCTGGACGGAGGCCTGCACGTGGCCTTTTCCCGCCAAAATCGTCCACGGTTTGTGTCTACGTCGGCCTTTTGTGGACCGCCTTGAAGTGATCACGCAGATGTCGAGCAAGAAGAATGGCCGGAGGCTGCGCCGTGCGCGATACATGCAGTCTGATCTCCGCGGTCGGCAACGCCGGTAGACCGTCCTCGGTGCCCAACATCCGCAACGATCGCGGAAACATTCCTTCCTTCACAACGGTCACCGCCAATCCTTGCGCCACGATGGCCTCGACAGCTGCGAGGCTGTGGCTGATGAAGGCCATCCGCCACCGCCTTGCGGTTCGATCGAGCGCAGAAATCGCCCAATCCCGAAACAGACATCCGCTCGGATAAAGTGCAACCGGCAAGGGGTCGAGATTGCGGACATTCAGCTCCTGGCTACCGGCCCATACGGCGCGTTCAAGCCGCAACAGTTCGCCGGATTTTTCGTGCCGGGCATGCATCGCAATGACCACATCATACGCTTTGCCCACGCGACCAACCATGCCGGAGGTCAGACCGGTTTCCATGTGCAGTTCGATGCCGGGATATGAATTGTAGAATGCCTTCAAGATCGGAGGCATCAGGACGCTCCCATAGTCGTCCATGACGCCCAGTCGCACGCGTCCGGCGATCTCATGCTGCCGCATTCGCTCAATGGCCTCTTCGCCGAGGCTAAGGATACGGCGCGCATAGCTCACCAGGCCTTCGCCGGCGACGCTGAGATTGACGCTATTCGTCGAGCGCGCAAAGAGCCTGAGGCCAAGCTGATCTTCCAGGCGTTTGATCTGGGTGCTGACGGCAGACTGTGTTCGGTTGAGCGAAGCGGCTGCAGCCGTGAACGAACGATGTTCCGCGACCGCAAGGAAGGCCCGGAGCAGATCAGGATCGAGTTGCAATTCACTCATGTTATTCCGTGATAATACTCATCTGAATTATTCGATTTACAGATAATAGTACGCACGCTACGCCTGCTGCAACACTCCAGTGAGGCAGCTAAGTGGTAGAAATCATTGGTATACTGGCCGCGATCGCCTCAAGTTCACTCGGCGGCCTATCGGTCGGCGTGACCCGGCTTGTCGTTGGCAGCACAGATCCGATCACACTCGGCGCCTTCAGGTTCGGAATCGGCAGCCTGTTGCTGTTGCCGTTAGCCTGGCGGCATCGGGCGCGCTGGCCCAACGTCCTTGCGCTCGCTCCGATCGCCGGATTGGGGCTGCTGTTTTTCGGCTTGTTTCCGGTACTCTTTAACGCGTCATTGATCTACACGACGGCCGCCCGTGGCTCGGTTGCGCTGTCGACCCTTCCGTTGCTCACCATGCTGGTAGCGGCCTTCCTGCAAGTCGAGACACTGACGCGAGCCAAAACGGCGGGAGTTGTGGTGGCCACCATAGGGGTGGCCGTGGCGTTGTTCACAGGACTGGGCTTGGCCGCTTCGAATGCGTGGCGCGGCGATGTGTTGATGGTCGCAGCCGCACTTTGCATGGCCTTCTACAGTGTCTGGTCGAAAGCGTTGGCAAAACGATACGGAGCGATCCCATATACGGCCCTCGCCATGACATTCGGCGCTCTCGTGCTTGTGGTTCTGGCCTGGATCCGTGGCGGCTTCGCAGCGACCGGGTCATTCGGGCCTGCCCAGTGGAGCGTTGTGGGGTTCCTCGGTATATTCGGTGATGCCCTCACGTTCCTGTTGTGGTCGTACGCCCTGCAGCGAACGACGCCAACACGGGTCGCCATCTCGGTGACGGTCAACCCGATTGCGTCCGCGATCTTCGGGGCTTATGCACTGGACGAGCCGATTACGGTCAATCTCGTACTCGGCCTCCTGCTCGTTGCCATAGGGATTTTGGTTGCATCCTCAACGCCCAAAGAGACGACGGTCCGGATCTAGCGACCCAATCAAAGGGCCCAACCGATACGACCGAACCAGGTGTTCTTGACTTCGTGACGAACGTCAGCGATCGAACCAGCCGCCCGCATGTAAGGAACTCGCCGTGACAGAATCGAAAATCGTCATCATCGACCGCCATCCAGGCCGCTCGGCCCAAACCATCGGGATTGCGCGCGAACTTGGCGCCGATCCGGATCTGATCCACGAGCCGTCGGTCGGCGTGGTCGGCACCAAGGGCGACAGCCAGTGCTATATGGGCGTTGCGGCAAAGGTCGATGCGATCCACGCCAGCCTCAAGAGCCGGATCGGCAACGGCGCCGGCCAGATGAAGCTGCGCCTGGTCCAGCCGGAATACACCATCGCAACGTCGGACGGCATCCGCAACGGCACGCGCGAAATGCGCTACTCGCTGATCGGGCGCGAAGTGACCCACGATGCGCTCTGCGAACATCTGAGCGCCACCGGGCTCGCCGGCACCATCGCCGTCGTTGCCTGCGACAAGCCGCCGGTCGGCACGTTGGCCGCCCTGCTTGAGCACAATCAACCCTCGATCATCATGTCGGACGGCGCGATCCATCCTGGCACTGACCCGACAACCGGTGAGAAGCTCGACATTGTCAGCGCCTATCAGGTCGCCGGTCACCCCGACGCCGCATACCGCGACCGCATCGCCTGCCATGCCTGCCCCGGTTATGGAAGTTGCGGCGGCATGTTCACCTACAACACCATGCAGACCTTCATCGGCGTCGTCGGCATGCAGCCGCTGCACATGGTGGCCCCGCCGTCTGACGATCCCCGCCGCCTCAAGGAATTCCCGGACCAGCTGGTCGAGTACCTCGCGCAAATGATTGCGAAGGGCCTGAAGCCACGCGACATCGTCGTCCGCGATTCGATCCGCAACGCCGTGATCGTCGCGCTGGCGATCGGCGGCTCGACCAACGTCACGCTGCATGCGCCGGAGATCGCGCGCGCCGCCGGGTTCGCGGACTTCTGGAAAGAGGTCATGACGCCGGCTGAGTTCAATCATCTGTCGCAGCACGTCGTTCCGGTGCTCACCGACGCCCGCCCCTATGGCAAATATTCGATGGTCGACATTGACCGGGTCGGCGGCGTGCAGGTGATCGTCCGTGAACTGCTGGAGGCCGGACTGCTCAATGGCGACGTGATGACCTGCACCGGCGAAACGCTGGCCCAGCAGGTTCTGCGCCTCGGCACCAGGACCGCCGACGGCACGGTGATCTATTCCGTCGCCAACCCCTACAAGCAGACCGGTGGCCTGCGCATGCTCGGCGGCAACCTGTCGCCGGAATTCTCGGCCATCCTCAAGCTTGCCGGCGTCGAAGGCGGGCTTGAAAACAATCTTTTCCGTGGCAAGGCGTGCGTGTTTGAAGGCGAGCGGGACCTGCTGACGGCGCTCGACAAGACACCCGAACGGTTCAAGAACAACGACATGGTCATCGTGCGCTACGAGGGGCCGAGCGGCGCGCCGGGTATGCCGGAGATGCTCGACCCGACCTCGCGCATTACGACGCTGTGCCGTGAGCGGGGAATCGTGGTGGGCTTGATGACCGACGCGCGGTTCTCTGGCGGATCGGTTGGCCTCGTCATCGGCCATGTCGGCCCTGAAGCCGGTCTTGGCGGACCCATCGCCTTCGTTCAGGACGGCGACGAGATCGTTGCGGATCTGAACAAGAACGAGCTCAACTGCACGGCGCTGGCGGATCCTGCCATCCTCAAGCAGCGCAAGGCCGCCTGGGACAAGGTGGTGGCGGCCAACGGCGGCATCCACCCGAATTGCGGCGACGCCGACACCCGCCTGCTGCACCGCGCGCGGCTCACCGCCGTTCCTGCCACCCGCGGTGCCGGCTTGCACCCGAACCGCGAGGTCTGGGTGCGCCAGCCGCGCGAAGCAACTCGGTCGGGCTTCGTGCCGAACAACAGGCACCGGCCCGAGACGAAAAAGGCCTTTTAGAAAGCAGCCCGATTGGCGCGCCACGGTCGATGAAGAGGGGCACTATTGCTTCGCCGTGGCGCTGTGACGCCGGAGCCTAACACACGCTAGACCTCGAATCCCTACGACCGGCTGTGATTTGGCGCTACGCCTCGTCGGCGACCGTTTTCCGATGTCGCGGTCGTCCGGATACTCCTCAATAAACAGCGCGCGAACTATATCCTAGGAATCGGCGCCATGCCCGCTCTCAGAGATAATCCGGAAGAGCGATGCTCAGTTTGAGTATTCCGCATTTTGACCCCAGAGCAGGCATCGAGGACGTCGTCAGTTTCTGGATGGTCGTATCAGTTCGCAGACAAACCGGAGCGCGATAGCGGCTTAATGTCTTATGGCGCGGACCCGCACGAAACCTTCGATCGTGCCACTGCGATCGTCGACCTTAAATTTGAGGGGCTAAACCGGCCAACCTGCCAGTTGAATGACCTCTGCCGGATAGACGCGAAGCGCTACGCTCTTCGAACGGCGCATGGATCTTAGGTTAGGCGTTTTTTAGACCGCGGCCGAAGGTGCTTGCGACTTGATCAGCGCCACCTTGACGCCGTCGTTTACGACCAGGCATGCAACCATTGCGTAACCCAGGATCATGAGTGTCTGCCACCAAGGTAATGGCACAAGGTCCGGCAGGCCGACGAATGTCAGGATGGTGCCCATGAGCGCATCCAGCGTGAGCGTCGCAATGAGGGTCTTGCTTGGCATCGTCGCCCAGAACCAACGGCGCTCCCGCGCAGACACAACAGAGAACACAGCGAAGTACAACAGCATCAGGAAGCTGAAGGTGTAGAGGGCACCGTCATTGGTAGCCAACTGGAAGCTCGACCAGCCAATCCATAAGAGAAAAAGCGCCTCAGCGACCATCGCGACCCCCAGCACAACCGACACCAAGACGAAGCCCCCGATCTCCCAGGTCTCCGGCTTCCTGGACCATCGTACGTGGTCGGTGGCGAGCGCAATCTTCGCGAAGTCAGTCATGAAAACGAGAAGCAGCATCGCAAAGGCAGAGACGACAAACTTACCGGTGAGCACGAAGGCGATGGCCACGAAAGCCGCTTTCAAAATGGTGCGACTGATCTTGTTGATGATCCAGGTCAGAATGCGCTGATAAATTGTTCGGCCCTGCTCGACCAGCGTCACGATATTGGTCAGCCCCGGATCAGTCAGGACGACACTAGCGGCGCCCTTGGCAACGTCGGTCGCGGTGCTGACGGCAATTCCCACTTCGGCCTGTCGCAGCGCGGGCGCATCGTTGACGCCGTCACCCGTCATGCCCGTCACATGTCCCGCCGCCTGTAGATGCTGGACTACAATATATTTGTCTTCCGGAAACACCTCGGCAAACCCATCGGCACCAGCCAGGAGGTCGACCGCCTCGTTGCCGACCTTGGCGCCAGCGGCCTTCAGGTCTGCCACGCGTCGGATGTTGGGCAATCCAACGCCACGCGCGATTTCGCTGGCAACCGCCAGCGCGTCGCCCGTGAGCATCTTCACCGCAACGCCAAGATTGCGCAGAGACGCGATCAGCTGCTTGGCGTCCGGCCGCGGCGGATCGTACAGCGTCACCAGTCCAACCAGAACGAGGGTACTATTTTCGGGGCCGCGCGCAACCGCCAGGGTCCGGTAGCCTTTGCGTGCGGCCTCGCCGACGCGGTCCTCCAACGCCTTGATCGCAGCGGGCTCCAGCCCGCATGCCTTGGCGATGGTTCGAACCGCGCCCTTCATCACATGCAGCCGCTGACCATTTTGCTCGACCACAGCTTCCGTCCGCCGGCTTTTTGCATCAAAAGGTGCGAACGAAACCGGCGTGACCGCAGGCATCTTGTCGTCGAAGATTTGCCGATCCTGCGCTGCGGCCAGGAAGGCAAGGTCAATCGGGTCCTGATTGGCCGCTTGCGACGCCAGCGCCCCGGCAAACAACACGTCGGATTCGGTCGCTTGCTCCAATGGGATCACACCGGTGACCGTCAGCCGGTTCATTGTGATCGTGCCGGTCTTGTCGACGCAAAGCACGTCCATCGTCGCGGCGTCCTCCGTGGCGCTGAGGCGCGTGACCAGCACGCCGCGTTTGGCCAGCTCCTTCGATCCGACGGCCATGCTGACCGTGAACATGACCGGCAGCGCGACCGGCACCGCGCTCATCAACAGGACGAGCATGAGCGGGACCGTCTCGACGGGCGGCACGCCGCGGATCAATGATATCACGACCACCACGGTGAGCAGCGCGCCAACGATGACAAAGAGCCAGCGGACGACCTTCGCCACCACCGCTTCGATGTGGAGCTTCGGCCGCGCTTCCTGCACGAGCTCGGTCGTGCGGCCGAAATAGGTCTTCGCCCCCGTCAGCATGACCACGCCGTTGCCTTCGCCCTGACGCACGATCGAGCCCGACGAGAGCACTTCGGCCAGCGTCCGATCCACGTCCTGCGATTCGCCCGTCAGGGCGGACTGGTCAACGCTCAATGATCCCGTGAGGAGTTTGATGTCGGCCGGAACGATGTCGCCCGGGCGCACGCGCACGATATCGCCGGGGACCAGTTCCCGGGCGGGAATGACTTGCCAGGTCGAATCGCGCCGCACCCGCGCGCTGACCTGCAGGCGTTGCCGCAACGTCTCCACGACGCCGGCGGCGCGGCGCTCCTGCGCAAAGCCCAGTATGGCGTTGACGACCAAAAGTGCGCTTACCACGGCGAGATCGGAATATTTCCCGAGCACCGCCGACAGGACCATGATCAGTTCAAGCATCCACGCCGACAGCCCCCAGAATTTCGCAAGAAATGCGAGCACTGGATGCGTCTTCTGAACGGTGACCTCGTTGGCGCCATGCTGCTTCCTGCGGGATTCCGCTTCGACGCCCGTGAGCCCTGTCTCGGCGTCTACCTGAAGGCGCGCGAGCGTGTCGGGAATGGAAGCAAACGCGATGTCGGGCGCCTTGGCACTCATTGAAGCCTTCATGGTCGGGTGTTTCCTCATCTGGCTGCAGAAAGCCGGCAGCTTTCGGTGCCAAAAAGCCCCAACCTGATTGCAGGAAACCTAACCTAGGGAACGCCGAGGACGGATACGAACTAACTTTGACGGATTCGCACGTTGTCGCGCGAGCCGGCTATTTCACAAGCGTTACCGGCACTTCGGCCAGATGCAGTAGCTGTGTGGCTACCGAACCGAGGACCAGACCGCGAACCCCGCCCAGTCCTCTGGTTCCCATAAAAATCTGCGCCACGTGTTCCTCGCGGGCCACGCGATCGATCGTCTCCGCAATCGCGCCTCGCTCCGAACGAGTAACGTAAGTAACTCCCGCCTCGCTGCATACGGCAACAGCCCGTTGCAATGCTTTCCGGGTCGCCTTTTCTTCTTGCTGCTCGATCCACCCCAGCGGCATGATCCCGCCACCGCCACCCAGGCCAAGAGCCGCTGGGCTCTGGACGTTCACAATGACAAAGCCGGCCTTCGGCAATTGATCGATGGCGAGCTTGAGGGCCCGGATCGATGCGGGCGAACCGTCAACGGGTATGAGGATTTTCAAGACTTAACTCCCTTACGCCCGAACGAAAGATGCTGCCCAACGACTGCCGTGAGATTGTAGTCAATTATGGCTATCGGTGCAGTACCATTCTTAATTGGAAAAGCTCGACAAGCTCGTCGCCGATCACGTCGAACATCGTTTGTTGCAGCCGAACCGTCTCGAGAAAATCCTGTGCTCGGTTCTCGACCGCCGGGAAGAACGAGCCGAGCGCCAGACGACCCATATCGCCGAATTGCGCAAGCGGGCGACCGAGGCGGACGCCAAGCTCAAGCGGCTCTACGACGCGATCGAAAATGGCGTCACCGATCTGTCCGACCTGATGCTGAAGGACCGCATCACCGAGTTGAAGGCGATCCGCGATCAGGCCCGTGCCGACACTGAGCGGGCCGAGGGTGCGACCGATCGACTGAGTCCAACCATCACCACCCAATCGATCAAGGTCTTTGCCAGGACAGCCCGCAAGCGAATGCGGATCGGGGGCGGCGGTTATCGCTGCGATTACCTACGCGCGCTCGCCCAGCGCGTCGAAGTCGACGCGTAAGAACTTCGCATCATGGGCTCGAAAAGCGAACTGCTGCGCACGCTCGTCGCCGCTTCAAGCGCAAAAAACGGCGGGTTTTGGAGTGCCCAGTTTTGTACCGAAGTGGCGCGCCCGAAG
>CAVVEA010000030.1:0-32786 GCA_963747165.1 uncultured Alphaproteobacteria bacterium | reverse complement strand
TGGTGGGCGCGACAGGGATCGAACCTGTGACCCCCTCGATGTCAACGAGGTGCTCTCCCGCTGAGCTACGCGCCCTAACTTCAGTCGTGACGGGTGGGGTCCGTATATCGGCTCCAAAGCGGGCAGGCAAGGACGCTTGGCCCGCCGGGCCCTATCTTGAGGCGCCGAATCAGGCCGCCAGCATCTTGTTCACTTCGCTGACCAATTCGCGCAGATGGACCGGCTTCGACAGCACCTTGGCGTTTTTCGGCGCCTCCGAATCGGAATTCAGCGCCACCGCGGCAAAGCCGGTGATGAACATGATCTTGATGTCGGGATCGAGTTCCGAGGCGCGGCGCGCCAGCTCGATGCCGTCCATCTCCGGCATCACGATATCGGTGAGCAGCATCTCGAACGGCTCCTCGCGCAGCCGCTGATAGGCCGACATGCCGTTGTCGTGGGACGAGACCTGAAAACCGGCGTTTTCCAGCGCCTTGACCAGGAAGCGGCGCATGTCGTTGTCGTCTTCGGCGAGGAGGATTTTGTGCATGGCGGTTGGTCGTCGAATCCCGATAAGAGGATCAATCCGTTCACTAAGCCCGACAGAGGGTAAATTTCGGGTGAAAGGAACGGGGCGCGGGCCGCGTCCGCACAGCTATTTCTGGACCGGAACGCGTCTCAAATCAATCAACCGCGGGCGTTTTCGCGCGCTGAGATACGTTCCAGCCGGTTTCAACTTTTTTCGCTTGGCAGAATGGTTGTGAT
Organism: uncultured Alphaproteobacteria bacterium; assembly: GCA_963747165.1. Taxonomy (GTDB): domain Bacteria; phylum Pseudomonadota; class Alphaproteobacteria; order Rhizobiales; family Xanthobacteraceae; genus Bradyrhizobium. The sequence continues at coordinate 32,042 of CAVVEA010000030.1, read as the reverse complement.
TACCGACAATGCAGTCCACATAAAACCTCCGTTTTTCTGGCAGAAATGACGTATCCAGAAGCGCGGATTCCAGGGACGGCGCCCGACGATGACCCAGTTTGATGGCGAACTGTCGCCTCCGTTCGAGATCGTGGAGCCGGCCGCGTGGCGGGCGCCGATCATCTTCAATTCGCCGCATTCCGGCTCGGTCTATCCGCACGAATTCCTCAACGCCTCGCGGATCGATCTGGCGGCGCTGCGCCGCTCCGAAGATTCGTTCATGGACGAATTGATCGCGGACCTGAGCGATCGCGGTTTTCCGACTGGTGCGGGTCAACTTCCCCCGCTCCTATGTCGACGTCAACCGCGAGCCCTATGAACTCGACCCGCGGATGTTCACCGGCCGGCTGCCGAGCTTCGCCAATACCCGATCGATGCGGGTGGCCGGCGGTCTCGGCACCATTCCGCGCGTGGTCGGCGACGGCCAGGAAATCTATCGCGAGCGGCTTTCGGTCGATGACGCGCTGGCGCGGATCGAGGCGCTCTACAAGCCCTATCACCGCGCGCTGCGGCGGCTGATCAACAAGGCGCATCAGGCGTTCGGCACCGTGATCGTGGTGGATTGCCATTCGATGCCGTCGATCGGCGTGTCGCGCGACGAGCCGCGGCGGCCGGACATGGTGATCGGCGACCGCTACGGCACCAGTTGCGCGGCCCTGCTTGCCGACGTGGTCGAGGACACCATGAGCGGGCTCGGCTATTCGGTCGGCCGCAACAAGCCCTATGCCGGCGGCTTCATCACCGAGCATTACGGCAATCCGGCAAGCGGGCTGCATACGATCCAGCTCGAACTCAATCGCGCGATCTACATGGACGAACGGCGGCGCGAACGCAGCGCGACGGTTTGCGCAGGTGACCGCGGATTTCGCAGCGCTGGCCGACGCGCTGGCCGCCGTTCCGCTCGGCGATCTCGGGCCGTTCCAGGCGGCGGCGGAATAAGCTGCCCGCGCCACCTCTTTGACTCTCACTCAGAACCTCTCAGACTTCAGCGCTGCGCCCAAAAACGCGCATGCCCCAACCCGTGCAAGTTTCTACACCGGAATATCGCCAAAAGAAAAAAGGGCCGCTTGAGTAAACAAGCGGCCCAAGTCTAGGGAGGAAACGCCCAAGGAGGGCAGCGATAGCGCGAAGGCGCTACCGCACCGCAACAATATGCGACCGCGCTGCACAAAGCGCAAGTGCTTTTGAAGCTTTTCCCATGCAAAATCGACATGGCTGCTACCCTCCTGGTATACCATCCACCAGGAATAATTCCTCGTCATTTCAAGGGATTGACACATTGGCTGCGGCCATCAGCGCCGGCCGGCGACGCATCGCCGTTAATCTCTCGAATTCGTGATCCATCCGGTTAACCCAAAAAACACCCATTGAGCGAGGCTGACACAATGGCTGATTCGACTCGCCGAAAAATGCTGAACACGGGCGCGGACAGGCGCCCATGACCGGTGCGCGACATGCAGGATTGGGCTAGGCAAATAGCTGGTACCTTCGCCCCGCGCTCAGATCCCAAGGAACACCCGTGACGGTCATCGATTTCACCGCCTTCATCGGCCGCCTTGCGACTTCCTCCGGCGAAACCATCCTGCCGTTCTTCCGGACATCGCTGAGCATCGACAACAAGAGCACCAGCCAGGATTTCGATCCGGTGACCGAAGCCGATCGCGCGGCGGAAGCGGTGATGCGGCGGCTGATCAAGGCCAACTTCCCCCAGCACGGCATTGTCGGCGAGGAATTCGGCAGCGAGCGCGAGGACGCCGAATATGTCTGGGTGCTGGATCCGATCGACGGCACCAAATCCTTTATCGCGGGCTTTCCGATCTGGGGCACGCTGATCGCGCTGTTGCACAAGGGCACGCCGGTGTTCGGGATGATGCACCAGCCGTTTATCGGCGAACGCTTTTCCGGCGACAGCGGCTCGGCGCATTACCAGGGGCCGTCGGGCGAACGGAAACTGGCGGTGCGGCGCTGCGCATCGCTTGGCGAGGCAACCTCCTTCACGACCAGTCCGCTGCTGATGAACCCTGCCGACCGCACCGCCTTCGGCCGGGTCGAGGACGCGGTGCGGCTGACGCGCTATGGCGGCGACTGCTATTCCTATTGCATGCTCGCCGCCGGCCATCTCGATCTCGTGGTCGAGACCGAACTGAAGCCGTACGATATCGCGGCCCTCATTCCGATCATCACCGGCGCCGGCGGCGTCGTCACCACCTGGGACGGCAAGCCCGCCCAGAGCGGGGGCCGCATCATCGCAGCCGGCGACCCGCGGGTGCACGAAGCGGCGATGAAATTGCTCAACAGCTAGGGCGCGCATTCCTTCCCTGGAATATGCTATAGAGCCTGAATGCGACAGACGCACATAGACGTCTGCGCCGGGAGGGCTTTCATGGGAATTTTGCGGGCGTTAGTCGCGTCATTGTTGCTGCTGTGGCCGGCCTTGGCGGCGGCTCAGGATTTTCCGAACAAACCGATCAAGCTGATCGTGCCGTTTCCGGCCGGCGGCCCCAACGACATCATCGCGCGCGTGGTCGGCCAGCGCATGTCGGAGCTGACAAAACAGCCGGTCGTGATCGACAATCGCGGCGGCCAGGCCGGCGTGCTGGGGACGGACGCGGTCGCCAAAGCAAATCCCGACGGCTACACCATCGGCATCACCAGCGCGAGCGCGCTCGTCATCAGCCCGACGATGGAAAAAGTCCCTTACGACGTCGGCCAGGATTTCGCGCCGGTCACGCTGGTCGTGACCGTGCCGGAGATGCTGGTGGTTGCGAGCAACGTTCCCGCCAGCAACATGGCTGAACTCGTTGCGCTTACGAAGGCGCAGCCCGGCAAATTCAATTTTGCCTCCGCGGGCGTTGGCGGCCTGCCGCATCTCGCCGGCGAACTGTTCAAGCTGACCGCGAAGCTCGACATTGTCCACGTGCCATATCGCGGCGCCGCGCCGGCGATCAACGATCTCTTGGGCCAGCAGGTGCAGATGACATTCCTCGATTTGCCGGTCTTGCTGCCACATATCAAGGCCGGCTCGCTGCGCCCGATCGCGCTCGGCGCTCCGCAGCGCGCGCCGACCGCGCCCGACGTGCCGACAACGGCTGAAGTCGGCATGCCGGATCTTTTGATCGAGAACTGGTACGGCATGATCGCGCCTGCGAAAACGCCGAAGGAGGTCGTCGCCGCGATCAACCGCATTGCGAATGAAGCGATGGCCGATCCATCGGTGAAGCAAAAGCTCGCCGATCAGGGCCTCACCGTGGCCGGCGATACGTCGGAGCATTTCCGCGGGTTCATCGATGCCGAGACCAGGAAGTGGGCAAAAGTGATCAAGAACGCCGGCCTGGAGACGGCGAAGTGAATTATTAGCGCTGCGCGGCCTTGTTAGCGCTGCGCGGCCTTGCGCAGATGCTCCACCAATAGTTTGGCCGGCCGCGGCAAGGTCTTAAAGCTGCGGGCGCAGATCGTCAGCTTGCGGTTGGCGAAGGGATCGCGGATCCTGAGCATCGCGATCGGCATCGATCGCGCGCAGCGCCTGGCGGCAGCTTCCGGCACCACCGCGATGCCGACCTCCGCCGCTACCATCTGGCAGATCGCGTCGAAATCCCGCAACCGCGCCCGGAAACGCAGCCGGGCGCCGAGCCGCGCGGCGTGTTTGGCGATATGGATCTGCAGCGCGGTCGAATTGGTCAGGCCGACGAAGTCGCGATCCATCACTTCCTGAAAGTCGATCTGGCGGCGGCCGGCAAAATCGCCACGCCGCGCCGCCACCAGCACCAGGCGATCTTCGCTGAACAGAAACCGCTCGACGCTGTCCGGCAAGGCGTGCTCGGCGGCGAAGCCTAAATCCGCCGCGCCGGTCGCGATCGCGTTGGCGATATCGGTGCTTTCGCGTTCCTCGATATCGACATTGATATCGGGATGATCGCGCAGGAAGGTGCCGAGCGCCTTCGGCAGATGCTCCGACAGGCCCGAGGTGTTGGCGAGCAACAATACGCTGGCCTTGAAACCGCTGGCGTAAGCCGCGAGATCGCCGCGCATGGTTTCGACATTGTGCAGGATGATCCGGGCATGATCCAGCAGGGTTTCGCCGGCCGCGGTCAATTCGATGCCGCGACGGCCGCGCTTGAGCAGCGCCGCGCCGAGCGCCGCCTCAAGGCCCTTGATCCGCGCGCTGGCCGACGCCAGCGCCAGATTGGCGCGGAGCGCGCCGCGCGTGATGCTGCGCGTATCGGCCACCGCGACAAACAGCCCGAGATCGACGAGATCGAACCGCATGGCGGCTTCCCCTAGCTGAAGTAGCCTTCGCCTTGGCCGAAGGCTTGCTCCGTAAGCTCCAGATTGTGCCGATGCCAGGGATCGGTCAATGTCCTGGAATGTTCGACTCTCTCCTAATTCTCATCGGCGCCGCGTTCCTGCTGGCGGGCTTCGTCAAGGGCGTGATCGGGCTTGGCCTGCCGACGGTATCGATGGGGCTGCTCGCGGTGACGATGCCGCCGGCGCACGCGCTTGCGATCGTCATCGTGCCCGCCGTGGTCACCAATATCTGGCAGACTTTTGTCGGCCCCTATCTGCGCGACATCATCCGGCGGCTGTGGCCGCTGATGATGGGCACGGTGATCGGCATCTGGCTGAATGCCGGGTTATTGACCGGCCCCTACGCACCTTACGGCACCGTCATTCTTGGCGGATTGCTGGTGATCTATGCCGTCATCGGCTTAAGAAAATTCAACTTCAGCGTGGCGCGCCGGGACGAAAAATGGATCGGCGGCATTGTCGGCGTCCTGACCGGCATGGTTTCCGCGGCTACTGGCATTCAGGTGATCCCGTCGATGCCTTACCTGCAGGCGATCGGCATGGAAAAGGACGAGCTGGTGCAGGCGCTCGGCGTCTTCTTCACTGTCGCGACGCTGGCGCTGGCCTTCAACCTGACCAGCGCCGGCCTGCTGACCGCCGCCACCGCGCTGCCCGGCGCGGTCGCGATGGCCGCCGCCTTCATCGGCATGTTCGTCGGTCAGGCGGTGCGCACGCGGATGCAGCCCGAAGTGTTCCGCCGCTGGTTCCTGATCGCGATGATTTTCCTCGGGCTCTATCTGGCGGCAAGCGCTACTCACAACATCTTGCGGTGATCGTCGCCCGACCGCCACCAGCCGTACCATCGCCGCCACACTTCATACGCATTGCCGCCAAAAGTTCTAATTTTACGAAACCTTTAGCTATTGCCGATACAAGCCTCAGTCAGCCTAGAACAGCAGTCCAGAACGCTCAGGATGAGCGATGCCCGAACTATCCATCGTCGACGAAGTCGAAACCATCATCAATGTCGGGTCGGCGGAAAAGCGCTTGGCAACAGTCAAGCACATCACCCATCTTTTTCTGGCGTCCGCCGGCAGCTTCAATCCTGAGCAGATCGAACTATTCGACGATCTGCTGGAACGGCTGATCAAGACCATCGAGCTGCGGGCGATCGCGGATGTGAGCGCCCGCCTGGCGCTTGCCGAAATCAGCGGTCAACTGGCGCCGATCGCCCAGGCGCCGCCTTCCGTGGTCCGCCGCCTTGCAAGGCACGACGAGATCGCCGTCGCCGGACCCGTGTTGACGGAATCCGCGCGTCTTACCCAGGAAGACCTGGTCGAAATCGCGAAAACCAAGGGCGAGCCGCATTTGCTGGCGATTTCCGGCCGCTGGTGGTTGAAGGAAATCATCACCGACGCGCTGTTGGCCCGACGCTACCCGGCGGTCAGCCGCCGGCTCATCAGCAATCCCGGCGCGCGGATATCCGCAGGCGGATTTGCCATTCTCGTCGCCCAGGCCGAAGCCGATCCCGAACTTGCGATCGAGACCGGGATCCGGGTCGATTTGCCGTCGGAGCTGCGCAATCAACTCTTGCGCCAGGCGACCGAAGCCGTCCGATCGCGGCTATTGTCGCGCGCGCCGCCGCATTTGTTCGAGGAAATCCGCAATGCGATCGCCGCCGTGGCGGCGGGAGCCAATCGGCAGATGTCGGATGCGCGCGACTTTACCGCGGCCAAGCGTCTGGTGATGCGGATGAAGCACAACGGTGAACTCAACGAAGCGGCGCTGTTCAGCTTCGCCAAACAGCGAAAATATGAAGAGACGGTTGCGGCCCTCGCCGAGTTGTCGCGATCCACCATCGATATCGTCCGGCCGTTGATGCAGAGCCTGCGCGACGACGGCGTGCTCATTCCCTGCAGGGCTGCCGGATTACGCTGGGAGACCGTCAGCGTTGTGCTGGAAAGCCGCTTTGCCACCGGTTCGATGGCGCCGCAGGAACTGGCCAAGGCGAAAGCCCAATTTGACAGAACGACCGCCGAGAACGCGCGCCGCCTGCTTCGGTTTTGGCAGGTGCGAGCGACACCTGTCTCCCCAAGCGTGCACTGACCAAGCGTGCACTGACCCGAACCGAAGTCGCGGGATCGTCAGCGCGCCTGGAGCATGGCGATGCGGGCGCCCAAATAAACAAACAGCCCGCCGAGCGCGCGATTGATCCAGAGCACGGTCTGCGCGGATTGCCGGAGGCGGCCGGCGGCGCGAGCGGCAAACGCGGCCACGGCAAGGCACCACAGCGTGCCATTGAAGATGAAAATCAAACCGAGAACCAGGAAGGCCAGGCCCTTGTGCGCCGAATCCGCCGCCACGAATTGCGGCAGGAAGGCGAGAAAGAACAGCGCCACTTTCGGATTGAGCACGTTGGTCATCGCGCCCTGCGAGAACACCTCACGCAGCGAAACCGGGCGTGGCGACATCGCGCCGGGCGCCGCATCGTCTGCCGACGCCGGCGCGCGCGCGAGCAACATCTTTAGGCCGATGAAGCAAAGATAGGCAGCGCCGCCCCATTTCACCAATGCGAACGCCGCCGAAGACGCCGCCAGCAGCGCCGACAGACCGATCGCCGCCGCCAGCACATGCATAAGGCAACCGGTGGCGACGCCGAGCGCCGCGGCCGCACCGCCGCGCCACCCCAATTGCACGCCGCGGCTGACGATATAGGCGGTGTCAGGTCCGGGCGTGATGTTGAGCAAGAGGCCGGAGAGGATGAAGAGCCAGAGGCCGTGAATGCCGAGCATGAGAGTTCAAGTGTCGTTTGCGTTCAGAAGAGATGACGCAATGTAGGGGATCGTCATCGTCCGCGAAAGCGGGCGATCCAGTATTCCAGAGCGTCAGCGATTGATCCGAGAGACTGCGGCGTACTGGATGCCCCGCTGGAGCCTGTCATCTGGCTCGCCGAAGGCGAGATCCGGTGGCGGGGCATGACGGCGGAGTGTGTGTCGACCGGGTCGAGCCCGGCAATAACGGCATCACCTCACTTGAACAGCGGCGTGCCCGGCACAAACGCATCGAACGCCGCCCAGAATTGCGCGCGGTAGCGATCCTGCTCCTGCAGGATCTCGTGCTTCGAGCCGGCGATGACGAGATGCGAACCGGCGCGCAAATGATAGGCGAACTCCTCGATCGCGGCGGTCGACACCACGGTGTCGCTGCTGGCGGCGAGCATCAGGATCGGCTGGCGAATCTGCGAGGGATAGTCGGAAGCGCGGAAGGCGCGCATCGCGGAAAACGCAGTATCGGCCCAGGCCACCGTCGGGGAAGCGATACCGAGCGTCGGATCTTCCTCCAGGATCGCGGCGTTGCGGGCGTAGCGCACGGGATCGCTGGTCACGGGGTTGTTGACGAAGGAGCCCGAGCCGGCCAGCTCGCTGCTGCCGCCGGGAATGTAGCGACCGCCCTGGCCCGCGAGCCGCAACACGCGCAGCAGCGCGCGCGCCGCAAGGCCGGTGCGGTGGCCGGGAAGATCGATCATCGGCGCCGACAGCACCATACGGTCGAACCAGCGCTTGCCGGCATGCGCAACGCGCAGCATCACCGCGCCGCCCATCGAATGCGCCAGCGCGAAATGCGGCGGCGGGCAATCCGGCAGCACCACCTGCTGCACGAAGGTTTCGACGTCGACCTCGAAATCGGAGAAATCGCGGACATAGCCCTTGCGCCAATCGCGCAGCCGCCGCGACGAATGACCCTGCCCGCGCCAGTCGATCATCGCCACCGCAAAACCGCGATCGCGCAGATCGCGCACGGTCTCGAAATATTTCTCGATCTGCTCGCCGCGCCCGGTGAAGACGCACACCGTGCCCTTGCGGCCGGCCGGCGGCGCCCAGCGCGCGAAGCGCAATTCAGCGCCGTCAGGCGTCTTGATGGTGCCGGTGACGACGTCTTCCGGAACGGGATTGGCGGGAATCGAGACCAGCGTCATGCGGGGGGCCGGATAGGTGAAAAGGGCTAAAAATCAAGGGTGGGAAGCAGCAAAAAGCGGCGCGGTGCCGCCCTCTTGAACGCCAAGAGGCCCCTCCCATATCACCTTCGTGCAGGCCGCTACCAGTGTTTCGGGGAACCGAAGCAAGGCTGCACACAGACGAAAGCCCGGCCCGATGGCGGGCGGGTTCATTCAACAGTCGCTCAATGGAGGACTATCCCATGCGTACCTACGATCTCACCCCGTTTTATCGTTCCACCGTCGGCTTCGACCGCTTCTTCTCCCTGCTCGACCAGGCAGCGTCCGACGGCAGCCCCGGCTATCCACCCTACAATATCGAGCGCACCGGCGAGAACGCCTATCGCATCAGCGTTGCGGTCTCCGGCTTCGCGCAGGGCGAGCTTTCGATCGTCGCCAAGGAAAACACGCTGACGATCAAGGGCGAGAAAACCGCCAATGAAAACGTCCAGAACAAGTCCGAGGTGCTCTATCGCGGCATCGCGGCGCGCGCCTTCGAACGCGCCTTCCAGCTTGCCGATTTTGTGCAGGTGAAGAACGCCTCGCTCGAGAACGGCCTGCTTCATGTCGATCTCGTCCGCGAGATCCCCGAAGCCAAGAAGCCCCGCAACATTCCGATCTCCTCCGGCACCCAGGCGCCGCAGGTGGTCGACGGCTCGACCGAGAAAGCCGCCGCGTAACGTGGCGTGATTTTCGGCAAACCTTGAATTGCGAAAACGCCCCGGGAAACCGGGGCGTTTTTTTGTCACGCAGAGTTCACGCATCGCTAGGATTCACAGCGCTGTGATCCCCCGTAACATTGCGGGTCTTCCAATCGAAAACATCTCCGAGAGCGCAACGCCTGGCGCCAAAGACCTCACAACGGAGTTGGTTCGATGAAGAAAGCCCGAATAGTCGTTACACTCGCGGTCGCAGCACTCGCGGGAATCCTCAGCCAGATCGCCTCGCCCGCGCAGGCGGCCGCGCCGGTCGAGGCGCGCAACGTGGTGCTGGTGCATGGGGCGTGGGCGGACGGCTCCAGCTGGGCCGAGGTGATCCCGCTGCTTCAGGCTGCCGGCTTGAAAGTCACCGCCGTGCAGAATCCGCTGACGTCGCTGGACGACTCCGTCGCCGCGACACGCCGCGCTTTGGCTTTGCAGGATGGCCCGACCGTGCTGGTCGCCCACTCCTGGGGAGGCACCGTCATCAGCGAGACCGGGACCGACCCGAAAGTCACGGCACTGGTCTATGTCGCCGCGCGCGCTCCCGACGCCGGCGAAGATTTCGTCGCCCTCTCCGGAAAATTTCCCACCGGAGCCGTGCGAGCCGGCATCAGGGAACATGACGGCTTCACCAAATTGTCCGAGGAGTCGTTCCTGAAATATTTCGCCAACGGCGTCGAGCCTAGCAAGGCGGAAGTGCTTTACGCCGTGCAGGAACCAACCGCTGCCGCTTTGTTCGGCGGACGGACCACAATGGCGGCCTGGCGCTCGAAACCGTCATGGTACGCGGTGTCGAAACTCGATCAGACCATCAACCCCGATCTGGAACGCTTTTTGGCAAAGCGCATGAATGCGACCGCGGTGGAACTGGATGCCGGCCATCTATCGCTGGTGTCTCATCCCAAGGAGATCGCCGATCTGATCCTCGCGGCGGCGGGCCGTCAGCAAACAGCCGCTGCGCCGGTAAGCAAGTAACGCGGGCGCAGGCCGGCGATACTCAGGAAACGCAAAACGCCCCGGCACATCGGGGCGTTTCTTGTCTCCGTCGTTTCCGTCCGGCCCTTGTTAGTCCAGCCCCTGTGCCTTCGGCATGGGTTGCGTCGGCTGAAGCTGAACCTGCGGCGGCGTGGGCTTGGCCTCAACGGCTGCGGGTGCAGCGGGTGCTGCGGCCTGCGTATCCACAGGTTTTGCAGGCGACGGCGCGGCTGCCGACCGCTGCGCGGGCTCGGGTGCGGGCTTGGCCACCAATGGCGCCGCCTCGCCTGGATGGGATGGAGCAGCTTTGGGCATCGGCACCGCGGACGTGCGGCTCGCGACCCTGGGCACAGCAAGCGGCGGGCGCGGCCCGGGGACGTGACTGACCGGCGGCAGCGGTCCCGGCCCCACCGGGCCGTAGGTGATGGTCAGGTCCTCATTCAGATTGTCGCCCATCCGGTAGGCCGGCATGAAGCGGATGATCCGACCGGTGCGGGCGTCGATCACCAGCCGCCCGTCATCGCCGCCGCGATCGATCACCGAAATCGTATAGACAAGGCCACGCCGCTGCGGAATTCCGAGCGGCGAAAACCCGCTTTCGCGCAAGACCGTATAGACCTCCGCCGGCGGCAGCAGCATTGGCCCATAGCCCGGCCCGGGCGCTTCCCGTGGCATCGCGGCGTAGGGACCACCGACGTCCGAGACGACGGCATAGTGCGAACGCCCAGCACCCTGAGGCGTCACAACCTGCGCATTCGCGGCCGTGCCAGCGAGAACCAGCCCGGCCGACATGACCCATCCTGTGATCAGTTTCATAGCCCGTCACTCCTGTAACGCCCCGGGGCCGAGAGCCTTTTCGCTCTTCTGACCCGGCCGCAAACTCGTCGCTGATTCCGGCGGTCCTTTGGCCGGATCGCGGCGCGGTTGCCTCAAATTCGTCGCGGCTTGACTGTTGTCACCGTCTGCCACGGGGCTGCCATGCAATCGGCGACTTTCGCGCGCTTGTGTGTTAGAAAAAAATTTGGCATTGTCGGAGTTAGGACAGCATACCTGTCTCAATTATCGCGGCAAACCCGGCACGGGGATTGCAACGAAAGTGGTGCTCCGGCGCCAGGCAGTAGCAGGCAAGGCCGTTCGTCGGGGACGCTGAACGCCGAAACCTGAATTTATGAAATTGCGGCTCGCGGAGGACGAGCGGTGGCCCGGTGGGTACCGCAAACGCCCATGGTGCGCCGCGGACGACGGTGAGGCCGTTAGCCTTCCTTATTGAAAGGACTGACATGAGCGGGTCGGAGTTCGAGCGCGAAAACATCGTGACGCATGCGCTGTCGGCGGACGCGGCCTCGAAACCGGTCGAGCCGTTCCGCGAGCACAGCTGGCGGCCGCCCGCCGAAGGTCTCTACGATCTCAGCCTCGAAAAGGATTCCTGCGGCGTCGGCTTCATCGCCAATATCAAGGGCAAGAAGTCGCACCAGATCGTCTCCGACGCGCTCAACATTCTCTGCAATCTCGAGCATCGCGGCGCGGTCGGCGCCGACCCGCGCGCCGGCGACGGCGCCGGCATTCTGGTGCAAATTCCCCACGCGTTCTTCGCGCGCAAGGCGGCCGAGATCGGCTTCCAGTTGCCGGAGCCCGGCGACTACGCAGTCGGCGCGCTGTTCATGCCGAAGGAAACGGCGTGGCGCAAAGTCATCAAGAGCATCATCGCCGACCAGATCAAGGACGAGCAATTGATGCTGCTCGGCTGGCGCGACGTGCCGACCAACAATTCCTCGCTCGGCGAAACCGTCAAGCCGACCGAGCCCGCCCATATGCAGGTGTTCATTGGCCGCGGCGCGCATATCAAGAACGACGAGGAATTCGAGCGCCGGCTTTACATCCTGCGCAAGTCGATTTCGCAGGCAATCTATCAGCGCCGCGACCGCGGCCTCGCCGGCTATTATCCGGTGTCGATGTCGTGCCGCACCGTCATCTACAAGGGCATGTTCCTGGCCGACCAGCTCGGCAAATATTATCCCGATCTGAGCGAGCCCGATTTCGAGAGCGCGCTGGCGCTGGTGCATCAGCGGTTTTCGACCAACACCTTCCCGACCTGGTCGCTGGCGCATCCCTACCGGATGATCGCGCATAATGGCGAGATCAACACACTGCGCGGCAACGTCAACTGGATGGCGGCGCGCCAGGCCTCGGTGCATTCAGACCTCTACGGCAAGGACATCAGCCGGCTGTGGCCCATCTCCTACGAAGGACAAAGCGACACCGCCTGTTTCGACAACGCGCTGGAATTCCTGGTGCAGGGCGGCTACTCGCTGCCGCACGCCGTGATGATGATGATTCCGGAAGCCTGGGCCGGCAATCCCTTGATGGATGAGCAGCGCCGCTCATTCTACGAATATCACGCCGCGATCATGGAGCCGTGGGACGGCCCGGCCGCGATCGCGTTCACCGACGGCCGCCAGATCGGCGCCACGCTCGACCGCAACGGCCTGCGCCCGGCGCGCTATCTCGTCACCAGCGACGATCGCATCGTGATGGCGTCCGAGATGGGCGTGCTGAAGATCCCCGAGGAGCACATCGTCACCAAGTGGCGGCTGCAACCCGGCAAGATGCTGCTGGTCGATCTTGAGCAGGGCCGGCTCATTCCCGACGACGAGATCAAGGCCCAGCTGGCGAAGAGCCATCCCTACCGCGAATGGCTGGACCGCACCCAGATCGTGCTCGAGGAACTGCCTGACGCCCCCACCAAGGGTATGCGTTCCAACCTGCCGCTCCTGGATCGGCAGCAGGCGTTCGGCTACAGCCAGGAAGACGTCACCATCCTGATGACGCCGATGGCGTCGACCGGCGAAGAGGCCAATGGCTCGATGGGCAACGACACGCCGATTTCGGCGCTGTCGGACAAGGCCAAGCCGTTGTTCACCTACTTCAAGCAGAACTTCGCGCAGGTCACCAACCCGCCGATCGATCCGATCCGCGAAGAACTGGTCATGAGCCTGGTCTCGATCATCGGGCCGCGGCCGAACCTGTTCGACCTGCAGGGCGTGGCCGGCACCAAGCGGCTCGAAGTGCGCCAGCCGATCCTGACCGACGCGGACCTGGAGAAGATCCGCTCGATCTCCGAGATCGCCGACACCCATTTCAAGTCACGCACGCTCGACACCACCTTCCATGCCGGCTTCGGCGCCGCCGGGCTCGAACAGGTGCTCGACGAACTCTGCGCGCGCGCGGAAGCCGCCGTGCGCGAGGGCATCAACATCGTCATCCTGTCCGACCGCATGGCCGGCACCGACCGGATACCGATTCCCTCGCTGCTCGCCTGCGCCGCCGTGCATCATCATCTGATCCGCACGGGCTTGCGCACATCGGTGGGCCTCGTCGTCGAGTCCGGCGAGCCGCGCGAGGTGCATCACTTCGCCTGCCTCGCCGGTTACGGCGCCGAAGCGATCAATCCCTATCTCGCCTTCGAGACCATCATCTCGATGAAGGACCGCCTGCCGGCGGCGCTCGACGATTACGAGATCGTCAAGCGCTACATCAAGTCGATCGGCAAGGGCCTGCTCAAGGTGATGTCGAAGATGGGCATCTCGACCTATCAGTCCTATTGCGGCGCGCAGATCTTCGACGCCGTCGGTCTGAAGGCGGATTTCGTCGCAAAATACTTCGTCGGCACCCACACCCGCATCGAAGGCGTGGGCCTCGCCGAGATCGCCGAGGAGACCGCGCGCCGTCATGCCGACGCGTTCGGCGATGCCCTGGTCTACAAGACCGCGCTCGATGTCGGCGGCGAATATGCCTACCGCACCCGCGGCGAGGACCACGCCTGGACCGCCGAGTCGGTCTCGACGCTGCAGCATGCGGTGCGCGGCAACTCGCTGGAGCGCTACAAGGCGTTCGCCAAGATCCTCAACGAGCAGTCCGAGCGGCTGTTGACCTTGCGCGGGCTGTTCCGGATCAAGAGCGCCGAGGACGAAAAGCGCAAGCCGGTCCCGCTCGACCAGGTCGAGCCGGCCAAGGACATCGTCAGGCGTTTTGCCACCGGCGCCATGTCGTTCGGCTCGATCTCGCGCGAGGCGCACACCACGCTTGCGATCGCGATGAACCGGATCGGCGGCAAGTCCAACACCGGCGAAGGCGGCGAAGAGGCCGATCGCTTCAAGCCGCTGCCGAACGGCAATTCGATGCGCTCGGCGATCAAGCAGGTCGCCTCCGGCCGTTTCGGCGTCACCACGGAATATCTCGTCAATTCCGACATGATGCAGATCAAGATGGCGCAGGGCGCAAAGCCCGGCGAAGGCGGACAATTGCCCGGCCACAAGGTCGACGCCGTGATCGCGCGGGTGCGGCATTCGACACCCGGCGTCGGCCTGATCTCGCCGCCGCCGCATCACGACATCTATTCGATAGAGGATCTGGCGCAGCTGATCTACGATCTGAAGAACGTCAACCCTGATGGACTGGTATCGGTCAAGCTCGTCTCCGAAATCGGCGTCGGCACGGTGGCCGCGGGCGTTGCCAAGGCGCGCGCAGACCACGTCACCATCGCAGGTTTTGAAGGCGGCACCGGCGCGTCTCCGCTGACGTCCATCAAGCACGCCGGTTCGCCGTGGGAGATCGGGCTTGCCGAAACCCACCAGACGCTGGTCCGTGAGCGGCTGCGCAGCCGCATCGTGGTGCAGGTCGACGGCGGCTTCCGCACCGGACGCGACGTGGTGATCGGCGCGCTTCTCGGTGCCGACGAATTCGGCTTCGCCACCGCGCCCTTGATCGCAGCCGGCTGCATCATGATGCGCAAGTGCCATCTCAACACCTGCCCGGTCGGCGTTGCGACGCAGGATCCGGTGCTGCGCAAGCGCTTCACCGGCCAGCCCGAGCATGTCATCAATTATTTCTTCTTCGTTGCCGAGGAAGTGCGCGAGATCATGGCCGCGCTCGGCTATCGCAACTTCAACGAGATGGTGGGCCAGACCCAGATGCTCGACCAGTCCACGCTGGTGGCGCATTGGAAGGCCAAGGGGCTCGACTTCTCGAAGCTGTTCGTGCGCCAGAAGGAACTGCCGGGCCAGAAGATCTATCACGCCCAGAGCCAGAACCATCATCTGGAGGCCGTGCTCGACCGCACGCTGATCGAGAAGGCGCGGCCCGCACTCGACCGCGGCGCTCCGGTCAAGATCGACATCGCAATCAACAACACCGACCGCAGCGCCGGCGCAATGCTGTCGGGCTCGGTTGCCAAGATCTACGGGCATGCCGGGCTGCCGCATGACACCATCCAGGTGAGCTTCAAGGGCACCGCGGGTCAGGCATTCGGCGCGTGGCTGGCGCGCGGCGTCAGCTTCGATCTCGAAGGCGAAGGCAACGACTATGTCGGCAAGGGCCTGTCCGGCGGCCGCATCGTGGTCAAGCCGCCGCGCAATTCCGCCATCGTACCCGAGGACTCCATCATCGTCGGCAACACCGTGATGTATGGCGCGATCGAGGGCGAATGCTATTTCCGCGGCATCGCCGGCGAACGTTTTGCGGTGCGTAATTCGGGCGCGGTCGCCGTGGTCGAGGGCGCCGGCGATCATTGCTGCGAATACATGACCGGCGGCATCGTCGTGGTGCTCGGCAAGACCGGTCGCAATTTCGCGGCCGGCATGTCCGGCGGCGTCGCCTACGTGCTCGACGAGACCGGCGATTTCCCGAAGCTCTGCAACATGGCGATGGTCGAACTGGAGCCGGTGCTGTCGGAAGAGATGATCAACCAGAACGCCTATCACCAGTCCGGCGACCTCGAGGCGCATGGCCGGGTCGACGTGTTCCAGAACCTGCTCGATTCCGACGTCGAGCGGCTGCACATTCTGATCACGCGTCACGCCAAGCTAACCGGCTCGAAGCGCGCCGCCGACATCCTGGCGAACTGGAAGAATTGGCTGCCGAAATTCCGCAAGGTGATGCCGGTGGAATACCGCCGCGCGCTGAAGGAAATGAAAGCGAACGCGGACGCCGAGCCAAAAATCGCGATCGGGGCGTAGAAGCAGATAAATGGTTCTGAACCGTCATTGCGAGCGCAGCGAAGCAATCCAGATCTTGCACAGCCGCCAAATGGATTGCTTCGTCGCTTCGCTCCTCGCAATGACGAGAAGGAGCTTGGGAAGTAACAGGTCATGTTTCGAGACGCAGCGACAAGCCGCGCTCCGGGATGACGAAGACGAGATTCAGGGGCGTTGGCTTTAATGGGCAAGATTACAGGTTTTCTCGAAATCGACCGGCACGACCGCAAATACGCGCCGGTGGCCGAACGCATCAAGGGCTATCGCGAATTCGTCATTCCCCTGAGCGAGAAGGACACCCGCGACCAGGCCGCGCGCTGCATGAACTGCGGCATTCCCTATTGCCACGGCACCGGTTCGGTGGCGCCGGGCACGCCGGGCTGCCCGGTCAACAACCAGATTCCGGATTTCAACGATCTGGTCTATGCCGGCAATTGGGAAGAAGCCTCGCGCAACCTGCACTCGACCAACAATTTTCCGGAATTCACCGGCCGCATCTGCCCGGCGCCGTGCGAAGCGTCCTGCACGCTCAACATCGACGACAATCCGGTCACCATCAAAACCATCGAATGCGCCATCGTCGATCGCGCCTGGGACAATGGCTGGGTCAAGCCGGAAATTCCCGCGCACAAGACCGGCAAGAAGGTCGCGGTGGTTGGTTCGGGCCCGGCGGGGCTGGCCTGCGCGCAGCAATTGGCGCGCGCCGGACACGACGTTCATCTGTTCGAGCGCTGGGCCAAGGCCGGCGGCCTGCTGCGCTACGGCATTCCCGATTTCAAGATGGAGAAGCATGTCATCGATCGTCGCGTTGCGCAGATGGAGGCCGAAGGCGTCACGTTCCATTACGGCGTCCATGTCGGCGGCAACTCTCCCGGCGCGCGCGATCCGCGCGAGATGCTGAACCAGTATGACGCGCTGGCGCTGACCGGCGGCGCGGAAGCCGCGCGCGACCTGCCGATCCCCGGCCGCGAATTGTCGGGCATTCATTTCGCGATGGATTTCCTGCCGCAGCAGAACCGCCGCGTCAGCAGCGAACCGCTGGGCAGCGCACCCGATATCCTCGCCGGCGGCAAGCATGTGGTCGTGATCGGCGGCGGCGACACCGGCTCCGACTGCATCGGCACCTCGTTCCGGCAAGGCGCGCTGTCGGTGACGCAGCTTGAGATCATGCCGGCGCCGCCCGAGCATGAAAACAAGGGCCTGACCTGGCCGAACTGGCCTTTGAAGATGCGGACCTCGTCGAGCCAGGCCGAAGGCGCCAAGCGCGAATACGCGGTGCTGACGCAAAAATTCTCGGGCGCCGACGGCAAGGTGGCAAAGCTGCATTGCGTGCAGGTCGACGACAAGTTCAAGCCGATCGCGGGAAGCGAATTCGAACTCGACGCGCAGCTGGTGCTGCTGGCGATGGGCTTCGTGCATCCGGTGCATGAGGGCCTGCTGAAGACGCTCGGCGTCGATCTCGATCCGCGCGGCAACGTCCGCGCCAATACCGCCGATTACCAGACCTCGCGGCCGAACGTGTTCTCCGCCGGCGACATGCGCCGCGGCCAGTCGCTGGTGGTGTGGGCGATCCGCGAAGGCCGCCTCTGCGCGCGCTCGATCGATCAGTTCCTGATGGGGGCGACAAGCCTGCCGCGGTGACACAACTGGTCGTCCCCGCGAAGGCGGGGACCCAGTATTCCACCGGCATCAGTAAGAACCGCACAGCCTCAGCGTACTGGATACCCCGCCTTCGCCTTCGCGGGGTATGACGCCATCATTGGAGCTGCGAGCCCCTCACCCCCACGGCCCGCGAGGAGCCGCGCGATTACGAACGGCGCCCCAGGGGCCGCCTCGTGACGGCTGTTGCGGAGACGTCGGCGGCGCCGCGCCGGTTTGCGTACCGAGTTCGGCAGCGAGCCGCCGCAACTCGGCGACCCGGTTCTCGGTCGACGGATGCGTCGAAAACAGACTGTCGATGCCGTGACCCGACAGCGGGTTGATGATGAACATGTGTGCCGTCGCCGGATTGCGCTCGGCCTCCATGTTCGGGACCTCGTGGGCGGCGTTGGCGATCTTGACCAGCGCCGACGCCAGCCACATCGGCTGGCCGACGATGCGGGCGCCGAGATTGTCGGCGGCGTATTCACGCGTGCGGCTGATCGCCATCTGTACCAGCATGGCGCCCAGCGGCGCCAGGATCATCATCGCGATCGAACCGATGAGGCCGGGGCCGTTGTTGTTATTGCGATGGCCGCCGAAGAACATCCCGAACTGCGCCAGCATCGAGATCGCACCGGCGATCGTCGCGGTGATGGTCATCAGCAGCGTATCGTGGTTTTTGACATGCGCGAGTTCATGGGCGATGACTCCGCCGAGCTCTTCGCGGCTGAGCGACTGCAGCAGCCCGGTGGTCACGGCCACCGCGGCATTCTGCGGATTGCGGCCGGTGGCGAACGCATTGGGCTGCGGATTGTCCATCAGGAACACGCGCGGCATCGGTAGCCCGGCCCGTCCGGCAAGCGTGGCCACCAGGCTGACAAGTTCGGGCGCCGTGTGCTGATCGACCTCATGGGCGCCGTACATCGACAGCACCATCCGGTCCGAATTCCAATAGGCGAGCAGATTGGTCGCGGCCGCGATCACGAGCGCAATGGCCGCCCCGCTGGCGCCGCCGATCAAATAACCGACGCCCATGAACAGGGCCGTGAGACCGGCCAGAAGGATGGCTGTTCGAAGGTAATTCATCATTGCCTCCCTGATAGCTGCGGCCAGCGCCGCGGCCTACGCCGATCAGGTAAGGATCGCCCCTGGGGCGGTTCAAGACCGGCCGGTGCGTCGCCGCGTCGCGCAATCGCTGGTGGGGCGGGCGACCCGCAAGACCGGCGCTACGCGGCCGATCGATCAGGTCCCGATGGGAGCGACGAGCCTGCCGCAGTGACGTAGGTAGTCGTCCCCGCGAAGGCGGGGACCCGGTATTCCACGGACGTCAGTGAGAAATCGCAAAGCCTCAGCGTACTGGATACCCGCCTTCGCGGGTACGACGACATCATTGGAACAGCGTCGTGCGCCACACACGCACAGCGTGATGCCCAATCCGAGCATCCATCTCACCCCTTTCGGGTGTGCCCCCAGGTCACGTCCCAGTCCTCGCCCGCGGCATCGATGACGCGGCCGTCGGCTTCGAAGAACTTGTTGGGGACCTGGAAGATCGCGAGCATCAGCCCGCCCTCGGGACACCATGCGACGTGGCGGCTGCCTTGCTCGCGCCAGATGAATTCGCCGGCCTTGCACTCGATGCCCTTCGCCGGGCCTTCCTTGTCGACAAGGTGGCCCTCAAGCACATAAGTCTGCTCGATGTTGACATGTTCGTGGTCGGGCAGCACCGCGCCCGGCTCAAACCGCATCAGCGCGGTCATCAGCCCGCTGGCGCGATCGAACAGCAGCGTCTTGGCCTCGCAGCCGGGGAAGCGGGTCTTCTGCCACTCCATGCTGTCGGGGCGAACGAGGTGGGAATGCGTGTCGGCGGTCTTCGGCGTCACGGCGTCCATGGCGATCTCCGTTGCTGCGAACCTTGGAACCATACCAGCTATGAGGGCGAACGTCAGCCAGCCAGGTACGCGCTCATAAACCTCGCCGATCGCGGGCGTAAACCATCCCAAATCACAGGTTGACAGCACCAGACGCGGGAGGCCTCATGGCCTCCGAAAAGGGCAGCAAGGCCCCCCTTGCGGAACTGCCGCCACGCCAAAACGTCATCAAAACGGCCTTCAAGAGTGCCGTTCTGCACCAAGGAAACGCTACATGCGCAAAATTCTCGCCGCCGCATTGCTATCGGCGATCTCGGCCTCCCTGCTGTTCGCCGCGCCCACGCAGGCGCAGACCCCGATCAAGATCATGGTCGGCGGCATCGACAAGCAGATTTATCTGCCGGCAAAACTCGCAGCCCAGCTCGGCTTCTTCAAGGAACAGGGGCTCGACGTCGAGCTGTTCAACTCGACGTCCGGCTCGCAGGCTGCGACTGCGCTGCTGGCGCGCGAGGTGCAGGGCGTGGTCGGGTTCTACGATCACACCATCGACCTGCAATCCAAAGGCAAGTTCATCACGTCGGTGGTGCAGTTCGCCGTCGCGCCCGGCGAGGTGGTGCTGGTGAAAGCGGCCGACGCCGACAAGCTCAAGGACCCCGCCAATTGGAAGGGCCAGGCGCTCGGCGTCACCGGCCTGGGTTCGGCGACGGATTTCCTCACCCGCGCGCTCGCGGCGAAAGCCGGGCTGAAGCCGCAGGACTATACGCTGGTGCCGGTCGGCGCCGGCGACACCTTCCTCGCCGGCATGCAGCAGGGCAAGATCGTCTCCGGCATGACCACAGAGCCGACGGTGGCGCGCGCGGTGAAGGCCGGCACGGCGAAAGTCGGAATCGACCTGCGCACGCCCGAGGCGACACGTGCCGCGCTCGGCGGCGATTATCCCGCCGCCTGTCTCTACATGGACCGCGCCTGGATGGAAGCCAACAAGGAGACCGCGCAGAAGGTGGTCAACGTGATGGTCAAGACGCTGAAGTGGATGAACACGCATTCGCCGGAGGAAATCGCGGCGCAGATGCCGAAGGATTACTACGCCGGCGAACTCGACCTCTATGTCCAGGGCCTCAAAGAGGGCCGCGCGCAATATTCGCCCGACGGCATGATGCCGCAAGGCGCGCCGGATTCGGTGCTGAAGGTGCTGTCGAGCTTCTCGCCGAACGTGCAGGGCAAGACAATCGATCTGAGCAAGACCTACACGACCGAATTCGTGATCAAGGCGAACGCGACGCATTGAGCTCTTCGACGATGGCATGGTCCGATCGAGGAGCTCAGGCTCTGCATCACCTCTCCCATCGGGAGAGGTCGGATCTCCCTTGCGATCCGGGTGGGGGGTTACATCCTGTCGACCGACCGTACGCCCTCACCCCAACCCTCTCCCAATCGAAGTCGGATATATCCGACTTCGACAATTTAAAATGCCCAACTCGGGTAACCCGAGTTGGGTGGGAGAGGGAGCGCACCGGTTCCGTTGAAACGTCGCGGCTTAGCACGATCGGAATTTAATCATGGACGCCATTACCCCCTCCGCCGTCGAATTGAAACACGTCGCCCGGCGCTTCGTCACGCCGGATGGCAAGGTTCTCTCGGCGCTCGAGGAATTCGATCTCTCGATCGCGCCGGGTGAATTCTTCGCCATCGTCGGCCCGACCGGCTGCGGCAAGTCGACGACGCTGGGGCTGATCGCGGGGCTGGCAAAGCCGCAGGCCGGCGAGGTGACATTGTTCGATGCGCCGGTCGACGGCGTCGATCGCCGCGTCGGCTTTGTGTTCCAGCAGGACGCGGTGTTTCCCTGGCGCAACGTGCTCGGCAATGTCATGGCCGGGCCGCTGTTTCGGGGCGTGCCGAAGGCCAAGGCCGAGGAAATGGCGCGCGACTGGATCAACCGCGTCGGCCTGAGAGGATTCGAGGAGCATCATCCGCACCAGCTCTCGGGCGGCATGCGCAAGCGCGTCGCGCTGGCGCAGACTTTTATCAATAATCCGCAGGTGCTGTTGATGGACGAGCCGTTCTCCGCGCTCGACGTGCAGACCCGCGAATTGATGCAGGAGGAGCTGTTGCAATTGTGGGCGCAGGCGAAATCGGCGGTGCTGTTCGTCACCCACGATCTCGACGAAGCGATCCTGCTCGCCGACCGCGTCGCCGTGCTGACGACGCGCCCGGCGCGGGTGAAGTCGGTGCACACCATCGATCTGCCGCGCCCCCGCGACGTCGCCAAACTGCGCTACGACGAAAAATTCATCGCGATCGCGCGCAGGATTTCCGACGATCTGCGCGAGGAAGTGCTGCGCGCTAGGGCGGGACATTGATCATGATTGCTGCATTGACGAGAGCGGTCTCGGCCACCTCTCCCATCGGGAGAGGTCGGATCGCGTCAGCGATCCGGGTGAGGGGTTACGACCTATCGATACACCGTACCCCCTCACCCCAACCCTCTCCCATCGAAGCCGGATATATCCGACTTCGACCGTTTGAGGTCTCCAACTCGGGTAAACCCGAGTTGGATGGGAGAGGGAGTTCACCTCCGATGCCGCAACGTCGACACTCCACATCATCGGAAGCGAACTGACATGGCCGAGACCGCCCTGCCCACCCCCGCCACCGACGTCCGTCTGGAAACCATGGTCGAACGGCAGCGCCGCCGGGCGCGGCTGGTGCTGGCGCTGCGGCTTGCGGTGCTGGTGTTCCTGGTCGGCGGCTGGGAGCTCGGCGTGCGCGCAGGCCTGATCGATCCGTTCTTCTTCGGCCAGCCCAGCGGCATCGTCACCAAGCTGATCGACTGGTTTCAGAACGGCACCTCGATCGGCCCGCTGTGGAAGCAGATCTGGGTGACGATCTATGAGGCCGGCGCGGGCTTCCTGATAGGAGCGGTCATGGGCATCCTCTGCGGCATCGCCTTGGGGCGTAATCAGCTCCTGTCCGACGTATTTTCGATCTACATCAAGGTGGCGAATTCGATCCCGCGCGTGGTGCTGGGCTCGATCTTCATCGTCGCGCTTGGTTTGGGCGCGGCTTCCAAGATCGCGCTCGCGGTGGTGATGGTGTTCTTTGTGGTGTTCGCCAACGCCTTCCAGGGCGTGCGCGAGGCCGACAAGAACCTGATCGCCAACGCGCGCATTCTCGGCGCCAGCGACTGGCAGATGACGCGCGCGGTGGTGATCCCCTCGGCGCTGTCGTGGATTCTCGCGAGCCTGCATGTCAGCTTCGGCTTCGCCCTGGTCGGCGCCATCGTCGGCGAGTTTTTGGGGGCGCGCGAGGGCATGGGACTGTTGATCGCGACCGCCCAGGGCTCGTTCGATTCCAACGGCGTGTTCGCCGCGATGATCGTGATCGCCGTGGTGGCGCTGATCGCCGAATGGCTGCTGACCATGATCGAGGACCGGCTGCTGACATGGCGGCCGGAGACGGCGATAAATGAATGAGCAGGCGCGCTTTGTTATCCCTTCCCTTTTAGGGTCGAGATCAGCGAAGCTCGCCGTTTGAGGTGCGCCCGGCCATATATGTTGATCCAAATCAATACGTGTCCACGACCGACGTAGCGAAGTGACCGACGTAGCGAAGCGGGTTTTTCCTCGACGTGGAGGGTTTGCATGCATACGTCAACCACGCGGTCAATCGTTGCGGCATTGTTGTTGACGGCACTGCAAGTCGCCATGGCGCACGCACAGGCTCCTGCACCGCCTGAGGCTACCCAGTCGCAACAATTGCTGAAGGCCGAAGAGCTCGATGCGCTGGTGGCTCCGATCGCGCTCTATCCGGATACGCTGCTCGCCGAGGTTCTGATGGCATCGACCTATCCGCTTGAGGTCGTGCAGGCGGATCGATGGGCAGCCGGGAACAAAGCCCTCAAGGGGGATCCATTGAAGGCGGCCGTCGACAAGCAAAGCTGGGACGAAAGCGTGAAGTCCCTGGTTGCTACACCGAGCGTGCTGGCGATGATGAGCGAAAAACTCGACTGGACGCAAAAGCTGGGCGATGCCGTTCTCGCGCAGCAGCCGGATGTCATGGATGCGGTGCAACGTTTGCGGACGAGAGCCCAGGCCAACAACAAGCTGACCTCGACCAAGGAGCAAAACGTTTCGGTAAGACAAGAGCAAAGCAAGCAGGTCATCGTCATTGAACCAACCGTGCCTGACACGGTTTACGTCCCCTATTACGATCCAGCCGTCGTTTACGGCGACTGGGCCTATCCCGCCTATCCGCCATACTACTTCGCGCCGCCGCTCGGTTATGTGCCGGGCGCGATCCTCGCCACCGGGATTGCCTTCGGCGCCGGCTACGCCGTCGGGCGCTGGGCATCGGGCGGCAACTACTGGGGCGGCGGCGTCAATTGGGGCGGCGGCAACATCAACGTCAACCGCCCGGTCAATATCAACAACATCAACGTCGGCAGCGGCAATAACTGGCAGCACAATCCGGAGCATCGCCAGGGCGTGAAGTACGCCAATGCGAACGTGCAGCAGAAGTTCGGCAACAACAATGTCCGGGCGGGCAGCCAGGACCGCATGGATTTCCGCGGCCGCGGCGGCGAACAGGTGATCAAGCCCGACGGCGGCGGCAAGCTTGGCGGCGATGGGCCGGGCAACCGTCCCGGCGCTGGCGACCGCACTCCCGGCAATCGGCCGGACGCGGGCAGCCGACCTTCAGCCGGCGCGAAATCCGGCGCCAAGCCTGGCGCTAAAGGCCCTGCCGCCGGCGGCGGTCCCAAGCGCGACAGCGCCATGGGCAATATCCAATCCGGCAAAGTGGCCAATGCTCAGGCCGCGCGAGGAAAGGCCAGTCTAGGTGGCGGCGGAGGCGCAGCCACGCGCGTCAGCGCCGGCGGCGGAGGTGCGGCAGCACGCGTTGGCAGCGGTGGTGGCGGCGGACCACGTGTCAGTGCCGGCGGTGGAGGCGGAGGAGCGCGCATGGGCGGTGGTGGTGGTGGCGGAGGCGGCCGCGGCGGCGGTGGAGGCGGCGGCGGACGCCGCTCGGATATCAACTCCAAGCACGACATCGCCCTGATCGGCCGGCTCGACAATGGACTTGGCTTCTATCGCTATCGCTACAACGGCAGTGACAGAGCCTATGTCGGCGTGATGGCGCAGGAAGTGCAGGCCATCATGCCAGATGCGGTCGTGCGCGGCCGGGATGGATACCTGCGCGTCTTTTACGACAAGCTCGGACTAGAATTCGAGACTTACGACCATTGGGTGGCCTCGGGCGCGCGGATTCCATCCGCAACCAAAATACGGCACACGCAAACGAATGAATGGTGAGATCGTCATGACCCAGAGCATCTCGTCGTTTGGCAAATTGGTTTGCTCGATCGCCGTAACGGTCGTTCTTGCGTCGGTATCGGTTGCCAGCGCGCAGGAATCGTTCAAGTCACCCGAGGACGCAGCGGCGGCCCTTGTGAGCGCGACGCGGGACAATTGGCCGAAAGGCGTGGTCGCGGTGCTTGGCCGGGATGGCCTCGATATTGTCTCGTCGGGCGACAAGATTGCCGATGAATCCATGCGCCAGAAATTTCTGGCCGCCTACGACGCCAGACATCAGGTGACAAAGGAAGGCGACGACAAGGCCGTGATGATCATCGGCACCGAGGATTTTCCGTTTCCGATCCCGCTCACGCGCAAGGGCGCGGCCTGGCAATTCGATACGGCCGCCGGCCGCCTCGAGATTCTGTATCGGCGCATCGGCCGCAACGAGCTCAACGCAATCCAGGCCAGCCTCGCCTATGTCGACGCGCAGAACGAGTACGCCGACAAGGATCGCACCGGCGCCGGCGGCGCCACCTATGCGCAGCGCATCGTCAGCCGTCCCGGCAAGAAGGACGGGCTTTACTGGCCCGCGGCGCCAGGCGATGACGCAAGCCCGCTTGGCGAGCTTGTCGCCCATGCAACGACGGAAGGTTACGCGATCGGCGACGAACGTATCCCCTTCCATGGCTACTACTTCAGGATATTGACGAGCCAGGGTCCGATGGCCGCGGGCGGCGCGGTGGATTATGTCGCGCACGGCAAGATGATCGGCGGTTTCGCCTTGGTGGCCTATCCGGCCGAGTACGGCAATTCCGGCGTGATGACGTTCATCGTCAATTACGCCGGCACTGTTTTCCAGAAAGACCTCGGGGAACGCACCGCCAAGCTCGCCGAGCGCATGACATCGTTCAACCCCGATCAAACCTGGAAGAAGGTGGACGTCACGGCTTCACCGCGATGAATTGCGATCGGACAGCCTGCCCGGCAAGACGACAATAACGCAGCAAAGGCACCGTCAATTCTGCACGCGCACCCCGACCAGCGCTACCGTCGAGGCGGTGCTGTTGCCGGGGATGTTGGAGTCGAGCCAGTCGCGGCGCAGCGTGCCCTTGACCCATAGCGTGCGGTTCATCTTGTAGATCAGGTCGCCCGAAACCGAATAGGTCTTGTCGCGCCGACCGTCGCCCTGATAGTCGAGCGAGCCCCAGGTGAATTTGCCGATGGCCGTGAGCCAGCGGCGAAAATCGTGATCGGCCTCCACGGTATAGACATGCGTCAATACGCCGGAGACGCCGGGTACCGTGGTCTCGTCGATCGACGTGGTGGAATAGAATTTCGCCGTCGTCAGCGGCGTCGCGATCCAGGTCAGCGAAGCCGAGGTGAGCAGGCCCTCCAGCCGATTGAGCCGCGGATCGACATAATCGCGCGCGGCGTAGCCGACGGCG
Source organism: uncultured Alphaproteobacteria bacterium (assembly GCA_963747165.1). Lineage (GTDB taxonomy): Bacteria > Pseudomonadota > Alphaproteobacteria > Rhizobiales > Xanthobacteraceae > Bradyrhizobium. Next base: position 5,769 of record CAVVEA010000030.1, on the reverse strand, counting down.
ATTTCGCCGATCAGGAGCCGCGAGAATTCGAACGACGTGCCGGCCTTGACATAGCCTCCGCTGGAATCGCGCACATAGCCGGAACGATCGAACCTGATGTCGTGCAGGCGGCTGTCGCCCTCGATCTCGGCGAACGGCTTGACGCCGGGCATGAGATCGTAGCTGAGCCTGCCGACGCCACCGAATTGATTGAAGTTGCGGTCGTCATTGCTGGTCGAACTGCCGTCGGTGAGTTTTGAATCGGTGTAGACGGTGCGATCGACGGTGCCGCCGGCGGAAACCTGCAGGCGATTGAAGCTCTGGTCGACGCCAAGGGTGCTGCCGAGCGTCGCATAAACCGGGTACCTGGCGAGACCCGCCTGGATGTTGGGGCTGCCGGGATTGTCGGTGGACAGGCGCAGGCGCACCTGGCCCAGCAGACGGGTATCGTGGCTGACGTCAAGGCGGCCGTCGATGTGGCCGATGAAATCCGGCCGGTCCAGATTGGTCGGCGCCGATGAAATCGTGCCGTCGGTTGGCGGCGGAAACCTGATACCGTAGCCGGTGAACGATCCCCGCAGGTCGGCGACGACGGCGTGACGCTCCCAGTTCGAGACCGCGAGAAACTCCGGCGCCACCGCGAAGAATGGCGAGCCCCTGGGCACGAAGGTGCGGGCGGGATTGGTGTCGTAGCCGCCGCCGAGCTCGACCGCGGATTTCACCAGAAAGCCGCCGGCATAATCGCCGACCGCGCCGAACGGATCGTCATCGATCCTCAACCGCTTGCGCGCCGGCTGGCCGGCGACCGTTCCGGCCATCGCGGGCGGGATCGGCGCCTTGTTGGCGGTCCGAGACGGCGGCACCGACAGCCGCACCGAGCCCGATGAGGCCACCGGCGCGGGGCTGCCGGGTCCGGGCGGCGGTTTCGGCCGGGCCTGGCCTGCATAAGACTTTGCTTTCCTGCGCTTGCGGTTGAGCGAGTTGTAGCCCGAGTTCGAGGCGCCGCTGGCGGCGGCAACCCCGTAGCGCGGGATTTGGCCGATCCGCGAAGGCGCAGGCGTATCGCCTGGCCGCGCATCATTGGCGGCGTCGCTGGCTGGGTCGCCGGTTCGGCGTAGCGGCGAATCCTGCGGTAATACAAAGCCGTCGCGCACCGGACGCAGCAGGTTCGCCGTGAGGGTTTGGGCGTGGGCTGGAACACTGGATGCGATCAGAGCAAGGCACGGCAACAGTGCGCATAAACGCAACGCGCGCCCGCAGCGGCCGTTCGCTGGCCCAACCCTCACGATAAAAATACCCCAGCCGAGTCAAATGCTTAAGGCTCACGTCGCGGCTACGCGCGAACGTGCCTTAAGGAAGCCTTCGTTAATGGAGTTAAAACAAGTATGGTTAATGGGCGGTTGAGAACGCCTTCCCTGCGTCGCTTCGCGGCCCCAGCCGTGCTAAGCAGAGGCCCGGGGGTGCAACCGGTCCCCCACCCCCCTTCGGAACCAGATATGTCGAACCCGAAACCGCTGATGGCACAATCATCCGGGACCGATCCGGCGTCCGCCGCCGTGACCTCGGCGTTGCGTACCCTCGAGGCCGAAGGCAGCGGCATCGCCGCGCTGACCGCCGCGCTGCAATCCGATCTCGGCGCGCCCTTCTCGGCCGCGGCCGATCTGATCCGCAACGCCAAGGGACGGCTGATCGTCACGGGTCTCGGCAAATCCGGCCATGTGGCGCGCAAGATCGCAGCGACCTTGGCCTCGACCGGCACCCCGGCGTTTTTCGTGCATGCCGCGGAAGCAAGCCACGGCGATCTCGGTATGATCACTGCCGATGACGTCATCCTGGCGCTGTCGTGGTCCGGCGAGCAGCCGGAGATGAAAAACCTCATCACTTACGCCAAGCGCTTCCGCATCACGGTGATCGCCATGACGGCGGAACGCGAATCCACCTTGAGCCAATCAGCGGATATCGCGCTGACGCTGCCGAAGGCCCGCGAGGCCTGTCCGCATAATCTCGCGCCCACCACCTCCTCGCTGATGCTGCTGGCATTGGGAGACGCGCTGGCGATCGCGCTGTTGGAAGGCCGCGGCTTCACCTCGGTCGATTTCAGCGTGCTGCATCCGGGCGGCAAGCTCGGCGCCATGCTGAAATACACCCGCGATCTGATGCATGACGGCGACGCGGTGCCCTTGAAGCCGCTGGGCACGCGCATGTCCGACGCCCTGGTCGAGATGTCGTCGAAGGGTTTTGGCTGCGTCGGCATCACCGATGCCCGCGGCAGCATCGTCGGCATCGTCACCGACGGCGATTTGCGCCGCCACATGCGCCCGGACCTGATGACCGCGCTGGTCGACGATGTCATGACGGGGAATCCGAAGACGATTTCGCGCGACCTGCTCGCCAGCGAGGCGCTGGAAATTCTCAACTCGTCGAAGATCACCGCGCTGATCGTGACCGACGCCGGCAAGCCGGTCGGCATCGTGCACCTGCACGACATTTTGCGGGCCGGTGTGGTATAGGTCGGGCGTCCGCTCCGCCATCATTGCGAATTCCGATCGTCGTTGCGAGGAGCCAACGGGTCTCGCCTTCGGCGAGCCCGATGACAGGCAATGACGACTAGTTCATGCGCGGAAACCGTGCCGCCTTCTCCTCCAGCGGCAGCGCCAGCCCGTTCGCGAGATAGGACACGGTCCGGTAGAATCCGCAGAGCAGGATGATCTCGAAAACCTTCGCGTCGTCATAATGCGCCGATAGCGCATGGAATTCGGCTTCGCTCAGGGTGGCGCGCGCATGCAGCGCATCGACGGCTGCGACGAGCGCCTGCTCGCTCTGCGACCAGCATGGTGCATCGGCGTCGCCAACTACCGTGGCGCGGACCTGCTCGTCGGTGAGATGCGCCGCAGCAGCAAATGTTGCGACGTGGACGCCCCATTCATATTCGCAGCCCGTCCGCGCGCAGGTCCGGTCGATGACGATCTCGCGCTCCCTTAAACTGAGCGGACCGCGGTCCAAGAGGCCTCCGGCGCGGAATTTCTGCCAGGCGCGCGCGTGGCCCGCGACCACCCGGAACAACATCAGCGGCGGCGCGCCGCGCATGATCTGGTCGAACTGCGCCTGGATTTCCGGCCCATAAGGCGGATTGAGCGGCGAGATACGTGACATGACCCACTCCCGTGCTACAATAAATGTAGCGTTACGCTACAGTATTTGTAGCAAGCCGCAAGGAGGATTCCGATGCCGAAACAGGCTGCAGCCATGAAAAAACGCGCCGTCCGCGGCTCGCGCTCGGGCCGGCCGATCATGGCGCTGCTCGACCTGCTGGGGCGGCGCTGGAGCTTGCGGATTTTGTGGGAGCTTCGCGAGCAGGCGTTGACCTCGCGCGCTCTGCGCACGGCCTGCGACGAAGCCTCGCCGACCGTGCTCCAGGCCCGGCTTTCGGATCTGCGCGAGGCAGGCCTCGTGGAGCTCGTGCCCGGCAGCGGCTATCACCTCACGGCGCTGGGCCGGGAACTGCATGAAAACTTCTTGCCGCTGCATCGCTTCGCCGAGCGATGGAGCAAACGTCAACTGATACCCTAGGCGATAATTCCTTGCCAAGATCCGATACCATGTCAGCGCGTCAGGCTGGCGATTTGCGGGTCGGGCGCCTGGGTTCGCGTCACCGACACGGTCAGGACCAGCGCCAGCGCGCACAACACGCAGAGCTTCATGCGCACCGTTTTGTAGTCGGTGATCGGCAGGAAGAAGATAAACAGCATCGCCAGGATGAGAAGGGCGTTGATCAGGTACATCGGGCTATCCTCTGGTTGGAGGATAGGATGCCACGGTGGCGCCGCGCGGCTATGTGGGCCATGTCACACATCGAGGACTCCGGTCGCGGAATGCTTGAGCACGCCGCTCGAAGCGGCCGATGGCGACAGGCTTCGCACCGGATAAGCGAACCGGCCTTCAGGCCGATGCCACCGTCAGGCTGGCGCCGTCGGCCTGCACGATCCTGACCCGGCTGCCCGCGGGCGTATCGGGACCGGCGACGCGCCAGATCGTGTCGTCGATCCGCACCGTGCCGGAGCCGTCGATGATCGGCTTTTCCAGCGTGAAGACACGTCCGACCAGCGCATCCGCGCGCTTGTTGAGGAACGGGTTGCTCTTGCTGGCGGCCTTGTTGCTGCGCGCCACCCGCCGCCACAGCGGCACCGCGGCGGCGGCGAAGATCGCAAACATCAGGATCTGCGTTTGCCAGGACGGATTGAAGGCGAACGACAGCAGTCCGACCAACAGCGCCGCAAGCCCGAGCCAGAACATGAAGACACCCGGCGCCAGCAACTCCAGCGCCATCAGGATCAGGCCGAAGATCAGCCAGTTCCAGGTGCCCAGCGTGGAAAACATCTCGGTCATGGTGTGACCCTTTGCTCTCTAATTTTTCAATGCCGGCGCAGCATCGGAAGTGCGCTCCCTCTCCCGTGGGGTGAGGGGGCACGGTCTCTCGATGGACTGCAACCCCTCACCCGGCGCTACGCGCCGACCTCTCCCAAAGGGAGAGGTAACCGAACTCGCACGCTCAGACTTAATCTTCATCAAGCAGACTTTAACGTTGCGGAGCCACCGGCGGCGGTGTCGGACCGGTGCTCGGCACCGAGGCGCGGCGCGCGGCGGCCTGCGCCGATGCCGAGCTTTCGCCGAACGTGGCCTTGGCGATCTCGCCGATGCCTGCCAGCGACCCCAGGATGCTCATGGCTTCGATCGGCAGCATGATGACCTTCTGGTTCGGCGAATCCGCCAATTGCCCGAACGCCTTGATGTATTTGTCGGCGATGAAATAATTCAGCGCGGCGACGTCGCCCTTGGCGATCGCCTCCGAGACCATCTGCGTCGCCTTGGCCTCGGCTTCGGCGGAACGTTCGCGCGCCTCGGCGTCGCGGAAGGCGGCTTCGCGACGGCCCTCGGCCTGCAGGATCTGGCCCTGTTTTGCGCCTTCCGCGCGAAGAATTTCCGATTGCCGCTGGCCTTCCGCCTGCAGGATGTCGGCGCGCTTGACGCGTTCAGCCTTCATCTGGCGGCCCATCGCCTCCACGAGGTCGGCCGGCGGCACGATGTCCTTGATCTCGATGCGGTTGACCTTCAATCCCCACGGCGACACCGCGGCGTCGACCACGCGCAGCAGCCGTTCGTTGATTTCGTCGCGATGCGACAACACCTGGTCGAGATCCATCGCGCCCATCACCGAGCGGATATTGGTCATCGTCAGCACGATGATCGCCTGGTTGAGATTGGATACCTCGTAGCTCGCCTTCGCCGCATCGAACACCTGGAAGAACGCGACGCCGTCCACCGTCACGGTGGCGTTGTCCTTGGTGATCACTTCCTGCTCGGGAATGCTGATCACCTGCTCCATCATGTTCATCTTGCGGCCGACGCGGTCGAAATAGGGGACGATGATGTTGAGCCCCGGCGACAGCGTGCGGGTGTATTTGCCAAACCGCTCGATGGTCCAGTCGTAGCCCTGCGGCACCGTCTTGACGCCGGCGAACAGCGTGACAACAACCAGCAGCACAAGCGCGATCGCGAAGATGTCGAAACCAGTCATAAATCCTCCAAAGCCGGGCACGGAACGCTCGCCGGGTGTCGTCTTGATTTTGTCCGCAAACCGGCCGTGCCGGTTCAGCCCGGTTGTTCTTAAATAATGCTGAGCCTTGAAGATAGCTAAGTCTTGATTTGGCGCCCGGTAGACCTATGGCGTCCAGCCGCCAGCCATTGTGCCTTGCGTCATATGACCTTCAAATCCAGCCATCAAATCCAGCC
>CAVVEA010000029.1:0-40070 GCA_963747165.1 uncultured Alphaproteobacteria bacterium | reverse complement strand
GATCTGTTGGCGTGGGCGCTCGGAGGATCCCTCATTGCTTGCGGCGCGGTACTAACCGGCTCCGCGTTTGTCGAAATTCAAGGGGGTCGGCACGACAGTGCGACCCGATCGACCAGCTAGTACGCTCGTCATCGCAGGTCCTGTACAAGATCACGCGGAATCCGATGTATCTCGGACTGGCGCTCGTCTACCTGGGTATTGCGATAGTGGGCCAGTCGGTTTGGGCGCTCATTCTATTGCCAGTCATTTTGACCGTCATACAGCGTCGGGCAATCGAACCGGAGGAGGCTTTCCTGAAACGCCGGTTTGGCGCTGACTACATCACCTACATGACAAAGGTCAGGCGCTGGATTTGAGCATGAATGGCGTGTGCTCATTTTGAGACAATGTATTGGAGATTGTGAGGGGCATGAACGCGATGTACGGTGGCGACGAAATAGGATGCATCCGACGATGCAACCTATGAAAGGGCCGAATGCGGCCGCCGATTTCGGCTTGATCCGTGCCGCCGTAGACGCATATAACGACAATGGAAACAATCGTCCAATGCGATTGCGGTGCTGAGTACAAACGCACTGAAACAAAGTTCTTGGTACCGCACACCGGTCACGCATCCTGTAAAGTCTGCGGAGCTACGCTAGAGTCTTGGCTGGGAACCACCCACGTTCCCACATTCGAGCTGGTCAACCGTCCAGACGGAAAGCCTGCGTGATGCCAGACAAACCTCTGAAACGCGCGCGATCCGCCCCAACTCGCCAAGGTCGTAGATCGAGATTACGGATCGATCCCTTGCCCCCGGCGAGCGAGGCAAAAGCGCGAACGCGGTTGCGCGAGGGAAAGCATGACGGTTGATTTTTGTCAGTAGCAGTGCGGGGCGATGACTAGGTCAGTCTGGCTCGCTATTTTTTGACGCCAACCGTCAGCGCGGCCGCTTCGCCTGCTCGGATGACGACACCGTCCCTATCGGTGCGAACGTCGCTGAGCAGTTGCCTGATGGAAAGACGCAGCGGAGATAGGCGTGCTCTGTTCGGCGAACGTCCTGCGTGGCGCATTGATATCTATCGATGCTTCCGCCAATGGTCTCTAAATCAATTTGTCTGAATAGTCATGACCATTTTGCGCATTAAATGTCGAGCACCTGGCGGCAATGATATTGTCGTCGGCACAGGCCAGCAATCGGTACTTCCAATGGGCGATGGTTGGGAGGTCGCTCTGACTTGGCTTTAGCGCAGTTGAGCGACAATGCACGCTACGTCCGAATCGACAGCAGACGCACTAGGATGGGACGAAAACAGCTTGGCCAGATCCTGCTTGGCGATGAAGCTCAAGATGAGCGCTGAGTAGCAGAATACGATTAATCCAAAGAACGGATAGCCCAGATATCCCAGGATCGGCATCTCGAAGACCTTCCAAAAGCCGACATACGGGATCGTGTAGATCCATTTCGGAAGCGAGTAGAAATTCCAGCACTCCCACCAAAATCCGGTTACGAGCGCACCGATACCGAGAGACAGCGGGAGCGTTAGATTTCCTTGCTCAACTTGGTGAACGAGTGACGCACGTACTCCAAAGGTATAGGCAAGCGGCTCAGAAACAGGATTGGGACAATCCAGACCAGCGGGAACGTTTCAGACGGAAATAGATTGAGCAGCCAAAACAAGACGAACGTGGACACGAAAGCAATAAGCAATGCAGTACCCGGTATGGCTACTCGCGTGTTGAGTGAGTGTCTCCTTAAGAGCTGAAAGACTAAGGTCGATGTCGACAAGACCGCTGGTACGACAGTCGAGAAGTCGATCGAGGCTTGAATTTCGTAATGAAGAATGCTGATTGGATGAGCAAACACGTAATGCCAGTTCTGGACAATCGTGTTCATGTATTCAAAGAACCACCACATGGGAATTGAGATTACGAACAGCCATAGGAAAGACCAGCGCATACGGCGCAGCATTGAAGTCCCGGTCATGACTTCGCTCAATCCATTGACCAGTAGGATGTAGCCAACCCAGAGCGGGAAGAACGAATATTCGCTTACAAGGCCAATGTGAGACCAGGCGAAATACCAGCAGACGGCAGTGAGTACGATTCCTAATTTCAGTAGTGGCATATGCTCCTATCTACTATGACGCGATCGTGTTCGGTAGGCACTGCCTGCCATTTACACGCACATGCTCGAGACGGCGCAACGATCACTTCCGGTCCTACATAATGTCCGGCTCTGTTTTATGACAGGTACCGGATCAACCGTTGCGGGGCCCACGCGATGCTTCGCGGGCCCGACGTCGGATGGGTGGCGCTGATGTGTGGTGAGGCAGAACGCGCCATAAAGCCTGTCCACGCCCATTGCCATCTGTCGATCAACGATGAATAGGACAAAGAAAGCAAGACCTCCGGCAAAGGCGAGAAAGGCCCAAAATCTCAACTTCATAGCCGGTCCTCCTCTAGCTCCCTAAGTTCAATGGATAAGAAGGACCTACGTTCCGACAACGTACCGATTAGGGCAGCAATTGTTCCTCGACCATGAGTGGCTTCATAGACTTTGCTGATGTGAAGTGCGGCCGATGTCCGCTGATGAGGCTAAGTTACTCGCTTTTTGTTTGAAGATTGAGGCGCGTGATGGAAAACCAAATCTGGTCGCCTTCCGCCGCCGGACCCGTTGGCAGTCACCGCCTGCTTCGGCTATTCGCCTTGAACAGAACCGAAGAACTTGGGCGCGAGCTTAGCAAGCTGCTCGGCCATTCCCTCGGCGCGCATGAGGAGCGGAATTTCGAAGATGGCGAGCACAAGGCAAGACTGCTCGATCCCGACAGCGGTGCCGACGTATTTGTAATTCATAGCCTTCATGGCGGCGCGGACCAAAGCGCCAACGACAAGCTCTGCCGCCTGTTGTTTTTCATCGGAGCGCTGAAAGACGCCGGTGCCGCCTGGGTCACCGCGGTCGCGCCCTATCTCTGTTATTCGCGGACGGATCGCCGCACCAAACCGAACGATCCGGTGACGACGCGTTATGTCGCGGCGCTTTTCGAGGCCGTCGGCTGCGATGCCGTCGTCACACTCGAGGTTACGAGTGGGGAGCCATTTCCGGCCTGCATTTGTGGCTAATCAACCCCGGAATAACCCCGGCTACGGCACGAACGAACGATGTTAGTCGAGCGCGAATAGCAATGAAAAGCTAGACTTTTCAAAGCTATGCGGTGCGATAGCAGGGTTCGGGACGCAGGGGTCGCAGGTTCGAAACCTGCCACTCCGACCAATCAATCACTTAAGCCCACCGCCAATTTCCGCCTAACTGCTGGTCGATGCAAGATGTGGCCAATGGTAATTGGGAAGGCGCAAAGCGTCGATGATATCCCTGCCTATCGCCAGCCTTGCCAGTCCCGGAACTGTGAACGTTTTTATCACCTGGTTGCGGAACATAAGGCCCCATCTTGTCTTTGGCGCAAGCGCGGCGGCAAAGCGTTCGGCGGCCCGTTGCTTTTTTTGAATATAGGTTCGCAGGAACGATTCGTAGTTGGCAAAGGCCTCATCGTGACGGCCGCCAGCGTTCGCGAGTTCGCCTGCCAGCACGTACGCCGAAACCATTGCCAGGGCCGAACCTTGCCCAGCCGTTAGCGATACGCAGAATGCGGCGTCTCCGACAAGGGCAACGCGGCCCCGCGACCAGCTTTCCATCCTTATCTGGCTGACGCGGTCGAAATATAGTTCTTCGGTGCGATACAGCTCGTCCAAAATGAGCGGGCATTCCCACTTACCCATCGCTATATCTGTCGCACAGCATTGCTTTCTGCCCGCTGAGGGTCGCTGGCAGGGAGGCGCTGTCGGCCGCAAACACGAACAAAAATAGTGTCCGATCGTTATGCAATGTAAAGCGCCCAAGCATCCATCCTGGCCGACAGTACATCAGATAAATCCCCTCGTCGCGCGGCCGGTAGCCGCGGACCTCGAACGCCGCGACGACGTAGCCGAGCTGCTTCTCGAATTGATGCTGCGGTCCGAATGCGAGCCTACGAACGTTAGAGTGCAAACCGTCGGCGCCGATCACCAGATCGAACCGGCGAGAAGGCAGACGACCAAATTGAACCTGCATGCAGTCCGGCTGCTCCTGCAGGCCGACAATCTCATCGTCGAAAATGACTTCCGTCGTGTCCCTGATCTTTTCAAACAATAGTCGTGAAAGATCGCTGCGTCCGACCGTCACATAACGGCCGTCAGTCAGATCGCCGAAGACCTTTGTGCCAAAGCCGGTTACGCGCTTTCCTTGATCGTCTACAATCCGCATCTCACGCGCGTGATAGCCGACGCGATTGATGCTGCTCTCCAACCCCATTCGCTCGGCAATGTCATATCCAAGACCCCAGAAGTCGATGACATATCCGCCGGTGCGTAGCGCAGGGGCGCGCTCGACCAGAGTAGGCTTGAACCCAGCCGCTTTCAGCCAGAAAGCGAGTGTGGGCCCAGCGATTCCTGCTCCTGAAATCAACACGGTCCTATTGCTCATGCGGAAATCAACCTCCGCTACAGCCCGTTTGCAGGCTCCTTGCAGAAGCCGCGAAACCACGATGCTCCCAAGAACAATAGCAACACCCGGGCGTTTTCCGTACCTACCCAAACAACGCAGCCTTGATGACGGTTCCATACGACCGAAAAACCCTTTCATCCAGAGATCTGTCCTTTGGAAAAAGTATCGCAGCGCGATACAAAAATTAGATCCTGCTGCGATACATCTGGGCAGGAACTGCTCATCTTGTAGGCGTTACGCACTCAATTTGAGGGCTGGGGTTCGCAATTTGCCGGTTTTCGGACGCATTGCTCGATGTATTTTGCCTTGGCATATCGATTGCTTCGGCTTTCACCATTAGGCTGAGGCCGCATTTGTAGGGTGCAGCTCAAGGTTGGAAGCGGTCGGATTACAGAAAGCGCGCCGGCCACAAACAGGCCGCGCAGATAGCGGTCACCTTGTTTGCTTATACTGCCGAGCCTGTTCTTGCCTCCACTCGAGTGCTGCTTCGGCACAATACCGATCCAGGCCGAGAAGTTGCGCCCTGATCGGAAGGACTTTGGATCAGCAACGGCAGCGACCACGGCAGTGGCCAGCACCGGACCGACGCCGGGAGCTTCGTCGAGCCGCATGCTCACCTCGTTGGATTGGTGCCAGGCCCTGATCAGCCGGTCGAACTCCAATATCTGCTCCTTGATCCTGCGCAGTTGAGCCCCCAATGCCGAGAGACACGCACGAGCCATCTCCGGAACTCGCTTGTCGTTTGGATCGGCGACGACTGTGAGCAGTTCCTCGACACCGTGGCGCCCGACCGGCGCAACGATCCCGAACTCGGCAAGATGGGCCCGGATTGCATTAATTGCCGCGGTCTGCTGACGCATGAGCAGTTGGCGGACGCGGTGCAGCACCAGGCCACTTTGCTGCTCGGGGGGGTCTTGGTTGGCACGAACCGCATGTTGGCCCTGCTGACCGCCTCGCAAATGGCCTCCGCGTCAGTCGCATCGTTCTTTTGCCGCTTAACGTAGGGCTTCACATAGGCCGGCGGGATCAACCGCACGGTGTGACCCAGGGCCTCGAGCTCGCGCGACCAGTGGTGCGACGAGGCGCAGGCTTCGATGCCGACCAGACATGGCGACAGCTTCTGGAAGAACGTCAGGACATAGCGACGCTTCAATTGCCGGCGAAAAATTACCTGGCCGCCAGCGTCAACGCCGTGGACCTGAAACACTGACTTGGCGATGTCTAAACCGATTGTCGTTATCGTCTGCATGGCTCGCTCCTCTGAATCGTGGGAGCCTCAACAGCTCCCACATCCATGGCACCGATGTGCCCGTAGAGGAGCCGTCCACAGCATCAAAACCGGAAGTGGAATGGTTTTCGGTACGCCTAGGGCGATTGATCTTAGGCTTATACCAAGCGACAGTATGGACATGGAGATGCGGTGTCCGAACTGGAAAGGTCATTCTTGGCTTCCCTATTGTTGGGCCATCCTGATATTTTATTGTTCGCGGGTGGTGGTCGCGCTCGGACTGGTATTCTCGCAAAAATATGTGCCCAGCTCCTCAGCTATGGCACGCTCATGGAGGTGATGAACGGCTTGCGTGATGCCGGATATCTCAAGCTCGCTTTGGTCGGGCTGGAAGCGTCGGCGGCCAAACAATGAATGCGTTCGCGCTGCATCTGCCGGAACGACGCGGGCTTTCCCGCTGGACCTTGGCCGGCATGACAATCGTGATGGCACACGCGGCGATCGTGGCGGCGGTTGCGGTGTGGTATGCCCGCAAACCGGTAGAACCGACCATCCTTCCCGCCATCGCCGTGACGCTGGCGCCGGTCGAAAGCAGTTCGCCCGAGGTCCAGGACCAGGACATCGCGGTCGGGCCGACCATGCAACAAGCCGAGGCCACGCCGCCGGAGCCGCCCAAGGTCGAAGAGAAGCCGGTGGAGCGGGTGGAGCAACCGCCGTCGCCGCCTCAACAGGCCGACGTCACGCTGCCGCAGGTTGAACCGAAGGAAGTGGAGAAGCCGAAGCCGGTCCCTCAGCCGCCCGCGCCGGAGACCCGCGCGCCGCCGAAGAACGAGCGCCTCGGGCAGTTCTCCGAAGCCGGCTCGAACGCCTACAACGCGTTGGTGTTCGGCCATCTGCAGCGGTTCAAGCGCTATCCGTCGGCCGCTCACGGCAAATCTGGCATAGTTATCCTGAGGTTCGTGCTGAATCGCGCGGGTGACGTGATCGAAAGCGCGGTGACCAAATCCTCCGGGAACGATGTCCTGGATCGCGAGGCTGTCGCGATCCTCCCGCGCGCCAGCCCGTTCCCGGCATTCCCCGCCGTCAAGCCAGGCACGTAGGATACTTATATCGCGCCTGTGAGCTTCGCCCATTAACCTCGCTCCCGCAGCACCTGGCGCATCGCGATCTCGAGCGCAGAGTGGTCAGAGCTACGGCAGATACTGCCCGCCTAGTTGGTGCTAGGTGGCCGCATCCTCAAAGGCGACAAACACGGCGAGCTGCGGGTCTAGGCGCCGACGACGTTTGAACTCGGGTCGGCGACGAGGTGATCGAATAGTGAGGCGGCTTGTTGCGCTGCATGAGTCCGAAACTGGCACGAACCGGACATGGTGCGATGGCCGACTTGAGTCCGCTTTCGGGGGTAAAGCGGAAGTAACGCGGACATTGCCAAAGCGTCGCGATTGACCCCAAGCGACGTTGCAGGCGACCTTCGGCGCACAGATTGCGTTGTTCGCGTACCTCTATGACGTCGACTTGGAAGGGAATCTGGGCGCAATCCTCCCACCCGAAAAAGAATAGCACCGGAGGTCATTGATTGGCCCAAGGGAACGCTTTTCAGTCTTATTCGTTGTAGAGACCAATCCCTCAAAGCGGAGTTCACTATGCGCCAAGAGCGCACCCAACGAACGCCTGCGCCTGCACCAAAGTACAGAGCGGCCACCGAGCTTCCAGCCAATGGCTATGTGCTGATTGTAGACGGCCAGGTAAAGACCGAGTTCAAGATGCAGGATCATGCTCTGAAAGCCGCCAGAGATTTGAAAGGGCGTTTCCCGATGCTGCAGGTCAAGGTCTATGATGCTGGGAACAAGCGGAGCGAGCAGATCGAGCTCGCTGCGGCTTGACTGGGCTGCACCAGAGTGCCGTCCGGCGACTTCCCCACGGTTTCGACCCTTAGAGCAATCCGGCCCCCGCGTGATCCTTGAATAGTTCCGCGTCGCGAACGTAGCCCCGCCGCTGGGTTCCGGCCGATTTATGGCGCGATTGATCTATCGCCCCAATGAAATCAAGATTTCTCCTAACTCGTGTCGGTGATTCTTGCTTTTTTCAGGCCCTCGATCGCAGGGTGCTGGCCAACAAGGACAATAAGAAGCTGATGCTAGGGATGCCCGATTTTGCGTTCAGCGTGGAGGCATCACCCATGGCGACGAACGATCCTATTCCTCTTTTTCTCTCCGATCTTACCGAAGACCCCGAGCAGGCGGGTATCTTGAAAGCTTGGGACACAGCGGTTATTGCGTCACGAATCCTCAAGATAGGTATTTTGATTGTAACGGCGGCGGCAATCGTGTTCGCGGTTCTGTCGATGGGAAATCCAAGCGTGCTCTTTGCGAACGCTACGGCTTTCCTGGTCGGCACATCGGCGCCTCAGGATGGCACCGGTCAGTCGATCCCAACAATTCAACCAACTGCCGACGCTCAGGCTTTGCCGCCGACTGCAAGCGAAGCCCCGACGGGCGAAGAAATTGCTGCCGCTTTTAAAACTACCTCTCACAGCGAGACCGAAATCCGTGAGCCACCAGCGGAAGCCTTGTTGAAGCAATACCAGGCTTGGGCGGCCGAGGAAGATGCACGGACACAGGTCCGGCCCCTACGGTCCGAACAAGATGCCCAAGCACAGCCTGTACAAGATGCCCAAGCACAGGTCCGGCCCGTGCAAAACCAGGTCCGGCCCGCGCGAAATGCCCGAGCAAAGGTCGTGAAAAATGCCAGAGCGCAGGTGCGGCGCGAGCAACATACACAAGCACAGGTCCAGCCCGTGCAAAGGCACTCGCGCTGAATGACTAGACTCAGCAACGCGTCCAAAGGAGGAAACAATGAAAATGTTACCTCAAGTCTTGTTTTGGTTGGGACTAATTTCTATCCCGTTCGCATGGCTGCTATGGTACTTTGGGCCACAGCTTGAAGTCCTAAGGCCAGTCCTTGCCAGTATTAGCGATCCTGCTTTAAGAGCGGCTTTGCAAGAAGCCCACGCAGAGCGGTTGGGAATTTGGGTCGGTGTTTGGCCAGTAACACTCCTGGTATTGAGCCAAATCCTGGAAAAGAAAATGCAGGGATAAAAACGCCCTCGCAGCTGCTGACGAACGATTGGTTCTCGATTGGTAGAGTTGAACGATCTCCGCGTGGCTTGTCTAGCTCTTCATCTACTCCGTAAGCGATCGAGTTCGCGCGCATGAGTCCGCTTTTTTGCACTTTTCGGACATGCTGCCGCCCGTCCCCCATGTCCTCTGTGGATGGCTCCCGCGTTGCAAGGGCTAAATTGACGCAGTGGCATTGGTCGGGTGCAGTCTTCTGTCCGGCCTGTTGATGCAGTCGGTTGAGACTGCTGGCCCTGATGGAGTCCGCGAACAAGGTCCCATTCTGTTAATCAGGCTATGACGCCTTGGACATCGGTTGGGTTGTCCCTGTTCCCGGTCTGACCGGTCTGCCATCACTTCGCATCGCGCTCGCAACCTCGTGAAGCTGATCTCCTCTTCAGCTAATCGGTGTATCGTCCTTTATGCAGCCAGTGCCGGCCGGTGGCCCGTACGATAGGTCTCGCCACGTGACATGATCGCCCAGATGACCCGCGCGGTCTTGTTTGCCATTGCGACGGTGGCGACCCTCGTGGGCTTTCGCGCGAGCAGATCCGCCAGGCGTGGATCGATTGTCGCGGGATTGTACTTTGCACGGCGCACAAGTGACGTCATGCCGACAATGAGCAGCTTGCGCAGGTACTTGTCGCCCATCTTGGTGATACGACCGAGCCGTTCTTTGCCACCGCTCGACTTCTGCAGTGGTGTCAGTCCCAACCAGGCAGCGAACTGCCGCCCCGAGCGGAACTGATGCGGATTGGTGACCGATGCGGCAAGTGCCGTCGCGCCGACCGGCCCGATGCCGGGGATGGTCATAAGACGACGCGCAACGTCGTTGCCACGTTGCCAAACGAGCAGATCGCGATCGATCTCACGAAGCCGAACGTGGGTGTCGAGCGCCTGCCGTGAGAGTGTGCCGACGATCTTGGCCGCTTCAATCGGTACATCTGGTGCCCTACCATCGACGATCTGTCGCGCCATCAGCAGCGCGCGTTCGAGTCCCTTCGGGATGTCGACGCCAAACTCGGCGAGTAAACCGCGGATCATGTTGATCAGCTGCGTGCGCTGCTTGACCAGCAGATCGCGCGTCCGGTGCATCGACAGTGCCGCCTGTTGCTCGGGCGACTTAACGGGCACGAACCGCATTGTGGGCCGTGTCACCGCCTCGCAAACCGCTTCCGCATCGGCAGCGTCGGTCTTACCGCGCTTCACATACGGTTTGACGTAAGCCGGCGGCATCAGGCGCACCTCATGGCCTAGCTTGATCAGCTCGCGCGCCCAGTGATGCGACGTACCGCATGCCTCGATGCCGATCAGGCAAGAAGGCAACTTGGCGAAAAACGGCAGCATCTGCGACCGTCGAAGCGACTTGCGAACCACTACCTGGCCAGTCGCATCCACGCCGTGGACCTGAAAAATGCTCTTGGCCAAGTCGAGGCCGATCGTGGTAATCTTCATAGCGGATGGCTCCCATTTTGCTCGTGAACGCCTGACGGCCTTCACACCTTGGCACCCAGATGCCGTGAGCGGGAGCCATCCACCTCATCTGTTGTTGGGTGACGAACGGACCTAGCTTAGACGTCGCGCCGACGTCGGCTTTTGACCCATCAGAGACATTTCGGCGGGGCCCGGACTAACTCCGCCCAATTCAGTCTTCTCGCGTCAAATTGCCGCTAGCTATCGCGGTCGAGCTGACCGCCAACGCCACAGATATAAGGGTCTAATGCACTTACGTACTTCTCCGTAAGTAATGGACCGAATATCGCGGCTCGACGATCTCCACTAAAATGAGAACATAAGAAACCACGTTCAATTTCATATTCGACTATCTGGTAAAGGGTGTCGAAATGACGGATGCAACGGTAAAAGTCCTTCTCATGGCCATGCTATTAGGTGGTCTTGTTGGTGCTACTTACGTCCCGGAAACGTGGGACCTTCGGACGTTTCTAGTCCGAGCAATGGCGGTTGTTTGGTCTACGATGGCATTGCCGGATCGCGCATTGCAGCACATTGTCCGAAAGCGCGTTCCGTCCAGCGCCAGCCTTGTATCAGCTCACGCCGCGCATGGGCACGCGGCGTAGAAATTTGAGCCGCCTTCGGGCGGCTTTTATTTGACCTTGGAAGAGGGTCGAAACGGCGCTTTTGAGCGGTCCTGCACGCGGTCGTAGCGCTTGCGGTTTCCGTCTTGGTCCCGCCGAGCCGAAGCCTAACGATCTCAATACTCGATTAGCTTTAGCGGCTGCCTTTGGCGAAAAGTGATAGGATCAATATCGCTCGGGCGGGATTCATCGGACGGTGGTGACGCTTCTGAGGAGGTTTCAAATGTATAGTCGTATCTTGGGACTCACGACATCTGCTCTCATTCTGGCGTACGGCACCGTCGGTGCCTTCGCACAGAGCCAAACGACACCCCAATCAGATCAGCAACAAATGCAATCGCATCCCATGGGCCAGGAAGGCGCGGCCACGATGGCGCACGGCAGCATGATGGGCGGCGGCATGATGGGACATATGATGGGGCGCGGCATGATGGGTGGAGGCGTGATGGGACCACCTTTTATGATGCGTATGATGTTCGCTCTGATGGACGCCGACGGCGATGGGACCATCTCACTGCAGGAGTTTCAGGCAGCTCACGAACGAATTTTCAAGGCAATGGATAGCAATAAAGACGGCAAGCTTACGCTGGAGGAGATGCAAGCGTTCATCCACGGGACCAAGTGATCGGTGGCAGTCTGACGAGCAAGTAGAATAGCTAGCTCGTGTACGCTACTTGCCCGGACGAATAGGCTCGAACTGGCTCATGACAGCCGAATGTTCGCCGGGCTTGCGAAAGGAGGCATGCCCGAGTTGTGACTAAGCGGCCGCATGTGGCTTTCTGGCACGAAACGGACCTGACGGCCCCAACTGGCGATGTCCGATCTTGAGGGCGGAGCGGACTTCCCGGCTGCGTGCCCGGACTTCTGAGTTCGACCCAACGCGGAACTCGCGTACCTCAGTCTGCAAAAATCGGAGATAGGCGATTTCGGCTACCCGCTCACGCTTCTGCCAGTGTTGGCTCACGAACTGACCCACTACCAAAGTCTATCCAAGGCGGAGCTTCTTTTGGGGAACCAAAGGCTTTCCGAAACTTTCCTTTGGTGTGCCCTCGTGCGGAGAGGTGCGTTATGAGAAAGTGGCAAGAGCGCGAATCTGTGCTCGATCTCTACAATCTGTTTCTCGCGGCCGTACTTTTCATATCCCCGTGGCTATTCAAGCTGACGAACGGCCCAGGCAAGATAGACCTTTGGGTTACAAGCGCAGTCATCGGCGTGATCTCGTTCGCGGCTATTATCGCCTACAGGGACTGGGAGGAATGGCTCAACGTCCTGCTAGGACTTTGGCTCATTGCTTCGCCTTGGCTGCTTGGATTCCGGCATACTCGGGCCATGCACCTCAGCATTGGAATCGGTGTCGTAGTTGCGTTTCTGGCCTTGCTCGATCTCTTCCTCCACTATGATAAGAGGCACCTGGTCCCTTAGCACGAGGATCAAGTTTACGCGAAATTCGGACAAGAAAGAACAAGGTGATCGGGCCATCCGCCGACTTCCGGTTCTGGCACGCAACGGACATGCCGAAGTATCTTGGCAATGTCCTTAATTGTTATTGGGTGAACAGCGGAAGACATGTGCTCGCGTTGAGCTTTTCCGGTTTTGACCCCGAAGCCGACCTCGCGGTGGCACTCCCCGACATTCCAAGCTGAAGCCAGTAATCTGACCCAAAGCGCCATCTGCCGTGTCACAATCGGTCCACATTGATCACCGCGCTTTCGCGGGTTCGCGCGCGAACGTGAATTGACTAAATTCATTCTGGTTTGTCTGTTTTTAGGCGTTGATGCTGTCCCGTCTATCTCGAGGATGCTTCTGATGCGCATTTAGCGCCTAAGCCGACGAATTGAACCGAAAGGTCCTGCCAACTCATGCGCTCCGGAACGCCAAACGGATTTTGCTCGATACCAAGCGCCACCGGCGGTATTGCACGGCTCGCATGCGCGCGGCTGCGCGAGCTTGGCAAGGACGTGGCAGCCGTTCTGGCCGCGGTAGGGGCGAGGCCCGAGCAGGTCAACGATGACGCCATAAGGCTTGAAGTGCCCAAGCAAATCAGGATCCTCGAACTGGCGTCAGAAGAACTTCAGGATGGACTTCTCGGGTTTCACCTCGCTCGCAATTTCGATTTCCGCGAAATCGGGCTAGTTTATTATGTGATCGCATCATCGGGAACGACTTGCCGATGCCCTGCTGAACGGAAAGCGATACTGCACGATAATGAATGAGGGCGTCCGCCTTAACTTGAAGCTGGACGATCGAGCGGCCGCAATAGCGCTCGACTATGTCGATGTCGACAGGCAGTCAGACCGGCATCAGATCGAGTTCTGGCTGGTGACGTTGGTGCGGATCTGCCGGCAAGTGACAAATACCAGGCTGGCACCGCGCCATTTGACGATCAGACATCGGCGTGACGAAACGCCCGCGGAAATGAGGAGCTTTTTCGGATGCGATGTTGAATTTGGCGCCGCTAGCGACGAGATAGTTTTTCCGGCGGCCGTAGCATCCCTGCCCATTGTCGGCTCTGACAACTACTTGAACAATCTGCTACTGCGATACGCGGAAGAAGCGCTCGCCGACCGTCCGCAAGCGCGCTCCTCTCTCCGATCGGCCGTCGAGAAAGTCTTGCCGCAGCTGCTCCCACATGCCAAAGCCAGCGCATCGAACGTCGCCCAAAAGCTCGCCTTTAGCCAGCGAACGCTGTCACGCAAGCTTCACGATGAAGGTGTGGCGTTTGCGGAAATATTGGATGAGACAAGAGCAGCTCTTGCAAAGCGTTATCTTGCCGAGCGCGATCTGCCGGTCTCCGAAATCGCGTGGCTGTTGGGATATGGCGAGGTCAGCTCTTTCACCCACGCATTCAAACGTTGGACCGGTATGACGCCGCGACAATTTCGTTTATCCTCAAATGAACGTAGCGATGTCGCTTAATGGCAGATTTTGTTCTCTAATTCCGGGTCTGGGTGTCAAGCTCTCCGACGATCATCCTTGCCGGGTCCACTGTTCTCTCCGCGGTAGGGGTGAACCCTCCGCATGATGGCGTAAGGAGACGCTGGCGGTTCAATGTTGCAATCGCGGTCGCCCTTTCAGACGCGCGCACAAAATCTGTCGAACTCACCATCGCCATCGTCCCGGCAGGGACGTCTTTTCCCGCCGTTTGGCAGGAACTCGGTATGCCCTCGCTAGGCAGCAATCTCCTTCTTCGACCAGTTGAACTCGGTTCCGTCGATCCACATGCGATGCAGAATGACCGCAAGCTTACGCGCGACCGCAACCTTGGCCTTGCGGAGCCCGTTTCGCTTGGCGAGCCTTACCCCCCAAGCCTTCATGGCGGACCATTTTGGAACGCGTGTCAGTAGAACCCCGGCTGCTTCAAACAGGTAACTTCGCAACATAGCGTCGCCACACTTCGAGATGCGGCCTGACCAATCGACCTCTCCGGAGGCATGGCGTCTACTGGTTAAGCCGATATAAGCACCTACGCTTCTCGACCGCGCAAACCGTGCCGGATCGTCGATCGTTGCCTTGAAGGCGAGTGCGGTGATCGGGCCGACCCCAGGTACGGTCATAAACCGGCGGACCTGCGCATCATGGCGAGCCAGCCTCATTACCTTGCGGTCAAGCTCACTGACCTGCTGCTCGACGGCATTGCGCGCTTCGAGCAGTGGCCTGACCGCAGCCACCAGCTCAGGACGACCCTCGATCAACTCATCGACTCGTACGGCGAAGACGTTGAACTTGGCACGGCCGATTACTAGGCCAAGGTTTTTGAGAAGGCCGCGAACATGGTTCTCGAGATCGCGCTTGATCTTGACCAGCAGCGCCCGGCTGGCCAGTAGCGCCCTGACCGAGTGGCTGTCGATATCTTTGACGTGCACTTCCTTGAACCAACCCGTCTGCATAATGCGGGCGATCCCGATAGCATCGTTGCGGTCGCTTTTGTTGATCTGCATCTTGAGCACCGCCTTGGCATGGCGCGCATCGATACAGATCACCGGCAGGCCAAGCCGCTTGAGCTCGGTCCAGAGCCACGTGGACGTCGGTCCAGTCTCGAGGCCGATGCGTACCGCATCCGGTGCCTTTGAATTCACGTAAGCCGAAATCGCCTCTGGATCGGAATCGACCACGCCCTCTCGCACGACCGACCCCGCCTGGTCCACTATGCAGATCGATGTCTGCTTCAACGATACGTCTAGTCCGACATAGTATTCCATTGTCGCTCTCCATCGTTGCAAGGCCACATGAGGCTGGCCTCATACGTTCCTGGAAAGCTGATTCCCTTGCCTTTGTCTGGCTCGATCCCGGAATTACCCCATGTTGCAAAAGTCGATTGAGACAGACCGCGAAGCGTGATTCCGTTGTGTTGCAAAAGTCAGTTGAGACAGACCGCGAAGCGTGATTCCGTTGTGTTGACGCGATTCTCGGCGAGGTCGATCCATGATGGGCCGTCTGAAGAGTGACCAAGGTCAGCTGTTCTACGAGTTTCGTCTTGGCGATGTCGTTCCCGAAGATCACATGGTGCGGAAGATCAACGCTGCTCTCGATCTGTCCTGGCTCCGTAGCGAACTTGCACCCCATTATTCGTCCATTGGTCGCCCGTCGATCGATCTGGAACTGATGATCCGGATGCTGGTCGTAGGTTATGTCTTTGCGATCCGCTCGGAGCGATTGATCTGTCGTGAAGTGCAGGTGAACCTCGCGTATCGCTGGTTCTGCAGGCTCGGCATCGAGGACGCTGTCCCGGATCATTCGGCGTTCTCGCGTGCTCGGAACGAGCGTTTTCGTGAAGGTGATGTTTTCCGCCGTATGTTCGAACGGGTCGTCGAGGCGTGCATTGCGGCCGGTCTGGTTGGCGGCGAAGGCTTTGCCGTCGATGCGAGCTTGATCCAGGCCGACGCCAACAAGCAGCGCTCGATCGCGGGGCAGGATTGGCGCAGGGATCGCGATCCGGTGAGGTCAAGCCGCGCGGTGAAGGAGTATCTGGCGACCCTCGACGATGCGGCGTGGGGTGCGGCCAGCGAGGTTGTCCCGAAGTTCGTTTCGCCGTCCGATCCTGCGGCCCAGTGGACCGGCGCTCACAAGGGACCGGCATTCTTCGCTTACTCCGACAATTATCTCATCGACGTGAAGTTCGGCGTCATCGTTGATGTCGAGGCCTCCCGCTCCATTCGCCAGGCCGAGGTCGGAGCGGCAAGGACCATGATTGAGCGAACGGAGGAGCGCTTTGGTCTCAAGCCGGAGCGACTTGTCGGGGATACCGCTTACGGGGCGGCTCCGATGCTGAACTGGCTGGTCGAGGAGAAGGGTATCGCACCACATATCCCTGTGTTCGATAAGTCGAAGCGAGATGATGGCACCTTCTCGCGCGGCGACTTTCGATACGATCCGACCAGCGACGTCTACCACTGCCCGGGCTGAAAGCGGCTCGGAACGAGCGGCACCGTGCACGAGGGCAAGACGCTTCTGTATCGTGCGAGCAAGCTCGACTGCGATGTATGCCCGCTCAAACCGCAGTGCTGTCCAAAAGAACCATCGCGCAAGATCCCGCGCGACATACATGAGCACGCCCGGGACGTCGCCCGGTCGTTCGCTGGCACCGAAGGCTTCGAGACGTCGCGACGTGAGCGCAAAGAAGATTGAGATGCGGTTTGCGCACCTAAAGCGCATCCTGAAGCTCGGCCGACTTCGACTGCGTGGTCCACGAGGCGCCCAGGATGAGTTTGTTCTGGCCGCTATCGCTCAGAACCTGCGACGGCTCGCAACGCTGGTCGCACGCCCGCCACGACACAGGTTCTGTGTATCGCGTAGAGTTGGAGTTGCGTAAAGCGTCGAGTAACGCGTCAAAGCCGCGCGTCAGGCCCAACGGGCCAATCCCTTACAGCCGACTTTTGCAACGGACATCAAAAGTCTGGGCCTTAGCGTAGCCCAGGGACTTTTGTTCACCGAGGCGTATTATTGGGATCAGAACGACGAGACCCGCGCATTTGCGAAGCGCTTCGCGGAGCGGCATGGAGGCAAGCCGCCAACGATGTTTCAGGCCGGCATCTATAGTGCTGCGACGCACTACCTGAAGGCTGTGAAGGCGGCCGGCACCGACGACGCGCTGCCAGTGATCACTCAGATGAAGAAGATACCGGTCAACGATTTCATGACCAAGAACGGGACCATCCGCGAGGATGGACGGATGATGCGAGACATGTACCTTCTGCAGGCCAAGAAGCCATCGGAATCGAAGGGAGCGTGGGATCTCATGAACGTTGTCGCGACAATCCCGGCAGACGATGCTTTCCGTCCGCTTTCCGAAAGCGAGCGTCTGCTCGTCAAGAAGTGACCGCTGGGCCGAGGTGGACCGCAATCCAGCTCGCCCCGGTCACGTGTCCTGGGTCTCGATCTCGGCGAGCCGCTTGTAGAGGAACGAGCGCGAGATGCCGAGGTTAGCGGCGGCCTTCTTCTTGTTGCCGCCGCAAGCCGCGATTGCTTGCCTGATCTGCTCGTTCTGGACCTCGGAAATCACGTGCTTGAGTTCGCGCTGCCTATTGGGCTGGACCGTTGGGCTTGGCGTGCTCTGGGAGCGTCGAGGCAGTTCGGAGAGATCCTCAACTCCAATCATGACTTCGTCCGAAAACACGAGTGCGCGCTCGATTTCGTGCTGCAATTGGCGGATATTTCCTGGCCAGGGACGTTCCGCCAGCTCCGCGAGCGCCTCCGGACTGATACCGGACACGGGCCGGGCATGTCTGTAGGCAAAATCCTGAAAAAACTTCGCGACGAGCAGGGGGATATCGTCCAGCCGTTCGCGCAGAGGCGGCAGTTCGATGACGATCGGCGAGATACGGTAAAACAGATCGAGGCGAAAGGCCCCGCGCTCGACCATCGACTGCAGATCCTGGTTGGTGGCGGAAACGAGACGGAAATCGACCGTGCGGGCGCGGTCGCCACCGACGCGCTCGACGATCCTGTCCTGCAGCACGCGCAATAGCTTGGCCTGGACGTCCAACGCATTTCAAGCTCCGCGGCTTCTTCCTCGGAGAAGAGGTCGTGGAATACTGATCGTGCCATTATTGTCACCTGATCTGCCTGAGCCGTGCTTTGGCGAGGTCGATGTCCCGCACCAAAGGCACTTTTGCGACCTTGCCATCAATGGTGTCGTCATTTGAAAGGCTAGCCACCCGATCAGCGATCGCGCAGCTTGGGATCCAGGGCATCGCGGAGCGCGTCGCCGAACAGGCTGAAGCCGAATACCGTGAGCGCGATGGCGACACCGGGAAAGACGGCGATCCACGGCGCCGTCGAGGCGTATTCCTCTGCGCCGCCCTGCAGCATCAGACCCCAGGCGGGGGTCGGTTCCTGCACGCCGAGGCCGAGATAGGACAGCGATGCCTCCGCGAGAATCGCCTGGCCGACGAATGCGGTCAGCATGATCAGGAACGGTGCCAGCACGTTCGGCGCCATGTGGCGAAGGATGATCCGGGCGGGGCCGAAGCCGCAGGCGCGCGCCGCATCGATATAGGGCAGCTCGCGGATCGCAAGCGCGCTCGAGCGGACGACCCGCGCGCAACGCGGGATGAGCGGGATGGTGATCGCCACGATCACGTTGAGGATGCCGCTGCCGAAGATCGCGATGACGGCGAGCGCCATGATGATCAGCGGGAAGGCCATCACGACGTCAATCACGCGCTGCAGGAAGAGGTCGAGGCGGCCGCCGAAATAAGCGCTTGTCACGCCAAGCACGAGACCGGCGACTCCCCCGACGATCGCGCACGTGAATCCCACGATCAAGGCGGTGCGCGCGCCGAACACGATGCGGGAGAACAGGTCGCGGCCAAACTGATCGGTACCCATGAGGTGCGCTCGGCTCGGCGGTTCCGTCATGACGGTGAAATCGTTCGACGTCGGGCTGTAGGGTGCGATCCACCCGGCCGAAAGGCCGGCGGCTGCTATCACCAGCACCAGGGCCAGGCCGACCGTACCGAGCGGCTGGCGGCGGCAGAAGTCGATGATGCCGGTGCGCCACGCACGCGAACCCTGCGCCACGTCTTCGTCGGCGGTCGGAGCGTAGGGGGGCGCGAGATCGGCCATGACGTGTCTCCCGTCAGCTGAAGCGGATGCGCGGGTCGAGCCAGGCGCACAACAGGTCGACCGCCAGATTGACGAACACGAAGACCGTGACCGTGAGCATGACAAGGGCCTGGGTCAAAGTGTAGTCCTGGTTCTGGACCGCCAGCACGAACAGGCGGCCGACGCCGTTGAGGTTGAACACCTGCTCGGTCACCACGAGCCCTCCGATCAGGAAGGCGAACTCGATGCCGATCAAAGTGACGACCGGCAGCAGCGCATTCTTGAGCGCGTGCCGGTTGATGATCAGCTGTTCGACCAGGCCTTTCGCGCGAGCGGTCCGGATATAATCTTCGCGCAGAACCTCGAGCATCGCCGAGCGCGTCATGCGCATGGTGACGGCGGAGTAGCGGTAGCCGACCGTGAGCGCGGGCAGGATCACCATCGACAGGTTGCGCAGTGGGTCCTGCCAGAACGGCACATAGTCGATCGGCGGCATCCACGCGGTGCCGAACAGCGCGTGCGAGACGTCGAGAACGGCCAGGATGGCGAGGATCCCGATCCAGAAGGACGGGGTTGCGATTCCCGCGATGGCGACCATGCGCACCACATGATCGATCCGGCTATTCTGCCACAATGCCGAGATGGTGCCGAGCGGGATCGCAATCAGGATGGCGACCACGGTCGCCATCACGGCGATCTCCAGTGAGATCGGCAGGCGTGCCGCGATCTCCTGGGCGACCGGCTTGCTCGACCACATAGAGATCCCGAAGTCGAGGCGAAGGAAGCCCCAGGCGAAGTCCAGGAACTGCAGCACCAATGGACGATCGAGCCCGAGCTCGGCGTGGCAGATCGCGAGGGCGCGCGGATCGACACTCGCGCCACCGGAGCCGAGACGGACCATGCAGATATCGCCCGGGATCAGACGCATCAGGACGAACACGAGCGCCGCCGCCCCGACCAACGTCGGGACCGCGAGCAGCACCCGGTTCACGATATATCGGTACATCCTGTGCGTCCGATCCTGGGTCGCGCCGGCGCGCCCGTCAGCGCTTGCGAACGGGCCTACTGATCGAGCCATACATTGGCCAAGTCCTGATTGGTGTAGTGGCTCGGGCCGACCTTCCACCCCTTCACATAGGAGCGCAGCGGCACGATCCGGTTCCAGTAGGTCATCACCAGCTCGTGCGCCTGCGCATCGAGCACGTGCTTCTCGAACTCGCGCATCAGCGCGCGTTGCTTCGCGCCGTCGGTCTCGTGCAGCATCTTCTGGTACAGGTCGATTTCCGGTTGATCGTCGTAGTTCCCGTAGTTCTCGCTGAACACCGCGCGCGGCAGGTATTTCTGGACGTCGAGAAGCGGGTTCACCACGCTGTTGCAGCTGGCCTCGACGACGACGTCGAAGTTGCCGCTTCGCATCGCCTCGTACCACGGCCCGGTGGGCACCACGCGCTGGGTCACGTGCAGCCCGATCTTGCTCCACTCGTCGATCAACCACGTGCCGACGAACTTGTATGGCTGGTCGATGTTGCGGTTCAGGAGCTCGAATGTGAGCCCCTCGGCTCCCGCCTCTTTCAGGAGGCGCTTCGCCTCGGCGCGCGATTTCTCGATGTCGGGCCAGTATCCGGCCAGCGTCTCGAGCTCGGCCCTGGTCGCGGCCAGCGGCGAGCCTGGGAACACGACGCCGCCGACCGTCTTCACGTTGGCGATCTTGGCGAGCGCGATCGCTCCGTGCCACTGGTCAACCGCGAGCGCGAGCGCCCGCCGGACCCGGACGTCGTCGAACGGCTTCTTCTTGTGATTGGGCGTGATCACATTGCCGCAATTCCAGTCGCTGCTCTGCATGACGATCTTGTCGCCCAACTCTTGCTGGAGCTGATCGCGCGCAGAGGGCGGCAGGCCGCGGAACTCTCCGGCCGCGCGGTCGCCGCGGATCGCATCGACGCGAACTGCCTGCTTGGGCGCATAGATGGCGATGAAGCCGTCGAGATAGGGCTGCCCGGCGTGATAGTAGTCGGGATTGCGCACGCCTTTGATCGACTGGCCGATCTCGTAGCCGGCCGGCTTGAACGGGCCGGAGCCCATGATGTTCTTCTCGTACCAGCGCGGGTCCTTGTCGAGGATGGCCTTCTCGTAGATCCAGGTGAAGGGGTCTGCGAGCGCCGGTAGGAACGCGCCGGTGGCGAATTTCAGGCGGAACACCACGGTGGTCGGGTCGGGCGCCTCGACCTTGTCGACCATCATGTAATAACTCTCACGCGCGCTCGAGACGCCTTCCGGCGGGTGGATGATTGCCCGCCAGCTCGCCGCCACGTCGTCGGCGGTGAGCGGCGTGCCGTCGTGGAACTTCACGCCCTCGCGGATCTTGAACGTGTAGGTCTTGCCCTCATCGGTCGGCGTCGGCATCGCGGTGCACAGATCGCAGACGAAGTCGGTGGTCGAGGACGGATTGTCGGGATTGACGCGGATCAGCACGCTGTAGAACGGTGCCGCCGAATGCAGGGTCGCGAAGGTGGTCTCGCGGTGGCCATCGAAGCTCGGCGGCGCGTCCGCCGGGATCATGAATGTGAGCGTCCCGCCGCGCTTCGGAGTGTCGGCAGCCGCCGCAGGGCCGGCTATGGCGGCGACACAAAGCGCGATGCCGAGACCGGCTGCCGCTAGTCCTGATGTCCTGCTCATTGCCCTTCCTCCTTTGTTGTCGGCCTGGATCATTTTCCGACGCCGCGCCGGCGGTGGAAACGCCCAGCTCGACGCCATCTAACGCACCTCGCTGCAGGCCACCCAGTGGCCGGCTCGCACCTCGCGCAGCTCCGGACGAACCCGGCTGCAGCTTTCGACCGCGATCGGGCAACGCGGATGAAACGCGCAGCCCGACGGCGGGTTGATTGGGCTCGGCACCTCTCCCTTCACGGGTCGGAACCTGCGGCCGGCTTCGACGTTCGGATCCGGCACCGGCACCGAGTTCGAGGAGCGCCCGCGTGTAGGGATGGAGCGCGTCGTCGAACAGCGGGTCGCAATCAGCCAACTCGACGATGCGGCCGAGATACATCACGGCGACGCGCTGACAGAGATGCCGCACCACCGACAGATCGTGCGCGATGAACAGATAGGTGAGGCCGAAGCGCTCGCGCAGGTCCTCGAGCAGGTTGACGATCTGCGCCTGGATCGAGACGTCGAGGGCGGATACGGCCTCGTCGCAGATGA
The DNA here is from genome assembly GCA_963747165.1 of uncultured Alphaproteobacteria bacterium. Lineage (GTDB taxonomy): Bacteria > Pseudomonadota > Alphaproteobacteria > Rhizobiales > Xanthobacteraceae > Bradyrhizobium. The sequence continues at coordinate 17,867 of CAVVEA010000029.1, read as the reverse complement.
TGAATTCGGGATTGAGCGCGAGCGCGCGCGCGATCCCGACGCGCTGGCGTTGGCCGCCCGACATCTCATGCGGGTAGCGGTCGACAAAATTCGGACTGAGGCCGCAGATCGCGAGCAGCTCGCGCACCCGGGCCGCGCGGCGCGCCGCGTCGGGCTCGATGGCGTGTACCTTCATCGGCTCGGCGACAATGTCGCCGACCTTCATTCGCGGATTGAGCGAGCTGTATGGATCCTGGAAGATGACCTGGATGCGGCGCCGCAGTAACCGGAGCTGCTTGTGTTTGAGCTTGGTGAGGTCGACGCCGTCATAGAGGATCTCGCCGGCGGTCGGCCGCTCGAGCAGCAGGATGCACCGGCCGGTCGTCGTCTTGCCGCAACCACTCTCGCCCACCAGCCCTAACGTCTCCCCACGGCGAAGCGTGAGGTCGACGCAGTCGACCGCCCGCACCTCGCCGACCACGCGGCGCCCGAGGATGCCCTCGGTGACCGGGAAGAGCTTCTGCAGCCCTTTCACCTCGATGAGCGTCGGGGCGTGGGTTGCGCGCGCCGTCAAGCCACCGCTCCCGCCGCGGCGCCGATCTCCTTGCTGCGCAGACAGGCCGCGAGGTGGCCGGCCGGCCCTGCCGGCTCGAGCGGCGGTTGCACCCTAGCGCAGGCGTCCACCGCGAAGCGGCAACGCGGGCGGAAAGCGCAGCCCTGGTCGAGGCGGGTAAGGTCGGGGGGCTGGCCGCTCACCGGGTCGAGGCGCGCCTGGCGCGGGCGATCGAGCCGAGGCACCGACCGCAGCAATGCCATCGTGTAAGGATGGCACGGGTCGTGGTAGATCGCCGCTGCAGGGCCGCTCTCGACGATGCGCCCCGCATACATGACGTTGACCCGCTTGGCGTAGCGCGCAACCACGCCGAGATTGTGCGTGATGATGATGAGCGCCACGTTGAGCCGGCGCGTCAGCCCGTTCATCAGCTCCAGGATCTGCGCTTGGATGGTCACGTCGAGTGCGGTCGTCGGCTCGTCTGCGATAATGAGCTTGGGATCACAGGCGATCGCGATCGCGATCATGACGCGCTGGCGCATGCCGCCCGAGAGCTGGTGCGGATACTGCTTGAGGCGGCGGGCCGGATCGGCGATGCCGACCAGGCCGAGGAGCTCGATGGCGCGCTTGTGCGCCGAAGCGGGATCGGCCCGGCGGTGCTGTTCAAGCGTCTCGGTGATCTGCCGGCCGATAGTAAGAACGGGATTCAATGATGTCATCGGCTCCTGGAAGATCATGCTGATGTCGGCGCCCCGCACGTCACGCATTTGCGCATCCGAGAGCTGCATAAGGTCGCGGCCTGAGAACAAGATCTCGCCGCGCGTGATCCGCCCGGGCGGATCCGGGATCAGGCGCAGAATCGACAGCGCCCCGACGGACTTGCCCGAACCGCTCTCGCCGACGATCGCGACTGTCTCGCCCTGCTCGACGGCATAAGAAATCCCGTCGACAGCGCGCACGACTCCCGCCCCGGTCCGGAACTCGGCATGCAAATCTATGATCTGTAGGAGCGGCGACACGGCACCCTCCCGACGTCCCTCTGGAAGCTATTCTTTTTTATCAGGTTTTCGATAGTGGTATCGGTCGTCGAAAGAGCTGTCAACGCGCGCAGCCGCGTCAGACGGTCTCGCGGACGAGTTGCCGCCGACGTTTCCAAGCAGCTAATCTCCCAAGGACGCATAACCGAGCGTCACCACGACCGCATGTAGCCCCATCGGCCCATCGATATAGGTAAGAACTCATGCCACATCGTCGGCCTCGACGATCGCGGCGCAATTGCGCTGCGTCAAAGCGTCCGCTGCCGGTCGCGCGCGGGGCGCCTGCTCATCTTGCGAGCAACATATTCGACCAAGTGAGTACGTCTGTGGGCCGAAACTGGCGCTAGATCGCATTTGCTAAAGAGAGCAGATTACTCAGCAAGAGTCCGCCAAGGGCCTGAGAGGGAAGATGGTCGATGCTGACCCATGCCGCCTGCGTGCATGGAGTTTCCAGGCCCGCAATTGTGCTTTGCATTGAATGGCACGTTCGGCTGACGACGCTCGACCGAGCGACGCACCTGATCGGAACGCGTGGGAGGAACGGATTATGACGGAGAAGTGGAAAGACGAAGAGTGGGCGCAGAACATCTGGTACCGCGGCAAGGTCACGCGTCGTCGCATCGTCGGTTGGGGCGGCGGGGCGATCGGCGCGATGGTGCTGGTGCCGGCGCCTTGGCGCGCCGCCTTCGGCGCCGCCAAGCCATACAAGATCGGCTCCGAGCAGCCCTTGTCCGGCGCCGGCGCCGCCGGCGGCAAGACCGCGCTGGTCGGCCTGCAGATGGCGGTCGACCGCATCAACCAGATGGGCGGCATCATGGGCCGGCCGCTTGAGTTGGTGATTGCGGACGACGAGTCCAAGCCAGACGTTGCCCGCCGCAAGACGCAGAAGATGGTGGAAGAGGACAATATCGATATCCATGTCGGCGGCTTCCTTTCCAATATCTGTCTTGCTTGCATGCCGGTTTGGGAAGAAGCCAAGATCGTCAACATGATTAGCGTGTGCCTCGACACCACGCTCACCACCACCAAGTGCAACCGCTACAGCTTCCGTGTCCACGACTACGCTCCGGCGCAGGCGGTTGCCTTCGGCCCGATGCTCGCCAAGATGGGCAAGAAGTGGCACCTCGCCTATGCCGACTATTCGTGGGGCCAGTCGACGCGCGACGCTTACGCGGACGAGATCAAGAAGAACGGCGGCGAGGTCGTCGGTACGACCGGCATCCCGCTCGGTACCGCCGACATGACGCCGTTCCTGTCGAAGATTTCCGGCAACTTCGACGGATTGTTCGGCATCTTCTTCGGCAAGGACGGCGTGACCATCGGCAACCAGGCCTATGATCTCGGCCTCACCAAGAAGTACAAATGGGCCGGTGACGGCGCCATCTGCGAATCCGTCAATTTGCCGGCGCTCGGCAACAAAATCGACGGCTTCGTCGCCATCAACCGCTACATCCCGATCTTCCAGGGCGCGCTGGATACGCCCTATCACCACCGCTTCTTCGACGAGGCCAAGAAGCGGCTGGCCGAGATCGATCGGTCCGGGCCGCTGCCCGACCGTTACGTGCAGTCGAACTATGAAGCCATGAACGCGCTCAAGCACGGCATGGAGATGTCGAAGTTCGAGACGCGCGAGGACACGATGAAGCTGATCGACGCATTGGAAGGGCTCGAGATGAAGCTCAGCGACGACTTCCCGCAGGGGGACAAGACGCTGCGCAAGGCCGATCACCAGGCCTTCCTCAACGAGTTCCTCTATACCGTCAATGGCGGTCAGTTCCAGCTGCTCGAAATGGTGCCGAAGGAAAAGACAATCGTATCGCCGGCCTGCAAGTTGAATGCTGCGTAAGTGAGCGTGGAAACGGTCAACGACGTGCGCTCCCCGGCGAATTGCCGGGCAACGGCGGCGGCTCCTGTACTCAAGACCGAACTGCTGACCGTCCGATTCGGCGGCCTGGCCGCGCTTTCCAAGGTCAATTTCGAGGTTAAGCGCGACGAGGTGTGCGCCATTATCGGTCCGAACGGGGCCGGCAAGAGCACCTTCTTCAATTGCTTGACCGGCGTGCTCAAGCCGACCTCCGGCCGCATCCTGTTCAACGGCGAGGACATCACCGGGCTGCCCTCAAACGCCATCTCGCAGAAGGGCGTCGCGCGCTCCTACCAGATCACAAACATCATGCCCAACGCCTCAGCGCTGGAAAATGTGCGCATCGCCGCGCAGTCGCGCCGGCACGCCTGGAACATGATCTCGCATCACTCCGCCTTCCCCGACATCAACGAGAAGGCGGAGGCTGCGCTCCAATCGGTGGGCTTGCTCGAGAAGGCGGACCAGCTTGCCGCCAATCTGTCGCACGGCGAACAGCGCAATCTGGAGATCGGCATTGCGCTTGCGACCGAGCCGACCTTGTTGTGTCTCGACGAGCCGACCGCCGGCATGAGCGCGGCGGAGACGCATGACACCATGCGGCTCGTGCGCCGCATCGCCAAGAATTTGACGATCCTGATCGTCGAGCACGACATGCAGGTAGTAATGGAACTATGCCATCGCATCACCGTGCTGCATTACGGCGAAATCCTCGCCGACGGCACGCCGGAGGAGATCCAGCGCAATTCCAGGGTGCAGGAGGTCTATCTCAAGACATGAGCGAGACCGCGCCTCGCACCGAGCCGATCGTTATGGTCGAGGACGTGCACACCTATTACGGCAAGAGCCACATCCTGCACGGCGTCACGCTGCACGTGCAGCCGGGCGAAGTGGTCGGCCTGCTTGGCCGCAACGGCGTCGGCAAGTCGACCACCCTCAAGACCATCATGGGCCTGGTGCAGCCGAGCCACGGCAGTGTGCTGCTCGACGGCAATCCCATCACCGGCTTGCCCGCGCATAAGCTTGCCCGCCTCGGCATCGGCTATGTGCCGGAGGACCGGCGCATCTTCCGCCTGCTTACGGTTATGGAGAACCTGCGCACCGGGCTCGACCGCAACGGCGTCACCGAAAAGCGGAAGGCGGCGCTGCTCGACAAGGTGTTCACCTACTTCCCCGTGCTCGCCGAGCGACGCAACCAGGCCGGCGGCACGCTCTCGGGCGGCGAGCAGCAGATGTTGGCGATTGCGCGCGCCATGATGCTCGAGCCCAAGATCATCCTGCTCGACGAGCCGACGGAAGGACTAATGCCGCGGATGGTGTCGCTAATTCGCCAGATCATCGACGTGCTGCATCGCGAGGGTGTGGCCATCCTGCTGGTCGAGCAGAACGTGCCGCTGACGCTCGAGGCGAGCGAGCGCGTCTACATCATGGAGAAGGGCCTCGTGCGCCACCATTGCGCGGCGTTCGAGATCAATGTCGACGATCCGGTGATCAAGCAGTATCTGGGGGTCTAGGGATGGACGCGGTCGCGCATTTCTTCCAGAGCATTCCGGTCGACTTGCTGATCATCCAGACGGTGAACGGCGTGGTCGCCGGCATGATCCTGGCGCTGGTCGCCTCGGGCCTCACGCTCATCTTCGGCATCATGGACGTGGTCAACTTCGCGCATGGCGAATTCTTCATGCTCGGCGCCTATGTCGGCGTGCTGGTCTTGACCGCGACGGGGAGCTTCTGGATGGCGCTTGTGATGTCCGCCTTGATCGTCGCGCTGCTCGGCGCGGCCATCCAGATCGTCACCTTGCGTCCGCTGATCGGGCGCGATCCGCTCAACACGATTCTCGTCACCTTCGGCTTGTCGTTGATCCTGCAGAACTACGCGCTGTGGCAATTCGGCCCGGTGGCGCGCAAGATCGGCGAGCCGATCACCAGTCACTTCAACCTGTTCTATCTCACCTATCCCTGGTACCGCATTCTGATCGCGGTATTGTCAGCGGCGATCATCGGCAGCTTCTGGTTGTTCCTGAAATACGGCAAATACGGCGTCTGGATCCGTGCTACCACGCAGGACCGCGTGATGGCGCAGGCCATGGGCATCCCGGTTCCCCTTGTGTACACCGCGGTGTTCGCGATCGGCGCGGCGATGGCGGCGGCGAGCGGTGTGCTGTTTGCCCCGCTGGTCGGCGTCAACCATACCATGGGCCTCGACTGGGTACTTAAGGCCTTCATCGTCGTGGTGATCGGCGGCATGGGCAATCTCGGCGGCTCGATCGCGGCGGCGATCTTCATCAGCCTGCTCGAAGCCTATGCGGCGATCTGGGTCGATCCCTCGCAAGCGGTGATCGTCTCCTTCGTGGTGCTGATCCTCACGCTCCTGTTCCGGCCGACCGGCCTCTTCGTTCCGACGCCCAAATGACAACCGCCCCGCTCAGCAAATCGATGCCACTCAAAACGAAATTGAGCCACACCGCTGTTTTCTGGCTCGGCTTCTGCGTGGTCATGGCGCTGCTAATTGTCGCGCCGCTGGTGCTGCCCGAATATTGGCGGCGCTTTCTTACCGAAATCCTGATCTGGGGCCTGCTCGCGATGTCGTCCGATATCCTTATCGGCTATACCGGCATGGTCTCCTTTGGGCATTCGGCCTTCTTCGGACTCGGCATGTATGGCGCGGCGGCGGCGCTCCTGATGGTCAGCCCGCCCAATCTGTGGCTCGCCATTCTGTTCGGGCTCGGCGGGGCGGCGGGCGCGGCGCTGTTCGTTGCCTTTTTCTCCACGCGCTTGCGCGACATCTACTTCGCCATCACCACGCTGATCTTCTCGCAGATCTTCTATGTGATAATCTTCACTTGGACCCAGGTGACCGGCGGCGAGAACGGGCTGATCTTCTCGCGCCCGCATTTCACGATCCCGTTCCTTTATGACACGCGTTTCTCGACCGCGACGCTGCACTGGTTCGTGCTGTCGGTGGTCGCCGGCTCCTATGTGCTTCTGCGCCGCATCATGCAGTCGCCTTTCGGCATGGTGCTGCAGTCGATCCGCGAGAACGAGGCGCGCACGCGGGCGATCGGCTATCCGGTCGAGCGCTACAAGATCGTGGCGGTGATGCTGTCCGGCCTGTTCGCCGGGCTTGCCGGCGTGCTCTACGCCGTGCAGAACCAGTTCGCCGCGGCTGAATTCGTGTTCTTCACCACCTCGGGCGACACCGTGATCTTCAACGTTATGGGCGGCATCGGCACGCTAGTCGGCCCCATCGTCGGCGCCGGCTTTTTCCAACTCCTTCGCGAGCTCCTATCGCGCATTTTCGGCGATCAGTTCCCCTATCTGATCCCCCTCGGCGTGATCTTCATCGCTATGATCATCTTCCTGCCGCAGGGCTTGCTCGGCTTTGCCCGCCGCTGGCTCAATCGCTAGCGTCACGTCCGGCCGGTAGATGGTCGCGCAATGCTCGTTGTGAATTTACTGACCCAGAGGACCGGGCAGCAGAATCCGGCTGAAGGAGCCGCCGCGCGCCTGCAATGGCAACGGCTCACTCAAGTTCGATCGCATCGCGCATGTTGTTGCCGAGCCGCTCGCCGATGTCGATCCAGCCCATCGGGTTGAAGATCGTTCCCGGCAAGGAGGACCTAGAGGCCGAAATGGCGCGCCCGACACAATTCGAACGTGTGGCCTTCGCCTTCGGAGGGCGACGCTTCTGAAAGTCTCGAACGTAGAAGAGGACGCTGCGACCCGTACGCCGCTGATTTTTATCGTTGCCGAGCGCAAAGCAGGTAAGAGCCTTAAGACAAGATCATCCGAGAGGGTCGTCCCAATCCATCCGCAGCTTGTGAAGCTGGGTTTCCTCAAATACGTCGCGGAGCGCAGGCGTGATGGCGCTGACGCGTGGCTCTTCCCACTTATCGCTCCAGAGAAGGGGCGCGCTCGTATTTCTGCGTGGTCAAAATGGTTCGGACGGTACCTCAGAAAGACGGCTGGCGTCGTCGATAACAACAAAGTCTTTCATTCATTTCGGCATAAATTCTCGGACGGAGCGACGCGAGGCGGCGTTATGAAATTTGACATGGATCAATGCACGAATGAAAGGCTGTTGGAGCCTGAGATGACCCTCAAAAATCTTTATGGAGTGAGGATCATGCATACTTACGAAAAGGCGCCCGGAGGCAGCCGCCAAAGTCCAGGCTACACCGGTTTCATCGCCATCATATGCCTGTTCGCGTCGATCTTCTTGGCGTGGGCACTGATGAGAACGGACCTTGTGAAAACAAGCCTTGAAATGGCGACTTCGCAACCTGTAACAACTGGAACCGTTTCGAACGCCCCCGTCAATTCCGTCGCGAAGCCCTGAGTAGCTCTCACACAAGAAACTGCGGGCCGGTGTTTGAGGGAAGAGAGCTAATTGGCATTGTTTCAATCGGCGATATTTAGGTGAAGCAAAGCAGAACCGGAAGAGGTTCACCTCTTGGCTGCGGGTCACAGGGGGCGTTTGGCCACGAAGGCTGAATTATCGCTTCGCAGCGGCGGTTGCCAGTATTGCCTTCGTCTCCAGAACCGCGGCGATTGCATCATCAACCTGCTCGAGCCAGACAAACTCCAGCTTTTCGCGGGCGCTCACCGGAATTTCGTCAAAGTCACGCCGATTTCGCGCGGGCAACATGACGCGGGTCAGCCCCGCGGCGGCCGCGGCGACAACCTTTTCCTTGATGCCGCCGACGGGAAGCACGAGGCCCCTCAGCGAAATCTCGCCGGTCATGGCGGTGTCGCTTCTGACCGTGCGATCCGTAAGCAGGGAGGTGAGGGCGGTGAACATGGCGACGCCAGCGCTCGGCCCGTCCTTGGGCGTGGCGCCTGCGGGTACATGGACGTGGATGTCGCTCTTTTCGAACACCGTGGGGTCGATACCGAGCTGAGAGGCGCGGCTTTTCACCAATGTCAAGGCGGCCTGAACGCTTTCGCGCATCACCTCTCCAAGTTGACCAGTCAGGATCAGCGCCCCTTTGCCTGGCGTGCGTGAGGCTTCGATGAAGAGAATGTCGCCGCCGACCGGCGTCCAGGCAAGCCCGGTCGCGACACCAGGTATACTGGTGCGCATCGCGATCTCGCTTTCGAACCGCGGCTGGCCCAGGACACCCGTGATATCCGCAGGCGTGAGAATGACCCCGCTTGCGTTGCCTTCCGCGACCTGGACGGCCACGTTGCGGAAGGCCTTGCCGATCTCTCGCTCCAGGCTGCGAACTCCTGCTTCCCGCGTGTAACCCTTGATGATGAGCCTCAATGCGTCAGCGTTAATTTCGGCCTGTTCGGCCTTCAGTCCGTTGGCCTCGAGTTGGCGCCGCACCAGATAACGCCGCGCGATCTCCAGCTTCTCTTCTTCAGTATAGCCGGCCAGGCTAATGATCTCCATGCGGTCCAGCAGCGGGCCCGGAATGCTATCGAGCATATTGCCGGTGGCCACGAACACTACGCGAGAGAGATCGAACGGGACCCCGAGATAGTTGTCGCGGAAAGTGGCATTCTGCTCGGGATCGAGAACTTCCAGCATCGCTGCCGAAGGATCGCCCTGGATTCCGCGTCCCATCTTGTCGATCTCGTCGAGCATCATGACGCAATTGCGCGATCCTGCCTTCTTGATAGCCTGAATGATATTGCCGGGCAGGGCGCCGATATAGGTGCGGCGGTGACCGCGGATTTCGGCCTCGTCATGAACGCCGCCGAGGCTGACCCGCACGAACGGACGCTCCATCGCGCGCGCGATGGATTGTCCCAACGAGGTCTTGCCGACGCCTGGCGGGCCGACGAAACAGAGGATCGGCGCCTTGCCCTGCGGCGCCAACTTCCGGACCGCAAGATATTCGATGATCCGACTCTTGATCTTCTCCAGACCGTAGTGATCCTCATCGAGAATTCGCCTTGCTTCGGCGATGTCGATGGGCTTTTCATCCGGCAGGCTCCAGGGCAGCTCGATCAGCCAGTCGAGATAGCTGCGGACCATGCCTGCCTCGGCAGCCGCTTCCGGCATGCGCTCGTAGCGGCGGATTTCCTTTCGCGCCTGGCTTTCCGCCTCAGCCGGCATCTTGGCTTTCGCGATGGCCTCGTTCAGCTCCGCAACCTCCTGCCCCTTCCCGTCGCCTTCCCCAAGCTGCCGCTGAATGGTCGCCATCTGCTCGCGAAGGATCGCCTCACGCTGACGCTCGTCGAAAGTCGCCTTCGTCTGTTGTCCGATCTCCTTGCTGAGCCGAAGCACCTCGATGCGTTCGGCTAAATGCCGCGAAACCTTTTCCATGCGAAGCGCAACGTCGACAGTCTCGAGGATTTCCTGCTTCTCCTGCGGCTTGATATCCATGTAAGACGTCGCAAGGTCGGCCAAGGTTGAGGGCGAGGTGGTCCCCTGCAGGACGGCAATCAATTCCTGCGGAGCCTGCGGAAGCAGCTCCGCAGCCTCGATGGCTTGCCGTTGCAAATTAAGAAAGCGGGCTTCGATCTCTGGCGAAGCCGTCGTGGGCTCCGGTATCTGAAGGACGCGGGCTGCCAGAAACGGAGTACCCGGAAGGTAGTCGAGGACACGGATGCGCTGCACGCCCTGGCAGACGAGGTGGTGACTGTCATCAGGCCCGGTGATGTAGCGCACGATATTGGCAAGGGTACCGACGCGGTACAGATCGTCGGGGCCTGGTTCGTTCAACTCCGCGTCGCGCTGGAGCAAAAGCCCGATCTGACGCTGTTCGCGGACGGCCTGCTGTGCCGCGGCGACCGATTTCGGACGTCCTATCGTGATAGGGAAAACAACGCCCGGAAATAGAACGGTATTGCGCACCGGCACGATGATGACAGCGTCGCCGGGAATCGTGACCGATTGATCTGAGGACGAGGCGGAAGACGAGGTCCGTGTGGTTGCTTCATTGTCCAGCGACACGAGGCACCTCTCTAATTCGATTTGGCGAGGCGAAAGCCCACGCACCCGTTCGCAGCGAAGCGGGTTATGGTGTAGCGACCGAGCGGCAGCGGAATGCGGCGTTCGAACCGCCCTTGCGGCAGTTCGAGACGAAGGATGCGGGCGTTGCGGAGTTCCGCAGGCAATGCGCGGCGCCCGCTGACTACAAGCGTTCCCTTGTCGAGCGAGGATTTCGACCTCATTGGGATCGACGCCCGGCAAAGCTATCAGGATGAGGATCTCACGATCGTTCTCCAGCACGTCGATAGGCGGCTCCCAGCTCGGCTCGCGCGTACCAGTCAACGGTTGCAGATTGAGGAACTGCTGATGCAGGCGCTCGGCGCGGGCAAGCGTCTCGATAGCATCGGACAGCATCCAGTTTATCGGGTCCTTGGGGGGCATCTCGTCTCTCCCGTCCACTTATTCCTAAATAGGGTCCAGCTCAGCCTTTGCCAAACGTCGGTACGGGGTAGGTGCATCAAAAAGCGGGCGCCGTTCCTTGAACGGATCCATTTTCATATCAAAAATCTCGTCCTGACGGCGAACTCGCACACACATATCCATATCGGCCGCGCGCCGAATTGATCGATCGCAACCGGCGGTCGTTGGCGGCAGAAGGCCGGGACGTGGACCCAAATCAAGCGCTCATTCCATCCGAGGCCTATCAAAGACGACAGCCCGAAGCCGAATTTTCGTCGCTGCGTGTATGTCGCTACGCGGCGGTCTGGCGGCGCCAGCCCGGGTCGGGCCCTAGCGCCGGCTACTCGCTTCTTGTTTGAAGATTGAGGCGCGTGATGGAAAACCTAATCTGGTCGCCTTCCGCCGCCGGACCCGTTGGCAGTCACCGCCTGCTTCGGCTATTCGCCTTGAACAGAACCGAAGAACTTGGGCGCGAGCTTAGCAAGCTGCTCGGCCATTCCCTCGGCGCGCATGAGGAGCGGAATTTCGAAGATGGCGAGCACAAGGCAAGACCGCTCGATCCCGTCAGCGGTGCCGACGTATTTGTAATTCATAGCCTTCATGGCGGCGCGGACCAAAGCGCCAACGACAAGCTCTGCCGCCTGTTGTTTTTCATCGGAGCGCTGAAAAACGCCGGTGCCGCCCGGGTCACCGCGGTCGCGCCCTATCTCTGTTATTCGCGGAAGGATCGCCGCACCAAACCGAACGATCCGGTGACGACGCGTTATGTCGCGGCGCTTTTCGAGGCCGTCGGCTGCGATGCCGTCGTCACACTCGAGGTTACGAGTGGGAGCCATTTCCGGCCTGCATTTGTGGCTAATCAACCCCGGAATAACCCCGGCTACGGCACGAACGAACGTTGTTAGTCGAGCGCGAATAGCAATGAAAAGCTAGACTTTTCAAAGCTATGCGGTGCGATAGCAGGGTTCGGGACGCAGGGGTCGCAGGTTCGAATCCTGCCACGCAACCATTTCTCCGTTGGCTATCCAAGGGTCCCGTGTTGCCGATCGGGGCCGCCGGCGCCAATAGTCTTGTCGGGACTTCTTCGAAGTCTAGTCTTTTCCATAATGCTAAAGACGGCGTTAAGAATGGTGATCACTAACCGGATCGACGTGGAGTCCTTGTCCATACGGTCGGGCACCGAGGGATGCTGACGCAGTGGTCAGAATTGGAGTCATCTCGGACACTCACGGGCTCCTGCGTCCAGAGGTTGAGCAACGTCTCGCCGGCGTGGCGCATATCGTCCACGCCGGCGATATCGGTTCGCCAAACGTTATCGCCGGACTACAACGGATTGCGCCTGTCATTGCGATCAGAGGGAACGTCGATACCGGGCACTGGGCGGAACATTATCCAGAGACCGAGATGGTAACCCTCGGCGGGCGCTGCATCTATGTCCTACACGACATCCAAACCCTGCAACTCGATCCAGTCTCGAGCGGGGTTGACGTCGTCGTTTGCGGCCACTCGCATCGGCCCCGGATCGAGACTATTCGCGGGGTGCTCTATCTCAATCCGGGAAGCGCTGGGCCACGGCGTTTCAACTTGCCCATCACTGTGGCGACTTTGGATCTAACCGCAGGCGGTCTTAAGTCACTCATCCACGATCTTGGTGGTGCAAGCTGATCGGGGTGGCGACAAGGGCGTCCAATAAAACGTCCAACAAAGCGTCCAACACGAAAATTGTCGGCGGATTTAAGCGCTTGATCCAGCTAGGAAAAATCGAGCGGAAATTTCGAATCGGAGCGCTTCACCAGCTCCAGGCACCCCAAACACCAGACATACGGGATAGGGCATCTGCCTTCAGTGTTTAAAAATGCGGATCGATTGTATTTTGTGGGTGCCTCAGTCGAGGAACCGAATGATGAAGGACAGGAAACTCACCACAATAGCACTAGCTTCTGCGTTCGCGCTCTCCAGCACGTTCGCGCTTGCAAACACGGTTCGTCATAAGCCGAACGTCAGGACCTATGACTTGCATAGGGGTATACCGCTGGTGAGATCACGTTCTTTGCATCCGAACTACGGCAATCCAGACGGTCCAACCAGCGTGTCCGCGGGCGGATACATGTGGAAGGAAGGAGCGCCTCCGAGTGGGGCGGCGGCTAGTTCAGTTTTGGCGCTGGGGCTTGAAAAGCACCTATGGGCGCGAAACGTACCTTGCGCTTTGCCCATCTCGGCAAGTTATTGAAGTTGCTAACATCTTCTCCGCCCTCCGAGCGCACCAACCCAAAAATCAGCTTTGTTATCCATCGGTTTTTTGCGTTCCGTCCGTCGACGGCGGTCGAAGGTGCTGCTTGCCAGCGGGCACATCGTCTATGGCGGCAAAAACGGGGTTCCGTCGTCGCTATATTGAAACGGCGCATCGATTCCGATTATTCGCTGGACATTGCCGTTTCGCGCGGATCATCGATGGTCAGCCAGCCACGGTGGAGCAGGATGCTCCTGTCCGCGAAGCGCGTGGCCAGATGGGGGTCGTGAAGGATCGCAATGAGGGCGGTGCCGTTGCGCGCGCGGCCGCGTGGTTCCCACTGGGCTCCAAGCAACGGGTCCGCGGCGCTGCCGCATGATCGCACGTCCCTCTCAATAAAGGCTTAACCGGCAAGGAAGTACCGTCGCCGATCGTTTCCGTCACGAGGGTACCTATCATGCGACATCTTAGCGTCTACAATCGTTTCGCGACGATCATCGCGGTTTTGACCGTCGTCTTCGTCGTAGCGCTAACTGCTCAAGTGATGGTCCTTCGCAATACCGTCATCGAGGAACGCCGGACCAAGGTGTTCGATCTGGTCGAGGCCGCGAAGAAGATCCTGTCGAATTACGATGAGAAAGCCAAAGCCGGCAAAATCCCGGCGGAGGAAGCACGGCAGCTTGCTTTCGATGCGATCGGCGCCATGCGCTGGGGCAAATCCGCCGACTATCTCGGAATCTACGGCGCCGGCAGCACCAATGCCGGTGTTACCTATGTGCATGCCAACCCGAAATACATCAATGTCAATCGCTGGGATTACAAAGACAATCAGGGCCAGCTGCTGATTTAAAATATCGTCGGCAAAGCCCGCAGCGGCGGCGGTTATCTCGAATACCAGGTGCCGAAAGCGGCGGGTGGTCCCGAACTGCCGAAGCTCACCTATGCCGGCGGCTATGGCGAGGGCGACAAGCTGCTCGCAATCCAGGCAGGCGTCTATACCGACGATATAGAGGCAGTGGTGTTCGACCGCGCCATCTGGATCGCCGCGGGCGGTGTCGTGGGGCTGCTCGTCGCGGGATTGGCCGCATTCGCTCTCGGTCGCGGCCTGGTTCGTCCGCTCGGTGCGATCTGCGGCGTCATGGACGGTCTGGCGAAGGGGGACTTGAGCGTCGAGGTCCCGTTCGTCGAGCATCGTAACGAGATCGGCTATATCTCACGCAGCCTGGCCGTTTTCAAGGATCGGTTGATTGACGCCGAACGTCTCCGCGCAGAGCGGGAGGAGGCGACGGCGCGCGCCGTGGCAGAACGGAAATCGGCGATGAACCAGATCGCAGGCGAATTCGAGAAAAGTGTCGGCGGAATTGTCACAGGCGCCGCTTCAGCAGCCACCGAAATGCAGCGCTCGGCGCAATCGCTGTCTGCAATCGCGAAGGAGACGACGCGGCAGAGCACCACCGTTGCCGCAGCCGCGCAACAGACTACGGCGAATGTGCAGACCGTGGCTGCCGCAGCGGAGGAACTTTCGACATCGGGGCAGGAAATCTCCCGTCAGATTGCTCAATCGGCGTCGATCGCGCAAAGCGCCGTTGCTCAGGCCGACCGCACCAATGCAATGGTGGAAGGGTTGCTGGAGGCGACACAGAAGATCGGCGAGGTAATGGGGCTCATTCAAAACATCGCCGCACAGACCAACCTCCTGGCGTTGAACGCGACGATTGAAGCCGCGCGAGCCGGCGAGGCAGGCAAGGGCTTTGCCGTGGTGGCAAGCGAGGTGAAGGCGCTGTCGACCCAGACCGCGAAGGCGACAGAGGAGATCACCGATCAGATCCAGGCGATCCGCGACGCTACCGGGGCGACGGCCGGGGCTATACGTGAGATCGGCGCCACCATCGGCCAGATCGACGAGATCGCCACAACGATCGCCGCCGCCGTGGAGGAGCAGGGTGGATCGACCAAGGAAATTGCCCGCAGCGTGCAGCAGGCGGCGCAGGGCACGCAGGGGGTCATGCAAAACATTGCCGGCGTGACGCAGGCATCGGGCCAGGTGGGAACGGCCGCCGAACTGGTGCTCGGTTCTGCAGGAGAGCTCGCCAAGCAGTCCGAGCGCCTCAAGCAAGAGGTCGAGAGTTTTCTCGCGACCGTCCGGGCGGCGTAGCCTCGCTATGCCCGCGAATAACTCCAGGGCAGGGAAGACCCGCTTTAGCGATGGGTTATCATCCCTCAACCCTGCGAGGGCCTGTCGATGGTGCCGCTTGCCAGCGCGCGCATCATCTGTGGCAGCAAGAACGGAGTTCCGTCGTCGGTATATTGAATTGGCGCGTTGACCTCGAAGATTTGCCGGATCATTTCTGCCGTCACCGTGTCGCGGGGCCCGCCCTCGATGGCAGCTTGCCACGGTGGAGCAGGATGATCCTGTCCGCGAAGCGCAGCATGGCGAGATTGAGATCGTGAAGGATCGCGATGACGGCGGTGCCGTTGCGCGCGCACTGCCGTGCGGTCTACACCAGACCGATCTGGTGGCGCAGATCGAGGCTGGAGGTTGGCTCGTCCATTAACAAAAGCCCGGGGCCGTGCGTCGCTTCTCCGCAGGCGAACTGTACCAGGATGCGGGCGAAATGCGTTGCTGCTCGCCGCCGGAGAGCGTCGGCAATTTGCGATGGCGAAAATCATGGAGTCCGGCCTCGTGCGAGGCGATGCTTCGGAAGTCTGGCCATGATCGTTTTCTGGTCCCTCGCAGCAGGCCGGCAAGCTGCTTCCCGAAGCTCCGGGCTTCAGCTATCGGCCCGCCGACGAACTGGCGCCAGGCTTCAAGACTACACCGGTCAGCAGCGCCGCAACGCTTGCAGCACGCGCTGCGGTGTCATTGGGATTTGCGATACGACCGCCCCCAGCGGTGCAATCGCGTCATTAACAGCATTCAGTGCAGCCGCGGACGCTGCCGCTGTGCCCGCCTCCCCACAGCCTTTTGCACCCAATTCGGTATCGCGTGTCGGTGTCTCGACGTGCTGAATCCTGATGTCGGGCATTTCACACGCCATCGGAACGAGATAATCCGCCAGCGAACCGTTCTCAAGCTGGCCGTTGTCGTTGTAACGGCACTCCTCGAAAACGCGGCTCCAAGGCCCTGAATTGCGCCCCCGCGAACCTGCTCGTCAACCAGCATTGGATTGATGATGCGTCCGCAATCTTCAACGACCCAGACATTCAAGATCTTTGTAAATCCCGTCTCGACGTCGACTTCAACGTGGCAAGCCTGCACCCCGTTTGTGAACGCAAAAGGATACCCCTTCGGCGAGAAATGATGAGCGACAGTAAGTTGCGGATCGATACCGGCCGGAAGCGTATCCGATCGGAAGTAGGAGATGCGGGCGACGTCGGCTAACGCGATGCGGATCGCACCGGATGTTATATCGACTATCTGCGCGTTCTGAATATCGAGGTCTCCAGATTGAGCCTGCAGAATCGAGGCCGCGATCGCGAGCACATTTTGCTTGAGCTTCCTTGCCGCTTGAAACGCGGTTTCGCCTCCGATTCCCGCGCCCCGGCATGCCCAGTTTGCTCCTCCATGGGGAGTAACGTCCGTATCGCCAGTGATGACTTTCACCGTTTCGCGGTCGACGCCGAGTTGTTCCGCGACAATCTGGCCTATTATCGTTTCGGTACCCTGTCCGTGCTCTCCCACGCTGATCATGCATTGGATTTCGCCTGACGGCGTGATTTTTACAATGGCCCCATCCTGCGATGAAATCCGGGCGCCGCCGACTCCATAAAACGCCGGCGACGGGTTTGTGATTTCGACAAACATCGCAATACCGATGCCGCGATAAATTCCCTTGGAGCGCAACGCAAGCTGCTCGCTGCAAAGGGACGGATAATCAATCAGATCATGAATCTTGTCGAGGCAGGCCTCGTGTGAGAGGCGTTCAAACTTATACCCTGTCGGGGATGTATATGGGTACATATCCTGCGTGATGATATTGCGGCGTCTTATTTCGAATGGATCGATGCCGATTTTTCGTGCAGCTCTGTCCACCAACGACTTCGTCACGAGGCACGCGACGGGATGACCGACGGCCCGATATTGACTGGTCTGCACCTTATTCTGGAATACGACGCTGAGATTGGCCCGGTAGTTTCTAAATCGATACGGAGCGCCGATCAGGCGAACCACCTGGTTTCCTTCAACGACGCTGGTGCGCGGATAGCTTGAAAAGGCGCCGATGGCGGTGACATCGTCTACTTTCATGCCGAGAATGTTTCCAGAGGCATCGACCGAAATGCTTGCGCTGACTCGATGGTCCCGGGCGTGAATGTCGGAAACAAATGACTCCATGCGATCGGCAACATACTTCACGGGTCTGCCCGTTAGGATGCTCAATCCGACGATCGCCATGTCTTCATGATAGACATGGAGCTTCATTCCAAATGAACCCCCGATGTCGGGAGCAATGACGCGAACTCGCGATTTAGGTATTCCGTAGTGGCGGCTGTAAAGATCTTGGAATTGATACGGTGTCTGAGTCGCGTGGTGGACAGTAAGCTGATTGTCGCTCGAATTGTAGTCCGCAATAATAGCGCGGGGCTCCAGTGTCGCGGCGGTATGTCGGCCGAAGCAGAAACTGTCTTCGACGATGATGGTTTCCTTCGCAAACGCCGCGTCAACATCGCCACTTTCCACCTTCAGGCGGAACGACACATTGTCATCGAACTCCGGATTTATTTTTGGGGAATTCGTTTCACGCGCGGCGTCTACGTTGGTGACCGGTTCGAGTTCATTGAATTCCACCGTGACTTGCTCAGCTGCATCTTCTGCCAGAGCTCTTGTGTCGGCAACGACCGCAACGACGGCCTGACCTGCCCAGACA
>CAVVEA010000028.1:0-47706 GCA_963747165.1 uncultured Alphaproteobacteria bacterium | reverse complement strand
AATTGCTGCCCTAATCGGTACGTTGTCGGAACGTAGGTCCTTCTTATCCATTGAACTTAGGGAGCTAGAGGAGGACCGGCTATGAGAGTTGAGATTTTGGGCCTTTCTCGCCTTTGCCAGTATTGCTTTCTTTGTCCTATTCATCGTTGATCGACAGATGGCAATGGGCGTGGACAGGCTTTATGGCGCGTTCTGCCTCACCACACATCAGCGCCACCCATCCGACGTCGGGCCCGCGAAGCATCGCGTGGGCCCCGCGACGGTTGATACGGTACCTGTCATAAAACAGAGCCGGACATTATGTAGGACCGGAAGTGATCGTTGCGCCGTCTCGAGCATGTGCGTGTAAATGGCAGGCAGTGCCTACCGAACACGATCGCGTCATAGTAGGAATAGGAGACATATGCCACTACTCATATTGGGAATCGTACTCACTGCGGTCAGCTGGTATTTCGCCTGGTCTCACGTTGGCCCTGCAAGACGAATATCCGTTCTTCCCGCTCTGGGTTGGCTACATCCTGCTGGTCAATGGATTGAGCGAAGTCATGACTGGGACTTCACTGCTGCGCCGTATGCGCTGGTCTTTCCTATGGCTGTTCGTAATCTCAATTCCCATGTGGTGGTTCTTTGAATACATGAACACGATTGTCCAGAACTGGCATTACGTGTTTGCTCATCCAATCAGCATTCTTCATTACGAAATTCAAGCATCGATTGACTTCTCGACTGTTGTGCCAGCGGTCCTGTCGATATCGATCTTAGTCTTTCAGCCGTTCGAGGACGCTCACTCAACATTCGAATAGCCATACCGGGTACAACATTGCTCATTGCTTTCGTGTCCACATTCATCTTGTTTTGGCTGCTCAACCTATTTCCTTCTGAAACGTTCCCGCTGGTCTGGATTGTCCCAATCCTGTTCTCGAGCCGCTTGCCTATGCCTTGGGAGTACGCGCGTCACTCATTCGCCAAATTGAGCAAGGAAATCTAGCGCTCCCGCTGTCTCTCGGTATGGGTACGCTCATAACCGGATTTTGGTGGGAGTGCTGGAATTTCTACTCGCTTCCGAAATGGATCTACACGATCCCGTATGTCGGCTTTTGGAAGGTCTTCGAGATGCCGTTCTTGGGATACCTGGGCTATCCCTTCTTTGGATTAATCGTATTTAGCTACGCAGCGCTCATCTTAAACTTCATCGCCAAGCAGGATCTAGCCAAGCTGTTTTCGTCCCAATCTTAGTGCGGCTGCTGCCGATTTGGGGGACATAGCGTGCATTGTCGCTCAACTGCGCTAAAGCCAGTCAGAGCGACCTCCCAACCATCGCCCATTGGAAGTACCGATTGCTGGCCTGTGCCGACGACAATATCATTGCCGCCAGGTGCTCGACATTTAATGCGCAAAATGGTCATGACTATTCAGACAAATTGATTTAGAGACCATTGGCGGAAGCATCGATAGATATCAATGCGCCACGCAGGACGTTCGCCGAACAGAGCACGCCTATCTCCGCTGCGTCTTTCCATCAGGCAACTGCTCAGCGACGTTCGCACCGATAGGGACGGTGTCGTCATCCGAGCAGGCGAAGCGGCCGCGCTGACGGTTGGCGTCAAAAAATAGCGAGCCAGACTGACCTAGTCATCGCCCCGCACTGTTACTGACAAAAATCAACCGTCATGCTTTCCCTCGCGCAACCGCGTTCGCGCTTTTGCCTCGCTCGCCGGGGGCAAGGGATCGATCCGTAATCTCGATCTACGACCTTGGCGAGTTGGGGCGGATCGCGCGCGTTTCAGAGGTTTGTCTGGCATCACGCAGGCTTTCCGTCTGGACGGTTGACCAGCTCGAATGTGGGAACGTGGGTGGTTCCCAGCCAAGACTTCTAGCGTAGCCCCGCAGACTTTACAGAATGCCTGACCGGTGTGCGGTACCAAGAACTTTGTTTCAGTGCGTTTGTACTCAGCACCGCAATCGCATTGGACCATTGTAGCCATTGTCGTTATATGCGTCTACCGCGGCACGGATCAAGCCGAAATCGACCACCACATTCGGCCCTTTCATAGGTTGCATCGTCGGATGCATCCTATTTCGTCGCCACCGTACATCGCGTTCATGCCCCTCACAATCTCCAATACATTGTCTCAAAATGAGCACACGCCATTCATGCTCAAATCCAGCGCCTGACCTTTGTCATGTAGGTGATGTAGTCAGCGCCAAACCGGCGTTTCAGGAAAGCCTCCTCCGGTTCGATTGCCCGACGCTGTATGACGGTCAAAATGACTGGCAATAGAATGAGCGCCCAAACCGACTGGCCCACTATCGCAATACCCAGGTAGACGAGCGCCAGTCCGAGATACATCGGATTCCGCGTGATCTTGTACGGACCTGCGATGACGAGCGTACTAGCTGGTCGATCGGGTCGCACTGTCGTGCCGACCCCCTTGAATTTCAACAACGCGGAGCCGGTTAGTACCGCGCCGCAAGCAATGAGGGATCCTCCGAGCGCCCACGCCAACAGATCGGGAATGAATTTGATTGGCATCCATACATTCGCGAGAAACCCGACCGCGAGACCCGCCAAATAAACCAGCGGAGGAACAATTTTCACATTGGGAGCGTCAGAACTGGTGTCAGCCATGTTGGTCCTACAGGAGTTCTCAACTTCATCGACGGGCGACCAATGTTCGGCTCCTCGAAAAGCGAATCCATCGGCTAGTACGCAGCCCTAAACTCGTCGATCCCTGCACGCCTAACCCGACGACCATTTTTCTTAAGTCGTATCAGCATGCGCCAGCCATCTGCCCCCCATTCCACCAACCAATTCCCCCTGCCTTTCAGAACTTCCCTTCCGCGCTTTGCGCAGAGTTGGATCTGCAAATCAGCAGTATCTCGCAACCAAATTGTCTTCTGAGGGGTTGGAACCGCAAAATTCCCGTAAATAAGAACAGGGATTTTTTGGCGGATAATAGGGAATCCTGCTAAGCGCCCCTCCCCGAGTCTGATTCCAAACTATAGGCTCTCATCTCCCGCCCTCGCGGTCACGAAATGCTGTTTGCGTGCAAACGGCCGCTTTGCGCCAGGGACGGCCGTACAAAAAGCGGCCGCTTTACTCGTGTAGGCTGTCCTCTTTGCTAAGTTTCGCTTCGAGCGATCTCTACAGCCAGCGATGGCATCAAATCAGACGGGGACGATAGACAATCGCCGCCCCGAGCACGGCGCCAATTGACCAGACGGCAAGATCCCAGTTTTCTGATCGGACGCGATCGGTCTCTAAGGTCCACATGACGCGTACTCCCAACTAGCGAGTAACTAGGGCATCTGAAGTGGTCATCGCCATCGGATTGCCGGCTAGGACAACTGCTGCGGTGTGCGTGGATGCGGCTTCGAAATTGGCACGGGAAGATAAGCCAAGGCCGGCTATTACAATTCCAGCGACCAACGCAACGACGACGATCTTCAGGTGTGTCGTGCGATCAGCGCTGTAAATCGAATAATTCATCGAAGCCTCCGGCTCCGCGTACGAATAACTAGTTGGACCGCTAAGCGTCCATGTTGCGCAGACGCTGGCGGTTGCGGAGCACGATCTGACGCGCGCCGGAAAACCCGAGAACTCCCTGCGTGTGGAGTTGCGAAAGCGCTCGCGAGACGGTTTCCAGCGTAAGGCCGAGATAATCGCCGATATCTCTGCGGCACATGGGCAGCGCCATCATTCCCGCGACGGCAAGTCGACCATCCATTTCCAACAGGAAGGTGGCTACCCGCTCCATCGCCGTCTTGCGACCGAGCAGGAGCATATGGTCTTCCGCATGCCGGAGATCGCCGGCGGTCATTGCCCAGAGCTTGCGCGCGACCTGAACATCGATCCCGGCCGCTTGCTCAAGGCTGCGGCGCTTCACCAGCCGCACCGTGGTATCGATAATGGCTTCCGCTGCCAGCCGGTGGATAGTTCCCGATTCCAGCCCGAAAACATCGCCCGGCAGGTGGAACGTGCCGATCTGACGCCGTCCGTCGGAAAGCAGCTTGTAGCTACGGACCGCCCCGCTAATCACCTGATAAACATATTCCGCGGGCTCATCCTCCCCGTAGATCTCCTCATCTTTCTTATAGGAAAACTCAGTCGCGATGAGGCCGGCATGCCCGGTGACGGCACCAAACTGGTCGGGAGTGGGCGCGGGGTAGACGACGGGGCTGATCTTGTTGCCAATGACCGAAGTGTTGAGTGATTGGGTGAGCATATGCCATCTCCTTTGCGGCGGATGGCTATCCTTAGTTAAGATCACCGCGCCTTGAAATTGCGCTTCTTACCTTAAGGACGGCTACCTAAGTAGTTCACCGGAGGCGGTCTAATGGTCATCCAGGTGGAAATATCGCCGCTCTCACGCTGAACACATCTGACCGCGCGCGATCGGCGATTTTCTTGCTGGCCTCGGCGTACAATGTCACCCGCACCGAAAAGCCACCCGGCGAGTTTTCTCCAACTATTTGGATGCCCGCAACGGTCTCACAACCGGCCAGCGCCTGACCGCGTCGAGGCACTCCTTACGCAAGGCCGCCGTAACTCAATCTGACAGTTTGCGATTTCGTCATGCTGCAACTGAAGGAAGCGTCCCAATTTCGAGCATCTGATTGTCCGAAATCAAAATGGCGGCCCAATAAGTATAAGGTAGAAAACTCGCCCGTTCGGTCGGCGGGTTTTCTATTCTTTGAGCGTTACGTCGCAGATGCGCCGTCACGGACAGGGATGGCGATACCCATCGTGCCCAAGATACGTTCCGCTGCCCGGATCATACGACCTAAAACGACGCATACAGTAGGCCATCGCATCGCCCGGAGGAGGACCGTATGCCGGAACACCGTAGTAAGCGGGGCCGGGGTAATAGCCTGGGGCGTAATATGGTGCTGCCAAGGCGCCTCCGATCAGCGCGCCAGCGATGAGTCCTCCAGCCACCGGAGCGCCCCATCCCCAGCCTCGTCCTCTCCAATAAACGGGATCGATTGTGCTCGGGGTTACTTTGGTGATCGCAAGCGGCTCGCCGATCGGAGCTGCTCGGGCACCGCTGGAGTATTGAGCGATGATAGTTGCTAACAAAGCCGAAACGGTCAGAATTCTAAGAGAAGTCAACATGCTCGTTTCCTCATTCATGCGGTATGGTTTCCGATAGCCCGGAGTACTGGCCGGTCCTTTGATCTTGCTCAATCCAATCGCCGTCCTGGTTGTTGGGCCGCATCATCCGCACGATGAGAGGTGTGGGCGGCGGCCAAGGAGACCTAAACCGGCGTCCGGTTCGGGAACGCCAGCACGGCGACCTAAGACGCGTACTCGCGCTAGAAAGCTGGCGCGAGCACGAATCCCGCTCTGGCGCTTTAAAAATGAAACTGGAGAAGTGCACAAGGGTGATCTATCTAATCTCAAAACTCTCGAAGGCCAAAACATCAGCACCAGAACAATCGCCCAAACAATACCCCATCCAATCCATGTGATGTTCGGGTGAGCTGCCTGCCATTCGAGAATTTTCTTATGAATGATCATCAGGCCCCTCCCGGCGAGTAGTAGTGCAACATCGCCACTACGACGCCGCGGCAAGTCGACGAAGGCAATCCCACGTGTGTCAACATTTCAAATCATCCATCATCCTCACCAATTGAATGATGCAATGGAGAGAGCTAAATCAAATTGACCAATATCAACGTCAGATTGGATATTAAATCTTGCCGTTCCAATCCTTTCTGACTGGATGCTGGTCGGTGGCAATATCCATCATAGTTCGTCCAAAACTTTCAGTGCGCATGTCGGCTCATAGCACAAATGCGAAATCCCGGGACGTCCGCTACACGCCGCTATCGAAGGAAATCCGGAGGTGACCCGGACATCGTCAAACCGACGCGATTGTCCCAACTGAGACATCCGCGAGTTCTTTGTTTGTGACGGGAGACTTTACCGCAGGATCAAGAGACGCGCGGGTATCGATCAGGACTGGCTACGGGGACCGCATTGAGGCGTGTTCTTGACCGATCATACGCACGCGCAGCTCCTTCGTTACGCGCATCCACGTTTCCCCGATTCACAATTATGTGCGCGTGGCGGGCAAGACATTCCTCGAATCGACCGGGCCAGTCGACAACTGGCCCGGCATCACCATTGCAAGTAGCGAACCCCCGCTAAGTAACCCGCGGACACGACCCCGAGAATGGCGAGCGGGTACCACGTGACAACGAATAGCGGACTGTCGTCGAAGCAGTTCATGGCGTAGAAAGCCGCCGCGATGCTGCTTGCGGCAAGGCCAGCCATCGCGCCGCTCAATCCAGGATGCGCCGGTGCGCCGTTTTTCAGCGCGGCGATGAACATCACGAGCGGGCCACTGGCGAGCAGCGGAATAAGCGTCATGCAATTCACTGCGTTGGAGCCGACCAGACGGACCATCCACTCCGATCGCGGGACGGCCAGAAATTCGGCGGCCACACCGACGCAAAGCAGAAGTACCGGAAGCGGCAATACTTTCGCCCACCAACCAATTGCAAAGAAGGGACCCGTACTGCGGAACAGCACACCCAGGGTCACCGCAACGAGCGGCACGATCACGACGAACTTGAACAGGAACCGAGCCGTGCGCAGCGCGTCATCGATGTCGTCGCGAAATCCAATTCGCGTGAAGAAAAGGATCGCTACAAAGGCCGTCGCCGGCAGCAATGCCATCACAAGCACCATCCGGGGCTTTCGCCCGACATATCCGTCGGCGGCCAAAGCCCGAATGAGATCGTTTGTTGTCATCGGCAATATCCCGCAGAGCGCGCAACGTTTCGCAGCGCCAACGACGCCACTGATCAATTACTTCGTCGGCCCCTCCTCAACGTTACACAGAGCGCGGGATCGTCGTAATGATATCAACGCTTGCTGGCGAGGGATTCCAGCGTTTTCCGATCCAGTTCGCGATGCCGGCGTCGTTCGAGCCACCCCTCCAGGGACAGCGCACCGGGTCCACCCAGGACCAGCGCCACCAGGCCAGCAAGATAGAGCAGCAGGATCTCATAGCCGACCGTTCCGAATTTGATCCCGGCTTCGGTCACCTCCGCGAACTTCACCGAGAAGAACCCGTATGGAAGATGCACCGTGACGAGCGCGGTCAGCAGAACAACCGCCATCGGGATACTCGCCCACGAAATCAATACGCCCGCCATGACGGCTGCGCCGCCGACAAGTTCGGTCAACGTCGCCGCCCACGCAGCCAGCAGGGGCTCAGGGACACCAAGCGTATGCAGTACTACCGCAAACTTCTCCGGGCCACGCGAGAGCTTGGCATAGCCGTGCGCCATGAAGCCATAGCCGACCGCAAGGCGGATCGGCAAAGGCGCCCAGACAGCAAGCCAGTAGGAAGCGTTCTGGGAAGACGATGTAAGGGTTGGCATCAGGTGGTTTCCGATTTTGCGTTGACCGTGATCGCGCACATAAGCGCGCTAGCTTAAGCCAACCTTAAATGCTCCTAGAGCACGACGACCTTCGCGCCGAGAGGTACCCGTCCGTACAGATCGATGACGTCCTGGTTCATCATGCGAATGCAGCCGGAGGAAACGGCCTTGCCGATGCTGTCGGGCTCGATCGTGCCGTGGATACGATACCTTGTGTCTTTTCCGTCCTTGAACAGATAGAGCGCCCGCGCGCCGAGCGGATTTCCCGCGCCGCCTTCCATGCCTTGCGCCCACTTCGCATAGCGCTTGGGCTCGCGTGCGATCATGGCCGGAGTGGGTGTCCAGTGCGGCCACTCTTTCTTTTCCTGCACCGTTCCCGTGCCGGCAAAGGCGAGTCCCTCGCGGCCGACGCCGACGCCATAACGGATGGCCTTGCCGCCTTTCTGGATCAAGTACAGAAAACGCTTGTGTGGATCGACCACCACCGTTCCGGGCGGAAGCGGCGAGCCATAATCGACGACCTGCTTGAGGAATTGCCGATCGATACGCGACGTGTCGACGGCCTCGACGGGAAACTTCTCGGCTACGCGCGTGGCACAATGTGTCATCATAGGCGATTGCAATTCGACGGTGGGTGGCCCCTCGCCGGTCACCGAACATCCGGCAAGTCCAAGCGAAAGTATCAACGCCGCGAACAAGCGCCGCGCCCGTAGAGAAGGTGCGTAGATCATGATTGCTGTTTCCGGAGAATGAGCCTGGAGCGGCCTATTTAGTCTTCTTGGCTCGCGCGCGTGCATCGGCTACAACCCGCACGAAGCCGTCATAGGTCAAGGCCTGGTTTACCTTGTAGGCGCCGACCAGGAACCCGGGCGTGCCCTGAAGGCCGATAGCCTCGGCAATATTGAGATTGCGCTTGATCAGACGCAGAATGTCATCGGCATGGGCCGTGATGTCGGCATCCAATCGCGACTGGTCGACGCCGGTCTTGCGAACGGCATCGAGCATTTGTTCCTGCGAGATGCCATAGCCGGGAATGTCCATCAGGGCGTGGTGGACCGGCAAATATTGATCCTGATATTTGGCCGCTAAAGCCAGCCGGGCGCCGACTATCGAGGTCTCCGCCAGGACCGGCCAATCCTTGTAGACGAGGCGAATGTTGCCATCGGCCCTTACGATTTTTTCCAGGCTCTTGGCCGCCATTTTGCAGTACGGACAGTTATAGTCGAAGAAGTCCACTATGGTGAGATCGCCATTGGGATTTCCGGCGACCGGCGCGTCGGGATCGTTCAGAATCATGTCCCGCGTGATCTCGTTGTCGTCGGCGCGCGCCAGTGACGGCATGACGAATACCGATGCAGATATGGCGGCCAGCCGCAAGAAACTCGCTCTGGATATCGAATTGGTCATGTGTCGTGTCTCCTTGAACGAGGTTTAAGCGCGCCAGGCCTTGGCGATCTTGATGAGGAAGCCGTCGACGCCGACGTCACCGACCACGCGCGCCTCCTTGATTTCGCTGCCATCGGGATTGAGGAAAACGACCGTCGGCGGTCCGACCACCGCGAAGCGCTGCATCAGATTCTTGCTCGACAGATCGTAATGTGTGAGATCGGCGCGAATCAGGAGCATGCCCCGAAGCTGCTGCCGCACCGCGTCCTTGGCGAAAATGTTTCGCTCCATCAGCCGGCATTCGGTGCACCAGTCGGCGGAGAAGTCGACCATGATGCCCCTGCCCTGCTTGCGGCCGAGGTCAATCGCCTTGTCGAGGTCGGCCTCATTGGAGACTACCTGGAAACCCTCGATACTGGCGGCATCCGCCGTAGAGGCGACCATGCCGATTGAGAGCAGCGGTTGAAGCGGCCTATAGTCAGAGAGCGCAGCGCCGACGACAAGCACACATCCGTACACCAGGGCCAGGACGCCGGCGCACGCCCTCGCGAGACTGGATGACCGCCATCGCGGCTCTTCGAACAGCCTGGGGAGGTCGAAGTAAAGTCCGATGGCGATAGACGCGACACCCCATGCGGTCGCCGTGAGCGCAACGGGGAGAGCCCGCGAGGCCATCCAGATAGCCAGCGCAACAAAGATGAAACCGAAAATATGCTTCACCCGGGAAAGCCAGGCCCCGGAGCGCGGCAATACCTTTGCGCCGAGTACGCCGAAAGCGATCAACGGCAACCCCATGCCCAGTCCGAGCGAGAACAGCGCCAGCGAGCCGCGAAGCACCTCGCCGGTTTGCGCAACGAAGACGAGCGCGGCGGCCAGCGGCGGCGTCACGCAGGGGCCAACAATGAGCGCCGAGCCAAAGCCGAGAAGCGCGGCGCCGCCGATCGAGCCCTTGTTGCCCGAGGTCGCAGCAAGCCTCACGGTCCAGGACTGCGGCAGCTGCAATTCGTAAAGCCCGAACATCGACAGAGCGAGGGCTGCGAATAGCGCGCTCATGGCAAGGACCGCCAGCGGCGTCTGGAGCGCTGTCTGGAGGTTTTCACCCGACCAGACCACGAAGATTCCGAGCGTGCCGTAGGCTACAGCCATCGCCACAACGTAAGACGCGGACAGCACGAAACTACGCATCACGGAGAGACGGCTGTCGGCGCGCGCTAGCATACCGGAAAGAATCGGGATCATCGGGAATACGCATGGCGTAAACGACAGCAACAGTCCGAAGCCGAGAAAGGCCAGCACTGTCGTCAACAGACTGCCGCTGAGCATGCCGGCTTCCGTCTCGGTTCCACCCGCCGTCGAGGGCCCCCATGTCGAAATGCCGGACTGGCTAATGTCGTTCCCAGCCGAGGCGCCGGCCGGGTTCGCGTTTCCGCTGCCCTCGGGCGCATCTTCGATGAGCAACGTCACAAGATCGACCGCCTTCGAAATCGGCGGATAGCAGATCGTATTCTCGCCGCAGCCCTGATAGGTGACGATGATACGGCCCTTCTCCGGCAACAGTTCCGCCGGAACGGTCGCCGTGGTACCTCCGTGATAGACTTCGGTCATGCCGAAGTTCGGATCGTCTTTGGGCTCGCCTTTTTCCGTCCCGATCCTGATCCGCTGGCCGTCGAGCGTGACCGCAATCCTGTCTCGATAGAGGTAGTAGTCGGGGGCGATCGACCAGATCAGTTCGACCCCCTCTTCCGCATCCAGCTGCGCGCGGAACTGGAAGGCTTGATCCGCCGGTGTTGGCGTCGCCGCCGAAACAGGGGCTGCGGCCGCCACGAGCCTCAGCAACAGAGTAACAAAACCGAGAATGCGAACGTAGGGCATGGGGTACCTTCTGTGAGCGATCCGGCGACCCATGTGGCCATGCGACCTTAAGCCAGCCTTAAGCCTAGAGGCCGACGCGGAAGTCAGAACGAGGAGCGGCTTCCATGCGGATTTTGGTTGTTGAAGACGACCCGGTACTCTCGGACGGGCTGAAGGTCGGACTCGGACTTTACGGCGCGACGCTCGATATCGTCTCCAATTGCGCCGACGGTCATGCCGCGCTTGCGGCCGACGAGTTCGACGCGCTGGTTCTCGACCTGATGCTGCCGGACGGATCCGGCCTCGATCTCCTGACCGCGCTGCGCTCCCGAGGCGACCGGACCCCGGTGTTGTTACTGACCGCGCTCGACGAGGTTCCCGAGCGCATCAAAGGATTGGATGCCGGCGCGGATGACTATCTCGGCAAGCCGTTCGATCTCGAGGAACTCGCCGCGCGCGTGCGCGCCATCAGCCGAAGGAACGAGGGCCGCGCGACGCCGCAAGCCTCCTACAATGGCGTGACGCTGAAATCCTGCGCGGCTGACGGTGACCGTCAATGGAACCTGCATCGGTCTGTCCCGGCGCGAGTTCGCCGTTCTGGCGGCCCTGATGGACCGGCCGGGCACAGTTCTGTCAAAGAGCGATCTGGAGGCAAAACTCTACGGCTGGCAGGAAGAGGTCGAAAGCAACACCGTCGAAGTCCACGTGCACAAGCTGCGCACCAAGATCGGGCGGGCCAAGATCGAAACCCTGCGCGGGATCGGATACCGGATGAGGCCTGTCGCATCATGAATTCGCTGAAAAGCAGGCTGTTCCTGATCCTCGTTGCCGCTACCAGCCTGATATGGCTCGCCGCCACCTGCTTGATTTACGTCGGCGCCACGCGGGAAGTGGAAAGCGTCCTCGATGCGCGGCTTCAGGAAGCGGCGCGCATGGTGCTCTCGCTCGCCTCGGGCAATGGCGTCGGCGCGGCGCAGAAGGACGGCAATTCCGGACAGGCGCCGGAAATCCTGAACTACGAACGGCAGTTGTCCTGCCAGATATGGTCGCTCGACGGCCGCCTGGTGGCCCGCTCCAGCGGCGCGCCGAACGAAAGCCTGAGCGACAAGCGCGCCGGCTTTTCGGAGCGGCACATAAACGGGGAGACCTGGCGCGTCTATACCGCAGAAGACACCGCCAGAGGCGTCCGGGTCCTGGTGGGAGATCGCCTGGGGCTGCGGGAGCATCTGGTGGAAGAGATCATCAAGGGCTTGCTTGCGCCCCTGCTCCTCACTATTCCGTTGCTTGGCCTGCTCATCTGGGCAAGCCTTAGCCGCGGCCTTCGTCCCTTGCAAGCGCTCGCGCAAGAGCTCGGACGCCGCAATGCCGACGACATGAGTCCGGTTGAGACCGGAACAATTCCTGCAGAAATCCGGCCCGTGATTTCGTCGCTCAATAACCTTTTCCTGAAGGTTCTGGATGCGATGCGGCATGAACGGGAAATCACCGCCTTCGCGGCGCACGAACTTCGTACGCCCCTGGCGGGACTGCGAACGCAAGCCCAGATCGCGATGGTCGCCAAGGACAGCGCCACCCGCGATGCCGCGCTGCGCCAGATCATTTTCGCCGTCGATCGAACAACCCGTATGGTCCGGCAACTGCTGGCGATGGCGAAACTTGATTCCAATCACGAGCCGAAACGATCCAGCATCAACATTGGAGATCTGATTCAGGAGGTCATCGAACTCGTTGCCGGCGTCGGATCGGAACGCACCGGTCGGGCTTGATCCCGTGGTGAAAAACACGGTGGTCACGGCGAACAGGGAACTGCTTTTGGTAGCCATCCGCAATCTACATGAGAATGCCGTCCGTCACATGCAACAGCAAGGCGTCATCCGATGGGCAGCGGAGGAAGGCCCCGATACTTTGACTGTATACGTTGACGACGAGGGTCCGGGCATACCGGAAGACGAAATTCCGTTGGTCACAAACCGCTTCTTTCGAGGCCGCAACAAAGTCCTCTGGGAAGCGGACTTGGATTATCGATCGTTGATCTCGCCCTGCGTACCAGCGGCGCTCGGCTGGTACTCCAAAATCGAAGTGATAGACGTGGCCTGCGAGCGCAAATTGTTTGGGAGATCGAGCAAGACGAAGGAACGCGGGGAACGCTAAAGGGCTCGTATGCGTTCGGCATAAAACGGTTTGGACCGCGTCTCTCGCCAGCGTAACACGTATCATTCTTTCCGGTAACATCGACGAAAAAGCATCGGGACCCCTCCTCCTGGAAATACTAGCTCAACTTCTCAAGGATCCTTTCAAGCTTGCCAATGCACATTGACAACTACCGTCAAGATCGCAACTTGCTGCTGCCCCTTTTTGCGCTGGCCGACGACTCTCGAGCCCAGATCTCCACTTACATCTCACTCGGTGAGGTGCTGGTCGCCCGGGACGGTGACCTGGTAATAGGCCACTTGCAGATTGTTGAGACCAACGATGCGGGTGTATTCGAACTTAAGAATATGGCGGTGAAGGAAACACGGCAGCGCCAGGGCATCGGACACAGCCTGGTAGAAGCGGGTACAGCTCACTGCCGCGCCCGTAAAGGTCATCGTTTGATTGTCGCGACCGCAACTGCGGACATCGGCCATCTGCGTTTCTACCAGCGGCAGGGCTTCCGTATGTACAAAATTGTGCGCGATGCGTTTGCGCCATCAAGCGGCTATCCGGAAGGAACCGTTGTCGATGGGATACCGTTGCGCGACCAGGTCTTTTTTGATCTCGACCTGATGCTTTGATTAAGTGGTTTTTGCTCGACGGGGATCCTCACAAGAATGTCCTTGAGCGTATTCGCGCGGGTAACCGCTTTGAGGTCGTCGCAGAAAACATATCTTCGACACGGGCAAATCGATTTCTACGAAATTGCGGTTCGCCCCTTCGCGATGTATGGAGAAAAGGACTCGATGGATGCGTGGCCAGACCGCGACGAGATGCTTGGCCAAGGGACGGTTGCTTTCACGGACCCAGTCACCAACCCGAGGGTAGGCTCGAAACCGAAGCGGACTTCTCGGGTCATCGGTCAGGCGACGAAGCGAAGCAGGACCTCAACGCGCGAACGGCCGGCCGGTCTCGCTTCCGCCGCCTCCTCAAGAAGAGCCGGCGGTAATGGCCCTGGACGCGCCGATGATGCGCCCGGTGTTTGCTCTACTGGATGCCCCGTTGCGGAGAGGCGGTAAGAAACCCCGTCCGTCGCCAAAACCGGACGTTCCTTGAGAGTTGCCCCTTGACCCCGAGCGGATTTGGCGCTCAGTCGTGCCTAAATGCCAATTTCAAGAACCTTTGCTCGAGCAGCGCCCGAATTTCGCGAAGCCGTTTTTTTTAGCGTTTCACTTCGCTATCAATGAGAGACGGTCATTCTGCGCATAGGCCAGAAGTATTCAGCCCCGATAGCCGGCCATCAAGGAACGGGAGTTTTCTTTCGCAATTCGCGTCGACTGGCCCGCAAGCTTGAATTGCTGCGCCAGCCATCGAAACTGCATCGAATAGACCTTCGCGACGTCCGCCTTGAGTGCGTCGCTTTCTTGACGCAGATCAATCCCGCCAGCGGGCAACCCAACGTCACATACAATTCGTTCAGGATGTGGGCTTGCTCGACGAAGGCGTCGAGACGTTACAAGGTGGGTCATCGTGACCCGATTCGGTCGTCGGCCCGACCCACGCACCCGTTCCAGGGGCGGCATGCGACCAAGCGAGCTCATTGGGTTCATCGGCGGAGCGGCGGCAGGCTGGCCGCTCGCCGTGTGGGGGTGATATCCCGAAGTTATATCGCTCTGCTTTCCGGTGAGAATGGTCTAGGCGGAACTTTTTTTACGATGTAG
Organism: uncultured Alphaproteobacteria bacterium; assembly: GCA_963747165.1. GTDB lineage: Bacteria > Pseudomonadota > Alphaproteobacteria > Rhizobiales > Xanthobacteraceae > Bradyrhizobium. The sequence continues at coordinate 33,220 of CAVVEA010000028.1, read as the reverse complement.
CATTAGCAACATCGCTTCGATCCGTCGGCCAACACTAGGAGCGCAGCAATGGCAACCCAAATCATCATGGACCTCAACGGCGATACTAGGCATAACTTCGATGCGAAGGACGCGAAGGCCCTCTTGAAGGCCGAGCGCCGCTTCAAGGCTCTTACTGGTGCTGGCTTCACTGCGGCAACCCGTACGGCTTCCGGAGAGCCGGTTGTGACGCACACGTTTGATCCGACCCTAGAGGAGACGCTGTTTTTTCCGCGGCTTGTTGGCGGCTAAGACTCGGTTCGCGTTCGTGACGCCGTTTCACGATGCGAACGGTCAGCTCCGCCGGCTCCTAGCAGTCTGCGTGCAATTGGCGCGAGCTTTTTGCGAGTGGTATCTCCGCCCGAGTACAAGGGAGCAGCGCGGCCTCAAGCTCTTGAGGGAATGGCTTTCGCAGGAGCAACTGGCGCAGTATGACGCGCACAGATATTTCGAGGTCATTGGCTGCTACACCGGCAAGCGATACCGGGTATACCACGGCAATGGAGCGAACGTTATCGAGCTAGACGACGCCGCCATGCCGAGAACGGGCTGGTGCTTCGTGCCTCGCGATCATCTGGTCGCGGGCGACGTCATGCTAGCCCAAAAGATTGCCCTGGAAACCGACGAGCGGGCTGCGCTGGCGGCAGCGAACAACTTTACGCCTAGACAACTTGGCGAGCACATTGCCATTCAGCCCGGAATTCTTCGGCGCATTCAGAATGGGCGCGATTGAGCTTTGACGCCAATAGCGGTTCGCCGTTCACCGAATAACTGGCCTTGAGCAGGGTCCGTCTTCAGCGCGCGAGACGGAATATATTTGCTCATCAAGAGTTCTTCTCGGTTTGCCCCTAAGCGGTTGTTGCCGGGCCGTTGCAGCGGTAGGCCCTTTCGAATTCTTAGGCTGTCTTAACTCGGCACCCGGCATGCCTGAGCTTTCTTGCGGAAGGGTGCAGCCGGTGCCGATGGGAGCATCAAGCGCTCGTGACTTAGGGGGATTCCGGCAATGACCGCACAGGCGGCGTCTCACGTCTATTTCGGCCTTAATCCGATGTGGGTGTCTACCTGCGTCCTCGCCATCACCTACGCCACGATCATGTCGGAGAAGGTCAACCGCTCCATCGTCGCGTTGGTCGGCGCGGGCGTGATGATCCTGACCGGCGTGCTAGACCAGGACGAGGCGATCAAGGGCATCGACTGGAACACCATCGGCCTACTGACCGGCATGATGATCCTGGTATCGATATCGCGCCGCTCCGGCATGTTCCAATACCTCGCGATATGGTCAGCGAAGGCGGCGAAGGCGCATCCCGCCGGCATTCTGTTCATCCTGCAAATCACCACTGCGGTACTTTCCGCTTTTCTCGACAACGTCACTACGGTACTGCTGATCGTTCCAGTTACGCTCGCGATCTGCACCACATTGAAAGTGCCGGCCTATCCCTATTTGTTCGCGGAAATCTTCGCCTCCAATATCGGCGGCACCGCGACCCTGATCGGCGATCCACCAAATATCCTAATCGGCTCGCAAGTCGGCCTCACCTTCAACGATTTCGTCTTTCACCTGACGCCGGTGATCGTCATCGTCATGGCGGTGCAGGCGGTGACAATTCATTTCCTCTGGGGCAAGGATCTCAAGGCGTCGCACGACGCCGAAGCCAGGGTCATGGCGATGAATGCAACCAATTCAATCCTCGACTGGATGTTGCTCAAGCAATCGCTGGTAATTCTGACGTTGGTTATGATCGCCTTCGTGCTGGCGCGCCCGCTACATCTGGAGCCGGCCACCATCGCCATGATCGGCGCCGCGGTGCTGATGCTACTCGACAACTGGGCTCATCAAACCGAGAAAGCGGCGCACAATATTCATCAGACCTTCGGCGACGTGGAATGGATCACCATCTTCTTCTTCATCGGCCTTTTCGTGGTGGTGCACGGCGTTGATGTCGGCGGCCTGCTCAATCTGCTAGCCAACAAACTGGTCGCCGCCACCGGTGGCAATATGGCGCATGCTGGTTACGCCATCCTGTGGTCATCGGCAGTGCTGTCGGCGATTGTTGACAACATTCCATTCGTCGCCACCATGATCCCGCTGATCAAGAACATGGCGCCGGCTTTCGGCGGCGCCGATCACATCCAGCCACTGTGGTGGTGCCTGTCGCTCGGGGCCTGCCTGGGCGGCAACGGCACCCTGATCGGCGCGTCGGCCAATCTGACGGTCGCCGGCATTGGCGACCGCAGCGGGGTGCCGTTTAGCTTCATCACCTATACGCTCTATGCCTTTCCGATGATGATCGTCTCAGTGGCTATCTGTCATGTCTATGTGTGGTGGCGCTATTTCTGAGCTCATAATCAGGACTTGCGTCGCTCATGTCTTGGGCCAATGTTCAGAGTACGAACTACTGGAAACGGCAGCTACTCCGCACTTTTTCTTACCCCTGTTACTATTCGACCGGTGGATTCCATGACTCGGTTATCGCTCCTATTGTTTCTAGCTTTGCTCGTGGTTTCCGTATTCCTTGCGCTGAATAGCGTGGGAGATTTGCCAGAAAGAGTCGCGATCCATTTTAATACGAACGGAGCGGCTGATGCTTGGACTAACCGAGACCACTATCGCCTTTTCATACTTTTGTTGTTGGTCGGTTTGCCATCGCTACTTGTTTGGGTAATGGCAGTACTTCCCCGATATACCAATGGAAAGGGGCAAATTCCCAATTGTGAATACTGGTTTGCCCAAGAACGGAGAGATTTAACTGCAAGTTTCTTGATCGGCCATGCCTGTTGGCTCGGATGTTTAACGGTTGCGGTTGTATATGGAATACACATTTTGATACTGCGTGCGAACGCGATGACTCCATCTGTTCTAGCCACAGATCGTCTCATCACAATGCTCGAAGTTTATTTCGCTGGGCTTATTTGGTGGACGGTGACGTTTCTACGTCACTTCAAAGTTCGCTAGGGAAGTCGGTCGGGGTTTCCACCGCGCAAGCATTGAAAATAATAGACTATTTTCTCGCGACCGATCTGCGTTTGTAGGACGTCCCGTATTGAAGTAGCCCAACAGCTCAACCATCGCTTGATGGCATGGTGAAGGGGTCTTGCCGAGCTGCTGCATCTCGACACATGGTGCGTAGCTAGACGTGGAGCGCACAAAGGCATTGATCTGCTCGTGCCCTTGCGGCGTAAAAACCAGAGGGGAAGGCCTTGCTCGGCGCAATTTGGTTCACGCGCTCGAGCAAATTGATATGGCGCCGATCGTCTTTTTCATTGGCATTCTGTTGGCAGTGGCCACCCTGGAGCACGCGCACGTCACAGAGACACTGGCAAAATGGTTCCATCACAACGTCGGTCGTCAAGATGCGATTGTCATCTTGCTTGGCCTCTTAAGCGCTATCGTGGACAACGTGCCGCTCGTGGCGGCATCCATGGGCAGGTACATATCCGACCGACAGCTTCCTCCGGGAATTCATCGCCTATTGCCCCAGAACTGGCGGCTCAATCCTGATCATAGGTTCGGCGGCTGGTATGGCCGTGATGGGTCTCGAACAAATTGACTTCTTCTGGTATGTTGGGCGGATCAGCGGACTGGCACTGCTTGGCTATGTGGTGCGGCCGTTTACATCATGCAGTATGGGCTGCTTCATTGATGGCTGAGGCTGTATTCGCAGGCGCGGTATGCAATGGTCTTAGGCTGGATTGGGCGCTCCACAAGAAAGAAGGACAGCTTCGTCCTCCACTTTAGTCGGGGCGCGTATATGCGCTATCTGAACAACAAATTGGAAGAAAGATAGCATCAGGACATATCCGCTGCTTCTTCGCTCCGCGCGGTTTGACCGTGACAACTCAGTCCTTGTTCACTTCCGTTATTGATGCTGTGGACGGCTCCTCCACCGGCACGAGCGTGCCATGGATGTGGGTGCTGTTAAGGCTCCCACGATTTAGAGGAGCCAGCCATGCATACGATCACGACAATCAGTTTGGATATCGCCAAGTCGGTCTTTCAGGTTCATGGGATTGATGGCTCCGGCCAGGTGGTCATCCGCCGCCAATTGAAGCGACGCTCGGTCCTGGCGTTCTTCCAGAAGCTGCCGCCATGTCTAGTCGGCATTGAGGCGTGTGCATCGTCGCACCATTGGTCGCGCGAACTCCAAGCACTTGGCCATATCGTACGACTGATGCCGCCAGCTTACGTGAAGCCCTACGTCAAGCGTCAGAAGAATGATGCAGCTGACGCTGAGGCCATTTGCGAAGCGGTCACAAGAGCCAACATGCGGTATGTTCCAACAAAGACGCTTGAGCAGCAGAGCTGCCTGATGCTTCACCGCACACGCCATCTGTTCATCCGCCAGCAGACCGCGGTGATTAACTCGATCCGGGCTCACCTTGCCGAGTTCGGCATTGTCGCGCCGGTCGGGCGTAAAGGCGTCTCCGAACTGCTGCATGTTTTTGCCGATCCGAGCGACAAACGGGTGCCTGAGGTTGGCCGTGCGTGCCTTGCCGCGCTTGGCGATCAACTGCTCGGCCTCAAGCGACAAATTTTGGAGTTCGATCGAATGATCATGGCCTGGCACCGTTCCAACCAGACCAGCAAGCGCCTTCATTACATCCCCGGGGTCGGTCCGATGCTGGCAACCGCTCTGGTCGCAAGTGTTGCTGACCCCAGGACCTTCCGATCAGGGCGTAACTTCTCGGCCTGGATTGGGCTCGTTCCCAAACAGCACGCAAGTGGGGGCAAGGAGCGGCTCGGCAGCATCAGCAAACAGGGGGACCGATATCTGCGCAGCTTGTTCGTGGCCGGTGCGCTCGCCGTCATCCGTTACGCAAAGATCCACGGAACCGGGCATCGTCCCTGGCTCGCGGCGTTATTGTCACGGCGCCCAACGAAGGTCGCCGCCATCGCACTTGCCAACAAGATCGCGCGCATGGCCTGGGCCATGATGGCCAAGGGCGAGGATTACAAACAACCCGTCGCGCTTGCGGCGTAAACGAGATCGCGCCGGACATCCGACGTGATGTGAAGGTTGGGAGGGCGAACAGCACGTAATGCAGAGCCGATCGATCCGGCGATCAGGACAACCCACTAGTGCCATCGCATTGTCGAATGCGGGTTTTTGACCGGGACCTGATCCGCGGAGGGCATTATGGCCAGCGGTCATGTGAACCGCAGCTAAAGGCCGAACACATGGCTGCACTGACCCAAGCCTGCGTACGTGAAGAAAGTCCTTGCCAACCCGGAGCCGTCCACACATGGCACTTTTCGGATCTGAAAAGCCGGGGCGCCGATGTCTGCTCCTCGGGGTAGAACGGACCTGCCAATTGTGCGTGCCGAGCTCTGAAAATGACCGAAGCAGCCATGGTCAATGGCGGGCAGCCGATGCAGCATTTTGCCGAATGTACTCTTTGCGCTGGATCCGCAAGAGTTGAGCTGCTGCGCTCGGGGTGTCAGCCCAGGCTCAATGGCCTCGGCACTAGAACATGCTCGCCATTTGAATGCCCCACCTCTGCATCAATGAGCACCAGGCCACCTGCCCATAAGGACACAGAAATTCCTGCATTAAAGTGAGGTTGGAAACTTCCTAGTTTGCCCCGACCGGCAAACCGAATTCAGGAATCGACGCCTTTAGCCGGGGTGCGGCGAAGTCGAGAAACGCACGGAGCTTCAGCGGCATCAGCGATTGCCCGGTATAGACAATGTGCACCGGCAGAAGCTCCGGTTCGAATGGACGCAGGATCAGGCGAAGCGCGCCGGCGGCAACAGCCTCGGCGACCTGATATGACAATACGTGGGTAATGCCGGCGGAGGCCATCGCCGCTGCGATTGCAGCGTCCGCCGTATTCACGGAAAAGCGCGGGCGGACTGGCAAAACCATAGCCTCTTTCCCGCGTCCGAAACTCCAGAGATTGTTTGAATAGACACCTTCGAACATGATGCAATCATGCCGTTCGAGCGCTGCTGGGGTCTCCGGCGTGCCCCTAGCCTCCAGATATTGCGGACTCGCACACGTCACCCAGCCAACCGCCCCCAGCCGCGTTGCGAACATGCTGCTGTCCGGCAGGAGTCCGATCCGGAGGGCGACATCTACCTGATCGTCAACCAGATTAACGACGTGATCAGCCAGCAGCAATCGTGCATTGATCTCGGGATAGGCCTTCAGGAATTCGAGCACGACTGGCTCAACGTGCAACCGTCCGAACACGACCGGTGCGGTGATGATTAGATGGCCGCGCGGCGCACGATATTCACCAGAGGCGGCGCGTTCGGCATCCTCGATTTCATCGAGGATGCGCCGGCTCGCCGCCACATAGGCCAGGCCCGCTTCGGTGAGGACGAGCTTGCGGCTGGTCCGGACGACGAGTTGCGTGCGCAGATGGGCCTCGAGTTCGGAGACTTTTCGGCTGACGGTGGCCAACGGCATACCCAACGCCCGTGACGCTGCCGAAAGGCTACCGCCGTCCACCGCCGCGACCAGGGTAGCCATTGCATCGAATTGGTCCATAGATGCTTCCGGAAAATGGAAGGATGATTCTATAAAATAGCATCTACTGCCAAAAAATGGAAACTACTACGTTCGCGACACTGGCCAAACGGGCCTAACCGCTGCGAAGGAGCCACTCCATGTCCCGCATCCCTACCCCCGCGACGATTGCCGAAGCACCCGAAAAGTCACAACCGCTGCTTGAAGCCGTTAAGAAGCAGCTCGGCGTCGTGCCGAACATGTTCCGAATGATCTCGACCAGCCCGCAGGCGCTCGAGGGATACCTCGGCCTCTCCGGCGCGCTTGGCAAAGGCGCGTTGCCAGCGGCAACCCGCGAACGTATCGCGCTTGCCGTCGCAGAAGTGAATGGCTGCAGTTACTGCCTGTCCGCACACACCTATCTCGGCAAGAACGTTGCGCGCCTCGATGACGCCGAGATTACCGCAAACCGTAGCGGCGCATCGAACGACCCCAAGGCCGATGCCGCCGTCAGCTTCGCCGCGAAGGTAGCGCGGGGCCGCGGACACGTCGCGGAAGCGGATCTCTCGGCCGTGAAACTCGCCGGTTACACGGACGCGCAGGTGATCGAGATCGTCTTGCACGTCGCACTGAACACCTGGACCAATTATTTCAACGAAGTGTTCAAGACCGACATCGACTTCCCCGTCGTCGAGGCCCGAGCCGCCTGAACACCTCCAGGCGAACGACATCGCCGGCGTGCCGGCATGCCACCGACCCCACTCCCCTCCAAACATAAAGCAACCAGACCCATGACAATCAGTTCTCGCTTGTTTGCGGCTGTATTCACTGCCGCCATCTCCACTACCAACCTCGCAGTGATGGCTCCCGCACACGGGGCAACCCCAGCACCCATCACCACCACCCTCGCCGCGACCCAGGTCAGGTACGGCACGGTAAATGTCGATGGGCTCGACATTGCCTATCGGGAAGCCGGCGATCCGAAGAACCCGAAGCTCGTGCTGCTGCACGGCTGGCCCTCGTCGTCGCATCAATATCGCGATCTGATCGTTGCGCTCGCGCCCCGCTTCCACGTGATTGCCCCGGACTACCAGGGCTTCGGAAACAGCGACCGGCCGGATCCGGCGACCTATCACTACTCGTTCGAGGCCATTTCTGTGACGATCGAGAAGTTTCTCGCAGCCAAAGGCTTTGAGCACTACGGCGTCTTCATGCAAGACTATGGCGGCCCGGTGGGCTTCCGGATTGTCGGACGCAACCCTCAGGCGCTCGATTGGATGATCATCCAAAATACCAATGCCTATGAAAGCGGCTTCACGCCGGCTTGGGACGCATTCCGCAAGGCGCTGTGGGTCAACCGATCCGCCGAGACCGAAGCGCCGCTCGCGGCCTTCAACACGCACGACGGCATTAAGGGTGTCTACCTTGCGGGCTCAGCTCACCCTGAGCTGATCAGCCAGGATGCGTGGGAATCAGACGATGGCTTCATGCGCAAGCCAAACGGATTGCGGTTGAATCTTGACTTGTTCTACGACTACCGGACCAACGTTGAGCTCTATCCGCAGTGGCAGAAGTTTCTGCGTAATCACCAGCCGAAGACGCTGATCTTCTGGGGCGAGCATGACCCCTTCTTCACCCCGGAAGGTGGCGAATCCTATCTGAAGGATCTGCCCAACGCGGAAATGCACCGGTTGAACGCCGGCCACTTCGCGACAGAGGACAATCTGCCCTACATCGCCAACCACATCGTTAGCTTCTACGACAAGAACGTGAAGCTCAAGAAGTAGGAAGTCGAAGCAGGTCGCGATGCAGCGCCACAATGGCCAGACAGCGACGATCGACAACCGCCCTCATTGCCGCCGATTGCTGTCCGTTCGCCATCAGATATTAGCGGAAACCCCCTTGGTCGAACTGCTTAGTCAACGAAGCTCAAGCTCAACCCAACTCGCAGCAAAAAGAGCACTGACATGAGCCGCCCACCCTTCCCCGTTCGACAACCATACCGCCGCACAGAAAGCCAGGCTGGCCGAAGACGCCTGGAACAGCCGCGATCCGAGCCGGGTCGCACTCGCCTACACTCCCGACAGCCAGTGGCGAAATCGGGGGGAATTCATCAACGGTCGTGATGCGAGGCTTTCCTTCAACGCAAATGGTCAAGAGAACTCGATTATCGCCTCATCAAGGAAGTATCGACGTACTCGGGTAACCGCATCGCTGTACGCTTCGCCTATGAATATCACGACGACAGCGGCCATTGGTTTCGCGCTTATGGCAACGAAAACTGGCAGTTCGACGCAGACGGGCTGATGGAGCGCTGTATCGCGAGCATCAACGAGCAGCCCATCGCCGAGGGCGACCGCAAGTTTCGCTGGCCGCTTGGTCGTCGGCCGGACGACCATCCCGGGCTAGGCGAACTGGGACTGTAGAAATACTACGATTGCCCATCGCCAAGTCTCTGCTTAGCCGAGCTCATTTCCGACAAGCGGGCTATCCGGTATGGTTCAGCTTTACCCTGAGCTGCGACGGCGAAGCGCCAATGACGTAAATCATTGCTTATACTCGATTAATTTGGCGGCGCGGGCGAATAGCGTCTGCGGTGAGGCCAAGTGCATTGATCGACGCAGTTACTTCCCGTCGGGTTGACTTACGTCAAGCCAAGGAATCATTCCTACCCGATGATATGCAATCTAGGTGTAACTGCGGATCCTTGTGATGGAGGAAGAGACATTTCCAATAATTCCATTCTTCAGAATTTAAGGAAATTCTCCGGATCGATGATCAAGCAATCGATCCGACGGCGGATCGTCACGATCGCTGTCGGATTGATCATCCTCATGATGGCGACATCTATCCTCTCAATGGTGATGGTTGAGCGGGTAGGCCATCTGCTCGATGAACTTACCTCACGGTACATTCCGGCTAACACGCATTTGACACGGATCAATACCCTATCGCTTGAACGCGCCCTCGCGATGCGTCGAATGGTGATTGCAAGAATGCAGGAGCCGCCGGACGAAGACGGGTACAAGCTTCGCAAGCAGCTATACGACACGAAGGGCACCGAAATTGACAGCGAGGCGCAGGCCGTGCGCAAGCTGATCAATGCGATCATTGAAGACACTAGTACAGCCTCCGACAATGCAGCGCTGGGCCGTGTCGATAGCCGGATCGACAGCCTGATGAACGATGCCCGCCGTTATCTAAAACAGGAGTCCGGGGAGCTGCTTTTACAGCTTGAAGCGCGAGATTTCGCGGCGGTGAGACGCAGCCTGGCGCGCGCTGACGCGCTCCGCGACGAACTGGACGAAAAAATCGGCGCCGTTCGCGCCGAGATGATAAAGGTGAGCTACGGTGCCATCGAAACGATCAGGTCGGACCAGACCCAGGCGGTCCTGACCTCGGCGATCGTGACGCTGCTTGCCGCGATTGTCGGATTGATTTTCGCCAACCTCGTCAGCGGGGGGATCATTCGCTCCGTCCTGCAGCTGCTGGAGGGTACGCGGGCGGTCGAGGCCGGCCAGCTCGACCAATCCATCGATGTAAAGACGGGCGACGAAATCGGACAACTGGCCGGCGCGTTCAACCGGATGGTGGTGCAACTGCGCGACAACCAACGGGTCCGGGAGACTTTTGGCAAATATATCGATCCTCGGGTCGTGGAAGGATTGATCGACCGCCCGACCTTGACCGCAGCCGAAGGTCAGCGCCGGGTGATGACCGTGCTGTTCTGCGACCTGAAAGGGTTCACCAGCCTGAGCGAAGGCATGACGCCGCAAGGCTTGGTCAAGGTCATGAACCGATATCTCTCGATCATGTCCGAACCCATCCGGTCCAACCGGGGCATCATCGACAAGTATATCGGCGACGGCATTATGGCCTATTGGGGTCCTCCGTTCGTCGACGAGGCCGATCACGCCCACTTTGCATGTCTCGCCACGACAGAAATGATCGAACGCATTGCGACGCTGCGTAAGGAAATTCCTGAATTGCTGGGCGTTCTGGGTACGCCGATGGAAACATGCGATCTGCGGATTGGTGTAGCGACCGGCGAGGCGCTGGTCGGCAGTATCGGCTCCGATGTCATGATGAGTTATACCGTGATGGGCGACGTCGTGAATCTCGCCTCACGCCTGGAAGGCGCGAACAAGGTGTATGGCACCCGCAATCTGATTTCCCAAAGGACTGCCGCCGAAGCCGCCGCCGCGATAGAGGTCCGAGAAGTTGACCGGGTTGTCGTGGCGGGCCAGACCCGTTCGGAGGCTATTTTCGAGATCCTTGGACGCAAAGACGAACTCACGCCGCAACAACAGGCCTCAAGGGACCGATACCTCGAAGGGCTCTCGGCCTACAGGGAACAGAAATGGGATGATGCGGTCAGCGCGTTTAGCGCGGCGCTTGCGACGATGCCCGGAGACGGTCCGTCGATTGCGCTGCTCCAGCGCATCGATACCCTCAAGGCAAATCCGCCTCCCCAGAATTGGGACGGGGCATGGCACGTCGAGAAATAGTTGGCAAGGCGTTTGCGGCGTCAGCTCTCTCCGGCAGACCAAATACGGACGGACAGCGCAGACAAGACGTAAGTACGACGATTCGACCTTGTTAACGCCCTCCAACTGAAGCAGTTCAGGCATCGATTCGTTTGATCGATAGGGACTTCAAATACAGGCCTGGATTCTCCGGATCGAAAACCTTGCCGTCGAAGAAGGTCTCCTTGCCGCGCGAAGTTGACGTGGGAATGTCGGAAGCGGGCACGTTCAATTCCTTTGCGGCCTCCCTCCACAAATCCTCGCGGTTGACTTTGGCGATAAGCGCCTTGGTGTCCGTGCTTTGAGGAACTTTGCCCCAGCGGATGTTTTCCGTAAGGAACCATAGATCATGGCTCTGAAATGGGTATGAAGCCTGGTCTCGCCAAAACTTCATCAACAGCGGACTGTTTTTTTCGACCCGTCCGTTCCCGTAGTTAAAATTGCCCTTAATGCGCTCGTCGATATCCGCAGCAGGAACGTTCATCCACTGGCGTTTGGCGCTGATAACCGCCAGTTCATTCTTGTTTTCGTCCTTGTCACACCATTGCAGCGCCTCCAGAACCGCCATCAGCAGGGCTTTGGCTGCCCGCGGATTCTTCTCGACCCATGCCGCGCGCATCCCCAAAACCTTTTCCGGATGATCTTTCCAAATCTCACCGGTCGTCAGCGCCGAGTAGCCGGCTTGTTGATGGATCAATTGCTCATTCCACGGCTCACCTACGCATAGGCAATCCATAGTACCCACCTTCATATTGGCAACCATTTGCGGAGGTGGCACCACGATCGTCTCGATGTCCTTGTCGGGATCGATGCCGGCCGCCGCCATCCAGTAGCGGATCCAGAGGTCGTGCGTTCCGCCGGGGAATGTCATGGCCGCCTTGACCGACTTGCCGGCCGCTTTCTTCTTGGCCAGGGCAGCTTTTAACGGCGTGGCGTCGAGCCCGATTTTCAGGTCAGCGTATTCGTTCGCTACGGAAATGCCCTGACAGTTGAGATCAAGCCGGGCAAGAATTTGCACGGGCGTAGGCACGTTGTTCTGAGTTACCAGGCCGGCGGTCATCAGATACGGCATTGGCGTGAGAATATGAGCGCCATCGATGCCGTTTCCTTGTGATCCCAGAACAAGATTATCGCGCGTCGTACCCCAAGAGGCCTGCTTTTCGACTTCAACGTCGGGCATGCCGTACTTTGCGAAGAATCCCTTTTCCTTGGCGACGAAAAGTGGCGCCGCATCGGTCAAGGCGATGAAGCCCAATTTGGCTGCCTTTGTTTCGGGTCCAGCGCCTTCTGCGAACGCTCCTGCGGGAAAGCTCGATTTGACGGCAGCGACCAAAGCGGCGGCGGCCCCGGTTCGCAGGGCTTGGCGTCGCGTAAAACGCCGGTCTGCAGTTCCCCCTGATCTCGTCATTGCTAAAGTGCTCCTTTGAACAGCGATCCCCGCTTTTCTGCGGTTCTGGCGATCGGGTCATCGAATGAAACTGAGGCCCCGCGCACAAACGATGCACGCGACGAGGTCTCGACCCTTAATTTAAAAGGTGACGGCGGCGATGGCGTCGCAGACAGCCATTCAAGATTCACGCCAACATGGGGGGTGGTCTCAACCGGTCGACGCAACACTTTATCTTAGAGGGAAAAGATGGAGTGTGGGATGGAACGAAGATTTCATAGAGGTTTTACTACGGCAGAGAAGACGGAGCTATGGGATCGCTGGAAGCGCGGGGAGTCGCTGAAGGCGATCGGGAGAGCTTTTGGTAAGGAGTTTTCGTCGATTTATTTTCTGGTGGCTCCGCACGGTGGGATTCGTCCTGCGGAGCGGCGCCGCTCCAGGTTGGCATTGACGCTTGCGGAACGCGAGGTGATTTCCAGAGGTGTTACGGTACATCAATCGGCCCGGTCGATCGCAAAGCTACTTGGCCGCTCACCCTCGACGGTGAGCCGGGAAATGAGCCGCAATGGCGGCTATAATCGTTACCGAGCGACACTTGCGGACGAGAATGCGTGGGCGCGATCTCGTCGTCCAAAATGTTGTAAGTTGGCGATCAATTCGCGGCTTCGGCGGTCAGTGGCAGGGAAGCTCAGATTGGATTGGTCACCCGAGCAGATAGCCGGTTGGCTGAAGAGGACGCATTCTGAAGACGAGTATAATCAGGTGTCACACGAGACCATCTATCGCAGCCTGTTTGTCCAAGCGCGCGGCGTACTCAAGAAAGAGCTGCTTCGCCATCTTCGATCGAAGCGTTCGATGCGTCGCTCCAGGCCGGTTGATCCGAATGGCGATAGACGGGGGTATATGAAGGATGCTGTCTCAATCCGTCAGCGACCGGCTGCGGTTGAAGATCGGGCGGTGCCTGGCCATTGGGAGGGCGATCTGCTGTCCGGGCCGAACAACACCTACATCGCGACCTTGGTCGAGCGTCAAACGCGTTACGTGATGCTGGCCAAGGTGGCAGGCAAGGATACTCGAACGGTAGTCACCGCACTCATCAAGCAGGCGAAGAAGCTACCAAAGGAGCTGTATAAGTCCTTGACCTGGGACCGGGGCAAGGAACTGACGGCTCATCGTCGATTTACGTTGGCGACCAACATCGACGTCTATTTTTGCGATCCGCAAAGCCCGTGGCAGCGCGGATCGAACGAGAACACCAATGGCCTGCTGAGACAGTACTTTCCTCAGGGCACCGACTTGTCGGTGCATTCGCAAGCCCATCTGAACAAAGTGGCTCGTCAGCTAAACGAACGACCACGTGAGACCTTGCAATTTGAAACCCCAGCAGAGAGATTTAACGCCTGTGTTGCGTCGACCGGTTGAGCCGGCAGGGTCCAATCGGACATTGATTGCGATACCGAACGCGATCGCAACGTTTCGCGTTCAACTTATGGGCAACGGCAGCACTCAGGAAAACGACTTGAGTATTTTCGGCAGGGCGAGCCGGCGGGAGCGGAGTTCGGCCCAGTTAAGCTCTGCGACGTTGGACAAACGCTGCTCGCCTTTGCGCGTGAGCATCACGAGAATCCGTCTACCGTCTGCGCTGTCCCGGAAGCGTTTCAAGAGGCCGATCTTGGCCATCCGATCTATCAGACCCACCGCGGTGTGGTGCTTGACCAGCAGGAAATCTGCAAGCTCGCCCACTGACATAGGCTGATGCGGCCGAGACAACCCCTTTATGGTAAGCAACGCTTGATACTGTTGTGACGTCAAGTTGTACTTGCGGGCATTGGCCTCGCTGAATGCAAGGAATTGCCGGAGTTGAAATCGAAATTCGGCAAGAGCCTCGTAATTGACTGCACTTCCGCTCTTTCGCCTCGCTCTTTTCTTGTGTGAGCCAGTAGCGGTTTCAGATTTTCTGTTTTGCTTCGATCGAAGCATATGGCTTGCCAAATCCCGAACTGACTTAAGCCTAGCTTGACTTCCGAGTCATCAAAGTCAAGTAGCACCATGCGATCAACTATGCTAGACGACATCGCGCCGGGCTGCGCCTCTACGACACCACATCCCGTAGGCGAACGCCGAGACAACGAAAATTCCTTGGGCCAAGTGCCCAGGCTGACCGTGATCGCCAGAGGCTTAAGGCTTCGAAGTATTTGGAACCGAACAGAATCACCAGGCTGCTTCTGGGATACTCGGCATATAAAGTCCTCGACCCCGTGGATCGGACCGCCATCGAGTTCGAAAATCACATCCCTTGCAAGAATGCCTGCCCGGGCCGCCGAGGTGTCGCTCCTGACATCGACAACGAACACCCCACGATCCGGCAGACCAAGAATATGCCCTTCAGCTTCAGTCAAATCGGATAGGACGACTCCCACTCGAGCAACGGCTTGCGCACGCAATGATGTTTGCCACGACATTGTGGCAATGGTTACGAACAGCAGCAGCACCACTTGCCTGGTTCGCTTCATGCGACCTGATCCGCTGTACATTACCTCGCCGGGTCACACGACCGGCGTCCATCGGTAAATCTTGCGTATTCGCAACCCTACCGGGCCCGTTACTGAACCATCCACGCATTCACGAAACGCGCAGCACCGCGAGATTTCCCGATTTATTATCAGGCTGCCGCACGCCGCGCTACCATCACCACTTCGCGCTTCGGCGCCGTCCTTGCGTGCGTGGCGTACAGGGTAAGCCCGGTGAACGCGAGGCCGCCCACCAAGTTGCCAAGAACCGTCGGAATCTCGTTCCAGATGAAGTAGTCCATGATTGAAAATTTCGCGTGGAGCATCAGCCCCGACGGAAACAGGAACATGTTCACGACGGAGTGCTCGAACACCATATAGAAGAACACCAAAATCGGCATCCACATCGCAATGACCTTGCCGGGAACCGACGTGGAAATCATGGCGCCGACGACGCCGGTAGAGACCATCCAGTTGCACAGCATGCCGCGGAAAAACAATGTCGCCATGCCGGCCGCGCCGTGTGCCGCGTAGCCGAGCGTCCGGGCCTCGCCAACGTTTCCGATCGTCGTGCCAACCTTGTCGGGGTCCTGCGTGAAGCCGAACGTTGTCACGTACGCCATCATAAAGGCCACCGTGAGAGCCCCGGCGAAGTTGCCGACAAAGACAAGGCCCCAGTTTCTCAAGACACCGGCCAGCGTCACACCGGGCCGCTTGTCGATCAACGCGAGCGGCGTGAGGACAAACACGCCCGTCAGCAGATCGAAGCCCAACAAATACAGCATGGAAAATCCGACGGGAAACAGGAGAGCTCCGACGAGCGGCTGGCCCGTGTTCACGTTGATCGTGACGGCGAACCAGGCCGCCAATGCGAGGATGGCACCCGCCATATAGGCGCGGATCACCGTATCCCTGGCGGACATGAATACTTTAGATTCGCCTGCATCAATCATCTTGGTGACGAACTCTGAAGGGGCGAGATACGACATTTTTCTTCCTCTCCGTTCCCAAGACCAGCTGCCGACCGCGCAAACGTGCTCAATCAGCTCTGTGATGAAAGCTGATGCAACCGATATGCCAATGTAGGGGAACCGAGAAATCAGCTTTAAAACAAGCCACTTTCAGGCTTTCGCCCACCAGATTCGGAGCGAAGCGCCCACAAGATAAGCAAATTTGCACAAATATATCGCACTGCGATGTATTTTTTGTATCGTACCACGATGTATTTCTCCTACAAGGCAACTCACTTGAATGAATCGGACTTTCGAGGGGGTGTGGTACGGCCATGTTAGGCCGCGTCCTTGATTCCATAGACAGTTCGGGGCATGGTCCCCCAAACGGGACGGGGGAAACGTCATCAACACGCAGATCCTACGTGGGCGCATCGCCAACTCGCGGTCGGTCTGGATCGCCGCCATCGCCATCCCCCTGATGTTGCTCGCCCCCGCCTTGTGGAACGGCTACCCGCTGCTTCAGTGGGATACCGGTGGTTATTTGGCTCGATGGTATGAAGGCTACCTCGTGCCTAGCCGCTCCACCGTGTTCGGTCTTTACCTACATTTCGGCGAGGATTCAGGTTTCTGGATCAACCTCGGCATCCAGGCACTGGCGACACTGTGGATCCTGCACCTGACGTTTCGTGTGTTTGGCCTGACCCAGCCGTTGCGGCTATTGGCGGTCAGCCTCGTGCTGATGCTGACCACCGCATTGCCCTGGTTGGCAAGCATGCTTCTGACCGACATCTTCGCAGGCCTCTCCGTGCTGTCGCTCTTCATCCTCGTCGTGCATGGTGAAAGGACTTCGACAAGGGAAAAATACCTGCTGTTTGCCCTTACGGCCTTTGCGGCCGCATCGCACAGCGCCACGTTGGGCGTGCTGCTCGGACTGTGCTGCGTCGGATGGATCGCGCGTCCGTTTCTGCGCGGGCGGATTTCCGCTTCAGGACTGACGCAAGGAAGCCTCACCATCGCAGCCGGCGCGGCGCTATTACTATCGACGAATTTTGCATTGTCGGGTCAATTGGCATGGACACCTGGTGGCTACGGCGTGGCCTTCGGGCGGATGCTGCAGGATGGCATCGTCGCGCATTACTTGCGGGAGCATTGCCCGCGACTGGAATTGAAGCTCTGTCCCTATCGCGATCAACTCCCAGCCACGGCCGATCAGTTTCTGTGGGGCAATAGCATGTTCAACACGCTCGGCCGCTTTGCGGGCCTGAACGACGAGATGGGCTTCATCGTGCTGAACGCGCTCGCTGAATATCCCGCCTGGAACGCCGAGGCTGCACTTGCCGGCACCGCGCAGCAACTGGTCCATGTCGCAACCGGCGAAGGCACCAATGAATGGATTGGCCATACCTACGGGATCATCGAGCGCTATATCCCAACGCAGATCAAGCCGATGCGCGCCGCGAACCAGCAGCGTTGGCGGCTCGACTTCACGTTCATCAACCGCTTTCACGTTCCCGTGGCCATGGTATCGATGCTGCTGGCCGTGATCCTGTTCGGTCGCGGGCTCCAGCGCCAGCCGCTCGACGATCTCACTTTGTTTACAGGGACTGTTACGTTCGCCCTGCTCGGCAACGCCTTTATTTGCGCCGTGATCTCGGGCCCGCATGATCGCTACGGTTCCCGCCTGGCGTGGATCGCGACTTTCGCAGTACTGATCCATGTCGCGAGACACTTTGTCGCGCCGGACGAGACGGATGACCCACTTACGCCGTGACGAGAAGACCGTTGAACGAGGAAAGCCGACGGGTTAGCCGCGCGCCAATTCCGTAGTTCATTTGCGCGCGTCGGCTGGAAGTGCGGGCCGGGAACTTATGTTCACTTTGTAACTTGAGCCCGCTTAGGCCGCAGTGATGAGGAGTGGAGCATTGCAAGACTTACCAGTTGTCCTGGTCGTTGAAGACGACCTGTTGCTCCAGACTCTCATCGAAGAAGCTCTTGGTGACGGCGGCTTTGAACCCGCCATCACGGCATCAGGTGAAGAAGCGATCACCCTACTTCAGGGACATAAGGGCAAATACCGGGCGCTCGTGACCGACATAAATCTGCAAGGCAAGATGGATGGTTGGCAGGTCGCCCAACGTGCTCGGGAAATCGACCCAGAATTTCCCGTTGTTTATACGACCGGGACTGTCGCCGCGGACTGGGCATCTAAGGGCGTTCCGAACAGCATCATGCTGTCCAAACCATTTGCACCTGCCCAGCTTCTCACCGCCGTCTCAAACCTTCTAAACAGCGGTACACCGACGACCTAAGACTCGCTGCTCCGCGTTGATCGGCGCCACCCGTCACGTACTTCTTCGGAAGGTGCGCCTTCTTTCTCGCGGTCGGAGGCGCTTATCGCCAACCGAATTCCGATCCCGATTAAGACGACGCCTATGATTAGCGAAGTACCGACGGCTTCGCCGAGGGTCAGAGCAGAGATCAGAATGCCAAGGCTTGGAGTTGCCAACAGGGCCATTGATATTGTACCCGCCCGAAAGTGGCGACCTACTTCGACGACTGCCCAATAGGCGAAAGCGGTCGCAACCGGACCAACATATGCGAGCGACGCTGCGCCGCTTGCTCCAATTGGTGGCGGAGAGCCCTCAACACCCAACGCCAATGGCAGAAGGAGAACTGCCGCGACCAACATCTGCCAGGGAGCGAGTGCAAGGGCCGTCGCAGCGAATTGGTGCGAGCGGACGAAAACGATGGAGATTGCCCAAGCCGCGGCCGCCCCCATGAGCATGGCATAGGCGACAATCTGCCCTTTCCCTTCCAAGTTGAGGGAGGGGGCCGCAATCGCGAGGACTCCCGACAATCCGACCGCCACGCCAAACATGGCGAGGCGTGAAATGCGTTCGTGAAGCCACCACGCCGCCAGAGGAACAACCCAAATCGGGGTAGAAAAGGCCAGGACGGAGGCACGTCCGGGTGGAAGTATGGTCAACGCGAGACCAGTCAGCGCGGAATAGGCGGCCATCTGCAGCGCGCCTGAAACTGCAATGAGCGGCCAATCCGGTCGCGACGGTAAAGCCAGTTCTCGCCGCAGGGCCCCAACAGCAAACAAGCAAAAGGCTGCAATAATGTAACGCAGACACCCAAACCAAATCGCAGGCACGGTCGTTACCCCGACCTTGATCGCTGGCCAACTGATAGCCCAAATAAGGACCAGAAGAATTAGCAGCGATCGGTGGCGGATTGCATCGCCGCCAAACCTGATAGCAGTCATGGTCGTTGATTCCAAACTATGCGCCGAGCGCTTCAGTGCGGGTCGGTTCGAGCATTTGCGACGACGCGATTCGGTTAGAATTTTTCGCCGACTGGCCGCAAATCGATCTCGTGCGTCCAGGCACTGCGTTCTTGGCGATGGAGCTGATAATAGGTTTCTGCAATCGCAGCCGGAGCCAAGACCCCTTGCGATCCCGCCCCGCCCTCCTGATCAATCATGCCGTCAATGATAACGTGGGCGACGTGGAGACCTCTTGGACCAAACTCGCGGGCCATGCTCTGGGCCAGTGCGCGCAGGCCGAACTTCGGGACGGCAAAGGCGGCAAAACCAGCACCGCCACGGATCGAGCCGGTGGCGCCACTAAAAATAACAGTCCCTCGTTCGCGGGTCAGCATCGACCTGACTGCTTCCCGGCCGACAAGAAATCCGCCGAAGCAACCGGTACGCCAGGCCCGCTCGAACAGTGCATCGGAAATATCGAGAATGCCGGCGCGATCCCAGGTTCCGACATTGTACACCACCAGATCGGGCGAGCCGAGCTCCGCCGCAACCCGTGCAAACATTGTGATGACCTCGTCGCCCACCGTCGCATCGCAGGCGTAACCGCGAACGAGGTCGCGATGTTCGATCATATCGGGCAGCCGGCCCTTGCGCGAAACTGCGGCCACGTTCATGCCCGCCTCGGCAAAGCGCCGGATTAACGCGTTGCCAAGTCCCGGCCCGGCGCCGACTACGACGGCGATCTGCTTTTCGCTCATTGATGCTTTCCTTCTGCTGACGAGCCCGATCACTTGCGGGATTTCACGTAGCTGACGAAGCCGGCGACATCGTCAGCCACTAGCCTGCCGATCGCCGCGGTGGAGTACACGCCCGTGATCACCTTGCCGTTCGGATCCAGGACGAAACCGGTGGATTGCAGGTAGCGCGGATTATCGTTGGTGTAGGCGCCTGTGGCCGCGGCGACCTCGTCGGCATTGGCGCCGTATCCAACCGGAAAGGTTAGATGATGCTTTTCGACCAAAGCGGCCGAGGTCGCCTCGTCATCGACCGATAGCGCGACAACCTTGACGCCAAGTTCAGAGAGCTTTTCGCCGGCACAGGAGAATGCCCCAAGCTGCGCATTGCAGTAGGGACACCACGCCCCGCGGTAGATCAGGACAACGCCGAACGAGCCTGCCAGATCGCTGGGCAGCGAAATGGTGCCGCCGCCTATGGCATCAATGGTGAGGGAAGGAAAAGTGTCGCCGTTGCGTAGTGCGGACATTTGGATTCTCCAACTGGACTAATTAGTCCAGTTTGCTTGCAAAATCTTCCGTTGTCAAATAGGGTGGCCACCATGGCGGGAAGTATCGCAACTGAGCGGCCGCGCACGGCTCGCGGGACAGCAACCAGGGCCCGCATCATTGAGGCCGCGGCCGATCTGATGCGCGCTCACGGAGTCGCCAGCACCAGCCTCGACGCGGTTCTCGCGGTCAGCAAGGCGAGCAAGTCACAGCTCTACCATTACTTCGCGGACAAGGATGACCTGGTGCTCGCGGTGATCCAGCGACAGACCGAATGCGTGCTTGCGGCACAGGAGTCGCTATTGCGCGGATTGACATCCCTTTCCGGCCTACGCCGATGGCGGGATGCGGTGGTGGAGATGTCCCGGAAAAGTCAATGCGCAGGTGGTTGCCCGCTTGGATCACTGGTTTCAGAGCTGGCCGAGTCGCCGCAGCCGCGCGCGCAACTCGCGGAAAGCTTCGCGCGTTGGGAGGCATATCTCATCGCGGGGTTCAAAGCGATCCGCGACCGAAGCGGAAAGAAGTCGAGTGTTGACCTGGCTGATCTTGCCACCGCCGTGCTGACAGCACTGCAAGGTGGTCTCCTGCTGGCTCAGACCACGCGCTCCACGCGACCACTTGAGTTGGCGCTCGACATGGCCATCGATCACGTTGCTTCACGTCTGAAATGATAGGCAGTGGTTAGAAACGCTCGCGGGCTGCACCTCGATTTGAACGAAAAAATGCTCGGCTTGCGATGTGGAAACACAAGCCGAGCCGAGGGCCAAACACCTCGAATGAAGTTCATAATCATATCCCGACGATAGAAGCTTGCATAGGCAGGCAGACTAGCTTGCTGCAACTCGTGCCCTAGGCAGCAGGGTTCAAATTCTTTTGCCGGTCCGCATGGAGCTCAAATGCATTCGCCTTTAGTCTAAGATCGCATCAAAACAGCGGTAACCCATGCCCTCCAACTTCAAGCGCGGCATAAATCCAGAGATTGTGGGTTGATGCTTAGTCACGCTCGTTCCAAACTGCCGAACAATAAAAAAAGCCCTTTCAAATCGAGGAATAATTCAGGGAGAGAACTATGAAAGTGCGTCCAGACACGCCAGCAACTCGCCGCGCCGTTTTGGGTGGTGCCGCCGTTGCCGGGGCAGCGATCATAAGCGCGCCCTATGTCCGTAATGCCGAAGCGGCCGAAACGACAACCTGGAAGGTCCAGACTTCCTGGCCGGCCGGCGTCGGGCTCAACACATTCAAGACCTGGGCTGCGTCGATCAAGGAAAAGACCGGTGGCGAGCTCGAGTTCAAGCCTTTCGCCGCCAAGGAAGTGGTCGGCGATTTCGAGCTGCTCGACGGTGTGAAGAACGGCGTGCTCGAGGCGATGAATTCCTTCACGGTCTATTGGGTCGGCAAGGTGCCGGCGACGGCGTTCCTGTCGTCATACCTGATGGGCCTGCGCTATCCGCACGAATGGGATGTGTTCTTCTATTCGAAGGACGGCCTGAAGATGGCGCGCGAGATCTTCGCCAAGCAGAACATCATGTATGTCGGGCGCATCCATCACGGCCCCAACATCATCCATTCCAAAAAGCCGATCCGTTCGATCGAGGACTTCAAGGACCTCAAGCTGCGCGTTCCCGGCGGCATGATCGCCGAAGGCTTTGCCGCGATCGGCGCCAAGACCACGCTGCTTCCCGGCGGCGAGGTGTTCTCGGCGTTGGAAAAAGGCACGATCGAGGCGGCCGACTACACCGGCCCGGCGGTCAACTGGGATCTCGGATTCCAGCAGGTCACCAAGTATATCTGGATGGGACCGGTCGGACTCGAATCCATCTATCAGCCTGTCGACTTGATGGACTTCTGCGTCGGCATGAACCACTGGAACAAGCTTTCGCCGAAGATGAAGGCCTGGGTCGAACTCGAGATCGAGGCCTACTCGTCGCTGCACCACGCGGCGATCCAGAAGGCCGACATGGAAGCCTGGCCAAAGTTCATCAAGGCCGGCACCGAGATCAACCGGCTGCCGGTTTCGGATCTTGAGAAATTCCAGCGCGTCGCCGTGCCGATCTGGTTTAAGTGGGCCAACAAGGACAAAGACGCCGCGCGCGTCTTCAAGGCCCAGCTCGATATCATGGAATCGCCGAGCTACGGCTACGTCACGCCGGATATGTATCAGGGTCAGAAGCTCGATCTCTAAGGCTTACGAGCGGCGGCGGCGCGGCGTAGCCTGCGCCGCCGTTCGCTTCGCCACACGAGCAGCGCCCGAGCGCGCGGCTCTCTCTCGCTCAATTCGGAGACGTCCGCCACCCGCTGCGGACGTGGGGAATTCCGGGGAAACTGATGCCCAGCCTTCCGTTTGTGCTGCCCCATTGGCTTTACTGGGGCACGCTCGTCGTGTTTCCGCTCGTGGCCATCTATTTCGTCCAGCGCGCGCAACGGCGCGGCGTTCCCAGAGGCCCATCGCTCTTCATCGCCTATGTATTCTGGCTCTGCTCCGGCTTCATGGGCCTGCATCGCCTGTATCTGAGGAATAATTGGGGCTTCATCTTCATTCCGATCTTCCTCTTGATCCTCCACACCACCGACGTCATCCGCGACAAGCGCGAGGATGTCTCGCGTACCCGCGCCGCGGTCGGCGCCGCCATATCCGAACTCGACCACGCGAAGATTCCGCCCGGCGCGACCCCAACGCCGCAGATGCAGGAGCGCCTGGCCAAGGCCGAGGCCGCGGGACCCAGGGTCAAATCGGATTTCGAGGAGGCGCAGGCCGACTTGACTCGCTGGCATGGCTATTCGCGCTGGTTTGCGATCCTGATGGCAGCGATGCTGATCGGCGATGCGTTCCTGCTTCCCGGCCTGGTGCGCAGGCAGAAGATCCGCGAGGCCGCGGAGCGGGCCAATGCGCCGCCCGAGATCATCGCACCCGAGGTAGCGCAAATCGGCACCTCCGAGGATCCCACGCTCGGATTGCACACGCAATTCACCGACGCGATCGAATGGGTGAACATTCGCGTCGGCGAATACGTCGCCTATTGGGCGGTGATCTCGGTGTTCGGCTATTACTACGAGGTGATCGCGCGCTTCGCATTCAACTCGCCGACCAACTGGCTGCACGAAAGCATGTTCCTGATGTACGGCATGCAATATATGCTGGCCGGCGCCTATGCCTATCAGTGCGACCAGCATGTGCGGGTCGACGTATTCTACGTGAAGTTTTCGACGCGCGGCAAAGCCATCGCCGACATCATCACGTCGGTGTTCTTCTTCATCTTCGTATTCACGTTGTTCTTCACGAGCTGGCGCTTCGCCATGGACTCGTTCAATCCGGGCAACACCGGCGAAGTCTCCTTCACCGAATGGGGCGTGCAGTACTGGCCGGTGAAACTGATGATGCCGATCGGCGCCGCGCTTCTCGCGCTGCAAGGCCTCTCAAAGCTGATCAAGGACATCATCATCCTGAAGAACGGGAGAGCCTGAGCCATGGGGTTCGAAATCGATATCGCATGGCTGACATTGCTGCTGTTCGGATCGCTGGCGGTATTGCTGGCGCTCGGCCTGCCGATGGCGTTCTGCACCGGAAGTCTCGCGGTGGTGTTCCTCTTCCTGTTCGGAAATTCAGCCATCCTGAACATGATGCCGTCGCGCATCTTTCCGTTCATGACCGACTACCAACTCTCCGCGGTGCCGCTGTTCATCTTTATGGCGGCGATGCTGGAGAAAGCCGGCATCATCGAGGAGCTGTTCGACGCGGTTTACAAATGGCTTGGCTCAGTCAAGGGCGGGCTTGCCGCCGCGACGGTGCTGGCTTGCACGGCGCTCGCCGCGATGGTCGGCGTGGTCGGCGCGACCGAAGTCACCATGGGCATGATAGCGCTACCCGCCATGCTCAAGCGCGGCTATGACCAGAAACTGGCCTGCGGTTCACTGCTCGCCGGCGGAACGCTTGGGATTCTCATTCCGCCCTCAGTGATGGCGATCGTCTACGCGGTGGTCGCGCAGCAATCGCTCGGTGAATTGCTGGTCGGATCGATCTTCCCGGGCTTTCTGCTCTCCGGGCTCTACATCGCCTACATCCTGATCCGCTGCTACATCAACCCGAAACTCGGACCCGCGTTGCCGCTTGCAGAGCGTGTCAGCACCCGGGAAAAATTCAGGCTGCTGAAGAACACCGTCGCGCCGATCCTGCTGATCGTGCTGGTGCTTGGCGTGATCTTCGTCGGTATCGCTACCCCGGTCGAGGCGGCCGGCATCGGCACTTTCGGCGCGCTGTTCGTGTCCGCGCTGCACCGCCGGCTCAACTGGCTGGCCGTGCAGGAGGCCGCGATTGCGACGCTGAAAGCGACCGCGATGGTGATGTGGATTTTCTTCGGCGCAACGATGTTCGTCGGCTTCTTCATCGTGAAGGGCGGACAGACTTTCGTGGCAAACACAATTCTCGGCACCGGATTGCCGCCTTACGGCATTCTGCTGCTGATGATGGTGATCTTGTTCGTGCTGGGCATGTTTATCGACTGGGTGGGCATCTTGCTGCTCACGGTGCCGATCTTCCTGCCGATCATGAAGAGCCTCGAATGGAACGGTCTGTTCGGCCTCCCTGGCGTGCGGACCGAGGATGTGCCGCTCTGGTACGGCGTCATATTCATG
Organism: uncultured Alphaproteobacteria bacterium; assembly: GCA_963747165.1. Lineage (GTDB taxonomy): Bacteria > Pseudomonadota > Alphaproteobacteria > Rhizobiales > Xanthobacteraceae > Bradyrhizobium. Next base: position 8,194 of record CAVVEA010000028.1, on the reverse strand, counting down.
GTCAACATGCAGATGGCGTTTCTCTCTCCACCATTCGGCTATTCGTTGTTCTATCTGAAAAGCGTGGCGCCGCCGGAGATCTCCATGGCCACGATCTTCCGCGCGGCGGTGAATTTCATGGCGCTGCAGTGGCTCGGCGTCGGGCTCTGCATCCTGTTCCCGGCGATCGTCGTCTGGCTACCGAGCGTTCTGTACGCGCGGTAGGTGGCCTCGTGCGCATCGTCATGATTATGTGATTGTGTTAATTGCCGCAATCTCACGAACGATGTTCTTCGGATTTACCCGATAACGGACGATTTCAGGGCCGGTCAGCACTCGCGCTTGTGCCAGTTGGGGGCGCTCGTTCGCGAGCCGATGCGCGTTATGAACGGTAAATCCGCGATCTCCGGGTCGGCGGCTGCAGCCCGGGCCTGCGTTTGCCCCCGAAGGTAGACCGAGCGAAATTTACAGGAACCTGTTCCGTCCTGCCGATCAAATCGACAAGTCGCTAACCGTGCGCGCACGGCTCAGCGCCCTCACCTGATCACGCGCGTCACGGCCGCAGGCCGCGATGGCTGATCAGCCGCCGCTTCAAGCTGGTCCGATTAGACCGATTGCAGGTTATCGGGATCGCTGGCACCATTGTTGCCCGTTGCGGCGGCTCGGGCCCGTGTTTCTGTTTTGCTTCCTTTGTCAATAAATATTGGGCAGATTGAGCTGACCTCCAGGGCTGGAAAACGATCGGTCGGCGGCGCATATTCGTGGGAATGCGAACAAGACTTCCCATCCTGCTATCAGCGGCCCTTCTTGCGGCTGCGGTTCTATTGGTGTTCCGAGACAAGCTTGACGCGCGCGGGACACGCCACCTGAACGGGCTGACCGGATCGATAACGCAATGCGGCTTCTGGGGCTCGATGGCAGCCGGAATGTCTTGTCGATGACGGACAAGCATCCTAAACGTCCCGCGCGACCCGAATCAGCTTGCACATAATCGGCATCGCGGCGCGTGAGACGCCGGAATCCCGGTACAAAGGCTCCGCCGCCTGCCGGCGTAAAGAAGATGCGGTCCCTGCCTTTCGACCGCTGGACATTAGGTTCGCAACGGTTCTCGACAGAATACGTCGCATGTTCCGCCGCACGCTTGCAAAATTCAACAACTTCGTGAGCGCCAGAAAATATCATACTTGATGCATTTCTACGGCATATTGCCCCGAACTACCGTGAATCATGAAGCACACTGAGCCCACATGATGTTCATAGCCACTCTGCATCGAGCCAATGTCCGCTCGGCATTGGCTGGACCGTTTCGAACATTGTTGAATATCCAGACGTGGAGACCCTGTTTCCGTCAACCGCGCGTCGATGTCGGCGTATGTGCACAACGCATGCATGTGGAGAATACCGTGGCTAAGGGATATTGGATGTTCCACACGACGGTGACGGACGCTGAAGTCTATAAACGGTACGTGGAGCGTGATGGAAAAGCTTTCGAAAAATACGATGCCCGGTTTCTTGCGCGCGGCGGCGAGTTCCAATTGGTCGAAGGCTCGGCCCAGCAGCGTCACGTGATCATCGAATTCGAGAGCTATGAAGCCGCCCGCGTTTGCTACCATTCGCGCGAATATCAATCCGCATCGGAGTTTCGCCGAGCCGCCGCCGTGACTGACCTCATCATAGTCAAAGGAGTGGATTGATTCTCCGTACGGCCGGCCGGTCGACGGAATTGAATAGGCGGCAGTAACCATGAACGCTGCCCATCGGTCTTCCATTGTGGCGACGAACTTGTTTTCATGCAATCAAGAGATGGACTGCAAAGCTTAAACACCGTAGCCACTCAAGCCGTGGGTGCGTTGCCACTATTCAGAAGTTGCGATACGGCGGTTACAAGCTGAGCCGGCGCGAATGGCTTCGTCAAAAGGATGCTGTTGGGAACACCTTTCGAGCCCCATTCTGCTGCGCTGTCGCCGGTCATGTAGATAATGGGAAATTCCGGGTTTATCTCCCTGGCGCGCCTGGCTACTTCCCATCGGTCCATTTTGCCTCGTCCAAGATTGATGTCGGTTACAAGCGCCCGATATTTGGCATCCGAAGCGTCAAGCAATTCCACAGCCGTCTCACCCGACGAAGCAATGGCTATCTCGAATCCCCCGTCGGTAAGGGCGTCTTCGACGATCGTCTGAATTAGCGGGTCGTCCTCGACGACCAGAATAATAAGCAGGTTTTCCAAGCCTCAACTCCCTGCCCGCTGCGCCGTTGCAGCACTCGGAATTCGGTAAGTGCCACCAGCCAAATTCGTTCCACCCGGCTCCGCTCAAGTAGACAGCCACAAGGTTATCCTCGGTCGGTGCCTCGCCCGCATCGGGTTCGTGCGTGCCCGTAACTCGAAATGATAGGCCCCCCGGCCGGCCAAGCATCACAACGTCGAACCCACCACGGCTTTCGAAGCGATAAAGTTCCTGCGAGCCGAGACCTTCGTGGTAAACACAAATCATGGCGCCAAGATATTTCGTGGGTCGAACGGCGCGAACGACGGTCAGGGGCACCTTTAAGTTCCTCTTCGGTGGGCGCCGTGCCAGGGGCTTGATTGCCTGGGGGCCTCGGATCATCCTCTCAGAAATGAAGCATGTACCTTCGCTTGTTGGCGTGATCATCCTATTTGGGATCGTCTATTTCTTGACGGAAGCAACCCTTACCGGGCTTCAATTGGCGTTCGGGATCGCTGGGGCTGTTTTGGTCTATGGCGCGACTATGGCGTGGCATATCCGCAATCTGCTTGGGTGAAGCCCGAGGCCCCGGCCATTCTCACCTGCGGCTAATTGTCTTCCCTAACTTCTCGACCGAGGGCATGAAGTATTGCATCACGGCAACACCGTAGAAAACCACAAGGGACAGAATTTGCTCAGCGCAATCGTTGTAATTTTCATCGTGGCGTACGCGGCTATCGCGCTCGAACATCCCATCAAGATCAACAAGGGCGCGTCCGCATTGCTTGGGGCCGGATTGCTCTGGACCGTGTACGCGATGCTCACTGGCGATCATGCGCTCGTCGAACCGCAGCTTAGAGAGTCGGTAGGTTCCACTGCTGGGATCGTATTTTTTCTCATCGGAGCTATGACTATTGTCGAGGTGATCGATGCTCATAATGGCTTCGAGGTCATTACCTCTCTAATCCGCACCAGGAAGCAAACCACCTTGATGTGGATCGTTTGCTTCGTAACCTTCTTCCTCAGCGCAGTGCTCGATAATCTGACGACGACAATCGTCATGATCTCTCTCATGAAAAAACTCTCGGGCAGCCAAAACGATAGGCTATTTTTTGCATCGATGATTGTGATCGCCGCCAATGCCGGTGGCGCTTGGTCGGTGATCGGCGACGTGACAACCACCATGCTCTGGATCGGCGGCCAGATTACGCCACTTCCCATAATCGCGGGGGTGTTCTTGCCCTCGCTGATTAACCTGCTGCTTCCGTTGTTCGTCGTCACCTATCTGCTCAAGGGGAAGGCAATCGTCCCGCCGAGCCCCCCTGAGAGTTCGGACAGGCCGGTAAGTCTATTCGAGCGCAATCTGATTTTCTATTTGGGGCTTGGCCTCTTGGTCGCGGTGCCAGCCTTCAAGACCATCACTCACTTGCCACCCTTCATGGGGATACTTTTCGCCCTTGGCATTCTCTGGGCAGTTGGCGAATTGCTTCATCGTGAAAAGGAGCCGGATGAAAAGAAGCCGCTGACCTTGGTCCACGCGCTCAAGCAAATCGATATGGCGTCAATTGTCTTTTTCATCGGCATTTTATTGGCGGTGGCCACCCTGGAACACACCCACGTTCTGAAGATGCTAGCGAAATGGCTGGATCAAAGCGTCGGCCGTCAAGATGTGATTGTCGTCTTGCTGGGCCTCTTGAGCGCCATCGTGGACAACGTGCCGCTCGTGGCAGCGTCCATGGGCATGTACGGTCTGGCGCAGTATCCGACTGACAGCTTCCTATGGGAGTTCATCGCCTATTGCGCTGGTACCGGGGGATCAATCCTGATTATCGGTTCCGCAGCGGGCGTGGCGGCAATGGGTCTCGAAAAAATTCATTTCTTTTGGTACGTCAAGCGCATCAGCGGACTGGCACTGATGGGCTACCTGGGTGGCGCTGCTGTCTACGTCGTCCAATACGGGATGTTTCATTGATGGCGAGGCGATACTGGCAGGAGCGCTGATCGCGGCACGGGCTAAGCTGCTCGGGCATGTTTGACGGCTTTAGCAAAACGCAAGTCGCTTTGATCCTCGCCGCCCCAACCTAGCGAGCATCAGAGTAAAATATTCGCTTCGCCATTTTCCAGCCGTCGGGCGTTTTAACAAAGGATGTCTTGTAAATTCCGGTTTCGGAAAATTGTGGTTCCTTGTGACCGAGCCACTGCCACGTGATGATCACCATGTTGGTCGCCTCTGCCGTATTTTCCCCGGTGAGGGTAAAAATCACGTTGCTTTGAAAGTGGCGCGATTGAACACTGACCTTCTTATAACCCTCAAGCTGCCTTATAACCCTCAACTGCGGCCTGATAGTTCGGTCGAGTTCGGCGCGACCCTTATGGTTGGCGATTAGCTTCGTTCCAGCGTCGCGATATTCTTGCCACACGCCATCAGGGGTGAATAGCTCGAGCAAGCCGTCGGTGTCTTTTGCATCCCAAGCGTACGAAAATTGCGAGATTAGATCGGATACCTGCTGCTGATCCTCGAAGCCGACGGCTCGACTTGTCCCTTGCGCGGCGAGGCCGCTAACCGGCGCCCGCACCGCGAACATAATCGCGAATACGATGGATAGCTGGCGCATCATCAAAGCCCTCTTGGCTTCCATACACGAACGATCGCATCTTAGCCCCGACGGCGCGTCCTGTACCCCGGATTGCGTAGATTTTTTGAATGCCGGCGCTTGACGTGGGCCTAAGTACGACGATTGGCTAACTTGCCGGATCGACGCTTCTGGATTGTCCTGTGGCCCAGACGAGGGAGGCGCAAATGAATTTGTGGTCCGGTATCGCGATGCTGGCGGTGGCGCTTGTTCTAATCTGGGCGGGCCGCCCCAACAAGGGGGGCATCCATCCGAAGTTCTTGCAATTCGAGGCCGCTCTCGTTCTTTATCCGCCGATCATCATGGCGTTCTTTGCGCTTGGTGTTGCTGCAATTGTTTTTAGCTTGCTGGGAAGTAAGTAAGGTCGGCTAGCCACGGCTCAAACGAGGCGTGAGAGCTGACCGCGGGGGCTGAAAGCGATTGGGCGAGCTTCTGGCAACCCGACGGGCCGTCCCTTGCCGTACGGGAGAAGTTCGAAGACCGATGCCGTGCACGCGCCACATGGCGTTGATAGCCTGGAAGATAATTCGAGTGCCCAGATGTTGTCCGCCCAACTAATGTTTCGGCATGACCAGCAAACAACGAAGTTCGTCGATTTGACTGGCGAGACTTAGCGCTTGCGCCATCAGCACATCCATCGCGTGGCTTTGGTGCCCTTGCTTTGCTAGCTCGGCGATGCGCTCATTAAACGCCTCCAATTCGCCAAACAATCCCTCAAGCTGCCGCTGGACCGGAGAGCGCCAAGCCTGCTGCTTTGGATCTAAAACTGCCGCTAAAGGTCTTTGCTTTTTCGGACCCATAACGGCTAACCTAGCAAATCTCAGACAGATTCTGCAAACCCGTCAGGCGGGGCCGGCACCGTCGGCGTGGAAGAGGATCCCTCGGACTGGGTGCGGCCCTGCGAGCGCGGTCTTGCGGCCTACCGGGCCAGAAGTTCGAGCGCGCGCTCGCCTGTTTCGAACAGCGCACAAGCTACGGCCCCATGACGTGCCGTCAATGATCATGATCGAACGCTACAGGCGATTCTCGAAGGCGTCACCGGGAGAGGAATGGGCCGGCATGACCGTTGCGGAATCTAAATAGCAACGTGAGATGCGAGTAATGTTGGATCTGGGGGTCATCACGGCGATTTGTTCGCGACCGAGACACCGCCGTCCGTAACAAACGTGGATCAGGCGACGTACCCGAGACGGCGACTGATCGCCTGACAACCTTCGGTAAGGATATTTAAACATGATGAAGAATTCTCGTGCTTCGCTCTTGATTTCGGCCCTCGTCCTCTCGCTGGGGCTTGCCTCCGCACCTGCGGCATTCGCGCAGGACAAAATGGGCAAGGACGGCATGGCCAAGGACACGATGTCCAAGGACGGCATGAAAAAGGACGATGCGATGTCGAAAGACGGCATGAAGAAGGATGACGCAATGTCCAAGGACAGCATGAAGAAAGATGATGCGATGTCGAAGGACAAGATGAAGAAGTAACAGCCGCCGGTCCCTAACCATCCAGCATCAGGGCGGGTCCCAAGATCGGGCCTGATGCTGGATGATCCCAGAACATCTCAAGCCGGCGCGGGAAGAGCTCCAGGCCGCCGCGACGAGCGGAATACAAAGCGCGCCTTCCGGTCAATCTTCTCGGGTCAAGATATGCGTCAGGTTCCGAATAGCGGGTGCGGCGAACATCACGACCGGCAACATCATGATCCAGGCGACAAACCATGACTGCAGCCAGTGCGCGACGAACGTCCCGCCTGCCAAGAACGGGAAGCTGGCGATCGCGGCCGCGATCGCGCAGGTCAAGCCTGATTGAATAAATCCATAGACAAAGTGGCTGAACCGGCGCGGTATTCCCAGCATGCAGACCTCGGCAAAAAGCAGTTACAAATGGCAAGCAAGAGCCATGCCCAACCGCTCTCAAATCAAGTCAGACCCGTTCGGCCTCGGAATGGTGGCACGCACTCTCTCCAAATTGCTCGCGATGGTCGGCGCCGACAGGAAGCCACGCGTGATCACCCGGTCTCGGCGCTCTGGTCGGCGAAGCGATGCGTAAAAAATGGTATGGCGAACAGGCAAGTGCCGGTCAAGCAGGTTCAAGCCGTAGCCCGTGAGCTATCGACTCGATAGCCGTTGGCTATCGATGTTTTGACCCCGCCCGCCGCCCATTCAGCTAGGATAGCTGCGTATCGCAAATTCTAGAGGGGCAAACTCATGGAAATGCATCAGATCCGCTATTTCCTCGCGGTCGCCCGAACGCTGAATTTCACGCGTGCGGCCGATGAGTGCAACGTTACTCAGCCGTCGCTGACCCGCGCCATCAAACAGCTCGAAGCGGAATTTGGCGGCGATTTGTTCCGGCGCGAGCGCCCGGCGGCGCAACTCACCGAACTCGGGCAGCGCATGCATCCCCTGCTGAAGCAGTGCTATGAAGCTGCTGTCGGCGCGCGATCGCTGGCATCGTCGTTCAAGGGCGGCAAGGTCGGCACGCTCAGGATCGCGATCGCGGATGCGGTCGACCTGGCGCTACTGATCCCACACCTTGAGCAATTGAAGCGGCTGTTCAACGCGCTTGAATTCAAGCTGCTTCGAGGCAACAGCAAACAAATCGGCGAGTATCTGAAAAAAGGCGAAGCCGAACTCGGCATCGCCGTTGAAATGGACAAGGATTGGGACCGGCTGGACAGCTGGCCGCTGTTCACCGAGAGTTTTCAATTGGTCGTCAACGCACGTCATCCGCTGGCGGACCAGGGCAGCGTCGAATTCGACGATCTGAAGTCGCAGCAGATGCTGTCGCGCGGCTATCGCGAATACGCCGAACGGTTGAGCGCAGCGCTCCGGGCCGGCGATATCGACCTCGACGGTGGCCACGACATCTCGGCGGAGCACGACCTGATCAAGCTCCTGGAAGCCGACATCGGCATTGCGATCGTTCCCTGCAGCGCTTCGATGCCCGAAGTCTTCATCGGCAAGATGGTGAAGGGTCGCGTGCTGCCGATGAACAAGAAGGCCTGGGCGGCGAAGTTCAAGAAGTTCGCGGTCCTGGCCGGCGTCAACGAGCCCAAGAAAAGCTGCCATGGCGTGCGCAAGGCGCGAGCCGAGGTCGCCGCTTACGCCGACTGCACCGAGAGCCAGATGATGGCGATGTTCGGCTGGACCGACCCGAAGATGCCGGCGCATTACATCGCGCAGGCGAACCGGGAAAAGCTCGGCATGAGCGGCATGGACAAGATCGTGGCGTTCGATCGGAGCCAGTCGCTCGACGACGTCGTGGCGGCACCCGATGCGAACAGGGCCAGAACGTCAGGCGAGAGCAGAGTAGTAACTTTGCGTAGTAACTTTGGGAAAAAAACGTCCTAATTTCAATCAATTAGGCGTGGGTATGGT
>CAVVEA010000027.1:0-113827 GCA_963747165.1 uncultured Alphaproteobacteria bacterium | reverse complement strand
ACAGCAAGGCCATAGCTGACATTCAAGAGGCTTTTCACGACAGCAATGCGTTGCAATGCGGATTTTGCACTGCCGGGATGCTGATTACGGCGCACGAGCTGCTACGCAGCGGTGCTCCACTTGAGCCGGGACTCCATTCGGGACGGTTTGTCGGGAAACTACTGCCGGTGCACTGGGTACGAGGCGATCGTGAAATCCATTCTGAACGTGGCCAAGTCTCGGGCAAACCGCGCTGCAACCAATTCACCGAACGAATAATTCCATGAAGATCTCGCACGCCTTGGCTGTCTCATGAACACCGCACTTACCGGCCTTGATCGCCCAAACAGCTATATCGGTCGCTCGGTCGCGAGGCCCAATGCAAACCGGCTACTGGACGGAAAAGGCAGGTATGTCACTGATATGAAGCTGCCGCGCATGCTTCATGCAGCCTTCGTTCGTAGTCCTTATGCACATGCGGAAATCGTATCTATCGACACCAGCGTTGCGGCGGCTATGGATGGCGTCCGTCTCGTCGCAACCGGGTCGGATTTGGCAAAGCTATGTCAGCCCTGGGTTGGGACGCTCGACCATTTCCGTGGCATGAAATCGCCCCCGCAGCTGCCATTGGCAGTTGGGAAGGTTGTCTGGGCAGGTCAGGCCGTCGTTGCGGTCGTTGCCGACACAAGAGCTCTGGCAGAAGATGCAGCTGAGCAAGTCACGGTGGAATTCAATGAACTCGAACCGGTCACCAACGTAGACGCCGCGCGTGAAACGAATTCCCCAAAAATAAATCCGGAGTTCGATGACAATGTGTCGTTCCGCCTGAAGGTGGAAAGTGGCGATGTTGACGCGGCGTTTGCGAAGGAAACCATCATCGTCGAAGACAGTTTCTGCTTCGGCCGACATACCGCCGCGACACTGGAGCCCCGCGCTATTATTGCGGACTACAATTCGAGCGACAATCAGCTTACTGTCCACCACGCGAACTAGACACCGTATCAATTCCAAGATCTTTACAGCCGCCACTACGGAATACCTGAATTGCGAGTTCGCGTCATTGCTCCCGACATCGGGGGTTCATTTGGAATGAAGCTCCATGTCTATCATGAAGACATGGCGATCGTCGGATTGAGCATCCTAACGGGCAGACCCGTGAAGTATGTTGCCGATCGCATGGAGTCATTTGTTTCCGACATTCACGCCCGGGACCATCGAGTTAGCGCAAGCATTTCGGTCGATGCCTCTGGAAACATTCTCGGCATGAAAGTAGACGATGTCACCGCCATCGGCGCCTTTTCAAGCTATCCGCGCACCAGCGTCGTTGAAGGAAACCAGGTGGTTCGCCTGATCGGCGCTCCGTATCGATTTAGAAACTACCGGGCCAATCTCAGCGTCGTATTCCAGAATAAGGTGCAGACCAGTCAATATCGGGCCGTCGGTCATCCCGTCGCGTGCCTCGTGACGAAGTCGTTGGTGGACAGAGCTGCACGAAAAATCGGCATCGATCCATTCGAAATAAGACGCCGCAATATCATCACGCAGGATATGTACCCATATACATCCCCGACAGGGTATAAGTTTGAACGCCTCTCACACGAGGCCTGCCTCGACAAGATTTCATGATCTGATTGATTATCCGTCCCTTTGCAGCGAGCAGCTTGCGTTGCGCTCCAAGGGAATTTATCGCGGCATCGGTATTGCGATGTTTGTCGAAATCACAAACCCGTCGCCGGCGTTTTATGGAGTCGGCGGCGCCCGGATTTCATCGCAGGATGGGGCCATTGTAAAAATCACGCCGTCAGGCGAAATCCAATGCATGATCAGCGTGGGAGAGCACGGACAGGGTACCGAAACGATAATAGGCCAGATTGTCGCGGAACAACTCGGCGTCGACCGCGAAACGGTGAAAGTCATCACTGGCGATACGGACGTTACTCCCCATGGAGGAGCAAACTGGGCATGCCGGGGCGCGGGAATCGGAGGCGAAACCGCGTTTCAAGCGGCAAGGAAGCTCAAGCAAAATGTGCTCGCGATCGCGGCCTCAATTCTGCAGGCTCAATCTGGAGACCTCGATATTCAGAACGCGCAGATAGTCGATATAACATCCGGTGCGATCCGCATCGCGTTAGCCGACGTCGCCCGCATCTCCTACTTCCGATCGGATACGCTTCCGGCCGGTATCGATCCGCAACTTACTGTCGCTCATCATTTCTCGCCGAAGGGGTATCCTTTTGCGTTCACAAACGGGGTGCAGGCTTGCCACGTTGAAGTCGACGTCGAGACGGGATTTACAAAGATCTTGAATGTCTGGGTCGTTGAAGATTGCGGACGCATCATCAATCCAATGCTGGTTGACGAGCAGGTTCGCGGGGGCGCAATTCAGGGCCTTGGAGCCGCGTTTTTCGAGGAGTGCCGTTACAACGACAACGGCCAGCTTGAGAACGGTTCACTGGCGGATTATCTCGTTCCGATGGCGTGTGAAATGCCCGACATCAGAATTCAGCACGTCGAGACACCGACACGCGATACCGAATTGGGTGCAAAAGGCTGTGGGGAGGCGGGCACAGCGGCAGCGTCCGCGGCTGCACTGAATGCTGTTAATGACGCGATTGCACCGCTGGGGGCGGTCGTATCGCAAATCCCAATGACACCGCAGCGCGTGCTGCAAGCGTTGCGGCGCTGCTGACCGGTGTAGTCTTGAAGCCTGGCGCCAGTTCGTCGGCGGGCCGATAGCTGAAGCCCGGAGCTTCGGGAAGCAGCTTACCGGCCTGCTGCGAGGGACCAGAAAACGATCATGGCCAGACTTCCGAAGCATCGCCTCGCACGAGGCCGGACTCCATGATTTTCGCCATCGCAAATTGCCGACGCTCTCCGGCGGCGAGCAGCAACGCATTTCGCCCGCATCCTGGTACAGTTCGCCTGCGGAGAAGCGACGCACGGCCCCGGGCTTTTGTTAATGGACGAGCCAACCTCCAGCCTCGATCTGCGCCACCAGATCGGTCTGGTGTAGACCGCACGGCAGTGCGCGCGCAACGGCACCGCCGTCATCGCGATCCTTCACGATCTCAATCTCGCCATGCTGCGCTTCGCGGACAGGATCATCCTGCTCCACCGTGGCAAGCTGCCATCGAGGGCGGGCCCCGCGACACGGTGACGGCAGAAATGATCCGGCAAATCTTCGAGGTCAACGCGCCAATTCAATATACCGACGACGGAACTCCGTTCTTGCTGCCACAGATGATGCGCGCGCTGGCAAGCGGCACCATCGACAGGCCCTCGCAGGGTTGAGGGATGATAACCCATCGCTAAAGCGGGTCTTCCCTGCCCTGGAGTTATTCGCGGGCATAGCGAGGCTACGCCGCCCGGACGGTCGCGAGAAAACTCTCGACCTCTTGCTTGAGGCGCTCGGACTGCTTGGCGAGCTCTCCTGCCGAACCGAGCACCAGTTCGGCGGCCGTTCCCACCTGGCCCGATGCCTGCGTCACGCCGGCAATGTTTTGCATGACCCCCTGCGTGCCCTGCGCCGCCTGCTGCACGCTGCGGGCAATTTCCTTGGTCGATCCACCCTGCTCCTCCACGGCGGCGGCGATCGTTGTGGCGATCTCGTCGATCTGGCCGATGGTGGCGCCGATCTCACGTATAGCCCCGGCCGTCGCCCCGGTAGCGTCGCGGATCGCCTGGATCTGATCGGTGATCTCCTCTGTCGCCTTCGCGGTCTGGGTCGACAGCGCCTTCACCTCGCTTGCCACCACGGCAAAGCCCTTGCCTGCCTCGCCGGCTCGCGCGGCTTCAATCGTCGCGTTCAACGCCAGGAGGTTGGTCTGTGCGGCGATGTTTTGAATGAGCCCCATTACCTCGCCGATCTTCTGTGTCGCCTCCAGCAACCCTTCCACCATTGCATTGGTGCGGTCGGCCTGAGCAACGGCGCTTTGCGCGATCGACGCCGATTGAGCAATCTGACGGGAGATTTCCTGCCCCGATGTCGAAAGTTCCTCCGCTGCGGCAGCCACGGTCTGCACATTCGCCGTAGTCTGTTGCGCGGCTGCGGCAACGGTGGTGCTCTGCCGCGTCGTCTCCTTCGCGATTGCAGACAGCGATTGCGCCGAGCGCTGCATTTCGGTGGCTGCTGAAGCGGCGCCTGTGACAATTCCGCCGACACTTTTCTCGAATTCGCCTGCGATCTGGTTCATCGCCGATTTCCGTTCTGCCACGGCGCGCGCCGTCGCCTCCTCCCGCTCTGCGCGGAGACGTTCGGCGTCAATCAACCGATCCTTGAAAACGGCCAGGCTGCGTGAGATATAGCCGATCTCGTTACGATGCTCGACGAACGGGACCTCGACGCTCAAGTCCCCCTTCGCCAGACCGTCCATGACGCCGCAGATCGCACCGAGCGGACGAACCAGGCCGCGACCGAGAGCGAATGCGGCCAATCCCGCGACGAGCAGCCCCACGACACCGCCCGCGGCGATCCAGATGGCGCGGTCGAACACCACTGCCTCTATATCGTCGGTATAGACGCCTGCCTGGATTGCGAGCAGCTTGTCGCCCTCGCCATAGCCGCCGGCATAGGTGAGCTTCGGCAGTTCGGGACCACCCGCCGCTTTCGGCACCTGGTATTCGAGATAACCGCCGCCGCTGCGGGCTTTGCCGACGATATTTTAAATCAGCAGCTGGCCCTGATTGTCTTTGTAATCCCAGCGATTGACATTGATGTATTTCGGGTTGGCATGCACATAGGTAACACCGGCATTGGTGCTGCCGGCGCCGTAGATTCCGAGATAGTCGGCGGATTTGCCCCAGCGCATGGCGCCGATCGCATCGAAAGCAAGCTGCCGTGCTTCCTCCGCCGGGATTTTGCCGGCTTTGGCTTTCTCATCGTAATTCGACAGGATCTTCTTCGCGGCCTCGACCAGATCGAACACCTTGGTCCGGCGTTCCTCGATGACGGTATTGCGAAGGACCATCACTTGAGCAGTTAGCGCTACGACGAAGACGACGGTCAAAACCGCGATGATCGTCGCGAAACGATTGTAGACGCTAAGATGTCGCATGATAGGTACCCTCGTGACGGAAACGATCGGCGACGGTACTTCCTTGCCGGTTAAGCCTTTATTGAGAGGGACGTGCGATCATGCGGCAGCGCCGCGGACCCGTTGCTTGGAGCCCAGTGGGAACCACGCGGCCGCGCGCGCAACGGCACCGCCCTCATTGCGATCCTTCACGACCCCCATCTGGCCACGCGCTTCGCGGACAGGAGCATCCTGCTCCACCGTGGCTGGCTGACCATCGATGATCCGCGCGAAACGGCAATGTCCAGCGAATAATCGGAATCGATGCGCCGTTTCAATATAGCGACGACGGAACCCCGTTTTTGCCGCCATAGACGATGTGCCCGCTGGCAAGCAGCACCTTCGACCGCCGTCGACGGACGGAACGCAAAAAACCGATGGATAACAAAGCTGATTTTTGGGTTGGTGCGCTCGGAGGGACTCGAACCCCCACGATTTTACTCACTGCCACCTCAAGGCAGCGCGTCTACCAATTCCGCCACGAGCGCTTTTTCAGAGATCGGCACCAGATTGCGACCGACCGGATCGAGACCGGATCACGTCCGGATCAACGGCGCCGATGTAACAAATCAGGGATGGAGGGACAAGGGCCGCCGGTGTAGGGGTTGCTACCTTGTACCCGGCGATTTCGGCAGCATTTGCTTGACTTCGACCGCGATACGGTTGCGATCGACCAGCACCACGCCGCTGGCGATCGGCAAATTGTTGGCGAGGATCTTGACCTCGTCCGCCTCGGTGGCGTCGAGTTCGATGATGGCGCCGCGGCTGAGCCGCATGACCTGGTGGATGGGCATCGTGGTGGTCCCGAGGACAACCATGAGATCGACGCTGACTTTATCGAGGGTTGGCACTGGGGAAGCGACCCGTACGGACGAACGCGAAATTGCGTGGCCGGAGATCACCACGTTATGGTTAGCCAATGGTTAATGACCGCCAAAGCCTGGATTTGACGAGTTTTGCCCGCCCTGCCGATGGCGGCGGCGCGGTCGAATGGCTGATATCCGACGCGCCTGTACCCTATCTGGAGGCCGTGGCGGCCATGGAGGCGCGGGTCGCCGCGATCGCCGCGGGCCAGGCCCCTGAACTGGTCTGGCTGCTGGAACACCCCCCGCTCTATACCTCCGGCACCAGCGGCAAGGCCTCGGACCTGCTCGATCAGCGCTTTCCGATGTACGCGACCGGCCGCGGCGGGCAGCTCACCTATCACGGACCCGGCCAGCGTGTGGCCTATGTAATGCTCGACCTCAAGCGGCGGCGCCCCGACGTGCGGGCCTTTGTGGCGGGGCTCGAGGAATGGATCATCCGGACGCTAGCGGCCTTCAATGTGCGTGGCGAGCGGCGTGAAGACCGGGTCGGCGTCTGGGTGGGCCGGCCGGACAAGGGCTCAGGCTTCGAAGACAAGATCGCGGCGATCGGCGTACGGCTGCGGCGTTGGGTGTCGTTTCACGGTATCGCCATCAATGTGGAACCGGATCTGGCGCATTTCGAAGCGATCATTGCCTGCGGCGTGGCGGACCCGCGCTATGGCGTCACCAGCCTGGTCGATCTCGGCCATCCCGTGACCATGGAAGACGTCGATCTCGCGCTCAAGCAGGCATTCGCGGACGTGTTTGGCGCCGTGCAAGCCCGCCTTCCGGAACCTATGATTTGACCGTCATTCGCGGCGTCGCATCAGGCCCGCGAAATTTCCCGGGGGCCATCCTCAAATTTCTTCTCGAACCTCTTCCTGTGCACATGCCAGGCGCCCTCGAGAAGTCCGGAAATCAGGTCGAAAATGATCTGCAGCATTTACGCCTCCTGTGCGCGGCCGTATTTGTCGATTTCAGTCCCGCAGGCTTCGCAGGTGTAGCCGCCGAACATCATCTGCTTGAACGAGTTGGGCTCGCGGAAGAAAGGCTGCGGCGACCGGCAATTGGGACAGACAATTTTGAGCGGGCCGAGACCGAACTTCCCTTTGGCCCGGATCTGGCGCCGGATGAACAGAGCGGCGACGTTCGGAACAACGACGACAAGGAAAATAACGATCAGCAGGAAAGTGCCGTTCATGGCGTCCTCCATTGATCGACTGATATTGCAGCCCGCAGCAACGATATGTGCGATACATCACACAGCTTGCGCTCAGGTTTTCGGAGGTGTTTCGCGCTCGGCGACGGAGAATCCCTGCAAGCCGGCGGTCCGCTGATGCGGCGGCAATGCGCGCGCTCTCTAGCTCAACGCGTCTGAATCGAGGGGGGCGCGGGCTACCACGAATGTCTGCCCGGTCGCCGACCAAAACCCGGGTTGCCCTACACCGTCGGCAGCACCGAAAACCGCTCCCCTGCCCGGCGCAAATTCAGCGCGTCGGCGTGGCCGGGTTCTTCCTGTACGGCGTCGACCCGCGCCGCTGACGGGCCGCGCCGGCACGCCGTCACCAGGTTAGATACGACATCCTGCGGTCCTGCAAACAGCGCCTCGACGCTGCCGTCGCGGCGATTGCGCACCCAGCCCTCGAGATTGTGCGCCGCCGCCTGCTGCTCGACCCAGTACCGATAGCCGACGCCTTGCACCCGCCCCCGGATCGTCACCTGGCGGATCGCGCCGCCCATCTAGCGCTTGAGCCCGAGGAACCCGGCGCCGCGCGCCTTCATGTCCGCGTCGCGCGTCACCCGGCCGGTCAACTCGGATGAGGCAAGCCCCTTCAACTGGTTCGGCGGCTGGCCATCGCGCAGCGCTTTCAGCGTCTCGTAAACGGCCTGCGTTGCCGCGGCGAACGGGGCGTGTCCCTGCAGCGCGATCCGCACCCGCTGACCGACGAGATAGGTTGGATCGACCATGTCCTCGGGGAAGCCGCCGAGCACGATCGGCAGCCCGGTTGCGGCGGCGACCGCTTCAAGTTCGGCCCGGTTCTTCAGACCGGTGAAGAACAGCGCATCGACGCCGGTCGAATCATAAGCCCTGGCGCGCGCGATCGCGTCGTCGAGGCCGGAGATCGAGGCTGCGCCGGTGCGCGCCATGATCACCAGCGAGGGATCGCTGCGCCCATCCAGCGCGGCCTTCATCTTGCCGATGCCCTCTTCCAGCGAAATCAGTTGCGCTTTCGCCTGCCCGAATGCCTGCGGCAGCAGGGTGTCCTCGATGGTGAGGCCGGCGGCGCCCGCGGCTTCCAGTTCCTGCACCGTGCGGCGGACATTGAGCGCATTGCCATAGCCGTGATCGGCATCGACCAGCACCGGCAATGTGGCCGCACGCGACATCCGGCGCATCTGCTCGGCGAGTTCGGTCAGCGTGATCAGCGCAATATCGGGATCCCCCAGCACCGCGAGCGAAGCCACCGATCCGCCGAACATGCCGACCTCGAAACCCAAGTCCTCGGCAATACGGATCGAAATCGCATCATAGACCGACCCCGGGCGAATGCAGGACGATCCCGACAGGATCGAACGCAACGCGTCGCGGCGCTTACGGAAGGCCATCGGCAACCCCTTTGTCGTTTAGGCGAATTCGAGGATGAGCGCGTCCACCGCCAGCGTCGCGCCGGCGGCCGCGTGGATCTTCTTCACCGTGCCGTCGCGCTCGGCGCGCAGCACGTTCTGCATCTTCATCGCCTCGACCACCGCCAGCGTTTCGCCCGACTTGACCTCCTGGCCTTCGGCGACCGCGATCGACACCACCAGCCCCGGCATCGGGCACAGCAGTTTCTTGCCGGTGTCAGTCGCGGTCGAGACCGGCATCAACCGCGCCGCCTTGGCCTCGGATTCGGTGAAGACGCTGACCGCGACCTCAAAACCCTGATGCGCCAGCCGGAAGCCATTGGCGATCGGACGCACCTGCATCGCGACAAAATGGCCGTCGATAGTGCCCTGCCAGACCGGCTCGCCCGGCACCCACGACGACACCAGTTGATGCGGATTGCCGAGCGCGCCGTCGGCGCCGGCAAAACGCACCGTGATAAAATCGTTTTCGCGGACGATATCGAGCCCGACTTCGCCGTGGTCCAGCCATACCGCACGGCGCCGTTCGCGCTGCACCGGGCGGCCGGTGAGCTGGCCCGAAATCTGCCGCTTGCGTTCGCCGAGCACGTGGTCGATCGCGGCGCCGACCGCCGCGAGCCGACGGGCGATCTCGCCTTCGGGCACGCGCACCGCAAAGCCCTTGGGAAATTCCTCGGCAATGAAGCCGGTGGAAAGATTGCCGCCGCGCCAGCGCGGATGATTCATCAGCGCCGACAGGAACGGAATGTTGTGGCGGATGCCGTCGATGTAGAATGAATCGAGCGCGGTGGACTGCGCCTCGATCGCGGCGGCGCGCGACGATGCGTGGGTCACGAGCTTGGCGATCATCGGATCGTAATAGATCGAGATCTCGCCGCCTTCCTGCACGCCGGTGTCGTTGCGCACGGTGATGCCATCCTGGCTGCTCTCGACCGGCGGCCGATATTTCACCAGCCGTCCGATCGAGGGCAGGAAGTTGCGGAACGGGTCTTCCGCATAGACCCGCGACTCCACCGCCCATCCGGTCAGCGTGACGTCCTTCTGCGCCAGCGCAAGCTTTTCGCCGGCCGCGACCCGGATCATCTGCTCGACCAGATCGATGCCGGTGATCAGTTCCGTCACGGGATGCTCGACCTGCAGCCGCGTGTTCATCTCCAGGAAGTAGAAACTCTTGTCCTGACCGGCAACGAATTCGACGGTGCCGGCGGAATCGTATTTCACGGCTTTCGCCAGCGCCACCGCCTGCTCGCCCATCTTGCGGCGGGTGGTCTCGTCGAGCAGCGGCGACGGCGCCTCCTCGATCACCTTCTGATTGCGGCGCTGGATCGAGCATTCGCGCTCGCCCAGATAGATCACATTGCCATGCTTGTCGCCGAGCACCTGGATTTCGATATGGCGGGGATCGACGATGAATTTCTCGATGAACACCCGGTCGTCGCCGAACGATGCCTTGGCTTCCGCCTTGGCGAGACCAAAGCCTTCGGCAACTTCCGAGGTCGAATATGCGATCCGCATGCCCTTGCCGCCGCCGCCCGCGGAAGCCTTGATCATCACGGGATAGCCGATGCCATCGGCGATCTTCACCGCGTGTTTCTCGTCGGTGATGACGCCGAGAAAACCGGGGACGGTCGAGACGTCGGCCTTGGCGGCCGCCTTCTTGGACTCGATCTTGTCGCCCATCGCGGCGATGGCACCGGGGTTGGGGCCGATGAAGACGATGCCGGCCTTGTCGAGCGCACGCGGAAACGCTTCGCGCTCGGACAGGAAGCCGTATCCCGGATGGACCGCCTGCGCGCCGGTCTTGCGGCAGGCCTCGACGATCTTGTCGATCAAAAGATAGCTTTCGGCAGCCGCCGGCGGCCCGATCAAAACCGCCTCATCGGCCATTTCGACGTGCAGCGCGTCGCGGTCGGCTTCGGAATAAACCGCAACCGTCTCTATTCCCATGCGGCGGGCGGTCTTGATGACCCGGCAGGCGATCTCGCCGCGGTTGGCGATCAGAATTCGTTTGAACATGTTCTTCTTACTGGACCTTTGGGCGGGATACCGGGCCTGCAATCTGGCACGCGGGAACGGACGTAACAATTCCGTCGTACAGCAAAACCAAGCAGACGCAACGGTCTAGGCCAAATTTGCAGGCTGATTTCCAGGTCCGACCTCGCGATACCCAGCCGCTGGAAGGTCCCAGCTGGTCGGGGCCCATTTTTCATGACTTATCCATCATGAGCCGACCTGTGCTAGGAAACTTTGAGTGCCACGAAATAGATTTGACAAGCGACCAATGCGATCAGGAATTCTTCTAGCGGCGACGTTGATTTTGACAACTGTGTCGGCGAGCCAGAGCTTCGCCGCCAGCCCGGCCGTCAGGGATGGGGGCACCCTTCAACTGGCCGACGTGACCTACCGGCTTGACGGCATCGATGCGCCCGCGTTCGACCAGATCTGCATCGACGAGCACGCCGACGCCTGGACCTGCGGCGTCGAGGTCCGCGATCAACTGGCCAAGCTGATCGACAATCGCGAGGTGCGCTGCGAGGATCTCGGTGCCGACCCAACCTACAAGAAGCGGCATCTCGGCCTCTGCACCGTCGAAGGCGAAACCGTCAGCCTGAACCAGTTGCTGGTCCGCCAGGGTCTTGCGTTGCACCTCGAACCCTCGGCAAAGGGGCGATTCAAGGAGGACGAAGCCGGGGCGAAAGACAACCGCCGCGGGCTCTGGAAGGGCTGCTTTGTCGCGCCACAGGAATTCCGCCACGGCAAAAAGGACGGCGCGCTGTTGGGCGCTTCGTGCAGAACCGACAAGGACCGCGAAATTCGCGGAGTGCTTTTTCCCGATGATACCGCCATGCCGCCGGGCTGCAGCATCAAAGGCAAGTTCGCGGCCCGCGCGCGCGTGACGGGAAATATCGGTGTCTATCACCTGCAGGCTTGCCGCAGTTACCCTGCGCTGACGAAACCGGACCGCTGGTTCTGCACCGAGGAAGACGCCCAGGCCGCCGGATTTCGCAAAGCGTATAATTGTCGGGCAAGTGTGCGGCGGCGGATGTAACATTTCCGTCGTACAGCAAAACTAAAACAGCGGCGCCGACCGATAGGCCGGAAGCCCGCATATTGAGGGGGAAATATTGATGCGACGCTCAATCCTGTTGCTGTCCACCGCCCTGACGCTGCTCTCGGTCGGCACTTCTTTCGCGCAGAACAGCACACCGCACAATCTGATCCTGTTCGTGCCGGACGGATTGCGTGGACGGATCGTCACCCCTCAGACCGCGCCTGTCATGGCGGAAATTCGCGACAAGGGCGTCAATTTCAGGAATTCGCATTCGCTATTCCCGACCTTCACGACCGCCAATGCGTCCGCGATGGCGACCGGTCACTACCTCGGCGATACCGGCGATTTCAGCAATACGATCTACACCGGTTATCCGGTTGCTCCCGCCAACGGGACTGTCGTCCCCTTCCTGGAAGTCGATCCGGTCATCCTCGACGTCGATGAGCATTTCGGCGGCGACTATCTGAACGAGGAGACCGTGTTGAAACTGGCCCGCGCCCAGGGCTACAGCACGGCAGCGATGGGCAAACTCGGCCCTACCCTGATTTTCGACCATACCGACAAGATCGGCGCCGACGGCCTGCACTCGATCGTGATCGACGACGCCACCGGCGGCAAGAACGGCGTGCCCCTTTCGCAGGAGATGCAGGCCGCTCTGACCAAGGCCAATCTCCCGCTCGCAACGCCCCCGCGCGGCGACAACGGCAAGGCCGGAGACGCCAAGACGCCCGGCACCACGGTGCCGAATACCGCGCAGCAGGCTTACTTCGCCGATGTCGCCACCAAGGTGGTGCTGCCGATGTTCAAGGAACGCAACAAGCCGTTCGTGCTGGTGTTCTGGTCCCGCGATCCCGACGGCAGCCAGCACAATACCGGCGACAGCCTCAATACCGTGACCCCCGGCATCAACGGCCCCACTTCACTGGCCGGAATAAAGAACGCCGATAACAATCTGGCACAATTGCGCAAAGCACTGGACGACCTCGGTCTTTCCGCCAGCACCAACATCATCATCTCCTCGGATCACGGGTTTTCGACGATCTCGAAGGAAAGCAAGACCAGTCCCTCGGCGAAGGCGAGTTACGAGGACACGCCAAAAGACTTCCTCCCGATGGGCTTTCTCGCGATCGATCTCGCCAAGGCGCTTGGCCTGCCGCTGTTCGATCCGAACGACAAGAATGCTGCAGTGGCCGACAATGCCCATCCCAAGGCTGGTAACGGCGTGCTCGGCAAGGATCCCGCCAAGCCCGATCTGGTGGTCGCCACCAATGGCGGATCGAACCTGATCTATCTTCCGAGCAATGACCGCAGGCTGGCGAGACGCACCGTCAAGGCGTTGCTGGAACAGGACTACGTCAGCGGCATCTTTGTGGAAGACGATCTCGGACGGTTCCCCGGCACGCTGCCGCTGTCGCTGCTAAGTCTGCGGGGTAAGGCCGTGACGCCGCATCCCGCCATCGTGGTCAATTTCCGCTCCTACTCGAGCGGATGCGCCGAGCCGACCAATTGTTCCGTCGAGGTCGCCGATACGGTGCTGCGGCAGGGCCAGGGCATGCATGGTAGTTTCGGCCGCGGCGACACCATGAACTTCATGGCGGCGATCGGGCCGGATTTCAAAGCCGGCTATGTCGATGCCCTGCCCGTCAGCAATGCCGATGTCGGCGCTACTGCGGCGCGGCTGTTGGGGCTTAAGCAAAAGCCCAGGGGCAATTTGATCGGCCGGGTGATGACGGAGGCGATGCCGAACGGCGCCACGCCGAAGGCGTTTTCCGGCACGGTGAAGTCGCAGTCCTCGGCCAACGGCCTGCGCACCGTCCTGAACTTCCAGCGCGTGCTGGCGCAGCGCTATTTCGATGCGGCGGGATTTCCGGGCCGCACCGTCGGGCTCGAGGCGGAAGACGGCAAACAAAAAACGGCGGGGAAATAACCCCGCCGTGCTGATACTTCCGAGCGTGGGCTGAATTTACATTCCGATGTCGAACACGTTTGGCAGCTGCGAAAGCGGCAGCGCCGCGCCGACGATGGTGGCGACGAGCCGCATCAGGGTGCGGTTGCTGCGGCGTTTGCCGCGCATCTGACTGGCGATCCATTCCAGCACCTCGGTATCGACGCTGGCCGCCTGCGGCGGGGCCCAGCTTTCGATCGCGGTATCCGGCGACAGCGCCACGGCGCGCGGTGGCACCGGCAGTCCGGACGCGGAAGCGGCGTGATGCACGACCGCCTTGGCCAGCAAATCGTCGAAACGCCCATCGTCGCTGCGCTCGGTGGCGGCATCGTTGATCTCAAACAGCGCTTCGGCCTCCGCGCGGCTGACCGGCTCGTTTTCGACCGCGGTCGCGGTCAGGATGCGCGCGCACCAAGCCGCGTCATCGGCATCCAGCGCACGGGAGAAATGAACGCGACCCTTGGTGGTCGGGCCTTCGCCGGTGATCACGCCGTCCCGCACGATCGTAAGCGCATGCGCCGCGGTATCGCGGCAGGCTGGTTCGAGGGCGACGATCGTTTCGACGGCTTCAGGCGTAGAGGCAGACATTGAATTTCTCTTTTTTCTTTTTCGGATCCCAGCAATTCCATGCCGAACGTGAACGACTAGTTAATGATTCGAGACTTGGCTCGGGTCTTTTTGAAGCAGTGGCCGATTAGTTTGGGGCCGTTGCCGATTAGTCGCTGTGACGTCCGTCACGGTTCAGCGGGGTCGCAATCCGGTCCGGCGCCGATGCGGCCCGCGGACGGCAATACCGAGGCAAAACGGACTCGTGAAGACGTTGCATTTTGCCATCGAGGGAACGTGAACATCAAAAATGATGCTGCGCATCGCGTCCGTCCGGGAAGGATCTTTTCCTTTTCCGGGGGCGGTTCCATTAGGCCACCCAGTTCCCTATAATGGCCGGGAATGGCTATCCTCCGGCGGTTTGGGAAAGAGATGCAGGCTCAACTGGCGAGATCCGGCATTTCCCTGGTGGCGATGCTGATCGCACTTGTTATCTTTATGAAAGTGGGCATCGGCTGGCTATCCGTCGCGCTCATGGTCCTGTCGCTGCTGTCCGGCTTTAGCCTTAGCGAGATGGTTTTTCGCCGCCTCGCCGACCACGAAACAATTCGGCGCGATCTGGAAGAACGGGTCCGCAATCAGCATCTCTAGCGCCGGCATTACCGGCCATTCATCCCGTAACCCGAACGATATGAGGTCAACCATGGCTCTTCAAATTGGCGCTGTCGCCCCCGATTTCGAAGCTGAAACCACCGACGGCAAGGTCAAGTTTCATGACTGGATCGGCAACAGCTGGGCGCTGTTGTTCTCGCATCCGAAGGACTTTACTCCGGTCTGCACCACCGAACTCGGCGCGCTGGCCAAGCTGAAACCGGAATTCGACAAGCGCGGCGTCAAGCTGATGGGACTGAGCGTCGACCCCGTCGACAAGCACGCGAAATGGTCCGAAGACATCCGGGAGACGCAGGGCGCAGCGCCGAATTATCCGATGATCGGCGATACCGATTTCAACGTCTCCAAACTCTACGACATGCTGCCGGCCTCGACCTCGGGCGATGCCGCCACCCGTACCGCCGCCGACAACCAGACCGTCCGCAACGTCTTCATCATCGGGCCTGACAAAAAGATAAAACTGGTGCTGGTCTATCCGATGACGACCGGGCGCAATTTTCAGGAAATCCTGCGGGTTATCGATTCGCTGCAGATGACGTCGAAGCATCGCGTTGCCACACCCGCCGACTGGAAACAGGGTGAGGACGTCATCATCGCGGGTTCGGTCAGCGATGACGAGGCCAAGACGATCTATCCGCAGGGCTGGAAATCGCCGAAGCCTTATATTCGGATCGTGCCGCAGCCGAAGTAACGGCTGGCCATCGTCATTGCGAGCGAAGCGAAGCAATCCATTGGGCTGAAGCAGGTGGATTGCTTCGTCGCGGAGCCTGTCATCGGGCGCGCATTCGCGCGATCCGTTGGCTCCTTGCAATGACGGAGGCTATCAAACCTTAGGCGTCAGCCAGTTGGCGATCAAAAGACCCGCGGTGGACGATACCGCCGTCACGAACGATCCCCAGCTCACATCGACCAGGACCACCGGCCAGGTCCAGTGCTTCAAGAGCGACAGCGACGTCAGTTCAAAGGTCGCGTAGCAGAAGAAGCCGAACAACGCGCCATACAGCAGCGTCGATTGCCAAGTGGCGCCGACCGACGCGCTGACAAAAATCAGGATGCCCGCGACGTAGAGCAGATAGAACAGGATCGCCGGCGCCGGCCTGATCTCGCCCAGCATGTCGCCGACCTGCGCGGCGAAAAAGCCCTTGGCGACGATGCCCAGAAACAGGAAATCGATCGGGATCAGGACGACCAGGGTCGCCAGATAGAGCACAACATACCGGTTCACGGATTACCTCCAGCGCCGCGGCGCATCTGCCTTTGTAGTACGTATCGCGGCCGTTATAGTTGCATGGTCCTGTCCACACGTGGACCCAACGCCCGCCATCCGAGTTGACCGCCTGATGGCCAGCCCCACCGTCCGCCCCTGCATCGTCTGGTTTCGCGACGATCTTCGCCTCTCCGACCATCCCGCTTTGCATGCCGCCGCGAAGACCGGCGCGCCGGTGATCTGTCTCTATGTGTTCGACGAACAGAGCGGCGCCCGCCCGCTTGGCGGCGCGGCGCGCTGGTGGCTGGCGCAATCGCTCCGGGCCCTGCAGCAAAGCCTCCGTTCGGTCGGCTCATCGCTGGTGCTGCGGCATGGGCCGGCGTCCAGGATCATCGCCAGCCTGGCGCGCGAGAGTAACGCCCGGACGGTGTTCTGGAACGACATCGCGCAGGCCCCGCACCAAGCCGTAGCCGCCGAGGTCACCATGGCCCTTGAGAAGATCGGCGTAATCTCGCAAGGCTTCCCCGGCGACCTGCTGGCGGACCCCGGCGCCATCCGCAGCAAGGAAGGCCGCGGATTGCGGGTGTTCACACCGTTCTGGCGGCGGGTGCAGGCGCTGGGCGATCCGCCAAAGCCGCTGCCCGCACCGAAAGCGCTGCCGCCGGGGCCGGGCCTCGCAAGCGATGCGATCGAAAGCTGGCACCTGGAACCCAGCCATCCCGACTGGGCGGGAGGATTGCGGGAAACCTGGAAACCGGGCGAGATCGCGGCGCAGGCCAAGCTCAATGCTTTCCTGGAAAGCGGCGTGGCCGGCTATGCCACCGACCGTGACCGGCCCGACCGGCAGGGAACATCGGGACTGTCGCCGCATCTGCGTTTTGGCGAGATCAGCCCGCGGCAGCTCTGGCATGCGGCGCGTTTTGCTGCGGCGGAACGCCCTGCCCGATCAACCGATATCGACAAGTTCCTGAGTGAACTGGGCTGGCGCGAATTCTGCCGCCATCTGCTGTTCGACGTGCCTGATCTCGCGACACGCAATCTGCAACCCTCGTTCGACGCCTTTCCATGGAAGCCCGATGACAAGGCGCTAAGGGCATGGCAGCGCGGCCGGACCGGGTACCCCATCGTCGATGCCGGCATGCGCGAGCTCTGGCACACCGGGGTCATGCACAACCGGGTCCGGATGGTCGTGGCTTCGTTCCTGGTCAAGCATCTGCTGGTCGACTGGCGCGAGGGCGAACGCTGGTTCTGGGACACGCTGGTCGATGCCGACGCCGGCAGCAACCCGGCGAACTGGCAATGGGTCGCCGGCTGCGGCGCTGATGCCGCGCCTTATTTTCGCGTCTTCAATCCGATCCTGCAGGGTGAAAAATTCGATCCCGACGGCGGTTACGTCAGGCGCTGGGTGCCAGAACTCGCGCACCTGCCGGCGGGCATGATCCACCAGCCATGGACCGCGACGCCGCTCGAACTCGCAGGCGCCGGCGTGGAACTCGGCAGCACCTACCCGGAGCCGATCATCGATCACAAGAAGGGACGCGAGCGCGCGCTCAAGGCCTATGCGAAGCTACGCGGTGCGTAACCCGTTGCGGTTCTCTTTAACACTTTGATGATTTCCGCTATCGTTGATGCTTCTACAACAATGGGGGACGATATGGACGACGACAAACCCGTGCTGGAGCAGATGACGGATGCGATGAGCAACGCCGCCGATGCGACCAAAGAGGCCGCCAAGACCGTGGTCAAAAAGGTCAGGAAGGCCGCCAAAAAAGTCGCGAAGAAGGTAACGCCAAAGAAGAAAGCGGCGAAGAAATCCAAAAAGGCCGGCAAGAAATCATCGAAGAAGTCAGCCAAAAAATCGGCCAAAAAAGCCGCCAAGAAAACTTCGAAGAAAGCCGCCAAAAAGAAAAAGAAGGCCAAGAAATCGAAGCGCTGAACTTCAGGATTTGGGCGTCGTCTGACCGCAAAACCGGGGACCCACTTTTGCGGAATACGCGCTGCCTGCTGGCGTTCGCGAGAGCCTTCGGACCAAAGTCCGGAGGCTTTTGCTTTGGGCACAGCCTGTCAGGCCGGCGCGCGCCGGTTGACCAGGAACACCGCGGCGGCGCAGGCCACCATGCCCGCGATCGCGATTGCGTCGAGCCGCTCGCCGAACAGCACATAGGCCATGACTGCGGTCACCGCCGGCACCAGATAGAACAGGCTCGCGACCGACGTGGCGGCCGAGTGCCGGATCAACCAGTACAATAGCCCGATCGAGCCGATCGACAGCACCACCGCCAGCCATATCAGCGCCAGCACGAACTCCTGGGTCCAGTGCACCACGTTGCGCTCGAACAGCGCCGCTGCCGCTGCGAAGAAAATCGCGACCGCGACGTACTGGACGAGATTGCCTGAGCGCCAGTCGATCCTGCCGCAATAGCGCCTCTGGTACAGGGTGCCCAGGGTAATGCTGACCAGCGAGACGCCCGATGCGAGCCAGCCCCAGCCCGCCTCCCCTGTCATCGGCCGATCGTGCAGGATCAGCGCCACGCCGGCGAGCCCGATCAGCAGCCCGCTCCATTGCAGCGGCGTGACCCGTTCGCCGAGCCAGCGGTTGGCCAGCGTCGAGGTCAGGATCGGCTGCAGGCCCGGAATCAGCGCCGAGAGCCCGGCGGGAATCGAATGTGCGATCGCGATAGCGGTCCCCCCCAGATAGAATCCGTGCACCAGAATGCCGGCGACGATGCTGTGGCCGATGCCGGCACGGTCAGGCCATGACGGCCGGGCGATGGCGACAATGATCCCCATCAGGCCGACCACCAGCACCATGCGGATCGCGAGATAGGTCAGCGGCTCGGCGCCGCTCAGAACGTATTTGGTGCCGATAAAGCCGGTGCTCCAGAGCACGACAAAAATCGCCGGCGCCGCGCGCGCGGCAAGATTTTCGATATCATGGGTCATCTGCTCGCCTTCAGTGCCCGATCGGGTGCCATGCGGCAATGACGGATCGTGCGGGGCGGCTTGCGCGATATGACATACCGAAGATCGATAACGGGGAATCGCCGTTGACAAGAAATCGTCGTGGGCGTTCGCGTACAAGGCGCGGTGACATTCGAAAAGGGGTAAGATGCAGCTTCAATTCCAAACCGTCGATGTGTTCACGTCCGATCGATTCGCCGGCAATCCGCTGGCCGTGGTGCTCAATGCCGAAGGCCTGTCGACCCCGCAAATGCAGGCCATTGCCGCCGAGTTCAACCTCGCGGAGACCACCTTCATCTCGCCGCCGAAGGATGCCGCGCATACGGCCGAAGTCCGGATATTCACGCCGCGAAGCGAGATGCCGTTCGCCGGCCACCCCAATGTCGGCACCGCCTTCGTGCTCGCCCGCGCCGGCGCCAGCTACGGCCGGCCGGTCAGTGGCGACAGCGTCGTGTTCGAGGAAAAGGCCGGATTGGTCCAGATCGAGATTCTGAGGGATGGCGCGACGGTGGCCGGCGCGAGGCTCGCTTCCCCGCAACCGCTGTCGGTCGGCGCCGAGATTGCCGCCGAACTGGTGGCATCGGCTTGCGGCGTCGCGCCTGGCGATATCGAGCTTGCCAATCACCGTCCGCGCATCGCCTCCTGCGGCGCCCCGTTCATTCTGGCCGAATTGAAGAGCCGCGAAGCCCTTGCCGCGGCAAGCCCGAACGGCGACGTGTTCCGGCTCGAAGTCACCAAACATCCCGCCGTCAGCATCATGATCTACACGCAGGTCGATGAGGGCGACATCGACATCCGGGCGCGGATGTTTGCGCCCCACCTCAACATTCCCGAAGACCCGGCGACCGGCGCCGCCAATGTCGCGCTGATCGGCCTGCTCGCCAGCCTGCGTTCCGAGGCGAACCTTTCCTTGTCGAAGCAGATCGCTCAGGGCGTTGAAATGGGGCGCCCCAGCCTGCTGGTGGCGCATGCCGAGAAGCAGAACGGCACCGTCACCGCGACCTTTATCGGCGGACGCTGCGTGCCGGTCATGTCAGGGACCATCGACCTGGCTTGAGAGATCAGAAATCTTCCGGACAGGGATCGACGATCTGCCAGAGATCGACGCCGTTCTTGATCTTCTTCATCTCGGTGGTCAGCCCGCCGTTGCGGCGGATCCAGTCCTTCACCGGCTGCGGATAATAGGACATCAGGTCCGAGGTGCCTTCGGCGCTGGTGACCTTGATTCCGAAGGTAAAGGCCTTGTCGTAATAGGCCTGATGGAAGCCGAGGCTCGCGCGCGGCGTCACGCATATCTTGTTCATCGGCACGATGCCGAACACCAGCGTGCAGGCCGAATTGCAGATGCCGTCGATGATGACGCGTTCCTTGCGGTCGCGGACACGCTCGTACTTCGCCTTGTATTCGGTGACATAGCCGCCGTGGTCGCGCGTGATATGAAGATCCGCACGCGCCGGCGTCACGGCCAGCAACGAAAGCAACAGCAGGGTGAGATGCCAGATGCGCATGGATCGATCGGTAACCGGATAGAGCCTGTCTGGACCCGGATAAAGCCGGCCCGTGGGCGAACCAGAGGGCACAACTCTGGCCTTACTGTGTTGGAATTACGTTAAGTATCCCGGGAGGGACGAAAATCCCGAACTGTGGCGAATTTTCCGCAGTTTTCCGGCCATTCTGCGCTGGCTAGGAACCGGCGTTGGCTTAGAATGTCTTCTCTACAGCTCAATGCCGGAGATTCCAGATGACCCGACTGAGGCTCCTCCCGACTGTTGCATTCCTGTCAGCGCTGGTGGCGGCGCCTGGCCTGGCGCAGGCGCGCAGCCACCACCATCACCATGCCCGTTCCTACGGGCTGCCCTACGAGATCAGCTACAAGCATAATTACGGGCCGGGACTGCTGCCCGGCACTTTTGCCTATTATGACGGTCCTTCGACCAATGCCTGCCAGCAAGGCGCGGCCACCTATATCGGCCAGGATCGTCGCCGGTACCCCTGCTTTTGACGGTTGGGCACGAGCGCTTGCCACGAGGCTGGCGTTCCAGTTAGCCCGCGCACCGGATGTTACTTCGCTTGGTTTGGCGTGACGCCCCGCATCCGGCTTGGATCGAGGCTGGGCGTCATCCGCTGTCCGCCATCCGCTGCGGCCTCGGACTATTGTTAGTCAGCAACAATGGGAACTGATCGGCGGAATAGACACGCCCGCCCGGAGCCCTGATGGAAACGGCAAAACCATCCGCCGTAAGCTTGCGCGCCAATATCACCGCAACGGAGGCCGTGAAGCGGATATCGGCAGTGTGGTGATCGTCTTTTGTGGCTTCGATAATAAATGTCATGATCCAAAATTCGCAATTCGATCAGTGGAACCGTAAATTCGGACCGGTTCGGGAACTCGTGCCGCGCGTGCAAATCACGCGCGGCAACTCATTCATCTATCGGAAAAACCGATAGCGCTAACAAGCAGCTATTGACCCAACGAGTTCGTCGCCATACCCATATTGGGTAGGGCCTGACAAAGCGGTTCCGCGTGAGGTGTCCGGCGTGAATCAGGAGGTGGCTTAGGGCGCGACTCGGCGGACGTGACTTGGTGGACGCGACAAATCCGCAAATGAATTCGAACATGGGTCAACAGAGCGGCATCCAGGCACGAAGCCCGCGCCAGGGCACAAACGCCGGACCTGAGCCATTCGCAGAAATGGATTTTCCCGATGGTTGGCACCAGCAAAGATGACGAAACCCCTTCGGATCTGATCAGAACCGTCTCCCGCCATTCGCTGTCTTACATGCTGTGTGCGGCGAGCGAGATGTTCCGCCATTACGACTTCGATCCGATGGATCTGCTGCTCATTCATGCCATCCTGAACGCGAACGTGCTCAACATCATGAAGGACCCCAAGCTCGATCGGCAATTCGGCAGTGTCCATACCGTCGAGCCGGACGAGATCAAACAGGGCGTCTCCCGTGCCGCTCTCTCGCGCTTTTTGGCGCTGCCGATCGAAACCGTCCGGCGCCGGGCCGATCGGCTGAAACGAGAAGGCATTCTCCGCGAGACGGACCATGGCCTGATCGTCACCGAGGCCAATCAATTCAAATTCGGCAACAACCACGAGCTGCAGAAAACCAACATGCTGCTGGTGCGCAAATTCCTGCACGATTTGACCGAAGCCGGCATCGAGCTGCCCGGCGGCATTTGATCGGACCGAACCGGCCTACAAAACGCCGCGCCCTGCCCCCGCCAGGCCGCTGGCCCTGCCCGGCCAAGTCTGGTAATCGAGCCCCCACACGCGCTCGTAGCTCAGCTGGATAGAGCATCGGATTTCGATTCCGAGGGTCGGGAGTTCGAATCTCTCCGAGCGCGCCAAAACCACCTTCACCGCCCTTCACCCGCCATCGTCCGCCGTCATCGTCACAGGTGTTCGACAGGACCGGCGTCCAGATTGCTCACTCAGGAGTGCGCTAATCAGGTTTTTGCGGGGATACTGCCGACGGGAAACCAAGTTTGGGAGCAATTGTCTGCACAAGGAGTTCTGATCCTGCTGTAGTTAGATGAATTGTATCGCTGGCGGTCAGAGAGTTTCCGATGCGCGTCAGGCAGCCATCAGCGTTGCAGAATGCATCTCTCGCGGAAATGTATTTGACGCCTAGCGTGCTGGCGATCTCAAGCATCGAAGACTCACCGACATTCGGATCAACATATTGCTGAACTCTCGGCGGTATCACGGAGCCATTCAGCCGAAAAAATGATGCGACAACTCCTGGTAGGCCGCCATGCCAAACCGGCACAGAACCCAGGATAACAATATTGGCGATGTTGTTTGCGCGGAGCGCATCGATCGTCGGTCTGATTGTTTCAATTGTGTCGGCGTCGCTCCAATAGGCCTGAAGGATAACAATGTCAGGAGACTCTGCTCCGATGAGAGTTACAATCTGCTGATTTCTCCGGAGGCAGAGAGAGGTTATCCGTCGCACGCGCACCAACAGCGGAGGGCACGAGCTCACTGTAAATTGCGCGATTCCTAATTCGAAGGTCCCCTGAAGTTTCTGAAAGCCCGGAATTAGAGCAGCGGCGGTCGAATCGCCCCATATTGCGATGAGCGGGTGTTTGCGATCAACGCAAGACGGTGGGAATTCGATGGTATCGGAGTTCTGACAACACACATTCGCGTCGCCAACCAGCGCCATTGTTTGGGAGCGTTATGAGCCGGGCGATAGCCTCGGGAAGCGGCGGGACGTAGCCGAATGCAGGCAACAGCGAGACTGCGATCACCGCTGTCATAGCTCCTAGAAGGGGCTTAGCGACGAACTTTGAACGCGAGCGAATGGGCCGCTCGATGGTCCTGAAGGTAAGCCACGCCAGAAAAACTGATAGGCAAACAATGAGCGCACGTTCGATGTCAGTGGGCGGCCTGATGAACTTGTGAAGTTCGAAGAAGACCAACAGCGGCCAGTGCCAGAGATAAAGCGGGTAGCTAATAAGTCCTATTCCGACAGCGGCGGGACTGGTAAGCATGACCCGGTTCAACGCGCTTCCTTCGGCCAAAAGAATAGATGCCGTTCCGATCACGGGCAGCGCTGCGGCCCATCCAGGAAATATCGTGTTTTTATCGAACAAGAAGACGGTGGCCGATAGGATTGAGAACCCGACTAGCGACAGCGCTTCATTCGCAAAACCCCGAGGCTTAGAAATTTGAAGCAGGATTGAGCCAACGAGCAGTTCCCATGCGCGCGTAAACGGAAGATAAAACGTTTCCGCAGGATGCGAGGAAACCAACGAGACGTTCAACGCGAACGATCCCAGCATCAACAAAATAATTGATAGTGCAATCCAACGCTTCGGAAGCGCGCATAAGATTAAGGGCCACGCTAAATAGAATTGCTCCTCAATGCCCAACGACCAAAGATGCAAGAGCGGCTTCAGTCGAGCAGCGAGGTCGAAATACCCCACTTCAGACAAAAGCATAAGGTTGGCTGAAAACAATGCACTCGCGACGGTATTCTTGCCGAGGGATATCATCTCGGCAGGAAGCAGAAGCTGCCAACCCAAAGCAAGCGACGCAATCAAAACGATAATGAGCGCCGGGAAAATTCGACGAACGCGCCTGGCATAAAAATCAGCGGCACTGAATGTCCCCGCCGTCAGATCCGTCAAGATAATCTCAGTGATCAGATATCCGGAGATAACGAAGAAAACGTCGACCCCGATGAATCCCCCCGGAATTTCATTTGGGAATGCATGGAATAACACCACCGCGATGACAGCAATCGCGCGCAGCCCGTCGATGTCTTGGCGGTAATTGGAGCGGGCTGCGACGGAAATCTGCGCCGAGTGCATGCGCTCGAGTAGCACACCCCAAAGATAAAGACACCTTCTCCCATTCCACAACCGCCTTGTGCCGCAGCCCGCCTTTTCGGCGCTTTTCGCGTCTGGATCATCATATCAGCATCCGTCGACGTCCCCACCGCCCCGGCGCAAAACTACTTGTCTGATGCACAGCAATGTCCGCTTCGGGGTCCATTAGCCGACATCACGCTGGCGAATGGGATGTCTGGAAACCCGAGTCACATAAGAGATTTATCAATTAGATAGACCCCTCCAGCGCTCTTTCTCCGGGAGCGCTGAGGTGCGACAGGTTGACTTGGATTCGAGCCGTACATTTGGGCGATAAGGGACCCACTGCCGTCAACTGCACGATGCGTTCATAGGTTTCATGCTCGCCGCGATCCCGGCTCCTGATCGCGAGCACGCGTTATTCCTCGGCGTGGTCGAGGACCGCGAGCAACTTGCCTTTGGGATTGATCAACATGGCGATGGCTCCGTCCATGAGGCAAGACGGAACAGCACGATTGGTTCAACCGGTACGTCTAGGTCGGCGGCTGTAACTCGCTTTTGAGCCAGCGCGTCGCCTTTTCGGTTTTCAGGGGATCGGGCCGGTCGCAATCAAAACACAGGAAGGACGGCCTCCCCTTGCCGTCAGGAGGCAGTGCCAAAGTCAAATTGGCCCCGCACTTGGGGCAAGTCAGTCGCTCAGTCTGTCCCATAGGCGTGAACTTGCCGCTAGAACGACTTTCCGTCCATTCCAAATGAAGTCCAACCGAGAGAATACTTTACCGGGCTCGGCTCATCAATCAGCCGACCTTCAAGTTCCACGATCAGGTCTTGTACAAGGCGCTCAGCCAACGGGTCGCTTGTTTCGGTTGCGAGAAACCGGAGCTGGTCCAGCCGATAATGAAGGTCTTCGGGAGTTGGGTCCATCTGACACCCCCCATGCGCGCCCCAAGCGGCAAGGCTTATGTTCCCGGAACTTAACAATTTCGTGACAGTCCGGTGACGACATAGAGGCTCGGCCCCGTCAGGGCTGCGTGAACTTGATCGTCGAAACAGGCCACTTCCCGTCGTGGCCCCTAATCGAGATGCGAAGACCGTGATACTCGTCGAGCCAAACCCCCTCCACCGTCCCAGCCTTTCCATCGGTAAGGACTACGGCCTTGCCGACAAGCTCAGACCGGGCCTCATCGAACGCGCTAAGGATTGTTAACGCCTTGAGTTTCGCCGTGGGCATGGTTGTCTCCTGCCCGCGTGGTGGTAGGCGGTGACGGGATCGAACCGCCGATATCCTGCATGTAAAGCAGCGAGGCGCGAAACCAAGGGATGATCGAACCGCCGAGAACCGAGCAGAAAGGTCCTATCCCTCCACCTCTCCCTCGCCCCTCAGCGCGCCAAAAAACCTCTTTGGTGTGAAAGCGTGAGGAGCAAAGTTATGATCTCTCCGAGCGCGCCATTTCCCCGGCAAAGCACCGCACCTCCGCGCCGCCAGCTTTTCGCGGCGGCTTGGCAGCTGTTACGAGACGAGCGCCGGCCGTGTTTCAGTGATGATCCGAGACGCTCTTGACGCACTCGGACAGCAAATCACCGGACGCGGAATGGCTGACGTCACCCAGACTGATCATGCCGACCATCCGCTTGCTCTTGTTGATCACCGGCAGCCTGCGGACCTTCAGCGTCTCCATGTGATGCACCGCCTTCGCGAGGTCGTCGTCCTCTCGGCAACAATGGATGCCTTCAGTCATCACATCGCGCGCCATCGTGCGGCGAGCGTCGAAGTTGTTGCTCGCAAGCCCATTGCAGACGATATCCCGGTCGGTCACCATCCCGACCAGTCGGTCGTCCTCCCCGATCGGAATGCAGCCGATGTCATGCCCCCGCATCAATTTCGCGAGTTCGTTGACGGGCGTGTCGGGGCTGACCCAGTCGACGCCCTTGTGCATCACGTCTTTGACTTTCATGGCGAACCTCCGTTACGGATTTCAGGTGCACTTGATGCACCGCAGCACAGCCCCCCATTTTCTCAATCATACAACCGATCGGGTGCGACGGCACCTCAAGACGCAGAAGAAAGCATCATTCCTGCGCGATCGGACCGGACGGACGTCGCAGCCGCAGTTGAGAGCGACTTCGCGGCCCGGGCTCCCGCCCGACAGCGGATGCGGGCGGATTGCCCCCAAAATATTTGCCCGGCGGCAGGTACGACGGCAAATCCTCAGTCGTGCGCGCTGAAGCGTGCATGCGGTGCATTGGCCGTCAGGCGCGCAAACTGCGCATGAGTGAGATGAAGCAGCGTCTGATGATCGCCGGCTTCCATATAGATCTCCGGCTGTGCCTCGATACTGTCGTCGACGATGATATCCAGTCCGTAGCACTTGCCAACGGCAGGAACTGCACCGTGTGCGCAGTCGCGGAACAACTGACTGATTTCGGTTTCATCGGCCATATCGACATTGTCACCGAGCTTTGTCCTCAGTTCCGACAGGCGGAGGTGATGCGATGCGGGCATGACGGCGAGCATGTATTCGCCGTCGCACCGCAACACGACGCCCTTGGCGAGACGATCGCCCGAAATATGGCATGCCTCAGCCGTGCGAGTGGACGACAGGCTGAGTTCGTGCTGGATCTCCTCGTATTGGATGTTCTCAGCGGCGAGGTATTTTTGCAGTGTGGGAGCGATGGACATGACGTCACCTCCAGTGCGGTAGGCAAACCATCCGCCGTAAGGTCGTCCTGCAGAGCCTCGCCTTACGATGGGCAGCTGCGTGATGATGAGCGCAACATAGGCCTTCCATCCGCCAGCTGCAATTCTTCGTCAGTGACCGGGGTGCGATGCATCACCTCCACTTTTGCGCTGGGCAAACTTGCTGGCTTTGCAATGGCCGGGGCCGACCCGGCCGTCCGGCCGACAGTCCGGTCATACGGAACCACCCGGTTTTTCCCTGTCTTGAAGCGATAGGCGTTGTCCGTGACGGATAAAGCAGAGCTCGGGACCCAATTCCCGAACACGCTGGCCATCCGGAGAAGCTGGGAGAAACGCTGCCGTCGCCCGCTTTGACGCGCAATCCCTACCAAGAATCAAGCGGCAAGCGTCCGTCATTTCCGCTATCATCAAACGATGACGATCGGGATCACCGGACCCGGGCGGAAGGCACCAAGGCACAACGCCGCGGTCGGGCTCATCATTGCGGCCTTCGCCGTCGGGATTTGCCTGATACTGCTAAGGCTCGCGACCGACCTCCTTGTCGATTGGCTATGGTTTTCCTCGGTCGGATATCTGCCGGTTTTTTTGACCAGCATCGGCGCAAAAGCCATGGTGTTTTTCGCCGTTTTGACGGCAACCGCCGTCATCCTCTGGCTGAACGGATGGCTTGCCGTGCGTTTTGCCCGGCGGCAGCCGACACAAGCGGTCGCTCCGTTCGCGTGGAACCCGACGGGCAATGCGCCGCCGCCTGATCTGTTCGCGCTCATACGCGATCGATTGCCGTGGCCCTGGGCAATCGCGGCCGGTGCAGGTTTGCTCGCGCTGCTGGTCGCAACGGCAGAAGCCGGCAACTGGGGCGTCTTCCTGCAGTTTCTCTATCAAGAGCCCTATGGCGTAGACGATCCGCTATACAACAAGGACATCGGCTTCTATCTCTTCTCGCTGCCCGTCTATATCCTCATCAAGAACTGGATGCTGCTCACCATCGTTCTGAGCGCGCTATTCGCCGGAACGATTTACTGGGCGCACGGCGACATCGAATACAACGTTCAGCACCGATCGATGTCGCCGACAGCGATTGCTCACGGCTCGGCGCTGGCCGGCCTTCTCTTTGTGGTGAAGGCCTGGTCCTATGGTCTTGACCGCTATCTGCTGCTCTACGGCGACAACGGCGTAGTCGTCGGCGCGAGCTACACCGATGTACATGTGGGGCTGCCGGGCCTGTGGCTGTTGATCGGGTTTTCGATTATCGCAGCGTTCGCCGCGTGGACAAACCTCCGGGTGCGCACCTACTGGCTTCCGGCCGCCGGATTTATTCTCGTCGGCATCGGCTCTTTCGTGCTGTCCGGTGCAGCCCCCGTGCTGTTCCGGCAGTTTTTTGTCAAACCAAGCGAGTTGCAACTGGAGAAGCCGTATATCGAACGCAACATCGCGCTCACCCGGCAGGCCTACAATCTCGATCAGATCGCAGCCAAGCCGTTTGCGGCCGAACAGAAGCTTTCCCTTCACACCATAGAGGCCAACAAGGCGACAATCGAAAATATCAGGCTGTGGGACTGGCTGCCCTTGTCGGATACCTACGCGCAGCTGCAAGAGATCCGCACCTACTACAAATTCCATGATCTTGACGTTGATCGCTACTGGCTCGATGGTTCCTACCAAAGCGTGATGCTCTCAGCCCGCGAACTACGGCCCTCCTTGCTGCCGCCGAACGCCCAGACATGGGTTAACCGCCACGTGCTGTTTACCCACGGCAACGGCGCGGTGATGAGCCCGGTCACCCGCAAGAGCACTGAAGGACTGCCGTTCTTCTATTTGCGGGATATTCCTCCCGTTGCGGACGGAGGCCCCAAAATCCACGAGCCGCGGATCTACTACGGCGAAGAGAGCGACGACTACGTCATCGTCAAGGGAAGCACACCCGAGTTCGATTATCCGAAGGGGAAAGACAACGTCTATGCGGCCTATGACGGTGCCGGCGGCGTTCCGATCGGCGCGACGGTTTGGAGAGCGTTGTTCGCTTACTACTTCAACGACCCGAACCTGCTGCTTTCAAGCTACATCACGGCTGACAGCCGAATCATGATCCGGCGAAATATCCAGGAACGGGTTCACACGATCGCTCCCTTCCTCAGGCTCGATCACGATCCCTATCTGGTCATAAGCAATGGGCGGATGTTCTGGCTGCAGGACGCCTACACGACGAGTTCCTATTTCCCCTCTGCGCAGCCTGCGCAGGATCTGGATCTCAACTACATTCGCAATTCGGTGAAGGTTATCGTCGATGCTTACAACGGGACCGTCGACTTCTATCTGATCGACCCCGCCGACCCGATCGCCGCGACCTACCAGCGCATCTTTCCGGGTCTGTTCAAGCCGTTCGCGGCCATGCCTCCAGACCTGCAGAAGCATATTCGCTATCCGGAGGATATGTTCCTGATTCAGGCGCGGCTATATCACACCTACCACATGGAGGCGGCCGACGTTTTCTATAACCGCGAGGATTTCTGGCAGTTCCCGCGACAGCCGGGCGGCGACGGCACCTCAATGATGACCCCCTATTATATCATCATGCGGCTGCCCGGCGAGCCGCAGGCCGAATTCTTCCTCATGCTTCCCATGGTACCGAACCGCCGCGACAACATGATCGCATGGCTCGCTGCGCGTTGCGACGCGCCTGACTACGGCAAACTGATCGTCTACGAGTTCCCCAAGGACAAGCTCGTCTACGGGCCGTTTCAGATCGAGGCGCGGATCAATCAGAATACGGAGATCTCGCAGCAACTCACGCTGTGGAATCAGATGGGCTCGCGGGTGATACGTGGTGCGAACCTGCTTGTGATCCCGATCGAGAACTCGATCCTTTACGTGTCGCCGCTCTATTTGCGAGCGCAGCAAGGACACCTGCCGGAGTTGAAACGTGTGATCGCGGCCTACGGTGAACATGTAGTGATGAAGGAGACGCTCGCCGAGGCGTTGGCCGCGCTGTTCTTAGAGCCCACTGCAGTGCCGGCAGTCTCAAGCACGACAGAGGAAATGCCGCTCACAAGCCCGGCGGCACGTCAGGCACTCGATCGCTACAATCAAGCAGTGGAGCGATTGAAGTCCGGAGATTGGAAGGGCTTCGGCACCGAGTTCGATGCAATGCGCGAGCTCCTGGAGGAAATGAACCGACACTCCAGCGGCCACTAATGTCCCGAATCCGCATCCTCCCACCACCTCTGGCCCGAAGGGGGAATTACCAGCGCGGACAGCTATCCGTCGAAAGCCGACTTGGGCCATGCCGAAGCCACGGCATGAAACGTCCACGGCCTTCGGAGCAAATCACGCACCGATGGTGTGTATCGCCTACCAAGTATTAAAAAAGCCAAAGCGCGGTTGCTGCGCGACCATAAGCACCGGCGGCGCCATTCGATTCTTGGCAATCTTGCGTTTGCGCTGCGGCTTCGGTTCCAGCTTTTTCGGCTCGGCGGGCTTGAGTTCCGCGAAAGCCTGCAGCGCGCGCGCCTTGGCGGAGACGTCTTCCACAAGTGGCGGGGACGGAGCGCTGGCTACGGTCGTTGCCGCCGGCGCGGGAACGATGGTCGGGAGGTTGGTATCGAACACGATGCGCTCGGGCCATTTCCGGTCGGATTGAATCCTGATCACCGACCGGTCGACCCGGTCGACGCTGGTCTCGGTGGCGCTGACCACCGGCAACTTCGGCGCGTAGGCGTCAGAAAGGAACAGCAGCGCGAGCAGAACTCCGCCAACAAACAAAAAATAACGCGCCACGGGCATTTCAGTATCGCTCCATCCGCGCGAGCGCGCGGATCAGACATTTAACTACGCTTGGTGCGATTTGGTTCCAAGGGCCGTCGTGCCCGCGTCACGGTGAAGTTACCTGTGTGGTTATCGGGCCCCGGCCGGTAACCTAAACGCGGCTGGCAGTTAGCAGCGAGCACTTCGCCCGATCGGCATTAACGTTGACAAAGCCGACATGCAGCCGGGCGAAGGTCCTTCGGCCCCTGCTTTTGACCGTATCCGGGATCATACGGGTTCGGTCGGTCAAATGGCTGCCGTCCCGGCGGGCAAAGGCGCAGGAAATCTCGATGTCCTTGACCGGATAGGCGTTGCCGTTGCGGAGCGTGAACGTGACCAGGGCTTTCGATCCCAATCCGCCCCTTCGCCAGGATTGCGATGAAATCGTAAGCCCATTGACGGGCGCCATCTCCGCGGCCGCAGTCACTTGCTCGGGCGTGGCCGGCGGATTGAGCATGGAGCCGTCCAGCGTGATGTTAGTGACGGCCGTTGCCGGGCTCGCCGTCTCGCCTTCGGCCGGTTTGCTGGAATAGCCCGACAGCAATATCCAGGCTCCGAACCCGATCACCAAGGCGGCCGGAAACCACAGTGATCCTGCCCTGAAGGTGCCGGCCTGCTCCGGCGCGGTTTTTTCCGGGTCACCTGAAAAACCGCCGCCGATCCCGGCGATCCTCACAAGTCCAGCCAGTGCAGTCAATTCGATGCGGTACAGCCCGGTATCCATTGGTCATGCCATCGACATACAGCTGTCTGCTGCGCCGCACAGTAACCGAGTCGCTGGCGATGGCGCGGCTGCGCCGATCTCCGATCCATCGACAACACCCGAAAAAGTCGCACCCAAATATAACAATTGGAAGGCAATCGGGCGCGCCGGCTCAGCGGACGCGCGAGGGGATGGTCATGCGGCAAGGCTGCCTCTAAAACTAACACGCTGCGATGAGCCGCGGCCAACGCATCGCGTCGCGGCGGGCGACGCGAGAGAAGCCAAGGGGAGAACAACCATGCCGATCGTCACCTGGGATCATATCCATTTGCGCAGCCCGGATCCGGAGGCCACCGCGGCCTGGCTCCAGGATATCCTCGGCGGTGTCATCATCCGCGGCCCCGGCCGGATCGATGTCAAGCTCGGCGGCGCCAACGTGTTCATCATGCCCGTCACGGCGGGTGACGGCGTCAACGCTCCGCCGGTAACGCCCTATCAGGGGCTCGATCATTTCGGGCTCGCCGTAAAGGACATCGACGCGGTGGCCGCCGAGATCAAGGCCAAGGGCGTCGAATTCACCAAGGAACCCACCACCATTCGGCCCGGCGTCCGCATCTGCTTCATCAGGGGACCGCAGGGCATCTCGGTCGAGTTGCTGGAGCGCGACAAGAAATATGCCTGAAAAACCGGCACGCCTCGGGCGGCCGCCGATGCCGTAGTACCCCGGTAAATCTCCGGTCTACTTTCCGGCCGTCGGTTCTGCCATCCTCACCTCATACCGCTCGCGAAGCTGGTTTGCGCTCGGCGCAATGTTGACGGTCAACCTGCCGCGTTGACGTTGCGTGCCCCGCTTTGGCATAACAAAACATCGATCGCGTCCAGAACGCGCGTCGCGCCCGGGGCATCATGAAAAACGGCCTGTATTCGATCCACGTCAGCCTGCAGGATGGCCGGACCGGCAAGGGCAGCGGCGTGATCTTGTTCCGTGACGGCAAGATCCTCGGCGGCGATGCCTATCTGTTTTACACCGGCACCTACACTTCGAAGGGCGATACCTTCAAGGGCGAGGTGCTGGTCCAGCGCCATACCTCCAGTCCCGACGCCAATCCGCTGTTCGGCGGCCCGAGCCCGGTCGGCATCGGGGTCTCCGGCACCTTCACCGATACCGCGGCGGTGATGGACGGCACGGCCCTGGTCGGCAAGGCCAGCCAGATTTTCAGGGCGACGCTGCGCAAGCTCGCCGATGTCGACGGGTAGCACCCTCCCGTTTTTTGTTTGACGCGTTTCCGGCATCCATGAAAACGCTTTAGCTACTCCGCAGCCTGCTCCAGCGGCGCGATCCGGGGCAGGATCATCTGGATTCGCGTGCCTCCGCCAGGTTCGGAATCGAGGTCGAGCCGGCCACCCAGCCGGTTGGTCACAATGCTGTAGACGATGTGCAGGCCGAGCCCGGTACCGCCCTGGTCCCTTCGCGTGGTGAAGAACGGATCGAACGCGCGCCGGCGCACGTCGAGCGACATGCCGCAGCCATTGTCGGAAAAGATGATTTCGACATTGTCCTTGCCGGACTCGCGCACCTGGATATCGACGGCGCCGGGCTTGCCGTCCGGAAACGCGTGCGCCACCGAGTTGAGGAACAGATTGGTGAGCACCTGCCCGTACGGCCCCGGATAGGAATTCATGCTGAGATTGGGCTGGCAGTCGACGCTCAGCGTCAGATTGTGCTTGCGCAGGCCCGGCCGCAGGCTCATCACCACCTGCTCGGTCAGGTCGCCGAGATCGAAGATGCGCTGGTCGGAATAATTCCGGTCGGCGGCGACCTGCTTGAACGACGTGATCAGCTCGGCGGCGCGATTGAGATTGGCCACCAGTTGCGAGGACGCATCGCGGCTGGTCTCGAGAAACTCATTGAGAGTGGATCGCTTGAGATTGCCGCGCGCGACTTCGTCGGCGAACAAGGCCGTCTTGCGCTCCAGCGACGAGGCCACCGTCAGGCTGATGCCGACGGGATTGTTGACCTCGTGGGCGACACCCGCCACCAGCCGCCCGAGCGCCGCGAGCTTTTCCGCCTCGATCAGCGAGTTCTGGGTTTCCCGCAAATTGCGCAGCGCGGCTTCGGCGGCGTCCTTGGCCTTGCGCATTTCCAGTTCGCCGCGCTTGCGCTCGCCGATGTCGAGCGCGACGGTGACGATATTTTCGATCCCGCCGTCGGCATTGAGCAGCGGCAGCTTGTTGACCAGCCATTGCCGCATATTGCCGGAGGAATCCTGGTATTCCTCCTCGTAGAAGCCGAGCCCCCTGCCCGCCGCCAGCACCCGCTTGTCGTTGGCGTCGGTCTTTTGCGCGCCATAGCGCGACATCAGCTCGCTGGTGGTGCGGCCGATCGCTTCCCCCGGTTCGACCCCGAAGATACCGGCCATGTAGCGGTTCATCAGCACGTAACGGAGCTGTTTGTCCTTGACGTTGATCACCGCCGGCACGGTATCGATCACCTGCTGCAGCAGCCTGCGGCCTTCGGCGATCGCATCTTCGGCGCGTTTCTGATCGGTGATGTCACGCACCGTGCCTTCGTAGCGGATGACGTCGCCGGCCTCGTTGCGCGCCACGGTCGCGCTGTCGGAGAGCCAGAGGATGGCGCCGTCGCGGGCGCGGACCTGATATTCGAATTCGCGCACCATGCCGTCGCGCTGCATCAGCGACTGGTATTCCGCGCGCGACGCCGGATGCACGTAGACGGTCTCCGCGACGTCGCCGATGCCGTTGATCAGGGCTTGCGGGGTCTCGTATCCCATGATCCGCGCCAGCGCCGGATTGGCGTTGACCAGCGCGCCGGCAGGGGTCGTCACATAGATTCCGTCGACCGAGCCTTCGAACAGCTTGCGGTAGCTCTCCTCGGCCAGGCGCTGCTCGGCCAAGGCGTGCACCGCCGCCTCGCGCGCGGCGTCGGCATCCACCAGCGTGCGGCGGAATACTTCGGCGGCGCGCGCGATATCGCCGATCTCGTTGTCCACGTCGGTAGCGGGGATCGACATGTCCTTTTGGCCGCCCGCCAGCGCACGGATCGAGGTGGCGATCTGAGCCAGCGGGCGGACCGTCCGCCGCACCACCAGCAATGCGGCGAACAGTCCGATCAGCACGCCGGCGGTGCCGAGCGTGATGCTTTGCCATCTGGCTTCCGTCAGCGTCCTGGCGAAATCGCGCGACAGCACGTGACCGCGACGCGCGCTGACCTGCCGCAACAGTTCGGTGACGCGCCCGATCAGGCGTCCCTCGGAGCCCAAAACCTCCTTGTCGATATCGGCGATCTGGCGTTCGCGGATCGATATCGCGATGATGGCTTCGGCATAATTGTCGACGGCCGCGCGCAGGCTGGGGCTGGAGATGGTCAGCGTCCGCATGCTTTGCGCCGCCTGTTCGGCGGCGGACGGATTGTGCGCCAGCAGGGCCGAGGCGATACGGCTTTGCGTCTGAAACAAGGTCGCCGCGATAATCGGGTCGGGCGTGTCGGCGATGGCGGCATCGAATTGTTCGCGCAGCGGCGGCAGTGCGACGATCAGTTCGGCGCGGCGGGTGATCAGCGCCGAAATACGCTCGATGCCGCTGCGATAGGTCGACAGCCGCGCGGCGACGCCGTCGATCATGTCCTGCTGCTCGGGCGCGAGTTCCAGCCGGGTCTTTTTCAGGATCTCGCTTAACGAAGCGGCGGCCTCGCCGACCTGGCTGGATTGCGCGCCGGGATCGGTCACGAAATCACGGGCGGCGAGCCGCAATTCGTTCATGCGCCGGTCGATGTCCTCGGCAAGGTCGCCGACGCTCTGCAGCCGCTGCAGTTCGGCAAACGTCGCATCGATATGGCGGATGGCGACGACGCTGGCGATGCTGGTGCCCATGATCACCGCCAGCACCAGCAGGAAACTGCCGAAGGTCAGCTGGCCGATCGAGAGCGAAAACGATCGCTTATGTTGCGCTATCGGCGGCAATCCAGAAGGCATGTTATCAAGACCGGGCTCCAAAACGGGCATAATATACGACGTAATTGACGTCAGGGGGAACAAGCTCGAACCCTGAGGGCGCCGGCAAACCTTGCCGGACGGCCCTGGCGGGACATTTGCCCTGTACGGTTTTGGGACTCCGATCGCGGCTTCCGGGCCGCCCCCGGACGACCTTGGGCGACCGCGCCGCAGGGGTGACGAAATTCATGCCGAATACGCGCTCCAAGCCTCGCCCCGGCAGCGGTTCCCGGCAACCGGATCATCGCGTCAGTCCGCGGTGATGCCGGCCTCCTTGACGACCTTCGCCCACAGCGCGACGTCGGCCTTGATGATATCGGCAAACTGGCCAAGCGGCGCACTCTTCGGCTCGCATCCGGCGATGTCGAGCTTCTCGCGAACGTCCGCGGTTGCGAGCGCGGCCTCCTGTGCCTTGCTGATGCGCGCGACGATCGGCTGCGGCGTGCCGGCCGGCACGACGACGCCGAACCACGGCGTCACCTGCGCCTCGGCAAAACCCTGCTCCGCCATGGTCGGCGCATCCGGGAAATATTTCGAACGGCCATCGTTGATCGCGGCGATCACCCTGATCGCGCCGGTCTGCACCTGCGCCAGCGCCTGGTTCGCCGACAGGAAGGTCGAG
The DNA here is from genome assembly GCA_963747165.1 of uncultured Alphaproteobacteria bacterium. Taxonomy (GTDB): domain Bacteria; phylum Pseudomonadota; class Alphaproteobacteria; order Rhizobiales; family Xanthobacteraceae; genus Bradyrhizobium. The sequence continues at coordinate 77,763 of CAVVEA010000027.1, read as the reverse complement.
GTGATCAGGCCGCTGGCGATATCCGGCACCATCTGCGGATAGCCGCGATAGCCGACACCGGTGACGTCGATGCCGGCCAGCTTCTTGAACAGTTCGAAACCGAGATGCCCGGTCGATCCCTTGCCGGGATGGCTGTAATTCAGCGTGCCCGGCTTGGCCTTGGCCAGCGCGACATATTCGGCGACGTTCTTCACCGGCAATGTCGTCGGCACGATGAAGAAATTCGGCGCGCGGCAAATCTGCCCGACCGCAATGAAATCGCGCATCGGATCCCAGCGCAGTTTCGGATCGAGCGCGGGGCTCGAGGCGAAGTAGGCCGTCACCAGCAGCCACGTGTAACCATCCGGCGCCGATCGCGCGACTTCTTCGGCTGCGATCGAACCGTTGGCGCCGGATTTGGATTCGACGACGATCGAGCCGTTCCACTGCGCAGCCATGTTCTGGGCGATGATGCGCGCGAACACGTCGGCCACGCTGCCCGGCGCATAGGGAATGACGATGCGCACCGGCCGGCTGGGAAAGTTCTCCTGCGCCCATCCCGTAGCAGGTGCGGCGAGAGCCAGCCACGCACCCATGATTGCGCCGATCCGCCCTGGTTTCATGATACGTCCCCTGCCCGATCGCTTTTTGCGGCGCCCCAAGGCGTCCGGATTTGCAGGCAGGATGCCGACAATCCGCGGGGCCGGCAAGGCGTCGCGGCGTGGAGTTGGTCGTGTTCACGATGATGGGTCTCCGCTTCGCGCCTCGAAATGCTCGTCATACCGCCGTCATTGCGAGGAGCAATGCGACGAAGCAATCCATCTCACGGCAGATAGAAAAAATGGATTGCTTCGTCGCTTCCGCCTTCGCTCGTTGAGCTACGGCGGACAAGTCGCTCCTCGCAATGACGGTGATAAAGTTTCGAATACGACTTCGTCCTCGCGGCGCGAGGCGCCCGAGGCGTTGATGAATTTCCCGCCCCCAAGAGGGCGTGGGGAATGCCGGGTGCCCGCTGCACCCGCGGCCTCGTGTGCACTTGGAGTGGTAAAACGCACACGAGTAACAACGAGTACACCGGAATCGCCCGGCATTCCCGCACGCAATGGTTTTAACGGTTTCCTTCGTGCTCTCCTCGGTGACCGGGCTCTTTTGCCACCGTCGCCCGCGGACCAACGTTGTGTCTGAAGCCCGGTAGGGCCGACACAACATCCGCGAACTTGACGCCAGCGTCGGGGCGTCAGGACCACACGACTTCGCCGTACGCTGCAATCGTCTCTCGTCCGCGTGCTGTTGATCGCTCACAAATCTTTCGACCTGCCCTGCAATCCCTTCGCGCGCAAGACGCTGCCGCGTCCACCGCATCCCGCCCCGCGTTTCGTGACGATCATGATACGCCCCTCTGGTGGGGTGGGATGGCGCGAGCTTGTAGAGATGATTTGCCCGACGGGTTAAGCGAAATATTTTTGCAAAGGGGTATCGACACCCCCTTCAACAAACCGCCCGACGGGCAAATCACCTGACTGCGCCATTCGGCCCGCAACACGGAAATTCCAGATTTTCCTCCCGTTCCCCAAGACGGCACGTTAAGGAAGCCCCCATGCTTTCTGAGCCTCTTCAATGTGGCCCAAGAAAGCGTGGCTTGCGGCAAGGTCTGCGGTCACTGTGCCGAGAATCGATCCGTACTTTCGGGCGCACTGGTTACGACGCCGAAGGCACGGCCAAGCTTTGAGCGTGGGGGAATTCAGCGATAATGCTGACCTATCACCTCCGCAACACAGGCGGGGCGCTTGCCACCCTCGATCTCGATGGTGACCTTGTAGGTGACGCGCAGCGCATTGGGTGGCACGTCCTCCGCCGCCATCACTTCAACGCGGCCACGTAACCGCGAGCCGGCAGGGACCGGAGTGAGATAGCGAACTCTGTTGGCGCCGTAGTTCAGCGTGTTCTTCACGACTTTCAGCCCGATGATCTCCCGAATGAGCATCGGGATCAGCGAAAGCGAGAGCAGTCCATGCGCGATCGTTTTCCCGCCGGGCGATTCGCGTGCGGCGCGTTCGGTGTCGATGTGGATCCATTGCTCGTCGCCGGTCGCTTCGGCAAACTTGTTGATGCGCTCCTGGGTGATTTCCATCCAGTCGCTGACGCCGACCTCGGTGCCGACAGCGCGCTTGAGGTCGTTAAAGTCGTTGAACACGCGCATCTCACAGCTCCTGTGTTACGACTCGCAAACGAGCCAAGGGTCAAATCGCCATTTCCGGCACCTTGGCAGGGATGACGAGCTCGGCCTCGGTACTGGCAACGACGTCCGCGACGCTGACGCCGGGCGCGGTTTCCATCAGGGTGGCGCGTCCGCCGGGGAATCCGATCACGGCCATTTCAGTCACGACGAGGTCAACGGGTCTCGCCGATGTCAGCGGCAGCGTGCATTTCTTCATGATCTTCGGTTTCCCCTTGGCGGTATGCTGCATCGCCACGATCACACGCTTGGCGCCGGTCACGAGGTCCATCGCCCCGCCCATGCCCGGGACGAACTTTCCGGGGATCATCCAGTTCGCGAGATGGCCCCCGGCGTCTACTTGCAGCCCGCCAAGCACGGTCATGTCCACGTGACCGCCGCGGATCAGACCAAAGGACATCGCGCTGTCGAAGGTGGACGCGCCGGGCAGCGCCGTTATGGGTCGGCCGCCTGCGTCCGTGAGCAACGGCTGCTCCATCCCTGCTTCGGCCATTGGTCCGCTGCCGATCAACCCGTTTTCAGACTGGAAGTGCATGTTCAACCCCTCTGGGACAAAGTTCGCTACCAGGGTCGGAATGCCGATACCGAGATTGACCAGCATCCCCGGTTGAAGTTCCTGCGCTATGCGCTTGGCGATGACCGTTTGTGCATCCATTGTCTTCATCCGTTCGTGGCGAGGAAGTCGACCAGCGGCGCGGGCGTGATGACGTGATCAGGTGCGATGAGCCCGATCGGCACGACATGATCGACCGTCACGATCGTGGTGCTCGCGGCCATGGCCATGACGGGATTAAAGTTGCGCGCCGTGAGCGCATAGGACAGGTTGCCGGAATAGTCGGCGAGGAAGGCGTGGATGAGCGCGAAGTCCGCGTGCAGTGCCGTCTCCAGCAGATAGGTCTTCCCGTCCACTTCGATCTTCCGCTTACCCTCCTCGACGAGGGTGCCCACGCCGGTTGGCGTCAGCACGCCGCCCAGTCCGCAACCACCGGCACGAACGCGCTCGACGAACGTACCCTGCGGGACCAGGTCGACCGCCATCTTGCCGGCGATCATTTGTCGCTGCGTCTCGGGATTAAGGCCGATGTGACTTGCGATCGTCCGGCTGACAAGTCCGGCATCGACAAGCTTGCCGATTCCCAGTCCGGGCCTTGCCGTGTCGTTGGCGATTATCGTTAAATTGCGCTTGCCCTGACGCACGAGCTCGTCCATCAGCCGCTCAGGCGTGCCGACCGCCATGAAACCACCGATCATCAGGGTACGCGCCGTCCGGTATCATTGCGACGGCTTCTTGCACCGAAACAGTTCTCATGGCCGAACCATCCCTCTTGCGTGCTTGGCTATAGATAACGCTCACGCGAAACAGCGTTCGCGACGTCGATGCAGATCACGACGAGACCCGCGTGGTGTCTCGCACTGTGATCGCACCGTGCCTTCGCGTCCGCGTCCTGCGTGGCGCGCCTACCCAGAATAGCCGCCGACGGGATCCGTTAGGCCTCGGTAAGCGCTCCACGACCAGTCAGTGTCAGGGGACGACTGATTTGCGGGCGGTTGTTGATCTGGATCAACATAATTTCCTAACCATGGCGACTAGCTTTTAGCCGTCGCTCGAACTTGCCACGCCCGAACAGACGGCGATGTCGCGGTCTTCCTGTGTTCCGACGCGGCGTCGCAGATCAGGGCATCGCCCTGCCGGTTGATAGTGGCTGGACCTCGCAATGGGATATTTGGCTTCATACCGTGAAAGTCGACTGTCGGATCAGGGATTAGCTTCGGCGGAACGGGCTGCTCCCGACGACGCGAAGCTGGGGAGGTATCATGGTTCAAACCGTCAGACGCCCTGAGGAAATCCTCGCCTATCGCACCCTGCAACAGATCCTGGTCTCAAAGCCCAGGGAACTGTGGACCGCTCGCCCTGCCGACAGTGTTCTCTCCGCGCTGCAGACGATGGCCGACAAGAAAATCGGCTTGGTCGTGATCCTTGATCAGAGACGGCTGGTCGGCGTTGTTTCCGAGCGCGATTGTGTACTCCGGGCTGTCCTGGTCGGAAAACCACTGGAGACGACTCCCGTCTCGGACATCATGACGCATGTGGTGATCACCGTCGATATCGCTCAGACGTTCGCGGATTGCCTGAGGCTGATGCATCAAAACGGAATTCGCCACCTGCCGGTGGTTGAGCGTGGCAACGTGATTGCCGTCGTATCGGTTCGCGATCTGCTGAGGGAGGCGGTCGCACACAACGCAAAGATCATCGCTGAACTCGAGCGCGAACGTCTAAGTATCTTCACATCCATGGCTTGAACATCGAGACAACTGCGCAGTACAGGCGGCGGACAAAGTCAGGAGCTAGTCATGAGCTTGGTCATCGTGCTGGGTGCATTGATTTTTCTGATGCTCGTCGCCTATCGTGGCTACAGCGTGATTTTGTTCGCGCCCGTGGCTGCCCTTGGCGCCGTGCTTCTGACCGACCCGTCATTGGTCGCGCCGATGTTTTCCAGCGTATTCATGGAAAAGATGGTCGGCTTTGTGAAGAACTACTTTCCGGTGTTCATGCTCGGGGCCGTGTTCGGCAAGGTCATCGAGCTATCGGGGTTCTCCAAATCGATCGTCTCAGCGGTCATCGGCCTGATTGGCCGGGAGCGGGCGATGCTGTCGATCGTCGTGGTCTGCGCGATCCTTACCTATGGTGGCGTATCGTTGTTCGTGGTGGTGTTCGCCGTTTATCCGTTCGCGGCGGAGATGTTCCGGCAGGGCGACATTCCCAAGAGGCTCATTCCCTGCACGGTCGCTCTCGGCGCATTTACGTTCACCATGGACGCCCTGCCGGGCACGCCGCAGATCCAGAACATCATCCCGACTACATTTTTCAAGACGACGACCTGGGCCGCTCCATGGCTAGGCCTGCTCGGCAGCCTGTTCATCCTCGGTATCGGTCTCTACTATATCGAGAGCCGCCGCCGCGCAGCGCTGGCACGCAGGGAAGGCTACGGCACGGATCTGCGCAATGAGCCGGAGCCGTTTGAGCCTGAGCAGTTGCCCAATCCGTGGATCGCTATCACACCGCTGGTGGTGGTGGGGATCATGAACTTCGTACTGACAAAATTGGTCGTGCGCTCCTATGGCTCTGTGCACGAATTCACGCTTGGTGCCCACGGCAAGCCGATCGTCACCCAGATCAGTGCCGTAGCGGCGATCTGGGCGGTCGAAGGCGCGCTGCTGCTCGGCATCCTGACCGTCATCGCGTTCGCCTGGCGTCCGGTGATGGCCAAGTTTGCCGAGGGCAGCAAGGCAGCGGTCGCGGGTTCCCTGCTGGCCTCGCTCAATACCGCATCCGAATACGGTTTCGGCGGAGTGATCGCGCTGTTGCCCGGCTTTGTGCTGATCGCCGACGCTCTCAGAAGCATCCCCAATCCCCTCATCAATGAGGCGGTCAGCGTCACCGTTCTCGCCGGCATCACCGGGTCGGCGTCCGGCGGCATGAGCATTGCTCTCGCAGCCATGTCCGACACGTTCATTGCCGCCGCCGAGGCGGCAAAAATTCCGCTTGAGGTCCTCCATCGCGTCGCCTCGATGGCGAGCGGCGGCATGGACACCCTGCCGCACAATGGCGCGGTCATCACGTTACTTGCGGTGACCGGCCTCACCCATAAGGAAGCTTACAAGGACATTTTTGTGATCACCCTGATCAAATCCGCGGCGGTGTTTTTCGTAATCGGGTTCTACTACCTCACCGGCATCTATTGATGGACTGCCGGCACCAAGGAGATTGTCATGGCCATACCTGTTTATCCCGAAACCTCGGTGGCACTCAAAGGCCGCAAAGGGTTGATCGTCGGCATCGCCAATGAGAGTTCGATCGCCTGGGGTTGCGCCAAGGCGTTCCGCGCCCTCGGCGCCGATCTGGCGGTGACGTACCTGAACGAGAAAGCGAAGAAATTCGTGGAGCCGCTAGCGCGCGAGCTTAAATCGCCAATCTTCATGCCGCTCGATGTTGGCGTCGCCGGACAGACCGAGGCGGTGTTCGAGCGAATTACAAAGGAATGGGGTCAGCTCGATTTTCTCGTACACTCGATCGCATTCTCGCCCAGGGAGGCACTGCATGGCCGAGTGATCGACGTCGACCGCGATGGGTTTCTTGCCACCATGGATGTCTCGTGCTGGTCATTCATCCGTATGGCGCACTTGGCCGAGCCGCTGATGAAGAACGGCGGAACCCTGTTCACCATGACATACTACGGCAGCCAGATGGTGGTGCAAAACTATAACATCATGGGCGTCGCCAAAGCGGCGTTGGAATGTACCGTTCGTTACGTTGCGGCCGAGGTCGGGCCGAAGGGCATTCGGGTTCACGCCATTTCGCCGGGTCCGCTTGCGACGCGCGCGGCCTCCGGGATTCCGGAGTTCGACGAACTGCTATCAAAAGCACAGGGCAAGGCGCCAACGCGGAGCCTCGTCAGCATTGACGACGTCGGTAAGGCGGTTGCCTTCCTCGCGCTCGACGGCGCCAAGCTGATAACAGGCGACACGATTTACATCGACGGTGGCTATCACATCATCGATTAGCACAAAACGATGAGGCATGTGGTGAGGCAAGCTCCGGAGAAGACGGCGATTCAGGATCTCCCGTAGCGTGAAACTAACCGCGCCAATTTCCAACCAAGCTGAAGGCCGTACGGCGTCAAATTGATGCGGCGGTGAGCCATCTACACAAATCGGAACTCGAGTCCGCAATAGCGCTTGCGCTGCCGCCGAAGGTCTGCTGCCGGACATGGAGAGCCGACAGATATCTGCATATCTGCGTGAGCACCCGTTGAGCACGCAAGTCGATATCGACAAAACAACCAATTGGCTGAACCGCAGCGCTCCGCCAGACACCGCAACAATTTTTGAGTTTGAAGCAGCAGTTGTTATTGGGCAAGCCGCATCAGGCGCGACAGAATCCTCAACAAGGATTTTCAAATTCTCGCGAAGCCGATTAAATGATGTTGGGCAACTGATGCGGTCGTCGAGAACGTATGTTGCCATTCACGTAAGAAGAACCGACGCCAAGACGCGCCTGGATCCTATGTAAGGGTTCGCTCTGATGCATAGGCGCACTTGCTCTGTCCACTCGCGCCTTTCTGCAGAGATGGCGACCGGAGCATGCGCGGCATGCAATGCCGGATTTGCCTCTCGTGCACTTCAGCGGCCTGGATCGATTCGCGCAGATCTGCTTCAGTTCGCCAGCCGGTTGGAGATGTCCAGCTTGGACAGCTCCTTCGCCGTCTCGATAATGATCTCCACGCGTTGCTGCAGCTTTCTTTGCAGGTCGGGGATGTTGACCTTATCGGTGACACGGTAGGCGTTGCCGACGCGCTCGACGTAACCTTGCTTCACCATCTCCTGCAAACGCCTGAGCACCGTGGGGCGTGGTATCTTGAGAGCGTGTGCGACGGTGCTCGCCCGCACCGGCGAGCACATGACCGTACGAAGAAAGACATAGATGCCGATTGTTCTGAAGGTCGCGCTGTCGCTGTGCTTCGCAAATTCAGCGCCGTAGTCATCGTTGATGGTTCGGATGAGGCCAATGTACAAACGACAGAGCAGCATTCGCTCGCGCGCGAACTCGATGCGACGGGGCGGCTGGACATCACCGAGAAGAATAAAATCTTCACCCGCGCCCGTCGACGCGTGACGTTCGTTTGTCTGGACCTCATCAGGCTGGTTTCCGCGGACTGTCATGGCCGTACTCCATGCGGACAAGTCCCCCGAACACCGTCTCTCCATGTCAGGACGGCGCAATTCCTCCGGGCGTGCCGACGACACGAGCGCAACCCTATAGAACGACAGAGAGCCTGAACCCGCAATCGTTCCAACGTACAAATTATTCGTCAGCCATGCTGTCCCAGCGGAGCTGGGTGAAGCGATGCGCCACCGCCTCAATGCGTTACCACGATGAAGTCCGTGTCTTTTCCCGTCTCATGGCTAATTCCGTAGTCGGATATGATGACCGAAGAGGCCGGCGTCAGCAATTCAGAGATCCGATCAACCGCATCCTGCGGGATTTCGATGCGGTCGAGAGCGGCGCTGGCTCTATTCGGCAACGGCGCCGGTCGGGCAGTATCGGCAATTTGTTTTGCCTGTGCTTCGCGCGCTTTGGTGGCCCCCTCGGAGATGCTGCGAAACTCATCCGGCATCGACACGACGGTCCAGCGCATAGCCGCAGCATCGTTCTGGAATTCCATGGCGGTAAACACGTGCGTTCCCAGCGGCTCCTCCGGATTCTGGATCTTGATCGGGACTTCGAACAGTGGCGTGAAACCCCGACGCACAAAGAGCTTGCCCACCTTGCGGCTCACGAAGACGGAGATCGGGACTATCTTTTGCGATGCGACCCGGGCGGCAGCCGGACCTGGAGCCTGGGGGTTGGCGGCTTCTTGCGTCTCGGCACTGGACATTATTGGTGCCTGCGTTGCGGGCGCCGCATAGATGCCGTTACCCGCGACTGTGGCAGCCGGAGGTTCCGGCGAACCGGACACGGCTTTTGGATTAAAAAGGTGCGGATTGGTTATCTCGACCGGCCGGACATCGTCGTGCGCGATAATGACGCGCGTGCCGCGCTTCGTGAGATGCCAGAGTCGATTGGCAAAGCCATTTGCCAAACGGATGCAGCCGTGTGACGCCGGATGCCCGGGCAAGACACCCGCGTGCAGCGCTATCCCTGACCACGTGATGCGCTGCATGTAGGGCATGGGGGCCGCGCTATAAATATTCGAGCGGTGCCATCGTTGTTTGCCGATCACGCTGAATACCCCAAGCGGCGTGGGGTGACGCGGAATTCCCGTGGACACCGACGAACGTGCGATCAGCGCCCCATTGTCATAAAGCGAGATCCGCTGGTCTGCGATCGAGATGATAATCTGCAGCGGGCCTTTCGGCGCGTCCTTGGACTGAGCGTTGTTCGCCGAGTCAGACTTTCTGTGCCGGTGTTGGTGCTTGTGCCGGAACGGAGCGTGATCGCCCCACCAGGACCTGTACTGCGGCCAAAACGGGAACTGAGCTTGTGCAGCGTTTGCAGGAAGCATGAAAACGGCGAATGCCGCCACTATGGTCGCACGGATGGATCCCATATTGATGCGTCCGGAGATAGGAGCAGACATGGTTCGCTTACGGCACTCTTCGGCCGTATGATCGTCCTGGCTCTCGAGCGGGCGCCGATGCAACCTTGACACCTCGTCTAGAGCGAGACGACTTTTCTTCGAATCGTCATCCCGCTCTATCTTTTCGTTTGAGCATGATCTTTTCGGAAAACCGGTACCCACTTTTCCGGATCATGCTCTAGTCGACCGATCCAGAGGCTACCTTCCCTCTGCTCGACGGTTGTATCGATCCTCGAAGCCGCACGGGCTCGTCATGGCGCCACCCGCTCCAGACTTACGTTGCACATGCCGTCACAGCCGATCGCCTTCGACGCCGGCGGTGTGAGATCGATTTCGCGGCGCGGCCAAAACCTGCGGTTCGGTCCCTTATCCGCCACCGTACAGACCACGGATTTTCCGTTGGCAACATTGGTCACGAGAAGCCGCTGACCAAGCTGTTCAAGCATGTGCGCACAGACCAGGTCCCGATGGGGATGCAGCCGCTTGCCGTCGGCGGCGATCGTGTCATCAAACTCGGTGGCGACGCCGCCGTATGGCGGTGGCTTGATGCGCGTAAGCCAGAGGTCGTCGAATGTTCCAGCGCGGGCGCACAAGCATGTGGCGACCAGCGTCAGCGCCGAGAGCATGGGCACACTGCGGACATCCATGCGACCAATTGTGCAGTCTGCTTTTGGGCGAGATCGTGGCGGCTCAATGGCCCATTTTCCGGCTGTATCGGGAAGCCCTTCTTACATCGGAGAATGCGCTATAACCATTTACCGGCGGCGTTGCATTCGAGCCACAGTGCTCGGAAAAATTGATGACCTGCAGTATCCGTCATTGCACCTTCTCAATCTTGATCCGAAAACTCAGTGCTGTCGGAGCCTTTGGAGGCGACGGGATCATGAACCCGCGGCGATTTACGTCAGTAGCGCCGGAGTTGTACGGAACGGCCTTTCTTGCGGGTTGCGTCGCCGTCTGGCTTGCTGGCTTCGGTTCGGCCCGCATCGAGAACACCGGGGCTGTGCCCATTGAGGACCGCCTCACACCATCCCTCGCCGCCGACGCCCACTTCGCGTACGCACCGCAGGCAACCGCAATTGGGCACGAAGCTGTCACCAGTGCGGATATGGCGACGTCCGCCAAATCGATGACGGAGACTGTCACCGGCTCGACCGCGGCCTCAACTGAACCGCAATCGATCGTCGAGTCCGCGTTGCCCGAGTCGTCGCAAGTGCTGTCGCCCGGATCACCGCCGGTGCAGGTGGCGACAGCGTACACGGCAGATCCAGTGACAAATGAGGGCAAGGAGGCCGCGAGCTCCATCGAAATTCCGGACGAGTGCGCGACAGCGGACGGCTGCATCGATCGATTTCTGTGGACGCTCTACCAACGGACGCCCAAGGAGGGCGTCATCAAGCTGCATGAGCGGAGGAAAGTGACGGTCAGGAAGAGGGGCAAAACGGTGACTGTCAGCAAGACCTTTATCAAGCTCGTTGATGAGGACTTTGCTTGGAAGGATCCGAAGGCGGCGGAGAAAGCCGGCTTGCCGATGATGGACTACGTGATCGGAGGCATGGATCGGAACTTCAAGCTGAAGCTCTTTCATACGCTGCGGGCCGCGGAAATGGCCGGGCTGTCGCCTGGAATAACCAGCGCGTTCCGCGATGACTACCGTCAATCGATCGCCAGCGGCCTGAAGGCGGCGACCGACAGGTCATACCATGGCGGGAGCTCCCGTGGCGGCTATGGCCACGGGCTTGCGGCCGATGTCGTGAGCGTCAAAGGCGCGACACAGGCGGAGCGATGGACTTCCACCGAAAACTTCTGGAAATGGATTGATGGACACGGGAAGGAATTTGGAATCGGACGACCATATCTCGATAGGGATCCGCCGCACGTGGCACCGATCGACGGCACCGAATATGCCGCTCATCAGCGTGGGACGAAAGCTAAGCACGCGAAATCGGATATGAAGAAGCACCGGCTGGCTTCGCGGCACGATCACGGCGTGGCGAAACGCTCAAGAACCGCAAAGTCGTCGAAGGGAAGAACGATCTAGCCCGAGGCGAGGCCGGATGGTCTGCCGCGTTCCGGCTCCGGCACGCCCAAGTGGCGGATCGCTGCCCCCCGTTAACGATCTATTAACCAACGCAGCCTAGCCTGCGGTCATCGCCCGGTCATCATCCGATTACCGCCCGGTTCGTTCTAGGAGAACAGCCGATGTCCGTTGAGCCGCTGACATATGCCGCTCTAGGTGCCCGCCTGAAAATCTCGCGAGATGCCGCTCGTTCGCTCGCCAAGCGACTCCGGTTGCCGCGCTCGCTTTCGGATGACGGAAAAGCCCTGGTGAGCGTTGATCTCGCTGAAATACGGCATAGGCCCCGGCCACCAGATGGCCGCCAGGCAGGCAACATCGGCCTATCAGCGGCAACGATCGAGGCATTGAAAGCGGAGATCGCGCAGCTCGAAGCCAGGGCGGCCGATCACAGAGCAGATTTCGAGCGCGAGCGCGAACGCGCCGATCGGCTGACAATTGAGTTGCTGCGGGCGACTGCCGAAACGATGGCAGCCAGGGAGGCGACGGCACGGCTTGAAGGTGAGGTGGCGGCTCTGCGAAACGCTGGCCGGGCTAACGGCGCGACGGACAGCCCCGGACAAGCCGCAGGCCGACTGGGACACCTAGCCGCGACCCTGGTGGAAGCCGACCGCAAGGCCTGCAGGTAGAAATCCGCGTCCTCCTTCCCCGGCTTGAGGGAGTAATCGTGAGGCAAAAATGACCCGCATCACCGATATTCGCGAGATGAAGGCGCGCATTATCGTGTTTGGGGTCGGCGGCGCCGGCGGCAATGCCGTCAACAACATGATCGCGGCCGGGCTGCAAGGCGTCGACTTCATCGTCTCCAATACCGACGCACAGGCGCTCACCAGTTCGAAGGCCAAGCGCATCATCCAGTTGGGCACCCACGTGACCGAAGGCCTTGGCGCCGGCTCGCAGCCCGACGTGGGGCGGGCCGCAGCCGAAGAGGCAATCAATACGATCCGCGATCACTTGACCGGCGCACACATGGTGTTCGTTACTGCCGGCATGGGTGGTGGTACCGGCACCGGGGCAGCGCCCGTTATCGCCAAGATCGCGCGCGAGCTTGGCATTCTGACCATCGGTGTCGTCACCAAGCCATTCCACTTCGAGGGCCAGCGCCGCATGCGCTTCGCCGAAGCCGGCATCGCGGAACTGCTGAAGGTGGTGGACACCCTGCTGATCATTCCAAACCAGAATCTGTTCCGGGTGGCCAACCAGAAGACCACATTCGCGGATGCCTTCGCCCTGGCCGATCAGGTGCTTTATTCGGGTGTAGCCTGCATCAGCGACCTGATAGTCAAGGAAGGCCTGATCAATCTCGATTTTGCCGACGTTCTCGCCGTCATGCGCGAGAAGGGCAAGGCCATGATGGGCAGGGGCGAGGCGTCAGGCGAGAAACGCGTTCTGACCGCCGCAGTGGCCGCGATTTCCAATCCATTGATCGAGGACCCTTCGATCAAGCGCGCCAGCGGCCTCATCGTTTCCATCACCGGCGGCAAGGACCTGACGTTGTTCGAGGTCGACGAAGCTGCTGCCCGCATTCGCGATGAGGCCGACCAGGACGCCAACATCATCATCGGCGCGTCTTTCGATGAAAGCCTCGAAGGTATCGTCCGCGTCTCGGTGGTGGCGACCGGCATCGATAATCCTGGCCCGACCCAGCCAGCGGAAAGCTCCCTCCCGGAACTCGCCGGCAGGCTGCGGAACGACAGCCGTCGTATCGCCGACCGGATCGAGCGTCGTGCACCGCTGCCGCAATTACAGGGTCCGCCGCTCCGTCCGACGGACCGCCATCCCGAAGGGCGACCGGCCAAGCCGATTTCCGATCATGCGCGCCATGCGGCTCCGCATGGCCTCGATACCTACGGCCGCTCCTCTCCTGCGCGCAATTCGATCGAGGAAACCGTTCTCGATATCCCGGCCTTCCTGCGCCGTAAGGCCAACTGAGCCGCCGCAAGAACCAACACCTCGTTTCCAGGTGCGGAGTAACTGCCGCGACGCGGGTGACTACGTGATCGAAGCGCCCAAACCGGCGCGATCTGTCGTCACGCCACCTCGTCAGTCCAGACCTTGAAGCTGACCAATGTATTCGGCCCGAACGTCTGGGTGATCGGGACATCGGAGGCATCGCGCCCCTGCGCTATCAGTACGCGGCCGATCCGTGGCACGTTATTGCGCGGGTCGAACGTATGCCAGTGTCCGCCGAGATAGGCCTCGAACCACCCAGCGAAATCGCCCGGCCCGTAAGGAGGCTCTGTACCCATGTCGCCGAGATATCCGGTGCAGTAGCGCGCCGGAATATTCATGCAGCGACAGAACGTAATGGCGAGATGCGCATAGTCACGGCATACACCCTTGCCCTCATTGAAGGCGTCCCAAGCCGTCATGGTGGCGCGGGCGTGATCGTAACCGAAAGTAATGTGACGGTGGACAAAATCACAGATGGCCTGGACCCGCGCCCAACCCGGCTGCGTCTTCTCGAACAGCTTCCATGCGGTTTCCGATAGCCGATCGGTCTCGCAGTAGCGGCTGCCGAGCAGGTAGACCAGCGTATCCGCCGGCAAATCTTCGACGGCATGTTGAGAGGCCGAGAGAACGGCGGGGTCAGGCAGGCCGCTGTCGCGAACGACACCATCGGCAGCCAAACGCATTCGACCGGCCGGCGCGACAATACGGCTGCACCAGTTGCCGAACAGATCGCGATAAGGCGTGATCGGCACGGACGGGCTGGTGGTCAAGTAATCGGGCACGATGACGTCAGACGCGCGCGTGAAGTGCGTCCCCAACACCATGATCATCGGCGTCGGTTGCGGGAAGTCGTACAGCATTTCGAATCCGACGCGAATCTTCATTCGAAACACACCTTCCCTAATTCACTCACGAAATGGCTATGAAGCCATCAAATACAAGGCGGCGAGCTGCCTTATTGAGCCAAATGCACTCATTTCTGCGAGAAACAGATGGCTAATTCCGTTGAAAGCGCGCACGGTCGGCGAATGTCCGAAAACTCAGAACTCCCTGTGCGCAAAAGCGCTGGTCTCTGGATATGACCACGCGTTCGCGACGGGAAACGGTTCATTTCAAGCATCCCTTCCGGATCAAGGGTATCGATCGCCTGTTGTCGCCTGGCGCTTACGAAGTCGTCACCGACGAGGAGATGATCGAAGGCCTTTCATTTCCGTGCTTTCGGCGCGTCGCCACGATGATCATGGTTCCGGGCGTCGCACCGCGCCATTCCTCGATGGAAATGATCTCGATCAGTTCGATCGATCTGTCGGATGCGCAGCGCAACGACGCCAGCGCGCCGCATGAATGACATCCCCGTCGATCTCGACAAGCATCGTGGCATGGCGGCGCAAAAGGCTACCGACATCCGCCGGGTGCTTGCCGATGTCGAAGCCAATGCAAGACTGCTGCGCGATCGGCAGGGCGCTTTGGAAATCCAGCTTCTTGCCGTGCCGGCCGCCTCGTGGCCCGAGGCGGCCGCAAAGGCGCGTTACATCCTGAATTTATACGCGGCCGATCTTGCGCCAGCCGATTCGCATCACCGCGACCTGATCGCAGCGGTACTTGCGGACTTCACCCGGCTCTCCGGCGAGAGCTGAGCGACGCGGCTTATTCGACCGGGAACGACTGAAACCTTCCGCCCCGGTTGACCTTTTGTCGCCCCTCTCGAGAAAGAGCAGCCCGCCCATGTCTACAGGTTCAACCGAGGTGCCGAACGTCCTTATCGTCGAAGACGAGATGGTGTTGCGCATGCGTGCGGTCGATATCGTGGAAGATGCCGGGTTCCACCCTGTCGAGGCCGTCAACGCCGACGAGGCGCTCTCGATTCTCGAGTCCCGCTCGGACATATCCCTGCTGTTTACCGATATCCAGATGCCAGGCAGCATGGACGGCCTGAAGCTGGCCCACGCGGTCCACGACCGCTGGCCCTCCATCAAAATCATACTGGTTTCCGGTCAAGTGAAGCCGTCTGACGCGGAAACGCCAGCGGACAGCCGCTTCTTCGGCAAACCGCTGGGTGTCGAGCAAATGATCGCCGAATTGCAAGCGATGGTCGGTGCGGGCGCGTTGAAGATCGTTCCAAACGCAACGCGGTCGCCAGCCGATGAGACCTTTCATCCGATACCCCGCTCGGCACAGGAGACCGCCCTGTCCGCGGAAAACGACAGCCTTCGCCTATTGCTGGAACAGGCCGGGATAGATGCGAGGACCTTGCTTGCGCAAGCAGGGATCGACGCCAAGGAGCGTGAAGCCGCCGACAAGCTGCAGAAGCTGATCCTTGGCGAACTGCATCACCGCATCAAAAATACGCTGGCTACTGTAAGCGCAATCGCGTCGCAAAGTTTCCGAGCCGCAACCAGTATCGAGCACGGGCAGAACGCCATGGAGGGCCGGTTGATCGCCTTGGGGCGAGCCCACGACCTGCTGATGCAGGTAAGCTGGGCAAATGCCAGTCTCACTCATACTTTTAGCGCTGCGACCGAGCCCTATGACAGCCAGGGGGCCAGACGATTCCATTTCAACGGCCCCGATATCAGAATAACCTCCGGCGCCGTTATTGCGCTCGCGATGACATTCAACGAACTTTGCACCAACACCACGAAATTTGGAGCGCTATCAATCCCCACCGGCCGCGTCGAAATCGCATGGATCGTAGACGACGAGAAGCAGCGGCTTCGCCTGAACTGGACCGAAAGATCCGGTCCCGCGGTCAAGCCTCCAACACGACGAAGCTTCGGCACACGAATGATGGAATCTCTTGGTCAGCAATTGAATGGCCAGGTGCAGCTCGCCTACGATCCGACTGGATTTATCTACTCGTTGGACGTGCCGCTTGGTTCGATCATCGCGGCTGTTTGACCATCGCCATCTTCCGCCGTCGGCTGACCGCGTTGTGGCACGATGTCCCGATTTGAGCTCGCCAACCGCTCGCGGGCGGACGTGGATTATCTTTCGCGCGGGGTCCCCCCGGTAGTCGGTTGCCGCCTCGAGTGGGGTTTAAATCTCCCTCGGGCATCCCCACATAGGGACTATGGCTCAATGGCAAGCATCTATCCCGCGGGAACCGCCGAAAACGAAGGCTGAACTGCGTCAGATGCTGACCGAGGCCGTCCGCAACACGCAGCCCAGCGCGGACCACAGGCCGAAACGTGCGCCGAAGGCCAAGGAAGATCAGCCCTAGCTGAACACCGATCGATTCGGCCCTATCCCTAGCTGAACGCCGATCGATGAAGTCTGCCGGCACGAAACGGACGCCGCAGTCGATCTCTGTTCCAATAGCCCAGCCTTACCAGCCTCACAAAGGAACAACGTATGCGGAAACTTGCCAAGCCCAGCGAACAAGAGGTCAGCGAGGGGCCGCAAACGGTATCTTTCCAGATCGCGAACGGGAACGCGCGGCAGCGCTGCATTCTGCAAACCAGGCTCCCGACAAAGGTACAGGCACAGAAATACCTTCTGACAAATTGGCCTGTCATCGAAAAGATGGCACGCGACGCTCTTGCGACGGGAACCCTTGAAGACGGCGAGATCAAACTCGTGATGATCTAGACGGCTCACTCAAGAGCGAATATCAGGGGCTTCCTGGTTTGCGAGGGAGTAGTCATGCTGAACGATCGAGAGAATATCCTGAATGCACTCCGCGAGAAGCCGCTCAAGGTCTATGAGGTCATGAAACGCGCCAATGTCGCGAACGAGGAAGCCTGCCAATCCCTCCTCCTGAAAATGCGAGACGAAGGTCTGGTGAAATTCGATATTCACAAGGGGCGATGGCTCATCGGAGGATCCGCGAAAAACTAGGTCCGAGCCAAAGCCTACATGACTTCGAAGCGACAATACTTCAGCTCTTGACCCGGAGCGAATGTCTCCGCGCCGAACGCTGAATAATCCCAAGGGTTGCGCGACCGGAAGGCGCCGCAGACGCCACGAGCGCATTGCTATTTGCGCGGACAGTAAAGGCTTGTGCAAGCAGCGATGCAGGCTCGATAGCGTTGCATTACGCCAAGCTTTGCGCACCCCTCCATGCAATCGCTGTAGTCCTTCGGACTCGAACAGAAAAGCCCCTGAATGCGGACGTCGCCCGGCGGCGTTGGGCGGTCTTCACCGCGAACGATG
Organism: uncultured Alphaproteobacteria bacterium; assembly: GCA_963747165.1. GTDB lineage: Bacteria > Pseudomonadota > Alphaproteobacteria > Rhizobiales > Xanthobacteraceae > Bradyrhizobium. Next base: position 60,227 of record CAVVEA010000027.1, on the reverse strand, counting down.
GCAGGCGGACAAACGAGCAGCGCGGCGATCACAACAGCTCTTATCATACGACCCATGCTAGCACGGGAGCGGTTCCGCACCAGCGTTGAGTCTCCGATTTGCTGGCAGCACTCGCCGGCGCGAACTCTAACGGGAATTTTTCGGCCCGCGGTTAGGTCGCAACTTCTCGGCAAACCAGAACAGCAAGATCCCGACGAACGATAGGCCAAAAAGCGCAGCGGTCATTGCAAAAGCTTGCTGAGCGCTCGACATGACAACCCTCCCGACAATCTTGAATGATAATATTCACCCAAATCGATCAAACGGTATTGCGATAGATCAATTTCAAAGCAGTCGCAGCGCTCGGCCTGACTCCCCCGCCACAATCGCGATGACGAGAGTCCCCCCGCGAAGTGAAGGGCCGGGTGATCTCGCGCGGCGCTTGCCGGGCCCTCTGCCATCGCTATGATCGAGGCCAGAGGTGCATCGAGCGCCCGCGATATCAGGGAGAGTTTTTGATGAACGTGACCCAGGGGCTGCGCAGGGTGCTGCAGACCAATCCGGAGGGAATTGCGACCGTCGACGGCGACCGCCGCCGCAGCTGGCGCGAGATCGGCGAGCGCGTCGCAAGGCTCGCAGGCGGGCTGCAGGCACTCGGCGTCAAGCGCGGCGACCGGGTCGCGGTCTTGATGCTCAACTCCGACCGCTATCTCGAACTCTATCTCGGCATCGCCTGGGCCGGTGCCGTGATCGTCCCCACCAACATCCGCTGGAGCCACGCCGAGATCGAGGACTCCCTGCACGACTGCCGCGCTTCCGTGCTGGTCGTGGACAAGGCGTTTGCCAACATGGGCGTTGAGCTGGCAAAAGCCGTTCCACTCAAACTGATCTATGCCGACGACGATGCGGGGCCAGCCGAAGCGCAGGACTACGAAAGACTGATCGCCGCGAGCGGGCCTGTTCCCGACGCGATGTCCGCGCGCGAGGAGCTGGCCGGCATCTTCTATACCGGCGGTACCACCGGCCGCTCCAAGGGCGTGATGCTGAGTCACGCCAACATCGTCAGCAACGCGCTGCACATGCTGAGCGAAGGCCTGTTGCCGGACGGCACCATCTATCTCAACGCCGCGCCGATGTTTCACCTCGCCAATGGCGGCGCGATGTTTGCGTCCCTGATCGGCGGCGGTACCAACGTGGTGGTCCGGACCTTCAATCCGGAACTGGTGATGGCGACCATCGAGAAAGAGAAAATCACGGCCACCCTGATCGTGCCGACCATGATCCAGATGCTGACCGATCATCCCGCCTTCAAGACCGCCGACCTGTCGTCGCTGAAGCGGATCATGTACGGCGCCTCCCCGATCTCCGAAGCGCTGCTGAACCGCGCCATGGCGGGACTGCCGGGCACTGCCTTCCACCAGCTCTACGGCATGACCGAACTTTCGCCCTTGGCAACGCATCTGCCGTGGGACCAGCACACGGGCGAGGCGGCCGCGAAGAAGAATCGTCAACGCGCCTGCGGCCGCGCCGCGATCGGCTGCGAGGTCAGGATCGTCGATGCCGACCGCAAGCCGGTCGCCACAAGCGTGGTCGGCGAAGTCGCGGTGCGCGGCCAGAACGTGATGATGGGCTATTGGGAGCGGCCGGAAGAAACCGCCAAGGCCGTAATCGACGGCTGGATGCACACCGGCGACGGCGGCTATATGGATGAGGAAGGCTACGTCTATCTGGTCGATCGCGTCAAAGACATGATCATCTCCGGCGGCGAGAACGTCTATTCGATGGAAGTCGAGAACGCCATCGCGCAGCATCCCGCGGTGTCGCAATGCGCCGTGATCGGCATCCCCAGCGAGCAATGGGGCGAGACGGTCCATGCCTTCGTGATCCCGAAGGCCGGCGCCCACATCAACGCCGCCGAGATCATCGCGTTCTGCAAGGAACGGATCGCCGGCTACAAATGCCCGCGCAGTGTCGACATCCGAAGCGAACCGTTTCCGCTCTCCGGCGCCGGCAAGGTGCTGAAGCGCGAATTGCGAAGGCTGCACGCCGAGGACGGCACGCCCGCACAGGTGAAAGCGGGGTGATGCCGGCAGATGATCCCGCGCCGATCAAGCTGATCGGATTCGAAACGCCGGGCTGGATGACCCCATAGGATCACGCGGCGGCGATCATGTCTGATGTTTCAGACGACGCTGGTCAACGTGCAAGCCAGTCCGCGGTCGCCGCGAACAGGCCATCGCGTCCGTGTTCGAGATGCATCAGATGCGTCGCCGCGGGGATGACGACATCGGCCTTTTCGACAGCACCGAGGGCGTTCATCAACCACGCGGCGTCGTTGTCGCTGCAAAGACTGTCCCAGGCGCCGCGAACGACCAGCGTCGGAGCCAGCACGCGTCGCGGATCGTATGGCAGATTTCCCGACATCGCGGCCATGATGTCGGCCTGCGGTCCATTGGGAATCCTCACCGCTGGCGGGGTCCGCCCGGCCGCGCCGGGATCTGTCGCGAGATAGGCGGGCCCCCAGTGCGCCAGGTCCGGTTCGATCAATACCGGCGGATGACCTGCCGGAACATCCTCGACAAATCTTTGCAATTGATCCGCGACGGATACCTCCCGCCATGCGCCGATCCGGTCTGGCGACGGCAATCCGCCAACCTGCCGCTGTGCGATCGGCCCGAACAGCACCAGGCGGCCGACCGCCCCGGCATGGTCTCCTGCAAAGCGCCCGGCGACGGTGCTGCCCCACGAGTGCGCCACGAGATCAACCTTGGCGCCGTCGCGCTCGCGCCGAATGTGGTCGATGACGGCGCCGATCTGACGCGCCGCTTCCGCAGCGCGGCCGACCGGGAGATTGCGATCCGCGGGCGCGTTCATCTGCGCCGGCCGAACCGAGCCGCCAAAGCCGGCGAAGTCGAACGCCCAGACGTCGAAGCCATGCCGCTGCAAATGGTCGGACCATGACCGTCCATCGAAGCGGTAGCCGACCGATAGCGCCGACGGAAATGTCGCTCCGTGAACATAGAGCACAGGATCGCCCGCGCCCGGCCATCGCCGGACCAGCAATGTACCGGCGCCCTCGACGCCATCCAAATTCAGGTGTGTTTGGTTCGATTCAGCCACGTCAAATTCCTCGGGTTGGCGCGTTCGCGCCCAGCCAGGTCATTAACGTGGAAGATATCCGATCGTTCGCACCAATACTTCGCTGCGTGCCGAACTGTGCTAGCCGACCGCGCCGACCTCGAACACGTCGCCGTCGTAACCGGCTTCGAGCGGAATGCGCAGCTGGCGGCCGCCGTTGAGCCTGGTCATGACAGGCATCACGGTGACGATCGCCTTGCCCCTGGAGTCGTCGAGCGCGGCCTTGACGCCCGGCTGCTTGCCGAGCCGGATCAGGTTGCGCGTGGTCGGGAACGGCAGCTTGAACCGCCCGGTCTCGCCGCCTTCCAGCGCCTCGCGCGGCGACACCCAGATCGAATCCGTGGACTCCTTGCCGTCATGGGCGCCAATCTGCTCCGGAGGTGCTGCGGCGAGGAAGAACCAGGTGTCGAACCGTTTCGGCATGCCTTCCGGCGTGATCCAGTGCGCATAGGGCACAAGTTCGTCGAGCGCCAGCACCATGCCGTTATCGCTGAGCACCTTGAGGAAGCTGATCTTGCTCTCGCACAATTCGGCGCGATGGGCGGCTTCGATCTCACCCGCGCGTTTCGCATCGACCAGCGCCGTCGAACCGCGCGGACGCGCCAGCAGAATGCCGCTTTCCTCAAAGGTCTCGCGTATCGCGGCGATCCGGAAACTCAAAGCGCTGGTGTCCAGCCCCTCGCCGCCGGAATGAAGCTCAGGGGTCGCGATGATCTCCTGATCGCCCTTGTCGACGCTGCCGCCGGGAAACACCAGCGCGCCGGAGTTGAAGTCGATCTCATAGTGGCGGACCATCATGAAGACTTCGACTTCATCCTTTGCGGTGGCGCTGTCGCGCAGCAGCAGGATGGTGGACGCGGGACGCGGGTTTACGGCCTCTGCCATCGGTTCACTCCGCCGCGCTGGACTGCGGCTGCAGATTGGCGCGCTTGTCGAACCGCGCCACCCGTGACAGCAAATATTCCACTTCGGCCCTGGCGGCCGGCGTGATGTTGGAGCCGGGCTTGCGTTGCGCGCTGGACGCAATCACACCGCGCTTCTGCAGCACGTATTTGCGCACCGCCAGCCCTGCGCCGGGCTGCTGCTCGTAGCGGATCAGCGGCAGATGGGCGTCGAACAGATCATGCGCGGCGTCGCGCTTGCCGGCCTTGGACATCTTCACCACATCGATCAGCAGCTCCGGGAAGGCGTAGCCGGTCATGGCGCCGTCGGCGCCGCGCTCCATCTCGAAATCGAGGAACAATCCGCCATTGCCGGTCAGGATCGAGAGCGGTCGTAGCGAGCCGTCCTTCTGGAAGGCGCGCAGTGCGGAAATCTTTTCCAGTCCGGGCCAGTCCTCGTGCTTGAGCATCACGCAGGACGGACTGTCCATCACGATCTTGCGGATCACCGCCGGCGTGAACACCACGTTCAAGGTCAGCGGATAATCCTGCAGCACCCAGGGGATGTCGTCGCCGATGGTTTCCTGCGCCTGCTTGAAATAACCGGTGATCTGGTCGTCGGTACGCAGATGCGGCGGCGGCGCGATCATCACCCCGGCGGCTCCCGCATCCATCGATTTGAGCGCCAGCGAACGCATCGCGGCAAAGCCCGGCGCGGAGACGCCAACAATGATCTGCAGGTTCTTGGCGCGCTTGACGAAGCGGATCGCGACCTGTTCCGCCTCGGATGCGTCGAGCTTCGGTGCCTCCCCCAGAATGCCCAGCACGGTGACGCCGTCGCAGCCGACCTCGGCGTAGAAGTCCGTCAGCCGGTCGATGGATTTCTCGTCGATCCGGCCATCCTCGTGGAACGGCGTCGGCGCGATCGCAAAGGTGCCGGCGGCTTTGGCGGTGAGTTTTGTCATGTGGGCCTCTATAACTGCGCAGCCTGTCTGCTGTGCACCTAGCCTGAATTCTTACGTCCGGGGAAGTGCGCCCCCTCTCCCATCCAACTCGGGTTTACCCGAGTTGGACATCTCAAACGGGCGAAGTCGAATATATCCGACTTCGATGGGAGAGGGTTGGGGTGAGGGGTTACGGCCTATCGTTAGGCCTTAACCCCTCACCCGGCGCTACGCGCCGACCTCTCCCCTTGGGAGAGGTAAGCTCAAAACCGCCGCGCGCCCATCTTGATCTGCTCCTCGGAGAAGAAAATCTCCTTGGCATGCGCGACGACATCCTGGGCCTTCCAGTTTTCGCCCGGCGGCTTCCAGCCTTCCATTTCCATCATCCGCATCTCGCGGACGCCGCGTGGGCCGGAGACGCCGAGCACCTTGCCGGTCTGATCGCCGGACAAGTCGCTGACCATGTATAGCACGGCCGGAGCAATCCCGTCCGGTCCGAGCGCGGCCTTCGGGTTCTCGATATAGCGCGGCAAATCGGCGGTCATGCGGGTCAGCGCGCCCGGCGCCAGCGTCCAGATCCGGATATTGTATTTGCGGCCCTCGATCGCCAGCACGTTCGAGAGGCCCCAGATACCGCCCTTGGCGGCGCCGTAATTGGTCTGGCCGAAATTGCCGATCAGGCCCGAGGTCGACGAGGTGTTGACGATGACGCCGCCACCGTTCTCGCGCATCCAGCGGAACACCGGCTGGGTGCAGCAGAACGTGCCCTTGAGATGAACCTTGATCACCTTGTCCCAGGCAGCCTCGCTGGCCTTGGCAAAGGTCTGGTCGAGCAGGATGCCGGCATTGTTGACCAGGATGTCGGCGCGGCCGAAATGCTTGATGGCGTCGTCGAACACCGACTGGCCGCCCGCGATGGTCGAGATGTCGGCGCCGTTGGCGACGGCCCGGCCGCCCTCGGCCTTGATCGCATCGACCACCTTCTGCGCCATCGAGACGTCGGCGCCCGACCCATCGCGCGGCCCGCCGAGATCGTTGACAACTACCGCCGCGCCCTCGCGCGCGAACAGTTTTGCGTAGGCCTCACCGAGCCCGCCGCCCGCGCCGGTGATGATCGCAACCTTGCCGTCGAGTAATCCCATGGTGTTTTGCTCCCTCGTGTTTCCCGTGTCCCGGACGCGGTGCGGCACAAAGTGACGCGCCGCAGAGCCGGGACCTCCTGATCCCAAGTGCGATAGACCCCGGCTCTGCGGCGCACCGCTCGCGCGCTGCGCCGCGTCCGGGGCACGAAACCTGTTACCCCAGCACGGTCTTGCCGCTCTTGATGACGGCGACGTCGCGCGCCTTCACCCTGGCCTCGAACGAAATCACATTGCCGTCCTTCCACAGATCCATGGTCACGGTCTCGCCGGGATAGACCGGCGAGGAGAACCGGGCGACGTGCTGGCGGAACGCCGACGGATCGTAATCGGCATAGGTCTGCAACACGCCGCGGCAGGTAATGCCGTAGGTGCACATGCCGTGCAGGATCGGTTTTGCGAAACCGGCGCGTTTGGCGAATTCGGGATCGGAGTGCAGCGGGTTGCGGTCGCCGCAAAGACGATAGACCAGCGCCTGGTCCGGACGCGTCGTGATATCGATGGTCTTGTCGGGCGCGCGGGTCGGCACCTTGTGCGGTTCGGGCTGGCCTTCGGTGGGCCCGCCAAAACCGCCGTCGCCGCGCGCAAAGCGCGATGCCACCAGCGTCGCTAACGGCTCGCCCTTCTCGTCCTTCAGCACGGTCTTGTGGCGGATCACCGCGCCCTTGTCCTTGCCCTTGTCGAACACGTCGAGCACGCTGGAATCGGCGGTGATGTGGGCGGCTACCGCCAGCGGCTTGTGGAAGGTGATATCGCGCTCGCCATCGACCACCATCACGCGGTTGAGATTCATCTCGCCCGGCCCGGCGCCCCATGCCGCCACCGACGCAAAGGTCGGCACCACCTTCAGCGCGCGGGGCGTGGCGACGGCCTCGTTGACGAACGCCAGCTCCTTCTCGTCCATCGGGTCGGCGCCGAGGCCGATGCCATAGGCGTACAGCATCACTTCGCGATCGCTGTAGGCGTATTTCTGGCCGAGGTTCTTCAGCGCCATCAGCTCGTCGTACTTGATCGGCATTTTTTGATCTTCTCCCGATTTTTTCTTTTGCTGCTGCAACACCTTCTTTCGCCACCCCCGCGAAAGCGGGGGTCCAGTAATCACCGGCGTTTACTGGATCCCCGCTTTCGCGGGGATGACCACTTGGTATGTTGCGACGTGCATGCGGTGCTTCACGCCGGCGTAAAGAACGGCAGCGGCGCGCCGTCGGTCGGCTTGAACACCACCTTCACCTTCTGGCCGATCTTCAGCTTGTCCATGTCGCAGTCGACGAAGTTGGTCTGCAGCGACGGGCCTTCCTTCAAGGTGACGTAACCGATCGCATACGGCCCGGTGGCGGATTTGCGCATCAGGCTGAAGGTATAGATCGTGCCCTCGCCCGAGCTTTCCTCCCACACCGTCTTGTCGGAAAAACAGAACGGGCAGATCGAGCGCGGAAAATAATGCGGCTCGCCGCAGGCGGTGCAGCGCTTGATCATGAACTTGCCCTGCTTGGCGGCTTCCCAGAACGGCGCGGTTTCGGGATTGCCTTGCGGCGTCGGATATTTCTTTGCTTCAGCCATCACGCACGCTCCAGGATGCAGGTTGAGGCGGCGTGGCGCACGCCGAGAAGTCCGCCGGTGCCGTGGGCGACGGCGAGGTCGCAGTTTTTCACCTGCACCTTCGGATGCGCCTCGCCGCGCAACTGCCGCACCGCTTCGATGATCTTGGTCATGCCGCCGCGGTTGACCGGATGATTGCTGCAGAGCCCGCCGCCGTCGGTGTTGAACGGCAGCTTGCCGACGCCTGAAATCAGGTTGCCGTCGGCGACGAATTTGCCGCCCTCGCCTTTCTTGCAAAAGCCGAGATCCTCGATCTGCATCAGCACCGTGATGGTGAAGCTGTCATAGATCGAGGCGTATTTGATATCCTTGGGCGTGACACCGGCTTCCTCGAACGCGCGAGGCCCCGACCACAATCCGGCGGAATGCGTGAGATCGAGATCCTTGCCACCGCGCGGTCCCTTGGTCGCCTCGCCATGCCCGATCAGGCGCACCAGCGGCTTCTTCAGGCTCTTGGCGATTTCCGGCGTGGTCACGATCAGCGCGCCGCCGCCGTCGGTGACGACGCAGCAATCCATGCGATGCAAGGGATCGGAGATCATCGGCGAGTTCAGAACGTCCTCGACGGTGACGACCTCCTTCAGCATCGCGTGCGGATTGTATTGGGCGTGATGCGAGGCCGCGACCTTGATCCAGGCCAATTGCTCGCTGGTGGTACCGTAGTCGTGCATGTGGCGCATGGCACACATGCCGTAGGCGTTATGGGTGGTGGCGCCATAGGCCGCCTCGAAATCGGCTTCGGCGCCGGACGCGCGCGGCGGCATCGGTCCGGTGCGCGGCTTGCCCGCCAAGGTGATCAGGGCAATCGAGCATTTGCCGGCGGCGATCGCTTCGGCGGCGTGGCCGAGATGTATCAAATAGGAACAGCCGCCGGTGTCGGTGGAATCGAGGTGGCGCACCTTGAGGCCGAGGTAATCGACCATGTTCATCACCCCGCCCGGGGCGTCGCCGGCGCAGAAATAGCCGTCGATATCGGCCTTGGTCAGTCCGGCGTCTTCAATCGCGCCCTTGGCGACTTCAGCATGGAGCTGTGCGGTGGATTTATCGGGTGCGTGCCGGGTCGGATGTTCGTAGATCCCTGCAATGTAGGCCTTGCCCTTGATGGTCAATACAGCTCTCCGCTGGTGTTTCTTCCCTCTGGTTTTTCTGGCCTGTCGGCGCGGCCTTGGCAAGCACCGAAATATTCCGTCAGGCGAGACGTTGCGTACCAGGCTTATCGTCGTCGTCCCGGCGAACGCCGGGACCCATAACCACAGGTGTTCGTGGTTACACCGAGCTGGTGCTCCAGCTTTCGCAAAACCAAGGTCGGTGGTGATGGGTCCCGGCTCGAGGCCGGGACGACAATAGCTGGGAGAGCCCTACTCCGCCGCGATCTGCCGTGGCGCCGGCGGCGGGTTGACGAGATCGGCGGCCAGTTGCGCGTAGCGCGCCTTGGCGTCCTGCACGGCTTTTTCCTTCACCGGGCCGTAGCCGCGGATGCGATCCGGCAGCGACAGCAGTTCGACCGCGGTATCCAGCGTCAGCGGCGACAGCAGGCCGAGCACGGTGGCGACGTCCTTTTCGTAGCCGGCGATCAGATCGCGTTCGAGCCTGCGGTCGGCGCTGGAGCCGAAGATGTCGAACGCCGTGCCGCGCAGGACGCGCATTTTCGCCAGCAGACGTAATACCGGCAGCATCCACGCCCCGAACGCCCGCTTGCGCGGCCGGCCCAGTGCGTCCTTGCCACCGCCCAAAAGCGGCGGCGCGAGATTGAAGCTGATCTTGAAATCGCCGTCGAACTGATCGCGGAGCTGCTTTTCGAACCTGCCGTCGGTATAAAGCCGCGCGACCTCGTACTCGTCCTTGTAGGCGAGCAGCTTGGCGTAGTTGATCGCCACCGCCCGCGGTAGTTCATCGCCGAAGCCGCCATTCGCAGCCGCATTGCGCACCTGCGTCACCATGTTGCGGTAGCGGGCGGCGAGCTTTTCGTTCTGATAGTCGGTCAGGAACGCGCTGCGGTGGGCGATGATTTCGTCGAGCGACATCGCATCGAGGGTCTTCGGCGCGACCGTGGCATCCTGGCCCTTCATCATGTCCGCGAGCCGCGCCGGATCGGCGGCCGCCAGACGCCCCAACTGGAACGCCTGGGTGTTCATCTTGATCGCGACGCCGTTGATCTCGATCGCCTGCTCGATCGCCTTGGCTGACAGCGGCAACAGGCCCTTCTGATAGGCATAGCCCATCATCATCATGTTGGTGGCGATGGAATCGCCGAGCAGGATTTCGGCCGGTTTGGTGAAATCGAAGAACGAGGAATCCTTGCGCAGCGCGGTTTCCAGCACGCTGTTGACCTTGCGGCTCTGGAAATTGAAATCGCGGTTCATGATGAAATCCGCGATCGGAATCAGATGGGTGTTGATGACGCCATGGGTCCGGCCGGATTCGCACAGCGAGATGGTTTCCTTGGCGGCCGCCACCACTTCGTCGGCGGCCAGCACCAGATCGGCGGTGCCGGTGACGATGCGCGAACAGGTGACGTCGGCGGTGTGTTCGGACAGCCGCACATGGCTCAGCACCGCGCCGCCCTTTTGCGCGAGGCCGGACATGTCCAGGATCATGCTGGCCTTGCCTTCGATATGCGCGGCCATGCCGAGCAGCGCGCCGATGGTCAGCACGCCGGTGCCGCCGACGCCGCCGACCGCGACGTTGTAGGGCCGCTCCAGCGAGGGCCTCGACGACGGTTCGGGCAGATCGCCGATATCGCCGAGGCCGGCCGGCGCGCGGCGGCGCAGCTTGCCGCCGTCGACGGTGACGAAGGACGGGCAAAAGCCCTTCAGACACGAATAGTCCTTGTTGCAGGTCGACTGGTTGATGGTGCGCTTGCGCCCCATCTCGGTTTCCAGCGGCTCCACCGAAATGCAGTTCGACTGTACCGAACAATCGCCGCAGCCTTCGCACACCGCCGGATTGATCAGCACGCGGCGCGCCGGATCCTCCAGCGTGCCGCGTTTGCGGCGGCGGCGTTTTTCGGCCGCGCACGTCTGCACGAACACGATGGCCGAGGCGCCCTTCACCTCGCGCAGCGTCTTCATGACGGCGTCGAGCTGGTCGCGATGCGCGGTCTTGGTGCCCGGCGCGATTTCGGAAGCCGGATAGGCGTCGGGATTTTCCGAGACCAGATAGATGTCGCGGATGCCTTCGGAGTGCAGCTGGAAGGTGATCTGCTGCGGCGACAATTCGCCGTCGACATGCTGGCCGCCGGTCATCGCGGTCGCGTCGTTATAAAGGATCTTGTAGGTGATGTTGGCGCCCGAGGCGACGGCCTGGCGGATCGCGAGACTGCCGGAATGGAAATAGGTGCCGTCGCCGAGATTGGCGAACACGTGCTTCTCGTCGGTGAATGGCGCGACGCCGACCCAGGGCACGCCCTCGCCGCCCATATGGGTAAAGGTCTCGGTGTTGCGGTCCATCCATAGCGCCATGAAGTGGCAGCCGATGCCGGCAAAGGCGCGGCTGCCTTCCGGCACCTTGGTCGAGGTGTTGTGCGGACAGCCCGAGCAGAAATACGGTGTGCGGGAGATCGGCGCCACCGGCTGCATCTGCGTCGCCTGCCGGCCGTTGAACCAGTCGGCCTTGGCGCGCAGCATGGCCGCGATCTCGGGATTGAGATTGAGCCGAAGCAGACGCTCGGTCAGCGAGCTCGCCAGCGAGGCCACGCTGAGCTCCTCGGCGAATGGCAGGAAGCGCTTGTCGTGGTCGTCCATCTTGCCGATGATGCGGGGACGGACGTCGTCGCGCCAGTTGAACAGCTCCTGCTTCACCTGATTTTCGACGATCTCGCGGCGCTCCTCGATGATGAATATCTCCTCGAGCCCGACAGCGAATTGCCGCACCCCTTCCGGCTCCAGCGGCCACGGCATGCCGATCTTGTAGAGCCGCAGGCCAATCTTGGCGGCGACTTCTTCGGTGATGCCGAGTTCGCGCAGCGCCTGACGGATATCCTCGTAGCTCTTGCCCGAGGCCATGATGCCGATAGCGGGCGTTCGGCGAATCCATGGTGACGCGGTTGACCTTGTTGGCGCGCGCGAACGCGATCGCGGCAAAGCCCTTGTAGTCCTGCAGGCGCCGGTCCTGGTCGTAGCGGTCGTCGGGCCAGCGCAGGTTGAGCCCGCCCGGCGGCATCTCGAAATCGGTGGGGATGATGAAGGGCTTCATTTCGTCGGTGAGGTCGATCTCGGCCGTGGTCTCCACGGTCTCGGTGATCACCTTCATGCCGACCCAGCAGCCGGAGTAGCGCGACATCGCGATGCCCAACAGCCCCATCTCGATCATTTCGTGGATGCTGGAGGGATAGAGATAAGGCATCAGCGCCGAGATGAAGGCATGGTCGGACTGATGCGGCACGGTGGAGGATTTGGCGCCGTGATCGTCGCCGGCCAGACACAGCACGCCGCCGTTTTTCGCCGAGCCCGCGGCATTGCCGTGACGGAATACGTCGCCGCAGCGGTCGACGCCGGGACCCTTGCCGTACCAGATGCCGACCACGCCATCGTGCCGGGCGCCGCGCGAGAGATTGAGCTGCTGCGAGCCCCAGATCGCGGTGGCCGCGAGGTCTTCGTTCACGCCGGGCTGGAACTTGATGTTGTATTGATCGAGATGTTTTCGCGCGGCGAACAATTGCTGGTCGTAGCCGCCGAGCGGCGAACCCCGGTATCCCGTGACAAAACCGGCGGTGTTCAGCCCCGCCGCGCGATCCCTGCGGATCTGCGCCATCGGCAGGCGGACCAGCGCCTGAATGCCGGTCAGGAAGATATGGCCGGAGCCTTGGGTGTATTTCTGATCGAGGCTGATCGGACCCTGGTTGATTCCCATTTTCACCCTCTTGAGGCCCAGGCGGCGCTTCACCGCGGCGGCTCTTTTTACCTAGCCATTCAACCCGTTAGAGCAAGGCTAGAATCAGTCTATGTCGCTTTTTGCGACCGGCGCATCACAAATCTCGGCAATGGAGCCCCGCATTCCCAAATCGCAATTTCATGCGCGGAATGGCCGCAGGCTTTATCTCTTTATGTCCCGGCGCGGGCTCTGCGCGAAATGACGTAACACTGCCGTAACCTCCGATTTCGCGCTATAAGGCCCCACAGGAGAGGCAGACCGGTGCAGGGACGGGTTGGCGCAGTGCGGACGATTCTCGCGATGCTGGTTTTGTGCACTGCGTTCGGCATGGGCCGGGCGCGGGCCGAGCCTTCGGCCGAGACCATCGCGCACGGCAAGGCGTTGACGGAAGCCGGCGACTGCGTGAGTTGCCACACCGCCGATCCGGCAAAACCATTCGCCGGGGGCAAGCGCATCGACACCCCGTTCGGCACAATCTATTCGCCGAATCTGACGCCGGACCGCGATACCGGTCTGGGTGGGTGGAGCGACGAGGATTTCCGCCGCGCCCTGCGCGAGGGCGTGGCGCCGGACGGCTCGCGCTATTATCCGGCATTTCCCTACCCGAATTTCACCAAGATGACCCGGGACGACATCCTGGCGATCCGCGCCTATCTCGCGACGCTGGTACCCGTCCGCAATACGCCGCCCCCGCCGGAACTGCGCTGGCCGCTGAACTACCGCGTGGTGATGCGGCTGTGGGATAACCTGTTCTTCCGGCCCGGCATTTTCGAACCCGACCAGCAGAAGAGCACGGAATGGAATCGCGGCGGCTATCTCGTTACGGGCGTTGCGCATTGCGGCGCCTGCCATACGCCGAAAAACATGTTCGGCGCCGACAAGCGTGCGCAGTCCTATGTCGGCGGTCTGGTGCACGGCTGGTTCGCGCCACGCCTCGACGGCGCCGACCGCAGCGGGCTGAAATCATGGAGCGTCGAGGATATCGTCGAATATCTGCAAAGCGGCCGCAACGGCAGAAGCCATGCGAGTGGCTTGATGGCCGAGGTGGTGGTCAATTCGACCTCGAAGATGAGCGATGCCGATATCCGCGCCATCGCCGTCTATCTGAAGGACCTGCCCGCGGGCGCGCCGGAACCCGCGGTGACCGCGCCGCCGCAGGCGCAGATGACCGAGGGAGAAAAGATCTACAAAGCCGCCTGCGTCGCCTGCCATGAAGTCAATGGCAGCGGCGCGCCGCGGATCTATCCGCCGCTGCCCGGCAACGCCAATCTGCAATCGGCCGATGCATCCAGCACGCTGCGCATCATCCTGGACGGCGCGGAAACCGTGACGACACCGCGCGCGCCGAACAAGGGTTCGATGCCGGCCTATGCCAAGAAATTGTCGGACCAGGAAATCGCCGATGTCACGACCTACATGCGCAATTCCTGGGGCAACGCCGCACCCGCAGTGACGCCGGCGCAGGTCGCCAAGGCTCGGAACGGGCAATAACGCCTCGCGGCCCGCAATCGCTTTATCGTCGCTCGTCGTCAAAAACGAATTTCGGCATTTCCCATTTGTAGCGGATCGCCAGCAGCCGAAACGACAGGCCGAGGGCGAACGTCAGGGAGGTCCAGACTTCGTCATTCAGTTTCAGGCCGAAGGCGGTGGCGTAGAACAGGCCGGTGACCACGGAGACGCTGGCGTAAAGTTCGGAGCGAAACAGCAACGGCACGTCGTTACAGAGGATGTCACGCAGGACACCTCCGGCGCATCCCGTGATCATTCCCGACACGATCACGATCGGCAACGATGCATTGACCTGCCAGGCGACATCGCAGCCGGCCATGGTGAAGACCACGAGGCCGATGGCGTCGAGGACGAGAAAGGCTGTGCTCAACCGATGCACCACGCGCGCGATCAGGATGGTAACGAAGGCCGCGCCCGCCGTCAGCGCGAGAAAGGACGGGTTCTGCACCCACAGCAGCGGATAGTGCCCGAGCAGGACATCGCGGATGGTGCCACCGCCAAGGGCGGTGATGCAGCCGAGCAGGCACACGCCGACCCAGTCCATGCTGCGCCTTCCAGCGGCCAGCGCCGCCGTCATCCCCTGCGCGGCGAGCGCGACCAGTGACAAAATATGCAGGACGGTATCGCTCGGAGGCAGATTCCACATGGCGTGCTCATGGCGTGGGCGGCACCTTTGAACTTACGTGGCGGGTTCCATCCTGAACAGCGCGAAAAACTTTAAAAGCCGACGCGGCTCGAAGCGTCAGGTCAGCCATTCCCTTCTGGCGGCCTCGCGGAAATCGGAGGGCGTGGCGCCGAAGTGGCGGCGGAACGCCCGATTGAAATAAGAAACGTCGCCGAAACCGTTTTCATGCACGATCCGTGCAATGTTCAGGTGGGCGTAACGCCGATCAACCAGCATGCGCCGGACCCTGAGCAATCGTTCGGCGAGGACGAATGTGGAAAACGACGAGCCGCCCTCTTCAAACAATTTCCGCACATAACGCGATGAAATTCCGTGGCGCGCGGCGATGCCCTCCGCGGATAGATCGCTCTGGCCAATCCTGCCCAGGATGTCGGACCTGATCGCCTCGAAGCGCGCAGCCTTTGCCCCGCGCTGCCTGGCGATTTCCGCGACGTCGCCGCAGGCACCGAGCGCGAGCGCGGCAAGATCGAAGACATGTGTCGACACGCGATGCGCGATTTCGCGGTTCTCAACCTCGGCGCCGGCCTGCACGACATCCAGATATCTAATGAGCAACCGCAACGCCGGATTGTCGCTCGAAATCGGCCGGCCGAAGGCCGACGAATAATCCGGAACAAGCGCGGCGAGGGCCGGCCGCGACAAGGCAAGCGTGATGAAACTTCCGTCGGAATGCAGCGTACTGGTCGAGGGCGCATCCGATGCCAACACGCTGGCACTGCCAACTCCGCCGAGCAACGGCTTGCCGAACTGCGTGGCGCTTGCAATCCCGCTGCGTAATATGCTGATCGCAACAATGTCCCGGCCCCGTCCGGCAAGCTCCCGCGTGACGCTGTAATGCGCTGGAGATCGCGAGCCTGCCGCAATGCCGAGATTTGGCAGCAGATTGAAGGTGACGTCGGCCCGAAACGGCGCATCGCCAATGGGCACGATATCGACGTTGGCGATGCCGCGGCCGTACACTTCGCACCACGTGGCCAGACGCTTGTCTTCGGGAATATCCTGCGTGGAAATCCGGACAGATCGAAACGGTTGAAGATCTTGCATGGCCCTCAGCCCCAGGCGCGACGTTCAGACTCGGCCGCAGCCTAGCGGGAAAGGGTTCAATATTACCGACAGCGATGCCGGCTTGCGAAAAGTTGATCGCGCATCGACCGTCTTGTTCCGAATAGTCCGATCGATATTCCGTTTCAGACAATTTTGCTTTCCTCGGACTGTGTCGACCGAGCCACAAGCTGTGCGGAAATATCTCAAGGGCCGAATTGGCAGAGCGGCTGTTCCGGATCGCCCAAGACAGATTCGCATCCACATCGGATACAGCCGCAGTCGAATCTGGGACGAACTCGGAGAATCCTCGTGCGAATTTCAAAATTGATCGTTTCCATCGTTACCGTTGGCGCGACGCTTGGCGTCAATGCAGCATCTGCCGCAGACTTGCCCGAGCGCAGCTACACCAAGGCGCCACCGCCAATTGCCGCAGTTTACGATTGGACGGGCTTCTATGTTGGCGGCAACGTCGGCTACGGCTGGGGTGAGAACACCAACCCCAGTTTGAGTTTCGTCAACCCAGGTAACCGGGCAAACATCGGCGTATTCCTGACGGCCGGCGAGTTTCCCCCGGGCACCACCACCGGAAATCTGTTCCCGGGGCTTAACCCGAATGGCGTGTTTGGAGGCGGTCAGATTGGTTACGACCAGCAATTCGGCGCTTGGGTGCTCGGCGTGGTGGCCGATATTCAGGCGTCTGACTTCAAAGCCAGCAGCCTGATAACCACGCCAGCGACGACCACAGGGGCAAATTTGGACGAAAGCCTGGCGGCAAAAATCGACTGGTTCGGTACCGTGCGCGGCAAGGTCGGCTTCGCGGCGAATGATTGGTTGTTCTATGGCACCGGCGGTCTCGCCTACGGCGAAACGAAGAGCACCATTGGCTTCGCCTGTACGCCCGGTGGCGTCGGCTGCGGTGGCATTGCTTTGGCCGGCAGCGCATCGGAGACCAAGGTCGGTTGGGCGGCGGGTGCTGGCGTCGCGAAGGCGTTTGGTAACTGGAACGTCGGGGTCGAATATCTCCACATCGACCTAGGCCGCTCCTCCGTGACCGCATTCGACACCACCGCAAGTCTCCTGACGACGACAACCGTCACCGAAAGCCAGCGGTTCGTCGAAGACATGGTTCGGCTAACTGTGAACTACAAATGGGGCACACCGCTCGTCGCCAGGTACTGATTGGACATTTCCCGACGAACTTAAAGCCCCGGCATTGTTCGGGAGCTTTTTTGCTTTCGCAGGGAGAGCCCACATGGAAACCTCACGAAACCCCGGTTCAAAACTTACGTCGCGGGTTCCATCCTGAAGCAGGCTGAAAAGCAGCACTTAGGTCGTTGCCCACGCCAGAAAGACCGCTTCGAATCAGGAACTGACGCTCCGGCCAGCGGTTGTTACGGACCAACGGAGGAACCCATTATGGCCAACCCACGCAATCCGAACGATCCCTATCGTTCCCCGGACGATGCTTATCGTTCTGCGGACGAACCCTATCGTTCCAATCTTGCCGACGACGATATCCGCCGTCAGGCCCGTCTCGACAGTGAATTGCAGCCTGACCCCGAACTCACCGAGGGTCCCGCCAGTGGCGGCAAGGTTGCGATGTTTGCCATCGCCATCGCGCTCGTGCTCGGCGCGGTGTTCTATGGCCTGAACAATTCGTCGATCAACCAGGCCGGCACATCTTCGACCGCCCAGAATACCCAGCAGACCTCGCCGCCCGCGGCGCCTCCGGGCATGCGTGACGTGACCCCTCGCACCAATACCGATGCGGGCACGACGACCGGCGCCGCCCCGGCGCGCCCGGCGCCGCCGCCTGCTCCGGCTCCGGCCCACAATCCACCGGCCGACAACGCGCCGGCCAAGTAACGGAGCAAGTAGCGGACCACAACGCGTGAGACCAAAGACAGCGCAGCGGGCATCGATCGCCCGCTGTGCTTTCGTTTTTGGCGCTACTTGAACATCTTGTTCAATTCGGCACCGGAATAGCCGTTGGCCAATTCGGAAAACGTTCCCTTGTCCGCGATCTCGCGCGCGGCCTTCATGAAGCCGCCCCAGGCCGCCCGCGCCAGCGAACCACCAACGCTGATGCGACGGACGCCGAGGTCGGCGGCTTCGGCAACCGAAAGCCCGGACGCGCCGATCAGAAGATTGACCGGTTTTGGCTGCACGGCCTTCACGACTGCAACGATCTGCTCCCTGGTCTTGATCCCCGGCGCATAGAGGCAATCCGCGCCCGCATCCGAATAGGCTTTCAGCCGGTCGATCACCATGTCGAGATCGGCCTGCCCGACCAGGAAACCTTCGCAGCGGCCGGTCAGCAACACGCCGCTGTTGTCGGCATCGATGGCCTGGCGCGCCGCCTTGATGCGTTCGATCGCAAGCGCGCGCTCGTAAAGCGGTTTTGCCGCGTCGCCGGTGGAATCCTCGATCGAGAGACCGGCCACGCCGGTCTTGACCGCGCGCGCGACATTGGCGGCGACTTTTTCCGCCTCGTGCGCGAAGCCGCCCTCGAAATCGGCGTTGACGGGCAGATCGACCGCCACGCACATCGCGGTGAGATGGCTGCAGACCTCATCCAGCGTGACGCGATTGTCGGCCTTTCCGATCGTCCAGGCAAAGCCCGCGCTGGTCGAGGCCAGCGCCTTGAATCCGATATGCTGCAACGCCAACGCGCTGCCGACGTCATAAGGATTGGGAATCGCGAAACAACCGGACTCGTGCATGTTCCGGAACGTGGCGCGCTTGTCTTTGGTCGTTATCGGCATGATCCCTCCCGCGTTTATCTCTGGTTACCTAACAATAATTGCCGCGCGTACACCCCGCTACTGCGCTGCGTGCACGGCGCGGCTGTCCTTTGGCGCCTGCTCCCGATCGGTCATGCCGTAATCCCGGATGACGCCGGCAATACGCAACCGGTAATCGTCGAAAATCCTGGCGCGGCCCCTGGCCTGGGTCTTGCGATGCTGGGGAATGTTGCGCCATGCCGCGACCGCCTCCTCGTCGCGGAAGAACGACAGCGACAGGATCTTGCCCTTCTCGGTCAGGCTCTCGAACCGTTCGATCGAGATAAAGCCGTCGATGGTTTCCAGGATCGGCCGCAGCTCCGCCGCGAGGTCGAGATATTCCTTTTTATGTTCCGGCTTCGGCCAGACTTCGAAGATCACGGCGATCATGTTTCATCTCCCTTGCGTAGTGGCACGGACTAGGGCGTGAGCGGGCGCAGAAATGTCCGCTCCTCCACCAGGATGAACTTGTTGTCCTCGGCGAAACCAAAATTCGCCATGCCCTCTTCATCCGCGCGCAGCCGCGCGCGATAGCTTTCATATTCCGCCAGCGACGGAAACGCCAGCAGCCCGAACGCGATGTTGTTGGTGCCCTCGTGCGGCATCCAATAGCCGAGACACTCGCCGCCGCATTTCGGAATAATCGTGAGCCAGCGCCTGGCATATTGCTCGAACATCGCGCGCTTGAACGGATCGAGCTGGTAGCGGATGAAAACGGTGATGGCCATGGGAACCTCCGGTGTTTGACCATGCTGAAATACCCGCTTGATCGACCTCGATGCTTCGGTTATCATCGAAGTATGAAAGCAGGTCCAGATATCGCCATGGTTGCCTCGCTGGTCGGGGATCCCGCGCGCTCCAATATGCTGACGGCGCTGATGACCGGCCGGGCGCTGACCGCGAGCGAACTGGCGCACCAGGCCGGCATCACGCCGCAGACTGCGAGTTCGCATCTGGCCAAGCTCGAAGCCGGCGGCCTGATCGAACCGGAGAAACAGGGCCGCCATCGCTATTATCGCCTCACCGGCCCCGATGTCGCCGGCGTGCTCGAGGGCCTCGCCGGTCTTGCGGCGCGCGCCGGACATATGCGGGTGCGTACCGGACCGAAGGATCCGGCGCTGCGCCGCGCGCGGATCTGCTACGATCACCTCGCGGGCGATCTCGGCGTGCAGATGCTCGACAGCATGAAGAAACAGCGGCTGGTGCGCGAGAGCAAGCAGGCGATCGAACTCACCGCCGCGGGCCAACGTTTCATGGCGGACGCGTTGCAGATATCGGCCGAGGCGCTGGCCCATCCGCGCCGCCCGGTGTGCAAGGCCTGCCTCGACTGGAGCGAGCGGCGTCACCATCTGGCGGGCACGCTGGGAGCCGCGATGATGACGCGGTTCACCGAATTGAAATGGGCCGCGCGTGATTCCGCCCCCGGCAGCCGCGTCGTCAATTTCAGCCGCACCGGTGAGAAGCGGTTCGCGGAGCTGTTCGGGAAGGCCGAGTAGCGGCACCGCGGACGCACGCTACTGGAAACTTCAACTTCCCGTCATGGCCGGGCTTGTCCCGGGCATCCACGTCTTTATGTGCCGTAAAGGAAGACGTGGATGCCCGGCACAAGGCCGGGCATGACGATGAATGTCTATCCTTACTCCGGAGTTGCCGATGAATTGTGTTTTGGCTGCAGCGTTGGCCGCTGCCCTCCTCGCTTTGCCGCCCATCTCAGCCAACGCCGCGGAGTCCACCCCACGCGAACCCTACGGCATCGGCCTTGAAGGGTTCGCCTATCCCTACCCCGTCAGCATGCTGCCGCTCACCAACGACGGCGAGCCGGTGCGGATGGCGTATATGGACGCTGCTCCGGCCCAGCCGAATGGCCGCGTGGTGGTGCTGCTGCACGGCCGCAATTTTCCGTCGAGCTACTGGGCGCCGGTGATCCGCACACTGAACGACGCTGGCTACCGCGTGGTGGTGCCGGACCAGATCGGCTTCGGCAAATCCTCCAAACCCTCGACCGACCTGCATTTCGACACGCTGGCGCGCAACACCATCGCGCTGCTCGATCACCTGCAGATCGCCAGGGCCGATATCGTCGCGCATTCGCTGGGCGGCATGCTTGGCGTGCGGATCGCGCGCGCCTACCCGGATCGCATCGGACACCTGTTGCTGGCCGCCCCGATTGGGCTGGAGGATTACCGGCTTTACGTGCCGCCGACGCCGACCGAAAAGATCCTGGAGAACGAAGACAAGCTCACGGCCGAAGGCTATCGCAAGCAGCTGGAGACCAATTATTCCCTTAAACTACCACCCGATCAGGTCACGCCGTTCATCGACGCGCGCTTCAATATCAAGGGCAGTTCGGAATATCCGCGCTGGCTGCGCGCCTTTGTCAGCTCGGCGCAATTGATTTACCGCGAGCCGGTGGTGCACGAGATCCCGCTGATCACGCAGCCGACGCTGTTCATCATGGGCGCCGACGATCATAACGCACCGGGCAAGCCCAATGCGCCGGAAGCGCTGCGGCCGAAGATGGGCCAGAACGCCGAACTCGCCAAAGCGCTGGCGGCCAGGATGCCGAACGCACAGGCCGAGGTGATCCCAAACACCGGGCACCTGGTATTCCTCGAAGCGCCCGCCAAATTCAACGAGCTGATACTCGGCTTTCTGGCCAAGTGATATTTGCGAGGGGATGCTTGCGAAGTTCTTTCATTCGCGAAAGGCAGGGGCGCACCCGGCCCCTGCCTTTTGCGAAGCTTACCAGTTCCTGAAGCAATGCCGGCCGAACGGACCGGAATGCCAGCCGGGCGGACAATTATACATCGGACGGCATCCGCCATAGGGCCCGCGATGCCAGCCGGGACCGCAGCCGCCCGCGACGCGAATGGTGTCTGACGACACCGCGGGATCGAGCGGAGCGACGGGCATCCCCTGCGATGCCGACATCGCCATCAGGCTGAAGCCGATGGCAAACGCGGAAGCGGTCAGCAATTTCATGGATTTTTCCTTTCCTGTTGTGAGCAGCATTTCAAACCACCGATTTGAATTCATCAAGACAGTCGATGACGCCGGGCCACCTCACCAGTAACGGCGGCGCCAGTAGCGGCGGTGCCAGCGGCGGCGGTGGCGCCAACCCCAATGACGCCTGCGCCAACCATAGTGACGGTGACGCCAGCCCCAGTGTCGCCGGCGCCAGCCCCAATGGTGGCCGCGATGCCAGCCGTGGTGATGTCCATGACCGTGGCCGTGGCCATGGCCGTGCCCACCGCGCACCTGTTCGGGCTTAAGACGGTTCACCTCGTCTTCACCGACGACCGCGTGGCGCGGCTCTTCGTTCGAAGGTGGCAACGGCCCGTCCGTCAACGGATGCGGCACCAGCGGCGCGGCGTGGGCGCTGGCGGCCAGCACGGCTGCGCCGGCGGCAACTCCAAAGGCGAGTTTCAGAAAGTGGCGGCGCTCCATGACATCTCCCTCTTCGTCACTGTCGAGTGATGCGAAGAGAGTTTGAGCGCGTCGAGATGAACCGTCGCTGAACCGGCCGTTCAGTTGCTGTCGACATACCACAACTCTGACGTCGTCCCTGCGAAAGCAGGGACCCATAGCCACCGGAGATGGGATCACAGTAAAACTGTGCGCACACCGTTTTCGAAACGCAACAGCACGGAGTATGGGTCCCTGCTTTCGCAGGGACGACGTTCCACCGGAATCACGTCGCGCCGAACTCTTCCGCCAGCACCAGAACATCGCGCGTGCGCGTCACATCGGGCCAGCAGCGGTCGAATTCGGCGACCAGCGTTTTCAGCGCGTCGCCGCTCATGGCGCGGTCGAGGGCGGCCTGATCGGCGAACTGGTACATCGCCTGATGCAGCGCCGGATCGTTCACGCTCCAGAACCGCCAGGCCTTGGTGACGCCGAACGCTTTCGCGGCGTCCGGCAGATGCTCCTTGCGGTACCATTCATCGAAGGCGGCGCGCTTTAAGGGATCGGCGACGGTGGCGCGAACGACGAAATAGACTGATGGCGTGGTTTCCCTCCGGATCACGATTTTCGTTCAAGCATGGTGCCGCGAATGACAGATTGAAACGGCAGCTAGACCCAGCCGCCCCGTGCCATGATCGCCGCAAAGAGCAGGATGAGGACGATGCTCAACAGCTCGCCATGGATCACGGCGGTGACCAGCCGGCGTTTCTTTGCACTGATTACGGGCACCTGCCCGGCACCGAGCAGCTTGCGCCACGACAGAAATTCCAGCGTCGGGATGATCGACAACAGGCCGACGGCGACAAAGATCGAGAATTTTGCCGTAAAGGCGTGGCTGTGGAAATAATAGTCCGGCCCCTTCTCGAAATAGAACACCCGCAACAGCCCGATCACGAGCAGCGCGCCGGCGGCGATGCCGAGCAACCTGTCGGCGGCCTGAAGTTTCCGCGCCGAGGCCAGCGTCAGTTCCTGACGGATCAGCGCGAGTTCGACGGCCACGGCAGATACCAGCGCGAAGGCGCAGACATGGTGGAGGAAGGCGAACAAAGTGGACATGGCCGCGGGCTCCCTTTTCGCAAATTGTAGGCGGCGGGGATACAAGCGCAACCCCACATGCGGACGTCACACTGCTATGCTGATATCCGTTGATGCATTCCCGTCATCGAGGTTTCAAGCCCATGTCAATTCGCCACGTTCTAGCTCTGATCTCCATGCTCTGGACATTCGCCCTGATTGCATCCGCCGGAGCGCAAAGCCCTCAGGTGCCGCGCGAGGCCCAGATCGGCCCGCGTCCGTTCTACCTCGTCGACAAGATGAAGGAAGGGCCGCTGAAGACCGAACTCAGCCAGTGCACCGGACCTTTCCACAAGACCGGATTTTCCATCGGTCACCGCGGCGCGGCACTGCAATTTCCCGAACACAGCAGGGAATCCTATCTGGCGGCGGCCCGCATGGGCGCCGGCGTGATCGAGTGCGACGTGACCTTCACCAAGGACCGGCAACTGGTGTGCCGGCATTCGCAATGCGACCTGCACACCACCACCAATATTCTGTCGGTGCCGGCGCTTGCCGCAAAATGCTCGCAGCCGTTCAGTCCGGCCGACCCCGCCACCGGAAAGAAGGCGTCCGCAAAATGCTGCACCAGCGATATCACGCTCGCCGAATTCAAGTCGCTGTCGGCGAAGATGGATGGCTTCAATCCGAATGCGATGAATGCCGCCGACTATCAGAACGGCACGCCGCGCTGGCGCACTGACCTCTATGCCAATTCCGGCACGCTGATGACGCATGACGAGAGCATCGCGCTGATCAAGAGCCTCGGCGCCAAGTTCACCCCGGAACTCAAAGCACCCGAGGTCGCGATGCCGTTCGACGGCGACTACACCCAGGAAAAATACGCGACGCAGATGCTCGGGGCTTACAAGACCGCGGGCATTCCGGCAGGCGACGTGTTTGCCCAGAGTTTTAGTCTCGCCGATATTCTCTATTGGGTGAAGACCGAACCCGACTTCGCGGCACAGGCCGTCTATCTCGAGGACCGCTACGAAAACAAGGGTCTCGACCCGGCCAAGCCCGAGACCTGGAAGCCCTCGATGGAGGAACTGAAAGCGTCGGGCGTGAAGATCCTGGCGCCACCGATCTATCTGATGCTGGCGCTCGACGCCGAGCGCAGGATCGTGCCGTCCGAATACGCCAAGACCGCGAAAGCCGCGGGCCTCGACCTGATCGGCTGGTCGCTGGAGCGCGACGGCCCGCTCGACAAGGGCGGCGGCTTCTATCACAGCTCGGTCAAGGCCGCGATCGACCGCGACGGCGACACCCTGACAGTGCTCGATGTGCTTGCCAAACAGGTCGGCGTGCGCGGCATGTTTTCCGATTGGCCCGCGACCACGACATTCTACGCGAGCTGCATGGGACTGAAGTAAGGAGAGCAACTTAACGCGGAGGCTTCGCGGCTATTGTCCTCCAGATCGACCATGTTACCCTGCGTTGCTGCAAGCAGTAAAAAGGGGATGATAATATGGAAGCGTTCGGGCTCGCTGTTGGCGCTTTCCTTTTTGCCCTTGCAGTCGCCTATGCCATCAGCCGGCTGAAATTTGGCGACAGCGCCACGCTGATCGCGCTGCTGCTGACGCCGATGGTCGTGTACGGAGTCGCCTCCGGCAAAATTCAGGAATTTTCGGCACCGGGAGGCTGGGGTGCGAAATTCCGCGAGGCCGCGCAGGCGACCGTCTCGGTGACAACCGGCAATCTCATGCCGTTGAGCGATGCCGTCCGGCAACTCGAGGTCGTCGAGAAAGGCGGGCTATCGGAACTGCAGAACCTCGGACCGAAGCTGCAGAGGGATAAGCCGATTGCGCTGTCGTTCCAGCTCGGTCAGCAGAATTACGTTGTCGATATCGCCATCAGGTATATCGAGATCCTGCTTCTGAGCGACAGAGAAATGGCGGTACTTGTTGTCGACGCCAATCACCACTTTGTCGCCATGACGGAGGGCACGACCATGTTGGCGCTGCTGCGAGACCTGGGACCGCAAATCAAGGATGCGCTTGCGTCCGGCAACAAGCAATATTTCCTGACCCTGCCCGGCTTCCACAGCAACAGCATCAAGGCATCCGACTCCAATGCGGTGGCGCTGGAAAAAATGCGTCAGCAGAACGCGCGTTCCATCGTGGTCGTCGATAGCGAGGGAACGCCGACCGGCGTGGTCAAGCGCGACGACCTCGTGTCGCGTCTGCTGGAAAAATTGGCGACGCCGGACAAGTGAGCCCGGCCGCTGGCCGCTCAGTGGGAACCGGATGCAGGCGAAGGCAAACGCGCGCCCACGCGACCAGCGGTAATCCGCCCTGCCCGCCGGGCAACATGCATTCATTCCGCGTTCAGGTCGCCCTCCTTAGCTTTGCGTACGTTCGATGCCTTGCAGATTTCCGACATTGTCGAATCGCGCGGCTTGTATGATGGTCCGGCGCCGCAATGCGGCCCAATCCCAGGGAGGAAACATGAAGACCCTTTTCGCAGCGGTCCTGCTTGCCAGTACCGTCGTCAGCTTCGGTGCGGCGAACGCCGCCGGCGGATGCGGCCCCGGTTTCCATCGCGGTCCCTATGGCGGATGCCGCGCCAATGGCGTTGTCGTAGTGGCTCCCCCGGTGGTGGTCGAGCGTCCGGTCGTGGTGGTGCCGCGCGCTCGCGTCTGCCCCTATGGTTTCGTCTGGCGTTATGGGCGTTGCCGCGTGATTTAAGCGCGGATCGAACAACGGCGGATTCACAAGGCGCGGCAAGTGCAACGCCGAACAGAACGTAGGGCGGGTTAGGCGGAAGCCATAACCCGCCGCAAATGTGCGATCGGCGGAGACAGCGGCGGCTTATGCTGCGCTAACCCGCCCTACGAACTGCCCCCTCACAACGGCAGATTGTCGTGCTTCTTCATCGGGATCTCGACATGCTTGTCCTTTAGCATCGCCAGCGCGCGGGCGATGCGGCGCCGCGTCGAGTGCGGCATGATGACGTCGTCGATATAGCCGCGCTCGGCGGCAACAAAGGGCGACAGGAAGCGGTCTTCATACTCCTTGGTCCGCGCGGCGATCGCTTCGGTGTCGCCGATATCTGAGCGGAAGATAATCTCCACCGCGCCCTTGGCGCCCATCACCGCGATCTGCGCGGTCGGCCAGGCGTAGTTCATGTCGGCGCCGATTTCCTTCGAGGCCATCACGTCGAACGCGCCGCCATAGGCCTTGCGCGTGATCACCGTCACCAGCGGCACCGTGCATTGCGAATAGGCGAACAAAAGCTTCGCGCCGTGCTTGATGAGTCCGCCATATTCCTGGGCGGTGCCCGGCAGGAAGCCCGGCACGTCGACAAACGTCACGATCGGAATGTTGAAGGCGTCGCAGAAGCGCACGAAGCGCGCGGCCTTGCGTGAGGCATCGCTGTCGAGCACCCCCGCCAGCACCATCGGCTGGTTGGCGACGAAGCCCACCGTGCGTCCGGCGATGCGGCCGAAACCGGTGACGATGTTTCTGGCAAACGTCTCGGAGATTTCGAAGAAGTCGCCCTCGTCCACCACCTTGAGGATCAGCTCCTTCATGTCGTAGGGCTTGTTCGGATTGTCGGGGATCAGCGTATCCAGGGACATGTCGACCCGGCCGATGTCGTCAAAGCTCGGCCATTCGGGCACGCCGTCGGTGTTGTTGGAGGGAAGAAAATCGATCAGCCGGCGCATCTGCAGCAAGGTCTCGACGTCGTTCTCGAACGCGCCGTCGGCGATCGAGGAACGCGTGGCGTGCACGGAAGCGCCGCCGAGTTCTTCCGCCGTCACCACCTCATTGGTGACGGTCTTCACCACGTCGGGGCCGGTGACGAACATGTAGCTGGTGTTCTTCACCATGAAGATGAAATCGGTCATCGCGGGCGAATAGACGTCGCCGCCGGCGCAGGGGCCCATGATGACGGAGATCTGCGGAATCACGCCTGACGCGATGACATTGCGGCGGAACACATAGGAATAGCCGGCGAGCGCGGCGACACCTTCCTGGATGCGCGCGCCGCCGGCGTCGTAGAGCCCGATGATCGGCGCCCTCGCCTTCATCGCCATGTCCTGGATCTTGACGATCTTCTGCGCGTGGGTTTCGGAGAGCGAGCCTCCGAACACGGTGAAATCCTTGGCGAAGACAAAAATCTTGCGGCCGTTGACGGTGCCCCAGCCGGTGACGACGCCATCGCCCGGCACCCTGGTCTTTTCCATGCCGAACTCGACCGAGCGGTGCTCGACGAACATGTCGAATTCCTCGAATGAGCCCTTGTCGAGCAGCAATTCGATGCGCTCCCGCGCGGTCAGCTTGCCGCGGGCGTGCTGCGCCTCGATGCGCTTTTCGCCGCCGCCGAGCTTGGCGCCGGCGCGCCGCTCCTCAAGGGTGTCCAGGATATCTTTCATCAGTTTCCGCCCGTATTGGCCGCAGGATTTGCAGGCGTTCTAACACGGCATTTTCGCGGCGGGAAACACCTTCCCCGCCTCTGGTACCGCCGCCCGGCAGGCAATATATGCGGGAGCCCAACGGAGGCGACACTGATGAGTGATATCCCGGACCCGCAAACCGCAGGCGCTGCGACGGGCGGATTGCGCACCCTGCTCCGGCTGGAGGGGATGGCTCTGTTCGCGGGCATGACGCTGCTTTATGCGGTCTGGGATGGATCGTGGTGGGTCTACGCCATCCTGTTCCTGGCGCCCGATCTCAGCTTCCTGGGCTATCTTGCGGGCCCGCAGGCGGGCGCCGTGTTCTATAACGCCGCCCACAGCTATCTGGCGCCAATGACGCTGATGGTCGCCGGATTTTCGATAGCCTCGCCGCTGGTGCTTTCGGTCGCGATGATCTGGCTGGCGCATATCGGCCTCGATCGCGCGCTCGGCTATGGCCTGAAATACAACGCCGGATTCGTCTTCACCCATCTCGGCCGCATCGGCAAGGTTCGGCCAGCGCCAGACAAGGCGTGAGAACCCCGATCAAAATTGACAGCCTGCCCGCCGCTTGTTCTAGTCGCACCCAAACACAAGAACAAACGTGGGGGATGTGATGCGAACGGGCATGGGCGCGGCCATATCGGCCTGGATTGTCGGCGCCGCAATCCTGCTGGCCGGCATTGAGACCAGCGCGCAATCGATGCCGAAGGAGGTCGCGGCGCGGGTCGAGATCTACGCCATCCCGTCGCTGACCATTTCCGACCAGCAATTCCTCACCGGCGACGCCAATGGCAAGCCGGTCACCGTCGCCGGCGAATTCCGCATCGCGCAAGGCACCGGCCGCCTCCCCGTCGTAGTGCTGATGCACGGATCGAGCGGCGTCGGCGCCAATATCGAACCGTGGGTGCATCAGCTCAACACGATGGGGATTTCGACCTTTGTGATCGACGGCTTTACCGGGCGCGGGCTGACGGTGGTGGGTCCCAACCAGGCGCTGCTCGGCCGTCTCAACCTGATCGTCGATATCTATCGCTCGCTCGATATCCTCGCCAAACACCCGCGAGTCGACCCGGAGCGGATCGTACTGATGGGATTTTCCCGCGGCGGACAGGCCGCGCTCTACGCCAGCCTCGATCGTTTCCAAAAACTCTGGAATAAATCCGGCGCGCAATTCGCCGCCTACATTCCGTTCTATCCGGACTGCTCGACGACCTACGCCACTGACACCGAAATTGCGGCGCGGCCGATCCGGATCTTTCACGGCACGCCTGACGACTACAACCCGGTGGCCAGTTGCAAGGCCTATGTCGCGCGGCTGATGGAGGCGAAGCGGGACGTCGTGCTGACGGAATATCCGGACTCGCAGCACGGTTTTGATGCGGGCTTGCTGGGTATGAGCACGATAGCGGTTTCCGCCAATGCGCAGACCGCGCGCAATTGCCATCTCAAAGAGGGTGAAGGCGGCGTGTTGATGAATGCCGATACCAACGCACCATTCGGCTACAAGGATGCCTGCATCGAGCTCAACCCGCATGTCGGCGGCAATCCCGGCACCGCCGAAGCCGCGCGCAAGGCGGTGAGCGAATTCTTGCAGGCGCTGTTCAGGCTTGGGTAGAGCATGATCCGGAAAAGTGGGTACCGGTTTTCCCTCGGGACATACGCGAAGCGTTTGCCCGGAGATCATGCTCAAACAAAAAGATAGAGCGGGACGACGATTCGAAGAAAAGTCATCCCGCGCTAGCGGAGGCAACGGCGATTACCCGACGGCGCCGGCGGGTCACGCCGACGCCTCCTTCGTTTTATCGAGCGGCGGCGGAACGGGTCAGCCTGGTCCTGCGCCTTGCGTAGCGGTATACACGGCGTAGAGCGACTGGCTCGCGGCCATGAACAGCCGGTTGCGCTTGGGGCCGCCGAAGCAGATGTTGCCGCACACCTCGGGCAGGCGGATCCGGCCGATGAGCTTGCCTTCCGGCGTCCATACCGTCACGCCGCTATAGCCCACGTGGCGGCCGGCATTGTCGAGGCCCAGACATTGCCGCTGACATCGCAGCGCACGCCGTCCGGTCCGCACTTCACGCCGTCAATCATGAAATCGCTGAACCGCTTCTGATTGGTGAGCTTGTTGTCGGCGCCGACATCGAACACGAACATGTCGCCCTTGCCGCCCGGACCCGTATCGCCTGGCCCTTTGCCGGTACTGACGACATACAGCTTCTTGTAATCGGGCGAGAACGCCAGCCCATTGGGATCCGGCACCTGGTCCTCGGTCACCACGAGGTCGACGCGGCCGCTGGGATCGATCCGATAGCAGTTGGTCGGGAGCTCGCGTTTGCCCGGCACGAAGCCGGCCTGCTGGCCGATCCGTGGATTGAGCTTGCCGGCAGGATTGCTGGCGCCGCCGGCTGTATCGGGCGCGCCCTCGTAGAGCTGACCGCCATAGGGCGGGTCGGTGAACCAGTAGCTGCCATCCGGGTGGGCGACGACATCGTTGGGCGAGTTGAGCTTCTTGCCGTTATAGTTGTCGGCGAGCACCGACGACGTGCCGTCGTGCTCGTAGCGCACCACCCTGCGCGTGAGATGCTCGCAGGAAAGCTGTCGGCCCTGGAAATCGAACGAGTTGCCGTTGGAGTTGTTGGACGGAGCGCGGAACACACTGACGCGGCCGTCGTCCTCCGACCATCTCATCTGCCGATTGTTGGGAATGTCGCTCCACAAGAGATAGCGGCCCTGCGCGCTCCAGGCCGGACCTTCGGCCCACAGCACTCCGGTATAGAGACGCTTGATCGCGGTGTTGGGCTGGGCGAGGTCATTGAACGACGGATCGACCGCGAGGATGTCGGGGTCCCAGAAATAGGTGGTCGGGGCGCCGCCCGGGCCGAAATCACGCGGCGGGGTGGTAATGGTCGACGGCGGCCCCAGGTCGCCGCCCTGCTGGGCCAGCGCGCCGCTGGCCCCGACCACGGTGGCACCGGCCGCGATCGCCAGGCCGTGGACGAGCGTTCGTCGTGACATCATTGATTCCGGATCGCGCTGCACTTCGCGTGTCATCACATCCTCCCAAGGTACGCGCCGGCCGGTTGATCCGGCCGAGCGGCTGTGAGGTTAATCCGATCCGGAGTCCGGTTGCGACAGCTTTCGATTCAACTCGCGGCTGACGCGTGCAATGCAAGATGGCATTCACGCTTAACTGTCGCACGGGAGCGGGAAGAACCGCTCGGTGCCCCCCGGCCGACCGTGCTCTCCCTCGAGGGAGAGGCGGACCGGGCGAGCGGATGCTGGCGAGGCTCGCCGCGCCGCCTACTTCTCCCCCACCTTGAACGGCGGCTCCTTGCCGGGAGGTGTGGTTTCCTCGGCCATCGCCAGCAGCATCGCCACCATGACATAGTTGCCCGCCACCGCCGTCAAATCCACGATCTGCTGATCGTTGAAGACCTTCTTGGCCCGCGCATAGGTTTCGTCGGAAACCTTCTGCGTAGTGGTGAGTTCGGTGACGAAATCGTACACCAGCGCCTCGTCCTCGGCCATGTTGGACGGCCGCTTGCTGGCTTTCAGCTCGGCGATGATGTCAGGCGACAATCCGGCTTTGGCCGCCAGCGGCGCGTGCGCATACCATTCGACCTGCGAACGCCATTGCCGGCCGATGATCAGGATCGCGAACTCGTTCAGCTTGGTCGGGACCGACGTCTGCCAGCGCAGATAATAAAACAGGTCGTACAGCCGCTGGCCCAGCACCGGGCTGCGGATCATCGGATTATACGGGCCGCCAAGGCCGACGCTCGAAACCTTCATGATCTGCTCGCCGAGCGGCTTCTGCGCTTCGTTGAGCTGGTCCATCGTGAGCTGCGGAAAGCGCGGTTCCTTGCTGGTCGCGGGGCCTGCGAACATCGTGGCCGCAAACCAGCCGCCGGCGGCAGCGAGCGTGAGCGACGATAGCCAGATCGAAGTCGAGTTCATGAATTCCTCCGTTGCGTTTTTTATTGGTGGCAGAGGCTAGTCCAGCGGCGATTTACGCGCCAGCCGGAACGACGCAGGTCAGCCCATCGGATCGCGCTGATGGCGTTCAGGCCTGCACGACGGGGCCAGATCGGAGTTACGGAGCAACAACCGGGTGCGTGTTCGGTGCCGGTGCCTGCTCTGTCGGCCCCTCTTCCGGCAGCTTGTCCCCGTGCACCGCGAGCGGCGTTCCAATCCAGAGCGGATCTGCGAGATGGTCGCGGCGCGGATTGATCGTGTTCGGATGCACCAGGATGCTCAAGCGCCCGTGGTTGAGCATCAGCCATGGTACCAGCGCTGAAAATATGTCGCTGGCAAAGGCGATCTGAAACATGGCCTGATCGTGCGGGCCTACCTTGACGTCATGCCAACGGCCCAGGGTGACCGGAAAACGCTGGTCGATCCAGCTTCGTAGCCGCTCGGCCTCGGGCCGTGTGGTCGCCGGATCGTAATAGATGTGAGCGTGGAAGCTTGCGATCTCGTTGAGCGATCGCGGGGTAGCACTGTCAGGCAGGTCCGTCATCTCTGCTACCTCTTCAGATCGCACCGATATCGGTCAGGCATTGCTGTGCAACCTTCATACGCGCGGGGATATGGCGCGGGTCAGGGCAATCCATATTGAGCGCGAACACCGTCTGCGCCGTGCCCTTCTCGGCCCAGCCGACCACCCAGCCGAGCGACGGCTTGCCGAGTTCGGCGCCCAACAATCCCGTCTTGGCGCGGATGATTGAATCGCCTGACTTCGTCACCGGCAGGATATCGCGCACCAGGTCCTGACTGCGTTTCGAGACCGGCAGCACGCCGCGCCGCAGCCGATCGACGAAATCGACCTGCTGCACCGGATCGATGCGTAAGTTTCCGGTCAGCCAGAACTGGTCGATGCCGCCACCGATGTCGCGATTGCCATATTCGAACAGATTGACATATTTCTGCATCCGCTCCGCGCCAATGCGCCGCGCGATCTCCTGATAGACCGGCACCACGGAGGCCGCGATCGCCGAGCGCAGGGTGTGATCCTTGTTCCAGGCCTCGATGCTCCTGGTGACGCCGTCCCATTTGAAAACGTCCTTGTCGGGATCTTCGACCACGCCGGTCTCCAGCGCGATCAGCGAATTCGGAATCTTGAATGTCGAGGCCGGCAGTTGCGCTTCGCCCGAACGATCCTTGTCGCTGGCAATGATCAGGTAATCGTCGACCTTGTAGCCAACAAAGGTTCCGGCCGTTCCCTCATCGGCAAAATGCTTGGCGAGATTCTCGCGGATCTCGCTGCGCTGATAAGCGACGTTGGCGAACGCGCGCGCTGGCAACAGGCTCGCGGCAGAAAGCAGACCGAAGACATGACGGCGACTGATCACGGCGGTATCCGACATAATTGAAAAAGCGGCCGACGATGCATCGGTCATCGTGGTAAAACAATGACAATGTGATGCGAAGCTAGCGGATCCGTCCCGACAGCCGCAGCACGAAAATCAGCACCTCGGCGACCGCCTTGTAGAGTTCCTGCGGTATCTCATCGCCGAGTTCGACGTTGGAGAGCGCGCCCGCCAGCACTTCGTTCTCCTCGATCGGGATGTCGTGGGCTCTCGCGACCTCGACGATCTTCGCCCCGATGGCGCCCTTGCCCTTGGCGACGACCCGCGGCGCGCCGGTCTTGTCGTAATGCAGCGCGACCGCGAGCTGGCTTTTGGCTTCCACCTTCATAGCGCGCGGTCCAGAAAATGCCCAGCCCGCGCCGGCGCCGCCTGTGGCGGCGTGCCATCCTGGATCACGATATCGCCGGGCTGCAGCTCGGCCTTGCTCAGCGCCTGGCTGAGCTGCGCGGCGCCATCGCGCAATTGCGCCGCGGTCGCCGGCCGCTCCGCCCACATCCGCACCGATGTCCGCTCGCCGCTGAGCGACACCAGCGCATGGACCGGACCGGCGGGCTCGACGTCGAGCGAGAACCGGGCCCGCCAGACCCGCTTCACCGCCTCGACCTCGCGGCCGCCGCCGTCGCGCGAGATCTCGAACTGCGCCATCGCCGTGCCCTGCGGCGTCACGAATGGAATTTCGAAATTCCACCGCGGCGTGGCCGGGTCGATCCGCGCGCTGGCTACGTCGACACGATCCGGCAAGGAGGCCACCTGCAGCAAGGTCTGACGCGCAATCGCGGCGTCGGTATCGCCGAGCAGATGATGCACACTGGTCGTAAGCGGCGTATCGGCCGCAATCGACGGCGAAGCCACGGCTTGCGCCGACGGCTGCGCGCCACGAAATGGCGGCGGCGGCGTGTTGGTATGGACGGTGATATCGTCGTTGCGCAGATCGCGCAGCGCGCCCGTCACCAACGCGGTGCGACCGATCTGGCGCGGAATTTCCTGCACCGCCTCCTGCAACAGGTTCAAGACAGCGCCTGCGGTCGATTTGGCGTCCAGCGCGGTTGCGGTGAGCACGATCCGGCCGGCATGCGCCGTCTCCAGAGTGCCGTCTTCGATCAGTGCGCCTGCCTGCGAGAGAACAACCTGCTGCGCGCCGGCGTCGGCCGCCAGCGACGGAACCAGCGTCGGGCTCACTGTTGCCTGCAGCAGCGACGCGGCACCCGTGCCC
Organism: uncultured Alphaproteobacteria bacterium; assembly: GCA_963747165.1. Lineage (GTDB taxonomy): Bacteria > Pseudomonadota > Alphaproteobacteria > Rhizobiales > Xanthobacteraceae > Bradyrhizobium. Next base: position 26,155 of record CAVVEA010000027.1, on the reverse strand, counting down.
GGCACGGCTGGATTTGCTGTCGCGACCGGTCGCGCCAAGCGTGGACTGAAGCGTCTGGCGCAGCACGATCAATGCGGCCTTGAGATCGGGAATGGTCGAGCCTTGTGGCGCCGATCCCGACGCCAGCGAAGCCTCCAGAAACAACCCGGATTTCTGGAAGGCGTTCTTGATGTCACCAGCGGTCAGATTTTGATCGAGGCTGGTGCGCTGCGCCAGCACTTGCGCCACCACCTGCTGCAGCTTTGGCGGCAGGCTGCCCGCGACGGCGTCGAGATTGGCAAACAGCGGTGCGAGACTGTCCTGCTCGGTAGCGGCGGTCTGCGCCGCCGCCGTGACGGCCGCCCGCTCCAGCGGCGTCAGCACATTCTTCGTTTGGGGAATGTTGACCGGCGTATTCGCCGCGGCACTGGCCAGCGCTTCTGGCGCGAGCGTGATGCTGTCGGGGCTCAGGCCTGACCCCGCGCCGGAATCCGGCCCGACCACCGCGAGCCTGATGCCGCCGTCCGTCGTCTGCGACACCGCAAGCTGCAAGCTCTGGCCGGCGGACAGCGGAACTTCCGAGAGCACGTCGATCGACAAATTTGCGATGGCGATCCGCACCAGATTGTCGGAGAGAAGTTTTAGCACCTCCGCGTCGACCACCGTTCCCGGCCGCAGCACGAGCTCGGGCGCCGCGCTCTGTGCGGCGGTGACCGGAAGCACCGGATTGACTGAAATCGACATGTTCGCCGTCTCGCTGGACTGCGAACGCTACCTCAGCGTCGTAAACCTCTCGTTAACCGGGCGAGAGCGCGACTTCACACCAACACCTTCATGCGTCGCTGGATCGCGTTGCGGAAACTTGAATTGGCGCATGAGCTTATCGCCAAACCTTGACTCCTCGGGTCAAGTCTGGGGCAGGCTCTCGCGGATCATGCGTTACGGATTCAGCGATTTGAGGATGTCAGCGGCGGCCTTGAAATCGATCAGCCGCGCCGCGCGCCGCGCCGCCACCTCCTCGTCGACGCCCCATTTCTCGATGTTCCAGTCCTCGTCGACATGGGCGGCGGCCCAGACCTGATCCCGATCGAGCACGCCCCGCAGCAGCGCCAAGGCGAGCAGCGCCGAGCCGGTCAATGTCGTCACCACATGCAAGGCCGCGATCGACCAGGGGTCGGCCGGCAGCACCGCCCGCGCTGCCGCTATCGCGGTGTCAGGCTGGCGCACATGCACGATGCCTTCGGCCAGGATGAAATGCGCGCCTAGCGTCTCCGCCGCCCAAAACACCACGGGATCCCAATGTTCGGCCTCGCGCGCAACCAGCGCTTCCGGATGGCTGGCGCGGTAGAACAGCAAATCAGACCCGAGATATTTCGCGACGTCGTCGCTAACCGCGTCGACCCGGTCAACCACGGCATCGACGACGCTGTTGGCAAAACGAGTGAGCGGCATCGTCAGGGGATCGAGGGTCTCCTGCTGGGCGTTCCATTCCGCTGCGATCGCGTCGGCAATCCCGCGGGTCGGCACCACCACCTGATGGCCGGACGGCGTGCGGATCGGTCTGTCATCCAGCGTGATCGCAAAGCCGCCGAGCGCGTCGGCAACATCGGCTTTCTGATAAAAGCGCTTGCGCTGCGGCCCGCGCGTGGTGCGCCGCACCGCCTCCTCCGGATCAACAGGAGATTTGCCGGCCACTTCATCAAACAGTTCGCGCATTCGGTTGTCGGCTTCTTTCGGTCGGTGGTAATTTGCGCCTCAGCGTACGACAGGCAGGGCTGCAAATAAAGCGAGGCGGCGTAATGGCTAGCATCGTAAGGATCGCAAGGTTCGTCCAGGCGATGCTGGTGCTCGCCACAGGCCTCGGCCTATCCAGCCTCGAGGCCGGGTTCCGCTCTCCGGAATCGCTGGTCCGGAATGTCTATGCCTATTATGGCGACCGGTCGTCCGACCTTTCCAGCGGACTGCCGCGTGATGCCGCCACCGCAAGCCAGTTCTTCGATCCGAGCTTGCGCGGCGTCTGGGGTTCGCAGCAAAAACAGCCTTACGATTTTCTGGTGCAGAGCCCGACCTGGAAACTTGGCGCCGTCTCGATATCCATCCTGCGCAAGCAATTCGACAAGACCTATGTCGCCGTCGCCTTTGACAATCATGGCCGCGCGGTCACGCTGAATTTTATTCTGGTCAACGGGCCCGACGGCTGGGTCATTGCGGATGTCGAGAGCCCGCACGATTCCCTTCGCATGTTTCTGGACCAGCACAGAAACTGACGAGGCCTCCAATCAGCGGTTGGCGCAGGCGCGCGAATAGGCGGCGCGCCGGCTCGGGCGAATCCCGGCCGCGGCGGCTTCGTCGAGACAATTGCTGATCCGGTCGCTGTACGAGCTGCGCGGCGGCTGATGAACGGTCGGCAGGCGCGGCGGCGCATCCATCTGCGGCACCACCGGAACCTCGATCCTGGGCGGCGGCGGCGGCGCGGGGGGCGGCGGGTTGAACTGCGATCCGCCCGGCGGAATCATCTGCTGCGCGGAAGCAGCACTCGCGGCGACCAGCACCCACGCACCAAGCAGCGTCGACCATCGTTTCATTGGGGATATGTGTGATCCCCTCGCGGAAACCGCAAGATCGACTATTCTTCAGGCGCATTCTCGATCGGATCGAACCTGTCGGCCTCAAGCCCGAGCAGGTTCCATGATTGCAGCATATGCGGCGGCAGCGGCGCGGTGGCGTCGATAAAGCCGCCGCGCGGATGCGGGATCACGATCCGCCGCGCCAGCAGATGCAGCCGCTTCTGCAACCCGCCCGGCAGTTCCCAATTCTCCTTGTTGAAATATTTGGGGTCGCCAACGATGGCGTGACCGATATGCGCCATGTGGGCGCGCAATTGATGGGTCCGGCCGGTCACCGGCTTCAGCGAAACCCAGGCGAGTTTCTGTGCCGAAGTTTCCACCACGGCATAGTAAGTGACGGCGTGGCTCGCGCCCTCGTCGCCATGGGCCGCAATGCGCATGATGGTGTCTTCCTCACCTTCCTCCTTGGCGAGGTAGGTCGAGATGCGGCCCTGCTTCGGCTTCGGCACGCCCGCGACCAGCGCCCAGTAGATCTTGCGCGCCGAACGATGGCGGAACGATCCGGTTAGCGCGGTCGCGGCAAACCGAGTCTTCGCGATCAGGAGACAGCCCGCCGTTTCCTTGTCGAGCCGGTGCACCAGCCGCGGCTTCTGTCCCTTGGCGTCGCGCATCACTTCCAGCATCTGATCGATGTGCCGCGTGGTGCCGGAGCCGCCCTGCACCGCCAATCCTGCAGGCTTGTTCAGCACCATGACATCGGCGTCCTCATAGAGGATCATGTCCTTCAGCGCGGAAAGCGTTTTCTCTCCCGCTTCCGACAGGCTTCCCGCGACCTTGGGCGCATCGAGTTTCAGCGGCGGAATGCGAACGCTTTGCCCCTCCTCCAGCCGATCCTTGCTGTCGGCGCGCTTGCCGTTGACGCGCAACTCGCCTTTGCGAACGATACGCTGGATGTGCGAGAACGACAGCCCGGGAAAGCGCGCTTCCAGAAAGCGATCGACCCGCATGTTGTTCTCATCCCCCGTCACCACCACCGTCTGCACTTTGGTGGGCAGCGGCGGCGGTTCGGCGACGATCTTTTCCGGCTCGGCAATGAAAGGTTTCGGCGCGCGCGGCGCGGAGCTCACAAACCGCCCAGGCGGCTTGCTGCCCGGACGATGCCCCTGCGGCCGCTCGGCCGCCGAACCCCGATACGGCCGCGCGCCCTTCGGGCGATCGCCTGACGTACGTTTCGCCAGGGGTCTTTTGACACGACGGCTCATGATGGGTGTGGCTCCAGATGAAGCCGCTGGGTAACGCAAAAGCACCGAATCGTCACGGCAAAATCAGTACAAATTGGGCCCGGGATCGGCCATGTTTGGCAAAAGCCTGACAAACGAAGGGAAGCATCCGGGATGGCGGCGATGGTGAAAGCGGCCCTGGCCGTGATGGCAGCCCTGTTCGCGAGCACGGCGTGGGCGCAGCCAAGCCCAATGCCGGAGGAGCTGGCCTGGAAGCTCCTGGAACTCGGCCGTGTCGTCGACCCGCCAAAGACCGCGCTGCTCTACGCCCCGCTGCAGCAGAAAGAACCCTACCAAGGCGTCAGGATCGAGCGGGACGTCAAATACGGCCCGGCCGATCGCAACCTGCTCGATGTCTTCATGCCGGATCAGGCTTCATCGGCCCGGCCGGTGCTGATCTATGTCCACGGCGGCGGCTTTACCGCCGGCGATAAACGCGCGCCCGGCAGCCCGTTCTACGACAACGTCATGCTGTGGGCGGTGAAGAACGGCTTCGTCGGCGTCAACGTCACCTATCGGCTCGCGCCGCAGGCGGTGTGGCCCTCCGCAGCGGAAGACCTGGCTGCAGCCATCCAGTGGGTCTCGGACAAGATCGCCGAGCGCGGTGGCAATCCCGCGCGGATCTATCTGATGGGACATTCGGCCGGCGCGGTTCACGTCGCCAGCTACGTGTCGCATCCGGAATTCTACAAGGTGAAGGGCGGCGGTCTCGCCGGCGCCATCCTGGTGTCGGGCATCTACGACCTGACGGCAACGCCAGCCGGCGATCCCGAACGGGCCTATTTCGGCACCGATGCCGCACGCTATGCCGAACAATCCTCGCTGCAGGGTTTGCTGAAGACCGACATCCCGCTGATGGTGGTGGCCGCCGAACTGGACCCGCCGGGTTTCCTGAGGCAATTCGATCTCCTGAAGGAGGCCGCCTGCAAACGATCAACGGGATGCGCCCACGCCATCGTGCTGCCGCAGCACAGTCATATGTCAGAGGTGTATTCGATCAATACCGAGGATACTCGCCTGACCGACGAGGTGCTGGATTTCGTCAAGACGGGCAAATAGCGCGACGACTTATCCCCGCTCCCTCCGCAGCTTCGCCCAATAGTCCAGCCGTTTTCGAATTTCGCGCTCGAAGCCGCGGTCGGGCGGATCGTAGAAAGTCTGGCGGCCCAGCGCTTCCGGAAAGTAGTCCCGCCCGGAGAAGGCGTCCGGAGTGTCGTGGTCGTATTCGTAGCCTGAACCATAGCCTTCCGACTTCATCAGTTTGGTCGGCGAGTTCAGGATGTGTTTTGGCGGCAGCAGCGAACCGCCCTCCTTGGCCGTCCGCATCGCCGCGCCGAAGGCCTTGTAGGCGGCGTTGGATTTCGGCGCGGTGGCGAGATAGATCACGGCTTGCGCGATCGCGAGTTCGCCTTCGGGATGACCGAGAAAGTCGTAGGCGTCCTTGGCCGCGTTGCAGATCACCAGCGCCTGCGGATCGGCAAGCCCGATGTCCTCGACCGCCATGCGGACCACGCGGCGGGCCAGGAACAGCGGGTCCTCGCCGGCATCCATCATGCGCGCGAGATAATACAGCGCGGCATCGGGATCGGAGCCACGCACCGATTTATGCAGCGCCGAAATCAAATTGTAATGGCCGTCGGCGGATTTGTCGTAGATCGGCGCCCGGCGCTGCAGGATCTCCTGCAATTGCGCGGCATCGAAAATCTCGCCTTCGCGCGCGGCGCGCCAGACCTCCTCGGCGAGGGTCAGCGCGGCGCGGCCGTCGCCATCGGCCATCCGCACCAGAACGGCGCGTGCCTCCGCATCAAGCGGCAGTTTCCTGCCCTCGATCTTCTCGGCATGGGCGAACAATTTCTCCACCGCTTCCGGGTCGAGCGAATGAAATACCAAGACCCGCGCCCGCGACAGCAACGCGGCGTTGAGCTCGAACGAGGGATTTTCGGTGGTGGCGCCGACCAGCACTACGGTGCCGTCTTCCATCACGGGCAAAAAAGAATCCTGCTGGGCGCGGTTGAAGCGATGCACCTCGTCGACGAACAGCAGCGTGCCCTTGCCCATTTCGCGCCGCGCCCGCGCGGCATCGAACACCTTCTTCAGGTCGGCGACTCCGGAAAACACCGCGGAAATCTGCTCGAAATGCAGTTCGGTGGCGTCCGCCAACAGCCGAGCCACCGTGGTCTTGCCGGTGCCCGGCGGCCCCCAGAAGATCAGCGAACCCAGCGTCCGCGTCGCCAGCATCCGCGTCAGTGCGCCGTCGGGCCCGAGGATGTGGTCCTGGCCGACAACATCGGACAATGCGCGCGGGCGCAATCTGTCCGGAAGCGGACGCGGCGCATCCTGCTCCATCCCTGCTGCGGCAAACAGGGTGGTGGCGGCTTCGCGTGGTTGCTTGGGGCTCATCCGCCGAGCGTAACGTTGATCTTCTGGCCGCCGCGGACAACGGTGATGTACCAGCGCCGGGCCGCCTCGCGCGTCACCTTCTCGAGATCGCTGGTCTTGGCGATCTTCTGATTGTTCACCGCCTGGATGATATCGCCCTTCTGGAATCCAACGCTGGCCGCGGTTCCGTCGTCTGCCAGATCGGTCACTACGACGCCTTCGGTGTCCGCATCCAGATGCAGTTCATCGGCGACCGCCGGCGAAATGTTGGCGACCTTGGCGCCCTGGAACGGCGACCGCCCGGTCAGGACAATCTCATTGCGGCCGGTATCCGGCGCAGTCTCGAGCGGAATGGTCAGCTTCACGGCCTTGCCGGCGCGCTGCACGTCGATCTGCGAGGTGCCGCCGAGCGGGCGCGTGGCGAAGCGATAGTCGAAACCGTTGAGATCCTCGACCGTTTGCCCATCGATCGCGACGATCAGATCGGAGAGTTTCAGCCCTGCCCGCGCCGCCGGACTGTTGGGAACGATATTGGCGACCAGCGCGCCGGAGGGAACGCGAAGCCCCAAGGTCTCGGCGATCTCAGGCGTCACCGTCTGCAATCGCGCGCCGAGCCAGGGCCGCTTGACCGCCTTGCCGCCGCTCTTGGCGGAAGCCACCACGACACGGACCATGTTGGCTGGGATTGCAAAGCCGATGCCCTGCGAGCCGCCGGAGCGCGAGAAGATCGCGGTATTGACGCCGGCCAGCCTGCCGGTCATGTCGACCAGCGCGCCGCCGGAATTGCCGGGGTTGATCGCGGCGTCGGTCTGAATGAAAAACTGATAGTCGGTGATGCCGACCTGCGTACGCGCCAGCGCCGAGATGATGCCGTGGGTGACGGTCTGCCCGACACCGAAGGGATTGCCGATCGCCAGCACGACGTCGCCGACCAAGAGTTCATCGGAATTGGCGAAATCGAGGGTGGGGAATTTCTCTTTTGAGTCCTTCAGGCGCAGCACAGCGAGATCCGTGCGGCTGTCCTTGAGCACGATCTCGGCCTCGAATTCGCGCTTGTCGGAGAGCGACACCTTGACCTGATCGGCGCCTTCGATGACGTGGTTGTTGGTCACAACCAGCCCGGACGGATCCACCATCACACCCGAGCCCAGCGAGCGCTGCATCTGTTCCGGCTGCTGGCCCGGGACGCCGAAGAAGCGGCGGAAGATCGGATCGTCGAGCAGCGGGTTGCGGTTCTGCACCACCTTGGCCGCGTAGACGTTGACCACCGCCGGCTGCACCCGCTGCACGATCGGCGCGTAGGAAAGCTTGACCTCGGCCGGTGACGCCGGAACGCGCCGGTCCTGGGCAACAGCGGGCATCGCCGCCATTGCGGAAAGGAAGATGGCAGCCAAGGAGCGGAAAAAGATCATGCGGTAAATCCTGAGATTCTGCGCTTCAGATATAGTCGCGAGGCAATGGCGAGAGAAGGGAAACCCGGGCCGGTAAATGGCCGAGTCACATCTCCCTTGGCCCGTCAGGCGGCGCGGCCGGGGCCTTTGGCGGTGTCAAGGGCGGGCGCACAGGATAGTTCTTCCTGATGTCCCTCGCCCCACGCCTTCAAAGTGTCGATCACCGGACGCAGGCTTTCGCCGATCTCCGACAGGCGATATTCGACCCGCGGCGGCACTTCGGCATAGACTTTCCGGATCACCAATTGGTCGTCCTCCAGCGCGCGGAGCTGTTTTGTGAGCATGCGCTGGGTGATGCCGGGCATCCGCCGCCGCAATTCGCCGAAGCGCTGGGTGCCATCCTGCAGATGGTAAAGGATAACGCCCTTCCACTTGCCATCGATCAGATCGAGCGTCGCTTCAACCGCGCAGCCCGGCCGATGGGCGAAATTCCGTCGTTTCATGGGGGTTTCGTTCCAATAGTATCCAAACAGGGACTATATCCCCAAATTTACAGTACTTGCCAATATGGCGCTACTCCGACATTCAGGACCCGCGCCCATCACATTGGAGAACAGGCATGAAAGCCGTCGGATACAAGAAGTCGCTTCCCGTCGACGACGCGGACTCGCTGATCGATTTCGAGGCCGCGAAGCCCGAACCGAAGGGCCGCGACATCCGCGTCGCCGTGAAGGCGATTTCGGCAAATCCGGTCGATTACAAGGTGCGCAAGCGCGCCGCGCCGCCGGAGGGCGAGACCAAGATCCTCGGCTACGACGCCGCTGGCGTCGTCGACGCCACAGGCCCCGACGTCACGCTGTTCAAGGCCGGCGACGAGGTTTTCTATGCCGGCTCGATCCAGCGCCAGGGCACCAATTCGGAATTCCATCTGGTCGACGAGCGCATCGTCGGCGCCAAGCCGAAGACGCTGTCATTCGCGCAAGCCGCGGCTCTTCCGCTGACCTCGATCACCGCCTGGGAATTGCTGTTCGATCGCTTGGGCGCCGTGCCCGGGAAGAGCGTCGATCCGCGCACGCTGCTGATCACCGGCGGCGCCGGTGGCGTCGGCTCGATCCTGATCCAGTTGGCGCGGCGCCTTACCGGGCTGACGGTGGTGGCGACGGCGTCCCGGCCGGAATCGCAGAAATGGTGCCTCGATCTCGGCGCGCACGCCGTGATCGATCACGCCAGGCCGATGAAGGAGCAGATCGAAAAATTGAAGGTGCCGCCGGTTGGCCTGGTCGCAAGCCTCACCAACACCGATCAGCACTACAAGGCGATCGCGGAATTCATCGCGCCACAGGGAAAATTCGGACTGATCGACGATCCCCCCGAGTTCAACGTCAGCGTCTTCAAGGGCAAGGCGGTCTCGGTTCACTGGGAATCGATGTTCACGCGCTCGTCGTTCCAGACGGCGGACATGATCGGCCAGCACGCGCTGCTCAACGATGTCGCCGACCTGATCGACAAAGCCGTGCTGCGCACCACGCTCGACCAGGCGTTTGGCACGATCAACGCCGCCAATCTGAAGCGCGCGCACGCGCTGCTGGAATCCGGCAAGTCGCGCGGCAAGATCGTGCTGGAGGGGTGGTAGCGCGGCGTTTCTCGAGCGAAGGCGTGGGGCGGGCGAAGGCGCATCTCGCGCCGTGCCCACCATCTAACCAGATCGCATCTTGAAGGGTGGGCACGCTCCGCCTTGCGCACCCTACACACTGTATTGCCGTCTTCGCGAGGAGCCAACGGGTCGCAATGGCGATACCAGCCGCTCGACAAAAAAAGCGGCGCCGAAGCGCCGCTTTTGAAAACCAAATTCGGGTGAGTTACGCCGCTTCCGCGGCCTTTTCCTGCACTGGGCCGGAATCCTGGCCCTTGGCGTCGACGTCGCGGTCGACGAATTCGATCACGGCCATGGCTGCGTTATCGCCATAGCGGAAGCCGGCCTTGATGATGCGGGTATAGCCGCCCTGGCGGTCCTTGTAGCGGGCCGCGAGAACGTCGAACAACTTGCGGACCTGATCCTGGTCGCGCATCTCCGAGATTGCCTGGCGGCGCATGGCGAGACCGCCCTTCTTGCCAAGGGTGATCAGCTTCTCCACGATCGGACGAAGCTCCTTGGCTTTCGGCAGCGTGGTGACGATCTGCTCGTGCTTGATCAGCGCCGCGCACATATTGGCGAACATCGCGCGCCGATGCTCGGCGGTGCGGTTGAGCTTCCGATGAACCTTGCCGTGACGCATGATCTATTCCTCAATACTTGCTCTGTCGCGACGGCTCGTCGGACAATTTGCTCAGGTGGGCCGCCTGCGTTCGCCCAAAATGCGATGGCCGGAAGCGCCCGGCCACGATCGCTATCGTCGGATCAATAATGATCCTCGAAGCGCTTGGCCAGTTCGTCGATATTCTCGGGTGGCCAGCCCGGCACTTCCATGCCGAGATGCAGGCCCATCTGGGCGAGCACTTCCTTGATCTCGTTCAGCGACTTGCGGCCGAAGTTCGGGGTGCGGAGCATTTCCGCTTCCGACTTCTGCACGAGGTCGCCGATATAGACGATGTTGTCGTTCTTCAGGCAGTTCGCCGAACGCACCGACAATTCGAGCTCGTCGACCTTCTTGAGGAACGCCGGGTTGAACGCGAGATCGGGAATGATCTCCTGCGCCACTTCCTTGCGCGGCTCTTCGAAGTTCACGAACACGTTGAGCTGATCCTGCAGGATGCGCGCGGCATAGGCCACTGCGTCATCCGGCGAGATCGCGCCGTTGGTCTCGATGGTCATGGTCAGCTTGTCGTAGTCGAGGATCTGGCCCTCGCGGGTGTTCTCGACCTTGTAGGAGACCTTGCGCACCGGAGAGAACAGGCTGTCGACCGGGATCAGGCCGATCGGCGCATCCTCGGGACGGTTGCGCTCGGCGGCGACGTAGCCCTTGCCGGCGGCGACCGTGAACTCCATGCGGATTTCCGCGCCCTCGTCGAGCGTGCAGATCTGCAGTTCCGGATTGAGCACCACGACATCGCCGACGGTCTGGATGTCACCGGCGGTGACGACGCCCGGACCCTGCTTCTTCACGACCATGCGCTTGGGGCCTTCGCCCTGCATCTTGATCGAGATGTCCTTGATGTTCAGCACGATGTCGGTGACGTCCTCGCGAACGCCCGCGATCGAGGAGAACTCGTGCAGCACGCCGTCGATATGCACCGACTGCACCGCGGCGCCCTGCAGCGACGACAGCAGGATGCGGCGCAGCGCGTTGCCGAGCGTCTGGCCGAAGCCGCGTTCGAGCGGCTCGGCGACCAGGGTCGCAAAGCGGTTCGGATCGGTGCCCGGCGTCACGTGGAGCTTGTTCGGCCGGATAAGTTCTTGCCAATTTTTCTGGATCGTCACTGTTTCACCCATGCAAGCCAGTCAATTTGCCATCTAATCGCTGGCGTTGGAGACCGCGGATCAGTCCGCGTCACAACCATCTCAAAGTCGCCGCAGGCGGAGGCGCCGCCCGCGGCCCAAAATCAAACCCGCCGGCGCTTGCGCGGACGGCAGCCATTGTGCGGGATCGTCGTCACGTCGCGGATCGAGGTGACGGTGAAACCCGCAGCCTGCAGCGCGCGAAGCGCCGACTCACGGCCCGAACCCGGACCGGCAACTTCAACCTCCAGCGTGCGCATGCCGTGTTCCTGCGCCTTCTTGGAGACATCCTCCGCCGCGACCTGCGCCGCGTAGGGAGTCGATTTGCGCGACCCCTTGAAACCCATCGTTCCGGCCGACGACCAGGCAATGGTGTTGCCCTGCGCGTCGGTGATGGTGATGGTCGTGTTGTTGAACGACGAATTCACGTGCGCAACGCCCGATGCAATGTTCTTGCGCTCACGGCGGCGTACGCGGGTGGCTTCCTTGCCCATTCCAGAACCTTTCTTAACGATCTCAACGCCGCCGTAATGCCAGCGGCTACACCTCAAAAGCGAGTAGCGAATGGCGCGCGGCGAATAGAACCATTCGCCATTCGCTACTCGCTGTTCGCCAAATTATTTCTTCTTGCCGGCGATCGACTTGGCCGGGCCCTTGCGCGTGCGCGCGTTGGTATGGGTGCGCTGACCGCGCACCGGCAATCCGCGGCGATGACGCAGGCCGCGATAGCAGCCGAGGTCCATCAGACGCTTGATGTTCATGCCGGTCTCGCGCCGCAGGTCGCCTTCGACCAGATAGTCGCGGTCGATCACTTCGCGGATCTGCAGCACTTCCTGGTCGCTGAGCTGATTGACCCGACGATCATCGGGAATCTTGACCTTCTCCATGATCTCGGCGGCATTCTTCTGGCCGATGCCATGGATGTACTGGAGCGCGATCAGGACGCGCTTGTTGGTCGGGATATTCACGCCGGCAATACGGGCCACGGACTTCTCTCCTGTCGCCGATCCCTTGCGGACCGGTTGTTTTATCTATTTCGGGCAGGTGTTCACAAACGCGAACACGACGCCCTCCCCTTGGTTTTCCCGGGGCCCGGCATCGTTTGAAAACTATCCGACTTGGATACGGGGCTTATTAAAGGATTCAACTTGGTTTCGTCAACCGTCTCTATGCTTTAGCTCGCTTTTTCGTGACCTTTTTGGCGCTTTTCCCGGCCTTTACGGCAGCCCTGCCCCTGGAACCCGCAGGCGCCCGGCGGGACGACTTTTTCGCTGCCTTTGAGGCCCTCTTGGCAGCCCCCTTGGAGGCCGGTTTCCCGGCCTTCCGGGCAGGTTTGGCGGGCTTCTTGGCGGCGGCGCGCTTAGCCGTCGATTTGGCGGCTTTTCCGACGGCCGACTTGGGACCGCTTTTGACGCCACCGGCGCTCCGCTTGGTCGCGGCTTTTTTGGAAGCTTTGGCCTCCTCCACGGCGACGATCGCGGCCAGGATGCGGTTAATTTCCCGGGTGACGTGTTCGATGGTCATCATGCCATCGACCGTCAGGAGCTTGCGGCGTTCCGAATAATAGTGAATCAGCGGCTCGGTCTGCGAGCGGTAGCTCGCCAACCGTTTGGTCAGCACTTCCTGGGTGTCGTCGATCCGCACTTCCTCGCCGCGCGCCCGCATCTCCGCGACCCGGTTCTCGACCCGCTGCAGCAGCGCGCTCTCGTTGACGCGAAGCTCGACCACGGCATCGAGCTTCATGTGCTTCTTCTTCAGGAGTTCATCCAGCGCCTCGGCCTGCGGCACCGTCCGCGGAAACCCGTCGAGGATGAAACCGTTCGCCGCGTCCGGCTGATCGAGCCGATCGGAGATGATCCCGACCACGATCTCGTCCGGCACCAGACCGCCGCTGGCCATGATGTCCTTGGCCTTGAGGCCGACCGGCGTCTCCGCCGCCACCGCGGCCCGCAGCATTTCGCCGGTCGAGAGCTGGACGATGCCGTAGCGCTGCACCAGCCGCTGCGCCTGGGTTCCCTTGCCCGACCCCGGCGGCCCGAGAAGAATCAGTCTCATGAATAACGCCCCCCGGCTCGGTGAGCGAAACGGCCGCGCACCCTTGTTTCAAAATCCACTATCAGCGCCAAGCACGACCGGCGCCGAGCGCCGATGGCGAAAGCGATGCAACATCAGCCAGGCGTCAGCGGCGACGCCCTCTCAGCTTCGACTTCCTGATCAGGCCTTCATACTGGTGCGCCAGCAGATAGCCCTGCACCTGCGCCACCGTATCCATGGTCACGCTGACCACGATCAGCAGCGAGGTGCCGCCGAAGTAGAACGGCACCGAGGCGTAGGAAATCAGGATTTCGGGAATCAGACAGACGATGGCGAGGTAGATCGCGCCCAGCACCGTGATGCGCGACAGCACATAATCGATATATTCGGCGGTGCGCTCGCCCGGCCGGATGCCCGGAATGAAGCCGCCGTGCTTCTTGAGATTGTCGGCGGTCTCGGTCGGGTTGAACACGATCGCGGTATAGAAGAACGCGAAGAACACGATCAGCGCCAGATAGAGGAACAAGAACAGCGGACGGCCATGGCCGAGCTGCGTGGTGATCCACTGGAACCATTCCGGCCCCTTGCCGGCATTGAAATTCGCAACCGTGGTCGGCAGCAGCAGCAGCGAGGACGCGAAGATCGGCGGGATCACGCCTGAGGTATTGAGCTTGAGCGGCAGATGCGAGGACTGGCCTTCGAACATCTTGTTGCCGACCTGGCGCTTCGGATACTGGATCAGAAGCCGCCGCTGTGCCCGCTCCATGAACACGATGAAGGCGATCACGGCGACCGCCATCACGATCACGATCAGGATGAGGCCGGTCGACAGCGCGCCCTGGCGGCCGAGTTCCAGCATGCTGGCCAGCGCCGACGGCAATTCCGCGACGATGCCGGACAGAATGATCAGCGAAATGCCGTTGCCGATGCCGCGCGAGGTGATCTGCTCGCCGAGCCACATCAGGAACATGGTGCCGCCGGTCAGCGTGATCGCGGTCGACAGGCGGAAGAACATGCCGGGTTCGCTGACGACATTGCCGGCGCCTTCGAGCCCGACCGCGATACCGTAGGACTGGAACGCGGCCAGGATCACCGTGAGGTAGCGGGTGTATTGATTTAGCGTCTTGCGGCCGGCCTCGCCTTCCTTCTTCAGCGCTTCAAGCTGCGGCGATACCGTCGTCAAAAGCTGGATGATGATGGAGGCCGAAATATACGGCATGATGTTCAGCGCAAAGATCGCCATGCGGTGGATGCCGCCGCCGGCGAACATGTTGAACATGCCGAGAATGCCGCCGGCCTGCGAGCGGAACACCTGCTCCCAGATGTTGGGATCGATGCCGGGCAGCGGAATGTAGGTGCCGAGCCGGTAAACAAGCAGCGCACCCAGTGTGAACCAGATGCGCTTCTTCAGCTCGTCGGCTTTGCCGAGCGCCGAGAAATTGAGGTTTGCCGCCAGTTGTTCCGCTGCTGAGACCATGTTTGGCTTTCTCCCGCGTCGCTTTCGCTGTCATGCCCCGGACGGCGGGACATTTGGCAGACGCCGGACATTATTTGGTGCTCGGCTTCGATAAGTCCATCATCCTGTCGTCCGGACGCCCGCCTGGGGCGGGCGATGACGCAGATGTTACGCCGCCTCGCCTTCGTCCTTCTTCGCCGGGGCCAGGATCTTCACCGTGCCGCCCGCCTTCTCGACCGCCGCGATGGCGGACTTGGAGGCGCCGTGAACCTCGATATTGAGCTTGGCCTTGAGTTCGCCGCGGCCGAGCAGCCGAACGCCATCCTTGGCGCGCCGGATCACCCGGGATTTCACCAGCGATTCAGCGTTGATGGTGCCCTTGGCGTCGAGCAGCTTGGCGTCGATCGCCTGCTGAATGCGGTCGAGATTGATCTCGGCGAATTCGAGCCGGAAGATGTTGTTGAAGCCGCGCTTCGGCAGGCGCCGATGCAGCGGCATCTGGCCGCCCTCGAAACCCTTGATGCGCACGCCGGAGCGCGCGGTCTGGCCCTTGCCGCCACGGCCCGCAGTCTTGCCCTTGCCGGAGCCGATGCCACGGCCAACCCGCATGCGCTTCTTGCGCGAGCCGGCATTGTCGGCGATATCGCTGAGCTTCATCGTTCGCTTCCTTTATCCTTGGAGCATGATCCTGACCGAAAACCGTTTCCGATTTTCGGGATCATGCTCCGAGCTTATTTCTCGTCGACGATGCGGACGAGATGTTGAACCTTCGAGATCATGCCGCGAACCGCAGGGGTGTCCTGCAGCTCGGTGACCCGGCCGATCTTGTTGAGCTTGAGTCCGATCAGCGTCGCACGCTGCGAGTGATGGCGGCGGATCGCGCTGCCGGTCTGCTCGACCTTGATCGTCTTTGCGGCCTTGGCCATCGTCTTGAACTCCGAAAATCGCTGATCGCGCGTCTTGATTATTCAGCCACCGCTTCGGCATCGCCACCGACACGGCGCGACTGCAGCGTGGACACCTTGATGTTGCGGCGCGCCGCGACCGAACGCGGCGAATCCTGATGCTTCAGCGCGTCGAACGTGGCGCGAACCATGTTGTAGGGGTTCGACGAACCGATCGACTTCGCCACCACGTCCTGAATACCGAGCGTCTCGAACACCGCGCGCATCGGACCGCCGGCGATGATGCCGGTACCCGCCGGCGCCGCGCGCAAGTAAACCCGGCCCGCACCGTGACGTCCGGCGATATCGTGATGCAGCGTGCGGCCTTCGCGCAGCGCCACCCGCGTCAGATTGCGCTTGGCCGATTCGGTCGCCTTGCGGATCGCCTCGGGCACTTCGCGCGCCTTGCCGTGGCCGAACCCGACCCGGCCCTTCTGATCGCCGATCACGACCAGCGCCGCAAAGCCGAAGCGCTTGCCGCCCTTGACGACCTTCGCCACACGATTGATGTGGACGAGCTTGTCGACGAATTCGCTGTCGCGTTCTTCCCGGCCGCCCCTGTGGCCGCCACCGCGTTCGCGTTCACCTGCCATGGTGTTTTCCGATCCTTAAAAGACTTAGTTCGAGAGGCTCAGGGCCCCTGTGTCCGTTCAATCCAGTTAGAAGCTCAAGCCGCTTTCGCGCGCCGCATCCGCCAGTGCCTTGACGCGGCCGTGGTAGAGATAGCCGCCGCGATCGAACACCACTTCCTTGACGCCCTTCTTCACCGCGCGCTCCGCCAGCAACTTGCCGACGGCCTTGGCCGCATCGATGTTGGCGCCGGTGTTGCCGGTTTCGCGCATCGCCTTCTCCAGCGACGAGGCCGAAGCCAGCGTCTCGCCCTTCAGGTCGTCGATGACCTGGGCATAGATGTGCTTCGACGAACGGAACACCGACAACCGCGGACGGCCGCTGGCGGTACGACGCAACGACAGCCTCACGCGTTGCTTGCGCCGGGCATTCGTAATCTTGAGTCTCGACATGACCGGCTCCGTTACTTCTTCTTGCCTTCCTTGCGGAAGATAAATTCATCGGAATACTTCACGCCCTTGCCCTTGTAGGGCTCCGGCGGACGGTAGCTGCGGATCTCGGCGGCGACCTGGCCGACGCGCTGCGAATCGTTGCCGACGATGACGATCTCGGTCGGCTTCGGCACCGTGATCGCGATGCCTTCCGGGAATCGCGTAGACGACATCGTGGCTGTAGCCGAGCGCGAGCTGCAGGTTCTTGCCCTGCAACGCGGCGCGGTAACCGACGCCGGTGATCTCGAGCTTCTTCTCGAAACCCTTGGTGACGCCGGCGACGAGGTTGGCGACCTGCGCGCGCGCGGTGCCGTACATCGCCTGCGCGCGGTTGGTCTTGACCCGCGGCGCGACCTTGACCGCGCCGTTTTCGAACTTCACCTCGACGTCGTCGTGGACGATGAACTGAAGCTGGCCTTTCGGCCCCTTCATCTTGACGGTCTGCCCTTCGACGGTCGCCGTCACACCGGACGGGATCGTCACAGGCCGTTTGCCAACTCGTGACATGGCTGATCCTTCCTCAGAACACCGTGAAGAGAATTTCGCCGCCCACGTTCGCTTCGCGCGCTTCGTGGTCAGCCATGATTCCCTTCGGCGTCGATAACACCGAAATGCCGAGACCGTTGTTGACGCGCGGCAGGTTCTTCACCGAGGCATAGACCCGCCGCCCCGGCTTCGATACCCGCTCGATCTCGCGAATAACCGGCTCGCCGTCGAAATACTTCAGCTCGATCTCAAGCTCGCTGCGGCCGGAGGCATGCTCGACGCTGGCATAGCCGCGGATGTAACCCTCGGTCTTGAGCACCTCGAGCACGTTGGCGCGCATCTTCGAGCCCGGGGTCGAGACCTTGGGCTTGGCGCGCATCTGCGCGTTGCGGATGCGGGTGATGAGATCGCTGATCGGATCGTGCGTTGACATCTGACGACCCTCCCTTACCAGCTCGACTTCACGAGCCCGGGAACCAGGCCCTTGGAGCCGAGTTCACGCAGCGCGATGCGGCTGAGCTTGTTCTTGCGATAGATCGAGCGCGGACGTCCGGTCATTTCGCAGCGGTTGCGAATCCGGGTCGCCGACGAATTGCGCGGCAGCTCGGCGAGCTTCAGCGTCGCCGCGAACCGCTCTTCCATCGGCTTCTTCTTGTCGGCGATGATGGCCTTCAGCTTCGCCCGCTTGGGCGCCGCGTTCTTGGTCATCCGCTTGCGCCGGTTGTTCTTCTCGATCGAACTCTTCTTTGCCATGCTTGGCTCCTGGGTTTCCGCGTTTGAGAGGCTTGTCAGCGTCTCACTGCCGGAACGGGAAATTGAATGCGGTCAACAAGGCACGCGCTTCGTCGTCGGTCGCGCGCCGTGGTGCATACCGTGACGTCCATGCCCCACGTTTCCCCCATCTTGTCGAAATCGATTTCGGGGAAAATGATGTGTTCCTTGATGCCGAGCGAATAGTTGCCGCGGCCGTCGAAGCTCTTCGGATTGAGGCCGCGGAAGTCGCGCACGCGCGGCAGCGCCACGTTGATCAGGCGGTCGATGAATTCGTACATCTTGGCCTTGCGCAGCGTGACCTTGCAGCCGATCGGCTGGTTTTCACGCAGCTTGAAGGTCGCGATCGCGACGCGCGAATAGGTCACGATCGGCTTCTGGCCGGCGATCAGCGCGAGATCGGCCGCAGCCAGTTCCGCCTTCTTGCGGTCGTTGACGGCCTCGCCGACGCCCATGTTGAGCACGACCTTGTCCAGGCGCGGCACCTGCATGACGTTGGCATAGCCGAACTGTTCGGTCAGCTTGCCGCGGATTTCCTTGTCGAACTCCGCGCGCAGACGCGGGATGTATGCGGTCTCAGCCATCGATCTCTGCTCCCGAGCGTTTGGCGATGCGTACCTTCGTGCCATCCGCCTAAATCTTGAAACCCACGCGGGTCGGCTTGCCGTCCTTGCCGACGATCGCGATGTTGGACAGATGGATCGGCGACTCCTTCGAGATGATGCCGCCCTCCTGCGCCTGGGTCTGCTTCTGGTGGCGCTTGACGAGATTGATCCCGCGCACCAGCGCCTTGCTGTCGGCGGGGCGCACCTCGAACACCTCGCCGGTGCGGCCCTTGTCGCGGCCGTTCAGCACGATGACCTTGTCGCCTTTCCGGATCTTGGCAGCCATCACAGCACCTCCGGCGCAAGCGAGATGATCTTCATGTGGTTCTTGGCGCGCAGCTCGCGCGGCACCGGCCCGAAGATACGGGTGCCGACCGGCTCGGACTGATTGTTGATCAGCACGGCGGCGTTGCGGTCGAAGCGGATGACGGAGCCGTCGGCGCGGCGGATGTCCTTGCGGACCCGCACCACGACCGCCTTCATGACGTCGCCCTTCTTCACCTTGCCGCGCGGAATCGCTTCCTTGATCGACACGACAATAACGTCGCCCACGGTGGCATAGCGGCGCTTGGAGCCCCCAAGCACCTTGATGCACATGACACGGCGTGCGCCTGAATTATCGGCCACGTCGAGGTTGGTCTGCATCTGAATCATTGATGCACCTCGTCCTCTTTCTGATGCGCAAAGTTGCGCTTAAAATTTCCCGAGATCGTCCGGCCAGGGCCGGAGCCGACCTCAGGCCGTTTTCTTCTGTTCGCCCCGGACCACGGTCCAGCGCTTCAACTTCGAGATCGGCTTGCTCTCCTCGATCCACACCATGTCGCCCGGCTTGAACTCGTTGTTCTCGTCGTGCGCGTGGTAGTTCTTCGAGCGGCGGATCGTCTTCTTGTAGATCGGATGGGTGAAGCGGCGATCGACGCGCACCACAACCGTCTTGGCTTGCTTGTCGCTGACGACCACGCCCTGAAGTGTACGTTTCGGCATGTCGGCCCCTTACTTCTTCTTCGCGCGCTTCTGCGCGGCGATGGTCTTGATGCGGGCGATATCGCGGCGGGCTTCACGCAGCCGCGAGGTGTTCTCCAGCTGCCCGGTGGCGCGCTGGAAACGCAGATTGAAGCGCTCCTTCTTCAGATTGAGGACGGCGTCGTCCATCTGATCGGGGCTCATTGCGCGGATATCGGCGATTTTCATCTCGGCCATGATCACTTCCTTACTCCGCGATGCGCGCGACGAAGCGCGTCTTGATCGGCAGCTTGGCGGCGGCCAGCGACAGCGCTTCTTTCGCGGTCTGCACGGTGACGCCGTCGATTTCGAAAATCACGCGGCCGGGCTTGACCCGCGCCACCCACAATTCCGGCGTACCCTTGCCGGAGCCCATGCGGACTTCGGCGGGCTTCTTCGACACCGGCACGTCCGGGAAGATCCGGATCCAGACCCGGCCGGCACGCTTCATGTGACGGGTCAGCGCGCGGCGCGCGGCTTCGATCTGACGGGCGGTGATGCGCTCGGGCGCCATCGCCTTCAGGCCGAACTGACCGAACGACAACGTCGCGCCCGAAGTCGCAACGCCGTGGATACGGCCCTTATGCGCCTTCCGGAACTTCGTTTTCTTTGGTTGCATCATGGCTTACGCCCTCAAACCTTCTCTGTTTCGCTTCAAGCAGCGTCGCGACGCGGCCGCGAGCTGTCGCCCTCGGCCATCTTCTTGTCCTGGGCCATCGGATCGTGCTCGAGGATTTCGCCCTTGAAGATCCAGACCTTGACGCCGCAGGTGCCGAACGTCGTGAACGCGGTCGCCACCCCGTAATCGATGTCGGCGCGCAGCGTGTGCAGCGGCACGCGACCTTCGCGATACCATTCCATGCGCGCGATTTCGGCGCCGCCGAGACGGCCCGAGCAGTTGATACGAATGCCCTCGGCGCCGAGACGCATCGCCGACTGCACCGCGCGCTTCATGGCGCGGCGGAACGCGACGCGGCGCTCGAGCTGCTGCGCGATCAATTCGGCGACCAGCGTGGCGTCGAGCTCCGGCTTGCGGATTTCGACGATGTTGATGACGACGTCGGACGCGGTGATATCGGCAACCCGCTTGCGCAGCTTGTCGATGTCGGCGCCCTTCTTGCCGATCACGACGCCGGGACGCGCCGAATGGATCGTCACGCGGCACTTCTTGTGCGGACGCTCGATCACGATCCGGGCGACGGCTGCCTGCTTGAGTTCCTTGTGCAGGATCTCGCGGATCTTGACGTCCTCGTGCAGCAGCTTGCCGTATTCGTTCTTGCCGGCGAACCAACGCGAATCCCACGTCCGGTTGATGCCGAGACGAAGTCCGATTGGATTGATCTTCTGACCCATCGTTCTCTCCCGCGCTCTTAGGCGCCAGCCTCAGCCTCGACCTGACGAACGACGATCGTCAGCTGCGAGAATGGTTTGAAAACACGGCCCGAGCGGCCACGGCCGCGCGGTGCGAAACGCTTCATCACGATGCCGTTGCCGACATGCGCCTCGGAGACGATCAGATCGTCGACATCGAGATCGTGATTGTTCTCGGCATTGGCGATCGCCGATTCCAGGCACTTCTTGACGTCGACCGCGATCCGCTTGCGCGAGAACTGCAGATCGGCGAGCGCAGCCGAAGCCTTCCTGCCGCGGATCAGTTGCGCGACAAGATTAAGCTTCTGCGGGCTGACCCGCAGCATGCGGGCGATCGCCTTGGCCTCGTTATCCGGGAGGCTCCGTTCGCGCTTTGGTTTGCTCATCGCTTAGTCCTCAAGCCTTCTTGGCTTTCTTGTCGCCAGAATGGCCGTGGAAGGTCCGGGTCGGCGAGAACTCGCCGAACTTGTGACCCACCATTTCCTCGTTGACCGATACCGGCACATGCTTCTGGCCGTTGTAGACGCCGAACACCAGGCCGACGAACTGCGGCAGGATGGTCGAGCGGCGGCTCCAGATCTTGATCACGTCATGACGGCCGGACGCGCGCGCGGCATCTGCCTTCTTGAGCAGAGAGCCTTCGACGAACGGGCCTTTCCAGACTGAACGAACCATGTCCGGCGTTCCTTACTTCTTCCGCTTGTGGCGGCTGATGAGAATGAATTTGTTGGTCGACTTGTTCGAGCGGGTCTTCTTGCCCTTGGTCGGCTTGCCCCACGGGGTCACCGGATGACGGCCGCCCGAGGTGCGGCCTTCGCCGCCGCCGTGCGGATGGTCGACCGGGTTCATGGAGACGCCGCGATTATGCGGCTTGCGGCCGAGCCAGCGATTGCGACCGGCCTTGCCGATCGAGATATTCATGTGATCCGGATTGGACACCGCACCGATGGTGCCGGTGCAGCGGCCGTGAACCAGGCGCTGCTCGCCCGAGTTCAGGCGAATAATCACGTAGTCCTGGTCGCGGCCGACGAGCTGCGCATAGGTGCCGGCGGAACGCGCGATCTGGCCGCCCTTGCCGATCTTCAATTCCACATTGTGGATGATGGTGCCGATCGGCATGTTGCCGAGCGGCATGACGTTGCCCGGCTTCACGTCGACATAGTTGCCGGCGATCACGGTGTCGCCGACCGCGAGACGCTGCGGCGCCAGGATGTAGGCCTGGGTGCCGTCGGTATATTTCACGAGCGCAATAAAGGCGGTGCGGTTCGGATCGTATTCCAGGCGCTCGACGGTCGCCGGCATGTCGACCTTGGTGCGCTTGAAATCGACGATGCGATAGGTCTGCTTGTGGCCGCCGCCGCGAAAACGCACGACCATGCGGCCGGTATTGTTGCGACCGCCGCTGGAATGCTTGCCCTCGGTCAACGCCTTGACCGGCTTGCCCTTGTAGAGTGCCGAACGATCGACCATCACCAGCTGGCGCTGGCCGGGTGTCGTCGGGTTGAATTTTTTCAATGCCATCGTCGTACCGCCTTATAGCCCGGTGGTGACGTCGATGCGGTGGCCCTCTTCGAGGGTCACGATCGCGCGCTTCACATCCGACTGGGAACCGAACTGGCCGCGGAAGACCTTGGTCTTGCCCTTGCGCACCAGCGTGTTCACGCTCTTCACCTTAACGTCGAACAGTTTTTCGACGGCTTCCTTGATCTGCGGCTTGGTGGCCTTGCTCGCGACCTTGAACACCACCTTGTTGTGTTCGGAGGCGACCGTTGCCTTTTCGGTCACGACCGGAGCAACGATGATGTCGTAATGGCGCGGATCGATATTCTTCATTTGAAGCGCGCCTCCAACGCATCGAGCGCCGCCTTGGTCAGCACCAGCTTCTGACGGCGCAGAATGTCATAGACGTTGATGCCCTGGACCGGCAGCACATCGATGTTCGGGATGTTGCGGGCGGCCGCGGCAAACCCGTTATGGACCTGGGCGCCGTCGATGATCAGCGCGTTGGTCAGGCCGAGACCCGAAAAATGTCCGACCAGCGCCTTGGTCTTGGCGGCCTCGAGGGTCGCCGATTCGAGCACGATCAGCCCGCCGTCCTTGGCCTTGGCGGACAGCGCATGGCGAAGCGCCAGCGCGCGAACCTTCTTCGGCAGCGCAAACGCATGCGAGCGCACGACGGGACCGAACGCACGGCCGCCGCCGCGGAACTGCGGCACCCGGGCCGAGCCGTGACGCGCACCGCCGGTGCCCTTCTGCTTGTACATCTTCTTGCCGGTGCGCCAGACATCGGCGCGGCCTTGCGTCTTGTGGGTGCCCGCCTGGCGTTTGGCGAGCTGCCAGTTGACGCAGCGCTGGATGATGTCCTTGCGCGGTTCGAGACCGAAGATCTCGTCGGACAGCTGAACCGAGCCGGCCGCCTTGCCTTCAAGCGTTGTGACTTTCAATTCCATCTTACGCCCCCTGCTCGGCCGGCGCTTCGGCTGCAGCCTGTTCGCCGCCGCCATCGGCCAGGCGGAACTTGCCCGGCTTCGGCGCGTCCTTCGGCAACGCCTTCTTCACGGCATCGCGCACCGCGATCCATCCGCCCTTGGAGCCGGGAACGGCGCCTTCGACGAGGATCAGCCCGCGCGCGACGTCGGTCTGCACGACGCGCAGATTGAGCGTGGTGATGCGATCGACGCCCATGTGACCGGGCATCTTCTTGTTCTTGAAAGTCTTGCCCGGATCCTGCCGGCCGCCGGTCGAACCGATCGAGCGATGCGAGACCGAGACACCGTGGGTGGCGCGAAGTCCGCCGAAATTCCAGCGCTTGATGCCGCCGGCAAAACCCTTGCCGACCGACGTGCCGGTGACATCGACAAACTGGCCGACCACGAAATGATCGGCCTGGATTTCGGCGCCCACCGGGATCAGCGCGTCTTCCGACACGCGGAATTCGGTGACCTTGCGCTTGGGCTCGACCTTGGCGACCGCGAACTGGCCGCGCTCCGCCTTCGGCAGATAGACGGTCTTGCGGGTGCCCGAACCGAGCTGCAGCGCAACGTAACCGTTCTTCTCGGTCGTGCGGTGGCCCAGCACCTGGCAATTGCCCAGCTTCAGCACGGTCACAGGGATATGTTCGCCGGTCTCCGTAAAGACCCGCGTCATCCCGACCTTTTGTGCGATCACTCCGGAGCGCATCGGCGTGCTTCCTGTTCTTTCTGTCCCGAGGGACTAGCTAAACTTCTAATGTGAGCTCAGAGCTTGATTTCGACGTCGACGCCTGCGGCCAGATCGAGCTTCATCAAGGCATCGACGGTCTGCGGGGTCGGATCGACAATGTCGAGAAGACGCTTGTGGGTGCGCATCTCGAATTGCTCGCGGCTTTTCTTGTCAACGTGCGGCGAACGGTTGACGGTGAACTTCTCGATGCGGGTCGGCAGCGGGATCGGTCCGCGAACCTGGGCACCGGTACGTTTCGCCGTGTTCACGATCTCGCGGGTCGACGTATCGAGAATTCGATGGTCGAACGCCTTGAGACGTATCCGAATATTCTGGCCGTTCATTGCCGTTGTCTTTCTTTGTCGTCGTATGAGCGAATGGTGAGCGGCGAATGGCGAATAGAGCCATTCGCCACTCGCTATTCCGCCTCTTACTCGATGATGCTTGCGACGACGCCGGCACCGACGGTGCGGCCACCTTCGCGGATCGCGAAGCGCAACTTCTCTTCCATCGCGATCGGCACGATCAGGTGCACTTCCATCGCGATGTTATCGCCCGGCATCACCATCTCGGTGCCCTCGGGCAGATGCACGACGCCGGTCACGTCGGTGGTGCGGAAGTAGAACTGCGGCCGGTAGTTGGTGAAGAACGGGGTGTGACGACCGCCCTCGTCCTTGGTCAGGATGTAGGCCTCGGCCTTGAACTTGGTGTGCGGCTTCACCGAACCCGGCTTGCACAGCACCTGACCGCGCTCGACTTCCTCGCGCTTGGTGCCGCGCAGCAGCGCGCCGATGTTGTCGCCGGCCTGGCCCTGGTCGAGCAGCTTGCGGAACATCTCGACGCCGGTGACGATGGTCTTCTGGGTGTCGCGCAGACCGACGATCTCGATTTCCTCGCCGACCTTGATGATGCCGCGCTCGACGCGGCCGGTCACCACGGTGCCGCGGCCCGAGATCGAGAACACGTCTTCCACCGGCATCAGGAAGGGCTGGTCGATCGGACGCTCCGGCTGCGGAATATACTCGTCGACCGCCTTCATGAGTTCCAGGATCGCGTCATGACCAAGCTTGGGATCCTTGCCTTCAAGCGCGGCCAGCGCCGAGCCCTTGATGATCGGGATCTTGTCGCCCGGGAATTCGTACTTCGAAAGCAGTTCGCGGACTTCGAGTTCGACGAGCTCGAGCAGTTCCGGATCGTCGACCATGTCGCACTTGTTCAGGAACACGACCAGCGCGGGAACGCCGACCTGGCGTGCCAAGCAGGATGTGCTCGCGGGTCTGCGGCATCGGGCCGTCAGCCGCCGACACCACCAGGATGCCGCCGTCCATCTGCGCCGCACCGGTGATCATGTTCTTCACATAGTCAGCGTGGCCTGGGCAATCGACGTGGGCGTAATGCCGGTTCTTGGTCTCGTATTCGACGTGAGCGGTCGAGATCGTGATGCCACGCGCCTTTTCTTCCGGCGCCTTGTCGATCTGGTCGTACGCCGTGAACGTCGCACCGCCGGTTTCCGCCAGCACCTTGGTGATCGCCGCCGTCAGCGACGTCTTGCCGTGGTCGACGTGACCGATCGTTCCGATGTTGCAATGCGGTTTATTACGTTCAAACTTTGCTTTGGCCATTTGACTCTCCGTTCAGTCGTTAACTGCCGCCAACGACAATCAGGCAAACTTCTTCTGGACTTCCGCCGACACGTTCGCCGGCGCTTCTGCGTAGTGATCGAACTGCATCGTGAAGGTCGCGCGACCCTGGCTCATCGAGCGCAGGTTATTCACGTAACCGAACATGTTCATGAGCGGCACCATCGCATTGATGACGTTGGCATTGCCGCGCATGTCCTGCCCCTGGATCTGGCCGCGCCGCGAATTCAGGTCGCCGATGACCGAGCCGGTATAGTCTTCCGGGGTCACCACTTCGACCTTCATGATCGGCTCGAGCAAGACCGACTTGCCCTTCTGCAGCGCCTCGCGGAACGCCGCCCGCGATGCGATTTCGAAGGCCAGCGCCGACAAGTCGACGTCGTGATACTTGCCGTCGACGAGTTGAACCTTGACGTCGACCACCGGGAAACCGGCGACCACGCCCGAGCCCATCACGCTGTTGAGGCCCTTTTCGACGCCCGGGATATATTCCTTCGGCACCGCGCCGCCGACGATCTTGGATTCGAACTCGTAGCCCTTGCCCGGCTCATT
>CAVVEA010000026.1:0-19255 GCA_963747165.1 uncultured Alphaproteobacteria bacterium | reverse complement strand
CGTGATGGTGCCGACGAAGGGATCGTCCATGATCTTGAACGCGAGCAGCGCCAGGGGTTCCTTGTCGTTCGGCAGGCGAACGACCTCGTTGCCATCTTCATCGACCCCCTTGATGGCGGGAACGTCGACCGGCGATGGAAGATAGTCCACGACCGCGTCGAGCAAAGGCTGCACGCCCTTGTTCTTGAAGGCCGAACCGCACAGCACCGGGAAGAACGCGCCAGTCAGCACGGCCTTGCGGATCATGCGCTTCAGCGTCGCCTCATCGGGCTCCTTGCCGTCGAGGTAAGCGGCGAGAACCTCATCGTCGAGTTCGACGGCGGCTTCCAGCATCTTCTCGCGATATTCCTTGGCCTTCTCGACCAGGTCCTCGGGAATATCGATGTCCTTGAAATTGGCGCCGAGCGCCTCGTCTTCCCAGACCACGCCCTTCATGCGGACCAGATCGACCAGGCCCTTGAAGTTGTTCTCGGAGCCGATCGGAAGCTGGATCGCAATCGGCTTGGCGCCGAGGCGATCGACGATATCGTCGAGGCATTTGTAGAAATCGGCGCCGGTCTTATCCATCTTGTTGGCGAAGACGATGCGCGGAACCCTGTACTTGTCGCCCTGACGCCAGACGGTTTCGGTCTGCGGCTCAACGCCCTGGTTGGAATCGAGCACGCACACCGCGCCGTCGAGCACGCGCAGCGAACGCTCGACTTCGATGGTGAAGTCGACGTGACCGGGGGTGTCGATGATGTTGAGGCGCTTGCCGTTCCAGAACGCGGTGGTCGCGGCCGACGTGATGGTGATGCCGCGCTCCTGCTCCTGCTCCATCCAGTCCATCGTCGCGGCACCTTCGTGCACTTCGCCGATCTTGTGGCTCTTGCCGGTATAATAAAGGATGCGCTCGGTGGTCGTGGTCTTGCCGGCATCGATATGCGCCATGATACCGAAGTTGCGGTAGTTCTCTATGGCATGAACGCGGGGCATGGGTTGTTCCTTAAAATCCGTTGCTTCGCCGTTACCAGCGATAGTGCGAGAAGGCACGGTTGGCTTCCGCCATCCGGTGCACGTCTTCACGCTTCTTGACGGCGTTTCCCCTGCCATTCGACGCGTCGAGCAGCTCGGCCGAGAGCCGCTCCGTCATCGTCTTTTCATTGCGTTCGCGCGCCGCCGAAATCAGCCAGCGGATACCCAGCGCCTGCCGGCGCACCGAGCGGACTTCAACCGGCACCTGATAGGTGGCGCCGCCGACGCGGCGCGACCGGACTTCGATGGTCGGCATCACGTTCTCGAGCGCCTGCTCGAAAATCGGCAGCGGGCTCTGCTTGGTCTTGGTCTCGATCATGCCGAGCGCGCCGTAGACGATGCCTTCGGCAACCGACTTCTTCCCGGCGTACATCACCGAGTTCATGAATTTGGTAATGATGATGTTTCCGAATTTCGGATCCGGAAGCACTTCACGCTTTTCAGCAGAATGGCGGCGAGACATCTGGTCTGTTCCCGATTATTTCGGACGTTTCGCGCCGTACTTCGAACGGCGCTGCTTGCGGTTCTTGACGCCCTGGGTATCGAGGACGCCGCGGAGAATGTGATAGCGCACGCCGGGCAAATCCTTGACGCGGCCGCCGCGGATCATGACCACCGAGTGCTCCTGAAGGTTATGGCCTTCACCCGGGATGTAACCGATGACCTCGAAGCCATTGGTCAGGCGCACCTTTGCAACCTTGCGAAGCGCCGAGTTCGGCTTCTTCGGGGTCGTGGTGTAGACGCGGGTGCAAACACCCCGCTTCTGCGGCGACTGTTGCAGCGCCGGCACCTTCTTGCGCGACTTCTGCACCATACGCGGACTTGCGATCAGCTGGTTGATCGTCGGCATGCAGCCTTCACCCTCTATATTCGCGCGGAACCGGGAAACGGCTCCGCAAATTCTTGTCGGGATTATCAGTCCCATCCGGTCGCCTCGCGCGATTGGACCGCGCAAAGCGAAATCGCGCCAACCACTCATCGCTGAGCGGAAAGCGCTTCGACGCCACAGAGGACCGCGGTCGTAACCGATCAGCTGATGCTGTTCAGTCGGCTACCGAGGTCATGCATCCGAATTCAATCTCGAGAGAACTTGCTCTGGAGAACCAAAATCGTCCTGGCATTGCCTAGCTATGTTCGACAGCGTTTGAGCGGCATTCGTCGAGGTTGGTGCCCGTTCCGATCCCAAGAGAAAATATCCAAGGATTTGAAAAGGGTGGTCCGTTCCGACTCTGGCGTCGCTCACCGCCTGTCGTTAAGTGCGCGGGTTGTATCGGCGGTGAATAGCTAAGTCAAGACGAAAGGGCAGCGAAAGAAACGCTTCTGCCGCCTGCAGAATTCGCATGCGGAAGAGATCCGAAGCTGCCGGGAATCACGCGTGCCGCGTAAGGGAGCGACGAATCCACGGCGACGCCGGGGCGCCCCATCCCGCTTGCTTGGAACAGTATTGGGTGGGCACGGCCGACTTGATATATTACCCGGGTAATACATCGCTGACGTGCTTACGGCGGCGATGCCATGCCCAGTTTCTTGAGGACCGGCGTCAGGTTCCGGTTCCGGAACTGGTCTCGCAGGCTGCGAAGGTATTGATATCCGACCTGCCGGCCCCTTTCCATGCGGTAGGCCAGCGATTTTCCCCGGCCGACCGGCACCAGCATGTCGACCATGGTTCGGCGCCCGGCCCACAACTGGCCCATGAAGCTTTCTTCGGCCGCGCAGGAATTGATCGCCACAATATCCGACCCGGCGAAAAGCTCGTCGGTGATCCGGTCAACCAGTAAATTACCTGGCGAATACTTGCTATAACTAGCGTCGAAGGCAGTTTTCCAAGTATAGGCCGTGGTTCCGCAATACATCAACACCTGCGCGGCGATGACCTCGCCATCGACCCGCAGCAGCGCGACCGACGCGTTCTGCCGGGCAGCCAGATTATGAAACAGCCGCCTGACAAAGCCGGCGTCCCGGAGGTCGGACAGCAACGCGGTACCCTGAACTCCCTTCCAACTGGCCTTTTCCAGCGCCAGGAAGCTTTCAAATGCCCGACCGGCGCTATCGAGCGTCCGATCGTTGACGACATCCACCGTGCCGAGCGCCGACAACCGGTTCCAGTCCTGCCGCAGCTTCTTGCGGGTGGACCCGGATCGCTTCACGCCGAACTCCCGCGTCACGAAAGGCCGCGCGGTCTCGGCGAGGATGAACGGCGCGATGCCGCGGCCGGCCAGCGCCTTCAGCATGGCCGGATAGCTCGGAGATTCCGCGTCGAAGGACTTCAGGCTCACGACCTTCGGCAGCAGCGGGCTTTTTTCGATCGCGGCAAAGAACGCCGGGATCACTTCGTCGATGAAGGCCGGGTCGACAACGGGGCTGGACAGGAACGCGTAGTTGTAAGGCAGCGCTTCCAGCACCGTCGGCCATAGCGGCGCGAGCTTGCGCAGATGCAGGGCCCATACGCCGACGAGCTTGCGCGGCCCGCTGTCCTCCGCCCAGGCCAGCAGCATTTCGATGCGGGCGAAATTGGTCTCGCAGGCGGCCTGCAGTGCGGCGGGATTCATGAAGACGTTCGAGGACGCACGGGTGACGAGGTCGTCCCACTGCGGGCCGATGTCCGGATGAGGTGAACCAATTGTTACCGAAATCATCGGACCCACGCTTCGAGCGACAGCGGCGCGGCGGCGATCTTGTTCGTCCGACATTGCTTTTCGGTTAAGCCGGCAATCGCCGGCAGGCTTATCCAAACGGTCGCTTTCAAGGTTTCTTTGCCTTTTGCGGCGCAATGATAGGGCCAGGGATCAAAGGCCAGAGCATGCGGTATACGGATGTAGCCATCGTCGGCGGCGGTCTCGCCGGCTCGACCGCGGCGGCGATGCTGGGACGCGCGGGCATCCCGGCCGTCCTGATCGACCCTCACACCGTTTATCCGCCGGAGTTGCGCTGCGAAAAACTGGGCGGGGACCAGATCGAGCTGTTGCGCAAGACCGGTCTTGCGGACGCAACCTTGCGCGCGACCACGCTCGACGGCGAAGTCTGGGAAGCGCGTTTCGGATATGTCGTCGCCAGGAAGCCGAGCGATCAGTACGGCGTCATGTACGACACGCTGGTCAACACCGTGCGCGCGCAAATTCCGCCTGACGTCCCGACCCTATGCGCCAAGGCGCTTGCCGTTTCGAACAGCGCGGAGCGTCAGAAGGTCGTGCTGTCGAACGGCGAGGAAATCTCGGCGCGGCTGGTGGTGCTGGCCAACGGCCTGAATCCGGGTATCCGTCATGCGCTCGGCCTCAAGCGCCGCGTCGTCAGCGAATGCCATTCGGTCACGCTCGGATTCGACGTCGAGCCGGTCGGCCGCCATGCCTTTGGCTTCCCGGCATTGACCTATTGGCCGAAACGGACAAGCGCGCGCATGGCCTATCTCACGCTGTTTCCGATCGGCGCGGCGATGCGCGCCAATCTGATGGTCTACCGCGACATGACCGACCCCTGGCTTTCGGAGTTCCGGCAGGCTCCCGAAGCAGCCATGTGCGCCATGATGCCGGGCCTGCAGCGCATGATGGGCGAGTTTAAGGTGAGCGGACCGGTCAAGATCCGGCCGGCCGATCTGACCACCACCGAGGGTCATCTTCAGCCGGGAATCGTCCTGGTCGGCGACGCGTTCTCGACCTCCTGCCCTGCCGCCGGAACCGGCACCACCAAGGTATTCACCGACATCGGCCGCCTTTGCAACGCCTACATCCCACAGTGGCTTTCGAGCGAAGGCATGGACGCCCGGAAGATCGCCGGCTTCTACGACGACCCGGAGAAGACGGCGTGCGAGGCCAGAAGTCTGGCCAAGGCTTATCATCTTCGTTCGCTGTCGATCGACAACGGCCTGTGGTGGCGCGTCCAGCGCCGGGCGCGCTTTATCGTGCGGTTGTCTCAGGGAATATCGCGATCGGTCCGCGAACGGCTTTCATCGAGATCGGTTCCACGTCATCTGGCCGCGCAACCGTTGCGATAAACCCGCCGGGGTGACGACGCGGCCCTCGCCGTCTCAATCCTCGTCGTCCTCATCATCGTCATCGTCGTCGTCGGCCTGATCGGCAGCCTGGTGCGGCGTATGGCTCTGATCGTCCCACAGCTTCCGGTACACTCCGTTGGCGGCGAGCAGCTTGGCATGGGAGCCGCGCTCGATCGCCTTGCCATTCGAAATCACGATGATCTCGTCCATCTCGACCACCGACGTCAGGCGATGGGTCGAGAAGATCATGGTGCGGCCCTTGGCCACCTTCAGCAGCGTGCGGTTGATCGCAGCTTCGGTGGTCTGGTCGAGCGCCGACGTGGCCTCGTCGAGCAGCAGGATCGATGGATTGCGGACGATCGCGCGGGCAATCGCGATGCGCTGGCGCTGGCCGCCGGACAGGGTATCGCCGCGTTCGCCAACCGCGGTGTCGTATTTCTGCGGCAGGCTCATGATGTAGCGGTGGATCTCGGCCTTGCGCGCCGCCTGCTCGACCTCTTCGTCGGTCGCGCCTTCCTTGCCGAGCCGGATGTTTTCCCGGATCGACATGTTGAACAGCATGTTTTCCTGGAACACCACCGCCATGCTTTTGCGCAGCGATTCGCGGGTCACCCGGCGGATGTCGACCCCGTCGATGGTGACGCGGCCCTCATCCGGCACATAGAGCCGGAGGATCAAATTCAGCAGCGTGCTCTTGCCGGAGCCGCTCGGACCGACGATGGCGATGGTCTTGCCGACATTGAGCTTGAGGCTGAGATTGTCGAGAACCGGCGTCAGGCTGCCTTCATATTTGAAGCTCACGCGGTCGAAGGTGATGTCGTTGGTGATGCGCGGCAGGTCGGGCGCACCCGGACGGTCGGCGCCGCGGGTCGGCTCGTCCAGCAGGTCCTGAATATGACGCACCGCCGCCGCCGACTGGATCGATACCGGGATGAAATGCATCAAATGCGCGATGTTGTAGGACACCTCCCAGAACGCGCTCTCGAAGGTCACGAAGGTGCCGACGGTGATCTGGCCCTTGGTGGCGAGATAGGCGCCGATCGCCAGCACCACCAGGTGCAGCAACAGCACCGAAATCGTCACGGTGCGCTCTACCATCGTCGACAGGAACACGGCCGATGAGGTTTTGCGGCGCACCTCATTGTTGCGCATGGTGAACCAGCCGAGCGTGCGGCGCTGCAGGCTGAACGCCTTCACCACCGCCTGCGCCGCGACGTTTTCCTGCACCATGCCGAGCAACGCCGACTCGTTCAGCTTTTGCTCGTAATTGGCCTGCACCGCCTTCGGCGTCAGAATGCGCGGGCCGATCAGGGTGATCGGGAACACCAGCAGCGACACCGCGGCGAGTTGCCAGTTGAGGAACAGCATCAGAATGATGCCGGCGATCAGTTCCAGGAACGGTAACGCCGCGCTGTTGGCGAAACTCTTGACCGATCCCTCGAAGGCCGAAAGGTCGATGGAAAAGCGCGACAGGATCTCGCCACGCTTGGTGCGGGCAAAATAGGCCGATGGCAAATCCTGAACGTGCTCGAACAGCCGCGACCGCACATCCGAAATCAACGACGCCGCCAGCCGCGCGTCCCAGCGCTCGTACCACACCGCGACGATCGAGGTGATGATGCCGGCCGCCGCCAGCACGCCGAGGATAGTATAAAGTGCCTGGAAATCCTCCTCGCCGAGCGCATCGTCGATCAGGAATTTCAGGCTGAGCGGCATGATGACGTTGAACAGCGTCTCGACCAGGATGCCGAGGCCGACCAATGTCAGGATGGTCTTGTAATTCTTCAGGAACGGCTTGACGAACGCATAGATGGTCGCGAGCGCGCCGGCGGCTTCCTTGGCGGTAAAGACGACGAGATCCTCATCATCGTCATCATCGTCAAGTTCGAGTTCGTCTTCATCTTCCTCGTCATCATCGTCATCGGGCGGAGCCGATACGGTCTTGTCGGCGACGACGCGGCCTGTTGGCCCGGTGGCCGCGGCCGGCTTTTTTTCGAGCTCAGGCTCGGCCGCACCATCTAAGGGGGCGGGCTTTGGGTCGTCCGGCGATGGAGGCTTGGGCGCCATGAAACCAACCGATGCTGCACGGCCGGCATGACCGCAAAATCGAGGGAGAAGCCCAGAAGGGCTACGCCGTCGATCCTATGCGATTGGCACGCATTCAGCAAAAATAATTGGGCGGACGGTCGCGCGCCTGGCGCGCAGCCCGCAACGGGTGGTTATCCGGTGCTGCGATCAGGATAAGCGCAACTGATCAATCGTCGGCGGTGACCTTGTCGAAAAACGAATAGCGCAGGCTGTCGGAGTCCGCATACCACTGGCCCGGTCCCTTGTCGGCCGCAAGCGTCGTCGCCCAGAGCGCGTCGGTGCAGTCGCGGCGGTGCATCGACAGGTCGAATCCGTTGCTGAAGAACAACTCCGACCATTCCCACCAGGTGCCGAGCTTCTTGACCCCGCGCAAAAGGTCGTAGCGGTCGATCAGCGCCGGCGCCATGTCCGACGTCACCGACCCGAATACCAGCCCCGTCTTCACGACGCGGTTCAACTCGCGCACCGCGCGGGCGACCTGCTTTTCCGCGACATGGCACAAACTCGTCTCGAACACGAAATCGAATTCGCCGTTCTTGAACGGCATATCGGTGATCGATCCGAGCTTGTTGAACTTCTTCAGCGCCTTCGGCGTCCTGGCGTGGACGGCGCGGTTGTTTTCGATGCCCCAGGCATCGATGCCGCGTTCGCGCAGCGCGCCCACCAGTTCACCGCTGGCGGAGCCTGCGACCAGGAGCTTGTAGCCCCTCGCCCGGTTCCAGACGATCTTGATGAGGTCGGTCAGATAGGCCGGATCGGTAAACCGGTTCCAGACCTCGCTGTACGGGCCGAGCCCGCGATAATTCTCGAAATAGTCGCGGTCGATCTTGTCGGACGAGGGCGTGTTGCCCTGCCCCCGCGCGCGGCGCAACCGCATCATCTCGGTGAGAATGATGTCGGTGGCGGCATCGGAGGAATCGAGCAGCCCGTTCAGGGTCGAGTTCGAACAGGTAGTCGCCGACCACGACCAAGCCCGGATGCTGCTTCGGCTCGGGCCGGTGGTTGGTCATGACGTCGCGGGCCGGCAGGCCGCCGGGCAGCGCGTTCACCGACGACAGCCAGCGATGGGTCTTGCCTTCGATGAAATGCGCACGCGCGTCGCCGAGCGAGGCCGGCAGCGATTTCAATGCCGCATCGATCAGTTCCTGGTCGCTGAGATTGGCGAAGGCCAGCGCGTCGGAGCCCGCGATCAGCCAGTTCAGCACGCCGTGCTTGCCGACATCGTGACGCGCGCCTTCATTATAGACGCAGCAGCCGCCGAACGCCTCCGACATGAACCACGCCCCCGGGATCTTCTCGCCCCAGAATGGGGAGTCGAACAGGATCGAGACGCGCAGATAGTGCGCGGGCCGGTCGAAATAGGCGACGTGCTTGACCATCGACTTGCGCAGTTGCTCGCCTTCCCACCGCATGGTCGCGAGCCATGAATGCGGCAGACACATCACCACGAGATCGAAATCCCGGGTCTCCGGCCCCTTGCCGTTCATCATGTTGAGTTGATAGCGCCCGGCCTCGGTCTTGCCGACCTTGAGAACCCGGTGGTTGAGCTGGATATCCGCGTCGACTTCCGACTGCAGGCATTCGATCAACTGTTCGTTGCCGTTCTGGATCGAATACAGGCCGATGTAGCCGTCGACATCCATCACGAAGTTCTTCAGCGCATTGAGCCCGTTGGTGTTGTGGCTCTCGGTCGCAAGATCGGACCGCGCCATCACCTTCAGGAATTGCTTGGCGGTGGGATCGTCGACTTCCTTGTCGAGCAGCTCCTCGCAGGTGAGGTAGGCCCACGGATGCTCGTTGTCGTGGGCGCCGACGCCTTCGTAATATTCGACCGGCGACACCATCTCGGTGCAGCGCTTGCGGAACGCCTCGATCGCGTCGGCGGTCTTGGCGCCGTATTTGCGGCGCATCCCCGGCACGTCGTTGAGCAACTCGCCATCGAGCTGGACCTGCTCGGCATCCATCGGAATCGTCTGCAGCCCGAAATGCTGGATCAACTCGCGCAGCGGATCGGGGCCGGTCATCGAGTAATCATAGATCTCGGCGACGCCGGCTTCATAGATCGCCGGCGCCGAATCGAATTTGCGCGTCAGGATCTTGCCGCCGACACGGTCGGACGCCTCGTAAATGGTGACACGACAAAGCTCGCCCAGCTTCTTCTTGAGATACCAGGCGCTCATCAGCCCGCCGGGGCCGCCGCCAACGATTGCAAGATCCAGCATCGATTTCCGCTACCTTCCCGCCAGCTTAAGGTGACCAGACAGACACGCAACTTGTCCTCGACCCTGTATCGCGTGCCAGACGGAGCGCGGAGCAGATAGACAAAAATCGCACCCCATTCCAGAGGTTTAGAACGCCGATTCGACGTCTCGGCCGCCAAGGGCGAACGCCCCCGCAGAAGACGTCCGCCTTATCTCCTCTAGCAGAAGCGCTTTTGTTCCTGAAAGGAAGATGAACAAACCGGTGGCGAAGCGAAATTGAGGCCAAACACCCGCTGTCCAGGTTAACGAAGCCCAACCGGCATTTTGCAATGCAAAATTACCGGCGCTTGAAGACGATCGGGTAATGCAAACCCGGAATGATGCCAGAACATGGCCGCCATCCCTTCGGAATCTTCGCTGCCGAGGGGTCGAAGCCTTCGACGCGCGGCGCAAAGATAAAAGCCACCGGCAGGGCATTGCCGGTGGCTTCGGAGGTTATCATAAAGCTGGTGTTCGCTCTCTCGAGAGACAAGCCGCCAACTTACTGCAGACGTTACATAGTAAAATTACTTAAGTAAATAAGCTTTTTTAGTAAGTAGGCATTCTTGAATCGCGAGGCTCCGTTCGAACCCGTTAGGCGGCGCAAGCATTTCCAAGGAGCCTCGGCATTGGCCGTGAAAACCCTCGCCGAGTTGAACGGCGGACCGCGCGTTCATGAAAAACCCCGGACTGTTTCAGTCCGGGGTTTTCCTGCCGAGTTGTCAGACGATCGGGATCAGAAGTTACGCTGAGCGCGAACGTTGAAGGACACGGTGTCCTGGTCCTTGAACTCGTAGACGGCTGCCGGCTTGGGAGCCGTCGGGCCCAAGGTCGCGACACCGGCGAACTTCTGGTCGAGGTGGGTCCACATGACTTCAGCCGAGAACGTCAGGTTCTTGACGGGAGTCCAGCGGGTGATCACACCGAGCTGCGCCACGTCGAAGTCCGGGTTACAGGTGAACGCAGTGACACCGCCAACGTTTTTGGCCGGAGTTACGTAGTTCGTGCAGATGGACGCCTTCGCAGTGCCGTCATAACGAACAGCCGAGTAGCTGCCGAACAGGCTCGACGACCAGTACGGATCCCAGTTGTGGTTGAACGCACCACGGACGCCGTAGGCTGTCGTCAAGTGGAGTGCACCGTCACCACCGTTCGCCACCGGAAGATAAACGGCATCGGTCGTCATACCCAAACCGACGCTCTGGTAAGCGCCAGCACCGCTGCCGCTGAACATCGCGAAGCTCGGCGATCCTCCGCTGGTGGAAACCACCTGCTTGGTGTCACCCTTGGACCAGGTCGCGTCGACCTTGAGGTCGTCGCCGGCACCCGTCGGGATGTTCTTGATCTGCAGCGCAGCCATCACCGAACCGCCCCACTTGGTATCGGGGTGTCCGCTGATTTCCGACAAGGCAGTCGGAGCCGCACCTGCCAGACCGGTCGCACCGGCGGGTGCTGTCACGGTGTTCAGGACGTTGTAGGAGCCGCTGACCTCGTGAGCCGCAGCCGACACCTGGAACAGACCCCAGGCCTGATCGACGCGGATGTTGCCGACGACGTCAGGAGCATGCACGCCAGCGTAAGCGTTGGCCGTACCCAAGGTCGCGGACAGCGGAATCGACAGGTTCTGGACGACCGTGCGGTTGAACACGGTCGGATCGTCGAGACCGATGGTGCCCGACACGCCGTTGCCGAACTGCGCGGTGTACTGGATGTTGTTCACACCCGTAACGGTGTCATGACCGCCGATCAAGCTCGAGGAGTTGTTGCCCGGATAACCATGCCAAGGCGTCGCATAGGCCGAGGCCGACTTACCGAAGGTGAAACCGGCGAACTGGATGAACACGAATTCCACCGCGACGTAGCCGCCGCCGGGTGAATTAAGCAGGTTGGCGCTGCCGACCGGCGAAGTCTGGTTGATCGAACCCGGATTGTAGGTAGCACCACCGAGTGTATCAAACTGGAAATCGCCCTGGCCGAAGGTGCGAACGACGCCGTATTCGGTCGCGGTGCGCGTATCGACGGTCAGCGCCATACGCGAACGGGTCGTGAAGTAATCGCGGTAGCGATTGCCTTGACCGGGATCTCCGTTCCAGGCCGGAGCATCCTGGGTGCCGCTGCCGTTGAAGGTGGTGTCGACGCGCAGGTAACCACCCAGCTTGATGCAGGTGTCGGTGCCCGGGATGTAGAAGAAACCGGCTCCATACAGGGAACAGATCCTCACGTACTCGACCGCTTTGGCCTTGACGGGAAGATCAGCCGCCTGTGCCCCACTCATGGCGAGCAGACCCGCCGCTGAGCCAAGGACAAGGCTCTTAATCGTCTTCATGTTAAACCTCCAATTTGCTCTGTAGGGACGGTTCCGGTCCGCGGACTTACACCCGAGGACTGGTTCCCTTAAGTACCGTTGAAAACCGCTCGGTCGTTCTGCGCCTTCGGATCACCCGCATGACGCGCGCGACTTGAGCGAACCACCTAACGGGACGATCCAGGACCCCCCAAGCCGTCATTCATGAATATGCATGCATCACTTTTATAAGCAAAATAGTTTATCAACTCAGATATCAATTGACCGGACGATGTATCTTTTCTGCAACGGAACACCCCCCGTCGGGGGCGGCCCGGGCCAGCCGGGCCAGCCGGGCCAGCTCCGCCCGGTGGCCTAGTGAGTTTGTCAGCAATCTTTTTTGCTTGTTTCGCAAAAGAAACAGATCAAGATGGGCTATGGGAGCAAACAACAAGAGGAGC
Organism: uncultured Alphaproteobacteria bacterium; assembly: GCA_963747165.1. Classification (GTDB taxonomy): domain Bacteria; phylum Pseudomonadota; class Alphaproteobacteria; order Rhizobiales; family Xanthobacteraceae; genus Bradyrhizobium. The sequence goes on along the minus strand of CAVVEA010000026.1, from coordinate 7,180 downwards.
GTGGGCCCACCGGGTCCGGCGCAACGCGCAAGCTCGGGCGGCACCACCAGCAAAGATCAGGACATTATCAGGCGATTCACCTGGGTGATCGCCTCCATTAGCGTGCACCTTGAAGAGCTTCGCTACTTCTGGGGCAAAGCCCTCGGTATCAGCGGTCCGCAGTGGATGATCCTGATGGCCCTGGCTGAAATGGACCAGGACGATGGCGTGCCGGTCAACGTGGTTTCAAAGAAGCTGCATGTCGATTCGTCGTTCGTGACGACTTAATCGAAACTTCTTGAAAAGAAGGGTTTCGTACGCCGGAAAAACTCGACCGAGGACGCCAGAATTGTCCAGATGTCCCTGACCAACAAGACAACCAAGCTTCTGGCAAATCTGGCCTCGCAACAGGAAACCTTGAACGAATTTATCTTCGCGGAATTCGACGACCGCCAGCTGGGCGAACTCACCGATAAACTCACCGGCCTCCGGAACCGCCTTGAGAAGGCCTGCCTGAAGGTGGTCATGGATATCTGAATTTCCCGCGCCGACCGGCACTCCGAACAGCAGGCTTTCGTTGCATGTCCCAGATACCGCCGTCGCAAACCGCGGCGGCAAAGCGGTCGTCAAACGCGATACCCCGCGCCACAAAGGAAGAACCCCATCCATCCGCGAGGATTGCTACCCGGCGCTCGTCGACATCGCCTCTTTCGAGGAGATAATCCATGATGTGTCCGACGACCGCCTCCAGATCGGAACGGCCGACGACCTCGTCAAATCGGGCGCTCGCGCCTGGGCCCAAAAGGTCCACCGCCAGCATGGACATTCCGCGATCGCTGGCATAACGCGCCACCTTGCTGAGGTATTCCTCCTTTCGCTGTCCGGGCTCGCCGATGCAAATGATGGCCGGTGCACGGTTTGATACCGACGGGGCGGGCAGAAAGTAGCCCTCCAGCGGATAATCGCTAAGCCAGGGAATCACCACGACTTCGCCGGCGGGGTTCCTGTGCCGAAGATAGTTGCCGGCACATTCGCGCATGCACGCGACTGCGACCTGGTAATTGCTGTCGGTTTGATCGTAAGGGAATGCCGCCGCATGATAGTAGTTCACGGCGCGCAGCCAGTTGCTCCTTGCCGTCAGCCTGTTGCCTTTGCCGAGAGCGGCATGGCCCCGTTCGTTATTGGTGTCGGCGATCTTTTTCCATTCCCTGTACCAGGAATGGTCGTCCGAAAAATCGATGCGGCTGGTCGCGACCAGGCATTCGGCAAGGCTGGAGCCTCCTTCCTGAGCGGCGGCAAGCAGCCTCATGAACTCGGTCGACAGATCTTCCCTTTCGGGCCAAAAGACCCGTTCCTGAAGGTCGGCCTTGAACCCCATACAGTGGATATTCAAAATATGATCCTGTCAGGTGACTTTATCAACGAGCTCGGTTGATTTGGGAAGCGCGGCTTGCGCATTGCTGCCTATCGCCATTCGCGGCAGACGAGCGGCTGCCCGAACCTCCGGCCGCTTTTCGTTGAGCCCTTGCACGAGGCGTGCCGACCGACATTCTTGTTGATCCACATCGTTCTTGTTTCTTTTTCTGCAATCGGTCGTTGATGGAGAGAATGCCTACGCGGTTTGCGTCAACGGTGCGCACCGGCGCGATAGCATAACGTCGGCGTTAGATGCGCCGGCTCTTTCGCCATCATGCGATACCCTGCGATTGCTGCCATCACACGATTTCGTTAGTGCGGCGTCACAAGTCTTTCGCAGTTGGATCGCTGACGCACTTGCCCCTTTGGTTCGGAATCTTAGCATGATCGCTATCTTTACAATGTAAAGAGCGAAAGTTTTGCGACACGGAATCGACCACAGGAATCTAAATACGAGAATCTCGCAGCATTGCACGCATGCCGTCGCCCTGCTCTTACAGGTCGAAAACGAATTGCTGACGACGGCGTGTGCTCAAGCAAGGCATCTGGCGGACAGGCGCAGCAGCGCGGACGCAAAACAAAGCGGCCGGCTTCATTCCCTGCCATCGGGCAACGACCGAACTGCGCACAAATGCAGCAACCGGCGCACAAAAAAGAGCCGGCTGACGCCGGCTCTTTCTTCGTGTGTAGCGTGACGACTGAGTGCGGTTTATTCCGCCGGCGGCAGCGCCAGAGGCTCGACTTCCGGAGCCGCCGGCACGATCGTCGCCTGCTTCTCGCGCTCGTCGAGGATCAGCTTGTCGCGCTTGACCGCGACTTCGCGAATCTTCGCCATCGAGGCGCCGGTGCCCGCCGGGATCAGCCGGCCGACAATGACGTTCTCCTTGAGGCCTTCCAGCGGATCCACCTTGCCGTTGACGGCGGCTTCGGTGAGCACGCGGGTGGTCTCCTGGAACGAGGCCGCCGAGAAGAACGAGCGGGTCTGCAGGCTCGCCTTGGTGATGCCGAGCAGCACCGGCGTTCCCGTGGCGATCTTCTTGCCCTCTTCCTTGGCCTTGGCGTTGAGCTGGTCGAACTCGATCTTGTCGACCTGCTCGCCCGAGATCATGTCGGTCTCGCCCTGGTCGGTGATCTCCACCTTCTGCAGCATCTGACGGACAATCACTTCGATGTGCTTGTCGTTGATCAGCACGCCCTGCAACCGGTAGACCTCCTGGATTTCGTTGACCAGATAGGCCGCGAGTTCCTCGATGCCCTTGATCGCCAGAATGTCGTGCGGCGCCGGATTGCCCTCGACGATGAAATCGCCCTTTTCGACGATGTCGCCGTCCTGCAGATGGATGTGCTTGCCCTTCGGGATCAGGTACTCGCGGGTCTCCTCGTTCTTGTCCATCGGCTCGATCGAGATCCGGCGCTTGTTCTTGTAGTCACGGCCGAACCGGATGGTGCCGGCGATTTCCGCGATGATCGCCGCGTCCTTTGGCTTGCGAGCCTCGAACAGCTCCGCCACCCGCGGCAGACCGCCGGTGATGTCGCGGGTCTTGGCGCTTTCGGTGGAAATACGCGCCAGGATGTCGCCGGTCTTGACCTTGGCGCCGACATCGACCGAGAGGATCGCGTCGACCGAAAGCATGTAGCGGGCCTCACCGCCACGCGCGAGCTTGAGGATCTTGCCGTCCTTGCCCTTGATGACGATGGCCGGACGCAGATCTGCGCCGCCCCGCGTCGTGCGCCAGTCGATGACGACGCGCTTGGCGATACCGGTGGACTCGTCGAGCGTCTCCGAGATCGACTGCCCCTCGACCAGATCCTCGAAGGCGATGGTGCCCTCGACCTCGGTCAGAACCGGACGGGTGTAGGGATCCCATTCGGCGATGCGCTGGCCGCGCTTGACCATATCGCCTTCGTCGACACGCATCCGCGCGCCGTACTGAATGCGGTGGGTCGCCCGCTCGGTGCCGTCGGCATCGGTGACCGCGACCACCATGTTACGCACCATGGCAATCAGGTGACCTTCGCCGTTCTTGGCGATCGCCTTGTTCTTGATCGTCACCTTGCCGTCGAAATTCGACTCGATGAACGACTGCTCGTTGATCTGCGCCGCGCCGCCGATGTGGAACGTGCGCATCGTCAGCTGGGTGCCGGGTTCGCCGATCGACTGGGCGGCGATGACGCCGACCGCTTCGCCGTGGTTGACCGGCGTGCCGCGAGCGAGATCGCGGCCGTAGCACTTGCCGCAGATGCCGTTGACGAGCTCGCAGGTCAGTGCCGAGCGGATCTTCACTTCCTGGATGCCGGCCTGCTGCAGCGCGTCGACATGGCTTTCTTCCATCAGCGTGCCGCGCTTGACCACGACCTTGTTGGTCGCGGGATCGCGCAGGTCTTCCCCGGCGGTACGGCCGAGGATGCGCGACGCCAGCGAAGCGACGACCGTGCCGGCATCGATGATGGCGCGCATCTTGATGCCGAGCTTGGTGCCGCAATCGTCGGCCGTGATGATGCAGTCCTGCGCCACGTCGACCAGACGCCGCGTCAGGTAGCCCGAGTTCGCCGTCTTCAACGCGGTATCCGCGAGACCCTTGCGGGCGCCGTGGGTCGAGTTGAAGTATTCGAGCACCGACAGACCTTCCTTGAAGTTGGAAATGATCGGCGTCTCGATGATCTCGCCCGACGGCTTGGCCATCAGGCCGCGCATGCCGGCGAGCTGGCGCATCTGGTCCTGCGAACCGCGGGCGCCTGAGTTCGACATCATGAAGATCGAGTTGATCTGGGCCTCGCCGCCTTTCGGATTCTTCTTGACGGCGGAAATCTCCGTCATCATGTCTTCGGAGATCTTCTTGGTGCACTTCGACCAGGCGTCCACGACCTTGTTGTACTTCTCGCCGTGGGTGATCAGACCGTCATTGTACTGCTGCTCGAATTCCTTCGCCAGCGTGCGGGTTTCCTCGACGATCTTCCACTTCGATGCCGGCACCACCATGTCGTCCTTGCCGAACGAAATACCGGCCTTGAACGCATTGTAGAAGCCGAGCGCCATGATGCGGTCGCAGAAGATCACGGTCTCCTTCTGGCCGCAGTGACGATAGACCTGGTCGATGACGCCGGAGATTTCCTTCTTGGTCATCAGCTTGTTGATGACGTCGAACTGCATCTTCGGCGATTTCGGCAGCACCTGGCCGAGCATGGCGCGGCCTGCCGTGGTTTCGTACCAGCGGGTGACCGGCTTGCCGTTTTCGTCGATGCCCTGCCAGCGATACTTGATCTTGGTGTGGAGGTGGATGACCTTGGAGTGCAGGGCATGCTCGATCTCGGCCATTTCGCCGTAGAGCTTGCCCTCGCCCGGCAGGCCTTCACGCAACACCGACAGATAATACAGGCCGAGCACGATATCCTGTGACGGCACGATGATCGGCTGACCGTTGGCCGGATGCAGGATGTTGTTGGTCGACATCATCAGCACGCGCGCTTCCAGCTGAGCTTCCAGCGACAGCGGAACGTGCACGGCCATCTGGTCGCCGTCGAAGTCGGCGTTGAACGCCGCGCAAACCAGGGGATGCAGTTGGATCGCCTTGCCCTCGATCAGCACCGGCTCGAACGCCTGGATGCCCAGGCGATGCAGCGTCGGCGCGCGGTTCAACAGCACGGGATGCTCGCGGATCACCTCGTCGAGAATATCCCAGACTTCGGGCCGCTCTTTTTCGACCAGCTTCTTGGCCTGCTTCACCGTGGTGGACAGGCCCTTGGCGTCGAGCCGCGAATAGATGAACGGCTTGAACAGTTCGAGCGCCATCTTCTTCGGCAGGCCGCACTGATGCAGCCGCAGTTCGGGACCGACCACGATCACCGAACGGCCGGAATAATCGACGCGCTTGCCGAGCAGGTTCTGCCGGAAGCGGCCCTGCTTGCCCTTGAGCATGTCGGCCAGCGACTTCAGCGGACGCTTGTTGGCGCCGGTGATGACGCGGCCGCGGCGGCCGTTGTCGAACAAGGCGTCGACGGCCTCCTGCAGCATGCGCTTTTCGTTGCGGATGATGATGTCGGGCGCGCGCAGTTCCATCAGCCGCTTCAAGCGGTTGTTGCGGTTGATAACGCGGCGGTAGAGGTCGTTGAGATCCGAGGTCGCGAAGCGGCCGCCATCGAGCGGCACCAGCGGACGCAGGTCCGGCGGAATCACCGGCACCACGGTCAGGATCATCCATTCCGGCTTGTTGCCGGAATAGCGGAACGCCTCGACGATCTTCAGCCGCTTGGCGAGCTTCTTGTGCTTGATGTCGGATTCGGTTTCCTGCATCTCGGCGCGCAGCGACGCCTCGAGCTTTTCGAGCTCAAGTCCTTTAAGCAATTCGCGGATCGCCTCGGCGCCGATCATGGCGGTGAAGCTGTCCTGGCCGTATTCGTCCTGCGCCTTCAGGTACTCGTCTTCCGACAGAAGCTGACGATCCTTGAGCGCGGTGAGGCCGGGCTCGAGGACGACGTAATATTCGAAATACAGAATCCGCTCGAGATCCTTCAGCGTCATGTCGAGCAGAAGGCCGATGCGCGAGGGCAGCGACTTCAGGAACCAGATGTGGGCGACGGGAGCGGCCAGCTCGATGTGGCCCATGCGCTCGCGCCGGACCCGCGACAGCGTCACTTCGACCGAGCATTTTTCGCAGATGATGCCCTTGTACTTCATCCGCTTGTACTTGCCGCACAGGCACTCGTAGTCCTTGATCGGCCCGAAGATGCGGGCGCAGAACAGGCCGTCGCGCTCCGGCTTGAAGGTGCGGTAGTTGATGGTCTCCGGCTTCTTGATTTCGCCGTAGGACCACGACAGAATCTTCTCCGGAGACGCGATGGAGATCCGGATCTGGTCGAAGACCTGAGCCGGCGTCGTCGGATTGAAAAGATTCATAATTTCTTGGTTCATGGTCTTCTCCTCGCGTGCCGATCGTCACCGGCAGCAAATTCGAAATTCTTCTAATAGCTCGCGCCTTGCCCAACGTCCGAACAAGGCGCGGATGCCCGGCACGAGGCCGGGCATTGAAGCTTCAGGTTACTCGGCCGCCTCGGAAGTCGGCGTCGCGCCGATCTTGGAGTTGTGCAGATCGACGTTGAGGCCGAGCGAACGCATTTCCTTGACCAGCACGTTGAACGATTTCGGGATACCCGCCTCGAACGTGTCGTCGCCGCGCACGATCGCCTCGTACACCTTGGTACGGCCGGCGACGTCGTCCGACTTCACGGTCAGCATTTCCTGGAGCGTGTACGCCGCGCCGTAAGCCTCGAGCGCCCACACCTCCATTTCGCCGAAACGCTGGCCGCCGAACTGCGCCTTGCCGCCCAGCGGCTGCTGGGTGACAAGCGAGTACGGACCGATCGAACGCGCGTGGATCTTGTCGTCGACGAGATGGTGCAGCTTGAGCATGTAGATGTACCCAACCGTCACCTTGCGGTCGAACGCATCACCGGTCCGGCCGTCATAGACGGTCGATTGCCCTGACGCGTCGAGGCCGGCAAGCTTCAGCATCTCCTCGATGTCGGCTTCCTTGGCGCCGTCGAACACCGGCGTCGCGATCGGCACGCCGTGGCTCAGATTGCGGCCAAGCTCCATCAGCTCGCTGTCGTTCAGCGATTTGATGGTTTCGTCGTCGCCGTAGATCTTCTTCAAGGTCTCCTTCAGCGGCTTGGTGTCCTGCCTGGCGCTCGCCAGATAGGCGTCGACCGTCTGCCCGATACGCTTGCCGAGGCCGGCGCAGGCCCAGCCCAGATGCGTTTCGAGAATCTGTCCGACGTTCATGCGCGA
>CAVVEA010000025.1:0-18395 GCA_963747165.1 uncultured Alphaproteobacteria bacterium | reverse complement strand
ACCTAAGCCCTCGAAAACCATAACCTTTGAAAGATAGTGTCGGTCAGGCCAGGGCCGGCCGGGAGGCCAGCCCGGGCGCGACGCGGAGCCTCATCAGCACATAGGCCACGAAGGCCGGCGCGATCAGCGCGGGGCCGGGCAGGTGATAGGTCCCCAGCGCCAGCTGGAGGGCGGGGGTCCAGTACACCAGTTGCACCAGACGCCGGCCGGGAGTATCGAGGCCGCCGCCGGCGAGAAGCGCCACCGCGGCGAAGGTCAGGGGTAGAAAATCGTAGGCCAAAAGGTAGGGCGAAGCGGTGGCGGAGCAGGCCAGAAACAGCGCCCGCATCGTGGCCGGATCAGCGTCCCTTCGGCATCTGAACGCCCAGATCACCGCGCCCAGCGCGAAAGCGGAGCATATCGCCTGAACCGACATGGCGGCGGCGTAACCCAGATCCAGCCCGCGCAAATTCATGAAGACGGTCGGAAAGAACGGCGTGGCAATGCGATCGGGATCGGCAAGTACCAGACCCTGGACCGGCAGCCCCTTGGCGATGAAATCGATCCATGTCTGGACGCCGAAGATCGCGGTCGTGGCGCCGACGAGCGCCACTGCCGTCACCGCCGCCACGAAGAAAACGCGCCAGCGTCCCGAGGCCATCAGCATGAACGGCAATAAAATGCCGAGCTGCGGCTTGATGGTGAGAAGTCCGATCAGGAGGCCGGCCGCGATCGGTCTGCGATCGAGCCATGCGAAGATGGCGATCAGGGCCGCGGCGGTGAGAAACGAGCTCTGTCCGGAGACCAGGCAGAACAGCGCCGCAGGCGAAAGCACCATGGGAACGAGGATCCGCCAATCGGACACGTGCCGGCGCGCCACCGCGACAAAGACCGCCACCCCGATCAGCGTCCAGCTTGCCAGCGCGGCGAGGTAACTCAATTGCCCGAACGGTGCCGCCAGCAACATGATGCTGGGTGGATACGACCAGTTCTGGCCATTGAGTTCCATGCCGAGCAGGGCGCGGATCGCCTCATGATAGGCCGCCAGATCGTAGAACTGCCCGGGCGCTGTGGTCACGGCGGCGCGGCCATACATCCAGAAATTCAGAAAGTCGCGACCGACCGCGAGCCTGGTTCCGTCACGCGGGATGGCGCCGGTCCAATCGATGCTCAGCACATAGACGACGGCGGTGGCGGCAAACAGCACGCCGCCGAGCAGCGCGAGGTCGCGGAACAGCGGCCGATCGTCGCGCGCAAGCGTCGGCGGCAACAATCGCGCGAGCCATCCCCCGAAAGCGGGATTTGGCGGCGCCGCGGTCACAATGGACTGTTCGGTCATGGCTCCCGGGAATGCCCGAAAATTCTTTAAGGACCGGTAATATCTCGTGAAAAAGCAGCGATTTCCGCCGGTAATGGCGCCGCTGGCTGTAACTGAATCCTCACCGGGTCTGTTGCTGCAAGGTCAAAACCGCTAAAAGCGCAGCAGACTGAACCGTTGCCGCTGGTCAAACGGCCGTGACCTGCCGACCATTGAACGGCCCCAATGCAAACCCAGTAGATTTTTTCATGAATGCCCTTCGACTTGTGTTCGCGGTCGCCCTGCTCGCCACCGCCTGTTGTTCTTCCGCCTTTGCCGGCGACCCGGTTTTTCCGCCAGGGATTCGTGTCGGTGTGACACCTCTGGTCGGCCTTTCCCGCGCAAAATCATTCGTCGGATTCGAGACCGAGGACCAGAGCGTCAAGGTGCTGATGGCGGAGCTGCCGGCCGAGGCGTATGGCGAGGTCGCGAGCGCATTCAAAGCCAATCCGGCCGGCGCCGGCGGCGTCAAGCCTGAAAGCATCGAGACATCCGCTGGCATCGCCTACTACACCGCCGAAAACGCCAAGGATGGCGCGACCAGCGTGCGGCGCTATTCGATGATCCTGTCGGGCGGCACATTTTCCGGCTATGTCGCCGTGCAGGTTCCCGAAAACGCCTCGAAAATCTATACCGACGAAGCCATCCGGCAGATGTTCACCTCAGCGGCGATCCGCAAGGAAGTCCCGGTCGACGAGCAGCTCGGGCTGATGCCGTTCAAGGTCGGTGAACTCGGCGAATTCAAGAATGTCCGTACGCTGGCGCTGGGCGCTGCGATCATTCTCGCCGACGGCGACGAGAAAACCGGCTTCGAGGCCGCGCCCTTCATGGTGATCGGCATCGTCGGCGGCGCGCCGGCGACGCCGGAAGATCGCGGCCGCTTTGCCCAACAGGCCGCGACCACGATCCCCGGCGTGCGCGACGCGCGGATCACGATGTCGGAGCCGATGCGCATCGACGGCATGGCCGGATATGAAACGCGGATCGACGCCACCAGCGGCAAGGACAATACCGCTGTTACCGTGGTGCAATGGTTGCGATTCGGCGGTCCGAATGCGTTGCGCATCATCGGAAGCGCCCCGCGCGACGAATGGACCAAAGCATTTCCACGCTTCCGCGCCGTGCGCGACGGCATTCAGCCGCGCGGATAACGCAAAGGCCAGTCGCCAAACCTGATTGACCGGTCTCAGGCCGCGCTGTTCGGCTCGTTGCCGTTGGCTGGCGCTGACTTCGCGCCCCCCTTGGAGACGGCGACGAGAGCCGGCCGCAGCACCCGGTCGCCGATCATGTAACCGGCCTGCACGACCTGCACCACCGTTGCCGCGGGAACCGAGGGATCGGGGACCTCGTACATCGCCTGCTGAAAATTCGGATCGAATTTCTCGCCCGCCGGATCGAATTTCTTGACGCCGTTTTTCTCCAGCGTGTTGTGCAGCGAGCGCTCGGTCAGCTCGACGCCCTCGATCAGTGCCTTGAGGCCGGGATCGGCGGCCGCCCTGGTCTCAGCCGGGACCGCGTCGAGCGCACGCTGCAGATTGTCGGCGATATCGAGCACGTCGCGCGCGAAGCCAGTGATGCCGTACAAGCGAGCGTCGGCGACTTCGCGCGACGTGCGCTTGCGCAGGTTTTCCATTTCCGCCAGCGTGCGCAGCATCTTGTCGCGCGTTTCCGCGACTTCCTTTGCCAGCGCTTCCGCGGTTCCTTCGAGGGGATCGTCGGGCATGATGTAGGGCTTGGAAACCACGGGCTCGGGGGCCTGCGCCGGACTGGCCGGATCATCCTTCGGCCGGTTGGGATCGGTCATAGACTGCCTTCTTGAAAATCGACGGGGATGGATGGGGGATGCTGGGCCGGGATATCGTGCTTTAGGCGCAGAAAATCAAGCGCATATCCGGACCCGCGACGGATGGGATCATCCACCCAGCAACCGGCTGACGATGCGCGCGGCATAGTCCACCGTCGGAATGACCCGGGCATAGTTGAGCCGCGTCGGTCCGATCACGCCGAGAACGCCGACAATATGGCCCGCGCCGTCGCTATAGGGCGCGATGATGGTGGAGGAGCCGGACAGCGAAAACAGCTTGTTTTCCGAACCGATGAAAATCCGCACACCCTCGGCGCGTTCGGCGCGTCCGAGCAGATCGATCACGCCACGCTTGGTCTCGAGATCGTCAAACAGCAGCCGCACCCGTTCCAGATCTTCCAGTGCGTGCAAATCTTCCAACAGATTGGCGTGGCCGCGCACGATCAGCTGGCGGTCGTCGTTCTCGCCGCCCGACCAGCTCGCGATGCCGGCGGCAATGACCTTCTGCGTCAGCTGGTCGAGCTCGGCCCGATTTTGCGTCAAGGCGGTTTCGAGTTCGAGCCGCGCCTCGGCCAGCGTTCGCCCGCGAATCCGGGCGTTGAGAAAATTGGTGGCCTCGGTCAGCGCCGACGAGGGAACGCCTGGCGGCAGCGCCAGCACGCGGTTCTCGACCTGGCCGTCCTCGCCGACCAGCACCGCCAGCGCCCGCTCCGGCTCCAGCCGCACGAATTCGATATGCTTGAGCCGTGAATTGGATTTCGCGGTCAGCACCACCGCCGCGGCGCGGGTCAGGCCCGACAGCCGCGTCAACGCTTCGCCGAGCGCGGCCTCGACCGATTGCGACTTGCCGACCGTCGTGAGCTGGCTCTGGATCGACTGCCGCTCCGCTTCGGTGAGGTCGCCGACCTGCATCAGGGCATCGACGAAGAAACGCAAACCCAGTTCGGTCGGCAGCCGGCCGGCCGAGGTATGCGGGGCGTAGATCAGGCCGAGCTGCTCGAGATCCGACATCACGTTGCGGACCGAGGCCGGCGACAGCGGCACCGCGATCAGGCGCGAAATGTTGCGCGAACCGACGGGCTCGCCGGTCGCCAGATAACTCTCGACGATTTGACGAAAAATATCGCGCGAGCGCTCGTTGAGCTGGGCCAGCCCGGCATGCGGCGCGATCAAGCCAATCGGATCGTGGTGGGCCACCGGATACTCCTGACTACGGACCCTAATCTGGCTGTCTCGGGGGCCGGTGACAAGCAGGCATTGGTCCAACGGTTAGCCAAAGGGAACCGCAAAGCGCTCCCCAAGGGAATTGCCAAGAGACCTGCCAAGGGACTTACCAAGGGACTTGCCGCTGCCGCTTCCCCCTCCTACAAGCACCGCGAGCCAGTCTTTATTGAATTTTCGGAGGATTTCTCATGCGGCCAAGCCGCCGTGCGCCGGATGAACTGCGCGCCGTGTCGCTGGAACGCGGCGTGGTCAAATACGCCGAGGGTTCCTGCATGGTTAAATTCGGCGATACCCATGTGCTGGTGACGGCGACGCTGGAGGAGCGGCTGCCGCCATGGCTCAAGGGCCAGGGCAGGGGCTGGGTCACCGCCGAATACGGCATGCTGCCGCGGGCCACGCTGGAGCGCACCCGCCGCGAGGCTTCAGCCGGCAAGCAGAACGGCCGCACCGTCGAGATCCAGCGCCTGATCGGCCGCTCGTTGCGCGCCACGCTCGACCTCGAAGCGCTCGGCGAGCGTCAGATTACCGTCGACTGCGACGTGCTGCAGGCCGATGGCGGCACCCGCACCGCCTCGATCACCGGCGCATGGGTGGCGCTGGCCGACTGCATCGGCTGGATGAAGACCCGCAATATGGTGAAGGGCAACGTGCTGCGCGACAATGTGGCGGCGATTTCCTGCGGCATCTATGGCGGCACGCCGGTGCTCGACCTCGACTACGCCGAGGACTTAGAGGCCGATACCGACGCCAATTTCGTGATGACCGGCGATGGCCGCATCATCGAGGTGCAAGGCACCGCGGAAAAGACGCCGTTCTCGCAGGACGAGTTTTTGGCGTTGATGGCGCTGGCGCGCAAAGGCGTGGCGCGGCTGGTGGACCTGCAGAAAATGGCTGTGGCGTGATTAGGGATCGCGCCCGGGCTGGCAGGGACTGACGGCATGCATCGCCAAATCACAGGCAGGCTCGTGATCGCGACCCATAATCCCGGCAAGCTCGCCGAGATGCGCGAGCTGCTGGCGCCGCATGGTGTCGAGGCGATCTCCGCTGGCGAACTCGGCCTCGGCGAGCCCGAGGAGACCGGCGACACGTTCTGGGCCAATGCCAGGATCAAGGCGGTCGCCGCCGCGAAGGCCGCGCAGCTGCCGGCATTCGCCGATGATTCCGGACTGGCGGTCGATGCGCTCGACGGCGCGCCGGGGATTTTCTCCGCGCGCTGGGCCGGCCCGACCAAGGATTTTACGATCGCGATGACCCGGATCGAGCGGCTGCTGCAGGAGCGCAGCGCGACGGCACCCTCGCAACGCAGCGCGCATTTCGTCTCGGCTTTATGCGTGGCTTGGCCGGACGATCACCTCGAAGAAGTCGAGGCGCGCGCCGACGGCACGCTGGTATGGCCGCCGCGCGGCACCGCCGGCTTCGGCTACGACCCGATGTTCATGCCGGACGGACACACGCGCACCTTCGGCGAGATGACCAGCCTCGAGAAACATGGCCTGCCGCCGCTGGGTCTCGGGCTGTCGCACCGCGCCCGCGCATTCGTCAAGCTGGCGGAGATCTGTCTTGACGCGCGCTGAACGCCCCCACCCTGGCCCTCCCCCGCAAGCGGGAGAGGGAAGAAGAGACGCCTTTGGCGTCTACGTGCACTGGCCGTTCTGCCTGTCGAAATGCCCGTATTGCGATTTCAACAGCCATGTCCGGCACGCACCCGTAGACGAAGAACGATTCGCCCACGCCTTCGCGCGCGAAATCGAGACCACCGCCGCGCGCACGCCGGGCCGAACTGTCTCGTCGATCTTTCTCGGCGGCGGCACGCCATCCCTGATGCAGCCGAAAACCGTCGGCGCAATCCTGGATGCGATCGGAAAATACTGGCGGGTCGCATCCGATGCGGAAGTCACGCTGGAAGCCAATCCCACCAGCGTCGAGGCGACGCGGTTTCGCGGCTATCGCACAGCCGGCGTCAACCGGGTGTCGCTGGGCGTGCAGGCGCTCGACGACGCTTCGCTGAAGGCGTTGGGACGCCTGCACACCGCGCGCGAGGCGCTGGATGCGGTCGCAATCGCGCGCACCGCGTTCGACCGCTATTCCTTCGACCTGATCTACGCGCGGCCCGACCAGACGCCGCAGATGTGGGCGAATGAATTGAAGCTCGCGATATCGGAAGCGGCCGAACATCTGTCGCTCTACCAATTGACGATCGAGGAAGGCACGCCGTTCTTCGGGCTGCACGCCGCGGGCAAACTGCAGACGCCGGATGAGACCACGGCGCGGACGCTCTATGACGTCACCCAGGAGGTCTGCGCCCAACAGGGATTGCCGGCCTACGAGATTTCCAATCACGCGCGGGCCGGCGCGGAGTGCCGGCATAATCTGGTTTACTGGCGCGGCCAGGAATACGCCGGCATCGGGCCCGGCGCGCATGGCCGCCTCGATCTCGACGGCACGAGACACGCGATCGCCACCGAAAAGCGCCCCGAAGCGTGGCTGATGCGGGTCGAGGCCAATGGCCACGGTGTTATCACCGACGAACGGCTCAACAGCGAAGAGCGCGCCGATGAATTCCTGCTGATGGGCCTGCGGCTCGCCGAGGGCATCGATCCAAAGCGCTACGCGGCGCTATCGGGCCGCGCGCTCGATCCCCACCGCATCGCGGTGCTGCGCGAGGAAGGCGCCATCACCATCGACGCCAGTGGACGGTTGCGCGTGACGAAGGACGGATTTCCGGTGCTCGATGCGGTCGTGGCGGATCTCGCGGCGTAGAGTTCTCCATCGTCGCCCCGGCGAAACGCCGGGGCCCATGGGCCGCGGCCCTCGTTGAACCACGGCCTCGGAGGACCCCTTCAAAGTCGCGATGCGGCAGATCGCCGGCGTGTTTGCTCAGCTCTGATCCTGGTTTGACGGGCAGGGCAGCCGAATCAACTCGTGTGCTCCTCGCGCTCGTGAATGATATTTGCCCGGCCTATAAGCAGATTATCCGCGAGACCTATCCGCTTCGTGTCTTTGCCTTCATAAGGCATGGAATGCAGCACATAGCGCATGGCGTTCAGCCTGGCCCGTTTCTTGTCATCAGACTTAATGACGATCCAGGGGCAATCGGCGGTATCTGTATGAAAGAACATCGACTCCTTGGCCTTGGTGTAGTCCTCCCACTTATCAAGAGAGGCGAGATCAATGGGTGAAAGCTTCCATTGCTTGAGCGGGTGCCCCTCGCGCTCCTTGAATTGTCGCCTCTGCTCGTCACGGCTGACTGAGAACCAGAACTTGATGAGGTGAATGCCGCTTCGAGCGAGGTTACGCTCAAATTCCGGAACTTGTCGCAGAAACTCTTCGTATTCGCTTTGGGCGCAAAATCCCATCACGCGCTCGACGCCAGCACGATTGTACCAGCTGCGATCGAACAAGACGATTTCGCCGGCCGTCGGCAAGTGCTGAACGTAACGCTGAAAATACCACTGACCCCGCTCAACCTCACTCGGTTTCTCGAGCGCAACAACACGGGCGCCCCGCGGATTAAGATGCTCCATAAAGCGCTTGATCGTGCCGCCTTTTCCCGCTGCATCGCGGCCTTCGAATAGCAGCACCACTCTCTGGCGCGCCTCCTTCATCCAATTTTGCATCTTTAGAAGCTCAGTTTGCAGAACGAACTTCTGCTCCTCGTAGTCCTTACGGAGCATGCGCGCAGCGTAGGGATAGCCGCCCGACCGCCAGTCATCCGAAAGCTGATCGACGTGCTGCCGCAATTGTTTCGGCTTTTTGCCGGTCAACAGCTCCTTCAACCGTCGCGCGTCGTCGGGAGAGGCCCCATCCAGCATGGCCATCACGGGCTCGCTGCTGGCGTTCAGCATCGGTGGACCCTTTAGAATAGTTTCGAAGGCGGCGAGTTCGGTTTCGATCGCCCCCTGCGATGATTGCTCTACCAAGGACCGTTCAATTGGATTAAGGCTGACATCACTCCGAGCCTTTGATTTGTCCGATCGCTTTCTCCGCCCCGCAGGTTTCATCATTGGACCGCCTCCTTGAAACAGTATACGGGCGGCCCGTCCCGACCCGAATTGACGTAAATCAAATACGATGAAACGGCAGCGCACCAATCCATGCCACGCAGCAGACGTCTAAGGCTCAAGCGCGAACGGGGCGCGAGCCGACAGCGCAGCGCACTTGCCGCCAAAAATGTGGACATTTTGAAAAAGCGGATCCGCACCAAGAGGACATGCCGTCCAAGCTCAATCGCAGTGCCCAGGGCTCAACGGACATCGTGTGACAAGTAAAATGCCGCGCCATTGGCAATTCGAAACGAAAGTCGAATGAGAAGTGGTCTGGTCCTTCGGACGCTCCAGTTCGGCTTGTTTTCGGCACACAGAGATCCGCTACACATCAACTCGCCGGGCGGACCAAAAAATCTCAGCAAATCAGCGGAGAAGTCACGCGCCAAAACTCTTCGGCGAGCCGGCCACCGCCTGGCTGCCGCCGGTGGCCACCCGCATCACCGCGAGGCCGCGCTCATTGGTGCCGTCGGCGCGGAAGCGAAACAGGCCGTCGATGCCGGCAAAGCCGGAAGGATTGGTCAGCGTTTCCTGCGAAAAGCGTTGCGCGCCCTGGGTTCTCGCCAGCGCCGCGACCAGCGCCACCGCATCATAGGCCAGCGTCGCGGTTCGCACCGGTTCGGCGCTGAACTTGGCGCGGTAGCGGCCCGAGAACCCGCGAAAGCCGGCGGGATCCGGCGCGGCGTAAAGCCCGCCCTGCAACGCGGGGCTCGCGAACACCCGCGGATTATCCCACAGGCCGGTGCCGAGCATCTGGATGTTCTTCAAGTTGGCCCCGGCCGCCGTCAGCGCATCTGCCACCGTCACCACCGAATCGCCATCGTCGGCGATGAACAGCGCATCGGCCTGATTGAGCGACGGCGCCACGGTCCGCGCCGCGGCGGCGCGATCGCTGCCGTATTTTTCGAACGCGACGATGCGGCCGCCCTTGCGGCTCGCCGCCTGCTTGAACGCCGCCTCCACCACATTGCCATAGGCGTTGTCAGGCAGACATGCGGCGAACGATCGTTTTCCGGTGCCGGCGGCATATTCGACGATCCGGTTGACGTCGGATTCGGGCAGGAAGCTCAGGAGATAAACGCCGCGGCCGGCGACACTCGAATCGGTCGAGAACGCGATCACCGAAACGCCGCGCGTCCGCGCCAGCTGCGCCGTGGCCGGGACCGAGGCCGCAAACAGCGGACCGAGAATGATCTCGGCGCCCTCGTCGAGCGCCTGCTGCGTGCCTTGCTGGGCGCCTTGCGCGTTGCCGGCGTCATCCTTGATCAAAAGCTGGATGTTGGGATTCTGGAATTCCGCCAGCGCCATCTCGGCGGCGTTCTTCATCGATTGCGCCGCGACGCCGGCATTGCCGCCGGCCGACAGCGGCAGCAGCAATCCCACCTTGACCTGTCCGGTCCCGACCGCGACCGGCTGCTCGGGCGGCCCAGAAGGGCCGGCCTGGGAGTTGAACAGCGAGCCCTGCGAGCCGGCGCACGCCCCGAGCAGCGGCGCGCCGAGAATCAAGCCAAGCGCGGTCCGCCGGTTGGTCCCGGAAGGCTGAGATTTCGGATCGAGCGGGCCCGCCATGGTGTCTCTATCTCTTGACCGACCAAATTCGGCCAGGACGTCATCCCCCGAACGGTCGAGACGCGGATTCATGCACATTGTCGGCGAATAGTTAAGCAAAACAAATAGATTACGCCCGTAATCCCGGCCTCGGTTCAAAGCCTGTTTCCCCACCGCAAGCCGGAATATGATACCGTGGGCCGCGCGGCGATGGTGTAAATGCAGTGTCACCTCTAGATTGGCATTATGCGTGCGAAAGCTGCTTCCATAAATACAACTGAAGGCGTGAGCGGAACCTCCAACCGCACATTTTCTGTGGGCGGCCAATCCCTGACCGCGCCGAAGGCGGTTCCCGGCCTGCATCTGGTGGCGACCCCGATCGGCAATCTCGGCGACATCACCTTGCGCGCGCTGGAAACGCTGGCCGGCGTCGACATCATCGCCTGCGAGGACACCCGGATCACCCGCCGCCTGACCGAACGTTACGCGATCACCGCGCTGCTCAAACCCTATCACGAGCATAACGCCGCGCTGGCGCGGCCGAAGATTCTGGAACGGCTGGCGCAGGGCGCTTCGATCGCGCTGGTCTCCGATGCCGGCACGCCCTTGATCTCGGATCCTGGCTTCAAGCTGGTGCGCGAGGTCTGTGCCGCGGGCCATGCCGTGATCGCGCTGCCGGGCCCCTCCTCGGTGCTGGCGGCGCTGGCGGTGGCGGCGCTGCCGACCGACCGGTTCTTCTTCGAAGGATTCTTGCCATCGAAGGAAACCGCGCGACGCGCGCGGCTTGCCGAGCTGGCGCGCATCGACGCAACACTTGTCATGTTCGAATCCGGCAATCGGGTGCAGGACAGCCTTCGCGATCTCGCCGACATCATGGGCACGCGCGACGCCGCGGTCTGCCGCGAGATGACCAAATTGCACGAAGATGTCAGGCGCGCGCCGCTTGCTGAGCTGGCGCGATCGGCCGGCACCTTGGAGACGCGCGGCGAATTTGTGCTGGTGGTCGGCCCGTTGCCCAAGGGCGCGCAGGTCATGGCGGGGGAGGAACTGGATGAGCTGCTGCGAAATCAGCTCCGGCACGGCAGCGTCAAGGATGCGGTCGCGCACGCGGTCGAACTTTCCGGCCGGCCGCGCCGCGAGATCTATGCCCGCGCGCTCGAGCTCGCCAAGGCCTCGACGAAAGAAGCCGATGGCGAAGATTGACGGTGCCTCTCCGCCCGACAAGCCGGCAAAACCCGCCTCGCCCGCGCGGGTCGCGGCGTTTCAAACCGGCCTTTCGGCGGAAAGCCGTGCCGCGGCCTTTCTGATGGCCAAGGGCTATCGCATCCTGGCAAAACGCTTTCGCACGGCCTATGGCGAGATCGACATCGTGGCGCGCCGGCGCAATCTCGTAGCGTTCATCGAGGTCAAGGCCCGCGCCAGCCTCGATGACGCCGCCTATGCGGTGACGCCGCGCCAGCAGCAGCGCATCATCGATGCGGCACAGGCCTGGCTGATGGCCCATCCCGAACACGCCGAATTTGAACTGCGATTTGACGCCATGCTGATTGCGCCACGGCGTCTGCCGCGCCATCTGTTAGCGGCATTCGACGCCAGCCCCTGAAAATCCTCCTCCCGGCAAACCAAAAATGCGGACCCCCACATGAAATTAAACGTCGCCGTCCAGATGGACCCGATCGCGCGCATCAACATCCGCGGCGATTCGACCTTCGCGCTGCTGCTGGAAGCGCAAAAGCGCGGCCATGGGCTTTCCTACTACACCCCGGACAAGCTCTCGCTACGCGGCGAGGAACTGGTCGCGCCGGTCCAGCTGCTCACGGTGCGCGACGAGCCCGGCGATCACTTTACCCTCGGCGAGCCGCGCCGCGAGCCGCTCGCGACCTTCGACGTGATCCTGTTGCGGCAGGACCCGCCGTTCGACCTCGCCTATATCACCTCGACGCATTTCCTGGAGCGGATTCACCCGAAGACGCTGGTGGTCAACAATCCCGCCAGCGTGCGCAACGCGCCGGAAAAGGTCTTCGTGATGGATTTTCCGCATCTGATGCCGCCGACATTGATTTCGCGCGATCTCGACGAGATCAATGCGTTCCGCGACGAGCACGGCGCGGTGGTGATGAAGCCGCTGCACGGCCATGGCGGCGCCGCGGTGTTCCGCATCATGCCGCAGGACATGAATTTCGGTTCGCTGTTCGACATGTTCACGGTCACGTTTCGCGAACCCTGGGTGATCCAGCGCTTCCTTCCCGAGGTCAAGCACGGCGACAAGCGCATCATCCTGGTCGATGGCGAATTCGCGGGCGCCGTCAACCGGGTGCCGGCGCCGGACGATCTGCGCTCCAACATGGTCCGCGGCGGCGCGGCGCAGGCCACCGACCTCACCCCGCGCGAACGCGAAATCTGCGACACGCTGGGCCCGGCGCTGCGCGAACGCGGCCTGCTGTTCGTCGGCATCGACGTCATCGATGGCCATCTCACCGAGATCAACGTCACCTCGCCCACCGGCATCCGCGCCATCGCCCGGCTCGGCGGGCCGGATGTGGCGGCGAAGATCTGGGATGTGATCGAGAAGAAGCGGGCTTAAGAGCCCGATCGAAAACGCAGCGGGCGTTTTCGACACCCTCCAACAACCGGGGCCGTTGGGCGCGGCAGCGACTTGCGCGCGGCGTGTAGGCGCAAAATCAAATGGCACCGCACTCCGCGAAAGCGCAGCAACCAGTACGCCGCGGCTTCTCGATTCATTGCTGATGCTCTGGAATACTGGATCGTCCAGTCAAGCCGGACGATGACGACTTGTGCGCGTTATGTGATTTGCCCGTCGTGCCAATCTGCCGCGGCCTTCGGCTGTTGATCTCCACCCCAAATCAGTGGCTTCTTTCCGACCATCCCGCCCACAGAGGGGCGTATCGCGATCGTCACGGACGCGGCGCGGGATGCGGTGGACGCGGCAGCGTTTTGCGTGCGAGATAATCGCAGGGCGGGTTCTTTTGAATCCATGAGCGATCAACAGCACGCGGACGAGAGATGTTGCAGCGTACGGCGAAGTCGTGTGGTCCTGACGCCCCGACGCTGGCGTCAAGTTCGCGGATGTTGTGTCGGCCCAACCGGGTGCGGACACAACACAAGTTCGCAAACGACGGTGGCAAAAGAGCCCGGTCACCGAGGAGAGCGCGAAGGAAACCGTTAAAACCATTGCGTGCGGGAATGCCGGGCGATTCCGGTGTACTCGTTTACTCGTGTGCTTTTTACTACACGAAGCGCACACGAGGCTGCGGGTGCAGCGGGCACCCGGCATTCCCCACGCCCTCTTTGGGCGGAGGATAAAAGCAACGCCTCGGCGCTACGCGCCGCGAGAACGAAGTCGTATCCGAAATCATATCAACGTCATTGCGAGCGGAGCGAAGCAATCCATTCTTTCTTTACGCTGCGCGATGGATTGCTTCGTCGCTTCGCTCCTCGCAATGACGGTGAGGCTGTTTGAAAATTTGAATCGGTACTTCACTCGAAATGCAGCCGGTAGCGGCCGCGCCGAGGGATGGATCACACCCAATGTTCCATCCTCCGAGCCTTGCCCAAGACGACTGCATTTCGAATCAAATCTCAGGCTGAACTGCTTCGCGCAGCGATATGCAGCCGAGGCTTCTCTGCTGCTCGATTTCCAAAAGGTCATTTTCCTTGCCAGCTTTCGAAAGCGGGCGCAGCATATCGCTGCCCGTTCTGTCAGGCGGCGGAGGGATCGGTCCGGGCGACAACGAACAATTTCAAAAAAACAATCGAGGAAAACGCATGACACAAAACGTTTCGCGGCGGTCCCTGCTTGCTCTCGGCGCCGGATTGGGAGCAACCGCCATGCTCGGCGGTAGCGCCCTGGCGCGCGCTCCCAAACTTGGCACGCAGACGCCGTATTGGCACCGGTTCATTCTCGGCGGCGCCGAGATCACGGTGGTTTCCGACGGTCCGCTGCCGCTCGGCGATCCCTCCGGCACGTTTATCGGCGTGCCGAAGGAGGAAGTGAAGAAGATGCTCACTGACAACTTCCTGTCGCCTGACAATGTGGTGCTCGAGCAGAACTCGCCGATCGTCAACACCGGCGACAAGCTCATCCTGTTCGACACCGGCATGGGCACATCGAAGGCGTTCGGCCCGACCACCGGCCGGCAGCAGAAGAGCATGGCCGAAGCCGGGATCAAACCTGAGGACATCGACGCGGTGGTGCTGTCGCACGCCCATATCGATCATATCGGCGGCATCGTCGGCGCCGACGACAAGTCGTTGTTTCCCAACGCGCAGTTCTACATCGCGCAAAGCGATTTCGAGTTCTGGACCGACGAGGGCAAGCTGGGCGGCCCGCTGAAGGATTTCGTGGTTCACGCCCGCAAGAACCTGTTGCCGGTACGCGACCGGCTGGTGTTCTTCAAGGACGGCCAGGAATTCCTGCCCGGCGTTCAGGCCATGGCGGCGCCGGGACACACCGTGGGTCACCACATCTTCATGGTGACCTCGGAAGGAAAGTCATTCGCCTTCCTCGGCGATCTCACCCATCACGCGATCCTGCTGTTGGAGCGGCCGCGGATGGAATTCTCCTACGATACCGATCCGAAGCAGGCGGCGAATACGCGCGTGAAGATGCTGGACATGATCGCGGCCAACAAGACCCCGGTGATGTCCTATCACTTCGCATGGCCGGGATATGGCCACGTCGTCAAGACCGGCGAGGGCTTCCACTATATCGCCGAGCCGATGGTGATGACGCTCTGATCCCACGCAACAATTCGGGGGCCGCATGTCGGCGGTCCCCGAACCCATTGGCCTCGACGAGACGAGTCCAACTGCCGGTCCGGCGATCAGACGATTTCGAGCAGCCGATGCAGGTCGGCATCGCAGGTCAGCTTGCATCGTTTCCCGTTGGGCCTGTGGAAAATTTCCCGATCGTTGCACAGCGTCCGCGCCGGCTTCCGGGTCATCCAAAGGCAACAGAGTGGAATGCCCACTCCGCGTCTGCTTATTCCTGTTCTGCTCTGCATTTTTTTGAACGATGCTTGTCGGCTGCGACAAGGTGTCACGATATGCCGAATGACCGTGTCGGCGGCGCGCTTCTTGCCGCGCACCTTTCTAGAATCGATCAAATCTAGAATGCCTCAAATCTGCAGAGCATTTCCTGCATTTCTTTTTGCGTGGGCAAGTCGGCTGGAATTTAATTCACGCGGCGGTGTTGCTCTCATCGGAGCAATCCCACCGGGGTAGGCCTGCTTCAACAGACCGCGTCGACGCTGGCCTGTTTTTCGGATGTTTTTGGTTCGGCGCCGCCGCGTTGTCCGGGCACCGCGGAATGCGAGACGCGTGTGAAAACGGCAGGCTGGGGTGCTTCAGAATTTGAGAAATGGCTTCTCGCAGGTGACGAAAGATAATCTGCCATCCTTTGCCGAGGGCATCGCGAAGCTGGGCCTGACCGAGGTCGGCTACGCCATCGCATTGCTTTGGTATTTCGATCAAAAGGAAGGGAGATCCGAACTGCGTCCCGCCTACCTTGCGGAGATGATGCAGGATCTGTCGCTGCGGCGGCGGGTCAACGTCACGCGCCTTGGACGGCAGCTGCTTGCCAACCGAGAGGTGATGCGCGGCAAGGAGATGGGGACCGTCAGGCTGCGCGTTGCCAGCAAGCCGCGCCTGTCATCGCGCTACAACGAAATTGCGGGGACGGTTGTCACGGCCGCAGCGGACGCGCAGATCATTCCCGAGGGACTGTTCGAGAATACCCGGCCGCACCTGGAAAGCCTGGTGGCGCAGATCAACGGTAGCTATCAGCAGGGTTTCTACGACGCCTGCGCGGTGATGTGCCGGCGGCTGCTCGAGTGCCTGCTGTTGCTGGCGTTCGAACGGGCGGAGAAGGGCGACCTCATCCGCGATGGGGCGGGGGAATATCGGGCGTTTTCCGACATCATCGGATTGGCCTCTTCGAACCGGCACCTCAAACTCGCCCGTGGCGCAGGCGCGGTGATGGGCAAGATCGAGTATGTGGGCGGCCTTGCCGCCCATCATCCGACTTACACCACGCGGCAAAAGGACATCGACGAGCAACGGCCGGGGTTTCGGCGCGTCGTCTCCGAACTGGCTCAACTTGCCGAAATCAATCCCAAAGGCAGCGCGCGTCCCTCCTCGGGGCAGCAAGCCGCGTTGTGTCCTTGATCGTGCTGCCGCCGGCACGCTTCCACCATCGCGCCTGACGCGACCGGATTTACCTGGATTCGCTGCTTCGGGATTGCCGACCGCGGCGGCCCCCGAGGCGCGGGTCGCCAGTGGTGTCGCGCGGCGGATCGCGGTCGGTGGACCGCCCGCCGACCAGTCGAAGCAGGGCATCCATGGCATTCTGCCATTCGCTCGCGGCCTCGGGCTCGCTGCCATTCGGCGAATTCGGGCTCGAGGTGAACTCGGCGACGCGCAGCACATCATGGGGCGGCAGGTCGGACCACGCAGAGGGGCTGGAGCGTCGATAAAAGAACGAGCGGCCGGCCAACCCAAACAAGATCAGCGCACCGCCGAGCGAGCCGAGAAAAATCAGCAGGCTAACGTCGAGCGGCCGCCGGCTCGCGGGCAGATCAGTGCCAACCTTGGCGGCGCTGGCTTTGGTGGAACGTGCGACATCGTTGGGGACCGCCGGATCCGGCTGACGGAGTTCGGAAAAGTCCACGGACTTGGATTCGCGATCGCTTGAACGGATCTGGTCCGACGGGTCGGTCCAGCGCAACTCGAAGGACGGTGCGGCCTGATTCTCCTTGGCGATTTCGGAGACGACCGCCGCCGGCGAAGACGCCGCTCCGACCGGGTTTGGCGGCGGACTCGGCGCGCTGGATCTATCGACCAGCCGTGCGTTGGCGTCCGCAATCCCTGGCGGAAGGTTTGCGGCCGGCGCTTCCGGCGCGGCGGACTTTGCCGGTGCGCGGGACGGGGAGGCCGGGCGAATCTCGGAGACCTCGTCTCTGGAGACCTGGTCTCTGGAGACTTCGCTCCTCGAGACCTCGCTTCTGGAGACGTGAGTCCGCGAGGCCTTGATGCGAGAGACCCGAATACGAGAGACCTGATCGCCGAGGTGCCAGCATCTTTGGCCGGTCGTATTGTCGATGCGGTAAACCCAATGCCTGCCCTCGGGAGCCTGACCGTTCGGTGCGGCGAGGCAACCGGCTGCCGGCGCTGGTTCGGCAACTTCCTTTTCAGAAACTTCCTTGGAGCTTCCGAAATTGAGCCATGCCGGAAGGGAGATGCCGCTGTCAGTTGCTTTGGCTTTGCCGGTGCCGATCATCCAGCACTTCTGACGGGTGATCGGATTCGTTCGAGAATACCAATAGCCTCCATCGGGCGCAGCGCCGCTCGGCCCAGAGAGACAATTCTCTGCGGCGTGGGCGGGGGTCGCGAATATTGCGTTCGGCACGATAGCGGCAAGAAGAACAACGACCACCGCTGACAACAACGCTGTCATTCGGCGTAACATCTCAAACTCCTGACGTTCAAATTCTCTTTCCGAAAGTCGTCGTCGAAATGTGCGCAGCCGAATACTGCGCATGCTTGAAGCGAACCGATCAACCTTAGCCAATCGATCAAGGGCAAGCGTCCGTAAGCTTACCTTAACCTTAAGCAAATCGCGATATTGCATGGGAGACAGGCACGGTCCGCAACCTCCCTCGACAATCCAGGCAATGATACAACCAATCGTTGAGTGATGCGGATCCTCGCGCCTTTATGTTCCCTTATTGTTCTTGTTCGGGGTAACATTTTACGCTACCCTTCGACTTGGGAGAGGGCGGCATGGTCCAGCGGGTTTCCACGGTAGCTTTTGAGGGCATCGAAGCCCGCGCCGTCGATGTGCAGGTCCAGGTCGCGCCCGGCCTGCCGGCTTTCGCCATTGTCGGCCTGCCCGACAAGGCCGTGTCCGAGGCCCGCGAACGGGTTCGCTCGGCGCTGATCGCCTCGGGCCTGGCGCTGCCGGCGCGGCGAATCACCGTCAATCTCGCGCCGGCTGATCTGCCGAAGGAAGGCAGCCATTACGATCTGCCGATCGCGCTCGGCCTGATGGCGGCGATCGGCGCGATTCCGCCGGATGCGCTGAACGGCTTCACCGTGCTCGGCGAACTCGGGCTCGATGGATCGATCGCGCCGGTGGCCGGTGTGCTTCCGGCCGCGATCGGCGCCAATTCGCGCGACGAAGGCCTGATCTGTCCGGCCCAGTGCGGGGCGGAAGCGGCGTGGGCGAGCCCGGACCTCCAGATCATCGCCGCCAATTCGCTGATCCAGATCGCCAACCATTTCAAGGGCACCCAGGTGTTGTCGCGCCCGCAGCCGAAAGTCCACGAGCGCGAAACGGCGCTGCTCGATCTGCGTGACATCAAGGGACAGGAAAGCGCCAAGCGCGCGCTCGAGATCGCCGCCGCCGGCGGACATCATCTGC
>CAVVEA010000024.1:0-50593 GCA_963747165.1 uncultured Alphaproteobacteria bacterium | reverse complement strand
TCCGATCGTGAGTGCGATGGCGGGCTCGCCGTTGAAGCAAATCAGCGTCGTCGGCGGATCGGCGTAGCCGCGCGTGATCGTTGCCACGTCCGTCAGCGGGAAGAACCGGTCGTTGACCCTGAGATTGATCGCTTTCAGGCTTTCCTCAGATGCGAACTGGCCGTTGACGCGCACGCTGATACGCTCCGGCCCCTCCTGGAATACGCCCGAGGGCGCGACGGCATTTTGCGCCTGCAGCGAGGAAACGATGGAACGGGTGTCGAGTCCGAGCGCCGCAATCTTCCGGGTCGAAAATTCCAGGAAAATCTTTTCGTCCTGCGCGCCGAGGATGTCGACCTTGCCGACATTCGGAACGGTCAGGACTTTTGCGCGGATGTCTTCGACACGATCGCGCAATTGCCGCTGGCTCAGGCCGTCGCTGGTGAAAGCGTAGATGTTGCCGAAGACGTCGCCGAAGCGGTCGTTAAAGCCCGGCCCGATCACGCCTTGCGGAAAATCACCCTTGATGTCCGCGATCATGTTGCGCACACGCGCCCAGGTCGGGGCGACGTCGGCGGCCTTCGTCGTGTCACGCAGATAGACGAAAACGGTGGTTTGGCCCGCAACGGTGACGCTCTTGGTGTAATCGAGCGATTCCAGTTCCTCGAGCTTCTTCTCGATCCTGTCGGTGACCTGGCGCGTCATTTCCTCGGGCGAAGCGCCCGGCCATTGCGTCCCGATCACCATGGTCTTGATGGTGAAATCAGGATCTTCCTGCCGCCCCAGTTGCAGGTATGCGAACAGACCTGCCGCCATGAAGGCGATCATGAAATACCAGACCAGCGAACGATGGCCGAGGGCCCAGTCGGAAAGGTTGAAGGTCTTCATGGCGTGTTATCCTGTTCGATGCGGACTTGCTGTCCTTGTTTGAGGCTGTGGATTCCGGCAGTTGCGATGCGCACTCCCGCAGTGAGACCGCCGGTGACCCGAACGCCTCTCTCATCCTCGGAGAGGTCGACCTTTTGCAGCAAAACCTTGCTCGTGGGATCGTCGATGACCCAGACGAAACTCTCGGCACCCTCTCTGAGGACGGCGGACGCGGGCACTCGGAGAACTGAGCCGTGATCGCCGCTGGACCTTGCCGTGATGGTACTTCCGAGCCGGAAACTTTCAGGCGGATCATTCAACGCGATGCGAATGCGGCGCATGCGCGTCACTTGATCGGCCTGCGGCGCTATTTCGCGAATTCGGCCTTGGATTTGAACGGCAGGAAGCAGCTGCGGGCTGACGGTGAACGGCAGGCCGACGGTCAAAGGCGCGGGGAAATCCGGGCCGAGATCGACCACGGCCTCCCGGGCGTCCAGTCGCGCAACGGTCACGACGCTCTGTCCAGGCGACACCACCTGTCCCACCTCGGCGCTCACGGCGGTGACGACACCCGCGAATTCGGCCTTGACCTGGGCATAACCCAGCTGCTCGATCGCCTTGGCCAGGTTCGCGCGGGCGCGAGCGGTCGATGCTTGTGCGCCGGCGCGCACCTGCTCGGCATCATCAAGTGTCTGCTTCGTGGTCGCGGCGGTCTTGATCAGGATTCGTTTCCGCTCCTCGGTCCCGATTGCATTTTCAAGCAGGGCCTCGGCCTTCGAATGATCCGCGTTCGCTGACCGCACCGCGAACTCAAGGGCAGTGGAATCGATGGCCGCAATCGTCTGCCCCTCGGCAACCAGATCTCCGACGTTGACCGGACGCGCGGTGAGGCGTCCCAGCACGCGGAAGCCGAGATTTGTTTCATAGCGGGGCTGAACGATTCCGACCGCCATCGTGCTGCCGGGTGCCGCCGGTTGCAGGACGGCCGACAGCACGGGCCGCACAGGCTCCGGAGCCTTCGCCTCCTGCTTGCATCCGGTCACCACGAAAGCCGAAGCGATGGTGCCTGCAACAACGAGAAACCGCGTTTTCATGATCGATCCTCGCCATATGTCACGGGCTGACCGGAGCTCAGCAGCTTGCCGCCGTCGATCACGACGCGGTCTCCAGGCTCAAGCCCTTGCTTGATCATCACCGCTCCGGCTTCGTAAGCGCCGACGGTCACCGGCTTCGGCGACGCCGTTTTTGTCTTGGGGTCGACAATCCAGACCGCTGGCTTTGATCCCACTGCCGTCAGCGCGGTCCACGGCAACGTGATTTCCCTGGCCGGTTTGGTTCCTGCGGTTCCCGCGATGGCACTTCCGAGCGTCATTGAAGGGGGCGGATTTTGGATCGCGACTTTCACGCGCACCGTGGAGCTCTTGGGATCGACGGCCGGCGATATCTCCCGGACGTAGCCTGTGGCGGTCACACCGGTATCCGACACGAGGGCCAGCGACACGCGGCCGTGCTCCACGTCGTCGAAAAACATCAATTCAGGAACATCGAAGACCGCGTCGCGCTCGCCATCTTGCGCCAGCGAGAAGACCGATTGGGCCGCCTGCACGACGTGTCCGAGTTCAAGGCTTCGCGCGGTAATCACGCCCGCCGCGCGGGCGTGAAGTTCAGTATCACCGAGCGCCTCGGAGGCTCTTCCCAACTCCGCTTTCGCCGATTCCAGCGTGCTTTGTGCGGTTCGCAATTGCTCCTGCGCGTGGTCGTAGGCGACGCGCGTCGTGAAACCGCTCGACAACAGAGAGCTTTGTCGGTCAAAGGTCGCCCGCGCCACGCGCAGCTGAGCCTCCGCTGCGGCTACCCCTGCGGTAGCGGCGTCAAAATCAGCCTGCTGCTCGGCCGGATCGAGCCGGGCCAGGACGTCGCCGGCATTGACGTGGGTCCCGACATCCACCAGGCGCGCGAGGACGCGCCCGCTCACACGAAAGGAAAGGTCGGCGCTGAAGCGGGCCTGGATCTCGCCGGTCAGTGTCATGGCCGCCTGTCCCTGGCGCGGCTGCACGAGCTCGGTGCGCACCAACGCGGGGCGCTCGACAGGAGCGGCGGATCGCTCATTGCAGGCACCCAGTGGCGTAGCCAGAAGCGCCAGCGCGACTGCGGCACTCATGGGCCGCGGAATGGTCATCGCAGGCGGATGGAGAATGAAGTGGTGCACGATGAAGGTCCTTTAATCAAACTATACCGTATAGTTTCTTTTACTTGCGCTTTGATCGAGAACATGTCAAGCCGGAATTATCAGCGAGCGTGGGTGCTCGCAGCATCGTGAATGCAGGGATGAAGCCGGATGGTGAGCAAGCACAATAATTTGAAACGACCGCGTCCGGGAAGACCGTCCAAAGACCAAGCCGGCGATGTCAAAGCGCGGATCCTCGATGCGGCCCAACGGGTATTCCTCAAGAGAGGTTATCAAAGCGCAAGTCTCGACGAGATCGCCGAGACGGCGCCGGCGAGCAAGCCGACCATCTATGCTCACTTCCCAGGGAAGGAGGCGCTCTTCGAGGCGGTGGTGGCCCGTGTCATCGAAGGATTGACGGATTTCGAGGGCTTTGCGCCCAAGGGGCGCTCGGTGCAGGACAGGCTCGCGAGCCTGGGCATCGAGGTCGTGCAACGATTTATCGACGAGACGATCGGCATCACGCGCGCCACAATTGCCGAGGCGGACAAATTCCCGGCCTTGAGCCGCCAGGTCCATGAACACGGGCGGGACCGCGCCGCGGCTGCCGTGTCTCATGTCTTGAACGATGCCACTCACACGCTTTCGCGCGGCGCCAAGGGACCTTTCGGCTCGAAACGAAGCGTCTCCACGGCGCAGATCTTCATGGATCTCATTCTGCTGCCGATGATAATGCGGGCTTTGATGGGGGAGGGCGCGAAAGAGTTGCGCAGCGAACTGCCCGCTTTCGTGCGCGAGCGCGTCAGCTTCTTCCTGGCAGCTTGTGAAGCCGATTGGGCAAAGTGAAGCCCTTGCGCGCCATCATCGACGCGGGCGATTCTGGAGCGGCGCGCCTTTCCCAATCGGCGAGGGCACCTGCTCTGCCCCCTGGGTGTAGCACGGCGGTCAAAACCACGGCCTTGTGGTGGCGCCATCTCGGCGAACGCTTCGAAGGGCTGGGGCTTCGCCAGAATGGCAGTCTCGCTTCCGGCAACGTCGGTCCCGCCGTCGGGTTTCGCATCGTGTGCCAGCGTCGAAAGCGTGGTGTCCAACACCACGCGTTCCGGCCATTTTTTATCCCTATGAATTCGAATGTGGACCTTGTGATCGAGCGGTACGCCAGCGTGTGGAGCGAATCGGGGCAGGGAAGCACCAGTTCGCGGCAAGCAGTGTCGCGAGCAAAAAGCTCCCTACCCACCCGAAATACTGAAACACCGGCATGATCGGAGCCTCAGCGCCCATGAGAGGATTGCAGTTCGCAGCGGCAAGCCTCGCTGAAATCGCGTAACGGATCCATCTCGTTGATCAGGTCGGGCAAATCGACGAAGGTCCTGTTCGGAGAAAGATAGGTGTTCAGGATCAATCGGGCCGCCCTTTCGGCGGCTTCAATCACGGCATCGCTCGAAAGGATCTTCATCCGCGCGATGAGAGCATAGAGGTCGACGAGCTTCGAGACCTCGGACTTGTCGTTGACGATGGCGTCGGCGTACAGCCTCGATGCTTCTTCAATGAAGTTCCTGTAGAGTTCTTCACGCTGGGACGTGGCCCGCAGTGAATGGCGGAAACGGTCCTTGCGACGCTGGGTCACCCAGTTGGTGACAATCGACGCCAGCGTTCCTGAAGCAGACCCCGAAAACGACGCAAGCGCGGGAATGTAGAACATATCCATTTTAGCTATCTCCTTATTGCCGGCTCAATCGGCGTCTGCGGACGTCGCGGGTCGAGTTGGTCGTCGCGGTTCTCCGGGTTGGACTTTGCTGGCCAGAAGGCCGGCGTTTTGTTCGAATACCGGTCGGCATGCGTCGCTGCGATCGGACATGTTCCGTCTCAGGCAGTATTCGACTCTCGTGGGGTCGGGAATGTGGCCAACGCAGAAGCGGAAGGCATCGGGTGCGCACGCCGCCCTTTGCTCGGGAGTAACGCGATTCTCCTGCGCAGAGGTGGTTGTCACGCAAAGCAACACTGCCAGCGCCTGGACAGGAAGTCTGATTTTCGAAATCATGTCGGATACTCCTCTGGTTGATCTCTGCGCAAGAAGGCTGAACTTCAGCGACTTGCCGCGCTCACAAAAAGCTGAACGGGTCGCTTGAGCTCTTCTCCTTGACAGGCACGCTCGTTCGTGATTTATCAAAACTATACGGTATAGTTTAATTCTTCGGGAAAGAATGTCAATCGCTTTTTTCCGGCCAGCAGACCAATGGCGCAGGATCGGAGATCGACAATCCCGAGGGTGGTCCGAAATCTTCAAACCAAAGAGCACACAATGAATTTTCAGCTTCAACCACACCTCACGGCCACGAAACGAAAGCTGCCGTTCGAATGCGTCACGCTTCTCTTGCAGGGCGGCGGTGCGCTGGGGGCATATCAGGGCGGTGTCTACGAGGCGCTGGCGGAGGCTGATATCCATCCGAACTGGATCGCCGGCATCTCGATCGGGGCGATCAACGCAGCTATCATCGCAGGCAATCCGCCCAATTCGCGCATCGACCGATTGCGCGAGTTCTGGACGCAGGTGACTTCGAGCGCGCCTTGGGATTGGTCAAGCAATCCATTCGTTGATCTCGCCCGAAGCGACGACGCGCGCAATCTCCTCAATCAAATGAGCGCCGGTCTGGCTGCCGCGTTCGGCGCAACCGGGTTTTTCTCTGCGCGGACTGTGATGCCCTGGCTGCAACCGGTCGGCACGATGGCTGCGACCAGCTTCTACGATACCAAGCACCTCAAGCAGACCCTCGAGCGTCTGGTGGATTTTGATCGTCTCAATGCCGGAATGACGCGCTTCAGCGCGGGTGCAGTCAATGTCAGGACCGGCAACTTTGTCTATTTCGACACCAGCACTCACAAGATCACCCCCGAGCATGTCATGGCGAGCGGGGCGCTGCCGCCTGGCTTTCCGGCCGTCGAAATCGACGGCGAGCAGTACTGGGATGGCGGCCTTGTATCCAATACGCCGCTGCAATGGGTAATCGAGAGCAACCCCCGTCGCGAGGACACGCTCGCATTCCAGGTTGACCTCTGGAGCTCGCAAGGCGCGCTTCCGCGCAACCTGGCGGAAGTCGCCACACGTCACAAGGAAATTCAGTTTTCAAGCCGCACGCGCGCGAGCACCGAACAATTCAAAAGCGTACACCGTGTGCAGCGTGCTCTTGCGGCTCTTCTCCGCAGGCTCCCTGCCGATCTTGAGGAGAACGATGATCTGAAGATCCTGAAGTCGGTCGCCAGTGACAAGGTCTACAACATCGTTCACCTGATCTATCGGGCTCGAAATTACGAAGGTCACTCCAAAGACTACGAGTTTTCCCGTCTGTCGATGCAGGATCATTGGCGTGCGGGCTATCACGATGCCGTCCGCACGCTTCGCCATCCCGAGGTTCTTGCTCGCCCCGCGAGCCTAGACGGCGTGTTCACGTTCGATCTCGAACGCGACGGTCGTGAATAACCATGAGCTATTGCTGAACACAGAGAAGGACCTGAAAATGCGCGAAGAGGAAATATTGCAGCGGGCATTCGCTATGCCGCTGACCAGCCCGTCATACCCGCGGGGACCGTACCGTTTCGTCAACCGCGAATACCTGATCATTACTTACCGCACGGATCCTGTGAAGCTTCGCGCCGTGGTGCCCGGGCCCCTCGACATCGACAGCCACGAGGCGCTGGTGAAATACGAATTCATCCGCATGCCGGACTCGAACGGCTTTGGCGATTACACCGAGAGCGGGCAGGTAATCCCGGTCTCGTTTCGTGGCCGGAAGGGCAGCTACACCCACTGCATGTTCCTCAATGACGAGGGACCGATCGCCGGCGGTCGCGAGCTCTGGGGTTTTCCGAAGAAGCTGGCGCAACCGACGCTGCGGACTGAAGTCGACACGCTGGTCGGTACCCTGGACTACGGACCCATTCGGGTTGCCACCGGCACGATGGGCTACAAACACAGCGAAGCCAATCTGTCGCACGTCAGAGCGTCGCTTGCGGCGCCGAACTTCCTGCTCAAGATCATTCCGCATGTCGACGGCACGCCACGCATCTGCGAACTGGTCGAATATCATCTCGAGGATGTCACGATCAAGGGCGCGTGGACCGGGCCTGCGGCGCTCCATCTGTCGCCTCATGCGTTGGCGCCCGTAGCCGACCTGCCAGTTCTCGAGGTGGTGTCCGCGATTCACATACTGGCCGACCTGACGCTCGGGCTGGGCAAGGTCGTGCATGACTACCTCCAACAGCCAAGCCGACGTCTCCTGCCGGCCCGCGAGATGAGTCTGGTCGGCTGAGTATGAAGGCATGCAACATGACCGAGGATCAGATGATCAAGGACGTCCTGCTCGCGGCCCAGCTCACGAAGGTGTTCGTTATGGTCGAGCAGGTTGCTTCGCTGGCGCTGTTCCTGTGCGGCCAAGACGCCGCGCAGATCACCGGCGCCAACCTCTCAATCGACGGCGGCTGGACAGCCGCGTAGGGCCCGCCGAAATGCACACTGGCTCTTGAAGAGCACCGAAAAAGGAGATTGTCGACGAACAGCTGCGATAGACCAAGAGAAGACAACAATGCCCAACACCTCGTCTTACTGAACATCGACCAATTCCTCTGGAGAGAACATCATGAACAAGCGACTGATCGCGAATGTCATTGCCTGTGCCTGCCTTACCCTGGCGTCGGCAGCCGAAGCCCGAACCTCTTACGACGGTCCCTGGAATCTCGTCTTCGTTACACAACGCGGAAGCTGCGACCCGACCTACAATTTCTCAGTGAACATAAATGACGGCGTGGTGACGCATCCCAATCTGGTGAAGTTCAGTGGGGCTGTCGGAAGATCGGGCGCGGTTCGAGCGTCGGTGACGGTCCAGAACAGACACGCATCAGGTTCGGGAAGGCTGACTGCGAGACGCCGGCCGCGGGATCTGGAGCGGCCACGCAGGAGGTGGACGCTGCTCGGGATACTGGACCGCGCAGCGAACCAACTAGGACGCGATCACCGCACACAGCGCGCACGAAGGCGACGTGCGCGCCGCAGACCAGGCTATCAATTTGCTTGCAGCGGTCCGATGAAGCGGTCGTCTGGCCTTCCGGAATAGATAAGTATCGCGCCGAACACCTCGGGCTGCCAGTGTTAAATCCTCGCCCCCTCGCGCGATCAGCGGCGGATGGCTATTCTGATATCGAGTGACAGCTTTTGGCGCAAAGCGGACATTCGCTGATCTGCCCAGGTCCGCTAAGTGCCAAGCCAGGGACGATGCCCGGTTCCGTGGATCTTTGCGTAACGGATGACGGCGAGAGCGCCGGCCACGAACAGGCTGCGTAGATAGCGGTCGCCCTGTTTACTGATGCTACCGAGCCGGTCCTTGCCCCCACTCGAGTACTGCTTCGGAACGAGCCCAATCCAGGCTGAGAAGTTACGTCCTGATCGGAAGGTCCTGGGGTCAGCAACGCTCGCGACCAGGGCGGTCGCCAGCATCGGACCGACCCCGGGAATGTAATGAAGACGCTGGCTCGTTTGGTTGGATCGATGCCAAGCCATGATCATCCGATCAAACTCCAAGATCTGTTGCTTGAGGCGGAGCAGTTGAGTGCCGAGCGCGGCAAGGCACGCACGGGCAACCTCAGGCACCCGTTTGTCGCTCGGGTCTGCAACAACATGCAGCAGTTCCGTAACTCCTTTGCGCCCGACCGGCGCGACAATGCCGAACTCGGCAAGGTGCGCTCGGATCGAATTAATCACCGCGGTCTGCTGCCGGATGAACAGATGGCGTGTGCGGTGCAGCGTCAGGCAGCTCTGCTGCTCAGGCGTCTTTGTTGGCACGAACCGCATGTTGGCTCTTGTGACCGCTTCGCAAATGGCCTCAGCGTCAGCTGCATCATTCTTCTGACGCTTGACGTAGGGCTTCACGTAAGCTGGCGGCATCAGTCGTACGATATGGCCAAGTGCTTGGAGTTCGCGCGACCAATGGTGCGACGATGCACACGCCTCAATGCCGACCAGGCACCGTGGCAGCTTCTGGAAGAACGCCAGCACAGAGCGGCGCTTCAACTGGCGGCGGATGACCACCTCGCCAGCGGCATCAACTCCGTGAACCTGGAAGACCGACTTGGCGATGTCGAGACCGATTGTCGTGATCGTATGCATGGCTCACTCCTCTGAATCGTGGGAGCCTTAACAGCACCCACATCCATGGCACCCTCGTGCCGGTGGAGGAGCCGTCCACAGCATCAATTGCGGACCTCACAACGCAACAGACGCAACTGCTTCTGCAGGCTCAACTTAGGATGGGCTGCTTCAGATAAGATTTGACTCAGCAATCAGAGCTGCCGGTTCATGCCTTGACTGAACCCGCGGTGAGGCCGGCGACATAGTGCTCGACGAAGAACGAGTAGATGATCGCCACCGGGATCGACCCGAGCAGCGCCCCGGCCATTAGCTGGCCCCAATAGAACACGTCGCCGCGGATCAGTTCCGAGATGACGCCGACCGGTACGGTGCGCACCGAGCTCTTGGTCAGGAAGATCAGGGCGTAGAGGAACTCGTTCTGCGAGAGTGTAAAGGCGAAGATGCCGGCGGAGATGAACCCCGGCGTGCACAGCGGCAGGAAGATCGTCCACATCGTCTGGAGACGGCTCGCGCCGTCGATCCGGGCCGCCTCCTCCAATTCCTTCGGAACGGTCTTGAAATAGCCGAGCAGCAACCAGGCGCAGAACGGCACCAGCATGGTGGGGTAAGTCAGGATCACCGAGGTCAGCGTGTTGCCGAGCCCGAGCCGGTTGATCACGTCGGCAAGCGGGATGAACAATAACGGCTGCGGCACGAGGTAGATCGCCGCGATCGTCATCGCGATCAGCGATGAGCCGGCAAAGCGCATGCGGGCCAGCGGATAGGCGAGCATGGTGCCGAGGACCAGCGAGATCGCCGTCGACACGACCGCTACCAGCATCGTGTTCCAGGTCCACAACAGGAAGCTCGACTGGGTCAGGAGGTCGATATAGTGCTTGAGCGTCGGCGCATGCACGATCAGCGGCATCACGTTCTTGTTGTAGAGCTCGGAGTTCGGTTTGATCGACGTGATCGCCATCCAGTAGAACGGAAACAGCGCCACCACGAGAAAGAAGCCGACCGGAAGCCACACCCGCACGGCCTGCTGGAGATGTCCCTTGCCCGTGACCATCATTCCCTCCGCAGGTAGATGGTGAGCGCCACGATCAACAGCGCCAGCGCCGGCAGCATGGCGAGCGCAACCGAGGCGCCGAGCCCAAGCTGGCCCGCCCCCATCGCGATATCGAAGGCATAGGTCGCAAACAGTTGCGTGGCGTTCGCCGGCCCGCCGTGCGTCAGCACGTAGATGAGCTGGAAATCGGCGAAGGTGAAGATGACCGAGAACAGGGTGACAATCAGGATGATGGGCCGCAGCAGCGGCAAGGTGATGAAGCGGAATCGATCCCACCCGCCTGCGCCGTCGATGGAAGCCGCTTCATAGAGTTCGGAGGGCACCGTTTGCAGGCCGGCGAGCAGGGTGATTCCATAGAAGGGCAGCCCGCGCCACGTGTTGATGATGATGATCGAGACCATCGCAAGCGTGGGATCACCGAGCCAGGAGGGCCCGGGCTTGGGCCAACCCAGCGCCACCATTAACCGGTTGACGACGCTGAAGGCCGGGTCGAGCATCCAGAGCCAGGCAACGGTGCTGAGGACCGTTGGAACGATGAACGGCAGGAGCAACAGCGCCCGCACCATGTTCTTCATGCGAAAATGCTGGTTCATGGCGAGCGCGAGGCCGAGCCCGCCGACCATCTTCAGGAGCGTCGCCACGATCGTGTAGATGAACGTGTTGATCGCCACCCGCCAGAAGATCGGATCTTGCGCGTCGTGGACGAAATTCTTCAGCCCCACATAGGTGCCGGTGTGTGCAACCGGCCGGTCCTGCAGACTGAGCAGGATGCCGTAAACGAAGGGATAGCCGACCAGCGCCGCCAGGAAGGCGAGCGGCAGCGCCATCATCAACCAGCTGAAGACGCTTTGCCGGTCGAGCAGCATCGCAAACGACGCGCGCCGGCGCGCCGTTTGGGCAGGTATGAGGAGACGCTCGGATGCAATCGTCATCTGTCAGGCCGAGCGATAGATGTCTTTCAGTTGGGTCTGAGCCTCCTTGATGACGTCCTTGGTAGACGCACCGGCGCAGGCCTTGGCGAACATGTCGATGACGACGTATTTGGCGACGACTTCGGCCACCTGCCGGCTTGCCGGCGCGGGCCAACCCGGCAGATGCGCGTTCGCGAGCGCGTCCCGATAGGGCTTGTTCCGCGGCTCGACGTCCCACATCGGCGCATTGTCGTAGCCGTGCAGCAATGGCTGATAGTAGGAATCCGCGATCGCGTACCAACCGCCCAGCTGCTTCGGCTCCATCAGCCAACGCATGAAGGCGCGCGCTTCCTCCTTGACCGGCGAGAAATCGAAGATCGAATGGCTGATCAGGTTGAGCAAATGGAAGCGCCCCTTCGGTCCCGCCGGGTTCATGGCCTGGTCGGTGACCTTGCCGATGTCCGGAAACTCGCGCTTGGCGAACCAGAGGATGCTCTCGGCATTATTGGTGCAGGAGATCTGATCGGCCATCCAGGCCTTGTTGTTGCTGACATCGGTCCAGCCGAGGCAATCGTCGAGCATGGTGTCCTTGAAGAACTTGCGGCAGAAATCCACCGCGCGTGCGGTCTCGTCGGAATCGATGACCACCGTCTTGCCGTCAGCCGCCACCTCGGAGCCGCCATAGGACCACAGCAGGGGATAGAGCCAGCCGTGGTTATCGCCGAAGCCGTGGCCGAGCTCGAAACCGAAGGGATGATCCTTGGCCTTCAGCTTCTTGCCGACTTCGTAAAGCTCGTCCCAGGTCTCCGGGAATTTCTTGACCCCGACCTCGGCAAAGTAGTCGGTGCGCCAGTTCATCAACTGACCGATATTGGCGAAGGGGATGGCCTTCCACTTGCCGTCGACGAAGACGCCTTCTTTGCCGGCGTCGTACCAGCCGCCCTGCGCCTTGCCGAGGTCGGCGGCGATATCGCCGACATCGAGATATTTGTTGCTGAACTGGATCACCTGGAGCAGGCCGTTCATCGTGATGTCGGCGCCCGATCCGGTTTCCGCTATCGTGCTGATCCGTGTCGGCAGGCTGCCGACGCTGGTCACCTCGTAGACGACCTTGATGCCGGTCAATTTCTCATAGGCAGGCGCAAGCGTGTTGCTCACATACTCGTCGAAGGGCTTGATGAACGAGCTTTCGTGCAGGATCGTGATGGTCTTCTCTGCAGCGCTCGCCGGCTGGGGCCGGCTCACCATCGCCGCGGTGCCGGCGGCCGCGATCTTGAGAAAGCCCCGCCGGTTCGTCAGCTGATTAGTTGCCGACCCTGTCATGCTGCTCCTCCCTGAGTTGATGTCCGGGGCTACCCGCTTCTTTTCGTTGGAGGCAACACTACAGCAACATCGGATTTGGTACAGTCGGGAATCGTGGTCGTGCTGCGCGTCCTTAGTATCAGATTGTTTTGAACTGGCTGAAGCTCGACGCGCGAGGCACGGCACGCGCAAGAAAGGACAACATTGTTGACTGAAGTGAGACCGTGCAAGCGTTGAACCCGAGGTCGCCTATGGGTCAAAAGCGGACTTCGTGGGAATGTCCGCTTCTGGCTGCCGCCTCAACCGGTCGACGCAACACAGGCGTCAAATCTCTCTGCTGGGGTTTCAAATTGCAAGGTCTCACGCGGTCGTTCGTTTAGCTGACGAGCCACTTTGTTCAGATAGGCTTGCGAGTGCACCGACAAGTCGGTGCCCTTCGGAAAGTACTGTCTCAGCAGGCCATTGGTGTTCTCGTTCGAGCCGCGCTGCCACGGGCTTTGCGGATCGCAAAAATATACGTCGATGTTGGTCGCCAATGTAAAGCGACGATGATCCGTAAGCTCCTTTCCCCGGTCCCAGGTCAGGGACTTATACAGCTCCTTTGGTAGCTTCTTCGCCTGCTTGATGAGTGCGGTGACTACCGTTCGGGTGTCCTTACCGGCCACCTTGGCCAACATCACGTAACGCGTATGACGCTCCACCAAGGTCGCGATATAGCTGTTGTTCGGCCCGGA
Source organism: uncultured Alphaproteobacteria bacterium (assembly GCA_963747165.1). GTDB lineage: Bacteria > Pseudomonadota > Alphaproteobacteria > Rhizobiales > Xanthobacteraceae > Bradyrhizobium. Next base: position 37,443 of record CAVVEA010000024.1, on the reverse strand, counting down.
CAACAGATCGCCTTCCCAATGGCCAGGCACCGCCCGATCTTCAACCGCCGCCGGTCGCTGACGGATTGAGACAGCATCCTTCATATACCCCCGTCTATCGCCATTCGGATCAACCGGCTGGGAGCGACGCATCGAGCGCTTCGATCGAAGATGACTAAGCAGCTCTTTCTTGGGCACACCACGGGTTTGTACAAATAAGCTGCGGTAGATCGTCTCGTGTGACACCTGATTACACCCGTCTTCAGGATGCGTTCTCTTCAGCCAACCGGCTATCTGCTCGGGCGACCAATCCAATCTGAGCTTCCCCGCCACAGCTCGCCGTAGCCGCGGATTGTTCGCCAATTTACCACATTTTGGACGACGAGCTCGCGCCCAGGCATTCCCGTCCGCAAGCGCCGCTCGGTAGCGATCACAGCCGCCATTGCGGTTCATTTCCCGGCAAACCGTCGAGGGTGAGCGGCCAAGCAACCTGGCGATCGATCGTGCCGATTGATGTGCCGTAACGCCTCTGCAAATCACCTCGCGTTCCGCGAGCGTCAATGCCAGCCTGGAGCGACGCCGCTCGGCAGGACGAATCCCACCATGCGGAGCCACCAAAAAATAGATCGACGATGACGGCTTACCAAAAGCGCGTCCAATCGCCTTTAGCGACTCTCCGCGCTTCCAGCGATCCCATAACTCCGTTTTCTCTGCCGCAGTAAACCCTCTATGAAATTTGTGACCCATCAAACCACACTCCATCTCTCCTTCAAGATAAAGTGTTGCGTCGACCGGTTGAGACCACCCCCCGAAAGGAGACATCACGCGGACGGTGAGCATGTCCGTTTCGTGCCAACACCAGACATCCGGTCCCGACAAGGGAATCAGCGCCCAATCAAGGAAGGTCAGCACTGATGAGCATACGAGTGCTGGGGCAAGGACCGCATGGGAGCCGAGCTGCTCCCACCGCAACCGAGACGGCCGCGCGATTTCGAGATTCCAGGTGTGTCTGATTGCATCTAAGCGTATGCTCGAGTTTACACGCCAAGTCAGTTTCGCTCAAACTTCAGGGAGGTGGACATGAGTGCGGCGTGGAAGGTGGACGCGATTCATACCGTGATCACCGAGGCGACGGTCAAAGATCGTCAGCGCTGTGACGGTCGGGAGCTCCGCCGCCAAGGCCGATGACAATGCGCCTTGTCTCTTGGCCACAGAAATATTGCCGGCGCAGATGATCCAGAAACACGCAGGGAGGTTGCCATGCTGACTCGACGAGGATTCGCGGCGGTTGCGTCGTGCGCTATCTGCGGAATTACGGACTTTGTTGCGACAGAAGTGTCGGCGGCCGAAGGTGCGCCGCCGGCGGCGACGCCAGGGGTCACGCGAAAGATCTTGTCGCAGATGGATGGTCCGGCCCCGGGGTATGTGACGCTACTTGTCGAGGCGACAATAGAACAAGGAACCACCGTTGCGCGACACACGCATCCGGGGATCGAATCCGCTTACGTTATCGAAGGCGCCCTCGAACTTCCCGTACAAGGTCAGCCGACCCGCGCGATCAAAAAAGGCGATGCCTTCCAGATACCGCCCGAGACACCCCATGCAGGTGGTAAGCCTACCGACGCCAAATGCATCATTCTGGTCACGTACGTTGTGGAGAAGGGAAAACCTCTCGCATCTCCGGCGGCGTAGCCTCTCGGGACTGCGGCGCTGTGGGCGCGGCGCTGATCGTTTGTTCAGCGCGGTGATTGCTGCACCTAGGCTCGCGAGTGCCGAGACACGCACCCCCGTCCAACTTTCCGAGGCCTTTGCCATGGCAGGCGGCGCTTCGGTCCGCAAGCGTATGTCTCGATTGGGTCATCCGCGACCGGGTCGAGCCAGCAGCAAGCCGAGCCATTTCCGCTATGCCCCGAGAGCGACCAAATTCCGCAGCGCAGCTGAAACGATGCGATGTGCCATGAGCCGACATCGCTCCAAGCAGCGATACTTGTCAGGCTCCTTAGCGGCTAGGGGAAGCAGCGGTGGCGATCGAGTGTGAGACCGAAATGCGCTCCTAGCGCAGCGATGGCCGCATCCTGCTCAGGATAAGGATCGGCATTGGATGCGGCAACGATGATGATCCGGAACCCGCCGCGATCCTTGCCACCCGGTGGCAGCATCGCTGTAGCCAGTGCATTACCCTCCCTGTCGCGCAACGTGAGGAAAAGCGGCATCTCTCGCTGTACATGGGCCTCGAGGCCGATGTCGCGCTCGATCGCGTTGGGCTGCTCCGGACGCCAGGATTGGACTGCCTTCTCCCGCTCGCGGCAGAAATATTTCTCGACTGTGTGGCGCATCAGGCGCGAACTCATGCGCCGCTTCACCTTCCGTCTCGATACGGAACCAGGTCTTACCCTTCGGCGCGTCGCAAACATACTGCATTTCGCCCATCCTGCGATCGCCGCAATTCTAGGGCGGCGGGCCCGCAAAGCCAATATGAGATTCGCTCCCGTGTATAACGCTGCACGATCGTATAATCGGAAGTTCGGCTGCAACACCGCGCGATTATTGCCTGAGAGGCGATGGTAAACCTCCGATCTGATGAAGCTTCGCAAAGCGGTCCGGTACGCCCAGCACTGCAACGTCCGCTGTGGGTCAAAAGCGGACTTCGTGGGAATGTCCGCTTCTGGCGCAAAGCGGACGTTCGGCAAACTGGCCATGTCGGTTGTGTGCCAAAATCGGATGTCCGCCAAATGTCATTTCTTGATCCTCGTCGAGCAAAAAAGAAAGACCGCCTCGCGGCGGTCTCTCCGAAGGTAACCGATGCTCGATCAAGCAGCTCGCTTGAACGCTTCCCGCGCAGCCTCATTGGCGCGATCGAAGGCAGTTCGCGTTTCCGTCAAAGCCGCCATGAGTGCGGACCATGACTGGGTCCCCGCCTGGCTCAACTTCTCGAGTTTTTTCTCCGCCTCGACTGCATCGGCGTTCATACGCTTAACGGCGGCGTCGATATCACCCCGACGCTCAGAAGCGAATTTCTTGGCATCGCTGCCAAGCTTGTCGGCTGCTTCGCGCCACGCTTTCAATTGGGCATCGGCTTGAAGCTTGAACGTCGCCTGCTGGTGCTCGATTTGCTTGCCGAAGCTTTCGACATATTTCTTGACCTCGGCCTCGAACAAACGCCAGTCAGCCTCTAGTTTTGCTTTTGTCTGGATCCAGGCGGCCTCGTTAGCTTCCGACTGCTTCTTCATGGTGTCGCGGAAGTCATCACGCTGCTTGCGCACGTCAGCAAGAACGTTCTTGGCCTTGTCACGGACATCGGCCTGCACCTCGGCGGCCTTGCCCTCAAGCGAGGTCACCGTTGCGTCCATTTCGTCGAGACGCTCCTTGGCCCAATTTGTGAAGAAGTGGATATTGCTTTGCGTAACCATTTGCTCGTCTCCATGAATCTCGAATGGTGCCGCCCCATATTCCTGATTAACACGCCGCGCCAAGCTATTTTTGATGTAAGTCAATATGAAATCCAAGAGTGGTCCGCGCGATCTCACCGGACTTCACCATGGCCAACATTGTGCGCACCGGCAATAATTCAAGCCTGACAGTCAACGTCGTTAGCATCGCTTCCTGTACTGCCCCTTCATCCAATTCGAACAGCTCCGGTCTTGCGATGCGGGTTAGGCTTCAGTCAGGCAAGACATTTCTATTGGTGGGGATGCCGATTACGATTTCGTGGCCAATTCACTGAGGCTTCCCGTCGATGGTCTGGCTGCTACGCATTACGGCGCTCGTTTTTCCAGTTCTGGACTTCTATTCCGAAGCCGAACCGGGTAAGCGAAACAAATCCGCCTACTGTTCAATGAAATGGACTTGATCAAGCAAGGACTGTAGCGACGTACATGCGCCAAGAGTATTCTCGAGATACAGAGCGGTATGGTGGTTCCTTTGTTGATGTTGCATTTGACCTCCCGCATGGGTTGGATCTTGATCAGCTGACAGTTCAATTGGACCGGATGATATCGTCCTACCAATCGCAACTGCAGTCCTCTGAAGCAGTATTGGTGGCTCCCGAGAAGCGTCCACCAATTGTCGTTTCGCTTGACGACGCCGTTAAGGATCTATTCGTCGATAGAGATCGATTTGAGCTTCTCCTAGACCAACTAGACAAAAAGAAAAACGTTATCCTGCAGGGGCCTCCGGGAGTTGGAAAGACGTTCTTTGCACAGCGCCTAGCTCAGGTATTTGCAGGAGGTGACGATCCGAACCGGGTCCGTCTCGTTCAATTTCATGCCTCATATGCTTACGAAGATTTCGTGCAAGGTTATTCCATCGGGCATTCTTCGCGCAGCCCGCAAGTGTCACGCAGCCGTAATCGTGGGCTCTCCTGCCGCCCTTGCTTCGCAGGCGGTTCATGCCGAAGTGAGGGAGCTTACAGCCTCCAAGCGCACCATCGTCATAATCGAGCTGCCGAGCGGTCCGATTTCCACTGCGGTCTGGTATCCGCTGATACAAGGACTTGCGCCCGTTCGGGAGACCGGTGAATTGGCCGCGGTGCTCGCGGGCAAGCCGTCGGAAAATGTCTGCAACCGGCTGGAGAATGCCTTCACATTCTGGCGGCGGAACAGACGCATTCAAGGCACGCCGCATGGGTGGGAGCTGCGGTGCTGGCGATCGCAGCGACTGCCAGCGCGATCTTCAGTCAGCAGGCGGTGAGATCTCGAAGCATAGCTCAGGCGACGGAGAAACTGATCCGCGCTCAGGATATGTCGTCCCGAAGTCCTGCCAAAGCCATGAGCGCTATGATGCTCGCGATGGAGTCGATGGCTGTCGCCCACACTCCTGGGGAGAATCGACGCTTCGGAGTACTCTTCTCCTCATGCCGTCGCACCAATGGGGCGGCCTTTCCGCAATGTCCTGCTGGCCTTCGGGTCAGGAATTCCTGACAACGCGGTCTCCCCTATCGAGAGAGAATTCGTTGACCAGAAATCCGACGGCGGCCATCCCGATTGGGCCCACGACGGCACCCGTCAGGGCTTCGAGAATGGCTCTTTCCGCAACTCTTGGCTCGTTCATGCTGCCACTGCCGGTAACGGCCGTAAGCACGATGGTCTGGAAAAAGTAGCGGCTTAGAGCGACGGTGATCAACCCAACAAGGCTGTGTCCCACCCAGCCAAAACGGTGTTCATGCAAGGCCGTCGCAGCGAAATGAGCGCCGGCGAAGCCGGCGACGATTCCGCCCCAGTTTTTGTTAATTCTTTGTTTCGAGACTTGCCGACATATTAGGACGCACTGATGAATTCGATGTGACGTCGGCGCTGCAGCGCGTTTCGTTCAATGTTTTTAACCAAGGTTAATTCGATGGCCTCCACCCTCAGGTCTCTCAAGGTAAAGGCAGGCGCCGCCGCTGCCATCATGTTCACCGCTGGAGTCATTACGGCTGGCGCTTTGTCCTACGACGCGATGAGTAAAACTCTCGATCAGGGGCACCAAGATGTCCTAAGGGCGGCGGCGAACGATGGCCTCGCCGCATTGAGTGCTGTCAGCGATCGCATGAAGGTGTATGCGGATGTACTCGGCCGCCATCCCGATATCGTTGGTGCGGTGCAAAAACACGATGGCAAAGAACTCGAAGCGGTGACCGTGCGGGAATTCAAGGCTATCCATGGTGCAGATCCCGCCTTGGCGACGCTGGAAGTGACCGATTCCAAGGGTGTCGTACTGCAACGCGGGCATAGCCCGGCGAAGCGTGGTGACGACAAGGCAGCGCAGCCCCAAATCCGAACAGCGTTGTCGGGTAAACCCGCCGGTGGGCTCACCGTGTCACCAACGTCGGGCGAGGCCGCCGAGGATAGCGTCAGACCTATAGTGCTCGGCGACAACGTAATTGGCACACTCAAGGTGGGTTCGTATTTTAACGTCGCCTCCGCGGAAGAGTTGAAAAGGCGAACCGGCCTTGAGGTCGTTTTTGTTTCTCGTGGCAAAGTGACGGCGTCGACTTTCGGCAAGGATATCCCGATTGCGGTCCCGCACCAGGCTATCCAAGCCGCATCGAAGGGTTCTCCCAACACCGTGGATTTTTCCGTCGGCGATGCGCCGTCTCAAGCTAGGGTTGTCTATTTGCCGAGCGATGTGGGAGACGGAATGACGGTAGCCTTTGTTTCAAGCTTGAAGGAGGTCCAAGCGGCAAAGCTCGCGTTCGCATGGTCACTCGCAACCAAGGCCCTACTGGCGCTTATCGTCGTTTTGCCGCTCGCATTCTTCTGCGCTAACTTGGCGACAAGGCAACTATTGCGACTTGCGGGCGCGATGCGCGAGCTTGCGACTGGACGATTGGATGTCGTTCTGCCGGGAATCGACCGCCGAGACGAAATCGGCGACATCGCGAAGGCCGTCGAAAACTTCAAACTTGTGGCAGTCGAGAAGGCGAAGGCTGAACAAGATGAAAAGCGTCTCGCCGATGATCAGGCGCACGCCGAGCGCAAAACGGCCATGCAGAGACTTGCGGATGAATTCGAGACGACGTTGGGCGGTATCATCAAGGCCGTGTCTTCAAACGCAACAATGCTGGAAAGCGCGGCTGGCAAGCTGACCGCGACTGCCGAGAGCACCCGGCAACTCTCTGCAACGGTTGCCGCATCCTCCGAGGAAGCTTCGACGAACGTCCAATCGGTCGCAGCATCAACCGCCAAACTGACGTCCTCGGTTCGAAGTATTTCGGAACAGGTCGATCAATCACGCAGAATCTCAGGAGAGGCCGTCTCACGCGCGGAAAGGGCGGATGCGCGCATCGCGGATCTGACGCGGGCCGCATCCCGCATCGGGGATGTCGTGCAACTGATCACTTCGGTTGCGGAACAAACCAATCTGCTGGCCTTGAATGCGACGATCGAAGCAGCGCGCGCGGGTGAATCTGGCCGCGGGTTCGCTGTCGTGGCACAAGAAGTGAAGGCGCTCGCGGCCCAAACCGCCAAGGCAACCGAGGAAATCGGAGCACAGATCACGGGTATGCAAGCTACCACGACCGACTCGGTCGGAGCCATCAAGGACGTCAGTGCGACGATTGGCCAAATTTCGACGATCGCAGCCGATATTTCCAAGGCCGTGCAGGCGCAAGGCGAAATGACCCAAGAGATTGCGCACAATGTCGGCCAGGCCGCGAAGGGAACGGCCGACGTCGCGTCAAGTATCACTAATGTAAGTCTAGGGGCCGTCGAGACGGGGTCGGCGTCGACCCAGGTGCTACAGGCGGCCCGGTCACTCTCGACGGAAAGCGACCATTTGAAATCCGCAGTCGAGAGCTTCCTGTCGACCGTGCGAGCGGCTTAATCTTCATTCGCGCAATTGCCATGCTGCCGACAACTTGCATCTACGCAATCGGAGGGCGCCTTGGGAAATCCCGCCCGGCTTGAGAACAATCGACGTATTGGATGACACCCGGGATGACAGGGTGGCCCAGGGTTGGGACGACGCTTCTTTCACAGGATCAAGCCGGCTGCTCGTGGGCAGACGTTAGCTCTTCATGAGTGGGAAGCAGAAACGTGATGAGCCAGCACAGGAGCAACATTACGGCCGAACCAATGAGACACCCCATGATACCAGCGACTTGATATAGAACACCCGAAAGAGTGATACCGAGCAGGCGCCCGGCCGCATTTGCTGCATAGTAGAAACCAACATCTTCCGCAGCCTTCTCGGATCCCGCGTAAGCCAAAATTAGATAGGAGTGCAGCGAGGAATTGACCGCGAACGGAAGGCCGAAAAGCGCCAATCCGGCAACTAGGACGAGGTCGGGACGTGCGACGTCGGCTACATTCATGATCACCGCCAATGTGATCGGTACCGCGGCAAGCACCGCCGCCCACAGCCGGGCTGCTGGTACTTCGCGGCTCAGGCCGTCAGAGCTACGCGAAACAAGCGAAGGCGCGATCGCTTGAATGGCTCCATAGGCGATGGTCCAGGCGGCCAAAAATCCGCCGACCTGTAAAAAGCGCCAGCCGTAAGCGTACAGAAAGACGGGCAGACCGACGACAAACCAAACATCTCTTGCGCCGAACATGAATATCCGGGCTGCTGCCAGCAGGTTGACGCCCCTCGACTTTCCGAACAACTCGCGCATCGTCTTCGACGACTTCGCCTTGCCCAGCTGGCGCGGCAAGAGCAGCAGACCTGCCACAAAGATCACGCCGAGCAATGCGGCCATCATCCAAAGCGCGTGCCGAAATCCCACGAGGTCGAGCAGTAGGCCGCCGATGAAGAAGCCGATGCCCTTCATCGCATTCTTCGACCCGGTAAACCACGCTACCCAGCGGAACAGTTGCCCGCTGCCCTCGGCGGATGTCGCCTTAATTGCGGATTTGGAGGCGGTCTTTGTTAGATCCTTGGCGACACCCGCGATGCCTTGAGCGGTGACTACCCAGGCGACTGATGCGACGGCACTCCATCCGGGATCAAGCGCGGAGAGCATAATCAAGCCCGCGATCTGCAGCATCTGCCCGATCGCCAGCATGCGCGGAATGCCAAAGCGCGACGCAAAGTAGCCGCCGGCGAGATTGGCGGCTATTCCGGCCGCCTCATAGAGCAGGAAAAGAAATGCCAGCGTGAACGGCGTATAGCCCAGCCGGAAGAAGTGAAAGAGAACCAGCATTCGCAGGGCGCCGTCGACGAGGGTAAAACCCCAATACGAGGCCGTGACAATGAGATAATTGCGCGCTGTCGCCATCATAGGCCATTCTCCCGAACGATGTCCGCGAGATCGACCATCCGGCAGGCATAGCCAACCTCGTTGTCATACCAGGCGTAAACCTTCAGTAAGGTCTCGTCCGTCACCATCGTACTCAGAGCGTCCACGACAACGCTGCGAGAGTCGTTGGTATAGTCAGCCGAGACGAGGGGTCGTGTTTCATACCCGAGGATTCCTGCCAGTACGCTTTCTGAGGCGGACTTGAATAGCGCGTTGACTTCTTCGACGGTGGTCGGGCGCTTTAGTTCAAACACGCAATCCGTCAAACTTGCATTGAGTACGGGGGCGCGCACGGCATGGCCGTTCAGTTTGCCCTTTAGCTCCGGATAAATGAGAGCAATAGCTGTGGCGCTACCGGTGGTGGTCGGCTGCAACGAGAGCATTGCCGACCGAGCCCGTCGTAAATCCTTATGCGGCGCGTCGACGACAACATTCGTGTTTGTGGGATCGTGGATCGTCGTGATCTGGCCATGGCGAATTCCTACGGCTTCATGGATAACCTTGACGACTGGCGCCAAACAGTTCGTCGTACATGAAGCGGCAGTCAGCAGCCGGTGTCGAGCTGGATCATATTGGTGGTCGTTCACTCCGACGACGATGTTAAGCGCGGCCGCATCCTTGACCGGCGCCGCGACGATGACCCGCTTTACGCCGCGATCGAAATATCCCTGAAGTTGTTCGGGATTGAGGAATTTCCCAGTGCATTCAAGCACGACATCGCAGCCGAGATCACCCCAAGGCACTTCGCCGGGCGCGGCGGCTTCGCTAAAGCCGATATGCCGCCGCCCGATCGTTAGGGCGCGGTCGCTGTCGACGCCGATCGATTCGCGCCAGCGCCCGTGGATGCTGTCGAACTCCAGAAGATGGGCGGTCGCTGCTATGCCGCCCTTGATTTCGTTGATGTGCGCGACATCCAGGCGATTTTCTCGTCTCGGATCGTCTTCGGGGCGATAGATGCCGCCGAGCGCGGATCGAAGAGCCAATCGGCCGATCCGGCCCATTCCGTTGATACCCACCTTCATGCAAGCGATCCTGTTATGGTGAGACGCGGTTGGTATCGCCGATCTCGTCCAGACGCATCCTCAACGCCATGCGGTCGAGCGATGCGAATGGAAGGCTGATAAAGATCTCGATCCGTCGCCGTATCATCGCATAGAGCTCATTCAGCAATGTCGTCCGTTCGGAGGCCGACCCCGTGAACTGGGTCGGGTCTGGCAGCGGCCACGCGCCGGTCACGAATTTTGTGCCGAGGTCCGGACAGAACTGTCCCTGCGGCGTGTCGCAAAGTGCGATGACGAAATCCATGCGCGGTGCCTCGGGACCGGTGAACTCGTTCCACGACTTGCAGCGCAAATGCGCGACCTCGTGCCCGAGGTGCTTCAGACGGTCGATGACCTCTGGAAGCGGAGCCTTGGCAGGGTCAGATCCGGCGGAGTAGGCGTGAAATCGTCCATGTCCGATCTTCTCCAGGAGCGCTTCGGCCATGATCGAACGCGCGGAATTGTGGGTGCATAAGAACAGGACGTTGAAGGCAGGCGCAATGACATCAGCCGAGGGCTCTGGAGCGGGCGTGGCCGCCATCACCGGAATATGGCCGCAGAGTTCGGGTTTACCTCCGCAGCAATCGTGAGCGAGAAAGTCGATCAACCCGCGAAACCCGGCGACGTCGGCGCGATAGCTGACTGTTCGGCCGTCTTTTTCCGCGACGATCAGGCCAGCGCGCGCGAGCGTGGACAGATGGTTCGACATCGTGTTGTGCGGAACTCCGCAGAACCGCGCGATCTCGCCCGCGAGAATGCTTTCCGGATAGACCGACAGCAGCTGCCGCAAGGCCTGCAACCGGGTGGGCTGCGCCAGGGAGCCGAATCCCTCGATCGCCGTCTCGGTGAAACTAGTCTGATCCATGAACTTGCCAAAGGCTGCTTCGTGTCGGGATTCATCGACAAATCGGGTGACGCCGCGATGACATTCAAGTTTTCACAGTAAAAAACATTGTCATGCCACAGTCACCAAACTAAGATATGTCGAGACAAGCCGACATATAATCGCGGGTAGGCAAATGATCAAGCGCATAATGGGCATCGTTCTTATGCTGCTGTCGTTGTCGACCGCAGGCGCCCAAGCGGCCGAGACAGCCGGGGCCGGATCAACTTTCGTGTTTCCCATCCTCGAAAAATGGGCCACGGAATATGCAGCCAAAACCGGCGACAAGATAAACTATCAATCGATCGGCTCCGGAGCGGGCATTAATCAGATTAAGGCGGCAACCGTCGACTTCGGTGCTTCGGACATGCCGTTGCGGCCGGAAGAACTGGAAAAAAGCGGCCTCGGCCAGTTCCCGCTCGTGATCGGCGGCGTGGTGCCCATCGTCAACATTGACGGCGTCGGCCCGGGCGTCATGCGCTTCTCGGGCGCGATGCTGGCGGACATATTTCTCGGCAAAATCAAAAATTGGGACGATCAGGCGATCCGCGCCCTCAATCCGGATGTCAATCTGCCCGCAGCCGCCATCTCAGTCATCCACCGCTCGGACGGGTCGGGGACCACCTTCAACTGGGCAAATTATCTTTCGAAGGTCAGCCCTGAATGGAAGGAAAAGGTAGGCGAAGGCACATCCGTCGAGTGGCCGACCGGCGCGGGCGGAAAGGGCAACGAAGGAGTTGCGGCATTTGTTGCGCTGGCCAAGAACTCGATTAGCTATGTGGAGTATGCTTACGCCATCAAAAACAAGCTGGCGTACGGACTCGTGCAGAACAAGGCCGGGCGGTTCGTTCAGCCCGGCGCAGAGACGTTCCAGGCGGCCGCTGCGAACGCTAATTGGAGCGGAGCGAAAGATTTCTTCCTGATCATGACCGATGCTCCCGGGGAGAACGCCTATCCCGTCACCGCGACGGCATTCATCATCATGTACAAGCAACCAAAAAACTTCGGGCGGGCGAAACTCGCCAGGGACTTCTTCAGGTGGTCGCTGGAAAACGGACAGGCGCAGGCGGACGCGCTAAACTATGTTCCGCTTCCGCCTCCTGTCGTCCGGCAGATCGTAAACTACTGGAATTCGGAGTTCGGAGGTTAGGCAGGGCGGAGCCGACCCGCGGCGAGGACGCGCGTACGAGCTGCTGTATCGGCTATCGGGGGAGCCTTTTCGGCCGCGCAGCGGATGCCGGTTTCTTGGCGGAGCTCTTCTTAAGGGGAGCGGGGCCGCAGCCACAGTCACCAGCGGAAGCCAGAAGGTTGCACAACTCGGGATGCCCGTCGCAGCAGTCGTTGACGAGGAACGATAGCAGGGTCTGCATGCCGTTCACGTCTGAGCGGTAGATTATGGTGCGTCCTTCGCGCGAGCTTCTGAGCAGACCCGCTCGCACTAGAATCGCCAGATGGCTCGACAACGTATTGTGCGGCGCACCTACGGTGTCGGCAATCACTCCTGCGGTGATTCCGACAGGCTCGTGCTTGATCAGCAGACGGAAGATCGCGAGCCGTGTTGGCTGCGCCAGGGCAGCAAGCGCGGAAATCGCATTTGCTTCGCCAAACTTGCTTCCAGAGGGCATCGGGCTGGCGTGACTCGCGACCGCCAGCATCGTCTTGCGCATTGCGTCAACTCCGTCGTGCGAATCCAAATTTCTCTTCTTCTTTTAATCGACACACAGGTGACAAGCTAGAATGTTTCTACTATTAGACATGTCGAGACATCTCGACATGTTCGTCCGGAGCTTAAGAGCCAAGTGACGATTGGACGAGACGCCGGCCCGGTAGGCGTACCGGGCGCATTCTTGAGGAAACCTCGCCGGTAGGCGTACCGGCGTCCCTGGGAGAACGTCTATGAGCCATTGCGATAAGATGGTTGATGCGGGCCGTCGCCGATTTTTGGGCGGAGCTAGTTTTGCCGCCGCAGGAGCGGCGGTCGCAACGATGGTACCGGGCCAGGCCAAGGCCGCGCCTGGAGCGGCCCGGGTCGACTACCCCTCCAACCGCCTTGCCAATATCGCCGATCTCAAGCCGAACGAACCTTTCGCTGTCGCCTATCCGGACGCCGACGCGCCGGGCGTTCTGCTCAAGCTCGGCAAGCGCGTACCGGGTGGCGTCGGCACCGATGGTGACGTTGTAGGTTTCTCGACGACCTGTCCGCACAAGGGATTTCCGCTCAACTACAACGGCGGCGACAAGACGCTGAACTGCCCCGGACATTACTCGCGCTTCGACTGCGAGTCCGGAGGCCAGCAGGTCTGGGGTCAGGCTACGCAAAACCTTCCGCAATACATGCTGCGCGTCGACAGCAAGGGCGAAATCTACGCCGAAGGCGTGGACGAGCTTTTGTATGGCCGCCTGTCCAACGTGTTGTGAGGAGAAAGTATCATGGCTTACAAGCGTCAGATTGACCGTCTCCCGATCATCCCCAAGGACGCCAAGGAGTTCAACGTCACCTGCCAATTTTGCATCGTGGGCTGCGGCTACAAGGCGTACACGTGGCCTACCAACAAGCAGGGCGGCACCGCTCCGGATCAAAACAAGTTCGGCGTCGACCTCGGCAAGCAGCAACCGGCCCAGACGGCCGCGTGGTACGCGCCCGCGATGTATAACATCGTGCGCCAGAACGGCAGCGACGTGCATATCGTCATCAAGCCCGACAAGGACTGTGTCGTGAACTCAGGTCTTGGCTCGGTGCGCGGCGCGCGCATGGCCGAGATGAGCTATTCGCAGCAGCGCAACACACAACTGCAACGCCTGACGGACCCGATGGTGTGGCGCTACGGGCAAATGCAGCCGACCGGCTGGGACGATGCGCTCGATCTTGTTGCGCGCGTGACCGTCGCCGTTATCAACGACATGGGCGAGGACGGCTTGTTCGTCTCGGCCTTCGATCATGGTGGTGCGGGCGGCGGCTACGAAAACACCTGGGGCACCGGCAAGCTCTATTTCGGGGCGATGAAGGTCAAGAACATCCGCATCCACAACCGTCCGGCATATAATTCCGAGGTTCACGCCACACGCGACATGGGTGTGGGCGAACTCAACAACTGCTACGAGGACGCCGAGCTGGCGGACACCATCGTCGCGGTGGGCACCAACGCGCTCGAAACCCAAACGAACTATTTCCTGAACCATTGGGTGCCGAACATGCGCGGCAGCTCGATGGATAAGAAAAAGGCCGAGTTCGGCTCGGAGCCGGTCGCACGCGGCCGTATCATCATTGTTGATCCGCGCCGTACGGTCACCGTCAACGCATGCGAGGTCGAAGCGGGCAAGGATGGCGTGATGCATCTGGCCATCAACTCGGGTTCCGATCTCGCACTGTTCAACGCATGGCTGACCTACATTGCGAGCAAAGGCTGGACCGATGAGGCCTTCATTGATGCCTCGACCAAGAACTTCGATAAGGCGCGCACCGCCAATAACGTTAGCCTCGACGAAGCAGCGCGGATCACCGGCCTGACGGCCGACCAAATCCGCAAATCTGCGGAATGGATTGCCCAACCGAAGGAAGGCAACGCGCGGCGGCGCACCATGTTCGCCTATGAGAAAGGCCTCATCTGGGGCAATGACAATTATCGCACCAACGCCGCCCTGGTGAATGTGGCGCTTGCGACCGGCAATATCGGACGACCCGGTGGCGGTTGCGTCCGCATGGGTGGTCATCAGGAAGGCTACTCCCGGCCATCCGATGCGCATGTCGGGCGTCCTGCGGCGTATGTCGATAAGCTCCTGATCGAAGGTAAAGGCGGCGTTCATCACATCTGGGGATGCGATCACTACAAGACCACGCTTAACGCCTTCAAGTTCAAGCAAACCTACAAGAAACGCACGGATATGGTGAAGGAAGCCATGATGTCGGTGCCTTATGGCGACCGCGCAGCGATGGTGGATGCCATCGTGGGTGCAATCAAGAAGGGCGGGTTATTCGCGGTCGATGTCGATATCGTGCCGACGAAGATCGGCGAGGCCTGTCATGTCTGGCTACCGGCTGCGACCTCCGGGGAGGCCAATCTGACCTCGATGAACGGCGAACGCCGCATGCGGTTAACCGAGAAGTACATGGACCCGCCGGGACAGGCGATGCCGGACAGTCTTATCGCTGCGCGAATTGCCAACCACATGGAACGCGTGCTCCGGGAGCAGGGGAAGGCAGAACAGGCCGACAAGTTCAAGGGTTTTGATTGGAAGACTGAAGAAGACGCCTTCATGGACGGCTATCACGGCCATGAAAAGGGCGGCGAATTTGTCACCTATGAGCGTCTGCGGGCGATGGGCACCAACGGTTTCCAGGAGCCTGCGACTGATTTCAAGGACGGAAAGATTGTCGGCACCAAGCGCCTATTTGCCGACGGCAAGTTCAATTCCAAGGACAGCAAGGCGATGTTCATGGAAACCCAATGGCGCGGGCTGCAGGCGCCCGGCAAGGAAGATGAGCGCAAGAAGTGGCCGTACTTGGTCAACAACGGCCGTGCCAACATCGTCTGGCAGAGCGCGTATCTCGACCAGGACAACGAGTTTGTCATGGATCGTATGCCGTACCCGTATATTCAGATGAATCCAGACGACATGGCCGAGCTAAAGGTCAAGCAGGGCGATCTCGTTGAGGTCTACAATGATAATGGCTCAACCCAGGCGATGGTCTATCCGACGCCGACCGCGAAGCGGAAGCAGACCTTCATGTTGTTCGCGTACCCCACCGGCGTTCAAGGCAACGTCGTGTCGGCCGGCGTGAACGAGTTCGTCATTCCGAATTACAAGCAGACCTGGGGCAATATACGTAAGATTGCTGACGCCCCGGAGGGCGTGAAGCATCTCAGCTTTAAGTCGATCGAATACACCGGTTGATCAGCCCAACGCTTCTTCCCAAACTCTTGCCCAGGCACTGAGTTGCCTGGGCAATTTCTATGAGGGCGTGGTTCGCCGCGCTTGCGGCCCCTCACTCTCACCGACGGTCTTGCGCATATTCCGGCTGATATTGGCGACCTTGAAGCAGGGAATGGATTAGCTTCTAACCATGCAAATCAAAGTTTGGCTTTTAGCCCCCGACAACTTCGCCGTTCTGCCGCACTTCGGGGTACTAGTCACGCTCCTAGCTTCGCCTCGGGATCAAGCGGCGGCGCGTCAGATTCCGCGTTCAGAAGCCAGGTCGTCATCAGCATTCCGATGATCGCTCCGCAGATTTCGGCAGCGATAAAGCCGGGAAGGTCCATGGGCCGAATGCCGGAAAACGTGTTGGTGAACGAGCGCGCGATCGCCACTGCGGGATTGGCGAATGAAGTAGACGCGGTGAACCAATAGGCTGCCGTGATGTAGAGGCCGACCAGCCATGGCACAGCGCTCCGTTGAAAGCGAATGCCTGCAAGAATGGTAACCACCAAGCCAAACGCCGCGACCGCTTCGGCAAACCATTGCGCGCCGCCGGTCCGGATCTTCATGGAGGCATCGAGCAGCGGCATGGCAAACATACCATGTGCAATCACAGTGCCAAGAATTCCACCAAGGATTTGTGCACCGATGTAAATCGCCGCGTCCCGCGTGCTTAGCTCGCGCTTCAAGGCAAACACGATCGATACGGCGGGATTAAAATGGGCTCCGGAGATCGGTCCAAGAATCGTGATGAGTACAACAAGGATCGCACCGGTGGGGAGGGTATTGCCGAGCAACGCGAGCGCAACATCCTTGGTCAAGGTTTCGGCCATGATGCCGGAGCCGACCACAGTGGCTACTAAAAGCGCGGTGCCCATCGCTTCCGCAAAAACCCGTCGGCGCAAGTCGAAAATTGGCATCAGCCACCCTTTGGTTTTCCGGATAGTTGTCGGGTTACGCAGGCCAATACCTCAGCGCGAATGTCGGCGCGAGCTCCGCAACAGTCTCGGAGCAGAAAGAGTGCGAGCTGCTCAAGCCGGTCCAACTGGGCTCGGTAAATGATCGACCGGCTCCGACGTTCTGTTGTTACCAGTTCGGCGCGTGCAAGCACGTTGAGATGAGCAGACAGGGTATTCTGGGGGACGGATATCAATCGGGCCAGCTCACCCGCAGCAATACCAACCGGCTCATGTTTGACAAGCAGTCGAAACGCTTCTAGCCGAGTGCCCTGGGACAGGGCCCCGAACGCGCAAAGTGCCGTATCTACTTCCATGAATCCAGACTTGTGGAATCATGACACTCTGTCAAGCTGTCCGCCATTTCGATTTTTACCAGTCCGGAGCCAAACTGGTCAGACAAGGAAATTAGGTGCCTTTCTCATAGATAGCTGATCAGCGGTCGTTCGCTGGGGCTGGACCAGCGGCGTCGCTTCGGAAAACCAACGCAATTGCGGTGACTAGGGGTCCTGTCATTGTGGCCCATAGACCCCCCGCCTACTGCCAATTGCCGCTCGGCAAGTCGGATTCATGCGAGCCCGCAGGGCAGCTGCACGGCGGGCAGTTCGATCACAGGTCCTTCCCCTCCGCCATCCTTCGCCCTCGCGGACTTCCATCGTTTGAGACATTGGAATGCCATCAACGGTCTGGCCATAAGTCGCCGCTTCTGCTCAGCCTTGCGAGCTTCTCGATGACGAGTGAGCAGGTTTTGCCTCGGAATACAAGGTGCCAGCCTTTCGTCTTGTCTTTTAACAGGGCCTTTGGCGTCGCAGCCACGCGTGTCGTAGTTCGTTCGTGCTAGCATCTAGGCCGCGCACCAGGTATTTCTGTAAGTAGAATGCGCAACAATCCCATCATCGTGCAAAAATACGGCGGCGCCTGTCTTGAAACACCGGCAAAAATCCGCGCGGTCGCGAGCAGGCTCGCCGATTTGCATAGCCGTGGTCATCGTGTCGTGGCGATCGTTTCAGCGATGGGTAAGACCACCGACGAACTTGTTAAGATGGCCTATCAAGTAAGCCCGCATCCCAATCGCCGTGAACTCGATATGTTGTTAACCACCGGTGAGCGCATCAGCATGTCTTTAATGAGCATGGCGCTGGCTGATCTCGGCGTGCCGGCGATTAGTTTTACCGGCAGTCAAGCCGGAGTTATGACCGACGATTCCCATTCCTCCGCGCGCATTTTAGATGTGCGGCCCATTCGCGTGCGCCAAGAACTCGATCGCGGACGCATCGTGGTTTTAGCGGGCTTTCAGGGCGTGAATCCGGTGACCAAAGAAATCACCACGCTGGGCCGGGGCGGCAGCGACACCACCGCGGTCGCCATGGCCGCGGTGCTAAAAGCCGAGTGCTGTGAAATTATCAAAGAGGTCGACGGAGTTTGCTCGGCCGATCCGCGCATCGTGGCGACTTCAAAACCCCTGCGTCAACTGGATTTTGCATCGTTATCCGAAATGTGTTTTTGGGGCGCCAAGATTTTGCATTTTCGCAGCGTGGAACTGGCACAAAGCCAAAATGTGCCTTTGGTTTTAAAAAAATGGGGCGGCACTGAATACAGCACGCAAGTGATGAAAGAGGTTATGGGAATGGAAAGCGGAAAAGTTTTGGCCGTCAACTCGATGGCTCGCATTGAGCATGTGGAGATCGATTCGGCGGATCTCAATCAAGGTTTTGAGAAATTCGCGCAGCATCTCAAACAAAACGGCTTATCTTGGCCGCAACTCCTCGCCTCGGCTTTCACCGCCGGAAAAACGCGCATTATGCTGACATGCGATTCGGAGTCGCTCGACACCTTGCTGCGCACGCTGGAAAGGAGCAAAGACTTGCGCAAACAGCGTGAGAGTTTGAGTTCGGTGAGCCTCACTTGCTTCGGCGGTGTTTCTTCAGACTTGCCATTTAAGGCGATTCAGATTCTGCAACATCACGGGATTATCGCCGACAAATATGTTTTGTCACCGCATTCGGTAAATTTATTTGTTCCTGTGGAGAGCCGCGAGGCCGCGGTCAGGGCTTTGCACTCGCTGATCTAGTTGATTGTTTCGCCCAGAAAATTTCGCTGCTGCACAATGTTTGCCGAAGTCTTGGGCTCACTGCCATAGCGTCACCCGCTGTGATATTGGTTCATGAGTCCATCTGTACGATCGCCCGCCATGAACGGTTTGCGCATCCGGCCGATGCGGCCGGACGAAATCTCAATAGCCGTGAACTGGGCGGCCGCCGAAGGCTGGAACCCGGGCCTCGCCGACGACGCCTGCTTCGCCGCGGCCGATCCGGAAGGCTTCTTCATCGGCGAGATCGACGGCACTCCGGTCGCGACCGTCTCCTGCGTCAATTACGGTGCGAGTTTTGCCTTCCTCGGTTTCTATATTGTGCGACAGGACTTGCGCGGCCGCGGGGGCTGCCGCGCCGATGGCGGCGAGAAACGCATCGCGTTCCTTGGCGGTTGCGGCCTGATATTGCCCGGTTACGAGATAGAAGCTTCCATCGTCGCCGAGGCCGTCGGCGGAGTGACGATCGAGGCCGCTCCATTTGGCAGGGAATTCCTCAAACAAGCCGATAAAGAATTTGGCGCGCGCCCGGTGGACGTCGGTGTAGGTGACGGTGACCGCATCGTCTTTGACGGTGATCACCACTACATGAGCATCGGTGGTCCCGATATCGTTCTGGATCAGCAACCGGTCGCCCGATCGCGTCGCCATCGTATCAAGGCCCGGATGATCGAACTTCAGTCCTCGGGTCTGCGAGAGCCCCCGCATAAAACTTTCCACACATCGATGGTCGTCCGTACGCAAACCGAAGACGTGGGCGCCCGCCACGATTTCTTCGGCGCAGCCTGCTGCCAGCCGATTGATCACCTTGTGCAGATCCATCACCAGACGATGCAGGCTGTCGACGCCATCTTCCGCCACCCCGGTCAGCTTGGCGATCCGGGATGTTTCGATTTCATTCGAAGCTTCCAGCAAACCTGAAGTCTGGATTGCCGAAAGGCGTGCACTCATGGCTTCGCCCGCCGGCGGATCGCCTGCCTTCACGGCACGAAGCATCGCCGCTACATCGGCAAGGATGTCCTTCATCAATTTGGCGAGGTTGGGCGCAGCGATGCGTCCCTCGCCGACGGCGTGTGCTCCATCTATCAGTGCTGCAATCGCTGCTGGCGCAATTCCGGCCGCGCGGCATTCAACCTGCAAGTCTGAAACTGGATGGTCTGGCTGCCGGGCGTGATGGGCAGCCGCCTGTAGTGCGCTCATCCGGACCTTGATGCAGTCGTTGGCCGCGAGCGCCCCAGCAATGAGAGAGGGTAACAGAATGTCGGCTTGGTCGAGGTGTTCGACGATTTGAGACTTCATGGTCCACCGACTAAAGTTCGATGGCGCCTCTATGCCTCGCATTCGCGACAGCGTTATTGCGCTAGATCATTCATATAACTGTCGTATTTCGTCGGAGATTGGAGATATGTGGTGATCGGCCGCGACCAAGCGTGCTTTTCGCACGGGGGCTCCGGGAACCAAGGCGTCTCTTCAACGTTGCGTCAACTCTCAGTGTCGGTCAGCACCTCCGGCGCCGCGTGCAATTTGGCGCAAGCTTCCAGAAAATCTGGATGGATATGAAGCGGTGTTTTCAGCGCTTCCGTATCCAATTGCAGCAATGGGCAACAACTCTTACTCCCGCATACCGGCAATTCTCCAAGCGATGGGCGCACATTCCGCTTTGTTTAAGAGACGATCATTCATTATGACGGCGCCATTGATGCGTCGATCCGTCCGAAAAGTGCCATAAGCGAAATAGTGACCCCTTACAGCGGCCCAGGAATTGGAATAGCTTTGGTGTTATAGGGAGGGGTGCAGTGAGACCTCCTCGCCGACTTTTTTGCATCTGGCTAGGCGCTGCCGCGATCCCGGTCGTATCATGCATCACGCGCGAAAGCTTATCCGACGCGCCCGGTGCACTGGCTGCTCGGTCTCACCATGGCGGCAACGTTGACTCGAGGACGTCTTCGCCGATGGTCACTGAGCCAGCCTTGCGCGCGGTGACGATTTAGAAATGAACATGATCGGGAGGTCGGGATGAATTCGCTTACTCGCGATTCGGCCATGCTTACGGTGGCCACGCTAGCGGTCGTGTGCGCCGTTGGAACCATCTTCTTTGCGTTCGCTCAACCGCTTCCGGCGTCAGATCCGGAGATTTGCGCGAGGCCCACCTCCGATGTTGGTGCTGAAGTCCCCTTCCTGGCCGAGAACGTCACCGCCATGAAAAAAATGATGGGCGATATGTCGGTGAAGCCGACTGGCGACGTTGATGCCGATTTTGTGGCGATGATGGTGCCTCATCATCAGGGTGCGATCGACATGGCGCTTGCCGTGCTTCGCCATGGCCGCAATCCGCAGATCATGCGGTTGGCCCAGGAGATCATCGTGACCCAGCAACAGGAAATCGCGGTGATGCGCCTCGCTGTCGGTCAACCCCTGCCGTCGCCGCCTACACCTTTGCGACTGGAGGGGCCGTCAGTACGGCGGATCGAGTTGAAATCCAGTCAACCCACCGATCGAACCATGGAGCCGTGACATGAAACGCACCGCTTATCTGAGAGTCCTCCTAGTTTCGACAGTTCTCGTGCGTCTATGCCGCCGAGCAGTTTTCGAACACAGTCTCGGTCACTGATCCCGTCGACAACAAGCTGCTCGGCGTTATCCGGCTCGGCGATCCGCTGCCGGCGAGCTTCAGCCCCCTCTATCGCGGCCAGTTGCTGGTGCACGGCTTGGGTTTTTCGCCCGATCATCGCACCCTTGCCGTGGTCGCGATCGGCTCGAACGCCGTGAATTTCATCGATACCGCAACCAACACCGTCAAGAACGTCACCTACGTGGGGCGCTCGCCACACGAGGCGTTCTTCACGCCGGACGGCAATGAAGTCTGGGTGGTGGTGCGGGGCGAGAACTATGTCGCCGTACTCGACGGCACGACCTACCAGGAAAGGACGCGGATCGTTGTGGCAAACGGACCGGGCATGACGATCTTTTCGCCGGACGGGAAGTACGGCTATGTCTGCTCGTCGTTCACGCCCGAGACCGCAGTTATCACCGTCGCCGATCACAAGATCGTCGGCAAGGTCCCGCAGGCAAGTCCGTTTTGTCCGAACATTGCCGCCACGCCGGATGGTGCCCAGGTTTGGTTCACGTTGAAAGACACCGGCAAGGTCCAGGTGTTCGATGCCCAGCCGCCATTCGCGCTCTTGAAGACGATCGACACCGGGCCGATCACGAACCACGTTAACATCGTCCGCAACGCCAACGGCATGTTCGCCTATGTCACGATCGGTGGCGTCAACGAGGTCCAGGTTTATCGCACCAACGATTTCTCCAAGGTGGCAACCATTCCGGTCGGCAAGCTGCCCCATGGCATCTGGCCGTCCGGTGACGGCACGCGGGTCTATGTCGGCCTCGAGAACGAGGACCGCATCGCCGCGATCGATACGCTGACGAACAAGGTGATCGCGACGAGCCCGATCGGACAGGCGGCGCAGGCGGTGGTCTACGTGCCCAATGCCAGCTCGGTGATGAGCGTGAACGGCAACGCTGCGATGACGATGATGCCTGCGGTCCCTGATCGCGCGGGAACAGAGAACCTGCAGCCACTCGCCGTAGCCGGGATGTCGACGCTGCTGTGGCTCGCGCCGCCCGGGCAGAAAGCCGAAAAGGCGCCCACCAGCGTCTCGCTCTTCGACCAAGGTCTGGTGCAAGTGCTCGAGGCTTCGGTCACCGGACTCGAGCCGGGCAAGCCCTACGTGCTGGCGCTGGCGAACGAGTCGTCGGGCGGCGGCGCGCTGCAGCCTCTACAGGGCTTCATGACCAATCCGGCGGGCGCGGCGGTAGTCACTGCGATCGGACCGATCCGGCAGCTCGTGCGCGGTGATGACAAGATACAGCGCCGCTATCTGGTGATCGCGCCCGGTATGGTCGACGGCCCGGGCGCGCCGGTGCAGGTGCAGGCGGAATGATCGCGGTAGCGAATGAGATCGAACGGCCGCTTCTGGCGCAAAGCGGACGTTGGCCTAAATTGTCATGTGCGCTAGCTGGGCAGTCCGGCGACGACTCCTTGATCAAGCCTCATTGAAAAACCGGGCCATTATGCAGCAGCCATCTGCATAAAGGTCCGGTCAGACTGTTCGTTGCGCGGATATTCTGCGACGAAGGCTGCCGCCGATCCGTGCTGCGAAGGGCGCAACGGACCTCAGACGCTATCCGAATGCTATGAGGTTTCGTCGAGCGACTACTTCTTTTTCTTCTTGGCCGTCTTCTTGGCTGTCTTCTTTGCTTTCTTCGCTTTCTTGGCCATGTTGCCCTCCATCATCCCAAAAGTTGTCTCAATGCAGGCCGACCATCGACATGCATGCATTCAGAGTACACCATAATATTTGAATTGATACCGCGCGCTTCGAAGAGGGTAAACGATGGTCACGCCGTCTTGCGACCGGATGAAGCCGTCGCGTGATGTGTGCACACCCCGCGCTTTGCCGGATCAGTGGATGACCCGGTATTTTCCGACCTCGACGAATGCACCAGAGAGACCGCGGATACCTGCATTCAGAAATAGCCGCGAATTCCGTGCAGGGATCGAGCACGGTCACGGGTTCGTATGAAGGAGAGGGAGGCGCGTGGCGCCTCCTTATTTTTCGTCTGAGTCCAGACGGCCGGATATCCCACGTCAAGACAGCCCCCGCGGCTCAGGACGACCAATCGAGAATAAACGTACGGCCATGGTTCGGATCTGCCGTCCTGGCTTGCGCCACCCATTCCTTCCTAGGCGGAGGTGACAAGCAGCCGGTCTAATTACTGGCCGACGAAGACCGGACTACCCCGGCAGCTTCGCCGAAACGCAGATGCACGGAATGATCGCTTCTGGCACCTTTGAGACATGCCGCCCCTTACGAAGAATGTCGGTTCTCGGGGGTAAAGCGGAAGCAACGCGGACATCGCCAAACCGTCGCGATTGACCCACCACGGACATTGCGGGCTGGGCGAGTGCCGCGGCGGCGGGTAGTGGGTCGGCTTGATTGAGGCGGACTTCCGGGGCTGGAAAACGAGCGTACATTCTCGCGAAATATCCTGACGGCCAGCAAGAACACGTTACGGGCTTTAAGAGCGTGGACGAAGCCATGAGCTGGATGGGTAGCCCCGACGGCAAGGAATGGCTAAAAGCCCGAGACCACCAATCATGATCCATTCAAGACGCCTATCGTCGGAAGTCAAAGTCTGCATTGACGATGCGTTCTCATGGGGCAGGGGTAGTGACCTGTTTCGGCCCTCAGTGGCCCAATTTGAGTCTAGCAGTGGCCTGTTTTGATTTGTGTCGCCTTCCGGACATAAAGGGAGTCTATTGTTTTCCATCACCGCACCGTCTCGGCTGCTATCGGTGACCGAGAATACTGCATGCTCCCGCCATAAAATCAGGGGTGCATCATGTCTCTTTCTCAAATTCGACCCGACCAATCGCTACTCTCGATCGAACGGCCATGCTGCCCGAAGTGTCAGGGGCGCATGATGCTGGCCAGCATCGAACCTGCTGGTCTGAGCACCGGTTCTGATTTGCTAACCTTTAAATGTCCGAAGTGCGAACACGTCCACAAAATGCTAGTAGGTGATCCGATGAAATCGGATGGCTGGCAACACAGCGGGCTTAAAGCACCAGTGTAAGGCCGCCTCAGTTGGCGAGTCTCTTTGATGTGAGCCTTGACCACGGCATTTCAGCCCCAGCGCGGCCTACGGCTGGCTAAATTTGGAACTGAAACCGCCCCAATAATGCCGCCGGTTTTTAACTTGCCTATAGGGCCGCGCGGGCATTCTGTGCGGCATGGAAAAACAAGATCGCCAAAAGCCGACCTCACCACGCTGCTTAAAATGCGGCGAGCAACCCCAGTTCATCACGAACATGCTCGAACTCTCCGACAGGGCGAACGTTTCACATGTTCGATTGCCAGTGTGGCAACAGAACTTGGATTTCAGAGAAGGAGTTAGGCCGCCTCAGCGCGGCCCGCTAAGGGCCGCGCGGTCGCCGGCGCCCACACCCTACCAAGATGAACCGCAGCGCTGACGATGCCTCCCGGTAGCGCATGGTCTACTGCGCTTGATCGCAGGCCGGATGCGGCAACGGCCCTTCATGATCGAGCACCGCGCCGAGATCGCGTATGTCGAACCAACCGCCACACGCATCACGTTTCAAAAAAATGCTCGGCCTCGTCGATCGCCGAGGCGCTTGCCGATGACGGTGTCGGGCGCGATTCGATCTCGCATCAGCGTAATCCTATCTAACCAAACAGAGAATTTTGGATCAAAAAGTAAGCTGCGCCGAGGACTCCCAAGACGACGGCGGCTATGACAGCTCCCCGTATCAAGGCTTCGCCCCGGCTCATAGGTCCCTCCCGGATGCCGTTGAACTGAACAACGCACGGCGCAGTTTGCCATGCTTAATGCCGAACCACCCGAAGGAGCGACGGCGCAAAAGGCTACGCTGTCTCGCGGGCAATCGCTAAAAGTCGATCAAAGTCCGGCGGATCAAACTGACGGCCTGATGAGTCAGTGGCGTGCACTTGCCAACCCGACCTCTCCAGCACGCGAGCTTTATCAGCAGCAACAGCCGGACTGATGCGAACAGTCATAGTGCTCTGGCCGTTTTTCCATGCGTTAATGGTGAATGTCGTGGCGTCACCGGACACAAACGTGCACGGATTCCAAGCTGTTAGAGAGTGACGTAAAGCCGCAGGCGTATCTTCCGCCTGCGAGCAATTCCATGCTGGGCCGCGTCGAACTCAGACGAGGCGCGGCTTGGAAGGTCCTCGGTCATTGATCCCGCGCCAGCTTGGCGTCCCCAATGCTTGTCTTTCCGCGACGGGTCGAACACGCGTTCGACGTGGGCGGTTCAACGCTCGCATCACACCGGCGTGATGTGAAGGTGAAGGTTGGGAGGGCGAACAGCACGTAATGCAGAGCCGGTCGATCCGGCGGTCAGGACAACCCCCTAGTGTCATCGCATCGTCGAATGCGTGTTGTTGACCGGGACCTGATCCGCGGAGGGCATTATGGCCAGCGGTCATGTGAACCGCAGCTAAAGGCCGAACACATGGCAGCACCGACCAAGCCTGCGACGTGAAGAAAGTCCTTGCCAACACGGAGCCGTCCACACATGGCACGAAACGGACATGCTGACCGTCTGCGTGATGTCTCCTTTCGGGGGTAAAGCGGAAGCTGGATTTTGGGACCGTGAGGTCTGCTTTTGACGACCCAAACCGGACTTCCTTCTCCATGCAGCTAGCCGCAATAAGTCCCTCGTGGTTTGAGTGTGAATAAGCCTCGAACATTGACCCCTCTATCGTTCGTTGGATCAATACTTTAACGCGTAGATCGGCCTTGAGACCTCGCGCCGATTTACATTCACCGTCGAGTTGATGACCTGCAAACCAGCGAGGCTTTGCCCAAAAGTCTTGATTCATGCACCACTCAAAACCCATTGACGGATGAAGAGTATCGGCACTATAGGGCGTTGTCATGAGCATGCGTTTAGACCGCAAACCGCAGGTACGCCGGACGACGCCGCCATCGGAAAGTGTCGTGGCGAGCTGGTACAAGAACGCCAGTTTACTCGATAGCTACAGCATTGATTTGAGTGCATCGGAACAGTCCACCATGCGCGTGCTGGCGACCCTGACAGTCGGCAATCCACCCGCGTGGCAAAAGGCGTTGATCGCGATGCGCGACGCCATGGTTACGCCCTTTGGCATCAAGACCTCCGGTACGGTCAGGGCGTCCCGGGACAGCAATGAACGCGTGGACTTCTTCCCGGTGCAGTGGGAGAGCAGGGACGAAATTGTGCTGGGTGCGGATGACCGACACCTGGACTTCCGGTTATCTCTGCTGCGACGCCTTTCTCCAACAGGCACGTTGCTCATCGCGACAACCGTCGTGCATACCCACAATGCCTTAGGCTTCACCTATCTCAACGCGATCAGGCCCTTTCATCACCTGGTGGTCAGGGCTAACCTGGCACGCTGTGCACAAACACAACTGTAGTAGAGCTGCAGCAATCTCGAATTTCGAACGGTAAAACACGGCGGGGCGAACCCGCCCCGTGCTTCTTCTCACACAGTCCGGCCCTCTCAAAAGCCCTGCCATTCCAGGTCAACCGCATGGGGCAGAATTCTTGATTTTTGCACGATACCGTCAAACCCCCTTATCAGTTTGGCGACGGTTGGGAGAGCCGCAACACCGGTTTCTAGCACCCAAGGCTGCCTCCGTCGCGCGTGTGGTGATCCGTCCGGGAAACGACGACCGGCGTTGACGATGCCTGGCTTAGTAGCAGTGGCTGGTTCGGCATAGCACCAAAGCATTTCATTGGACGGCCTATGTCGTTCGGCGTTCCGTCTGCTTCTCTAATCGGCCGATCAGGGTCAAGCGCTTTCAGACTAACCACGACTGCGGTGTCGATGTCGCTCGCGGGCTCGTGCTTCTCTCCGGAATCGGCACCAAGGCCCTTCCATCATGGGATTCGAGAACGAGGTGGAACAATCTTTTGGGCGGCCTTGCCGTCAAGCGACGGTAGGTCCAAGCAGACATACGAACTCACCTCATCCATCGTCCCGCGAGGGACATCATTCCACCGCTCGGTGGATCTCGATGTTTCTCCTATCGTATTTGATCCTGTCGGGCTCTCATGTCGCTGCCACTTCCCTGGTCCAGCGGAAGTCGGTGCCGTCAATCCAGATGCGATGCATGATCACGGCCAGCCGACGCGCCAGGGCCACGATCGCCTTTTTCATCCCGCGCTGCCTGGCGACCTTCATCGCCCAAGCCTTCAGCCAGGACCATTTTGACGAGTGGAACAGCATGCTCTGGGCCGCCTCGTAGAGCATCATTCGCATCATGTCGTCTCCGCACCTTGATATCCCGCCGGTTCGGTCGCTCTCGCCCGACTGATACTTGGAAGGTGTCAGCCCAAACGCCGCCCCGACCGCCTTGGAGTTCCTAAACCGAGCGGGCACGTCGACGGTGACACGATAGGTCAACGCGACCACGGGGCCGACACCGGGAACCGTCATCAGGCGCCGGCACACCTCATCGTCCCGGACGATGGCCAGCAAGCGGCGGTGCAGGATACCGATCTGCTCGCGAACCACCCGCCGGACAAGCAAAAGCGGTTCGACCAGAATGACCAGGTCGGGCAGGTTCTCGACGAGTTCCTTGATGCGCGCCTCGAACTTCACCGTCCCCACTACACCCACCTTGAGTCCGAAGTTGCGTAAGGTGGCGCGCAGGTCATTCTCGATCGCGATGGCCTTCGACTGCAGCAGCTTGCGATGGGTCAGCAACATCCGCAGCTTCTGACTGCGCAACGTCTTCACGTGCACCGGACGATAAAGCCCCGCCCGCATCATCTGCGCGATGCCACGCGCATCGTTGCGGTCGGTCTTGTTGATCTGCGCCTTCAACACCGCGTGCATGTGCCGCGTCTCAACGCAGATCACTGGCAAGCCCGCTTCGGCAAGAGCACTGAAAAGCCATTGCGACAGCGGCCCGGCTTCCAGTCCAATTCGCTTGAAGTGGTAGTCGGGATTCACCAGTACCTGCAGCAGAGCTCCAGGTTCGCTCGCCACCTTCACTTCCCGCACGACCTTGCCCGCATCATCCACAATGCAGACGCTCGTCTCCTTGACCGACACGTCAAGTCCGGCAGAATGGTCCATGCTGCGCTTCTCCTTCTGATGTTTGAGGCCGTCCACACGGACCTCGTTCCACCATCAGCCTGAAGCGCAGCACCCTAATTCTTCAGATATCCACAACAACGCCGGCCGATTACCCCATCTTTTGGCACTTTTCGGACATGCTGCCGCTGGCCCCGCATGTCCGTTGTTGAAGGATGACCGGACCTAGCTCAAACGCGCGCTGACTTCCGTTGATGACCCCAACCCGACCTGTTCCCCGCGCCAGATCCCTGTTAAATGTGGACGTAGCTACATGGCAGCTGGCCAAT
The DNA here is from genome assembly GCA_963747165.1 of uncultured Alphaproteobacteria bacterium. GTDB lineage: Bacteria > Pseudomonadota > Alphaproteobacteria > Rhizobiales > Xanthobacteraceae > Bradyrhizobium. The sequence continues at coordinate 8,896 of CAVVEA010000024.1, read as the reverse complement.
GCGGTCGGATGTCCTGGCTTGAACTCCGGATGCACTACGCAAGTTCAGGAGGTCCGCAGTTTTGCGCTATTTCTTCGAGGAGTACGCGTTCGACACTGCCCGTCGCGAACTATGTTGCGGACCGGATGTGATTGCTATCACCCCACAGGTGTTTGATCTTCTTGCTTATCTGATCCGTCACCGGGAGCGTGTCGTCACCAAGGACGATCTGATCGACGCCATCTGGAATGGACGCATCGTGTCCGATGCGGCACTGACGACCCGCCTGAACGCCGCCCGCTGCGCCATCGGCGATTCCGGCGAGGAGCAACGCCTGATCAAGACGTTACCGCGTAAGGGATTCCGTTTCGTCGGACAGGTGCGGGAGGCGCGAGAAGTTGCGGGCCCAAATCCGGGCGATGCGCCCGAGAGCGCTCCTGCAGTTCCCGACAAGCCCTCCATCGCCGTGCTGCCGTTCGCGAATATGTCTGGCGATCCTGAGCAGGAGTACTTCGCGGACGGGATGGTTGAGGAGATCACTACCGCGCTTTCGCGGTTCAAAGGGTTGTTCGTGATCGCTCGAAATTCGAGTTTCACCTTCAAGGGCAAAGCGGTCGACATCAAGGAAGTCGGGCGCAGGCTTGGCGTGCGCTATGTTCTTGAGGGGGCGGTGCGCAAGGCGTCGGGGAAAGTTCGCATCACGAGCCAGTTGATTGAAGCGGCTACGGGCACGCACATTTGGGCGGACAGGTTCGAGCGAGACATGACAGGCATTTTCGCGTTGCAGGACGACGTCACGCTCGCCGTTGTCTCAGCTATTCAGCCAAAGCTGTTTCAAGCAGAAATTGCACTGGCGACGCGGCGGCGACCGGAAGACCTCACCGCGTATGATTTTTTTCTCCGGGCTATACAGCAGGCGATTCTTGCGACCCGCGAAGGGTTGGCCGAGGCACTCCGACTGGTCCACCGCGCCTTGGAGCTTGACCCTGGGTTTGCTGGGGCAGCTGCTCTGGCAGGTGCCTGTCACACGGAAAACGTCGTTAGGGGCTATGCTATCGATCTTCAATTCGAGCGCAAGGAAGCAGTTCGGCTTATGCGCTTGGCATTGAGCCTCGACGAAGGTGATCCAGACACGTTGGCAACAGCTGCCTTGATCTCGGCACTTCTGGTCGGCGATTGTGAGACTGAGATCGAGATGTCCGACCGGGCGGTTAAGCTCAACCCAAATTCCTATCGCGCATGGAACTGCAGAGGCTGGGTCTATAAGATTGCAGGGCAGCCAGAGGAGGCGATCCGGAGCTTTGAACGTGCCATGCGAATGAGCCCAGTAGACCCTCAACAATTCACAGCGTTAACCGGGATGGGATTTGCCCTTATTGAGCTTCGTCGCTTTGACGAGGCCATCATTGCAGCGAAGAAAGCCCGGCGTCACAACCCCTGCTATCCAGGACCATACCGCTGCCTCGCGTCCGCTTTCGCCCATCTCGGACGGGACGCTGAAGCCCGTGAAGCGGCAGCTGGTGTGCTTGAGTTGGACCCCGCTTTCACAATATCGGCGTGGATCGCTCGGAGCCAGCTATCAATAAATGCGAAGCTGATGATTGAGGGTTTTCGCAAAGCGGGGCTGCCCGAGTAGCTCTCCAATGTCCACGAGGTGATCGAATAGCGGCACTCTTCGAAGCCGAAGTCGAGCCTGCTCGCTTACATCAAGGGACTTCTCGGCTGTGTCCGCCTCGAATGAACTCGCTCCGACTCTTCGAGACCGGGCGTCACACGTCTTCCTCGAGTGGCCATGTTACTCGATCAGCAACATGCCACGTTTTTTATCCCCGTCCCAAGTATTCATTGCATCGAACAAGCGCGTGCGCTCCACAAGCCATGGACGGTAATCGCGATTGACATCCAGCACGAAAGCCAGATCCTCGTTTTCGAGATATCCGCCTATCGGAGAGTGATGGCCAGCCCCGGCTCCAAAGATCATCTTCCGATCGAAATTAATGATGTAACGGTGGGCTGAATCATTGGAGCGCTTCAGATGTTCTCGGAATTCTTCTGCACTCATGTCCCGAAGTACGGTCACGCTGCGACGTGTCTTAGCGCGCGCAAGACCAGCAAGCTCATTTAATGTCAGGCCCATTATGCAGAAGCCAGTCCAGCAAAGGCCCGTTCCGGCCAAAACGGATCTTTCGCTTGCGGCCTCCTCGCCGAACGAACGAAATACGTTGGCTAGACTGGACGGGCCGCAAAGAGAAGCGTTGGACTGCCAGGAAACCTCATGCCCAAATGATACGGCAGCCGGCAACTTCCACGCGCGTTCGACAGCGTCATCTGCGTGGATCACCGATAACTCAATTGCCTCTGGGCTAACCTTTGTTCGGCTTACGACAAGTTCCGCACCGCCCATGGCGAGGACGAACGAGACCATGGTGGCGGCGAAGGCGGCCGTCCAAACCTTGGTTTTCAACTTCATTGCGGCGTGACCTCTTGATACCGGATAGTTTCCGGCCTGAAACAATTGGCCTCAATTCTGGTAAGACTTCGGCACCTCCTGATAGGCAACTCACGTACACGGTACATCATTTGGGATGCCCCGTCCGTTTCGTCCTCACTGCCGATCAGAAAGGCGACGCCCCACAGGCTGGCCCGACGTGGCCTGCTTATTGGCGTAGACCGGAAGTGACTGGCTCAAGGGCTAAAGCGACGCGAATGACCCGAACTGACCTTGGCAGGTGATTGACTATCACGCAGCGGATCGGCGGGGGCAATGACCGGAGCTTCCTATGGGACCTTGCAATCCATTTCAGGTCGCAGGACGACGCTTTCCTGAGCCGTGGCTTCGTTACGGCAGCGGATGAAGACGGCAGGTTGCGCACTTCGGTTCACCGCAACGTGCAACATGTTTGCGGGAACGAACATATAATCCCCCGGTCGCACAATGTCGCGATACTGAAGTTGATCGCCGGTCCACAATTCCATTTCATCGCCGCTGAGCATGTAGAGCGCGGTTTCGTGATGCTCGTGCACGTGTGCTCGGGTTCGTTTCCCGGCTGGAAGCGTGATTTTCCCGAGCCAGAGCGAGCTTGAGCCGACGGTTTCAGCGCGGTAATGGTCGTAATCCAGATCGTTCAAATGATCCGGTAATTTGCTGTCCGACGCCTTGAACGGTTTGCCGGCTGCATCCCGAGCCATCTGCCGAACGATCGATCGGTCGAACGGCGCCGATTGCGCCTGCGCGGGCGTGAAGAGCCCGCGAGCGGTAGACGCCACCAGCGGCAAAGCAGCTGAGACCTAAGGAAAATCCCGACGGTTCAAGAAGCCTCCACGAACTGGATGAGTGACGGGAAGCAACTCCGCTGGGCGCGTCGAGTTCCATTGCCGGAACGCGGGCTCGATGGCGCCTGGCGGAGGCAGGAAGATGGTCAGATCTGGTTGAAAAATCTGGGGCCGTAACGCCCGCGCCATTTAGCGCTTTGGCGACTGGTCCTAATCCGAAAGGGGTAGGTGAGGGTCCTCCATTCGAGGATGGGATTCGCGCGTAGGCGAAGTGCATAATGACGCATCAGAACAGGCCGTGTCACCATGCGACAGGTGATTGCAGATGGGTCGCGAATGCCAGATCGCGGCGGCAGTGCCGGCATTCGCCGGGTTGGAGACGATGCAAGATGGCTGACGCGTGCAAATGGCCACCTGCCGTCGCGAAACCCAACAAGTGATGGTGTCCGATAAGGTCTCTTCGACAGGAGAAGCACGATGAGCATGTTTCAACATATTGCGAGGGCAGCCACGATGGGAGCCATCGCGGTCCTGGTCGCTGCGTCGTTGGCTGCGGCGGAGGAAGGCGGACGATACTGGGTGCCGACAACAACGAACGCCGCCACATACTGGGTGCCGTCAACGACGAGCCCCGCCACGCGTCAGCCGAGCCTTGCGGCAAGGTCCACAAAACGGTTCGCCACCACGCACATGCGGAAGCTATCCCCTCTTGCTGCCATGGCTCGTTCTGCACCCGACCCCAAAGCGCACCGTTTGATCCTGCAGGTGAACACGAATGACCCTGCCGCGATGAATTCTCGCGCTCAACAACGCAACCAACGTTACGCAACACTTTAAGGAGCTCGGCGAGAAAGTGAAAATTGAGGTGGTCACCTTTGGGCCCGGCCTGCATATGCTGCGCGACGACACCTCGCCAGTAAAGGCTCGTATCGAGGAGATGGCGCTGAGTACGCCGGAGGTATCGTTCAAGGCCTGCGGCAACACCCAGGAAAAAATGCACAAGACCGAGAACAAAGACATACCGATTATTCCTCAAGCGAAGATAGTGAAGTCAGGCGTGGTGCGCGTGATGGAGCTGCAGGAGAAGGGTTGGACCTACGTAAAACCGTGAGCGAGGCACCGGCTCCCGACAGAATGACGGCCCCAGGCCTTTTCCCACTTCGAGAAACCGGCAGCGGCTCGTCGGGAGGAGCGCGAATCTTCGTCGTTAGAACTACGCGAGTTCACCCGCCCAAGGCTTCGGGGGCTATGGCATGCGCCAGCGCAAGCGCCCTGTTGGTGCGCGATGCTCGGACGTGCCAAAGCGGGCGTGTTGCCGCTATCAGTCTTTGGTGCTCTATTTGCTAGTGCAGCGCGGATGATTCCTCATCATCCCGGTTTCGCTGCGTTCCGGAAATCCGCGAAGAAGGACGCGTTCTGGAAGGCTCGTGAGCGGGTTGTTGGAGGACCCATCGTGGAGCGCAGGCTTGCAGCAATTCTGCTGCGGATGTGGCCGGCTACAGCCGTCTCATGGGCAAGACGTCGGCGGTAGTGGCTTGGAATACTCTCCGAAGGCTTACTCGGCACCGACGTAACTGGAGGCGGCGATTTCGCTGCGCCGCCTCCAGTGTTCGCTTACACTGCCCGCTTGCGTCCCGTCCACATCGCTTTGACCAAATTCTCACGATGCGGCAGCCAGGCCGCGACGCCCAGAACGTGCAGACCGGCCAGCGCCAGTGTGCCATAGGCGAGCGCCTCGTGAACCTCCTCTACCCATTAAACTGCCCAATAGGCATCGATTGTCATTATGTTCCAGCCGGTGACAGCCGTGCCGATCAGTGCTGCCGTTCACCCGACAATCATCGCACCGCCAGCAGGGTTGTGGCCGAGATATCGCCGCGTCCTGAGGTTCGCGACATCCAGCAAGTAAGCCAGCACGACGTGTGGCGATCGCACACAGGCGGAAAACCGTGCATTGCGCGGACCGACAACGTCCCAGGCAAGTCGCAGCGCCAGCAATATCGCGATGCCGTAACCGGCAGCGATATGTACCCTTTCGCTCTCGTCGCCGGTGACGAACGCGATGACGAACAGTGTCAATAGTGTCCAGTGAAACACCCGCACAAACGGGTCCCACACTTTGACCGTTGCCGACGGCGTTGCGCCGCCGGCTTTGATCCCCTCATGCGTGAATGCCATGGCCGATCCGTCACTGTTGGCCGACGATGGCGCCGGAGGTGGGATCGACAAACACGGCACCGTCGTCCTCAACCGTAATCCGCAAGCCGTCCGCTGCGGCTGCAATGCAGACCGGTGATCAGCATGGCAAGTCGCATTCTCAAGCAGATTGCCCAGCGCCTCGGCGAGATCGGAGCGGTCGAACGGCACCATCACCTCATCGTCGGTCTCGGGGCATGACCGGATAACAACTAAAAAGGCCCCCATCGCTGGGCCGGATACTGGTAGCCTTGCCCGGCATGCAGTGCCTCCACTCGTCTGTTTGTTCGAGCCTTCCCCGTCACTCCGGCTTGATGCCCGCAAACTTGATTACCTTGGCCCACTTTTCAGTTTCGTCGGCGACGAGCTTGCCAAAGTCAGCAGGCGAGCCCGCAAGTGGAGTGCCGCCCAAGTCGGCAAGTCGCGCCTTGTTCTTGGGATCGGCTAAGCCTGCGTTGATCGCCTTGTTGAGCGTATCCACAATTTCGGCGGGCGTATTCTCTGGGCACGCCGACGCCATACCACCCGCTCGCCTCATAGCCCGGCACAAATTCGGCCACGGTCGGAATGTCCGGCAGTGCCTCCGAGCGCGTCGCGGCGGTCACTGCGAGCGCACGTAACTTGCCGCTTCTGACATGCTCAATCGCTGAGGGCATCGTGCCGAATAGCACTTGCACTTGTGCGCCAAGCAAGTCGGTGAGCGCGGGTCCCGAGCCTCGATACGGCACGTGAACTATGTCAACGCCAGTCATCATCTTGAATAACTCGCCAGACATATGGGGGCCGGTCCCGTTGCCGACCGACGCCATGTTGATCTTGCCGGGATTCGCCTTGGCATAGGCGATGAACTCGGGAACCGTCTTGGCCGGCATCGACGGATGAACCACCATGACAAAAGGGTCACGAAGGATGCTGCCGACCGGCGCGATGTCGCGGATGAAATCTGAAACTGAGCTTGTCGTAGAGCGTCGCGTTGACTGCGTGCGGGGTGGTGACCATGAGAACTGTATAGCCGTCGGCAGGGGAGCGCACGACCGCTTCGGTGGCGATGTTGGTGCTGGCTCCCGGCCGGTTCTCGATGACGAATGGCTGACCAAGCCGCTCCGTCAGCCATTGACCCATAAGGCGTGCGAGGATGTCATTGCCACCGCCGGGTGGAAAACCGACGATGAAGTGCACCGGCCGCGCCGGATAGGTCTGCGCCTGCACGATCTGCGACACGACCGGCAGCGCGATAGTGCCCGCGGCCAATTGCAGGAATGTGCGGCGGGGAAACTTCTGCATGGTGCCCTCCAGTCGTCGCGCAATGCACGTTAGGCGCTCGGTTCTGACGATCATCAACTCAAGCGAGCCTTGGAAAACTCGCGCCTTGAGATGATAGGTGATGCCGGCATAAGCGCATAATGCTATTGTCTGATGAGCATCATATAAAATCCCTAATGGGGCCGGCATGCAGTTGAGCGATCGTATCGGACGCCGAATGAAGCTGCAGGACCTGCATGTCCTGATGACGGTGGTGCAAGCCGGCACGATGGGCAAGGCGGCGCAACTTCTCAATACCACCCAGCCCAATGTCTCGCGAATGATTGCGGAGCTGGAGCAGGAGCTCGGTGTGCGCCTGCTCGACCGCCACCGCCAGGGTATTGAGCCGACCGAGTACGGTCGTGCGCTGCTCGATTGCGGGGTCGCGGTCTTCGACGACCTGCGCCAGGGCATGAAGAAAATCGAGTTTCTTGCCAACCCTGCGGCGGGGCACGTTCGGATTGGATGCAGCAGCTCTCTGGCCCTGACCTTCGTTTCCGCTGTCATCGAAAATCTTTCCCGCCGCTACCCGGGCATCACCTTTCACCTCGTGACCGCTCACGTGGAAGCGCTGCACCGTGAACTGAGCGAGCGTAACGTCGATTTCTTGATTGCACGGAGAGTGGGCCTCTTTACTGAGGAGAATTTCGGCTTTGAAAATCTCTACGACGATTCATACGTCGTCGTGGCCGGTGCGCGAAGTCTCTGGGCTCGGAAACGTAGAATTGCGCTTGCCGATCTGGTGAACGAATCGTGGTTGCTGCCGCCGCCTGACCGCGCACTTGGACCGGATTATTTGCAAGCCTTTCGCGCCTGTGGGCTCGACTATCCTCGCACGGTTGTTTTCACCGTGCCTCCGGAGGTGCGGATCAATCTCCTGGCGACCGGGCGCTTTCTTACGATTGCGCCGATGTCGGTACTGCGATTTTCCAAGCGTACAGCGACCAAGGTCCTCCCCATTGAACTAGCAATGGCCCGCGCCCCGGTCGGTGTCGTCACCCTGAAAAACCGCACACTCAGCCCCACCGCGCAGCTTTTCATTGACTGCGCGCGCGAGGTCGCAAAGCCGCTGGAGAGGCGAAAACGATAGACGTCATGTCGGGTTGTGGCGGCACGTTTGAGACATCGGGCGACGTCTGCTATTTGGTCGCTGTTCGGGGCAAAGCAAACATCGATATCCGATATAATGCTGAAGGGTCGATCGGACGATGCGCCTAACAGGGAAGCATGAGATTGAAATCGGTGGTGCGCCTGGTCGTCAGTTTGTTGATGTGCCTCGGCGTAGGCGTATTGGAATTGCTCGTGACGAGACCCGAGATCCCGACTTGGTATGCCTCCCTTATCAAACCGTCTTGGACGCCCCTTCCCGTGGTATTCCCGATCGCCTGGACGGCCCTCTACAATTCCTCTGATGGCCATCAGCTTCTGGAGGCTTTGGGAGACGGAGCCGCGATCTGCAGCGCGCTCAAAGGCGATGGTTTGGTTCCTGGTACAACTTGCGCTCAACGCGGCGTGGTCGCCGATTTTTTTCAGCTGGCACGGCATTACAACGGCTCTCGTAATAATATCCGCATTGTTACTCGCTATCGGCGCGACGATCGTTTTTGCGTCGCGGGCCGATCGCGTCGCGGCTTGTCCCCGGCGCCCTATCTCGCCTGGGTGGCCTACGCGACCACGATCAATGCTGGCGTGGTGGTCCTGAATTAGCTCCCCCGGCCTTCGTAGGTCTTGTGAGAATCGACCAGGAACAGGGCGGAACTGAAGGCGTTTGTCTTTCACGATCGAGACGCTGCCAAGATTGATCGAGAATTCCTTTCAAATAGCCTGGGACTACCTGGAGGCAACAGGAGAACTCGGGCACCCTGACAGGGCCGCCAATCACATGCTCGATACGATCGAGATCATGGTCCGACAGGGCGAGCGGCGTCGACTGCTTCTCTCCAACACGGCCATTGCCACCTACCAACGGTTTAGGGCCGAGCAAAGGCTGTACCTAGTCTCGTGAGGAACAGGGCGCGCTCAAAGGCGTTTCGCTTCTATTGAGTAGGAGTAAGCGTATGAAGCCAGAAGCGTCGCAACCGCGGTCGAGAAGGCTCAGGACATACCGGCGCACTACGTTGAGCCGGGCCCTCGATGGACGATTTGA
>CAVVEA010000023.1:0-275139 GCA_963747165.1 uncultured Alphaproteobacteria bacterium | reverse complement strand
TTGGCACAAATGCGACGTGCCGACTGCGGCGAGCAATGCCCGCTTTCAAGGGTAACCCAGAAGACATTAGCTCACAGTGAGTTCTTCTCAGTTTGATCCCAAGCGGATCGGCGAGCGGATCGAGACATCGTTGTTGTCGCCTGGTTTTCACTTAGGAGCGAGCTGTTTCTTGCCGGCTGCTGCCTGGGTTTGATGCTGATCAGGTTCAGCAGCGTTGCGCTCACGATCATCGCTATGATGCCAGCAACACTCAACGCGATCTGCATCGCAAGCCCGCTCGAGATGTCGCGCAGCGCGATGTGGCTAACGAAAGCCAGCAAAACGCCAAGGCAATAAATAGGTAGCGAGTTCTGGCCGCAGCGGATCGCGCCGCGCATCACGAGCGTCTTTAGCGCTCGCCAGTCGCGAGGAACCAACCATGCCGCCAAAACGGCTATGGCCAGAAAATGCAGCAGTCGCAAGGGATCGAGATTCGATTTGTCCAATGGGTAGAGCAGATGTGCCAGCATTTGCGGGATCAGTGCTTCCAGTGGCTTGATGCGCCAGCTCAGTACGGTGATCAGGCTGAAGAGCAGATAGGAGACTGCAAGGACAAGCGCCGCGCGTGACCTCACCCACGGCTGGACTTTGTTGCCCTCCATGATCCACCACGCGCCAAGCACAACCAGCAATTGCCAGGCCATCGGATTGAAGGCCCAGTGGCTGTTCGGCCACGCCGGGACGGTCCAGCCGAAGACATGCACCAGCGCATAAAGCGCCAGCGAGGCGCCAAGCGTCAGGTTCGGCACCCGCAGCAGCAGCCACAGCAGCGGCGCGAACAACAGGTGAAGAAGCACGAAGATGGGTAAGACGTCGGTGTTGACTGGACGGTATTGCAAGATCGCCGCGCGCGCGAGCGTCGCGCCCGGCTGATCCAGCAGAATGCGCGTATTGCTCGCGTCAGCGGAAGGGCCGCCGCCTACGAGGTGAATCAAGATGGCGCTAGCGAGCGTCAGCAGCAGAAATGCGACATAAATATCCCAGCTTCGCCGCAGCGTCCGGCCAATCACTCCGGTCCAGCCGTCGCAGCGCCATGTCTTGCCGTAGGCCAGCGCACAGGTTACGCCCGAGATGAACATGAATACTTCCGCGGCATCGCTGAAGCCGTAGTTCCGCGGCGTCAGCCAACTTCCGATGTTGTTCGGGATATGATCAAGAAAGATCCACCACAATGCGATGCCTCGGCAGGCATCTATTCGCAGGTCGCGGCCCCAGTCTTTCAGCTCCAGCAGCTCGTCGACCAATGGCTTGGGGGTAGCGCTTTGATCGTGCATCCGGTTGCCCCAACCAGCTAAATGAACCTGGCGTGTGCGTCACCACCGATCACCTGAAAATTTTAGTCGAAGCAAAGACTCGCGAACGTGAAGTGGTTCACCTTCCATGTGCGTCACAGCGCCGCTTAGCGAATTGCCGTGGTAACCTGATCTTCTATGATCCGTTTCAGATCGGATGATCGAGACCATCGGGCAACGTGAAGCCGCCCAACTGGCTAAACGTTAGAATAATTGTTCCAATCCAGTGCTTCCGCTTTTGATGCTGTGGACGGCTCCTCCATGGGCACGTGAGTGCCATGAATGGGGGCGGTGTTAAGGCTCCCACGATTCAGAGGAGCGACCTATGCAGATGATCACGACAATCGGTCTCGATATCGCCAAGTCGGTATTCCAGTTTCACGGAGTTGATGCCGCTGGCGAGGTAATCATCCGCCGCCAGTTGAAGCGACGTTATGTCCTGTCTTCCAGAAGCTGCCGCCGTGCCTGGTCGGCACGGCAGAGCACGCCACACTTTCGGGATTTCTGATCGTGTGCGCAGCGCGAAGAAACGTGCGGGTCGTACTTGGCGCCGCTATACCTTCAAATCATACTCGGCCTTGAGACGAGACGCGATCTGTTCAACCATTTCACGACGGTCGGCATCGTCAACCGAGTTGCGTTGAATGACAGTGGCTTTCCAACTGTCTCCGTCGGGCTCGACCGAAATCGCGATTTCGGTCGGCCAGTCGCAGATGTCTTCCATTTCCACTTTTATGGAGGCCTCGAGTTCGGAGGCCGTCTTGCTGGGCTTCTTCATGAGGCGCGCTCCAGGCTATTGAGCAGAACAGTAACCGATTGGGAACCACATCAATGGAGGAAATTCGTAGCCGCGCCGTCCCATACATTCCGCAGCACCCAACATCGTACACGGCTTGACCGCCAGCTCTATCATCGGCTTCCACCGTTTGTTAGGAGCGGACGTTTGACTCTATCGGCCAAGACGTCGAGCCGCGTCTTACAAGATGGGGTATCAACGCGAATCCACTTCTCATCGCAAAGAAGCCGCACTTAAACCGGATTAGCCGCAAAGCCTTAGTACGAGAGGATACGCTATGAATTCAAAATTCGCAGTTGGTGACAAGGTCGATCAGGCGTTCAGCAGTAACCACTCCGAAGGAACAGTCGTCGCGATATTTACGGATCGGGCCGGTGAGCGCCGGTATGCGATTGAGATGTTGGGACACCGGACGATACAAATCGCAACCGAAGGCAGTATCGTCGCGCACGGAGATCCTGCTGCTTAGCCATCACTTTAGGCTGCAAGGTCATCGACTTGACGCCGAGCCGCCCTAAAGGCGTCCTTTATGGCTACATGGGCATGTTCATGTCGCGCGTCATCAGACACCGAATGATTGACCACGACGTTTTCATGCGGCGGAAGCGTTAGCCAGATGTGCACCTGAAATCCAGTGCCGTGGCGATGCTTCGGGCTGGGTGCAATTGCCGTCACACGGCAGCCTGTAACTCGTTGATTGTGGGTTTCAAGCCGCGCTATTTCACCAAGTATTTGCGCGCGCGCCGCGTCAGAAGATTCCGAGCCTTCGAAGGTAATCTGAGGTGCGATTTGCATTTTGGGGCCTTGCAAGATTTTTGATCTTCTATGCCAATCCGCGTAACGCCAAATGGTTGCATCCTGTGGTCGCTCGACACTAAATGCGCCAAATCAGGCCCTACATGTGGTTGGACCTGGGATCGAGGACAATCCTACTTTGCCAGTGCCTTTGTCTTCCAACCTTGGCAGTCGGTCTTGCCATGAAGAACGCGAAAACCAAAATCTTGTTGGCTGAAGTCAAATGCCCTGCTTGCGATGGGCTGAAGCGACGCCGAGACCGGGCACCCGCTCGATAACCTCGTTCGCCAGATGAAACCGGTCGAGTTCGTTCAGCACGACCATATCGAATGGCGTAGTGGTTGTTCCCTCCTCCTCGAAGCCACGAACATGCATTCCGTCGTGGTTGGTGCGACTGTAGGTAAGGCGATGGATCAGGTGGGGATAGCCGTGATAGGCGAAGATGACCGGCTTGTCGCAGGTGAACATCCCGTCGAAGTCGCGGTCGCTGAGACCATGCGGATGCTGATCTTTCGGTTGCAACGTCATCAGGTCAACAACGTTGACAACCCGAATCTTCAGCTCGGGAAGGGCCTTTCGCAGCAGATCGACCGCGGCGAGGGTTTCAAGCGTCGGCACGTCGCCGGCGCAGGCCATCACCACGTCAGGTTCTGAGCCTTCACGCTCGGTTCCGGCCCATGTCCAGATACCGATGCCGGCGTCGCAATGCGTCGCGGCCTGCCGCATGGTCAGCCACTGTGGGGAAGGCTGTTTGCCGGCGACGATCACATTGATACGGTTATACGTCCGCAAACAATGGTCAGTGATCCAGAGCAGCGTATTGGCGTCCGGTGGAAAATAGACGCGAACTATGTCGGCCTTCTTGTTGACGACGAGATCGACGAAACCGGGATCCTGGTGGCTGAAGCCGTTATGGTCCTGCCGCCAGACGTGCGATGTCAGGAGATAGTTGAGCGAGGCGATCGGACGTCTCCAGGGGAGACCACGCGAAACCTTCAGCCATTTGGCGTGCTGGTTGAACATTGAATCCACGATGTGGATGAACGCCTCATAGCAGGAGAACAAGCCGTGACGCCCCGTGAGCAGATACCCTTCGAGCCAGCCTTGGCAGAGATGCTCACTCAAAACCTCCATCACGCGGCCCTTTTGGGCCAAATGGACGTCATAGGGCTCGATGCGCTCCATCCAGGCTCGCTCTGTAGCCTCGAAAACCGCGTCGAGCCGGTTCGACGCGGTTTCGTCCGGTCCCATGATGCGGAAATTTCGCGCCTCGGCATTCAGCGACCCTTATCCGGTAGAATTACGGGCAGTGGTTATAAGTCGGCCAAGCGACTCGGGACGTGCTAGGTTCGGCGCCGACCGGGAGGTCCCATGGCTAAAATCGGGATTTCGAGCACCGACCTCGTTTGGGTTTTCCACGAAAGGCTGCAAGCATTCGACGACGCCTCACGGGGGATGCCTATCGCTATCGTGCCGACGCCAGGCGTCGGTTGGACAGCATTATTGGGCAAAACCCAGAATCCTCATTGGGTGACGCGCGTTGAAGGTATTCAGAAGCAGCTTCGAGAGATTTACGTTTTGAGAAACTAAGCGTGAGTGCCGCCGTCAAACGAAAACCGCCCGAAGGCGGTCAGTTTCTCCCCACGACTTACCCTATCTTGGCAGGGTCATAGCTTTAGCAGCGCTCGTGCGGCGAGCGGCTGCGCTCACAATATCGATCGTCAAATCAGGCGCTTCAGTGTCGAGCTTAATCACTAATCATTTCCCCTTCGCCCAGATGCCTGGACGTGGCCGGATCATCTTGCCTTCGCCTTTATCGTAAATCGCGAGCGCCCGAGCGCGATTCGAATTGCATGAGCGCGCGCTCTCACCGCAGGAACGCTTCGCCCCAAGTCTGCCGCGATGTCGGAGAGCGAGGCATTGGAGACGACGAGCTGCCGAAGTCGCTCATCCTCGTCTGAAGTCCATGCCTTGCAGTTGTTTGGTTTCTTCGTAACAGTGTCTCCGCGTTCATGCTCGTTTGCGGGCCCTTGGCTGCAAGCTTCTCTTTCTTTGCCTCAGCTTTGGCAGCGCACTTTCCGCTGATGGGCAATAGCATTTCCTTTTGTCCCGCCGCGGCCTTCCGTGGTTACGTGTTTGCGCAAGGCCGCCGTGCGCTCGGCCGAAACCATCTGCGTCACAATCGGCGAAATCCTCCGAGTATTTACGCCCACCGAATGCGCCAACTACCAGGCCATGCCCAATCCTAATTGCATCATGCTCTAATCTTCGTCCGGCTCGCGCACGACCGGCGGTTCGTCGGCGCGGTCCACTTCGTATTCGTCTTCGTCTTCCTCTTCCTCTTCGTCCCCGTTCTCTTCGTCTTCATCAGGATCTCGGGGCGGCATCGTGTTGCCCAGGATCACGAAGGCACTCCCGTCGATCAACCTGGTGGAAAATTCCTGGGGGATGTGTGGGGTCATGTTGGTGCTCCTCGCGTCGAAAATCCTTGCCAGTCACAACCTCGAGACTTGGATTAATTTTTCGAGCTCATGGCGACCGTCCGCGTGAGCTTCCTGCTCGGTGGCGAACGATTCTATGGAAGACTGAATAGGGCTTCCGTGCTCTCTGATATCCCAGCGAAAGCGACCCGCGTGAATCGTGCAGGGCCGGGTTACAAGGTCATAAGGTTGCGGCGACTGAGCCATTGGCCCTCGCTGTGCCGACCGCAAATCAGGTGGGCTTTATGTCCAAGGACCTGACCCCATCGGTTGAGGGAAGGCCCAGGGCTTCACGAAGATGGGAAATCGAACTCGGTCCAAGATCCTGCAAGCTAAGGAGGTTATCGTCGGACGTCTCACGCACCTCGCCAATCGTTTTCATGCCCGCGGCATTCAATGCGTTCCGGATCCTAGTCGGAAATCGGACGTTTCCGATAGGTGTGTCGTCCGGAAGCTCTGGCGCAGGATTGAGCATTGGACGCTCCCTCTAACGCGGTGCTAATTGACCTTCTTTTTGGGCTTGGCTTTGTTCGCTGCGACCGGCGTCCCGGCGGCTTCCCGCGCCAGCCGCTCTGCCTTCAGACGCTCGCGGTTCTCGTGGAAGGCCATTTGCGCTTTCTTGTGGTCAGTCATAGCAGCCCCAGCTTCGACTTCCCGGAAGGCCTTCCGTGCCTCTCGCTCCGCTTTGGTGATCGGCTTGAATGGTTCAACTTCGCCCGGTGTCTTCGTCATTTCTTCGCCTTGCACACCCACACGTCAGGTTAAGGGCATAGCGTCTAGCAATCGCGGACCTCGCTCAGGCCCGCGAAAGCACGCAGAGCCCGCCTCAACCCGGCGGTTTTTTCTTTGCTGGCGGTACGGCGACCCGTTAACGGCGCGGCTTTCGAGCCTACATTCTTAGGCGCGCTCGACGGATCAAGCAGGGTGAAACGAGAAGCCCATCGCTTCTCGAAACGTCTTTGAAGATCAAGAGGAATGGCGCTCATGGCTAGGTTCCCGACTCGCGGTCGCGCCCCAATAACAACTCACACGGACGTATAAAGGTTCCACCATGTGCTACGGGGCCACGGAATGCAGCGATGTGAGTTGGAGAGCCCCTGGGAGCGCGCTCTGAAGGGCTCGTCGTGAACCCGTTGGTCGGGCCGGCGGGTTTTTTTATTGGGCTCAGCAGCGAAAAGTGACGGCCCCAGTGCCCGTGAAACACTGGAGCCGTCGGCCCACGCGAGATCGCCGACCGGACAACGCGACGAATGAGTAAAGCGGGCCGGGGCGCGCTTCATTCCGTGCGTTGCGGGCGGGTTTTATTTGCCTTCGATCGGCAGCAAGGCGAGACCGCCAACTACACCGATGAAGGCTGCGAACAGAACTGCCTCGACTATGCCCATAACCATCCCTCCGCTGTGTGCAGAGTGTGTGCAGGACGGTTTCGGCGTATCGGGATTTGAGGAGTAAAAATCGCGTCTAAGCGATTGATTTTATTATGGTGAGCGCGGAGTCGACCGCAGGATGCACCGACGTTACTCAAACTCTTGGAAAAACTCCGCCATCGTGGTCAACGGCCCCGCACTCGGCACCGGTGCTACCCTGGCCACGGTCACCGCTTGGGGGTACTACCTATTGACCTGAGCCCCGCTAACTCCGCCAAAAATGGGTAAAGTCCATCACCCGCTGGGGGATGGACATGAAGGCAAGTCGGTTCACGGAAGAGCAGATCATCGGGGTTTTGCGGGAGCAGGAGGCCGGGGCGAAGACGGCCGACCTGTGCCGCAAGCACGGGATCAGCAGCGCGACGTTCTACAAATGGAAGGCCAAGTATGGCGGTCTCGAAGTCTCGGACGCCAAGCGACTGAAGGCGCTTGAGGACGAGAACGCCAAGCTGAAGAAGCTGCTGGCCGAGGCGATGCTCGACAACGCGATGCTGAAGGATATCGCGTCAAAAAAATGGTGACGCCCGCCGTCAGGCGAGAAGCCGTCGCTCACCTGCAGGTCACCTACAAGGTCAGCGAACGGCGGGCGTGTTCAGCGCTCGGATCAGACCGCGCGTCGATGCGCTATCGCGCCCGCCGCCCTGACGATGAGGCGGCGCGAATGAGGCTGCGTGAACTCGCATCCGTTCGCCGGCGATTTGGCTATCGCCGGCTTCACATCCTGCTCAGGCGCGAAGGCATCGTCATGAACCATAAGAAGCTCCGGCGCCTCTACCGTGAGGAACGGCTTCAGGTCCGCCGGCGATCGGGTCGCAAGCGGGCCGTGGGGACAAGGGCTCCGATGGCACTGCCGCAAGGCCTAAACCAGCGCTGGAGCCTGGACTTTCTATCGGACGCGTTCGCCGATGGCCGGCGGTTTCGTATCCTAGCGATCGTCGATGATTTCACTCGCGAATGCCTGGCGCTGGTCGCCGATACGTCGCTGCCCGGCCTGCGTGTTGCCCGCGAGCTTGATGCCGTCATCGCTCGCCGCGGCTGTCCAGCGATGATCGTTTCCGATAACGGTACCGAGCTCACCAGCATGACGATGCTGCGCTGGTCACAGGAACACGGCATCGCGTGGCACTACATCGCGCCCGGAAAGCCGCAACAAAACGCCTTCGTCGAGAGCTTCAACGGCCGGCTACGGGACGAATGCCTCAACGAGACGCTGTTCACGTCCCTTGCCCATGCCCGCGAAGTACTGGCAACCTGGAAGGACGATTACAACACGGTGAGACCGCATAGCGGTCTTGGCAATCTCGCGCCGTCGATCTACGCCGAACTCAGCGCTCCCAAGATGCAACGGGATGGGGCGCTGCGCTTTACCGAGGGCTCCGCGCCCCATCCCGTTGCATCACCGGGCCACCAAGGCTCAAATCAACCCGGGACTCTACCCATCGCTGGATGAAAGATGGGGCTCAGGTCACGATCCGCTCGGTTATGCGCCGGGATTTCCGATAGCTCGCAAACCCAATTCCCCGCAACCCGATCAGCGACATCGCCATGTCGACGGTTCGGGAACGGCTTCTAACAAAACCTGTGGTCGATTTTTCTGCGAATGCTTTGCTCTAGTGTGACTCTCTCGCGCTGAACAAAAGTTGCTTTGCTTGCGCGATAAAACTTTCCAGTTTGTCTGGTGAAAAACGGAGGGCGAATTTCTCTCCGTTAGATCCTGCAAGCTCCATTTCGACCATAGAGCCATCTGCAAGATGAGCCGCCCTTGTTATATTCGTGACGGTTATCGTCTTCGGCATTTCATTTCCTGCTGCAAGAAGGGAGTCCGCAACGAGATGATGGTAGCGAGCAGAGGAGGGGTTGGGAGATTAAACGAAGCTGAGCGTCGGTTTGTCACGAAAAAGTGCGAACGCCATCGTGGGCAAATCCCCGTAGTTTTACGGCGTCAGCTCTGCAATCCGCCGCAAAAGAGGATAGGTGCATTGACTCTGGAAGGGATCCGCAAAGGAAAAGCCGCCGTCGCGTCCTAGAACTGCCGGTTTTCGGGCAGAGGTTGGCGGGATCGATGTAGGGCACACTCGAATGGAGACCGATTATGGTGATGTTCGATTTTGCAGTTCTCGCGGTCTGAGGACCGGTGGTGGGTCTGCTTGACTATGCCAAACTTTCGGGCTGGACGCGCAGCGCGCACAACATTGACAAAGGCTTCGTAGTGCTGGTCCACATCGCGGTTGGCAGCAACTCACCGTACCAAGATACTTATCTTGTTGGCTGCTCAACCCATGAAGAGGCTGAAGCCAAAATTAAAGAGCTTTACTCCTCAGTGCCAAATATAAAACTGTATGTGGCGCCTCTGTGCGTGGGCGATAGGAAGGACCTCAGGTTGGCGCGGAACGAAGTGAGAGAATGGCAGTGATCCC
This sequence comes from uncultured Alphaproteobacteria bacterium, assembly GCA_963747165.1. GTDB lineage: Bacteria > Pseudomonadota > Alphaproteobacteria > Rhizobiales > Xanthobacteraceae > Bradyrhizobium. The sequence goes on along the minus strand of CAVVEA010000023.1, from coordinate 265,893 downwards.
CAACCGCATAGTCCAAGTCCAAGCTGCCAAAGCTCAACTACGCGCCCATCAAGTGCAAGAACTTGGCAGCGTCAGCTTGCTTTGCTTCGCGGAGATGCTCGGCCACTCGGATGACCCTGTCCCGGTGCTCTAACAATAACTCACGGGCGCGAGCGTGACCTGCTGCCAGATGCAATTGCATTTCGTCCGATGCGAGGCCCTCGTGATGCTCTAGGATTAGGTTTATCGCCATCAGGCGATCACGGGCACCCGCATGTTCAGGCAACGGACTTTTGAACGCCCGTTCGGCTTCAACGCCGGCGGCGAGCGTCGCAAGTTGATCCATCAAGCACAGATGATCGGGCGGCTCGGTATTTGTCGCGCTATCGCCCGCATCGATCTCGCGAATGTAGATGCTTTCCACGCGTAGGTTCAACGACCACGCGACGACCGCATGGCCTGCTTCGTGGAAAGCCATTCCCCGCAGGTAGTCATCGGCGTGAATTTCCATGGCGGCCACCTTAGAGGCGGGGCTGCGAAGCCTACCACAGATGACAGCGGTTGCTCTCCGTACCGATCAACGGCGAAGCACTATCGCGGGGTAAGTCTGGCATAAGAGACGGTCTCTTCAGGATTATACCACCTACGCAACGGTCGCCCGTGTGCATTTCGTTTCGGCCCATTCCCACCATAAATCAAAAGTGTCTTTCCGCTCATGCCGCAGGCTTTTCTATTGCGACCCGCTGAGCCTCGATCAATATCGCTGTCTGATCGCGCGCGATCAAAGGAGGCTCTCATGAAGATCGTCCTTCTGGTCGGTGGCCCGGTATTTATTGCTGTTGGGCTCTTCTGGTTCGGACAAGCGACGGGATTACTCGCAGGGCCGCACAATGCGGTACTGATCGATGCCGGCGCGGGCTTCGTAGCCATAGGTATCGGCCTTGTCTGGTTCGCATTGCGATAGCCGGCCCTCAGGATTCGTTTTTCTCGCTGGTTCCCGCCCGAGGAGCGCGAGCAACCCAACGGTGCCCTACCGTCTCGGGCCGGGGAACTCCGGACCTTCCCCAATCTCAATTTCCGCATCGTGAACCTGCGCCAGTAATTGGCCCAGGTCGCGCATATCGATCAGCGCACCGCAGACCGGGCAATAGGATCTCGGCCGGGCTTCGTAACCTATGACCTCATATCCAAAAGCAACGCCCTCCGGATCATTGTCCTTGAACCATTGGTCCGCAGCATCCGAGCTCGCGGCCGGTTCAAGCCAAATCGGTTTCATCCGGCTCTTCGATGCGCGCTCGTTATGGCCTTGGCCACGATCGCATTCGGGATTTACTCGGATGCAGTGTTGACGAGTTCGTTAACCTCTCAACCCGCTGGGCCGGATGCTGCGGCAAAGGCCGTCGCCGGTGCGCTCAAACACGGCTAGCCCCGTTCAAGATCTGGCGGCATCCCATGCCGTACGTTCGGGTGCCGGAGCGATCTCGATCGTCTGCAACCCTGCCCATTTCGCCTTGCCTTCGGACGATCTCGGCGTCGATTTGATCGTTAATTGCACGAAGGCCGTCGATCGTATTCATAACGATACGATCATAAAATCCCATAATGCCGCAACTAGGCAGCATAGACCGGCGGAGGCATCCAAGCGCAACCTGCGGTCGCCGGCAATTGCTCCCTTGCGAAAGATAGTGGATGGACTTGTGGGAGGGCGCCGCAGATCCGCAAAGGAAAAGCCGCCATAGAGTCCTAGAATGGCCGACTTTGGACGTGAGGCTGGCAGGGTCGATGTAGGGGCGCATTCGACTGGGAGGCTGCCCATGAAGCGTCTAATGATTACTACTTTCGCAGCTGTCGCTCTATTTGCCGCCACGACCGCGATGCTGTGGTCTCCTTCGAGCAAGCTGTCCGCCGGAACCGCTGCTATGCCCTCGTTGCACCAGCTCCACATCGCGGCCGCCGCAACTAAGCTCCCGATTGAGGACTTTGAGGATATGTCGCTGGTCTATTCGACCGTGACGATGCCTCCCAAATAAGAGCCGCCCAAAGGCGGTCTCAAATGACGATTAGCCTATTCGTCGTTTCCAGATTGGCCGCACCGCCGCGCGGCCCGTAGCCGGGTGCCGCCTCTCCACCTACTCGAGGGCGCGTGCACTCGGCTAAGCGCGTGAAAGGGCGGAGGAAGTCAGTCTGATTTTCTGAACACCAATACCTTCAGAGCAGAGAACGGGTATGATTTCTGAATTACGATGCGGAAAGCTTTCAACAACTAGAGCCACTTCTTTCCAAAATATAAATCCCATTCCGGGGGATCGAATTTGTTGGTCCCTGCCGTTGGTGTAAATTAACTCGCCGAAATAGGTTTTGCCTTTGTCGCTATAGAGATCGATGCGGACAAAATCGAAGGGCCTCGATAGCGCTGACGCCACGGAAAGCATTTCGTCGAGGTTGCTAGGTCGCAAAACCTCTTGTTGCCTGCCCTTCTCACGGTAGGACATATGCAGATTGTTCCAGCCTACGTCGTAAAAGGCGTTTAGATCGTGGGTGTGATTGTCAACCTGGATTGCCGCAGGTTCGCCATTGAAACACCAGAAGCGATAATCGAGTGGCCCATCTGAGTGCCCATCGTCTAGAAATTCTTCTACCATGACGCGGGGTTCGATCTCGTAATACTGAAACTCGCGCATGGCCCAATAGTAGTTTTGCTTGAGGCCATCTCGCAGTTTTTAAATTGCAAAAGTGCTATCGATCGGCCGCTCTAGTACGACGTTTCCACCAGAACTGTGATTGGTCATGGCGATGGACTTGGCGTTGGGCATCGTCCCGTAGCCGGCCGTTGAAGCTCTCGACGAAGGCGTTTTGTTGCGGCTTTCCGGGCGCGATGTAGTGCCACGCGATGCCGTGTTCCTGTGACCAGCGCAGCATCGTCATGCTGGTGAGCTCGGTACCGTTATCGGAAACGATCATCGCTGGACAGCCGCGGCGAGCGATGACGGCATCAAGCTCGCGGGCAACACGCAGGCCGGGCAGCGACGTATCGGCGACCAGCGCCAGGCATTCGCGAGTGAAATCATCGACGATCGCCAAATGGAATTTGGGCGGGATCGGCTCCGATCCAAAGTCAGGCTCCAGCGCTGGTTTAGGCCTTGCGGCAGTGGAATGAGATACTGAGGCCCGACGGTGTCCCGGACTTGATCGCGGGCCAAAATTTAGCCGCTAGTCGCGTGAATGTGGGATTTCCTTCCGGTTCGTCTCGATCATTCGCGCCTGAGCAGGATGTGAAGCCGGCGATAGCCAGTTTCTCCGGAAAGGTATGCGCTTTGCAGATCCAAATCTCTGCCGTGCACGCGCCGGAATCTCTCCCGCAAGAAGCGCTCACCTTCGGACCTTCGGAGGAACTTGCGTTTCAATACCCGGATTGGCTCAGGAATATAGAGCATCCGCCCACCTCATCCCCAGCCCCCACTGCAGAGCCCATCCAGCTCTCACGCCTCGGTTGAGTCAATGACTGCCGCGCGAAAGGTAGTGGATTAGCTCCGAAGCGGATCTATCTCGATCCGTAGTAATCCGGGGGCGGCGGGTTCGGATTGACACGAACAAGGCCCACCACGCACGCTCAGGGTGCGAGCGATAGATTCGCAAGTGGGAGGCAACGATGACCACGATTTAAGCAGTGTTTTTTGGTATCACACTTGCTCTGACACCATGCGTTGTTGCGCTTGCGTTTCTTCTTTGGCGGGAGGGAATTGGAATTCGTGAGGAGGAAGAAGCCCGGACGCGAGATGCTTATTCTTCGCAGTTTACGCCCTGAGGGTCTTTAGCTTGGTATCTCGATGACCTCATATTCGAATGCCACGCCTTCCGGATCATTTTCCTCGAACCATTTTTCCGCGGCGTCTTCGTTTGCGAACACCTTGAGATGGTCCACATCGCCGACTTCTGCGCTGGTGTTGGATCAGGACTTTCATTGATCCCGCTTCAGCTTGCGCTTTCCCCAACGCGTGTCTTTCCGATCGGGATTGAACACCCGTTCGACGTGTCGATTGAGCGCGCGCAGCATGCCGATGTGCGCATGCATTAGCGGCCCTTGTATCGAGGGGAGGCGGTACGGTTATGGCGGGCGGCCATTGTCGCACAGTTTCTCCTTCCGGCGCCGAGCGGCGATTGCGTGACATGGAAGAAAGCACGTCTTGCTATCGGCGAGCTTGAAAGAGCCGGTATGACGCGGGAGCGTGCGCAGAATGTGATCGATGGCGATATTGCTTTTCTTGCCACCCATCCGACGAGAAAATCCAAGCCGATGTGTAACGAAAGGAAGGAAGAACGGCGCAATTTCAAAGAGGCGATGCGCCGGCGCATCAAGGACATTGCCGCGTCGCGCGATATTCCGGACGACGAAATCCGGCCGGTGCTGAGTCTCAAACACCGGTGTATTGGCGAGTTCACCACAAAATACAACGTGAACCTCGAATGGCTGCTGGAAGGCGACGGCCGGATTTTCAAGAAGGATCCGGAAGCGGAATAGGCAGCCGCTGGCGACACACGCTTAGCGGCTGCGCCGATAACGGGGAATTAATCTCATCAGCCTATAATCTAGGTCAGTTATATGGGTGCAGCGTAAAGGAGCCGTCGCAAGGACGATCCCGCGGCGGCTCCTTTTTTGTTCACTCATTTGAGGTCGATGCAGGTGACCGAGACACCGGAAACACAGAGCCAAACCGATCAACCCGAATCCACCGCACCGAGCAGGCGATCCAGCCGGAAATCGATCTTGGCGCTGTCGGTGTTCGCTCTTGGCCTAAACGCCACTGCGGCCGTCTATACGATGTCGCCTTCCGATTTTGCCCTGCCGAATATTAGCAATTTGGCCGAACTGCTTCCGCACCGGAAAGCTTCCGATCCAATACCGGATCCGGTTCTCGCTGCTTTGAAGGATATTCAGTCAACTCAGCAACAACACGTTGCCTCGCTGCAAGCGAATAGCTCCTCATTGCAACAGAACACAGCTCTGCTTCAGCAGGATTCTACTGCGCTTGTTTCTCTAAGAAAGAGCATCACGGATGAGCAGGTCGACGTGAAGAAGATATCTGCTCAGCTTTCCACGCTTATAGCGAAGGTCGAACTCGCTGCAAAATGCAATAGCGCCGGAAATAACTTCCTCCATTCCAAGAGGGCGAGCTCGTAACCGGCTATCCGGCGTGGTGCGCAAAAGGATGGCTGGGCAGCCCAAACCTGTAGGGCCTGTCTCGATTAGAGGAGCGCCCCTAAATTTTCCAGCTATGGCGCGAGCCCCACAGGGCTGAAGAAACTGGACCCGCACCAAAACATATAGCGCCGCTGCTCGCCGAGTAAGCAGTCGCGCGATTTGCCGCAGCCAGGGTCAAATCGAGTCATGCGCGACAGCATCACGCAGAAGGCCATTTCCCGGGCTTTAGAGAGTCACTGGTGGGCCTTCCCGCTGGTGACTGGCGAGTGTGCGCGAATATCGGCGCCAGCTAATCCGTGACCCAGCCACTTCGCCGGCGCAGCCTTATGGTGCGCACGGACCCCTGTCACCGATCAGCCAGGTTCGGTTTCATTACCATTCTTTTTTCGCTGGTCGGGCGTTAGATTGGTTAGATCGCTTAATTGGGATCCCGAGATCATGTGGTTTTAGCTTGTGATCTGGAAGGGCCGTTGTTGCCGGGAGATCAAATTTTGGCAGAAGGTTGGGTGAGATTTGATGAATACGAAGATGTTCTTGCATCAACAGATCTTCTTGCGATGGTCGCTCCCAATTTGCGAAGGCATCCATCAAACTGGAAGTGGGTGATTTTAGCAGCACAGAATGGTCTGCAAGGTGCGCTTGTTTGTGCAATCCAGGATACCAGCGGCACGAGCATTCTCGAAAAGAAATCCGCAGCTAAAGTGCTCCGGTACTTCGACGAAGGAGACATGCCACAAGAACGGATGGCAGACTTTATGAACCTTTAGGAAATATCGTAAGATGTATCCTTGCAAAGGTACGATCCGACGCTCCTCCCCTTAAAGACAAATATGAGGCCATTACCTGTCCGGCCTGCACCAGGCTGCATTTCGTCAACAGGTCGACTGGAAAAACTCTGACCGAGAACAGAGCCCCTGATTGATCTCGTGTCGAGGATAATCGGACAGCGATGCTGTCCCGCATTTGTATCATCCCGCCTATCAATAGTTTAAGATGCAATGTCCGACGGAATGTTCTGCTGATGGGGACCTTCCAGTGTTTGCTCTGCGGCTAGTGGCACTTTTCGGACCTAGCTCGATGTCTGAGTTAAGTCCGTAGTGCGGAGGATTGTGTTGCAAAACTCGAAAGTTGCAGCGGTCAAAATTTTTGGCGAAAACCTGAAGCGCAAAGAGGTCGATGATTTGCACAGCTTCAGTCGCGCTACCGAAGTCGCCCATGAATTTGGCGCAAGGCGATGAGGTCCCTCGGATCATTACACGAAGAACGCGCCAGCGGCCCTCAGAATTTTTGACACTTCCTGCAAACGACTTTTGCAACACAATCCGGAGCAAAGCGGACATCGGCGATCAGCGCAGGGCCCATAGCGCCATCTGTTGGTGCGGTAGCAAATTTGCTTCAGATCAATGCGACCGATGACTTCGGCCTTATCGATGCTCAGAACATTGGCCGAGTGGCACGGAGGGTGCTATTCCGGTTCTTGTAAGAGGCCCGGCCACCCTCTGTCGGGCCTCGTTTCTAAGCTGCTCAAAAAAACGGCCCCAGCGCATCGGGCGACGCCGCTGAGGCCGTTCAGTCGGTCTGCTTGTGCCACGGGGACCCATGGCACGGTCCTTAAATCTGCCAATCGGAAAATAGTTCCACTCATGACGTTGACCCATATCAAGGTACCGGAGCTCGGATATGTCTGATTATTCTTGGTTGCGGAGCGGATCTCAATCCCGATTTGGAGTACGCGACTAGGAATGCTGTTGGGCCTACTCCCCTTACTAGCAGCTTGACCGAGGAGGCCACCGCAGTTGGTGGCCTCTTTTATTTGGAACGCGGCGCGGACAATTGCTGAAATAACCTCGGCATCCAAAGGTGCCTGGCGGAAAAGATTTGCTCCTACTGAGTTCTTCTCAGTTTGACCGGGGAACGACCTCGGGGGATTTGCAGCTAGGTGCACGAAGCCGAGACGCTTCGATCTCCTGATCGATCAAGTATGGCTTCAATCGCATTCTCGAGTTTCGAGATCTCAAAAGGTTTTTGAAGGACTGGCCTACCGCGAAATGGCCCTGGTAAACTCTCCGAGCCGTAACCGCTGACAAACAAAATGGGCAGCCCGCGCTTTTCGATGCATTCTGCAACGGGAGCAACGTCACGACCTCCAACATTTACATCCAGCAATGCCAAGTCGAACGCGGCGGTTTGCGCCAAGAGTTGCGCGTCCTGGATGTTTTCGGCGACAACGCGGTGTCCAAGTTCTTGGACCATCCCGGCGATCATCATCCGAATGAGCGCTTCGTCTTCCACCAAAAATATCGATACTTGGCGAGCTACCTTCGAGTGATCCATACGAAGGTAAGTCAAACCGGTGCGGGCGGGTTCCCCGTATTTAGAAGCTGAGCAACCGCGGTCACTAGTTGTGCAGGTGCAAAGGGCTTTTCTAGAAGGATGCTGTGGGGAACACCTTGCGATGCCCATTGATCAGCGGAAGCAGTAAACGACGGGGAAGGACTGCTCGATCTCTCTGATCTGTTTTGCGAGCTCCCAGCCGTTCATTCCGCCCTTGAGGCTGATGTCGGTTACGAGCGCCCTGTATCTGACCACGCCGCTTTGCAGCAGCATCAGCGCCTCCTCGCCGGATGCCGAAACCATAAGGTGGAAGCCCGCGTCCGTCAAAGCGTCCTCAATGAAGTCCTGTATGGGCTCTTCGTCCTCAACGACAAGGATAATCGGCAGTTCGTCCAAGACCCCACCTCACGCTCAACAACTTACCCTCGAAGCCACGTCCGATTGGGATCGCGAATTTCGAGCACACAAATCGCATCAGCAACGCGGGCCCCCCGCGCCGAGTTTCCGTGGAAATGTACAAAAGTGAACTTTAGGGAACTTTGGGCGGATCCGCATGTTGTCACCGAAATGCGCACCCTCAGTAAAATGGACGTTGAGCACAAACATAGGCAGGCAATCCGCGAAGAAATCGGAGAGCGCCTGCGAATTGCGCTGTCTTGGGAGCAGCCAAGCCTGCCTAATCGTCTTCGCCAGCTTGTGCAGCGCTTGGCGTCAACCCATCGCTCGACGATAAGTGATTTAAAATAAAGATCTGCTCCGATCCTCCGAGCAGCTAGAGTAGGCCGCCGCAGTTGGTGGCCTCTTTCATTTATTCATTTAGAATGGCGGTACCCGAGGGTAAGGTGCCCTTGGGCGACACCTCCCATCGAGCTTCGCGGTCACGCTGGCCGCCAGAATGCACCGCACTACGTCATTTGTCGACAACGGCTCGTTTTTCGAGCTCACGAAGGCGTTCTAGAGCCGCCGTGCGCCTTGGTATTTGCGCGGCCTCGTCCGCAAACCGCTGCGCGAGATCGGCGTGATACTTCTGAACGACGTCGAGCGCGGCTTCCCTTGCCAGCTTGCGATGGTAATCCGCAAGTAGCCTGTGCATGGCTGCGAGTTGTTCATCCGTCATTGTCTTGCCTCGTCGGTGGTCGCTTTCTTTGCAGGCACTCCCTCAGTTGGAGGTCACGACGCGAGCCCGCGATGGCGCTCCCGCCATAGAAGCACACCCCGTTCAGGCGCTCTTTCGGGTCCGCGAGGTCGTCGCGCGCTTGTCCGCCTTTTTGTCTTCCTTGGCCGCGCCCTTGTTACTGATCGGCAGCAGCATCTCCTTTTGACCCGCAGCGGCCTTGCGAGGCTTTTTGCCTTTCACCGGAGCCTTGCTTTCGCCGGCGATGCTTTTCTTCAGCGCGTCCATCAGGTCCACGACGTTCTCCCCGCGTGGTCGCGGTTTCTGACCAAGCGTCTTTCCGTTGCGTTTGGCGTTGATGAGTTCAGTCAAAGCTTCTTCGTAGTGGTCTTCGAACTTCTCGGGCTCGAACTCAGCAGTTTTCTGTGTGACGATATGCTTCGCCAAGTCGAGCATATCCTTGGTAACTTTCACGTCCTGGATTTCGTCGAAGTATTCTTTCTCATCCCGAACTTCGTAGGGATAGCGCAGAAGTGTTCCCATCAACCCGTTGTCTAAAGGCTCCAGTGCAATGATGTGCTCACGGCTCGTCAACACTACGCGGCCGATAGCCACCATATCCATGTTGCGGATAGTTTCCCGGATCACCGCGAAGGCGTCGTGCCCGATTTTCCCATCCGGAACGAGATAATAGGGCCGGATAAGATAGCGTGGATCGATGTCGCTCTTGGGAACGAACTCGTTGATGTCGATGGTTCGGGTGGATTCGAGGGCGATGTTTTCCAGCTCCTCTTTCGATACCTCGATGTAGGTATCGGTATCGACCTTGTAGCCCTTCATGATGTCTTCGTTTGAAACTTCCTCGCCGGTATCGGCATCCACCTTGATGTACTTGATGCGGTGGCCGGTGTTTCGGTTGATTTGGTTGAAACTGATCTTCTCGGAATTGGAAGTGGCCGGATACAAAGCGACCGGACAAGTAACGAGTGAAAGGCGTAAGAAGCCCTTCCAATTGGCGCGCGGGGCCATTCAAAATACTCCAACTCTACAGAACCCGGATTCAAGACGATCCTGCTTCATTGGTTCCGACATTCAGTCGGGGTGTTTCCAATGGCGGCACACCATTCCTAGCGGCTTGCTAAAAAGAACATTCAGCGAACAAACTATCGAAGGAACCATCGTCAGACGCGGCTTGAAAGGTCGGAGGAAGGAAGCTTCCCTTACTGGGTCTGCCTCATTGAAGAGGAGTGCACCGGGGCGAATTACGAGAAGGTCCAGGAATTCTGCCGAGCAAAAGGGCTGACGCTTTCGCGGCATGGGCATTCCGTCGTTTGGAAAAAGGAGTGGTACCAAGTTTTTCGCTTCGCCGAAGTGGAGCATGCCGAAACATTTATGAATGAGTTTGGCGGCGAGCGGATGCATCCCTCAGAAAGAGGCAAGGGCAAACGATGGTCAACTTGGAAAAAGGGGACATATAAGCCGAAGTCGAAGCCCCGAAGCCGATATGAGTTCAGCTAGGCGGCAGTGCCCCCTAATGCCGACAACCGCCGTGGATAGGGCGACATCGTGAGCATTCCGGTGAAGCTGCTTAGGAAAGAACAGTCGTTAGTTATATGGTGTTTTTCTGCTTCACTTTTATTGAGCGGTTGTGGAGACGCGGGACCTGAGTGTGGTTCTTTGGATGCCCGCAATTCGGTAGTTAAGATCGTTTCGGACGATAATAATAAGCTTGTGAATTACGCTGTCCAATATTCGAGTTCGGTCGCGGCAATGGTGGGTGATACGAAATCGGAAGCTGAAAAAATGGGGATTTGGGAAAAAGCGAGACAAGGCGCGGTGTATAGGTTGGACGATACAATACTCATGAATTCAAGAAATCGAGCAGCACAAGAGGTCACTTGCATTGGGCTGTTGTCTGTGACCGTCGCGGATGCGACTGCGGAAAAAGAAGTAGACTTTAAGGTGAAAACAGACAGCGGATGGCAAGATCATCGTTTCAGTCAATCCTTTTTTGTTTTGAGGTCTTACAGTTTTGGGAGTTGATAAGGTTGGAAATTCGGCCGCTGCCGTCCGCAAGGAATTGGCAGCGTAACCGGTCGGCCACCTGCATCTCACCATTGCGAATAACAAAGGCTTGCGGTTGCTCTAAAAAGGCCACTAGTGGCTCCTTGCGTTCTATTCATCGATTAGCACTTGGCTCACGTCAGGCTCTTGGCCGGAGCTGCATTTACATGGCATTCCGGCAACGCACATGCAGCCAATGCGGAGAACTGCATGCAGATGGCGGAGGCAGCGCAGGGCGAGCCCGCCTATAATCGGTTCAAGCGAATGGCAGCCGCATGGCTTGCCCTTGCCGAAGAGCAGGACTGGCTTGACGGCGAACGATCACCGGTCGCGTCTGCCAAGAAGCCGAAGGGCAAATGAGAAAGGCCCCGTCTGGGTAGCGGTTGGAGGCGGGGCCCTCCCACGCCGCGCCGGGTCTAGTAGCAGCGCGCCGCAGCATTCCAATAGTCCTCGGAGCCCGCGGTTCCATGAACGGCTTTGTAATGCTGCTTGAACCAATGGACCTGGGGCGGTTTGGCATTCTATCGCCGCACCGTCCTAGGGCTTTCATCGGTGATGAGACGCCGGTTGCGCTCCCGGCTGCGAGTGCTGCAAGAGAATGGTTTTGGGTGCCGTTCAGGATGGCCCGGGCGAGGCTGCCGATGTTGAGCGCGATGACGCTCGACGAGTTGGGCGCGAAGATGCGTTGCGATAAATGCGGGAACCGACCCGCGCGATACCATCCCGCGAGGCAGGACGACGCGCCCGGCTATGCGCGCAGTTTCTAATGCCGTGGTCGGCGCCCGTTCGATGAACCGATCATTCCGCCGAAGGGCAAACCGATCATCACCCTCAAAGACGCGGCGGCGTACATCCTGAAACTGCCGAAGTCGAAACAGCGGAGCCGGCATGGCAGGCGGCAGGCGAAGCCGTGATCATGGCAGCGGAAGATCGCGGGCCGCTGATGCATGCTCACGTCGGGATGACGCTGGCCCTGCACGGCGCGAAGCCAATCCCGGAATACAATCCGGCGAAGCAAAAGCACCGGGGACGGCGGTAAGGCTCGCGGCATGAACCTAAACGCCGCTGAACACCTAAAGGGCATGGCTTTCCACGAAGCGGGCCATGCCGTGGTCGCGTTTTTGCAGCGGTTCCGCTCACCGTCGTCACCAGCCATCGGTGACATCGCTGGGCTATTGATCGTTTCGAGGGGGTGCCAGAACGGTTGATCGAGATCAACGCCATGCCACCAAGAATGGCGCATGGTACTTGATCCAAGACGGGCTTCCATCATCGAAGTAGCCGAGATTGCGACTGCCGTCTGTGTTTGTCTGTCGCCGTTGGAGGCGGCACATGAGAAACATCGTGGACGAAGCCGGCAAGATCATCGCCATAGCAACGGATGACCATACGCTGATCGGCGGCCACCACCGCCTCGCGGTGGCGGCCAGCCTCGGTCAAAAACTGTTCTGGAAAGATACCGGCGAACCTGTGGAGCTTGATCCCTTCTTCAAGGGAAGTTCTCATCGACATACAGCCTGATGCGCAGGCAACGTGACGCGACTGGCCGAGCGTCTGATCGAGCCGAGCGTCTGATCGAAGTGCATCGCGTCGATGCTGCCGAGTGGGCGTTTGATTGCGACGGATTCCGCCGGCGGGCAGGTCACGGTCGGGCAAATTTCCTGGTACGACGGCAGCGGCGGGCAGCTGGCGGGTGACAGTCGGCTCGACATCCGATCTCTCCCGATCGGAAAGCATGTCGTTCGTGCGGTGGCCAGGGGGCTTGGTGGCGGCATCCTCGGCAAATCCTGGCTGGTGGAGCGAACCATTGACGGCGGCCTGTTGCATCATGTGATCTGCGATCCACCGCCGAAACGCACGCACGAGGAACACGACAGAACGGGTGTCCTAATTACATTAAATTTAGGATCACTTTGAACCGAATCCAAAATCGCGATTTGTCTTAGCAAACAAGCGAAGATGCGCCATGGCCGACGACGAACCACTAAAACCGGAAGACTTTCCAGTTCACACGAATCAAAAGCAAATCGTCAAGAACGACGGTAGAGCTATCGCTGAAGCGCGCACTAAGAAAACTGCAGAATACGTTGCGGAGCGCTTGAACGCGGAAGAAGGCCGTCGCGAAGAAGACCGTTGGTCAGCATAACTTTCCCGACGGTTTCTGCCATGGGCGTACCTCCCTTCCTCAAACCAAAGGTCGGAGCAATGGCAAACCAACCAACGAGTGACAACTATTCCGGCAAGTTCTCGGATGCCGTGCCGTTTTTTGATTTTGCAGAGCTCATGAAGCAGAACTCGAAGTTGAGCACAACCCTGCAAGCTCTCGGCAAGGAATGGACCGAATTCGTCCGGGCGCGGCTGCATGAAGATTCCCAGCTGCTCCAGACGCTTCGTGAGTGCAGGGAGTTGCCGAGTATGCAACGCGCATATGTGCAATTTTGGGAAAAAGCCCTTTCCCAGTATGAGGAGGAAGCGCAGCGCCTCATGCGAATAACGCAAGGGGCTATGGAGGATGCCGCCCATATTGCGCAAGAGCACATTGAAGCCACAAACGGCAACGCTCAGGACAGCGGGGTCTCTAGTAGCTCAATGCCGCCGCCACCGACGAAGAGGGCCAGCCATTCCCATTGACAGAGCATAGCGGACGCTTCGGCTGCTGCGGCGCGAAACCAATCGCGACGTCCGCGTTGGGTCATTTTCGACCGAAATGGCCTGCCCGTGTCATGTCTGCTTTCCCCCGATAGCGACCATTCAGCGGACATCTGGGGAGGTCCGTTTCGTGCCATGTGTGGACGGCTCCGGGTTGGCAAGGACTTTCTTCACGTACGCAGGCTTGGGTCAGTGCAGCCATGTGTTCGGCCTGTAGGTGCGGTTCACAACACCGCTGGCCATAATGCCCTCCGCGGATCAGGTCCCGGTCAAAACCCCGCATTCGACAATGCGATGGCATTAGGTGGTGTGGACTTTAAGGATTCCCTTTTAGGAGCAAATCAGATTCAAGGCTGCTTTTTGGGAGGCAGTCTTGGGTGTGCTGGAGCGGTTGGTTTTGAGCGACGCGGCGTGGGAGCGGATGGCGCCGCTGATCATAGGCCGACCTGACCAGAAAGGTTCCACCGGGCGCGACAATCGGATGTTCGTGGAAGGTGTGCTGTGGATCGTGCGTACGGGCTCTCCTTGGCGTGATCTTCCGGAAGCGTTTGGGGATTGGAACAGCGTGTTCCGGCGCTTCAGTCGATGGAGCATCAAGGGTGTTTGGTGGCGGATCTTCGAGGCGATGTCCGATGATCCGGACTTCGAATATCTGATCGTCGATTCCACCATCGTTCGGGCGCATCAGCACGCCGCCGGGGCGAAAAAAGGGGGTCTGAAGATCAAGCGCTCGGCCGCTCGCGCGGCGGCCTGAGCACCAAGATACATATGGCCGTTCGCGGCTTGGGATGTCCTGTGCGGTTCACGCTTACCGCAGGTCAGAAGGGCGATGCACCGCAAGCCGCCGCATTGATCGAGGGATTACCTGCCGAGGTCGTCATGGCTGATACGGCCTATGACGCCGATCACTTGCGCCAAGCCATCGCCGCCAAGGGGGCGCTCGCCGTCATCCCCAACAACCCGTCACGTGCGTTCAAATATCCGCTCGACAAGCATCTCTATGCCCAGCGCCATCTCGTGGAATGCTGCTTCTCAAAACTCAAGCAGTTCCGCCGCGTCGCAACCCGCTTCGAAAAGACCGCCCGAAATTACCGGGCCGTCGTCACTCTCGCGGCCATCATCTTATGGATGAGATAAGTGTCCACACCACCTAGTGGGTTGTCCTGATCGCCGGATCGACCGGCTCTGCATTACGTGCTGTTCGCCCTCCCAACCTTCACATCACGCCGGTTACCCGGTGTGATCTCGTTTACGCCGCAAGTGCGACAGGCTCTTTGTAGCGCTCGCCTCTAGCCATCATGGCCCAGGCCATGCGCGCGATCTTGTTGGCAAGCGCGATGGCGGCGACCTTCGTTGGGCGCCGTGACAATAATGCCGCGAGCCAGGGACGATGCCCGGTTCCGTGGATCTTGGCGTAACGGATGACGGCGAGCGCACCGGCCACGAACAAGCTGCGCAGATATCGGTCCCCCTGTTTGCTGATGCTGCCGAGCCGCTCCTTGCCCCCACTTGAGTGCTGTTTGGGAACGAGCCCAATCCAGGCCGAGAAGTTACGCCCTGATCGGAAGGTCCTGGGGTCAGCAACACTTGCGACCAGAGCGGTTGCCAGCATCGGACCGACCCCGGGGATGTAATGAAGGCGCTTGCTGGTCTGGTTGGAACGGTGCCAGGCCATGATCATTCGATCGAACTCCAAAATTTGTCGCTTGAGGCCGAGCAGTTGATCGCCAAGCGCGGCAAGGCACGCACGGCCAACCTCAGGCACCCGTTTGTCGCTCGGATCGGCAACAACATGCAGCAGTTCGGAGACGCCTTTACGCCCGACCGGCGCGACAATGCCGAACTCGGCAAGGTGAGCCCGGATCGAGTTAATCACCGCGGTCTGCTGGCGGATGAACAGATGGCGTGTGCGGTGAAGCATCAGGCAGCTCTGCTGCTCAAGCGTCTTTGTTGGAACATACCGCATGTTGGCTCTTGTGACCGCTTCGCAAATGGCCTCAGCGTCAGCTGCGTCATTCTTCTGACGCTTGACGTAGGGCTTCACGTAAGCTGGCGGCATCAGTCGTACGATATGGCCAAGTGCTTGGAGTTCGCGCGACCAATGGTGCGACGATGCACACGCCTCAATGCCGACCAGACATGGCGGCAGCTTCTGGAAGAACGCCAGGACCGAGCGTCGCTTCAATTGGCGGCGGATGACCACCTGGCCTGTGGCATCAACTCCGTGGACCTGGAAGACCGACTTGGCGATATCAAGACCGACCGTCGTAACTGTCTGCATGGCGAGCTCCTCCTAATCGTGGGAGCCTTAACAGCTCCCACATCCGTGGCACTCTCGTGCCGCTGGAGGAGCCGTCCACAGCATCAAGTT
This sequence comes from uncultured Alphaproteobacteria bacterium, assembly GCA_963747165.1. Classification (GTDB taxonomy): domain Bacteria; phylum Pseudomonadota; class Alphaproteobacteria; order Rhizobiales; family Xanthobacteraceae; genus Bradyrhizobium. The sequence continues at coordinate 250,182 of CAVVEA010000023.1, read as the reverse complement.
CGAAGGGGGACGGCATTATTCAATCGCTTCGGCGGCGCGCATCGTGCCCCGGGTTCGATTGACAGCCCGGGGCTGCTTACTCACCCTTAACCGTCAGCGCTCTGGCTCGCTGTTCAGACTTTCGCAGCCGTTGCTACCCGGCTCGAATGCGTTGCTCAATATTGGCCGCCGGTCCCCCCGCGCGGACATTGCCAGCGCCGGATGGAAGTGTTTGTGAGCCCGCGATGCTTTTCCAGGGGCTAATAGTTTCGACGATGATATTAATTCCGGCCAACGCGCTGTCGATTTGGCGCTGCACGTTGTCGACCTCGGACTTCAGGAATTCTTGCATTTTTTGGAGTTCGGAAGCTAACCCCTGAAGTTCGTCTACCGAATTTGAGGTCAACCGGGCAACGGAAGAGCTGAATTCGTTCGGCGCTGCTCTCCAGCGGGCCAGAGGGTTTCGACTTCTCTTGCGTTGCCGATTTGCTGAGTTGTGTCGCCAAAGCCAATTCCAGCGGAGGCGTTTTTTCGTCGCGTGCGGCAGACGTTGGGGTATCCATCAGCTTCTCCCTTGATGCCGGTTTGTCGCAGCGCTAATCCCGAACCTTATTGGTTAATAATTCGTTTACGGCGTTGTCTTGCCACCTGGGCCCTGGCTGCCGCCCGTGGTGTTCCGGTCCGCAAGGTGCTGCGCCAGCGCGGTTGGTCGAAGTCGACCTTCTACCGCAAGCTCGACGGCGGCGCGGCGCGCATTGCCGCCATCTTGGGTCTGGCGCAACAGCTAAAAAAGCGAGCCCGCGCTCTGACTAAGCCCACCGAGGAGAAAATCCGGAAGCGCGCCCAGGAAATCTGGGAAGAAAACGACAGGCCGGTGGGAAGGGACGTAGAGTTCTGGCTCCAAGCCGAACGAGAATTTCGCGAAGCTGAAGATTTGGCAAAAGAAACCTAGAAGAGCGCGGATAGTTTCGCAGAGACAACCTTCACTAGATTGAATTGGTCCGCTGGGCTATGTTTGGAGCCTGCCCGTAGGGCTCCATCCTCATCCTCGGCAAACTCGGCGGATGGGGCCGTGCGTAGTCTCCGAGAAAGCACCCAAATGGGCAAGCCCGCTCAAATTGATATTGTCCGCCGCGCGTATGAGCTCTGGCAGCAGGCCGGTGAGCCCCAAGGCAGAGACCAGGAATTCTATCATCAGGCGGAAAAAGAATTGCAGGAAGCTTTAGACAAAAGCACCCCCAAGACGCATGGATAAGAAATGCCCCATTTGTCTCGGTTCCCGCCAGTCAATGCCCACAGTAACCATTACCGGTTAGGTTAAGACACGGATCGCGTTGCGGGATCATGCAGTGGCGCTACGTTTGAGATCGGTCGCTAAGCGTCGCGGCTGATTTTATCCGCCACGGTGGACAAATGAAAAAGAGAAAACCGCAAACCGACACCGACCCCGGAGTGGGCGATCAGGTTAGACTCGTTTCCGAAACGTCACTTCGGAAGGATGAGATGGAACTGCAAGGTCAGACCGGGGAGGTTATTGAATGCTCCGAAGGGAAAAGAGTGACTGTTCGTTTCGCCAACGGCAGGCTGCTCATGGGAAGGGACACTAAACTGTTCGAGCGTATCTAAAGGGGCTGCCCTAGACGATCCAATCCCGCTGCCATTGGCCGCGAACCGGCTGCGCGGCGTGAGCCTCGCGCCTACTCACCGCGTTACGACGGTGTCCGTCGACGCGCTGATCGGACAGTGACGCTGTCGCAAGTCGTGCATTTCCGTGCTCAGTCCCACGAATGAATCTTGGTTTGCATGTTGAACCGGACCCAAATTTTGTAACCAGGCGCCGCCTGATTGCCTACGCAACGCTCCTCCAACCCGTGTGCGTGATGCGATGACCCGACGCGGATGATCGTCACGAAGCTGTTGGGACCTGGCGACGCTGCCATGACGCTCAATGAGGTCGGCGCGAAGATGAAGTGCGAGAGATGCGGCAACCGGCCTGAGCGGTTCTATCCCGCAAGGCAGAGTGATGCTCCCGGTTGCCTCTACCACACCGCATCGGAGGGCAAGCGCAGGACGACCTATACCGGCAGATCCACCTACCGGAGGAAGAGAACACGCGCGGCCGCCGCGCGGCCAATAACCTTTCGCGTTTGTTGATTTAACTACCGTGAACCCTAGACGAGGCCCTGACGCAGCCGGGACAGCACGCGCCTGACCGTGACGGCGTGCCACGGGCCACCGGCAGGCGTCGGGATGCGGCGCGCGTTCAGCTCCGCCGCCGACAGGCCAGCGAGCTCCGCGAGCACGGGACGCAGGCGCTCGGCACGCTTCCGCGCCTCATCACGATTGGCGATGCCGCGAGCATTGAGACCGCCGAGCTTCACGCCCTGCGCCTTCTTGGCTGCGAGCGCGTCCCGCGTGCGCTGGCTGATCAACCGGCGCTCCTGCTCCGCCACGGCCGCATGGATGTGGAGCATGAAGGGATCGACGTTGGGCCCGAGCTCGGTCACGACGAACGGCGTCCTGTGGGACATGAGCCCGCTGATGAAGTGCACGTCGCGGCTCAAGCAGTCCAGCTTTGCAGGAGAGGCCCTGCCAGACTAGGCCCCGACTGCCACGAACTCATGCGGTCTGGTCCCGCCGATCGGGGCCACGGCGAGGGTCCTGAAGTGGTCGAGCACGAACAGGCGGATCGCGGATGACAGGTTGCCCTGCTGGCGGGCAGTGTCGATCTCGCCGACCAGCTCGGACAACGTCACGCTGCGCTCGTGGGAAATCTGCTTCATGCCATTCCAGAACGCCTCTTCGAGGCTGACGCTGGTCTTGTGGCCGCCGACCACGATCGAGCGCTTCACGACAGGTGACTTCATGGTACGCCTCCTACACGGTTTGATCTCCATCTTGCCCGGTACTTGGCTGACGGTAAATCCGTAGTACCCCGGGGACGGACGCTGGAATTACCCCGGGGACGGGCGGCGGCGAGGCCGACGCCTATTTCGCCGACGAGATTCATGTGCGCGACGGCAAGACCTTTGCCGTCATCTCCGACGATCGTCCGGACGAGCCGCGCGGCCGGCCGCATGTCGACATCGGCACCGAGGTCGAGATCCCGAACAACAAGCTGAAATGGGATCGCTCGAATCCGACGGGGCACGGCGTCGTGTTCCTCAGCCGCGCCGGCTACGTTTTTTGTTACGTGCAACCAGGAGGGGTGTGATGACGGAAAACTCCAGGGCCGAGCTCGAGGCCGAGATCGAGCGCGACATGCCGTACAAGGGCACATTCTACTCTCCCGACTATTACTGGCCGCCGCTCTGGTGGCGCCACTGGGGCAAGGATGCCTTTTTCGGTTTCTCGGCCGCGATCGTGTTCGCCGCTCTGTTGAATTGGCTGTTTCGTTAATGAGCAAATTGCAAAAAGCTGCGGCGCGGACATTCGCAGAGTGCGTCGGCATGTCTCAAACGTGCCAACGGGAGACGTCGCATCGGCAAATGAAAAGGCCGCCACCGACGCGGCCTTACTCGGGGTGGAGAGCGGCTTTCTGGGCCTCTAATGCGGCTATCAAATCGGCAATGCCATCGAGCGTCTGCTGATCTAAATTCTCTGAAGGCAATTCGCAGTTTTATTCGATACGCGATCTCGGAAGGAGAACTCGCGCACGACCCGAGCGAGGACATTGAGATCGTCAAGGATGGACCCAGGAGCAAGGGCCACATGACGTGGCTAGAACCGGGTCGCTCAATATCGGGAGCGCCACAAGCTAGGCACTGTCGCGCGGCTGGCGTTGGAACTGCTCCTGAACATCGCGGCACGTCGCCACGACGCGCATTTGATCGGCGAGCAGCATATCCGCGTCGGCGATGACGGAGTCCGCCGACTTCACTGGCGCCCACATAAGACCCTGCGGACCACCGGCAAGCTGTTGTCTATCAGGATCATGCCGGAACTACAGACAGCATTGGATGCGATGCCGAAGGAGGCGAGGGGGGATGGCGTGCTGACGTTCCTTGTGAATGATTACGGCCGCCCATTCGCATCGGCGGCGGCGTTCGGCAACAAGTTCGCCGACTGGTGCACCGCTGCGGGTTTGAAGCCGGTGCTGTGCGACGATGGTCGCACCCGAAATTATCGCGCCCACGGCCTCCGCAAGGCGGCTCTGCGGACACTGGCGCACGCTGGCTGCACCGGCGTTGAGTTGATGTCGGTCTCAGGCCACAGCTCACTCGATCAGGTACAGGAATATCTTGACGAAGTAGATCAGGAACGCGCCGCTGAAGCCGCAATGATGAAGCTGGCAAAGGTGCCAGAGATCAAAACCGCAACATCGAGTGACTAACCGTTCTCAAAACGGTGACTAACATTCATCCAAGCGATTGATTGCAAAGGAGAATAACAAACTAGTGGCGATCCCAGCAGGATTCGAACCTGCAACCCACGGAGTAGAAATCCGTTACTCAATGGGACTTTGAACTCAGCACCAGCTGATTTCCGAATTGGGCACAACGCGAGGACCGGACCCGGGAACAATGGAGAACGTAGCTTTCCACCGTAGTTTTTTCGGTGCCTCCAGGAATTAAGCGGGAAGGTAGATCGTTTTTCGATCGTTTTGGAGGAGGGTGGGTCCGCCAACAAGTGCGAACGCTGCCTGGACGGCGGCGACTGTATTGTAGTGATGCCAAAAGATGGATACCAATAAGCGTTCGTCTCGGAAGTAAAATCGGGTATCATATCTTCATAACCCTTACCATTATTGAGCCTTCAACGACCTCCCCCAACTCCCGGAATGTTTTGTACAAGGCCGGCAAAGCTTCGGTATCCGTGGGCCAATTTCCCTCTCCGAGCAGGTAGTGATCCATGATCGAGTGCAACTGGCAGATGACGGCCGCCTTATCCACGCCACCTCTGCGACAATAGCTGGACCCCATCTTGCATCTCGTCTCTTTCGGTGCCGACTGCCAGCAACCGGTCATACGTCCATCGCTTGCGACTATCGCCAAAGCGAACACGACCGGCGTGGCTCTCGCGACCGTGAAAGGATCAATGCTTTGTTTTCACGCCGCGAAGACCAATGATCTCGTTCACCGCGCGGTCAGAAAAACCCATAGCGCGAGCCTGCTGCACGAGCGCTTCGTCGAGTTCAATATCCGACATCCGGGCAAATTGGTTTGGTTCCCCCACCTCGTGGCGATGGACCAACATTCCCTTGATGTTACAGCAAAGACTCAAGGCCCTCACTGCGGCGTTCAAGTTGGGCTGACCGTAGGTCGTCTCACCCTTTGGTCCCTTTATTGGAATCCCACGCAGCGCAATTTCCGTTACGTATTTGACCCGCTCAATAATCCAACTTTCCTCAAGGCCCGCCTTTTGGGTGGCAATCGCCCGCGCTTTGCGTTCGTCAGCATACCGTTGCGAAACGATCTCGTCGACGCGCGTGATGATGACAGGATCGGTGCAGAGCCGGTGGGCATTGGCTGGTTTGTAGCTATAACCACCGGCCTGATACGCCTCGCGCTGGGTCTTGCCAGCAGCAAGGGCTTGGGCAACGGTCTCATATCGGACCTTGGGCAATGCGGGCATTGGCGTGAGTGCGTTCGCGGTTGGTAATCGCTTCTTATCATGAATTTATCGGCACTGAAGTTGGCATCGGATGCCGTCGATAATTCACACAGCACATCGGTGGCGGGTGATGCTGTCTCGAGGCTGGGTCAACGCCTTAGCTCTCGGCGGCTTTCTCAAACGCGAAAGTGGCCAAATCCGCGGACTGTTCGCCCCGGCTTCGTTCGCTCCCTAGGCGATCGTTAATCCGCCAATCCTGGCTACGTCGATTAAATCCATCATTTGACGGATATTGATATCGAACGTCCCGTTGCTGGTCCGGACGGTGCGAACTCCATCAAGGTGCTCCGCTAGGTATTCGTTGCGCATTGTGAGCAGGCCGGCTTGCTGCTGTTGAGACCGCTCAAATTCCATGAGCAGATTTTGGTGATCTGTTTCTAGTGTTCTCAGCGCTTTAGCCTGTCCATCGGTCATCGGCGAGCCGGCGTTGATGGTGGCGATAGCTAGCTCCAACGCCGCCGCCATCGCTTGCGCGTCGTCGTCGGTCACCTTCTGTCGGTCGTTGTCCAGATAGCTTCCGGATGGATGTTCGCCATATCCGCCTTCGTCGCATTTGATAAGAGCGCCTTCTGGCACCCACCCGAAGGCTGTCGCGACCCCCGGATAATGGCGCCAAGCACCTTGATGGCAGCTCCAGTATGTGTCGTTGCGGCCCAAAACTTCATAGCTCATTTGTCTACTCCAACATCGTCGTGGTGGTCTCGGGTTATCTGGCTGAGGTATGCTCGGATCACGCCAAGAGCGTTCTCAGCCGCTAGACATGTGCTCAGCGATCCATACGAGTACGAGGTGGGGGAATACACGTAGGCGAGCCGAGACTGACGGACTGCTTCGCGGACAGCGTTTTCCAAGGAAGCAAGCGCTCGCCGGGGGCTACTGCTCATATCGCAGCCCCCCATACAGGGAAGATATAAGAAGGCTGTTCCACCGTATGTAACTTTGAGCGAATGCCCAATTCTGTTGAGATTCGCGCTTCTTCCTAGTTTCAGTTTTGTAACCATCAAGTTCCAAAACCGTCACCGGGGATTGCGTGAATTGGCACTGGGGAATTTCTTTCATACCACCCTCGAACGGTCGGCCCGCTTGGCGGCGTACTCGGCTCTAGCGGCAGCCCTAATGGCGCGCTCCCGCCTCAATCTGTTGAGGGCGTTGGAGACACGCATCTTCGCTTCTTCGGCAGTCTTGATCGATTTCCACTCGTTGGTCGGCGTCAGTCCGTCAGACGTACCTAGCCAAGTTAGCCGATATCGCGAAGGTGCCTTGCGCGAACCGTAAGACCGCACCCCGCGCGTGGGATCCACCACCCCAAGCGCTTCGGCCTCAATTATTGCATTCAGGATGTTGCCGCGCCGCATGCCTCTGGCTTGCAACATGTCGTAGGGCGCTATCAGGTTGCCGTTCTCAAGGCCGCCGTGATCAGCATGCTCCGCCATTAGTGCATCAATCAGCTTGCGGCACTGATCGGACATAGCGAGCCAGGCGAAGCTGTTGCAGCAAATCCCGCGGAACAGGAACGCACCAGCCAACCCCCTGTGGGAGACCAATCGCTTTTCGCAAACGCTTGCCAGTGGCGCTTCCATGTCGGCCCATCGAGGAAGTGCTCATCGGGCGCTCCCGGAGATGGTGCGCAACAGCGTCGCACGGATCAAGGTTTCCATGGCGCTAATCTCGTGCGCGATCGAACGCGCGTCGATGCCTTTTCGGTGCATTGCCTGGCTTTGGATATTCAATTGCCGCTGAATGTGGCGCTCTGCGGCGTCTGGATTGAGCATCGCGGCATACTGCGCTTGCCGAAGAATCATTGACCGTCGGCTCGCCAGCGGAAACGGAATAATTGCTGCTGTCATGATGTCACCTCGATTTGGGAGACGTTCGGCTCAATCCGCTCCGGCAGTGCAACGAGCGTCAGACGAGCGGCCGGATCTATTTGGCCAGCGTGCTCATCGCAGCAACGGATAAGAGCTTCCTTGGTCCTGCAGTAGCTCCGGCCGCGCCAAACGTCTCCTGCGACCGTTTCCTCTCGATTACGGTGCTGCAGCATCCATTGAACGCCATGGCGGCAAGCGATGACGCGCCAGCGGTCGTTTAGAATGGCGACAACGTCCGTGTAGTCGTCGGAAGATTCGGCGGGTCTCTGGCGACTGCCATCACGTTGGGTCTGGTTTGATGCCGGTCTCGCGATGGAAATGATACTCATCGCCTTGCCCCCGCGCTCGGCAGGTTGCGAAGCCACTCCTCTGCATCATCACGAATAATAATAGTTCGTCTGCCGAGTTTGCGAGCGCGCAATCGGCCCGTCTTGATTTGCGCGTAGACCATCGTCCGCCCAATCCCGTAACACCGACAGAACTGATCGATGCTCTGAGCGCGGGGTTGATCGCTTCGACGTTCGCGCGGCTCTAGGTTCCTGGGATCCTCGTCTGCAGACGCTGATTTGCCTTCAGAAATAGACACTCTCGCCTCCGTGCTGAGGCAGCATCAATTCCGGTTTTATGGAAAGCTTCGCGCCTGTCGGCAAAGCAAACCTCACCGGTCAAATGACCGCCTTGGATTGCTCCACCTTTTCTCGGCGCGAGAAATAGGATGCGTGGGTTAGATGGGACGACCGCGGCGCGCGATCCAGATCCACAAAAATGTATGCGAACCACCCAACGAAGAAAGAATATCAGAAACCGCTCACGTTTGAAAGGGGGCCTGGGCGTACACCGGCACCCTAAGGGCCATCGAGGCGCTAGGCGGCATCCCGTGCTGCAGCGCGCGCTTCCAAATCGAGCAAATAGCTGGCCCAATCATTCATTAGAGCCCTGCGTTTTTCGAGTTTTTCGCCTCTCTGATAGGCAGCCGTCGTCTCGTTCTTGTACTTGTGTGCTAGGGCTGCTTCGCGCACCCCATCGGGGAAATCAGTGCATTCCTCTGCCCAGGTTGCGAACGTTGCGCGGAAGCCATGCACGGTGACGTTCCGGCAGTCCATGCGCTTTAGAACAGCAAGCATGGCCATGTCTGATAAATGTCCGCCGTCATAACTGGGGAAGATCAGTTCGCCCTGGGTGCCATTCCGCATCTCATCGAGGACAGCAAGGGCGGGTTGAGAAAGGGGAACGTTGTGGTCTTCACCCATCTTCATTCGCGTTCCTGGGACACGCCATATTCCGCGGGGAGCGTCGATCTCTGACCATTTGGCCCCGAGCACCTCGTTTGTGCGCGCTACAGTTAGGATCAGAAATCGCAGGGCGCTGGCGGCGGTACCGGCTGCGATTGCCAATTTCGCCATAAACCGCGGCGCCTCAGAGTAGGGTAGGGCAGGATGATGCCTCTGGATGCGCTTTGGGCGCTTAGGCAGTTTTTCGCGAAGTTGTTTCGTCAATTCCGCAGGGTTTCGAAACTCACTGTCGTCAATATCGATATTCTTTGCGATGATCGTTTCTATCCGACCGCGGACTCGGTTTGCCGTTTCCGCTTTCTCGACCCAAACAGGCTGAAGCAGTTGGAATATATGGCTTGGCTTGATCTCGCCGATTAGCAAGTGGCCTAGGGTGGGATAAGCGTACCGCTGCAGCGAGGAAGGCCATTGAGCTCGGTGTTTCTCGCTCCACTTTCCCCAATTATCTTCAATGTACTTCTCGGAGCATTGTTTGAATGTTGGAAGTGCCACCAAGGCTGCGGCAACCTTCGCTTCTTTCCGAACCGATCGCTTCGCCTGAACGATGTCGACACCGGCACGTACCTGCTGGCGAGCTGCATCCCGCTTGATCCGAGCCTCTTTGAGCGAGACGTCATTTAGCGAGCCAAGCCCGTGCCAGCGTTCTTTGCCCTCGATCCAATACCGGTATGTCCAGTTCCTCGATTTGGGGCCGGCAACGATGAGATAGAGACCCTCGCCATCGGGGTATTTTCCAGGGGTGATCTTACGTGCGACTTCGAGTGGGTTGAGCCTTCCAGCCATTGTTCTCTCCGACGAAACCGTCCGCCAAACTCACGGGGAAAACTACGAACAGCGGCGTCAATTCTGGCGAACGTAGGTGAACCAGTAAAGACGCGAAATTACACAACCCGCTGTTTTTATTGAGTCTTCCGAACGGTGGCGAACATGGGAGAACAGTGTACTGGCGGAAGGGGTGGGATTCGAACCCACGGTACCCTTGCAGGCACGCCGGTTTTCAAGACCGGTGCCTTAAACCACTCGGCCACCCTTCCGTCGCTGCGACATCAACCATTTAGCGCAGCGAAGATCAAGAACGGGTTCCGCAGACGGCACGTTTGCCTGTTCTTCAATTTACACTTGGCTGCATCGGCGGCGAATATTGGCGAGTCACTTCAGGCCATCGGGCGAATGTGGGTTGCCCATGCTGCCCGTTAGGTCGTGAGGGCCGCTCTCGATCCCGAGATATCGGCTCAGTCCGTAAGCGGCCCCCCGGGACTTGCAGAAGCCAAAGATGAGCGCGGTCGCAGTGGCGGTAGCGAGTTCCCTCCTGCCCGGTTCGTCCTCCACAGAATTCTCCCGCGAACGGGGTTACACGCCGCGAGCATATAGACCCCGATTCTCCCGTTCGAGGAAACCTCCCACTGCCTTTGCTTGATCCAAAACGGCATGGTTGTCACCTAACACCCTAGATCAACTTTGCTATTGAGTGAGCGCGAAGCATCGAACACGCCCCTCAACAGAGGGGCGACCGGCGACGGTGCTGCATCGGGAAGCCACGCGGATCGAGCGCCTGCGGCTCGCCATGCCTCGAGATCTCGGCGGAGCGGAACAGTAAGTGACGGGTTGGCAGATCAGTCCGATAAACCACGGCAGGCAACGAGTATCCGCGTGATATACTTGTTCGATCGCCGAGTTCGGGGAGACACACCGGGTGGTTTTATTCCGCGGAGCAGAGACGCATACACGATCGATCCTCAAAGCCGTCAGTTGGCGGACCTTGGGAACGCTCGACACCTTCGTGATCAGCTGGTTCCTGACGGGCAAGGTTGAGCTGGCAGGCTTGATCGCCGGGCTCGAATTCATCACCAAAATCGGGTGGTATTATCTTCACGAGCGCATCTGGGCGACGATCGTCTGGGGCCGGCGTTGATCGGGGCTGTCCGGACTCACATTCGGCGTGCATCGACCGATCGCCCCCGCAACGATTGAGTAACCACCCCGGTGCTCTCCCCATTTCCGCCGTCTTCGCGTTGCGATATCTTCATATCTTGATGCGGAAGGTGGGACTGCATCGGGAATAACCGCCGAACGCCTGAAAGTAGGCCTGAGGCTGGTGGAATGGTAATCTGGGGCGATGGGGATTCGACGGACAGATCCGCTAGTACGGGCAGCGCGAAGCGTTGCTGCGGTCGCCGCGTGCCTCTTCCTCGCCAATTGTGCCTCATCGGACAAATTCGCCAGCCGGGTCGATCCCAAATATGGCGTTTCGAGCAGCCCGCGGGTGGTTGCTCTCGGAGAAACGGTTCCGAAAGGTGGCGGCACCTACCGCGTCGGCAAGCCTTATACCGTCGCCGGCCGGATCTACGTGCCGGAAGAAGACCCCACCTACCGCGAAGAGGGCATGGCCTCCTGGTACGGCGATGATTTCCACGGCCGGCTGACCGCCAATGGCGAAGTGTTCGACATGACGTCGCTCACCGCAGCCCATCCGACCCTTCCGATGCCGTGCTATGCGCGCGTGACCAATCTCGGCAACGGCAAATCGCTGATCGTCCGGGTCAACGACCGCGGGCCGTACCACGGCAACCGCCTCATCGACGTCTCCAACAAGGCCGCCGAACTGCTTGAATTCAAAGGCAATGGGGTGGCTCGGGTACGGGTGGAATATGTCGCCCGGGCGCCGCTCGAAGGTTCCGACGACCGCCAGCTGATGGCGACCTTGCGTACCGGCGAGCCGGCGCCATCGCCGTCCCTGGTCCGGGTGGCCTCCGCCCATTCCTTCGTTCCGGAAATTTCCGCTTCCGCCCGCCCGATTCGGGGCGAGGTTCCGATGCCGGAAGGGCGCCCCTATAACCTTGGCAATACGTCGGCGGACCTGGCGTCGATTGCCGCGACCTCCGAGATGTCGGCTTCGAGCCGCAGGCGACCGGGCAGCCGCATCGTCGAAAATCCGCGCGCGGTCGCCTATGACAATGACGGCGCCTATGCGCCCGAGGCGAGGCCGGTTTCCGCTTATGCGCCGATCGATCCGCGCGGACCGAGCGAGATCCTGGCCGGACGCGGGCTCTATTGAGCGGCTGTCGTCGCGCTAGCTAACCTGAAATCTCCCTGAGAAAACCGATCAAGGCCGCGTTGACCTCGTCGGCGCGCTCCTGTTGCACCCAGTGGCCGGCGCCCTCGATGATCAGCTTTTGCCGCAGGTTGGGCAAAACCCGCTCCATCTCGCTGACACGTTTGGCTCCCATCAGGCCGGTGATGACCGAATCCCTTGATCCCGCGATGAACAGCGACGGCTGATGAATCTGCACGCCTTGCCATGGCGCGGTCAATTCCCAGTTGCGATCGATGTTGCGGTACCAATTCAGCCCGCCACGGAAGCCGGATTTCCGGTAGGCCTCGGTGAAATGTGCGAGATCGGCTTCGCTGAGCCAATCCGGCAGCGACCGATCGGCGCGCGCGTCTCCAAGAAATCCCTTGCCGTCTTCGATGAACAGCGAGGCCGAGGGGTCGGAAAATCCGCGCCCGAGCAGGGTGCGCATGCTCAAGCCGACATCGCGCTCGAACTCGGCCTCGGCAACGCCTGGCGTCTGAAAGTATTGCCAGTAGAAATTGGTGATGCCGCTTTCGCGCAAAGTATCGAGCGGCCGGGCGCGGCCGCGAAACGGCGGCGGGACGCTCAGGCCCGCGACGGCTTTGAATAGATCGGGGCGGAACAGCGCGGCGTGCCAGGCGACCGGAGCACCCCAGTCATGGCCAACGATGATGGCCTGTTTTTCACCGAGCGCCTCGACCAGGGCGACCATGTCGCCCACCGTATCGAAGATGCTGTATGCTTTGACATCGGCAGGCGCGGCGGTTCGGCCAAAACCGCGCATGTCGGGGACCGCGACATGGAAGCCCGCAGCCGCCAGCTCCGGGATTTGGTGCCGCCAGGAATAGGACAGTTCAGGCCAGCCATGGCAAAGCAGCACCAGCGGCCCTTCGCCCTGTTCAAGCAGGAAGATATCGATGCCGTTGGCGGAAATCGTGCGTGAGGAAGGCATCGCTTTTCCGCCTTGTTTCGAGGATTTTCTTGCGAGATCTGTGATGCGGCACGATAGGATCGTTTGACCATCGCGGCAATCGAATCGGCGTTGCGCTGGTTCGTAAACCCGTGTTGTTTGGGCGAATTCCAGCTGTTAGAACGCTGCATTCAGGGCATCGCCGATGGCAGTCGAACGATCACTTTTCCGCCTATCCAGGGCCGCGACGAGGCGCGCGTGGCTCGGCCTGCTTGCGGCCATCCTGGTTGTGGCTGTCGGCTGCAGCGGCATGGTCTACGCCGCCAACAACAGTGTGCAGGGCGCCAAGAAGGAGGAGGGCGGTTTCGACGGCGACGCCCCGACCGCGATCCTGATCGAAGCCACCAGCGGCAGCGTGCTGTTCGAGAAGAATGCGGACGAGCTGCGGGCGCCGTCCAGCATGATGAAGCTGATGACCGCCGAGGTGGTGTTCCGCGCCGTCAAGCAGGGCGAGATCAAACTGACCGACGAGTACCACGTCAGCGAAAATGCGTGGCGCAGAGGGGGCGCGCCTTCGGGCGGCTCGACCATGTTCGCGGCGATCCACAGCAAGATTTCCGTGGACGATCTGTTGCACGGCGCCATCATTCACAGCGGCAATGACGCCTGCATCACGCTGGCCGAGGGCATCGCCGGCAACGAGCGCGCCTTCGCCGAGATCATGACCAAGCGTGCGCGCGAGCTCGGGATGACGCAGTCGACTTTCGCCAATTCCAACGGGCTACCCGACCCCGGCAACAAGATGACGGTGCGCGAGCTGGCAAAGCTCGCGCGCCATATCATCCAGACCTATCCCGAATTCTACAAATTGTTCGGCGAGCGCGAGTTCACGTGGAACAAGATTCGTCAGCAGAACCGCAACCCGCTGCTGCTCTCGCTCGAGGGCGCCGACGGGCTGAAGACCGGCTACACCAAGGAAGGCGGCTACGGCATGGTCGGCTCCGCCGTGCGGGACGGCATGCGGCTGATCGTCGTCGTCAACGGTCTCGAGGATCCCGACGATCGCGCCTCCGAGGCGAAGAAGATGCTGGAATGGGGATTTCGCAATTTCGAAGCGCGGACATTGTTCGCGCCCCAGCAGACGGTCGGCTACGCCAAGGTGTTTGGCGGCGAGAGCCGCTCGGTCAAGCTTGCGAGTTCGCAGCCGATCAAGGTGATGGTGCAGAAGAACGGCAGCGATAAATTGATCGCGCGCGTGGTCTACAATGGACCGGTGCGCGCACCGGTCGAGCCCGGCCAGCCGGTCGGCATCGTCAGGGTATGGCGCGGCGCCAACATCGCCATGGAAGCGCCGGTCTTCGCGGCGGAACCGGTGGCGAGGGGATCGACGATGCGGCGGGCGATCGACGGCGCGAGCGAACTCGTGATCGGAATGTTTCGCGCGGGCGCCGAGAAGCTCTGATGGCCGAGACAGCGGTTAAACGAACGCCCGGGCGCGGACGGTTCATCACCTTTGAAGGCGGCGAGGGATCGGGCAAATCCACGCAGATCAAGGCGCTGGCGCAACGTCTCGCCTTGGTAAAGCTGCGCACCATCGTGACGCGCGAGCCCGGCGGATCGCCCGGCGCGGAAATCATTCGCCATGTCGTCTTGTCCGGAATGGGCAAGCTGTTGGGCCCCGACGCGGAAACGCTGCTGTTTGCGGCCGCACGCGACGACCATGTCCGCACCGTGATCCAGCCCGCGCTCAATCAGGGAACCTGGGTGCTGTGCGACCGGTTTTCGGATTCGACGCGGGCGTATCAGGGCATGCTGGGGCAGGTGTCGCCGACGGTTCTCAACGCCATGCAGCGCGTCACCATCGGCGATCTCAAGCCGGATCTGACCATCGTCCTCGACGTGCCCGTGGAGGTCGGCCTGCAGCGCGCGGCCGCCCGCCGCGGCACCGGCGCGCCGGACCGCTTCGAAGCCGAAGACATCAAATTTCATCAACAATTGCGCGACGCGTACCGGCAGATCGCCGCCGATGAGCCGCAGCGATGCGTGTTGATCGACGCCAATGCCGATGCCGCGACGGTCGCGGCCAGCGTCTGGGCCGCCTTGCGCGATCGTTTGTTCGCGGCCATTGCCGGCAATCTGGCAGCCCCGGCATGAGCGCCCGTCAGGTCGAACCACAAATCTCGGCTGTGCATCCGCGCGAGACCACGGCGCTGGCCGGCCATCGCGACGCCGAGATGACCTTGCTGAACGCCTACCGCAGCGGACGCATTCCGCACGCCTGGCTGATCGGAGGGGCGCAAGGTATCGGCAAGGCGACGCTGGCCTATCGGATGGCGCGGTTCGTGCTCGCCCATCGCGATCCGCAGGCCGCCGATGTGCAGCAAGCCAATACGCTATGGGTCGATCCATCCGATCCGGTCGCCCGCCATGTCGCCGCGGGCGCGCATGGCAGCCTGCTCACGCTCGAACGTTCGCTCAACGACAAAGGCGTCATGCGGACCGTGATCACGGTCGACGAGACCCGCGAGACGATTTCGTTCTTCGGTTCGACCGCCGCCGTCGATGGCTGGCGGGTCTGCATCGTCGATACCGTCGACGAGCTCAATCCCAACGCCGCCAATGCGCTGCTCAAGATTCTCTGAGGAACCGCCGCAACAGTCGCTGTTCCTACTTGTCAGCCACGCGCCCGCGCGCGTGCTGGCGACAATCCAGTCGCGCTGCCGCAAGCTGGCGCTGCGGCCGCTCGCCACCGAGGACGTCATCCGTGCCGCCGCCGAGGCCGCGAGCATCGCAGCCGACGATCCAGCATTGGCGGAGGCGGCCGAGGCTTCGGAGGGGAGTGTGGCGCGAGCGCTGACGCTGCTTGGCGGCGATGCCTTGAAACTTCAGCAGCGAACCGCGGCGCTGCTGGCGACCCTGCCACGGGTCGATCCGCGCGAGCTGCATGCGCTCGGCGACGCACTCGGCGGCAGCGACCGGGTAGCGCTCGCGGCGTTCATCGACAGCGTCGATCGCTGGGTGAGCCAGCGCCTGCGGGCCGACGATGCCAATGCCAACCTTCCCCGCCTTGCACGGCTGGCGGAGGTGTGGGAAAAGATCAACCGCGTCGCGCGCGATACCGCAGAATATAATCTGGAGCGGAAACCGCTGGTTTTCTCGGTGTTCGGGCTGCTCGCGGAGGCGACGCGCTGAGCGCTCCGCTTGAGTCATTTCCAGCAATCTTGTTTGAGCGATGAGGGAAGTTGTAGTGGCGAAGGCCAGGAAGAAAACCGTCAAGAAGCGAAGCGCGAAGAAAGCCGGCAAGCGCGGCGCAAAGGCGTCTGCGCCGAAGAAGCGCGCCAAATCCACGGCGAAGAAGGCCAAGAAGGCGGTTAAGAAATCTGCAAAGAAAGCCGCCAAGAAGGGTGCCAAGAAAACGTCGGCTGCGAAGAAGGCTCCAAAAAGGTCGTCAAAGAAATCGGCAAAGGCACCGCCGAACAGACCCGCTGCGACAGCGGAAAAGACCGGCGTTATTCCGTCGGCGCCATCCGTCGCCACGACAGCGAAAGCCAAAACCGAAAAAGCCAGGCCCGCGAAGCAGCAAGCCGCTCCCGTCGTAAACCCGCCCGCAGCGGCTGCAAGAAATTCCTTCTACATCACGACCGCGATCGCGTATCCCAATGGTGTGCCGCATATCGGTCACGCCTATGAGGCGATCGCGACCGATGCGCTGGCGCGCTTCCAGCGCCTCGACGGCAAGGATGTCTTCTTCCTGACCGGGACCGACGAGCACGGCCTGAAGATGATCCAGACCGCGGAGGCCGAACAGCTGCCGACGCTGGAAGTCGCGACGCGAAATGCGCTCAGGTTCAAGGAGATGGACCAGCGTCTTAACGTTTTGTTCGACCGTTTCATTCGTACCACCGAAGAGCAGCATCATCGCTCCAGCCAGGAGATCTGGCGGCGGATGGCCGAAAATGGTGACATTTATCTGGACAGTTACGCCGGCTGGTATTCGGTGCGCGACGAGGCCTATTACGCCGAGGACGAAACCACGGTCGGCGAGGACAATGTTCGGCGCGGACCGCAGGGCTCACCGGTCGAATGGGTCGAGGAGAAAAGCTATTTCTTCAAATTGTCCGCGTATCAGGACAGATTGCTGAAGTTGTACGAAACGCAGCCGGATTTCATCGGACCGGAATCGCGCAAGAACGAAGTCGCGAGCTTTGTCAGGAGCGGCTTGCGCGACCTGTCGATTTCGCGGACCACCTTCGACTGGGGCGTCAAAGTGCCGGAAGATCCCGAGCATGTCATGTATGTCTGGGTCGATGCGCTCACCAATTACATCACCGGCGTCGGCTTTCCCGACGAGGGCGACGCCAACTGGCGCTATTGGCCGGCCGACGTGCATATCATCGGCAAGGACATCATCCGTTTTCACGCGGTGTACTGGCCAGCGTTCCTGATGTCGGCGGGCATTCCGCTGCAGAAGCGCGTCTACGCCCATGGCTTCCTGTTCAACAAGGGCGAGAAGATGTCGAAGTCGGTCGGCAACGTCGTCGATCCCTTCAATCTCGCCGATCAATACGGCGTCGACCAGATGCGCTACTTCTTCCTGCGCGAGGTGCCGTTCGGACAGGACGGCAACTACAATCACGAGGCGATTGTCGCCCGCATCAATGCCGATCTCGCCAACGATCTCGGCAATCTGGCGCAGCGCTCGCTGTCGATGATCGCCAAGCAGCATGAAGGCGTGCTGCCGGAGCCCGGCGATTTCAGCGACAACGACCAGGCGATCCTGGCGCAGGCCGACGGCATGATCGGACTGGCACGAACCGCGATGGCGACGCAGCAGATTCATCATTGGCTCAACGCGGTCTGGGCCGTGGTGGCCGAAGCCAACCGCTACTTCGCGGGCGAGGCGCCATGGGCGCTGGCGAAAACCGATCCGCCGCGGCAGCGGACGGTGCTCTACGTGACCGCGGAAGTCGTTCGCCAGATTGCCATTCTGACGCAGCCGGTGATGCCGGAGTCGGCGGCGAAGCTGCTGGACAGCCTGGGTATCCCGGAGAATGCGCGCGATTTCGCGAAACTGGGCGGCGCGACCCGGATCAAGCCGGGAACGCTGCTGCCGGCGCCGGTCGGAATCTTTCCGCGCTATATCGAACCGACCGCGGCCTGAACGGTTGGAACGCGATGCTCGTCGACAGCCATTGCCATCTCGATTTTCCCGATTTCGCCGAGGACCTCGACGCCATCGTGGCAAGGGCCGCGGCCGCCGGCATCGGGCGCATCGTCACCATCTCGACGCGGGTCAGGCGCCTTTCCGGGCTGCTTGATATCGCCGCGCGATTCCCGAACGTGTATTGCTCGGTCGGCACCCATCCGCATCACGCCGACGAGGAAGACGGGATTGCCGCCGACGAACTGATCGAGCTGACAAAGCATCCGAAGGTGGTGGCGCTGGGCGAGGCCGGCCTGGACAATTTCTATGAGCACGGCTCGAGTGAGGCGCAACAGCGCGGCTTTCGCGCGCACATCGCAGCAGCCCGGGCGACCGGCCTGCCGCTGGTCATCCACACCCGCGACGCCGACGAGGAATGCAGCCGCATCCTGCAGGACGAGATGGCAAAAGGACCGTTTCGCGCGGTGCTGCATTGCTATACCGGCGGACGCGAACTCGCGATGACGGCGATTTCGCTGGGCTTGTCGATCTCGTTCACGGGCATTTTGACCTTCAAGAAATCGCAGGCCTTGCGCGATCTCGCAGCCGAGCTTCCAGCCGATCGCATCATGGTCGAAACCGATTCACCCTATCTGGCGCCCGGCAAGTTTCGCGGCAAGCGCAACGAACCATCTTATGTGGTCGAGGTCGCCAAGGTGCTGGCGGAAACGCGGAGCGTTTCGCTTGAGGAAATTTCGCGCCAGACCACCGAGAATTTCTTCCGGCTGTTCTCCAAGGTGCCCTCAGCGGAATCCGCGGCATGACGCTGAACCTGACAATCCTCGGCTGCGGATCCTCGGCCGGCGTGCCGCGTCCCGCGCTCGGCTGGGGCGCCTGCGATCCCGGCAATCCGAAAAACCGCCGCCGCCGCTGCTCATTGCTCGCCGAGCGGACGTCGGAGCAGGGCACGACGCGGATCGTCATCGACACCTCGCCCGATCTGCGCGAGCAGTTGATCGACGCCAATGTCGATCATATCGATGCGGTGTTCCTGACCCATGAGCATGCCGACCAGACCCACGGGATCGACGATCTCCGTTCGGTCGTGCTGCATCAGCGCCGACGCATTCCGGTCTATCTGAACCAATCGACCGCGAAAGACATCATGTCGCGGTTCTCCTACTGCTTTGTCTCGCCACCCGGCAGCGACTATCCGCCGATTCTGGACGGTCACGACATCGAAGCCGGCGAAAGCCGTGTCATTGAAGGGAAGGGGGGAGCAGTCGAGCTTTCCGCCTTCCTGCTGCAGCATGGCAATATTCCGGCGCTCGGCTACCGGATCGGCGATGCCGCCTACACACCCGACGTCAGTGACATCCCGGCCGAGAGCTGGCCTTCCCTGAAAGATCTCGATCTCTGGATCATCGACGGGCTGCGCTATGCCGGCCATCCCAGCCATTTCAGCGTCAACGACGCGCTGGGATGGATCGATCGCTTCAAGCCGAAGCGCGCCGTCATCACCAACATGCATTCCGATCTGGACCACGAGGTGCTGCGCCAAAGCCTGCCAAAGGGCGTCATCCCGGCCTATGACGGCATGCGGCTGACGCTGGAACAAGCCGGCTAGACCACCCCTCCGCCCGGCTGTTTTTTGATCAGCCAATGCGTTCCACGCACAATTTTGATGCATCACCCCTTCGGAGCCATTCAGGGTGACGGGTGCCATGCCCGGCATGGCCGCGCTTGAAAACGTCATCATGCCCTCAACGCGCCACGGGGAGCGCGGGCGGCTTAGCCCTCCAAACTCTCGCCCGACGGCATGTTTGTTGCATTTCCTGCAGCAACAGAGGGAGTTTTGCCGATGACATCAGGGATCCGCCGCCGTGAATTCATGGCCTGCCTCGGGGTTGGACTTTTCGCAGCACCTGCGATCGTGCGCGCCGAAGGCGAGCCGATTGTCATTCGCGCCGGCGCGTTGAAGCTGATCCATTCGATCGCGCCGTATTTCTACGATCAGTTCGTGCCCGCGGGCTACAAGATCGAAGTGCTGCCGTTCGAAACGCCGACCGAATGCAAGAATGCCGTGGTGACCAAGTCGGTCGATTTCGGCGCGTTCGGTATCGCCGCCGCCGTGCTTGGCGCCGCCGCAGGCGAGCCGGTTGTCGTGATCGCCTCGACCTGCAATCGCGGCATGGCCATCATTGCGAAAAAGGATGCGGGCATCGCCTCGATCAAGGACCTCAAAGGCAAGCGTGTCGCGGTCTTTCCCGGAACCACCCAGGAGGTCTTCTTCCTCGAGCGGTTGCGCATGGAAGGGATGACCATCAAGGACGTCGAGCCGGTTCGCGTCTCCTTCAGCGAGATGCATATCGCTCTGTCGCGCGGCGACATCGACGCCTATGTCGGCGCCGAGCCCGGTCCCGGCGTATCGCTGTCCAGCGGCGTCGGCTCGCTGGTGGAATATCCGTATTCGACCGCGATGGGATCGCTCAACATGGTGTTCGGCACCCATCGCGACGTCATCACCGAAAAGCCGAACCTGGTCCGCGTCATGATGGGCATTCACCAGCGCGCCACCGATTTTGCATCGACCAACAAGGACGCCATGGTGGCGATGGCCTCCAGCAAGCTCGGGCAGAAGAAGGAAGCCATCGAGGCTTCCGTGCCCAACGTCGAGCTGACGTGGCGGCTTGACGCCAAGCAGATCGAACAATCCAGGATCTACGCGGATCACATGCTGGCGCTGAAGCAGATCAAGCGCCTGCCTGATTTCACCACCTTCATCGACACCAGCTTCGTCGATGCGGTGAAACCAACCTGACCGTGACCACGCTCGCGTCCAATAGCAACGAGACCGTTTCCGCGCGCGACGCTTCATGGACAACGACATGGTGGCCGCGGCTGCGGCCGTTGCTGCTGGCGGTCACATTTCCTGCCGTGTTGCTGATGATCTGGCATTTCTCCACGGTGGAGCGGCCGGGAAGCCTGATCCCGCCGCCCGGCGATGTCTGGCTCGAACTATGGGATCTGGCCCTTGGCGGCATCAATGACGACGCCTACAGCCGAACCCTGCACATTCACTTGCTGGCTTCCGTCAGCCGCGTCTATGGCGGCTTCGCGCTGGCCTTGATCGTCGCGTTGCCGCTGGGCATGCTGATCGGGCGGGTGCCGCTGGTCCGGCAATTGGTCGATCCGACCGTCCAAATTCTGCGGCCGGTGCCGGTCACGGCGTGGCTGCCGCTGGCGATGATCATGTTCGGACTCGGGCCACGCTCCGCGTTCTTCCTGGTCTTTCTCGGCGCGTTCTATCCCATTCTCGTCAATACCATCTTTGGCGTGCGCTCGGTCGAGCCGCGATTGTTCGAAGCAGCCTCCATGCTCGGCTGCAACGGCTCGGCGCAGTTTTTCCGCGTCGTGCTGCCGGCGGCGCTGCCGTCGATCTTTACAGGCATGCGGCTCGGGTTGGGCTTTGCGTGGGTGGTGATCGTGGTCGGCGAGATGACCGGCGTCCAAACCGGGCTCGGCGCCATCATCATGGAAGCGCGCCAGCTCTCCCGCACCGAAATCGTGATCTCCGGGATGATCGTGATCGGCATCGTCGGATTTCTATCCGACCAATTGGTGATGCTGATCGGACGAAGGCTATTGGCCTGGAGTCCGTCGCATGGCTAAGGGCGCAATTCCGATCCTGGAAATGAAGAATGTCGGCAAGACCTATTCGCAGAACGGACGCCCGATCGAGGCGCTGCGCGGCGCCAATCTGAGCGTGAAGAAGGGCGAATTCATCTGCCTGATCGGCGCGTCCGGTTGCGGCAAGTCCACGCTGTTGCGCAT
Source organism: uncultured Alphaproteobacteria bacterium (assembly GCA_963747165.1). GTDB lineage: Bacteria > Pseudomonadota > Alphaproteobacteria > Rhizobiales > Xanthobacteraceae > Bradyrhizobium. Next base: position 228,470 of record CAVVEA010000023.1, on the reverse strand, counting down.
GGCCGCAGGGTTTGAAGCCGCGACGCAGGGCGACGTCTTGATGTGGGGCGTGCCGATTACCGGGCCGGGGCCGAGCCGCGGCATGGTGTTTCAGGATTACGGATTGTTTCCCTGGCTCAATGTCCGCGACAATATCGGGTTCGGTCCGAAATCGCGGGGGCGCACCAGGACCGAGATCCGCGAGACCGTCGATCACTTCATCGACCTCGTCGGGCTGCAGCGCTTCGCCGACGTCTACCCGCATCAACTTTCCGGCGGCATGAAGCAGCGCGTCGCCATCGCTCGCGTGCTCGCCAACGATGCCGAGGTGGTGCTGATGGACGAGCCGTTCGGCGCGCTCGACGCCATGACGCGGGAACGGCTGCAGGACGAGTTGGTCGAGATATGGTCGCGAACCGGCCTCACGGTCCTCTTCGTCACCCACGCGATCGAGGAGGCGATCTTTCTGGCCGACCGGGTGGTGGTGATGTCACCTGGACCCGGCCGGATCGACAATGAGTATGCAATCGACCTATCGAGGCCGCGCGATATCGCGAGCGCGGAATTCAACGAATGGCGACGCCTGCTGTCGTCGCAACTGCACAGCCATCACGCGCGCAAGGCAGGCTGAGCAAGTCCGGATCGACCGCAGAGCGGGTGACTAGCGCACCGTGATGGTGATCGGCTCCGACATCACCGGCGGCTCATGCGGGATATGGCTCCAATCGCCGAGCAGGAGTTGGAGGGTGTGCTTGCCCTCGGGCAGGGTCACCATGGCTTCGGTCTGGCCGCCGCCGAAATGTTTGTGCGTGTCATCGACAGGGATGGGCTCCTTCATCTGCTCCGCCGTCATCGTGGTATCGATCAGCAGATGATGGTGGCCGGTGTTGGGTTTCTCCACGCCGAGTGGAGCTACCCCCATACCGGACAGCCCGAACTGCACCAGAAATGGGCTGCTCACGGTGTCACCGTCCTTCACATTGATGAAATACACTTTGGCGCCCGCGGGTGAGGGCGTTTGCGCCACCACCGGCGTCAAGCCCGCGAAGGGTAAAACCGCGAGCAGCGCGAGTGTCGTTCTGAACAGTGTGGACATCTGATAACCTCTATGAAGCAAATAATCGGAGCGCACGAAGCTATACGCGACGCTCGTTCGCGAAGTGATAAATTCTTATTGAGTTGTCTTTTTCGCTCAACACATCGATCACGCGCCGCGTCATGCGCGCGGTTTTGATCTCGTGTCTATCCGGGCCCCAAATGCCTCAGGCCGAAATCGCCTTTGCCGATTTGACCTCGTCGCGCAGCATGAATTTCTGGATCTTGCCCGTCGAGGTCTTGGGGATCGGACCGAACACCACCGCCTTCGGGGTCTTGAAACCCGGCATCTGCTCGCGGCAAAAAGCGATGATCTCGGCCTCGGTGGCCCGCGCGTTCTCTTTCAATTCGACGAAGGCGCACGGCACTTCGCCCCATTTGCCGTCGGGCTTTGCCACCACGGCCGCGAACAGCACGGCGGGGTGCTTGTAGAGCACATCCTCGACCTCGACCGAGGAGATGTTCTCGCCGCCGGATATGATGATGTCCTTGGAACGATCCTTGATGATGACGTAACCATGCTCATCGAGCACGCCGAGATCACCGGTGTGAAACCAGCCGCCGGCAAAGGCTTCATCGGTGGCTTTCTCGTTCTTGAGATAGCCCTTCATCACGATATTGCCGCGGAACATCACTTCGCCGATGGTTTCGCCGTCGTGCGGCACCTCGCGCATGGTTTCGGGATCGATCACGGTGACCGCTTCCTGGAGCGGGTAGGGCACGCCCTGCCGGCGCTTGAGTTGCGCGCGCTGATCGGCGGCGAGATCGTCCCAGCCCGGCTGTTCCGCGCAGACCGAGGCGGGGCCATAGACCTCGGTCAGACCATAGACATGGGTCAGCTTGATGCCGATGCTTTCGGCGCCTTCCAGCACCGCGACCGGCGGGGCGGCGCCGGCGATCAATCCAACGACGGGCCGCGCGGCTTTGCCCTTGGGCGCATCCGGCGCGTTGATGAGCGTGTTGTAGACGATCGGCGCGCCGCACATATGGGTGACGCCGTGCTTGCCGATCAGCTCGAAGATCTTGGTCGGGTCGACCTTGCGCAGGCAGACATTGATGCCCGCGGTCGCCGCGATGGTCCACGGAAAACACCAGCCGTTGCAGTGGAACATCGGCAAGGTCCAGAGATAGACCGGATGCTGGCCGAGATTGCCGGCGAGGATATTGCTGACCGCGTTGAGATAGGCGCCGCGGTGATGGGTCACCACGCCCTTGGGGTTGCCCGTGGTGCCCGAGGTGTAGCTGAGCGCGATGGCGTCCCATTCGTCCGGCGGCAATCGCGCGATAAAATTCTCATCGCCCTGCGACACCGCGTCCTCGTATTCGAGTTCGCCGATGCGTTTGCCGCCGGCGAACGCCGCATCGTCGACGTCGATGACCAGCGGCTTTGGCCCCTTCATCAGGGTCAGCGCCTCCGTGATGACGCCGGCGAATTCCGGGTCGACCAGGATGATCTTCGCGCCGCCATGATCGAGCTGGAAAGCGATGGAGGCGGCATCGAGCCGGATGTTGAGTGCGTTGAGCACGGCGCCGGCCATCGGCACCGCGAAATGAACTTCGTTCATCGCGGGGATGTTCGGCAGCATCGCGGCAACCGTGTCGCCATTGCCGATATTGCGGCCCGAGAGGAACGAGGCAAAACGCCTGCAGCGCGCATAGGTCTGCGACCAGGTGAAGGCGCGGCCCTCGTAAACGGCGCTGACATGATCGGGATAGACAGCGGCGCTGCGCTTGAGGAAGCTGACCGGCGTCAGCGCCACGAAGTTTGCGGACGTCTTGTCCAGACCGATGCTGTATTGGTTTTGCTGGCCGCTCATCGGTCATCCCTCCCTTTGTGCGCCGCCTAGAGAAACCCGATCGAGATCCAGGGGAATATCGCCACCACGATCAGGCCCACCAGCAACGCCAGCAGATAGCCCCAGATGGGGCGAATGCCCTCGGCGGGGTCCACCCGGCCGATGGCGCAGGCGGCATAATAGCCTACTCCGAACGGCGGCGCGAACAGTCCGATGCCCATGGCGAGGATAATGATCATCGCATAATGGACCTCGTGCACACCGACGGCGCGCGCGATCGGAAACAGCAGCGGCCCGAACAGCACGATCGCCGGAATACCCTCGAGCACGCTGCCCAGCACTGTAAAGGCGACAATGGACACCGCGATAAAGGACGCGGAGCCGCCGGGCAGGCCGGTCATCGCCGCCGCCAGCGCGCGCGAGAAGCCGGATTGCGTCAGCCCCCAGGCCATGCCGGTGGCGGTTCCGATGATCAGGAGGATCGCGCCCGACAGGCACGCGGTCTCCACCAGCATCGGCACCAGCCGGCCCCAGTCGAAGCGGCGGTAAATCAACAGCCCGTAAATCAGAAATCCGACCACGAAGGCATAGACGATGCCGATGGTGGAGACCTCCGTTGCCGTCGCAATCCCCTCGACCACGGCAGCGCGGATCACGAATGGCAGCGCCAGCGCGGGCAGGGCGATGATCAGGGACCGGACGATCTCCCTGCCGGTCGCCTTCCTGACATGGCTGAGGTCTTCGCCGCGATAGCGCCACCACACCAGCGCCGACAGCGTGATCGCCAGCACCACGCCGGGCAGAAGGCCGCCGGTGAACAGCGCCGCGATCGAAACGCCGGTGACCGAACCGATCGTGATCAGGACCAGGCTCGGCGGAATGGTCTCGGTCTGCGCGCCGGTGGCCGCGAGCAGGGCGACGAGATCGCCCGGCTTGGCGCCGCGCTGCTTCATCTCCGGAAACAGCACCGGCGCCACGGCGGCCATATCGGCGGCCTTGGAACCTGAAATGCCCGATACCAGATACATCGCGCCGACCAGCACGTAATGCAGCCCGCCGCGGACATGGCCGAGCAGGCTGGCCAGGAACGCCACCATGGCCCGCGCCATGCCGGTCATCTCGATCAGGAGGCCCAGGAACACGAACAGCGGCACCGACAGCAGGATCAGATGGCTCATGCCTTCGTCCATGCGGCCGACCAGCACCATCAGCGGCGTCCGCGTCGTCAGCGCGAGATAGCCCAGGATCGCCAGTCCAAAGCCGAACGCAATCGGCACACCGCTGAAGACGCAGAAACCGGCGACGCCGACAAAGAAGATGATCAGGTTGATATTGCCGAGCGGACGCAGCCATGGCTGCGCCAGCCAGAAGATCCCGATCACCAATGCGACCGACAGCACCGCGCCCAGCACCGTCCGGATATCGCCGGATCGCGCCAGCCGCAGAAACGCAAACAGCGCCATCAGGCAGATCCCGACCGGCAACGCGGCCGCCCGCCATACGTTGGAAATTTGCAGCGCCGGCGTGGTGATAAAACTCTCTTCGAAGGCGTATTCGTAAGCCGGCCAGGCGATCAGCAGCAGGAAGGCCAGCGCGGCTGAGGTCGCGAACAGATCGAGATAGGCCCGCATCGCGGGCCTTGCGCTGGCGACTACCGCCGTCATCCGCATGTGCTCGGCGCGGCGGAATGCGACCGCCGAACCCAGCATCGCCAGCCACAGGAACAGGATCGAGGCCAGTTCGTCCGACCAGATCAGCGGCCGGTGCAGCCCATAGCGCGCGACCACGCCGGCGAACAGGATCACGATCTCGGCTACGACCAGAAGCGCCGCCGGGATTTCAACCAGCATTCCCAGCCAGGATTCGAGCGACGCCGCAAACGAGCGGCGGCGAGGGGACATCACCTCACCGGCCGCCACCTCTGTCAATTCGGCATGAGCCATGACCGACCCTTGTCACTGAGACCCTTGGAGCCCGTTACGACAGCTTGCCGACGGATTTCTCCAGCAACGCCCACGCCTCGTCGCCGTATTTTCCCTTCCATTCGGCATAGAAGCCGGCTGACCGCAGTTTATCCCGGAACGGCGCGATTTCCGGCTGGTTGAACGCCAATCCCTTGCCGGCCAGTTCCTGCCGCAGACCAGCATTGAGCTTTGCGACGTCGACGCGCTCGTTAACGCCGGCCGCGTTGATGTTCTTGGCGACGATGGTACGCAGATCCTCGGGCAGCTTTTCCCAGGCCCGGCGGTTGGCCAGGAACCAGAAGCCATCCCACATGTGATTGGTGAGCGAGCAATATTTCTGCACCTCATAGAGCTTCGCGGTCGAGATGATCGCCAGCGGATTTTCCTGACCTTCGACGATCTTGGTCTGCAGCGCGGAATAAACTTCGCTAAAATTGATCGAAGCGGGGGCGGCCTCCAGCGCCTTGAACATCGAGGTCCACAGCGGCGAAACCGGCACGCGGATCTTGAAGCCCTTGAAATCATCGGGCCCATTGATGGGCTTGGTCGACGACGTGGTCTGGCGGAAGCCGTTGTCCCAGATCTTGTCCATCACGACGAGATTGGCCTTGGTGATCTCACCACGGATATAGGCGCCGAGATCGCCGTCCATGGCCTTCCAGACCGTATCGTAGTCCGGAAATGCGAAACCGATACCGTTGATCGATGCGGCCGGAACCAGCGTCGCCAGGATCAGGCCCGACAACGTGAAGAACTCGACGCCGCCGGAGCGGATCTGGCTCAGCATGTCGGTATCGGAGCCCAGCTGGTTGTTCGGGAAAATCTGCAGATCGACACGCCCGTTGGTCTCGGTCTTGATCGCCGCCGCCATCTCCTTGGCGTGCGCGTTCATGGGATGGGCATCCGGGAGATTGTTGGCATATTTGTAGGTAAATTCGGCGCTCTGGGCACGGGCCACAAACGGCGCGCCGATGCCACCGAGAACCGCTGACGCAGCGGATGCCTTGAGTAACGTGCGTCGTGAAAAGCTCATCTGGTTCTCTCCCTGGATTGTTCTTTTGAATGGCATCTTACGACCCAGGCAGCACCGGGTCACCGGATGGCTTATTGCCTGCTTTCGGAAGAAATACCAAGCCGTGCGCCGCGCAGGAACCAAAGGCGCGAAGGCGTTGTGGAAGCGAAGCCGGAGAGCCCATCGAACCGGGACGGCCGTGGCGCGATTTCCGGCTATTCCGCAGCCTCAAGCTGGGGCGAAACAGCAGGATTTGACTACAACTATCTGATATCCCTAGGCTATAAATATTCCATAATATACCTTATGCGAATCAGTCATATCCGGATGGGGGTTGGGCCCTCACGAGTTCGGCGTTTGATCTGAGGCCAGATGGTATTCAGAAGTTCGGCCAATCGCGCGCCACCTTTGGCGAGCTGTTTGCGTTCGCCACGAAAGGCCCGTTGGTTTCGCGTTGAGCAATTTGTCGGCGACGGAGACGACCACCTTGTGGCGCTGATAACCCCGGGCCGACAAGGCGGTTGGATAAAGAAGTCCGGCGAAGCGATTGGGAACGGGGACTATTCTCAACATGAGGAGCCTCGTTGCGCCGAGGGCTATTGGTGCCCTCGTTCAGGCAGCTTTGGCTTTCTTGGCTGCGACCGGCTTGCTTCCCTTGGCCTTCACCAGAGCCGCATAATCCGTATTGGTTTGATCGGCATAGGCCATTGCGAACGATGCGATCGCATCGTCGAGCGCCTCGCTCTTGCCGGTGTAGCCCGCGATCGCGGCTGGGTCGCCGGAGCGGGCATGGGCGCGCGCAAGGGTGCGGCCGCATAGCTGAGCGTAGTCCGAGAGCGATTGGCCTTCGCTGATCTCGCTGACGCTGCCCAACCGCCGGTTTTTCAAAGTCCGGATGTAGAATTGGCGCTTTGACGTATCGTCCTGTGTCCAGCCCAGGAAGATATCGCTCGCGGCCTGCATCATTTGCTGGCCATGAACGACCCGGCGACCCTGGTTGCCCTTGTAGGCCAACTTGCCGTTGAGGCGTTCGAGCACCGAATTCATCGCCTGTTTGATCTGAAGAAACAGCGGTTCGTCATCGGCGGTCATGAACAAAGCTACGTAGCAATGGGTGCCGACGGAGCCGACGCCGACCGCCTTGAACGCGATATCCTTCATGGCAAAACGATCGAGCAGCCGCAGCCGGTCAGGATTGAGGCCCTTGCGATAGGCGGCGAATACAGTCTCGACATCGAGGCCCTGCTTGGCGTCAGCCTTGGGATCCAGATGGAAAATCGTCTTCGGCTTGTCGACGATCTTTTGGCTGTCGCCGCTGACGAGGTGCGGAAAATTGTCGTCCTTCTCCAGACCCTCCCCCCGCGCCTTGGCGATCACGCCGGCAAGCTTGCGCCGCAGATCGCCGTTGCCGATGCGCTTGATCTCCTGTTCGAGATCGATGCGACTATGCCAGATCTCAAGCGGAGAAAGCCGGGCGAGCGCGGCCATGTGGGTGCGATAGGCCTCCACCGTGGTGGCCGCCACTGTGCGGGCCTGCTTCCTGTTCGATCCCGCGTCCAGCGCCGCCACGGCAACGCTGGCTGCAAGGCGCTTCAAGTCGACGGTGAAATCGACCCCGGGCAGCGTCTCGTCAAAATCGTTGACGTCGAACAGGATGTTGTCCTCTGGAGTCACGAAGGCGCCGAAATTCATCAAATGGCTGTCGCCGCCGGCCTGCACCGGAAGTCCGGCCATCGGCTGGCCCGCCAGATCTGTCGCCATGACGGCAGCCGCGCCGCGCAGGAAAGCGAACGGGCTGAGCATCATCCGCCTGTAGCGCTCCGGCACCAGTTCGGGTACGCGCTCCGCATCGCTCTCGGCCAGGATTTCGACGGCACTGCGTGTCATCGATCCCTTCACCTCGGCATGGGCTTCCCGAGCAGTCTTGCGGCGAAGCTCCTTGCCCTGCTTGAAGCGTTCGGTGCGCGAACTCAAATCCGACGTCATCTGAGCCTCCCTCACTTAGAGCTATATGTTGATCTCGCCAATTAACCGTAACGATCTAGCATCATTTGGTTTCTAGCGTCCTTTGAACCGCGGTTTGCGCCGCTTCAAGAACGCGTCAACACCCTCTTTGTGGTCCTCGGTAAAACTCGCCAGCGCGAACTGGTCGACGTCCATATGGCCGGCGAGATCGTCGAGCGCGTGCGTGAGGCGGTTGACGGTCAGCTTGGTCATAGCCACCGACAGCGGCGGCTGCGCGGCGACCTTCCCCGCCAGCACCATTGCGGCGTCGAAGGCCTTGCCGGGATCGGCCACCTCCTCCACCAGTCCCCATTCATAGGCGTCCGCCGCCGTGATGCGCTGGTCGGCCAGGATCACGGCCTGCTTGGTGCGGGCGGGGCCGATCAGATGCAGCATGCGCGGCACGCTCTGCCAGCTCATGTTCATGCCGAGCCCGATCTCGGGCACACGCATGTGGGCGTCGCGCGCCATGACCCGGAAGTCCAGCGCCACCGCCAGCGCCACGCCGCCGCCGATGCAAAATCCTTCGATGGCGCCGATGGTGATCTGCTCCATCTCCTGCCAGGCGCGGGTCAGCCGCGGTCCGAGCTTCAGGTGCCGGCGCAACGATCCGATATCCATGGTGCCGCGCGACCTGCCCTCGGCATCTTTCAGATCGAAACCAGCGCTGAAGGCCTTGGGCCCGCCGGTGAGCACCACGACCGAAGTCTCGCCGTCGTCCTCGAAGCTACGTGCGGCGTCGGTGAGCTGACGCAGCGCCTCCGGCGAGAGCGCATTGATGCCGTCGCCACGGTCGAAGCGCACCACACTGATGCGGCCCTCGGGCCCGAGGCCTTTTTCGATCCTGACAAATTCGGCCACCGCCCGCGCTCCTGCCCGCTGTCTTCCTGGAACCGCATCCTACCGTCGAACCAAACCCGGCGTCCTTCAAAAAATTTTCGGTGGTTTGTATCTTTCGCCGGTGGCCGTTCGTCTTGTTGGGGAAAGGCGCGAACGGAGCGCGGAAATCGGGGAGCATCAAGGATGGGACTGTCGTATCGCTGGGTGATCGTCGCCGCCGGCGCGCTGATGACGTGCGTCGGGATCGGCGCGATGTTCTCGCTGGCCGTGTATCTGCAACCGATGTCGATGGAGACGGGATGGTCGCGCGCCGGGATTTCGAGCGCGATGACCATCGACTTCCTGACCATGGGCATTGCCGGCTTCGGCTGGGGCGCGGCCAGCGACAGATTTGGCACCCGCCCCGTCGTGTTGTGCGGCGCGGTTCTGCTCGGGTCAGGGCTGTGCCTCGCCAGCCGTGCGACGTCGCTGATCGAATTCCAGCTCACCTACGGCATTCTCGTTGGCCTCGCCGCGGGCGCCTTCTTCGCCCCGATGATCGCGGCGGCGACGCGGTGGTTCGACGACAACCGCAGCCTGGCGGTCTCGCTGGTTTCCGCCGGCATGGGTGTGGCGCCGATGACGATTTCGCCGACGGCGCGCTGGCTGATCTCCACCTATGACTGGCGCACCGCCATGATGACGGTCGGCATCATCGCCTGGGCGCTGCTGATCCCGGCGGCGTTGCTGGTCAGGCAGCCACCGGAAACCGCCGGTTCCGGCGGCCCGGCGTCGACCGGCACTTCCGATCCAGCCGCCGGCATGTCGGTCGCGCAGGCGTTCCGCTCGCCCCAGTTCGTCGTGCTGGCGCTGACGTTCTTCGCCTGCTGTGCTGCGCATTCAGGGCCAATCTTCCACATGGTCAGCTACGCCATGATCTGCGGCATCCCCGCGATGACCGCCGTCAGCATCTACAGTGTCGAGGGACTGTCGGGCCTGGGCGGACGCCTGCTGCTCGGGCTGCTCGCCGACCGCCTGGGAGCCAAGCCGGTTCTGATCGGCGGCCTCCTGGTGCAGGCGCTCGCGATCGGGGCCTATCTCGTGGTCAACAGGCTCGGCGAGTTCTACGCGCTCTCGATCGTGTTCGGCACCGCCTATGGCGGGGTGATGCCGCTCTACGCCGTGCTTGCCCGCGAATATTTCGGCCAGCGCATCATGGGAACGGTGTTCGGCGCCGCGACCATGGTGTCGAGCCTGGGCATGGCCTTTGGGCCCTGGGCCGGCGGCATGATCTTCGACACCTTCGGCAACTATAGCTGGCTCTACATCGGCTCGCTGAGCATAGCGCTTGGCGCGATGGCGGTGGCGCTGGCGTTCCCGCCCCTGCCCTCGCGGTCGCGTGAGCTGCAGCCGGCCTGACGCGTCACAGATGCCCGGTCCGCTCCCGCGCCGGCCTGCCCTCAGGCGCCGGAAAGCGGATCGTGGTCCCGAGCGTGATCCATCTGGCGTTCTCGCCGGTGATATTGTGGCCATAGATGACGTCGACCGAGAAGATCTCGTTGGGCCGGTAGCGGACGCCGGTCTGAAATCGCGGGCGGGTCACGCCCGGAGTATCCGACGCGCCGGCCTGGCCGAACGCCTCGATCGTCCATTGCAGCACATCGGTGAATTTCCAGTCGAAACCGACACCGTACAACAGATAATGCCGGTCGACGGTGCGGTCCCACAGCCAGCCGCCATTGAGGTTGACCCGCATGGTCTCGGAAAACCGGTACGTGGCGGGCACCACCGCGAACACGGTCTGATTATCCCCGGTCAGCGCATTGAACTGGCCGGCGGCGTAAGCGGAAATGCCGAATCTCCCGATACCGGTGGGAACGAAATTGGTTTTGGCCTTGGGCGCGATGGTGGTGCTCCAGTCGCCATCGCTGCGGGAGCGGTTGGTCAACAGGCTCAGTTCCACCGGTTTGAAGGGATCAACCACGCAGGATGGATTGGCGACGGCCGAAAAATCGGTGTTGGTCGCCATCGAAAACCAGCTCTCTACCTTGCACGAACCGACCTCGGAAATGTCGGCGGCATCGACCGCGTAGGCGCCGTTCGCCGCCCGTGCACCGCTTGCCGCCAGCATCGCCCAGGCGGCCGACGCCACCACCAGTGCTATGCGAATGACCCCATGCCTCATGCGCAAAGGCTAACTGAGTCTCCACCTCGACATCGCCCGAATATTGCGGCTATCCTGCCCAAATGACCGGCCACGACCACGATCATCACCACCACGATCATGACCATTCGGACTTGTCCGAGACCGAGTTGCGGGTGCGCGCGCTCGAGACCATTCTCACCGAGAAAGGCTATGTCGACCCCGCCGCGCTCGACCTCCTGATCGAGACCTACGAGACCAAGGTTGGACCGCGCAACGGCGCCCGCGTGGTGGCGCATGCCTGGATCGATCCCGGCTATCGGGCTCGCCTGCTCAAGGACGCAACGCCCGCCATCGCCGAACTTGGTTATGCCGGCCGCCAGGGCGAACACATCGTGGCGCTGGAGAACACCCCTGCCCTGCACAATATGGTCGTGTGCACGCTGTGCTCCTGTTATCCGTGGCCGGTACTCGGGCTGCCGCCGGTCTGGTACAAATCCGCGCCCTATCGCTCCAAGGCAGTGAAGGATCCGCACGGCGTGCTCAGGGATTTCGGATTTGATCTGCCCGACGGCACCGATATCCGGGTTTGGGATTCGACCGCCGAAATTCGCTATCTGGTACTGCCGATGCGGCCCGCCGGCACCGATGGCTGGAGCGAAGAGCGCCTCGAGGCGCTGGTCACCCGCGACAGCATGATCGGCACCGGATTGCCGAAGCAACCGCACGAGGTCGCCTGATGGAAGGCGCCCACGATATGGGCGGCGTGCCGTGGTCCGGCCCCGTGGTGCCCGAGCCGGACGAGCCGATGTTTCACGCCGAATGGGAGCGACGCGCGTTCGCGATCACGCTGGCGATGGGGATGCCCGGCGGCTGGAACATCGATATGTCGCGCTTTGCCCGCGAAAATCGCCCGCCCGAGGATTACCTCAGCAAGAGCTACTACCAGATCTGGCTTGCCGGCCTCGAACGGCTGATGCTGGAGCGTGGCCTGATCACCGCGGATGAAATCGAGACCGCAAAGCCGCTGCATCCGACAAAGCCGGTGGCGAGAACCCTGACGCCGGACGGTGTCGCGGCGATGTTGCACCGGGGTGGACCGACCGAGCGTGAGGCGAAGAGCCCTGCGCTGTTCGCCATCGGCGACCGCGTGCGCACCGAAATCATTCATCCGCCGACCCACACCAGATTGCCGCGCTATGTGCGCGGGCATGTCGGCACCATCGAGTTGCTGCACGGTGTCCATGTGTTTCCGGACTCCAACTCGCTGGGCCAGGAAAATCCGCAATGGCTTTATACCGTGAGCTTCGACGGCCGCGAATTGTGGGGCGCGGACGGCGATGCCTCGGTGAAGATTTCGGTCGATGCCTGGGAATCCTATCTGGAGCCGGCCTGATGGCGATCGATCCGCAAGCCGCGTTGCGCGCCACCAGCGCGGTGCCCAGCATTCCGCGCGACCAGGACGGGCCAGTGTTTCGCGAACCATGGGAAGCGCAGGCCTTTGCCATGGCGCTGGCGCTGCATGCGCGTGGGCTGTTCACCTGGAACGAATGGGCGCAAGCGCTGGCCGATGAAATCAAGCGCGCGCAGGCCGCGGGCGATGCCGACACCGGCGAGACCTATTACCGGCACTGGCTCGCGACCCTGGAAAAGGTGGTCGCCGCCAAGGGTGTCGCGAACTCCGACACCCTGCACCGCTACCGCGACGCCTGGGACCACGCCGCCGACCGCACGCCACACGGCTCGCCGATCGTGCTGCGGCCGGAGGATTTTGGGACGGCGTGACGAGCGGCGGCGAGTGGCGCCAGCGAGGCTGACGGCAAGGCGCCGACCGCTCAATCAAACACTGTCATACCCGCGAAGGCGGTATCCAGTACGCTTCGGCTTCACGATTGATCGCCACGGGTAGCCTGAGTCCGCGCCCAGACAGCGCCCCGCGTTCGCCGCGATGGGGCTGTGGCTGGTTGTCCTTGTTCGAGAAAGCCCAAATTTCGAGTATCATCACGTGATCTGTCATCGGGAGCAAAACCATGTCCAGATACCTACTGATCATCGCCAGCCTGCTGCTGGGTTCGACCTGCGCCTCACCGGCGCAAACACCATCACCCGACGCCATGACGGCGGCGCGCAGCCTCGTCACCACCTTGAAGTTGTCCGATCAGTACAAGGCGATTCTGCCGGCCATCCTGCTCACCCTCAAGCCCGCGCTGGTCCAGGACAGGCCGGAGATTGAACGGGATTACGACGCGATGATGCCAATGATCGTGGAGGCGTTTACTCCGTACTATACGACGATCCTCAATGAGGTCGCCGCCGTCTACGCCAACAATTTCACGGTCAGCGAGCTGCACGAGATAGATGCGTTCTATCGCCAGCCGGTCGGGCAAAAATTTCTCGGGAAGTCGCAAGCGATCACGCAGCAGACCCTCCAGGTTAGCCAGGATGCGAGTCGCAAGGCGGCGGAGGACCTGCGCACGCGTTTGACCGAAGCCCTGCGCCAGAAAGGGCACAAGTTGTGACGGCATGGCGCCGACGGCGTCAGCCAAGTTAAAATCGTTTGACGCTCAGCCTTCGAAAGCCAGCACCAGACTACACTTTCCCGGGTTCGATTGCCTCCTTGGCTGGTTCCAACTCCGCCACCTCGACGAACAGATTGGGGACCTTCTCGGCCCGGTCCAGCAGCCATGCCGCCCCAACCATGATCAGGATGCCGGCGCCACTGACGACCAGTTGCTCCCAGACACCTCGGGTATACTGCATCAGGATCCAATGCGCCCCAAAGGACAGGAATACGCTGAAGCAGAAAATCGGCAGCGAATGTTGGCCGCACAGGATCGCCGGACGCAGCCATTTGGAGGTGAGCAGCGCCCAATGGCGCGGGAGATATCGGGTGACCACGAGCGCCAAAGCGAGAAAGTGAGTGAGACGCAGCATGTCCAGATCGGTCTTATCGATCGGATAGATCGCCTTGACCATCCATTTCGGCACCAGTGATTCCAGGAACGGGACGTGCCAGGTCATCACGATCAGGAATGCGAAGCAAATCCACGCCACGGCCAATGCCAGCGCCAGGCGAGACCGGATCACGAGCTGCAGTTGGGCGAGACCTCCGACACCACACCATGCCGCGAACACAAACAGCAATTGCCAGGCAAACGGATTGAAGTACCAGGTCGTCCCGGGCGGATAGGAAGCGAGATTCCAGTCGAACCAGCGCGCCGCAACGTAAAGGACGGCCGAGCCAAGCAGGGTCCAGTTCGGTCGGCGCGTCAGACCCCACAGGATCAGCGGTGAGGCAAGCACCAGCGTTATATAGAGAGGCAGCACGTCGAGATTGACCGGCTTGTATCGCAGCGTCAGCGCTTGCCCGATCAGCACGTCGGGATGCTGAAGAAAATTGAAGACATTAAGCTCGTTCTCATACATCGGGTTGTCGAATCGTCTCGCCGTGCGAGCGATCTGTGCCGTAAACACCAGGAACAGCAGGATGTGGGCTACATACATTTGCCAGGCTCGCATCAACAGCCGCTTGGTGGCAGCGAGAAAATTGCCGCCCCGCACGATCGGACCGTAGATAAAGCCCATCAGATAGCCGGAAATGAACACGAAGAACTCGGCCGCATCGCTGAAGCCGTAATTGCGCAGGGTCAACCAGGCAACGACGTCGTGCGGAATGTGATCGAGAAAGATCATCCACAGCCCCACGCCGCGGAACAGATCGAGCCGGAGGTCACGCTCGATGGCAAGCGAGAGAGGTACCGCATCCTGATTGGCCATCACGCCTCATCCATTTTGTCTTGTTTGGATATCTTGTCTTGTTGGGTATCGCGCCAGCGCGTTGCGCGTAGCCGGCGGGCGAACAAAGTCGCGCTCGCCCGAAAGCAGCGTCGGAAGACCTCGAAAGGCGCGGCACCTCCCAAAAATCAACCCGTTCACGCTTCGTCGTCGATCCCTTTAAGGAAACCGTCAGCCAATAACGCGTCCCTTGATCGATCGCCGAGCGCGTATTGAGACCCTCCCGGACACTGGCGTCAATGTCCAATCCATGTCATTCGCGTCCCTTGCGAAGTCTGGCCCGATCGGCCCTAGGTCGAGTTCGTGCCGATCGCATATTGCCGCCAGCCCTTGGCGCGCAGCGCGCAGGCCGGGCATTCGCCGCAACCATATCCCCATTCATGCTGCGCGCCGCGTTCGCCGAGATAGCAGGTATGGGAGTGCTCGCGGATCAGGTCGACCAGCCCTGCCCCGCCGAGTTCATTTGCCAGCGCCCAGGTCGAAGCCTTGTCCAGCCACATCAGCGGCGTATGCAGTTCGAACGTCCTGCTCATGCCGAGATTGAGCGCGGCCTGCAGCGCCTTGATGGTCTCGTCGCGGCAGTCCGGATAGCCGGAATAATCGGTCTCGCACATACCGCCGACGATATGCGTGATGCCGCGCCGGTAGGCCAGCGCGGCGGCAAAGGTCAGGAATACCAGGTTGCGCCCGGGCACGAAGGTGTTGGGCAGGCCGTCGGCGCCCATCGCAATCGCGACATCGCGCGTCAGGGCGGTGTCGGAGATTTCGGCCAGGGTCGGAATGTCAAGCGTATGGCTTTCGCCGAGCTTTTCCGCCCAGTCCGCGCGCAACGCCCGCATCCCGTCGAGCAGCCGGTCGCGGCACGCAAGCTCGATGGCGTGGCGCTGACCGTAATGGAAGCCGAGCATCTCGACGCGCGCAAAGCGCTGCAGCGCCCAGGCGAGGCAGGTTGCGGAATCCTGTCCGCCGGAAAACAGCACCAGCGCGGTCGCGGATTTAAATCGATCGGTCATCGATTGCCCTTAGCACCGTCAGACGCTCTCGCCAATCGGTGGAAACAGCAAGCTCCTCCGCGCGTTTTTGCTGGGATGGGCGCAAATCTTGCGGCATACCACACGTGGTCCCCCCAAACCTCGGTGCGCCATGACCCCTTCCCGCGATATTTCACGCCTGATCGAGATCATGGCGGCGCTGCGAACGCCCGGCAGCGGCTGCCCCTGGGATCTCGAGCAGAATTTCGCGACCATTGCGCCCTACACCATCGAGGAAGCCTATGAGGTCGCCGACGCCATCGCGCGCGGCGATCTCGACGATTTGCGCGAGGAGCTCGGCGATCTCCTGCTGCAGGTGGTCTACCACGCCCGCATGGCCGAGGAGCACAACGCATTTGCGTTCGGTGACGTGGTCGAGGCGATCACCGCCAAGATGATCCGAAGGCATCCGCATGTCTTCGCCGACCCCGACGGACGGTTGACGCCTTCCGGCGTCAAGGGCGCGTGGGATCGCATCAAGGCCGAAGAGAAAGCCGAGCGCGCGGCACGGCGGCCGCCGGAACAGCGGACCCAGCCGTCGCTGCTGTCGGGCGTCAAGGCGGGACAGCCGGCCTTGACGCGTGCGATGGAATTGCAGCGCAAGGCTTCAACGGTCGGCTTCGACTGGAACGATCCGCGCGCGGTGCTCAACAAAATCCGCGAAGAGGCCGACGAGATTGAGGCAGCGTTGGATCGCGGCGACGCTGATGAACTTGCGGAAGAAACCGGCGATCTCCTGTTCGCGCTGGTTAACCTGGCGCGGCATGTCGGCGCCGATCCCGATCAGGCCCTGCGCGGCACCAACGCCAAATTCGAACGCCGCTTCGGTTACATCGAACGCGCGCTGGAGTCGCGAGGGCGGTCGCTGGAGAGTGCGTCACTGGCCGAAATGGACGCGTTGTGGAACCAGGCGAAGGGCGAGGATCCGCGTCCGTCATCCGCGCCAGCCGGCTCCGAAGCGAGTTGTCGGCGATGAACCCTGCCGAGATTTTTGGCGGGCTGCTGGCGGGCGGGGTCGGCGGCATCGCGTCCGGATTTCTGGGCATCACCAGCGGCGGAATTCTGGTGCCGTTGTTGATTCTCCTGCTCGGCAAGGACCAGCACGTTGCGCAAGGTATCTCGCTGGTCGCCCAAGTGGTGCCCACCAGCCTCTCCGGCGTGCGCAACTACCACCAGAGCGGCCATCGCGTGCAGCTTGGCTGGCTGATCTGGCTCGCGATCGGATTTGCAATCGGCGGCTGCGTCGGCGCCCTGCTCGCGGTCCATGTCCCGGATCGCGCTCTGCAATGGACCTTTGTCGGCTATCTCGTCATCCTCGAAACCATCGTCATCTTGCGCCCGCCTCGCCCCAAGCCAGAGGGCACCGCGGACGTTGCCGAAGATAGGCCGTTACATTGGGGCGCGCTCGGCGCAATCGGTGCCATCGCCGGCTGGTCGTCGGGATTTCTCGGCATCGGCGGCGGACTTGCGATCACGGCATTGATGGCTGGCCTTTTGAAAATCTCGCAACATCGCGCACAGGCGGTCAGCCTCGCCGTCACCGCGCTGCCGGTCACCCTCCCCGCAGCACTGCTCTATGTCCAGCAGGGCACCGAACTGCCGTGGCTCACGATCGTCAGCCTCATTGTCGGTCTCTGGATCGGAACCGATATCGGCGCGCGTTTGGCCAACCGCGTCAGCCCGGACCGGTTGCGGATCGTGCTGATGATCATGATCGCCGCGATGGCGATCTTCATGGCGTTCAAGGCGTGGCGTTGAGCGCTACACTCTGTCGACACGTCGTCCCGGCGAACGCCGGGACCCATACCGCGTGATCTATCGCTTCAAGAATACTGTTCGATGACTTGCCATAACCACAAGCGGCTGTGGCTATGGGTCCTTGCTCTTGTTCCCAGGAACGACGAAGCGTTGATCACATCGCGTGAGGCACCGCATCGAAGCGGTTGACAACGATGTCGCGTTTGGTCTCGTCGACACGCACGGTCATGTCGAACCGGCCGTCGTGAAGCTCCTTGTTGAGGACTTCCGAATTGCGATGCAGCCAACTGATGCCGGCGCCGTCGGAGGCGTCGATCGACAGATCCAGCGTCATGCGCGTCGCCGCCAGCCGCTCCTCGATCGCCGCGAGTAGCGCATCGATCCCCTCGCCGGTCTCGGCCGACACCAGGAAACACGGGCGCTCCGGCGGACGCCGGGCGGCGATGTTGCGCAAATTCTCGCGCTGTTCCGGATCGAAGCGATCGATCTTGTTCCAGACTTCCAGAATGCGCTGTCCGGCATCCGGGTCGATCCCGAGCTGGCGCAGCACGGCATCGACGTCGCGCTGCTGCGCATCGGCGTCTTCATGCGAGATGTCGCGGACGTGGAGAATGACGTCGGCTTCGAGTACCTCCTCCAGCGTCGCGCGAAATGCCGCCACCAGTTGCGTCGGCAGATTGGAAATGAAGCCGACGGTGTCCGACAGCATGGCCTTGCCGCCATGCGGCAGGCTGAGCGCGCGCAGGGTCGGATCCAGCGTGGCGAACAGCATGTCGGCGGCCTGCACCTCGGCGCGGGTCAGGCGGTTGAACAGTGTCGACTTCCCGGCATTGGTGTAGCCGACCAGTGCGACGACGCGATACGGCACGCGCTGGCGGCCGGCGCGATGCAGCCGCCGCGTCGCCTGCACCTTCTTGATCTCGTTCTCCAGCCGCGAAATGCGATCGCCGATCAGGCGGCGGTCGGCTTCGATCTGCGTTTCGCCGGGACCGCCCATGAAGCCGAAGCCGCCGCGCTGGCGCTCGAGATGGGTCCACGATCGCACCAGACGGCTTCGCTGATAATTCAGATGCGCCAGCTCGACCTGCAGCGAGCCTTCCCTCGTCTTGGCGCGGCGGCCGAAAATTTCCAGGATCAGTCCGGTGCGGTCGAGCACCTTGGTGTTCCAGGCCTTCTCGAGATTTCGCTGCTGGATCGGCGACAGCGCGCAATCCATCACCACCAGTTCGATCTCGTGTCCGGTGATGAGTCCGACGATCTCCTCGACCTTGCCCTTGCCGAGATAGGTCGCGGGCCGGACCTGGCTGACAGGTGCGATCAGCGCCTCGGCAATCGTCAGATCGATCGCGCGCGCGAGCCCGACGGCTTCCTCGAGCCGCGCCTCGGAATTGCGGATGGCATGATGATCCGTTTGCGCCTCAGGATCGCCGCGGCGCATGCGCAGATAGGGGCCGATGACAATCACCCGCCCGGAGTCTTTGCCCCCTGCCGGCCTTGGACGGTCGGCTGCCCCTTCAGGATTTCGGGGTTCCAATCAGGTCCCTCTCAAGCCGGAGCATCTTCGCCGCCTTCAAACAGCTGGATCGGAGCACCCGGCATGATGGTCGAGATCGCATGCTTGTAGACAAGCTGCGAATGACCGTCGCGCCGGAGCAACAGGCAAAAATTGTCGAACCAGGTGACAATGCCCTGCAGCTTCACGCCATTGACCAGGAAGATCGTCAGGGGAGTCTTGGTCTTGCGAACGTGATTGAGGAAGGTGTCTTGTAGGTTTTGTGCGCGGTCTGCCGCCATTGTTTTTATCCCGCAGTCTTGTGCTTCTTTTTATTGGACCGGTTGCAGCTCTCTTGCGGAGCGTCTTCCGGTTGCCGGCTTTCCCTGAGATCCCCCTCCGGGAGCACGGCAGCATGATTAGAAGGCAGGCGCGGTACTTAGGCAAGCCAGTTCCGCGCTAGGACACAGAGAACGCAAGCACAATTCTCCGTAAAAGCCCGGAAAAAGCCCAAATTCCCAGCGCTTTTCGGTGGAATGAATCGCGCCCGCGGGGGTTTTTCGCAATCCGGGCGTGGTCAGACGCCGCGGCGGGCGGGCGGCGGAATTTGGAGATTCGCGACAAAGCGTCAGCGCTCAGCCGACGCCGAGCGCCTTGAGTTTGCGATGCAGCGCCGAGCGCTCCATGCCGACGAATTCGGCTGTGCGAGAGATATTGCCGGAAAACCGGCTGATCTGGGCGATCAGGTAATCGCGTTCGAACACTTCGCGGGCCTCGCGGAGCGGCAAGCCCATGATGTGCTCGCCATTGTTGCTGGTCGGCATCGCCGGTACCATCGAACCGACATCCTGCGGCAGCATATCGGCGGTGATGATGACTTCCGGTCCGCCGCCCGCCAGGATCATGACGCGTTCGACGTTGTTGCGAAGTTGCCGGACATTTCCGGGCCAGACATGCGACTGCAAGACCGCCATCGCGTCCTGACCGATCTGGCGTTTCGGCAGCCCGGTCGCGAGCGAAATCTGATCCATGAAATAGTCGATCAGTTCGGGGATGTCCTCGCGGCGCTCCGACAATGGCGGCACGCGGATCGGCACCACCGACAGCCGGTGATAGAGATCCTCGCGGAATCGCCCCTCCGCAATCTCTTCTTCGAGATTGCGCGCCGTCGAAGAGACGATGCGAACGTCGACATTGACCTTGGTGGTCCCGCCCGACCGCTGGAACGTCTGATCGACCAGCACGCGGAGAATCTTGTTCTGGGTTTCGCGCGGCATGTCGCCGATTTCGTCGATGAACAGCGTGCCGCCATGGGCTTCTTCCAGCGCCCCCGCCTTGCGCTGCTGCTCGCCATTGGACTGCTCGATCCCGAACAGTTCGACCTCCATGCGCTCCGGCGTGATCGCCGCGGCGTTGATGACGACGAACGGTCCCTCGGCACGGCCCGACGCGTTATGCAAGGTGCGCGCCGCCAGTTCCTTTCCGGAGCCGGAGGGGCCGACGATCAGGATGCGGCTGTTGGCCTTGGCGGCCCGCTCGATGGTCTGGCGCAATTGATTCATGCAGGCGGAGCGTCCGGTCAGGACGCTTGCGGCCGGCGCCAGTTGTTTGAGTTCCTTTACCTCGCGTTTCAGGCGCGAGGTCTCCAGCGCCCGCGTCGCCACCAGAATGAGGCGATCGGACTTGAAGGGCTTTTCGATGAAGTCGTAGGCGCCGCGCTTGATCGCTGCGACCGCGGTTTCGATATTGCCGTGTCCGGAAATCATCACGACCGGCAGGTCGGGGTGGTCCTTCTTGATCTGCTCCAGCAATTGCAGCCCGTCGAGCTTGCTGCCCTGCAGCCAGATGTCGAGAAACACCAGATGCGGACGCCGATTGGCGATTTCCGCCAGCGCCGAGTTGCTGTCGCGCGCGGTCCGGGTGCTAAAGCCCTCGTCGTCGAGGATGCCCGCCACCAGATCGCGAATGTCGGCCTCGTCATCGACAATCAGAATGTCATTTGCCATCGGTCACGCCCATCTGGTCATCCGCTTGTCGCGGCTGCTATTTTTGTTTCACTATTGGTCGCATCCACCGCCTCGGCGGTTTCAGATGCCTTTGCTTTTTTCTCGGGTTCCGGTTGTTTGGTTTCGGCCTTCGGTGCATGGCCCGATATGGCGAACCGCAGCCGCATCCAGGCCCCGCGCGCACCGGGCCGGATATCCGAAGCGTCGTTGAGCTCGATCCGGCCGCCATGATCTTCCAGCACGCGGCCGACGATGGCGAGGCCAAGGCCGGTGCCCTTTTCGCGCGTCGTCACATAGGGCTCGAGCAGGCGCGCCCGGCTGACCTTCGGCAAGCCGATGCCGTTGTCGATCACATCGATCACGATGTCGTCGTTATCGCGCGCCGCGATGACGTCGATACGACCCTTCCCCAACTCTTCCGCCGGCACGGCCTCGATCGCTTCGGTGGCGTTCTTGATGATGTTGGTCAGCGCCTGCGAGATCAGACGGCGATCGAACTGCGCCCGCATCGGGTCGTCCTTGATCTCGGCTTCGATCTCGATCTCGGGATGCCCGACCCGCATCAGGAACACCGCCTGCCGTACGGTATCGGCAACATCCTCGCCTTCCATGACGGGTTTTGGCATGCGTGCGAAGCGGGAGAATTCATCGACCATGCGCCTGATATCATCGACTTGTCGCACAATGGTGTCAGTGCATTGCTCGAAGATGGCCTTGTCTTCGGTGATGACCTTGCCGAATTTGCGGCGAATGCGCTCGGCCGAAAGCTGAATCGGCGTCAGGGGATTTTTGATTTCGTGTGCGATGCGGCGGGCCACGTCGCCCCATGCCGAGGTTCGCTGTGCGGAAACCAGTTCGGTGATGTCGTCCAGCGTGATGATGTAGCTGTCCCGCGACTGGCTGGTCTGTTCGGCGCTGACCCGGACGGAAAGATTGCGCTCGTGGCCGTCGCGCATGATCGTGATCTGCCCCTGCACCAGCCGCTGGGTGCCCTCGCGAGCGGTTTTCATCATGTCATCGAGTTCGGGCAACACGTCCGACAGCGGATGATCCAGCGTCTCCGATTCGGCGTGACCGATGAGTTTTTCGGCCGACCGATTGAGAATGCCAACACTGCCGGAGGCGTCGACGCCGATGATGCCGGCGCTCGCCGACGACAACACCGCCTCGATAAACCGACGGCGGCTGTCGATCAGGTCGCTGGCGCTGACCAGTTCGTCGCGCTGGCTGCGCAATTCCTGTGTCATCTTGTTGAAGGTCTCGCCGAGCTGCGCCAGATCGCCCTCCGACTTGTGCACCGGCACCTGCACATGCAGGTCGCCGGTGGAGACGATATTGGCGGCGCTCATCAGCCGCCGGATCGGCGCCACCAGCCAATTGGAGAAGTTCAACCCGATCAGGACGGAGGCGGTCAGGATGGTCAGCGCGATCACCGCGAACATCAGCGCGAAATTCACCTGTAGGCCGAGCCGGCGCGACTCGATCTCGGCATATTCGGCGACGCTGGCCTCGGTCTGCCGGAGTTGCGCGACCACGCGCGGATCGAGCAGACGCGCCACGTAGAGGAACGTATCGTTGAAGGCGCGCAGCCGGATCACGGCCGCAACGTAGTTGGCCTCGGGGAATACCGCGATCTGCGGCTCGTTCTCGTCGACATTACTGAGGAAATCGGGTGCCGGCGTCGTGAACGACTGCTGGATGCCGGTCTGCGCGGTCTCCAGGATATTGCGGTCCTTGTCGATCAGCATCGCACCCGGCAAATTGCGCGAGGCGGCACTTGCGGTCAGCAGCTCCCGAAACGTTCCGCGATCCTGATCGTACAACGGCCGGGCGTGGGTGATGTCGTTGGCCATTCCCAGAATGTCGCCACGGATCAGCTGCGCGTGCTCCTGCACATAGGCGTGGGCGACGATCAGCGAATTCTGAATCACCTCGCGCATCGGCCCTGAAAACAGCCGGTCGAGGCCGCGATCGATGGTCACATTGGCGACGATCGCGACCACCACGGCCGGCAACACGGCGATGACCGAGAACAGGCCGACAATCTGGACGTGCAGCCTGGACGCGGCCCGGCCGCGCCGGCGGGCCTGGACCACCTTCCAGACTTCGCGGGCGATGATCCCGATCAGGACCAGGATGGTCGCGCCATTGATCAGCAGGAAGGAATTGACGATTTCGGGGGTCGGCTGGATCCGGGTCAGGCCCGTCAGCACCACGAACGTCAGCAGCGTGGACAACAGTGCCAGGCCGATCGCGAACGGCGCCAGGAAACGCCGAAGGGACGAGCCCTTGGGTTCGGCGAACGACGGATCGAACGATGGAGCCGAGGTGTCTGCGCTGGTCATTTAGGCAATGGTTGTGCTGAAAGCCCTGAGGTCCGCTGGCAGCGGACTGATGCATTCATATCACATTGTTGCCGAATTGCGACGATTCCGCGGCGTGGCCGTCCCGCGACATTTGGTCTGACGGCCGCGGGCGTCGCGGCTAGGGCCGCGGTTTGGGGCCTCCTAGCTGCCGCTCCGGTAAACTTGGATGTCCAGGTCGCGAATCTTCTTGCGCAACGTGTTCCGGTTGAGCCCGAGCAGGTCCGCGGCCCGGATCTGGTTGCCCCTGGTCGCCGCCAGCGCCGCCGTCAGCAGCGGCACCTCGATTTCCTTGAGGATCCGGTGATAGAGGCCCGGCGGCGGCACGCCATTGGGAAAGCCGGAAAAGTGTGACGACAGATAGGCTTCGACGGCTCCGCCGAGGTTGTCGACGCCCTGCTGGATGCTGCCGCCCGAGCTCACCGCCGGAGGCGCCAACTCACCATCGATGACCGAACCGGTGATGACATCCTGCGGATACAGAGCCGCCAGCCGGCGCGCCAGGTTTTCGAGTTCGCGCACGTTGCCGGGCCAGCGATGCTGCTTCATGCGCTCCAGCGCCTGAGCATCGAGCTTCTTCGGCGGCAATCCGTCCTTCTCGGCCAGCGCAAAGAAATGCCGGATCAGATCCGGCAGATCCTCGATCCGCTCGCGCAGCGGCGGAAGCCGCAGCGGCACCACATTGAGGCGGAAGAACAAATCCTCGCGGAACAGGCCCTGCTGAATCAGGATGCGCAGGTCCTTGTTGCTGGCCGCAACGATGCGGACGTCGGTCTTGATCGGGGTGCGGCCGCCGACGGTGGTGTATTCCCCCTGCTGCAGCACCCGCAGCAGACGCGTCTGTGCCTCCATCGGCATGTCGCCGATTTCGTCGAGGAACAGCGTGCCTCCTTCGGCCTGCTCGAACCGGCCCGAGGCGCGAGTGTTGGCACCGGTGAATGCGCCGCGCTCATGGCCGAACAATTCCGACTCGATGAGATCGCGCGGGATCGCCGCCATGTTGACCGCGACGAAGGGGCCGTTGCGCCGTTTGCCGTAGTCGTGTAGCGCCCGCGCGACCAGTTCCTTGCCAGTGCCGGATTCGCCGGAGATCATCACGGTGAGATCGGTCTGCATCAACCGCGCCAGCACCCGATAGATTTCCTGCATCGCCGGCGACCGGCCAACCAGCGGAATGGAATCGAATTCGGCCTCGTCGGCGTGGTTCGCTACCCGCTCCTTGGGCTCCGCCAGCGCACGGCCGACAATGGCGATCAATTCCTTCAGGTCGAATGGCTTCGGCAGATATTCATAGGCGCCGCGTTCCGACGCGCGGATCGCGGTCATGAAGGTGTTCTGCGCGCTCATCACGATGACTGGAAGATTCGGCCGCATCTTCTTGATCCGCGGCAACAAATCGAACGCGTTCTCGTCGGGCATCACGACGTCGGTGATGACAAGGTCACCCTCGCCCTGGCTGACCCAGCGCCACAGCGTCGCCGCGTTCCCGGTCAGGCGCACCTCATATCCGGCGCGCGAGAGAGCCTGATTCAGCACCGTACGGATGGCGGTGTCATCGTCGGCGACAAGTATGCTACCTGCGGGCATTGTTATTCCTCATCTTGAGTCCTGTGAGGCAGGCGACGAGGTACCCGAAACCCCGTCGCGATTGCTTTGGTCGAAATGCTTGGCGGTACTGAACATCGGCAGCAGCACCCGGAACGTTGTCTTACGCGGCTGCGACTCGCACTCGATGATGCCGCCGTGATCGCCAACGATCTTGGCCACCAGCGCGAGGCCGAGCCCGCTGCCGGTCTGCTTGGTCGTGACGAACGGGTCGAACAGGTTAGGCAACAGGTCTTCCGGCACGCCGGAACCGTTGTCCTTGACGCAAAATTCCAGCGGCAGCGACACCCGCGATTTCTTCCCCGGCACTGACAACCGGACGCCGGGACGGAACGCGGTGGTGAGCTGAATTTCAGCGTCGCTGCCAAGATCGACCACCGCTTCGGCGGCGTTCTTCACCAGATTGAGAAACACCTGAATCAACTGGTCCTGATTCGCAAGCACCGGCGGCAGCGACGGGTCGTAGTCCTCGACGAAGCGGATATTGCGGGCAAAACCGGATTGCGCCAGCCGCTTGACGTGATCGAGCACCGAATGAATGTTGACCGGACCGCGCGCCACCGGCCGGTCGTCGCCGAACACTTCCATGCGGTCGACCAGCGTGACGATGCGGTCGGCCTCGTCGCAGATCAGCCGCGTCAGCATGCGGTCTTCCGACGACGCCGCCTGCTCGAGCAATTGCGCGGCGCCGCGGATGCCGGACAGCGGGTTCTTGATTTCATGCGCCAGCATTGCGGCCAGCGCGATCACCGAACGCGCCGCACTTCGATGGGTCAATTGCCGGTCCATCTTGTCGGCGATGGTGCGTTCCTGCAGCATCACGACGATATGGCCGGGCCGCTCGGTGAGCGGGGCGACGTGAAGGTCGACCTGGCGATCGCCGCCGATCCGCGGCGTGCCCAGATCGACCTTGTATTCGTTGACCGGGGAGCCGCTCGATCGCACCTGGTCGATCAGCGCCAGCAGCGGACTGCCGAACGGCACCAGTTCCTTGAGCGACTGCCGCTGCAGAAACTGGGTGGAAATCTCGAAAAAGGATTCCGCGGCCATGTTCGCATCGACGATCCTCCCGTCGGGCGCGACCAGCAGCACCGGATTGGGCAGCGCGTTGAGGATGGCCTCGCCATCTGATGGCACGGGCCGGCGATGTTCCGCGGCGGAGCTCATGCAGCAGCACTCCATACAAAATCGTCGAAGGCGTCCTGAAGGGAACGATGCACGCCGCGCGGGTCGTCGGATGTCAGGATCTTCTGCCGCCAGGACTTGAGCGTCGTCGCCGGGGCGCGGCTGCACTGCGCCGCGATCTCCAGCGCCCAGCCGAGATGCTTGCGCGCATGGCGAAGGCCGATCCGTAGCCCGTAATGGCTGCAGACCTCATCATAAAGCGTGCGGATATATTTGAGCTGTTCAGCCAGCGACGGCGCAGCTTCGACCATGCCGGTTTCGAGGCGGCGGCCGATCTGTCCGGGCAGCCACGGCTGGCCCTGCGCGCCACGCCCGACCATGACCGCGTCGGCGCCCGACATTTCCAGCGCGGTCACGGCCTTCTCGAACGATGTGATGTCGCCATTGACGACGAGCGGAATTTCGATCGCGTCCCTGACGGCGCGCACCGCGCCCCAATCGGCCTCGCCCTTGTAGAACTGGCACCGGGTGCGGCCATGCACCGAAATCAGCTGCACGCCGGCGGCCTCGGCCCGGCGCGCCAGCTCTGGCGCGTTGAGGCTGCGATCATCCCAGCCGAGCCGCATCTTCAATGTCACCGGTACTTTCACGGCAGAAATCGTCGCCTCGATCAGCCGCACGGCATGGTCGAGATCGCGCATCAAGGCCGAACCCGACTGACCGCCGGTCACGTGGCGCGCCGGACAACCCATGTTGATATCTATAATGTCGGCGCCGGCGGCTTCCGCGATCCGCGCGCCTTCGGTCATCCAGTGAGCCTGGCATCCGGCAAGCTGAACGACGTGCGGACCTATCCCGGTTGCCTCGCATCGCAGCCGCGACATTGGGCGGCCATGCGCGAGATCGTCGCTCGCGGTCATCTCGGACACCACCAGCCCGGCGCCGAGTTCACCCGCCAGACGTCGAAAAGGAGCATCGGTGACGCCCGACATCGGCGCGAGAAGAACCCGGTTCGCAACTTCAATATCGCCTATTTTCAATGGCTTAAGGCGTAAGGATTCCGAGCCGGTCACAGACTTCTCGTTTTTCTGACAGGCGCTTCATTGCGACCGCCTGTATCCATTTTGAGCACAATTCTTGTGCAGTCAAGCTTCATGCCTACACTTTAGACAGTTCTTGCAATCTTGCAAGTGCACTGCAGCAAAAAATGGCTTATCCCTAACAGCCGCCGGGAATCGTTCTGCTTCTGCGCTGCCGGCATGATAAGGGCTGTGCGCCAGCCCACGATCAGTAATTGAGTCCCATGACCAAACCAGTGCGTACTGCAGCCATCCTTGTCGCAGCCGGACGCGGGCTTCGTGCCGGCGCGGGGGGGCCGAAGCAGTACCGCACGATCGGCGGGCAAACGGTTATTTTCCGGGCGATGGAAGCATTTTGCAGCCATCCCGAGGTGTTCGCGGTGCAGCCGGTTCTCAATCCCGATGACCGTGCGATGTTTGAGAATGCCGTCCGCGCGCTGCGCCATGAGCCGCCGGCGAGCGGCGGCGCCACGCGCCAGGCTTCGGTTCACGCCGGACTGGAAGCGCTTGCGAGCCAGAAGCCGGATGTCGTCTTGGTCCACGATGCGGCCCGGCCGTTCGTCTCGGGGGCGCTGATCGCCCGCGCGATCGAAGCGGCCTTGCGCACCGGCGCCGCCGTTCCTGCGATCCAGGTCACAGACACCATCAAGCAGGTCGGCGAAACCGGAAACGTCGAGGCGACGCCGGAGCGTGCCAGGCTGCGGATCGCGCAGACACCGCAGGCGTTCAAATTCGACGCGATTCTCGACGCCCATCGCCGCGCCGCGCGCGAGGGCCGCGACGATTTCACCGACGATGCGGCCCTGGCCGAATGGGCGGGATTGACGGTGGCGACATTTGAAGGCGATGCTGTGAATATGAAACTGACCACACCGGAAGATTTCGCCCGCGAGGAAACGCGCCTTGGCGCGATGCTCGGCGATATCAGGACCGGGACCGGCTACGACGTTCATGCCTTTGGCGACGGCGACCATCTGATGATCTGCGGCGTCCGGGTGCCGCACACCAGAGGCTTTCTCGCCCATTCCGACGGCGATGTCGGCCTGCATGCGCTGGTCGACGCTATCCTGGGCGCGCTGGCGGACGGCGATATCGGCTCCCACTTCCCGCCGAGCGATCCCAAATGGAAGGGCGCTGCGTCGGACAAATTTCTGAAATACGCGGTCGACCGCATCACTGCCCGCGGCGGGCGAATCGCCAATCTCGAGGTGACGCTGATTTGCGAACGGCCGAAAATCGGACCGCTGCGCGATACCATGCGCGAACGCATCGCCGAGATCACCGGCCTGAACGTCTCGCGCATCGCCGTGAAAGCGACCACCAGCGAACGGCTCGGCTTCACCGGCCGCGAGGAAGGCATCGCCGCGACCGCGAGCGCCACCATCCGCCTGCCCTGGGTGGATTGACATGAGCGGCAGCGACGCCCGCGCCCTCTCCCGCTCGCTGCTCGATCTCTGCCGGATGCGCAAGCTGACCATCGCGACCGCCGAATCCTGCACCGGCGGCCTGGTCGCGGGCGCGCTGACCGATATTCCCGGCTCCTCCGACGTGATCGACCGCGGCTTTGTCACTTATTCCAACGATGCCAAACGGGCCATGCTCGGTGTCAAGGCCACGACCCTTGCGACCTTCGGCGCGGTCAGCAAGGAGACCGCGACCGCGATGGCGATCGGCGCGCTGGAGAAGGCCGGCGTCGATCTCGCCGTCTCCATTACCGGCATCGCCGGTCCGGGCGGCGCCACGCCCGGCAAGCCGGTCGGCCTGGTGCATTTCGCGGTGGCCGCCCGCGACGGCCGGATTCTGCATCGCGAATGCCGCTTCGGTGCGATCGGCCGCAGCGCCGTGCGCCTGCGCTCGGTGGTGGAAGCCTTGCGCATGCTGATGGAGCTGGCGCGAGGACCATCGACTGCCGCCAAACCGCGCCGCGAAGCCGCCAGCCGGCTCCGGCAGCGCGTCGCGCGCTCGCCACGACGCAACGCCGTCAAGCGGCGACGGTCACCGCGGACGTAATTTCGCTCACGCGCCGGCTTTTCCATAAACCGCATCCGCTCGCTTCTCGAACGCCGAAGCGAATCTTTGAAACGCGGTGTCGAACATCGTTCCCATCAGCATCGCCAGCATCCGGCTCTTGAATTCGTAGGCGAGGAAAAACCCGACGTCGCAATCGGTGTCGGTCCTGGGCTCGAAGGTCCAGCGGTTTTCGAGATTGCTGAACGGACCCTTGAGATATTCGACCATGATTTTCAGATTGGGGCGGTCCAGCGTCACCCGGCTGGTGAAGGCCTCGCGCACCAGCTTGAACGATACGATCATGTCGGCGATCACGATTTCGGTGCCGTCGGGTTTCAGGGTGCGCTGGCGGATTTTCAGCGAGCGGCACAGCGGCACGAATTCGGGATAGCGCTCGACGTCGGCGACCAGGTCGAACATCTGCGCCGCGCTGTGATGGACCAGGCGCTTGCTGGAAAACCTCGGCATTGCCTGCCGCTCAGCCGGACAGCGCAGCGCGCGCCGCCCGCAGCCGGGCAAAATCATCCCCGGCATGGTGCGACGAGCGGGTCAGCGGGCTCGCCGACACCATCAGAAAGCCCTTGGTGTAGGCGACCTTCTCATAACCCGAAAATTCATCCGGCGTCACATAGCGCATCACGGCGTGATGCTTGCGGGTCGGCTGCAGGTACTGCCCGATGGTGAGGAAGTCCACCTCCGCCGAGCGCAGATCGTCCATCACCTGCAGCACCTCGTGGCGCTCTTCGCCCAACCCGACCATGATGCCGGATTTGGTGAAGATCGTCGGGTCGATCTCCTTCACCCGCTGCAGCAGCCGGATCGAATGGAAATAGCGTGCGCCCGGCCTTACGCTGAGATAGCGCGACGGCACGGTTTCCAGATTGTGGTTGAAGACATCGGGCTTCGCCGCCACCACGATCTCGAGCGCGCCCTGCTTGCGCAGGAAATCCGGCGTCAGGATCTCGATGGTGGTGGTGGGACAGCGCGCGCGGATGGCGCGAATGGTCCGGGCGAAATGTTCGGCGCCGCCATCGGCGAGGTCGTCGCGATCCACCGAGGTGACGACGATATGGGCAAGCCCGAGCTTGAAGGTGGCTTCCGCCACGTGTTCCGGCTCCAGCGCATCGAGCGCGCCGGGCATGCCGGTCTTGACGTTGCAGAAGGCGCAGGCGCGGGTGCAGGTGTCGCCCATGATCATGAAGGTGGCGTGCTTCTTGTCCCAGCACTCGCCGATATTCGGACAGCCCGCCTCCTCGCACACCGTGACCAGGCCGTTTTCCCTGACGATCTGGCGGGTGTCGGCATAGCCGCGGGTGTTCGGCGCGCGCACACGGATCCAGTCCGGCTTCGGCGGCGACAATGAATCCGGCCGGTTCACCTTTTCGGGGTGACGCGGGCGCAGCGGCGTGGCTGAAACGGTATCGACGACGACGACCATATAATGTCCGTTCTGAGAGACCCTTAGCTAATCTGCTGGACCGGGAACTGCAACCGTCCGCCTTGCCCGCCCACAGGCCTTAGCATATGGGCTGGTGCGTCGCATCCGCTGTACCCTTTCGCCCTGCCCCGTCCATCCTGCCAAACCCCGATTTGAATGGTTCAAAGCCCCTCCCCCACTGGTCGGACTGCGCCCAAACTGGGCAAGCCGCTCAAGCGCTCGTTCTTCGCCCGCAGCGTGCATGAGGTCGCGCCGGATCTGATCGGCGCGACGTTCCTGGTGAACGGGGTCGGCGGCGTCATCGTCGAGCTCGAGGCCTATCATCACAGCGAGCCGGCGGCACATTCCTTCAACGGGCCGACGCCACGCAACAGGGTGATGTTCGGCCCGCCCGGCTTTTGCTATGTCTATCGCTCCTACGGCATCCATTGGTGCGTCAATTTCGTCTGCGAGAAGGAAGGCTCCGCCAGCGCGGTGCTGATCCGCGCGCTTGAGCCGACCCACGGCATTCCGGCGATGCGGCGGCGGCGGGGATTGCATGACGAGCGATCGTTGTGCTCCGGCCCGGGCAAATTGTGCGAGGCGCTCGCGATCACCATTGCGCATAACGCATTGCCGCTCGATGCGCCGCCGATCGCGCTGCATGCGCGGATCGGCAAACCCGAGATCGTCAGCGGCGTCCGCATCGGCCTTACCAAAGCGGTGGACCTGCCGTGGCGGTACGGGTTGAAGGGCTCGAAGTTCCTCAGCAAGCCGTTTTGAGGATTGGAGCATGCCTCGACTGTCATTGCGAGCCAACGGGTCGGCGCGAAGCGCCGCCCGATGACAGGCTCCGCGAAGCAATCCATCGGGCGGCGCAAAGAAAGAGTGGATTGTTTCGTCGCTTCGCTCCTCGCAATGACGTTGGTATAGTTTTGGATACGACTTCGTCCTCGCGGCGCGAGGCGCCCCGAGGCGTTGCAATTATCTTCCGCCCCCAAGAGAGGGCGTGGGGAATGCCGGGTGCCCGCTGCACCCGCGGCCTCGTGTGCACTTGTATTGATAGAACGCACACGAGCAACAACGAGTACACCGGAATCGCCCGGCATTCCCGCACGCAATGGTTTTAACGGTTTCCTTCGTGCTCTCCTCGGTGACCGGGCTCTTTTGCCACCGTCGTTTGCGAACTAGTGTTGTGTCCGCACCCGGTAGGGCCGACACAACATCCGCAACCTTGACGCCAGCGTCGGGGCGTCAGGACCACACGACTTCGCCGTACGCATCAGCGCCGTTCGTCAGCTCGCCGTTTGATCGCTCACAGGTCCTTTCGAACCCGCCCTGCATCACGTCGCGCGCATGACGCTGCCGCGTCCACCGCATCCCTCCCCGCGTTCGTGACGATGGCCAACGCCCCTCTGTGGGGTGGGATGGCGCGAGCTTGTAGAGATGATTTGCCCGACGGGTTAAGCGAAATATTTTTGCAAAGGGGTATGGACAGCCCCGTCAGCAAACCGCCCGACGGGCAAATCACCCTGCAAGATAACCGCGTGTGGATGCGATCATCCGACAAACGTCATACGTCGGCCTGACCGGCGTACCCATCAATCATCATGAGAGTCTTGCGAAGTGGACGGATGGCCTGGCCCTCTAGCCCGAAGACGCGCTTCGCGCTTTTGCACGGGCCGTGACGAGTGATCGAACGACGCTGCCCTACAGTCCCGTAAACCCCGCCTCCATACGATCGCTGGGCTCCTCCGGCGGCGCAAGGTAAATGCCTGCCCTTCCCGACCTGTCGATTGCTTCAATCAATGTCCGCTGTCCGAGCGAGATCGGCCGAGTTTTGCAACGCAATTCCCAATTAGCCGACATCGTCAGCTTGATCGCTTACGTCCGAAAAGTGCCCACAAGCGGACCGCCCCCGAAAGTTCGGCTCCAGAACGCACGTGCAAGCTGGATCAAGCGCGTCGACGGTCGAATTGCTTGCCGCAGGTTCCGAAATATTCCTTCTGCCTCAAAGGCGTTCCGCTCAATTTTCAGCTATCTTCTCCGCGCAATTTTCAGCTATCTTCGTGGTCATCAATCACGCCAAATTCCGTGACCGGCACCATCCAATATACGAGTTCTGGCTCCCGTGAATGCGGCCTTGAGCCGAGCGAGCAATCGCTCGGCGTCTTGCCTTTCCAGGATTGTCCGTACCAGCACCTCGTCGGCGTGACCTTTGACCCGCTCGGCCGTCGTCTGCAACCGTACCGACGGGCCGTGACCGGCGCCATCGGATGCCGTGAATCCGGATACCAGATCGCGCTGCTCGCTGAGATAGTCGAACAGCTCCTCGCGAAGCGAACGAGCAGCGATCAGCGTCAGGCAAACAGATTGAACCGTCATTTGGCCCCCTTCGAAACGCTGCCAAACCGGCGATAAAGGATCGGCAGAAGTATGAGGGTCAACAGCGTCGACGACAACAACCCGCCGATCACCACGATGGCCAGCGGCTTCTGAATTTCCGATCCAGGGCCGGAAGCGAACAGCAACGGGACAAGTCCGAGTGCGGTAATGCTGGCGGTCATCAGTACCGGCCGCAGCCGGCGCTTGGCGCCCTCCACGACAATGCGATCCTCCGGGACGCCGTGGGCGCGCAGCTGGTTGAAGTAGGAAACCAGCACAACGCCGTTCAACACGGCGATGCCGAGCAGCGCGATGAATCCGACCGAAGCCGGAACGGACAGGTACTCTCCCGTCAGGACAAGCGCAAAGACACCGCCGATGAGAGCGAAGGGGATGTTTACCAGGACCATCAGCGCCTGGCGGATCGAGCCGAACGTGGTGAAAAGCAGAACGAAGATAAGTCCAATTGCAACCGGCACCACTACCGACAGGCGCGCGGCGGCGCGTTGCTGGTTTTCGAACTGGCCGCCCCAAGTAAGCCGATAGCCCTGCGGCAGCGCCAGTTCGGTCGCCACCTTCTGTTGCGCAGCCTCGACGAAGCCTACCATGTCGCGTCCTCGAACATTGGTCCGAACAACGCTCATCCGCGTGCCGTCTTCGCGGTCTATCTTGACGGGACCGTCAACCCGATGAATGCGGGCAATCTGGGAGAGCGCCACGTGCTGCCCCGACGCAAGCGTCAGGGGCAGGTTGGCCAGTAAGGTAGGCGCCTCACGGGTCTTCTCGCTTCCACGAACCAGGATCGGGGTACGACGTCCTTCTTCCAGCGCCGTGCCGATTGTCCGGCCCTCGATCTGGGTACGCAGCCAGGCGGCAATCGTATCCACCGCCAAACCGAGACGACCCGCCTCCAGCCAATTCACCGCCACCGTATAATATTGCGCGCCTTCGTTGAGCGTCGTGTACACATCCTCAGCGCCATCGATTCCAGACAAGATCGCAGACAGGCTGCTTGCAATCTCATTGAGCTTCGTGATGTCAGGACCGAAAATCTTCACCGCGACGTCGCCGCGCACGCCGCTGATCATCTCCTGGACACGCATGTCGATCGGTTGCGTGAAGCCGAGTGACAGACCCGGAAAGTCGGCAAGCACATGACGGAGCTGCTGAATGAGGGCGGATTTGTCGGCCGTCTTTCTCTCCTCCAGCGGCTTCAGGACCAGAAATGTGTCGGTCTGGTTCGGCCCCATCGGGTCGAGGCCGAGTTCGTCCGATCCGGTTCGAGCGATGATTCCCGCGATGTCAGGCACCCTGGCGAGAATGGCAGCCTGAAGCCTTGCATTGATCGCATTTGCCTGATCGAGATTGACGGACGGAATTGCCTCGACGCTGACGATAATGTCGCCTTCGTCCATAGTCGGCATGAATGTCTTGCCGAGCTGGGTGTAAGCGAAGCCCGCCGCAATGAGGGCCGCCACCGCCGCGCCCATCACCTTGCGCTCATTGGTCAGTGCCCAGCCAAGCGCAGGCGAATAGCCTCGCGAAGCAAGGCGGATCAACCAGGGTTCCCGATGCGGGGCCGCCTTGAGAAGAAACGAGGTCGCTACCGGAATAACCGTGAGCGCCAGCAACAGCGAGCCGGCCAGCGCAAAGATGATTGCGAGCGCTACGGGGATGAACAGTTTTCCTTCGAGGCCCTGCAGCGCAAGCAGCGGCACGAAAACGATGATAATGATGAGCACGCCTGTTGAAACCGGCTCCAGTACCTCGCAGACCGACCGAAACACGATATGGACGAGCGGCGTTGTCTTTCCTTCTTGATCCTTGCTGAGATTTCCCACGATGTTCTCGACGACAACCACCAGGGCGTCGATCAGCATGCCGATGGCGATCGCCAAGCCGCCCAGACTCATCAGATTGGCCGACATGCCGACCACGCGCATGACAATCAGCGCGATCACGATCGCAAGCGGCAGGCTCAGGGCGATCACCAGCGAGGCTCGCCAGTTGCCGAGAAACAGCAGCAGCAGGACAATGACCAGAAGCGTGGCTTCACCCAACGCCCGGACGACGGTTCCGACGGCACGGCCGACCAGCCGGCTCCGATCGTAAAACACGTTGATGGTAACGCTCTTCGGCAGCGAAGGCTGCAGCTCCTGCAGGCGCTGGCGGACGTCGCGCACGAGCTGGCCGGCGTTGGCGCCGCGCAGGCCAAGCACGAAGTCCTTCGACCGTTTCGCCGTGACCGTCAATCGTGACAGCGCCATAGCGCGTCAGCGAACCCACCTGGACGCGGGCAACATCGTTGACCCGGATCGGAACGCCGTCGCGGGTGTCGACCACGATGGCCTTGATGTCGTCGATCGAGCGAATGCTGCCCTCGATGCGGACAAGCGCGCTGTCTTCGCCCTGGTTGACGCGGCCGGCGCCGTCGTTGCGGCTATTGGTCTCGATTGCTCGCCGAAACAGGTCATACGAAATGCCGCGTGCCGCGAGGGCATCGCTGATCGGCACGATCTCGAAGGCCCGGACATGACCACCAAGCGAGTTGACGTCGGCGACCCCCGGAACCGTCCGCAGCGCCGGGCGGATTACCCAATCGAGCAAGCTTCGCCGCTCGGCCAGCGAGAGATCGGGACTTTCAATCGTGAACATGAACATTTCGCCGAGAGGGCTTGTGATCGGAGCGAGGCCGCCGGTCACGCCATCCGGAAGATCGCGCGCGATGTTGGACAGGCGTTCCGAGACCTGGTTGCGCGCCCAGTAGATGTCGGTGCCATCCTCGAAATCGACGGTGATGTCGGCAAGCGCGTATTTGGTCGTCGAGCGAAGGATCTTTTTGTTGGGCAATCCAAGCAATTCAAGCTCGATCGGAACCGTGATACGCTGTTCAACCTCCTCCGGCGTGAGACCCGGCGCCTTCATGATTACTTTCACCTGAACGGGTGAGACGTCGGGAAATGCGTCGATCGGCAGGCTTGGCAGAACGACGAAGCCCGCGCCGATAAGCAGAACGACGCTCAGAGCGACGAACATTCGCTGCGAAAGCGCGAATGCGACCAGACGCTCGAGCATCACTCACCGGCTCCGAGCCGCAACAAGATCCCTCGCAAGGCAGTGATGCCGCTGACGGCCACTTCGTCCTTGTCCGTGATCGCGCCCGAGACCACGACATGGTCCTGATCCTCGGCGAGGAGCGTCACGGGCGCCAGACGAAATCCACCCTCGATTGCAACAAAGACCGACGTCGATTCCCCGCGTCGGACAAGCGCGCCGTAGGGGATTTCCCAGGCGCTTTCACCGGCGGAAAGAAAGCTGATCCGCACTGCGGCAGTTTGCCCGGGGCGCAGTTCGCCGGTGTTAGGCACTTCTGCGCGCACCAAAATAGTTTGGGTCGCCGCATCGGTGGTTTCGGAAACCAGCACGACCTGGCCCGGCGTCGCGTAGCCCTCGATTTCCACTCTCGCGCCCGATCGGATGGCGCGGATGCTAGATGCCGGAATCGCAATCTCGGCCCATAAGGTCGACAATCGTGCGAGCTTGACGAGCGGTGCCGATTGCTCCACCCGCTGGCCCGGTGAAACCACAATTTCAACCACCGTTGCCGGTTGACGTGCGGCGACCGAAAGCGTTGCCGTAATCGCTGTCTCGCTGGTCAGGCGCGAAATTTCCGCGTCTGAGAGGCCGCTGAGCCTAAGCATTTGCCGTCGTTCCGCCACGGCAATGCTCGCCTGCCGGGCTTCGGTCTGACTGGTCTCCAGAACGCGTAGCGGCACTGCATTGCCTTCAAACAGATCGGTGTTCCGTTTGAGCTGCTGGGCGGCAAGAACCTCCTGCGCGAAGGCATGCAAGTAGTCGCGTTGAAGCGACACAAAGCTCGGACTCTCAAGCGTGACGAGCCGTTGGCCGGAATTGACCTGGTCACCTCGCGCAATCGATAAATTCGTGACCATGCCGGCCACGGGAGCGCTCACAACCCACAATTGGGGAGTGGGGATAACAATCTGGGCGGGATAGGGCAGTGTCTGATCGGTTCGGCTCGAGACGGGATGGAGAACGCGAACGCCGAGGGTCTGCGTTTGCGCGGGACTGACCTTCACCTCGTCCTCGGCCAACGACTTGGTTGCGGGGCCAATCAGGACGAGTGCAAGCGAGGCCCGAATCAAGCTCCGCCATGAGCAAAGATTTAGGATCGCCTGAGCGAGATGCATCGGCAAGAAACCATGGATCCGGTGGCGCCCCCACGTCGCGCGTTCCCTTGAACTTGAATATTCCGTGCAGGCTCCAGTGCCTTGATTTGTATCAATTGATAGATGTACTCGATGATCACCCGAGTATCGACTGTTCGGGGAACATGATCCGGTGGGTTCATCACCTCGATCCGGCGCGTGCGCAATTGTGACGTGTCCGCGTTTGGGAGATCGAGACTATTTCTCGGTTGATCTGCATCAATCGCCTCCCCGAAATGGATGCGAGAAATCAAACAAGTCCAACTCAATGTCGGAGAAAAGGCGTGAATTCAAGCAGGCTCGCTTCGACGATTGCGGTCGCGCTACTTTGCTTGTCGGGAATGCTTCGGCCCGCATTTTCGCATAGTGGGTTAGCCCAAGATCGCTGGAATCCTGCGCATCTCAGCAATCTGCCACCTGAAATCCGCGTGAATGTACAAAAATGGGAAACCGCCTGCGGCGGATCGCTTGCTGCCGCGCAGCAGTTTGCCCTTTATCTCACTCTTCCCGGAGCTCAGTTCATCGCCCTTCATTTTGATGATTTTCGTTGCCGCAATAAATCAGTCCATTGCAGCACCACGGGTTGTCTGCACGAAGTATATGTCGCTACCACAGGACGGTATCATCGGGTGCTCACAGTGCACGCCCACGACATCCGGCTGCTTCGCGATCAGAATGCGGCCTTGGTCGAGATATCCGACGTAAATGGCAAGATAAGAACGCTCCGATGGAATGGCAGCCGATTTACCGGTTGATACGGAGCTCGAACGGCCTCCAGTGGACCCGTTTAGAGGCGAAATTCATTGTATCCGCGACGCCGGCGCCGGCGATTCCTGATGCATAATTGAATCACCCACCGCTGCCCCTGAGGAGAGCTTTTTCAGCGGACTGCTAGAGATGATTCGGGGTGGACGAGAACCGAAGTATTTTTTTGCAAAGGGGACTGAACACCCCGTTCAACAAACCGCCCGACCAGATCAGCGTGGTCTGCGCTTCGAATGATCCTCGCAAGCTTTGCCTCGGCCGCGTTCTGGCGTAGCTTACTCGCACTCTTCAGGCCCGTCTCAGCGCAAATAATGTGCCGAGACTGCTGTGAAGAGACGATTTCCGCCGGCTGAATTAACCCGTGAGGATACGTCGCATGGATGCAGCACCGAACTCTCTGCCGCTTCTTGTTTTGATCCTGTTGGCGGACTTCACCCTCACCTCTTTTCACTCCTATCAGGAATGGAAAGGCGCCGGCGCGCCGCTCTGGCGAAATTTCGGCGCCATCGTTGGCCTGGATATCCCGGACCAACTGGGTTTCTTTGGCTTCACCCTTCTGCTCACGCTCACCCTGTTCGCCGTCGGCTACGTCGGCATCATGGGACCCTTCGGCCCCCGCTGTACCGCGCTTGCCTTGGGGGCGCTGATCGGCGCGCGATTGTCCGACACGCTGGTATCTCATGTTTTGCTCTACTGGATCGGATACCGTCCGAATCCCGGACTTTCCTCGACGCCGCTCTATTTTCTGGAAGCCGTTTTTATCGCCTGGGTTTTCAAGGCGGTCCTCACGGCCAATCCAGATGCAACGAAACATGGAGTCATCGCCGGGGCCGGTTTTTTCCTGGCGGTTTTGCCACTCTTATGGCTGGCGCAAGTGTTAATCCCGGCGTGCAGGCGGCGTCCCCGCTGGTTGCGCGGCCAACCGATACCGGCATGGGCCCGGACCCATCCCGAAACTCCATGATGCATGTCGGCAGTAGGCTGCCCGGCTGAAAAACGTCGGTCCAGCCAGGCGGATCGCAGCACCGCGGCGGCCTTTGGCGGATGGGAATTCGTAAACCATCCGCAACAGTCAGATTTCGTTTACCGCTCGGCTTAAGCCTTTCATCCAGAACCCGTGACAGACTGCGCTCAAAGATCGGGGGGGACCCGACGGGAGGCGCAAAGGTCAGGCCAAAACGGCCCGACCCCTTCTTTCCTATGTGACGTGACTATTCAGAGCTGAACGATCGCGGCTACGCGGCGGTTGTTGGGGGACGTGCACCATGATCATGATGTATATGAAGATCGTTGTGGCGATGATCGTGCTCGCGCAACCGGCTTCTCACAGGGTTGACCGGGGTCACCCCGGTGTCGCTGTCGCAGTGGCCCGGTCGCTGGAGACGTCGTCGAAACCAGTACCGCGTCCGGTCAAAGTAGCCCACCACGCCACGCCTGCCCCCGACTTGAAGGCCGCAACGCAGGTCCGCGCCGAGAAACTGGCCAAGCCGAATTCCAGCGAGGCGCCCCGCGCGCGGGTTACGGATCCGCAACCCGCGGCCAGCGTCGCCGTCGAACCCAGGACGGCGCAAGCCTACAACGCGGTTTCAGCGCCCGCGAGCGCTGCCGCTCCGGATTCCAATTCCAATTCCGATACCAAGACAACGCAGCAGCAGGTAATGGCCGCGATGACGGTCGCGGAGCTATTGACGACCTTCAGGGCCGTCCCGGAGCCGGACCAGAAAGCGACCGGTACCGAACGTCTGGTTGCCGTTGTCATGGCTCGCCCCGACATCAAATCGGTATCCGATCTCGCCGGCAAAAGCGTTGCGATCGACGGCAGGCAGTTCCACGGCAATGTTCGCACCGCGATCGTGGCGGCCGGAGCCGCCGCGGTTCAACTGAGCGAGGATCAGACCAAGGCGATCGATCGCCTGATCGGCGGAGAAGTGCCGGCCGCGGTCTTGACCCTGGTGTCTCCGGAAGCGGCCGAAAAATTTCCCGACGTCGAAGGCTACCGGATTTTCCGGGTTCCGCTCTCGCCGCTTTAACTGAAACGCGGGCGAGGAACAACGCGTCAGGAACTGTGGGTCAGGCCGGACACGGCGACGAGCAGGATCGTGCCGAGCAGGAATCCAACCAGGCCGAGGGCGGAGAATACAAAGACCTGCCAGCCTTTCAGGCGGGTGCGTCCGGGATCGTCGAAGAAGTCGGTGAGTTCCTTGTTGATCCTGATCACCGGCAGTAACTGAGCCAGGCTGGCGCAGCCGCACCAGATGGCGCCATTGTGCTTCGCCGCAGGAACGGTCCACCAAAGCACCGCCACACCGGCCAGCCAGAACACCAGCACCCAGCGCAGAACGACGAACGTATGGGAGCCTATACCGTAGCCGGCCACCGAGCCGAGTATGGTCTGCAGAACGCAAGATCCCCTCACCCCGTCCTTGCACGCCGCCTCGCGTTGGCGCTCGCGGCCGAGATAGCGGATGTCATCGGCGGCGTCGCGGTCGCCCGAATTGGTGAATGCGGCGGCGAGTTGGGCGTAGGGAGTGGGGCTATAGTCGGGATCGAGCCGGACCCAATTGTCCCAGAACCCGGTTTGCTGCTTGCGCGTTTCCGCTGCACGGTCTCCGCCAAGATGACTGAACGTGAACCCGGCGAGACGGAGTTGTCCCTTTTGCGGCCAGGCGGCCTCCTTCGCAGCTACCAGATTGCCGGCATGGGCATTGCGCAGGTTCAGCGTGCCGAATTTTCCGGGCGTCCCCTGTTGCGCGCTTCCGAATTGCAAGGCGCCGGTAATTGATGCACCCGATAGATCGAGGTCGACCAGATTGGCGCCGCGCAGATCGAGATCGCGGCCAACATGCACCAGCCGAATGACGACCTTATCGGCGCTGTAGGTTTCATTCATGAGCAGATCGCCGCCGACCTGCATGGAAACGGCGTTTAGCGCGCCGTCGAAACTGGCGCTGCTTATGTAGACATCGCCGGTGACCCGAGTACTTGTCAAAAAAACCATTTTGAATCTGGTTTTGTGCTCGGCGAACGATCCCATGAACAGGTGGCCGTCGACCTGCATCAAGCCGGCAGTCAACGTGCCGTCGAAGCCGGAGCCAATCATGGAGATATTTCCGGCGACCTTCGCACCGATCAGAGTCACATCCCCAAAGTTGGCGGCATGTTCGGGCATGACGTCGCTCATGTTGAGCTGCCCCTTGATCTTCGCGTTATTCAAATTGACGTCTTTAAAGCTGGTTCTATTGTCGGCGTCGGATGACATGGACAGATCGCCGCCGACCTCCAGGGAGGAAGCGTTCAGCGCACCGTCGAAACTGGCGCCGGTCATGGAGACATCTCCAGTCACCTTTGCACCTGACAGGTTCACGCTCTTGAAGCTGGACTTGTTGGGCGCCATCGACGCCATGCCCAACATGCCACCGACCTGCAGAAGGCCCGCTTCCAACGCGCCGTCGAAGCTCGCTCCGCCCATCACGACGTTTCCCGTGACCTTCACGCCTGTCAGATCGACTTTCTTGAAACTGGCTTTGTGCTGAGGGGTAGACGCCATGGACAGTGTGCCACCCACGCGCAGCGAGCCGGCCTCGAGGTCGTCGCCGAAATTGACCCCCTCCAGCGTGATCACTCCCGCGATTTCAGCATTCAACAGAAGCACCTTCTGGAATTGGGTCTGATCCGGACCGACGGATGACGCCAACAGATTCCCGCCAACTCTCAACAGGCTGGCGCCCAACACGCCGTTGAAGCTCGCGCCCGCCATGTTGAGTTGTCCCCCGACCTTCGCGTCGGTGAGGTCCACGTCATTGAAGCTGGCCTTGTTCTGCTCATCCGAATTCATCGACAGATAGCCGCCGATATGCGCCTGGTTCGCACCCAGCAAGCCTTCGAACCGG
Source organism: uncultured Alphaproteobacteria bacterium (assembly GCA_963747165.1). Classification (GTDB taxonomy): domain Bacteria; phylum Pseudomonadota; class Alphaproteobacteria; order Rhizobiales; family Xanthobacteraceae; genus Bradyrhizobium. The sequence goes on along the minus strand of CAVVEA010000023.1, from coordinate 186,708 downwards.
GCACCGGTGAGATCAACGCTCCCATCGATCTTGGCGGCGTTAAGATTTACCTCGTTTTTGAAAACGCTGCCGCCAACCAGAAACAGATCGTTCTGGGATTGCAAGCCGCCGGCATCGAAGCGGCCATTCATCAGGGAGCCTTCGAGCCAGATCAAGCTATCGGTCCGCGCGCGGACCAGATTGACCGCGCCTTCAATCCGGCTGCTGAAAATCGAGATTGATCGAATGAGCTTGGCGTTTTCGAGATCGAGATCCCCGACGATGCGGGCGCCTTTGATCTGAATTCCCGCAAAAGGTATCGACTCCCGCCACGGCGCTCGCGTCAGCAGGTCTTGCAGAAAGCGGGCGGAAAGCTTGCGGCAGTCATCGCTCCAGCGCGCGTCATTCTTGTCCCCGGGATCGAGCGCGGGCGTGCCGCAGCGCTCGTTGAAGTCGGCCATTTCGGCGTGCTCGATCTGAGGCCAGGCCCAGCCTTCCGCGGTCTTTGGGTCGTCGTAGGGTCCCTGCGCCAGCGCGGCGCCCGCTCCCAGCAACATCGCCGCCGCGCCGAAAACGGCCAACATGCATCGGCGACGCAACAACGCGCCGAACGCATCGTGCGCCTCCCACATACGTCACCTTTGCTGACACAACGTGCACTGATCATGATCTTAAGATCACCCGCAAGCATTGCAAATTTGTTTGGGAATTCAAGCCGAGCATCCACCAACAAGTCGTGAGCCGGCAACAGGTCAGCGACGACTTCGTGCACGCCTCAGACCGCTTGATGGCAGACCGCCTCGATCCGGTTGCCGTCGGGGTCGCGCAGGAACGCCGCATAATAGGACGCGTGATAGTGGCGCAGGCCCGGGGCGCCGTCGTCGCTGCCGCCGGCGGCGATCCCCGCATCCCAGAAGGCGTCGACCTGGGTCCGCCATTTCGCCTTGAAGCACCAGTGCCGGCCGGCGGCGTCTTCCGGTTTCTCACCCTTGCGGATCGTGAGATAGACGCGGTCCGGATGCGCCGCGCGCGCCCGCTCGCCATAGCCCAGCCAGTCGTCGCGGCGGCCGACCTTGACCACGTCGAGCGCTCGCATGATCGCGTCGTAGAAACGCTCGGCGGCGGCGACGTCGGACACGGTGATGGAAACGTGATCGAGCATCGTTGACCCGTTAAGCTGCGTTCTTCAGCCGCTCCAGCGCCTCAACGATCCTGGCCTTCCGAGCCACGGCCGCCTCGCGTTTCTCTTTCTCTTCCTCGACGATCTCTTCGGGCGCGTTGGCGACGAATTTCTCGTTGCCGAGCTTGGCGTCGACACGCTTGATATCGGCTTCGGCCTTGGCCAGTTCCTTGTCGAGCCGCGCCTTCTCCGCCGAAAGGTCGATCACGCCCTTCAGCGGCAAGGCCGCGACTTCGCCGCGCACCAGCAACTGCACCGCGCCTTCCGGCGCCTGATCTGCGAATGAAATGTCGGCGAGCCGCGCCATGCGCTTGACCACATCGTTCCAGCGTTGGGCGCGGCCCTTGGTTTCGGCGGTCGCGCCTACCAGAATCAGCGGCGTCAACGTCGCCGGCGCAATATTCATCTCCGCGCGCACCGAGCGAATGGCGGTGACGAGATCGACCACCCAGCCGATCTCGGCTTCGGCGGCAGGATCGCTGAAATCGCCGGTGTCGAGCGCAAGTATAATGGGCGGCACCAGCGTATCGTTGGGGCCGGCAGCCGACATCAGGATCAGTTGCTCGGGCGTTAGCGCGGCAGCCTTGCGCGACCACGGCGCCAGCGCCAGCAGGCCATCGCGCTCGGCCGTCACCGCCCATAATTCCTCCGTGATGAACGGCGTGAACGGATGCAGCAATTTCAGGATCTCGTCGCGCGCCCACGCCACCATGGCCCGGGTCTCGGACTTGGCCGCGCCGTCCTCGCCCATCAGCACGGGCTTTGCCAATTCGAGATACCAGTCGCAATAGACGTTCCAGACGAAGCGATAGATCGAACCCGCGGCATCGTTGAAGCGGCAGCCTTCGATCGCCTCGGTAACCTCACGTGTCGCCCGCGCCGTTTCGTGCGCGATCCAGCGGTTCAGCGTCTCCTTTGCCTTCGTCGAATCGAACTCCGGCGGCAGCACGCAGCCGTTCATCTCGGCAAAGCGGCAGGCGTTCCAGAGCTTGGTCGCGAAATTGCGATTGGTTTCGACGTGATGCGGCGAGAGCTTGATGTCGTGGCCCTGGGCTGCCCCGCGCGCCAGCGCGAACCGCAGGGCGTCGGCGCCGAAATCGTCGATGACGCCGAGCGGATCGATGACGTTGCCCTTCGACTTCGACATCTTCGCGCCCTTCTCGTCGCGAACCAGGCGGTGGATATATACAGTCGAAAACGGCGCCTCCTTCATGAAGTGCAGGCCCATCATCATCATCCGCGCGACCCAGAAGAAGATGATGTCGAATCCGGTCACAAGCACATCGGTCGGGTAATAGCGCTTGACGTCGGTATCGTCGTCGGGCCAGCCCAGCGTCGAGAACGGCCACAGCGCCGACGAGAACCAGGTGTCGAGCACATCCTCGTCGCGGGTGATGAAGCCGGCGCGCTTGTTGCGATCGAGCGCCATCTCCCGCCCCTGCTCCGGCGTGATGACCTCCTGCTCGACGTAATAGCCGAGCGCGTGACCGATGGCTTCCTCTTCGGTCTCGGCGACGAACACCTTGCCGTCGGGGCCGTACCACGCCGGGATCTGATGACCCCACCAGAGTTGCCGCGAGATGCACCAGGGCTGGATGTTCTCCATCCACTCGAAGTAGGTCTTCTCCCAGTTCTTCGGCACAAATGTCGTCGCGCCGCTGCGCACCGCCGCGATGGCCGGCCGCGCCATGGTCTTGGCGTCGACGTACCACTGGTCGGTCAGATACGGCTCGATCACGACGCCGGAGCGGTCGCCATGCGGCACCATGTGGGTGTTGGGTTCGATCCGCTCCACAAAACCGAAATCCTCCAGCCGCGCCACGATCTGCTTGCGCGCGGCGAAGCGGTCGAGGCCGTGCAATTCCTCCGCAAGATGCGTTGAGCCTTCCGGCAATCCGCGTAAATAATCCTCGTTGCCGACCAGGGCCAGACGGCCCTCCTGATCGAGCACGCTGATCCGCGGCAGACCGTGCCGGTTGCCGACCTCGAAATCGTTGAAGTCATGCGCCGGCGTGACCTTCACCGCGCCCGAGCCCTTCTCGGGATCGGAATATTCGTCGGCGACGATCGGGATCTTTCGTCCCACCAGCGGCAGGATGACGTGCTTGCCGACCAGATCCGCATAGCGCTCATCGGCCGGATGCACCGCGACCGCGCTGTCCCCGAGCATCGTCTCCGGCCGCGTGGTGGCGACCACGATGAAGGTGGTGGGATCGTCGGGATTGAAGGCCTTGCCTTCCAGCGGATAGCGCAGATACCACAGGCTGCCCCTGACCTCGATCTGCTGCACCTCGAGATCGGAGATCGCAGTCAGCAGCTTCGGATCCCAGTTCACCAGCCGCTTGTCTTTATAGATCAGCCCTTCGCGGTGCAGTTCGACGAACACCTTGACGACGGCGCGCGACAGGCCCTCGTCCATGGTGAAACGTTCGCGCGACCAGTCGCAGGAGGCGCCTAACCGCCTCAACTGGTTGACGATGACGCCGCCGCTCTCCGCCTTCCACTGCCAGACCCGTTCGACGAATTTGGCGCGCCCCATGTCGCGCCGGCCCGGCTGCTGCCGCTCCATCAATTGCCGCTCGACCACCATCTGGGTGGCGATCCCCGCGTGATCGGTGCCCGGCTGCCACAGCACGTCGCGGCCGCGCATCCGCTCGAAGCGGCAGAGAATGTCCTGCAGGGTGTTGTTGAGCGCGTGCCCCATGTGCAGCGAGCCGGTCACGTTCGGCGGCGGGATCACGATGGTAAAGGGTTTGGCGTCGCGGCGCTCGGGCCGGCCGGCCTTGAACGCGCCGCTCTCCTCCCAGAGCCGGGACATGCGGGTTTCAATATCGGCGGGCTGGTAGTTTTTCTCGATCATGACAATGCAATCGGGGATGTGATGGAGGCTAGAAAGCCGCCGGATCGCGCCAAGTCAACACGCCAGGCACGGCAAAAGCACGATAAAATCCGTGCGGGGTGGCTGAATTGGGGGCCGCTGGCCCAGCCTGGGGCAGACCGGAGAAGCCATACTTGGAACAACGTCGAGTTTGAGCATTTCCGCGCGGCAGACCGGACGCCGCGTGTTTCGAAAACGGCGCTAGCGCCCGCCGCGCGAGACCCGTTCGATTTCCGCCTTGACGATGCGCTCCACCAACCCCGGCAAATTATCGTCGAGCCAGGATTTCAGCATCGGCCGCAGCATTTCCTTGACCAGATCCTCCAGCGTCCGCGCGTTGTTGCTCAAGACGGTGTTGGCGAGGCTGTTGAAGGCGGATTCGACCGCCGAGACGGTGGAGTGCGACAATATCTGTTGTCTCGGCGCGGCGCTTTCAAACGGCGGTGGCTCGAACGCGGGTTGCCGAAACGGTGCCTTGGCGGCGGCATTTTCGGTGAATTCAAGATCGTCCTGCGGAACGACCTTCTGGAACGACGGCTGCGGCGCATCCGGCACCGCCATATCGTCGGTGAGTTCGAACACATCGGCGGCGGCGGGCGGCCTGATCTCCGCCTCCGAAGTCGCTTCATCGAGGCCCGCCAGCATGGCATCGATGTCGTCCTGGCTATTATTGGACGCGGCTGGTGCTGGTGCTGGCGCCGCTGCCGGCGCCGCAGGCTTCGGGGCCGGGGCCGGCGCGGGTTTGGCGGGCGGCGGTGCCGCCTTCGCAGCGGCGGCCTGGGCAGCAGGAATTGCCGACGGCGGAATGTTGTTCATCACAGGCGCCTTGGCTGCCGGCGCGGCCTGCTTCTCCGGCTTCACGGCTGCCACAGGGCTTGCGGACTTCTCGGCGGCCTGCGGCTTTGCTTCATCGTCGGCGATGATACGCCGGATCGACGCCAGAATCTCCTCCATCGAGGGTTCTTGGACCTTTGCAGGCTGCGTCATTTCCGACTCCACATCATCAACGCCCTCGCATGCGCGTTTTACACCAAGCCGGACAGGATTTGCCGATTCCGGATATGCGGGCCGGGATTTTCATCGCGACAGCCCGACTTGTCCCCAGATCTAGCGCCGCGCCAGACTTCGCGCGGGATTCTGCCCTACTCAAGCCTCGAAGCGTCGGGCCCAAAATTGTCAATGCGGCCCGAATCGCTCTGCTGCCCCCAATAAAGGTATGTCAGGGCAACAATTGATTGCAAGCAAGGGCACCAGCGCGTGAACCGCTAAAGCTCGGTTTACGGAGAATCGCTTCCGCGCCGGAGGCTACCTTCGCCTCGGCGAAAACCTCATGCGCGCTGTCCGATGGTCCGGAACGTTGTCCGGCGACCAGCCATTACCGCGCTGTGCCGGCTGCCGTGATGGAGAGCCGTATCGCCGTGCGTGGCGGCGATACGGCTGAAATCAGCGGCCGTCGGGGGTGCGAACGCCGAACCAGCTGTCACGAACCTGCTGATAATGCACGCTCGGATCATAGACCGTGGTGGCGAGATTGAGCACCTGCGGCGATAGCCGTCCGATCGTATTGAGGACGGAATAGGACGCGACCACGCGATCGTGCTGGGCGGTGACCAGCGCGACACGGGCGTTGACCAGCGCCTGCTGGGCGTTGAGGACGTCGAGTGTGGTGCGCTGTCCGGCCTTGGCCTCTTCGCGCACGCCGTTCAGCGCGATCTCGGAAGCCGTCACCTGCGCTTGCGCCGAGGCGACCTGCGCCTTGCCGGCCTGCAACTGCCCCCAAGCGGTCACGGTGTTGGCGCGGGCCTGATCGCGAACCTGCTCGAGATTGAGACGCTGCTGCGCCAGGGTTTCCTTCGATTGCCGGATCAGCGAATATTCGGCGCCGCCCTGATACACCGGGACCGAAACCTGCGCGATCGCGGCGGCGTTGAACGAGCGGAAGATCGTCATCTGCTGTTCGTAGGATTGGTTCACCGAGGCCTGGAACGTCACGGTCGGCAACAGCGCGCCTTCGTTGACCTTGACCTGGAGATAATTGACGTCGATGCCGAACATCGCAGCGGTCACGTTCGGATTTTCCACCAGGCTGAGTTCGACCGCAGCCGGCAGCGTCCCCGGCAAATAGCGGTCCACCGGTGAACCCGGCGCAAGCGCCGCCGGCTCATTGCCGATGATGCGGCGGAAGTTTGCCCGCGTCGTGACCAGATTGGCTTCCGCGGTCAGCAATTGGGTCTTGCCGGCGGCAAGCTGCGCTTCCGACTGCGCGACGTCGGTTCGCGTCACTTCGCCGACATTGAAGCGGTCGCGGGTTTGTTTCAGCGTCTGTTCGAGCACGCGGACGTTGCTGCGCTGAACCTCGACGATGGCCGCATCGCGCAGATAGTCCATGTAGACGGTCGCGCCCGACAGCAGCACCGACTGTTCCAGGACCCGCAAGCCCTCGCGCGCGCCTGAGACCTGGCTCTCCGCCGCGCGGGTCCTGTTGGCGGTTTGCTGGCCGTTGAAAAGCGTTTGCGTGACGGTGGCGCCGACGCTGCGCGGCGCGTTGGCACCGTGGATTTCGGTGCGGACGATGTTGGTCGCCGAGCCGCCCCCCGTCGTGTTGACGTCGTTATATTGATAACCGGCGCTGCCGGTGATGGCGACGCGCGGCCGATAGCCCGACAGCGCCTGCGGCACGTTTTCGTCGATGGAGCGTACCTGGGCCCGCTGGGCGTTGAGCTGCGGATTGGTTTGATAGGCGCGCACCAGCGCGGCCTCGATCGTGTCCGCCATAGCAGGCGACGGACCGATATAGGCCATCAGGAGGACTGCAGTTGCAGCTCCAGTAACGAACTTCACGCCACCCATTCCTGGTAATCCATCCATGACGTTCACCGGCTCCAGCGCACCCGAACCGGCTTGTTGCAGTTCATTCCGAGTCAAAATCCCCTTGCACCATATTCCGCGCAAACGCGAGACGGAACCCCCGGCGGCGAAACGCGACGGAAACTCTTGACGTGGGGCATCCGGGCCACACTTCTGATTTAGAACAGGATTTGGTGCAGTCGGAGTTAAAATACGAAGGCGGGAACCCGGCCGAGACCGGGCAAAACCGGGACTGCCGCGTCAAAAAGCGCGCGGGTGCCAAAATCGCTGTGGGAGTGTGTCACGACCGTCGCCCGTTGAGGTACCATTGTAGCAAATACCCCGACCAGCCGGCCGCCGTCCGCAAGCTGCCCGTAAAGCCGGTCGGGCGTGACCTCGGTCGCACCATTGAGCAAGATCACATCATAGGGTGCGTTCGCCGCATCCCCTGCGGCGGCCTCAGTGGCCCGGACCGTCACATTTCCACAGCCTAGTTGGGCCAGGACCTCCCTCGCCTTCGCAGCCAGCGCCGAATCGCTTTCGGTCGCCGTCACCTGGCCGGCAAGCCTGGCCACCACGGCCGCCGCATAGCCGGTGGCGCAGCCGACCACCAGGACCTTGTCGGTGTCCTTGATCTCGGCGGCCTGCAACAGCTTCGCCGTCACCACCGGCTTGATCAAATAGCGCTTCGCGGAAGCCCCTTCGCTGACGTCGAGATCGAGGTCGAGATAGGCCATCGCGCGCTGGTCTTGCGGCACAAAGGCCTCGCGCGGCACCGCCAGCATCGCCTCGATGATCCTGTTGTCGGTGACGTCGCTCGGACGCACCTGACCATCGACCATCTTCTGGCGCGCGATCGAAAAATCGGACATGAGCGGACCCCGTGATGCAGCGCGGGCGTTGCCGCGGCAAAAGCCTGAAACCGCGGCATCTTTGGAACAGGGTCAGCCAAAACGCAACAAGGCGGTAGCGCAGGCTCAAGCCCGCGAACCGCCGCGGTCCTCTCGGCCGGGTCCGGCCCGGATCCGGTCTATTCGATCGTCACGGCAAGCCGCGCGATCAGCCTCGCAACCTCGTCCAGATGACCGGAATCATGATCGGCGACGGCCTGCGCGAGCCGGACGAGGCATTCGTCATCGCTCATCGCGGGGATGTCATCGGGCACGATCGACGGCATCGATCTTGGACGGGTCGGGATGTCTGGCATCGAATCACCTTTGGGGTCACCCGGCAGCTTCGAGGCTTGTCGGCAAATGAGACGATTTAGCGTCGGATCGGTCGAGGGGCTCGGCTGCAGAATCGCATGTCCGGCGGTCAGGCCGAATCCTCCGGATCGCCAAAAACAGCGATAAATCGCTGTCCCATAGAGGGTTGCCCGGCTCTTTTGATGCCATCCCGGAGCGGCCCATTTCCTCCTTTGCAAGGCCGGAAGGCTTTGTTATACGCTGCCGCTCGCGAACCTTTGATGGGTATCGCCTGTTCCTCGGTAGCTCAGCGGTAGAGCATTCGACTGTTAATCGAATGGTCGCTGGTTCGAATCCAGCCCGGGGAGCCAAAAACTCCAACAACCTCAAGGCTGATTTTCACGGGGGCGCACATCACGGGCCGCCGAATTATTTTGGGGGCGCGCCGGGGGTGCATTGCGGCCTTTCGACCCCTCTCCGCGTTATTGGATCGTCAGACAGTTCGCCTGTGCGGGGGTCCCTTATGACGGCACAGGAAGCTATTGCTGATTAGGCCCGCAAAGCTGCAATGGGCTTGGTTCGTCTAAACGGGTCGCGTGATCCGCCCCGAATGATCGCGAACAGTTCACGGTCAGACAGTACTTCCACCGTGACCTCGCCGCGCTCGACGACTTGCGAGGGCTTGCCGTCCAGCCTGTCGATAACCTCTCTGATGGCCTGTAGATCGCCTTCCTCGGCCTTCTCGACCAGCTTGTCGGCGATGACACGCAGCCGACGACCGCCGGCGCTTAATAGTGCCACGCGTAGCACATCGGTGAATGGCTTTTGACGGTTCTGGCTGACAATCGGCCTGCCCATGTTTCCCGCCTCCTAGACGCTTGAAGCTTCGAGCAAATCCGTGACGGAACTATGATGGCCGTCGCCAGCTTACTCTTCGGAAATTTGCAGCTCACCTCGGATGTAGGACAGCCCCCGGCCCGGAAATCGCCCCAGCGGCCGAGAAGGCGGCATGATCCAGATCAACGCCGTTTCGCTCGACAGCCAAAGAAACTGGCGCATGGCAAGACGGCTTTCCATCATCGACGTGGCCGCGATTGCGATTATCGTTCTCAGCGTGGCTGTACTCGCCTTCATTGGGTTTTCCATTTGGGCAGAACCTTGAAGGCTGGGTGCGCCGAGACTGACGCCACTCCTCCTCGCGCTCCCGGCGCACCGCATCGCTCGCCGGGTTTCGCGGAACTCGTGGTGTCGTGCTCCGGGTTGTGCAGCTTGCCCAAGGCGCAGCGCGCGTTGACATATATCAATCGAGTGTGCCGTTCTTATCGTCCACCATACAGAGCCGGTTGGTCTGGGCCTCACGCTGGTCCAAGTGAGTGAGGGCCTTCGCATCTTTTTTGGGAGAATGACCTATGATGAAGAGTATCATGGTAATTGGTGCCGTAGTGCTTCTCTCCGCACCGGTCGCGATGGCAAAGGAGCGATCATTTGGAGCCTGTGCGGCCGATATCAAGGCAAAATGTGCCGACGTTAAACCCGGCGGGGGCCGCATTAAAGACTGCGTGAAAACACACGCAGCAGAATTTTCCGACGCGTGCAAGGCGAGGCTTGCGCGGGTCGCCGAGATCAGCAAAGCCTGCACGACTGACGTAAAGGAAAGTTGCCCCGGCAAGGAACGAAGTTGCATCCTGAAAAGCATTGGCAACGTAAAAGACCAATGCAAGGAGGCGCTCGGGCAGTCAGTGGCCGGGACAAAATAGAAGTCCACACGAGCGCTCGACCCAGACCAAACCTCCCGTTCATCTACGTGAACGGCGCCTCCATCGCCCGCTCCCATCGCAGGATCCTTTCGGTTCTTTTGCATAGGCCAACCGCGTCGCGCCGTTCAATACGGTGGGCAAACCCAGTTGCCATGGGCGTTGTAGCCGCGCGGATGGTCGCGCCACCTTCGACGGCAGGCACGGTTCGATGAAGTCGGAGGGAAAGGCAACTTGAACCACTTTGGCGATTGCCACGATGCTTTGCCTCTGGGTCGTCAACCGCTCGACCGACGGGCGGTCAATGGCGACCGTCTCAGTCATCGTGTTCGTTCCTGTTGCGTCGTGGTAGGATACTCCGATTGCAGCGTCAGCGTGAAGGCAGTCTCTACCCGCAGCACCCAATGCTCCGGGCGGACCTCCTGCGACGCCCGCATTCGCGCCGCGTCGGGGATATAGTGGACACGCCCTGAAGGCATGTTAACTTGTGTGTCTTAGCCCGCCAAAGCATTGCTAACAGAGGTTCAATATGCCCGCCTATTTTATTGTCCAAAACACGATCAAAGACGAAGCGCAGTATCAGAAATACGTGCAAGCCGTCGTGCCGTTCATCGCCAGCTTCGGCGGAAAGCTTGCCGCCAGACGCGCAAAAGTGGAAGTGCTGGAAGGCGAACATGACGAGCGTCCGGTCGTGATGTTCGAGTTTCCGGACATGGAGGCCATCCACGCGTTCTGGAATTCTCCGGATTACGTCCCGATCAAGAAGCTGCGCGAGGGGATAGCCACAATGAACATTTGGGCCTTCGCAGCCTCCTGATCGGCTCATGCTGCCAAGGGTCGCCTAGCCATCCTGCACGGTTTGCCCGCGCAAACGGGGTTATCAAATGGGCGGCCGCTTTGCGGCTGCAAGTCGCCTTCTGGCACATCGCGTCACTGCGCTGAGCTGCGCGGAGGCTGCAACTGCCAGGGGAGTGACGTGCTAATATGCGGGGAGCGCCCGGACAGTTGAGGTTGACCGCACATACATTTTGCTGTGTGCCACCGGACGGTGGGCCGTGCATTCTCGGCCCCTTTTCACGCGGCTCTTGCTACGCCGAGATTGGTAGACAATCTTGCGGAACGCGCCCGCAAACTCGCCAAGATGCGGTAACCGATTTTTGCTCTGCCTCTCCGCGAAGTTTCTCGTTCGACAGACGCGACCAGTTTTCCGCCTCAGCCATCCAGAGGACCCGGTTCGTTGGTTCACGCTTTGCGAGTTGCCTGCATAGCGCAGCTCGCGCGCTAAGCTCCAGTTGACTAGCCATTTGCGACCCCTGCCTGAGGTTTACTTCCGCCATACTACGGCAGGTGCCGTCGTCGGGACTATTGTCCGCATGGCCATTGTCCTCATGGCCATTGTCCCAACAAGCAGGCCAGCGCCGCGATGAACGTCCGCGCGCAAAAAGATCGCCATGGTAGGGGAACCAGCCAGAAGCGCATCGCCGTCCCCGTGGGAAGCCAAACTTCTGCGAGCAGTCTATCGGCGAAAGTGAATGATCGATAGAGGAAATGGCCAGTTTAGCGAGGATTGAGAAGCAGAAGTTTCCGGGATTGCGGTGCGGAAGCCACGTCGGTTTGCGACTGCCCGTCGCGATGTGCAACAACTCGGCGACGCTCAACTGCTCTATGCGCGCCATCCGCTCGTCTAGTTCGGCAATGGAACGCGAGGAACGCTATTTGATCGTCGCGTGCACAGTGATTACCGACGTGCCAGAAGCCGTCGGCCCCTGACCCGTTGCCTTGATGGCAAAAGTATCGCTTCCCTTATATCTAGCCTTCGCCTTGTATTCGTAAGTAGCTATGTCGAGCTTTTTCAATTTGCCGTGTACCGGCTTTTGTAAAATGTCCGAGCTACTCACCGTGCCGCGCATCCTGATCGGAAATTGGCAACTTCCTCCGGACGCGACGCTAATGTCGCCGGTTGAACTCTCGCCCCAATCCGCTAGTGCTATTAATATTGGACAGTCAGAGGCGGCCAGCGTCGGAGACACGGACATTGAACCTGTAGCTGCAACAATAAGCGCCAAAGCGGCGGATTTAGACAACCACATAGTGCACTTCCTCCTTCTTGTGCAAATCCCACACTGACCAAAGGTTCCTTAGACGGCCGCGATTGGAGCCAAGTCTTTCGGTCGGACCGGCCGACACGAAGCCCTCATGCCCGGTAGCTCAGCGCGAATTGGCCCGTCAGAAAGGATTCTCTTGCCGGTTGTTTTCTTGTCCCCACGGCATCCCCCGGGCCGTCCAGACCCAGAAATATTTGAAGCGTTCACAGGATTAGCGCGCACCATGTTTCAGCGCCCGCCGCTCAATCCAAACACAGTGGCGCGCCCCCGTCCCAGAGCGCGCGATGGGAGACAAGCCTTGGCCAGCCAGCAGCAGCGGATCCATTTGCTCGCGCATCGCGCGGCAACGATCCAATTCAGCCTGCCAGTCGATTGGACGAGCCTGAGCGACCGGCGCAAGCGCCAGCAGCATTATTGCAGCGAGTGTTGCGCTACTTTCGCGCACTTTAACGAGGCCTATCTGACCATGAGCACGACCTTCGGGTCATCCGCCATTCATCCTTGAGAGCAGGGCCAAGCTTTTGCTTCCTTAGGCTGGCCTTATCCGGTACGCCGGCGCTCCCGCTCCAAGAGGCGATCCGTCGCACCAGAATCCGCACCGGCGCACCGTCTGACGTTTCGATATTCAAGACCGCGAAAATAAACTCGGCTCGATGACCGGCAAGCGATTCTATGTCTGTCCGGGTTCCAGAAGACGAGACAATTCCGCGCCCACATCGGATTGTTGCGGCGGATCGGCACCGGCGCGCCCGCATGTGAAAGCAGCGCATGCTGACGCAAATGACACCGCGCGACCAAGTTCGGCCGAATTCATCTGCATCAGGACTTTCGTGCCGATCCGTCCGATCTTGCGTAAAGCGAACAACAGCGCCGCTTGAAAACTGTCGCCGGCCCCGATGGTATCCACGACATCTACCGTGGGAGCGTGAAGCTCAACTGCGCCCGCCTCTGCATGCCATGCCTGAGCTCCCTCGATTCCGCGCGTAATGACGACAAGGCTTGCGCCCGCCCTGATAAGCGACTTGGCCTTTCCCGCATAATCGCCACCGCCATACAGAAATTCAAAGTCGACATCCGACATCCGCACGATGTGCGCGGCGGCGGCAAACGCGTCCATCCAATCGACGTAGCGGGCCTTGTGCTTGACCAGATTGGGCCGGCAATTCGGATCAAAGGAGATTGTGACTGATCCGCCTGCGTCCCGGATCATTGCAAGCGCCTGGGTTGCCCCCTCGTCGTTGGCCAGCGTCGTCGATCCGACATGAATTGCTTCGATCTCTTCGAAGGGGATGGAGCCACGCCGATAGGTCCAGTTTCGGGACGCCGTCGCCTCGTCATAGAAAGCATATTGCGGCTCACCCGCCACGTGGCGGACGAACGCAAGCGTCGTCTGATGCTCGCTTTGCGTCGCGTAGCGAAGGTCAACCTTGGACGCAAGCGCGTGGCTCGAGATGATGCGTCCGAAAAGATCGGTCGAGATGCCGCCCACAAACCCCGCCGGGGCGCCCAAACGCGCCATGCCGACAGCGATGTTGAGGCAGGAGCCCCCGGCAACCGGCACGGCCGCATCACGTCCGTCCACGGATTTGATGGGCAGGAAATCAACCAGGGCATCTCCGCAACTCAGCAGCATGGCTCAACTTTCTTTTTCAGCTCCCCCGAACGATGCGATCCCCTGCATCATATCGCGGCTTTCTCGATCCAATTTTCGCATCAGTCCGTGAACCCTTCGCTTGGTCCGGTGGAAGTCGGCCAATCCGGGTGCCGTCCGTTCGCTGAGCCGGCCGATCGCCGACATCGAAGCCATTGCCTCGCCGATCGATCCGCAGGATCTCGCCGCGACCGCGCCTAGCATGGCAGCGCCGAGCAGTACCGGCTCCTGCGTTTCCGGGACCGCAACGGTAAGGCCCGTCGTATCTGCCATAATCTGGCGGACCAGCGGGCTTCGTCCCGCGCCGCCGCTGATCACCATCATGTCGCTATCGACACCGTGCGACCGAAAGGCCTCCACGACATCCGCCAGGCCATAGGCAAGCCCGCAGAGCCCGGCCAAGAACAGCCGCTCCATCGAGCCGAAGTCGGCGTCGAGGTCCATCCCGGCAATGACCGCGCGGGAATTGGGATCGGCGAACGGCGACCGATTGCCGAGAAACTCGGGCAGCACGTGGATGTCGCGGGCCAGCACCGCCGCCTCGCCCAGGCTCGCCACGCGCGAAACGATGCGCCGTTCGAGAAATTCCGGGATCTCCACTCCGGCCGCACGCGCAGCCGCGACGGCCTCGCCATAGGCGGGATGGGATTTGACAAGGTGATCGATCGCGGCACCTGCGGCCGACTGACCACCTTCGTTGAGCCAGAAGCCTGGAACCATCCCCGAATAATAGGGTCCCCAGACGCCCGGGACGAAGCACGGCGCCGATGTCGTCGCCATGATGCAGGCCGAGGTCCCCATGATGTAGGCAAGGCGGCGGCACACATCGGCCGGTTCACCCGATTTTCGGTGTCCCCCGATCGTGCCGACGCCGCCGGCGTGGGCGTCGATCAGCGAGGCTCCGACCGGCGTTCCTTCGCGCAGGCCGAAATCGCGTGCGGCAGCTTCCGTCAGACCGGCGCCGAGCGGCGTGCCAGGTGCAACGATCTCGTTGCCGATTTTCGCATATTTGTCCGAGGCTAGGTCGCCAAGACCGACGCGCTCGAAATAGCTGCCGCTCCAGCGTTGTTCGTGGGCGAGATAATTCCATTTGCAGGCCAGCGTGCACATCGAACGCGCGGTCGAGCCGGTGGCACGAAACGATAGATAGTCGGCGAGGTCGAAGAAATGACCGGCCGATCGGTAGGTCGACGGCAGATGCCGCTTCAGCCAAAGCAGTTTCGGAATTTCCATTTCCGGCGAGATCGAGCCACCGACATAGCGGAGCACGTCGTCCTGCGTCTCGTTGACCCGGCGGGCTTCCGCAATCGCGCGGTGGTCCATCCAGACGATGACATTCCGTCGTTCGTCGCCGGAGCTACTGACCGTCAGCGGACGGCCGGTGGCATCCACTACCGCAAGCGAACAGGTCGCATCGAAACCGACGCCCTTGACCGCGGAAGCGGGAAGCGCCGCTTCCGCCATTGCGGTGCGAACCGAGGTGGCGCAGGCCACCCAGATCTCGGGCGAGGATTGCTCAACGACGCTGCCTGCCTCGTGCCACACCGTGATCGGATGCCGGGCGGTCGCCAGCAAAGTCCCGTTCTCATCAAATATTCCAGCGCGCGCACTCGATGTTCCGACGTCGACGCCGATGAAGGCCTGCCGCATTGCAACCCCGTTTCTAATCAGCGCAAGCTCACCAGCACGTATAACCTCCGTCGACGAGGACGACGCTCCCGGTCATCAGGCTTGCGGCGTCAGAGGCCAGAAACAGCACAACGGACGCGATTTCGTCGACTTCACCCATGCGGGCCATCGGCGTACCGCCGATCCAGGCATCGTACATCTGCGGATTGCTTTTGACGAATGCGTTGAGGGGGGTTGTGATGTAGGTGGGCGCCACCGCGTTGACGCGGACGCCACGAGCGCCCCATTCGGCCGCGAGCGATTTGGTGAGATGGTGCACTGCGGCCTTCGAGGCGTTGTAGTAGCACTGCTCCTGCGGCTTGTTGACGATGAAGCCGGACATCGACCCGATATTCACAATAGAACCGGACTTTGCGTCCAACATGTGTTTGCCGAAGGCGCGGCAGCACCAGAACGTGCCGTTGAGATTGACGTCGACGACATTGAGCCAGTGTTCGTCGGCTACCTTCTCGGCCGGTGTCTCGCTTCGCGCAATACCTGCACTATTGACGAGGATATCGACGCCGCCGTACCGGGAGGCCAGTTTATCAGCGACCTCGGAAACGCGCTTCGAGTCCGTTACATCCATAATAACGATCTCGGCGTTCAAGCCCTTTGCCTTCAAGCTCGCGCAGCCGGTCTCGGCAAGCTTGGGGTCGCGATCCGCGATCACGACCCTCGCTCCGGCCTCCGCGAGCGCTTCAGCGCAGGCAAGGCCGATTCCCTGGCCGGCGCCTGTCACCAGAGCCGTTTTCCGATCCAGCTTGAATTTTTCCAGATACATCTTCTTCTTTCCTGCTTGCTTACCCGCGATGGAAGACGTTGCGCCGCCGCTCATGTCCTGATGACCCCACCATCCCCATCGAAGCGGTGCAGCCGGGCCGGATCGGGCGAAAGCCACACGCGGTCGCCGGCCTTCAGATTGAATTCTCCGATACACCGCGCCGTCAGCATCCCGAATTTGCCGGCGTCGACATAGAGAAAGGTGTCGCTGCCCAAGTGCTCGGCGACCGAGACGGTCCCGGGCCAGCCTTCTCCCTCCTTGCCGATTTTCAGATGTTCGGGCCTGATGCCGAGAGTGGCGACGCCAGGCTCGCCGGCGGCCTCGCCGGACACAAAATTCATCTTCGGCGAACCGATGAAACCGGCGACGAACAAGTTTGCCGGCCGCTCGTACAATTCCAGCGGCGAGCCGTATTGTTCGATATGGCCGGCGTTCAACACGACGATCTTGTCGGCCATCGTCATGGCTTCGACCTGGTCATGGGTGACGTAGATGGCGGTGGTGCCGAGCTGTTTCTGCAGTTTTGTCACCTCCAAGCGCATCTGGACGCGCAATGCTGCGTCGAGATTCGACAAGGGCTCGTCGAACAGAAATGCCTTCGGCTCCCGCACGATCGCGCGCCCGATCGCGACGCGCTGGCGCTGTCCGCCGGAAAGCTCGCGCGGCTTTCGGTCCAGATAGGGCGTGAGGTTCAAGGTCGCGGCGGCGGCCTCCACCTTGCGGTCGATATCGGGGCGTGGCAGGCCCGCCATCTTCAGGCCGAACGCGATGTTGCCGCGGACGCTCATATGCGGATAGAGCGCATAGGACTGGAACACCATCGACAGGCCGCGCTTCGCCGGCGGCACGTCCACCACGTTCTTGCCGTCGATCAGGATCTGTCCGCCTGTGACATCTTCAAGTCCGGCAATCAGGCGCAGCAGCGTGGTCTTCCCGCACCCGGACGGCCCGACAAAAACAACGAAGGAGCCGTCCTCGATATCCAGGTTGGCATCCTTGATGATGTTGACCGGCCCGAACGATTTTCGGACTCCCTGCAGCGTGATCTGACCCATGATCTGTGGTCCCTTGCTATTTGACGGCGCCGAAGGTCAGTCCGCGGACAAGCTGCCGCTGCGTGAACCATCCGAGGATGATGATCGGGGCAATGGCGAGCGTCGAGGCGGCCGACAGCTTGGCCCAGAACAGGCCCTCAGGACTCGAATAGGATGCGATGAATACCGTAAGCGGCGCAGCATCCAGCGTCGAAAGGTTCAGCGTCCAGAACGCCTCGTTCCACGCCAGAATGAAATTGAGCAGCAGCGTCGAGGCGAGGCCGGGCACGGCCATCGGCGTCAGCACGTAGATGAGTTCGCGTCCGATGGTCGCGCCATCCATCCGCGCCGCTTCCAGAATATCCTTCGGGATTTCCTTGAAATAGGTGAAGAGCATCCAGACCACGATCGGCAGATTGCCAAGGCAAAGGATCATGACCAGACCCGCGCGGGTATCGAGCATGCCGAAATCCCGGAAGATCAGATAGATCGGAACCAGCACGCCGAC
This sequence comes from uncultured Alphaproteobacteria bacterium, assembly GCA_963747165.1. Classification (GTDB taxonomy): domain Bacteria; phylum Pseudomonadota; class Alphaproteobacteria; order Rhizobiales; family Xanthobacteraceae; genus Bradyrhizobium. The sequence continues at coordinate 169,136 of CAVVEA010000023.1, read as the reverse complement.
CGACGGCATCATCTTGGTCGAGAGCATCCAGAGCAGGACATCCTTGGTGCGTTTGGTCGGCGCGAACGCCATCGACCACGCCGCGGGGATGGCGATGATCATCGCGATCAGCGTCGAGCCGCCCGCAATGATGATCGAATTGAACGCATGATGAACGTAGTCGCTGCGCTCCTGCACCGTCGCATAGTTCTCCGTGGTCCAGTGAAACAACAGGAACTTGGGCGGCATCGCGAACGCATCGAGCTCGGTCTTGAAGCTGGTCATGACCATCCACAGGATCGGCAGGAAAATCAAAGATCCGAAAAACCACGCTGCACCCGTCGACACCCACACGCGTCTCGAAGTTGCCTTGCGTGCCATCGCTTACGCCTCCAGATTCCGTCCGACGATCCGCACCAGGAAGAAGGCGACGATATTGGCGATGACGACCGCAACCAGTCCGCCGGCGGAGGCATTGCCGACGTCGTACTGGATCAGCGCCTGCGAGTAGATCAGGAACGCGATATTGGTGGTCGCCAGACCGGGGCCGCCGCCGGTCGTGACGAAGATCTCGGCGAACACCGTCAGCAGGAATATCGTCTCGATCAGGATGACCACGGTGATCGGTCGCGCGAGGTGGGGCAGAGTGAGATAGATGAAGGTCGAAAGCGCGCTCGCACCGTCCATCTCGGCCGCTTCCTTTTGCTCCTCGTCCTGGGATTGCAGCGCCGTCAGCAATATGAGGGTGGCAAAGGGCAGCCATTGCCAGGCGACGATCAGGATGACCGCGAGCAAAGGCGCGTCGTTGAACCAATCGATCGGCGTCAAACCGAATAAGGTCGCGATCCAGGCGTACAGCCCCGAGACCGGATGCATCAGCAGGTTTTTCCAGACCAGCGCGCTCACGGTCGGCATTACGAAGAACGGCGCTATTACCATCAACCGAACGATGCTGCGCCCGATCACCGGCTGGTCAAGCAACAGCGCAAGCGGCGTACCAAGAAAGATGGTGATGGCGAGGACCGAGCCGACCAGCACAAGGGTGTTCTGCAGGGACGTCAGAAACGCCGGGTCGGTCAGGAAATACCGAAAGTTTTCCAGGCCGACGAAGCGCACTGTTTCTGAATCCAGCAGGGTGTAGTGGAGCGTGGAGAAGTAGATCGTCATCGCCAGCGGGACGATCATCCATATGAACAGCAATGCGACGGCCGGCGTCAGCAGGGCCCTTCCGAGGACCTGGGTTTGCTGCGTTGCCATCGCCGCCTCCTGTTGTCTGGGAAACCCGATGAGGCTGCCGTCCTTGCCCGTACCGGACGGCAGCCAGGATTGGCGCGGCGCGTTACTTGATGTAGCCGGCGCGTTTCATTTCGCGTTCGGTGGATGCTTGCGCGGTTGCGAGCGCGGCATCGACGGTCGATGAACCGGACAATGCCGCTGAAAATTGCTGGCCAACGGTGGTCCCGATGCCCTGGAATTCCGGGATCGCCGCATATTGTACCCCGACGTAAGGCACCGGTTGCACGCTCGGATTGTTCGGATCGGCAGCATCAATCGAAGCAAGCGTCAGCTTCGCGAACGGCGCGACCTTCAAATATTCTGGATTCTGATAGAGTGAAGTTCGCGTGCCGGGCGGCACATTCGCCCATCCTTCTTTTGAGGCGACGAGCTTGGTGTAGTCCTTGCCGGTTGCCCACGCGATGAATTTTTCCGCAGCCTCGACCTTCTTCGAACCCGCTGGAATCGCGAGATTCCACGCCCACAGCCAGTTGGCGTTCTTTCCGAGCCCCGCATTCGGCGCGAGCGCGAAGCCGACTTTGTCGGCAACCCTGGAATCCTTCGGATTGGTAACGAAGGAGGCCGCAACCGTGGCATCGATCCACATCGCGCACTTGCCGGAGTTGAACAACGCCAGGTTTTCATTGAAGCCGTTCGAGCTTGCACCGGGAGGACCCGCAGCCTTCATCAGATCGACGTAAGTCGTCAGAGTCGTTTTCCATTCCGGCTTGTCGAACTGCGGCTGCCACTTCTCATCGAACCAGCGCGCACCGAACGAATTGGACATCGCCGTCAGCAAGGCCATGTTCTCGCCCCAGCCCGCCTTGCCTCTCAGACAGATGCCGTAGACGCCGCCGGATTTGTCGGTGAGCTTCTTCGCCGCGTCGACCACGAAATCCCAGGTCGGCTTTTCCGGCATGGTCAGGCCGGCCTTCTGGAACAGGTCGGTGCGATACATCACCATCGAACTCTCGCCGTAGAACGGCGCGGCGTACAGCTTGCCCGAGACCGAGACGGCGTCGCGGATCTTGGGGAGCAGGTCGGCGGTGTCGTAGTCGGGTCCGAGATTGTCGAGCGGAACGAGCCAGTTCTTCTTGGCCCAGATCGGCACTTCGTAGGTGCCGATGGTGAGCACGTCGAACTGCCCGCCCTTGGTCGCGATGTCGGTGGTGACGCGCTGGCGCAGCACGTTCTCTTCGAGCGTCACCCATTTCACCGATATGTCGGGGTTTTTGGCGGTGAACTCGCTGGTCAGCGCCTGCATCCTGATCATGTCACCGTTGTTCACGGTGGCGATGGTCAGGGTTGTCTGTGCGATGGAAGGGGCTGCGCCCAACAGGGTAGCGGCGCCCAACAGGGCGCTGAGGACGTGCTTCACGGTAACCTCCCTTATCTGACGTTGAGCATATGCTCACGCCCTGCAATTATGTTCACACCGAGTCCCGATGTTGTCAAGGATCGGAATCGGGCTTCTGCACCAGCTTGCGGGCGAAAGTTGACGGCTCGATGGGTCGCCTAGGCCGGGATCTGCCGGCAGGCGGGCGCCGCCGGCATCGGCGTGACGGCAAGAAAACGGCCGGTCGGTTCGCTACGGCTTGAGGATGGCGCCTGCCGTCGCCTCGTCGGTGATCAACCCGTTCAGCAGCCGCCCCTTGAGTGCCGCCCTGATGGCCGAAACCTTGGCGCGGCCGACGGCCACCCCGATGGTCAGGGCCTGGGCGGGAACCCGCGGCGGGATGCTGGTGATACGGAGATTCGTCCCGCCTTTGATGATGTGGCCCTGTTCGTCGAAGGCCCAGCCGGTCAGTTCGCCGACCGCGCCCAGCCGCATCATCTCGAGCAGTTCTTCGCGCGACACGAAGCCGTCGACCAGCACTTGCGCCCGCTGGTCCATCTGCCCGACACCGACGAGCCGCAGGTCGGCGTTGGCCGCGACCGCCCTCACCCTGGCGATGGGATCGATCTCGAGCATCTGGTCGCGCTCGCGCTCGGACGACATCAGGAACGGCAGCGGCATCGGGTAATGCCGCGCCTTGGTCCGATCTGCAAGACGGCCGACCGTGTCAAAAAAACTCGCGGAGCCGTCGGCGGAGATGTTCCCGACCAGCGACACGATCTGGTGGTTCGGACAATCGATCGGCGAGACGCGCTCGACAGCCGCTCGCACCGCTCTTCCGGTGCCCAGCGCCACGATGACCGGCTTGTCGGTACGTAACGTCGTTTCGAGGATGTTCGCGGCGCGCTCGGCAATCCCGGCGGCGGAGAGCGGCGCGGCGGGGTCGTTTGGCACCACTTCACAGTGGGCAAGGTGAAACAAGTCCTCCAGCCGCGCCGCCAACTCCATGCAGGCTGCGATCGGGTGCTCCAGGCGGAACGTGATCAGGCGCTCGGCAAGGCACAGTGAAACCAGGCGCTGCGCAGATGCGCGCGATACCTTCAGCATCTTGGCGATTTCATCCTGCGTGTGACCGGCAATGAAGTACAGCCAGCCGGCCCGCGCGGCCTCGTCCAGACGCGATTTCTCGTTGTCGGATGCTGTCATCAAGCCCTACCGGTCCGTTCGCCAAAAATCCGTCATCCGCCCGAACACCCGATCGGCGCCCGCCTTGCGCAGGATCGCATGGCCGTCGCGCGACCGAAAATGGCTGCCTCCCACAAAGCCCCAAACCGTCATGCCGGCCGCCTTCCCCGCTCTGACGCCGCTCACGCTGTCCTCGATGACGAGGGTGCGATCCGGATCCACCTGCATCCTTTCGGCGGCGTAGAGGAAAAGGTCGGGCGCCGGTTTGCCACGCGCCACCATTTGCGAGGTATAAAGCCGCGTATCGAAATGCGGCGCAAGCCCGGTCAGAGAAAGCGAGAACGACACCCTCTCGACATCGCTGGACGAGGCGACACAATGCGGAATGCGCAGATCCTCGAGCACTGACTGCACCCCGTCAATCGGGCACAGCGAGGAAAGAAACGCCGCGCGAACTCCCGTCCTCAACTCGGCGGCAAATTGCTCGGGGATCGCGCGTCCCAACGCTTCATAATGCTGGAACACCGCCGTCACGCTTCGTCCAAGGAACAGATCGAGCGCCTGATCGACGCCAAGATCGATGCCATACGCGGCCAGGGTTTGCGAAAGGCAGCGGCAACTCAGCATCTCGCTATCGACCAAGACGCCGTCGCAGTCGAAGATGATGAGATCGGGCTTGGCCATTGCAAGTTTTTCCAACCTCAATCTGAGCATATACTCATGCAATGGGCAATAACCCTTCTTAGGGGCGCCAAATTGTCCATTTCTAATGCGGGGTTGGTGACGTGCCCGGCCCACTATGCCGGAGCGCGCCGCGTCGGGCGCCAGCCCATGACGGGCCCGGCCCGCGGCCAGGAGAGGTAGCTAAGTCCGTGAAGAGTACGGCCTTCGGCATCCCTCCCGCTGCGGCGCGCGAACCACCTCAAACTCCATTCCAGAACCACCCATTGGGTGAATTGAGTCCCGGCACGGGCCGGCTCGACGATTCCCGGCTCGACGAACGAGAGATCACATCCTCTTGAAACATCGGCCCGCCCAATACTGAAGTACTGAAGCGCGTTCAGTTTGCCGCTGCTCAGATTGACTGTCTTTAGATTTCCTTTGATTTCTCGGTGCACACATCGTGCGCACGTCCAGATGCCCACCGCTTTGCCTTCGTCAGCCTGGGCCCAGCCAGGATAGCGCGGCCGAACGGCCGGCAACGGCGGCCGGCCTCAATCACCTCGCCTATACCTGGCGCAATCTCGAAGAACTGATTCGACACCTATTCTAGGCTAAAGAGCCAAGGCACCATGCCGTCGCGGCCGATCCGGCATGGGCTGACGCTGTCGCTCTACTACCACGATCCGGACGGCAATGGGCTGGAGTTCCAGATCGACCTGATGGGGGCCGAGGATGCAAACGAGTTCATGAGCGGGCCCGCCTTCGCCGCCAATCCGATCGGCGAGCCTTTCGACCCGGATGCGCTGGCAGCGCGGCTTGCAAAGCGGACTTCGCGGGTACGGGTCATCAATATGCCAAGGAGCCCACGCAAGATTGATCGACGACAACCTGTTTGCGCGAGAATGTCCATGCAGACGCCGCCGCTTGATCCCGATGTCGCTGATATAGCGCCCTCCGATCCCGTGTTGACCGTTTACGACGAGGAGCACCTGATCACATATCTGCGCCTGCTCGACGCGCATGCGGAAGGTGGCGACGGGCGCGAAGTCGCACGAGTGGTGCTGCATCTTGATCCGGAACATGAATTTGATCGCGCCCGGACGGCGTTCGACAGCCACCTATCACGCGCCAGATGGATGACGGAACACGGTTACCGACACCTACTACGTGGTGGCGCGTCCGCCTAATACGGCCAGTGGGACGCATAACACTCGACGAGGCTCTGGAACCTTATGGGTCGCCTGGCTTTGATGAGGTTTCGGAGGCGTCCATGAGCGACGACCCGGACTTTCAGAGAGCTAGTTCCGCGCTGGACGTGCTGCGCCAAGCTCGTTTGTCGCGCAACAAAGCCGCGGCGATAATGGTTGGGGATCTGGTGTATCAGATAGCCAACGCAGGGTTGCGATGCCCCGAAATAGAGGAAGCCCGCGAAGCTGCATGGGTCTCAATCTCCGCCTTGGCCTATGCTCTCAAAGAAGAAGGATTTGCTTGCCCCACTCTCTGGAAAGCAGCGGTCGGAGCGACTGAGAGCTGGATAGAGTTGCTGGGTTAGGATCGCCGTTGTTCGTCTAATGCGCCATCAATAATGGCAAGTCTGCGTGCTGCATGATGTGCCTGGTGGTGCCGCCGAAAATCATTTGTCGCAACCTGTTCCTTGTGAAGGCGCCCTTGACCAACAGATCGCAGCCTTCCACCTTGGCCGCGGCAACGACCGCTTCGCCAGTGCTTCGGCTTCCTAGTTCAATGCTCATGGGCTCGGCAGCAATACCATTATACTGCAATTGCTTGCAGACCCGATCGGCTGATGGACCCGGCACGTCCTGTCCACCGATAACAGTCAACACTATCACGCGTCCGGCAAGGTGCAGCAGTGGCATGGCCAGAGCGTTGGCGCGGGCCTGCTCGGTACTGCCGTTCCAATGGATCATGATGTTGGTCGCGATCTGTTTCGGAGCGGTCGGTGGCGACAGCAGAACAGGCCGGCCGCTTTCGAATAGTGCCGACTCGATCGCGCGATTATATGGGCCGGAAGTATCACCGTCCGGCCTGCTCATTACGATCACATCGAATGCGCGGCCATAGCTGCCGACAAGGTCTTCACCCGGCGGCACCTCGGCAAACCAGCGAAACGAAGGTTGGTCCGCGATCGTTCTGGCAGCAGCGATACCGTGCTCCTGCATGAACGTCTCGAAGAGCTTGCGCACTCCCGCCGTTTCTTCGCCGCGCCGCGCTCGAAAGGTTTCAATGGAAAAGCTGCTGGCCAGCTCCGCCACCACAAACTCGGGAGCGCCATACCACAGTGGAATACCCTCGACGTAGGCGGCGGTTTGCCGCGCGAGCAGCACCGCGATCTCAAGAGTGGATTTCATGGCCGGAATATTTTGGGTTGGCACCAAAATCGTTTTCATCGTCAGCTCCCCTCGTTGCAAATGAACGATCGTGAAAGGCAGCCAAAACGGCACCGACAGGCTAAACCTTCGAGACAAGACCGCCAAGACATCTGTAAAGGTTGCTCGCTACGGTAAGGGGCGGCCGCCACGATTTGCAAACCTAGTGGCTGAAAGAGGGTTCGCAAGAGTAATAGTTGCGAAGTAAGCTCGGCATGAGTGTTGGGCCCGTTTTCTATGACTGTTTTCTCCGTTCATCACACAACTACATACCGATACAAAAACCCGATCAAGCCGGGACTACATCAATTGATGTTCCGGCCGCGGGATAGTTTTGATCAACGCTTACCCGATTGTCACCTCAAGATATCGCCGGAACCCGCCGAGACACGATGGATCCATGACGTTTTCGGGAATTGCGTAACCTTGGTTGATTTTGCGGCCAAAACTACGTCGTTGAAATTCGAAACCATTATTCGTCTCACCTTGGCGGCGCGGATGCCGTTATTGGATCGATCGCGCTCAAATAAGGCCAATGAGGAGCGGCCCCCTTGCGGAGACTGGCCAAGGTAAAACGGAGCCGACATCTCTTCGGCTGTAACGAAAAACTAAGCCGCGAGGTGTGATCATATGCCCCAGCGCAGCGCCGCCGTGTGGACCGGAGCATCCCACAATTCCTTCGCCTGGCCATCGAGCACGGACACGGTGATAGACACGCCAGCCATGTCGAGGGATGTGACGTAGGATCCGGTCAAGAACCGCGTTGCCGTGATCCCCGCACCGTCCAGAATTCGCTTGGCGCCGTTGACCATCAAATAAAGCTCGATCAGCGGCGTTGCGCCGAACCCGTTGACGAGAAGCAGCACTTCACTGCCCGGCTCCGGCGCAAGGTCCTTGAGGATCGCGCCAACGAGTTCCTCGGCAATCGCATCGGCGGTAGCCAGCGGTACCCGGCGTCGGCCAGGCTCGCCATGAATACCAACCCCCATTTCCATTTCGTCGTCGGCCAGCGTGAAGTTCGGCCGCCCAGCCGCCGGCACGGTGCACGGCAACAGCGCCACGCCCATCGAGCGCGTACGCCGGTTGATTTCATCGCCGAGCGCCTTGAGGGCGGCAAGCGGCATTCCGCTCTCGGCCGCAGCGCCGACCATTTTTTCCACGATCAACGTACCCGCGACACCGCGGCGACCAATCGTGTAGGTCGATTTCTCGACCGCCACGTCGTCGTTTGTCACCACGCTGGCAACTTCCCGCCCGGCCATCTCCGAAGCCATGGTGAAATTCATCACATCGCCTTCGTAGTTCTTGACGATGAAGAGAACGCCTGCGCCGGTATCGACGGCTTCTGCAGCCTCTATCATCTGGTCCGGCGTCGGCGAGGTGAAGACCTGGCCGGGGCAGGCGGCATCGAGCATGCCGCGGCCGACAAAGCCCGCATGCAACGGTTCATGCCCCGAACCGCCGCCTGAAATCAGGGCGACCTTTCCCGACTTCAACGTGCGGCGGCGCACAAATTTGCGCTCAGTACCAAGCAGCAGGATATCCGCATGCGCGGCAGCAAAGCCGTCAAGACTTTCTTCGAGTACCGTCTCGGCGCTGTTGATCAGCTTTTTCATAAACGCCCTCCCGATGGTTCACTTGCGGTTCGGATAAATCCGTCAGCCGACGCTCTCGGCGTAGCGCGCGAGCTGCGCCGCAAAATCGATGACGAGTTGTTCAAGCGCACGGTTCTTCTTGTCGTCGCCAAGGTCGGGCACCGTCACCGCGATGGTGCGCGTGCGCGCTTCGCGATGGGATGCGCGCAGCCGGCCGGGATGCGCGCGTCCGTAGGCTTCCAGAAATGCCGTCCGCTCGGCGCCGGACAGATGGCAGACTTCGAAGATGATCGCGACATGCTTCGCCGGAATCGGCACCAGATAAGCCGGATTGGTGATCTGGGTCACGAAGGAGCGGTTCTTGCCCAGCGCCGCCGCAAGCTTGAGCCTGGTCCCGGACGGCCGGTTGTCGAGCACTCGCCGCAGAATGACCTTGTAGTCAGCGACATTGCGGTCGCCAGGGCCGCGGACCTCCTCGCCGGCATCGTCCGTCATGAACCTGCCCTTGAATCTACTTTTGCGATCGCCGTCTTGAGCCGCGCTACTGTAACCGGCGCCACCGAGAGGCTCGTCAGCCCGGTCGCGAGCAGCGCCGTCGTCAGGCGAGTGTCGGCGGCCGCGTCGCCGCAGAGCGAGACCTCGACATCGCGCTTGCGTGCGGCCTCGACGGTCCGGGCGATCAGCGCCAGTACCGCCGGATGGCCCGCATCATTGAGGTCGGCGACCGAGCCGATATCGCGCGCCGCAGCCATCGTATACTGGGTCAGGTCGTTCGATCCGATAGAATAGAAGGCAGCGTCGAAATCCTCGGCGCAGAGCGCTGCGGCCGGAACCTCGATCATGATACCGAGCGGCGGCCGGGCGCAAGCGATCCCTGCCGCCTTGAGCGCCGCGAACTCGGCGTCGAGCATGACAGCCGCACGATCGAGTTCTGCGGGAACCGCTATCATCGGCAGCATCACTTTCAGCACCCCGTGCACGGCGGCGCGCGACAGCGCCCGCAGTTGAACGCGAAACACGTCTGGCCGCGCAAGCGAGAGGCGGATGCCGCGACGGCCTAGAAACGGATTGCTCTCACCATCGATCGTCAGACCCTTGATCGGCTTGTCGCCGCCGGCATCGAGAGTGCGGATCGTCACCGGTTTTCCCTGGGCCCACTCAAGAATGCGCCGATAGATCGCATATTGCGTGTCCTCGTCCGGCAGGCCGTGAGAGGCCTCGAAAAGAAATTCCGTGCGCACGAGACCGATGCCGTCACAGATCGCAGGGTCGAGGCCCGCAAGATCTTCAGGAGCCGTGATGTTGAGCAGAACCGCGATCCGCCGGCCGTCGACCGTACAGGCAGGCGCAAGGCTGCCGGCCTCGGCGGCGGCCAGTTCAGCGTTCGCAGCCGCCACGCGCTGCTCGAAGCGGCGACGCGTCTCCGGCTCGGGGTCGAAGATCACGCTTCCTGCATCGCCGTCTACCAGTGCCAACGCCGGTGGCTGCCCGTTCCACGACAACGGACCGAGCCCAACGACCATCGGAGCCCCGCGCGCCCGCGCCAACATCGCGACATGCGAAGAAGGTGAGCCCGCGGCCAGCGCGATTGCGCCGCCGCGCGTCCAGTCGGCGGCAAGAAAGGCGGAAGGCGTGATGTCGTCAGCCGCAACGATCGAGCCACCGGTAATCCTGGCGACCGTGTCGACACCGCTCAGATGCGCGAGCACGCGGTCGCGGATGTCGACGATATCCGCGGCACGGGCACGGAAATACTCATCTTCAGCCGAGCGATAGCCGGCGATCTCCGCGTCGAGTGCCGAGCGCCAGGCATGGTCGGCAGCCGTCCCCGCCGAGATGGCCTCGTATGCCGCGTCCGTCAGCGCGTCATCTTCAAGCATGGCGACCTGGAATTCCAGAATATCGGCCAACTCGCCCTGAACCGTCTTGATCAGTTCCGCGATCTCCGCCCTCGCGCCTTCAATTCCCGCCTGCAGTGCTACCGCCTCTTGCGCCGGATCGCCGCTCGCCGTCCGCGTCGCCACGGCAGCGGCCAGCGTGGTGACCGGCCCGATAGCGAGACCCGGCGAGGCAGCACGACCGATGAGATGGATCTCAGCCACCGCCTCACGCCTCGCCGAAACCGTCACGGACGAGCGCAAGCACGGCAGCAAGCGCCGCCTCGCCATCGGAGCCGGTGACACGGAAATGCAGCGTCGCTCCCTGCGGGGCCTTGACGCGCATCACCTTTACCGGGCTCTTCGCATCCGTCCAGGGACCGTCCGGCGCAAGCGCGAGTTCGATCTTCGCCGCAAAGCGTTTCGCGCACTGCGTGAGTTTGACCGACGGCCGCGCATGAAGACCGACGGCATTGACGAGAACCGCCGAGGCCGCCAGCGGCACGAAGGGGTTAGCCGCCCGGCTGGCGTTGACATCATGCATAGAATTCCTCCGCGCTACGTTTGACGGCAGCAAGTGACGAACCGCCCGAGGACTCGGTCGCTGCGATCACGGCGCCCTCCACCACCGGCGCATTGCAGACAACGACGCGCGCACGTCGATCTTCAGCCAGCATCTCTACCGCCATCTCCGAATTCGTCTCCGCCCCGCCAAGATCGACCAGGATCGCCACGCCGGCCGGCGACCAGGCCGCATCGATTGCCTCCAGGATACCGGCGACATTGGTGCCGAGCCCGCCATCGGTATCGCCGCCGGTCCAGGCCAGGGGCACGGCATTGCCTACCATCTGGCGCACCATATCGGCTGCGCCTTCCGCAATTTTGGAGGAATGCGAAACGATGACGATGCCGACATTGCCGGAACTTGAATTGCTCATGAAATTGCCTCGAATTCCAGCGCAGCAACGACTGCGCTGATCAGGAGGGACGCCGAGCGCGACCCCGGGTCCATATGACCGATGGATCTTTCGCCGAGGAAAGATGCCCGGCCGCGGGTTGCAAGCATCGGTGTCGTGCGATCGGCGGCTTGCGCCGCCTCGGCCGCAATCGTGCTGGCGTCAGCGCCCCCCGCAAATACGGCTTGCACCGGCACCAGAACATCCAACAATGTTTTCTGCCCCGCTTCCGAACGCCCGCGCAGCTTGACCGCGTCGATCGCCTTGTCCGCCGCCGCGACCAGATCGGCGCGCGCCGGCTGCTCCGGAAGCGCCTTACCAAGCTCCATGAAGAAGGTGCCGACCAGTGGCCCGGAGGCGCCACCCACCTTCATGACCAGAGTCATTCCAATCGCCTTCAGCATTTCCGGCAACGACTTGTCCGCGAGGCTGGGCAGCGTCGCGAGCACAGCCTCAAAACCGCGCTTCATGTTCAGTCCGTGATCGCCGTCGCCGATCGCCTGGTCCAGGCTGGTCAGTTCTTCGACGTGTTCGATCATCGACGCTGCAAGCGCCCGCACCAGCTTTTCCCTCGCTGCCCGATCGAGAACTCATGCCGCGACCCTCCCGCCGGTCGCATCAAAGAACAGCGGCTTGTTGAGACGAAGCGACACTATATCCCCGGCGCCGAGCCTTGCTTCAGGGTCGGACAACGTCACGACGGGTTGGCCGCCAAGATCGAGGTGGAGATGGCTCTGGTCGCCGAGATGCTCGATGCGGGTGACGGTCGCCGAGACGTCGCCGCCGCCGCGCGCGATCGTCAGATGCTCGGTGCGCGCGCCGATGGTCTTGGCCCCGAGCGGCGCGCCGGCAAACAGCGCCGCCGGCAACAGGTTGATCGCCGGCTGCCCAAGCCGCGCGGCGACATGGGCGTTGATCGGGTTCTCGTAAATCTCGCGCGGCGTACCGATCTGCATCAGCCGCCCCGCCTCGATGACACCGATGCGCGAAGCCATGGTCATCGCCTCGGTCTGATCATGGGTGACATAGAGGATGGTTGCGCCGAGATCGGTCTGGATACGCTTGAGTTCAAGGCGCATTTCGCCGCGCAGCTTGGCATCCAGCGATGAGAGCGGCTCGTCCATGAGATAGATCGCGGGTGAACGCACCAGAGCCCGGCCGATCGCCACGCGCTGCATCTGCCCGCCCGACAGCTGGGTTGCCTTGTTGTCGAGCTTGGCTTCGATGTGGAGAAGACGCGCGACTTCCCGCACCTTGGCTTGGATCTCGGCCTCCGGCACTCGCCGGATCGGCGCACGCAACGCAAAAGCCATGTTCTCGAACACGGTAAGATGCGGATACAACGAATATTGCTGGAACACGAAAGCGACGTCGCGATCGGCCGGCGCATCGCCGGTCACGTCGCGTCCGCCGATCCGGATCGAACCGAGGTCCGGCATCTCCAATCCGGCGATGAGACGCAATGTCGTCGTCTTGCCGGCGCCGGTCGGCCCGAGCAAGGCAACGAACTCGCCGTCTCCGACGGTTAGCGACAGATCGCTGACGGCCTGCACCTTCTTGAACGCCTTGGACACCGCCCTGATCTCGACATCAGCCATGCGCGCCTCCCTCATGCAACACGGTGCGGATCGCCAGGCCCGACGCCTTGTCGAAGATCGACAGCGTATCGGGCCGGAAGTCGAGCCCGACATTCTCTCCGGTCCGGAACGACACGCTGGCGGGCGACCGGGCCTTGAGTGCGCCATAGCGCGTCGTCACGGTCACGATCTGGGTCGTGCCGAGATACTCCGACCCGTAGACCTCGCCCCGCACCACGCCGCGATCGGTGAAACGCACATGCTCGGGCCTGACCCCGAGGACGAGGTCGCTTTCCGGCATCTCCTGGCGTGCGGCGGGAATGGCAATTTCGCGCTCGCCGAGCCGGATCGCCTGCGCGCCGGTTTGCAGGCTGCCGCGAAACGGCAGGAAGTTCATGGGCGGCGAGCCAATGAAGTCGGCAACGAACAGCGACGCAGGCCGGTCATAGATGTCGCGCGGGCTCGCGACCTGCTCGACGACGCCGTTGTTCATCACCGCGATCATGTCGGCCATCGCCATGGCCTCGAGCTGATCGTGCGTGACGTAGACCGTGGTCGCTCCGAGCCGGTCATGCAGCGCGCGCAATTCGCGGATCATCGCCTCGCGCATTTCGGTATCGAGCGCTCCCAGCGGCTCGTCCATCAGGAAGCATTTGGGCTTGCGCACAATCGCACGTCCGAGCGCGACACGCTGCCGGTCGCCGCCGGCAAGACCCGAGACCGGCCGGTCGAGAAGATGCGAAATGCGCAGGATGCGCGCGGCTTCCACGACCCGCCGGTCGGACTCTACCGCGCCGATGCCCTCGCATTTCAGGGGGAAACCGATGTTTCGCCGGACATTCATGTGCGGATAGAGGGCGAAGAGCTGGAATACGAAAGCGATGTCGCGGGCCGATGCGCGGTTCATCGTGACCTCCTCGCCGTCCAGCCGAATGGCGCCGGCCGTCGGCAATTCCAGCCCTGCAATCATGCGCAGCGTCGTCGTCTTGCCGCAGCCGGAAGGACCCAGCAGACAGAGGAACTCGCCGTCCTCCACTGTGAAGCTGGCGGCCTTGACGGCATGGAAATTCCCGAAGGATTTGTCGAGCGCCTCGACCCTGATCTGTGCCATCCCGCCCTACTCCCTGACCTTCGAGACAATGATGAACATCACCGTTCCGAACAGAGTGGTCGCGAACGACCAGGAATACAGCGTCAGCGAAAACGGCTGCATCAGCATGACGACGCCGGCGGCGATGATCGTCGTCGCGATCGCTTCCAGTGGTCCGCGTCGCAGAATTCTGTCCGCGAAGCCGCGGCCCGGCATGGAGGAATTTGCTTCGAGACTCATTTGCGAACGGCTCCAAAGGTAATCCCGCGCAGCAAATGCTTGCGCAACAGCACCGTGAACACGACGATCGGCACCAGGAATAGCGTAGTGCCGGCAGCGACCGCAGGCCAGTCCTGCCCGCCCTCTCCGATGATGATCGGAATGAAGGGCGGCGCCGTCTGCGCGTTGCCGGAGGTCAAAAGCACCGCGAAAGCGTACTCGTTCCAGGCGAAGATCAGACAGAAGATCGCCGTTGCCGCTATACCGGTCGTCGCCTGCGGCAGCACCACCTTCACGAAGGCCTGAAAGCGCGTATAGCCGTCGATCATGGCCGCTTCCTCGTACTCGCGCGGGATTTCGTCGATGAAGCCCTTGAGAAGCCAGACCGCGAGCGAGACGTTGACCGAGGTGTAGAGCAGGATCATGCCGAGCCTTGTATCCGACAGCCCGATGGTGCGGTACATCAGGTAGATCGGGATCGCGACCGCGATCGGCGGCATCATCCGCGTCGACAGGATGAAGAACAGCAGATCGTCCTTCAGGGGCACGCGGAATCGCGAGAAGCCGTAGGCCGACAGCGTACCGAGGGCGACCGCGAGCACGGTCGAGCCGAAGGCGATGATCAGCGAATTAATGAAACGCGGCACGTAATTCGACGGTCCTGCGACAACCATGTTGCGATCGCGCGCAATTTCATCGCAAATTCCCTGCGGCGGTCCCAGCGTGCGGATGAATTCCGGCGTCTGGCGTGAGCGCGTGGTGAAGAGATTGCAGAAACCTTCGAGCGACGGCGTAAAGAAGGCTTTGGGCGGATAGGAGATCGCATCGTCCGGCGACTTGAACGAGGTGAGCACGATCCAGAGCAGCGGGATCATGGTGATCACGGCGTAGAGCACGACGAACGAACCCGCGAATCGCCTGGTGCCTTGCGATGGTTCGACGACGGAATGGGCTGCGTTGGCCTGGCTCATCGGCTTTTCACCCGGTTCAGTGCCTTCACATAGATGTTGGCCAGGCCAAACACTGTCACGAACAGGATGATGGCGAAGGCCGAGGAATAGCCCGTCCGCCAGCTCTCAAATGCCGCGCGCTTGAGGGTGATCGAGGCAACCTCCGTGGTCGAGCCCGGCCCGCCCCCAGTGAGCAAATTGACCATGTCGAACATCTTGAAGTTCTCGATGCCGCGGAACAGCACGGCGAGCATGATGAATGGCAGCGCCATCGGCAGCGTGATCGACCAGAACTGCCGCCATTTCGATGCGCGGTCGACCTCAGCGGCCTCATAGATGTAGTCCGGAATCGATCGCAGGCCGGCAAGGCAGATCAGCATGACATAAGGCGTCCACATCCAGGCGTCGACGATGACGATCGCCCAGGGACTGAGCGTTACATCGCCCAGCATCTGGAACGATGATGCGGAGCGGCCCGTGAGGAAAGCGACCACATAATTGAAGAGTCCGATCTGCGGCTGGTAGAGAAACGTCCAGAAATTGCCGACCACGGCCGGCGAAAGCATCATCGGCAGCAGGATGATCGTGGTCCACATGCCATGACCGCGAAACTTCTTGTCAATCAGGAAGGCAAGGCCAAAGCCAAGCACGGTCTCTATGACGACGGTCCAGAACACAAAATGTGCCGTCACCTGCATCGCCGCCCAGATGTCCGGATCGGTCAGGATCGTCTGGTACCAATCGATCCCCAGCCACCTCACCGGTGTATTGGCCCGGTTGGCCCGATAGTTGGTGAATGACAGATAGATCGTCCACACCAGCGGGAAGATATTGATCGCCAGCAGCAGCACGATCGTCGGAGTGATGAAGAGCCATGCGAGCGCCTTGTCCGACAAGCCTCGGATCCGACGCACCACGGCGGGCTGCACGGGCACGGCGCCGTAGGTGATCCGCGATGAGGCACTCAAATCATTCATGGCGTCGGCTGGTCCTGATGCGCCGCGATTGTCGGCTTCGGAAGCGAGTCCCGGTATTGCCGGAAAGAGTGGCCTGGAGCGCGAGCGAACCGCGCTCCAGGCCGTTATCCTAGAACTTCTTGCCCTCTTCCTTGAAGATGGCTTTCCAGTCTTTCACCAACCCGTCGAGCGCTTCCTGCGCGGTCCCCTTGTCGGCGACCACGTAGTCATGCACGCGCTTCTGCTCTGCTTGCAGGAGCTGCGCGTAGGACGGCTCGGCCCAGAAGTCGACCACCATGCCCATCGACTTCAGGAACTCCTTGGCGAACGGCGCACTGTCCGGGAAGCTCGGGTCGTTCAGCACGGACTTGGCGCAGGAATAGCCGCCCAGCGCCCACCACTTCTTCTGCACGTCCCCGCCGGAGAACCATTTGATATATTGCAGCGCTTCACCCTGGTTCTTGGAATAGGAAACCACGGAGATGCCCTGTCCGCCGAGCTGGGTTGCCTGGGTGGTGGCGGCGGGATTGGAGAAGAAGCCGATCTTGTCGCCGCCGACGTTCGGGTCCTTGTAGAGGCCCGGGAAGAAGGCGAAGAAGTTCATCTGCAGCGCCACCTGGCCGGACTTGAACGCGTCAAGACCTTCCGACATGTAGGAGTTGGAAGCGCCGGGCGGCGTGCAGCACTTGTAAAGATCCTTGTAGGCTTCGAGCCCCTTGACCGCACCTGGCGAGTTGACGAACCCGTCCATCGCATAGGGCTTGTTGGGGTCCTGATATTTGAAGCCATAGTCGTAGAGATAGTTCGAAACGCCCATGGTGATGCCTTCCGAACCGCGCTCGGTATAGATCGATGCACCATAGACCTTCTTGCCGTCGATCTCGCGGCCCTGGAAGAACTGTGCGACGTCGCGGAGTTCGTCGAGCGTCTTCGGCACCGCGAGATCGCGGCCGTATTTAGCCTTGAAATCCTTCTGCACGTCGGGGCGCGCAAACCAGTCCTTGCGATAGGTCCAGCCGACCGCGTCGCCCATGGCCGGCAGCGCCCAGTAGTTCGGCGTGTTCTTCGGCCACTGCGAATAACCGACGACGGTCGCCGGCATGTAGTCATCCATGCTGATTCCTTCCTTCTTGAAGAAATCATTCAGCTTGACGTACTGGCCGTTCTCCGCGGCGCCGCCGATCCATTGTGAATCGCCGATGATGAGATCGCACAGCGACCCCCGTGAGTTGAGTTCGTTCAGAAAGCGATCGGCATAGTTGGTCCATGGCACGAATTCGAACTTCATGCCGATCCCGGTCTTGGCGGTGAAGTCCTTCGACAGTTCGACCAGCGCGTTGGCCGGGTCCCATGCGGCCCAGCACAGCGTGATGGTTTTGCCCTGCGCGTGCGCGGTCGTGGTCGCCGCTCCGATGCCGACGGCAAGAGCCCCGCCCGCAGCCAACAGCGCCTTCATGCTAATATTCATGCGCATTTCCCTCCGTTTGAGCCCGCCATCGACGTGGCGCGGCGTTCCTGCCCCGCTCGAAGGCTTCGAGCAGTGCGACACAGTCTTTGAACAGCTGAATGACTTGAACCGACGTTCCCTCGCGCCCGCGGATTCTTGGATCCGTAGAGCTCGATTTGTTTAGTAAAACACATCTTACTAAACATTGCAAGTGAGCTGTCGCCGGCTTTCATTTCAAAAGCTCGCGTAACGCCTGGCGGCTTAAACTCGGCGACCGATATGGTGGTTTCCTACAAGCTTATTGCGGTCGAGCAGAACTCACGAAGCAATCACGTCGGACGCAGAAACAGCGCTATCGATTGCGCGTGTTGCCCTAGGTGGTGTGGACTTTAAGGATTCCCTTTTAGGAGCAAATCAGATTCAAGGCTGCTTTTTGGGAGGCAGTCTTGGGTGTGCTGGAGCGGTTGGTTTTGAGCGACGCGGCGTGGGAGCGGATGGCGCCGCTGATCATAGGCCGACCTGACCAGAAAGGTTCCACCGGGCGCGACAATCGGATGTTCGTGGAAGGTGTGCTGTGGATCGTGCGTACGGGCTCTCCTTGGCGTGATCTTCCGGAAGCGTTTGGGGATTGGAACAGCGTGTTCCGGCGCTTCAGTCGATGGAGCATCAAGGGTGTTTGGTGGCGGATCTTCGAGGCGATGTCCGATGATCCGGACTTCGAATATCTGATCGTCGATTCCACCATCGTTCGGGCGCATCAGCACGCCGCCGGGGCGAAAAAAGGGGGTCTCAAGATCAAGCGCTCGGCCGCTCGCGCGGCGGCCTGAGCACCAAGATACATATGGCCGTTCGCGGCTTGGGATGTCCTGTGCGGTTCACGCTTACCGCAGGTCAGAAGGGCGATGCACCGCAAGCCGCCGCATTGATCGAGGGATTACCTGCCGAGGTCGTCATGGCTGATACGGCCTATGACGCCGATCACTTGCGCCAAGCCATCGCCGCCAAGGGGGCGCTCGCCGTCATCCCCAACAACCCGTCACGTGCGTTCAAATATCCGCTCGACAAGCATCTCTATGCCCAGCGCCATCTCGTGGAATGCTGCTTCTCAAAACTCAAGCAGTTCCGCCGCGTCGCAACCCGCTTCGAAAAGACCGCCCGAAATTACCGGGCCGTCGTCACTCTCGCGGCCATCATCTTATGGATGAGATAAGTGTCCACACCACCTAGCGCTTCAATTCCAAGGCGATTTTATTTTGTTGCGCCAATTCAATTTCGGGATGGCGTCGCTAGAACGAGTCGTTTGGTCATTGTTTGACGCTTTTGACGAAGGTCAGATCGAAAGCTATGCGCAAACCGTGCACAGTGCCGATTCCTTGAAGAGGCTACTCAGTTGTTACGTTACCAATATGATCGAACGAGAACCTCGACTACCATGGTCGTGGACGCTTACCTGACGTGAGCTTTGCAGCGAACGACCGCTTCGCGCCAAAAGCTGCCCTTGGCAGGCTCGAGATCCAACTTCTGCTTTACCTCCGATTGTGTTGCAAAAGTCGAAAGTTGCAGGGCTCAAGATTTTTCGCGAAAACACTAAGCAGCGAGCGATCGCTGATTCGTATGACCTCAATCGCGTTACCGAAGTCGCCTGTGAATTTTGCGTGAGGCCGTGAGGTCCCTCACATCTTGTACACGAAAGTCGCGTCCACGGTCCGCAGAATTTTGGTCATCGGCGAAAATCGACTTTTGCAACACAATCCCTCCGAAAGCAGACTCAACTCGGAAATCGCGGCATGTCCGAAAAGTGCCAACAAGAGACTCATGCAGCGCTGCAGATTGCATCGATATTCGATCAACTCGTCGGCGCTGGCTTGCAACGTCAAGGGCACGGTGATGCCGGGCGCCCGAACCTTGCGGCGCGAACCGGGCGGCCGCCCGAAAGACGGCCGCGCAGTCGTTGTCACTCGGCAGCTTGTAGCAAGGTGATTTGCGCAACCAGCTCCTTGCCCTTCGTCTCCGGGCTAAACAGCAGCGTGATGACGAACATGATCGCGGCGCCGGTCGTCGCCACCAGCATCGGAACGGCGAAGCCAAGTGGCTGACCGACGGCGAAGTAGGTGAGCACCGGCCCGGTGAAGCCTGCCCAGATCGCTCCTTGATGATAACAGAAGCCCGACGCGGTCGCCCGCACCTCGGTCGGGAAACGTTCGGTCAGATACGCCGGATTCTGTCCATAGATCGCGCCGAGGAACGCGCCCTGCAGGATGAAGGCGCCGGCCACCATGGGGTAGGAATCAGAGAACAGATAGAGCGGCGTGACGCAGGCGCCGATCGCCGCCGGGATGATCATGGCCCATCTGCGGCCGAAGATATCGGCGACGTACCCCCAGGCACCGCTCGCCAGGAACGCCACCAGGTTGGCCAGCGCGATCGGCATCGCAACCATCCCCGCAGCCAGATGCAGATCCTTCTGCAGGTGGGTGGCGAACATGCCGTAGACCGAATAGTAGATCACGAAGCCGCTCGCCATCCAAAGGCACGCCATGATCGTGTTGCTGAGGACGCGCCGACGGAAGATGTCGAGCAGCGGAGCGCGAAATTCTTGCTGCTGTTCGCGTTGAATGCGGCGGTTCTCTACCCACACTTGCGGTTCCTTGACGTAGATGCGTATCCACACGACGGCCAAAGCCGGCAGAACACCTAGAATCAGCAAGCCGCGCCATCCGATCGTATCGTAGAGCAGCCCATAGGCTGCGCTCGATAGCAGGAAGCCAATACTCCACGACCCCTGCAGCAAGCCGCTCATGAGGCCTCGCGAGCGGGCCGGCCACGACTCCATGGCGAGCGCGGCTCCTGCGGGCCACTCCGCACCCATGCCGATGCCGAGCAACGCACGGAACAGGAACAGCAGCGCGAAGTTCGGCGCGATGCCGGCGAGAAGGTTGCAGATCGAGTACCACAGGATCGAGATCATCAACGGCGTCTTGCGTCCGATGCGATCGGCGAGCCAGCCGGAGCCGACAGCGCCCACCAGCCGCAGCCATAGGGTGATGGTGAATACGGCCGTCACTTCGATCAGCGGAACGTGGAACGATTCCGCGATCGGCACCATGATCAGCAGGAAGATGGTGAAGTCGAACGCATCGAGGGTCCAACCCAGCCAGGCGGCGATCCATGCCATCCATTGATCCTTGGTGGGCTCTTTCCACCACGGGACCTGGCCGGGTATCTCAGCTGTCATTGTCATAGGCTTTCCTCCGATTGTGCTTGAGCAGGCTCATTTTCTGCAGGCGGCCGTCTGCGCGGCCTGAGCACTAACGTCGAGAGGAAGCGAAGCCGCCAGCCGCAACTTCAAGAAAAGCTATGACGAATTCGCTCCGCCTTGATGGCGGTGAGACTCGAGCCCAGGATCAAAATCCCAGGACTGCATCACTGGCAGCTCCCAGACGTTGCACGATCTCAATCATTCGCTTTGCGAGTATGTCATGAGCTTGCAGTGTGACAAGGGAGCAATTCACCAACTTTGGGAGGGGAGGACTCGTTGCCACAATGAGCGTCGCCCTTGGGTAAGGATGACTGACCGAATATCTGTAAGCGCCGAGCCCAGCTATTCCGTGTGTTTCGCTGCGAAGTCTCTTGTGGGTCAAACTGAGAAGAACTCACCGTGAGCAAATGTCTTCCGGGTTACCCCTGAAAGCGGACATTGCTCGATGCAGTCGGCAGTTCGCATTTTTGGCAATAGGAACTAGGCGGACGCGCCATCACGTAGCAGGTGCCGGTAACCGTGCTCCGCCATCCATTTGGCGCGCGATAAATGGCTCTCGAACGCCCTCCGGGCGCGATCAGATTCATCTCTGCTGCTCAAGCGTCTTTGTTGGAACATACCGCATGTTGGCTCTTGTGACCCTTCGCAAATGGCCTCAGCGTCAGCTGCATCATTCTTCTGACGCTTGACGTAGGGTTTCACGTAAGCTGGCGGCATCAGTCGTACGATATGGCCAAGTGCTTGGAGTTCGCGTGACCAATGGTGCGACGATGCACACGCCTCAATGCCGACCAGACATGGCGGCAGCTTCTGGAAGAACGCCAGGACCGAGCGTCGCTTCAATTGGCGGCGGATGACCACCTGGCCGGAGCCATCAACCCCATGAACCTGAAAGACCGACTTGGCGATATCCAAACCGATTGTCGTGATCGTATGCATGGCTCGCTCCTCTGAATCGTGGGAGCCTTAACAGCCCCCACATCCATGGCACGCTCGTGCCGGTGGAGGAGCCGTCCACCGCATCAACAACGGACGTCTTGCTAAGTTATTTGATAAATCTTGCGTTGCGTTGTGAAAACCGTCGAGCCGAGATTTGGCGATTATGACGCCTGCGCCCCTAAACCAGACTAATTTTCAGTGATCTCGATCATTCGTCGGCAGTCGTGTTGGTCGGGCAATCCGGCAACGATCGAGACGAGGTACTCATGCAAAACCAGCGATTTGCTGTTTTGTGGATTGCGCTGGGAACATTCATCCTCGTTGGCTGCGCCGCCGCATATGCCCAACTTGAAGCCGCATCGCATATGCCCAAGTTAATGTAGAGACCGATCGCGCGGCAGGTTAGGATCGGAACGAAACAGACATTCAGTCGCCATCAGGCGACGGCAGATCAATCCAACTGAGCCATGGACCGACCTTCTTCGGCGCAGCTATCCGTCGTTCAGGCGGAGGACCGGCGGGTGATCAACCGGCTCCTGGTGTTTTTCGCGCTGGTCTACGTTGTCGAAGGGGTCGGACAGGTCGAAGGGCTGATCGCCCAACCGCTCAGCTTCTATTTGAAAGAGGTGCACGGCTGGACGGCGCTCGAAGTCAGCGCCTATCTCACCATTTTCAATTTTCCCTGGATCATAAAGCCGCTCTATGGCGCCTTTTCCGATTTCGTGCCGCTGTTGGGCTATCGCCGCAAGCCATACCTCTTAGCCGCCAACATCGTCGCCGCCGGCGCCTTCCTCTGGGTTACCCAGCTGACTACGCCCGGCGAGCTCCTTTGGGCTCTTGAGCTCACCGCTTACGCCATGGCGATGTCAAGCACGGTGTGCGGCGCCGTGCTGGTGGAGAACGGACAGCGGCTCGGCGAGAGCGGCAGATTCGTCAATCAACAGTGGCTGTGGTTCAACGCCGCTACGATGTTTACCTCGATCGCCGGCGGCGCGCTTGCTCAACGCCTGCCGCCGACCTCGGCGCTGCATGTCGCCGCGGCCATCGTGGCGATCGCGCCGTTGGCGGTCCTGTTCGGGACGGTATTTCTCATCCCCGACAAGAAAACGCCCATCGACCTTCCGCCGCTGCGCACGACCTTCGGTAGTCTTGTGACCGCTTTTCGCAAACGAGAGCTTTGGGTCGTCGGGTTTTTCCTTTTTCTCTATTATTTCAATCCCGGCCTCAACACGCCGCTCTATTACCACATGACCGATAACCTGAAATTCTCTCAGGGCTATATCGGCATCCTCGGCTCGATCGAGGCCGCCGGCTGGATTATTGGCGCATTGCTTTACCGGGTGTGGTTCGAAGATATGTCGTCGAAGCGGCTTCTCAATCTGAGCATCACGCTCGGCACCGTGACGACGGCGGCGTTCGTCTTTCTCGCGGGCGAGACGTCCGCCGCCATCCTCAGCTTTTGCAGCGGATTTGCCGCGATGGTGGCGACCGTGGCCACGGTCGCGCTCGCCGCCGATTATTGCCCGCCGCGATCGGAGGGCTTTACTTTTGCCGTGATGATGTCAATCATCAATCTATCGACCTCGTTGTCCGGCACTTTCGGCGCGTTCCTCTTCGACCACGTTTTTCATGACAGCCTGACCCTGCTCATTCTCTCATCGGCGGCCTTCACCGCCTTCGCGTTTGTGCTCGTGCCGTTCCTGCATCTCGGCAACAAGCGCCAGGGGCACTCGGTCGCGGCGACGGCCGGCCAGACGTAAAATGCGTTGCGCGCGCTCACGCGCCATGTGCCGGCACATCCCATGCGGCTTGTTCAAGAAGAAGTCTCGGTTGCTTGGACGTGCTGATAGCGCCAACCTTCGCGAGGCTAGTCGCGAAGACCACAAACAAGGCCGCGCTGCTTAAGAGTGGCAACTACCCCTGCGGTTTCATCATCCCGATGGATTGGTCAATACTATTGCCGCATCATAAAGGTACGCGACGCTCATAAAATCTCTGATCGTCATGCTACTACTTCGCTGTCCCGCTTAAGCTGGGCAGATATCTTGAAAACGATTTTTGGAGGGGTGTGCCATGCAACGGTATGTATTAGCCTTCCTTATTTTTACTTCTGCGCCTACTGCATTCGCAACAGAGCTGCAAAAGGAGGGTCGCTACGACTACACTTCCTGCTGGTCCGGCGTTAACAACGTGATCACGTTCTCCAAGACCCACACCGCATCTAGTTATGAGATGACGGGTACTATCCGCAGCAATCCTCCCGACGGCATTTTTGACAAGAACAGTTTCCGCTGCGTGGGGATGAATGCCTCCCTTGGCGGGAAGTTCACTGGGTCCACCGTATGCGAGGCAGTGGATGTGGACGGCGACAAGCGCTTGTCGAATTTTTCGCTCGCGAGTGATGGAGGTCTCACGCGAGAAATTGCTGGAGGCACCGGAAAATACGAGGGCATGACGATGACCGGCATAGTCCAACCCTTGGGTCCGTTTCCGGTCATCAAAGCTGGAACGTTTCAGGACTGCAATCATCAAACCGGCACGTATAAGTTAAAGTAAGCCTGCAACGAGAATTGGCCGTCGCTGACCAAGCTTGAGCGACGGCCAGCTTTCCATCAGGGAACTCGAAGCGATCTCGGCAGGCAGCCACTTACGAACTTTTCTTAAGACTGAGTGGACGGCATGTCCGCAGCGAAACTCCTGGACTTTGCGGTCCAGGAGTTTTTGCTTTTGCGGCGAGCGGCTTCCGTTTTGGTGCCACCGCTTCGAAGCGTATCTCGCGCGAGCGCCGCGCAGGAAGTCGAGCCCTGCTCCACGGATGAACCTGCGCGATCATCAAGGACTCCCGCGACAAAAATACTGCTTATCACGACGGGGTGACCGTCGTCACAGCAACCACAGGGTGCCCGCGACATCTTGCCCGCGGTCGCGGGATGGTCCCGCACCATCAACAGGAGAAACGAGGATGACACTTGCTATGAACGCTGACTTTGCGAACTGCGAGCTTTCGATTGAAGAACTCGAAGCGATTGCTGCGGGCGGCTTCTTCGGCGACGCCTGGAAGTTCGTCAAGCACGAAGCAGCGGCGGTCGTGCACTGGGCCGAGAGCCCGAGCGGAAAGTCCACGCTGGCTACTGTGGGGGGCGCCATCGCCAATTGGGCCCTTCACGAAATCTTTTGAAGACCGGGCGAACTGCCTGTCCAAAACGTGACTCCCGGGCCTTCGGGCCCAGGAGTTTTTCCATCCCGGCGACATCCTGCTTACCGTTGTGGGATGAACCGCACCATCAAACAAGGAGAACTGAGGATGACACTTCCGACGAACGACGACTTCGCGAATCGCGAGCTTTCCATTGAAGAACTCGAAACGATTGCGGCAGGTGGCCTGTGGGGCTGGATCAAGCACGAAGTAAGTGCGGCCGTGCACTGGGTCGAGGGCCCAGGCTTGGTGGCTATCGAGAAGGTTCTGAAGCCAATATTTACCCCCAGGCCGCCCGGCCAATGGCTGTAATGGCCGAGCAAACACATGTTGGAGCCGGCACTCGGAATGCCGTCTCCGACGTGTAGCGATGAATTGTCTTAGCAAACGAGGAGAAATGAGAATGACACGTCTTACCGATGACGACTTTGCCAAGCACGAGCTTTCCGCCGACGAACTCGAGGCGATTGCCGCTGGCAGCCCTTTGATGAGCGGTGCCCCCAACTCGATCAACGGCACCTTGCGCGTGCAGCCTCTGCCGCCGCCTCCCCCGCGCTACTGGATGGGCGGTTCGGAGCACTCGCCGGGCTTGCGCCTCTTTTGAGGACAGGCGTACTACATGCAAGATGGAGCTCCTGGGTCTCCCGACCCAGGAGTTTTTTTTGGCAGCGGATCGATCAAGCGAATTGAGTGCGGCGGAAGGCGGTCTTCGACAAATCGCAACGCCGCTCGCTTCCGCACAGACCTCGCTTCACAGTGCGCATGCCGATGCCGCGCGATCATTCAAGACTCCGGCGACAAAATCTCGGCCTATCGCGACCCCGTGACAGTCGTCACGGCAACCGATGGATGCAAGCAACATTTTGCCTGCGGTCGCGGGACGATCCCGCACCATCAACAGGAGAAATGAGGATGACACTTCTTACAAACGACGACTTTGGGAAGCGCGAGCTTGCCACGAGCGAGCTCGATGCGGTTTCTGCAGGCCTTGTCCTTACCCACGGCCCCAATCCGCCCATGGGCGGAGCCGCCGGGTGCCACCCGCACCAGCCGCCGCACACGCCGCCCCCGCGCTACTATCCGGGCGGCGTCCCGAACTCGCCGGGCTTGCGCGGCTTTCACTGAACGCGGTGCGTACTGCTGATACACGACACGACTCCTGGACCTTCGGTCCGGGAGTTTTGCTTTCGGGCGGTAGGAGTTCGCTTCGATGAAAAAGTCGTGCTGCCCAGCCGAAGATTGTGATGCGCACTCGAGCGACAAAGACATGGCCTATCGCGACCGAGCCCCTGCTCCTCGGATCATGGAGCGCAATCCTCAAGGACTCTCGCGACAGAAGCACTGCTTGTCGCGACCACGTGACGTCAGTCACGGTAACCAGTGGATGCGTACGGCATCTTGTCCGCGGTTGCGGGGATGATCCCGCAGCATCAAAACAGGAGAAACAAGATGGCACTTCCTTCGAACGACGATTTTGCGAACTGCGAGCTTTCCGCTGAAGAACTCGATGCGGTTGCGGCAGGCTGGGGCCTGGGCAGCATCGTGCACTCGATCGAGCACGGCCTGAAGTCGTTCTTTACCAACCCGGTGGTGGCGGGTATTGCGGCGGGCATCGTTCTCGTTGGGGCGTTTGTCGCAGGGGGCGGCGGGGGATCGAGCACGAAGCAACAGCAGTTTTGAAGTCATTCTTCACCAACAAGGCGGTGGCGAGTGTTGAGGGGGGCCTCGTGGCCGTTGGGGCGATCGCCACCCTGGCGCTGGCGTGAAGACTGCCTGTCGAAATCGCGACCGAGTGGACTGCTTTCCACGGCGAAACTCCCGGACCTCGCGGTCCGGGAGTTTTTCGCATTTACGGCGCGAGTCATCGGGCGCGCTGATCTCCTGCGCCGCAGGCACACGCCGAGCCCCTGCGCACCGATGATGCTGCGCGTCATCGAGACTCCAGCGACAAAAGCACTGCTTGTCACGACCGCGTGACGCCAGTCACGGCAACCGGCGGATGCACGCGACATCTTGCTCGGGGATGCGGGACGATCTCGCACCATCAACACAGGAGAAACAAGATGGCACTTCCTACGAACGACGACTTTGCGAACTGCGAGCTTTCCATTGAAGAGCTCGAGGCGATTGCTGCCGGAGGCTTCTGGTCCACCCTGAAACACATTGGCCAAGACGTTCTCAAGGGTGCGGGATACGTTGTGGTTGGTTCGGCATATGTTGCTGGCACGGCTGCAATTGCTCTCGGCGTTTTCGTCATGGTCGGCGCAGGAGCCAACGCGGTCGGCAACGTCATGAACCGTCAGTGAAGCGAGATCGAACCGCAT
Organism: uncultured Alphaproteobacteria bacterium; assembly: GCA_963747165.1. Lineage (GTDB taxonomy): Bacteria > Pseudomonadota > Alphaproteobacteria > Rhizobiales > Xanthobacteraceae > Bradyrhizobium. The sequence continues at coordinate 141,926 of CAVVEA010000023.1, read as the reverse complement.
AGATCGCACAGCTCCTGGACCTTCCGGTCCGGGAGTTTTGTTTTGCGGCGAAGGGATTCGCACCGATGAAGAAAGGCCGTGCTGCTCAGGCAAAGATTGCGCGGACTTGAGCGCCAAAGGCATAGCTTGCCGCGACTGGCCTCCTGCTTGCCGACTGGCGAAACTCTCAGACCTCGCAGTCCGGGAGCTTTTTGCATGTACGGCCCACCATCAGGCAAATTGATTTCTCCTGGCGCCGGACACCCGGAGCCCATGCTCCGTCAATGATACTGCGCGACCATCAAGACTCCAGCGACAGAAGCACTGCTTAACGCGACCCCGTGACGACAGTCACAGCAACCACTGGATGAGCGCCACATGTTGCCCGCGGTGCGGAATGATCCGTGCCGTCAAACGAGGAGAAACGAGGATGACACTTCCTACGAACGACGATTTTGCGAATTGCGAGCTCTCCGCTGAAGAACTCGATGCGATTGCTGCAGGCTGGCCAAGCTGGGTTCACAGCGCCGTGCACGGGATCGAGACCGGTGTGATTTCGTTCTTCACCAACGCGAAGGTGTCGGCTGCTGTGGCGTTCACCGTTGCCATTGGGTGGGTTGTCGCAGGGGCGATCACCGGCAGCAGCTCAAAGCAAATGAACTAAGCGCAGGCTTGCAGTCATTCTTCACCAACAAGGCGGTGGCGAGTGTTGGGGGGAGGTTTCGTGGCCGTTGGGGCGATCGCCACCCTGGCGCTGGCGTGAAGACTGCCTGTCCAAAGCGCGACTGAGTGAACTGCTTTCCACGGCGAAACTCCCGGACCTCGCGGTCCGGGAGTTTTCGCATTACGGCGCGAGTCATCTGGCGAACTCATCTCTTGGGCCGCAGGCGCACGCTGCGCCCCTGCTCACCGACGATGCTGCGCGTCATCAAGACTCCAGCGACAGAAGCACTGCTTGTCACGACCGCGTGACGCCAGTCACGGTTACCTGTGGATGCGCGCGACATCCTGCCTGCGGTTGCGGGATGATCTCGTACCATCAACAGGAGAAACAGGATGGCACTTCCTACGAACGACGACTTTTCGAATCACGAGCTTTCCATCGAGGAACTCGAAGCAATTGCTGCGGGCTCATGGTTGGGCGACGCCTGGAAATGGGTCAAGCACGAAGCCTCGACGATCGTACACGACGCAGCGGTGGTCGCGACGTGGGTCGCGCATCATTTGCCGATGCCGCGCACGGACGGCAGGGCGAAATAGTCGAGCAAACATGTCGGAGTCGGTATTCGCAATGCCGATTCTGAAATGTGGCGATGAGTTGTCTCAGCCAACGAGGAGAATTGACGATGGCAGTTTCTACGAATGACAAACGTAATCACGAGCTTTCGATTGGAGCTCTCGACACGATCGCGGCAGGCCGGGGCTTTCCCCTGCCGGAGCCGCATTTGCCGCCGCATTTTCCTCCGCCGGCGCCGTCGCCGATATGGGCGGGCGGCTCGGTGGGCTTGGCTGTCCCCTTCAAACTCTTCTGAAGGTCGACTGGACCGTATCTCCATGTCGAAACTCCCGGATCTCGCGGTCCGGGAGTTTTTCGAAGCGGGCGGCTGGTTCAGCAGCGCCGTGCACTGGATCGAGCACGAAGCATCGGTGGTCGTGCACTACGTAGCGCCGGTCGTCAAAGCGATCGTGAATTATGTGGAGAAACATCCGCCGGTATACAACGGGCGTGCGAAGTAGCCTGGCAAACATACCGGAGCCTGCACTCGCAAGTGACGGCTCCGAAATATTGCGACGAGTTCCTGCCGGCGTTGAGGGTTCCGACCGGCGAGCCTCTTGCCAAGCCGACTGGCGGACCGCTCCTGTAACAGCGGATCAATGCAGTCAGAGCCGGCACTCGTCGTGTGCCGGCTCCGGCATCTTGCGATGATCAGCGGGGAAGATGGCCCGTCGCGCCGACCAGCACCCAATGGAAATCGAAAGGCCTGGACCAAATCGAGGTGTTGAGGCTGGTGCCGAGAGGAAGTCCCGGATATCCCTCCGTACCCCCAACTACCGTGTCGAGATCCTGGTCGCGAAGCACACGTGCATTCGCGTCGGTCAACTGATTAAGATGTTCGCTCATGGCTGATCTCCTGTGCTTGAAAGTCTCGGTTCGCCGAGACTGCGTCACACCTAAACAAAGGCGAGACCGCGTACCGTGAGTCCAATCACGCAAAATGGCTGATTTCAGAATATTCCCCGGTCGCCGAATGAGCGTTCATCGCCTCTGTGAGATATGTCACCCCGCGCGGCGCCGGCGCGACCCGCCATCGCGTCATGGCGCGATATCTACTGCCCCGGCTGAAGCAACTGCCGCCGCGCGAACTCCGCAAACGGGCCTGACTGGGCGACAAGTTCTTCGTAGGTTCCCATTTGCACGATCTTGCCCGCTATCAGCATGACGATCCGATCCGCATTGCGGATCGTGCTCAGCCGATGCGCGATCACCACACGCGTAATCGCGAGCCGATCGAGGGAGGTGGAAACGGTCGCCTGGGTCTGGTTGTCGAGCGCGCTTGTCGCCTCGTCGAACAGAAGGATGCGCGGCATGCGGGCGATGGCCCGGGCGATCATGATGCGCTGACGCTGTCCGCCGGACAGCGTGTTGACGCCTTCGGACACCATCGTGTGCATGCCCATCGGCATCTGCTGGATGTCGGCATCGAGCGCGGCGAGTTGCGCCGCCTCCCAGGCGGTCTCGATCGGCATTTCGATGCCGCCGCAAATGTTTTCGTACAGGCTTCCCGTCGCCAATTTCGTGTCCTGCAGCACGACGCCGAGTTGGCGGCGCACCGCGCTGGTGTCGAGCGTGTTGAGCGCCTTGCCGTCGTAAAATACGGCGCCCGACTTCGGCAGCTCGAAGCCGAGCATCAATCGCAATAGCGATGACTTGCCGCTGCCCGAGGGTCCGACGATGGCCACATACTCGCCCGGCGAGATCTTCAAGGTGACGTCGTCGAGCACCGGCGCGCCGCCCTGGGCATAGCGGAAGGTCACCCCGGAAAGCTCGACTTCTCCCGACAATTCTCCTGGCGGCCGCAGGTCGTCCGATATCTCGGCCGTCGCCGACAACAGAGGCTTCAGCCGGGTCAGGTGCGGAATGGCGACCAGGGATTCGCTGACGCTCGATGCCCAGGCCCCGATCGAGCCCATGGTCTGGCCGAACGCCGTGTTGAAGCCGAGAAAGGCGCCGAGATCGAGCAGCAGGCGGCTATCCGTGTAGGCGGCAACGGCATAGACAATCAGGGTCGCCAGCGTGGGGTAGGTAGTCTCGAAGACGCCGAGCGCATTGGACACCCGCTGGGAAGCGACGAAATAGCCCTTCTGGACCGCGAATTGCCTGGACCACAGCGCCAGTGCGCGGCCGGTCGCGTTGGCCACGCGAAGCTTGCCGACGCCGGCGATCAACTGCAGCACCAGACCGCCGATCTTTCCCTGCAGGTTGAAATGCCGGTTCTCGTAGTAGATGCGAAGCGCGCTCGTGCCGACGATTACGGCCGCTCTCACCAGCGTCAGCAACAAGGCGATCGCGCCGAGCCTGAGGTCGTAATAGAGCATCAGGCCGACGCTGAAGATGCAAAACAGCGACGCCATGAAGCCGCGCAGCGTACGTCCTGTGAGAATCCTTCGGACCGCGTCGATGCCCATGGAACGATCGACCAGGTCGCCCGTGGTGTAGTTGCGGAACAAGCCTGCAGGCAATCTGAGTAACCGATCGATCAGCGCCGCCTGCAGCTTGAAGTCGATGAGGCCCTCGAGCCTCAACATCACCACTCCCTGCACGACCTGGAGGCTCGCGATCGAGACCGCCGTCACGACGAGCGCAGCTGCGCAAACGATCAGCTGATCGATCTCGGTCCGGGGTATGACGGAGTTGACGAGGAAATTAGTGATCAGCGGCGGGATCAGCGACAACAGGCCGATCGCAAGCACCAGGAATGCGGTGCGGACCAGGCTGCCGCTGAGACCTACCATCGAAACCGTAAGCAGATTCAGATAGCGAAGCGGCCGCGACGGCAACGCCGGATAGAACGCGGCCGCTTCCGGCGCCAGCTCTGCCGCAAGCGAACGCGTGACCGGCAGTCGTGCTCCCCGCCGCGGATCGATCATGGCGTAGCGGCCTCGCCGATCACGGACGAGTGCCACCGGATCGCGTTCCTGTCCGCGAAAGGCCACGAGCGGTCCGACATCGAGTTTCCACCACTGGTCCCGTAGCCGAACGCGGCGAACCCGCAGCCGCGCCGCGCGGGCTATTTCAAGGATATCGCGGAAGGCATGCCCCGAGGCCGATCGATTTGACGCGGCGATGGAAATTCCGAGCGTGGCCCCGACGATGCGGCAGCAGGAGAGCAGCGGATCGGCGTGGTGCAATTCCCCTTCCGCCAGCACGGATTTCCCGACCACGGTCTCGGCGAGGCGCTCGAGCGAATCGAGCGTCTGCGATTGCGTCAGCTCGGTCCGTTGCGAAAGGCGCTGCCGGTCCCAGGCGGCCGCCTGCGCAAGACCCGTCGCGATGATCGAGACGATCGCGAGATGGAGCTTGTCGATGGCCGACCGGACAACGGCTGCCTCGGGCGCACCCGCATCCGCGAGCACCTTGCACCCGGCTTCTCCCGCCTCGAGCCAGAGCCCCGCGACAAGCGGGATCGGCTGATCGCCCGGAGCGAAGGCCGGGTCCAGCCCCAGGAGCTTGGCCGTGCCCGCCGCGACACGCGTCCAGGCAATATTGCGCATCGGACCGCGACACCGATGCCCCGCCTGCACCTCGTTGGTCTCGCCGGCTGTCAGTTCAGGCATCGTGCCGGCCAGTCCCGGCGGGATCACCAGCCGGGCCAGATGGGTGATCCAGCGCGCCAGAAGCTCCGCCGATGCAACGCTGCCGCGCGGCAGACCGACCAGTTCCGCGCCCGGCCCTCCAACGGCAACGATCTGAAGCCGGGCACCGCTGTTCGCACAGGCCGTGTGCAGATCCAGAATGATTTCACCCGCTTCGACCCGGAATAGATGACGGCGGCGCATGTCGCCCTCGACGGCAAAGATGTCGACATGCCCCGCCTTGACCGCCAGCACCTGTTCGCGATCATCGAGCAATCTGGGATGACGCGGGTCGAGCGACATCCGCTCGGACGGACCACCCGAGGCCGTGTCGTTCGGGGGCGCGTCGCTGGTCAGACCGTCGCTCATTCGGTCATCACGAGCTTCGCGTAAGGGCCTTGGCGGGCCAGCAGCTCCTCGTGCGTCCCCCGCTCGATGATCCGGCCGCGCTCCAGCATGATGATTTCATCGCAATCGCGAATCGTGCTCAGGCGATGCGCGATGATGATACAGGTGCATCCCCGCCGCCGCAGATTGTCGTCGATCGCCTTTTCGGTGATCGGATCGAGCGCGGCCGTCGCCTCGTCCAGAACGAGGACCGAGGGATTGCCGACCAGCGCGCGCGCGATCTCGATGCGCTGCCGCTGTCCTCCGCTGAAGTTGGTGCCGCCCTCGTTCACATGGCAATCATAGTTGCCCGGTCTCGTCGCGAGGTCCTGATGGACAAGCGCATCGTTGGTTGCCGCAATCAGCTCTCTCTCCACGATCGTGGAATCCCAGAGCGTCAGATTGTCCCGTGCGCTTCCTTCGAAGAGAAAGATGTCCTGATCGACATAGGAGACGGAGTTTGCGAAGACCTGCGGAGGAATGTCCGCCAGCCTCCGTCCATCCAGCAGGATTTCACCGGACCAGGGCCTGTAGAGACCGCAGATCAACCTGCCGAGCGTCGACTTCCCGCTTCCGGAGGCGCCGACCAGCGCTACCCGCGAGCCCGGCGAAATCGCAAGGGAGAGATCCGCCAATAGCGGCGGCTCCAGCGCCGAATAGCCGAAATTGACCTGCCGCAACTCGATCCTGCCGGCAAGCTTCGGAGGCATTTCGGCCGCCGCCGCATCGGCGCCCATCCGGGACTCGAGCGGATATTTGTAGACATCCTCGAGCCGCTCGAGAGCCCCCTTGATGGTCTGCAGGCTGGCAAAATAGTTCACGAGATTGGCGAACGGCTCCGAGAAACTCGCTGCCAGCGATTGAAACGCCACCAGACTGCCGAGCGTGAGCGACCCCTGGACGACGCGCCAGCCTCCGAGGCCCAGGATCGCCGCGATCGTCAGGCCCGACAGCAACGTCGGAATCATCTCGAGAACGACGGAGGATGCGCCAAGTTGCTGTTCCGCGTTTAGAGTCTTGGCCTGAAGGCCGGACCACTGGCCGAATGCATCGTCTTCCAGCCCGCTTGCCTTGACGGTCTCGATCGTTCTCACAACACCCACGGTCACGCTCAGCAACTTGCCTTGCTCGAGCGACAGACGGTAGCTGAGTTCCTGGCGCCGCCGGGCCACGACGCGCAGCAGCACGACATTGAGCAAGGAGATGATCACGCAGAGCACGGCGAGCGGGACGTCGTAGACGGCCATGGCACCGGCAAACAGCAATACCGACATCAGGCTCAGCGCATTCGATGCGACGCCGCCCGAAAGCAGGCCGGCAATCAGCTCGTTGGCCGCTACGCGGTTCGCGATGTCGCCCGCATGACGTTGCGTGAAGAACTCGAGCGGCAGCACCAGCACCCGCCAGAGAAACCGGCTGGTCGTGACGACCGCGAGCTTGGTCTGCAGCCTCGTCAGCAGCGACTGACGTACAATCGTCAATGCGGCCCGCAAGGCCGCGGTCAGCGCCATGCCGATGAGAAGCGGCACGAGCCAACTGCGCGTGTGGCGGATCAGGATGTCATCGACAAAGATCTTGGAGAAGCCCGCGGCCACGACATTGGGCACCACCAGCGCGACGCTGACAAGGATCAGCAGCGCCACGGCGGCCTTCGAATTGCGCAGCTCGCGCAGCAGCAGACGTGTGCCTTGCGGCTTGCTGCCCCGCTTCCTGAAAGCTTCGCCTGGTTCGAAAGCGAGGACGACGCCGGTGAACGCCTTGTCGACCTCGTCGATGCCGACCCTGCGGCGGCCGGTAGCCGGATCGTTGATATGGGCGCCCTTGCCGTCGATCGCCTCCAGCACCACAAAATGATTGAAATTCCAGTGCAGGATGCAAGGCATCGGCATCTTTTGCAGCGCCGACGGCTCGACGCTATAGCCCTTGGACGCAAGCCCGTAGCGCTGCGCGGCCTTGACGACATTGCTGGCCTTGCTGCCGTCGCGCGAAACGCCGCAGGCGATGCGAAGCTCCTCCAGCGGGATCCACGCGCCGTAATGCGCTAGCACGATCGCCAGCGAAGCGGCGCCGCATTCGACCGCCTCCATCTGAAAGATGACGGGAGTACGCTTGACCCGTCGCGCCCAGAACGGACGACGCCAGCCAGCGCTGCGGCTCCCTTCTGCGCCCGAACGACTAGCCATCAATCCCCGTGAGGTGTCTGATAAGCGGTATGATCAGATCGAGCGGTCGCTGATGGCGGGTCGTGATCTCCGCGCGAGCCAGGGTTCCGCTCGTGAGATGCACGCCCGGCCCGTTGCCGACCGCCCAGCGATAGCCTGTCGAGGTCGACGCATCCTGTTCGAGGATGACCTTGGCTGCGTAAGGCGCGCCGTCATGGGTGAAGCGCGACACCAAAGTCTCATTGTGCAGCACAGCCGAGATGCCCTGCGGGGTCATCGGGAAATCGGAGACGGTTTCGACATTGCCCAGCATCATGCCGAATTCTTCACGCTTGACCGTGCTGGGCTCGAGATGCACCTGCATTCCCGGCTTGATCCTCTTGCCCTGTTCGGCGGGGATAAAGATCACGGCCTCGAGCTTATCGCCTTCGCTCTCGATGCCGACGACCGGCGTACCAACGGCAAGCACCGAGCCGGCTGAAATCTTCACTTCCAGCACCCGGCCCTCAATGGGGCTGATGACCTGGGTATTCTGACTGAGCAACTCCGCCGTCGCCTTCTCCTGCCGGCGGGCTTCGTTGAGCGAAAATTCAGATTGACGCTGTTCGCGATCCCGCTGGGTCTCCAGGTCGGCCTTTTCCGCCCTCAGCCTCAGGATCTGGTTATACGAATCGTCTTTTCGCTGTTGCGCAGAGGTGAGCTCCGTGCGCCTGTCATCAAAAGTGCGCCGAGTCGTGTATCCCTTCGCAAGTAAATCCTCGAGATTCCTGACGTCGACCGTCAGATATTCAATGCGTTGCGTCGTTGCCTTGATGACCTGGTTCAGCGCGTCTTCCAGCTTTGCATAATTCTGACTCTTCACGGCAAGCTCGCGTTCGACCCTCGTCGCCAGAACCGCATACTCTCGCTCGCGCTCGTGAAGAACGGCGACCGCCTCGCTGTGCTTTTGTTCGATGTCGGTCTGGACGATCTGCGCGATCGGCTGCCCCTTGGCGACGTGATCTCCGACCGTGACGAACACCAAAGCGAGCCGTCCTGTGGCTGCGGATACCGCGTCGACGACCCTGTCGCCGTTGCTGATCAGGATCCCGTCGCCGGTAACGCGCGTAGGGATCCGTCCCACGACGCCCCAGATGAGGGCAGCCGTGAGCGCAAGGCAAATGACGGCCGTCAAAATCCAGTCGGACGGCTTGGTGATGACGACCAGGTGATCGAATTGCTCGGGCGATGCGGCGCGATCCAATGCCGCTGCACGAAATGTCCGTTGCGACGAGCCCGTCACCCTCTATATTCTCCCATTGTCCGGGCCTGCTTCGGAGAACGGCATGTTTCGAAGTCGACGGTTAGTAAAGCATATTGTACAAAACCGGTAGCCCAAGAATACATCCACCGTTTGATGGAAACGAAGGGTCCTCCATTCGATGTACGAGGTGTCCACCAAGACCAGGCGTTCCATGTTCGCGCTGGCGCAACAAAGCCTGCTGAAGGCCGGCTTGGTGGCAGCCCTGCTGCTGCCGACCGCCTCGAATGGTGGTGTCCTCGCTGAAAGCGACTTGCAGAAGGTAGACAGCCTAAAGCCACTGTTTGCGAACTTGATGATCGATCTTACCCAGACTGCAAGGCGTTCCGATGTGGCCGCCGGCGACGTCAATTGTATCAACTCGACCATTCAGGAGCTCCTTCAAATCTCCGACGAGCTCGCAAGCTATGAATATCTGATTGCAATGGATAAAGACATCAGCGGCTTTGGCGAGAAGAACCCGATGCGCGATCTCGTCAAGTTCGCGGCTGACAAGAGTAGCGCGATCCTGACCAGCGAACGGAAACGGCTGGTCCAACTATCCGACCGGTGCGCTCACTTCCCCGTGGCGGCGGGTAAGACCCAGCAAGCGCTTCAGGTCATCGACACCACCACGGGTATATTGGCGGCGATCCGGGACCGTCTCTAGGGCGCGCCGTACGGCTTCGGCGCGATCGGCTTGCCTAGCAGAGTTCTGGTCGGCGACGGATCGCCACCAGGCCACTTGTTGAAGTCGCCGTAGGGCATGTGAATATCGATCCATTTCGTCCCGCCGGACGCAGCGTGGAGTTCGTCGTTTGAAAGCAGGTTGATTTCATCCGAAGGCAGGTCGAATTCGCGTTCCCTGGTATGCATGTCTGTCTCCTGATGCACACGAAGCGACGATCGCATCGTCTTACGTGGCAAAACTAGGAGCAGGATCGACCACTCGCCGTGATGTGAGTCACACGGCCTCGCGCGGTGTCCTGGCGGCGCGCTTATCTTGACTTTAGCCGAACGCTGCACGGCATCGGGAGCAACCAGGATATTTGCTCAAGAGGCGAAGCAACCCTGAGCACGCTCGTAGCCGTAAATGCAGCTATATGAAGCGCTTGATATCCTGGGGCGGCGAAAACTGTGAAGAATAGATGTCGCGCGAACGGGCTTCTTCATCGGCACGAATGCCCGCGGCTTCTCGCCAAAGAAGAAACGCGAGCACAACAACCATTGGCGTCAATGCAAGGGTGATACCAAGGAACACAGCTTGGATCGCGCTCATCGGCTCCCCGTTTTGCGAATCTCTCGGTTACATCCTGAGCGTGCTTTGTGGGCCTTCGTCGTGTCAATCGGAACGCGCCGCCCCCGGATTACTACGGCCCGGCAGAGGTTGACCGCTAGAATCAATCGCGGTCGAGCGCGGTGCATCTGAGTATTCCATCATAAAATAGCCCTTGCTGGCTGCTATCGAAGGTTGCGTGCATGATTCGGAGCCAACCGAGCGCCCGCAATGTCTCGGGGCTCATATCCGCAAAATAACCTTGGGAGAGGACCGATGCTTTTCCACGTTGCCGATCGGAGCCAGGACGATCGTCCACCGAGCAAGCGCGAATACAAAGTGAGCCCTACAAGGCTTATTGGCGCGTTCGTTTTCGTCATCGTTCTCTTCGCCGTAGCGTACGCTGCGCATGCTTACAAATGGGATGCAGGCCAGGACAAGTTGCTGACCATGGCGCAAACTGTCTTCGGCATCGCGGTCGGCATTCTCTATGGCGAAGCAAATGCTTCCAAACAATTGAAGGATCAAGGTGGTTAGTGACGTCGCCAGCGTTGAAGCGCCATAGCCAGAGCCCCGAAGAGACCAGCGCGCACGGGTACCAGCGAAGCGCGCCAACGGACTATTCGGCGCGGAAATCTGCTACGGCCCCGTCGCTCATTCCTTGTGGTCCGCCTGCGTGGGGAATATGCGCTCGTAGATCGCGCGGGCCTCCTGAATAAGCCGGGCTCGTTCGAGGTCACGCTTCGGGATGAATTGTACTACTTCGCCCATTTTGCTCTCCAAGGCTGGAAATTCGGGGGAAACATTCCGCCAACCACAACAAGCTGGTTTTGGGTCTTCCGCGTCGGAAGACCTGCGCCGATCACAAGAAGGTATTTCTGCACGGCCGGACCGCTGTAAAAATTCCGCCTCCTCGTACGGCCGAGAGGAAACCAAATTTTTCGCGCCGTTATTGGCGGCTCCGCCCCCGGGGGAGCCGATTTCCTTGATCATCGGTACCCTGCTCCGCCCCGCGCGATCGCGGCGGCCTGTTGCAGACTGATGGCCCGGACCAGCGGATCGGCATGGCGATGCACCAGCCGCCACTCCGATCCGTCGCGGCGATAGACCTGCGTGACGCGCAGCGACCAGTCCTGTTCGGGCAGACCGCCGACCCCGCCGCGCTGCCGTTCGATTGTCACCAGAACCACCAGGCCATCGGTGGCGCAGCATTGAACCAGTTCCACCACGCTCGTGCCGGCCCTGAAGTACCGCGCCAGTTCAGCCAAGCGTTCGGGCGAACGATCGAAGCCGCGCGTCGGCGCGCCGCCGAACGGAGCCATCAGCGTGTAGTCGTCGGCATGCGTGATCAGCGCTGCGTAGCGGCGGATATCGCCACGCATCCACGCCCGCGTTGGCTTCCGCCGTGCGCCGGAAGAGCTCGGCGACTTCTCCGTCCAGTGCGCCGCCGGCGCCGTCGATCGGGTTCGAAGCGTGCACAGATGACATGGCAAAAGCTCCGGAAAACTGTGGCGAGAAGGCCCTCTTCCCGCTCGCTTCGGTGCTGGAGATCGCAGTTGGGCGACGCTGATTCCAGTGATATGATTTCAAGGATATGCTGAATGAAATTGACCTCTCCCGGGCCGACCTCAACCTGCTGGTACTGTTCGATACCGTGCTGGAGGAGCGCCATGTCGGTCGCTCAGCCGACCGGCTGAACCTGACCGCGTCCGCCGTCAGCCATGGGCTCGGCCGGTTGCGCCGGCTGCTCAACGATCCCCTGTTCGTGCGGACGCCGAAGGGCGTGGTGCCGACGGCGCGCGCGGCCGAGATGGCGGCGCCGATCGCGGAAATCCTGGCGCGCGTGCGCAGCGTCATCGCCACCGCCGAACCGTTCAATCCGACGAGCTCCCGGCGCCGCTTCATCATCGGGGCGCCCGATGGCATGTCGGCGGTGTTCCTGCCGCCGCTGCTCGCCGAACTGCGACGGACCGCGCCCGGCATCGACATCAGCGTGCGTCAGTTGCTCCCGACCCAGGGAGAGAGCTCGCCCGAGCGCGCCTGGCGCTCCGCCTTCACCGAACTGGAAGCGCGTGCGATGGACGTCGCCATCATTCCCTCCGACGAGATCCCGGCGCGCTTTCACGCGCGCGTTCTTTACGAGGAGGATTTCGTCATCGCGATGCATGCCGGACATCCGTTCGCGGATCGCCCGACGCTCGAGCGATATTGCGAGATGCAGCATCTGGTGGTCTCGCACACCGGCAATGCCCAGGGCTTTGTCGACGAGGTATTGGCGCGCCAGGGCGGTTCGCGGCGGATTGCGCTGACGGTTCCCAATTTCATGTTCGCGCTGGCCGTCATCGCCGAGACCGACCTGATTTCGGCTTTGCCGCGACGGTTCGTCGCCATGCACGCGCCACGCTTCGGCGTCGTCGCCGTGGAAGCGCCGCTGCCGGTGACCCGTTTCCGGCTGCGCGCGGTGGCGCCGCAGGCCGCGATGATGGATCTCGGCCTGTGCTGGCTGTTCGAGCTGCTTGGCAAAGCCGAACAAGCGGCGCCGAAGCACCGCAAGCGTGCGGCGTCCCGGAAACAACGCGCGTAGTTGTGCTAAACTTCCGGTGGCGCCGCCATCGCCTGTGAAATGCGTTAAAGATTTTAACCAAGTGTGATTTCGCCCACATTTGGTCGCGACCGGCTGCCTTATGTTTCGCGCGGGATAAATACCTCGGTAACCAAGACAGCGCGATCGGCGGATCGATTACAATTTGATCGATCACTTCAACCTGAAAACAAAAGTGTTTTGAGATCGTGCGCTCTCGAATCCCCGGGAGCGCACGATGAGCGAAGCAGAATTCGACCGTTTGCTGGATACCGTGCGAACGGCCATTGCTCCGGTGCCGGAGGAGGACTTTGTGGCCTACCGCTCGACTTTCAATCCGCTGCCGAAGGCTGCCAACGATAACCAGTTGGCCTGGCCCCTGATCCAGTTTCCCGACGGCTGGAACGCCGCCTGCTGATATCGGCGCAAGCCTGCTCGCCGCCTACGCGAACCTTGTTCGGCGCGAGCGCGCGCGCCCCCTCGACCCGGCGCTGACCTTCCACGTCACATGGATTCCGTCGGGCCTCCTCAACCCGCCTGGAAGGGCCGGCTGAACAGCTCCCCTGCTTCAACGATTCGGATACCCGGGCGTGCTGCGTTCAAGCCCCGATGAGCCCCGGTGCCCTGCGCCGAAGCCACGACTTCGTCGAGAAAGACTCAGTTTCTCGTCCCTTCGCAGCGATCAAAAAGACTCATTCATGACCCGAAATGACGCATTGGTAGTTTTGGGGAATATGACGATGCGTACATCTGATTGTCGAAGCGCCCGCCGCTCTCGAAGCCGCACAGGCGCGGCGAGAGAACTCGAATACGACCTCTTGCTGGATGCCGTGCGAATGGCCATCGCGCCCGCGAAGGAGAAGAATCAGCCGCCGGAAGCCGCCAACGAAAACCGCATGGCCCGGCCTCTTGTGTCATTGCCGGCCTGATCATAGCGGCCCGGCGCGCGACGTTGCCGGACAACTCGCGCCGAGCCCAACCAAACCGTGAGCTTGAGCCTTCAGGATTGGCCGAATCGGTCTTAGCCGAGATTCGTGGCGGAAAATCCCGCCTCGCCTGCCGCGCAAGCGGAAATCCACCTTCAGGCCTTGTCGATCGTCAGCCTTGTCCATCGTCAAGGCCGTATTCTCCATAGATGGTCAGCGGATCCAGATCGGGAAACAGCCGGCACTTGGCCTGGGCCAGATGCAGCGTGACAGTCCCCGGCTGGCAACGCGCGGCCAAAAGCTTGCCGATATCGTCCATGTGCGTGCGCGGCTGCTGCTTTGCCGGAAGCTGCTCCAGCGCGATCAGCGCCGTTGCCAGGGCCTCGGTGAAAACCCATTCGTCGTGGCCTGTGATTCCCTTCTTAGCCATTTTGGAACATCCCTCCGTACATGCCGGCCGTTGATCTCAGTGCGCTTACTTCGGTCGTCCCCCCGCCCGGCGAGATCATAGCCTTTTCGAGCGATCCCTGCCCCGAACTTGATGGCGCCGGCGGAAACCGGTTCACACCCCGAACCCGTCAAATAAAGACCTGCTCGATCGCCGGTCGGCGAGCGCAGCCAAAGCTGCAGGGGGGCCTCGCGGCGGCGTTCGCAACTACTTGTCAACCATAATGGTCTAATCTGGGCTCCATGGGGATCAGACCTGACGATTTCGAAAAAACAAAGGTCCGGGCGCTTCGGCGGCGCCACGCCCTTCTGGCTGCCTATCTCGAGGTGCTGAACAAACTCGACGACCGCAGCCACCGGCGTGTCCCGGAATGCCTGCACGAGCAGCGGCCCCGCCGGGAGATCCATAGCTTGCGGGCCGCCCGAATAGCGGCCCTTACGCGACGCCTCGAAGCTCGCACCAGGCTTTCGCAAACCGATTGGCCATGATGACGCGGACCGACTTTTCCGCCTGGGCCAGTTCCTCCTCGCTCAGCGCTTCGCCCGCCGACTCCTTCTTTGCCCGGAACCGCGCGAGCGCATCGTCGACCAGTCTGTCCATCTCCTCGCGGTGGAGCGAGACGAATTCATCGAGGTTGCTCCGGACATAGTCCCGCTGGAGCTGAGACATGCGGTGGTCGACCGGCGCCGTCTCGATCGAATAGAGCCGGCGGACCGTTTCGGTAAGACCGCCGGACTCCCTTGAGATAACGACCGGCTCGTTCGTTGTATTGCCGGCCCGTCGCGCCCGATAGATCGCGAAACCAACCGCGATACACCCCAAGACGAAAAGCAATATTACAACGCTGTTCACTGTCCCGTCCCACCACCGCCATGCCCGCTCCGGACGCGTCTCTGCCCCTCGAGGAGGCGAAAAATGAGGCCGCTGTCGTCGACAAGTAGTGACGGGGATAAAGCAAGGCCGAACAAGGCCGCGCCTGGAAGCGCAACCGCCATCGACGCGTCTATCGGTTGGCACGGCTGGAACAACACTCGACCTCTACGGCCACGCCTACTCAGCATGCGGGAAGATGCCGCCGCGATGGTGGATACCAGCCCTAAGATCGACCATACGAAAGCCAGAGCAAAGCCGGCAGGTCATAATTCGCCAGCCGCGCCTTGTGGAGGTAAAATATGGAGAATGAAATAACACTTTAAAATCAATGGGATGAATTGGAGGCCACGTCCGGAATTGAACCGGAGTACACGGTTTTGCAGACCGTTGCGTAACCACTCCGCCACGTGGCCCCATCAGGGCGAACTCTTATACGCCCCGTCCGGGATAGGCAACTAACCGGCTCCGGCGCGTTGGCGGCGAACCGGTATCCACCCCTGGATCAAGTCCGAGCATGCTTCGCCTGAAAGCGCTCTAATCCGACTTGAATGCCACGCCGATTCGCTTGTCCTTGACCCAGGCCACGCGGCACGGACGTTTGGCGATATTGCCTGAGATCATCAGATTGAATTCGCCGGGAATGCCCACCGGGCTTGCGACCTCGAGCTGGGCGCCGGTGTCCGAAACGTTGCGGACCACGCAATCGATGGTGCCGCCGTTGAATTCGATGGTGCCGGCTTTCAAGGTGCGCTGCCGGGGCGCGATCCGGTTGTTCTCCAGGCTTCGGAGCTCCTCCGCGCTGGGCTGCGCGTCGCCGGTCGATGGTTGCTGCTGGGCCAGCTTCTCGGCGTGCCGCGAAGCGACCGCGATGTCCTCTTCGGTGAGTCCGGCCCGGATCCTGGTCCAGGCCATCTTGAAGCGAAGCTGGCAGTCCTTGAAATTGATCCCGGGTCCGCGGTCATTGGCCGCCGACGCCTGTCCGTAGACGTTGCAGGCCCACCACCAATGCGCGTCGGTGGGCGGCTTCATGATCCTGCCAATCGGCAGGCCGCGCCAAATCACCTCGTAGTCGTCTTCCTGACGCGTCCCGTCAATGACGGTCGGACGCAACGCGACGGATTCCAAATCGTCGGTCATCACCTGACGTGCCTTCAACCGGTTTCTCGCGTCCGCCCGAGCGGGCCATCCCGGCCTTACATTGCAATCAAACTTGCACAGATTGCCTGAAGCGACCTCCGATAAAATACGCACAAATTATCAAAAACAGGGCTTTTTCTTGCGACCAACCGGGTTCCGCCGTGCCGGAACCTGCGCGGGACAACCCGGGATGCATCCGGCGGCCGCATCGGCGGGCAGTTCCGTTGGGTCCATCAACCCATTGGCCGTAGCACGCGCAAAAAAGCCCGGCGACGGGCCGGACTTCTTCTTCAAAACCTGCGTGGCGGCCGTGGACGCGCTCAATTGAAATGATAGTTCACGCCGGCGCGGACGATGTTTTCCTGCAAATGCCAATCATATCGCGCCTTCAATGCAGGATTTGGCGAAAACACTGCGATCGCGGACTCGCTGCCGAGGTCAACGTACAGGTATTCCAACTTGGCCGACCAATTGCGCGCGAACATCCATTCGGCGCCGGCGCCTGCGGTCCAGCCGACCTTGGTCTTGCTGATGCTTGCGGGCATCTCAGCGAGAGGAGCTCCACTGACAATATCGATAAGGTGGATGTTTGCCGAAGCATCAACATGGCCATATGCCAGACCGCCGGTGCCATAGAGTAACAGCTCGGGGGTGACGGTGACGCCGAGACGGCCGCGCACCGTGCCGAACCATGAAAGCCTTTGCTCGGACGAAAGGACATCGTTTGGAATCGGATTCACGGTGCCCGCAAAGGTAGGTATCGCGCGAGCTGAGTTCTTGATGTCCGAGCCCTGGATATCCGCTTCCAGACCGGTCACCAGAGCGCCGATCTGCCAGTTGTAACCAAGCTGCACGCCGCCGGTGATGCCGGTCGAGCGGGCTCCCAGCCTCGTATTGTTGAGGCCGACTTCCGCAGGCGTCGGCAGGAAAGAGAAGTCGGTATTGCCGTCGCCCCAGCCATAGCCGAGATTGCCGCCGACATAGAACCCGCTCCAGTTGCTGACCGGCGCCACGACAGGCGCCTTGGCATAGGTCCGCGCGCCAAGATCGGCCGCCAAACCTGGCGCGCTCAGCGCCGTCGTCAAAATCATCGCAGCCCAAATCCGCTTCATCGTGACTCCCCGAAAATAGATGTCCTGAGATTGTGCCGCGTCACGGCTTGCTCGCGAATCCCGGCGCAAAACTTAGGGGAGAAGCGGGTCATGAGACTTGGACGGCGACGACAGTGACTTGCTCAAAACGAACTGCTGTCGAATTGACGGCCAATGATGCATTTTTGCCGATGCCAGCGGCGCTCACCCGGCCGGCTCAGGCGTGCTTGCGGCGGCGGTAGTCGCGCTTGGGTTTTGGCTTGGGCGCGAGCTCGGGCATCGTACACTGCGCCTCGCGATATCTGGCCAGCATCCGCTCGAAGCTTTGGTGCAGCGTCGCCGCGATGTCGGGCCGCTTCTCGAGGCCCGCGAGCAGCATCGCCGCCGCCTCGAGAGTGGAGAGACCGTCGCGGCGCGGCTCGCGGCGCAGTTTTCCGTAACGCGACGGATGCTGCGGGCCGAGGATGACTCGCTGGCATTTCAACATCCACGCATTGCGCCACCACAGCGCCTTGGCCTGGCTCCAGGTGCCGTCGAGCAGCACGATGCCTTCGATGTCTTTCAGAATGGCGCGCTGGTTATCCTCGACCTCGCCCTTGCGGTTGATGGCGACGATATCGCGGTCGGTTTCGAGGTCGGCGACCTTCGCGGAACCGAGATAAAGCACCGCCCAGCGCGAGGGATCGTGGACCGGCCGTCCCAGCGCCTTGGACAGGCTCGGCCAGGACAAGCCGATCTTGACGACCGCATTCTTGAAATGCAGCGCGGTCAGCCGCGCGGTGCCAAGCGCCCTGTCCTGCTCCTGCGGATGCTGCAGTATCAAGAGCGTGATCTTGTTCTCGATCGGCGTGATGCTGTCGCAGATGCACAGCGGCACGGGTTTGAGGCAGCGCGGACAGTCCGGGATCGCCTCCGCGACGGCGCCGGATTCAGGCTCGGATGGTTTTGACATCCGCCCGCTATACGCTTCGAAGGCATGCGCTTCAACCGCTCAGGGCCGGCCCGGGAGCTATTCCGCCGGAGCCTCGACCACGGCGGGCTCGCGTCGCCGGCGCAGCCGGTCGATCAGGAGGTAAATCACGGGCGTCGTGTACAATGTCAGGATCTGCGACACGAACAGCCCGCCGATGATGGTGATGCCGAGCGGCCGGCGCAGCTCGGTACCGGGGCCGGTGGCGATGACCAGCGGGATGCCGGCGAACAACGCCGCCATCGTGGTCATCAGAATCGGCCGGAACCTGGCGCTGCAGGCCTCGAAGATCGCATCCGCCGAGGACAATCCGCGATTCCGTTCGGCGTCCAGCGCAAAGTCCACGATCATGATGCCGTTCTTCTTGACGATGCCGATCAGCAAAATGATGCCGACAAAGGCGATGATGGTTAGCGGCGTGTCGGTGACCTGCAGCGCCAGCAGCGCGCCGAGCCCTGCCGAAGGCAGGGTCGAGATGATGGTCAGGGGATGGGCGAGGCTCTCGTAGAGCACGCCGAGCACGATATACATCGCCACCAGCGCGCCGAGGATCAGCAGCGGCTGTCGTCCGCTGGTCTTGTTGAAATCGCCGGCATTGCCGTCGAAACTGCCGCGAATGCCCTCCGGCATGTGCAATTCCTCCACCGCGCGCTGGATGTTCGTGGTGGCAACCTCAAGCGGCACGTTGGGCAGCAGGTTGAACGACACCGTCGTCGACGGGAACGACTGCGAATGAAACACCGCCAGCGGCGATAATCCGCGCTGGTAGTGGACCACGGCGGAGAGCGGCACTTGCGCGCCATTGGCGCCGGCGACGAAGATGCGCTCGAGGTTGGAGGGGTCGCTCTGGAATTTCGGATCGATCTCCAGCACCACCATGTACTGGTTGCGCTGGGTATAGATCATCGAGATCTGCCGCTGCGAGAAGGCGTTGTTGAGCGCGTTGTCGATGTCCTGCACGCGCACCCCGAGGCTGGAGGCGACTTTTCGGTCGATCGCCAGCGTCAATTGCAGCCCGCCGGGATCGCGGTCGCTGGACACGTCGGTGATACCTTCGACGGTCTCCATGCGCTTGCCGACGATCGGCGCCCATTTCTGCAGCAGATCGAGATCGGTGCTCGACAACGTGTATTGATAATCGGAATCGCTCTGCCGCCCGCCGGCGCGGACGTCCTGCGCCGCAAACATAAAGAGCCGGATTCCCGGGACGCGGAAAAGATCTTTACGCAGGCGATCGATCACCAGCGCCGTACTCAATCCGCCCCGCTCCTCCGGCGGCTTGAGATTGATGAACATGGTGCCGCGGTTGGAGGCGCCGCCCCCGGGACCGCCGCCGCCGCCGAGCACGGACCCGATCCCCGCCACGGCCGGATCGGCCATCACGATATCGGCGAGCTGCTGTTGCAGCGCCAGCATCGACTGAAACGAGATATCGGGGGATGCCCTTGTCGCGCCGATCACAAAGCCTGAATCGTCGGTCGGGAAATAGCCCTTCGGCGTCTTGATATAGAGCAGCACCGTCAGCGCGATCGTGGCGAAGAACACGATCAGGGTCAGGAACGGAAAGCCCAGCACCACCCGCAGCGTTCGCGCATAGAACGTCACGATACGCGACAAGGTGCCCTCGACGAGGCGATCGAACCAGGTCGCGTTGCCCGACGTCGCCGCCTTGATGTAATGGGCGCAGATCATCGGCGTGATCGTCAGCGACACCAGGGTGGAGACCACAATCGCAAACGTCAGCGTCAGCGAAAATTCCCGCAACAGCCGGCCGACGATGCCGTCCATGAAGATCAGCGGCGTGAAGGCGGCAATCAGCGACAGGCTGATCGACAGCACCGTGAAGCCAATCTGTTTCGCGCCTTCGAGCGCCGCCTGGTAGGGCTCCATGCCTTGCTCGAGGTTGCGGTACATGTTCTCGATCATGACAATGGCGTCGTCGACCACGAAGCCGACCGAGATCGCCAGCGCCATCAGCGACAGATTGTCGATCGAGAAGCCGGCGAGCCACATGCCGGCGCAGGTACCGGCCAGCGCCAGCGGCACCGAGACGCCGGCCGCAATCGTCGGCGTCAGCCGGCGCAGGAACGCGAACACCACCACCATCACCAGGAACGCGGTCGCCAGCAGTGTCCACTGCATGTCCTGGACGCTGGCGCGGATGGTCCCGGTGCGATCGACCAGGGTCGAAATCTCGACGCCGCCGGGAATCCATTGCTTCAGTTCCGGGATCAGCGCCCGGACCCGATCGACGGTGTCGATGACGTTGGCATCGCCCTGCTTGGTGATCTGGATCAGCACCGCCGGCTGCTTGTTGAACCAGGCGATCGACCTTGTGTTGCGGACGGAGTCCTCGACCTCGGCGACATCGGAGAGCCGGACGAAATTGCCGTTCGAACTCTTGATGAGGATGTCGCGGAATTCGGCCGCGGTGCGCATTTGCCGGTTGATCGACAGGGTCTCGCTCTGGCGACCGCCATTGAAGATGCCGACCGGCCCCAGCGGATTGGCGTTGATGATGGCGAGCCGGACATCGTCGGTGGCGATGCCGGCATTGGAGAGCGCGACCGGGTTGAGCGCGATGCGCACCGCCGGCTGGTCGGCGCCGCTGACGGTCACCTCGCCGACACCAGGCACCTGCGAGATGCGCTGGGCCAGCACGGTATCGGCGACGTCATAGATCGCGCTTGAGGAAATCGTCTTCGAGGTCAGCGCCAGCACGAACACTGGCGCCGCCGCGGTATTGGCTTTGCGGAACTTGGGCAAGGTCGGCAGGTCGCTCGGCAGGTCGGCCAGCGCGGCGTTGATCGCGGCCTGCACGTCGCGCGCGGCCTTGTCGATGTTGCGGCCGATGGCGAATTGCAGCTGGATGCTGGTGACGCCGAGCGAACTGGTCGAGGTGATCTGGTCGAGCCCCGCGATCTCGCCAAGCCGGCGCTCCAGCGGCGCCGCCACGGTCGCCGCCATCACGGATGGGTCAGCGCCCGGACGCGTGGCGGAAACCCGGATCGATGGAAAGTCGACATTGGGAACGGCGGCGACGGGGAGAAACACGTAGGCAACGATACCGACCAGGAACAGCCCGATCGCCAGCAGCGTGGTGCCGACCGGCCTCCGGATGAAGGGCTCGGAGATCGATGCCATTACTGCATCCCCTCGGCGGCTCCCGCGACCGGCGGCGACGGCAATTCAGGTCCCGCCGGCGGCACCGCCTGTTCGATCCGGCGGTTCAGCCGGTCGAGCGCCAGATAGATCACCGGCGTGGTGTATAGCGTCAGCAACTGGCTCAACAGCAAACCGCCGATGATGGAGATGCCAAGCGGGAATCGCAGTTCGGCGCCGGTGCCGCTTTCCACCGCCAGCGGCAGCGCGCCGAACAACGCCGCCAGCGTCGTCATCATGATCGGGCGGAACCGCAGCAGACAGGCCTGCACGATCGCATCATTCGCCGACATGCCCTGCCGCCGCTCCGCCTCCAGCGCGAAGTCGATCATCATGATGGCGTTCTTCTTGACGATGCCCATCAGCAGGATGATGCCGATCAGGCCGATCACCGACAGATCCTGTCCAAACAGCATCAGCGCGAGAATGGCGCCGACGCCGGCCGATGGCAGCGTCGACAGAATGGTGATCGGGTGAATGTAGCTTTCGTAGAGCACGCCGAGCACGATGTAGATGGTGACCAGCGCGGCCAGGATCAGCCACGGCTGCCCCGCCAGCGATTTCGAGAACTCCGCCGCATCGCCCGCGAACACGCCGACGATGCTGCCGGGCATGCCGATCCGGGTTTCAATCGCCTTGACGGCATCGACGGCATCGCCGAGCGCGGCACCCGGCGCGAGATTGAAGCTGAGCGAGACCGCCGGAAATTGTGCCTGATGCGAAATCGCCAGCGGCGCGGTGGTGCGGGTCAACGTCGCCACCGCCGACAGCGGCACCTGCGCACCGAGCGCGCCGGGCAGATAGAGCTTGTCGAGGATGGAAGGATCGCGCTGGTACATCGGCAAGGCTTCCAGCACTACCCGATACTGGTTGGCCTGCCCGTAAATGGTCGAAATCTGCCGCTGTGCGAAGGCGTCGTTCAGGGTGTCGTTGACGCCCTGGATGCTGACGCCGAGTTGGCCGGCGCGCTGGCGATTGATGTCGAGCGCCGCGCGCAGGCCGCCGTCCTGGGCTTCGGACGAGACGTCGCGGAACAAGGGATCGCGGCGCAATTCGGCGACCAGATTGTTGGCCCACAGCGTGACCAGCGCGGCGTCGGTGCCGGTCAGCGTGTACTGATATTGCGAGCGGCTGGACTGGGTCGAGATCTGCACATCCTGCACCGGCTGGAAATAGATTGTCATGCCCGGAATCGATGCGGTGCGCTGCTTCAAGCGGGCGATAACAGCAGAAACATCGTCGCGGCGTTCGCCGCGCGGCTTCAGCGTCATCACCAGGCGGCCGACATTGGTGGTGGGATTGACCGAGCCGGCGCCGATCACGGAGACGACGCCGGTCACGTCAGGATCGGCCTTGATCGCGTCGGCGGCCTGGGTCTGGCGGCTCTGCATTTCTGCGAAGGAGACGTCGGCTCCGGCCTCGGTCACCGCAGTGATGGAGGCGGTGTCCTGTAACGGCAGGAAGCCCTTGGGAGCGACCACATAGAGGATCAGCGTCGCGGCGATGGTCGCAAACGTCACCAGCAAGGTCGCGCGCTGCCGCTCCAGCACCCACAGCAGCGTGCGGTGATAGAAGGCGACCATGAGGTCGATGCCACGGCTGACCGCAGCCAGGCCGGGGACCGTCAGCTCCTCGCCGACATGCTTCAACAGCCGCGAGCACATCATCGGCGTCAAGGTCAGCGACACGATCGCCGAGGTGACGACCGCGATCGTCAAGGTCAGCGCAAATTCGCGGAACATGCGCCCGACCAGTCCGGACATGAACAGCAGCGGTATGAACACGGCGATCAGCGACACCGTCAGCGAAATCACGGTAAAGCCGATCTCGCTGGCGCCCCGCAGCGAGGCCTGCATCGCGGTCTCGCCGTTCTCCATGTGGCGGACGATGTTCTCGATCATCACGATGGCGTCGTCGACCACGAAGCCGGTGCCGATCGTCAATGCCATCAGCGACAGATTGTCGAGGCTGAAGCCGGAGAAATACATGACGCCGAAAGACGTGATCAGCGACAGCGGCAGCGCGACGCCGGCGATCAGCGTCGCCCGCAGCGAGCGCAGGAACAACAGCACCACCAGCGTCACCAGCACCACGCTCAACACAAGCGTGAACTGCACGTCATGCACCGAGGCCCGGATCGTGACGGTACGGTCGCTGACCACGGTCAGCTTCACGCCGGCGGGGATCGCGCGTTGCACCTTTGGAATCTCGGCGCGGATCTGGCGCACCACTTCGATGACATTGGCGCCGGGTTGACGCTGGATGTCGATGATGACGGCCGGCGTGCCCTGGTACCAGCCGCCGGTGCGATCGTTCTCGAGCCCGTCGACGATGATGGCGACGTCGCCGATGGTGACCGGCGCGCCGTTGCGGTAGGCGATGATGATCGGCTTGTAGGCTTCGGCGGCGGCGATCTGGTCGTTGGCGGCGATGGTGTAGGCCTGCTGCGCGCCGTCGAGCGATCCCTTCGGTCCGGACACGTTGGCGCCGGCGATGGCGTTGCGCAGATCCTCCATCGCGATGCCGTAGGCGGCGAGCCGCGCCAGATCGGCCTGCACCCGCACCGCCGGCTTCAGGCCGCCTAGCACCGCGACCCGTCCGACGCCGGAAATCTGGCTCAGCCGCTGCGCCAAAATGGTGTCGGCGAGGTCGCTCATGGCGCGCAGCGAGATGGTCTCCGACGTCAGCGCCAGCGTCAGCACCGGCGCGTCGGCGGGGTTCACCTTGGCGTAGGTCGGCGGATACGGCAGGGTCCGGGGCAAGATGCCGGCCGCGGCATTGATCGCCGCCTGCACATCCTGGGTGGCGCCATCGATGTCGCGGTTGAGATCGAACTGCAGCGAAATCTGGCTGACGCCGAACGAACTGGTCGAGGTCATCGACGACAGCGACGGGATCTGCCCGAGCTGACGTTCGAGCGGCGCGGTGATCAGCGAAGCGATGACGTCGGGACTGGCGCCCGGCAATTGCGTCGTCACCTGCACGGTCGGGAAATCGACCTGCGGCAGCGCCGACACCGGCAGCGCCCAATAACCCAGCGCACCGCCGATCAGCAGCGCGATCCCGAGCAGCGAGGTCGCGATGGGGCGGCGAATGAAGGGTTCCGAGACGCTCATCGATGTGCGCTCATGGGGTTGAGGCTATTCAAATGCAGGCTTGCCAGTCATGGCTGCGACTTCGCCGCGCTGCCCGTCGGCTGGCCCCCTGACGCGGGGCCGGTCTGCCCCTTCTGATCGCCCTCGCCTTGCCCGCGCTCGCCTTTCTTGCCGCGGCGTTCGCCTTGACCATCCTTAGGTTGGCCGTCCTTGGCTTGGCCGTCCTTGCTTTGGACGTCCCGGCTGCTGCGTTTCTTGCGCGGCGCGAGATCGGCCGATGGCGTCTGCTCGTCCCGGCCGACGATCACCTTGGCGCCGTCGGACAGATTGGCAAAGCCCGTGGTCACCACGCGATCGGACGCCGACAAACCGCTGGCGATCACGGCGTCGGTTTCGTTCTGCTGCGTCACCACGACCGGTTTTGCCGTGACGATGTCGCCATCGCCGATGACATAGCTGAACGTCCCCGCCGGTCCGCGCTGCACGGCGGAGGTCGGCACCACCAGCGCCTGCGACAGGGTTTCGACCTTGAGCCGCACATTGACGAATTGACCCGGCCATAGCTGGAAATTGTCGTTGGGAAATTCGGCCTTGAGCTTGAGCGTGCCGGTGGTCGGATCGACCTGATTGTCGATGCCGGTCAGCTTGCCGCTGTCGACCACCGTCGTCCCGTCATTGCCGAACACATCGACGGCTCAGCGCGCCCTTGGCGGAAGCCGCATTGACCCGCACGATCTGCTGCTGCGGCAGGCTGAACTGCACCGCGATCGGCTGCAACTGGGTGATGATGACGAGCCCGGTCACGTCGGAGGCATGGATGATGTTGCCCTGATCGACCTGACGCAGGCCGGCGCGGCCCGACAGCGGCGCGATGATCTTGGTGTAGCCGAGCGTCGCCTGGGCGTTGTCGATCGCGGCCTGGTCGGCATTGACCAGCGCTTCCTGCTGCGCGACCACGGCGCGCTGGGTGTCGGCCTGCTGCTTGGAGCCGGCGTTGGAAGCGGCGAGTTGCTGATAGCGCGCCAGATCGAGACGCTGATTGGCGAGCTGCGCTTCGTCCTGCGCCTTCTTGGCGACGGCCTGATCGTACTGCGCCTTGTAGATGACGGGATCGATCTCGCCGAGCACGTCGCCCTTCTTGACGTCCTGTCCCTCGATGAAATTGACCGCAATCAGCTTGCCGTCGACCTGCGCGCGCACGATCACATTGTTCAGCGCGCGAACCGAGCCGACGCCGTCGAGATAAACCGGCACGTCCTGGATCCGCGGCGTCGCCGCCAGCACCGGCACCGGCAGATCGGGACGGGCGTTGCGGTTGGCGGCCTGCTTCTGCTGCATCGCGGTCCAGCCGATGTAGCCGAGCCCGCCCAGGATCAGGAGCGTGATCGTCGATCGAAACGATGCGGCGGCGCGCGCGCGAGGCCACCCGGGCGACGCGCTCGCCGGCGGCCTTCGCGGTTCCGTTCAATTCCGGCTTAAAGAGCATCGACCGGCCTTTCCATCCTCGGCTCCCAGCCGCCCCCCAGCGCCTGATACAGGCTGACGATCGCCAGCAGCCGGGCAAGCTGGGCCTGCCACAGCACGTCTTCCGCCTGAAATAGCGTCACTTGCGTGTTTAGCACAGTCACGATGTCGGCCGTTCCGGCCCGAAGCTGCTGCTCGGACAATTGAAAGGCCCGCCGCGAAGCCGCCACCACATCGCGCTGCAGCCGCAGCTTTTCGGTGGTCTGGCGGATCGACACCAGCGCGTTGTCGACATCGGCGAAGGCCGAGACCACCGTCTTGCGGTAGATCTGCAGCAGTTCGTCCTGCCTGGCCTTGGTGAATTCGAAATTGCCGAGAATTCTTCCGCCGTCGAAGATCGGCTGCGTCAGGCTGCCGACCAGGCTGAAGAACGCCGCGTGCGGCTGGAACAGCGACACCAGCGCCGAGCTCTGGTAGCCGCCCTGCCCGGTCAACTGGATGCTCGGGAAGAACTGCGCGCGGGCGTTGCCGACATTGGCGGTGGCGGAAGCAAGCTGCGCCTCCTGCCGCCTGATATCCGGCCGCTGCGTCAGCAATTCCGACGGCAAGCCCGGGCGTCACCCGCGGCGACGAGATCTGGTTCAGCGAGCCGCCGGTCACCCGCACGCTTTCCGGCGGCCGCGACACCAGCGTGGCCAGCGCGTTGACGTTCTGCGCCAGCGTCTGCCGCAGCGGCGGCACGGAGGCCCGCTGATTGGCGAGGACGGCTTCCTGTTGCGCGACGTCGAGGTCGGTACCGGTACCGGCCTGCAGGCGCTGCTTGATGGCCTCGAGGATGCGCGATGCGCTGGCGATATTGCGTTCGGCGGTGCGAATCCGGTCCTGCGCGGCGAGCACCTGGAAATAGGCATTGGCGACGCTGGTCAGCGTGGTCAGCGCCACCACATCGCGATCGAACCGGTTGGCGATCGCGGTTTCTTCCGCCGCCTGCGCGGCGTCGCGGTTCTTGCCCCAGAAATCGAGCTCATAGCTCGCGCTGAGCGAGGCCGAATAATTGACCACCTCGCGCCCGCCATTGGTCAAGCCGCTGGCGCTCGAGCCCGAGGTGCGGGAATAGGCCTCCTGGCCGTTGCCGTTGAGGCTCGGCAACAGCGCCGCGCCGGTCATGCGCGCCTGTGCGTCGGCCTGAATGAAGCGCGCCGTCGCCGCCGCGATATCCAGATTGACTGTCTGGGCTTCCTCCATCAGCGCCGGTCAGTTCGCGCGAACGAAAGCCGCGCCACCAATCCAGTGTCGGCGGCGCATCCGAGGCATGGGTCAATCGCGCGGCCTTGTAGCCCTGGGGGATGTCGAGGGCCGGATCGGGCAGATCCTTGGTCAGGATGCAGCCGGCAGAACTCGCGACCATGCAAAATGCCGCAAGCCATCTCGCCGGACGGTCCAGGCAATGGGTGACACCAGCGGGCCCGTCAACGGCAACAGGGAGTGTCCGTCTCACATCCGCCCTCCGCCGGGCACGACGCCCGGCATCCGACGCCGCGACAAGCCTCCGGCCGATCCGCGGATGACGGCTGTGGGGACGGCCTGCGACACTTTCACCGCTGTGATGCTTTCCATGGGGAACCCGAGTGCCATACTACCCGTGGCAGCAAGCCGCGGACAGTCCGTTGCGGCCTTTGTCCCCGCGCTTTCATCGCGCTCCGCGTACCGATCGGCAACGGAAACCGCGAAGTTTGTCCCATTTCATAAGGCTTTTTGTCGATTGCCGTAATCTGCGGGGTTGCAGCAAGCTTACCAAGATTTCATGTTGCTCCGGGGCCCGTCAGGCGATTCGGGAGGCACCTTTTGGGCACCACGCCCCCTGCTGAAACTTCGCACGCAGTGCACCGTATCTCGCACATCAGCAGCTGGGGGGCAGGAATGCGAGTCGCGGTCATCGGAACGGGAATTGCCGGCAATGCCGCGGCCTGGACCTTGTCGAAAAACTATCCGGTCACCGTCTACGATCGTGAAATCCGGCCCGGCGGGCACAGCCACACCGTCACCATCGACTATGACGGCACCCCGCTTGCGGTCGATATCGGCTTCATCGTCTACAACGAACTGAATTATCCGGACCTGACGGCGCTGTTCGCGCATCTCGGCGTCGAGACCATCGCAAGCTGCATGAGCTTTGCGGTGACGGCGGATGCCGGCCGCTTCGAATGGAAGGGCGGCGGAGGCAGTTGGCGCGAGACCGCGCAAGGCCTGTTCGCGCAGCCGCGAAACCTGCTGTCACCGTCATATCTATGGATGCTTCGCGACATCCTGACCTTCAACACCCAGAGCGTCGAAGACCATGCCGCCGGCAGACTGACCGGGCTGACGCTCGGCGAATATTTTCGCCAGCGCCATTTCGCACCACGGCTGCTGACCGATTATCTCGCGCCGATGGGCGCCGCGATCTGGTCGGCGCCGGCCGCCGAGATGCTGGACTTTCCGGCCGAAAACTTCGTCGCCTTCTTCAGCAACCATCGCCTGCTGCAATATGATCGGCCGGTCTGGCGCACGGTAAAGGGCGGCAGCCAGAGCTATGTCGAGAAGCTGACATCCACCTTCCGCGATCAGCTTCGGCTCGGCTGCGCCGTGACGTCGATCGAGCGGACGCCGCACGGCGTCGTCATCCATGACAGCCACGGACGAAGCGACAATTACGATCACGTCGTGATCGCGTCGCACAGCGATCAGGCGCTGAAGATGCTGTCCGATGCCGACGATCGCGAACGCGCCGTTCTCGGCGCCATCGGCTATTCGCCCAATACGGTTTACCTGCACCGCGACGTCAGATTGATGCCGAAGCGCCGGCGGGCCTGGGCGTCATGGAATTTCCTGCGCTGGCGTCGCGAAGAAACCGCCGACAACGACGTCGCCGTCACCTACTGGATGAACCGGCTGCAGGGCATCGACGACGACAAGCCGCTGTTCGTCAGCCTCAACCCGCCGTTCGAGCCCGATCCCGCGCTGACGTTCGGCAAGTACATATGCGAGCATCCGCAGTATGATGCCGCCGCCTTCGCCGCGCAGAAGCGCTTGAACGAAATCCAGGGCCAGCGTCATACCTGGTTCTGCGGCGCCTGGACCGGTTATGGCTTCCACGAGGATGGGTTACGGTCTGGGCTCGCGGTCGCCGAAGCGCTGGGCGCCAACGTGCCGTGGCGCGAACCGCCGCCCGAGCTGGCGCAGGCCGCGGAGTAGCCATGCGCCGACGAACCGCCAAAACCGAGATGCAGGGCGCCGCAACCGAAACCGGCGCGGCGCTTTATTTTGGCGAGGTGATGCATGCGCGGCTGAAACCGATCGGCCATCGCTTCAGCTATCGCGTGATGAGCCTGTTGATCGATCTCGACCGGCTCGATGTGGCCGACCGCCAATCGCGCTTGTTCGGGGTGAACCGGGCGGCGCTTTACAGCTTCAACGAATCCGATCATGGCCCGCGCGACGGCTCAGGCCTGCGCCGCTACGCGCAGCGCTGCGCCGAAGCGCACGGCATCGACCTCACCGGCGGACGCGTGCTGCTTTTGTGTTACCCGCGCCTGTTCGGTTTCACCTTCAACCCGCTGTCGGTCTATTTCTGCTATCGCGCCGACGGCGAGTTGGCTCTGATGATCTACGAGGTCCGCAACACCTTCGGCGACATCCACGCTTATGTGCTGCCGCTGAAATCAGGCGAGGCCAGCGACGCCGGTGTCCGGCAGGCACAGGAAAAACTGTTTTACGTCTCTCCCTTCATCGAGATGGCGATGCGCTATCATTTCAGGGTGTCGCCGCCGGGGGACAACGTCAAATTGCGGATCCTGGAGACCGACCGAGAAGGCCCCCTGCTGGCCGCGACCTTCCAGGGCCGCCGTCGCCCGCTGACTTCGCTATCGCTGTTGCGGTCGTTCTTCGCGCTGCCGCTGGTCACGCTGAAGATCGTGGCGGCGATCCATTGGGAAGCGCTGCGGCTCTGGCTCAAGGGCGCGCGCCTAGTGCCGCGTCCCCGTGCTACACCGGCCAACGCCGGTCCTGGCCCCGGTACGGACAAGAATACCGTCTTGGCGACCGGCGAGTGCAACGATTATACTGGCGTTGCGTTATCCGCGCTCGGGCGGGAACCCGGCTCGCGGGAAAGCGCTCTGGTCCAGTGAGGGTCGGATCTGAGGCAAATCGGTCCACGCAAAGTTCGGACGCAGAGCCACGTCACTCGATGGGTCTGTAAATGTCTGCGATGATTTCCGTTACCCCCGACAATGTCGAAACGGTGCTGCCCGATCTGCCCCGGCTGGTGCGGCTGGCGCTGATATTTGGCTCGAAGCTCAGGCGCGGCACGCTCGACGTCACCCTTCCCGATGGCCGTACGCTGCGGCTGGGCGGCATGGAGCCGGGCCCTTCGGCCGCCATGAAGCTCGCCAATTACGGATTTGCGTCGCGGCTGCTCAACGGCGGCGATATCGGCATCGCCGAAGCCTATCTGAACGGCGAATGGGACACGCCCGACCTGACACAATTTCTATATCTGTTTTGTGTCAATCACGACCTGATCCAGGCCATGCTCGGCGACAAACCGCTGATGCGCTTTGTCCAGATCATCCGGCACTGGTTGAACCGCAACACCAGGCGGCAAGCGCGCCGCAACATCTACGCCCATTACGACATCGGCAACGCGTTCTATTCGAAGTGGCTCGATCCGAGCATGACCTACTCCTCGGCCTTGTTCGAGGATGACACCCCGGATCTCGCCGCTGCGCAGAGCAACAAATATCGCAGGCTCGCCGAAGCGATCGATCTGCAGCCCGGCCAGAAATTGCTGGAGATCGGATGCGGCTGGGGCGGCTTTGCCGAATACGCCGCCAAGACTTTTGGCGCGAAAGTCGTAGGGCTCACCATCAGCAAAGAGCAGCGCGATTTTGCGCAAGCGCGCATCCAGAACGCCGGCCTCGGCGAGCAGGTCGAGATCCGGCTGCAGGATTATCGTGACGAGCGCGACCGCTACGACCGCATCGCGTCGATCGAGATGATCGAGGCGGTCGGCGAGCAGTTCTGGCCGAAGTATTTTTCACAGTTGCGCGACCGGCTGCTGCCCGGCGGACTGGCCGGCATCCAGGCCATCACCATTCAGGACCGGCTGTTCCAGGCCTACCGGCGCGAAGTCGACTTCATCCAGCGTTACGTTTTTCCCGGCGGCATGCTGCCTTCGCCGCAGGTGCTGAAGTCGCTGGGCGATCGGTTCGGCGTTCCCGTCATTCGCGAACGCATTTTCGGGCAAGATTATGCCAAGACGCTTGCGACCTGGCGAAATAATTTCCGCGCGGCCTGGCCGGACCTGACGCCGCTCGGCTTCGACGACCGGTTCCGCCGGCTGTGGGAATACTATCTCGCCTATTGCGAGGCCGGGTTCCTGTCGGGAAATATCGACGTGCGCCAGGTGGTGTTCGCGAAGTCGAAGTAGTTTGCTCTGCACGAAGGATGTGCAAAACGCTTCCACTTTGGCCAAGCCCGGCCTAGGGTCGTGCCCGATTTCACAACAACGGCAAAGATTTCCCGGACATGACCATCTACAACGACGTCGTCGAAGCGATCGGCAATACACCGCTGATCAAATTGAAGCGGGCATCCGAGGCGACCGGTTGCACCATTCTCGGCAAGGCCGAGTTCATGAATCCCGGCCAGTCGGTGAAGGACCGCGCCGGCAAATGGATGATCCTCGAGGCCGAGAAGCGCGGCGATCTCAAGCCCGGCGGCCTTGTGGTGGAAGCGACCGCGGGCAATACCGGGATCGGCCTTGCGGTGGTCGCCAGTGCGCGCGGTTACCGGACCCTGATCGTGATTCCGGAAACCCAGAGCCAGGAAAAGAAGGACATGCTGCGGCTGTGCGGCGCCGAACTGGTCGAAGTGCCGGTGCTGCCCTACGCCAACCCGAACAACTACCAGCATATCGGAAGAAGGCTGGCCGATCAGTTGCGCAAAAACGAGCCGAACGGCGTGCTGTTCGCCGATCAGTGGAACAATCTCGACAACGCGAAAGCGCATTACGACTCGACCGGACCGGAAATCTGGCAGCAGACCGGCGGCAAGGTCGATGGTTTCATCTGCTCGGTCGGATCGGGCGGAACGTTGGCGGGCATCAGCCGGTCCCTGAAGGAAAAGAACAAGGACATCGTGATCGGCTGCGCCGACCCGCGCGGCGCGGCGATGTATGAATGGTTCAAACATGGTGAAGCCAAGGCTTCGCCGGGCGGATCGATCACCGAAGGCATCGGACTTGGACGCGTCACGGCCATCATCGAAACCGCAAAGGTGGATGAGGCCTATCTCATTCCGGACGAGGAAGCCGTGCCGATCATCTACGAACTGCTCGAGCACGAAGGGCTTTGCCTCGGCGGCTCCAGCGGCATCAATGTCGCCGGCGCCATCCGGCTCGCCAGGCAGCTTGGGCCCGGCAAAACCATCGTGACCATCCTCTGCGATTCCGGAAATCGCTATCAGTCAAAGCTGTTCAATCCGGCGTTCATGCGCTCGAAGAACCTGCCGGTGCCGGAATGGCTGGAGAAAAAGACCGCAATCAGCGTGCCGTTCGAGAAGGTGTGATTATGCGGCGAATCGCGAATAGCGAGTGGCGAATCAAATCCCTATTCGCCATTCGCTATTCGCCACTCGCTTCATTTACCGCAAGATCTGGCTGAGGAACAACTTCGTCCGCGCGTGCTGCGGATTGGCGAAGAAGCTCGCGGGCGTATTCGAACTCGATGATCTGCCCGGCATCCATGAAGATGATGCGGTTGGCGACTTCCCGGGCAAATCCCATCTCGTGGGTGACGACCAGCATGGTCATGCCTTCCTTGGCGAGGTCGACCATAGTGTCGAGCACTTCCTTGACCATTTCGGGATCGAGTGCCGAGGTCGGCTCGTCGAACAGCATGACCTTGGGGTTCATCGTCAAGGCGCGCGCGATCGCGACGCGCTGCTGCTGGCCGCCCGACATCTGGCCCGGATATTTATTGGCCTGATGCGGGATTTTTACCCGCTCCAGATATTTCATGGCGGACGCTTCCGCATCCTTCTTGGGGATATTGCGCACCCAGATCGGGGCCAGCGTGCAGTTTTCCAGAACGGTCAGATGCGGAAACAGATTGAAGCTCTGGAACACCATGCCGACTTCGCGCCGGACTTCGTCGACGCGCCGCAGGTTAGGCCCCAGTTCGATGCCGTCGACGACGATCTGGCCTTCCTGGAACTCCTCCAGTGCGTTGACGCAGCGGATCAGCGTCGACTTGCCCGAGCCCGACGGGCCGCAGATCACGATGCGCTCGCCCTTGGCGACATCGAGGTTGATATCGCGCAGCACATGAAAATCGCCGTACCATTTGTTGAGGCCGGTGATGCTGACGATCGAGTTCGCGGTCATGGTCATTTTGCTCAACTACGGCGGTGTATGTTCAGCCTGTTCTCAACGAACAGCGAATAGCGCGACATTCCAAAGCAGAAGATGAAGTAGATGATCCCGGTGAAGGCGAAGCCGGTGAACAGAGTGGTCGGGGTAGCCCAGACCGGATCGCTGAAGGATGCCCTGAGCTGGCCGAGCAGGTCGAACAGCGCGACGATCGAGACCAGCGAGGTATCCTTGAACAGCGCGATAAAGCTGTTGACGAGGCCGGGGATGACGTGGCGCAGCGCCTGCGGCATCACGATCAGCGCGGTGGTCTTCCACCAGGACAGGCCAAGCGCGCTCGCGGCTTCGCCCTGCCCGCGCGGAATCGCCTGCAAGCCGCCGCGGATGACCTCGGCCTGGTAGGCGCCGGCGAACAACGCGATGCCGATCAGGGCGCGCATCAAGCCATCGATGGTGAATCCGGTCGGCACGAACAGCGGCAACATGTAGGTGGCGAAGAACAGCACCGTGATCAGCGGCACGCCGCGCCATAATTCGATGAAGGCGATCGAGAAGATCCGGATCAGCGGGATCGTCGAACGCCGGCCCAGCGCCAAGGCGATGCCGACCGGCATCGACGCGACAATGCCGGTCACCGACACCACCAGCGTCACCAGCAGGCCGCCCCACAGCCTGGTGTCGACGACAGGAAATCCGCCGCGATCGAGCCCCATCGCCGCGATCACGACGCCGATGCCGGCAAAGATCGAAAGGCTGGAGATCAGGGGCCGCCAGCCGGCGCGCGTGCCGCCGTTCAAGACGAACAGCACGATCGAGACGATCGCGGCGGTGGCGGCGAAGTCGGCCCAGAGGGGGCGGCTAGATACGTGGATTTGATCGCGCAACCACGTCAGCGGCCAAAGGAGATAGGAAACCACGGTGCTGATCAGCACCACCAGTTTGCCGAGCGCCCACAACAGCCCGCCGATGACCGCAGTGGTCTCGCCGGCAGCGGCGAGCTTGCGGCCGGCTTCGCCGATACTGTCGTTGAAACCCTGCAAAAATCCGGCGGTCCAGCTCACGCCGAAACCTTCCAATCCGCCGCCAAGCAGCAGGAAAAACGCGACGACCGGGAATGCGAAAAAGAACAGGCCGGCGTTGAGACCCTTGGCGGGCAGCCGCGGAATCAACAGCGGCAACAGCAGGATCGCCGCGAGGATGAAAGTCAGGTTGACCCGCCACCGTTCCGGCTCCGGATAAAATCCAAAAATGAACTGGCTGAACTTCGCCTGCACGAACGGCCAGCAGGCGCCGACCGTGTGTCCGGCGTTTTCAGCAAGGCACGCCGTGCGATCCTTTCCGCTCCACACCGCATCGATCAGCAGGAATTTCAGCGCAGGCACCAGGATGAACCACAGCAGCAGCGCGCTCACGATCGTGATCAGGATGTTGCCCGGGGAATTGAACAACCGCGTGCGCAGGAAACCGACAAGGCCGGTAGTCTTCACGGGCGCCGGGCGTTCGGGAACCAGGTCCTGGCGGACGAACGCGGATGTCGTGATGTCACTCATCCCAGGCTCCGCCCGAGACGCCAGCCGTAGAAACTCATGATCGCGCTCGTCACCAGCGAGATCAGCAGATAGACGCCCATGGTGATGCCGATGATCTCGATCGCTTGTCCGGTCTGGCTCAGCGTCGTTCCCGCGAACACCGAAACCAGGTCGGGATAGCCGATCGCCACCGCCAGCGAGGAGTTCTTGGTCAAATTGAGGTACTGGTTGGTCAGCGGCGGCAGGATCACGCGCAAGGCCTGCGGCACCACGATCAGTCGCAACGTCGAGGCCCGCGACAGCCCGAGCGATGCGCCGGCTTCCATCTGCCCCTTGTGCACGGACTGGATGCCGGCGCGAACAATTTCGGCGATGAAGGCCGCGGTATAGGTCGAAAGCGCGAGCGTCAGGGCGACGAACTCCGGAATGATGCGCGAGCCGCCCGAGAAATTGAAGCCCTTGAGAACAGGCACTTCAAACGTCACCGGCGCGCCGAAGACGATCGCGGTCAGCAGCGGCAGGCCGATCAGGAGACCGAGCGCATAGGGCCAGACCTTGATCACCCTGCCGCTTTGGAACAGCTGCCGCCGCGCATAACGCCACAACGCAATGGCGCCGACCACTGCAATGAAAACGGCGACGACGAACGGCTCGAAACCCGGATTGCCAATCGGCTTCGGGATCACCAAGCCGCGATTGCTCAGAAAGAAGCTATCGAACACCGAGATGCTCTGCCGCGGATTCGGCAGTGCCGCGAGCACCGCGAGATACCAGAACAGGATCTGGAACAGCACCGGCACGTTGCGCACGCCTTCGACATAGCCGCCAGAAATCCGCGACAGCAGCCAGTTCGGCGACAACCGCCCCAGCGCCACCAGAAATCCGATCAGGGTCGCGAAAAAAATGCCGATCAGCGAGACCAGCAGCGTGTTGAGCAGGCCGACAAAAAACACCCTGGTGTAGGTGTCGGAACCCGAATACGGGATGAGGTTCTGGCTGACGTCAAAACCTGCGGTATTCGCCAGGAATCCGAAACCCGCGGTGATGCGCTGCGCCTGCAAATTGGCGCGGGCGTTGGCGACGATCTCGTAGCAAATCCAGGCGAGCGCGGCGACGAACAGGATCTGGAGGACGAAGCCTCCCCACCCAGCCCGGCCACCGAGCGCGCGCTGCAGTTTTGCAACAAACTGCGACGGTGGGGCTCGGGGCTCGATGCTCATCGCCGCAGCCGTTGGTTGGCGATCAGCGGATCGGCGGCGCGTACTGGATTCCGCCCTTGTTCCAGAGCTGGTTGAGCCCGCGGGCGATCCCGAGCTTCGAGCCGGTGCCGACGTTGCGATCGAAGGATTCGCCGTAATTGCCGACCGCCTTGACGATCCGCACCATCCAGTCCTTGGTGAGGCCGAGCTGTTCGCCGAGATTGCCGTCGGTGCCGAATGCGCGCTTCAGCTCCGGCTTGTCGGACTTCGCCATTTCATCGACGTTCTTCTGGGTGACGCCGAGTTCCTCGGCGTCGACCATGGCGAACAGCGTCCACTTCACGATATCGAACCACTGGTCGTCGCCATGGCGCACCATCGGGCCGAGCGGCTCTTTCGAGATCACCTCGGGCAGCACGGCATGATCGGCAGGGTTTGAAAGTTTCAGACGCTCGGCATAGAGCTGCGAGACGTCAGAGGTGAACACGTCGCAGCGGCCGGATTCATAGGCCTTGACGGTCTCATCCGCAGTACCGAACGCAATCACCTCGTACTTCATGTTGTTGCCCTTGAAGTAGTCGGCGAGATTCTGTTCGGTGGTGGTGCCGGTCTGCACGCAAACCGAGGCGCTGTTCAGCTCCAGCGCGGAATTCACTTTCAGCGATTTCTTCACCAGAAAGCCCTGGCCGTCATAATAGGTGACGCCGGTGAAGTTGGCGCCGAGCGAGGTGTCGCGCGACAGCGTCCAGGTGGTGTTGCGCGAGAGCACGTCGATTTCGCCGGACTGCAGCGCCGTGAAGCGATCCTTGGCCGACAACGGCACGAATTTGATCTTGGTCGCATCGTTGAAAATCGCGGCAGCTATTGCGCGGCAGATGTCGACGTCGAGCCCGGTCCAGTTGCCCTTGTCGTCGGGAGAGGAAAAGCCCGGCAATCCCTGGCTCACGCCGCAGGATAACTGACCGCGGTCCTTGACCGTCTTCAGCGTTTGCGCGGAAGCAGCCTGGGTCGTGAGGCCGGCGGCAAGTGCGAGGGTAAAAACCAGTGATACTCGTTTCATGACAAAGCCTTTCAAGGGTCTTTCCGGAACGTTTTGATAACATCGCATCCGCCGATGGGCCAACCCGGACGATCCAATGCCGCTGACGCCGCCTGACAGGCAGTTTTGTAGGCAGTTTGCTTAAACAATGGATCGAAGGTCGCGGCAGGCCCCTCAACGTGCTGCGACTGAATAGCTCGGAAACATCACAGAACGACTGGCGAGCCGGGTCAAGGGGTTGACGGCCGACTTCTGTGTCCTGTTATTAACAAACCCAGCCCGAACCCGCCGCCGGCGGGCTTTTCATGGGTCGCGGCTGCGGCAAAAAGTCTTTGGCGGCGACGGACGCATGGCGATTTCAGGAAGCAACGGCGGGGACGACGGACGATCGAACCCGCAGCATGCGGAGACCACGCTGGTGACCGCGGGACGCGACACCAAGGCGCAAAAAGGGTTCGTCAATCCCCCCGTGGTCCACGGCTCCACGGTGCTCTACCCGACGGCGGAAGATCTACACGCCCATCGCGGCGAGTTCCAATATGGCCGCCGCGGCACCCCGACTACCAAGGCGCTGCAGGAAGCGCTGATGGCGCTCGAAGGTCCGCAATGCGCGGGCGTCGGCATTGCGCCCTCGGGCCTGTCGGCGATCACCACAACCCTGCTGGCAATGCTGAAATCCGGCGACCACCTGCTGGTCTGCGACAATGCCTACCGTCCGACACGAAATTTCTGCGACGGCCTGCTCAGGGGCTACGGCATAGAGACGACTTATTTCGATTCGCTGATCGGCGCCGGCATCGCCGGACTGTTCAAACCCAACACCAAGGCGGTGCTGGTCGAGGCGCCCGGCTCGCAGTCCTTCGAAATGCCCGATATTCCCGCGATCGCTTCGATTGCGCATGCGCGCGGCGCGCTCGTGATCGACGATAACACCTGGGCGACGCCGTTATTTCACCGCTCGCTGGATCAAGGCGTCGACATCAGCATGCAGGCCGCGACCAAATATATCGGCGGGCATTCCGACATCATGTTCGGCACGATATCGGCCAACGCCAAGGCCTGGCCCCAGCTCTCCGAAGCGATCCGGCTGCTCGGTGTCTGTGCCGGACCTGACGACGTGTTCCTGGCGCTGCGCGGTTTGCGCACGCTCGCGGTGCGGCTGGCGCAGCATCACCGGTCGGGGCTCGAGATGGCGCGATGGCTCGCCACCCGGCCCGAGGTCGTCAGGGTGCTGCACCCCGCGCTCGAAAGCGATCCCGGCCACGCGATCTGGAAGCGGGATTTCACCGGTGCGTCCGGCCTGTTCAGTATCGTTCTCAAGCCCAAGCCGCAGCAGGCGGTCGATGCCCTGCTCGACGCCGTCACATTATTTGGCATGGGCTACTCATGGGGCGGCTTCGAGAGCCTTGTCATTCCGTTCGACTGCACGCCCTACCGTACCGCCACCCCATGGGCGCCGGGCGGCCCGGCATTGCGGCTCCACATCGGCCTGGAGAATGTCGAGGACCTCAAGGCCGATCTTGCGCGCGGGTTCGCGGCGTTCAACGCGGCGTAGCGCTTGAATTAAGAAAGTCCCCGACCGTCTCCGCTCCCGTCCGACCAGCGACTTTGTCGCGGGGCGCGCGTCATGGTTAACGCGGCGTCGCCCCGCCATCGCGCCGGAATTTTGTGACACGCGCAACGCCGCAGACGCCTTGCCCGGTGAGATCCCAACGCATTTTTTAAGGGTTCGTTGTTCGAACGATAACCACCCGTTCACCATGCGGACAATTCCCGGACTTCCGCTCCGCAAACCCCCTCTACTTCAAGTTGGCTTATACCTTTGCCGCTTAGTGATGCGTTGGGGGGAAGGCTGCGGCTACCATGCAGTTCAGGGATCCCTGCGTATGAGTAGATAGTAAAAGCGTATGTACACCGCACGTATCGTCGTCCTGATCATCGCTCTCGTGGCCGGCGGTCTTGCCGCCTATCTGGTTCGTGGTTCCGACAGCACCCCTCCTCCAACCGCGCCGGTTGCGCAACTGCCAACGGTAGACGTTCTGGTTGCGAAGGCCGATATCGGCCTCGGCCAGACGGTTACCCCGGAAAATCTGCTGTGGCAGACTTGGCCGGCGGCGACCGCGAGCAACAGTTTCATCCGCCGCAGCGAGCGCCCCGAAGCCGCCAATGAAGTGGCCGGCTCGATTGCACGCGCCCCCTTCATCGCGGGCGAGCCGATCCGCGAACCGAAGCTGGTCAAGGCCAACGGATCAGGCTTCATGGCGGCGATCCTGCCCACCGGCATGCGCGCCATCTCGACCGAAATCTCGCCGGAGACCGGCGCCGGCGGCTTTATCCTGCCGAACGACCGGGTCGACGTCATTCTTTCCAAACGCGAGAAAAACCCGGATCGCAACGCCTCGGGCGATGTCGTCAACTCCGAGATCATCCTGAGCAATATTCGTGTTCTCGCGATCGATCAGGCGCCAAAGGAAAAAGACGGCCAGAATTCCGTGGTCGGCAGGACCGTGACGCTCGAATTGAAACCCGAGCAGGCGGAAACGCTCGCACGCTCGCGCCAGACCGGCACGCTGGCGCTGGCGCTGCGCAGCATCGCCGACGTCAACGCGATTGCCGCCAACGAAGAGCAGGCGGTCAGACGCGGCGGCAGCATCAACGTGGTTCGCTACGGCGTCGCAAGCCCGATGACGACACAGAAGTGAAGAAGACGACACAGAAGTGAAAAGGACAACACCCGATATGAAATTCTGGGGAAACCAGCCGGTGCGGCGGACTTCCATTGTTCGCGCGCTGTCATTCTCGGCGGTTGCCGCGCTGACGCTTAACCAGGCGATGACACCCGTCGTGGCGAGCGACACCAGCATTACGGCGCCGGCGACCCTCAGCGGACAGGCAAAGGTACGATTTCTCGCGCTCGGCATCGGCAAATCCGTCGTGGTCGACTTCCCGAACGACGTCAAGGACGTGCTGGTTGCCGATCCCAAGATCGCCAATGCCGTGATCCGTTCGGCGCAGCGCGCCTACATCATCGGCGCCGCCGTCGGCCAGACCAATGTCGTGTTCTTCGATGCGGCGGGCCAGCAGATCGCGGCCTATGACATCGCCGTCAAGCGCGATCTCAACGGCGTCCGTGCCGCCTTGAGGCAAACGCTGCCGAGCGCGGGGATCCAGATCGAAGGCGTCGGCGACGGCGTGATGCTGACCGGCTCGGTATCGAGCCCGATCGAGGCGCAGCAGGCCGGCGATCTCGCGGCGCGGCTGGTGGGAGGCGCCGACAAGGTCGTCAACTCGATCGCGGTCCGCGGCCGCGATCAGGTGATGTTGAAGGTCACGGTCGCGGAAGTGCGGCGGGACATCGTCAAGCAGATGGGCGTCGATCTCAGCGCCAGCCTGAATTACGGCAACACGATCGTGAAATTCAATAATACCAACCCGTTCACTGCGAACAACGCGCCGCTCGTCCCTGGCAACGGCCTTGCCACGTCGTTCGGTTCGATGCCGTCGGTCCAGGCGACGCTGCGCGCGATGGAAACTGCCGGTGTGGTGCGGACGCTCGCTGAACCCAATCTGACGGCGATCTCCGGCGAGTCCGCGACATTCATCTCAGGCGGCGAATTTCCAATTCCGGCCGGCGTGACCTGCCAGACGTCAGCTTCGGGCACGATCGGAAATTGCGTCCAGACGGTCGCCTACAAGAAATTCGGCATCTCGCTCAACTTCACGCCGGTGGTGCTGACCGAGGGTCGGATCAGCCTGCGGGTGATGACCGAAGTGTCGGAAGTCTCCACCGAAAACGCTTTGACCGGCGGTCAAGGTGGAACAACGATTCCCTCGATCAAGACCCGCCGCGCGGAAACGACGCTGGAAATCCCCTCTGGTGGCTCTATGGCGATGGCCGGGCTGATCCAGGAACAGACCAAGCAGGCGGTCAACGGATTGCCCGGTATCGACCAATTGCCGGTTCTTGGCGCGCTTTTCAGGAGCCAGGACTTTGTCAACAACCAGACCGAACTGATGGTCATCGTGACGCCTTACGTCGTGCGCGCCGTTGCCCAGAAGGAGTTGTCGCGTCCCGATGACGGCTTTGCGCCGGCGTCCGATTCCCAATCGACACTGTTGGCCCGCATCAACCGGGTCTACGGCGTGGCCGGCCACATCGAGCCGGTCGGAAGCTACCGGGACAATTTTGGCTTCATCATTGATTGAGGCGACGCTGCAACGCGTGCGGGATGGGGACAAAACCATGAAAGACAGAACACCGGCCGATCGCCCACGAACCTTGCGCCTGATCGCCGCCCTGGCCGGCCTTTCCGCGGCGCTGGGTGGGTGCACCAACACCGGCGGCGAAATCGTGACGGCGAGCGTGCCTAACGATTATCGCCTGCGCCATCCGATCGCGATCCAGGAAGCCGACCGCGCCGTCGTCATTTTCGTCGGTCATGCACGCGGCGGCCTGTCCGCCTCGCAGCGCGCCGATGTCATGGGACTGGCGCAGACCTGGGTTCGCGAAGGTACCGGTGCGATCGTTGCCGATGTGCCGACGGATACGCCGAACGCACAGGCTGCCGCGGCCACATTCCGGGAAGTGCAGGCGCTGCTTGCGGCGGGCGGCGTCCCTCCCCGCGGCATCAAGCTGCGTCACTACCATCCGGACGACCCGCGAACGCTCGCGACCATCAGGCTTTCTTATCCGAAGCTTGTGGCGGTTGCCGGACCCTGCGGTTTGTGGCCGGACGATCTTGGCCCTTCGATCTTCAACCCTGAATATTCCGAAAACAAGCCGTACCACAATTTCGGTTGCGCCACCCAGCGCAACCTCGCGGCGATGATCGACAATCCGTCCGATCTCGAACAGCCGCGACCTGAAACCCCCGCCGATGCCGCGCGCCGCACCACCGCGTTCGGCAGGTATCACAAGGGCGATCCGACCACGACCAACTATCCCGAGGCCGAAAAGGCCAAACTCAGCGATACAGGCAAATGATCAGCCAAGCCCGTCAAACCTCCGAAGACCAGCCGGAACACACACCGCCGCACGCGGACGATTACATCGCTCCGGCACCCCGCGTGTCGGTGCAGGCCTTTTGCGAGACCGAGCCAACCGCGACCGCCGTGCGATCGGCGGGCGAAGACCGGCGCCTCGCCAAGGCCCATCTCACGGTCAAGATGGGCGGCATGGCAACCGCCATCGACACCTATCACACGCAGCCGACGCCGAACGTGATCATCATCGAGACCGAAGGCCGCAACGATATCCTTGCCGGCCTCGATGAACTCGCATCGGTGTGCGATCCCGGCACCCGCGTCGTCGTAATCGGCACCGCCAACGATGCCGCGCCCTATCGCGAACTGGTGCGTCGCGGCGTCAGCGACTACGTCGTCGGACCGGTCGTTACCCTTGACGTGGTGCGCTCGATCTGCAGCCTGTTCTCGGCGGCGGAGACTGTCGCCGTCGGCCGCATCATCGCCGTCGTTGGCGCCAAGGGCGGCGTCGGCGCATCCACCGTGGCGCACAACGTCGCGTGGGCGATCGCGCGCGACATCGCGCTGGATTCCGTCGTCATCGATCTCGACCTCGCGTTCGGCACCGCCGGTCTCGACTATAATCAGGATCCAGTGCAGGGCATCGCCAACGCGGTGTTCTCGCCCGATCGGCTCGATACCGCCATGATGGACCGGCTGCTGTCGAAATGCACCGAGCACCTCAGCCTGCTGGCGGCGCCGGCGACGCTCGAGCAGGTCTACGATTTCGGCGCCAATGCCTTCGATGCCGTGTTCGATACGCTGCGGATGACAACGTCCTGCATCGTGCTCGACGTTCCCCACCAATGGTCGGGATGGACCAAGCGCGCCCTGGTCGGCGCGGATGATATTCTGATCGTTGCCGAGCCTGATCTCGCCAACCTGCGCAACACCAAGAACATGCTGAGCATGCTGAAAGCGGCGCGGCCCAACGACCGGCCGCCGCTCTATTGTCTCAATCAGGTCCGCATGCCGAAGCGCCCGGAAATCGACACGCGCAAATTCGCCAAGACCATCGAGAGCCAGCCGATCGCCGCTATTCCATTCGATCCGCGGCTGTTCGGCATGGCCGCCAACAACGGCCAGATGATCGCAGAACTCACCGCGCGCCACCGCACCACCGGCATGTTTCTCGATATCGCGCGACGGCTGACAGGCCACAGCGAAGTCAAAAAGCCGCGAGGTTCGTTCCTGGCGCCACTGCTCAGAAAGCTGCAGGCCAAGTAAGGGCCTGGCGGCGAGCGCCGCGGGACTTCATGAAGCCTGATGCTCACGGCAAGCGGGAGACCGCTTGCGTTTCGCCAGCGGTCAATTAGGACGCCCGATCGCCGCCACGGGTATCTTGTCGGCATCCGCGCGTGCATGCTCCTTCCGGGCCAGCCATTGCTTGAGATAGGCGACGTTGGCCGCCGCCTCCTCGGCCGGCCGATCGGCCTTCACAATGCTTTCCGCCTCGGCGAGGCGGCCCTGCAGCCCAACCACGACTCCCAAATTCTGCCGCACCCGCGGATCCGCATCCGCGCGGCTATTGGCGCGGCGCAAGGTCGCCTCCGCCTTGGGCAGATCTTTTGACAAGACATAGGAGAGGCCGAGATTGGACAGCACCGAAGGTTCGTCGGGGACGATCTTCAGCGCGCTCGCATAGTACTGCCGGGCCTCTTCATGCCGCCCAAGCTGATCGAGCGCCGTTCCCTGCGCCGAGAGGATTCGCCAATCGGGATTGTCGGGGCTATGGGCGCGGGTGAGGATGTCGAACGCCAGCTGGAAATTGCCATTGTCCGCCAGCGCCCGGCCGTAACCGGCAAGCAGCGCCTTGTTATCGGGGTGAAGGATCGAAGCCTGTTCAAGCACCGCGACCGCCTGGGACCGCTGTCCGGTAGCGCGCAGGGCCTTGGCGTATTGCAACGCAGCCTCCGCGTCCCCGGGACTGGCGCGAAAGCGACCGCCAAGCGATTCCAGATCGTGGCGGGGGTCGGCGCGGCCTGCCTCGGCCTTCTCACCCAGCGACCCCGTGATATCGGACAAGCCCGCGGTCTGGCAGCTGCAGAGCCCCAGCACCAGGATCGCTGCCGCTGCCGTGGATGTGAGACGTCGTGCGGAGAAATGGGGCTGGCGCAACTGCCGGAGCATTTACTTTGACCTGTGTCGGCGACTGGTCAGAAATGCTTACTTTTTTAACCCTAAATTCCCGTTAAGCGGCGGCACGCCCGGGTTGCGATTCCGGGGCTTGGCGCGCTTATTGTGTCGCCCGGCGACCGGCGGCGCCGGCCGGTCTGGATGTCCTGCAAGGGCGTCGGTCTAATCGATGAATTGAGCGCCGAATTCGTAACC
The DNA here is from genome assembly GCA_963747165.1 of uncultured Alphaproteobacteria bacterium. Taxonomy (GTDB): domain Bacteria; phylum Pseudomonadota; class Alphaproteobacteria; order Rhizobiales; family Xanthobacteraceae; genus Bradyrhizobium. The sequence continues at coordinate 97,714 of CAVVEA010000023.1, read as the reverse complement.
GATCCGCCATGCCAGCCGGCATTGCCGCGGATGGCCTGTCGACAGGATGATGGTGAATTCGGAGGGAATATCGGGGTATTCGGCGATCACCTTCACGCCGCCGTCCGACACGTCCGTAATGGTACAGTCGCGCGGCAGTGAGCCGGTCCCGAACTGGATCTTGGCGATCCGTCTGCAGACATGACGTTCGCTTCTGCGTCGATTCGCCGCCAACATGTCGATCCCCTTGCTCGATGACTCATCCGGCACTGCAACCGGTTTACAGAAGAATCGTTGGAATCTGCCTAGCGGGACCGCTTGCAATGTATCGGTTGTTTTTGAATTCTCTTTACCGCGTTGGCCCGACATGTCTCGAAATGACGCGAATGTCTTTTGAAAGCCGAACCATCCCGCCGCGGATACCTGTGCCGCGCCCATCCCGTCCGTAAGCGGAAATGTTTTCTTATCTTCAAACATAAACGTTATTTTATGGCCCGGCGCCGCCGCGAGCACGAATACGAAAAATTGCCTGCGCGCCCATCGATTGGCATGTCGTCGATATCGCAAGACCGGCGACCGCAAATATTCGATCAAACGACGTCACCCATTGGGCCGAACGCTCTCAATCGAGATGCCTCGGGGTCGCCCTTATCGGACGTTCCCGCCAATAAAAGGATTGATCCGTCGTCGTTTGGCGATAGCCTGATCGTTCGATTCAAATCCGGAACTGGATGAACATGGGAAGTGTCGTTCTCCTCGATCTGATGGGTGGCGTAGCGTTGCTGCTGTGGGGCCTGCACATGGTCCACAGCGGAATTTTGCGCGCCTTTGGGCCCGATCTGCGTTTGCTTCTCTCGAAAGCGTTGAACAACCGCTTCACGGCGTTTGCGGCGGGGATCGGCCTGACGGCGCTGTTACAGAGCAGCACCGCGACCGCCCTCATCACCAGTTCCTTCACCGCCGAGGGTCTCGTCAGCCTGGTCCCGGCGCTGGCGATCATGCTCGGCGCCAATGTCGGGACGACGCTGATCGTCCAGATCCTGTCGTTCAACATCGCCGCCGTGGCCCCCGTCCTTTTCATCATCGGCCTCGTCGCCTTCCGGAGCGGCGCGCGCTCGCGCATCAAGGACATCGGCCGCGTCTCGATCGGCCTCGGCCTGATGCTGCTGGCGCTGCATATTCTGCTCGACACGCTGGCGCCAGCCGAAAACGCGCCGGGCGTGCGGGTCTTCATGAATGCCATTACCGGGGATCCCGTGCTCTGTATTGCGCTCGGCGCGGCCGTCACCTGGCTGGTGCATTCCAGCGTCGCCAGCGTTCTCCTGATCATGTCGCTGGCCTACGCGCAGTTCATCTCGCCCTACGCGTCGCTGGCGCTGGTGCTGGGCGCCAATCTCGGCAGCGCCATCAATCCGGTGTTCGAGGGCGCTAAGCGCGACAATCCCGCGAGCTACCGTCTTCCGCTCGGCAATCTCGTCAACCGGGCTGTCGGCGTGCTGCTGGTGGCGCCGTTCCTGCGTCCGATCACCGATATCCTGCAATCATGGCAACCCGACCTCGCCAAGATGACCGCCGGCTTTCACATCGGATTCAACGTGGCGACCGCGATCATCTTCATCGGCCTGCTCGACGGCATGGCGCGACTGCTGAAAAAACTGCTCCCTGACCGGGTTCGCGAAGCCGATCCCTCCCGGCCGCGCTACCTCGACGAGAGCGCACTGGAGACGCCCTCGCTGGCTCTGGCGGATGCCTCGCGCGAAACCCTGCATATGGGCGATCACGTCGAGATCATGCTGCGCAAGGTGATGGCCGCCATGATGACCAACGATCGGGCGCTGGTCGACGAGGTCTCGCGGATGGACAACAGCGTCGATAATCTCGACGAGGCAATCAAGCTCTATGTAACCAAATTGACGCGCGGCAGCCTCGACGAGCGCGAGGGACAGCGCGCGATGGAGATCGTCTCCTTCGCCATCAATCTCGAGCATATCGGCGATATCATCGACAAGAATCTGAGCGAACTCGCCACCAAGAAGATCAAGCGCCGGTTCCAGTTTTCGCCGGAAGGCGCTGAAGAACTCTCGGCATTCCACAAGCGAACCATGGACTCGCTTCGGATCGCGTTCGGCGTCTTCATGTCGGGCGATGTCAATGAAGCGCGCAAGCTGCTGGTCGAGAAAGCCGCGCTGCGCAACGCCGAGCTTGCCGCCACCGAGCGGCATCTGGACCGGCTGCGCGAAGGCCGGCCTGAGACCATCGAGACCACCTCGCTGCATCTCGATGTGCTGCGTGACTTGCGCCGGATCCACTCGCATATCTGCTCGGTGGCGTATCCCGTGCTCGATGCCGCCGGCGAACTGCCGGTACGACAGGCCGCCGAGAACGATTTCGCCGGAATGCCGTCGTCAGCGGCGCAACCCTCGGCGCGGTAAACCCAGTCATCAGGTCCGCTCGCCGCCGGTTTCCGGATTGCGGCCCGATCATGCTGTCTTCGTTCACGCACCGAAGAGTTCCCTCGAACATCGACAGCCGCCGCCGGTCTGGCGCGATAATTGCAATGGGTTTTTCTGCATCGGTTGATCTGATCGCCCCTTGCGTAAAACCGGCGAGGGAACTCGGAGGAGCAAGCCCATGTCGCTGCTTGATCGGAGAGGTCTGCTCGGTTCCGGATCGGCCCTGCTGGCGCTGGCGGCATTTGGAAGCAAGGCTGCCTTCGCCGCCGGCTCGCCGGGATTGACCACGCATATGCTCGATACCGCCAGCGGCAAACCCGCAGAAGGCGTGCGGATCGACTTCAGCGTGCTCGAGGCCGGCGCTTATAAGCTGATCCGAACCGTTCACACCAATGCCGATGGCCGGAATGCCGACCCCCTGCTCACCGCGGAGACGATGAAGGTCGGCCGATACGAACTGGTCTTCTATATCGGCGACTACTTCACCAAGCTCGGCACGGTGCTGCCCGATCCGCCATTTCTGGAAAAGGCGGCGATCCAATTCGGCATGGCCGACGCCACGTCGCACTACCACGTGCCGCTGCTGGCAACGCCCTGGAGCTACACGACTTATCGCGGCAGCTAAATCGCTTTCACCGGAACCCGGCGATAGGAGGTTGAAATGATCAAGCATCGCAAAACTCCACTGTCGTTCCTGATTTGCGCCGTTTTGCTTGGGCCGCTGATGATCGGCGCCGCGGTCGCAGGCCCCGCGGATATGGCGCCGATCAATGCAATGGATCGCGACGCCTTTGTGCAGAAATTCGGCGGCATCTTCGAGAACTCACCGTGGGTGGCCGAAAAAGCCTGGGACAAGAAGCCGTTTGCCTCCCTCGACGACATGCATGCGGCGATGGTCGCTGTCGCCAGATACGCGCCGGCGTCCGCTCAGCTCACGCTCTTGCAGAGCCATCCGGATCTTGCCGGCAAGGAGGCCCAGGCCGGCGCCATGACCGCATCATCAGTCGCCGAGCAGGCCAGCGCTGGGCTCAACGCCCTCTCCCACGCCGAGATGACGCGGATGTCGGAGCTCAATGCCGCCTACAAGAAGAAGTTCGGTTTCCCGTTCATCATCGCGGTGCGGATGCACACCAAGGAAGGAATCCTGTTCGAATTCAATCGCCGGCTCCAGAACGATACCCAGACCGAATTCGCCAACGATCTGCAGAACGTCTACGTCATCACAAGGCTGCGGCTGAACAAGCTATTGGACGCCAGTTGAGTTGACGACATTGAGCCTTGCGGTCGCGACCGGTATTCGACTTTGCGTTGTTGAGCCGTCCGGACAGTCATTTCCGGCGGAGGGAGTAACCAGCCAAGGAGAGAACGCTAATGTCCGCTAGCGCAAAGGAAGTTCCCGTGATTGCCATCACGGGGGCCCATCCCCGGCTTTACAATCACGACCTCGCGCCGACCGCGCCGGAAGGACGAACCTGGGGCGTATTCAGTCTTTTCGCGATGTGGATGTCCGATGTGCATTCGGTCGGCGGCTACACCTTCGCCGCCAGCCTTTTCTTTTTGGGCTTGACCGGTTGGCAGGTGCTGATTTCGATGCTTGTCGGCATCACGGCGGTCTATTTCCTGATGAACCTGATCGGCCGACCGTCGCTGCGCTATGGCATTCCCTTTCCGGTGGTCGCGCGCATCTCGTTCGGCGTAATGGGCGCCAATCTTGCGGCCATGGTGCGCGGCGTGGTCGGCATCGTCTGGTACGGCGTGCAGACCTACTTCGCATCCAAGGCGGTGCAGGTGCTTGTCATCACCATGATGCCCTCGGCGGCCGACTTCACCCACAACAGCGTGCTCGGTCTCTCAACACTGGGCTGGTTCAGCTTCCTGTTCATGTGGGTCTTTCAACTGCTCATCTTCCTGAGCGGCATGGAACGCATCCGCCGCTTCATCGACTTCTGCGGGCCGGTCGTCTACGTCGTGATGTTCGCAATGGCGGCCTGGATCCTGTCGCAGAGCGGCTTCTCCAGCCTTTCGCTGCAGCTCAGCCCGCCGGCAGCCTCGAACGCCGCATCCATTGGCGTGATGGCAAACGCGGCCATGCTGATCGTGGCCTATTTCTCGGCGCTTTTGCTCAACTTCGGCGACTTCGCCCGCTTTGCCAAGGACGAGGCAACGATGAAGATGGGCAACTTCCTCGGCCTGCCGGTCAACTTCCTGGTGTTTTCCATCATCACCGTGATCGTGACGGCGGGAACCCTGAAAGTGTTCGGCGAGGCCATCATGGACCCGGTGCTGATCGTGGAGAAGATCGGCAACCCCTTCGTCGTCATCCTCGGCTCCATCACCTTCATCGTCGCGACCATGGGCATCAACATCGTCGCCAACTTCGTCTCACCCGCCTATGACATCTCGAACCTCAGCCCGCAGCATATCAACTTCAAAATGGGCGGCTTGATCACCTCGATCCTGTCGGCGATGGTGTGCCCGTGGCTGTTCGTGGCGAGCCCATCGGCCATCACGCTGTTCGTCAGCATTTTCGGCTCGGCGCTGGGGCCGATGTTCGGGATCATGATCGCCGACTATTATCTCGTAAAGAAGCAACAGGTCGCCGTGGAAGACCTCTACACGATGTCGCCGGGCGGAGCCTTTGCCTACGATGGCGGCTGGAATCACAAGGCGCTGATCGCGCTTGCGGCGTCCGCATTGCTCTCGATTGGCCTGTCGCTGCTCGGTGCTTATGGCGTGATCTTCAATGTCGGGGACTGGGGCTGGCTGATCGGCGCCTGCACGGGCGCCCTGGTCTATCGCGGTCTGTCCGGACAAGGGGCCACGCTGGCGGTACTGAACGCGCGATAGACCGGGTTCAGTCGCTGGCGGAGGACTGCCGCCCGTTGACGATGATGAAATACAGATTGCGGATGTAGACCAGGAGTCCGAGCGCCTGGCCCGCGATGAAGACCGGGTCCTTGCGATACAGCGCATAGACCAGCAGCAGTACGCCGCCGCCGATTGAGAAGAACCAGAACGCCACCGGGATCACGCTCTTGCGCGCGCGTTCCGACGCGATCCATTGCACCACAAAGCGCATGGTGAAGAACGCCTGCGCGACGAAACCGAGAATGACCCAGCCATCGAACTTGATGACAAAGACGTCGTGCAGATAGCTCGCGAATGCGTTGAACAGATCAGTCATGAGACGTCACCTCGGTCGCAAGGGGTGTCGGCTTCTTGCGGCGGATCAGCCACCATACGCCGGCGAGATCCATGATCCCGATCCATAGCCGATCGAAGAAGCCGTAATTCGACACGCCAGAATGGCGCGGCCGGTCGATCACGTCGACATAGGCGATCTCGTAACCTTCGCGGCGCACCAGCGCCGGCAGAAAACGATGCAGCCCGTCGAAATAAGGCATCATCAGGAACACCTCGCGGCGGAATGCCTTCAGGCCGCAGCCGGTATCGCGGGTGCCGTCGCGCAGGATCGCGTTGCGCACGCCGTTGGCGATGCGCGACTGGATCTTCTTGAAACCGGTGTCCTTGCGACCGACCCGCTGTCCGGCCGCGAGGCCGACGCGCTCGCCGCCCTTCTCGATCGCCGCGATCAGATCCGGCAGGAATGCCGGATTGTTTTGCCCGTCGCCGTCGAGCGTCGCCACGATGGCGCCGCCCGCGGCGCGGACACCGCTGCGCACCGCCGCCGACTGACCCGACGATGCCGCGTGACGCAGCTGGCGCAGGTTTGTGCGCTGCTTCATGATCGCGGCCAGCCGCTCGGCCGTCGCATCGGTCGAGCCGTCATTGACATAGATGATCTCATAGGCCCATCGACCGTCGAGCGCGGCCGCGATCTCCGCAATCAGGGGGGCTATATTTTCCGCTTCGTTGCGCACCGGCACAACAATGGAGACGGCCATCGCTGCTTTGTCAGGAGAAGGCAAATCGACACTCTTGGTTGGAACAGGGCTGTCGCCGGAACCGCCGCGTTCGATGCTTGCGGCGCCCGCTTCTTATGGGGCGAAGGCGTCGCGGGCAACCCTTTTGAGATGACCAAGCGAGGGTCCGGCGAGCGGCACAATGGTGCCGTCGAGGCAAATAGCGAAGCCGAGGCGACGGGCGGCGAACCAGTAGCGCACGAACATCGCGCCGATGATGCCGATCAGGGCGCCTGCGACGACATCGCTGGGATGATGGGCCAACAGCACGAGCCGGGTGGCGCAGATCATGATCGCATACGCCAGCATCGCGGCCCGCGCCCCCGGCCAGATCGCGGAGACCGCGAACGCCAGCGCGAAGCTGGTGATGGCGTGCCCCGAGGGAAAGCTGGCATAGGCTTCGGTTCCGGCGAAGTGCGCGAAGTTGAAGGGATTGGCGTGCCCACCGACAAACGGCCGGCCGCGGCCGACGATCCATTTGATGAGTTCGCCGGCCAGGACCGGCATCAGCACCGCCAGGAACAGAAACTGCAGGCGCGTTGCAAGTCCGAACAGCAGGAAGCGTGAGTTACCGCGCACCCGCGGCGACACCAGCGCCACGACGAACATCAGTCCCGCCAGAGACCACAGCACGTAAGCCGACTTGCCAAGATCGGTCAGGATGCGCACCGGCCAGAGGCTGGCGGTGCCGCGCGGCGGCATCAAGCCGATTTCGGCGGCGTCGAGCGCAACCATCAGCACGATGATGGCCGCGCCCAGGACGGCGACGAGCCACAGCACATGGCGCGCCGATCGCCGCGCCGCCTCGGCGCGCCGCGAATGCGATGGCGGCCGCACCAGTTGCGCCAGCGATCGCCCAACCGAGGTGAAGACCGCGACGAAGTAGTTCGGCTGTCCTGCGATCGCGGCGTGCGCGGACATTCTACTCCGTACCCTCGGAACGGAAGATCGCGATCGAAATCGCCCTGCCCTGCGAAATGTTATAGCCGTCGATCCGGGTGGCGACGTTGTAACGAAGCCCGATGGCTTCGGCGCGCTGGGCAAAGCCGCGCTCGGAGCGCTGTTCAACCAGCGCGAACCGGCAACTGCCCTGCCCCAGAAAGTCCGCGGCACCCGACCCATCCGTCAGCACGGTCGAGGTGCCGGTCATGAACACCAGGCTTGGCTCATGAAAGCCTGCCGCGGCGGCCCGCGGTCCGACGCAGACGACGTTGCGCAACGCGCGCGCGATCTCGGCGCTCGGAAACAGCGGCGTCAGCGCCGGTATCACGACGCCATAGATCGCGACCGCCAGAAACATCGCCGCGACCACGGCGTTGAGCAACGAACGTTCGGCGCGGTTGTCGTCGTAGAGCCACCATGCGAACAGACCGAAGATCAACGCCGCCGCCACGAACGGCCACGCCAGAAACACCGGCTGGCGGGTCAGCGTGATCGCGCCGATCACGGCAATGACCGAAGCCCCGGCTGGAATCACAAACCACCAGGCGGCGCCGCGCATCAGCCAGGACCGCGACAGCACGCGGCGTTCCAGCGCGCCGATGGTCAGGATCGCGATCGGCGGATAGAGCGGCAACACGTAATGCGGCAGCTTGGTCAGCACCAGTTCGAACACGATCCAGGAGGGCACCAGCCACGCCAGCAGGAACTGCGCGCCGGGCTCGCGCCGGGCCCGCCACACCGCCGGCGCCGCCATCCCGGCAAGCGCCGCTCCCGGCCAGAACGTGACCCAGAACAGCAGCAGATAGAACTCCCGGCGGCGCGCCGTGGGATTCCTGCGCGGCGAGCTTGCTCAGCATGTCACCGCCGATTGAATCCGTGAAAAACGTATCGCCGGCGCGCCAGAAGATCGCGACGAACCAGGGCAAGACCAGAAGCAGCATCCAGATCAGCCCCAATACCGGGCGCAGACGCCACAGCCATGCCGCCGAGCGATCGAAGATCGCGAGCGTTACGATGGTCAGCCCCACGAACATCAGGATCAGCGGCCCCTTGAGCAGGATGCCGCCGGCCAGCGCGGTCCAGAAGACCGCAGGCCAGGTCCAGGACGAGCGCACGGGATCCTCGCCCCGCTGCCACGGCAAATACACCCGCGCCATCGCTCCCATCGCGGCGACGACCGTGAGCAGCAGCATCGCGTCGGTCTTGGCCAGCCGCGCCTCGGCGCCGAGCAGCACCGAACTGCACATGATAAGAGCGGCGAGGATCGCCCCTCGCCGGGTGACGAACGCCAGCGCCGTCCAGTAGGTCAGGAGCACGGCGCCGATCGCGCCTATCAAGGACGGCACGCGGTAGAGCCAGACCCGAACCTGTGCCCGCGGCAAGCCGAGCGCGGATGCGGTTTCGACCGCGGCGGCCTGCAGCCAGTACACGCCGACCGGCTTCTTGTAGCGCACGTCATCCTGGAAACGGATGTCGACGAAATCGCCGGTCTCGACCATCTGTTTTGTCGCCTGGGCGAACCGCGCCTCGTCACGATCGATCGGCGGGATGTTGAAGAATCCGGGCAGGAACAGCAGCAGACCGCAGAGCAGCAGGAACGCCACCGCGCGGGCATGGCTGACGGTCACAAAATCGATCACGCCGACGAGCCTGCTACCGGGATTTACCCGTTTCTTAGGCTCGCGCGGCTCTCCAAATCGGGGGCGGGTATAGGTCTCGACCATTGGTTCCGCATACGCTGAAACCACTATCAGGACAACCGGTTAGCAAATTTTACTGAATTCTGATCACAACTGTGTCCGCGGCACCCGTGGCGTCGATCACGGTCAATCGGGCAAAGCCCGGGCCGGGCGGATCGACCAGACGTTGGCGGCGGCCATCGATTGCACCCACCGATACGCCATTGACCAGCATCGTCAGCGGCAGCACGCCGCCGGCGACCTTGACCGGCATGGCGGAAAACTGGCCATCGCCCGAGCGATCGACGTCGATCCGCGAGCCATTCAACGGAAACTGGATGCGCGGGGCCTGCTCGCTGCCGGTCCGGACCAGTTCCCCGACCGGACGGAACCGGCGCAGCGGCACTGGAAGTTTCGCATTACTCGCGACCAGGGTTCCCTTCGGCGGCTTGGGCAGCGCCGCGGGCAGTTTTCCGGTGCGGGCGAAGGCATCAAACAGGATCGGAGCCGCGGCGGTGCGGCCGACCAAGCCCGGAACCGGCGCGCCATCGGGACGGCCGACCCAGACGCCGATGGTGATGCGGCCGTCAAAGCCGACCGACCAGGCATCGCGATAGCCGTAGCTGGTGCCGGTCTTGAAGGCGATCCGGTTGTGCACGCCGTTTTCGGGCGGCGGCGTGCCGATCAGCACGTTGCCGACCTGCCATGCCGCGACCTGATCCATCAGCCGCAGGCTGTCGCGCGGGCCATCTTTTGCGTTCACGATTTCGCGCAGCGGCCGGGTGCTGCCGAGCCGCGCCAAACCCGAATAGAGCTGCGCCAGATCCTGCAAGGTGACGCCCACGCCGCCGAGACCCATCGCCAGGCCCGGCGCTTCGTCCTTCGGCAGCACCAAACCGGCGCCGGCCTGCTTCAGCCGAGACGACAGCCGGCTGGCGCCGACCCTATCGAGCAGCGCGATCGCCGGAACGTTCAACGATAATTGCAGCGCCTTGCGCACTGGCACCGTGCCCTGAAAGGTCATGTCGAAATTTTCCGGCGCGTAGGAGCCGAAGCGGATCGGCCGGTCGTCGATCAGGCTTTCCGGGTGCACAAAACCGTCTTCAAAGGCGAGACCGTAGATGAACGGCTTCAGCGTCGAGCCGGGCGAGCGTACCGCGCGGGTCATGTCGACCTGACCGGCGCGCCGGTCATCAAAATAGTCGGCCGAACCGACCCGCGCCAGCACGTCGCCGCTCTCATTGTCGACCACGATGACGGCAACGGAAATGTTCGGACCCAGCGCTATTGCGCGGTCGCGCGCCAGTGCTTCGAGCACTTTTTGCAGACTGGCATCCAAAGTCAGCGCGATGACCGTCGTATCCTTCATAGTGGCCGCCGCCTGATCGGCGGAATGCGGCGCCAGAATGGGCATAGGCTTGCGCATCCGCGACACCGGCGCCGATTTCGCCTGAGCCGCATCCTCGGTCGCGACGCGGCCGTCCTCGACCATGCGATCGAGCACGCGGTCACGGGCGATCCGCGCGACGTTCGGATAGCGATCCAGCCTGCGGTTTTCCGGCGATTGCGGCAGCGCCACCAGCAGCGCCGATTCCGCCAGCGACAGCCGCTTCGGTTCCTTGCCGAAATAAGCAATCGAGGCGGCGCGCACGCCCTCGATATTGCCGCCAAAAGGCGCCAGCGCCAGATACAGATTGAGAATCTGGTCCTTGGTCAGTTGCCGCTCGATCTCGACCGCGCGCACCATCTGGCGCAGTTTCGCATGGATCGAACGCTGACGCCGCGGCTCCATCAACCGCGCCAATTGCATGGTGATGGTGGAGCCGCCGGAAACGATATGACCGCTTGTCATGAGTTGAAAGGCGGCACGCCCGAGCGCGAAGGGATCGACGCCGGCATGGGAATAGAACCGCCGGTCTTCATAGGCCAGCAGCAGCTTGAGATAGCCGGGATCGACGGCGGTCCCGGCATCGACCGGCAGCCGCCAGCGGCCATCCGCCATGGCATAGGCACGCAGCAATTTGCCATGGCGATCGACGATGGTGGTGGAGACTTTTCGCGCCTCGGCCAGCGGCAGCGGTCCCAGCGAGATGACCCACGCCGCGAAGGTACCTGTCAGGATCAAGCACATCGCCACCGATGCCGCTGCGGCCAGCTTGATCCGCCGCCAGCGGCGTGCCCGAAGCGCCTGCGACGCTATGGTCGACGACGCGCTCATTTCGCGGCCCGCACCTCGACTGCGCCAGTGCCGGTGCGGCCATAGCGCGAGGGATTGTACATGTCCTCGACATAGGCCTGCGGCAGCACATATTTGCCCGGCGATACCGCGCGCACCACGTAGGCCACCCTGAAGACCGACTTGTCGTCGGCGGCCCGGTCGATAGCTGCGGTAAAGCGGTCATCGCGGAACTCGGTGTTTTCCGGCTCCTCGCCGTCCTCGATCCAGTCCAGCGTGCCGCTGTCGCCGGACGAGACCAGATGCGGATTGTCGATCTCAAGGCCGGCCGGGAGATAATCCGACACCATGATGTGACCGTATTCCGGCTTGGCCTCCGTGATCTTGAGCACCACCGCAAAGCGATCGTTCTGTTTGGCCTTCGACACGTCAGCCGGCTTGCCGTCGAGCGTAAAGTAGCTGCGCTCGATCTTGAAACCGTTCGACGCCGCCGGCTCCGGCGTGACCGGCGCACCACTTACCGAGACCACCGCCTGCACCGCAGCTTCGCCAGTATTGGTGATCTTGATCGACTTGCCCGCCATCGCGGTCGCCTTGTAACTGCGATAGAGCGCGGTCTTCACCGGCGCGCCATCGACGTCCAGCGTCAGCGTTTCCTTGGCGAGCGCGCGCGACGCCAGCACCAGCCAGGCATTTTCCTGGGTCGAGGTGTAAGGTGAAAGCCCGCGCGCCACTTCGACCCGAGCCACCGCCTGCGTCAATGTCGCCCGCGGCGCATTGCCTTCGCTCGCGAGCGAAACCAAGGCAGCGGCATCGCGCAACGCTGAGCCATAGTCGACCCGGCCAAACTCCAGCACCGGTTTTGGCGCGAGGCTTTCCAGTGCGGCCGCATAGACCCGCTCCGCCCTGCCCTTGTCGCCGACCAAGGCCAGCGCCGCCGCCAGTTGCGACTTCGCAATGGGCGTCGCCAGATTGCTCAGCTTGGTATCGGCGAGATAACGCAGATCGCCGATCGGTGCAGTGCCGTTGCGGGCCAGCACATAGAGACCGTAAGCGAGATCGCGGCCGCCGTCCTTCTCGGGCTCGTTGGCATTGACCACGGAGTTGCGGATGCGATCCAGCGCATTCTTGAACAGCACGTCCGGCACCGCAAAGCCCTTTTCGCGGGCGCGGGTCAGGAAATCCGTCACATAAGCATCGAGCCAGGCGTCGTCGCCGCCGGCCGACCACAGCCCGAACGAACCGTTGGACCCTTGCCGCGCCAGCAGCCGGTCGATCGCATCCTTGATGCGCTGGTCGATCTCGGTGTCCATGGCGAGATGGGCGCCGGCCGCCAGATCATTGACATAGAGCAGCGGCATGGCGCGGCTGGTGATCTGCTCCGAACAGCCATGCGGATAACGATCCAGCGCCTTCAGGATGGTGGCTGCATCGAGCGCCGTTGACAGGCTGACCGACAACGAGACGGCGCCGGTGCCCTCGACCAGATCCGAGAACATGTCGGAGGTCAGCGTCAGGCTCTCGCCCTTGGCCAAGGTCCGGATCGAACGGCGCGCCAAGATTTGCGTCGCCGCCTTGACGTCGAGCGCGTAATGACGCGCCAGCGTCAGCCCGTTCGGTCCCTTGATGTCGACATCGAGCGCGGCCGTGCCGGCGCCGCCGGCATCGAGCGCCAGCGACATCGAGGTGCGCTGCTTGGCCGCGAGTTTGACGGTGGTGGCGGGATTGCCGGTGACCTTCACCGGGCCGGATGTCTTGACGTTGATGGTGTAATCGCCGGGCGCGCCTTCGACGTTGTCGAGATCGAAGCTCATGGTGCCCTTGTCGCCGTTGAGCAGGAAGCGCGGCAGCGTCGCCGTCAGCACCACCGGATCGCGCACCGTGACATCGGTGGTGGCGCGGCCGAGTTTGGTCGCGGTCCACGCCACCGCCATCACCCGCGCGGTGCCGGCGAACTCCGGAACATCGAAACTGATTTCGGCCGAGCCGTCGGCGCCCACCGTGACAATCCCGGAATACAGCGCCAGCGGCTTTTGCGTGGGCGGACTGCCCTGCAGCTCGGCGCCGGCGGCATCGCCGCCGGTCTTGATCTGGCCACGCGTGCCCTGCATACCGTCGATCAATTGCCCATAGAGGTCGCGGATTTCCGACGTCATGCGGCGCTGGCCGAGATAGTAATCGTCCGGAGCCGGCGGCTTGTAGTTGGTCAGGTTGAGAATGCCTACATCGACCGCGGCAACGACGATCTTGGCGTCTTCACCGGGACTTAGACCGCCAAGCTTCACCGGCAGCCTTAGGGTGGCGCCCGGACGCACCAGGGCTGGCGGCGAAAGGTTCACTTGGAGCGTGCGGGTCTTCTTGTCGATACCGAACCATTTCAGGCCGATGGCGCGACCGGGCATCCGCAGCGCCGCGGCATCGAGCGGGCGGCGCAGCGTCGCCACCACATAGGCGCCGGTGCCCCAATCCTTGCCCACGGCAATCTTGATCTGGGCGGTGCCTTCCTTGACGTCGGTGGTCTGCGTCGTCAGCAGCCGATCGCCCAGCACATTGATGGTGAGTTTGCCGGCCGAACGTGCATTGACCGACACCACCATGGTATCGCCGGACTGATATTCCGGTTTGTCGATCGAGGTCTCCAGAAGGTCTGGCGTGTCCGCGCTGCCGTCGGAATACCAGCCGACATCGAACTGCACCGAGGTCAGCGGGCCGTCGACGTCAGTCGATTTGACGTCGAGGCGGTAGCGGCCCGGCTGCGGCGACAGCGTGATCCGCGACGGCTTGTCGGCGGCGACGGTCAGATCGCCATCGGCCACGCGCGCGGTCGATTTGACCGGCTCGTATTCCCAGGACGAGCTCTGGCGATACCATTGATAGCGGGATTCGATCTTCAGCAGTTCATAGCGCAGGCCATCGCGCGCCAGCTGCTTGCCGTCGGGCGCCACGAACACGACATCGAAAGCGGCCTTGTCGCCCTCCGCGACGCTCTTGTCGCCGAACAGCGGCTTGATGCCGATCATTGCCGCCGCTGGCGCCACCGGCAGCACCAGTTTGCGCTCGACGGCGCGGCCGCCGGCTTCCGCCATCCGGATGAAGATCTGGGCTTCCTGCGGCCGCGTCGAGGACGGCGGCTTTGCGAGCCTAACCGGGAAGGTCGCGACGCCATTGGCGTCGGACTCCGGCAGGTCTTCGATCGGGGTGCGCTCGTTGCTGGCCGTCTCATCGTCGGCGATGCCGAATTGATAGCCGGCGAAACCCGGACGGGCCGATGCCGGCGCCACCAGCATGTCGCCTTCGAGCTGCAGGTTCGAGGCAGGCGCGCCATAAAGGAAGTGGCCGTCGACCTTCAGTTCTACCGGAGCTTCAGCCATGATCAGCTTGTCCTTGGCCGAAAGGTCGAATTCGATCCGTTCGGGGACGTAATCTTCCACCATGAAGGTGGTTTCGCCCACCGACGAGCCTTTGGGGTCGGTGAAGGCCCGCACCCGCCAGGTCCCGGTGGGCACGGCGGAATTGAGCGGCACCGACAGGCTTCGCCCGCCGGCCCCCTGATCCGCCAGCACGGCGCGGCGGAATTCGACGCCGTCGGGGCGTTCGATCACCAGCGTCAGCGGCCCGCCCGTCACGGCATTGCCCTGGCCATCGCGCACCAGTGCCGTCAGATACACGGTCTCGTTGGAGCGATAGACGCCGCGTTCGGCATAGACGAACGCATCGGCGCCAGCCGGAACCTCGCGGCCTGAAACGCCGCGGTCAGACAGATCGAACGGGTTGGATTTCAGGCTAAGGAAGGCGTAGTCGGCCTTCTCGCCGGCCACCGTCAGCAGCGCCGGCGACAGCCCGCCCTCGCCGCGTGCCAGGCCGGCCTCGAACAGCACGTGGCCGGAGTCGTCGGTCTTGCGGGTGGCGAGAATTTCGTTGTTGCGCGCGACCAGCCGCACCTCGGCCCTGGCGATCGAGTCGGTCGAGGCCAGCGAATTGACAAAGACATGGATGCCGTCATTGCCGGAGAACGCGGTCAGGCCCAAATCAGAAACGATGAACCACTGCGTCGCCAGCGATCCGTCATCGTCGCTGCCCGGTCCCTTCGCCGCCGCGGTCATAACATAGACCCCCGGCTGCAGATCGCCGAGCGCCTGATCGACCGGGAATGCCGTGGTGACGTCCTGATTGAGCGTGGCCGCGGTGGCGAGTTCGCCCGACCAGACCTTGACGCCGCGCTCGTCGCCGAGATCGGACAGTTCGTATTTGCTTAGAGCCCGCTGAAAATCGCTGCCGATCACGGTGTTGATCAGGTTGCGGTCGCCGATCCGGAACACATTCACCGATACCGCCGGGGTGTTGACGCTGACTAGGGGAATGCCGCGCTGGCCGGTGCGCGGCAGCACATAGGCCCTGCCCGTGAAGCGCACGAACGGCTTGCGGTCGCGCACATAGATATTGAACTCGGCGGATTTGGGCAGGCCTTCCTTGACGGTGGACGGCAGCCCGGCGCGCAAATTGATGTTGTAGCGCTCGCCGTGCTTGAGACCGTCGATGCAAAGCTGCTTGCCTTCCGGCGACAGCGCCGGCTTGTCGCTGCCGGCCAGCGCCACGAACGGCGCGAAGTCGACGCGCTTGGCGAGGTCCTCGGAGAACTGGAAGCAGGCGCGCGGCGAGGCCCCGTCGGAATCGACGGTATAGTCCAATAGCCGGAAACCATGCTCGTCGCGCATCTTCTCATATTGCCCGCGCACCTCGGCGACCTCGCGCAGGTCGAGCGACAGCCGCAACGCGTCGAGCGCCGGACGCCACAGCTTGCGTTCGGACATCGAGCGGCCGAGAACGGCCAGCGCGTCCGCCTCCTCGCCGGTATTGCCGGCGCGCTGATAGGCGATGTAGGCGGCGGTCGAGGCGCGCTCCAAAAGGAAGGTCTGCTCGCTGCTGGTGGCCGAGCGGATCTGGAAAATGGTGCGGGCGAGCCGCAGCCAGTTGGCGCTGTCTTCCGGCGTTGTGGCGGCGATTTGGCCGAGGATCTGCAGGCCGGTGCGGAAGTCGCTACGTTTGAACGCGGCGTCGGCGTCGGTTCGCAGCGTCGCCCCGGATTTGGCGACCGGACCGGCCTCGCTCTTGATCTGGGCTTCCAGCTTGATCGCTGCATCGGCCAGGTCGTCGCGTTTGAAGGCCTTGTCCGCCGCCTGCGCCGTGACCAGCCCAAGCGCCAGCGTTGCGCCAAGCGTCACCACGCGAACCAACCCGATCATGATGGAGCTCCTTGAGAGGCGGAAAAGCGCCGCTTCGTGAACAAAAAGGCGCGAAATGGTGACGGACTCATGGCGTCAGGACGGGGGTGCAATAAAGTCGCATGCGACATTCGTCGGAGTGCCCTTGAACCGCGCCGGCAGCCGGGCTGCGGCGCAGCTTTGCGGTACGCGCAGACCGAACACAACAGGTCTGCCGTTTAGGCTTTGTCGCCCCATCACCAAAAAGGGTTCGGATAGGGCTTGGCCGGAAAGCGGATTTTTCATATTGGCAATGCTATGAAGGCCAAGCGTCCTGAAGTTTAGGTGTCCTGAAGTTACGGTCCCATAGCTCAACTGGATAGAGTAACGGATTTCTACTCCGTGGGTTGCAGGTTCGAATCCTGCTGGGATCGCCACCCCGCTATCGATCCATCCCGGACAACAGGGATTTAGCTTCATCTCGAGGCCATAGTCACATCTGTGGCCGCAGATAGACCGGACACGTTATTCAACGACCGCAGTTCCGGACGCTGTTGCTCAAAATCATCAGTCGGATTGGATTGTCGTTTCTCTGAACGAAATCCTTTTGACTGTGCGGCGCTGCATATCGTTACGTCCGCATGCGGGGCGCGCACTAAGGACAAGAGCTATGATTGAGACAGTTACCGTATTTTTCGCCCTCACCAGCGCCGGCATTTTTATCGCCCATGCGTATGATGGGTACCGGTCGAGGGCCTGAGAGAGATTCACGCAGCACGGCGGATGAGCGATTCCGACATTTTTAATAAATTCGGACCAGCATCCAGCGCAGAGGTGCACCATGCGTAACCACGATCTCGTATCCAACGGATTCCTGGCGGTAACCGCGGCCAGCTTTGTGCTGCTTTGCTCGGGCTTGCTCGCGATCGCATTCGGCTAAGTCGGGCGAGCGCCCGCGCTACTGTTCCGAAATGGAACTCTGATCACCGCCGGCTGGATGCACGGCGGCGAAAGCCAACAACCCCCACGGCGAAAGCGGCCAAAAGCGGTGTATGTGTCGCCGCCGCAACAACTTTTTTGTTCCTGCCATGGAACAGATGTTTGGGACTCCACAAGCCTGCCGCATGGCGCTTAGCTGCAAAAACCGGGGCTGAGCCTTCGTTTGGAGTGCCCTAACTATTTTGAGCCCGGAGGCCGCTGGACATATTTCCAGCGGCCTTTTTCATCTCGCGCGAGCGATCGCCGCGATGGCGACAGCCCCGCAGTGCCTATGCACGTCAGCGTGCACATGACTGGCGGAGCGCGGATCAGCGGTGGATATCGCACAGCGAAACCTGAATCGGAATTGCGCGGCCATTGCCGGTACGAAACAGTTTTGTTTTGGGGAATCAACGTGTGGGGGCACGGCGATGAATCAGCTTGATGAGGGATTCGACTATCCGCGCTATCGGAAATTACTCGCCGAAGCGGTCGACGAGCCGAAGCGGCTGGCGCTGATCAAGACCTTGATCGAAGAGCGCGCCAGGGACAGGCTGGCCGCGCATCTCAGCAGCGCCATCATCCGCACCGTCCTCGCACCGCGAGGCGCGCAGGACGGGGCCAGGCCATGAAGATCAGCCTCGGCGCACGGCGCGTATCGTCAACGCGCACCTGATCCGTTCGCCGCTCCGGTTTGCGTTCCGCTATATTGCAGCTCCAGCCAAGACCAGGCGCAGCATCAGCATGTCGCGCATCCGGATGCCGTCTTCGCACAGCGGCGCCGGCAGGTAATCGAAGAAATCGCTGCGCACCGACACCATGCGGAAGCCGCACCTTTGGTAGAAGGCGATGTTCTGCAGGCTGGAGTTCGCGGTCCCGACATTGAGAGCTTCCACCCCGCGCGCTCGCGCTTCCTCGACGAGGCCGCGCATCACCGCGGTGCCGTAGCCCTGCCCGCGCGCGGTCTCCCGCGTGGCCAGGTACACGATTTCGCTGTCGGCGCCGGCCCAGCGGACCGCCGCGGCGGCCACGTCGTTTCCGTCACTTTGGGCGATCCAGGCCTCAACGACGGGATCGTTCAGGGCGGCGATAATGCGCGCGTCCCCTTCCTCGGCGTCGCGCAGCAGCGGCAGCAGGCGGGCAACGTCTCGCGACCGACGCAACTCAATCTGGGCCATAAAGCGGCATTTCCTCATGTCTGATCGGCGCAGGTTGACCGATTAATTGATGGCTTCCCGGCCCGGGCGGATGTACACCGCTCCCGATCGCGAAAAAGCGTCTTTCCTGCGCCGACGCGACTTGCAAACCGATCGTCCCACAACCAACCATGAAAGCGACAAGGCCCGTTCAATGAGTGGATTCAAGGAACCTAGCTTCGCGGACCGGCAGAAGGCGGCGCAGCAAGCCAGGCAGAACATCCTGAACAAGTTTCGCAGCCAGCCGGGCCCCGACGATCCCGAGGTCAGGCAGCGTCAGGCCGAGCGTGAGGCGCAGGCCGCCGAGCGGGCCAAGGCCAAACAGGCGCGCGAAGCCGCCAAGGCCGAGCAGAAGGCCCGCGAGGCCGAGGAAGCGGCCCAGGCGGCCGCCAAGCTCGCGCGCGAAAAGGAAGAGGCCGCAGCCAGAGAACTGGCGCTGGAGGCCGAGCGCAAGGCCGCGCGTGACGCGCGCTATGCCGCCCGCAAGAAGCGAAAATAACGGCAACACTCGCGCGGCATGAGACCGCTGAAGTCACAGGCCCGCCTCGCAGGACGAGGCGAGCCTGCGGTGAAATGAAGCAGCGACGCTTACTTCTTCATTCCGTCGTCTTTCTTCATCATGCCGTCCTTCTTCATTCCGTCGTCATGCTTCATGCCGTCCTTGGACATGGTGTCCTTCTTCATCGAATCCTTGGACATCGCGTCCTTGGACATCGAGTCCTTCTTCATGCCGTCATCCTTGCCCATCTTGTCCTGGGCGAAGGCTGCGGGGGCAAGCGCGAGGCTGAGCGAAAGAGCGGCGGCTGAAATTCCGAGCGCAAAGCGGGTGCTGATGGTCATTTGTTGGTCATCCCTTTGAAAACCGGTTTTGAAAGCGACTGATGCCGCTATGGTCACGACGATCCCGCGATCGGGTTTGTTACCCGAAGGATCGAAAAATTTTACCAAGCTTTGAAGGGGCAAGTGGCTTTGCGATGATTTCGCGCCTAAATTGTCAATCGGTCTTGTTTCTGCCGAATCTTCGCGCAAGTGTGCGCCGCAACAATATCGGCCCCCCGCCGGTTTTAGCCTCGAACTATCAGACTAGAGAAAATTCTGATGAAGACGGGCTAGTATCCCCTTCAACGTCGGCTCGAGCATTCCAAGTACAGTGCAACCCAGGGAGAAACCCATGCTGACACGCCGCCATGTCCTCGCATCCGCGCTCGCCGCGCCCGCCATCCTGCGCCTTGGGACCGGAACGGCTCATGCCGCGACGACCTTGAAAATATCGCACCAATTCCCCGGTGGCACGATCGACAAGGGCGATTTCCGCGATCGGCTGACCCGGATGTTCGCCGCCGAAGTGGCCAAACGCAGTAACGGCGATATCGCCGCCGAGATCTATCCGAACTCGTCGCTGATCAAGACCAACGCGCAATTCTCGGCCATGCGCAAAGGCGCGCTCGATATCAGTCTGTACCCCCTGCCCTATGCCGGCGGCGAACTGCCGGAAACCAATATCGGCCTGATGCCCGGCCTCGTTTCCACCTACGATCAGGGCCTGCGCTGGAAGAACGAGCCGGTCGGCAAGGCGTTGACCGATTTTCTCGCCGACAAGGGCATTGTCATCTTGACCTGGATCTGGCAGGCCGGCGGCCTTGCCAGCCGCTCGCGCCCGGTTGTCGCCCCGGAAGACGCCAAGGGCCTCAAGATTCGCGGCGGTTCGCGCGAAATGGATATGGTGTTGCAGACGGCGGGCGCAGCCGTGCTGTCGGTGCCGTCAAACGAAATCTACGCGGCCATGCAGACCGGTGCTTGCGACGCTGCCCTCACCTCCTCCACCAGCCTGATTTCGTTCCGGCTCGAGGAAGTCTCGAAAGCGCTGACCTCGGGCGCCGGCGCATCCTACTGGTTCATGCTGGAGCCGCTGTTGATGTCGAAATCGATTTTCGACGCGTTGCCGAAAAACCACCAGGACATCATCCGGGCCGTCGGCACCGAACTGGAGGCGTTCGGCAAGAAGGGCGCGCAGGACGACGATATCGAAGTCGCCAAGGTCTATGAAAAGGCCGGCGCCAAGGTCAGCGCGCTCGACATCGCGACCGTCGGCAAATGGCGCGCCATCGCGCGGGATACCGCGTGGAAGGACTACGGCGCCAAGACCGCGACCGCGGCCAATTTGTTGAAACTCGCGTCCGACGTTTCAGCATGATGCATGGTCCGCTTCCGGATCAGATCGACCGGCCGAACGTCGCCGCGGGCAACTCGCCCGTGGCGGCGCTCGAACGTGCCCTCGCGTTTTGCAACAACATCATTGTCGTCTTTGCATCGGTCGCGCTGATCGCGGCTTGCCTCATTCTCAGCTATAGTGTGTTGAGCCGAGCCTTGTTTCACAGCCCTAACTACTGGCAGGACGAGGCGGCGGTATTTCTGCTTGTCGGTGCCACCTTCATGACGACGGCCTATGTGCAGGGACAACGCGGCCATATCGGCATCGAGGCCTTCGTCGGATTGCTGTCGCCCACGGTCAATCGGATCAGGTTATGGCTTGTCGATGTCGCGAGCCTGCTGTTCTGCGCTTTCTTTGCCTGGAAATCATGGACGCTGGCGCATGAAGCCTGGGTCGACGGCCAGGTTTCCAACTCTATGTGGTCACCGCCGCTGGCAATCCCTTATGTCCTGATGGCGTCGGGCATGACGCTGCTGTGCGTGCAGATCCTGCTGCAGCTCGTGATCCCCCTCACCGGGCAGGCGCGCCGATGACCGTGCTTGGAATTGGAATCAGCTACGGCGTCGCCACGCTGTTTGCGATGTTTTCGGGAATGCCGATCGCGTTTGCGCTGGGCGCGGTCGCGGTGGTGTTCATGGGCATCTACATGCCCGCGGCCTCGCTCGATACCGTGACGCAGAATGTCTACGAGGAAATGGCCTCGATCACGCTGTTGTCGATCCCGCTGTTCATCCTCAAGGGCGCCGCGATCGGCAAATCCCGCGCCGGCCAGGATCTCTATTCGGCACTGCACGCCTGGCTGCATCGCGTGCCCGGCGGGCTCGGCGTCGCCAACGTGTTTGCCTGCGCGTTGTTCGCGGCAATGGCCGGGTCGTCCCCCGCCACCTGCTCGGCGATCGGCTCCGCCGGCATCCCCGAGATGCGCAAGCGTGGTTATTCCGGCGGTTTTGCCGCCGGCATCATCGCCGCCGGCGGCACGCTCGGCATTCTGCTGCCGCCATCGATCACGATGATCCTGTTCGCGGTCGCGGCGGAGAAATCGCTCGGGCGGCTGTTCCTGGCCGGCATCGGGCCGGGCTTGCTGCTGGTGACGCTGTTCGGCGTCTATGCGGTGATCCGCTTTCGAAAAGAGTATGCCGCGGCGCATGCGCTTTACGCCAAGACCGGCGTGACCGCGGCGATCCTCACCCGCGACGATTTCACCATGGCCGAGCGCTTCAACGTTCTGCCGCGGGTCATCCCCTTCGTGCTGCTATTGACGGGCGTGATGATCGCGCTCTACGGCGGCTATGCCACGCCTTCGGAGACCGCGGGCCTCGGCGGCTTGCTGGCGCTGGCGCTGATCGCGCTGATCTACAGCGTGTGGCGGCCGAGCGATCTCGGGCCGATCCTGAAATCGACGATCCGCGAGTCCACCATGCTGATGATGATCATCGGCATGTCGCTCTTGTATTCCTACGTGATGAGCTATTTGCACATCTCGCAATCGGTCGCGGAATCGATCGTTGCCATGCACCTGCCACGCTGGGAATTGCTGGCGGCGATCCTGGTCATGGTGGTCGTGCTCGGCTTCTTCCTGCCACCGGTGTCGATCATCCTGATGACCGCGCCGATCATCCTGCCGCCGCTGCGGGCGGCCAATTTCGACATCATCTGGTTCGGCGTCGTCATGACCATCGTGATGGAGATGGGACTCATTCATCCGCCGGTGGGATTGAATATCTTCGTCATCCGCAACGTCGCGCCGGATATTCCGCTCAGTGAGGTCATCTGGGGCACGCTGCCGTTCGTGCTCTTGATGATGCTGGCGGTGCTCGTGCTGTGCTTCGTGCCGGGGATTTCGACTTACCTGCCCGATCTGGTGATGGGACCGGACGGAGGAAGGTGAGTTGTCACGCCTGAAGGCTCGTCATTGCGAGGAGCACTTGCGACGAAGCAATCCATTCTTGTTGTGAGATTTTGGATTGCTTCGCTTCGCTCGCAATGACGACAATTGGGCCGCTTACTTCGCTACTCGCTTCTTCGCGTTCAACGCCGCCGCCACGCGGCTGACCGGTGGACGACCGATCAATCTGCTGATCTCATTGGTCGCCGCCACCAGCTTTGTCATGTCAACGCCGGTCGCAATCCCCATGCCTTCGAGCATGTAGACCACATCCTCGGTCGCGACATTGCCGGTGGCCCCCGGCGCATACGGGCAGCCGCCGAGACCGCCGGCGGCGGAATCGATCACCCGCGCGCCCTCTTCCATCCCGGCATAGAGATTGGCCAGCGCCTGGCCGTAGGTGTCGTGAAAATGCATCCCGAGATGGGCCATCGGCACCACCCCGGCCACGGCGCGCAGCAGCTGCCGTGCCTTGAGCGGCGTGCCGACGCCGATGGTGTCGCCGAGCGAGACTTCGTAGCAGCCGAGGTCCCACAATTGCTGGGCAACATCGACCACGGCCTGGGGCTTCACCTCGCCGTCATAGGGACAGCCGAGCACGCAGGAAATATAGCCGCGCACCTTGATGCCGTCGGCCTTGGCCCGCGCGACCACCGGCTTGAAGCGTTCGATCAATTCAGCAACAGTGCAATTGATGTTGGCGCGCGAAAAACCCTCCGAGGCCGAGGCGAACACCGCGATCACCCTGGCGCCCGCTGCGCGCGCAGCGTCGTAGCCCTTCTCATTCGGAACCAGCACGTGGAATTCGCTGTCCGGATGGTGATTGACGCCGCGCAGCACCTGGTCCGAATTCACCATCTGCGGGATCGCCTTCGGCGACACGAAGGCGCCGACCTCGACCGTATGCAGCCCAGCGCCGATGAGCTTCTCGATGAAGGCGATGCGGTCTGCGGCGCCGACCGGAACCTTCTCGTTCTGCAGCCCGTCCCGCGGACCAACTTCGACGATGCGGACGGAGTAGCTCATGCTGATCTCACAAAGCTGTCGGCTCGACTTCGGCGAGTTCGACGCCTTCCTGCACGATGTCGCCGACCTTGCATTTGATCGCTTTCAGCACGCCCGCGAACGGCGCGCGCAGGGTCTGCTCCATCTTCATCACCTCAAGCGTGAGGATCGGCGCACCCTTCTCCAGCGTCGCGCCGACCTCGGCCAGCAGGGCCACGACGGTGCCGGGCAGCGGCGCCACGATCTTGTCTTCGCCGATTTGCTCTTCGTCGTCGCCGCCGAACGGATCGACCCAATGCATATCGAAGCGGCCATTGCGGGTTCGCAAATACAGCTCATGGCCCTCGATCACGGCCACGACATGCGATCTCATGCCATCGAGCGTGAGGTCGAATCCGCCATCATCTCGGGGTGACGAGTCGAACGCCAATTCGCGACCGCCGATCGAGAGCGTCGCGGGACCGTTGCCATATTGCAGGCGTATCTCCTGCAGGGGCTCGTGCCCGTGGCGAAACGAAAACACCCGCTGCCGCCGGCCTACCGGCATCCAGCCGGAGGCTTGCCACGGCGAATGAACCTCGGTTCGCGCCGACTTCCGTTCGTCGCCGAGGATGGCCGCCACGGCCGCGCAAAGCTCGAGATCGCCGGGAGCCGCGGGCGCCGGCGTCAGGTTCTTCAATTCACGTTCGATGAAGCCGGTGTCGATCGCATTGGCGCGCACATCGGGATGGGTGACCAGCGCCGACAGGAACGAAATGTTGCTGACGATGCCGCGAACGTCCATATCCTGCAGCCCGCGATTGAGCCTGTCGATCGCCTCGTTGCGGGTCGGTGCCCACGCGATCACCTTGGCCAGCATGGCGTCATAATGCGGCGAGACCGCATCGCCCTCGCGATATCCGGCATCGATGCGCAGGCCGTTGGTGGCCTCCGGCGCACGCCAGGTCCTGATCCGGCCGACCGACGGCATGAAATTCTTGTGCGGATTTTCCGCATAGACCCGCGCCTCGATGGCATGGCCGTTGAGCGCGATCTGATCCTGCTTCAGCGGCAGCTCTTCGCCGAACGCCACGCGGAGTTGCCATTCCACCAGATCGATGCCCGTGATCAGCTCGGTCACGGGATGCTCGACCTGCAGCCGCGTGTTCATCTCGATGAAGAAGACGTCCTTGCCATCTGAGACAAATTCGATGGTGCCGGCGCCGACATAGTTCACCGCTGCCGCAGCCTTGCGCGCCGCCGCAGACACGGCTTCGCGCTGCTTGGCGTCAAGCGTCGGCGACGGCGCTTCCTCGATCACCTTCTGGTGCCGCCGCTGCAGGGTGCATTCGCGTTCGAACAGCGACAGCAGATTGCCGTGGCTGTCGCCGATGATCTGCACCTCGATGTGGCGTGGATTGTCGACGAATTTCTCGATCAGCATGCGATCATCGCCGAACGCCGCCTTGGCCTCGCGCTTGGCGCTGACGATGGCGGCGGCGAGTTCAGCGGCCGAGCGCACGATCCGCATGCCGCGGCCGCCGCCACCGGCGGAAGCCTTGACCAGCACCGGAAAGCCGATCCTGTCGGCCGCTTTCGCCAGCGTCGCCTCGTCCTGGGCTTCGCCGTGATAGCCGGGCACCAGCGGCACGCCGGCCTCCTCCATCAGCATTTTGGAGCCCGACTTCGACCCCATCATCCTGATCATGGCGGCGGTCGGACCGACGAACACCAGTCCAGCATCGAGGCAGGCCTGGGCGAAATCGGCACTCTCGGACAGAAACCCGTAGCCGGGATGCACCGCTTCGGCGCCGGTCTTTCGCGCGACCTCGATCACGCGTTCGATGTTGAGATAACTGTCGCGCGCCCGCGCCGGCCCGAGCAGCACGGCCTCATCGGCCATCGCGACATGCATGGCGTCGCGGTCGGCCTCGGAATAAACCGCCACCGTGCGCAGGCCCATCGCCCTCGCCGTGCGGATCACGCGGCAGGCGATCTCGCCGCGATTGGCGATCAACAGCGTGCGAAATCGCCGGAAGTGTTTGGGGCGATCCATCGTCACATCCTGAACAGGCCGAACCTGGTCGGCTCGATCGGCGTATTGCTTGCCGCCGACAGGCCAAGACCAAGCACCAACCGCGTATCGGCGGGATCGATCACGCCGTCATCCCATATGCGGGCGGTTGCGTAATACGGACTGCCCTGGCTTTCATATTGGGCGCGGATCGGGGCGCGAAACTTCTCTTCCTCCTCCGCCGACCATGTCTCGCCCTTGGCCTCGATGTTATCGCGGCGGACCTGGCTCAGCACCATCGAGGCCTGCTCGCCGCCCATTACGGAGATCCGGGCGTTCGGCCACATCCACAGGAAACGCGGGCCATAGGCGCGGCCGCACATGCCGTAATTGCCGGCGCCGTAGGAGCCGCCGATCACGACGGTGAATTTCGGCACGGCCGCGGTCGCGACCGCCGTCACTAGCTTGGCGCCGTCGCGGGCGATACCGCCGGCCTCGTATTTCTTGCCGACCATGAAGCCGGTGATGTTCTGCAGGAACACCAGGGGGATATTGCGCTGGCAGCACAGCTCGATGAAATGGGCGCCCTTCAGCGAGCTCTCGCTGAACAGGATACCGTTGTTGGCGATGATGCCGACCGGGTAGCCCCAGATGTGGGCGAAGCCGCAGATCAGGGTCTGGCCGTAAAGCTTCTTGAATTCGTCGAATTCGGAGCCATCGACCAGACGCGCGATGATGTCGTGCACGTCGAACGGCTTTCGGCCGTCGGCGGAAACCACGCCATAGATCTCCTCGGGCGCAAACAGGGGCTCGCGCGGTTCGCGCATGTTCAAATGGGCACGCGGTGGCGGCTTCAAAGTCGCGACGATACGGCGCGCGATCCCGATCGCATGGCTGTCGTTCTGCGCGTAGTGATCCGTGACGCCGGACTGCCGCGAATGCACATCGGCGCCGCCGAGTTCTTCCGCGGTCACGACCTCGCCGGTCGCGGCTTTTACCAGCGGCGGTCCGCCGAGAAAAATCGTGCCCTGGTTGCGCACGATGATGCTTTCGTCCGACATCGCCGGGACATAGGCGCCGCCGGCCGTGCAGGAGCCCATCACGATCGCGATCTGCGGAATACCCAGCGCCGACATCTGCGCCTGATTGTAGAAGATGCGGCCGAAATGCCGTTCATCCGGGAAAATCTCGTCCTGTTGCGGCAGGAATGCGCCGCCGGAATCAACCATGTAGACGCAGGGCAGATTGTTCTGCCGCGCGATATCCTGCGCGCGAAGATGCTTCTTCACCGTCATCGGATAATAGGTGCCGCCCTTGATGGTCGCATCGTTGGCGACAACGACGCATTCGCGGCCGGAGATTCGCCCCACGCCGGTGATGATGCTGGCGGAATGCACGTCGCCGCCATAGAGGCCGTTTGCCGCCAGCGGCGACAGTTCCAGGAATGCGGTGCCGGGATCGATCAGGAGATCGACGCGCTGGCGGGCCAGCATCTTTCCGCGCGAGGTATGCCTGGTACGGGAGGCCTTGCCGCCGCCACCGGCCACACTGTCCAGCCGCTCGCGAAGATCGGCGACCAGCGCGCGCATGGCCTCGGCATTGCCTGCGAAATCGGACGAGGTGGGATCGATGCTGGAATGGAGAGGCATGGCCTTCTTGGGGTTATGGTGCGCCGCAATCAGCGCATGGGGCTTGCGTCATGGTGTCATTGCGCCCCAGCCTTAGGCAACCCAGAACTTTCGCCCGGCGGGGCGATCCCTCGGAAAGGCGGAATAAAGTCTTCGGCCTCTCAATGGGTCCAGGGCTCGCCGCGCCGGAATGCGAAATTGTCGGCGTAGGCGGCCTGCCGGCGCGCCGGCTCCTTGGGTTCGATGACCTGATAGGGAATGCCCTGGCGCTCGCAATAGGCCACCGCCTCTTCCCTGGTGTCGAAGCGGATGGTGAGCTGCTGCTTCATGTCGCCGGACGAGGTCCAGCCCATCAGGGGTTCGATCGCCCGGGCCTGCTCGGGCTCGTAATCGAGCTGCCATTCCTTGGTCTTGGCGGTGCCCGATTGCATGGCATTTTTGGCGGGCTTAAAGATACGTGCGGTCATGAATCAACGGACCCCGTGAGATATGCGACATGGAAGCGCGTGGTGGAAGCGGCCGGGATAGTATAGACACTCCATTCGGGAATTTGACCGCTGATTCCCAGCCCCACATGCTATGTTTTCCGCAACCGGTATAGTCATTATGCTGCGCCGTGACAATCTTGGCCGATCGCCCGGCCGAGGCCTTGTCCCGCGGCTCGGTCCCTCCGAAAGCATCACGTCGAAACGGCAGCCATGAAAATCAACGCAACCCTCCCCGAAAAAGGACGCGACCTGCGGCTCGATCTGTTTCGCGGGGTGGCGAACTGGGCGATTTTTCTGGACCACATTCCAGACAACGTCGTGAACTGGATCACCACGCGGAATTATGGTTTCAGCGACGCTGCCGATCTGTTCGTTTTCATATCCGGCTATACCGCATCCTTTGTCTACGCCCGGATGATGCTGGAGCGCGGCTTCATCGTCGGCGCCACCCGCCTGACCAAACGCGTCTGGCAGCTGTATGTCGCTCATATCATCTTGTTCGTGATCTATATCGTTGCCATCGGCTATGTCGCGTTGCGCTATAGCGACCCAGAGATCATCAACGAGTTCAACGTCGCGGGGCTGGCCGGAGATCAGGCGATCGAAACGCTGCGCCAGGGGTTGCTGCTGAAATTCAAGCCAGTCAATCTGGACGTGCTGCCGCTCTACATTGTGCTGATGGGATTGTTTCCGCCGGTGCTGTGGATGATGCTGCGCCAGCCCAACCTCACGATGCTGGCCTCGCTCGCGCTGTGGCTGGTCGCGCGGCAGTTCGGCTGGAACCTGCCGGCTTATCCCGCCGGTACCTGGTACTTCAATCCATACTGCTGGCAGGTGTTGTTCGTGTTCGGCTCATGGTGCGCGCTGGGCGGCGCCAGGAGATCGCTGTCGATCATCAATGCGCCGGCTACGCTCTATTTCTGCGTCCTCTATCTCATCCTGGCGCTTGTGATGACGATGGCCGGGAAATTTCCGGATTTCGGCGCGCTGTTCCCGCACTGGCTCTATGACACCTTCAATCCCAACGACAAGACCAATCTCGCGCCCTATCGCTTCCTGCATTTCGTTGTCATCGTGATCCTGGTCATCCGGTTCGTACCCAAGGACTGGCCGGGGCTGGAATGGAAGATCTTCGAACCCGTCGTGGTCTGCGGTCAGCAGTCGCTCGCGGTGTTTTGCGTCGGCGTCTTCCTTTCCTTCGTCGGGCATTTCGAACTGATGATGAGTTCGGGCTCGCTGTTCGCGCAGATTTTCGTCAGCGTGACCGGCATCGCGATCATGACCATCGTCGCCTACTACATCTCCTGGTCGAAACGGCAGGACAAGCCGCTGCCGAAGCCGGCCGCGGCCAAAGCGGGTTAGAACGCGCGGCGTTCCCGCGTGCGTTACCATGCCCTAGGAGCGGGGCGTGGTGACCAACCTGCCTTGCGATGAAATGCCCTGCCATTCGGTGGACCAGCGGATACCATCCCGGCTTCGCGTTCCCTGCAGCGCGAACGGGGCGCCCTGAGGGTCCATGCATCGGGCGATCCAGCTGCCGCCAGGCAATTCAAGCGGGCCCGCAAAGATCCGCCCGCCTGCGGCCTTGACCCGCTCCGCAGCCGCGTCGATGTCGTCAACGTTGAAGTAATAAACCCAGAAAGGGACCTGCTCTTCCGGCGGCTTATTGCAAATGTCACCGATCGTCTGCCCGCCGCAGGAGAACAGTTGATACGCATCCGCCGCACCGATCTCGGCGTCCGCTTTCTGCCAGCCAAAAAGCTCGCTGTAGAAAACAAATGCCCTGTTACAATCGATCGCGAGCAACTCATGCCATCCCACACCTCCCGATTGGCCGAGGTCGGCAGGCTGCTCACGGCGGGGCTTTAATCCCTTGATCAACGCAAGCGTTGCCGATTGCGGATCGGCCACGACCGAGATACGGCCGATGTTGCTGTCCGTCGGTGGGACGTACACGGCTCCGCCAAGGCGCTTGATGCGGTCGGCGGTGGCGTCGACGTCGTTGACGTCGACGTACCCCATCCACCTCGGCGTCGCGCCCAGCTTCCGCGCCTCCTCCGGCAGATCCATCAGCCCGCCTACTGACGCCTGTCCTGCGGTAAACACGGTGTAGGCGAGATCGGGCGTTGATGCGTCTTGCGCGCCCCAGCCCAGGACATGGGCGTAGAAGACCTTGGCGGCCGCCATGTCTGTCGTGATCAGTTCGTACCAGGCGAAACGCCCATGACAATCGACCACGTTCGTTTCTCCGTTCGAGCCTGCAGACAGTCACGACGCGGCGTTGAGCCGGCTTGGCTTGTTTTCCGGCCCACAATTGAGAGGCGAAGTCGCCGGGCCTGAGTAACGACGAGGTCGCGCGAATGCAAGGACACCGCACGCCTATCCGATCCAGGGATAACGCAGTGCAGCAAAATCAATACGCCTCCGTCTCGGTCGAACCCATCGCGCATCGGCGAAAAGCGGCGCCGCGAGCAGGCGGTCTCTCTGACAGGCACGCGTTGAAGTTGTCGCGGTCACGAACGTGAATATTGTGTGGCGCTCGTGGGATTCATGAACACGGTGTTCATCAATATTAATGGCGGAACCATTGCGTTCATCGTCGCGACCCGTTCCGCTTAGTGCGCGCTGCAGCCTTGCCTGTGGCACTTGCAGCGCGTACAATTACGGGGGTGGACTCGAAACAGTTCTGACAGGTACGGAGGATTCGACTATGCCGCGGGTGAAACAAGCTTCGAAGAAAAAGCACGTGACAAAAGCTGTACCGGCGATGGGTGCGGCTGGTTTGACGTTTTCACTAATGGGAGGCGCGTCTGCCGCGGCACTGCCGACAGCGGATGTGCAGGCAACTCCGAACAACACCCTGCACCAGGTCACCCTTGGTGAAGAGGAACTTTCCGACGTCAGCCTCGCGACGTTCTATGTGTTCGACAAGGAGAACACTGCAGCGGCCAAGAACGGCGTTCAGGTGGCGTGGCGCGGCTGCGGCGGTTGCAGAGGCTGCAGAGGTTGCAGAGGTTGCCGGGCTTGCAGAGGCTGTGCCGGCTGCGCGGGTTGCGGCGGCTGCGGTGGCTGCGGCTGCTGTTTGTCGTGGGGATCCTGTCGCATTTGCTGAGCTCTACAGCGTTCAGATTACATTGACAAACGCGGATGGTCATGGCCGGGTTCGACAAAGTCGACCCGGCCTATCCATGTTTGATTGGCGGTGTTGCCCGCGTCTTTGCGCGGGCTGGCCTGTACATGGCGGCCGGGCCGGTATCCAACCTTATCGAGAAATGCCAGCGCGCGGGCTGGACGAGGGCTTTGCAGTGGTCGAAGAATACGCGTTGCACCGGCGAGCCGGGATCGCAGGCAGGGTGCGCGTGCGGAAGCCATGACTAGCAATCGCAAGACCAAGCCAACCCGGCAGGCCGGCAAAGAGATTGCGCAGTTCGCGCCAAATTTCACGGTCTATGTGCTGCCTCCTGACGTCGTCTGTCTCTACTCCGAAGACCGAAAATTCTTCCTGCATGGCGAGCTCTATTGCGCTCTCGCCTCGGCAATAGGAAAAGGCGGAAAGAGCCTTTCGGAACTCGTTGCCAGACTGGAGCGGGATTTTCCGTCCGAGCAAATTCAGGAAGCCCTCAAGCGGCTGATCGAGCGTCGCTACGTCGTGCCGGCATCGCAAGCCGGCGCCGTCGACGGCTATTGGGCGAGCCTCGGCCTGCCGCCAGGATTCGCGGAGCAAAATCTCGAAAATTGCGGCGTGCGCATTGAAGCGATCGACGTGCAGGGCGCGGCCGAGTTCAGCGCCGCACTGGGCAAGCTCGGCGTTCGGATCGTCAAGCGTTCCCCTGACCTCACGGTCACGCTGGTGAACGATTATCTCGAACGCGGGTTGGCCGAATTGAACCGGCAGCGCGTGTCGGACAAGACTCCCTGGCTGCTGGTACAACCTTCCGGTGCGTTTCCGCTGGTGGGACCGGTGTTCACCCCGGGCAAGAGCGCCTGCTGGACCTGCCTGTTCGATCGGATGATACGGAATCGGGAGGTCAAAGGCTTTCTCGATCGCGGGCCGGCACGCGTGGTCGCGGTTTCATCGCTCGCCCGCAACACGCTCGGACAAAGCTCGATCCAGTTTGCTGCCCTCGAAGTTGCCAAGGCGATCGCCACCGGCTTTCGCACCGAACTGAATGATCACATCATCAGTCACGATTTGCTGGGCTCGAATGTCGTGAAGCATTACGTGGCAGCCCGCCCGCAATGTCCGACCTGCGGCAGCAGCAAGCTACGAAACCCGCGCCGCGCGCCCGCGCCGATCGAGCTTGGCGACGGCACCAAACTGGTCATGACCAGTGGGGGATACCGGACCGTATCGTCCCGGGCCACGGTCGCACGTTTCAAAAAGCATGTGAGCCCGCTCACCGGTGTGGTCTCGAAGCTCGAGCGGATCGAAGCCGACCTGCCGATGAACACCAACTATTATGCGACTCATAATTTCTCGGCGCCGGCCCAGAACGTCAACGAGCTCAGGGCGGGCTTGAGCGGCGGCAGCTTCGGCAAGGGCTCCACCGCCGAGCAAGCCGAAGCCAGCGCGCTGATGGAGGCGATCGAGCGCTATTCGGGAATCTTTCAGGGCGACGAAATCAGAGTAACCAAGCGGTTCACGGATTTTGCGCCGGGCGACGCCATTCTTCCCAACGACGTCCTGCTGTTCAGCGACGCGCAGTCGCAGGGAGAGCTAAACCCGACGGACGAAGCCAGCAACTCTCACGTCGCGCCGGGTCCGTTCGATCCGTCGGCCAAGGTCGAGTGGTCGCCGGTCTGGTCGCTGCGAGACCAACGCTTCAAATATCTTCCGACCAGCGTCCTGTATTTTTTCTACGGTGGCCCGGCCAGCTTCCACGCGGATTCCAACGGTTGCGCGGCCGGCAACACCCGCGAAGAGGCGATCGTCCAGGGGTTCCTCGAGCTGGTGGAGCGGGATGCCTACGCGATCTGGTGGTACAACCGATCGCAACGGGCGGAGGTCGATCTCAGTCAGTTCAACAATTCCTACATCCGCGATCTGCAAGCCCAGTTTGCCGACGCCGGACGCAAGCTATGGGTACTCGACGTCACCAGCGATCTCGGTGTCCCCACCTATGTCGCGATTATGCATTGGATGCAAAACGGACGGGAAAATATCGAGTTCGGTTCCGGCGCGCATTTCGATCCCCGCATTGCCATGCTGCGTACGTTGACCGAGCTGAACCAGTTCCTGTCCATCGGATTGATGGGAGGCGGAAGCGGCGAGAAATCGAGCCTCGACGGCACCAACCCGTTGAAGCTGGAGGAGCATCCCTTCCTGATCCCCAATGGCACTTCGACGGTCCAACCCGGCTCCGACTCGGCGTTTGGTCCGCTCGACCACACGCGCGCGCAGGTCAACGCCTGCGTCGACATCGCCCGCCGCGCCGGCCTCGATTTTCTGGTCCTCGACCAGACGCGGCCCGACGTCGAGGTTCCGGTGGTCCGGGTTATCGTGCCGGGATTGCGGCATTTCTATCGCCGCTTCGGGCCAGGCCGGCTTTATGATGTTCCGGTCAAGCTCGGACTGCGGGATCGGCCGCTGCCTGAAAGCGAACTGACGCCGTTCCTTCCGCACAGCTGAGGGATATTCCGCTTTGCGCGCTCCCAAGAAAAAGAAAGCGCAAAAGAAGGCGCCAAAGAAAGCGCCAAAGAAAGTGCAGCGGATCGCAGCACCGATCCTGTCCGCCCGGCTGAATCCTCACATCGAGCTCCAGGCGCGCGAGGATGGCAGCATCGCCGCCTGCTTCGATGGTTATTCGGACGCCCTGGGAAAATTCGGCGCCGGGGTGATGGAGCGCGCCGGGTGCCTGCGCACCGGGCTGCCGTTCGAGCGCTTTGCGTCTGGCGGCCGTAAGGCCGACGCGGAAATCGATCTCTTGGTCCGGCAATTGGCGCGGCGAGGGCTTCTGGAGTATCGCCTCGGACTCCCGTTTGACGATAGCGACCAGGTCGTCATCGAACCGCAAGTGCCGGACTATTGGCCGCAAATGCCGAAGCTCGGCAATACCGACACGCTTGTGCTGTCGCGGTTCGCGTATCTGCGACGGCGCGGCAATGAGATGGTGCTGGAATCGCCGCGCGCTGGCGCGCTGTTTCGAATTTGCGATTCCAGGATTGCAGCGGCGCTGGCGATGCTGTCCAAGCCGCAAAAAATCAGCCGGTTGCGGCGGCAGGACGGCTTTCCAGGAGTCGAACTTCTCGCTCTGCTGGTGGATTGCCAAATCCTTTTCAGGGTTGACGCTGCGAGCGGCGACGGCCTGCGGTCGTCCGAGGGCGACGACAATCTCGTTCTCTGGGACTTTCACGATCTGCTGTTCCACACCCACAGCACCGAAGGCCGCCAGGCCAACCCACTGGGCGGGCTTTATCCCCACGCGGGCGTGATACCGCCGCCGCCGGCGGTGCGGCCCCACTGGCCGGGAAAATCAATCGATCTCTGCCAGTTCTCGGCCGCGCCTTCGCAAGCCGATTCAGCGGTCGCAAAGCTCCTGCGTGACCGCCATTCGATTCGCGACTTCGACGACCGGCGACCGATCACGCTCGCCGAGCTGGCGCACTTTCTCGACAGCACCGCGCGCATCCAGGCGAAATGGAAAAGCCAGCTCGATTTCGGTGACGGCGCTCCTGAAATCGAGTACGCCGCAAGGCCCTATCCGGCGGGCGGCAGTGCTTACGAACTCGAACTCTATCTGACCGTCGCCCATTGCGAGGGATTATCACGCGGCTTCTATCATTACGACGCCGACCGGCACGCGCTGGTGCCGATCGCCGTGCGCGAACACGAACTCGAAGCGATGTTGAGGTCGGCCGAATTCGCAATGGACGCGCCCGCCCCGCCGCAGATCCTGATCACGATCGCCGCGCGATTTGACCGGGTTGCCTGGAAATACAGCTCCATCGCCTATGCGCTGATTCTGAAGGACGTCGGCGTCTTGATCCAGACGCTGTATTTGATGGCAACCGATATGGGGCTCGGCGGCTGCGCGATCGGCAGCAACAATATCGATCTGTTCACGAAGATGACTGGACTGGGATTCCACGTCGAAGGTCCGGTCGGCCAGTTCGCGCTCGGGCGCGGCAGCAAACCCGGAGCCGCCGGCTAGCGGCCGGGCGGGTTCGGCACCAGTCGGACTTCCTCAAAGCGGTAGACCTCAAGCTACCAACAAGGCTCGTCGTATGGCGCCTGAGGCGAGAAGCTCCGCCAAGGGAAACGTACAAGGGGCATGAGCTAGATCAAAAGGTCGCGGGCCTACGCGAGCATAATGATAGAAAATCGGCCCCATGTAACCGGAAGGCGATCCAGCATGTTCAGGGATATCGCAGTGCTTCTGCCCGTCGACCGGCCCGCCGGCACCTTGATCGAGTGCGCCACCTCGGTGGCCGGTCTGTTCGAAGCTCATCTCGATGGCATCGCCTGCGTCTATCAGGGCTTCAATCCAATGGTCGCGCCGGAGGCCGCGGCCGTTGTCATGACCGCCGAGTACCAATCTGGTGTCGAGCAGGCCGCCGGCGTGCTCGACCAATTCGAGATTGCGACGCGCCGCCTCGGTATTGCCCATGACGCAAGGAGCACATTCAACGTTTCCTATGCGGCGACCCGTTTCGCGACCGAGATCTCGCGACTGCATGACCTGAACATTGTTGCCCAACCGGACCGCGCCAACCCGAGCCAGACCGATTTCCTTTGCGAAGCGGTACTGTTCGGTTCGGGACGGCCTATGCTCATGGTCCCCTACATCCATCACGGACCTTTCAGGTCGGATCGGGTGCTGATCTGCTGGGATGGCGGAACCCCGGCGGCCCGGGCCGTCCACAACGCGATGCCATTCCTTCGCAAGGCGAAGACGATCGAAATCGTGGCCATCAATGAGGCCGCAGACACGGAAAACGAAGTATCCTCGACCGCCCTGACCAATCACCTCGCGCGATATGATCTTGCGGCCAGAATTCACAGGATTGCCGCCAATCATTCCAATATTCACAACGCCATTCTGTCTCTCGCTGCCGACAGCGAATCCGACCTGATCGTGATGGGCGGATACGGTCATTCGAGGCTTCGGGAATTGATCCTGGGGGGCACCACGCGCGGCATGTTCGAAACGCTGACGATCCCGGCATTGATCTCACATTGAGATTGTGGGCCGGCGTCAGCCATCGACCCCTGATGGTGTCGCTGATTGACCTGAATCAAGCGGTCGATACCGCACTGCGATAGCCTTGAATAACAGGATGCCGCCGCGTTGAGGATATCTCCGGCGCACCGGTCGCGTTGCAGATGAACCCATGCGCGAAGCCTGCTCACCGCCATTCAAGAGGACAACAACATGCCGACCCACTTCCACGCCATCGTTTGGATCGACCATTCCCAGGCCAAGGTCTTTCACATCGGCCTGTCTGGTGAGGACGAGGTTGTTGTGCATCCCCACATGCCCACCAAACACCTTCATCACAAGGCCAACTCGATTGGCAGCGGTCATGCCGCGCCGGACAAGGAATTCATGGCGCAGGTGATGAACGCCATCAGCGATGCCGGCGAAATCCTGATCATCGGCCCCGCCAGCGCCAAGACGGAATTTGCCAAATATCTCCGCGAACAACATTCCAAAATCGGCGATCGCATCGTTGCGGTCGAAGCGGCCGATCACCCCAGTGACCGCGAGATCGTGGCCTATGCCAAACGGCATTTCAAACTCGAGCTGGCAAGGGTCGCTGCTGCAGGCGGTTCCGCCAAAAGCTGACGCTGCATCGCTTAATCCAGGCGCTGATCGATCATGGATATGAGGGTCACCGAAACCGCGGAAGCCGCAATCGAGCCAGCTGCGATCGATCTACGTCCATTTCCGTGGTGGAAGCTGGTATTTGCGGTAGCATTCGCCTTGGCTCTGGCGGCGACGGCATGGTGGTGGTGGCGCGGACCGGCCGTTACCGTCGTGCGCGTCACCCGCGGAGCGGCGGCGGAGATCGTCTATGCCACCGGCTCGGTCGAACCGGAGACCTGGTCGCGCTCCACGCCGTTGGTTCGCGGCCGGATTATCGAACGCTGCCGATGCGAGGGCAAAACCGTCAAGGCCGGCGATCTTCTCGCCCGTCTCGACGACAAGGAAGCCCTGGCAACCCTGAACGACCTGCGCGCCCTGGAAGAATTCCAGCACCGAGAGTTCGACCGCCAGGCGCAATTGCTGGCGCGCGGGGTCGCCACCTCGCAGGCCTATCAGCGCGCGGAGAGCGATCTTGCGCGAATCCAGGCGCAGATCGCGGCCCAAGCCCAGCGGCTGGAATATTTCAAGCTGGTGGCGCCGATGGACGGCATCGTGCTGAAGGAAGACGGCGAGGTCGGCGACATGGTCGATCCCGGCACGATCCTCTACCGCATCGGCCTGGAAAAGCCGCTATGGGTGGTCGCCGACGTCAACGAGGAGGACATCCCCCGCGTCCACGTCGGCCAGAAGGCCCTGCTGCGCACCGACGCGTTCGCGGGCCAGGTGCTGCCGGGATTTGTCAAGCAGATCACGCCGGCCGGCGATCCCGTTTCCAAGACGTTTCGCGTCAGGGTCGGCCTGCCCGACGACACGCCGCTGCGGGTCGGCATGAGCGTCGAGGCCAACATCGTCAGCCGGGAAAAGCTCGACGTCGTTCTCGTCCCAGCCAATGCCGTGGTCGACAACCACCTGCTGACGATCGAGAACGATCGCGTCCGCCCGCGCAAGGTCGAGATCGGCATTCGCGGCGCCGGCTTCGTCGAGATCGTCAACGGCGCAACCGAGGGCGAGCTGGTGGCTTCGCCCGCGACCACCAATATCAAAGCCGGATCGCGCGTCCGGCCATTGCTGACAGAACCGGTGGTTCCGTGAACCTGATCCTGACCATCGCCTGGACCCATGTCCGCCACCGTGCGCGCCAGACGCTGGTAGCCATTGCGGGGGTCATGACCGGCGTCGGTTTTTCCGTGATGATGGCGGCGATGATGGAGGGGTCGCAGGACGATTTCATCAAGACCCTGGTCGATGCGCTGCCGCATATTTCGATCACGGACGAATTGCGCCAGCCGACGCGTCAGCCCGCCGACCTGCTCTATCGCGCCGCCGAATTCCACGGCCTCACCCCGGAGGTGCGCCGGCCAGGCATCAAGAACCCGATGGCGACCATCGCGTCGCTGAAGACCTGGGTACCGGGAGCCCTGACGCCGTCGGTGCAGTCGAAGGCCGTGCTGCGCTTCGCCGGCCGCAACCTCACCACCTCGATCATCGGCATCGATCCCCGCACCGAGGCCGACGTCTCGACGCTCGCGACCCATATGCGGCAGGGAACGCTGACGTCGCTCTACCGTTCCTCCAACGCCATCCTGCTCGGCGACCGCTTGGCCAATAAGATCGGCGCGCGAGTCAATTCCAACATCACGCTGGCGTCCGCCGAAGGCGCCAGCATGAGCGCCACCGTGGTCGGCACCTTCCATTCCGGCTTTCGTGCCACCGACGAGACCACCGGCTATGTCCTGCTCAAGACGGCGCAGATTCTCGAAAAGCAGACCGGCATCGTCAATGAAATCCGCGTGCGCACCCGCGATCCGATGCAGGCCCGCCTGATCAGCGAGCGGATCGGCGAACAGACCGGGTATAAATCGATTTCGTGGCAGGAAGCGCAGGAAGACCTGCTGTCGGCAATCACGCTGCGCAACGTGCTGATGTACACCATTGTCGGCGCGATCCTGCTGGTCGCCAGCTTCGGCACCTACAATATCATTTCCACCATCACCCACGAGAAGACCCGCGATATCGCCATTCTGAAATCGCTCGGGTTCATGGACCAGACCATCCGGGCGATCTTCATCCTGGAGGCGCTGTTGGTCGGTCTGGTCGGCGCCATGTTGGGATGGATCTTCGGCTATCTGCTGACCCGCGGGCTGGCGTCGCTGGAATTCAAGACGCCGTTTTCCGATTACAACCATCTGCCGGTGCTGTATTCGGCCAAGCATTATCTCCTCGCCACCAGCTTTGCCCTGGTGTCGAGCTTGGTGGCCGGCTATTTTCCGGCCCGCGCCGCGGCGCGGCTGCACCCGGTCGACATCGTCAGGGGGGCGACATGAGCGCCGCCCTGATCGAGGCGCGAGGCGTGACGAAAGTCCTGAGCGGGATCGTGCCGGTCACCCTGGTCCGGGACGTCAACCTTGCCATCAAGCCGCAGGAGTTCATCGCCATCACCGGCCCCTCCGGCTCCGGCAAATCATCATTGCTGTATTTGCTGGGGCTGCTCGATCTGCCGACGAGCGGCGAAGTGCTGATCGACGGACGCTCCACCACCACGATGACCGAGAACGAACGGGCGCGGGTGCGGCTCACCCGCCTCGGCTTCGTTTTTCAGTTTCATTTCCTGCTTGCTGAATTCACCATCACGGAGAATGTCGCGCTGCCGATGCGCGGGCTTGGCAGGCTGTCGCCCCGCGCCATCACCGCGCGCGCCGAGACATTGCTGGAATCATTCGGGCTTGGCGATCACCTGCACAAGACGCCGGATCAGTTGTCCGGCGGCCAGCGCCAGCGTGTCGCGGTTGCGCGCGCACTGGCCAACGATCCCCCCGTCATCCTCGCGGACGAGCCGACCGGCAGCCTGGATTCCGCGGCCACAACCCAGGTGTTCGGAATCCTTCGCGATCTGGTGGAGCTACATGGCAAAACCGTCGTCGCGGTCACCCACGATCTCAATCTGGCTGCGCAGATGCGCCGCCGGATTCATGTCGTCGACGGCCGGATAGTCAAGGACGAGAGGCTCGCCGAGCCCGCCACGATGGCTTAGAGATTGCCGGCGCCGTGTTTGACCTAGCGCAACGTCTACCGCATCGCATCGTGCTCTTTTTGCGGTTGCGAATGTTTCCTCCCCTGGGATTCACCGCTCAAACTTTCGGATGCTCCGGAGCCTGCTCAGGAGCATCCAACCCTTTCCCTCTCCTTCCTCATCCCCAATTCCTCATCCCCAATCACCATTCGGACGGTGGCAAAGCCGTGAGCCCGCGCATGGACCGAGGCATTCGTTGCCTGCTCCGAAAATCCCTTGGGCCGGCTTGATCTCTGTCAACAGCCCGCCCATCTCGGTTTGATAGGAAAGTTCATGATCAAACGCACCGAGCCATGGCAGACCCGCTCGACCATCAGCCGGTGGGCGCATGTGCTTGAGCGGATCGGGCTTGCATTGGCCGGGGCATCGTGCGGGCTGTTCGTTGCGGCGCATGTGGGAAGGGCCAGCATCGACCTGATCGGTTCGGCCGTTGCTGTGCTGGCCATGATGCTGTACGGGGCCGCAGGCTTCTATCTCGGGATCGATCTGCCCCCTGCTCCGCCAGACCACCGCATGCACCTGCCGCTGCGGAGCGGCCTCGGCTCTAGGGCTGATGTCGTGGAACTGCTCAGCGCCGCCGGCACTTTCCTCGCCGCGGTGGCGGCGGTTGTGTCCGTTTCCAGCATTGTGCTGGACGAGACGGCGCGTCCGAGCACGGCCGTCCTGATCATCTTTGCCTGGGTGATCGGCGCGACCATGCAGATCGCCGCCGGGATCAGCGCGCGAATGCGCGCAGAAGCTTCCGACAAATTATAGCCGGGCCAAATCCGCCTTTTCCTATTGGCCCTTGGTCGATGGAGAGCGTTCGGCTTGCGACGCATCAATCCCGGTAAAATATTGATCCACAGCAAAGACGCGCCCCACCTCTCGGGCTTTACTTTCCAATGTAATCGTCTGCGATCGCTCGGGGTGCGGATATGACAAATGAAACACCAAAAGTCCTTCTGATGATATTGTTGATTGGGGGCCTTGAAGCGGCGATCCACCTGCCTGACCTTTGCAGGTCCCAGCGTTGGACGTGGCTCGGCCGGGCGATGGCACGCGCATGGTTGGCGATCGCGCCGATCGACAACTTGCTGCAGCTAGCCGTCCTCAAGCTCAAATCGGATCGGCGCCGGCCGGTGCACTGAAGACGCGGCAACGGAGGCCGGAGTTGGGAGCCGTCGATGCGTGCAGACCAGATCATGACTCCGCAGGTGGTAGCAATCGGCGCCGATGCCTCCATCGTCGAAGCCATTGATAAGATGCTGCGGCATCACGTCAGTGGGCTGCCGGTCGTCGATAGCGACGGCAAGCTGATCGGCATCATCTCGGAAGGTGATTTTATCCGCCGTACAGAGATCGGGACCCAGCGAAAGTCCGGCCGGTGGCTGAGCTGTCTAGCCGGCGCAGACCGGATCGCGGCCGACTTTGTCCGGGAGCACGGTCGCAAGGTCGGCCAGATCATGACGCCCGATCCGGTCACCGTTACCGAGGACACGCCGCTCGCGCAGATCGTGCGGATCATGGAATCCTATAACGTCAAACGCCTTCCGGTGGTGCGCGGGGACCGCCTTGTTGGAATTGTGACCCGCGCGGATTTTCTGCCCGCGCTCGCCGAGCTGGCCCGCCAAGTCGCGGCCCCATCCGCGGACGACGACCATATTCGGAGCCGGGTCATCGCCACGATCGAGCAGGCTGTCTGGCGGCCTCGCCGGCTCAACGTCATGGTGCGAGACGGGATCGTGAGCCTGGGTGGCGTCGTTAAAAGCGAAAAGGCGCGGCAGGCGGCGATCGTCGCTGCGGAAAATGTAGCAGGGGTCAAAAAGGTACAAGACCACCTTTATACCTACCCGCCTCCGGAAGAGGATCTGGGCGGCGGAGACTTCGTTTCGTTGCAGGAGCAGCCCTCAACCCAGGACGACGAGCCGCTCTGACAAGCCCCATGGAATTGGACGGTCCATGCGCATTTCGAGATTGTGCCTTGCTGTTGCGCTTGCCCTGTGCGGAGGGATCGAGCTGACCCTTGCACAGGACGTCGAAAATGGCCGGCGGCTGTCGGAGCGGTGGTGCACGGAGTGCCACGCGATCGGGTCTACGCCAGCCAAACGCAATCGAGCGTCGCCCTTTTCAGCCATCGCCGCCAAGGAAGCGATCGACGCCGATATGATTGCCTCATTTTTGCTATTGCCGCATGCGACCATGCCCAATCTGCCGCTCAGCCGCAAAGACGCCCAGGATATCGCGGCGTTTATTATCGGAATGAAAAGGTAGCGGCGAACAGGATCCTGTTGGGTTTACAGTTGAAGATTTCAGCGACCCGGACGTTGGCCACGCCAAGAGCAGCGCCTGCCCCGCGCGCGCCCTTAACCTTAACCGGGGATTTGCGGTTCCATTCCGCTGATTGCTGCGTATGCGTATCTGTCCGGGAGCCGTCGCTGAAACGTCCCAACGGCGGTTTTTCATGATGTCGGGGACCCGATGAACTACCAAGCATTCACGAACGACAGCCTTACGATGATGTATCAGGGCGTCCGTGGAGCCCTCGCGGCTGATGATGCGTTGAGTGAAATGGGGAAGCAATCCCGGTTTCGCGTTCGCGAAACCCAGGAGTGGAAGACCCACGCTGCCGATCTCGAAGCCGAGATGTCCAGGCGAGGAATGATTTTCGAGTTCATCGACTGGCTGGAAGTGCAACCTTCACTGCCGTTCGAGTTCGAAGGATAGGCAGCCGTTCGAAGGATCATGGCTGTGGGCCAGACCCCGCGCTGATGTAATTCGGCCGGAGTAACTTCGAACCAGCGACCTGCGCCTTCCGCGACAAGATCGAGCATTTACACCAGATGCGAAGCCCCTGTTTGTCAAGTTGGCCCCGGCGGACTTATCGGCTACAAGAAACGCAAGCGCGATTAGATTGCTTGCAGCCACACAGCGGAGTTTCTGGGCACGGGGTAGTAGTGACTAGGATAAAGGGCGACCGCTTCCGCTTATGGCTCGTCCCCTCACTTGCCCCCAGATGCATCCTTCGCAGCTGATGTGAGCCCCTCCGCGATTTGCTTCATTTGCTCTCCGGCACTCGTGAACTCGGCCCTTCAGGAACTCCGATTGAATTTGCATTGCTTCCTGAAGATCAGTTGCATGAACCAACTTCCGGGCGTGGTCAAAGGCCCCTTTCATATTCTGTCCAGCTAACGATAGAGCTTTTTGATACTTCCATTGTGGGTGACGGGACTGACGCCATCGACAGCAAGATTATTGGTGGTATCGGGATTAGCGGAGGGTCCGGCCCACAAGACGCTCAAGTTGCGGAGGCTGGTCTCGCCGCAATTAAATAGAAATCACTGACGATATCCGTCCGGATGATGCGGACATCGCGAAGGCGCACGAAACGTTGCGGCGCTGGCGATCCCTGTGATCATCAGCACCGCAAGATCAAGAAAAATCGGGCTTTGCTAGAACAGTCGGCATTTATGGTCGAATGCCGGCTTTAGCCGCACACGCACGATACGCGCTCACGCCCCTGGCGTTTTTCTCAGCGGGTGTAGTATCTGCACGATGGGGAAACCAGCGTTGGTTCTTGCCA
Source organism: uncultured Alphaproteobacteria bacterium (assembly GCA_963747165.1). Taxonomy (GTDB): domain Bacteria; phylum Pseudomonadota; class Alphaproteobacteria; order Rhizobiales; family Xanthobacteraceae; genus Bradyrhizobium. Next base: position 54,537 of record CAVVEA010000023.1, on the reverse strand, counting down.
CTGCCGCCACGCTCGCCGAGACCGCTGTGGCCAAGCCCACTCCGCTCATGCGCGTTATTACGGCTACGGCCCCGACATTGTTGGCGGCTTGGTCGCGGGTGCGCTGATCGCTGGTATTGCTCCCAGCGCCTACGCGCATGGCCCGGGATATCGCGCAGCCAGCATCGCGCGCGACAGCATGCCACCAGAGATGTTTCGGGCTTTGAACCCGCGCTGCAACAGGATGCGCGTGGCGGCGTAGGCCCGCTGTGCGGAACGGCAGATGACAAGAATTTCACGGTCGTTGGGAAGCTCTCCAAGGCGCGAGCGGAGCTGACCTAGCGGGATGTGAATCGCACCCGGCACCTCCTCTACGGCCAGTTCGATCAACTCGCGCACATCCAGCAGGAACGTGCCTTTGGTATCTCCCCAATGCGCCAGTGGCATATCGCCACGAAGCACGTCGGCAGCAACCATCCCGGCGAAATTGACCGCGTCCTTCGCACTGCCAAACTGTGGCGCGTAGCAAAGCTCCGCTTCCTCGAGGTCGTAAATTGTCGCGCCCATCTGGATGGCCACGGCCAGTGCGCTGATCCGTTTGTCCACCGCCGGTCCGTCCTCGCCAAGCGCCTGCGCTCCGAGGAGACGTCCGTCGGATTTTCGAAAAATGACCTTCAACCCCAACATCTTGGCATCCGGATAGTACCCGGCGTGCGAATTCGGGAAGAGGTAGATCTTCTCAAAGTCCTTCTCGCCGAGTTTTTTGAGCGCCTTCTCGCTGGCACCGGTCCAGGCAGCAGCACCCCCGAACAGCCCGACGATAGAGGTGCCTTGGGTACCACGGTAACGGGAGTCGCGTCCGGCGATCACATCAGCCGCGATCCGGCCCTGCCGGTTCGCCGGCCCGGCCAACGCCACGAGGCTCCACTGGCCAGTAACGAAGTCCTTGACCTCGACGGCATCGCCGACGGCGAAGATGTCGGGGTCGCTCGTGCGCATGTGTTCGTCAACGCGTATGCCACCGCGAGCACCGATCTCGAGCCCGGCGGTCTTTGCCAACGCGGTGTCCGGCCGCACGCCAAGCGCGAGGATCACAATGTCGGCCGGATACGCCTTACCGGACTTCGTGCCCACCTCTACGGCACCGCCATCCTGTCGCTTGAATCCCGCTACGCCGTCCCCGAGCGCCAAGCTGATGCCGTGCCGCTTCAGATGTTCCTCGACCAGATGAGCGAACTCGCGGTCGAGCGGCGCCAGCACCTGATCGAGCATCTCCACGAGCGTTACTTCGAAACCGAGATGTGCCAGATTCTCCGACATTTCGAGACCGATGAAGCCGCCGCCGATCACCACGGCGCGCCTCGCCGGCTTCACGAACTGAATCCCCGAGTAGTTGTACATCCCTGTCAGGAACGTCGTGCCGCCTTCGATCCACTCGCGGATCGTCCGCACGTCCGGCACGGTTCTCACCTGAAAGATTCCTGGCAGATCGATTCCCGGCAGCGGCGGATGAACCGAGGGTGCGCCGGGCGACAGCACAAGCTTGTCGTAGGACTCGCTCGTCACCCCGCCGGTCGCGACATTGCGCAATTCAATGGTCTTCCGCTTCGGCGAAATGGAGATCGCCTCACAGTTGGTCCGCGCATCGATCGCGAAATGCTCGCGGAACAGCTGCTGGCTCGCGACCAGCAGGCTCGATTCTTTGGGAATGACGCCCGAGACATGGTAGGGGAGTCCGCAATTGGCGTATGACACGTACGGTCCACGCTCGACCATCACGATCGCGGCCTTCTCATCCAGCCTGCGTAGACGTGCTGCGCACGACGCGCCGCCGGCAACTCCGCCAACGATGACAACCTTCATGGGATGCCTCCTCGATGACCGACCTCGTGCGCGATTAACATTCTATTTTTAATAGTGAAAATCGTCTCCGAACAGTTGACTTGAATCAATTCAAGGCCGGGCTTTGGCCATTCTCTTTGATCTCGCGCAATGCGCTATTCGCGGAGAGCATCTATTTTTAATACTAGAGAATGTCGCGTCCTACTGCCTACAAGGTCGAGACTACGGCTACCCGGGGTTGTGTCATTTCACCAGCTACCTGCAGTGCCAGGCTACGGCCTCCGGGACATTTTCGTATTGTGGCGCGAATCCCCGATTTGCATATGGATGGCAGCCGCGCAGCCGACGACCTTATCGAGTATGGTGATCAAACCACTTGCGGCGCGTCCCGATCTTTGCGCGCGGACGGATGCGATCTTGTGTCCCGGCCACAGGAAAAAGTAGAGGCCACCCACAGTGCTCCCTGAGATGTCTCAAGCACCAAGATCAATCGGTGTAGGGAAAGAGGCAGGTAACTCAGAACGCTCAGCGTCTAGAACTCACACCGGGTATATTTAATCTCCATTCCTTCGATATTCGGGAATACCCTGGCAAAATTGTTGTCATCGATAACTTTCATGCTGAAGTGAAGGTTGCCGCTCATAATTGTGCTCGCGCAGGCAGCGGACAGATCCACAACATTGCCGTCTTGTTTTTTCGACTTGATCGTACACCGAGCGGCTTTTCCTCTGATCCGGTCGCCGTTTATGATGAGGCCTGAACCATAAAGATCGGAAAGTTCGGCAAATTCGATTTGCTTGCCCTTCTTCGTGAACACGAGATTGCACAGCCCGGCATCTGTCGACCACGCTCCTGTGAGTTCGATCGCATTTGCCTGGTCCGGCAGCATGATGCCGAGACCGAAAAGAAAGACAGTCGTTGTTATAATTTGGCGAGCGTCAAACATTTTCATTTCTCCCCACTGAAAACTGACGTAGGACACAAAACAAGATAAGTTTGCAACGCCAGCCTTTCGGCCCCTGCTCGCCCGTATGTGATTCTGGTCAACTACCGCGAGGATCATTCTTCGGGTGTACCAGAACCCGCTTGCCCTTCACGGCTAATGCCCTCCGAATATCAGCACCTTCAGCGGCACATGATCGCCTGCAAGCCCGCGCCGGCGCACTAGTCGAAAGGGCCAGGCGGCCCATCACTGCGACCTTCGCCGCCTGATCCTGCGATCTATCGTCTCCAGTCAGTTGCCCCCCTCAATCTGCGCCAGCGCAATATGGAGAAACTCCTGCATTCGTTCAGCGATCTGATGCTTCGAAATGCCCTTCGGTGCGAGATCTTCTGATAGCCTGTGCAGCGTGTCGTCGTCGCTCTGGTTTTCCAGATCCGCGGTGACGAGCCTATTGGCGTAGGTCACGGCGGCATCGCCGGTCAGGCCAAGCTGCCCGGCGGCCCAATTGCCCAGCAGCTTGTTGCGCCTGGCGATCGCCTTAAACCTCAGCTCTTCATCGTGGACGAATTTAGCTTCGAAGCCCTGTTCTCGTTTGTCGAAGGTCGTCATGATCGCGGTCCTGATTGTATTCAAGCTGATCTCGCCTGAGCATGGCCCGCAGCCGCGGGCCGTTGTGCGATGGCTAGAACGCGGTTGTCTGGGCTAGATTTGTATGGATAGACTTGTAGTGATCGAGCAGCGCAACGGCGCGATCAAGCTCGGCACCCACGGATTGTTTCGCCAAGCCATCTTGCATCTCGTCGATCCTGGCCTTGAGGCCGGCGAGATCGAATTCATCGACGGATGAGGCCGATTCAGCCAGGATCGTAAGTTGTTCCTTCGAAAATTCGGCCACGCCTCCGAACACCACGAACTTGTTGTAGTCGCTTCCTGCTATCGCCGTCACAATCCCCGGACGGAGCATCGCGACGATCGGCGCGTGGCCGGCAAGGACGCCAAAATCACCCTCGACACCGGGCAAGTCGACCTGATCGACTTGTGCAGCAAATAACAGCTTCTCCGGCGATACAAGGCTTACATGGAAGGTCGACATCACGCGTTCCGATCGTTCGAGTTCCTCCGGGAGAGCCGTGGGTCGAGGCGACGAAGGATTTTTATTTACGCCACCGCGGCGCAGGCGGTGGTGGCCCCAAATCGCGCTGCCAGATGGTCCCGTTGTCAAACTGAATCAGCATACCATCCGGCGAGTAGACGGCGCCCTCGTTCCAGCCATCGATCCAGATCCGGGTTGCCGGTGCGAACCAATCGGGCCAGGCGCGCGAAGCCTCGCCCGCTTCATTCAGGAGATTCAGCGACGGCCCGTTCTGCGTCACAAAGGCGGAACCGCCAGCGAGACCTGCGCGGCACACCTCGATGCATTTGTAGGCGCCAGTGAGATTAGCCGATTGCGCTGACGCCTCGGTAGCGGCAACGGCAGCGAACATGCCAATAGCCAGTGAAATCGTTCTCATTGAAAATCACTCCACTGTTTCGATGAAGGACCCTCTTACTTCGTTTCAAATGTGGATGAGCGGTGCGGCCGCGACGCGCGCCCTGCCGCATGAAATTCAATGTGGTACGGCGCCTCAACCGACAAGCCACGTGCAAGGCCTTCTACTCTATCCTCGTCGGCGGCTCGCGCACCGTTGCCAAACTCGAATTGTACCTCTGTACGCCTGCGCTTTCGGATGGCCTTCCAGCACCATATCTCGGCCGGGCCGTCGTCGCTTGGAACGCCCTCGACACCTGGCTCCCGCTTGAGGCGCGACCACCTCTCCGCCTCCGCGAGCCAAAGTTCTTTACTGCCAGGTTCAAGCTTGGCGAATTGTCGGCAAAGCGCAGCGCGCGCATTGAACTCCACAAGGCTTGTCATTCACGCCTCCCTGCCCAGAGAGTGGAAATATCTTATTTAAGTCTGCGACCTGCTGGCTACGTTGATCTGCATCAAGTGCTCCGTTTATCGGTTTTGGTTCGGATCCAGGGTCGGACTGCAACGCGATGCGCCGTGTTCCGGACAACGATATTGACCGACAATAGTTGGTCTGAGCGAACGATGGTCCGCACGACACTTGCCTGTTTGGCCGACCTACCGAAGTCCAAGCAGCGAGCGGCGGTAACCGTTGCTGCGGGCTTCTTCGCGGCACGCGAAGCTCCCGGTACTGCCCCGCCCATAGCGACTTTGCCGTTTGAAATAATAGATGCCTTTTCGAAAATCGAGCCAGACCACCGTGTCCTCAGGGCAATGCCGTTGCGCCTGCGCTTCATACCGAAACGGACTTAAGGGCGTGGCAGCCGCTTGGCCAGCGCCGCCCGCGACGATCAACGCGGTCAGGAGGCAGGCAGGCCGCATCAGGGAATTCCGCATCGAGAATACCGCTTCAGCTTGTTAACGATCGCGAAGAGGCCGTGCGCACCAAGATTTCGCTGATCGCGGCGAACCCGTCGCACAGGGCAGATACGGCTCGGCGCGTGTGAAATTTAGCACAGTGTTATCAAGGCGATATTTGGTCGGGGCAGCTGGATTCGAACCAACGACCTGCAGTACCCAAAACTGCCGCGCTACCAGGCTGCGCTATACCCCGATGATCTGGGAAACGACGTCGTTACACGCTTAAAGCGCGGCCAGCAAGGCGGCTTCCGGCCCCTCAATGGCCGTTAAACAGGGGATGCCCGACGCGGTCTCCGGGAGCGATGCCGTATTTTTTGGCGGTGCCGGCAATCACCTCGAGCACGCCTTTGGCGGGTCCGCCTGAGGAGATGATTTTGGTGGATTGCGGCTCGGTATTCTCGGCGATCCTGAGGATCCGGCCGTCGGCCCGGATGAAGATCATGTCGAGCGAGATGAAGGTGTTTTTCATCCACATCGACACCTGCTGCTCCGGCGAGAAATCGAACAGCATGCCCTTCCCGTCCGGCAGTTCCTTCCGGTACATCAAGCCGGTGGTCTTTTCCTCCTCGGTGGTCGCCATCTCGACCGAGAAAACCTGCACGCCGGATTTGGTGACGATCTCAAGCGGCTGGAAGGTCGCCGCTTGCGCGTCGAAACCGGACCACGCGAAAGCCGCGGCCACTGCAACGACGGATATCCAAAGCCACGCGCGCACGCGGTGCCGCAACATATTTCGATCAAAACTCATGGGATTACGCTCGCCGTGGGGAATTCGCCTGCGCCGGACCCTACCCCAACGATCATGGCAAATGCCAGACCCCGGGCAAGGCCACACAGTGCGATTTCCCGTGATCGGCCCGCGGCTTCGACGGCCTGGACGATGGCAAGCTTAATGCGACGAAAGCCCCGGTGAGCCGGTTTCCGGCTGAATCTCGGCCGCCATCATCCCCTTCGAGCCGGGCCCGTACCGCACCAGCACGTATTGGCCGGGGCGCAGTTCGGTCATCCCGAAGCGGCGCAGGGTTTCCATGTGAACGAAGATATCGGGCGTTCCCTCGCCGCAGGTCAGGAAGCCAAATCCGCGTAAGCGGTTGAACCACTTTACCTGCGCCCGTTCCAGCCCGCTGGTCGGCGTCACGCTGACATGGGTCCGTGCCGGCAGCATTTGTGCCGGATGGATCGCCGTCGATTCGTCCATCGATAAGATACGGAACGCCTGATAGCCTTTTGCCCGCTGCACGCATTCGCAGACCAGACGCGCGCCTTCATAGGCGGTTTGATAGCCGTCGCGCCTAAGCACGGTAACGTGCAGAAGCACATCCGGCGAGCCATTGTCAGGCACGATGAAGCCGTACCCCTTTGACGCATCGAACCATTTGATGACGCCGCTGATCTCGACCAGATTGGCGGCGCTATCGCCAAGGCCCGCGAGCGCATCGATCCCCGGATCGCGCTCCGCGCCCCCCGAAAACTCGCCAGGCCCTACCCTGTTGGTGCCGGTTCCGCCCCCCGCGGAGCCGCCAAGCTTTTTGGACTCAAAACTGTCCGACCCCATGACCCCCGGACCCCACACCGAACACGCGCCCATCGATGACAATTCATGATGCCGCAACGCGAATCTCTGAATCAAAAGATAACACTCCCGCATCCGGTGGATACAAAAAAAACAAATTTGTCGGAAGCTATGAACAGTCTTGCGCTGCGGCGAATCAATTTGGCAATTAGTTACCTACGAACGGCCCAAGCGTCTCGCCTATATCGTGCCTGATCACCAGATCGGCGATATCGTCCTGCTCGGTGGCTTCGTTATTGATAATCACCAATCGAGCGCCACAGTTCTTCGCCATCAGCGGAAAGCCGGCCGCCGGCCAGACCACCAGCGACGATCCGATGGCGATGAACAGGTCGCAATGCTGCGCCAGCTCAGTGGCGCGGCGCATCTCGTCTTCCGGCATCGCCTGCCCGAAAGAGATGGTCGCGGTCTTCACCGGCTCATCGCAGACGATGCAGTCGGGCGCACCACCCGTCGCGTCGAAGCGTTGCTTCACCCAGGCAAGATCGTAAGCCTTTCCGCAGCCGATGCAGCGGGCGTAGGTGGTGTTGCCATGCAGCTCGACGACGTGATCCGGCGCGAAACCCGATATCTGATGCAGATTGTCGATGTTCTGGGTGACGATGGCGGGAATCTTGCCGGCTTTATAAAGCGAGGCGAGCGCGCGATGACCGCGTCCCGGCTTGGCGGCGGCGAAAGTCGGCTCCATCGCAAAGCGCCGCCGCCACGCCTCGTCGCGAGCATCCTGGCTGGCGACGAATTCATCAAACGGGATCGGACGGTTGCGCGTCCACAATCCGCCGGGCGAGCGGAAATCGGGAATTCCGCATTCAGTCGAAATGCCCGCGCCGGTAAAGGGAATAATGGTGGACGCCTCGGCGATCATATTGCCGAGCCGTTCCACGCCGCTGCGAAGATCCGATGCGATCATGGGGGCTATCCGAAAGTTTGGCCGCGCTGACTATAGCACGGCCACTCGGATAGCCACCTCCATACCCCTCGGTCGCTGGATGGTGCTCAAGCTATCCAAGCCTTCCGCTCTCAAGCCTTCCGTCCCCAAGCCTTCCGTCCCCAAGCCTTCCGTCCCCAAGCCTTCCGTCCCCAAGCCTTCCTCGCAGAATCAGGCCGCGTCTGCGACCGGATCGGTGACTTCGCCACTTGCTTCGTCGCTCTTCTTCTCGTCGCGCTTCTTTGCTTTGGCAGCCGGCGCTGCCGCAGGGGATTTCTTCGGCGACTTGCCGTACTGCGAAAGCCTTTCCATTTCGGCTTCGAGTTCGGCATGCCGCTGCGCGACCTTTTCCGCCAGCTTCTCGATTACCTTGTCGCGCAACGCCGCGAGTTCTTCGATGTTGAGTGAGTCCAGATCCAACTTTGCATCCAGCTTTGCCATACACGCCTCCTGCTTTTCTTTTAGCTACCGGCATGGTGCATGAGCCACAAGCACGGCGCGTTTCTTATCCACCGCCAACAACTACCGCGATTGAATTGGTTGATAAGGTTTTCGATTTCGTTGACATCGGCGCGCGTTTTCGCGGCCGCCGGATATTGCGTGAGGCTATGCACTGCAAGCAGCAGACTTCGCACCGCACGTGGGCAATCACAATCCTGCAACGCGATTTCCGCATTCGCGCCCCAATCGCAACCACCATTGGTCTTGGAACACGAATCACAGGGGTTGGCATGACCGAACAACAAGAACGGCTGGCAAAGGAGCGCGAGGAAATCGCAAAGCGCGTCGCGAACTTCAAAGCCACTCAGGAGAAATTCAAGCGCGAGCGTGAAGAATATTTTGTCACGACGCTGGAAAATGCCCGCAGCGGAGGTGGTCGCGCGCCGTTCTGGTCGTAACGCGAGTTTTGGCGCCGGTTTTGCGGGCAACAAAAAGCCCGGAGATACACTCCGGGCTTTTTCTTCTCACCAATGATGGTGCCAGTAGCGGGGCCGGTAGTAAGGGCCGCCGTAATAAGCGTAGGGTCCGTAACCTTAAGCCGGCCGGTAGTAACGCGGGCCATAATCATAGTAACCGTAGCCCGGTCCATAATACGGATACGCGCTCGCCGCCGCACCGGCAGCTAATGCGCCCGCCGCCAAGCCGAAGGCCAATCCGGGACCGATACCCCGCGCTTCAGCCGGCGCAGGCGCCGCGACAGCGGTGGCGCCAACCGTGGCGACCGTCGCCAGGATTGCCAATGTCTTTTTCATACGCATCTCCTCGCAGTGATTACCCCGAGATAACGCAGACGATTTTCAATGGTTGCAACGGAACCGGAGTCAACCGAGCGGCCGGGTGACCCGCCGCGCAACTCTCATTGCGGGAGCCGCTCATTCGCTCGCCGGACTTGCGGCTCGGCATTCTGCGGCACACGCTGACGATTATTTCGGTGGTTCGAGCTCTTTGCTGTTGAGCCAACCGCTCTCTTTGCTGTTGAGCCAGCCGTTTGGCTTCGGTGCCGGTTTTGGCGCTTTCTTGTCCGGCTTCTTTTCTTCGGAACTGAAAAACATGAGTTGACCTCTCGATGGTTGCCGAGAAGGTACGGCTTAATCGCATTCGTCTCAAGTCATAACTTGTTGATAATACTATAGTTTTTTACTAAGTCCGCACTAAATTAGATTTTGGCGGGAACCACCCGAACGCCGCTGAGTTAGCAAACTACTCAATTTCCTCAACTTGAGCTCTTGGGGGTTCGGATGAACGGGATGCGCGAGGAACGGCTTCAAATCATGCTCTCGCCGCAAGAGTTGTCGGTGGTGGACGATTTCCGGTTTGAACACCGGATGCCGACCCGGGCGGCTGCGGTCAGGGAACTATTAAAGCTGGGACTGGCGTCGGCCGGCATGGTTCAAGGCGACGGCGCGAAGTCGAGCAATTACGGCGTGCTGGGTCGCGGCCCCGCAAGCCATAACGATAGCAACGGCTCCTGAGGAACAAATACGCATTCGCCGGCTTACATTGAGTAAGTGGCATTCCTTACTCAATCGAGGGCCATATGAAGATCCTGCAGTTCTTTTTCCGGCAGAATGAAAAGCCGGCGCAGCGCCCTCCGTCCAACGAGGACAGGTCCAGCATGGCTGACCTGGTCCGCCTGCTCGAAGCCCATACGCCAAAAAAAGAGCAGCACTAGCGGAACGAACCAGAGCCTTCGGACTTAATCGTTCGAGTGCAGCAACCTTGAAAGAGGTGAGAGCATGAAAGACCCCGTCAGTGTCCTCGGATGCTGGCGGGGTTTTCAGTTTCGGGCCGGAGGGCAGTAGCCGCTTTCCCGTTAATCGCCAAAATATTCGCGGATGATCTTTCGATCCGGCTCTTTGCGATGCGGGCTTTTCAGCAACAGCCGCAGCTCTCCTTCAAACCTTTCGCGAACCGATGGCAGTTGGGCCATCACGACCACTTCATGCGCGGCGAACTGCGCATGCACGGCCCTCAGGATGCTCCAGTTCAAGGTTACCATCAGGACCTCCAGCGGGGCCCCCTTCCATCGCGCCACGATCGAATGTTCGAGGTCGGTCAGACCATCGACCAGATGCCCGGTCACGAACGAGCGTACCGGCAGCCTGATCTCGGCCGGCCAGGCGCTGACCGCCTCAGCGTAGAGTTTGTCAAAATCCATCGCCATCGGGGGAACCATGGCACAGCGGGTTATTGATGTCTCCGTCTACGCACAACGGCCAGCGCCCTTGCAGCGTCTTGGTGACAAAACCCTCCCGGTGGATCGGGGAAAAATCGAGGCAGGGCCCGGTCAGTTCGGGTTGCCGAGGGGCCGGCAGGACCGCATTTTGTTCACCGTGAACGAACAGAGTCCGGATTTTTTCGCCGGATGACTGGTTAAAGAAGCGTCATTAACCCAACCTTTTTACAGACCTTAAACGCCCTCATGACAAATTTATACAGTCAGGAGGGTCCCATGAATATCTACCCCGTGCCTGCCGCGGTGACGCAGGCCAAAGTCCAGCTTGTCATCGACGAAACCGCCAAGGCGCCGGTCACGACCATCAGTAACGATGTGCAGGCCGTCATCGACGTCCAGAGACAGGCCGAGCAGGAATCGCTGCTCGACCGCAAGGCTTGAAAAGCGGCTTTTTCTAAAGCCTAAGGGCGAGTTCATTCGCACCGGCAAGCCGGGCGAGAATTCGCGCCGTGCCGCCGCGCGCACCCACGGTCCGTTGAACCTTTACCGGGCTGCGCCGACACATGCGTACTGGGGAATTGCCTATCCAGTTTCTACGGCAACGCCGCCGAGCGAACATACTCCGCTCTGGCGGCGTTGTTGTTTTGAACCTTTTCCCGACGCCGGCAGACATATTTTCGAGGCAGGTTGATCCCCCAATTCTTGCTTCCCCCAGAAAGCCCCGCTCCCCCAGGCGGGGCTTTCGCCCGTCTGGAAGGCACGGCGGAACGGCCTGTGACGCCCTGCCCTCATCGGCCTTTTGCTGCTATTGAACTCTCCGAAACCAGACCAACCTCTTCAATATCCCAGGGAGCAAGAAACATGCGTTATCTCCACACCATGCTGCGCGTGCGCAATCTCGATGCCGCGCTGAAATTCTATCGGGACGCGTTTGGGCTGAAGGAGGTCCGACGGATCGACAACGACAAGGGCCGGTTTACCCTGGTGTTCCTGTGCGCGGACGAGGACGAAGCGCTGTTGAAGGAGTTGCCGAAGACCCGCGGCGCGCCGCTGGTCGAACTCACCTACAATTGGGACGAGGAGAAATACGGCGAGGACCGCTATTTCGGTCATCTCGCCTATGAGGTCGACGACATCTACGCCACCTGCGACAAACTGATGAAGATGGGCGTCACCATCAATCGGCCGCCGCGCGACGGCAACATGGCTTTCGTCCGTTCGCCGGATCTGCATTCGATCGAGCTTTTACAGAAGGGCGATCCCAAACCGCCGGCGGAGCCGTGGGCCTCGATGCCGAACACCGGACACTGGTAAGCCTTGTACAAATTCTTCGTCCACCTCCGGCATCCCGATTACCGGTTGGTGATCTCAGCGGATGCGCCGTTTCCTGCCGGCGCGTCCGAAGACGATTGGCGGTTGACGCGGCCAAGCCGCTGACGTCAATGCCGAGGTTCGCGACGCCGTCGATCGAACCGGCTACTCGGTTTTCAGGATCGGATTGTCGCTGTCAGAGATTCCGAATCCGTAGATGCGCGCGACGCTTCGCACTGAAATCCCGCTCGCGCGTTGACCGCACTCTAAAACTCCGGATTTTCGTTCCACTTTCCGGAACCTCACGTCCGTTGCCGCGTTCTTGAATCTATAAAATTCATGGAGGCTAAAATGGGACGAGGACTTCTGCTCTGGCTGCTCGGCGTGCCGATTCCTGTGATTATTCTGTTGTGGCTGTTCTTCGGCCGCTGACGTCAGGGCACAACTGCGTTTTGCATTATTCAGGCTTCGCCAAAGCTTGGCGGAGCCTGAATTTTGCCCGGACCGCCATCATCAAACACGCGCTTTTTTCCGAAAATTCCGATATGACCCGCATGAGCAGGGATCATCGGGAGTAACAGCGCGTGGCGGACAGCAATCAAAATCAGCTAACGATCTGGGGCCGTGCCAATTCGGTCAACGTGCAAAAAGTGCTGTGGTGCCTGAGCGAGCTCGATATCGCCTATCGGCGCATCGACGCCGGCATGGCGTTCGGCAAGAACAACGAGCCCGACTATCTCGCGATGAATCCGAATGGCCGCGTGCCGACGCTGGTCGAAGGCGATTTCGTGCTGTGGGAATCCAATTCGATCATGCGCTATCTCGTCCTTAGCGATGGCAAGGGATCACCTATTTATCCGCAGGCGCCCAAAGCGCGCGCCAGCGTCGACCGCTGGCTGGACTGGACGCTATCGACCTTGCAGCCGGTCGACCGCCCGGTGTTCTGGGCGCTGGTGCGAACCCCGGTCGAAAAGCGCGACATGGTTGCGATCCAGAAGGACGCCGATGCCGAAGCCGTGCAATGGCGCATCGTCGATGCGCAACTGGCGAGCCGCCGCTTCATCGAAGGCGACGATTTCACTATCGCCGACATCGCGCTCGGCGCGTATGCGCGGCGCTGGTTCGGCGTCGAAGGCATCAGCAAGCCGAAGCTTGCGAATCTCGAGCGATGGTTCGCGCAATTCGCCAGCCGCCCGGGATTTCAGAAATTCATCGCGCCACCGATGTCGTGAGCATCGGCGGAAGTCTGCTTCAACCGAAGCGCTCGAACAGCACGACACAGATAATCAATACCAACGTGACGGCCGCCACGACCAGACGCGTGGTCCAACTCATGCCGCGGCTGACCCACCACAACAGCGCACAACTCATGAAAACCGGAACGATGATATCGAGGTGCAAGGGCTCCTCGTCCTGTTTCAGCGCAAACCGCTGGAGCCGCCGACCCCGATGCTGACGGCGCCACCGATTTTCACGCAGGTTTCCGTGCCGTCGACCCTGACAAAACCCGGACCATAGGCGGCGCAGGAATTGCCGGCGCCTGCGCCCTTCAGCGGCAGCGATTTGCCTGAAAGGGCGGGCTTGTCCGGCTTTGGATGTTTGGCTTGCTCGGCCAGCGCGACCGAGACCGGCAGCATCGCCACAACGAGCGCAAGGAAGAGGTTTCGCATGCCGCCTTCTACCGCGTGCAGCCTGGCTTTGCTACCTGACGAATTTGGCGATCTGACTGACTCGGCTACCTGACGAACTTGACGCCCACTGACTTGCCACGCCGCCAGACCACTTCACAGGGCCGGCCGGTCCTCGCGTCGCGCGAAAACGCCAGCCGCAACTTGGCGGGCAACGCGTTGGGGTCATCGATCGTGATCTTTGCGCCGGTCGCGGACATGTTCTGCACCACGCAGCGACGCGCGGCGAACCCGCCATCGAGCGTGATCCAGCCGGGCTGAGATAGCGATTTGCGCGCCGCGCGCTTTTTTGGCGTTGTGGCCATCCTGGCTGTCCCCGAGGGCTTCACCCCTACCCGAACGAACTTTAGAAACCATTGAGAGGTGGAGGGAATCAGGAGCCGATCTGGCGCGGGAACGGCTCCGATCGGCCGCAAAAACCGGATTTCCGGTGGCTTGCCCGGCCGCGCAAACGCCACTATACGTTCGCCCGCCGCCACTGCGATCCCCTCACCGGGGGTCCGGGTCCGGCACGGCGCCATCGCAAGCTCAAAGCGTTGATTTGCCGGGTATAATTGGTCTTGCGAATTGGCGGTGCCGCGACCCGGATGGGTTGTGGCGTGGCCGGGATTTCGCTCCCTTCGTCTATCGGTTAGGACGCCACCCTTTCACGGTGGAGAGAGCGGTTCGATTCCGCTAGGGAGCGCCACCGGTCTCTCTATCACCTTGAAATTCCTTATGTTTCGTCGAGTTTGGGAGAATTCTGAGGACCGGTTTGGGAAGCTTTGTTCTCTTTGTAGTCCTGCAGCTTGACCGCAGCCCTTCGCGCCCCTCGTCTCCGGTCAGCTTCGCGGGTGTAGTTCTCGGCCTGCTTCAATGTCGTATGTCCGAGCGCGGCCATGATATCGTGAGCTGATGCATCCGCATCAGCCATGTCGCGGCCCAAAGACTTTCGAAGGCCGTGCGGCTTGCAATCTAGAGGCAACCCCGCCGCCTTCATTGCATCGCGCATGAACCCGCTGAAACCATTCACCGTGAACGGCTTGCCAAATGCCGTGTTCAGGATCGTGACGTGCGTTCGTGGCGTAGCATCGAGCGCGTCCCTCAGCTCTTTTTGCATTCCGCTGTCGACAGCGACGCCAGTTTTGTTGCGGCGATATCTGACCCGGTCGGCATCAACCTGCGCCCATGTCATCGCGTGAACATCAACGCGCGCGGTGCCGACGTTGCGCATCAGCGCGTAAGCGGTCCGCTGCTTCGTCCCGATCGGCCAGCGCTTCTCGAAGGCGGCGATCTCGGCATCGGTCCACGCCCTGATCTCTTTCGTCTTCGGCCGCCTGATGCCGATCGAAGGGTCGACCTTCAGCCAGTTCTTGCGGATGGCGTGCCGGATCAGGATGCGCAGCTTCTTCAGCGTATCCAGCGCGGCGCCGGGCCGATCGGCTAGGTGCGCGAGGATTCGGCTCTTGATAGCGTCGGCGCTCATGCCTGAAAGGCTGCGGTGACCGTGCTCGACCCGGATCGTTTCGAGCCGTGTGCTGTAGCCTTTTTTCGACGTGGCCCGGAGGCTGCTGTAATCGCCCTCCTTTATATATGAAGCGATCAGCGCACCGATGGTGCCGTCAGCGTCGCGTCTCAACGTAGGGCGGTTGTCGGTCATTCCGGCCACCAGCGCAGCAGCGTAGGCCGCCTTGAACTCATCAGACGAGGGATCATCGGGCAATCGAGTCCGCGGCCCCTGCCCTATCCTGAACGAGAGATAGGTATGGCCCTTGACCCGGTTCTTCTCGACGTGCGGTGGCAGGTTCTTGGGCATCACTAATCCCACGATTTGTCCGGCTCCGATCCGCCCACCGTCGGCAGATCATCGGCGAAAGCGTCGAGGTCTCGCACGTCCCACGCTTGGCGTTTGCCGGTCAGGTGTTTGGGCTTTGGCATAACGCCATCGGTGACCATCTTATCGAAAGTGTTGGGGCTCACGTTGACATAGGCCGCGGCATCTTCGCGCTTGAGGAGGCGTGGCGTAATGGCGAGCCTCGCTGGGCGCTCGACCGGCTTCGGCTTGGGCGGCGCCGCGCCAGTCAACGCAGCCCTTATGGCCTTGACCTCCGCACGCTCCTCGCGAAGGCGGGCCGTCTCCTCGGTCGCCTCTTTCCAGAGCACATCCCAAGCGCTGTTAAGTGACACGTTCAGCCTCCAATCATTGGGCGCCCTGGCCTGCCAAGCCTTTTAAGCGCGTCAAGGTCCCGCTATTCGCGAGAACCAAGGGCCCAATGAATTCGGGATGGATCTCGCGCTTATCCCGCTGGCAACGGGGCAGATCAGAAATTAGGCTGTCTCGCAGTGCGCATCAACGCCGAAAACGCAAGCATCATACCGAAGGTTGGTGGATACATTGAAAAAACATCATTGGGTCAACGCGAAATTCGCACGGTAAGATGCAGCGAATAGCGGATTGCCCCAGATGCATCTTCCATGCCGCGACATTATCGATCGTCGATGGCACCATGCTGCTGACGATCAGCCCCGCAGCGTATTCCCGCATAATCGCCGCAAAATCGAAGTAGTGCGAGGTGTGCAATGTCGACCGTTCAAGCCATGCTACTGGGCGCGATGATCGCTTACACCCCCTCGCTGATCGTCGCGGCTTGGATGTTCTGGCATGACGAAGAAAGCTGACGCCACGGCGGCACCCTAAATATTAACCTTCAAGCTCTAAGTTGCACCCTCTCGCTATCGCGCTGGTTGCGAGAGGGTGTGGAGTAAGGAGCCCGCTGGTCCGCGCCGGCGGGCTTTTTGCGCTGTCACCTCATCTAAGGGGCTTGGAGAGCGACAGATTTAGCGCTCTTATAGAGGCATGCCTGAGCTCACCCGCCGCCGATCGACTGAGGCCCGCGAGGATCGCCGCCTGTCGAATTGGGTTAAAGGTGAAACGAAAATGATGCGCAGAACCGCTGTCGTACTGATCGCGCTCTTGGCTTCGTCCGCTGCCCAGTCAAACTATGTCACATATCAATCTTGGTCAGACGCGAGCGAGATGTCTCGGGCCATGTACATCGCGGGCGCATTCGATTCCTTGGTGACTTTCATTGAGAGCGAGCAAGCATTAAGGAACAGGGTGCATTACAACAACTGCATGGAAACGTCCCAAATGACGATCCTCCAGCTTGCCACGAATGTGTTGAATTTCGCCAAGGACAAGCCCGAACTTCACACCGGCTCAGTGCAGGGCGCGCTGATTGAATATCTAAATGCCACCTGCGGTCAACCGCCGACCAAATAAAACGATGGCAGACAACCGAACCATTTCCCAGCTTGAGGCCGAGCGCTATGACTGGATCGGCTGCGAGTGTTGCAAAGGCACCGTGTGGGTGCCGTTCAGGATGATCCGCGAGCGGATCCCGATGATGCTCAGCGCCATGACGCTTGACGAGCTCGGCGCCAAGATGCGCTGCGATAAATGCGGTAAACGTCCCGCGCGATACTACCCCGCAAAGCCGGGCGACACTCCCGGTTTTGTTCGAACCGTTTAGATGTCCTGGTCGCGCCCGTTTGAGGATCCAATCCCCCCTCCCCGATGGCAGGACGCTCCTAACGCTTAGAGAGGCGGCCGATTACATCACCAACCTGCCGAAGGCCGAACAAAAGCTCGAGGAATGGCAAACCGCAATCGAGGCGCTCATGATGGCCGCCGAAGACAATGGGCTCTTGATGCACGCCCGCATCGGCGTAATCCGTGCTTTGAACCGTGACGTGGAGCGTGTCTTCAAACCCGATCGTAAAGACAGGCATTGAGGAAAACGGAAACTGAGGCGAGACGAATAACGGAGATCGTCTAGGATCAAAGGGGGGCTCCGACTAAAGGCGAAGGGAAATGATGTGCCGGTAGAGCACCATCTTGAGTCATCAAAGCGCGCTGCGGCTAGGCTCGTGATCCAATTTCGCATCGAGCGAGCTGTGAGACGAGTGGGTTTGGTTGCAATCATAATCTTCGTGCTTGCCCTGATCCTTAGTGTTCCGGGGGTAGGCCGACTATTAGCCAGGCTCACCTGAAATCGATGCCTGGTCGGCCCGTAATGGCATTCGCGTCGGGGCGCTGCGTGCTTTGAACCGCAACGTCGAACGAGTGTCTACTGATCGTAAAGAAACGCACTGGGGGAAGCGCAAGCCAAAGAGGGACCAGCAATGACAGTCCTCATCTACGTCAACACAAGCAAACGCGTCGGCGATCTTGACCATCTCAAGGTGTTCGCAAATGCCGACGCCGCCGAAAACTGGTTCGAGGAAAATGACCCCGAAGGCGTTGCGTTTGAATATGAGGTAATCGAGTAGCTCTGTCGGCATTTTTCCGCCGTCACTCCGCCATGGTGTTGGCTCGATCCCAGCAGAGCCTCGCGTCATGGGTCATTATCGATTTTTCGAAATGGCGTCCGCTCTCTGCTTTGGCCTGACCTTTGCGCTCGTCGACTGGTGGGAAATAGCGGGACCGATCTGGCACCTGGAGTGGACAGGCTCCGACGAACAGTGGCTGAATGTCGCTTCAGCAACGCTTATCGGCTGCGCAATTGTTGTAGGCGGAGTCTGCTCTCTTTTCGGTGCTGATGGAATGTTGCGCAGAGAGCGGGTTTGCGATGATTGCCAGCCATCAGAACGGCGTTGGCGCGCGACCTCAGAGGACAATAGCCGCTGGCGAGGAACAGATGATCCTTGAGGGCGTCAAGGCATGTCGAAGGCGTACCGCTTTACCCAGATGATTCCAGCGTGCGTCACGAACGTGATGGGACGAGCCCCGGTCGCGAGCTCAAGCACACCGCTGGCGTTGCTGACGAATAGCTCTATGAAAAGCCAGCCAGCGCTGAAGTGAACCGCATCGGCCGGCGCATGATCCTTTGGATGACGCTTATCGTCGCCCTGGCTGTCATTTGGAATTTGCTGGGCCGCTAACCTCAGACAACGTAGCTTTTGGCACGTGGATCGGCCTGTTGAAGTCGGTGCCGCTCTTGGTCGCCCGGTAGTGCCGCCATAGCAGCGGTTGGCGACCATGGATGGGGTTTCGCCGTCGCCCATTTTTGCGCTGTACCCCAACTGCAGCCGCCCCGAGGCGATCGGCTCGCCCCTTTGATTGGTCAGGGTCACGATATCGCCGGCAACGATGAATATTATTGAGCATCCCGCATCCATCGAAGTCACATCGGATGACGGTTCGATCGTCCGGCAATTCCCCTTCGATGATAACTCCAGCCGACGCTCGATCTCGGGGATGCCGACAAAAAAGCGAGATCTACAGGAGGCGCGGACCTTTGCCGGCAAGGGGGCCGTCCTGGTGCCCCGCTCAAACTGATGTCCTGGTCCCGCCGCTTCGAGGATCCGATCCTCCTCCCCGACGGCGGGACGCTCCTAACGCTTAGAGAAGCAGCCGACTACATCACCCACCTGCCGAAGGTCGAACAGAAGCTCGACGAATGGCAGGCCACTATCGAGGCGCTGATGATGGCCGCTGAAGGCCGCGGGCCGTTGATGCACGCGCGCATTGGTATTCTGAGAACATTGAACCGAAACGTCGAACAGACGTTCCATCCCGATCGAAAGGACAAGCATTGGGGCCGGCGCAAGCTCAAGAGGGACAAATGAAAGACGCTTTTGATCTATGGTGGGAATGGGCCGAAAAGCCGTTCGATAGCTATCAGACGATTCCGATCGAGATCCACAAAGCAGTGATGGCACTGTCGCCAGAGGATCGACGGGACCGCGAGAAGGTCAATGAGGCCGTACGCAATGCTTGTCCTGTCAGCGTGCCTGATTAGTTCGAGGCCCTTATCCAGCTACCTAGCCGATGCCAACGGGTGGTAACGCGATGACGCTGACGCTTGCTAGCGAGGATAACCGGAACCTCGCCACTAGCGCGCGATTACAGTTGTAGGCTGGGTTTTTTGGATTTGCCTCCACGCGACCCGGCTTAGAGCCGAGGCGGAAGTCTTACCCCTTCTCCTCGGCTCGCTCGTATGTGGCCGAGAGAAGCATAAGTTCAAGAGGGGTGAATGACAACCGTTTGGATCTATGTCGACACCAATAAGGATGTCGGTGATCGTGACCATCTCAAAGTGTTTGCCGATCCCGATGCTGCGGACGAATGGTTCAAAGCGAACGATCCGGAAGGCGTTGCTTTTGGATATGAGGTCATAGGTGACGAAACCCGGCCGAGATCGTATTGCCCGGCGTGTGGGGCGCTGATCGACATGCGCGACCTAAGCCAACATTGGCGCAAGACGGATTGTCTGCCGTGACTCCGTGGTGCATTTGCGCATCGACTTGAGCGGATCGGCCCTGTCGAGCAATCCATATATTCAGGGCTAGCCGTGTTTGTGCGCACCGGCGACGGCCTTTGCCACGGCATCCGGCCCAGCGGGTTGAGAGATTAGCGAACTCGTCAACACTGCATCCGAGTAAATCCCGAATGCGATCGTGGCCAAGGCCATCACGAAGATGACGGTCAAGGTTCTCATGCTTTGATTGTCGTGGCGGATTGAGGCCAAATCGGCGAGACATTTCGGCCAAAAGCGGAAGTAACTCCGTTGTGAGAGAGCCGCATAATCGTAGAACTACGGGATTACGTGTTCGCCGCGGTGGCCCTTTAACACGAGCGGGCCGCTAGTCCCGGCCGATAGCTACATCTTAGACCCGAGATAGGTGGTCCATACGGCGCTGGCTAACGTCTGCGACGTTTGCTGAGCGCATGTTTTTTCAACCGCTGCCACTATCGCCGTGAAATCAATTTTCGCCTGTGTTTGACCGCTTGCTGCAGCAACGTAATTGAGTCCAGTCCAGAAACCGTAGATCCAGACGGTTCCCTCTAATCGATGCTCCTTTGTAGACCGCCAGTGAGCGCAACTCATGCCCCCGATTCCGATCATGTCGACCGAAACCTTAGCATCCTGCGCTGACACCAGGCAGACCGGAGCGGCAACGACCAGCGCCGCAAATAAAACTCGCTTTATCATGCGCAGATCCGCGCGCCCCCCACCCGGTATTGGCGAGAGGTCGCGATGCGACGCCTAGCTGGCCTGATTGCCTTGAGTCCGAGCTAGCGAAGCGCGAATTTCGGCAATAGCTTTGTCGCAATACTTATTCAGCTGCTTAAGTCTTTGCTCCTGGGCCCAAAACTCAACCATGTGAGTTGCGGCCTGTACTCGATTGAAGGCCACAAACTCGTGAACGGACCAGGGCGCCTCCGCGGACATCGGTCTGAGATCGTGACGGTTCATTTCACTAACTCCCCTGCTTTGCCCTTGGCCCTGGTCTTCATTGACGATCGCCTTTTAGGACTTATTGCGGCGCTTCCGGGCCGCTTCGATGACCTACGAAAGCAACCACTATCTTTTCGCGCGGAAGTTCATCATGAGGATTGCAGGGCCGATCCTTTGTCGCTGCGCCAACACGGAGGCTTAAGGACAACAATCCGAGGCGCTGCTTCTGGATATGGGGTGAAAGGATACCCTGTCAGATACGGTCGGAACATGGAGCACGCCGGGCGCGGTTATCGTTTGGCCCTGCTTAGAGCCCGGGCGGCGTCTTACTTCTTCGCCTCGGCTTGCTCTGAACACGCGGAAGGCGTTGCTAATCGACAAGCCCGACCCAAGCCGAGGCTCAATCATTTCGTCTCGGGCGGTCGTGCAGTATTCAACCCTTCCGAGGGCAAGCGGCTTGCGCCTTCATAGGCTGAATCGATGAACGTACGCCAGAATTTAGATCAGACGCCGTTGAGTTGGGCGCCCTCATAAATTCGGCTTGAGCAGCTTCTGACGACCATTCCACGTAACGAACAACCGCGAATACAAACGTGAGCAAGACGAGAACCTCGACTGCCACTATGGCGGCTATTCCCAACCAACTTTCTGCTGGCTATTGAATGATGGCATCGCTCTCTCCCGAAACCGAGATTGCGCGGCCTTAGATCAGTTCGCCATTTTCAAACGTGATCTGCGTCACGTCTCTCGCTCACTTGATACTAGTTCGTAGCAGGTCAACGGAACGTGTGAATGCGTGATTTGTGCACCCGCGAGGCCGTAAATACGCTCCGTTTCAAGGCGTCTGCAACACCAGACCTCCAGCCCAGACGCTGACTTTGCCCCGCCCCTTGGCCCTTCCATCGGGCGGGGTTTTCTGTCCCTCGGCTTGCTCTCCAGAGTGATTATCTCGGATGGCCCTGCGCATTTCTTGGAATCGCATTGGCTGGCGGTAGCGAGTTTTTTTGTGAAGGGCTGAGATTGGCGTTTCCGGTTGTATTGTTCGTCGCTGCTCCGGGTTGCTGGGTCCAGCCGCCGCTTCGTATTCCGGGGCCCTCCGGGCCTACCGGTGCCCCGATGCCCGTTGACGTACGGCCGGTGCCAGCGCTCCCCGCGCTCTGAGCGAAAGCACCGAGTGACGAAAGGAGATCCGCGACAAGCGCCACAGCGAAGACCAGTGTCTTGGACATAGCAGTGTTCCTTGTTGAATTGCCCGCTTTTAACCAACGAAAGCGCGACCCGTTCCTGGAGCGGCACCTCCCCCAAGTCTATCCTCTACCTTTTCGCGCGCGGGTCATTGGCTCAACCGGGGTGTAAGAGTGGGATAGGGCTTCAGTCAGCGGGGCACAGGCCCCAATGGTGAAGAGCGTGATTACCTTCCGCTATCGATCTCTACTATGTCGGACCCGCGGCATTCGCGGTAGCGTTAGGCCATCGCTGGAACGGTTTGCCTCCACACAGCTGCACGAATTCGTACCAGCCGAAGGAAAATATGTGCCGACGGCGTTCTTAGCTGAACACTTTCGTTTTCCGCTGTCCCGTAAACAGAAATCTTTTCATCAATGGAGTATCGCGGCTATGCCGATGGATGCTCGCCTAGGGGCACGATCTGAAAACCGGCATCGGTTAGCGCTTGAATCACGCACTTAGCAATCTGCTTAGCTTCCTCAGGATCCATCCGGTGGTCTGGCTGGTCATTTCGGGCACCGCAAATCGCCGTCGCAATTATCGAGTTCACCTGGTGCTAGTCGGTCATTATGGTTCTCCCGCTAGTGCCGCCGAAGTGACCTCTTGCCGACCTGCCTGATCGTCAGGGAACGTCATCTTTCTTCCCGCCGCCGATTCCATACGGCTTGTTCAAGAAAAATTCTCGATTGCCGAGCGCCGCCTCGGCGTGTTGATCGATAGAAATGATGATTGCCTGGACGTGCTGGTAGCACCAGCCCTCGCGCGGGGCTAACCGCCGAACCTCGGCCAGTGCTTTGATCCACGGCGGGCTGTCGGCATTGTGGTCATACCATTCGAGAGGCTTGCTCATTTCACCACCGACGCCCGCCCAAGACTTTCCCTTTGCAAGGGCCGGGTTCTTCTGTCTTCAACCGGTCGCGCTGCTCGCAAAGCTCATCGATCTTGTTCAACATCCGATCTAGCAACGCGTCGGCAGATACCGTTGAAATGCCTGCTCTTTGCAGCTGCCTGATTTCGCCGCGCTGCCGGTGGACCTGAGTCCGCATACGCTCGATCTCGGCTCGAATGTGTTCGATATCCGGCATGGTCGCGCCTTGTGAAAATCCCTCTGCCGCTATAAGAACGAAAAGAGAACAAAATTGCAAGCCGCTAGGTTTAGCGGGTAGGATGACAGGATGTGCAATCTCTATTCGATCACCACCAACCAAGCAGCCATCGCCGCTCTGTTCCGCGTGATGAACCAGTACGTGGGCAACCTGCCGCCCACGCCTGGAGTATTCCCCGACTACCCGGCCCCTGTCGTGCGCAACGACCGAGGCGAGCGCGAAATGGTGATGATGCGCTGGGGGATGCCACCGCCGCCACGCACGGCAGGACCACCCGTCACCAACATCCGTCATACCTCTTCGCCGCATTGGCGGAGGTGGCTGGAACCTAAAAACCGCTGTTTGGTCCCGGCCAACAGCTTTGCTGAGTACGCACCCGAGCCGAACCCAGAGACGAAAAAGAAAGACGTCGTCTGGTTCGCGCTCAACGATGACCGACCGCTGTTCGCCTTCGGCGGGCTCTGGACCGAGTTCAAAGGCGACCGCAGCACGAAGTCGAAACCGATCCCCGGTCCGCATCTCGTCTACGGTTTCCTGACGACGCCACCGAATGCGGTGGTCGAGCCGATACACCCGAAGGCCATGCCGGTGATCCTAACGACGCCGGAGGAATGCGATGTCTGGATGCGTGCGCCTTGGGATGAGGCAAAGGCATTGCAGCGACCGTTGTCCGATGACACGTTGAAAATCGTGGCGCGGGGTGCCGATAAGGAGGACCGCGCGGCAGCGGCATGAGGATACCGTGAACGCATTTCGTCCACGCAGCCGAAGAAACAATTATCCGTGCAGACGAAGCGATTTTCTCGGCTTACGACAACAGCCAGAAACAAACCCCTATTAGTTTCATGCTTTGATCAAACAACGGGGTTCGATCATGTGGCATGTCATCATCAGCTTCATTTACCGTCAGTATGCCAGGAACTATGTGGCCGCCGCACGAAGGCAGGCGACTTAGGCTTGATGACTGCTTGCATGCGTCAACTTCCCGTCAGCCGGATTTTGGAGGACGACATGAGCGCAGCTATTGCAAGAATTTTCCCGCACGCAACGGCGGCATCGGTCGCCAACATCGAAACATTTGTTAGCGCGGCACTATTTAGTGGTGTTGGCCTGCTGTTGTCGTTGTCCGTCTTGATCCTCGACCAGTATATTCCGGGCGAATGGTTTTAATTAAGCCGGTGGAGTTGACTTATATTGATTAGGCCGAAACGATTCACTCAGAGGGCAATTTCGGACCAATCAACCAATTCAAACGTCATTCCGCGCTTGATCATTTCCATTTCTAGGTCGGAGGCATGCTTTTTCCACTCAGGCGTTTCGCGGACCCGAAACCTGATCTCTTCGCCCCGTGCTTTAAGTGCGTCGTCAGCATCCAATGCCCCGCGAACGACCTCGTACATCGTGGTAAGACTATCGTTGGTGAACGCCTGATAGTTCATCGACCCGCGCCGCTCTAAGGTGGTATTTGGAAACCAGATGGCATGTTGCGTTGGGAGTTGAGGTCATGGACCGGAATTGGACGCCGTCGATTGTCCCGAATGGTCACGATCATACGGTTTACTTGGTAGCGGATGATCTCGGACAGGTTGGCCGCGTCTGGCCAGAGGCCGACTTCGAGACCACTGATTTGGAAACGGTGACGGTTGGTCTGCTCACAGGCCAATATAAAAACCCAATGCGGGTTGTTGCCTTCAATACCACAGAGGGCTGGTCGCGGGACGTCTCGTCCGAAGTCGCGCACGAGCTTCGCCACCGCTGTGATCTGCAACAGCGTGACGTTCCGTTCTTCCTTCACGACTTTGTCGACCGATACGAAGGTCACTATCACGATTACCAACTTCCGTTACCAATCCGGTTGGTTTGATCGTCATGAATGTGAGCGTGTAGCGGCTTATTGCGGCGGTTTCAGTTCCCCTTGCAGCCAGCCGGTCGCAGTATCGGTTTTCAAGGGGTCAGGTCGCTCGCACTCCAAGCAATGGAGTGAGCGCAGCCCCTTACCGCCCGGCGGTTGGGCAAGAACCATCAACGACCCGCAATGCGGACAAGGCTTGGTCTGGTAGAGGCGTCGCATGGTTGCATACTAAATCGTACAGAACTCCTGTCCATTCATTCTGGAAAGCTGCATCCAAAGAAGAATTTCGTCTCCGAGCGGGGGGAACCGTTTTTTGGCGGGCGAGTTTATTAAAACTATTGGTTGGCACAAAGGCACCTTTCCAGACGGTCTCAGCGCGATCCCCTTGCGCTGGGGCCGTTTCTCTAGGAAACCTAAATCCGAGTGCAGGACCGTTCGGTATTGTAGGGATTATACGGGACAGTCCCCAAGCCCTGCACGAGCCGCCAGCCCCTCGTGCAGGGCGCTTTGCTGCGGTGGCCCAGTAAGCGCGACGCTACCCCTAGCTTGCCCAGCAGGAAATTCGGGGCAAGCATTGCGGTATACCCACCAGCGCAAAAAGCCCATGAAATTCGCCACTGATCAACCCTTCGCTGATCCCGACATAGCTGCGCACAAGCTCCTTGAGCTTGCCAACGCGGCCGAAGCCGACAGGGATCAGCGCATCGCTATCGAGCTGATCAACTCGCCATTCCTGAGCGCCGGAGGCAGCGTCGACGAATACCGGGCGGGGATCGACCGGGCCATCGCCAAGGGCTGGCTGATCAGACACGGCTCCGGCGTCTTTGTGAAATTCACGCAAGCAGGCGCGGACATGTTCGCCTGATGGCGAAGGGCTGGCAGCGACGTTTCGACGATCCAATCACCCTCCCCGGCGGAGTCCAACTCGCCACGCTGCTGGACGCAGGCAATTACATCGCCAGCCTGCCCAAAGCTGAGCACGATCAGGAGGAATGGCAGACCGCCATCGAGGCGCTGATCATGGCGGCCGAAAACCGCGCGGGCCCTTGATGCACGCGCGCATTGGGATGCTGCGGGCCATGAACCGCCACGTCGAGCGCGTGTTCGACCCGTCGCGCAAGGACCATCATTGGGGACGGCGAAAATTGAAGCGGGATGCGCCATGAAACTCACTCACAAATTTGCAGAGATGACGCCGCAGAAGCGTCCGCAAGACCCGCACATGGACGGCACCGGCCTCCGCTTCGAAACCATGGAGCACGGCGGCGAATATCCCGACACAATGCCGCAAGCCATCAAGCTGATCGACGCCGAGGGCCGGTCCTGCACCTACGTGCCGATCACGCAGGACGGCAAGGTGGTCGACAGCCAGGGGTATATGCTCGATGCGGAGGACGATGATGACCGGTGATGTCTGCTTCTCTAATCGGCCGATCAGGGTCAAGCGCTTTCAGACTAACCACGACTGCGGTGTCGATGTCGCTCGCGGGCTCGTGCTTCTCTCCGGAATCGGCACCAAGGCCCTTCCATCATGGGATTCGAGAACGAGGTGGAACAATCTTTTGGGCGGCCTTGCCGTCAAGCGACGGTAGGTCCAAGCAGACATACGAACTCACCTCATCCATCGTCCCGCGAGGGACATCATTCCACCGCTCGGTGGATCTCGATGTTTCTCCTATCGTATTTGATCCTGTCGGGCTCTCATGTCGCTGCCACTTCCCTGGTCCAGCGGAAGTCGGTGCCGTCAATCCAGATGCGATGCATGATCACGGCCAGCCGACGCGCCAGGGCCACGATCGCCTTTTTCATCCCGCGCTGCCTGGCGACCTTCATCGCCCAAGCCTTCAGCCAGGACCATTTTGACGAGTGGAACAGCATGCTCTGGGCCGCCTCGTAGAGCATCATTCGCATCATGTCGTCTCCGCACCTTGATATCCCGCCGGTTCGGTCGCTCTCGCCCGACTGATACTTGGAAGGTGTCAGCCCAAACGCCGCCCCGACCGCCTTGGAGTTCCTAAACCGAGCGGGCACGTCGACGGTGACACGATAGGTCAACGCGACCACGGGGCCGACACCGGGAACCGTCATCAGGCGCCGGCACACCTCATCGTCCCGGACGATGGCCAGCAAGCGGCGGTGCAGGATACCGATCTGCTCGCGAACCACCCGCCGGACAAGCAAAAGCGGTTCGACCAGAATGACCAGGTCGGGCAGGTTCTCGACGAGTTCCTTGATGCGCGCCTCGAACTTCACCGTCCCCACTACACCCACCTTGAGTTCGAAGTTGCGTAAGGTGGCGCGCAGGTCATTCTCGATCGCGATGGCCTTCGACTGCAGCAGCTTGCGATGGGTCAGCAACATCCGCAGCTTCTGACTGCGCAACGTCTTCACGTGCACCGGACGATAAAGCCCCGCCCGCATCATCTGCGCGATGCCACGCGCATCGTTGCGGTCGGTCTTGTTGATCTGCGCCTTCAACACCGCGTGCATGTGCCGCGTCTCAACGCAGATCACTGGCAAGCCCGCTTCGGCAAGAGCACTGAAAAGCCATTGCGACAGCGGCCCGGCTTCCAGTCCAATTCGCTTGAAGTGGTAGTCGGGATTCACCAGTACCTGCAGCAGAGCTCCAGGTTCGCTCGCCACCTTCACTTCCCGCACGACCTTGCCCGCATCATCCACAATGCAGACGCTCGTCTCCTTGACCGACACGTCAAGTCCGGCAGAATGGTCCATGCTGCGCTTCTCCTTCTGATGTTTGAGGCCGTCCACACGGACCTCGTTCCACCATCAGCCTGAAGCGCAGCACCCTAATTCTTCAGATATCCACAACAACGCCGGCCGATTACCCCATCTTTCGGGCCCAATCCAGACATCCCATTTCACCAGCTTGACGTCAGCTTTTGACCGATTGTGTTGCAAAACTCGAAAGTTGCAGCGGTCAAAATTTTTGGCGAAAACCTGAAGCGCAAAGAGGTCGATGATTCGCACAGCTTCAGTCGCGCTACCGAAGTCGCCCATGAATTTGGCGCAAGGCGATGAGGTCCCTCGGATCATTACACGAAGAACGCGCCAGCGGCCCTCAGAATTTTTGACACTTCCTGCAAACGACTTTTGCAACACAATCGACCCTTAGCGGATGAGGTGGATGGCTCCCGCTCACGGCATCTGGGTGCCAAGGTGTGAAGGCCGTCAGGCGTTCACGAGCAAAATGGGAGCCATCCGCTATGAAGATTACCACGATCGGCCTCGACTTGGCCAAGAGCATTTTTCAGGTCCACGGCGTGGATGCGACTGGCCAGGTAGTGGTTCGCAAGTCGCTTCGACGGTCGCAGATGCTGCCGTTTTTCGCCAAGTTGCCTTCTTGCCTGATCGGCATCGAGGCATGCGGCACGTCGCATCACTGGGCGCGCGAGCTGATCAAGCTAGGCCATGAGGTGCGCCTGATGCCGCCGGCTTACGTCAAACCGTATGTGAAGCGCGGTAAGACCGACGCTGCCGATGCGGAAGCGGTTTGCGAGGCGGTGACACGGCCCACAATGCGGTTCGTGCCCGTTAAGTCGCCCGAGCAACAGGCGGCACTGTCGATGCACCGGACGCGCGATCTGCTGGTCAAGCAGCGCACGCAGCTGATCAACATGATCCGCGGTTTACTCGCCGAGTTTGGCGTCGACATCCCGAAGGGACTCGAACGCGCGCTGCTGATGGCGCGACAGATCGTCGATGGTAGGGCACCAGATGTACCGATTGAAGCGGCCAAGATCGTCGGCACACTCTCACGGCAGGCGCTCGACACCCACGTTCGGCTTCGTGAGATCGATCGCGATCTGCTCGTTTGGCAACGTGGCAACGACGTTGCGCGTCGTCTTATGACCATCCCCGGCATCGGGCCGGTCGGCGCGACGGCACTTGCCGCATCGGTCACCAATCCGCATCAGTTCCGCTCGGGGCGGCAGTTCGCTGCCTGGTTGGGACTGACACCACTGCAGAAGTCGAGCGGTGGCAAAGAACGGCTCGGTCGTATCACCAAGATGGGCGACAAGTACCTGCGCAAGCTGCTCATTGTCGGCATGACGTCACTTGTGCGCCGTGCAAAGTACAATCCCGCGACAATCGATCCACGCCTGGCGGATCTGCTCGCGCGAAAGCCCACGAGGGTCGCCACCGTCGCAATGGCAAACAAGACCGCGCGGGTCATCTGGGCGATCATGTCACGTGGCGAGACCTATCGTACGGGCCACCGGCCGGCACTGGCTGCATAAAGGACGATACACCGATTAGCTGAAGAGGAGATCAGCTTCACGAGGTTGCGAGCGCGATGCGAAGTGATGGCAGACCGGTCAGACCGGGAACAGGGACAACCCAACCGATGTCCAAGGCGTCATAGCCTGATTAACAGAATGGGACCTTGTTCGCGGACTCCATCAGGGCCAGCAGTCTCAACCGACTGCATCAACAGGCCGGACAGAAGACTGCACCCGACCAATGCCACCGCGTCAATTTAGCCCTTGCAACGCGGGAGCCATCCACAGAGGACATCGCGCTCGGGAGCGCGACACTGCGAACGGCGAGCCGATCCGGGACTTCGGTGCCATTATCCATTGCCAAGGTTCACAGTGTTCGGTGCGTTGGGCGCAGCCGCTCAAGGCGGGGCGGCCTACAATGATTGGGCGTGCAAGGTGAACTGGCGAGCGCTGTGCCCGCCGATTACGGCTGCTAGGAACTGAGCGAATTGTGCGCCGCAAACTAGCTCCCGCAATCACGGAATTGAGACGCCATTGAGACGCACTGCAACGGAACCGCAAACAAATAAGTGGACAAGTCGCTGGCAGCGTCTTGAATCGGAGCGCTGGGAGGCACGGCTCCAAGGAGTGCCATGCATCCGTTTCTGCGTTCGAGTTTCGCAGGTCCCGTCGCGATCGCCAGCATAGCGATCTGGGGAGCGTTCGCGCTACTGGTGGTCGCCATTGGACCCGGCCCAAAAGTCTCGCCCATGGCAACCGCTGTCCCGGCGATCGACCAGAATGAGCCGGTCATCTCCCTAGCCGCCGCCGAAGCGCTGCCGGTCTCCACCGCGAAGAGCGACCGCCTGCCCTGGCCGCCGCTTGCCGAGCCCGAGCCGGCCATCAAGCCGGCGGAGGCGATCGACTACGCGCAGGCTCAGGCCGAGAAGAGGGTTCGTCGCGCCTATGCCGAGGCTCCCGATCTGTGCGAGCGCCACGGCATGCACAAGGTCTGGACCAAGGACGGCAGGAGCTGGAGGTGCCGACGATGACCGCCGGCTTGTCTACAACCCAAACATGAAAAAGCACACCAGACTGGCCGTCTGACCCGCTGCAGTCTGCTTTTCGGAAGGTGGAGCGGACGACGGACGGTTAAGGCGTTTATGTCGGCTTGTGGCAGATTTTGTTCTCTAATTCCGGGTCTGGGTGTCAAGCTCTCCGACGATCATCCTTGCCGGGTCCACTGTTCTCTCCGCGGTAGGGGTGAACCCTCCGCATGATGGCGTAAGGAGACGCTGGCGGTTCAATGTTGCAATCGCGGTCGCCCTTTCAGACGCGCGCACAAAATCTGTCGAACTCACCATCGCCATCGTCCCGGCAGGGACGTCTTTTCCCGCCGTTTGGCAGGAACTCGGTATGCCCTCGCTAGGCAGCAATCTCCTTCTTCGACCAGTTGAACTCGGTTCCGTCGATCCACATGCGATGCAGAATGACCGCAAGCTTACGCGCGACCGCAACCTTGGCCTTGCGGAGCCCGTTTCGCTTGGCGAGCCTTACCCCCCAAGCCTTCATGGCGGACCATTTTGGAACGCGTGTCAGTAGAACCCCGGCTGCTTCAAACAGGTAACTTCGCAACATAGCGTCGCCACACTTCGAGATGCGGCCTGACCAATCGACCTCTCCGGAGGCATGGCGTCTACTGGTTAAGCCGATATAAGCACCTACGCTTCTCGACCGCGCAAACCGTGCCGGATCGTCGATCGTTGCCTTGAAGGCGAGTGCGGTGATCGGGCCGACCCCAGGTACGGTCATAAACCGGCGGACCTGCGCATCATGGCGAGCCAGCCTCATTACCTTGCGGTCAAGCTCACTGACCTGCTGCTCGACGGCATTGCGCGCTTCGAGCAGTGGCCTGACCGCAGCCACCAGCTCAGGACGACCCTCGATCAACTCATCGACTCGTACGGCGAAGACGTTGAACTTGGCACGGCCGATTACTAGGCCAAGGTTTTTGAGAAGGCCGCGAACATGGTTCTCGAGATCGCGCTTGATCTTGACCAGCAGCGCCCGGCTGGCCAGTAGCGCCCTGACCGAGTGGCTGTCGATATCTTTGACGTGCACTTCCTTGAACCAACCCGTCTGCATAATGCGGGCGATCCCGATAGCATCGTTGCGGTCGCTTTTGTTGATCTGCATCTTGAGCACCGCCTTGGCATGGCGCGCATCGATACAGATCACCGGCAGGCCAAGCCGCTTGAGCTCGGTCCAGAGCCACGTGGACGTCGGTCCAGTCTCGAGGCCGATGCGTACCGCATCCGGTGCCTTTGAATTCACGTAAGCCGAAATCGCCTCTGGATCGGAATCGACCACGCCCTCTCGCACGACCAACCCCGCCTGGTCCACTATGCAGATCGATGTCTGCTTCAACGATACGTCTAGTCCGACATAGTATTCCATTGTCGCTCTCCATCGTTGCAAGGCCACATGAGGCTGGCCTCATACGTTCCTGGAAAGCTGATTCCCTTGCCTTTGTCTGGCTCGATCCCGGAATTACCCCATGTTGCAAAAGTCGAAAATCGAACAACCCTAAAAATCTCGCGAAAGCTGATCTTTGGACTTCTCTGCTGCTGCGTCGCCTTTCAACGCCACGACGGAGGCCCGTGATAGATTTTGGATGAAACGATATGGTCCCTCACGTCGCCGCGCGTAAAACGCATCAGCGGCTCTGAGAAATTTCGTTCGTCACCCCAAAAAGACTTTTGCAACAATATCGGCACTTTTCGGACGTGACCGACGCGTTGGCGAATGTCTGCTGTTGAGGGAAGAACGGATGTCAGGATTGCGGGGCCCGATTTCCGTTTTTGTCGGACGTTGCAGTGGCTGGGCGTACCGGACCGCTTTGCGAAGCTTCATCAGATCGGAGCTCTACCATCGCCTCTCAGGCAATAGTCGCGCGGTGTTGCAGCCGAACTTCCGATTATACGACCGTGCAGCGTTATACACGGGAGCAACTCTCATATTGGCTTTGCGGGCCCGCCGCCCTAGAATTGCGGCGATCGCAGGATGGGCGAAATGCAGTATGTTTGCGACGCGCCGAAGGGTAAGACTTGGTTCCGTATCGAGACGGAAAGTGAAGCTGCGCATGAGTCGCGCCTGATGCGCCACACAGTCGAGAAATATTTCTGCCGCGAGCGGGAGAAGGCAGTCCAATCCTGGCGTCCGGAGCGGCCCAACGCGATGGAGCGCGACATCGGCCTCGAGGCCCATGTACAGCGAGAGATGCCGCTTTTCCTCACGTTGCGCGACAGGGAGGGTAATGCACTGGCTACAGCGATGCTGCCACCGGGTGGCAAGGATCGCGGCGGGTTCCGGATCATCATCGTTGCCGCATCCAATGCCGATCCTTATCCTGAGCAGGATGCGGCCATCGCTGCGCTAGGAGCGCATTTCGGTCTCACACTCGATCGCCACCGCTGCTTCCCCTACGGCCGCTAAGGAGCCTGACAAGTATCGCTGCTTGGAGCGATGTCGGCTCATGGCACGTTTGCGACATGCCGACCGCACCGCGCTATGTCCGCCTTCAGATGTAACTCGGAAGACATATGCTCGCACTGAGTTCTTCTCAGTTTGACCCTCGGCGGACGTCCAAGCATTTTGCGCGAGATCAAGCCACCCTCATCAAACCTGCATAACGTCGGCCTGTATCGAGCGATCCGACGATCGGATCGTTCCGGTTGCGAGGCTCGGACTCCTAGGCACTCCGGGCCTCGCTCCTTCAAGCGCTCCTTAAGCTCCGGAAGGAGGACGAATGAGCGCCGTCATCTTCACCTGTCCGATTACCAACCTGAGCGTCCAGCACTGGATGATGACGACGACACATCCCAAAACGAGTTTCAAGGAATTGCCTGCCTCGCATGCACGCGGCTGCACTTCATCAACCGCAAGACAGGCAAGCTCCTAGGAGAGAGGAGCGAGTAAGGCCGCCTCAGTTTGAGTTTAGCACATCGCGTCGGTAAGCGCAGTGCGCGCCCTATCCTCGGGAACAAAATCGATTGCATGAGGGCCGTGATGCAAGAGGAACACTTGACCGTCGACCAGTGCGACGAACTAGCGAAAGCACTGCGTGAAGATGCTGCTCGCTTACCGCAGGGATCGGAGAGGGAGAACCTGTTGCAGCTGGCGGAGGGCTACCGCGTGCTTGCCGACATGAAAAGAATGGTTCTTCGCAAAGTGAATTGACCGTATCCGCCTGACCATAGCTAATGTCGGTTGTTGGCACTTTTCGGACATGCCGCCCCCGGCCCCGCATGTCCGTTGTTGAGGTGCCGGCTCAACCGGTCGACGCAACACAGGCGTTAAATCTCTCTGCTGGGGTTTCAAATTGCAAGGTCTCACGTGGTCGTTCGTTTAGCTGACGAGCCACTTTGTTCAGATGGGCTTGCGAATGCACCGACAAGTCGGTGCCCTGAGGAAAGTACTGTCTCAGCAGGCCATTGGTGTTCTCGTTCGATCCGCGCTGCCACGGGCTTTGCGGATCGCAAAAATAGACGTCGATGTTGGTCGCCAACGTAAATCGACGATGAGCCGTCAGTTCCTTGCCCCGGTCCCAGGTCAAGGACTTATACAGCTCCTTTGGTAGCTTCTTCGCCTGCTTGATGAGTGCGGTGACTACCGTTCGAGTATCCTTGCCTGCCACCTTGGCCAGCATCACGTAACGCGTTTGACGCTCGACCAAGGTCGCGATGTAGGTGTTGTTCGGCCCGGACAGCAGATCGCCCTCCCAATGGCCAGGCACCGCCCGATCTTCAACCGCAGCCGGTCGCTGACGGATTGAGACAGCATCCTTCATATACCCCCGTCTATCGCCATTCGGATCAACCGGCCTGGAGCGACGCATCGAACGCTTCGATCGAAGATGGCGAAGCAGCTCTTTCTTGAGTACGCCGCGCGCTTGGACAAACAGGCTGCGATAGATGGTCTCGTGTGACACCTGATTATACTCGTCTTCAGAATGCGTCCTCTTCAGCCAACCGGCTATCTGCTCGGGTGACCAATCCAATCTGAGCTTCCCTGCCACTGACCGCCGAAGCCGCGAATTGATCGCCAACTTACAACATTTTGGACGACGAGATCGCGCCCACGCATTCTCGTCCGCAAGTGTCGCTCGGTAACGATTATAGCCGCCATTGCGGCTCATTTCCCGGCTCACCGTCGAGGGTGAGCGGCCAAGTAGCTTTGCGATCGACCGGGCCGATTGATGTACCGTAACACCTCTGGAAATCACCTCGCGTTCCGCAAGCGTCAATGCCAACCTGGAGCGGCGCCGCTCCGCAGGACGAATCCCACCGTGCGGAGCCACCAGAAAATAAATCGACGAAGACTCCTTACCAAAAGCTCTCCCGATCGCCTTCAGCGACTCCCCGCGCTTCCAGCGATCCCATAGCTCCGTCTTCTCTGCCGTAGTAAAACCTCTATGAAATCTTCGTTCCATCCCACACTCCATCTTTTCCCTCTAAGATAAAGTGTTGCGTCGACCGGTTGAGACCACCGCAGCAAAGCGGACTTCGCGGATACGGGTCATCAATATGGCAACGAGCCCACGCAGGATTGATCGACGACAACCTGCTTGCGAGAACGCCTGTGCAGAAGCCGCCGCTTGATCCTGATGTCGCTGAAACTGCGCCCTCCGATCCGGTGTTGACCGTTTACGACGAGCAGCACCTCATCACCTATCTACGCCTGTTGGACGCGGATGCGGAAGGTGCCGACTGGCGCGAGGTCGCACGAGTGGTGCTGCATCTTGACCCGGAACATGAATCTGATCGCGCCGGGAGGGCGTTCGACAGCCATTTATCGCGTGCCAAATGGATGACGGAGCATGGCTACCGGCACCTGCTACGTGGTGGAGCGTCCGCTTAAACATGCGCCATCTCGGCGCTGTGCTCGACCACGCGGAGCCCCTGCACCCATCCGATATGCGACCAGGTGCAGAGCAGCATCGCAGGACCATCAGCGCGGCCTATCAGGCGTCG
The DNA here is from genome assembly GCA_963747165.1 of uncultured Alphaproteobacteria bacterium. GTDB lineage: Bacteria > Pseudomonadota > Alphaproteobacteria > Rhizobiales > Xanthobacteraceae > Bradyrhizobium. The sequence continues at coordinate 19,508 of CAVVEA010000023.1, read as the reverse complement.
GCGTGACGAGTAACACTACGCCTCCCATGTTCGAGGGCATCACGAGACCGCGCGTCTGCTCTGAGGCTCGACCTTATCAGCGCGCGGGGTACATCCGCCCCCGCCGCCATCAGTTTCTCCGTCGTCGTTCCGACCTATCAGTGGTGAACGACTAGTTTTTCCTCGGTGAAAAACTGGAGTGCGCCATAGCCTTCGGTATCAACGGCATACCTAAAGCTGCCGTCAACTGTCGGGAACACGGCGATGACCGTACCCACCTCATGGTCGTCCGCTGCGTTATCGACCATCTCGCCAATCGCAAACTTCGACATCGAAAACTCCTTCTGGAATCATCGAAAACGAAAAGTTTAGCATCGCGCCAAATTAGTTAACGCTTCGTTAATCATCTGGGCGGCCAGATCACGGCTCCCCGATGCCTTAGGTCGGCGTCAGTTCAATTCATTTTCTTGAAACAGGCCGCTCGGTTGTTCTGATACGTTGGCGGGCGTGGGCTTCACTGCCCCATCCGACCACCGATGCGGCGATTAGGGAGCTGGCTGATAGCCTCTCACTTTGAGCCAATGTGTCCGATGTTCGGTCGACAGCCAGTTCTGGATTGAGTGTTCGTCCAAGAAACCGGTTACGTAGTCGATCTTGCCTGCCGGACAGTGGCATTTAATCTGCCAGTCGCCCTCGGAAACCTTCTCGGCTCTGAAAATCACATGTGATTCTGTCATTGCCCACATATGCGCCTGCGGTGAGCCTAAACTAAGGCCTTGCTCTCTCGCGGTGCCCCCGACCACGGGGGGCCCTGCCCCACGGCATGCGATCAGGTGCAGTAGTATCGGAGGACCATCAGCGCGGCCCTGTCTGGCGGTTCGGTTGCAGGGTCATCGACCCATCACAATTCTCTGTAAGCCGTCATCAGTGAGAACGATGGCCCCCAAAACTTCCTTGGCGTAGCCAATATCCATCAGCCGGGATTGGATGTGAGGCGGGATATGCTGCGTGGCAGGATGCGCCGCGATTTGTCGCAAGGCATCAAGTTCAATGTCGCTTAGTGTCGGCGGCAGAATTTGGTCCATTCTGCAAGTATGCGCCTATGACGGCCCGGTTCAAGCGCTAACACTGCTCCAAATAACTGAACAAGTGCCGAGCGCCAGTGGGTTCCGCGCCGCAAACACGCCGCGTTTTTCTCGACAAGCTTCCAATCGGCCCGGCGCGCGTGCTCACCGGCGCCTTCTCCGCAACCGCACCCTCGATGCACGAATCGATAGCGGTGCCGTCCATTGTCCGCTCACGTCGAAGCTGGAGGGCCAAGGCGCGCACGACATGCGCCGACGATTCCAAAAGCGAAGCGGCTTCGATCCGGCACGCGGAAATGAGCGCTGCCGCCGAGGCCGGTGATGAGGTGACTAGGCTCGCATAGGCGATTGCTTGTCTCTCGTCATCGCACGCAAACCACGGCTCGCTGTCAAGAAAAACCGCTCGCCTTCGGTGCCGCTGACAAGTTCGACCACGCGATGAAAGCAATGCAAATAAACGGCGCGCATTCGGTGCGGCTCTCACCTAGCGTGGGCATGACACCGGTCAATTGCGAGCACAGTGTGGGGACATCATCCTGGCTATCGGAAAACTTCGCCTGCCGGACATAGGCCGGACCCCAAGTTAATCCGCTGTGGTCGAGCCCGCCTTCGACCGTGGATCCGCCAAGAGCAGCAGCGTGAAGCTGACGACCAATAATCGCGTGCGATGCCTCGTGCCAGCAAACCCGGAAGCGGATATTGAAATCCGTCGACGAAGGTGGCCGCTGCTGTACCGGGGCGCGAAGCAGGAGTCTCAACGCGACCCTCGCCGGATTGCAGGTCGGAATTATTCATCGTGAACGCCGAACGCTGCCGACTGGCGGTTATGCATCGCCTGCCGCGCATGCATCCGCGTCCGGATTAACATGCGCTCACCGGTGAGTGCATTATTTACATGGCGACCACCGCCGCCAACGCTTCGAACGCTTGCAGTTTTGTCGGCAGGAACACAAACGAGAGACGCTTCGAGCACTTCCCATCTCGTGGCGGTGAGCGTCAAATTGTCATCGTCCCAGCGCGCGCGCTCGGGATCAATGACCTCCGCCACTGGAGTCACTGACTTCCCAGGCCTCAACGCGATATCCGGCGGAGAATTTGATCTAGGGCTCAGCGAGGTGACAGTGAAACTCCATCGCGCGAACGTCATGAGGAAGATGCAAGCTACTTCGATTCTGGGAGTCGTTGCCCCCATCCATACGTGAGAGACGTGTAGAGGCTTGATGGCCTTGGGTCTACCGAAGGCCCAACTAAACTGCGTGGCTCGCGGCCAGCATTGCAACACGTTACAACACGTTAATCGTTAGCTACCGCCTTGGCACTTGGGCAATCAACGAATGGCCGCTTTGCGCCAAAGGCGGACGTTCCTAAGAAGTCAGTTTTTGACCCAAATCACGGATCAAACGGACGATGTCCGTTCATCGGGGGTAGAGCGGACTCTGCGGCTGCGTGTACAGGCTTCATTCTTGGCGAAAAACTCTTCGCACAAATGAAAACCCGGACCGTTATGCAGCAGCCATTTGCATAACGGTCCGGCCTGACTGTTGCGCGGATATTCTGTAAGCGAAAGCTGCCGCCCGTCCGTGTTGCGAAGGTGTAACGGACCTCAGACGCTATCCGGAGGCCATAAGGTTTTCGTCGAACGGTTACTTCTTTTTCTTCTTGGCGGTCTTCTTCTTTGCCTTCTTCGCTTTCTTGGCCATCTTGCCCTCCGTGATCCCCAAGGTTGGTTCAATGCAAGTCGACATTCGACACGCATGCATTCAGAATACACCACAATTGCAAACTTGATACTCCGCGCTTCGAAGAAGGTAAACGACCGTCACTCCGTCGCGACCACGGCGAAGGCGTTCGGCCTCGCGTGGGACGCAAACCCTGCCGGTGGCAGCCGATGAGGTGATCGAATAATCGTAGTGTGTGCCGCCGCGCAAGAGTTTGCGGATCTAACCAGTCGAACCGAGGACATCCGTTCACTAGGTAAAGCGGACTCTGCGACTGCGCGGACCTACTTCTGAAAACCCGTCTCGGATATCAGGTGGCTGAAATGCAGGGGATGTAGCACGCGCACCCGTCATCCGTTGAAGAGGGATTAACCGAGGATCCTCTTTCATCTGCAATTCAAGAGCATCTTCTGGAGTATTGCCTCGACCGAGTGCGGCGAAATCCCAAGTTCAACAAATCCAGGCATCTCCGGCGATGACACGGTGTCGATTTGCATCAGTTCCACTTGATTGCGCGTGAGGAGCGGGTTTGGGAGTATTTCGGAGACCCATGCGAGTGCATGCCAAACGGCAAAAGGGATTGGAATCAGTCGGGGCGCAAGTCCAGCTTGGTGCGCAATGGCTCCAAGCAACTCCTCGTAGGAGTAGACGCGCGGGCCGCCAAACTCGAAGATCGTTGAAGGCGTTTCCGCTCGCTGCATGGTCCGGCCAATCGCCTCCGCAACATCCTCCACATAGGCGGGTTGCAATCTGGTCAGGCCGCGGCCGAACATCGGATAGATCGGAAGCTGGCGAAGGAGCCTGAGGATGACGGTGAGAAACGCATCGTCCGGTCCGAACATCACTGCCGGGCGGACGAAAAGAGCATCGCCGAAGGCGGCTTGGACCGCCAGTTCGCCTTCGCCGCGCTCTCGGATGTACCGTGATTGTGAGGCCGTATCGGCTCCGATTCCTGAAATGTGAATGAGTCGATCGACACCGGCACGGAGTGCTTGAGCCGCTACCCGTTGGGCGGACTCGACGTGAACAGAATGAAAAGTCTCCTGTCCGTGCTCGACGTAAAGGCTAACCGCATTTACTACGCCGTAGGCGCCGGCAAGCGCATCCGCGACTGATCGTTCGTCGTGAATGTTGGCTCCTATGGATTGAAGCTGCGGATCATCGGGACCAAACAGTCTGTGCCCCTGATCCGGACGCCTTGACGCGGTCCGAACAGGAAATCCGTGAGAGCGCAGATGCCGAACGATGCGGCGGCCGAGAAAGCCGGTTCCGCCGAACACGGTGACAGTCCGATCGGTCGTTGCCACCATGATTCAATTCGCCAATTCATGTGGAATCGAACGGTGCTCCGGATGCGGTGGCCGCTCGCCGTTAGCTATTGATTCTTTGCTGGCGCGCCCGGAAGCACGGCTGCCATACCTTCCGGATGGATGTTGAAGGCCAAGAATACCAACGGCTCGTTGCCTGGATTTCCCCATTGGTGCACGAGACCGTACGGTTCATAGATCAGGGAATCTGGTCCTCGTGCTTCCGTCTTACCGTCGACCGTATTCGCTCCGGTGCCGGAAATAATATAGTACAGAGCCGCTCCTGACCGATGGTGTGGCGGGTTGGAGGGCATCTGAGCCGGAAATATGACTCGTGTGAGATTGAGATCATAACCGCCTGGCTTCAGGTCGGGGATCGGATTCGCTGTGCGATATAATTCTGTCACAGCGGCAGGTGCCGCCTCAACAGGCCGACCCACGTCCACAGCGGGGACAAGGAAGAAGTGGAGAAAAATCGACGGCCCTCCCCTGCCCGCCGTTAGCGCCGCGGTCTTTCCGCCGGCGATAAACAGCCCGTCGCCGGCGTTGAGCGTTTTAGCCTCGCCATCGAACGCGACCTCGGTCGATCCGGACATCTGGTAGAGGATGCCGTTGGCCGCCGAGACGCCGCTCTTCGTGTCCGGTTGAAGAGTGATGCTCACCGCTTTGAAATGGAGCGGCCCCTCCGTGACGGTCGGCAGTTTGGTTGCGGCGATCACTGTTCGTGTAATTGCCGGTGGAGCGGCGGTGGTTTGTGCGGTCCCGGCGGCAGGAAGCGCCATCGCGCCGAGCAACAGTAGTCCGATTGTCCTGAACTGCATGATTGGCTCCCAGGTTCAGCGGATAATCAGAACACCATACGCTCTCCCAGCGCCTCTTGGAACGGCAGGCCGCTTCGAGCTGTTATTGGACAGAAACCGGGAGCAAAGGCCGAGCGAAGCTGAGTTCGTGGCCGTCGGGGTCAGTCAGATGGAAGAAGCGCTCACCCCATTCGGCGTCGCGGGGCGCGGTAGCTGGTTGGTATCCCGCTGCGAGTACACGGTCGTAAAGTGCGTCAACATCGGCAACGTAGAAGATTACCCGGCCCCACCAGAACCAGCGCCGCCCGGCAGGCTGGGCGATGAGATTGAGATAGCTTGTCCCTGCTCGAAAGCTGGTGAATGACGACTCATCGCCGCCATGCAGGACCTCAAACCCTAGCGAGCGGTAGAACCGGACAGCGCGCGGCATTTCGTGGGTGCCCAGTGTGACCGCGCTGATCCCATCAATCATGGAAAGAACTCCTAATTAATTTTCCTGCGAGCCTGCGAGATGTCCGCAATTGGCACCACTTAGGCGACGTCGCTATTTCGGCGGATGGCCGCTTTGCGCCAGAAGCGGCCATACATGAATGATCTGAATCATAAGCCGTTTGGGTCTACTGCACCTTTTATTGTCCGCCTGGTGATGGCTTCGATGTCAATTGCGAAGAAACCCGTGCACGCGCTTCTTGGTCTCCGCGCTGCGCATGAGAGTCCAGATGCCTTCAATTTCAGCTTGCGCACCGCGCGTCTGCTCGTGAACTGCAAGGCGAATGCAGTTCTTCGCGATCTTCTGTGCATCGGCGGAAAGATTCGCCGTTCTGGATACGATCTCAGCCGCGGACCGACTGAAATCTGCTGCTGCGAACCCCCATTGAACGAGGCCGATGCGCTCGGCCTCGCGCCACCAACCATATCGCCGCTGAGGATAATCCGCGCCGCCATGCCTTCCCCGCAAAGTCGTGTCAAACGTTGCGTGCCTCCCGCACCGGGCAGCAATCCGACCTTCGTCTTTGGCAATCCCAACTTCGCGGTGTGCAACGCGCTTCGGATATCGCAGGCCAAAGCCAGCTCAAGACCGCCTCCGAGAGCATGGCCCTCGATCTCCGCAATCGTCACCAAAGGTAGCGCGGCGAGATGATCATATACTTCATGAAATCGTCGCACGGTCGCCCTCATCTCGTCAGCGCCTGTTGCGCTTTCAAGGCGTCCGGCGACAAGTCGAAGGTCCGCCCCAGCAGAAAAACCCGCCGCTCACTGCGAATGCGGAGCACCGAAACCTCTGAATGCGCTTCCACTATCGCAAACGTGGCTGCGAGTACGTCGAGCAGCGCATCGTCTATCGCGTTCATCGACCCATGTTGCAAAGTCAGAGTGGCTACGGGGCCGTCGAATGCCTCCGTCAGGCATTCCTGCTTCGTAGCTGGGGATTCAGCGTTCATGTGGTGATATTCCTCTAAGCTTAGGACAGTTGATTCTCCGGGCCACCTAATTATATCAATAGATTGATTTATTTTCTATGTGCATTTCATCAATACATTGATATTATGACTCGATCGGATTCTCAGAGGAACGGAAAAATGGCATTGGCTGTGGTTGCGAAGACCGGCGTCGAGTTCGACGTCGCAAACCGGGTGTTCTTTCGCCTCTATCAGGCGTCGAACCTGATGCACAAACAGGGCACACGTTATGTCGGCCAGTTCGGGGCAACGACGCAGCAATGGGCCGTCTTGGGCGCACTCGCGCGACCCCTCGTCCGCGACGACGGAATGATGGTCAAGGATCTAATGGAATTTCTCGACGTCAGCCGGCAGAATCTCACAGCCGTCCTCGACAGGCTGGAAGGAAGGGGATGGATCAAGCGCGTCAAGGACAAGGACGATGGCCGCAGCAGGCTTGTTCGCCTGACCGGGGAAGGCAACAAGATCTGGACCCGAATGCAGGAGCCCATTGAGGCTTTCTACTCTGCCGCCCTGAGCACGTTCAGTCACGATGACCAGGTCTTGCTCTATCGACTGCTGGACCGCCTCAAGACGGCATTGTCACAGGTCTAGCCGCGTGTCGCGTCGGCGCGGTTTCCCGCGCCGAATCACGCTCAGTGCTGGTCTAGCATGAAATGCCCGAAGTAGTCGGCGAGCGCGTCGTATGCATCGAGCGGCAGCACATTCGCGACGTGCTGGTCCGGACGGACGACGATCATCGCCCCCCTCTCGCGGTCGATGCCGCGCAGGTCGAAGATATCGGGGCCGTTCTTGAGGTCGGGCGTGTAGGCCTTCTCATAGTCGACCAACCCGAACCGACCTTTGCGCGGCACGAGCATCGACGGCAGCTCCTCGACCTTGAGGTCGCGATGCCCTTGCTGGAAGATCCCGCGGACGTCGATGACGCTGTCGATATCCGCCCCGTGAGGGGTGAACCGCCGAATCGGCGACCGCTCCGATTGCGCGAGGTAATCCATAAGCGCGCGCAGCCTTTCTCCGCTCGCGTCGGCAAAGGCGTAGATGCGCCACGCTCCGTCGGCCTGGGCCGCGTGACCGAGTTGCACCGGCTTGGCGTCGGCAAGGCGCACGACGAGCGCCGAGTGGAAGCGCATACCGATCGTGTAGCCTTCGGCCAGCGCTTGGTGCGTCGCTTCGGCGGTCAGGTAGGTCGCCGGCGGGTAATGCGTCCCGACGCCGGCCGTGTAGCGGCCCGACATCACGAAATAGGCCTGAAGTTCCACGGGATCGACACCCCCGAGTTCCGGATGGTCTGGATTTTTCGGCGGAGAGGCCATGATCTTCGACCATTCCTTGTCGAACTCGATGAGGCCCTGCGCGATCGCGTGACGCTCGACCGTGTAGGTACGAAGCAGGTCCGGCTTGGCGCGCCCTTCGAGGACGGAGGCGAGTTTCCAGCCGAGGTTGTATGTGTCCTGCATTGATACGTTCATGCCTTGGCCAGCTTTGGCGCTGTGCGTGTGGCACGCATCGCCGGCAATGAACACGCGCGGCAGGCGAGACCCTGCCCCGTCTGCCGTGACGTCGTCGAAACGGTCAGTGACGCGCTGGCCCACCTGATAGACGGCGAACCAAGCCACGCTCCGCACGTCGAGCGTGTACGGGCGGAGCACGCGTTGCGCGGTCTGGATGACTTGCTCCTGCGTGATGAGCCGGAACGCTTCGCGGTTCGCCGGGTCGATCTCGCCGAGATCGACATAGAGCCGCACCATGTAGCCACCCTCACGCGGGATGAGCAGGATGTTCCCTTGGTCCGCCGATTGGATCGCCGCCTTCAGCCTGATGTCTGGGAAGTCGGTTTCGGCAAGCATGTCGACGACGCCCCAGGCGTGGTTGGCGAAGTCGCCACGCGGCACGGCGCCGATTGCGTCCCGCACGCGACTGCGCGCGCCATCACATCCGACAACATATTTCGCGCGGACCTTCTTCTCCTCCTGGGTCTTCGCGCTCTCTAGTGTGACAATCACGGGATAATCACCCGCCGGCTCGACCGTCAGGGTAACGAACTCCCAGCCATAATCGGGGACAAGCCGCGACGGCGATCTGTGCATGTAGTCTTCGAGGTAGCCCAGCAGGCGCGCTTGATTGACGATCAGGTGTGGAAATTCGGACAGGCCGTCTGCGGTATCTTGCACACGCCCGGTTCGAACGATTTTCGATCGATCTTCAGCAGACGGACGCCAGAACACCGTCTCGTTCACCCAGTAGGCTTCGCGGATGAGTTTCCCGCTCAGGCCGAAGGCGTCGAACATCTCGACTGTGCGGCAGGCGACCCCGTCCGCTTGACCGACCTGCAGCGGACCCTCGCGCCGATCGACGATGCGTGTCGTGATGCCGGGGAAGGCCGAGAGCTGCGCGGCTAGCAGCATCCCGGCCGGGCCGGTGCCGACGATGAGAACGTCCGTGGTGTCGGGCAGGGTCGCCGGGCGCGCCTCGGCGCTGAGGGCGGCCGCTTGTATGTCGGGATCACCTGGATTGTAGCCGTTCAGGTAGAACTGCATTCTCTCGTCCTCCCATTTTATTGAACACGCGATGCCGCCTACAAGCAGGGATGATTGCCGCCGGACACGGCAATGATCTCGCCGGTGACGAATGATGCTTCGTCACTGGCGAGGAAGCAGGCTACGTCGGCGATCTCTCGCGCTTCGCCGAACCGCTTAAGAAACGAGGCCGCGGTCAGGCGCTTGGCGTCTTCGGCTTCGATGCGCTCTGTCACGGACGTGCGTATGATACCTGGCGCAATGCAATTGACGTTGACGTGGGGCGCGAACTCGCCGGCCAGGCTGCGCGTCCAGGATGCGACGGCCGCTTTGGCCGCCGCATAATCGCATTGCCCCGGTTCGCCGGCATAGACGACGGATGAAATGTTGACGATCTTGCCATACGACCGCTCGAGCATGCCCGGAGCAAGGTTTTTGATCAGATGAAATCCAGGTTTGAGATTTAGCGAAAAGGTGTCATCCCATTGCTGTTCGGTCATATCAAGAAACGGCGTATAGAGCTCCTTCGAACGAATACCGCCAACCACATTGATGAGGATGTCGACCTTTCTGAAACGCTCCAATGCGACGCCAGCCACTTCCGCCGCCTCTTGCGCTTCGATGCCGTTAGCGCGCTGCTGGATGACCTGACATTGCGGATGCGCGGCAGCAATGGTTTCTACTGATTGGTTGAGCCGAGTGCCGGAGATGTCCGTCAGCACCAGGCTTGCGCCTTCGCTCGCGAATTTCTGTGCAATGGCGCGCCCCATCGGACCACCGGCCCCCGTAATCAGCGCAACTTTGTTGGCCAGTCTCATGACCCGGACAGCTCTTTCGAAATCATAGCGCGCAGTTCCTTTTTTAGGATTTTCCCGGTCGGACCGAGGGGGAGAGCGTCTTTGAACACCACGCGGCGCGGTGACTTGTAAGCAGCAAGGTGTGTCCGGCAATGGGCGATTAGTTCATCGGCGGTCGGCGACTTTCCGGCCGCAGCGACGACATAGGCGACGGGCAGCTCGCCCCTCTCATCGTCGGGGGCACCGATAAGGGCGCACAGATGAACGTCATCCCGCTTATAAAGAACATCTTCGACCTCGATAGGATAAATATTGTAACCGCCTGAGATGATGACGTCCTTCTTGCGGTCGATGATGTGAAGGTGATCGTGGTCATCGACGAATCCGATATCGCCGCTGAGCCATGCGCCATTGCGGAATGCGATTTCCGTTGCATTGACGTCCTGCCAATAGCCAGGGCCGACTGTGTCGCCCCTGATGGCGATCTCGCCGGTTTGGCCGCGCTCCACGGGGTGCCCGCTGTCATCAAGCACCGAGATTGCCGTACTGCCGATCGGCAAGCCGACGGAGCCTGGAATGCGCGGGCCCATCAGAGGCTCCGCCGTGACGTAGGTCGAGACCTCGGTTGCGCCGTAAATGTTGATCAGCCGGGTTTTCAGCTTCTTCTCGAATTCCTCGACAAGCGAGGGCACGAGGACGGCACCGCCGGCGAGGCACAAGCGGAGCGATGAAAGATCGTGCCTAAGGGGATCGTATGCCTTGAGCAGAAATGTAAACATCGTCGGTGTTCCGAAGAACACCGATATTTTGTGGCGCTCAATGTCGGCGACGACACCGTCGAGGTCCCAGCGCTCGCGTAGAACCAGCGTGCCGCCATTGTAGAGCGCACCGTTCAGGACGACGGTGGCGCCGAAATTGTTAAACAGCGGGAGTACCCCAAGGAATACTTCTTTGCCCGACGCGCACGCGGTGTAAACCTCCCCGCCTCGAATGGCCGACAAGATGTTACGCTGGTTCTGCATGGCACCCTTGGGGTCGCCCGTTGTGCCCGATGTGAAGAACAGCGCGGCCACGTCCTCCGGACCCACGGTATCTTCAGGAAGATGCGGGACGGTGCGGAGGAGAAGGTCTTCCAGTGGTGCAGCCTGATCATCGCCGCCGAACACCAGCAGATGCTGCAAGGTCACAAGGCCGGCTTGGACGCTACGAACAAGTGGTGCTCGTTCTGTGTCGGTGATGAGGATGCTGGCCCCGGTCCGGGCCACGATCTTGTTGAGTTCGGCCGAACGATACATCGAGCTCATCGGCGTCGCGATCGCACCGATCAGTTGGCAGGCGTGGTAGGCAAAGGCAAGTTCGGGCCGGCTCGGCAGATAGAGACAGACCGGCTGTCCCTTGCTCACGCCGTGCTCTACCAGAACTTGGGCCAACTTTTCAACCTGACTGAAATACTCACCGTAGGTCCAGGACTTATCCTCGCAAACAAGATAAGTCTTGTGCACGAAATGGCGCGCTTGTGATCTCAGGAGTTCCGACAAGGTTTGCAAAAGAAATACTCCTTTGGCGGCTGCTCAGGCGCCGAAGCACCGCGCCTGGCTGCATTGAACGCGACGGATCGGCATCAGAAGAATGCCTGAATGCCCGTGATCGCCCGGCCCAGGATCAGGGCGTGGACGTCGTGGGTGCCTTCATAGGTGTTCACGGTTTCCAAATTCGCGGTATGGCGCATCACGTGATATTCGATCTGGATGCCGTTGCCGCCGTGCATGTCGCGGGACACGCGCGCGATGTCGAGCGCCTTGCCGCAATTGTTGCGCTTGACGATCGAAATCATCTCCGGCGCCATCTTGCCTTCGTCCATCAGGCGGCCGACGCGCAAGGAGGCCTGCAGGCCGAGCGCGATCTCGGTCTCCATGTCGGCGAGCTTCTTCTGCACCAGCTGGGTTGCCGCCAGCGGCCGGCCGAACTGCTTGCGGTCGAGCGTGTACTGCCGCGCGCGGTGCATGCAGTCTTCGGCCGCGCCCATCGCGCCCCAGGAAATGCCGTAGCGGGCGCGGTTGAGGCAGCCGAACGGGCCCTTCAGGCCGGACACGTTCTGCAGCAGCGCGTCTTCCGGCACCACCACGCCGTCCATCACGATCTCGCCGGTGACGGAGGCGCGCAGCGACAGCTTGCCGCCGATCTTCGGCGCCGACAGGCCCTTCATGCCCTTTTCCAGGATGAAGCCGCGAATATGGTTGTTATGTGCGGCGGATTTCGCCCACACCACGAACACGTCGGCGATCGGGGCGTTGGAAATCCACATCTTGGTACCGGTAAGGCGGTAGCCGTCGGCGGTTTTCTCGGCGCGGGTCTTCATGCCGCCGGGATCGGAGCCGGCATCGGGCTCGGTCAGGCCGAAGCAGCCGACCCACTCGCCGGTGGCGAGCTTGGGCAGGTATTTCTTGCGCTGGTTCTCGTCGCCATAGGCGTAGATCGGATACATCACCAGCGACGACTGCACCGAGTTCATCGAGCGATAGCCGGAATCGACGCGCTCGATCTCGCGCGCCACCAGGCCATAGGCGACGTAGCTCGCGTTGGCGCAGCCATATTCCTCCGGCAGCGTGATACCGATCAGGCCGAGTTCGCCCATCTCGTTGAAGATCTCGCGGTCGGTCTTCTCTTCGAGATAGGCCTTGATGATGCGCGGCTGCAGCTTGTCCTGCGCATAGGCGCGCGCGGTGTCGCGGATCATGCGCTCGTCTTCGGTAAGCTGCTCGTCGAGCAGGAACGGATCGTCCCAATTGAATGCGGCGCGCTCGGCTTGTGTGGCCATGGTTCTTGTTCCTATAAGCGCGCCGCAGACGCGCGTCATTTTCGATCAGCGGGCGAATTTCCGGAAATCCGGCTTGCGCTTCTCGCGATATGCCCGGCCACCCTCCTTCAATTCTTCGGTGTCGTAGTAGAGGCTGAGCGCCGCCATGCCCATGCTGGCGATGCCGCGAATTGATTCCGTATCCGCGTTGAACGAGCGCTTGGCGAGCGCGAGCGCGGTCGGACTGCGTTCCATCAGCTCCTCGCACCAGCGATCAACCTCGGCATCGAGTTCGTCGTGCGGAACGGCGATATTGGCGAGCCCCATCTCGACCGCCTGTGCCGCGCTGTAGCGTCGGTTGAGGTACCAGATCTCGCGCGCCTTCTTCTCGCCGACCACGCGAGCGAGATAGGCTGTTCCGAATCCGGGATCGACCGACCCGACCTTCGGCCCGACCTGACCGAATTGCGCCTTGTCGGACGCAATCGTCAGGTCGCAGATCGTCGCAAGCACGTTGCCGCCGCCGATCGCAAACCCATTGACCCGGGCAATGACGGGTTTGGGCATATCGCGAATGACGCTCTGGAACTCGTCGATGGGCAGTCCGATCGTTCCGCGGCCGTCATATTGCCCGTCATGCGCGCCCTGATCACCCCCGGTGCAGAACGCCTTGTCGCCGGCGCCGGTCAGAACGATAACACCGATCGATTTGTCCCAGCCGGCGCGCTGAAATGCGTGGATCAACTCTTCAACCGTCTTGCCACGGAACGCATTATAGCTTGCCGGCCGGTTGATCGTGATACGGGCGACACCCTTCGGACGCTCCTCGTAAATAATGTCTTCATAAGTCGTCATGTTCTTTTCCTTTCTGAGTTGCACAACGAGAGGTGAACTAAGCTGCAGTTTGTTTGACGATGTCCCGCAGTTTGAATTTCTGAATCTTTCCCGATGGAGTCGCCGGCATCTCGCTCAGAACCAACAGCTTTTCGGGGATGTATTGAAGCGCGACCTTCTGCACTTTGAGAAAATCCGTCACGGCCGTCAGATCGATTGCCTGGCCCTGCTTCGGCACCACGACAGCGCAACCACGCTCGCCCAACCGCTCATCGGGATAGGCCACAATGGCAACCTGGCTGATGGCGGGATGCTTGTAGAGAAGTGTCTCGATCTCGACGACGGGAACATTTTCACCGCCGCGAATGATCACGTCCTTCGACCGGCCAGTGATCCGGACGTAGCCCCGGTCATCGATCTCAGCGAGGTCGCCGGTGTCGAACCATCCCTCCCCATCTGTGTTGTTCAGATGCGGCCGGCTTAGATAACCACCAAAGTTGGAACAGCTCCGCACAAAGAGCCTGCCTTCCGTATTGTGGGGTAACGACTTACTCTCTGCATCGACGACGCGAATCTCGACACCGGGCAACGGACAACCCGAGGTGTTAAAAGCTCGCTCATCGTCATCGTCGATCTTGATCAATGTTACCGCGCCGTTCTCGGTCATTCCCCACGCCGATACGATTTTGGCGCCCAGCGTCTTACGCGCATGCTCGACAAGCGGCCCAGGAATCGGCGCTCCGGCACACAGGAAGGTGCGTAGCGTCGGAACGCCCAGACCGCCCTCACCGACACCTTTGGCAAGGTCGGTCAGGAACGGCGTCGACGCCATCGTGAACGTAACACCTTCCCTGCGGATCAGTTCGATAGCCTTCTTCGCGTCCCAAATATCCTGCAAAACCACGCTACAGCGCAGCATGATCGGCATCATCAGCCCGTACATAAAGCCGGTCTGGTGTGCCATGGGCGAGGCCATCAGGACGACGTCGTCGGCTCCGAGACGCAGGCGTTCCGCGTAGGGAATGATGTTAGCCATTGCCGTATTGGCGGAATGCATCACGCCTTTCGGCTCGCCGGTTGTCCCCGACGTGTAGATCAGTTGCATGACGTCGTCCGGGCCCGGACGGTGGCGCGTGAGGATATCCTTTGCGTCTGGCGCGTCTTCCCACTTCGGTTCGCTGAGCAACTTCTCGAAGCTATTGTCGCCCGCGCCTCCCACAACGATAACGTGTTGAAGATCGGGAAGGCTCGGCTTGAGACCTGCTATCATCTGCTCATGGTCGAAGCCGCGGAATTGCCTCGGTACGATCACGACCTTGCTGGCGCCGTGCTTCAGCATAAACGAAAGCTCGCGCTCCCGGAAAATATGCATCAGAGGATTGAGGACGGCACCAATGCGCGAACACGCGAGATAAGTCAGCGTGAACTGCCACCAATTCGGCAATTGCATGGAAACGACGTCATTGCGGCCGATTCCCAGCCGCGACAGACCGACGGCAATGCGATCCGCCATTGCCGCCATTTCGCGGTAGGTAAATCGCCTGACCGTAGCGCTTTCCACCGACAACGCCGATAGTGCGAGCTTGTCCGGACACGACGCGACACAGGCATCCAGATCGTCGTTGATGGTCCGGTCGTGCCAAAAGCCTTGCGCGATCATGGCCGCGCGGCGCGGTGGTATCAGTATGGCGTCAAAATTCATGGCTGTCTTCCTCCGGTTGGTGGAGCGCTGTCCTTTAAGCCGCAGCGGCCTTCAATTTTTCGCGTGCGATGATGAGTTTCATAATTTGGGCGGTGCCGTCACCGATCTCCAGCCCCATGACGTCGCGCAGGCGTTGCTGATGCGGCAGGTCGAGCGACCAGCCATAATGGCCATGCGTCAGCAGACACTGATGGATGACGTCCACCGCGGTCTTCGGCGCAAGCCATTTGCACATGGCCGCCTCGGCGGTATGGGGCTTTCCCGCGTCCTTGAGTGCGAGCGTGCGATAGCAGAGCTGACGCGTGGCCTCGACCATCGTCTCGGCTTCGGCAAGGGGAAAGGTCACACCTTGATTTTTCGACAGCGGCGCTCCGAATGCCTTCCGCTCCTGAACATAGGCCCAGCTTTCGTCGAGCGAGGCCTGCGCTGAGCCCAGGACCTGCAGACCAATCAGTGCCCGGCTGAAATCGAAACCCTGCATGACCTGAACGAAACCGGCACCCTCGTCCGCTAGTCGATTCTGGGTTGGGATCACGACGTCGTCGAAAAAAATCGAACTTCGGCCGATCGCTTTGCTGCCGAGATCGTTGTAGCGCAGCGTCGTGACGCCCGGGGTGTTCATCGGCACGAGGAAAGCACTGACGCCGTGCGCGCCGCTCTCCGGCGTGCCGGTCCGCGCGAACAACACAACGGCATCGGCCTGGTCGGCCATGCTGATCGAAGACTTCTCGCCTTTCAGGATATAAGTGTCGCCACTGCGGCGGGCGGAGAGCGCTAGATTGGCGGCGTCCGATCCTCCTCGCGGTTCAGTAAGACCGATCGCTACGACGACCTCGCCGGAAACTAGACGAGGTAACCATTGCTGCGCCAGCTCCCGCCGGGCATGACCAGCGATGATTTTGCCGTTGAGCGAGCCGAGGATCTGGATGTAGGCAGCGTTAACGTCGGCGTAGCCAATCGCTTCGGCGATCAAGCCACTGGTGAGGCTCGGTGCGCCCAGCCCGCCCATTTCCTCTGGGAGTTCGGGTGTGATCAGTCCGAGAGCGCCCATTTCACGCACGAGCGCGCGATCGATGCGGCCTTCGACTTCTCGACGCTGGTATCCCGGCGCAAGCTTCTCCCGCGCAAAGCGCCGGGCTGTCTCCTGGAAAGCAAGCTGGTCGTCATTCAGGTCGAAGCTCATTTGCACACTCCCCTCAACCCGCCATCGTCAGGCCGCCCGAAACGCTGAGTACCTGGCCGGTGATGAATGCGGCGTCCTCGCTGGCGAAGAAACAGATCGCACCTGGCAGATCAGCTGGCGCGCCAATGCGCCCAAGCGGAATCGAACGGCGGAACGCCTCTTTCAGCTTCTCCGGATTGCCGGCCGCGGTGACGAAATCGCCTAGAAGCTGCGTATCGGTCGGACCGGGGCAGACGACGTTAAAGGTAATACCGTCGCGTGCGTGTTCGCGCGCCATCGTCTTGGAGAAGGCGACGAGGCCACCCTTGCAGGCCGCATAGACCGCTTCCCCGGAGGAGCCGACACGCGCCGCATCGGACGCGATGTTCACCACACGACCACTGCGCCGCTCGACCATCTCCGGGAGGACGGCGTGGTGCATGATCAGAGCACCCGTCAGGTTAATGGCTATCAGCTTCTGCCAATCGGCTGGCGACGTCTGGAGAAACGGTTTGAAGATGTCCCATCCAGCATTATTGACGAGCACGTCGATCGGCCCGAGCGACGCGTTCACCTGGGCGACCGCGGTTCGCACGCCCTCATGATTGGTAATGTCGCAGGCGAACGCCGCCGCTTGCCCCCCATCCGAGGTGATCGCCGCGACCGTCCGTTCGGCCGCCGCAGCGTCGACGTCGAACACTGCAACATTCGCGCCCTCGGCGGCGAAACGTCGGCAAGTCGCACCACCGATTCCTCCGCCCCCGCCGGTAACGATGACGGTTTTCCCGCTTAGTCCTCGCATGTTTCCGCTCCTAAGGTCCAATTTGTAACAATGGTATGCTCTATCCAAAAATATATGTCAATGCCTTGTCTTATTTTTTATAACAATATATTGTTCTAATTAACGCCGCGGTTCCGGGCGTAAGAAATCAAGGGAGAAATTGATGAAGCGGACGATCTTGTGGAGTTCAGTCGCTTTTGCGTTGGCCGTGACAACCGTTACTGCGGCGGCGCAGACCGCAGTCAAAATCGGGGTGCTGGCCGATATGTCGGGGCCGTATTCCGATTTCGCGGGTCCGGGTTCGGTCGAAGCGGTGAAAATGGCGGTGGAGGATTTCCGCGCAGTCAATCAAACCCTTGCGATCGAGGTCGTCTCCGCCGACGGGCAAAACAAGCCGGACATCGCCACGACGATTGCGCGGCGCTGGTTCGACACCGAAAACGTGGACATGGTCATCGACATTCCGACGAGCGGCATCGCTCTGCCGCTCGCGGCGATCGTCAAGGAAAAGAACAAGGTGATGATCGCGACGACTGCGGGCACCTCCGATCTTTCCGGAAAGGCATGCACGCCGAACAGTCTCCATTGGACTTGGGACACTTGGTCGAATTCGCACGGCACCGCCGAGGCCGTCGTGAAGAGCGGCGGTAAAAACTGGTATTTTCTGACCGCCGACTACACGTTTGGAACAACGATGGAGCGCGAGGCATCTGACGTCATCACGGCGAACGGTGGCAAGGTTCTCGGCTCGGTCCGGCATCCGCTCAGCACGACCGATTTCTCTTCCTTCCTGCTGCAGGCCCAAAATTCGAAGGCGCAGATCATCGGCCTCGCCAACGGCGGCACCGACACCATAAACGCGATCAAGACGGCGGCGGAATTCGGCATCGTTGCCGGAGGGCAGAAGCTTGTGGGCCTGGTCATCTTCATCAACGACATCCATGCGCTCGGATTGAAGTCGTCGAATGGCCTCTTGCTGACAACCGCATTCTACTGGGACCTCAACGACAAGACACGCGCGTTCGCGGAACACTTCGCCAAGCGCAATGGCGGCAAGATGCCATCGATGAGTCAGGCAGGCAGCTATTCCGGAACCCTCGCCTATCTGGCAGCGGTCGCCAGAACCGGCGGCGCGGGCAATGGCGCCGCCGTCGTCTCCGAAATGCGCGCTGCCGGCGTGTTCGATGATCCGTTGTTCGGCAAGACGTCCGTTCGGGCAGACGGACGAGTCATTCACGACATGTATCTCGTCGAAGTCAAGAAACCCTCGGAATCAATCAAACCTTACGATTATTACAAGGTCGTTTCGGTGATCCCGAGCGACAAGGCGTTCCGTCCGCTCAGCGAAGGTGCATGCCCGCTCGCGAAGTGAGCGGGATTCGGGTGAGCAAGTCCGCAACTGGGACAATCAACAATCGATTATCCCAATTTTCGTAACAAAGGGATGCAGTGATCACGTCACGATCCCCGGAAATCTAGGCAAGCACGATGAAAGCAGCCTATCTCATTGGACATGGTGGGAATGATGTTGTTGTCGTGGGAGAGCGGCCAATGCCCCATCGAAGCCCGGGTGAAATTCTCGTTCGCCTAAAGGCAGCTACGGTCAACCACGTCGACCTTTATATGCGCGATAGCGGTGCCGGAATAACCCATACCCTGCCGCAAATCATGGGCGTTGATGGCGCCGGTGTAATCGAGGAAGCTGACTCCGCACCGTTGATCGGCCGTCGCGTTACGCTTTACCCCGGCATCGTTTGCGGTAGCTGCGAATTCTGCAAACGTGGCGAACCGGTGCTCTGCGCTAAAATGAAGATGTTGGGAGAGCATCGCGACGGAACCATGGCCGAGTTCGTGTGCGTTCCGGCGAATAACGGGCTATTCGTCCCGGACAATCTCGATTTCGCGCAGGCCGCCGCGCTCGGCGTCAACTATCTCACCGCTTGGCGCATGCTGTTCACGAAGGCAAAGCTGCAGCGCGGCGAAACCGTCCTTGTCTTCGGCGTCGGTGGAGGTGTCTCGCTGGCGGCGCTTCAGATCGCGAAAGCCGCCGGGGCGCGTGTTTTGGTCACGTCCCGTAGTGTAGAGAAGCTGAGCCGCGCGACGGGACTTGGCGCCGACGCGACGGTCAACGCACCGCCTGACAGAATACCCAAGGATGTCATGGACCTGACGCAGGGGCGCGGCGTCGATGTGGTGATTGAGAATATCGGCGGCTCGATTTGGAACGCAGCCCTGAAATGCCTCGTTCGAGGGGGTCGAATCGTCACATGCGGCGCAACGATTGGCGATCAACCGCCGGCCGATCTGCGACGCATCTTTATCCGTCAATTGCAGATTTTTGGTTCGACTCTGGGGAATCCGGAAGAATTCTCTGATCTGCTCGAATGGTGCTCAGACGGACGTCTTCTGCCTCCAATCGACACGCGCTACCCGCTCGACCGGGTTTGCACGGCTTTCTCACATCTCGAGTCAGGCGCGCAGCTCGGGAAAATAGCGATCGACATCTGACTTTGCCTTATAGGGCGAGACTGCCTGCTGATAGGGCGTAAGCCAGAAGTGGTAGGTGT
>CAVVEA010000022.1:0-25494 GCA_963747165.1 uncultured Alphaproteobacteria bacterium | reverse complement strand
CAAACGCGCGCTGACTTCCGTTGATGACCCCAACCCGACCTGTTCCCCGCGCCAGATCCCTGTTAAATGTGGACGTAGCTACATGGCAGCTGGCCAATGCGGTCGGATGTCCTGGCTTGAACTCCGGATGCACTACGCAAGTTCAGGAGGTCCGCAGTTTTGCGCTATTTCTTCGAGGAGTACGCGTTCGACACTGCCCGTCGCGAACTATGTCGCGGACCGGATGTGATTGCTATCACCCCACAGGTGTTTGATCTTCTTGCTTATCTGATCCGTCACCGGGAGCGTGTCGTCACCAAGGACGATCTGATCGACGCCATCTGGAATGGACGCATCGTGTCCGATGCGGCACTGACGACCCGCCTGAACGCCGCCCGCTGCGCCATCGGCGATTCCGGCGAGGAGCAACGCCTGATCAAGACGTTACCGCGTAAGGGATTCCGTTTCGTCGGACAGGTGCGGGAGGCGCGAGAAGTTGCGGGCCCAAATCCGGGCGATGCGCCCGAGAGCGCTCCTGCAGTTCCCGACAAGCCCTCCATCGCCGTGCTGCCGTTCGCGAACATGTCTGGCGATCCTGAGCAGGAGTACTTCGCGGACGGGATGGTCGAGGAGATCACTACCGCGCTTTCGCGGTTCAAAGGGTTGTTCGTGATCGCTCGAAATTCGAGTTTCACCTTCAAGGGCAAAGCGGTCGACATCAAGGAAGTCGGGCGCAGGCTTGGCGTGCGCTATGTTCTTGAGGGGGCGGTGCGCAAGGCGTCGGGGAAAGTTCGCATCACGAGCCAGTTGATTGAAGCGGCTACGGGCACGCACATTTGGGCGGACAGGTTCGAGCGAGACATGACAGGCATTTTCGCGTTGCAGGACGACGTCACGCTCGCCGTTGTCTCAGCTATTCAGCCAAAGCTGTTTCAAGCAGAAATTGCACTGGCGACGCGGCGGCGACCGGAAGACCTCACCGCGTATGATTTTTTTCTCCGGGCTATACAGCAGGCGATTCTTGCGACCCGCGAAGGGTTGGCCGAGGCACTCCGACTGGTCCACCGCGCCTTGGAGCTTGACCCTGGGTTTGCTGGGGCAGCTGCTCTGGCAGGTGCCTGTCACACGGAAAACGTCGTTAGGGGCTATGCTATCGATCTTCAATTCGAGCGCAAGGAAGCAGTTCGGCTTATGCGCTTGGCATTGAGCCTCGACGAAGGTGATCCAGACACGTTGGCAACAGCTGCCTTGATCTCGGCACTTCTGGTCGGCGATTGTGAGACTGAGATCGAGATGTCCGACCGGGCGGTTAAGCTCAACCCAAATTCCTATCGCGCATGGAACTGCAGAGGCTGGGTCTATAAGATTGCAGGGCAGCCAGAGGAAGCGATCCGGAGCTTTGAACGTGCCATGCGAATGAGCCCGGTAGACCCTCAACAATTCACAGCGTTAACCGGGATGGGATTTGCCCTTATTGAGCTTCGTCGCTTTGACGAGGCCATCATTGCAGCGAAGAAAGCCCGGCGTCACAACCCCTGCTATCCAGGACCATACCGCTGCCTCGCGTCCGCTTTCGCCCATCTCGGACGGGACGCTGAAGCCCGTGAAGCGGCAGCTGGTGTGCTTGAGTTGGACCCCGCTTTCACAATATCGGCGTGGATCGCTCGGAGCCAGCTATCAATAAATGCGAAGCTGATGATTGAGGGTTTTCGCAAAGCGGGGTTGCCCGAGTAGCTCTCCAATGTCCACGAGGTGATCGAATAGCGGCACTCTTCGAAGCCGAAGTCGAGCCTGCTCGCTTACATCAAGGGACTTCTCGGCTGTGTCCGCCTCGAATGAACTCGCTCCGACTCTTCGAGACCGGGCGTCACACGTCTTCCTCGAGTGGCCATGTTACTCGATCA
Source organism: uncultured Alphaproteobacteria bacterium (assembly GCA_963747165.1). Classification (GTDB taxonomy): domain Bacteria; phylum Pseudomonadota; class Alphaproteobacteria; order Rhizobiales; family Xanthobacteraceae; genus Bradyrhizobium. The sequence goes on along the minus strand of CAVVEA010000022.1, from coordinate 23,611 downwards.
GCAACATGCCACGTTTTTTATCCCCGTCCCAAGTATTCATTGCATCGAACAAGCGCGTGCGCTCCACAAGCCATGGACGGTAATCGCGATTGACATCCAGCACGAAAGCCAGATCCTCGTTTTCGAGATATCCGCCTATCGGAGAGTGATGGCCAGCCCCGGCTCCAAAGATCATCTTCCGATCGAAATTAATGATGTAACGGTGGGCTGAATCATTGGAGCGCTTCAGATGTTCTCGGAATTCTTCTGCACTCATGTCCCGAAGTACGGTCACGCTGCGACGTGTCTTAGCGCGCGCAAGACCAGCAAGCTCATTTAATGTCAGGCCCATTATGCAGAAGCCAGTCCAGCAAAGGCCCGTTCCGGCCAAAACGGATCTTTCGCTTGCGGCCTCCTCGCCGAACGAACGAAATACGTTGGCTAGACTGGACGGGCCGCAAAGAGAAGCGTTGGACTGCCAGGAAACCTCATGCCCAAATGATACGGCAGCCGGCAACTTCCACGCGCGTTCGACAGCGTCATCTGCGTGGATCACCGATAACTCAATTGCCTCTGGGCTAACCTTTGTTCGGCTTACGACAAGTTCCGCACCGCCCATGGCGAGGACGAACGAGACCATGGTGGCGGCGAAGGCGGCCGTCCAAACCTTGGTTTTCAACTTCATTGCGGCGTGACCTCTTGATACCGGATAGTTTCCGGCCTGAAACAATTGGCCTCAATTCTGGTAAGACTTCGGCACCTCCTGATAGGCAACTCACGTACACGGTACATCATTTGGGATGCCCCGTCCGTTTCGTCCTCACTGCCGATCAGAAAGGCGACGCCCCACAGGCTGGCCCGACGTGGCCTGCTTATTGGCGTAGACCGGAAGTGACTGGCTCAAGGGCTAAAGCGACGCGAATGACCCGAACTGACCTTGGCAGGTGATTGACTATCACGCAGCGGATCGGCGGGGGCAATGACCGGAGCTTCCTATGGGACCTTGCAATCCATTTCAGGTCGCAGGACGACGCTTTCCTGAGCCGTGGCTTCGTTACGGCAGCGGATGAAGACGGCAGGTTGCGCACTTCGGTTCACCGCAACGTGCAACATGTTTGCGGGAACGAACATATAATCCCCCGGTCGCACAATGTCGCGATACTGAAGTTGATCGCCGGTCCACAATTCCATTTCATCGCCGCTGAGCATGTAGAGCGCGGTTTCGTGATGCTCGTGCACGTGTGCTCGGGTTCGTTTCCCGGCTGGAAGCGTGATTTTCCCGAGCCAGAGCGAGCTTGAGCCGACGGTTTCAGCGCGGTAATGGTCGTAATCCAGATCGTTCAAATGATCCGGTAATTTGCTGTCCGACGCCTTGAACGGTTTGCCGGCTGCATCCCGAGCCATCTGCCGAACGATCGATCGGTCGAACGGCGCCGATTGCGCCTGCGCGGGCGTGAAGAGCCCGCGAGCGGTAGACGCCACCAGCGGCAAAGCAGCTGAGACCTAAGGAAAATCCCGACGGTTCAAGAAGCCTCCACGAACTGGATGAGTGACGGGAAGCAACTCCGCTGGGCGCGTCGAGTTCCATTGCCGGAACGCGGGCTCGATGGCGCCTGGCGGAGGCAGGAAGATGGTCAGATCTGGTTGAAAAATCTGGGGCCGTAACGCCCGCGCCATTTAGCGCTTTGGCGACTGGTCCTAATCCGAAAGGGGTAGGTGAGGGTCCTCCATTCGAGGATGGGATTCGCGCGTAGGCGAAGTGCATAATGACGCATCAGAACAGGCCGTGTCACCATGCGACAGGTGATTGCAGATGGGTCGCGAATGCCAGATCGCGGCGGCAGTGCCGGCATTCGCCGGGTTGGAGACGATGCAAGATGGCTGACGCGTGCAAATGGCCACCTGCCGTCGCGAAACCCAACAAGTGATGGTGTCCGATAAGGTCTCTTCGACAGGAGAAGCACGATGAGCATGTTTCAACATATTGCGAGGGCAGCCACGATGGGAGCCATCGCGGTCCTGGTCGCTGCGTCGTTGGCTGCGGCGGAGGAAGGCGGACGATACTGGGTGCCGACAACAACGAACGCCGCCACATACTGGGTGCCGTCAACGACGAGCCCCGCCACGCGTCAGCCGAGCCTTGCGGCAAGGTCCACAAAACGGTTCGCCACCACGCACATGCGGAAGCGATCCCCTCTTGCTGCCATGGCTCGTTCTGCACCCGACCCCAAAGCGCACCGTTTGATCCTGCAGGTGAACACGAATGACCCTGCCGCGATGAATCTCGCGCTCAACAACGCAACCAACGTTACGCAACACTTTAAGGAGCTCGGCGAGAAAGTGAAAATTGAGGTGGTCACCTTTGGGCCCGGCCTGCATATGCTGCGCGACGACACCTCGCCAGTAAAGGCTCGTATCGAGGAGATGGCGCTGAGTACGCCGGAGGTATCGTTCAAGGCCTGCGGCAACACCCAGGAAAAAATGCACAAGACCGAGAACAAAGACATACCGATTATTCCTCAAGCGAAGATAGTGAAGTCAGGCGTGGTGCGCGTGATGGAGCTGCAGGAGAAGGGTTGGACCTACGTAAAACCGTGAGCGAGGCACCGGCTCCCGACAGAATGACGGCCCCAGGCCTTTTCCCACTTCGAGAAACCGGCAGCGGCTCGTCGGGAGGAGCGCGAAATCTTCGTCGTTAGAACTACGCGAGTTCACCCGCCCAAGGCTTCGGGGGCTATGGCATGCGCCAGCGCAAGCGCCCTGTTGGTGCGCGATGCTCGGACGTGCCAAAGCGGGCGTGTTGCCGCTATCAGTCTTTGGTGCTCTATTTGCTAGTGCAGCGCGGATGATTCCTGATCATCCCGGTTTCGCTGCGTTCCGGAAATCCGCGAAGAAGGACGCGTTCTGGAAGGCTCGTGAGCGGGGTTGTTGGAGGACCCATCGTGGAGCGCAGGCTTGCAGCAATTCTGCTGCGGATGTGGCCGGCTACAGCCGTCTCATGGGCAAGACGTCGGCGGTAGTGGCTTGGAATACTCTCCGAAGGCTTACTCGGCACCGACGTAACTGGAGGCGGCGATTTCGCTGCGCCGCCTCCAGTGTTCGCTTACACTGCCCGCTTGCGTCCCGTCCACATCGCTTTGACCAAATTCTCACGATGCAGCAGGCTTGAGGCCGCGACGCCCAGAACGTGCAGACCGGCCAGCGCCAGTGTGCCATAGGCGAGCGCCTCGTGAACCTCCTCTACCCATTTGACTCCCCAATAGGCATCGATTGTCATTATGTAGCCGGTGACAGCCGTGCCGATCAGTGCTGCCATTAGCCCGACAATCATCGCACCGCCAGCAGGGTTGTGGCCGAGATATCGCCGCGTCCTGAGGTTCGCGACATCCAGCAAGTAAGCCAGCACGACGTGTGGCGATCGCACACAGGCGGAAAACCGTGCATTGCGCGGACCGACAACGTCCCAGGCAAGTCGCAGCGCCAGCAATATCGCGATGCCGTAACCGGCAGCGATATGTACCCTTTCGCTCTCGTCGCCGGTGACGAACGCGATGACGAACAGTGTCAATAGTGTCCAGTGAAACACCCGCACAAACGGGTCCCACACTTTGACCGTTGCCGACGGCGTTGCGCCGCCGGCTTTGATCCCCTCATGCGTGAATGCCATGGCCGATCCGTCACTGTTGGCCGACGATGGCGCCGGAGGTGGGATCGACAAACACGGCACCGTCGTCCTCAACCGTAATCCGCAAGCCGTCCGCTGCGGCTGCGATCCGGACCCGGTGATGAGCATGGCGAGTTGCATTCTCAAGCAGATTGCCCAGCGCCTCGGCGAGATCGGAGCGGTCGAACGGCACCATCACCTCATCGTCGGTCTCGGGGCATGACCGGATAACAACTAAAAAGGCCCGCATCGCTGGGCCGGATACTGGTAGCCTTGCCCGGCATGCAGTGCCTCCACTCGTCTGTTTGTTCGAGCCTTCCCCGTCAGTCCGGTTTAATATTCGCCAACTTTATCACTTTGCTCCACTTCCGGGTCTCGCCGGCGATGAGCTTGCCGAAATCGGCGGGCGAGCCGCCAAGCGCGGTGCCATCCAGGTGGGCCAGCCGCGCCTTGAACTCGGGATGGGCGAGTGCAGCGTTGATCTCCTTGTTGAGCTTGTCGATGATCTCGGTGGGCGTGTTCCTGGGCGCTCCGAGACCAAAGACCGAGCTTGCCTCATAGCCCGGGACGAACTCGCCTATGGTCGGGATGTCCGGCAGCGCGTCCGAGCGCGTCGCCGTAGTTATTGCGAGCGCGCGCAGCTTGCCGGTCCCGATATACCCAATCAATAGGGCGAGGTTAGTAAAGAGGACCTGCACCTGCCCGCCGAGTAGATCGGTGAGCGCGGGCGCCACGCCGCGATAGGGCACGTGCACAATGTCGAGGCCGGCCTCTTGCTTGAATAGCTCGGCGGTGATGTGGGTGATCCCGCCGACGCCGCCCGACCCGTAGGAGGGCTTGCCCGGGTTCGCCTTCGCATAGTCGATGAACTCGGGAAGCGTCTTGGCCGGTACCGAGGGATGGACCACCATGACGAGGGCACCGCGGATGAGGCCCGCGACGGGCGCGATGTCGCGAATGAAATTGAAATTGAGGGTGTCGTAAAGTGTCGCATTGATCGCGTTCGGCGTACCGACCAGAAGCAGCGTGTAACCGTCAGGAACTGCGCGCACGACCGCCTCGGTGGCGATATTGCTGCCTGCGCCCGGCCGGTTCTCGATGACGAATGTCTGGCCGAGCCGCTCCGACAACCACTGACCGATCAGACGCGCGAGAATGTCGTTCGGGCCGCCGGCGGCAAAGCCGACGATGATGCGCACCGGTCGCGATGGATAGGTTTGCGCCCAGGCGAAGCGCGATCCGCCAGTGAACGCGGCAGCAACCGCTGCAACATGTAGAAGTCGACGACGGGAAAGTTTCAAAGGTTGCTCCTCCGGTCGCGACTTTGCGAGGCGCCCGGTTTTGCGCTCACCATGCCCCAGCCTCGGCTTTGAGACGATAGTTGATGCCGTCATAAGCGCATAAGGCTATTGTCTGATGGCATCATCTCAATTTGGAAATGGGTGCCATCATGCAGTTGAGCGATCGCTCCGGAAGCCGAATGAAATTACAAGACCTTCACGTGTTCATGACTGTGGTGCAGGCCGGCAGCATGGGGAAGGCGGCGCAAATTCTCAATACCACTCAGCCGAACATTTCGAGATCGATCGGGGAACTGGAGCATGCGCTCGGCGTCCGCCTGCTCGACCGCCACCGCCAGGGGATCCAGCCGACCGAGTACGGCCGCGCCTTGCTGGATTGCGGGGTGGCCGTGTTCGATGACCTTCTCCAGGGCATGAGGAACATCGCGTTTCTCGCAGACCCTACGGCCGGGGAATTGCGGATTGGAACCACCACCTTTCTAGCCGCGAGCTTCGTTTCCGCGCTCGTCGATCGGCTCTCTCGGCGCTGTCCGCGCATCGTATTCCATCTCGTGACCGGATACACGGAGACACTGCACCGGGAGCTCGCCGAGCGTAATGTCGATCTCTTGATCATACGGGGCTCCGGCCCGATCGCAGACCCGCGATACGACTTCGAATTTCTCTTTGATGATTCCTATGTCGTTGCGGCGGGCGCGCAAAATCAATGGGTGCGGCGGCGCAGGATCGAAATTGCCGAACTGGTGAACGAATTGTGGGTGCTGCCACCGCCGGACAGCGTGATTGGATCGATCGTAATGGACGCTTTTCGCGCCAGTGGGCTCGATTATCCTCGGGTGAGCGTGGTCACGGATTGCCCTCATATGCGCATTAGCCTGCTGGCGACCGGCCGTTTTGTCACCATTTTCCCGGCTTCCGCATTTAGATTTCTCACCAAAGGCTCGGAGCTCAAGATCTTGCCCGTGGAACTGCCAATGGCGCGCCGGCCCAATGGAATCGTCACCCTGAAGAACCGCGCGATCAGTCCCGTCGCGCAGATCTTCATCGACTGCGCCCGCGAGGTCGCCAAGCCGCTGGAGAGGCGAAAACGATAGACGTCATGTCGGGTTGTGGCGGCACGTTTGAGACATCGGGCGACGTCTGCTATTTGGTCGCTGTTCGGGGCAAAGCAAACATCGATATCCGATATAATGCTGAAGGGTCGATCGGACGATGCGCCTAACAGGCAGGGAAGCATGAGATTGAAATCGGTGGTGCGCCTGGTCGTCAGTTTGTTGATGTGCCTCGGCGTAGGCGTATTGGAATTGCTCGTGACGAGACCCGAGATCCCGACTTGGTATGCCTCCCTTATCAAACCGTCTTGGACGCCCCTTCCCGTGGTATTCCCGATCGCCTGGACGGCCCTCTACATCTTGATGGCCATCAGCTTCTGGAGGCTTTGGGAGACGGAGCCGCGATCTGCAGCGCGCTCAAAGGCGATGGTTTGGTTCCTGGTACAACTTGCGCTCAACGCGGCGTGGTCGCCGATTTTTTTCAGCTGGCACGGCATTACAACGGCTCTCGTAATAATATCCGCATTGTTACTCGCTATCGGCGCGACGATCGTTTTTGCGTCGCGGGCCGATCGTGTCGCGGCTTGTCTCCTGGCGCCCTATCTCGCCTGGGTGGCCTACGCGACCACGATCAATGCTGGCGTGGTGGTCCTGAATTAGCTCCCCCGGCCTTCGTAGGTCTTGTGAGAATCGACCAGGAACAGGGCGGAACTGAAGGCGTTTGTCTTTCACGATCGAGACGCTGCCAAGATTGATCGAGAATTCCTTTCAAATAGCCTGGGACTACCTGGAGGCAACAGGAGAACTCGGGCACCCTGACAGGGCCGCCAATCACATGCTCGATACGATCGAGATCATGGTCCGACAGGGCGAGCGGCGTCGACTGCTTCTCTCCAACACGGCCATTGCCACCTACCAACGGTTTAGGGCCGAGCAAAGGCTGTACCTAGTCTCGTGAGGAACAGGGCGCGCTCAAAGGCGTTTCGCTTCTATTGAGTAGGAGTAAGCGTATGAAGCCAGAAGCGTCGCAACCGCGGTCGAGAAGGCTCAGGACATACCGGCGCACTACGTCGAGCCGGGCCCTCGATGGACGATTTGAAATAGAAGGGATCGCAGGACCGGAGCAAGATCAACATGCACGAGCCTCACGAGATCAAGTACTGGACCAAGGAGCCGGGCGTGGACAAGGAACAGCTGCAAAAACTGGTCGATAAGGTGGGGAATTCGGCCGCTGCCGTCCGCAAGGAATTGGCAGCGTAACTGGGTGCCGCGCCTATCACGCGATGATTGATCGGCCGAATTATCGTTCGTTCGAGGCGTTCAAGGGCGTCGTCACCGATCAATGGCTGCGAACAGACTTTGGCTATCGCCAGACCGACATTCAGGATGAAGCATCGCCCGGATGGACCAACTACATGCTCAAATTTCGACAGAAGATATCGCTTCTGGACTCCATAGACTGGGCCAACTGCCAACTGATTGCTGAGTGAAGTCTCCTCTCCGGCACCCGTCGTTTTATCGTTACCGAGCGGAGCACTCCGCCGAGATGCTTTAATCAGTTTCCGCCACCTAAAAGCTGCAAACGAGCCAAATCAGCATTGATTCTGCATATGCAACAATCAGTCAGCGAACCGTAAGTTGCCTAGAGGAGCATTCGTGCTAGAAGGCCGAAGCGAATCGAATGGAGATCGAAGTGGCCAAGAAAGCAAAAACGAAAATCATTCGCCGTGAATATACCAAGGCGGACGTGAAAGAGTTGCGAGCCCATTCGAAAGCGAGAACACCGATAGCCAAGATAGTAAAGCTGACCAAACGGACGGAAGGTTCGTTGCGTCAGAAGGCGTTGAAGCTTGGATCGGCTTAGGCCATCAACGATAGCACTGCGGTTCCGCCACCAGAATTCCAGCGGTAACCACGTTCAGTTACGATCTGTCAGGGATTACGGCGTTTGCTCTCGTCACGTGTATGGCGACGAGAGATGGTTATGCCTATCGGAAGATACATAGCCTGGGTTGGCGCATCGCTTCTTGCATTACTGTTCGCGGCAGACTGGTACCTGCCCCAACCTTTGCCGGAACCAGCGCGTGACGCAATCAACAGGCCGGTCATTCGGATAGCCTCCGTTCAGCAGCCCCCCGAACGCGTTGTCATTGACACCAGCCAGCGCACGATGGTGCCGCAACCAACGCTGTTCACAGACGCCGCTCTAACCCAGCCATCACCGCCACTGCAATCGCACGCTTCAACCGCGCCGCCTTCTACGGTAGCCAAGGTTGATCAAAAAAAGCGGAAAGTCACTAGACGGTTGCTGCCTAAGCTTGCGCCCAACCAACCAGCATTCGTGAGCACCCCTGCTGCCGCGAGTGCCGGCTCTGCGACCGTTCCGCAGACCAAACTATCCTTCATGGATTATATTTCGGGGGTGAGAAGAAAGCTATTCAACCTGAATTGAAGCATCGCTTTGTCGACGTGTGGTGGGTGGCCACGCCAATCCGTCCGATTATCGCCATTGGTGCTTGAGAGAGAGTGCCAAACAAAGCGAACTACGTGTCGCATCCTGGCGAGAGGTTCAATACCCTTAACAAGCCGGTAAAGCCTTCTGGGCGTCGACAGGGCCTGAGTTCGACCGGCAGTAGCTTGGCACGTTCGATATTCTGACTCTTCTTCGGCTCCTGGCCTTTGATGCGTCGGCCAGGAGGCACTGTTGCGACTTTCTTGCCGTTGGGATCGTGCGAATGCCGGCTCACAATCGTCGGGGTCGCTGGTGGGCTAAGAGGTTGTGGTGGAGTTTCGTCGCGCGCCTTGGTAACCGGCTTAGCTAGCTCTACGGCGATCGGGTCACGAACGTACGCAACTTCCAGCTTGTCTGCCTTGGTCAACGTATCCTGCGCAAAGCCTGTACCAACAGTCGTTTGTTCCGGAGAAGCTCCCGCGTCTGGCGGAGGCGTCGGAGTTCCGGCCTTAATAGCGACCGTTGCACCTAGGCCAATCAAACAAAGAACCGCAAGCCCCACTGTCCTGATCACGGCGAAACCCCGCATGGTTCGAATATGCGAATTGATCGTGAGCGTAAGACTGATTTAGGCACTTTAAGTGGCGGTCGGGCAGAAAGCTCGTGACATCGCAGAAGAGTTTCGCAGTAGAGTTAACGAGGTGCCGTTCCCCCCTTAACTCCCCCCGTACAATCACAAACGGCTGTTCTGCTTTGGATCAAGCAAGTTTTGCGATCGGCCCTAACCTTGAGAAGGGTATGCTCTCATGCGGGGGTGTCTGGTTGGCCCCCGGAACCGAACCGCGTGTCACCGTGCGGCTCCATTTGCACCAAATATTTCCGCCATTGCGGTATGTTGTAGCACCTTGAGCCTGCGCGAGGATCAGCAACACATCAATCGGCCATTGTAAGAGCCGGGATCGCTGCTAGCAACCAATCCTTGGAGATCACCATACATGCCAGACGTATTGGTAATAATCCTTTGAATTATTTTTTCGCGTTTTGCCCGGCGCGGTTTTGGCCCCACAAGTTTTGCTCAAGGACGATTTGCCTTAGCGTTAGATTCAAAGAATTTCTTAATTCCAGCAGAAAATTTGGTCCAGTTGCACGATAGCGATGCATCTTCGCATACGTCATCTGATTGAACCACCGAGCTACGTGGTTTCGGGAGCGGAACATTAGTCGGAGCGATCACAACAGGTAGTCCGCGCGGAGATATCGACTCCGCTGCACGATTGTTCTGAGAATCTGGTTGCGTCGTTCGGTTTTGCTTTTCAGCAAGGGCTGCTGCAACTGCTTCTTGCCTTTGGGTATCCAAATATAACGCATACTGCTCGTCGAAATACCTCAGCTCGTTCGGTGTTGGATTCGGACCAGCGATATCAAAATGGCGATTTTGTAGAAAATCATAATACGTGTATCCGCCGCCGCCCGTCTTGCGTCGGCCTGCGAACTGCTTGCCGCACTCAGCCACCAACGTCATGCGCTCATCTTTTGATGATGAGGTCTTCTCCGCTTGGTCAGAGCATTGTTCAAAATCTTGCGGGCTGAGCTGAGGCCACGACTGGACGCCAAACCACGTTACCGCACCGACAGAGCAGCCGATGACCGCGACCGTGACAAGACTGACTTTAAGCGTGGCTCTCACATAACTTCTCATGAAAACAGCACCGCTGTTTCGATATCAATTCTCGCCGCTCAAACTATCCCTTAAAATTGGACCATAAGGAGCCCTCTAGTACCTCTTAATGTTGCCGCTCTGCCACAGCCCCCCTCGATTATTTGTCGGCTTCGGCTTACGCCTTTACGTACAAAAAACGTGGGGAGAAAATCCAAAACAGTAACATTGCAGGCGTCGTCGAATGCGACAGGCTAGAATCGTCGGAACGGTTTTCTCATTGGTGGCAATCGCCAGCTCGATAGTCGTCGTTAGCTGGGTTGGCCTTGCGCTCTTGGGTTTTTAAGCCGCCCGCACTTCTTCACTTCCGCCGTTTTTTCTACACAATCAGTCCCGTATGGATTCAATGAATTCCTTCGTTGTCCCACCGAGCTGCTGATATTCGCTAGTGCCAGCTGGTTGGAGATAGCCTAGGTGGCCGTTGCGGGTCTCAAAGACGACACGCTTCACGTTTGACAAACTATGCTCGAGCTCGTCCGTTAGATAAGCCGGCACCGTTCGATCCGTTGAACTTGAAAGTAGCAGCACTGGAACATTGATCCGGGCCAATGCCTTCTTCATGTCGCCACCAAACGGCTCGGACGCATCATGATTACGAGATGCTTCGTAGCGCCAGATCAGCGCATTGCCGTCCCACAACTTTGCCCACCCTTCACCGAACGCCATCTCGGCCTTCTTAAACTCTTCGTCATTGGTGAACTGAACTAAATATTGGTCGCTAAAAAGCCAAGGGAAGTAAATCATCCCTGCCCGTTTCATTCCTTCGACAGGCTGAACATCGTAATTTCCACTCTTGTATGCCGGGTCCAACGTAATGGTGGCATTTACGGCATCAACGATCGCTTGGAAGTGTCGGTCGCTCCGAGCAGCGGGTACCCAAAGGAACAGACCCTTTGCAAAACCCGGATAGTTCACGCCCCATTCGATAGACTGGAAGGAGCCCATCGATGCGCCTCCAATTGCATGAGCGTGATTAAGGCCGAAATGCTTTGTCAGTAACTCATACTGAGCTCTGACCATGTCACGAATGGTGTACTTCGGGAAATTTACTCCAAGTCCATCCTTTGGTTGCGAAGAGGTGCCGCTGCCAACGGGATCGACACCAATGACGAAGTACTTGTCCGTGTCGAAAGTCCTTCCTGCGCCGATGTGATAGCTTGCCCAAGTCTTGGGGGCATTCGTTGCTGGCAACACGAGGATGGCGTTATCTTTCGCCTCGTTCAATTTACCCCAAGTGACATAGCCGACTTTCATGTCAGTAAGTTTGCCACCCTTTTCGAATTGAATTTCGGGAATAACGAAAGTGCCCTCCTGCTGAGCGATTGCCTCACCAGTGAAGAGCGCAGCGATAACGAACAGGATGAAAGTCAAAAGACAGCGCATATTTCCCCCGCATATTTTCTTTGATTGAACTCCAGCGTCGCCAGATAATCAATGATGCTGTTCGGCCTTTATTCGGGCACGCCGTGCATCGAGGATGGCACGATACGCATCGTGCTCACTCCGCCAGTAAGCGGTCGCCGTAAAGACGGTCGTATACTTCTTACTAGCCCAGGGCTTCGAGAAAACTACTTAGTCGAGCAAATTCAAGCGCCTGTCCTCCCGCTACGATTTCACTTACCAGCGGTTCCTGTGGAGATGTGTGTATCTCATACAAATGCCGCTGCGTCGGCGGCTTGCGCATAAATTCCCGCAGGCACTCGCCCAGCGTACCTTCCAACAACGTATATGGGCTTGGATACTTCGCCTCAGTTAGTCTTTGCCCTCTTACTGACGGCCACTTTCGTAGCGATGCAGCAGCTCTAAAGTTTACCTGAGCGCCAGCGTTACTCATGTCACGCCCCACGAGGACGCCGCCTCCCTTGACCAGGCTAGGTACCGAAAAGTCTTGGGTCAATTGGCGCAGAGGTATTCTGTTGCCTCATGCATTTCGGCATGCCGGGTTCTGCTCTCAGCAGGGCTGTCGCCCACTGCGACCAGGCTGTCACGTCGAAAGGTCGAAAAAGACATGGGTCACCGGAGTAGTCGAAGTTTGCAATTGACCTCAACGTTACCGGATCACTCCTTGTTGAGGTCCTTCTCGTTTCGCTCTGCCGACCGCCACACCGCGCCCCCTCCGACAAACCCTTTGGAGAGAGAAATCAAATTCCGAAACAAGGCAATCGCGAAGCGCTTCAAGGGTCGAGCAGAGACAGAACATCGCTTGTCATGAACTTTCGCAGCGCAAAGCCGTCTCCAATCGAGAGGGGCGAAGTGCGTTCGGTAAGAAGTTTCCAGAGGGCTCGCTTCGCCGAGACGATCGACAATGCGCCAGTAAAATACGAAGTCAGGATCAGCAGCATTAGTGTGCTCACGGCGAAAGCCTGTGGCACCATACCTCCTGCCATTTTATCCCTATTTTACTCCAGCGGAACCGGGAACCGATCGACGCGCCGCATCTTGAATCAGCGGAGGTTTAATGACCCGCGTCTGGAACACACCCGTATTCATCATTGCCACGCTGTATTTCGTCGTGGACGGCGTCTTTTCTCACATCACGCGGCCCATAACGGTATGGCTCGCGAAACAAAAGTTACTCGAGCGAGCACGACTTTGGGTAACTTCTTTGCGCCCTTATCCTTCGCTCGCACTTTTTGCCATACCGGTAATCATCCTAGAGCCCGCAAAGCCGTTAGCGGGATATTTGTTGGGAACCGGTCATTTCTTCTTGGGCGCAGTCACCTTTATCGCAGCGGAGGTTTTGAAGCTGACGTTGGTCGAACGGTTATTTCAACTAAATCGAGAGAAGCTCCTGTCGATCCCAGCTTTCGCTTGGGGCTATCGGTACTGGCGAGACATGATGGACGTGGTCGAATCGATGGAAATTTGGAGGGCGTCACGACGGCTGGTGGCCAATGCCGGCCACATGGTTCGCACCCGTTGGCTTCAACTTAAACAGGCCCGAAGAACTTATCCATTCCACTCCGTTCGTGACCACAATTAAGGTGCGAGTCAAAAAATTGGTAGTGGGTGGCGAGCGTCCGACGTTGAGGCGACGTGCTCGGATTGATGCGCCCACACGGAGCGCGGCAGAAATGCCCCACATCGCGTTTATTTGCGAAGTTGTCCACAATTGGGACTTTGTGAACCGAACCTCTGACAAAGGGGGAGTAATGTCCTCCGATTGGACGAGGCTTGTGATGCTTATCGAAGTAGCTTTGTTTTTTGCATTTGTCGCCATCGTCGGCACGCTCATCGTGAAACTTTACGAATGGCGACAGGATGTTCTCTACGGACCTTACATCCGGCAGAATGACCATCAGCTCCAACCGTAGGAATTGGGCGGGGCCGCCGCCTGTTCGGCGACGACCCCTATCGCACGGGTACGCGTGGCCCGGCGGGGGACTTAAACGTCGAGCCAAACCGCACGACTTCGTGCACGATAGAATTTAGAATCCGCACCGCAACGAAACTCGGTCGTTAAGATTGACGTCGATGCGGCGCGTTAAGTCTGGAACCGACCGAACTGAAGACTGGCGGTCGCGCTTCTCCGCGTCGCGAAATTGCGCGGAACGCGATACCTTCCGCCCGGCGATCAGAACCCAAAAGTTTCATCATCACGGGCCTTCAGGCGGTCGATCCGAACCTTCATCCGGTCCCCGCAAAAGTCTCTGCTGGAGTAAAGACCAGACCCAGAAAACTGCACTAGTCACTACTAGCGCGCTTCCCGCGACCACTAACACCTCGCCCAGGATAACCATTGCGGTTCTCCTTTGCTGCCACCAGCTTGACCAGAGCACCAAGGCGACATCGGCTGTTTGCCGAGGAGATTAAAATCCCCACAAGGTTTTTCAAATCCAGTGGAGCGCCGGCGATTACTTCTCGGTCTCATTCTCGAGCCCGGCCATTGGGAACGAGTGCTGCGCGACTGGCCACCACCAATTCCTACCGCTCTCGAGCGCTGCGCGACGTCGTCCAATCTAGCGTGCGAACCTAAGCATGCGCTCAACAGTTCTTGGGGGTATCTTCTCAAATCGCCGTGCCACCGGTAGACCTTGGAAGGCTACTCTCTGCTAAGCTAGCGAGATGAGCGATTTGACCCCGTATAATTACCGATGTCCGAACTTGCAATGTCGGGCCGAATACGTTGCCGTCCAGCGGACTGACGCCAGCTTACGCAAGCCGAAGTGCATTGAATGTGCGACCCCGTTCATGGCCATGCAGAAGGGTCTGTATATACATTATGAGGCCGCTTGGCCCGCCACCCTCGCTCTCCCAGATAAGGCGTGAGATAGCGGGAAACGTCTCATGATGCTTAAGCTGGTTGCGGCTCTTAGCAGTGCCCAAGAATACCTCGAGCTGGCGACGAGGGCCGAGGACCGGGGCGAGCGCGAGAGGTACGAGCGCATCGCCGAGCTGTATCTCAAGATCGCTCAGGAGCTTGAGGCACTGATCGACAACTAGGTGGGAAGCAGCGGCGGTGCGGCAAGTTTACGGATCGACGCTAGAAGGCTGAAGCTAGGCGCGGGTCCATATCGCGTGATCGCCAGACCTGCAGACTAACGCTGAGACGCCGCAATCATCTCGATCAAGCATACAAGCTGTCGCTGCACTGCGTGGTCCTTGATGGCGGCGTAGGCTCGCAACACTCGCAGGCTGAAAACGCTGTTGAGGGCGAGCAGCCTGTCGACTTCTGGTTCCTTGTCATGTCCATCGTAGAAAAATGGCATTTCCAACCAAGCGTCTCGGCGATCTGTTGCAACCTCGCGGCGCTGGACGCGGTTGCGACCCCTCTCATATTGTTGCACTTGCTGAAATGTAAGCCCGAGCTTATCGGCTAGTTCTTTCTGCGAAATACTAACTTCGAAGCGCCGCAAGCGAATTCGCCGCCCGATCTCAGTGTCGGCGCGCCCGGCAGATCGTGGGCTGAGCTTGGTCGACTTCGGTTTTGACTTCCTGCGCATCGCGAGATCATCTTGCAACCCAAAGGCGATGGCAAGAGCGGCGTAGGGCCATGGGCTGGGATTCGCGTTAATCGGAATGAGGAATGAAAATGAGCGCGGATCCCAGCGAGTTCGCAACATTTGTTAGGTCGTGCAGCACTTCGGCTCTGGTCTGACCTGCGCCGCGAAGTCCAAGAGAAGCTGTTCGAAATGGCAGTACGCCTTGATCCTGTAATCCGAAACCGGTTGGCGATTTTTCTTCACGACCGCCATCCAAGGACGCTCATCCGCCTAGGCCAGTTGGCATAGTTGTTTTGTCAGATGCCGAAAGCTGAGATCACCACCTCGCCGCTCGCCGCCTATGGGGTGGGCAAGTGCTTTTGAGAAAGTCGCAAAGCGGCAGGTGTCCGGGGAAGATCCGCAAATTCGGACGAATGGTAAGTCCGGCCTTCAGGCGTCGTTATTCTAACGTCGTAACATCCACGCTCGATCAGCTCTCGGGCCTTTCTAAGTGCTAGCTCGGGCGTCTTGCGATTAGCGGTGTTGACGCCTTTGACATCGGTTCCGCTCACAAAATAGGGCATTCATTTCTTCTTTTTGCGCTTCTTTTTCAGAACGTCTGCCTGAGCTCGAAACGCCATAGCCAACGTTGTCATTTGGCCCGAAAGGAAAGCGTCTGGCGTCCTCCGGGCGACAGATTGGGCTGTCGCGGCCTGCTTTTTCAGGGCCTTAGTGGTTTTGCTCATGCTCTCGAATCCATACCGGCCGGCACCGCGTCAGCGCTGCACATGATCGCTTTGATCTCGGATTCTCAGTGACAGCTTTAGCTCATGTGCTTTCAAGGTAGTTGCTGCGACAGAGCGTCCAAGCTTCGCAGCGATCTCCGCTCGTGGATGCCTCTGAGCCAAGTTCTTCAGCTTGGCGATATCGTCTGCCGTCCAACGGCGGAAGGCGGGATTTGGCATCTGCTCCTCCAAACTGCTGTCCCAACGAGGAAAACAGAAAAGTCCGGAAAGGTTCCAATGACCCTGCCTAAAAAGGACCCGGCAAAAACTGGATAAGCGGCCAAGTGCCAGGTCTCTCCGTGCGACCGATGGGAAAACTTGCAGTCTCGCGCCAGTTCCCCAATTCTCGACTTACGATCAGGAGCGGTGTTAGGGCGCAAAAAAATGCACATTCAAAATGAAAGATCGAGAAATACCGCCAGATGACCCGGTAGGCGCCGGACGGCGGCTATTTTTTGTTAGTGCTCGGCAACTGAGAAAAACAAAAAGACGGCAAGTAAAGCTGCCGTGCCGAATATTAAGGGTGCGAATTCGATAATCATCTACGGATCCCGACAACACGAAGCGTTCGTTCATACTCTTTCCTGATCTCGGTTCCCGCCAGTCAATGCGCACGGTAACCATTACCGGTTAGGTTAAGGCACGGATCGCGTTGTGGGATCATGGAGTGGCGCTACGTTTGAGATCGGTCGCTAAGCGTCGCGGCTGATTTTATCCGCCACGGTGGACAAATGAGAAAGAGAAAAGCGCAAACCGACCCCGGAGTGGGCGATCGGGTTAAACTCGTTTCCGAAACGTCGCTTCGGAAGGACGAGATGGATCTGCAAGGTCAGACAGGGGAGGTTATTGAATGCTCCGAAGGGAATAGAGTGACTGTTCGTTTCGCCAACGGCAGGCTGCTCATGGGAAGGGACGCTAAACTGTTCGAGCGCATCTAAACGGGCTGCGCTAGACGATCCAATCCCGTCGCCGATTGGCCGCAAACTGGCTGCGCTGCATGAGCCTCGCGCTTACCTCGCCGCGTTACGACGGTGTCCGTCGACGCGCTGATCGGACAGTGACGCTGTCGCAAGTCGAGCATCTCCGTGCTCAGTCCCACGAATGAACCTTGCGTTGCATGTTGAACCGGACCCAAATTTTAATAACCAGCGCCGCCTGATTGCCTACGCACCGATCCTCCAACCCGTCTGCGTAGTGCAATGACCCGCACGGCTTCTTGGTTAGCCCCAACGGGACCGACCGCGCTTGGATATCTTACCCAGGATGGTGCGATCGCCAGTCGAGATTTGCTTCGGGACCAGGCCGAGCCATGCGGCGAAGTCACGCCCCTTAGTGAACGCATCACCGGTTCCGATTGCCGCAACCATGGCGCTGGAGATGATCGGCCCGATGCCGGGGATGCTGATCAGCCGTTGGCACCCAGCGTCCCGCTTGGCGAGCTCCTCGATCTCGCTGGACAGCCCCTCGATGCGGTCATCGACGAAGCGTAAGTCCGAAGCCAGCGCCTCGATAACCCGTTGCATGCGAGGTGAGAGCGTATCGGACGGTGTTGCCAGGATACCCGGCAACTCTGCGCACGCCTCCATGCCAATCAGACGCGGCGGCAGATTGGCGAGTCGGGCCTCCACCTGGCCACGCGACCACTTCTGCCGCAGCACGATGGCGCCGCGCTGGTTCTGGCCAACGATGTGGAACGAGTTCTTGCCGATATCGATGCCGATGGCGGCGGGCGAAGCATCGAGTTTCTGTGACATGGCGTGCTCCTTGTCTTGGCGCCCCTGGCCAGCTTATCGCTGCCGGGGCAGGAGCACGGCCGGACCATCCCATTAGCGAACACGGCTTTTTTCAATTGCCTGCAGCCAAGTCTCAGTTAACCAGCAGTCTCTTGATGCGTGTCGGTGATGTTTTGCCCGATGCGCCACAATACGCCGGTCGGATCGACGACCACGAAATCGCGGATGCCCCATGACCTATCCTCGGGGGGAAAAATCTTCACGCCATACTTGGCCGCCAGCCCATTGTTCTGAACATGGTCCCACCAGGCTTCGACCTTCTCGACAAGAAGACGCATCATGAAGTTGTCAGCATGTTCCTTCACGTAAAAGTTCTGCAAGAGGAAGCCCGACTTGCCGTGGTGAAGATATGCGAGTTGGTCAGACGACCATGCGAGATTGAAACCCAGATCCTGATAGAAACGCTTGGAGAGGGCAAAGTCCCTGGATGGGATGAAGGCCTTGACTTCAATTGCGGTCATGTCCTGCATTGTCATGTTCTCCCCAACCTTCGGATCACCACCGCCGCCTGGAGCTGGCAGCTTCATGAGGCTATTTTTGGGTTCAGCGTTGGCGTTTTACCCCTAGCCCCGACCGACATGAAGTTGCTCGGTGTCGATCAAGAAGACCCTGTTCCGTGCAGTTCCGCGTGGCGAGCGAATGACGGCTATTGGCCCACAGGCGTCGCGCGCACAGGTTAGGCCGGCTATTGCGGCTCAAGCGGACGTGTTGTGCTCAAGATGAGTTTTGTCCCGAAAGCTGACCTGATACGGCAAAGCCGCTGCACGTGCGCGAACTCGCTTTGATATGGTGGCTGCATGGTAGATCGATCGAACGGATATGAGGGCATCGCAGCCGAGTTTGTAAGTGCTCGATCGCCTATTATCGGGGTGAAGAGGGTCCGCGACTGGGCTAAAACGTTGCCACGCGGGGCCGCTGTTGTTGATCTCGGCTGCGGGCCCGGCGTTCCCATTACCGAGGCTCTGGTGGCCGAAGGACTTAGCGTATATGGCGTTGATGCCGCACCATCTTTCGTCCAAGCATTCCGTCGCAATCTCCCAAACACCCCCATCGCTTGCGAAGCCGTCCAGGATTCGAAGTTTTTCGATCGAACTTTCGATGGTGTCTTGGCATGGGGATTCATGTTTGTGCTTTCGCCCGACGATCAGCGACGCCTGATCCAAAGGATTGCTGACATACTCGTGCCGGGCGGCAGGCTTTTACTCACATCCCCTGCGGAAATAGGGTCTGGGACTGACATCATGACGGGACGAGAATTTCGTTCCCTCGGAGCCGAGGAGTATCGGCAGCGGCTCTCAGCGGTTGGCCTTACTGTCGCTCGTGAGTATCAGGATGAAGGCCAAAACCATTACTTCGATGCTTTTAAGGAGTTGAAGACAGTCCGGCCAAGATCGGAGATGTCTGAGTGACACATTGCTGATCGAGATGTCGCCTATTGGCACCTTTCGGACATGCCGCCGCTGGCCCCTCATGTCCGTTGTTAAGGGATGACCGGACCTAGCTCAAACGCGCGCCGACTTCCGTTGGACCCTGAGCGGACCTCAGCGCCCACTTTGTACTATTAACTCTCCTACCCCTAGTTCCACCTGCTGTAGGTTTCAGTTAAACCCATTTTGCCGGGGGCTCGGACGCTCGTCGGCAGATGCTTTCAGCGGTTGAAGGGGATTGCGATATGTGGGCAACACAGTTCGCGGTGGCTTCTGTGCTCGCAGGTCTGGGAAGTTGCTTCGTGGCCGTAATGCCCGTCGCTGCACAGCAGAGCGCTCCGCAGCCCAATATCATCCATATCGTAGCGGACGATCTGGGTTGGGCTGATGTTGGATTTCATGGTTCCGACATCACGACGCCAAATATTGATCAGCTCGCAAAGACCGGAGCAAGGCTCGAACAGTTCTACGTACAGCCGATGTGTACCCCAACGCGAGCGGCCTTGATGACTGGTCGCTATCCATTACGCTATGGACTGCAAACCTTGGTTATCCCGGCATCATTGTCCTATGGCCTGCCCACCGACGAGTGGCTGCTCCCTCAAGCGCTCAAGGAAGCCGGTTACACAACTGCGATTTTGGGCAAATGGCATCTCGGTCATGCGAAACGCGAGTTCTGGCCAAAGCAACGCGGATTTGACTACCAATATGGCGCGCAACTTGGCGAGATTGACTACTTCACACACTCCGTCGGTGGGAAAACGGATTGGTATCGGGATAACAAACCTGTCAATGAAAAAGGCTATGTGACGACCTTACTGGGCGATGACGCTGTTCGTTTCATCGACGCACAGAATTCCAAGAAGCCTTTCTTCATGTACCTAGCGTTCACCGCACCTCATACGCCCTTTCAGGCGTCGCAGGAGTATATCGACAAGTACAAGCAGATCACTGATCCCAACCGCCGCACCTATGCAGCGATGATTACAGCGATGGACGACCAGATCGGCAGGGTTGTGCAGGCGCTGGAGAAGAGGGGATTGCGACAAAATACAATAATCATTTTCCACAGCGACAACGGCGGCAATCAGTCAGCCCATCTGGCGGGCGAGACTGAGGTGAAGGGACCGCTGCCTGCCAGCAACGGGCCCTACCGTGGTGGAAAGGGAGACTTGTATGAGGGAGGCGTGCTGGTGCCATCTCTCATTAATTGGCCGGGCAGGATCAAACCGGGGACCATCGTGGACGAGATGATGCACGTCGTGGATTACTACCCGACACTGGCCAACCTGGCTGGCGCGAGCCTTAGCAAGAGCAAGCCCCTTGATGGCCTCGACATGTGGCCGACCATCAGCGAAGGCAAGTCATCGCCGCGCGACGAGGTGGTGTACAACGTCGAGATGTTCCGTGGTGCGGTTCGCAGGGGAGATTGGAAACTGGCATGGCGAACGACATTGCCGTCAAAAATTGAGCTTTTTAATTTGGCACAGGACCCGTACGAAAAAACCAACCTTGCAGGTCAAAATCCCGAAAAGGTCGCCGAACTACAGAAGCGAATCGATGGCTTGGCAGGCGAAATGTCGAAATCGTTGCTGCTTACCGAAGTGTTTAAGGGCGTTACTAAGGGCCTGACCGGCAGGCCCCCGGCATTACCCGATGAGGATGCGTTTTACGAGCGGGCTGATTGATCTCCAACTGTATTCTCGGCACCACTCGCCCTTGAAAGGTTATCAAGCAATGTCGCCTCTTGGCACTTTTCGGACATGCTGCCGCTGGCCCCGCATGTCCGTTGTTGAGGCGGCAAGGGATCAATGGACCTAGCTCAGACGCGCGCCGACTTCCGTTGAT
Organism: uncultured Alphaproteobacteria bacterium; assembly: GCA_963747165.1. Taxonomy (GTDB): domain Bacteria; phylum Pseudomonadota; class Alphaproteobacteria; order Rhizobiales; family Xanthobacteraceae; genus Bradyrhizobium. The sequence goes on along the minus strand of CAVVEA010000022.1, from coordinate 2,671 downwards.
GACCCAAAGCAGCTATGGGCATTCTTTCGACGATCGTGTAGCTTGCTCGCACCGCTAAGCTGTTCGCTTGCCGGAAGCTGCCCACAAAACGGGGACGCGCCGAACTCTCCGCTATTTATGATTTGCAGCCTTGGTGCCATCGGCAAGCTCGCTTTCACGAACTAACCATTTACTGCTGATCAGTCGCGCGCCACATAGGCCACAGGCTGGCGGACGCGGTCAGATCAAAAGAGGGCAAAGTCATGAGCAAAACCTTCTCTGTGGTGCTGGTGCTGTTGTTGGCCACGATTGGCCATGTGTGGGCGGACCCGCTCACAGCGGACATGATGAAACTCAATGCGCAATGGGACGCCGCGATCAACGATCCGAATTTTGATGCTTTGCTGCCAATGTATGCCGCCGATGCCAGTCTAATGCCGCCCGGCTCGGCGCCCGTCTCTGGTCCGACCGCGATACGGGACTTCTTTGCCAAAAGAGGCACGAGCGTTAGAAATCACAAGCTTGAGCTTGTAGAGATTTTGCCGATGGGCGACTACGCTTACGTGACTTCACGCTTCAAAGCATCGTTGGTGAGAGGCGAGGAAACGACCATGCTGTCCGGAAGTACTGTTAAGCTTTACGAACACCAATCCAACGGCGAATGGAAGGTTAGATCCCATATTTTCGTTCGGGAATAGCCGGCGCGCATCATTGATTTCTTGAGCCGAAGAGGTGTCTCATGGCCAACGACGCTGTCAAGGCAGCCATCACTCACGATCCCATCCTTGTCGACCTTGCGTTGCAGGGCGGTGGCTCGCATGGGGCATTTACCTGGGGCGTGCTCGATCGTCTGCTCGAGGAGCCGTGGCTTGGAATCGATGGCATTTCCGGCACGTCGGCGGGGGCGATGAATGCGGCCGTGCTTGTCGATGGTCATGCCGAAGGCGGGGCCGCGGGTGCCCGGGCAGCTCTGGAGAATTTCTGGCGCCGCGTCTCCGAGGCGGCTCGCTTCAGTCCTTTGCGGCGCGGTCCCCTCGATGTGATTCTCGACCGCTGGACGCTGGACTCTTCGCCTGTCTATGTCGCCATGGATCTCATGTCTCGCCTGGTTTCGCCCTATGACTTGAACCCGATGGGCAAGAATCCATTGCGTGCAATTCTGGCCGAAACGATCAATTTCGAGCGGCTGGCGCGAGCACCGACGAAACTCTTCATCACGGCAACCAATGTCCGGACCGGTCGCGGTCACGTGTTCAGGAACAACGCTGTTACGCCGGACGTTCTGCTCGCCTCCGCCTGTCTGCCCACCATGTTTCAGGCTGTAGAAATTGACGGCGAGCCCTACTGGGACGGAGGCTATTCTGGCAATCCCACGATCACGCCTCTCATTCGAGAGTGCACGTCACAGGATACTATTCTCGTTCAGATCAATCCGGTTGAACGCGAGAGTTCGCCGCGCTCCGCCGCAGAGATTCTCAACCGACTGAACGAAGTGTCCTTTAACGCGGTTCTGCTGAAGGAGCTGCGCATGATCGCCTTGCTTCGGCAAGTTGCAGATCCGGGCAACAGCGAGGGCGCGCAATGGGCCGGCATGCGTATCCACCGCATTGCAAGCGAGATACTGACCGAGCTCGGCGCTTCCTCCAAGCTCAACGCGGAATGGGAATTCTTCTCCTTGCTGCGCGATGAGGGGCGAAAGTCGGCGCAGGTCTTTTTGGACAGCCATGCATCGGATCTTGGACGCCGCTCCACTTTGGATCTTGATGTCTTGTTGGAACAGATCTGACGAATGGCTGCTCGCCGTGCTTGTTATCCGGTGGTTCGGTGGCCGTCGTCATTCATGTAAGGCGGCCTCGAAATTGGTGGCTGCATTTGTCCAACATTGGGTTGAAACGAGCGCATTGCCGAGGATCTCTGGGAAGCAGGGTTGGCCGCGTGCCGACGCGGTGATCGAATATCCCTTTGCTTCGGTGCATGAGTCCGGATGTGGCACGTTTAAGTCGTGCCGACGAGGACTGGGAATGTCCGTTTGTCGAGGGAAGACCGGAAGTGCGTCGTCACCGACGCGGATGACCCCAACCGGACATTATCTCCATCTCCCGGCCCGCTTATTTGACTCATCGAGCGGTCTGCACATTCACTGACAAACCAGTACGGGGATTTTCGCGTGCGTCAGCACCTTGTTTGTCACACTGCCGATTAGAAGCATGGAAAGTCCGCTGCGCCCATGCGATGACATAACAATGAGATCGCAGCCTTTGTCCTCGGCTGCTGCGATGATGGCTTGATGGGGTTGCTCGTTCTCCACTTGAATCGTCTCGCAGGAAACACCAGCCTCCTTGGCCGCATTTGCCGCGCGATCCAACGCGCTCGTGGCCTGTTCCCTGCGCAGCTCAGCATATGTTGCGACTGCTTCAAGGAACCGCCCTGTCATTTCTGAAAACGGTTCCACAACGAAGATGAAAGATACCTTGGCTCCAAGGGATTTCGCCAGCGCCAATCCATGCGCCATCCCATGCTCCGCTAGCTTCGACCCATCTGTCGGAATGAGAATATGCCGATACATGCTTCACCTCCCGCTCGTCTGGACGTATCGCTGCCTTCCTTATGTAAGCTGGGCCGCGTTTCGGATACAGTCTTGAGATAAATCAATCTATCGGGCCAACGTGCCGCGACCCAGATGTCCGCAATT
>CAVVEA010000021.1:0-178742 GCA_963747165.1 uncultured Alphaproteobacteria bacterium | reverse complement strand
GGGCGTCTACCAAGTCTATTGCTTGAAGAAATAGGGAGGGCGAAGCGCGGCAACCGCAGTTGAGTTCAGCCTGCCGAAAACTGCACTGCCAGCGCTTTCACCGGACAAGCGAAATTCTAAGCAGTTCAATGCGTCGGCAATTCACAAAGCCTGGCCCAGGCGGGGAATCAGAAGACGAGATGAACGTCGTGGAATGGTCCATGTCGCTTCTCAGTTCTGCTGTCGTTTGTTCGGGTCTTAAGTCATCGGCCAACAATGCCGTGTGGACAAATCCGCCGATTAGTCCACCGGCAATTGGTGCGACCCAAAACAGCCAGAGTTGTTGGATTGCCCATCCTCCGAACAGCGCCACGCCGTCGATCGGGCGGGATGACAGAGGTATTGGTCACGGGGATCGAGACCAGATGGATCAGGGTCAAGCAAGGCCGATCGCGATGGCCGCGAATCCCCCCGGAACGTCTTGCTCGTCGCCCCCAGAATAATCAGGACGAACATGGCCGTGAGCACGACCTCCGTAAGCAGACACGAGAACAATGTATACCCGCCTGGCGAATGCTCTCCGTAGCGACTTGAGGCGAAGCCGCCGCCGTTGAGAAATCCACTTTCCCGGAGGCGATGAGATAGAGCACCAGCGCGGCCACTGTGGCGCCGAGCACCTGCGCCACGATGTAGCCCGACCGCTCACGCCACGCGAAACGCCCCGCTGTTGCAAGACCAATTGATACGGCGGGATTGAAGTGGCCTCCCGAGATGCCGCCCACCGCACAGACCATCGTCAAGACAGAAAGGCCGAAAGCGATCGACACGCCAACGAAGCCGATGCCGAGACCAGGAAAGCCCGCTGCCAGCACAGCGCTTCCGCAGCCGCCCAAAACGAGCCAGAAGGTTCCGAAGAATTCTGCAGTCAATTTTTTCATCTGTGCTGCCCTCGCGGCGCTTACCGCGTCTGAGACTTCCCTTCTCTCAATTCCCCAAAGAGGAGGGCTCGGCAATTCTTGGACGGAAGAGCGAAGGGTTGGGAGCTAGCCGACCGCCGGGACCTCGGCCCGGGCGGACAGGGTTGTTGCGGAGGTTTCGCGCCCCGAAGGACATCAATGCGAAACGCCGGCCCCCGCCGAAAGGGGGACCGGCGTCACTCTCGCTTAAGCCTAGCAGTTGTAAACGCCGACGGCGCAGCGGCGCGTGGTGCGACGCGCGACCCCGGCGACACTCACCGGAGTCAGTGGCCGACCGACGACGGCTCCTGCGGTGGAGACAAAAGCGGGAACGCCCTGGAGGTAAAGATGCTCACCCAGTTCGGTCACACCACTCATGAGGAATACCGCTGCTGACAAGATCCCAATTCGCTTGAGCACGGTCATTTTCCACCTCCAATCGAGAAGTTCGGGGGTAAATCAGCCACCTTGTCCTGCAGGTCCTTCACCTCGATTTTCTCGGCGCCCATCGTGTTGTTGAACATGAAGTCATCCGCCGCAACATCGGCGCCTGTCTTCCAGTTTCTGAACTCGACGCCGTAGGCCGGCCCGTCGGCGACCGTCCTTGATGTCACGACGAACTTGCACGGATAGGGCTTATCGCCCTGCGCGATCCAGATCTGAAAGTCGACCTCGTCCTTCCGGAACGCCAGAAAATCGCATTCCATGCCATTGATGACGCCACTGCCGAGATCCTTGGAGTCATAGACGTCCTCCATCAACACGCCATAGGCGTTCGAGGTCAACAAATCGGCGGCGGGTAGCGGTCTGTTGTACTTGTCCCTGAGCTCGTCGATCAGGTGTTCAATCGTACCTGGGACTTCGAGCTGGGCGTATTTTTTCGCATTCTTTCCGAGCAGCGTCAGGGTCTTGCCGTCGAACAAGGTTTCGCTGTCGACGAAGCCGCCGGAGCGCTCGGTACGGATCTTGTCCGGGCGGTTGAGCAGCACCGTGCCGGAACTTACGAGCGCAAGCTTCTGACCACTATTTGTCACGACCTCGAGCGTGCCGTTGTAGTCAAACGACATCGCCGTCTGCGCTGCCAGATAGTCGGACATCGCCTTGAGCAGTTTCTTGGCTTCGGCTGAGTCGGTGAAACGATCAAGCTCGACCCGGCGGTTGAGTGCTCGCCCTTCAGGTGTGTTGTTGGCGGCGACCGGCCGGCTCTCGCCGGCGCCAGACGTCATCAGCCTTTGCGGGTCAACGCCACGCTCGACCAATGCCGCCTTGATGGCGTTGGCGCGGTCGAGCGACAAAGCCATGTTGTGCTCTGGATCAGCCGTGGCGTCCGTATGGCCAACGATCCTCAAACCCCAATCGGGGAAGCTCTTGAGCACCGCCGCGATGTCGTCGAGGAGCGACTTCGCGTCGGCATTGAGGGCCGACTGGTCACTCTCGAAATGCAGGCCATAGAGATCGAAGCGCTCCTTGGTCTGCAACGCCTGTTCCATCGCTTCCTTTTTGTATTGTTTGGCGAGGTCGTCTGCTGTCTGTGCCCAGGTCGGAAGGCTCAGCCCGGCAGCAACTGTCAGAGCGACAGCCGCCAGCGCGTATCTCACCGTGGCAAGCCCATTTCTGGCCGCCGCGGACTGTCTTCTGCCCGACGGACCCCAAGGTCCGGGCGCATCATCCAGCGTGGAGATGATACGATTGTACGCCATATCCATCCTCCCTCTTTTTCTCGAAAAGACATTTACAGTTTGAATTATTATCACGAATGTTGCCGTGTGGAGTGATCAATATCATTCGCTGGAAGTATCCGGGTCCTGCGAGTTAGCTGATCAAAATCCAGTCTTCCGTTTGCCGAGGAGATTGCCGATGTCGGTCTCGCTCAGCCGGCCGGCTTGGGACTTGTCGTTGGGCATCGTTGAACTGGATTTTTGGACCGCGGCTAGTTGGAATTTAGCTCTCTTGCCCGGGAGGAGGATTTTCCGTGAAAGCGGTCGAAGAGCTCACTGAGGCACAAATCGCGTTCATCCTGCGTCAGACGGAAGAAGGACATCAGTCGCCGAGGTCGCGACGACCAGCCACACCGTACCCCTATCCACACTGACCACGATCGACTAGCAGGCTGTTGAAGAAGGGGCTCGCGGCTTGGCTGGGGCGTGATTCACTTCTCGATGATAGCGATTTGGAGGATGAATCGTGCGGGGCGGAGACGATCGGTCGGGCGAGCTGTTCAGCTACGTCGACCTTGAGACGCGGGTTCGGGCGGACCATCCGCTGCGGACGATCCGGGCGATCGTGAACGAGGCGCTGGCGGCCCTGGAGCGGGAGTTCGCGGCGCTCTATTCGCCGATCGGGCGGCCGTCGATCCCGCCGGAGAAGCTGCTTCGGGCGATGCTGTTGCAGGCGTTCTATTCGATCCGCTCGGAGCGGCAGCTGATGGAGCGGCTGGAGTTCGATCTCCTGTTCCGCTGGTTCGTCGGGCTCGGCATCGACGATGCGGTCTGGGATCATTCGACCTTCTCGAAGAACCGCGACCGGCTGCTGGAAGGGGATATTGCGGCGAAGTTCCTGGCGCGGTGCTGGCGCAGCCGCGGGTGAAGAAGCTTCTGTCGACCGAGCACTTCAGCGTCGACGGCACGCTGATCGAGGCCTGGGCGTCGATGAAGAGCTTCAAGCCGAGAGACGGCGCCGACGAGCCGCCGAGCGGATGGCGGGCGCAATGCCGAGGCGGACTTCCACGGCGAGAAGCGCTCGAACGAGACCCATGCCTCGACCACCGATCCGGATGCCAGGCTCTACCGCAAGGGCCCGGGCAAGGAGGCGAAGCTCTGCTTCATCGGCCATGGCCTGATGGAGAACCGCTCCGGCCTGCTGGTCGATGCCTGCCTGACGCCGGCCGACGGCCATGCCGAGCGGGTGGCGGCGCTGGCCATGATCGAGCCCCGCGCCGACCGGCCGCGGTCGATCACGCTCGGCGGCGACAAGGGCTTACGACGCCGCAGACTTCGTCAATGAACTGCGCTCGATGAACGTGACGCCGCATGTCGCCCAGAACACCAGCGGCCGGCGTTCGGCGATCGACGGGCGGACGACGCGGCATCCGCGGCTACGGCGTCAGCCAGCGCATCCGCAAGCGCATCGAGGAGGCCTTCGGCTGGATCAAGACCGTCGCCGGCCAGGAGAAGACAAGGTTCGAGGCGTCGACCGCGTCGGATGGGCCTTCACCTTCGCCGCCGCGGCCTACAATCTCGTCCGCCTGCCGAAGCTGCTCGCGGAGGCCGGCTGATGGCCAAGGTCCCCGCCTTCGCCAAGTCGTCGCCGGTCGCTGGCGGATCGTCGAGATGGACATCTGGGACAACGACTTCCTCGACCTCGTCGAGGAAGCGCACATCACATTCCAGGGCGGCTCGGACGACTCAGGCTTCGTCGGCGAGCGACAGTGACTTCTTCAACAGCCTGCTAGTGCGAAAATAGTGCTAGCCTAGATGTTCGGAGAACAGGTGGGGCATGACTTCACCGGATTCAGCAAGCGGGCCGCCCGAGGTGGACCACCTGAAGCAGACGCTAGTTGCTTTCGTGGCGGTTGCTGCACTCTTTGGGGGGGCTGGACCTGCTCTGGCGCAGGACGACAGCGAAGCTTTGGCCGAAGAGCTCGCCAACCCGCTCGCCGCCCTTGTCAGCGTACCGTTCCTGGCAAACTACAACGGGAATGTCGGTCCGGGGAGAGACGGTTCCCAGTGGTTTGTGAACATACAACCGGTGGTGCCGGTCACGCTTGGCGCCGACTGGCATGTGATCTCGCGAACGATCCTGCCCGTAATGTTGAACCAGAACGACCTCTTTTCCGGCGCCGGCTCGCAGTCCGGTCTGCGCGACACCACGGAGGGACTCTATTTTTCGCCAAGCCGAACATTCAATGGTTTAACCTGGGGATTGGGGCCAATCTTTCTGCTGCCAACCGGAACCGATGAGCTGCTTGGTGCCGGGAAATGGGGAGTGGGCCCAACCGGGGTTCTTGTTTGGCAGGGCGGCGGCTGGTCGGTCGGAATTCTCGCCAACCAAATTTGGTCCTTCGCAGGCGACGCCAACCGCGCCGACTTCGACCAAACATACCTGCAGCCCTTCATCGCTTATACGACCCCGCAGGCGTGGACGTTTACGCTCCAGAGCGAAAGTACCTACGACTGGAAAACTGGCGAAGGGTTGGTACCGATCAACTTCATGGTCTCCAAGATCGTCAAACTTGGACAACAGCCGGTCAGCATCGTTGGCGCCGTGCGCTATTGGGCCGACTCTCCTGACACCGGCCCCCATGGTTTCGGCGCTCGGCTCGGGATAACCTTCCTGTTTCCGGCTCGATAATCGAGCCGGCCATAGGGCCGCTTACTTCCGCGCGGACGATGCAAGATTGGCCACCCGCCATCGCACATAGGGCAGTGCGACAATGCCGCTGATGAGCAAGTGGTAGATGATCAGTGCCAACACGGCGCCCTGGTCAGGAAAATTGATGCTTGCGATCGCGGCTGCGATCCCGGGATGCCGGGTACCCGTCGCAAGGGCGAGGACGGTACGGTCAGCAGGAACGGGACCACCGAGGACGTGGCCGACGGCGATGCCTATGGCGGTAAACAGGACGAGAGAGACAACGACCCCTTGACCGAAAAGGCCGACAAAATCCGGCCACAACTTCACCAGGAACGGGATTAGTGCGGCAATGAGGAGGAGGGAAGCCGCCCTCGACAGGAGCGGCGCCGCCCGTTGCGCGAAGCCTGGCGCATACCGAGCAATAACCAGACCGGCAGCCAGCGGTGCGAAGATCGACAACCCGACGCCTGTGGCTACCCTTCCGGGCGCAATGTGAAGCTCGAACGGGAAGGCGTATTCCAGTAGTTCTACGCTGATGGGAACCAGAACAATCGATATTACTGCCGCCGCCACGAGCAGTCCGACCGCATAGGACGCGGTTCCACCAGTGCTGATCTGCTTGCCAGGGAGAAGCGGCGGCACCGGCGAAAGGGCGAGCGCGATCAGCGCGATCTTGATCACCGGATCGAGGTCGAACAGCTTGGACAGCGCCACGGCCAATCCCAGCATGATGATGTTCATCGCCAGGATAGATCGAACGAGTAGTCCCGGCTTCTTAAGCAGAAACGTCACGTCGTCAGGCTTCGTCGACAGCCCAAGCGCAAACACCATTCCAATCAGGCTGATGACCAAGGCGGTGGTGATCAGCGTCGTGAAGCTCATGTGTTAGGTCCTCTGCGCGGCGACTATTCCACCAAACATACGAGACAAGAATTCGGTCGCGGTCCTCCGGAGTCCTGCGCCGGAACCGAGGAGCAGGCCGAGGCCGATTCCAACGGCGTGGAGCATCGCCGTAGCAATCAGGAAACCGATGCCGAAGGCCATTGCGTTTGCCGCGCCTAGCTCGCCGCCATGGGCGTGGCCGTGGAACAGGGCGAAGACGCCAACGAGAGCAGCTCCAAGCAGAGGCGGGAGTTGCGCGCGCATTGCGATGAGCACGCCCAGCGCAACGAGCGAGGTTAGAATCAAGGGTTCGACAAACGGAAGGACGATCCCCGAGAGCGATAGCAGATAGCCCACTGTCATGAATCCGAGGAAGGCACCCGGGACGAGGTACAACGCCCGCCCACCACACCGCGCGGCCCACACGCCGATCGCGACCATGACGACGATGTGGTCGAGGCCGGACAGTGGGTGCAAAAACCCAGATAGGAACGACCCGTGAGCAATCGGATCGAAGTGCGCGAAGGCCGGCGCGGGCGCCGCGAGCAGGAGTGCAAGGCAGGCGAGACGCTTAAACATGGCTTCCCTCTTTCGATCAGGCCGGGCTGCCGACGCCGGCAAGCCCCATTGCGCAATTGATTGCGCCGTCGATCTTAGACTCATTACTAGTCTCAAGCTCGACGCGACCGGTTCCACAGGCTTCGGCAGCCATCGACAAGAGCAAGCGAGCGTTGGGTGTGTCGCGGACCTCGAGATTGAGCTTTGCAAACCCTAGTGCCCGCTGAGGATCGCCGCCGACGGAAAGCCAAAAGCGCGCGGCGTGGTCGGCGAAGGCGGCGGGGTGACGCGTCATCAGTTGCTCGAACCGCGCTTCGGCCCGCGCGCGCCACGCGACAGCCTCGTTGTGCCGAGGAGTCTCACGCAGGAGGTGCGCAAGCGCCGCCGCATAGTCCGGATCATCTGCGACGGCAGCCAGACTTGTAAGCTTAGCAATCGCCGCGTCATGCTGACCGAGCTCATGCTCGATCTCGGCGAGATGGCCCTCAGCCTGGGCGTAGGAGGGCACGCGTTGCCACGCGGAGAGAAACCAGTCGTGAGCTCGTTTGAGATCGCCGTGCCGCATCCACATGTGGCCTCGCTGGAACTCGAGCTGCGCCATCGCAAATGGCGAGACACTCCTATAGCGTTGGCAGCTCTTGGCGAACCACGTCTCCGCGGCCTCGATATCCCCGGTGTCGGCGTAGAGGGACGCCAGGCCCGCGGCACTCTCGAAATCGGGAAATGTTTCGGCGATTCGGCGGCGAATCTCGGTTGCTTCGTCATAGCGTCCGACCGCTTGGAGAACGCTCGCCTCTTCGGCTTCTACCTCACGTCCCGACAGGCCGCATTCCAACGGTCAGGGCGAGGTCGGCCATCGCTTCCTGGAACCGGTGGAGGCTCGCCCGCGAGCGTGCGCGCGAGAGGTAGGCGTAAGCGTCTTCTGCCTCGGCTTCCGCACGTCGTTCGGCGAGAGTGGACGCATGCTCGTACAGGGCGACGCGACCTAGAATCTGGGCGCGGAGAATGACGAGGTCGATGAGGTCTGCCCAGGAGCGGCTAGCCAGGTCTCCGCGAGCCGCTTGCCGCTCCAGCCCTTCAATCTGCGCCTCCAGATTCCACAGGGCAATCGAGCCATCCGTCGTACGGATCGAAACGGTGGGCGACACCGCGTTTGTCACGTCGGGATTCCGACAAGCGGCGCCAGCTTCGGCGGCATGGGATTGGGACGCGACAGATACGGAAACATCCGGGATGCGGGCACCGCAGTCTGGTCGACGCCATCCGAAACGCGCGGACCATTGCCGTTGTTTATGAGGATGGTGAACAGTGAGTCGACGATGTCGTGGTTGAGCCAACGGCCGCCGCAAGTCTGGTGGGTCCCGCCGCGAAGTAGCGCCCGTTCGATCTCGAGATAGCCATTCTCATCGAACGGCTTTGACATGTCGACCACCAGGAAATCGGCAAGGAGCATCTCGGTGAGCGGGTGGGTGCCCTTGTCGTCGGGCGGCCAATCGGTCTTTCCGTCGAGACTGTCGTAGACAGCCATGCTGCCGTTGAGGCGGGCCCGGTAGGCGCCAAGATAGTCGGGCCGGAGCTTGAACCCGTCCTCCTCGCTATAGAGGTCTCGCACGTCGAGATCGCGGTTCACGGCATCGGCGGACTTGTCCATCATGATGAAGTTCTTGATCTCGGGCCGGCCGACGCGGTCGAGCCGCGCGCGGAATGATCCATTCGTCGCCGTCTCGGCGACGATCGCGACCATTGGCCCGGCATCCGGTCCAAAAAGCTTCGCATGTTCGACCTCGACTACGATGCTGAGAACGTTCTGGCCCTCAACCGAGTTGATCCCGGTGATCTTCGGGATCGTCGCGCGTCATTCGGATCCCGCCCGAGAACAACTGATCGACGAAAAACGGGTCCAGGCGGCAGCCGGCGAAGATGCGGATTCCATCACCCCGTGCGCCAGCCTCATCGCCGATGCTGAAGGCGACGTCGCCCAGGGAACTGTGGCAAGTGCCGGTCTGCAACAGCCGGTCACCTCGTTGCTTCGGCACGTCGAAGGCGAAACTGAAAAAGCATTCCTCTGCTACCGACCTCGAATTTGGCGCCGGGCCCAGTTGCGGCGATGCGCACGGGTCGCAAGCGAATCCGGTAGTCAAGAGCATCGGAAAAGAAGAGACGCGTTGCCTCGATTTCCTTGAAGGGGAATATGTTCATGGCGAGCACGATGTTGCCCTCTCGCTCCGGGCTCGGAAAGGCAAACAGGTCCGTAATGTCGATCTCGGGATTGGCGATCGACCTTGGCCCCGCTCCGTGATCGGACATCTTGTTCTCCTCCTGCAATACGATCTTGAAGCCAAGCAGCGTTAGGAACTCTGAGTGAGGTATCCGTTCATGGGCCGAGATCGGCCAGCCAGCGCAGCGCCTTTAGTCCGGGTAGAAAGAAGTAGGCGCCCCCCCTGACCGTGGTGAAGGCGGGCAGCCCGGTGATCCGGCGACGGATCGGACGTTTTGGGATTTTGAATTCGAACGTGCCGTCTTGCGTGCCGATGATCGGATCGCGCTCATTGCCGAGCTCGTGAAAATTCGGATCGTTGATCCAGACATTCTGGGCGAATTCGAACTGGCGAATGAGAACTCGCGCATAGGACAAAAGCGGCGATGCCGCGTTCCTGCCCGTCCTCCGGTGCGTCCGCATCAAGTGGCGGTCCATAGGTGGCGCCGCGACGAAGCATGCGCCGCCGGTTCATGTTGGCGGCGGTGTCGCGGGGGTTCATCCTGCGTATGTGCGCGCCGAGCGGCACAGCATAGCCGAGCGGATCCATCTTGCCGTAGTCGAAGTTGTTGTTGCGCTGTGGATCCGCGACAAGCTCGGGATCGTCCTTGTCAGGTGCCAGAACGAGAGGCGCGCCGCTCCGCCAGCGTCCCATAAGCTTCGCGGCGAGCAGCTCCTGTTCTTCCGGCGATGAGGCGTTCTGGCGGAGGAAATCGCGGAAAGCACCGACATGCTCCTCGAGCCGGCGATAGGCCATGAAGCTGCCGTTGTGCGACAGGATCGCAGGCTCCGGTAGTCCATGAACAGGTCCCAGCTCGTCGTCGTAGCCAAGGATGAACTCGCCCGCCTGGAGGGGCGGTCCCGACCCCGGCGAGGGTTCTACCCCGGTACCATCGATCTCCGGCTGCGTTAACCGGTCGCGATAGCCGAAATGATCATGCGCATGGTCAAAGGGCGGCGTTGCTTCCAGATCGAGCCAGGACAGCACCTTTACTCCCACGGTCTCGGCGAGAAAGGTGTCGTGCTCCCGCACGCAACGTTCGCGTTCCTCTTCGGTACGCGCAAAGAGAATGGCAATCGCGTGGAGATCGGGGTCAGCAAGCCCGCCAACCCAGTTGTCGGGATCGTTTGCGCCGGTGTCGCCGAGGGCGCCGGCGCGGGCGGCCATGCCCTGCCGGAACTCCTCGGGGAAAGTGGCAAGCGAAGCCTCGTCCAGACCTAGCGCCCGCAGTCCATTCCAGGTGAACGCCACCGACACCCACCGCTTTGCGGAATCGGTGGACCCAGTGACGGAAGCCGCTAAGTCAACAGTCGGTATCACGCGCCTCAGCCAGGCTCGCCCGTGGTCAGGCGTAGTGAAGGAAAGAAACTCGTATCGTCCCGTGATTGCCGGCACCCGCGTCAGTACAACATGCTGGATGTCGTTGAACTCGATCATTACCGCTTCGCCTCCGATCGGGGTATTACGGGCGCCTCCCTAGTGGACCGGAAACCCCGCGCAGAGCCCGAAGCCCGTTGGGTTACTGCATCTGGTCGAGCATATCGGAGAAAGACTGCTTGAGTTTCAGAGCCTTCTTGATTTCCTCCGCGGAAACGAAGGGGTACTCCCCATATTCGAGGAAACTCTGTCGCTGGTGATCGCGCACGAACTTGATAAAGGCTCCCGGATTTGTCTTCCAGTCTTCCGGGAAACCCTCGAGGTTCTCGAAGACGGTGTTGATACCGAGCGAGGTAAAAAGCATGACGGCATCTTCTGTGTATTTATCAAAATCGGTATCGAAAATACCCTGATACATGAAATAGGTGCCGCCCTCGACGTTGAAGAGAACCCATCGCAGATAGTGGAGCTTGAGCACGGCAAGGGCATCGGGATTGTCGGCTATCGCTGACTGGATTGTCTGAGCGTATCCGCGAACGGTGGCTTCCCGGTCCGGCTTGATCTTCGCGATAATTGTGAACCCATGGTTCGCCGGCGTCTTGGGAAAGAGGGGGCCGTACCGGCCTTTCTCAACCTCAAAATACCCCTCCTTGGGCAACGCCATGGCCCAGGGCCGCGTCCAGTCCCCGGCCTTCGCCGCCGCCTTGACTCTTGCTGCTGCATCGCCCGTCGAGTCTGCCATTCGTTCCTCCGTAAACTTGAGGGGCGCTGCCGGATCGCATCGGCCCCACTGAGTGGTCCGGTTGGAATGTTAGCTTAGCGTCGGTGTTTGTGCCAGCAGGGGTGTGGCCGGCGAAGCTATCCGGGGCATGTAGGCGGCCTTTGCGCCGACCGCGGCGATCAAGTCCTGCACGGCCTTGGCCAGAAATTCAGGGCCATTGTCAGAACGGATATGACCGGGCACGCCGCGCGGATGAAGATCCGACAAGACGTCAATCACGTCGATCGACTTCAACTGGCGCGAGACCGGGATCGCCAGGCACTCATGGGTGAACAGCCGAAGACAAGATCCGCATGGTGCTATAGGGTTTGTGCGACGAGGAATGATCCTCCCGCACGACGAATGTTCTTCACGACCTAGCCCGGCTCTCTTGCCGGCTCGGATTTGCGGGATGCGTATTGGTCACGGCGCCAAGGATCGGCCTACCACGGATCACAAGCGAAAGCCGTCAACCGTGGACGACGCTCATTTTCGTGCACGTGCGCCCCTGTCGCGAGGCGTCGGGAATGTCTCCCACGGGTCATCAATGGCCGTCGCGGAGGCCGACACGGACTTCCGGTTTTGCGTTCTAAGCGGACATTAGATGGGTGCTTCTGCGGGTCACGAATGCGCTAAAAGCGGGCTTCGGGTCCGTCGTCTGGACCGGCAACTCGCACCGAAACGCAGCCTCACCACCCGGGACTTGCGAGCGTGGCCCGCTGCTTCTTGTCCCGTGTCTTGCTAGGATCGACATTCGATCACCTCAACCAACTGGGTGTATTTGGCAATATACTCCGGCGGCAGGCGGTGTTCACTGGCGATGCCTGTCGGAGCGACGGGTAGTAGAGATGATCGCCATAAATGCCGGACACTACGTTGAGAGCACGCGCAGCAGGCTGCCCGCTCCAACGTGCTTCTCGGCCATGGCTTCAGGAATGCAGCGGATGCCGTGGCCTTGCAGCGTCGCCTCAAGGATCGAAACGCTGCTGTTGAATGCAAGTTGCCCATCAACGCGCACGTTGACCTTTTGCCCGTCGCGCTCGAACTCCCAGGCGTAGAATCCGCCGAGGGTCGTCAGACGCAGGTTGATGCAGTTATGGCTGGTGAGATCGTGTGGGGCCTTGGGGTCGCCCTGCGCCTTGAAATATTCCGGCGTCGCAACGACGGCCATGCGCCAGTCTGGTCCGATACGGACCGCTATCATGTTACCGGCCACTTCCTCACCCCGGCGGACTCCGGCATCGTAGCGCCCGGCCACGATGTCGACGTACCCGTTGTCCTGATGTACCTCGAACTTGATGTCGGGATAGGCTTTGAGGAAGCCATTGAGCTTCGGCCACAGCACGCTACGCACCGCGTGCTTTCCCGAATTGATGCGCAACGTACCCGACGGCTTGTCGCGCAGCGCGGTCAAGGCCGCGAGTACAACGTCGATACCCTCCAGATGATGTCCGACGCCGGATAGAAGCCGTTCTCCGGCATCGGTCAGCGTAACCGCCTTCTACTGGTACGGCGATCTCGCTCCAAAACACTGACCCGAAAGGTCCCTCATCATGAAGAAGCGCGCAAACGGAATCAGCGGACTCGAAGTCTCGGCCGTCGGCCGCGGCTGCATGGGCATCAGCCAGTCGTCCGGGCGCTTGAGGGGAAGGAATGATGGGCCGACCGCCCTGGGTTTGGTGCCCATATCCAGTCAACTCTGAGCTCGCGGAGTTTGGTCGGCCCAAATTGTTTTAGTAGTGGACGTGGCTGAGCGCAGGCACCGTGTGAGTGACGTGGGTAACGAGGTAGTGACCGTCGACGTAGCCCTGTTGCCCCGCCCAATACACCACGCACCACACCGAACCGCAGGAATGGATGTCGATGTGGGACCCGGCAGGGATTACGGCCCGAACGTGATAGTGCATGCTAGGGCCTGTCCGCAGATTGAGATTGTGGGTCGTAGAAGTGCTGGCCTGTGCCGCAGCAACCGTGCCGAAGGTTAGGCCGATGACTGATCCCGCCACTGCGATCTTTCGAAGGATAGACATCTAGGTTCCTCTCAAATGGGTTTGAGCTTCGGCTCGGCGTCGATCCACCGACGTGGATGCAGGCGCGCCCAAGGCTTAAAGGCCGACCGGGCCGCTTCGTCCGAAGCCTGGTCCGATCGGCCCTGGCCGATCCGGGGAATCGGGGTGGTACGACCGGCCGTCGCCATGATGGCACAAATCGATGGTTTTGGCGCTAGGGAGCGCAACCAGGGCGCTCGAGAGAGCCGATAGGGACTCTTCCGACCGACTACGGCCGACCGCGCGAGGAAGCCAATCCTTGGGCGACCGCAACCACTACGCCGCACGGCACTTCACCGATGCACCAGCGGCCAGTCGTAGTTTAGTTTACGTGGGGCCGACCGGACGGATCAGCAACAAGCAGATCGGGTTGTCGAGAATCGCCTGCGCGAGCAGCTTCTTCAGCTTTGCGTTCTCGTCCTCGAGTGCCCTCAGCCGCCACGCATCGCTTACGTCGAGGCCGCCCTACTTGCCCTTCCATTGGTAGAAGGTCGCGTTGCTGACCCCGTGCTCGAGGCATCGCCATCGGGATGCATGCCCTTCAGCCGATGCAAGAAAAAGGTTCGCTGTGCCGGCCGGGCTAGTCCGAGTTAGTCGCGTGGCGCTCCGCCCACGCGGGGGGGGGTGCCAGACCAAGAAAATCGCTCTTTCCGCGTCCCCTCTGCGGCAGCGGGGGCGGCCTGCGCGACTCTGCCCTGGTGCCGTGCCCGAGCAGGAAGACATGGAGCTGCACGCACCTCTGAGGCGGTGGGGAGTGTCTGAGACGTGACAGGTCACCGCTAAATTCTCATTCCAAGTGCGACACCCGGCTATATCCGGGGTCGCCATGGGAACGAGACTACAATCACTTCACACTGGAGAGCGATGCCGGTTGCGCGGCCTGATGGAGATGGGTCTTGAAACCTGGTGAGATCGCCCGCCGGCTGGGTCGGCATCGCGGGACGATCTACCGGGAGATCGCCCGCAACCGCTGCGTCGATGAATATCGACCTGACAGCGCCGATCGGATGGCCTGGGTGCGCAAACTGCGCGGCTCGAAGATCCAGCGCTCCACCCGCCTTCGCGATTATGTCGGCGACCGCCTTGCCATGGGATGGTCGCCGGAAGAGATCGCCGGGCGGATGGAGCTGGATGCTATGAACGACAGCGTCAGCGCTAAGTCCATCTATCGGATACGTCTACAGCCCTGCCGGCCGGCTTGCTGGCCTGCCGCGCTATCTCGCACAGCGCAAGGCAAAGCGAGGCCGCAGGCGACGAAATGGGCGGCGAGAACCATCGATCCCGAACCGAGTTTCCATTGATCAGCGGCCCGCCGAGGTCGACTGCCCGCAGCGCCTTTGGGCATTGGGAGGGAGACCTCATGCACTTCCGTCGCCAGAAGGACATCCTTCTCACCCTTCAGGAAAGATGCTCGCGGCTCACCCTGGCCGGCCGCCTGCACAGCAAGGATGCGACGGACACCGCAGATGCCATCATCGATCAACTCGCCGCGTTGCCGTCAGACCGCGGTCCGGACCATCACCTACGACAATGGCGGGGAGTTCGCCCGGCATCAGCGGGTTGAAGAGGCTATCGGCCTTCGAGCCTTCTTCTGCGACCCGCACAGCCCATGGCAGCGTGGCGGAATCGAGAACGCCAACGGCCGAATACGACGAGACCTGCCGCGTAAGACCAGGCTGACCGATTACGACGACACCGACATCGACGACATCGTCTGGATGCTCAACTCGACACCGCGAAAGTGCCTCGGCTTCCAGACGCCAATCGGTTGTCGGAGCGGTCTATCCGGGTGCCTCGACCTTGCGGCCGAGGTAACAGACTTCCTCGCCGATCCGTGTCTGTTCGGGCTTCATCGGGATAAGCAGGTAGGTGTCTTCCGTGACCGTCAATGGCTTACCGTTCTGAGACGCAAACGATTGACCTTTGCGGATGATCTGGAAATTGGTGGCGTTCCCGGAATAGCGGAAATCTGCGAACTCTTTCAGGATGACGGCGTAAACGTCCACGATCTCGAGGGGACCAACCGCCGGGATCTTGGGCGCGGCGATCATACCCAGCAACGACAGAACCGACACCACCGATTGGTACGCGATATCGTTTGAGCGCTTCTCGAAGTGACTACCGGATTCGAGCGTCGCTGATTTTGCTCCGTGGGCGTTGGCGTAGTTTTCGGCGTCGCCTCCGATTGCCCCGGCCGAAAATTTGCTCCAGCCCGTCATGATCCGGGGGATGCCGAGCTTTGCGAAGAAGTCGACAGCGCCGCGCTCGGCGACGATGAACGGATCCTCGGCCAGCGGCGCAGAATGCAGATCGAAGAAATAGTCGCAATCTTCGAGAATCGTCTTCAGTTCCTGCGCGCGCTTGAATTCGTACGAGGACCTGTCGATTTCGGGGCCGTAGCTCTCCCGAAACAGGCGATTCAAATTGTGCTTCACGTATCGGCGTTCGACGGCAAGCGCCTGCTCGTTGCCCCTGACCAGGGTGAGCGAGCCTTGTTGCAGCTCTCTGGTCCCCACGAAAAAGTCAAAGAAGAGTTTTTCGAGTGCGTGGACTCCGCTTACCTCGTCACCGTGCACGCCGGAGAAGAAAACGACGCGCGGTCCTGCGCGATCCCCACTGATGCGGACCACGTTCGAAATTCCCTTGTCTTTTTCAATGACCATTTGGCGAACAGTCCCTTGCGCTGCTTGCTCAGCCTCAGTTTCAAAGCACGGATCAGCGGCGGACTGCGAACCAGGATGGGCGGAGCGGTCGGGCCGATAACGTTCCGCCGGCCTTCAGCAATCCCGCCACGCCGGTTCGTTGGGCCGGCCCACCTCGGAAAGATGCGCCAGAACCTTGAGGTCCCGCTCAATCGGTCGCGTCGGTCACGATCGACCAGGTGTTGTCGGGATTGAATTCGGAAATCTTGGCGGCGATGGCCGCCGTGTTCTCGCCGAGGTCCTTCTGATAGACGGTGCCGTACTGGTTGACGGCGAAGGTCATCACGCCGGTTTGTCCGTAGGTGACCGGCCACGCGACCAGCCCGAAGCCACCGACCATATTGCCGTTGGTGACGTAGCTGTATCGGCCGCCAGAAATATTCGCGCCCTGAGCCGGCAGGATGTGGGCCGTGTAGCCGAAATAGCCTTCCTTGTTGTCCTTGATCTGGGCTTGCGAGATGTACGGACCCGCCGGGCTGTCGGGAATCCCGGCGCCGGGAGGCCAGTAGAGCCCGTCGAACTTGCCGGGCGTGCTGACCAGCTTCTGCGCATATTCGAGGACGCCGTCGTTGTCCCAGTCGTTGGCGCGGTACGCCTCCTGCGCGATGACGATGGCTCGGACGGTCTTGATGGTCTCGAGTTCATTGTCGCCGATCCGGCGATTGATCACCTCTTCGACGCCGGCCTCCGTATCGAAGGCCCACTTGCCGTCCTTCATGACCATGGGGAAGGGGAACGGCCAGACTTTTGTGCCGAGAAGGATGAACTCGCGGTCGGGAGAATCCTCCTCGATGACGATCTTTTCGCTCGCCGCATCCTGGAGCCGCTCGAAATTCGCCACGGCGGTGTCCTGCTTAGCGACCTCCGCGGGATCGAGACCGAGCAGGGCAGCGAAGCCCTTCGCGTCGTCAGCCTCGAGGCGTGCCTTGAACGCCTCGACGAGAGCATCGGCGCTGTCGAAGGTCGGTGCCGGCGCACCGATGAAGCGCTGGTAGTCGTCTGCGGCTAGCGCCGGGAAGACGACCACCGGAATGAGGAGCGTTGCCGTCAGGGCAATTGCTAACAGAGTGCGATTCATGGCTCTTACCTCCGCCCGCCGCCGCCGCGTCCGCCGCCGCCGCGACCGCCGCCGCCACCACCACGACCGCCGCCACCGCCGCGAGACAGTCCTCCTCCACCACCGCCACCGTATCCGCCGCCATTACTTGAACGGCCACGGTTGGACTGAACCTTGGTCTTGCGGCCGCCGCCGTAGTCGCCGGTGATCGAAGGCGATTTCGGTCGATTGTCGGGGCGGGCGCCGGCCTTCGCCTTGGCGCCGCCCTTGTTCGCATAGTTCGGCGTCTTTGGTTTAGCGGAGGCTGGGCGATTTGCCGGCTTGGCAGTCGGCTTGACCGGTTTGTAGGACGGCTTTCCGCCTTGCCCCACCGACCCACTGCCGGGCTTCGCCATCTTGTTGCCCGCCTGCGGCGTCTTCAGCCCCTCCTGCACATTCCTGCGCACATCCTTGGTGGCGGGTCTGGTGGTTGCGCCGTTGCCGAGCTTGCCGGGGCTGTCCTTCGCCTTGTTCGAGATGCGGTTGGCGTTGTTCCGCTCGAGATCGTTCTTCAGCGCCGCCTTGTCGAACTTGCCGTTCCTGACGTCGATCTTCGACCTGTCGATGTTGCCGAGGTTGCGGTCGCCGAGATTGTTGCGAACGTCTCCGGTGTTGATCCGGTTACCGTTGCCGATACCGCCGTAGTCGATGTTGACCCGGTCGCCGTTGAAATTGACCTTGACGTTGGTGTTGCCGCCCCAGGTTCCCCAGTTGTTCCAGTCGATGACCGAGGCCCAGACGGCGCCGGTCACCAGGCCGGTGAAGAAGGCGGCGCCGGGATAGTAATAAGAGGGGTAGGGGTCCGGATAGTAGAGCGGCTGCGCCGGCATCACATAGGTCGGGTCGTAGAGCATCTGCGGTTCGTAGGTCGGGATATAGACCACCTCAGGATTGGATGACCGGATGACGACGTTGTCGTCCTCCTGCTCGACAATCACGTTGTCGTTCGAGGCGAGAACCCCCGATGTCACGGATTCGTCGCGCAACTGCTGGATCGCCATCAGCATGTCCTGCTGCTGGCCGATGGCGACATCGCCAAGCGTCTGCGTCCAGTCGAGATCCTCGCTCATCATCTTGACGAGGTCGGGATAGTTCAGCAGCGAAATGATGCTGCCATCCCACTTCTCATTCGGCTTGAGGTCCTTGTTCTTTTTCAGATCCTCGAGGAAGCGCGATGCCTGCACGATCTGCACCGGGTAGAGCGAGGCGGAGATGATCAGCGAGACGATCTCGTCGGGGTAAAGTGCAATCCGCGCCACGAGAATCTGCATCTCATCGTCGGTCAACGGAGCCGCTGCCGCATCATCCTGCGCAGGCTGCGCCGCCGCTGAGGCCGTCTCCACAGGCTTGGCGACCGGCGCCGGCGTCTCGGCCGCCATGGCCGTGCGAGGCACAAAGACCACCGGAGTCGACCAGAGCGCGAATGCCGCGCAGACGATGATGGAGAAAATCTTGGATTGGAAAATCATCAAACTTCTCCCCCCGGAAAATCCTCGCCGTGTCTTGCTAGAAGCCGATATGCTGCTCCTAGATGGATGTCAAATGCGGCGAGTTTGGACCCTGCAATTCATTGAGCACTTCTCCACGCGTCGAGGATCATCGGCGGACCTTCGCCGGGCGGTCAGCGATCGAGCATGAGTTCCGTTCGGGGGCGAGAGTGTCGCAATCTGGTCACAGAAGGTGGAATTCGCTTTTTTGGTCCTATGAGCGTCAGATCGATTGGGCCTAGAATCTGGCAAGCGGAATCGGGGGTGCGTCAATGCTTGGGATTCGTTTGGCGTGCTCGGGGCTCGGGATTGTCCTTGTCAGCGGCACGCTGGCACACGCCGGCGCCCCGCCGGCAAATCCGATGTTCGATGTCGCATTCGGCGCCAAGCTGACCAGCGACTACATGTCCCGCGGCACAACCCAGACAGACGGCGGTCCCGCGATACAGGGCTATGTCGAAGCGGACTATGGAAAGTTCTACGCCGGTGTTTGGGCCTCCAACGTCGACTACGGATTCCCCGACACCGAGATCGACTTCTCCGCGGGATGGCGTCCGGAATGGGGCAAATGGGCGTTCGATTTCGGCGCCGTCTATTACTACTACGCTACCGATACCGGCACGTCCTACACGGACCTCTATGCTCAGACTGACTACACGGTCAACGACTGGCTGACGGTTGGCGGCCAACTGTGGGTTTCCCCAGACTATGTTCAGACCGGTACTTCGGCGGTGTATGGGCTCGCCGAGACCAAGATTTCTTTGCCCGCAAATTTCAGCATTTCGGGTCAG
This sequence comes from uncultured Alphaproteobacteria bacterium, assembly GCA_963747165.1. Lineage (GTDB taxonomy): Bacteria > Pseudomonadota > Alphaproteobacteria > Rhizobiales > Xanthobacteraceae > Bradyrhizobium. The sequence goes on along the minus strand of CAVVEA010000021.1, from coordinate 159,495 downwards.
GTCGGCTACCAGGAGTTCGAGCAGAGCTACGGCTCGAGCTATTGGACTTGGAACCTCGGCCTCTCCTATGTCTGGAAAGATCTGACCTTCGATCTGCGTTATTGGGACACCAACCTGTCGCGCAGTGCGTGCGCGGCCCAGAACACGCGCGCGAACTCGTGTGATGCCCGCGTTGTTGCGTCGGTGTCATTCGATACCTCAGCTTCAGCTTTCCAGGCCCTCAGCGGCATGGGTCGGTAGCGGATATTGCCCTTTCACTAAGTCGTCGGACTCGCTGCAAAGGGCGTCTCGACTTGTAGGCTGGTCCCACTGCGCCACGTTGCCGTCGATCGAGGACGAGTGAGGCCGTTCGTCGGCTGACGCCCGAGTCTTCGGCTCGTACCACCCTCCTCGTGCTAGCATTCGCCGATCTTGCTTGGTTGGCCGCGCCTTGCCGGCCTTGAGCGTGAGGCGATCAGCGCTGCCGATCGAGGTGAATCGGGGAGGGACAGATGTCGCTGGCGAAGAATGGCAAAAGCCTGGGACTTGCGGCATGCACGGCCATTGTCGTGGGGAACATGGTGGGGTCGGGCTTTTACCTCTCCCCGGCCGCAGTCGCCCCCTTTGGCAATCTCGCAATCGTCATCTGGGTAGTGATGGGGGCCGGCGCGATCTGCCTCGGTTTGACATTCGCTAAGCTCGCTCGACTTGCGCCGGCCACCGGCGGTCCCTATGCGTACACCCGACTAGCCTATGGTGATTTCGCCGGCTTTCTCATCGCCTGGGGATACTGGATCTCCATCTGGGCCTCGCTGCCGGTCATAGCTCGTCTCCTTTGCCGGCGTGGTGATTGACCTGTTCCCGGTCCTGTCCGGTCGAGCTACCGCCGTGATCCTGACTCTTGGCGCTATCTGGACTGTGGTGCTCGTCAACTTGCGTGGTGTGAGCGCGGCCGGGATATTTTCTGAGGTGACGACTTATGTGAAGTTGCTACCACTCGGCGCCGTCGCAATTTTTGGCTTGTTCTATCTCGACCCTTCGCATTTCAAGGACTTCAACCCAAGCGGCCTACCACTAGTCGAAGCGAGCGCCGCTCTCGCTCCGCTGACCATGTTCGCGTATCTCGGCTTGGAGTCGGCAACGGTCCCGGCAGGTGATGTGCGCGACCCGGAACGCACCATCGCCCGGTCGACCGTCATCGGCATCACAATAGCTGCGGCCCTCTACATCTTTGGGACTATCGCCGTTATGGGGCTAGTCCCACGAGAAGAACTCGTGCACTCGATCGCCCCTTTTTCTGACGCGGCGAGAATCATGTGGGGCCGTTGGGGCGAGATTGCGATCTCTGCCGCCGTATTGCTCTCGTCGATCGGTGCCCTCAACGGGTGGACATTGCTGATGGGCCAAGTGCCCATGGCCGCCGCTCGCGACGGGTTATTTCCCCCAATTTTCAGCAGGCTATCCGCGCGAAATGTCCCAGCAATCGGGATTGTTATCTCTGCGCTGTTCGCAACGGCTCTCGTGCTCGTTCAAGCGGTGGGGTCCGGAGGCTTTTCGTCAATCTACAAATTGATCGTTGGCCTCAGCACGATGGCTGCTGTCGTTCCCTACGCCTTCTGCTCCTTAGCGGGAAGCCTCGTATCTGCCCGTGTTAGCCATGGGGCGCGCATTCCGCGTGTAACGGTGGTCGAACTCATCGCGTTTGTGTTTGCCATGTTCACGCTCTACGGCTGCGGTGCAGAGCCGGTGCTCTATGGATTGGTCCTCCTGTTGCTGGGCATTCCTGTTTTTGTTTGGCAGCGGAGGCGGTCCGGCCTCCATTCCGAATAGTCTCCCGCTGGTACCGCGGCTCTGAAATGTCGTCGCCAATGACTCCTGTCGCGTCGACAGACTGGCCGACCAAGCGGCGAATGAGGTCCGTCGAGAAATCTGGGAGCGGTGCTTGGCAATAAACACGGCGAGCCTCGAACATGCCCCGGGAGGATCGTCAGACATGGCCGTACCGACACGTTGGGGGTGAGATAGATCGGCTTCGTCGGCTGCTTGGTATCACGCTCCGGCCGAAGACAACGCGGGAGCAATTCGCGCGGTCTTCTTCGTCCCCGATGGGCCGTCCCGGGGGTTTCTAGAACCGCTCGGCCCAGCCTGTCGTCAGCTTCTCTTCCAGCTTGAGGGCGCGATCGCGCCACTGGCGGGACTGAGGGTCGATGGCCAAGACGCGCGGGTCGAAGGCCGCATCAAGCGCCGCGCGCTTCTCGGCATCGTTGAAAAAGACGGCGAAGGCCAGTCTGTTGCCGGCGGCAGTGTCAATGTAACCGGCCAGCCCACGCCCGTAGGATATCGTGCCGGTCTTCACGCGCGCCGACCCTTTCACGCCCTTCCAGCCGATGTTTCGCAGCAGGTCGTGGAAGTCCACACCGGCAAGCGAGGCGGCGGCCTCAAGCATGATGACAATCTGGCGCGGTGTCGCGCGCGATTTTGACGACAGGCCGGAATGGTTTTCGAGAAAGAATCCCGTCCAGTCGACATCCGGCCGACGCAACTGCCACCACGCGGTCAGAGCCGTGGCCGAATCCTCCAGGGAGAGTTTACGACCGGTCAGGGCTCGGCTCGCGGCAAGGCCGATCAACTCCGCGGACAAGTTGTTGGAGTAACCCAGCACTTGGCGAGCAATATCGGCCAGAGGGATGCTTTCATGTCGTACCAGCTCGCGCGCCCCTTCGGGGGTCACCCCCGGCGTCGGGTTCGGCAGGTCCACCCCTTCGGCGGTCGCGAGCGCGCGGAATACTTCCGCTGTCATCAGTGACGGATTGCCGACTGGCAACCAATCCTCTCCGTGTGCCGCCAGCTTCGGCGATAGCAGCCAGCGATCCTCGGCTGACGTGCCGGCACGGATATAAGGTCCGGGCGGGTTCTCTTCTGCGAATGCGAAGCTGATAGAATCCAGCGGCAGCGTCACATTCTCACTGACTGCGGCTGCCGCAGCCGGAGGGTTGGTGCCCGTCGTCAGCCAGTTAAGGCGCACCCGGTTGAAGTTGACGGAGAGTGCACTGACACCCGTGTTGTAGTCGGCCGCCTCTGGCTGCAGAGCATTGATTTGCGGCACCTCGATCAGCGCGGTGGCGTCGTAAAGAAATCTGCCGTCGACCTTCTTGATTCCCCTTGCAGCCAACTCCTTCGCCATCACCTGGAGATCGTCGCCGGTGAGAAAGGGGTCGCCGCCCCCGCGAAGCGTCAGCGAGCCCGCTAGAACGCCTTGGCTGACGTCGCCCTCGGCCTGAACAGTCGTGGTGAAGCGGTGGTTTCCCCCGAGGATTTCCAGCGCTGCGGCAATTGCCGAGATCTTCGCCACCGACGCGGGGATGAACGGCCGGTCCGGATTGTGCTCTGTCAACACCCGCTGATCCCCGAGGTCGACCACCAGATAGCCGACGTCGCCCAGGGCAAATCCGGCGCCCTCAATCAGCGCCGTATCGGTCTGTGACGCCTCACCCTTCGGCCGTTCGTCGGCCGCGACCGGACTTGCGACGACGGCCAAGCTTACGAGCAACGCCGAGACGAAGCCTTTCATGGATATGCCACCGGCGAGCCCATTGCGGGAGGAGACGCTGTCATACCAAAAATGCGCCGGCACATGGGCGACCTGCCTGTCGACTTGGGACAATCCCTTACGAGATCGAGGTGATCGCCGCGCAAGACCATTGGCGGCGACGACTATCGTGGCAGATGTGGACGATGGCAAGAAGTTCAGCCGAGTTCGCGATTTGTGCGGCCTGGCTCGGCTTGCTCCACCTGAGTACTCAGCGGGAAGGAGACTTTGCTCAACATCAAAAAGCGTTTCAAACGGAATCCGCGGGGCACTGATCAGGGAATAATTCGCTCGGCTCTTATCATGGCCTGGCTGATCGCTCGACAAGCAGATGCTGCGCGACGGTCATCCGCGAAAATTTGCCGGACTTCAAAAGACATGGCTGCTTGCCGAGATCCTGAACAGCTTAGCGGCAGACAAATTGGCGAAATCGACCGGAAGCCGAACCGGTCGGCTGTCTGGAAGCTCCACTCCAGTGGCATCGCAGCCGATTAGCGGCACGCCGAAGGCGCGATGGCCATAGCGAGGTATGGCGATCATGGCGCTAGCAGAGTAGGCTGACGGAAATGTCTGACTTTACTTCTTGGAAAACATCTCTCATACGGAGTGTGATCTTCGGTTAGTTCGGGGGCCAGGTGTGCTGAAGATTGACACCCGTCTTGACGAAGGCATCATTGTCGTCTCCCCGAACGGTGCGCTAAACACAAGGGATATCGCGAGCCTCAAGGACAAATTGGGCGCAATGATTAGCGACAATAAGAAGCTCCGCGGCCTACTAATCCATGCGAAGCGGTTCCCTGGATGGTCAGATTTCGGGGCATTCGTTTCGCACATCCGTTTCATAAAGGATCAAATGAAGTCCATCGATCGGGTGGCGATTGTGTCCGACGGTGTAGTCCTCCGAACAGTACCGAAACTGGCGAGCCCGTTCGTAACGACAAAGATCAGAATATTCGGATTTGACGATTCCGATGCCGCGTTGTCCTGGCTGCTGACCGGCTAGGGCCTGTCCATTTGGGAGGAACCGATGAAGTTCGTTCAAGCATTCCCGATCGCCATCATCGACGAGGACTATGAGGGAAAACACGCCGCTGGGCTCGGCATGAGACAGCTTGCGGCCGCGATCGAGAAGGAAGGATTTCGTGTGGTCGCCGGCGTCAGCTACAAAGACGCGCTTCAGCTGGTCCACGTCTTCAACAGCGAGTCTTGCTGGCTGATCTCCGTCGACGGAATGGAAGACAGCGCGACGCGGTGGCAGGTCCTGGAAGAGGTGCTCGCCGCAAAACGCAACAAGAACCAGAACCTCCCCATCTTCCTCTTCGGCGACTACACGACGGCGGAGATGGTCCCGGCAAGCGTTCTGAGGCACGCCAACGCCTTCATGCGCTTGTTCGAGGATTCGGCAGAGTTCATGGCGCGGGCGATAGCGCGTGCAGCCGAGCGGTACCTCGACCGCCTTCCGCCGCCGATGTTCAAGGCGCTCATGGATTACACGCTGCAGGCCAGCTACTCGTGGCACACGCCCGGCCATGGTGGCGGTGTCGCATTCCGAAAGAGCCCGGTAGGTCAGCTTTTCTACGAATTCTTTGGCGAGAACACGGTCCGATCGGACATATCCGTTTCTGTCGGCCAGCTCGGCTCGTTGCTCGATCACACCGGACCGATCGCCGAGGGCGAGCGCAATGCGGCTCGCATCTTCGGAACGGATGAGACGCTGTTCGTGGTCGGCGGTTCATCGACCTCCAACAAGATCGTCTGGCACGGGATGGTGGGCCGCGGCGACCTCGTCCTCTGCGACCGGAACTGCCACAAGTCGATCCTGCACTCCCTGATCATGACCGGGGCGACGCCGATCTACCTGACTCCCTCCCGCAACGGCATGGGCATCATCGGGCCTATCTCCAAGGACCAGTTCACACCGGAGGCTATCCGCCGGAAGATCGCGGCGAGCCCGTTCGCCAAGGAGACGAGCGGCAAGGTTCGACTCATGGTGGTAACCAACTCGACGTATGACGGGCTCTGCTACAACGTCGACGAGATCAAGAAGTCCCTCGGCGATGCGGTCGAGGTGCTGCACTTCGACGAAGCCTGGTTCGCCTATGGGAACTTCCACGAGTTCTATGACGGCTACCACGCCATTTCCTCTACAAAACCGGCTCGGTCGCCGCACGCGATCACCTTCGCCACGCAGTCCACGCACAAGCTCCTGGCCGCGCTCTCGCAGTCGTCCATGATCCACGTACAGCATGGCGAGACACGTCGGCTCGACATGACCCGCTTCAACGAAGCCTTCATGATGCATACGTCGACGTCGCCGCAATACGGGATCATCGCATCTTGCGATGTCGCCGCCGCGATGATGGAGCAGCCCGCCGGGCGCGCTCTGGTTCAGGAGACGATCGACGAGGCGCTCAGCTTCCGCCGCGCCATGAACGGTATGAGGCGGCAGCTTCCAGATACCTGGTGGTTCGACGTCTGGCAGCCCGATGGGGTCCTTACTGCGGAAGACAGGAAACCATGGGCCCTCAAGCCTGGCGACCGCTGGCACGGATTTGAAGGATTGGCCGAAAATCACGTGATGGTCGATCCGATCAAGGTCACCATCCTCACGCCGGGCCTTTCCCCCGACGGCAGCATGCAGGACCTCGGGATCCCGGCCGCGGTCGTGGTGAAATTCCTCTCATCCCGGCGCATCGAAATCGAAAAGACCGGGCTCTACTCTTTCCTGGTCCTGTTCTCGATGGGGATCACAAAGGGCAAGTGGAGCACCCTCATCACCGAGCTCCTCAACTTCAAGGACCTTTTTGACGCCAATGCGCCGCTCAAGCGCGTGCTTCCGGATCTGGTCGAGGCGCATCCTGAGATCTACGGGACGATGGGTGTTCGCGACCTCTGCCAGCAGGTGCATCAGGTCTATCGCGAGGACAACTTGCCGAAGGCGCAGAGGGAGATGTACACGGTGCTGCCGGAGATGGCGATTCGTCCGGCCGAAGCCTACGACAAATTCGTGCACGGCCAGGTGGAGAGCGTCGAGATCGATGATCTGATGGGGCGCACCCTGGCAGTGATGATCGTTCCTTACCCGCCCGGAATCCCTCTGATCATGCCAGGGGAGCGCATCACTGCCGCGACCAAGTCCATCCAGGACTACGTGCTCTACGCCCGTGACTTCGATCGAAAACTCCCCGGCTTCGAGACCGACATCCACGGGCTCAGATTCGAGCCCACAAGCGGCGGACGACGCTACCTCGTGGATTGCATCAAGGATGGGCGGAGCACATGATCCCGCGCGACATCAAGGCCCTAAGGGTCGCTGTTCCGTTCCACAAGCTGCTCGAGGTTGCCGAGATCGTTGAAGCAGAAAATCGGCAGACGTTGCGGCTGATCGAGCATATCACGGCACAGACGTCGAGGTGACCGGTAGCTTCGAGCGTGACGTCACTGGAGACTACGAATTTTAGGCCGGCAGTACGGAAGCATCACTTTCTAAGCCTTGATTGTTCGTGAGTGGCAGCGGCGAGCGGAATAGGGGAGCGGCGACTATGGCGGAACAAGGCAAATCAAAGAAGATGAACGTGGTCCAACTCACGTTCATCGTCGCGGTGAACATGATGGGCTCGGGCATCATCATGCTCCCGGCGAACATGGCGCAGGTTGGTGCGATCTCGCTGCTGTCGTGGATAGTCACCGCGCTCGGCTCGATGGCGATTGCGTATGGGTTCGCCCAGGCGGGTCTCTTCAACCAGCGTCCGGGCGGCATGTCGGCCTATGCCGAGGACGCCTACGGCAAGCCGGGCTACTTCCTCGTGTTCCTGCTGTATTTTTTGTCGCTCGCGATCGGCAACGTTGCGATCGGCATCTCGGCGGTCGGCTACCTCGCCGGGTTCTTCCCCTGGCTGACGTCAACGCCGGTCATGACGTGCATTGGACTGATCGTTCTCCTGTGGCTGACGACCGCCGCGAACTTCGGCGGGCCGAGCATCACAGGGCGCATTGGTGCTGTGACCGTCTGGGGGGTCATCCTCCCTGTCGGGCTGCTTTCGATCATCGGCTGGTTCTGGTTCAGCAGAGAGATTTTTGTGCAAGCCTGGAACCCGCAAGGACTGAGCTTGGCGCAAGGCATGGGGTCAAGCATTTCGCTGACCCTGTGGGCCTTCCTTGGCATGGAGTCGGCAGCCCAGAATTCCGAAGCGGTGGAGAACCCGAAAAGGGACGTTCCTCTCGCCTGCATGTTCGGCACTTTGGGTGCCGCCGTCATTTATATCCTGTCAACAACTGTGATTCAGGGCATCGTGCCAAACGCTGAACTAGCGGCATCAACCGGTCCCTTCGCCCTGGCGTTTGCGAAGATGTTCAACCCGGCGATCGGCTCCATCGTCATGGCCCTGGCGGTGCTTGCCTGCCTGGGCTCCTTGCTCGGCTGGCAGTTTACGATCGCCCAGACCGCGAAATCGGCGGCTGACGAGCGGATGTTCCCGGCGTTCTTCTCCAGGCTTAACGCGATGGGCGCGCCGGTTACCGGCATGATCGTTCTGGGAGTGGTGCAAACGCTGCTGGCCCTGATGACGATTTCGCCGACCTTGAGCGAGCAGTTCTCTGCGCTCGTCAATCTGGCAGTCGTCACCAACGTGATTCCCTACGTTATCGCTCTCTCCGCCCTGATGGTGATGATGAAAGTGGCCGGAGTTCCGGAGGGCAAATACCGTCTCAACGTTACGATCGTGACGATCGCCATGCTCTACAGCGTCTACGCACTCTACGCCTCGGGCAAGGACGCCGTGCTCGGCGGTATGCTCGTGACCGGAATCGCCTTCATCATCTGGGGCTTCCTTGCCCCCCGTTTCATGGGCAGCGCCAAGGCAAGTGGTGGGGGTGACCTAAGCACAACCAAGCCGGCTGTCGGGAGGACCTAGACCATGCAACCCCTTCGATCAAAGAAGCCGATGGCATCTCGGATCTGGATGGCGGTCCTCGCCGCGATGCTGTGCCCCGTACTGCCTGCCGCGGCTGGCACGTTGGATCGTGTGAAAACAGCCGGCAAGATCGTTCTCGGCTACGAAACCGACGCAAGGCCGTTTTCGTATCAGGACGAGGCAGGGAAGCCCGCCGGTTATGCGGTCGCGCTGTGCCAGAAGGTCGCCGATGAAGTAAAGGCGGCACTTGCACTTCCGAACCTGGCAGTTGAGTGGGTACCGATCAAGGTTGAGGATCGCTTCCAGGCCGTGAAACAGGGAACGGCTGATCTCCTCTGTGGTTCGGATTCCGTAACCCTGACGCGACGCAAGGATGTCGACTTCTCGATACCGATCTTCCCCGGCGGAATCGGTGCGGTTCTCGGAAGCGACGCGTCGCCGGCGCTGCGCGAGATACTCGAACAAGGCAGCCCGTCCCCTCATCCTATCTGGCGCGGGTCTCCTGCCCGCACGGTCCTTGAACAGAAGAAGTTTTCGGTTGTTGCGGGGACCACCAGCGAAATCTGGCTAAAGGACCGGCTGAACAAGTTCCAACTGTCGGCAGAGATCGTGCCGGTCGAGAGCTATGCGGCAGGAATCGAGCGCGTCGTCAACGGCAGCACCAATGTGCTCTTCGGAGATCTGCCCATCCTGCTCGACGCTTCCAAGCGGAGCGCGTCATCGCGCGACCTGATCGTTCTCACCCGCCATTTCACATACGAGCCGCTGGCACTTGCGATGCAGCGCGGGGACGACGACTTCCGGTTGCTTGTCGATGGGGCCCTGAGTAGAACCTATCAATCCGACGGATTCAGGGACTTCTTCGTAGAGTGGTTTGGGCCACCGGCCGGCAGTGATGTCTCTTTCTTCCAGCAAACGGCCCTGCCGGAATAGGGCGCCGAGGAAGACCAGGTGCGTTCGCCGTCGCGAGCGGCATAGCTGCCCTGGCGGAAGGTCTCGGCGTAGGAATACAAGTCGGATCTTCCGCAAACCGGGAAACACCTTCGGATGCCGGATCTTCAGAAATCGACCCATGATTTGAGGTGTCCGCCTCGGAGGGATTTTCTGTGACCAATTTCCGCCTTCTCTCGAGAGCCCGCCAGAGCACCGAGTACACCTGCGGCCCGTCCGCGCTTCAGGCCGTGCTCCGCTATTGGGGGAAAGATATCGCCGAGGACGAGATCGCCCGGCTTGCCGGTACGACATCGGAGGTCGGAACCTTCCCCGAGGATCTCGCCCGCAGCGCACAAGCCCTCGGCTTCAAGGCCGAGGTCAGGGAGGGGCTGACCCTCGACGACGTGCAGAAGTTCACCTCTGCCGGACATCCGATGATCGCGCTCGCCCAGGTGTGGCTGAGCGCGAAGGGCATGGGGACCCGATCGGTTGAGGACGAATGGGATAGCGGCCACTACATCGTCGTCCTCGGGGTCGACAAGGACTATGTCTATTTCCAGGACCCTTACGTGCTCATGAGCAAGGCTTTCATGCCGCGCAAGCTCTTCGAGGCGCACTGGCACCAGGCGATGGGCGGCGACCTGGCCAAACAGCCGAAGCTGATGCATGTCGGCGTCTTTGTCCGCGGTAGGAAGCCGGCAAAGGCAACAGCGGTGGCGCCCCCCGAGATCAGCGAGCTTGATCTTGCCAGCCTGGGCTCGCTTAATCTCGTCGTCATGCAGTTTCCCGGAGCCTTCATGCCCTACGATTTCCTGAGTGGGCTCCGAGACATCTGGGATTCAGGACACGTGCGCCCGAATGCGTTCATTCTCCTCAGAAAGGATAAGAATGGGGCGATCGCCGGGATGGAGGGCGGGCGTGTGACCGAGGAGGGCGACGTGGCAGCGACCAACGCCGTTCTCGCCGCAATCGCCAACCGGAGCATCGGTCGTCCGCAAGCAACGCGTTCGAAGATGAAATCGGCCATCGACGCCGCCGCCGAAGGCGATTTCGGGCTTGCCGCGGCCGACATCAAGCGGATCGGGAAAAAGCTCCCGCGCGATCACTCGGCTATCATAATTCTCTTCGAGAACACCTGGGAGCGGCGATTGAAGCAGGTAGCCGCCGCGCACGGTGGCGCGATGTCCGCGCAGCGGATGATAACGCCTGAGATGCTGGCAGCGGCGGTGTCTAGGATCTCTGGGAGGAAGAGGAGCGCGCCGCGCCGTCGCAATGCTTAGCCTCGGGCCGACGTCAAAGTCGGTCGGCAGCTCGACGCATTCAGTTCGGTTAGGCTTAGACTAACGTGGACTTCTCACGCCGATCGGGCCGCCTCTGGGCCTATGTGAACGCCTCTCTGTGGGTTGTGCCACTGATCGCGATCCCGCTGGCCTTTTTGATGTCGCGCATTTTGCATTCCCTCGACGACACGCTCGGGTGGGACGCCTTGGGCATCACACTTTCCGGCGCCCAGGCGATGTATCAGGCTGTGGTTTCGGCGACGCTGTCTTTTGTCGTCTTCACCTTTGGCTGGCTTCTCGTGGCAATTCAAATAGCGAGCGGGCAGATGACGCCGCGGATTATTGCGGTCACACTCCTCCGGGCCAATATGCCCAAATTCACCGTTGCCCTTTTTGCATTCACGTTGATGTTTTCCTTGAGCGCGCTGAACAGAATAGGCGAAACGGTCCACCAACTTGTTGCTTTCTCGGTAGCCTTGCTGGCGGTCGCGTGTTTTGCCTCATTCTTTCTTCTGATCGACTATGCCGCGCGAATGCTGCGGCCGGTGAGCATCCTGAAGATGGTGGGCGACAATGGACTCGCCATCGTCGGGAGGGTGTATCCAGAACTTAGCCGCGGGCCCGATGTGGCACGGAGCGACGGAGTACTCCTCACGAGTGGACCCAACACGGTGATAACGCACCGGGGGGCTTCGGGAATCGTTCTGTCGGTCGAGACGAAGGCCGTCGTTGCGCAAGCGGAGAAAGCAGACTGCGTGATCGAGTTTGTGCCGCAGGTCGGCGATTTCGTTACCACCGACGAGCCGCTCTACAATGTCTTCGGTGTTCGTCCCGTGGACGGAAGCGTCTTGCGAGCGGCAGTGGACTTCGGATCCGAACGAACGATGGAGCAGGATCCGACCTTTGCCTTCCGCGTCATCATTGACATCGCTCTTAAGGCCTTGTCGCCGGCAATCAACGACCCCACCACTGCCGTTCTGGCGATCGATCAGTTACATCGCATGCTTCGCCTGACCGGGAAGCGTCATCTTCGGGGCGACGAAATCCTGGACCGATCGGGGCGGCCGCGAGTGATCTTCCGAACGCCAAATTGGGAGGATTTCGTGAGCCTCACCTTCAGTGAAATTCGTGCCTGCGGGTCGAACAATCTGCAGATCGTCCGCCGGTTGCGTGCGATGCTTGACGATCTGCTGAGGACTTTGCCTGAGCATCGTCACGGGCGTGTGCTCCAGGAGGCCAGCCTGCTCGATCGGGAGATCGACAGACATTTCATATTCCCGGAGGAAGCGCGCCTTGCCCGTGTCCCCGATACGCAAGGGTTGGGCGGTCATTCTGCTGCCGGTCAAGGAGGAGCCGTGGCAACTGATCACGTCGAGATATCGAGGAGCCCGTTCTCGAAAGATGAGGCAATAAGCAAACGTCCAGAGACTTCTCAGATGAGGCCATAAGGGCCGCGACCTTGTTTGTTGCGGCGTACGTGCGCTGGCCCGCCGGGGGGCGTATGATCTCGCCTAGTCCGGGAATCGGGCCCGCTGATCACGTCTTCCAGAAGGTCGGAGGCAATCACGATGACGGTAGCGCCAAATCCAGCAGCGGCACACCACCTGCACCTACCGTTTTTCATAACAGCACCGGGGCAGACGGACTACCTCCTGTGGGTGATGGGGATATTCCTGCTCGCCATCATCGTGATCCTTGGCAACTTCTATTTCAAGCTCCATGCCCTGCCGGAGCACATGGCGCACCGGACCAACCACGCGCAGATGCAGATTGTGGCGGTTCTGGCTCTCCTCGCGCTGTTCACCCACAACCACGTTTTCTGGATCGCGGGCCTTCTGCTCGCGTTGATTACGCTGCCCGACTTCTCGACGCCCATCAACTCGATCGCGGAATCGCTCGAGAGATTGTCCGGGAGGGAGCGCGCACCAGCGAGCCCGGAGCCGGCATTGATACCTCCTGGGGCGAAGGAGACCCTCCTCGTGACCGCGCAGCCGTCCGCCGGGGGCAAGCCGGAAAACGAGGCCTGAGCGATGTTCGAGCTTCTCTTCTGTTCGATTCTGACGATCCTGCCGGACTACCTTTACCGGCGCTATGCCCAGGGCAAGCGGATCGGGCACGAGATCAATCTCTACACGGTCTTTTACGAACTGCGCTGGGGAATCACCAGCTGCCTGGTTCTGACGATCTCCCTGATCACCATGATCTTCTTTTTCCACCCGGCGTCGCACTATGTCTCGGCGCTCTTCCGCACGGTCAGCATCCTGCCGGAGAACAGCGGTCGGGTGGCGGAGGTCTACGTCAAGCTGAACGACGACGTGAAAGCCGGCCAGCCCTTGTTCAAGCTCGACAGCGCTCAGCAGGACGCCGCGCTCGAGTCGGCGCGTCGTCGGGTCGATGAAGTGGACGCCGGACTGGCGGTGGCAAAGACCGAGCTCGCGGCGGCGGACGGGCTCATCACCCAGGCCGAGGGCGCCTACAAGCAGGCCCTCGACGAACTCGCAACCAAGACCGAACTGTTGCAGCGGAATTCGAACACCGTCGCGGAGCGCGAGATCGAGAAGCTGCAGGTCGCCGCCGACGGTCGGAAGGGCGCCGTTGACGCGGCCATTGCCAACAAGGAAACGCTCCAGGAACGGATTTCCAGCCTCCTTCCCGCCCAGAAGGCGAGCGCCGAAGCCGCGGTCAAGCAGGCGCAGGTCGACCTCGACAAGCAGGTGGTCCGGGCGAGCATCGACGGGACGGTGCAGCAGTTCGTCCTGCGTCCGGGCGACGTGGTCAATCCATTGCTGCGGCCGGCCGGGATCCTGGTACCGAACAGGGGACAGATCACCCTTGTCGCCGGCTTCGATCAGATCGAGACGGACGTCATCGTCGAAGGCATGATCGGCGAGGTCGCCTGTTCGGCGAAGCCATGGACGATCATCCCCGTCGTGGTGACGCAAGTCCAGGACGTCATCGCCGCCGGCCAGATCCGGGGGACCGACCAGCTCGTCGACCTGCAGCAGGTGCAGCAGGGCGGCACGATCACCGCCTATATGGAAGCGCTTTACCCTGGCCAGCTCGACGGCATTCCACCCGGCAGCAACTGCGTCGCCAACGCTTACACCAGCAACGAGGAGCGCCTGGCAACCGAGGACTTGAGCGAGGTGACGCGGATCGGCCTACACGTGGTCGACACCGTCGGGCTCGTCCACGCCATGCTGCTGCGCCTTCAGGCCGTGCTCCTGCCGTTCACAACGCTGGTACTTGGGGGCGGCCACTAGGCTGGTGCAGCAATACCGAAGCCTCTGTTTAGGTCCCCGCAGCCAACCTAACCCATTAACATACGTGTGAGCCGGCATTCGTTGTCGTCCTCGCGGCCTTGTCTAGACCGGTACAGCGATGCAGAAGTCTCGGTGGTTTCGGGTCCCCGCAACCACCTTAACCTGCTGAACAGACGGGTCGCTCTCTTTGAGCGGCCCGCCTTTGTTTGTGGCAAGGCCGAGAATCCCCGCAAGGTCGCCATAAAGGTCGATGGTAAGCCGGCCCTCTGGGTTGGGGGTCAGGGCGATCCGGTCGATGAGCGAACGCAGAAGGTCGGCTGCCTCGGCGCGATTCTCCTCGGCATTCAGGGTCTCGGCGAGGTTGGCGACCTGCCGGTGGTAGTGGTCCGCCATAATGGGATGCAAAAGGACCGGCTCTTCCTTTGTGTCGGCGACGAGCGATTCAAGTACTTCCCGCCTGGCCGCAATGCGGGCGAGGTCGTCTTTGACCTCGATGGCGGGAACCCCGTCCTTGATCGCCTGGATCAAGCTCTCGCGATTGCGCGCGAGCTTCTTCAGCTCGGATTTTGCGGCGTCAAGCGACGCGTTCTTTTCGCCACGCAGACAATTCAGGTAGCTCGTGTACTCAGCACAGAATTCCGCGAGCAGCGCGGGGTCCATCAAACGCGATTGCAGGGCGCCGATCACCAGCCCTTCCAAGTCGTCCTGGCGGACGGTCAGGCGATTTTCGCATGTGTTCTTATTGCGCGCCGTGGAGCAGCCGTAGCGGTCTTGGGAGACCTTGCTGAATCCTCCGCCGCAACACCCGCATTTGAGCAAATAAGAGAGCAGCATCCGCGGACGCTGTTTCTGCCAAAATGTGTGTTCCTTCCGCAGGCCCTTCTGCCGTGCCTTCACCCGGTCCCACAAGTCCTGTTCGACTATGCGCAGCTCCGGCACGTCCTTGATGATCCAGTCTGCAGCCGCGTTGAGACGCGAAACGCGTTTACCGGTGTCGGGATTCTTGATGTACGAGAGGCGGTTCCAGACCAACTTCCCGACATAAAGCTCGTTGTTGAGGACGCCGGTCCCGCGCGTGGCGTTGCCATTGATCGTCGACGGCCCCCACGCCTTGCCGGACGGGCCAGGAATACCCGTGTTGTTGAGCGCGTAGGCAATCGCCCTCGGAGATTTCCCGGCGGCATATTCCTCGAAGATCTGGCAGACGATCTTGGCTTCGGTCTCGCTGATCGTGCGGCCGCCGCGATCGATCTCACCGGCCTCGCCCACGCTGACAGAGACGTCGTAGCCGTACGAATTGCCGCCGCCAGATCGCCCTGCCTCGATACGCCCGCGAAGGCCGCGGCGCGTCTTGTCCGCGAGGTCCTTGAGATAGAGGGCACCCATTGTGCCTTTGAGGCCGATGTGGAGTTCACTGATCTCGCCTTCGGACAGCGTGACCATCTTCACCCCGGCGAACCGGAAACGCTTGTAAAGGCCGGCGATGTCCTCCTGATCGCGAGAGATTCGGTCGAGCGACTCGGTAAGGACGAGATCGAACTCGTGGCGCTGCGCATCCTGCATGAGGGCCTGGATGGCGGGGCGAATGAGGCTAGCCCCCGAATTTCCCCGATCGGAATATTGTTTGGTGATTTTCCAGCCTTCGCGGGCGGCGCGTTCCAGGCAAAGCCGAATTTGATCCTCGACGCTCGCTTCCCGCTGAAGATCGCTCGAATATCGAGCGTAAATCGCTGCGCGCATCGTTTCAGGTCCTTGTGGTTCTCGACCGCGAACGAAGCTCGGTCCGCATGGAAGAGATGGTGTCACCGAAGCGCCGACTCGCTTCGGTCGAGCGCGCGAGATTGTATTGCTGGTGGCTTACGCGAGGCGAGGCGTGCTGCAGCACGCCGGGGATCAGTTCGATCTTCTCAGGCGCGTCCATGGCAAGGAAGGTGGCGGCCGAGCGGCGGAAGTCGTGGAGGCACATATCCTTGCCGAATCCCTCGAAGAGGCGGGCGCGGGCGATAGCGTACATTTGCTGGCCCGACAGCGGGCAATTTTTGTTTGAGGCCCAGAAGCCGTCATGATCGCCGCGGCCGAGCAGGCGAGGGCGGATGTCGTCGAGATAGCGCCTGACGTAGGGGACGAGCAGCGGCGGAACGCGGAACGTTTCGGCACGCTTGCCCTTGGTGTCGGCTGGGTAGAGGAGAATGTTGACGCCGAACTTGTCGAACTCGATGTGTCGACTGACGGTCAGGGCGGCGAGGCTGCGGCGCCGGATGGGCCAGAGACTCAAGATCGACAGCATAAGCCCGTCGCGATACTGGATCGCGGCCCGCTTGGACACCGCGGTCGGCATCTGAAGCGCCTGGTCCATCAGCTCGATGCCGAGGTTGAGGGTCTGGGCGCTGGGGACCAGGCGGTCAAAGCGGTCTCTCGGCACGGCGCGGGCGGCGAGACGACCCTTGATGGCCTTCAGCCACGCCCAGTCCCCTGCGGGCGCTACCAGACGGGCGCCAAACGAGATCATGGGCACGGAGATAGATTGTGCGGCTCTCGAGCCAGCCCTGGAACCGCCAGACGGTATCGTCACCAACCTGTTCTGGGAGGGATTCCATTCGCCGCGCAGAAATTGGCGAACGCGGCGAGCCCGTCGGCGAGCCGGCGGTCTTGGCCGATCGACCGGAGCAGCGGTCCCCAGACGGGATGCTTCACCGCTCCGCCCCGGTTCATCGGGTCGATGACGCCGGCGAGTTCCAGCGCCGCGCGGAAGCTGCTCACCGTGTTCGACCAGGTCTTCGGCCTGATGCCGTGGGCCGCCGGGCGGATCGCCATCAGCATTGCACGAAGGGTCTCCGGTTCGGCCGGCGTTGTCGCCAGTCGAAATTCGCGAACCTTGCCGCCGAAGAGTTTGAGGTCGAGACCCAAAGTGCGCTCCTTCGGATCCGGGAGTTTCTCGGATTCGACCGAAGCACCTTCGCCGAATTCATGGCAGATGGCTCGCTCAACGTTCTGTGTTCGAACGCGGTTGAGGGGGTCGATCCGGTGCCGCCTGGAACACTTCTGCCGCAACTCAAATGGTATCACGGCAAGCTTCTTGCCGGCGAGATGGTCATACTTCAATCATTGCCTGATGATCTTCCGCCGGAGGCGGTCGCCGAAGCCGCCTATGTTCGGAGCGTTAACATTCGTTCACAAGTAAGCATTCCGTTTCGCATCAGTGGTCGCATTGTCGGAATGATTGCCTTTGGAGCCTTCCGCGAAACCCGAATTTGGCCGGTCGATTTGATCGCCCCGGATCAGGCTGATAGGCAAGATATTTGCGGATGCACTCGCACGTAAACGCTCAGACGAAAAGCTCGCAGCCGCGATGGCTGAGGTCAGAGGCCTTAAAGAACGCCTCGAGCTGGAGAATGCTTATCTGCGGCAGGCCGCACAGGTAAGCTTGTCGCACGGGCTTACCAGTCATTCACCGCGCTTCAAGACCGTGATCGAGGAAATTGGCCAAGTCGCGCAAACCAATACTGCGGTTCTCTTGCTCGGTGAAACCGGCAGCGGCAAGGAAGTTTTGGCACAAGCCATCCACGATGCAAGTACCCGGAAGGTCCGCCCGATGGTCAAGGTCAACTGCGCGGCCCTTCCCGCGACCTTGATCGAATTCGAATTGTTCGGCCGCGAAAGGGGAGCCTTTACCGGCGCGATCGCGCGGCAAGCGGGCCGCTTCGAGATTGCCGACGGTTCGACCATTTTCCTCGACGAAATCGGCGAACTGCCGCTTGAATTGCAGCCGAAACTTTTGCGCGTGCTCCAGAAGGGCGCGTTCGAACGCTTGGGTGGCTCACGGACAATCAAGGTGCGATGTGCGTGTCATCGCCGCGACCAACCGAAACCTCGCGCAAGCGGTTAGCGAAGGAAAATTTCGGGAAGATCTGTTCTATCGGCTTGACGTGTTCCCGATCGAATTGCCGGCTCTGCGCGAGCGCCCGGAGGACATTCCGTTTTTGTCGTGGACCTTCGTCAAGGAATTCAGTAACTCGATGGGCAAGCCGATCGAGAAAATTGCCAGCGGCTCGATGGCCGCACTGCTGGCCTATCCGTGGCCGGGCAATATCCGTGAACTTCGCAATGTGATCGAGCGCGCGATGATTCTGGCGCACGGGCCAATATTGCATGTCAAGATCGGCCACAAGACGCCGCAAACGCCCGTCGCCAAACCAACCGGGGGCACCCTTGAAGAAGCCGAACGTGCCCACATCGTTCGGGCGCTCCAGCGATGCAACTGGCGTATTCGCGGTACCCACGGCGCGGCTGCGCAGCTTGATATCAAGCCTACGACGCTTGAATCTCGCATGAAAAAACTCGGGATCGCGCAGACGTTCTGATTTCCGACATGTCTGAGGCCATTGTGCCCAGCCGGTCGCCTCAAACACCTCCTTTTGGCCGCGCCCGGCTTCCGCGAGGCCTGCCCGCAGCCGCGCGTGGTGTGTAGGTAACACGCGCGTTAGTCACCACGGTCACACCGGAATCACCCGGCATTCCCCGCGCAATGGTTTTAACGGCTTCCTTCGCGCTCTTGTGTCCGCAAAATTTGCCAGAATGTGCAAACGGGCGGTTGTTGACCCAACCGCCCGTCGCTGGATCTGAGCCCGTGGTGCTCAAAGGCCGCAAGAGCCTGACGGGGAGCGAGGGACAGATCCGGTGTCTTCCTCAACCCGAACAGTTGCATGGGCTTCGAGCCCGGACCGAGCAAGGAAGGGAGTTGGATGATGGCACAAAACGGTTTGATTGTCGCCGGTATTGATATCGCCAAGGACAAGGCGGATGTGTGCATTCGCGCGCTGTCTCAACGGCAAACGTTCCCAGGCACCTCGGAGGGACGGCGGCAGTTGATCTCTTGGCTTCGCAAGCACAAGGTGACTAAGGCAGTGATGGAGGCCAGCGGGGGGTATGAGCGCGAATGGACCAGGACGCTGCGCGAGAAGGATATCGAAGTTCGTATTGTCGATCCCAAGCGGGTGCGCCACTTCGCCCAATCTGCTGGGCGACTAGCCAAAAATGACGTCATCGACTCTGACACGATCGGCTGGTTTGCCGAGATATTCGGCGAGGCGCCAAGCCAAGTCCACGATGCCGCGCGCGAGAAGCTTCAACAGATGGTGAATGCGCGTCAGGGGTTGCTCGACATGAAGACCATGCTGAGCAACAAAGGCGAGCACGATGTACCGGAACCCGTGCAAAAAAGCCATGCGCGACTGCTGAAGACCATTGCCGTCGAGCTTGCCAAGCTCGAGGCGGCGATCACCGCCACGATCAAGGCCACGCCGCATTTTGCCGCGCGCGCCGAGATCATCGAGAGCGTGCCGGGGCTTGCCGGCACGACGTCTGCCGGCCTCATCGCAGCCATGCCGGAATTGGGCCAGGTGAGCAACGAGGCCATCTCCGCCTTGCTGGGCGTCGCGCCTTACGATGATGATAGCGGTAAGCGGCAGGGCGGGCGCCAGATCAAGGGTGGACGCCGCAAGGTCCGCAATCTGTTCTACATGGCTTGCCTGGGAGCTGCGACCCGGCACAACCCGGCGCTCAAGGCCTTCTATCGTCACCTGATCGCCAAGGGCAAAAAGGCCAAGGTTGCCCTGGTCGCCTGCATGCGCAAGCTGATCGTCATTCTCAACATCATGATCGCTCGCGGCGAGAAATGGGATGCCAGTCGCTACGCGGTGGGCTAGCGAGCGCGCCACCCGCGCTCGGCATTTGGCCGAGCGCTTGCAGAACCAACAGACCGGTGACCGGCTGGGGTCAAGGCCGTCAGCCGCCGGAGGCGGTGGCGCGCAGCGCCAGCCTTGAGGCCAGCCGATCACAGGTCTACGTAAAAAACACAGTTGCTCCCCGGTGATCGGGCTTGTTTGTCACCGTCATCGGCGGATACCGCCAACTTGACACCAGCGTCGAGGCGTCAGGACCACACGACTTCGCCGTCCGCAGCAGGCAACGTCGTCAGCGCGCCGCTACGTCCACCGCATCCCGTCCCTACGTCCGTGACGTTCGCGAAACGCCCCTCTGTGTGGGACGGGATGCGGCGAGCTTGTAGAGATGATTTGCCCGACGGCGAAAGCGGAATATTTTTGCGCGAAGGGCTGGACAGGAAATTCAGTGATTTGCCCGTCGGGCGCAATCAGTCGAACATGTGCGACCAGTTCGCGATGGGATTGCAGCAATGTCGGCCCGTCCGGGTCAAGCAGACATCACGGTTGCGCGCCTCGAGGTTCGTTGATGGACCGATTTTGTTGCAAAAGTCGGTTGAGAAAAACCGCAGCAAGCAACTCGGGATCAGCTTCAAGCGCTGTTTGGCCTGCATCTCCTTTGACTCAAATCAAAGTGCGAAAGGGTCGATGTGGCACAGAAATGGCTTCGACAGTATCGAATGTTGGGTCAAGGAAACGGCGGAATAAGTAATCGTAGATGGTTTGACCGGTAACCGCAGCCACTAGGGACACACATGCCGGCGAGCACGTTTTGGCATTGCACCGACCCGGACGAGTTCACCGCGCGAGTACGTGCTACGAGCATGGAACTGGCCACAAGCCAACCAGGACGTTTCGCAGCAAAGGTAGTCCGTATCGATCTCCACCGCATGTGGTTACAGCGATTCTCCGACAGTCTGCCGCGCGTGGCGCACTTCAGGCACATTCCCGGCCGCGCCATCATTTCTTTCCGCACGCATGCCGGCCCGGACATACTATGGGATGGCAAGGTTGAACCGGCCGGGTTGGCCCGCCACCCAGAAGTCTTACAGCTTCTTTCACCGCTCAAATGGCGCGACGCATTTGGGATCCATGTCGCTGCCAATCGAGGACATGGCAGTTATTGGAGAGACTTTTGGCGGATGCGACTTCACGCCGCCGAAAGAACTGACGTTTATCACCCCGAGACCCGCCACGCTGACGAAGCTTCTCGACCTCCACTCCGCGGCTGGGCTTTTGGCGGAGAGTGCCCCCGAGATTATCGCTTGCCCCGAAGCGGCGCGTGGCCTCGAGCAGGCGCTGATCGCCACGTTGGCCAATTGCCTTGCGGCGACGGACGAAGGTTCATTGCAAGTCTCGACCAGTCACCACGGCAAGATCATGAGACGGTTCTATGCGATCCTCGAAGCCAATTCCGACCGCGTCATTCATGCCCCGGAGATGTGCAAGGCGGTCGGCGTATCGAACCGCACACTGACCACTTGCTGCCATGAGGCCGTGGGTATGACTCCTCATCACTACCTTCGGCAACGGCAGTTACATCTCGCCCATCGCGCGCTGGTGCTGGCCGATCCGGCGATGACCACAGTTACCCGGGTCGCCACCGAGTTCGGCTTTTGGGATCTCGGGCGTTTCGCCGCGGCGTACCGGACGCTTTTCGGAGTGGGGCCTTCCGTAACGCTCGGCCGGCCGGCTGGCTCCGTAGCCAATCCCGTTGCCCATGGGTAATTAAAGGTCGACCTCTTCAGAATTTACGTAGGAACCCGACAACCGCCGCGCCAATGTTTCTGCTCAGAAGCAATCCGGCGCGGGGGGCATGAAACATTTCCGGCAGCGGCACCCATAGTTTCTCTGATCCCTGCGATTACCAGGCGAGCTTCAGCGATGTCTTCGCCGAGTTCACTCTCAGTTGTCGGGGTGTATTTGTCGCCAGCCAGCACCGCACGACGCTCAACCACCTCCGACTGCTGCAGGCGCGGGAATCGCTGGCACGTGTCGCATATGTCACGTTGCCGAATGACGCGGTGTTTATCTCCTTCTCGTTGGACCCGGCACTGCCCCTTATCTGGCGTGGGCTGAGACTTGAGCCCGGCGAGATATTGCTGCATGGCTGCGGCGAACGCCTGCATCAGCGCACACTCGGCCCGAGTTGCTGGGGCCTGATCTGGCTGCCGCCAGTATCACTAGCCGCTTTCGGCAAGACAGTGACCGGCCGCGCATTCGCAGCGCCCGATCGCGGCAAGATCCTGCGACCGTCCGCGCAGGATCGAAAGCATTTGCTGCATATACACGCTGGGGCCTCGCGTCTCGCGGGGACCAAGCCACGAACGCTCGCCCACCCAGAGGTCATGCGGGCCATGGAGCAGGAGCTGGTCGGTGTTCTGATTTCGTGTCTGACGAACAGCGAAGAGCGGGTCGAGTCGCTCGCTGTGCGGCAGGCCGGCGACATCATGGTTCGCTTCGAAGAAATGCTGGCGAACACGCCTCTCGAACGGTGGAGTATGGCAGGGCTGCATGTCTCTGCCGGCGTTTCGGAAAGAACCTTCCGAGGTTACTGCGCCACGTTTCTCGGCACCACCCCGCATCAATACATGCGCCTCCGACGGTTGATGCGGGTGCACGCTGCCATCCTGCGCACCGATGGAGCGAGCGCAAGGATCGGTGATCTCGCACGCGCCGGCGGCTTTAGTGAGCCGGGCCATTTCGCAACACTTTACCGGGTCACCTTCGGCGAAACGCCTTCCGCCACCCGGCGTCGATCCGCCGACGGATGAAATAAAGTCGCCCTCCTTCAGAATTTACGTAGTGCGGCGTCGGTCGCTTTCACATGCTGGATAGGCAGGGAGAAACTCGGCAATGCCGCCTCTCCTTCTAACAAATTCACGCCTTCGCACCGCGAACTGGCGCGATGCACCATTGGGCGATGGTCTGCCGGCCCATCTCAGGCAGCCTACTTGGGAGTGCCCCATGAGCAAGACCAAAAGCATATGGCTCGGTCTGTTGGCATCGGTGGCCGCGGTCACGCTTGCGACGACGCCCGCTGCCGCCCAGAAGAAGCCCAACGTCGTCATGCTGATGAGCGACGACGTCGGCTGGGGCGACTACGGTGCTTACTTCGGAGGCGCGGCCCTCGGCCATCCTACGCCAAACATCGACCGCATTGCCAAGGAAGGCGCGGTCTTTACGAGTTGGTACGGCCAGGCAAGCTGCACGGCGGGTCGCGCCTCATTCATGACCGGTCGCATCCCGGTCCGTACCGCGCTGTCGGTTGTGGTGGTTCCCGGCGACCCGAACGGGCTGGACTCGGACACGCCGACCATCGCGGAGTTCTACCAGAAGAACGGTTACCAGACTTATTTTTCCGGCAAATGGCATCTTGGCGATGTGGAGAAGTTCTACCCGATCAATCACGGCTTCGATGAGATGAAGCAATTCGCCGCCTACTACCCCGGCGTCTATGCCTACAGCGACACCTCACCCAATGCGCATCCCTGGTTCCCGACGTACAACAAGGACTACTGGGACATGTACCAGAAAGTGGTGAACATGTATGAGTGGGAAGGCACGGCGGGCAAGCCGGCGGTCAAGGGCAACAACGGCGCCATAATCACCTTGGAAAACCTTGCCGATTTCGATGTCCGGCAGACGGATTCGGCGGTCGCCTACATCAAGCAGCACGCGAAGGATGCCAAGCCGTTCTTCATGAGCGTGAACTTCATGGGCATGCACCAGCCGACCAGCCCGAGCAAGGCATTCCAGGGCAAGTCGCACCTTGGCAACTACTCCGACAAAATGATGGAAATGGACGCCAATATCGGCCGCATCATGGACGCCATTCGCGCCGAGGCGCCTGACACCATCGTCATCCACACGGCCGACAATGGCGCCTGGCAGGATGCGTGGCCCGATGCCGGCACCAATCCCTACCGCGGTGAGAAAGGCACAGGATTCGAAGGCGCCTTCCGGGTGCCAGGAATCATGTGGTCACCGGGTAGAATTCCCGCAGGGCTGGTGCTTACCGAAATGATGTCGCACATGGACGTGTGGCAAACCACCGCGACGATGGTCGGCCTCACGCCGCCGCCACATGGTGAGACGAAGGATAACAACGGCAAGCCGATCTACTTCGACGGCGTTGACAACAGCGCCTATGTGACCGGCAAAGCAAAGCATTCGGCGCGCGATGGTTGGATCTATACTGACGGCGAGAAATTTCTCGGTATGCGCTACGACGTCGGCGGTGATCCGGCGAATCCCGATCTAAAGATCGCGTGGAAGATGCTTTACACTTCGAAAGACACGTGGTTGGGGCCGACACTGGACGTCGGTGCCATCGGTTCCACGTACAACCTCACCATGGACCCTTATGAAAAATACGACATGACCTTCAACGGCGCGGTGGCGGTGCGCAATCCGACCACATCGCCAGGCCGCTATGCCGGCATGGACAACGGTTGGGCCATCTCGTTGTTGGATATTCCGCTCTCGGAGTTCAATAAGTCCATCGTCCAGTATCCGAACAAGAAACGATTCCCCGGCGGGGCTTCGAACGACATGCTCCCGAATCTGCAGAATCCGGAGAATCCACTGCCTTACGATCCGATTAAGGTGCCGAAGACCGTCGGAGCGCACTAGGCACGGCGAGAGACCAAATACGGGCGGTCTGCGAAAGGCCGCCCGTTACAATCTTAATCTTCCGTCGAATGGCGGGAGACGCGTGGCGATGCATAACACGCCAGATGTTTTGCTCAATTACGACCTGTAAACCAAATTGCCCGCGAGGAGAGACAAATGAAATCGAGAGTACTCGCGCTGGTTCCGGCGCTGACTGCCAGTTGGATTGCCCTTGGGATTCCAGCGAAGGCGTTCGAATTAAACGGTTCGTGGGCCACGGCTCTCTCCGCCTGCAGCCAGGTTTTCATAAAGAAAGATGGCGCAATTTCCTTTCGGCAGGATTCGGACCAGTATGGCGGCGGATTCATCATGGAGGGAAATAAAATCCGCGGCCAAATGCAAACCTGCAACATCAACAGGCGGAAAGAGGACGGTAATGTCATCCATATGGTCGCCATGTGTGCGACCGATATCATGGCATCCAATGTACAATTCAGCGCAAAAATCATCGACGACAACACGATTGCGCGAATTTTCCCGGGAATGCCGGAGTTCACCCTAAGCTATTCGCGTTGCCCGATGTGATTTACTCGGCCGCTCCTCGACTTTGCGACCATGTCGTTCGGATTGATAAGCCGCCTTCGGGCGCCTTACTTAGCGGGGGTGGAATGCGTAAACCACGGGTTCGGCTTGGTTTCTTCGTGCAAATCGTTGCTATAATCGTTGCGAGCACGGTGGTAGCATCGGCACAGCAGGCTCAAAAGCCGCCCAACATTGTCTTCATGCTCGCTGACAATCTAGGTTACGGAGAGCTTGGCGTGTATGGCGGCGGGATACTGCGCGGCGCGCCCACGCCCCGCATCGACGCGCTCGCCGCCGAAGGAATGCGCTTGCTTAACTTCAACGTCGAAGCGCAGTGCACGCCTACACGGTCGGCGCTCATGACCGGTCGCTTCTCCATTCGCTCAGGCACCTACGAAGTTCCCATCGGCGGCGTGCCGGATGGTTTGACGCAATGGGAGGTAACCATCGCGGAGTTGTTGTCGACGCAGGGATACGCCACCGCCATGTGGGGTAAATGGCATCTCGGCAGCGCCGAAGACCGACTTCCCACCAATCAGGGATTTGACGAGTGGTACGGTATCCCGCGTACCTATGACGAGGCCATGTGGCCTTCATTTAACGAAACCAAAAGCGCGTGGCCGTCGGTTGGCGACAAGCAGGGTTGGAATGCGAAGATTGTCGCGCCCGAACCGATTTACGAGGCTCGCAAGGGCGAAAAGCCGCGCGTGATCGCTAATCTGAATGTGGACAATCGCCGCACTATGGAAGCGGAAATCACGAGCCGTGCCGTTCAGTTCATCAAGCGCAATGCGAGCGCGGGCAAGCCATTCTATGCTTACGTTCCATTCTCGCTGGTTCACATGCCGACGTTACCAAATCCGGACTTCGCGGGCAGAACCGGCAATGGCGACTGGGCCGATTGCCTCGCCGAGCTGGATTACCGCACTGGACAAATCCTCGATGCGATCAAACAGGCTGGTATCGAAGACAATACACTGGTCGTGTTTGCCAGCGACAATGGCCCCGAGGCGACAGATCCTTGGCAAGGCGACAGCGGGCCTTGGCACGGTACTTATTTCACGGCGATGGAAGGCTCACTGCGCGCACCCTTTATCATCCGCTGGCCGGGCAAGGTGCCAGCCGGCCGCGTTAACAACGAGATTGTCCATGTCGTTGACTTATTTACGACGCTTGCGCGCGTCGGCGGCGCGAAGATCCCGAATGATCGTCCGATTGACGGCGTGGACCAGCTGGATTTCTTTCTTGGCAAACAGGAAGCTTCCAACCGCGAGGGCTTTCCCGCCTACGTCGCCGACCGACTGTCGGCCGTCAAATGGCGGAATTGGAAGGCGCATCTAATCTGGCAGGAGAATATGTACGCCACGCCACAGAAACTTCCCTTGCCGAAAGTTATCAACCTGCTGACCGACCGAAAGGAAGAGCGCGATGTGGCGGCGCATGATTCCTGGGTTATGGACCCGATGACGAGGATCATCGGTGAGTTGGAGGCCAGCTTAAAGAAATATCCGCCGATCAAACTCGGCACGCCCGATCCTTACACACCTCCAACTGTTGCAGCGGGCCAAAAGTGATCGTCCGTTTACGCTTCACGGTCGCCTCCAATGGTCGCTGCGTTCTTCTCTCCAAGTAGAACCGGCGATTGATGTGGATCAAATGGCCGCCGTGCTGATGCGAGAACAATGTCGCTTCTTGCGGCACTTTTCGGACGTCGCGGGCGTACGAGGTGAGTCTCCGCTAATGAGGTATCCAATTTGAAAATTGGAATTATGCGCCAAGCCGCGGATACTGAATGCGCCAAATGGTCACGCACTCACAAGGGGACGTGGATCAAATGCCGCGACTATTCCGAGTGAGCGATCCCGCACCCAAACGTATCGCGTCCGGGGATCTGAAACCGCGCAACCTGGCGCTGATGCCGACGCTGATGCTGAGCATAGGACTGCTGGTACTGCTGTCGGTCGGCTTGATTGTGGCGGTGAACTGGTTCACCGGCCGCACGATCGTGCAGGAGTTCGCCACCCGCCTCATCGCGCGAGGGCTTTCCATACAGGAGACGGCGCTGCGGCGGCACCTTGATGCGGCAGTCGATCAGGCCGCTTTCATTGCGGATGCAATCCGCGACGGTCGCTATAAACTCTTTGACCCTGCACTTGACGATTTTATCAGCGGCACCATGGCCGCGGCGCCCCAGATCGGGGGACTTATCCTCGCCGATCCCACCGGCAAGGCATTGCGCGTCGTGCGCGGCGCGTCCAACACGACACTTCAACTGGACCATCCGGACATCACAGGAGACCGCCAGCTTGCGGAGATTGCCGATGAGATACGGCCCCGCAAAGACCCCTATTGGGGACCACCGGTCTATCGCGAGAGGACACAGACGACTTCTTTGAACTATCGCGTCCCGATTCGAAAAGGAGACGTGTACCTGGGGTTCGTAACTCTCGCGGTCTCAACCCGGGCTCTTTCGATCCTTGTAAAGGAACTGAGCGAGCCGCCCCGATCCGTCGCCTTCATGCTGTACGGGCGAGACCGCATTCTTGCACATCAGGCGATGCTTGATGGAACGCGGAACGCGTCGGAAGACGTTCCACTGCACATGCTCCGAACGTTTGGGGATCGGGTGATCGAAAATTATTCGACCGCGCAGCTGCTCGACAAGGCCGGCATAACGCCGCCCCCCGGAGCCGTGGCCCGTCAGCAGGCGGTCGATGGTGAACTCTATTTCCTCTTTGCGCGGGATATCTCCGGCTACGGCGATCTGCCGATCACGATCGGTGCCTACTTTCTGGCGCGGGCCGTCGACGCGCCGCTTCGGCTGTTCTACTGGGCATCGATCATTGCGCTTGTCATGCTCGGGGCATCCCTGATTGCGGCCGCATTGATGGCCAGGACAATCTCAGGCCCGATCCGCCGGGCAGCGAGAGGCGCAGCCGCCATAGGCACCTTGGATTTCGACAAGGTGGCTCCCCTGGAGCACAGCCGCTTTCGCGAAATCAACGACCTGGCGCATTCGTTCAACGCAATGCTCGACGGCCTGCGGGCTTTCGGCCGCTACGTTCCGCGTACGCTGGTAACGCGCCTCGTCAAGGAAGGCCGGGTCGGCGCGGGCACCGAGGAGCGCGAACTCGCCATCATGTTTACCGACATCGTGGGTTTCACCGCAGCATGCGAGAAACTGACCGCTCGCGAGGTCGCCGAGTACATCAATCACCATCTCGGCCTCATAGCCGCCTGCGTCGAACAGGAGGGTGGCACCATCGACAAATTTATCGGCGATGCCGTCATGGCCTTCTGGGGTGCCCCGGGGCGAGTAGAGAACCCGGCTGCGTCGGCTTGCCGAGCAGCCGTTGCCATACAGCTTGAAATAGCCGCGGACAACAAACGACGAACAGCTACGGGACTCGAGCCGGTTCGCATTCGGATCGGCATACATATGGGAGCAGTCGTGGTCGGTGACATCGGTGCACCCAACCGGATCAATTACACGATCGTCGGCGATGCCGTGAACGCAACCCAACGGTTGGAGAGCCTTGGCAAGTCGATTGATCCTGACGCCGAGTCGATCACCTTGGTCAGCCGTGAGGTTTTTGAGGCGCTCCCGAAAGGCTTCCATCTCATCAGTCGGGGCTCCCATCTCGTCAAGGGGAAGCAGGATGGTCTGGAGGTATATCAACTCGTCGGCAGACCGGAAGCTGTCGCAAGCGATACGACTTCCCGGTCGGATGACAGCAGCGCGGTACAAAAGCCCGCGTTTCGCCAGCCTCGCTGAAAATTTTGCAAGGTTCGCAACCGCTACGCGGCGACGGTGTCCGGGCGTAGGGCTATTCCGAGAGGCCGCTCGCCCTGCTCGACCAGCAATAGCCAACCCGCCGCCCAAGGGCCTGATCGGAAAAAGTAGGTTTTAGCCTCGTCGAGAGGTTAGGATTTGGAGTGGCCCGCTCACTTACCTCAGGAGGTTCGAACATGGCACGGCACCTTTTCTTCGCGATCACCGTCATGGGCATCGGAGTGCTCCTCAACTCACCGGCAGAAGCAGTGCCAAACGCGGCGCGATGTGAGGATCAAGCCGCAAATTGTGTGGGCAGATGTGCCAACCCCGGTGGTGGGGTGAATCAGAACAAATGCATGTGGTACTGCGACCGGCAGGTGACCAGATGTTTGATACGCGCGCATGGCGCGGACCGGCGGTGGTAGGCGGTGACGGGATCGAACCGCCGACATCCACTGAGCCAGCGGAACACGACTTAAGGCGTTGAAGACTTGTGGTGTTGGCATTTTTCGGACATGCCGCCGCCCATGGGGCAAATCAGTCGACATGTCCGACCCGTTCGCGATGGGATTGCAGCAATGTCGACTACCGGCGTCCCGATCGTCAAGTCTGCCTGTGGCGGCGTTTTCTAATCTGGCGGCGCTTCCTCCCTGAGAAGCGGTCACCTCCGTGCAGCTATCGTCATCGAGATGGACGTGTAACTAATGCAGAAAGACCCGGCAGCGATGCCGGGCCTTTCTTTTCCTTTTGAGCGTTGAACGGTTGGACTTAGAAATCCATACCGCCCATGCCGCCCATGCCGCCGCCACCCGGAGGCATGCCGGCGCCGCCGGCGCCCTTCTTCGGCAGTTCGGCCACCATGGCTTCGGTGGTGATCAGGAGAGCCGCGACCGACGCCGCGTTCTGGATTGCCACACGAACCACCTTGGTCGGGTCGATGATGCCCTTGGAGACAAGGTTGCCGTATTCGCCGGTCTGCGAGTCGAAACCGTAGGCATACTGATCCTTCTCGAGGATCTTGCCGACGATCACCGAACCATCTTCACCGGCGTTGACCGCGATCTGGCGGGCCGGCGCGGACAGCGCCTTGCGCACGATATCGACGCCGGTCTTCTGGTCGTCGTTCTTGGTGCGTAGCCCCTTGAGATGCTCGGAGGCACGCAGCAAGGCGACGCCGCCGCCCGGCACGATGCCCTCTTCCACAGCCGCACGGGTCGCATGCATCGCGTCATCAACGCGATCCTTGCGCTCCCTTACCTCGACCTCAGTCGCGCCGCCGACGCGGATCACCGCGACGCCGCCCGCGAGCTTGGCCAGACGCTCCTGCAGCTTCTCACGGTCGTAGTCCGAGGTGGTTTCCTCGATCTGCGCCTTGATCTGATGAACGCGGGCCTCGATGTCGGCCTTCTTGCCGGCGCCGTTGACGATGGTGGTGTTCTCCTTGTCGATCATCACCTTCTTGGCGCGACCGAGCATCGCGAGCGAGACGTTCTCCAATTTAATGCCGAGATCATCCGAGATCGCCTGACCGCCGGTCAGCACTGCTATGTCCTGCAGCATCGCCTTGCGGCGATCGCCGAAGCCCGGAGCCTTCACGGCCGCAACCTTGAGGCCGCCACGCAGACGGTTGACGACGAGGGTGGCGAGCGCTTCGCCTTCGACATCTTCCGCGACGATGACGAGCGGCTTGCCGGTCTGCACGATGGCTTCCAGCAGCGGAAGCAATTCGTTCAGGTTGGAGAGCTTCTTCTCGTAGATCAGGATATAGGCGTCGTCGAATTCGACGCGCATCTTGTCGGCGTTGGTGACGAAGTAAGGCGAGATGTAGCCGCGGTCGAACTGCATGCCTTCGACGACTTCGAGTTCGGTCTCGAGCGACTTGGCTTCTTCAACCGTGATGACGCCCTCATTGCCGACCTTCTTCATGGCGTCGGCGAGAAACTTGCCGATTTCGGAATCGCCGTTGGAGGAGATTGTGCCGACCTGGGCGATTTCCTCGTTCGAGGTGACCTTCTTGGAGTTCTTGACGAGATCGGCGACCACGGCTTCCACAGCCAGGTCGATACCGCGCTTGAGATCCATCGGGTTCATGCCGGCGGCAACCGACTTGGCGCCTTCACGGACGATGGCTGCGGCCAGCACGGTCGCGGTGGTGGTGCCGTCGCCGGCCGCGTCGGCCGCCTTGGAGGCCACTTCGCGCACCATCTGGGCGCCCATGTTCTCGAACTTGTCCTCAAGCTCGATCTCCTTGGCGACGGTGACGCCGTCCTTGGTGATGCGGGGAGCGCCGAACGACTTGTCGAGCACGACATTGCGGCCCTTCGGGCCGAGCGTTACCTTCACCGCGTTGTTGAGGATTTCGACACCGCGCAGCATGCGATCGCGGGCTTCAACGCCGAATTTGACTTCTTTGGCTGACATAATGATCTCCGTTTTCAACTGTCCCTATCCCAAAGGCCGCGCAACTGCGCGAGTTATTGAGGGATGAGATTTTTAGCTTGCGGCCTCATCCTTCGAGATGCCGGCTGCGCCGGCTCCTCAGGATAAGGAAAACTGGCTGGCGCTTACGCGGCCCTCTTCTTGGCGGCGGGCAGATCGGTGAGAACGCCCATGATGTCGCTCTCCTTCATGATCAGCAGTTCTTCGCCGTCGAGCTTTACCTCGGTGCCCGACCACTTGCCGAACAACACGCGGTCGCCGACCTTGAGGTCGATCGGGATCAGCTTGCCGGATTCGTCGCGGCCGCCTGGGCCGACCGCCCTGATTTCGCCCTGCGAGGGCTTTTCCTTGGCGCTGTCCGGAATGATGATGCCGCCGGTGGTCTTCGCTTCGGCATCAATGCGTTTGACCACGACACGGTCGTGGAGCGGACGGAATTTCATGCGATCCTCCTTGGCTTTCTTGATTATTTCTGGATTGGCAGTCGCAATGAGCGAGTGCCAGCCACTCCGCACATAAGCCTGTGCCACTGGGACGCAAGGGCTTCGGCCCAAGATGTTTGACTACAACTCGAGTTTCCCGAGGAGGAACGCTTCCGGCAATTGCTAGCAGGCGAAGTAACATGCTGCTAGCGCATTGATTGCTATGACCTATTGAACGTTTTCTTTTTTTGCGAATTGAGAATCGTGCAATTGTTTTAGTTGGGCTGGAGGTTGGCATGGTCGAGAAAGATGCGGTTTCCAAGGATTTCAGAAAGCAGGTCTTAGGCTACGGACTGACAACAGCGGAAATCGTTTATCGCCGTCCGGATCGTCGCTGGTTGCTGCAAACTTATGTCTGGCAGGACTACGATCTGTTTCCGAATTTCCCGGCGTTAAAGGATTTCCTCTCGTTCTGGGAAACAAAGCTCGATGGCCCGCTCTTCGCCGTCACCGTCGCGCACTCCAAACTGATCAAGCCTGCCGAACTGCGCGCCGTGGACGGAGTCTTCCGGCTGCATTAACCGGAGGGCGCAGAGCTTTGGGATGTCGCTCGTGCCGCAAATTGGTCGCGGATACGCGCCCGCGCTGACGGATCCGGACATCGCGAAGGCGCATGAGATGCGGCGCTGACTGCGATCATCCACATCGCGGGGATCAGGCAAACCTCCTTGTCGGCCAATGAGATTTAGCGCACGGCCACCATCACCGGCATCATCGATAGGACAGCAACGCTGGCTTGATCAGCATCATCGCGCATGACATATGCAAATGATCGGGGATCGTTGGCCCGACACACTGGCAACGCACCGCGCCTCATTTCATTGAGACCGTGCGTCCCATGGCAAGGCAGGCACGGCTACGTTCGACACCGCTCGACGCAGCACACCTCCAAGCAAACGCAACGCAACGGCAAGCCGTCGGGGTTATCTCTGGCGGCTTTTGCGTGTGCGCATCACCTACTTCGTAGCGAAGGATGGTCGCATCGACACCACGCAGTTGAAGCTCGACTCTGGAGAGGCAGCAAATGACCTACTTCTTGTGCAAAATGATCCCGCCGCGCTCGGATTTCGCACAAACGATGACCGACAGCGAGAAGAACATCATGAAGGCTCACGGCGACTACCTTCAGAGCCTGGCCGAAATTGGTTCGATCGTGTGTCACGGTCCTGTAGATGATCCAAAAGGTGGGTGGGGGCTGTCGATCTTTTCTGCAAAGGACCAAACGGAGGTTGAGCGTCTGACAGCCGCCGACCCGATAATTCTGGACGATGTCGGTGCGAGGTATGAAATTCTTCCGATGAAACAACTTCGGATGAAGGGAGCGAGCTGAGCAAGCCGAGCCCCGCTGAAGTTCCCTACATGCGCGTCATCGGTGATGCCAGCAGTAAATTCACTGCACAGTCGATGTTGTCTATTGGGACTTAGCGGACGTGGCGTGCCTGCCGCTTGATGTCCGCTGTCAGGGATAAAGCGGCGTCGGGCGGACGTTTTGCCGGGTACGCTGATGGACCCGGAGTGAATATCCTGCTCTGGACAGGAAATTCAGTGATTTGCCCGTCGGGCACAATCGGTCGACATGTGCGGACCAGTTCGTGATGGGATTGCAGTACTGTCGGCTCGACCGGATGTGTCGCTCGCCTCGACGAACGTCAGTAATTGGAGGAACAGCAGACATGTCCCGGAAATGCTGCCACTTCCGCTTTTGACCCGAAGGCGACTCTCGGCAAGTCCGCTCTGCTCACGTCAGTGCGGACGTTCGGCTCAGGGCGGTCAGGACTCTTGCAGACCTAGACGATGGTGGTTTCCGCCGCTTGTCAACACGCACGAGCGTGCGACCAATCGATGTTCTCAATGCGCTCTCGGGCTTTTGCTCATCCGCCGCAGCGCAGCCGCGGCCGGCCCGATTCAGCAGGTAACGTGAAAAAGGCCGATCTTCTTCGCATGCGAGCTGTTGAACGTATGAATCGCCTTGGGGGTCGGCTGCAACAGGACCGTGCAGCCCCTTTTTCGCAAAATACGCCTCAGCTTCCGGCGATAGATGCACATTGCCCATCTGGCCCGAGCCAAGAATTAGCTGCTCGCATCCGTTCTCATAGATGAACTTCGCTTCGTCCTTCGAGAGGACATGCGAGGTGCCGTAGTACTTCTTCGACAGCTTCTTCTTCCGCTTTGCCACATCGCCGGAAAGACGAATGATCACGTCGTGTTCATAGGTCTTTCCGTCAATCGTGATGGTGCCGAATGTAGTGCGTTCGATCTCCATGGCCTGACCTCTTCATGATCTCGACACGAGGCCGCGACTCCGCGTCAGCAGACGAGCCCGGCATCGATGTCAGGGCACTCCTGCTTCGCTTCCCTCGCCGGACTCCCGGACCGTTCCACCAAGTGTGGCTAGCTTCGGCGCAGGCGAGCAACCGCTCCGTTGCCGCCGGGTTTCAGCGCGTTTTCATAGGAAGGACAAAGATCTGGCCGGGATAAATACGATTTGGATCTCGGACCTGGTCTCGGTTTGCTTTATAAATGACCGCATATCGCGTGCCCGCGCCGTAGGTGAGACGGCTGATGCGCCACAGGCTGTCGCCACGGGATACGACCATGGTCGCAATCTTGGGCTCGACGACGGCGGACGATGAGCCTCCGTCTGACGGAGGGGTCACGGCAGTCGCGTGCAGCAGCTCTGAAACAGGAACGTCCTCCCGCTTCGCTATTTGCAAGGGAGGCTGGGAGAGCAGGCGCGCTTGAGAAGACCTACCGGCGTGATCCTGCCATAGCCGGTTTGTCACCGCCGTCTCTGGAACATTGAACGGCACCTCGGCGCGCAATTGGACCCCGCCAGAGTTGGACGCCGCCTCGGCTAACGCGACCACCACGCCCTGTTTGGATGTTGTCAGCGTGCCGTCGGGCAATCTGGACCTCAACGTCAGCTCGTAACCTCCCGGAGGTAGGCGAGGAGGGACCATGACGAATTGTCCAGATGGATCTGCGACCGCTCGATCATGGAGGTCGCCGTTGCGCAACAGCTCCACAATCGCGCCTGGCGCAGCCCTGCCGGCGATGACCGCGTCACCCGTGCGCTCAATGCGGGCAATGTCGAAGGCGGGCACGGACTCATTAGCGTCCGGCGCGCGGGGCGATACGGCAAGTGGGGCCGCCACGGCGTTTGCTTCAGCTTGTGCCGTTGCGAGCGCAGCTGAGCCCTCATCTCGAGCGCCCGATGCAGGCTGCGAAACCACCGGCGCGGCGGTCGCGGCTCTGGTTTCAACAGGTGGCTCGCGCCGTACGTGCGTGATGCCGAAGACAAGTGCTGCAACACATGCCCCAACAAACACCAGAGACGGCACGAGTATTCGGGCTATTAATGTAGCAGTCATGATACGCGACCGCAGGCCAGATCGTTGGCTCGTCACGGGGTTGACATTGCGCCGATTTGTTCCGGTCTTCAAGTCCGCCTAACCGGGTAACCCATCGGTCAATCGTGCTGACCAATGCGCGGTGCAGCCCGGACACTTTGGACCGGAAGCCACCGTTACTGGGTTTCCGACCTCGCCAATCAGTTGGAGCTAATACTCAATCTTCAAGTGCGATCCTCCTTTGATCTACGTCAGAGGCGGCATTCCGGAGAGGGTACATTATTTTCATCTTTTAATTTAAACCCACTCTGGTCTCGCCGAGACGAGCAAGAATCGAGGCATTCCATGTATAGACATATTCTTATTCCCACGGACGGTTCGGAGCTTTCACAGAACGCAATCGCGCATGGCGCGGCCTTGGCTAAGTCGATCAACGCCAAGGTCACCATCCTCACCGTATCAACGCCATTCCACACTTTCGCGGTCGAGCCTGAGATGGTTACGGACACACCAGAACAATATGCGAAGCACATGGCAAATCGGGCTGCCAAGTATCTCAACTCTGCAAAGGAGGCCGTAGCGGCCGCGGGCGTGAACTGCGACACGGTACACGTCGAGCACGATCACCCGTATCAGGCCATCATTGACACGGCGGCGCGAGAGCCATGCGATCTTATCGTCATGGCTTCGCACGGCCGGCGTGGAGTATCTGCGATCATGCTGGGCAGCGAAACAGTCAAAGTGCTGACTCATGGAGCCGTCCCGGTTCTTGTTGTCCGGGCGTCGCATCCGACGACATCCTAGCTGGGCATGTTTTGCGGGTGGAAATGTTGTCTGTTTAGAACCGCATTGGGCAGGGCAGCGCATTCACGGCGAGCTACTTAAGCTCGGCTTTGCGATCGCTCAATCAAGCGCCGGCAGTACATGGTCAGCACCGGACTGGTTGGCTCAGTGGTGGTCGGTAAGTCCAAAATTGTCGAAGGCGATTTTTGCGCTGCATCGACGGCGCCTCCTGATTCATCGAAAATGAAGTGAATCAGCAGCAGGCCAACTCCACAACAGCCGACTTTTTTTACGATATCGGCCCAAAGCGGACTCGAAAAAATGGTTCTGTTGGGCGATTGACTGACGATGCAGGAGAGTTTGTTTTACCAGTTTCGATTGGATGATCATGTTCCCGCCGACCATATGCTGCGCGCCGTCGAACAGCCTCCGCCATACTCTTGGAGGACGAGCAAGCGGGACAGCTTATGCAATTTTTGATGAAATTTGACATGGATCAATGCACGAATGAAAGGCTGTTGGAGCCTGAGATGACCCTCAAAAATCTTTATGGAGTGAGGATCATGCATACTTACGAAAAGGCGCCCGGAGGCAGCCGCCAAAGTCCAGGCTACACCGGTTTCATCGCCATCATATGCCTGTTCGCGTCGATCTTCTTGGCGTGGGCACTGATGAGAACGGACCTTGTGAAAACAAGCCTTGAAATGATGACTTCGCCACCTGTAACAACTGGAACAGTTTCGAACGCACCCGTCAATTCCGTCGCGAAGCCCTGAGTAGCTCTCACGCAAGAAACTGCGGGGAGATCGCCAGTCCTAGTGCCTTGGCGAGAAGCTGCCAAACAGCATAAGCAGTTTCCATTGTGTGAGCGTAAGCTGCCCTGATACGGACGCGTCACAATCGCTGTTCAATACGAAGTTACGGCGATGGAAATTCGATAGACTGTTATCAAAAATCTTGCCGGGGGCTTGTGTCCGAGGGAGGATTCAAATGACTACGGTGCGACAGCTGCTTGATCAGAAGGGCAGAAACACCTGGTCTATTCACCCAGATGCAACCGTCTTCGATGCCGTCGCGAAAATGGCTGAAAAAGACATTGGATCGTTGGTAGTGATGGAAGGCGACGAGTTCGTTGGCATTATCACCGAAAGGCACTATGCGCGGAATGTTGTTCTCAAGGGTAAAACGTCTCCCGCAACGCCCGTGCGGGACATCATGGAAAGACACGTCGTCATTGCACGGCCTGAACAATCCGTTGACCAATGTATGGCCCTCATGAGTGAGAAGCGCGTGCGCCATCTGCCGGTGTTTGAGGGAAGA
This sequence comes from uncultured Alphaproteobacteria bacterium, assembly GCA_963747165.1. Taxonomy (GTDB): domain Bacteria; phylum Pseudomonadota; class Alphaproteobacteria; order Rhizobiales; family Xanthobacteraceae; genus Bradyrhizobium. The sequence goes on along the minus strand of CAVVEA010000021.1, from coordinate 122,473 downwards.
GAGCTAATTGGCATTGTTTCAATCGGCGATCTTGTCAAAAGCACAATCGGTGATCAGAAGTTCTTGATTGATCAGCTCGAACACTACATCCGTGGTGAACGGGCCATTGTGGACGGCTAAATACGATCTTGCGCTGGCTGATGAGGTGAACGAATGAGGCGGACACTTCCATTGTTGGCGCTTTCCGGACATGCCGCCCCTGTCCCCGCATGTCCGTCGTTAAGGGATGAACGGACCTGGCTCAGACGCGCGCCGACTTCCATTGACGGCCCCACAACAGATGAGGTGGATGGCTCCCGCTCACGGCATCTGGGTGCCAAGGTGTGAAGGCCGTCAGGCGTTCACGAGCAAAATGGGAGCCATCCGCTATGAAGATTACCACGATCGGCCTCGACTTGGCCAAGAGCATTTTTCAGGTCCACGGCGTGGATGCGACTGGCCAGGTAGTGGTTCGCAAGTCGCTTCGACGGTCGCAGATGCTGCCGTTTTTCGCCAAGTTGCCTTCTTGCCTGATCGGCATCGAGGCATGCGGCACGTCGCATCACTGGGCGCGCGAGCTGATCAAGCTAGGCCATGAGGTGCGCCTGATGCCGCCGGCTTACGTCAAACCGTATGTGAAGCGCGGTAAGACCGACGCTGCCGATGCGGAAGCGGTTTGCGAGGCGGTGACACGGCCCACAATGCGGTTCGTGCCCGTTAAGTCGCCCGAGCAACAGGCGGCACTGTCGATGCACCGGACGCGCGATCTGCTGGTCAAGCAGCGCACGCAGCTGATCAACATGATCCGCGGTTTACTCGCCGAGTTTGGCGTCGACATCCCGAAGGGACTCGAACGCGCGCTGCTGATGGCGCGACAGATCGTCGATGGTAGGGCACCAGATGTACCGATTGAAGCGGCCAAGATCGTCGGCACACTCTCACGGCAGGCGCTCGACACCCACGTTCGGCTTCGTGAGATCGATCGCGATCTGCTCGTTTGGCAACGTGGCAACGACGTTGCGCGTCGTCTTATGACCATCCCCGGCATCGGGCCGGTCGGCGCGACGGCACTTGCCGCATCGGTCACCGATCCGCATCAGTTCCGCTCGGGGCGGCAGTTCGCTGCCTGGTTGGGACTGACACCACTGCAGAAGTCGAGCGGTGGCAAAGAACGGCTCGGTCGTATCACCAAGATGGGCGACAAGTACCTGCGCAAGCTGCTCATTGTCGGCATGACGTCACTTGTGCGCCGTGCAAAGTACAATCCCGCGACAATCGATCCACGCCTGGCGGATCTGCTCGCGCGAAAGCCCACGAGGGTCGCCACCGTCGCAATGGCAAACAAGACCGCGCGGGTCATCTGGGCGATCATGTCACGTGGCGAGACCTATCGTACGGGCCACCGGCCGGCACTGGCTGCATAAAGGACGATACACCGATTAGCTGAAGAGGAGATCAGCTTCACGAGGTTGCGAGCGCGATGCGAAGTGATGGCAGACCGGTCAGACCGGGAACAGGGACAACCCAACCGATGTCCAAGGCGTCATAGCCTGATTAACAGAATGGGACCTTGTTCGCGGACTCCATCAGGGCCAGCAGTCTCAACCGACTGCATCAACAGGCCGGACAGAAGACTGCACCCGACCAATGCCACTGCGTCAATTTAGCCCTTGCAACGCGGGAGCCATCCACAGAAGACATCAGAGGCGCATCAGCCTTTGGACCAGCCAGGATCACCGGAGCGAAACCTGCCGAGGGCACCTATCGAACGGCTCACGTCGTTGCTTTCGCATCCGGTCGCCTCGCAACGAGAACATTGCCGATACACTTCAGCACCGTCTCGTGTCTTTGATTGCGCAGGTGGATTTGGTCGCGAACAATTCCCCTGTCGGGTTTCGATCTCGACTCGCGCTTCTCCAGAACGGTCGTATCGAGATCGAGTTCGTCCTCAGGGCGGACCGGGTTTGGCAGCCTCAGTTCATCCCAGCCCATTCCCGCAAGGACATGAAATCGGTGCTGGAGCCTGGTCGTCAACAGGATGAAGATTGAGAACGTGTGCGCGCTCGATGCCGACAGTCCTCCAAAAACTGAACCCGCCGCAGCATCCTCGTCGATGTGGCGGGGCACCGGATCGTATTGCCTGGCGAACTGAACGATTTCGTTCTTGGAGACAAGATAGGGGCCAGCCTTGCGGCTTGCGCCGACTTCGATGTCTTCAAAATACCAGTGGGCCATGGCTTATCCTTTTGCAGGACCGACGAAACCAAACGGATGGCAAGAGGTGGCTGATTGGGGTGCGACTATAGCTTTCGTGCTGTTCGATGTCAGAAGTCTTTGCGTTGAAAAATCAAGCGCGGCACAAAAGCCCGCGTCTCGCCAGCCTCGCTGACAATTTTTGCAAGGTTCGGAACCGCTACGCGGCGACGGTGTCCGGGCGTAGGGCTATTCCGAGAGGCCGCTCGCCCTCCTCGACCCGCAACAGCCAACCCGCCGCCCAAGGGCCTGATCGGAAAAAAGTAGGTTTTAGCCTCGTCGTGGGGTTAGGATTTGGAGTGGCCCGCTCACCTACCTCAGGGTTCGAACATGGCACGGCACCTTTTCTTCGCGATCACCCTCATGGGCATCGGAGTGCTCCTCAACTCACCGGCAGAAGCAGTGCCAAACGCGGCGCGATGTGAGGATCAAGCCGCAAATTGTGTGGGCAGATGTGCCAACCCCGGTGGTGGGGTGAATCAGAACAAATGCATGTGGTACTGCGACCGGCAGGTGACCAGATGTTTGATACGCGCGCATGGCGCGGACCGGCGGTGGTAGGCGGTGACGGGATCGAACCGCCGACATCCACTGAGCCAGCGGAACACGACCTAAGGCGTTGAAGACTTGTGGTGTTGGCATTTTTCGGACATGCCGCCGCCCATGGGGCAAATCAGTCGACATGTGGGACCAGTTCGTGATGGGATTGCAGCAATGTTGGCTCATCCGGGTAAAGCGGACCTCCGGCTTGCGCGCCTAGAGGTCCGTTGGTGAGCCGTTTCGGACATGGGTGCCGTTAGCGTGCCCGACGCAATAACAGCCCCCCTCTATCGCAGCGGTTATGTGATGCGGTACCATGCCGCGTGCATGGAGGTCGGGGTCGGGCATGACGCGACGAGGCTTTCTTGACGTTCCAAATGGCGCGACGGCGGAGCGCGGCATCCTTCGCATCGTGGCACGGCAGCGTTACGTCCGCCGCAATGCCCGGTGATCGACCATGACAGCCGTCGTCGCGTGGCTGGATGCCGTCCTCAGCAACATCCCCCTCCCGGTCCTGGAGGTGTGGGGGCGGTTCAGCTATGTCGTCGGCCTCTTCGTGGCTATCTGCGCATTTTGCGGATTTACGTTCCGGATTGGGGACCATTGGGGATTCGGCCGTGCGCGGCAGGGATGGGATACGAAGGCGTTCCTGAGCATACCCCTGACGTGTGTGCTGATCATCGCGACCGGCTACATCGGATCATTCATCGTGCTTGTGCCGGGCGCGCAGACGTTTGAGTCCCTGAAGGATCTGGCTGTCCTGCTATGCATCGTGCTGTTCGGCTATCCCGCGCTCATCGGCGTCGTTCCGGCCTACATGTTGTCGGACCTGATCGAGGGGGTGCCGCCGAGCTTCGTGCTGAATTGGGCGGAAGGCTATTTTTTCTGGGCTGCCTTCGTCTGGATGGCTTATCAGCTCATCGGCCGCAACCCGGATTTTCGCCGAGCGCAAACCTGGCGCCGTTACGGCGTGTTCGTCGTCCTGATCATGTTGTTTGATCCGGTGATGTGGGGGTTCATTTGCTCGGAAAAATTCACCCCTACCATTTCCTACCGCAACATCTCGTCGGCCCTGGCTTTCACGTTGTCCGTTACATGGCTGCTGGGGCCAGTGGCCTTTCTGGTGGCCCTGCCGCTGGCCCGGCGGTTCGGATGGTTCTGGGCGGATATCCCCGGTCGCGTCAGGGAACGCGCGATTGGCAGCAGCGAGTGGATTTGGGAATCAGGTCGCAGCGAGGCACCGGAAAGCGCCGCCTCGGTGCGGGAAGGCTTGCCAATCCGGATATTCATCTTCGCGCCGTTCATCGCGCTGGTGCTCCTGATGGTTGGCGCCACCGCGATTGTCGCGCTTCAGACCGCAGACGACGATGCAACGATGCTGGCGACAAAGCTCCAACAGGCAATGTCGGAGAGCATCCGCCTGCAACTGGACGATTACCTCGCACGTCCGCCGCCGGCAGGCGTCCAGCGCGAAGACACGCTCGACTCCCTGCTGCGAAGTCAGGCCGTCGGCACCAGTGGTCGAGCGGTTATCCTTGACGTATCCGGCAAAGTGGTCGCTTCGTCCGCAGCCGCCGGCGATCCGGTGGTCGCGAACGCAATTGCCGCTCTCGCGCGGCACACCGGTCCATCGGGGTTGTCTGCAGGGACGGCCGAGTTCCAGTTCGATCACGTCACGGCGAAACCGCTCTCGCGGGAAACGTGGCTGACCTACGCGGCCGCGTATCGCGATCACAGCGCCGGCCATGACTGGATTCTGATGACGGCCATGCCTGAAGCGTTCTATCTGGCGGGCCTGCGCAAAGCCAACAGCCGTTCCGCGATGCTGCTTGCGCTGGCGCTGGTGCTCTCCCTTGTGCTGGGCGCGGCGTTGGCATCCGCAGTGACCGCGCCACTCCGGCAGATGGCGCACGCGACGCGAACCATGGCTGGCGGGGACCTGAGCGCCCGGGTCCCAGGCACCAAATTGGAGGAGCTTGATGCCCTTGGCGGATCGTTCAACGCCATGGCGGTGAAACTCAAGAAGTCGTTTGACGATCTGGTCGGAGAAGTCGCGGCGCGGGAGAGTCGTGAACGCGAGTTGAGGGAGAGCGAAACCCGCCTGCGTTTGAGTGAAGAGCGGCTGAAGCTCGCGATCGACGCGGCGTCGCTCGGCATCTGGGATTGGGAGGTCGAACGGGATCGGCTGGTTTGGGACGACTCGATGTACCGGCTGTACGGCGTTCGCAAGGAAGAGTTCAGTGGCGCTCTCGACGCCTGGTCACGATGCCTTGTGCCGGAAGACGTCGCGCGAGCCAGGGAAGATGTCGAGGCTGCGCTTCGCGGCGATCGTGAATTTACGTCCGACTTCAGGGTGCGGCGAGCCGATGGCACCATCCGCATCATTCGCGGCGTGGCGCAGATCATCCGAAACGCAGACGGCAGACCCGTGCGGATGGTCGGCATCAACCGGGATGTCACGGACCTGATTAACGCGGAGACGGAACGCGTCCGCGCCAACGAAGCCGTGCACGCCGCCCAGGCGGAGCTCGCGCAGGTGGCACGGCTGACGACCATGGGCGAGCTCGCGGCGTCTATCGCCCATGAAATCAGCCAACCCCTCGCTGCGGTCGTCTCTTACGGAAACGCGGCGCTTCGGTGGTTGGCCCAAGCCCCACCCAATCTCGAGGAGACGAGAGTGGCCCTCAAGGGCGTCGTCGAGGCGGGCAATCGCGCGGGCGAGGTGTTTGTGCGCATTCGGGAGCTGCTCAAACATCGCAGGCCGGAATACGCCATGCTCGATGTTAACGAGGCGATCCGGGATGTGCTCGCCCTGACGGGGAGCGCACTGCGGAGCCGCTCGGTGGCGATTCAGACCAAACTGGCCGCGGACCTTCCGCTCGTGTCGGGCGATCGCGTCCAACTGCAACAGGTCGTCATGAACCTGGCCATGAACGGGGCGGATGCCATGAGCTCCGTGGGCGACCGGCCTCGCCTGCTACGGGTCGAGTCGAAGATCAACGACGAAGGCAGCGTTGAAGTCACGATCAGGGATACGGGCACTGGGATCGAAGAAGCGATCCGTCATCGCATCTTTGATCCACTGTTCACGACCAAGCCCGCGGGGATGGGCATGGGGCTGTCGATCTGCCGGAGAATTATCGAGGCACATGGTGGCCGACTCTCGGCTTCGCCGGGCACGCCGCACGGCACCGAATTCCAGTTCACGATTCCCGGTTCGAACCGGTCCCCGATGCCGGGATAGCAGTTCGGAAACCCGGACTGCCGTTGTGTCTACCTATGCTGCGGACGTCATGGACGGCGGAGCCTGGCAAGCGATATAATGCAGTGTTCACGGTTGCTCTACGTCTTCGCGCCAGAGGCCTGTCGAATGAAGGGCGATACTTCCGGGAAATCGATCGTATTCATCGTCGACGATGATCCGCTTGTGCGTGAGTTCGTCTCAAGTCTCCTTCGATCGGTCGGCTTGCAGACACGGATTTTCGGCTCTACGTCCGAGTTTTTGCAGGAAAAGCGGCCTCCGCTCCCGAGCTGTTTGGTGCTCGACGTCAGGCTACCCGGCATCAGCGGACTGGATTTTCAGGCCGAGCTGTCCGGACGCAATATTCATATCCCTATCATTTTCATGACAGGTCACGGGGATATCCCGATGACGGTAAGGGCCATGAAGGCAGGCGCGGTGGAATTCCTGACCAAGCCGTTTCGCGAACAGGACATGCTGGATGCCGTGAAGCTTGCGCTGGAAAGGGATCATAGCCGGATCGAAACCGAGAAGGCATCTTCCGGATTGAAGTCGAGCTTCGAGACCCTGACCCCGCGTGAGCGGGAAATCATGGCCCTGGTTGCCTCAGGACTGATGAACAAGCAGGTCGCCGGCAAAATCGGGCTCAGCGAGATCACGGTCAAGGTCCATCGCGGTCGCGTCATGCAAAAGATGCGAGCCAGGTCGCTGGCGGATCTGGTGCGGATGGCTGAGGCCCTGGGCATCCGCCCTTCGACGTCATAGCACGATACTCAAGTATAATTACCCCGGCTTTCCTTATCGTGATGATGGTGTTCGCATGAGCTGCTTTGCCAAGGCCCGATCAATTTGCCAGAAATTCCCCTGATCTCAATCGTCGACGATGACGGGTTCGTTCGAGAGTCCACAAGGGGGCTCGTTCGATCGATGGGGTATGCTGCGGAGACATTCGCTTCCGCTGAGGAGTATCTGCGGTCGAATCGCGCCGCGGACACAGCCTGTTTGATCTCCGACATACAGATGCCCGGCATGAACGGTGCAGATTTACAGGATCGCTTGATTGCCGACGGGCATCGCACGCCGATCATTTTCGTTACGGCCTTTCCTGACCAAGGTATCCGCGCGCGCGTTCTGAAGGCCGGCGCCTTTGGTTTCCTGACCAAGCCGTTCAGCGACGAAAGCCTGATAGAGTGCCTGGACAGGGCGCTGGTCGGCGGCAGGACTGATCCGGCCTTGTAATCATAGCTCTCTGATGATGCGCTTTTGCGCCTCGAACCTTGAAGCGGCGCGACGGCGCGTGTCCTGTCGAGGCTGAGCGAGCGGATTATACCCAAGTATCGCGTTCTATCTCTTCAGACACTGAGAGTTGCCGAACGTGCGATGTACACTCGCTCGCATGATGCACCTTTGATCCAGTGCTTCGTCGTCGCCCACCCAGGGCCGGTGTCAGAGTTGCGAGTCGATCGGTAGCAGCTTCCACAGGTTGGCGACGAATCGCCGTCGAAAGCCGGTTTCGGGCTCGTCCTGGTAGCGCACCGTTTTGCCGTCCCTCACCGTCTCCCAGACGATCTCGCCGTTCGGATCGAGGAGGACGCGGTAGCTGTTGGCGGGCACGACGCCAGTCGCCATGTAGGCCGTCAGCTTTTTGGCAAGCTCCGGGCTCTCGATATAGAGTCCGGCTTCGGTGTTGATCACGGCAGAGCGCGGGTCGAGGTTGAAGCTGCCGATAAACACGGCTTCGCTGTCGAAGGCCATCGCTTTGGTGTGCAAGGCGGCTGGCGACCGCCCGGAAAGCAGCGACCAGCCCGGCCGGAAGGCGTCGGTATCCGGGCGCAGCTCGTATAGCTCCATGCCGTTCTCGAGCAGCCGCCTTCGCGTCTTGGCATAGCCTGAATGCGCCGGCAGCATGTCGTTCGAAGCGAGTGAGTTGGTCAGCACGCGCACCCGGACATTGCGCTCGTGCAGCGCCTTGACGGTTGCCTGCGCCCCGGCGGGCAGGACGAAGTACGGCGATTCGACCAGCAACTGCTCTTTCACCCTGGCGATCCGCCCGCGAATGAATTCGATGACGTCATCGCTCTCCTTGCCGCGGGCGATGCTTTCCGGGTCGTCGGCGATGATCCGGCCGTGTGCCCATACGAGATTGTCGCGAATCCCGGCGCGCTGGGCCGCCAACTCGTCCAGGTCTTGATCGATAGGGTAAGGGTAGTCTGCCGCGGCGATCTCCTCACGCAAACGAACCAGGATGCCATTGAGATCGGCTGCACCATGGGCGCGATCGACGATGGCCGCGATCGGCACGGTCGAGGGGCTGTTCCAGAATTGGTCGAATACCCCCGACAGATCGCGGACGACAGGCCCAGCCGCCAACACATCCAAATCGCGATAATTGGCGATGGTGTTCACGCCATAATAGATGTCACCGATATTGCGGCCACCGACAATTGCAGCCGCATTGTCGGCAACCATCAACTTGTTGTGCATGCGGCGATTGACCCGGCCGAAATCGAAAATGAAGTCGAGAATTGACCAGCGCCGGTTGGTGAGCGGGTTGAACAGACGGATTTCAACATTGGGGTGAGCATCGAGGCAAGCTTTGATGGAATCGCTGGCCTTGTAAAAGGGATCGTCGACGAGAAGCCGCACCCTGACCCCGCGATCGGCAGCCTTCATCACGTGGTCGACAACGATCCGGCCGGTCGTATCGCCGTCCCAGACGTAGTACTGCATGTCGAGGCTTCGCTCGGCCAAGTCGGCCAGCGCGAGACGGACGATGAAGGCCTCGCGCCCGTGGCTCAACAGGCCGAAGCCGGACAGGCCTGGATGCTGATCGGCCGCCGGACCGAAGAATTGGCCCAGCCTGGTCGACGCGAAGCCCTCGAACGCCGTCGAAACCGTGCGCGGATAGTCAGGCCGGGTGCCGGTGGCACGACCGGTGATAGCCTGGGCAAGCCAACCCAGGACCGTGCGTGGAAGTCCGCAACCGGCCAGTGACCGAGACTCGGCCGAACCCTCAGAGGTGCTGGTTCGTTGCGTGACGGCGCGCATCCCGCGGTAGTCCGCAACCCGACAGGGCGTTCCATGGCGCATGGCGCTCTCCAAACCCCCGCCGTCAACCGGCAAACGCGGCAACGGCAAGTCATCAAAAGCGTAAGCTCGCGACCTAGTTTGAGAATATTCGGGCATTCATATCATTGGTCGCTGCTCTCGCCAACGAATTACAGAATGCGCTTTCAGATGGTCGCCTTAGTCCGGAAGCAGCGCCTGCCCGCCAGGCGGACCAGCTTCTGCTCGTCGGATGTTGAACTGTCCGAGAAATCCGGCACTGCAATCGAGAGGCGTTGCCGATTGCCATTGACCGCACCGGTCTCTGCGGACGCATGCTCCAATCGCGCGCAAGTGACGAGACCGATCATCATCAATGATATGTGTCGAACGAATGGCCTCATTCGTGAGATCAGACCCATGCCCCGCAGAAATTGCCGCCGCAAGCCTTGATCGCCGATCAAATTGCGGATTGATGGCAAATCCAGGCCCACTGCGGCTGACTCAAAATCCAATATCCTGGACCGTCGTCCGCTAGCCAGGATCATTTCGCTTTGATTAAATGCGACTTCACGACCGATGTGAGAAACCAAATCGGCGGACGGATGAGTTCGTCCACGACAATCAAGAAAAGGATCAGTCATGAAAGTCAAACTCACGATTGCGACAGCCACGGCAGTGCTCGCCGTCCTGGGCGGCGCGGCCGTTTACGCGCAGGAGAAGTACTCGCTGAAATCGCCGAGCGGAATCGCGTTCTCCGACTTCAGGGGATACGAGGACTGGGCGGTGGTCTCTTCCGCCCGGACCGACGAAGTGCTCAAGGTGATCGTCGCCAATCCGACCATGATCGAGGCGTACAAGGCCGGCGTTCCGGGCAACGGCCAGCCTTTCCCGGATGGCTCCAGGATCGCGAAGCTGCAGTGGAAGCCGAAGAAGAGCACGGAGGCCCCCTTCGTCGTGGATGTGCCGGACGTCTTCACGCAGGCTTTCGTGATGGAAAAGGACAGCAAGAGATTTCCGAAAAGCGGCGGATGGGGATACGCGCTGTTCAACTACGAAGCCGCATCCGACAAGTTCACGGCCGATCCCAGCCCCTCAGACTGCGGACACGCGTGCCATGTGGCCGTGAAGGCAAAGGACCACATCTTCCACCCGTACCAGAAGCGTTGAACCGCGCGTCGGACACGACAAACCGTCGCGATTGGCCGACCCAAAGGTGATAGCCGAAGCGTAGATGGGAGATTGAGATGGATGATCGAACTGTGCGGGTGGCGCTGGAGCGCCATTGGGCGGCTTCGGACGCGAGCGATTTCGAGGTCGAACATGAAATCTACCGCGACGATGCTATGCTTGATTATCCGCAATCGGGCGAGCGGATCCGCGGCCGGCACAACATTCAAGAGAGCCGATCAGTCCAGCCAAACAAGAAGCGTTTTGCGGTCCGGCGAATTATCGGCAGCGGCGACCTCTGGGTCACCGAATTCGTACTTACCTATGACGGCATACCATCTTACACGGTAAGCATCATGGAATTCCGCGAAGGACTGGTCGCCCACGAAACCCAGTATTTCGCCGATCGGTTTGACCCTGCACCCTCGCGTGCGCATCTTGTTGAGCGAGGGGGCTAAATCACGTCATCCCAAAATGCACCGATCGAGCAAAACCCGGATCGGCGTTGAGGTAGATGAGATTTCATCAGGGCTTGTCCCCCCCTGTCTTCGACGAGCGCATGGTACTCCCATGTTGCCGAGCGAATGGGCCGTCAATCGAATCTGACGGCCGCGTGCTGCTAAAGCAGCATCTATCGGCAAGTCAGCGCCTTGCGAAATCCCGCCGCCAAAGCATCTTCCTCAGAGCAAAACCAGCGATGAGCCCGCTTCAGGCGTTGATAGCTCCCGCAACCCGGCAGGTGATAAATGCCTTCGTAGCCTACGGCCCGCAGCGCCAGCTTAGCCTTGATCGGGCATCCCGGCGGCATGGCGGTGTCGACGCGGAATAGCTTGTCGCGTGTTCGGTTCTGATGGCCAGCTTGACAACCTCCGCCGACAAGTCGCGCTCCATTGAGATTCCATCCTCGCAGGTCGCGCGGTTCCGCGAAGCATCCGTTCCACAGTCCGCGCCGGTTCTCACGTGCGTCAGCTTCCTCTGCCGCAAAACGGCCCTTTGCGTAAGGCTCGAACTTGATCGCCCATCCTTCGCGAACGATCCACTCATTGAGCGTTGTGGGCTCGCTTTCGATCGAACAGATGCCGATCCGTCGGTGCTTGTAGAGCGGATCAGGCCCCTTGTCTTCGCAGCGAACGGAGCGATTTCCAATATGCGCGCTCAATCGATCACGCGCCGCAACCCCGCACGGCCAGACGTCGCCGCGTTGGTCGAGGCACGTCTGGTCGATTTCGGGTGCATCGATACCGTCCAGCCGATAGATCGTGCCATCCAATTGGAACGTATCGCCATCAGTTACAACAATTTCGGCCGCCAAGCCTGGCCCGGCCATCGCCAGAAACAAGGCCGCAATGAGCGCGCGCATGTGCAACCCCGCTTAGGTGTTGGGTGATCGGGCAGCGTCGACACGGAACAACGGTCCCCTCTCCTGTTGGAAAGGCGGAGCATAATCGGATCAGCGTTCGGATCAAATGCTATCGGCCGTTGCTCATGGTGATTACTGACGTGCCGGAAGCCGCAAGCCCCTTACCTGTCGACTGAACCGAGAAGATGGTGCCTTTGTACCCAGCGTTTTCCCGCTTAACACGCGCAGCCGCGGCGGCCGCTCTAGGGGGACGCGCGTTCCCAATCCAAAAAATCGATTTGGTCGAAGGCCCGGCGCGGCTCATTGAGGAACAACACGAGCCGCAGGCCATCAGTCAAATAGTGTTCGCCGGTGAGATTTACTCGTGGATCGGGCATCGACGATACGCCGACGCCGCGTACAAAGCCAAAGCGTGAAACAGCCCCGGACAGGAACAAGTCCTGCATCAGATAGAAGCGGTCCTGATCCACTTCCGGGCTGATAATATGCGTCGTCAGATACCAGGATTGGGTGGTCAGCTTAATGCCAATGTCGCGACTGATTTGACCAACCCACACCTGAAGCCCGTCAATCGTGAACGGTGCCAGCCATAACCGCAGATGATTCCGTTGGCTGACGGTGTCGCGCGCTTTCTGCAGCGCGACATCCTGCTGGCGCCCAAAGACATATAGCGGGCTGACCGGGGCGTTGAAATATTCGCTGCCGAACAAGAAGGCCCGTATGGTGCGGTAACTGCTGTGAAGATCGAACGGCTCGTCAAGCCTCCAGCCTCGTTCGATGAAGGCAAATAGTGCGTCGATGCCGCGCCCAACGACTACAATATTGAGCGGATCTCCGTTGGTATTGCGCGCCTTATTGGTAGTGCAGCAGCTCAACTGCGCCAGCTTTTCGCGCAGTGCTGCGAGATCGACGGCTTCTACCGTAGCGGGCGGATAAATGCTTCCAAAGTCGACCTTTTCTATCGCGTATGAGGAGCCGCCGACCGGCAGCACGAACCTGAATCGAAGCATCTGCCTATCGGTCTCGAAGCCGACCTCGAACAGCTTCAACCCGCCTTCACGATGCGTGAAGACGAACCCGGCGGCGGTTCGCTTTTGCGGTATCACATCCGGCAGCGGGGATTGCGCTACCACCGATGCGATCGACGCATTGGTACTGCCGCGCCGCCACCAGGCGCGAAGCAGCCGTTCAATTTCCGGGGCTGAGAAATAGTTCGGGTCTGTGACAATCGGCAGAAAGCGCAGCCGAAAATCGCTGGCGTTGTCCACGCTCAGCCAAACGACCTGGATGCCATGGTCAGCCAGTGATGCGCCGAAATATTGTTCACTTTCATCGTCGGTCAGTACCGCAGCGCGAACGGTCACCGGGCCCTGCTGGCGAAACTCGCTGCGGGACATAAAGGACTGTTCTGCCGTCAGGTCAGGGCCAGCGTCGCTGGATCGATTGAATGTCGCAAACAGTGAAAGCAGCACCACGATTATGAACGGCCGGTACCATTTGTTCATGATATGCCAATCCGACGCAATGTGTCTTCCCGCGCGAAGACTAGCGCTTCGACAAATCTTACCGCATCTCTAGCATAACCGAATGTAGCGATATTATGCGGTCTATGCGGCCTGGAACTTCACCTTGCAGTCTTCGAGGTCGAGGCCGATCCCGTTCGCACCAGCGCCAGGCTTGCCGTAGGCGCAACAGTTCCACGACCGCTGAGCGAGGTCGGCCGGGGCGCCGCTGCTCGTCATGGTGCTGCCAGTCGACAAGCCGCGCCAGATCACGGTGAAGTGGAGCGCAGTGCGATGATTTTGTCGTCGGTCATCGGCACGCTGCGACACTCAATGCGAACCGAGCAAATGCTGCCATTGCTGCGCGAGACCGGCCGACTTCCGCGGGTCATATTTGATCCCAATTGTGAATTGGCACACAGACAGGAGCCGTTCAGTCTGGTTCTGTTAACTGGATAGCCGGCCCTCGGTGGGCTTGGCCATGAGCGCGCCACGCGGTCTCGAAAGCGGTTGCGCCATGAAGTTGAACGACGAAAGCACACAGCTCTGCGACGGGCCGTGCGTTTTCATGTTGGGAGGATCGCTATGCGCGGCTTCAATTGCACGGCTCATATGGTGTGGACCCATCTCATTCTTGAATCCACCTTGAGCGGGTGAACCGAAGACGTTTCGCGTGCGCTGAATACCGCGTACAGAGATTTTCTGGGCCCCGCCGGCGACGGACGGGGCTTTTCTATTTCTTTTTCTGCCCACCGCAGCCGGCGGTGCCCCTGTGAAGAAGGACGCAGGGGTCATGTGGTACTTTTTGCCGGATTTGGCATTTGATCTCGTCAAGGGGCTGGTAGCCGGAGGTGCTTCTCTGGCGCTTCAAGCGGTCGCCCCAATGACGCTTCGCGCCTTGAAGCGGTTCCGAGCACGTTGGTCTGCTCGGAAAGCCGCAAGAAAAGGAGGCCGCAACACGTCAGTGAATGATAACGGTTAGAAGCACAATCGCATCAAACCAGCCCGCCGGCGCGCTGCCCGGCGGGCTTTCCTATCAAGATTTACCCTCATGCGCACTGTGGCTGACAGCGCGTTTGGCAACTGAATGACCGCAAGCGGCCGTCGGCACCTGGGTCTACTCTCCCTCGATCATCGGAACGTCTTTTCCCATCCGGATCACACGCGTTTCGGTCCCAAACAAGGTCGGAAGGCTGCGGTACAATGTAGCGATCCAAGCAATGCCTACCAGGAGAACGATGCCCAAGACGCTGACGAGCATCTGGGCAACGATACCACCTGCAATCTGCACCAGGATCCAGTGAGCAGCGAATGACAGCAAAACGCCAAAGCAGAACACTGGGAGCGAGCGTTGACCACACAGGATCAGCGGGCGCAGCCATTTTGAGGTGAGCCCCGGCAAATCCGGCGGGAGAACACGCAGCAGTACGACCATCAGTGCGACGAAATGCGTGAGACGCAGGGGATCGAGATTGGTTTTGTCGATGGGATAAATCGTGCGAATTAGCACCTGCGGCACAAATCGCTCCAAAGTTGGCACGTGCCATGTCATCACGATCAGGAACGCAAAGACGAGCCATGCCGCTGCGACTATCGTGATCGGGCGGGACAATGCTGCTGTCCTTACTGTGGGACCGCCACCAAAGCCACACCAAACGCCGAAGACAAACAAGAACTGCCAGGCGAACGGATTGAAATACCATTTGCCGCCGGGAAACGAAGGCAAGTTCCAATCGAAATGTCGAGCTGCGAAGTAGAGAACCGCAGAGCAGAGCAGCGTCCAGTTCGGCCGACGCAGCAGGCCCCACAGTACCGCTGGCGCCGCAAGCACCAGCACGATGTAGAGCGGCAGGACATCGAGGTTGACGGGCTTATACTTGAGCAAAAGGGCCTGCCCGATCATTATATCGGTACGGTCGAGAAACTGCGCGACGTTGAACTCGTCCTTGTACATCGGGTTGTCAAACCGAGCTGCCGTGCGAGCAATCTGAGCTGTGAAGAACAGAAACAAGAAAATATGGGCGACATAGAGTTGCGATGCGCGCGTCCAAAGGCGCTTGGCCGCAGCTACAAACTGGCCGGCTTTGACCGCTGGCCCATAGGAAAATCCGATCGAATAGCCGGAAATGAACACAAATATTTCGGCTACGTCACTGAAGCCGTAGTTGCGAAGGGTGAACCAGTTCAGGAAGTTGTACGGAATATGGTCCAGGAAGACCATCCATTGGCCGATGCCTCGCAATAGATCAAGCCGCAGGTCACGTTTGCCGGGGCCTACTAGAACAGCGGTACGAGCCTCTCCAAAGTTCTCGAGCATGCCCTGAATCTTTCGTAGAAGCACATAGGCAAAGCAGCGCCACGCAAAACCGACACCTGCTTCGTAACTGCAATTGAGCAAAAAGGGCTCATTTCTTCGATCCTACATTGATGCAGATCAAAGATGCTGCCGCGGCGCCAGAAGGCGTGACCGACCTGCGCGATCGTCTGTGAAGCAAGGAGTAAGCCTCAGCCCCATCGGGCGAAGGGTGCTGTCCGTATTTGAGCCCTGTGCCCCAAGTTGAATTTGCGAATGTCCGCGGCGCGAATGACGCACGTCCCCGGCGCAGCTTTCGGATCTGGCGATCACAGAACCAAGCATCGGTAGGGCCGCCTCGGTTGGCGGCCCCTTTCAGTTCTAATGTCTGCTGTCAGGCACTTAGCGGGCGTGGCGTTGCTGCCGCTTGATGTCCGCGATCGGGAGGAGTCGGGCAGACGTTTTGCCAGGTCTGCTGATGAGCATTTCTTACGTGGACCGGTCGCTCAGAGACCTTGGCCGGTATGCCGCCCGCCTGTTGCGTTCAGTAGAAGCGATGGAAATGATGCACCGGCCCGTGGCCGTGGCCGACGCCGAGACGATCGGCGGCCGCGATCGCCGCGCTGATCCAGGTCTTGGCTTGACGCACCGCGGTTGCCATGTCCTCGCCTTTGGCAAGGCCGGCGGCGATGGCGGACGACAGCGAACATCCGGTGCCGTGGGTATTTTGGGTGGCGATGCGGGGCGCTGCCAGCGCGGTGACACCATCGCCGTCGATCAGATAGTCGGTGCTTTCCGCGCCCTGCCCGTGCCCGCCCTTGATCAGCACCGCCGGGCAACCCAGCGACAGCAGCCGCTTGCCCTGGCTCTCGATCGCGGTCTCGCTGGCGGCGATCGGCTCGTCCAGCAAGGCTGCGGCTTCCGGCAGGTTCGGCGTGATGAGCGCGGCGCGCGGAATGAGTTTGGTCCGCAGCGCCTCGAGGGCGTCGCTTCCCAGCAGCCGGTCGCCCGAGGTGGCGACCATGACAGGATCCAGCACGACATGTCGCGGCGACCAGCGAGCAAGCCCGGCGGCGATGGCGTCGATCGTCGCAGGCTGCGCCACCATCCCGATCTTGACGGCCTTGACATCGAGATCGCCGAACACCGCATCGATTTGCGCGGTCACGAACTCCGCGGGCACCTGATGGATGCCGCTGACCCCTCGCGTGTTCTGCGCGGTCAGGGCGGTGATGACGGAGGCTCCGTAGACGCCTAGCGCCGCGAACGTCTTCAGGTCGGCCTGGATGCCGGCGCCGCCCGACGAATCCGAGCCGGCGATGGTAAGCGCGATCGGTATGGTCATCGTGCTGCTCGCGATCATCCTGGGGGCGGCGTGAGGGTCATGTTGTGTCCTAGCGCGGCAGGTTATTCCCAGCAAGCTGGCTTGCCACGGCGCCCGGTTTTTTGCTCTATTGGCGCCACGCGAATGCAGCGGGTATTCCGCAAAAGTGGGTACCGGTTTTGCGAATGGAATACGCGCCGGTTATTTGTTAAGAGCATTTTCTTGCGGCTAACCGGAATGCCACTTAGCCGGAAAATGCTCGTGGAGACGACAGCGATGGTTCCCTTTTTCGTCCAGTTCAAATGCAAGCTCGGGCAGTCCTATGCCGTCGCCAATGCGCTGGCCGAAGCCGAGATAGCCTCGGAAATCTATTCCACCGCGGGCGATTACGATCTGCTCGTCAAATTCTACGTCGACAACGACACCGACATCGGCCACTTCGTCAATGAGAAGGTGCAGGTCATTCCCGGCATTCAGGACACCCATACCATCATCACCTTCAAGGCGTTCGGTACCGGTTAGGCAGGCGGCACCCGAACGCTTGGCCTGCCCCGTTCAAGCACCGCCTGACGGCGTTGGCGGGGCGATACGGACACCTGATACCCAGTATTTCGCTACGATCAGGGGGGCAGCATGGCGCGGCGGACATGTTTCGGTCTTGTCGCAGGCGCGGCAATCATCATGTCCCGCGCCGGAAGCCTGGTTGTCGCCGATGCACATGCGGAGCCGCAAACCGTCTACTTTGCCAGCGCTGATGGCCGGACCCAATTGGTCGGCTACCTGTTCGCTCCGCAGACCGCAGGCCTGCATCCCGCGGTCGTGATGCTGCATGGCCGAGGTGGCCCGTATTCATCCAACGTCACTGAAGGATGCACGCTGGTTGCAAAGGACAATAGCTCGCCCTGCAATGCCGCTTCCCTCTCCAGGCGGCACGCGGCGTGGGGCGCCTATTGGGCCGATCGCGGTTATCTCGCGTTACTGCCCGACAGTTTCGGACCGCGAGGCAAGGGGCACGGTTTTGGACGGTTCAGTCACGACGACCCGGACCGCGACGACGTCAACGAGCGCACGGTTCGTCCGCTCGATGCGGAGGGCGCGTTGAAATATCTGCAATCGCGCGCCGATGTCGCGCCCGGGCAAATCTTCCTGCAGGGCTGGTCGAATGGCGCGAGCACGGCACTCAACGTCATGTATCGGCAAAGCTCGCTGCCATCAGGCGGTTTTCGCGCCGCGATGGCATCGTATCCGGGATGCGGTCCGCGCGCGTTGATCTCACAGGACTACAGAGCGGTTGCGCCGGTCACGGTCTTCCTCGCTTCCGATGACGAAGAGGTCTCGCCGGCGGCTTGCCACCGGGTGCTCGATCCCGCCGCAAACCGTGGGGACCCGATCCGGGTTATCGACTATGCCGGGGCAACGCACGATTTCGACGACCCCGGCAAGGCGCGCCAGTCGGTCGAGGCCAACAGAACGGCGCGTGAGGACGTGCTGCGCCGGGCCGCCGGACTATTCGCCCAATGAGGGGACTGGCGCGCCTCAAGTTCATGCCCCCGTTGCAGGCGGCGCCGATCCGATCAATGCCTTCAGGAAGGTGACGAAGATTCGTCCGCTGCGGTTGGCCTCGCCCTCCTTTGACATCAACGCCATGCCGCGGCCGAGTGCAATGAAGCCGGTGGCGATCTCCGCCGGATCGGCTGGCGCTTTCTTGCCGAGCAGCTCGAACAATTTCACGACGAGCACGCCCAACGCCCGGCGATGCCTGCGATTGAGGTCGTTATAGCCTTGCGCGAATGACGGACTGCGCAACGCCTGCAATTGCAGCTCGATCGCCAGCACGGCGAATTCCGGGTCGGAATTGATCGTCGAGGCCCATTTTTCGATGCCGGCCATGGCCTTTGCCGCGTCGCCCTGCGCGAAGCTCAGCGCGGCCTCGATCTTTCCGCGCTCTTCCGCCTGGTGCCGTTGCACCAGTTCCAGCAGGATCGCCTCCTTGTCGGGGAAATTCGAATAGAACGCGCCCTGCGAAAATCCCGCCGCATCGGCAATGTCGCGAACCGATGCCATGGCGAAGCCTTTTTTGACGATCTCGCGGCGCGCCGCCTCGATCAGGAGGCTCCTGGTACGCGCCTGACTTTCCTCGCGATTCAACCTGGGCAACCGGTGTCACTCCAAAATTACAGATAACAGTTGATTTTTGAATATCAATCGGTATCTGTAGTAGCATGAGCCGATTTGGCGGTGGGAGGACGTATAGCATGGTGCTGCTGTTCTCGTTCGGCTTCCTGCCCTTCGGAAAACCATGCGGCGTGCTGATCTCGGCGACCCCGGTTGAATTGGCCAACACGCTGGTGCTCGGGCGAACGATCTTCTTCGTCATTGCCTTCGTCCTCTCGGCCGCCCTGGTCTTCCCGCTCGCGATCCCCCGATAATTTAGCCAAGGAGCATGCCATGCCTTTTACCGTCATTGCGATTGTCGGCCGCACGCTGCTCGCGTTGCTGTTCATTCTGGCCGGCGCCGCCAAGATCGCCGGCCCGCAGCCGTTCCTCGATCACATGGCGGCTCACCATATTCCCGGGGTGCTGCTTCCGCTGGTCATCCTGCTGGAGCTGGGCGCCGGCGTGGCCTTGATGATGGGCTGGAAGCTGCCCTACGCGGCCGGCGCGCTGGCCTTGTTTTGTGTCGCCACCGCTATCGTCTTTCACCTCGATCTGGCTGACAAGGCGGAACGAACGCTGTTCGTCAAGGACCTCGCCATCGCCGGAGCGTTGATGGTCATCGCGGCCGGCGCGTCATCTCCACTTCGCCTAAGCGCGCTCTAAAGACAGGTTCCGCCGGCGGTGGCGCTGCCTGAACCGCCGCACGGCACGCGTTTCGCGAGCTGCTCGACTTTCTGTTTGGCGGCGGCCTGGGCTACAGCGTCGAAAACGCTTCTCGGCGCCAGCTCCAACGCATGACGAAAATCGGATGCCGCCCGCGCGGTATCGTTCGTCGCCTCATAGGCCCGGCCGCGCGCGATGTAGTCCTCGACGGTCTCGTGTTTGGCGACAGCCCGATTGAGGTCGTCGATTGCCTTCGGATAGTCCTGCATCGCCGACCAGATCAGCCCGCGAACCGTCAGCAGTTCGGGATCGTCGGGCCGAAGTTTTGAAACATAATCGGCATCGGCCATCGCATTTTTCGTATCCTTCTGCGCGAGATAGGCGCGCGCGCGAAGAAGCCGGGCGCCGGTATCGTCTGCGGTTTTTCCGATAATCTGGTTCAAGGCGATGATGGCCCGATCGAACTGACCCGACTGCAGCATCGCAATGCCGCGACCCAGCAGCGCGGTCTGGTTGTTGGGATCGCGTTCCAGCACGATGTTGATATCCGCGATGCCTTCGGCGGAACCGCCTTTCATCAACAGCGCGAGCCCCCGGGCGGCCCGGGCCTGTTCGTTGCGCTGGTTCAGCGCCAGGGCCTGATCGAAGTCCAACAGGGACTTGTTGGGATCGTTCATGCCAAGGCGTGTCAGCCCGCGCTCGGTGAAGGCGAAGCTGTCCTTCGGATTGATCGAGATCGAGCGGTCGAGATCGCTCAGCGCTTCGGCGAATTTTCGCAGCTGAAGATTGATCATTCCCCGATAGGCAAGAGCGATGGCGTTGTTGGGATCGATCGACAACGCATGCTCAATGTCCTGCATCCCCTGCGCGGTCTGCTTCAGGGAGGCCAGGGTCGCGCCTCGCAAGGACAGCGCCGCAACGTCATTGGGCTTTTGCAGGATCAGCTGGTCGAGATCGGCGCGGGCTTCGGCCGTCCGGTTGAGCTTGAGCCGCGCAAGCGCTCGCAATCTCAGCGCGCCTTCGTTATGCGGATCGCTCTTCAAGGTACGGTCAAGGACTTCAATCGCGTCTGCGAACTTGCCCTGGTCGAACAGCGGCCTGGCCTGATCGGTCGATGCCGGTGCGGACGAGGTTGGCGCTGCGACGGTCGCGGCGCCGGGCGGCCGCGTTTCCTGATTGCCGATCGCTGACGCCGCGCGACCCGATGGCTGTGCGGCAGGGTTCTTGCCGAGTTCGGCTTGCATCGCTTCGGCCGACTGGCGCAGTTGCAGCGCCTCGCTGTTGCCAGGAGCAATCGCCAGCCCGGAATTGAAATCGGAAATGGCGCGGACGTAATCACCTTTCGCGCTGTAAAGCCGGCCGCGCGCGAGATAGAGCAAAATATCCTTGCGAGGCGTCTGCGCAATGGCTCGCGAGAAATCCTCGATGCCATGGTCGATATCGCCTTTGCGCCGGTAGACCTGTCCTCGCCAGAAATATGCGATCGGGAAATTCGCGTTGATCGCAACCGCGGTGTTCAGTTCATTGAGCGCGTTGTCGAGTTCTCCGGTTTCGAGATAGACCCGGCCGCGGCCGACATGCGCCGGGGCGGAATCCTGCGCAAGGCGCAACGCCGCGTCGAAGTCGGCCTGCGCGTCCGCCCAGCGCCTGAGTATGAGACGAAGATTGCCGCGCGAAAGGAATCCACCGATATTCTTTGGATCGAGATCGATCGCGCGGTCGAAATCGGCCGCTGCGGCATCGAACGAGTTCTTTCGCTGGAAGGCGTAGCCCCGCATCAACAATGCCGGAGCCGAGCGATCGTCCAATCGAAGCGCGGCCTCGATATCCGGCAAAGCGAGGTCGAATTTCTGATCGTTCATATAGGCCCGGGCCCGATTGACGTAGGCCCTGGCGTGGTCGGCATCAGGTCGCGCCGCGTCGGCGATGATCGCGGTACAGGCAAGCGCTGTCTTTTCCGCGGGCCTGATACCGCAGTCATCCCATTCGGCCGCGTCAGCGAAACCCGAAGGACAAACACAAAAGCTCATGAAAATAATGACGGGAAACAAGCGACGTATCCCGACGGGAGCCAACTCAACCATCGATCACCTGACCAGCGAAGCGGGTTTGCCGAGGTATCCCTTTATAGCACACTCAACTGTCAGTTGGTCTAAGGAGAAGATTAAAGATTTATCCGACACATCAAGGTTTCGGGATCGTCACGACTTGTCGCCGCCGTCCTTCTTGTCCGCCTTCTTCGGCCGCGGCGGGCCCTCGACCGGCGGCAATGATTTGAGATATTCCGCCATTGCCGCGCGGTCTTCAGGGCCAAGCTGCGAAGTGTTCTTGATCACGCGCGCCATCGCGCCGCCCGCGCTGTCGCCGTCGGGCAGTTGCCCGGTTTCGAGAAAATATTCGATGTCCTTTGCGCTCCATTCTTCAAGTCGCTTTTGCGTGATGTTCGGCACCCAGCCCTCGCCTTCCGGGTTCGGTCCGCCCGCGAAACGCTTGTCGGCGATGATGCCGCCGAGCAGGTTGCGCGAGCTATGGCACTCCGCGCAATGTCCGAGACTGTTGACCAGATAGGCGCCGCGATTCCACTGCGCCGAGCGCGCCGGGTCCGGCGTGAACGCCTTGCCGTCCATGAACATCAGTTTCCAGATGCCGAGGTTGCGCCGGACGTTGAACGGAAACGGCACGTCATGATCGCGCACCTTGCCCGGCACCGTCGCCAATGTTTTCAGATAGGCAAAGAGGTCGCGGATGTCGTCGGCCCTGGCATGCTGGTAGGACGTGTACGGAAACGCCGGGAAGTAATGAAATCCGCGTGGCGAAATTCCCCTGGTGACCGCGTTGACGAATTCGTCCTCGGTCCACCGCCCGATGCCGTCGACCGGATCGGGCGAGATGTTCGGGACGTAGAAGGTTCCGAACGGCGACGGCAGCGCGAGGCCGCCGCCGAGTTTCAAGCGATCGGGCTGGCCGGGCACGGCGTGGCAGGAGGAACATCCGCCAGCGTTGAATGTTGTCAGTCCGTTCGCCAGGTCGGGCTTATGCGACGGCGCGCTGGCAGCCAACAAAACCGGAGGTGCCGTCAGCCACCAGTAGACTCCAAATGCCGCGGCGGCGGCCAACCCTAACCCGAGGAAAATTCGTCGCGGCATTCACCGATCCGTCTCTGTCCGTCTGTGATGGCCAGTATGGCCGCTAATCCGGCGACGGGCTGCTTGAAAATTTGGCGCGCTTGATCCGGCTTTGGGAATAAAACCGAAGTCTTGTTGTTTTGAAGACGTATCGTTGCTTTTGAAATTGACACCATCACGCTACCAACCGGGAGAAAACCATGTCCAAGACCATGCTTGCAACGCTCGCGCTGGGAGCGACCGTTGCCCTCGCCGGCCCCGCTTTCGCCGAGAAGATGAAGGCAACCCTCGACGGCAAATCCGAGGTGCCCGCCAATGCCAGCGCAGGCACCGGTTCCGCCGATCTCGACTACGATGCCGCCACCAAGAAGCTGACCTGGAAGCTGACCTATTCGGGGCTCTCCGGTCCGGCGACTGCGGCGCATTTCCACGGGCCCGCCGAAGCCGGCAAGAACGCCGGCGTCGCGGTTGCGATCCCGAACGCCACTTCGAGCCCGGCCGAAGGCAGCGCGACCCTGACGGACGCCCAGGCCGCCGATCTGATGGATGGCAAGTACTACATCAACGTCCACACCGCGGCCAATCCAGGCGGCGAAATCCGCGGCCAGGTGACCAAGTAAAGTGACCCTGTAGAGACCACGAAATTTGGTTTGACGGATAAAAAAGAGGGCGGACACGTCAGGCGTCAGCCCTCTTTCTTTGTCCGGACGAAACTAGCTATTCTTAATGCGGTAGGTCTCGTGGCATCCCTTGCATTCGTCGTTGATGACAGGGAATGTTGCCTTCAGGGTATCGAGATTCTTGATCTTGCCCTTGGCCTCGCCAACCGCTTTGGCAAAGCTCGCGGCGTGGCCCTCAAAGCCCTTTCTGTCGGTCCAGACTTTGTCTGAAGCGTAGTAGTCGCCTTTCGGCTTCAGGCCCTTGATGCTGTCCGGAAACAGCACCGGAAAACGCTTGCCGACGTCCTCCAGTTCGATCAATGCCGCATTGACCGCGGCCTGGTCATAAGGCTTTGTGCCCTTGACCATATCGAGAAGAGTAAGGGCACTCTTGAGATTGGATTTCATCGCAAGCTGGGTCTTGTCGACCTGGTCCTGCTGCGCTGCCACCACGCTTACACCAAGCAATAACGTTCCCACGACAACGACAGTTCGAAGCATTCGCCAGTCTCCGTACACATTTCCAGTTGACGCCCCCGACCCGCTCGTCGCGGGTTGCGCCCCATTTCTTCCGACACCGCGGGCGGCGTTTCATTCCACACCGCAGCGATAAATATCAGAGGCTATGCCTCCGCTGATGCTCGCGGATCGCGATCCAGACCCGTTCCGGGGTCGCCGGCATGTCGATGTGGTCGATCTTGTATTCGCGCCACAACCCCTCGATGATCGCGTTGACGACCGCCGGACAGGAGCCGATCGCGCCGGCCTCGCCCGCGCCCTTGACCCCGAGCGGATTGGTCTTGCAGCGGATGTTGTGGGTCTCGAACACGAATGACGGACCGTCGGCCGCGCGCGGCAACGCGTAGTCCATGAACGTCCCGGTGACGAGCTGGCCATCCTTAGCGTCATAGACCGCCTGCTCCATCAAGGCCTGGCCGATCCCCTGCATCGCGCCGCCATGGACCTGGCCGGCGAGCAGCAGCGGATTGAGCGTCACCCCGAAATCGTCGACGATGACGTAGTTGACGATCTTGATGATGCCGGTGGCGGGATCGATCTCGACTTCCGCCAGATGCGTGCCGTTCGGGAAGGTGCCGTCGGCGCTGGTGAACGTCGCGCTCGCAGTCAGTTTCGACGGATCGACGCCCGGACGTTTTGCAAGGTCGGCGAAGGTGACCGAACGGTCGGTGCCGGCGACCCGTATCGTACCCTCGTTGATCTCCAGATCGGCGCTGCTGGTTTCCAGCGTTTCGGCGGCGAGCTCCCGCAGGCTCTTGCCGAGTTCGCGGGTCGCCCGTTCGACGCTGACGCCGCCGGTCGGTATCGAGGCCGAGCCGCCGGTGCCGAGTCCGGTCGCGATCTGATCGGTGTCGCCCTGGAGGATGTGGACGCGATCGGGCGTCAGCCCGAACTGCTCGGCGACCAGTTGCGCGTAGGCGGTCTGATGGCCCTGCCCGCTCGACTGGGTGCCGATCAGGATGGTGACGTCGCCATCGGGCTCGAGCCGCACATTGGCGGTCTCCTCGCCCATGGTGCCGCAGACCTCGACATAGGTCGCAAGTCCGATGCCGCGCACCAGTCCCTGTTTCTTCGCGGCCTTGGCGCGCTTCGGAAATTCTTTCCAGTTGGCTATTTCCATCGCTCGCTTCATGTGCGCGGTGAAGTCACCGGAATCGTAGATCTTGCCGGTGGCCGTCTTGTAGGGCATCGCGCGCGGCGCGATGAAGTTCTTGCGCCGGATCGCATCCGGCGTCATGCCGAGCTTGCGCGCGCATGCGTCGACGAGCCGCTCGACCACATAGGCCGCCTCGGGTCGTCCGGCACCGCGATAGGCATCGACCGGCACGGTGTGCGTGAACACGGTGCGGACGCGGCAGTGAAAATTCTGGATATCGTAGAGACCGGGCAACATTCCGGCGCCGCCGTGAGGAATGTAAGGCCCGAAGGTCGAAAGATAAGCGCCCATGTCGCCCATCAGATCGACATCCATCGCGAGGAATTTTCCGTCCTCGGCCAGCGCCATCCGCGCCGTGGTGACGTTGTCGCGCCCTTGCGCGTCGCCCATGAAATGATCGGCGCGATCGGCGGTCCATTTCACGGTCTTGCGCAGTTTTCGCGCGGCCACCGCGATCAAGGCGTATTCGCGATAGGGAAACAGCTTGGTGCCGAATCCGCCGCCGACATCCGGGCAGATCACCCGCATCTTTTCGAGCGGGATCTTCAGGACCATGCCGCCGATAATTTCGCGCAAGCGATGGCTGCCCTGGCTGCCGATCGTGAGCGTCAGATGATCGCGCTTGACGTCATATTCGCAAACCGCCGCACGCGTCTCCATGAAATTGGTGACGACCCGCGGATTGACGATCGAGATTTCGGCCACCGCATGGGCTTTTGCGAACGCCGCATCCACCGCCTTCTTGTCGCCGATCGGCACGTCGAACAGCACGTTGCCGGGATGGTCGGGCCAGACCTGAGGTGCCCCCTGCTTCACCGCATTGACGACGCCGATCGCCGCGGGCAGCGGGGTCCATTCGACTTCGATCGCCTCGATCGCATCGCGGGCCTGATCGATGGTGTCCGCCACGACAAAGGCCACGGCGTCGCCGACATGGCGCACTTCACCATGCGCCAGGATCGCATAGGGAGGGCCGGTGAACGGATTGACTTCCAGGTTGAACAGGCACGGCAGACCGCCGAGGTCCTTGACGTCCTCCGCGGTCAGGATCGTGGCCACGCCCGGCAGGCCGCGCGCGCGGGTCACGTTGATGGTGAATTTCGCGTGCGCATGCGGCGAGCGCAGCACCAGTGCGTGCATCGCCGCTGGCGGCGCGTGGTCGTCGGTGTAGCGCCCGCGGCCGCGAATGAGCGCATCGTCTTCCTTGCGAAGGACGCTTTGACCGACGCCAAATTTGATGGGAGCCATCTTATCTCCGGATTGCAAATGCGAGGCGCCCATACTGCAGCGGTTCGCCTGCCAGCGCAAATCCGCTTTCGGCGGGGAATTCCGGCCCAATTGCAATGCGTGACATCAATAATAAGTTCGCTGCTGCGCAGCAAAAAGCCCCGGGCAGTGCCCGGGGCTTGGCCGATCGGAGTCTTGCAATGGCCGCAAAGACGGCCAGGAAAAGATCAGTACTTCGCAATCACCGGGCCGCCGAACCTGTAGTTGAGCCCGACACGCAGGATGTGATCTCTGAAGTTCGAACTGACGTTTGCACCAATCGTGCTGCCCGGTGCGAGCGTGAAGCTTCCGGCGTTATGGCGTCCGAGATCCATATAGAGATATTCGAGTTTGGCCGTCCAATTCCCCGTGATCATGCCCTCGACGCCGGCACCGACCGTCCAGCCGACGCGCGTATCGCTGTTCGAGCCGATGGCAGCGACCGCAACACCCCCGGGGGTAAAGCCAGCCAGCGCGCCGGTGGATTTGATGGAACCGTAGGCCAGACCGCCGGTGCCGTAGAGCAGCACCTGAGGTGTCACCAACACACCGCCGCGTCCGCGCACCGTGCCGAACCATTCGAGGCTTTGGTCCAATGCCAGATTGGTCCCGACCGCGCCTGCCGGAAGGAACGTCAATCCAGGAAAACAGACGCCGCCAGCGATGGTCCCTGCGCAACGGAACGCTGCGCTTCCGCGTTCGCCCGACCATTGCAGATCGGCCTCCAGGCCCCACACCCAATTGCTGGTTTGCCAGTTGTAACCGATCTGACCGCCGGCAATGGCCCCGTTCATGTCGAAGCCGCCGCCGAGGATCGAACCTGCAGGAGCGACGATCGGCGCGCCAGTGGCCGTGTTGAAATAGGAGACGTCGGTGTTCGAACGGCCCCAGCTGTAACCGGCATTGCCGCCGATATAGAAACCGGTCCAGTCATAGACCGCGACCATCGCGGGCGCCTTGGTGTACGGCCGGGCCGCGAGATCGGCCGCGGAGGCGGAGGGAATCGCAACCAACGCGGAAAATGCTGCAATCGCTACGGCTTTAAATGTCGATGCACGCATGGGAGCCCCATTCCTATGATCGAATCAATATCGTGCAGTTCTAGCTGGCGATTCGAATGAACCGAGCACACCCCACTACCTTCCGCTAGTTTGAACGCGAACGTTGCAAATTAGGACCAGTGCGACAGCCCGTCGCATGCGCCTGTGCAATTCCGGCGCCTCCCCATGACCCAGAATTCGCTATGAAAAATCAGGCTCCGCGAACCAGCGACGCTATCCAGCGGCGGCCAAACAGCAGCAGGATCGAGCCGGCATAGACGACGGCGCCGACCACAATCAGCAACGCGAGCGCCGCCTCGTCGCGCAAAGCGCTCAACTGGGCGAAGTGCACGGTTGCGAATCGCGCGGCGAACCACAACGCGGCCGCGAGCACGGCGGCGCACGCGACAAATTTCGCCAGCGATTGCGTCAGCGAACGATCGAGCTCGAGATACCCTGCCCGCACCGCGAAGCCAACCACCAGCAAGAGATTGATCCAGGCGCCGGCCGCGGTCGCGAGCGCGAGACCGACCTGGGCCAGTGCGCCCACCAGCGCGAGCTTCAGCGCCACATTGACGGCGACACCGGTCAGCGCCGCCTTCACCGGCGTCGCGGTATCCTTGCGCGCATAGAAGGTTGCGACCGCGCTGCGAATCAGCACGAACGGAATTAGTCCGACCGCATAGGCCGCCAGCGTCGCGCCCGCGGCCGCGGCATCGGCTTTGGAGAACGCGCCGCGCGCGAACATCGCCCGCGTGATGACATCGGGAACCGTGAGAAACGCGGCGACGAACGGCACCGAGAACAGCAGCGTGAAATCGAACGCCCGCCGCTGCGAGGCGGCGGCTCCCGCGTCATCGCCCTTGGTAATGCGCCGCGACATCTCGGGCAGCAGCACGGTGCCGATCGCGATGCCGATCACCCCGATCGGCAGCTGGTTGAGACGGTCGGCATAATACAATGCCGAGAGCGCGCCCGCCGGCAGAAAGGTCGCGATGATGGTGTCGGCAAACAGCGCGACCTGCGTGCCCATCGAGCCGAGCGTCGCGGGTCCCAGCGCGCGGAAGAAGGCGCGGACGTCGTCGTCGAGCCTGGGCCTTGCGAACCGCGGCAAGCCGCCATGGCGGGCGAGATCGCCGGCGAGCAGGAAATATTGCAGGAAGCCGGAGATCAGCACGCCCCAGGCGGCTGCATAGCCGGCGTTCGGGAACAACGCCACCAGCGCCAGCGTCATCATCATCGACAGGTTCAGGAAAATCGACGCCGCCGCGGCGCTGGCGAACCGCTGCATGACGTTGAGCATGCCGCCATACAGCGTCACCAGCGTGATCAGCAGCAGATAGGGAAAGGTGATCCGCGTCAGTTCGATCGCAAGCCGCCGCTGCTCGGCGTCGTCGGTGAAGCCGGGCGCCAGAATGCTCATGGCCTGCGGCATGAACAGCCAGGCGACAACGAGCAGGATCAGTTGCGACAGCAAAAGCAGCGTGAAGATGCGATCGGCGAACAGCGCCGCCATCCCCTCGCCGCGTTCGCCATGGACATGGGCGTAAGCCGGCACGAACGCGGCATTGAACGCGCCCTCCGCGAAGATCGCCCGGAAGTGATTGGGCAGGCGAAAAGCCACGAAAAACGCGTCCGCCATCGGCCCGGCGCCCAGGATCGCCGCCAGCATGATGTCGCGCGCAAAACCCGTCAGCCGGGAAAGGAGCGTGTAGCCGCCGACGGTGAAGATACGACCGAGCATCCGCCGCTTCTACAGCATGGGGCGGCGCTTCAAAACGGCGAAATCGGCTTGATCCCCGTTTGAGCGCGATTCGGCGCGAAAGCCGGCGAAACTCATGCTGGCCGGGCCACCCAAACCAGTCCGTGCCAGATGCCGAGACGTTCATCATTGATGGCGAAGTCGCGCGATGGGTCGCGCAGTAGATGCAAGCGATTCATCACCGCCTGTGACCTCGGATTGTCGGGTGCCGTGTAGCTGACGACTTCGCTCAGCCCGACACGCACGAAGGCCTCATGCAGCGCCGCCGCCGCGGCCTCCGTGGCGTAGCCCCGGCCCCAGGCGTTTCGCACCAGCCGCCAGCCGATCTCGAAATGCAGACCCAGCGGATGATCGTTGCCGGAAGGCATGACGCCCGCATAACCCAGGAACTCGCCGCCCTGGCTCTCGACAGCCCAACGGCAGAACCCGAATCGCTGAAACGCCGCCACGTAGCGATCGAGCTTCGCATCGCTCATCGCCCGGCCGATCGGTCCGCCGAGATCGCGCATCACCTCGGGGTGCGCATTCATCGCCGCGAACGCCTCCCGGTCGGACTCCTGCCAACAGCGAAGGCGGGTGCGGGGCGTGTCGATCACCATCAAAGCAAACCCGGTTTCAGGGATGCTGGACTTATCCGGTCTACCTCAACGGTGCAGCGCCGGGAACGCCGAAGGGGCAGGCCCCTCGGTGTTATCCGGGATCACGCCCCCAGCGCGCTTCGCACAGCCCTGATGACCCGCTCCTGCGTCGGCTCGTCGAGATAGGCATGCATCGGCAGGCTGATGACATCGTCGGAGAGCGCCTCGCTGACCGGCAAGCCCCCATCGGCGACCGGATAATCGCGATAGGCGGTCTGCTGGTGCATCGATCTCGGATAATAGATCGCGGTCGGAATGCCCCGGGCCTTCAGCGCCGCCGCAAAACCGTCGCGATCGGTCCCCTTCGGCAACCGGATGGTGTATTGCGCCCAGACCGAGGTGCAACCGCTGGCGAGGCGCGGGACCGACACGACATTGCCGAGGCCGCGCGCATAGCGCTCCGCGACCAGATTGCGTGCGACGATTTCATCCTCGAAGATTTTCAGTTTCTCGATCAGGATCGCGGCCTGCATGGTGTCGAGCCGAGCGGTAAGCCCGAGACGGACATTGTCGTATTTGTCGGAACCCTGGCCATGGACGCGAATGCTGCGCAGCGTGGCCGCGAGCTCGGCATCGTCGGTGAAGATCGCGCCGCCATCGCCAAAGCAGCCGAGCGGCTTTGCCGGGAAAAAGCTGGTGGCGGTGGCAAGGCCGGAGGTGCCGAGACGCCGGCCCCTGTAGCTGGCGCCAAACGCCTGGGCGGCGTCATCGAGCACGAACAGGCCCTCGGCTTCCGCGATCGCAGCGATGGCGTCATGATCGGCGCTCTGTCCGAACAGATCGACGGGGATCACCGCCCGCGGCTTGAGGCCTTTCCTGATCGCGGTCGCAATGCCGCGCTTCAGCGAATTCGGGGCCATGTTGAAGGTCGCTTCGTCGACATCGACGAATACCGGCGTCGCGCCGGTCAGCGCCACGGCCTCGCCGGTCGCGCAGAATGTGAATGACGGACAGAACACGGCATCGCCGCGGCCGACGTCCTTCGCCATCAGCACCATCAGCAGCGCATCGGTGCCGCTGGCGCAGGTCACGACATGTTTTGCGCCGCTGAAAGCCGCGAGCTCGGCTTCCAGCTGGGTTACTTCCGGACCGTTGATGAACTGGCAATGGGCGAGCACCTTGGAAACCGCCTCATCGATGGACTTGCCGAGCCGGCGGCGCTGTGCCGCGAGGTCGATGAACATTACGGGTTCTGGACGCAGATGCTGGTTCATGGAGCCTTGCAGGGATTGAGATGGTGACATCGGCCGCGATTAGCCGACGACGCGGCGCGGCCCCTTGAGGGCGGCGGAAGTTGCGGCAGGTCTGGACGGGGTCTCCAGGCAACGGATGGCGATCTCAAGACTGGCCACGCCTTCGTCGCCGGTCACCGCGGGAATGCCGCCGGAGCGTACCGCGCCGAGGAAGGCGATCAGTTCGGCGCGCAATGGCTCGTCATGACCGACCGGCAGATGGCGCATGGAATAGCTGCCGTCCGGCTTGAAGCCGAAACACTCGGTGACCTGACGGGTGAGAAGATCGCCCATCACATATTTGCCGCGGGTGGCGACGGTGACGTTGCGCGCCTTGAACGGTGTCAGCCAGTTGGTGTTGATATGCGCGAGCACGCCGGAGGCGGTGCGGAACTGCAACAGCGCGATATCCTCGCGCTCGGCCACCGCGCTCGAGAGCTGCGGCTGCACCTCCACGATATCCGACTCGGTAAACCAGCGGATCAGATCGATGTCGTGCACGGCGAGATCGATCACCACGCCGACATTCGACATCCGCGGCGGAAACGGCCCGACCCGCGTGATGGCGATCGAAAGGATATCCTCGCCCGATATCGCCTGCTTGATGGCGGCGACGGCTGGATTGAACCGTTCGACATGCCCAACCATCAGCGTCACGCCGGCACGGCGGGCGGCGGCGACGATCTCGCGCCCCTCCTCGACCGAGGACGCGATCGGCTTTTCGACCAGAACGTGAACGTCGCGGGCGATGCAGGCGAGCGCTATCTCATGATGAAGATGCGTCGGCGCGGCGATCGTCACGGCATCGATCCCTGCCGCGATCAACTCGTCCAGACTGGCGAAGGTATGGCAGCCCGTCATTTCCGTGGCGCGTGTTCGATGCGCCGGCAACGGATCGACGATCCCGACCAGCGTGGTATCGGGCAAGCCGCCCAGCACGCGCGCGTGATTGCTCCCCATCACGCCGGCGCCGATGACGCCGACGCGAAGCGAACGTTTTGCGTCGGCTTTCACGCCCGATGCAGACCCCTTTGAATTCATATTATCGACCCCAGTAGCGATTCAGCGCCAGCATCCCGCTGGTTGTCCTAGCATGTCGCCATAAATGTGGCGAATATCCTGAGCCGTTCCTGGACACGTTTTGAGTCAGAAAATTACACCCTGGTGCCACAGGCCTAAGCACCTTGACGGGCCCTGGTTCGCGGCCACGTAGGCCATACGGCCGACCGCTCACGAGCGACGGTAATCATCCTCGATGCGGATGATGTCGTCCTCGCCGAAATAGCTTCCGGTCTGGACCTCGATCAATTCCAGCAAAATCTTGCCTGGATTTTCCAGCCGGTGAACCGCGCCGATCGGAATATAGATCGATTCGTTCTCGTGCACGACCTTGACCAGGTCGTCGACCGTCACCCGCGCCGTGCCGCGAACCACGATCCAGTGCTCGGAGCGGTGATGATGCTTCTGCAGCGACAGCCGGCTGCCCGGCTTGACGACGATACGCTTGACCTGGTGGCGGTCCCCGGTGTCGATCGATTGATAGCTGCCCCACGGACGGTGCACCTTGAGATGATCCTCGGTCACCTGCGGCGCCACGGTCTTCAATTTCGCAACCAGCCGCTTCAATCCGTTGGCGTCCTTCTGGCGCGACACCAATATCGCATCCTGGGTGGCGACCACCACCAGATCGTCGACGCCTTCCAGCGCCACCAGCGCCTTGTCGGTCGAGACGTTGCAATTGCGGGAATCCTCGAACACCGCCGCGCCCTGCGCGGCGTTGCCTTGTTCGTCCTTGCCCGACAGCTCCCACACCGCAAGCCAGGAACCGACATCGGACCAGCCGCACGCCACCGGCACCACGGCGGCAAGAGCGGTCTTTTCCATCACCGCATAGTCGATCGAAATCGCCTTGGCCGATCCGAACGCGTCCGGATCAAGCGTCACGAAGCCCAGATCGCGTCCGGCTTTGGTGACGGCGTCGCTGACCGCCTGCACGCTTGCCGCATCGACGTTGCGATATTCATCGAGCAGCACGGCGGCGCGAAACATGAAGTTGCCGCTGTTCCAGAGATAGCCCGCCTTGATGTATTCAGCGGCCCTTACCGGATCCGGCTTCTCGACGAACTTCGCAACGTTGCGGACCTCACCGGAAACCGTCTCGCCGGGGCTGATATAACCGTATTCGGTGGCCGGTCGTTCAGGCTGAACGCCGAACGTCACGATGCGCCCGGCCTCGGCCGCGACCAGACCCTGCCGGCAGGCCGCGACAAAAGCCTCGGTATCGCGGACGACGTGATCGGCGGCGAGCGCGAGAACGATCGCATCCTTGTCACGGACCTGCGCAAAAGCAGCGCCTGCCGCAATCGCCGGACCGGAATCCCGCCGCATCGGCTCCAGCAGGACATCGGCCTCAAGCCCGATCTCGGCCAGTTGCTCCAGCACCATGAAGCGATAGGTTGCGTTGGTGATCACGATCGGGCGTTCGAACAGCGCCGCGTCGGAGACACGCAGCAGCGTGCCCTGGAACGTCGAACGCGGCCCGAACAGCGGCAGGAACTGTTTGGGCCGCACTTCGCGCGACGCCGGCCACAGCCGTGTTCCGGCGCCGCCGCACATGATCAATGGAATAATTCGCCGGTTCATCGAGGCCTCAAATTTTCGACGTCAAACTGTAATGGTGGCGGTACCAGGCAACAAAATCACGAATACCATCTTCGATGGAAGTCTGCGGCCTGAAGCCTGTGTCGCGCATAAGGTCGTCGATATCGGCAAAGGTTTCCAGGACGTCTCCAGGCTGCATCGGCAACATCTCCGTGACCGCCTTGCGTCCGAGTTCCCGCTCGAGAACCGCCACGACATGCCTGAGGTCTTCGGGGCGGTTGTTGCCGACATTGTAGATCCGCGCCGGCGCGTTACCGGCCTCCCCTTTGCTGCCTTGCAGGCTGCCTTGGGGAACCCGATCGATCAGCTTTAATACGACGCGCGCGACGTCATCGATATAGGTGAAGTCGCGGCGCATCCTGCCATGGTTAAAGAGCTTGATCGGCGTGCCCTCCGTGATCGCCTTGGTAAACATGAAGATCGCCATGTCCGGCCGTCCCCATGGCCCGTAAACCGTAAAGAACCGCACGCCGGTGGTCGGAAGGCGATAAAGATGGCTGTAGGAATGGGCCATCAATTCGTTCGCCCTTTTGGTCGCAGCGTAGAGAGAGATCGGACGATCGACGTTATCCTTTACCGAAAACGGCAATTTGGTATTGGCGCCGTAGACCGAGGATGACGACGCATACAGGAGATGACGGCATTCATGGTGCCGGCATCCCTCCAATATATTGAGGAAGCCCTCGAGGTTGGCATCGGCATAGGCGTGAGGATGATCGATCGAATGGCGCACGCCGGCTTGCGCCGCGAGGTGGACGACCGCCGGAAACCGGTATTCTGCGAACAGCCGATCGATCGACGCACGATCCGCCAGATCGGCCTGCACGAAACCGAAGCGAGAATCTTCACGCAACATCTTCAACCGCGCCTGCTTCAAGGCCGGGTCATAATAAGGGCTGAGATTATCCAGGCCGACGACGCTGCGGCCTTCGGCCAGCAACTGGCGGGCGACGTGAAAGCCGATAAAGCCCGCCGCGCCGGTGACCAATATTGTCTGATCCGACATTATATCCTCAAACGGACCGGTCCGGCTCTGCCGCACCGGTCCCAGCCTCTTTACCCGCCGGATTGAGGGGGCCGCAATACCCAGTTATGCGGCTATTGCCAGATTGGTTTGAAAACCATACCAAGGCGGCGAAGTTCGGTGCGCGCCGTCAGATCGCGCCTTTTAGCAACCACCTGAAATCTGGTGAGCGCGGACGAGATGCGTCGCATTCTGCTTTCGACGATAAAGATATTGATCTCCGTGGCGCTGCTCTATCTTGCGCTACGCAAGGCCAATTTCCACGACCTTGCCGCTCGCATCAATGTTGCAAGCCTGGGCTGGATCGGGCTTGCGATCGCGATATCGTTTTTCCAGATTTTTGTCGGCGTTTTGCGATGGTGCGAAGTCAGCGCGGAGTGCGGCGCGCCGCTGCCGGTCAAGCAGGCGATGCGCTTCAATGTGATCGGAACCTTCTTCAACCAGACCCTGCCTTCCTCGATCGGCGGCGACGCGGTCCGGCTCTGGCTCGTTGCGCGGGCGGGTGCGGGCTGGCGTGCGGCGACCTATTCAATCTTCGTCGACCGCGCCATTGGCCTGATCGCGCTTGCGATCATCATCGTGGCAAGCCTGCCGTGGAGCTACAACCTGATCGCCGATCCCCAGGGCCGGTCGGCGCTGCTGCTGGTCGATTTCGCAGCCCTCGCCGGCGGAATTGGATTCCTCATTCTCGGCAGATTGCACTGGCCCTGGCTGAAGCGCTGGTGGGGAACGCATCACCTCCACGCCTGCGCAGTGATCGCGAACCGGGTGATTTTCAGCAGGGAGCGTGGACCGAAAGTCGCCGTGCTGTCGGTGCTGGTCCATGTTCTCGCCGTCGTCATCGCCTGGTGCGTGGTGCAGTCGATCGCCGCACCCGTGATGTTTGGCCAGATCTTCCAGTTGATTCCGCCTGTCATGCTGATCACCATGCTGCCGATCTCGATTGCCGGCTGGGGTGTCCGCGAGGCCACGATGGGCCTGGCGTTCGGATATGCCGGGCTGATGACGAACGAAGGCATCAACGTTTCGCTGCTGTTTGGCGCGGTGTCCTTTATCGTCGGCGCCGTCGGCGGACTGGTCTGGATTTTCAGCGCCGAAAAGGCCGCCCAGGGTTCGGCGCCGATCGAGGTTCCGGAGTGAAGCCCGGGGGCTAGACGACGATGCGCACGACCTTGAAGGCCTCGGCGTAACCGCATCCATTCTGACTGCCGCGAAACTTCGCCAGCGCCGTGCAGGCTTCCACCGACCGCGAGGGGGAATTGTCGATCTGCGACGCATAGCACACCAGCGCAGCGGTCTTCCTGGCCATGTAGTCGGTGGTATCGACAAAGAATTCGGGCACGAAAGCCGGCTCGATCCCGGGAACGTTCCAGTGCGTTTCGGACAGGGTTTCGTAGGCCAGAACGATTTTCGGAGCCGCCGCGTGGACCGGCCGGCAGGCCACCACACAGGCATCAAAGATGATCCGATGATCGATCATCCGATCGGGAAAAGGCAGCAGGACCATCTCCGGCGCCTCGGCGCGGATAAATCCATTGATCTTGCCGTTCAACTCCGCCACCGGCACATCGCGCACCATCGTCGCCGGAATTCGCAAGAACGAAGACCGCGCCACGCCCAGGACCTTGAATGCGGCCAGCGCCTCGCGATGCGTCGTCTCGAACGCCGCCTCGTCGTACAGCGGCGGCAGGTGACCGGAGACGACCAGCACCGATACTTCGGTACCCTGCTCGGCGAAACGGGCGATGGTGCCGCCGCAGCCCAGCGTTTCATCGTCGGGGTGCGGCGCGATCACGACTAGTTTCTTCGGGATCATCATAGCTGAACCGTCTTTGCTTCTGGCAACGGAATGATCACCTCGACCGGCTTGCCGAGCTTCCCGCGAATTTTGCCGATGATATCATCGGCGAAATTCCAGGCAAAAATGACCAGCACGTCGGGTGGATTCGACAGCAGATGCGACGTCGGGAGGATCGGCACCCCGGTGCCCGGCAAGAACCGGCCCGCTTTCAGCGCGTTGTCTTCCGCGACATAGGCGATATCGTCATGGCCGATATCGGCCATCTGCATCAGCAGCGTCGCCTTGGTCGGCGCGCCGAAGCCCGCGATCGAGCGTTTTTGCGCGGCCCTGTCGCGCAGCATCGCCCTGAACCGCCCCATCTTGGCTTCGATTTCATGGCGCCAGTTCTTCAGGTAGCCGTCATCGTTGAGGATCGTCCCCTGCTCGGCGACGAGAAACGCCTGCGCCGATGCCGACACCGTGACGGCTGCCGCCTTCCTGCAGAGAACGCGGATCGATCCGCCCTGCACCGGATTGACGCTGATATCCTCGATTGAAAATCCGAGCGCCGTCAGGTGACGCACCAGGGGTGCGGCATGATGATAGTCGAGATGCTCGTGATAGATCGTATCGAAGAAATTGTTCTGCAGCACCTCTTTGAAATAGCCGACCTCGAAACAGAACAGGCCGTCCGGCTTCAGCAGGGCATGGATGTCGGCGAACGTCGCGGCGAGATCATCGACGTGGGCAAGCACATTGTGACTGGTGACGAAATCGGCGGCGCCGTACTTGCTCTTGATCCGCCCGACCGCGCCGGCATCGAAAAAGGCGTTGATGGTGTCGATGCCGTGTTCGTTGGCGATCTTCGCGGGCAGCGCGGCCGGGTCGACCCCGCATACCACAAAACCCCGCGCGCGGAACGCCTTCAGGCAGGTTCCATCGTTCGATCCGACGTCGACGACAACAGCGTCTTTCGGCAGGCCGCAGGTGGCGACCACCCACTCGGCATAGGCGTCGAAATGCTTGATGAAGCTTGGCCCGATACCGCTGAGATAGGTGTAGTTGGTTGCGTACAGCTGTTCCGGCGCCACCGCGTGACCAAGCTGGAAATGGCCGCATTCGGCGCAGCGGTAGAGGTCGAGCGGGTAGCGCGCCGCGGCGCGGGCAGCCGAACTCGTCTCCTGCAGATTGTTTCCGAGCGGCACCTCGCCGAAATCGATGATCTCAACAAGATCCGTCGCCGCGCACAGCCGGCAAGCGGCGATCCTCCGCGTACCCGCCATCAAGAAAATCTCGCCAGCATATCCCGGAGATTGCCGGCATCGATCAGGACTTCGCGGACCGTATCGCGCTCATAGGTCTCCTGGTCGCGCGGGTTCTTGCTGCTGACGATCAACACCGTCTCTACCGGGAAATAGGTCGCGTGCAGCTCCTTCGGCGGCGTGAAGATATTGTCGCCCTTCTTCACGCAGATATATCTGACCTCGGAGGTCTCGATGTCTCGAAAGAAATAATCGATCTGGCCTTCGAGCACGTACATCAGGTGCCAGTCGGTGTGATGATAGTGGTTGGAGCGGATGGCGCCCGCGGTGCAGGTGATGATCGAAACGTTCCGCACCGGCTCATCCACAATCGACAGGATACCGCCCCGCGCATCCGCGTCGCGCTGGATATTGGGGATCAGGGCCGATGTTGTGGGCAGCGCCATCTCAGCTGGTTCCTTTGCCGGTCAAGTGCGCAGGTCTTACTTGATCCTCCGGCCCAAGCCAACCATCGAAAATCCGGCGAGCGCGCGTCGGGGACCGGCAACGGCCCGTCAGCTTATGACAGACAAATCAAATCTTTAGGGCGCCCGCCCAGCGACGGCCAGGACGTCCCCGGCAAGGTCTTCCAGCTGGCCTGCGACCTCGATCATCTGCCGGGAGCGCTCGCCTTGATCGCGCAACCAGACATCGCGCGGCCGTGCCAGCATGGTCTCAAAGGCATTCTCGTCCGATAATGTCCGGATCGTGGTGACTTCGCCGATCGAAGTCGAGATCGATCGATCCGCCTTGCGCCCATAAAAGAACGGCGCGAAACAAATCGTCTCGCCATCGCCCAGATGCAGGCAAACCGAATTCGCGTAGGCCTCACCGACACCGACGTCGATGGCAATGGCGATGTCGCCGGCCGAGCCCGCGATGCCGATCCGCATCTTGTCGGGGTTTCCGGCGAACTGCACCTCCGACACGCCAAGGCTTGCTCCGCGAAGACCGATATCGTCCAGCAGCGAGATCGGATAGCAGCCGATGTCGAAAAGGACGGAGGACGAGATATCGCCCTGCGACCGGAAGGTGCCGGCCGGCATATTGGGGATCAGGAAGTGGATCTCGATCCGTCGTACCCGGCCACGGCACGAATTCCAGATCTTGAGCAGTTCTGAATAGAGCCGCGTATAGCGGTGCATGAAGGCTTCCACCAGCA
The DNA here is from genome assembly GCA_963747165.1 of uncultured Alphaproteobacteria bacterium. Taxonomy (GTDB): domain Bacteria; phylum Pseudomonadota; class Alphaproteobacteria; order Rhizobiales; family Xanthobacteraceae; genus Bradyrhizobium. The sequence continues at coordinate 83,621 of CAVVEA010000021.1, read as the reverse complement.
CCACCGACGTGCCGGCACCCAGCGATATCGCCTCTGCCGCGTCCCGGCGGGTCACAAAGGCCGGTTTTTCCAGAAACAGGTCGAAGCCGCCCTGTAAAACCAGTTTGGCTTGCGCGAAATGCAGCGCCGGGGGCGATGCGATGAAGAATGCGGTATCGCGCGGCAGCTTCTCGACCGCCTGTTCCAGCCGGGGGAAGACCATCATATCCGGAAAGTTCTGCGCGGGCTGGCTCGAGACGATCGCGATGATCCGTTGTCCGTTGGCCTCGATCGCCGGAATCAATTTGGTGCGCGCGTGCCCGCCGACGCCCACCACGCAGAAATTCCGGAACTGGTCGTTCATCATTTCGATTACCGGGAAAGGAGCATCGCGCAACCGCGTCACTCTAGCGCAAAAACATCCTGCGATAGACCGCGTAAAATACCGGCGTCACCAGCAGGATGGAAAGAATGACTGCATACAGTGCCGGCAGACCAAGGACCTGCAGGATCAGGGCGCCGGCGGCGACCAGAACGACGTTCAGCGGCTGAGGCAGCAGATAAAGGAAATTCCGGTATTTGATCTGGAGCTTCTGGTAGAGATGCAGATAGTTGCGGCTCAGCACATCTTCCTTGTGATGAATCCGCCAGGCCACAACATAGCACGCATCGTAAACCGGCAAAGCCAGCGGAATCGCGGCATAGGCGGCTGCGTTCGGTCCGTTTCTGAAATAATAGATCGCCATGACAGTCATGAAGCTTGCGAACACGAAGCAGCCGGCGTCGCCGAAATAGATCGTCTTTGGCCGGCTGTTCAGCAACGCAAATGGCAGCACGAACGCCAGAATGATGATCGCGCTCGGCCGCATGAACTCGGCATCCGGTCCGATCAGAAGGATGGCCCCGGCCGTCAGGATCATCACCGTCGCCACATTCAGATCGGCGCCGTCACTGAAATTGACCACGTTGGTCAGGACGACGTTGAGCAAGCCCGCCGCCAGGCAACAGCCTATCAATGCCGGCAAGTCCAGTTTCGTGCCAGACAAAAGCAGGTAGCAAACCGCAAACCCCGATATGAACTGGATCAAGACCCTGTGTCTTCTGGAGAGACCAAGAACGTCATCGCACCAATAGATCGCGGCAGCGACCGCGACCAGCGTGTAACTCCAGATCAAATCGGCAGGCGCCCGCAAGTAGATGGCGCCGCAGAGAAGAAAGATCGCCAGCAGGCCGCCATAGCCCGTCGGCGTCGGTTCCACCCCCCTGAGGCCGGTCCAGAGGCGTCGATAGACCAGCCCGCCAAGCAGCGACAGCACCGCCAATACAGCAACGAACGAAAGCATCATGACCGGCGACCGGGAAGGTTATTCGCAAATTCAGGCCGCCATCGGCCCCGGCCCGGTCTTATAGTGCCGTACGGACATAATTCCAGCCCCATCGTCATGACACGCGACGCCTTCGCACGACCCGGCGCATTGTCTCATTCGGCATGAGATGACAGGGTCTCTTCCTGTCGGTACAACGGCACGGCAAAGCAGTCTCACGGAACAGCAGATGAAGATCAGTGTCGTTACCGCCGCCTATAATTCACAGGCTACGATTGCGTCGACGATTGAATCGTTTCTCAGCCAAACCCATCCCGACAAGGAGATGCTGGTGATCGATGGCGCGTCCAATGACGACACGCTCAAAATCGTCGAATCGTTCGGCTCTCGTGAGGTCCGGGTCTTGTCGGAAAAAGACAAGGGCGTGTTCGATGCCATGAATAAGGGCCTCCATCTGTTTGCCGGCGATGCCGTTGGTTTTCTGAACTCCGACGACACGTTCCATGATCCCGGAGTTCTCGGGGATATCGCGGCTGCGCTGAGCGACTCCGATATCGTATACGGTGACATAAAAATGGTGACCGATCATGGCACCAAACGTCTCGTCCGATCATGGCGCGGCGGCAGGTTCGGACGCTATTCCTACCAGCTTGGCTGGGGACCTCCTCATCCCTCATTCTACATGCGCAGGGAAGTCGCCGAGCGCGTAGGGGATTATGATCTGAGTTACACCACGACGGCTGATTACGACTACATGCTGAGAGCGCTGGCGCTGAACAAGTTCCGGGTACGATACATTCGCCGGGTCATTACCGATTTCCAGATGGGCGGGATCAGCACCAGGAGCTGGCGTGTCACCGTCACCGGCAACCTGGAGTGCCTGCGCTCGCGGCGCCAGCATCTGAACGCGCCCATCATCGATGCCGCGCTTTTCCTCCGTCTGCTCAGACGGGTTTTTCAGCTCCGAAGACTAGGACCGCAGAAGTGAGTCGGAGGGCACGGTGGAGACCTCGCCCGGCGCGATCGAGCCGAATTCGGGAACGGCATCCTTCAGCACGGCCTTGATGCTGGCGCGATCGTCCCTGGCGATGGCCTGCTCGAGCATCGCGATCCACTTTCGCAGCGTTTGCATCGGCGGCTCATTCGGCTTGGCCGCCATGATGCCGGCAACGCCGATCTCGACCGGCGGCTCTTCGTTGGCAAACAGGATTTCGTTCAGCCGTTCGCCCGGCCGCATGCCGGAGAACACGATTTCGATGTCGTGGCCCGGCTCGAGCCCGGACAACCGGATCATCCGCTCGGCCAGTTCGACGATCTTGACCGGCTGCCCCATGTTGAGCACGTAGACCGAAACATCCGCCGGTGCCGGCGTCAGCGCGTGGGTTGCGGCCGTCAGCACCAGATCGCAGGCTTCGCGGATGGTCATGAAATACCTGACCATATCGGGATGCGTGACCGTCACCGGGCCGCCAGCTTCGATCTGTGCCTTGAATTTCGGCACCACGGATCCGTTCGAGGCCAGCACATTGCCGAACCGCACGGAAATCAGCCGCATCCGCGGCTTGCCGTCCGCCAGCGGCGCCAGATCGTGATCGAGCGCCTGGCAGTACATCTCTGCAAAGCGCTTGGTCAGGCCGAGCATCGAGACCGGTTCGATCGCCTTGTCGGTCGAAATCATCACCATCGCTTCGGCGCCGGCGGCAAGTGCCGCGTCTGCGACGTTGACCGAGCCGAAGATGTTGGTCTTGACGCCCTCGCTCCAGTCCCGCTCCAGGATCGGCACATGCTTCAGCGCAGCGGCGTGAAACACGATGTCCGGCTTGAACTCGTTCATCAGCCGCATGATGCGTTCGCGATCGCGGATATCCGCGATCCGTCCCTCGACGACCGCGTTGTTGTCCCGCGCCGCCAGCGCCTCCGTCACCGCATAGAGCGCCGGCTCCGAATTCTCGACGACAAGCAGTCTTGCCGCGCCGAAGGTCGCCACACGTTCGCAGATCTCCGAACCGATCGAACCGCCGCCGCCGGTGACGATCACGGCCTTGTTCTTCACCAGGGCTTCGAGACGCTCATAATCGATTTTTTCGCTGGAGCGCAGCAGCAGATCCTCGACAGCAACGGTCGTCAACCGCGGCACATCCCCGCTCTCCAGCGACGGCAGCCGGCTCACGATCACGCCCTGCCTTCGCGCGCGCATCAGGACCGATTCGGGATGCGCCTCGGGTTCGAATGCCGACGGCGTCATCACCACGCGCGTGATCGGCTTTCCGCGGTTGGCAAAATCGCGGATCACATTCTCGATGTCATCGACCCCGCCGAGGACCGGAATGTTCCGTATCAACTGGCCCTGGTCGGAATTCGAAGGCGACAGCACGCCGACCGGCCACAGCCGCTTCACCGCGCCGTTTTCGATCCCGCGCAACACAATCTCGGCATCGGCGGCGCGGCCGATCAGCAGCGTCGACGAGGCGTTGTCGGCGCGGGCATGATGCCGCGTCCTGGTATAGCGGAAATAGCGGTAGCCGAAACGCAGTGCGCTCAGAAAGAAGACCTGGAGAAACCAGTAGAGGACGATGGCGATCCGGCCGAGAAAGAAGGTTCCGTGAAAGTCCGGTGTCACGAAAATGTAGTCGAGTACCAGAAGCGCCAACGTCAGGACCGACGACACGCGCAGGATGTTCAAGGCATCCGGCAACGAAATGAAGCGCCATTTTGTCGTGGTCAGCTTAAAGCCGTAACAGACGATGACACTGAACGCGACAAAATAGGGCAAAATACGCAGCAACAGCGGCAGACGTTCGTCGAACCACTCGCCCTCGAAGCGCAGAAAGAAGCTCCCCAGCAACGCAAGCGCGGTCGCAATCGCGTCATGCGTCGCGATCAGGAAGTTTCGCAATGTCAATTGCGAGAAACGCGTCATGTCAATGGCCAATTACCGGCAATATTTATCTGCCGCACCGCTGATAACTCATCTCTGGTGCACGTGCCAGCCGTCATCGATGAGCAATATCTGCAGACCCCGCCCCCGCCTCGCTCGATCCCGCCTTCAGAATCATTCCACCGGCGACGCCGACGCCCAACACGTACATCCACCCCTCGTGGAAATCGAACAAGTGCGAATTGAAAAGGGAAGTGAGAATATTCTGCAGCACGACCAGCAGACCGATCGAGGCCACCAGGCCGTCGCCGCGAAACAGCAACAGATGGAAAAACCACATCGCATACAGCACAACGACGCCGATCATGCCCCATTGTACTGCAACATTGAGCGTCTGGTTGTGGGGATTCCCGAAAACCTCGGCGGATGCGTCGCCGGGCTGCCCCACAGCCACCTGGGCAAAAAGGTTTCGGGTCGATCCCGTTCCGTGCCCGGCGATCGGGGCGTCGGCAATGAACCGCAGCGATTTCTGCCAGATCTCAAGTCGTGTACCGAGCGATGTCGCCCTGTTCGTTGCCTTGTACTGCTGATAATCCGACACGAAGGTTGCGGCCCGCTCGCGCAACTGAGGTGACGTGATCCAGGCCGCCCCCGCCAGCACGATCATCGTGAACAACACCGCAACGATACTTCGCCATCTCAGATGAAGCAGCGCAAAGATGACGAGCAGGATTGGCATCGTGACCAGGGCCGTGCGCGAAACGATGACGAACGCCATATTGACAACGAAGCTTGCGGCGATCGCGCCCAGCAGCAGCGCCAGCGGAACCCTGCCGGCGCGCAGCAAAGCCAGGATCGGATAGGCAAGCGCCACCACGCAAAGCGCAAACTCCTGACCCTGGTTGATATGGTTTTTGACGAAGATGCCACGTTCTGCTTCGTCCGGCGGCTTGAGCGTCAGGCTCGGAGCAAAGGTGACAATCCACGACATCGCCATCAGCAGCGTGCAGGAGACCAGAAACGCGACAACTACCCACATGCCGCGCGTCGAGCGCTCGTAATGATAAAACAACACCGGCAGCACGAGCAGCTTGGCGGCCGGGCCGACGGCATGGAAACGCACGCTCCAGGCCGCGTCCGACCACAGGGTTCCGAGCAGCGCCAGCGCGAACAGCGCAATCGGGAACATGCAAATCGGCCGCTTCAGCGATTGCAGGAAGAGCCGGATGTCGAGCGTTGGCGCTACAGTCACCAGCCACGCCGTTGCGAAGATACCGGTCAGCGACGTCGACCACGGCAGCGCGAGCGCGACCAGCACCGCGAAGGTGTCAGCCACCTTGGTCCAGGCTACCGGGTCGCGCCAGGCCGGCAGCACCGGCGAAGTCACCGCATCGGTGCTCATGCCGTGCCCTCGCGCGCACGTTTGACCAGCAATGTCGTGCTGAAGCCGGGCAGTATTTCGACCAGCAGCACCTCGCCGCCATAGGCCTCGACAATCTCGTGGCCGACAACTTGCTCGCGGGTGTAGTCGCCGCCCTTGACCAACACGTTGGGCTCGACCTTCGTGATCAGCCTGATCGGCGTATCTTCATCGAAGATAACGACGAGATCGACCGCCTCCAGCGCCGCGAGCACTTCGGCGCGTGCGCGCTCGTCCTGAACCGGACGCCCCTCGCCCTTCAGCCGCTTCACCGACGCATCGCTGTTCAGTCCGACGACCAGCCGGTCGCAGGCGCCACGTGCCGCGGTCAACACCTTGACGTGACCGGGATGCAGAATATCGAAACACCCGTTCGTGAAACCGATCCGCAGCCCCTGCTTCCGCCACTGCGAAAGTTGCGCATCGAGGTCGGCGCCGGCCGCGATGATTTTCTCCTCGGCGGCGAGAAACGCATGCGGCAGAATTTTCCGCCGTAGTTCCGATGTCGTCACAATGGCGGTGCCTTTCTTTCCGACCGCAACCGCCGCCGCCGCCGCCGCCATCCGCAAGGCGGTCTCCCAGTCGGCCTCCGCTGCAAGCGTCACCGCGAGCGTCGCAGCGACGGTGTCGCCCGCTCCCGAGACGTCGCGCACCTTGACCGGATGGGCCGGTACATGAATGGCCTCACCGGAGCGTGGCACCAGGGTCATGCCGTGCTCACTTTGCGTCACCAGCATAGCGTCACAGTCGGCAAGCTGCATCGCGTCCGGTGCGGCGTCAGCGATGCTCTCTTTGCTATCGGCACGGCTGCGGGTGGCCTCGGCAAATTCCCTGCGATTGGGCGTGAGCAGCGTGGCGCCACGATAGATCGCGAAATTGGCGCTTTTGGGATCGACGATCACCCGCTTGCCGAGCTTCCGCGCAGCGTCAATCACGTTGCGAATCACGCGCGCGGTCAGGACGCCCTTGGCATAGTCGGACAACAACACGATATCCGCCCGCGGCAACAGCGGCAGAATGACGTCGATCAAATTCTGCTCGATCGATGCTCCGGCCGGCGAAGCCAGTTCCCAGTCCGCACGCAGCATGTGGGTCGAGAAATGCTCGGACACGAAGCGGGTTTTCCGCGTGGTCGGGCGCTCGGGATCGCAAACCAGCGCACTTTCGATCAGGCTTTCCCGGGCCAGTGCGGCCCTCAATTGGGCGCCCGCTTCGTCCTCGCCGATCAACCCCACAAAGATGCAGCGTGCGCCGAGCGAAGCGATGTTGCGTGCCACGTTTCCTGCGCCGCCCACATTGGTCTCGCTGCGCTGGACAGCGATCACCGGCGCGGGCGCTTCCGGCGAAATCCGCGACACCTCACCATAGACGAACTCGTCGAGCATGAGATCGCCGACGCAGAGCACCGTCTGGCGGGCAATCGCGTGCGACAGGGCGTCAAAATCGAACATCGGAACTCGTTGTCTGTCGCATCTGTGGCGCCGTCAGCGGAAACGATCGGCGGAATCGAGGAAGCCCCTGACGTAGGTCTTGACCGCGTCTTCCAGCACGGTGAAGCCGCCATTATAGCCGGCGCCCTGCAGCCGATCGACCTCGCTTTGGGTGAAGTACTGGTAGCTGCCGCGAATCTGCTCGGGCATGTCGATATAGTGGATATTCGGCGCGGTGCCGAGCGCGGCATAGGCCGAAAGCATCAAATCCTTGAAGCTGCGCGCCTTGCCGGTTCCGACGTTGAAGATTCCGCTCACTGAGGGGCTCGCCAGCAGCCACATCGTCACCCGCACCACGTCGTCGACATAGATGAAATCGCGGCGCTGGTCGCCGTCGGCAATTCCCTCGCGATGCGACTTGAACAGCTGCACGGCACGGCCCGCCTTGATATCGTCGAAGCGCCGCGCCAGCACGCTCATCATCGTGCCCTTGTGGTATTCGTTGGGCCCGAACACGTTGAAGAATTTCAAGCCGGCCCATTGCGGCGGCAGCTTGTCGCCCCTGGCCGCGCGCTCGGCGACGGCCATGTCGAACAGATGCTTGCTCCAGCCATACAGGTTCATCGGCCGCAGCAGCTTCAGCGCGGATACCGACTGGTCGTCGCGAAACCCCTGCGCGCCCTCGCCATAGGTTGCGGCTGATGAGGCGTAGATGAACGGCGTCGCATTGGCCGTGCACCAATCGAGCAGCCGCATCGACAGGCGGAAATTGGTCTCGATCACGAGATCGCCATCGGTCGCGGTGGTCTCCGAAATGGCGCCGAGATGGATGATGGCATCGAGCCGGCGGCCCTTCAGCCAGCTCGGCAATTCAGGCGGCGGCACGATGTCCGCGAGCTGGCGCTTGGCGAGATTGCGCCATTTGCCGTCGTGGCCGAGCCCATCGCACACCGTCACATCCGCGCGGCCCGCATCGTTGAGCGCGGCCACGACGTTCGATCCGATAAAACCGGCGCCGCCGGTCACCAGCAACATGCCATCCCCTGTCCCGATTATGCCGCGCCAGCTTTGCCCCAGTCCCGCCCGACAGGCAACTTGGCTCCTTGGGCACGAGCAAGCCCACAGCACGCGTTTGTCGACTTTACCCGGCTGCCGGGAGCAGTTACCGACAGGATTGAAAGACAACCCGCTCAATCGCAAGACATGAACACTGATTCATCACATCAAAATGAAGTGTTCGATCCGGACGATACAAGTCCGATTCTCATCGTCCCCTACATGTGGATCGGTGATTTCGTGCGCGGCCACACCGTGGTGCGCGTCCTGAAGCAGCGCTGGCCGAACCGGCCGATCGACCTGCTGGTCACCTCCTTATGCGCCCCGCTGGTCGATTATATGCCGGGCGTCCGCTCCGGCATCGTCTGGGATCTGCCGCGCGGCCGGCTCGCGGTGGCCCGGCAATGGGGCCTGGCGGCGCAATTGAGGGCGCGGAACTATGCAACGGCGCTGGTCCTGCCCCGCACCTGGAAATCGGCGCTTGCCCCGGCATTGGCCGGTATTCCGGAACGGGTCGGCTTCGTCGGCGAGGCGCGGTTCGGGCTGATCAACCAATGGCGCTGGGGCGAGAAGGCCCTGCCCCGCTTCATCGACAAGAACGCCGCACTGGCGCTGCCGGACGGAGCGCCATTACCGCCGCAATGGCCGGTGCCGCAGCTTGTCGTTCCCGCCGCCGAAACCGCGCGATGGCGGCAGGCCAGCGGGCTCGGCACCGGGCCGGCCGTGGCGCTGGCGCCAGGGTCGGTCGGCGCCTCCAAACGCTGGACGTATTATCCCCAAGCGGCGCGGCTGCTGGCCGATCAGGGGCTGGATGTCTGGGTGGTCGGCGGCCCCGGCGAAAAGGCGCTGGCCGCGGAGATCGCGGCCTCAGGGGGACCGCGCGTGCGCGACCTGACCGGCACCGATCTGCGCAACGGCATTCTGGCGATGGCCGCGGCCGGTGTCGCGATATCAAACGATTCCGGACTGATGCATATCGCGGCCGCCCTGGGCCGGCCGACCATCGGTATTTTCGGCCCCACCAGCCCCTACCATTGGGCGCCGCTGAACGGCCTTGCCGCGACAATACAGACCAGGACGATCGTGCCGTGCCAGCCCTGTCACCGGCCCGTCTGCACCCAGAACGACCATCGCTGCATGCGCGACATTCCCGCCGCCGAGGTGGTTGGCATCATCAGGCGCGTGCTGACGGACGCGGGAGCCAGCGTGACGCATTAACCTCGCATACCTCGCGCGCTTGCGCATCCGCACCGCGATTATTACCAAGATGGAACTGCAATCCCGACGGTGTTTCTTGAACCAGCCATCGAAAAATCCGATTCCGTCAGCCCTCGCCACGCCGAGGCCCGCCGCGTTCCTCGATCGCGATGGCGTCGTCAATCACGACGATGGCTACATGGGCACACACGACCGGATTCGCTGGATGCCAAATGCGGCGAAAGCGATCCGCCGGCTCAACGAGGCCGGGTATTTCGTGTTCTTCTTCACCAATCAATCCGGCGTGGCGCGCGGCTTCTTTACCGAGGACGACGTCATCACGCTTCACGACTGGATGCGTGCCGAACTCGCCGCCGAAGGCGCCGTCATCGACGATGTCAGGTATTGCCCGCATCATCCGGCCGGATCGGTTGCCGGTTATCTCGAGGAGCACCATTGGCGCAAGCCGAGCCCCGGCATGATCCTCGATCTGATGCAGCACTGGCCGGTGCGTCACCAGGGCAGCTTTGTCATTGGCGACCGCCAGACCGATATCGAGGCGGCCCAAGCCGCTGGCTTGCCGGGCTTCCTGTTCGCCGGCGGCGATCTCGACACGTTCGTCGCCGACGTGATCGCTCAAACAAGCCTGCGATAGACCTCCGCGATGGCGGCGGCTTCGGCCTTGAGGCTGAATTTCGCCAGCACCCGCGACTGCGCGCGAATCCCCATCGCGATTGCGGCAGCGGGATCGCGCATCAGCGGCTCCAGCGCCGCGACCAGCGCATCGACGTTGCCGGGCGGCGTCAGCACCCCGCTTACGCCATCCTCGACCACGAGCTCGGCGGCGCCCGCGCGTGACGCCACCAGCGCCGCACCCACCGACATCGCCTCGATCAGCGTCAACCCAAAGCCTTCGTTGCGCGAGGTGAAGGCATAGATCGTCAGCCGCCGGTACCAGCGCTGCACCTCCTCGATTTCCAGTTCGCCCATCATGACGATCCGCGACTCCAGGCCCGCGGCCTTGATCCGCTTCTTGAGATCGTTGGCGAACGCGGTGTGCTCCGGCGTGATCGCGCCGATCAGGACCGCGGTGAAGTCGGGATAGCGCGGCAACAGCCTGCACATCGCATCGACAAAGACATCGCTTCCCTTTTGCGCGCGCACCCGGCCGAAGCAACCGATTGCGTAGCGGCCGGGCAATCCCGCTTCCGCGAATGCCGCTGCGCGGTCGGTGGGCGGCGAATAAGTCCTGGTGTCGACACCGTGCGGAATCACGGTTGCCTCGCGCTTGAGGAATGACGCCGAGATATCGTTGGTGGCGATGATCGCGTCCATCCGGCGGATCAGCCAGCGCGTGATCCAGCTGTGGTGCCGCTGCGCCGCCGAGGTGAACACCAGCCTCAGGGGCCAGCCGAGCGATCGCAACAGCACGCCCACGATCATCTCGTTGTTGCGCCGCGCGTGCCAGATCAGCGGCGTGCCACGGCGCCATAATTTCGCGAGATCCGCGCGCCTCATCCGCGCGATGCCATCGGGCGCATTGGGGCCGAGCCAGGCCGCGCGAAACATCTTCGCGAGTTTCGGCGCCACCATGCGGTTGGTCGCGGTGACGCCCGAATAGCGTCGGTGCAGATTGGGCACGATCAGCTGCAGATTGTCAGCGGAATTGTTCTCGATTTCCACGCCGGGCTCCGTTTCGCGCATGTCCTATACGCAACATTAAGCATAGTGGCCAGTTGGCTTGCGCTGAAACCCTGTCTTCACCGCGTCCCCGATAGCATCGCCGCATTATTTTAGGAGATGGGTGAACTTATGACGGTTCTTGTCACCGGCGGGGCCGGATATATCGGAAGTCACATGGTTCAAGCGCTGGCGGAAGCCGGCGAGAGCGTCGTTGTGATCGACAATTTATCCACCGGCTTTGCCACGTTCGTGCCCGAAAGCATTCCGCTTGTTGTCGGCGATGCCGCCGACGAGAACCTGGTCGAGGACGTGATCGCGGCGCATCATGTGGAGAGCATCATCCATTTCGCGGGCTCGGTGGTGGTGCCGGATTCGATGCGCGATCCGCTCGCCTATTACCGCAACAACACCATGACGACGCGCAGCCTGCTCAACGCCGCGGTGAAGGGCGGCGTCAACCGTTTCATCTTTTCATCGACCGCCGCGGTCTACGGCAACCCGGATCATGTGCCCGTTCCCGAACATTCGCCGACGCGGCCGCTGTCGCCCTACGGCTCCTCGAAGCTGATGACCGAAATCATGCTGCACGACACAGCCTCGGCGCACGGCATGAGCTATGTGGTGTTGCGTTATTTCAACGTCGCGGGCGCCGACCCGCAGGCGCGCATCGGACTGGCTACTGTCGGCGCGACCCATCTGTTGAAGATCGCGGTGGAAGTCGCCACCGGACAGCGGGCCAAGATCGACGTGTTTGGAACCGACTATCCGACGCCGGACGGAAGCTGCATCCGGGATTTCATTCACGTCAGCGACCTGGCACAGGCGCATCGCGCGGCACTCTCCTACCTGCGTGACGGCGGCAAATCGGCGACGCTGAATTGCGGTTACGGCCGCGGCTACTCCGTGATCGAGACCATCGAGGCGGTACGACGTGTGTCCGGGCGCAATTTCGCGGTTCAATATGCCGGACGCAGGCCCGGCGATATCATGACCATGGTTGCCGACACTCGCCGCATGCGCAAAGTGCTGGACTGGACGCCGCAATACGACAATCTCGGGACCATCGCAGCGCACGCGCTGGCGTGGGAAGAGAAATTGCTGCGCGACCGCGACAGCGAAGCGCGGCACGCGGCCTCGGCCTAAAATCTCGTCCCGCGCAAGCTCTGATTTGGCTTGAAAAACCCCGACATAGCGGGCAAGGAGTCATCTCGCAGCAGCCCCTGACGCGCAGGCTATGCCAAGCGCCGTCAATGGAACGCGGATGACCGAACTTCCAAAGAAAATCACTGACGATCCCTATGGCGCGGCGATTCTGATTCGTCGCCTGATCACCGAACAGGGAGCCGCCTATTGGCGGCGCTATCTGCTCGCGTTCGCACTGATGGCGGTGTCGGCGGGCGCGACCGCCGGCTCGGCCTATGTGCTGGGCCTGGTCATCAATCAGGCCTATGTCGACAAGAACGTGCGCGGCATCGCGATCCTGTCCGGGTTCACCGTGCTGATCTTCATCCTCAAGGGCGCGGCGACCTACGGTCACCAGGTGATCCTGTCGAAGATCAGCAATGCGATCCTCGCCAACAACCAGCGCCGGCTGTTCGCCAAACTGATGAGCGAAAGCGTCGCGTTCTTCTCGGAGCGGCATTCGTCGGAATTTCTGGCGCGGCTGACATCGGGCGCGACCTCGGTGACGCAGGTTCTCAACCTTCTGATCAATGCACTCGGGCGCGACCTGTTGCTGTTGATCGGCCTGATCGCCGTGATGGTGACGCAGGATCCCTATATGGCGCTGCTCGGCTTCGCGGTGGCGCCGCCGGCGATGCTGGTGCTGCGCAAGCTGGTGAAGCGGATCAAGGGGCTGGCGCACAACCAGTTCATGGGCACCGCCGATATTCTCGAAACCATGCAGGAATCGCTGCAGGGCATTCGCACCGTCAAGGCCTTCACGCTCGAACAGACCATGCGCGAGCGGATCGACGCCAGCATCGATGCGGTCGAACGCAACGCCAACAAGATGGCGCGCGTCTCCAACCGTTCGAGCCCGCTGATGGAAACGCTGGGCGGCTTCGCGGTCGCGGGCGGACTGATGTATGGCGGCTACAGCGTGGTGGCAATGGGCGCGACGCCGGGCCAGTTCTTTTCGTTCCTGACCGCGTTCCTGATGGCCTATGAACCGGCCAAGCGGCTGGCGCGGCTCAACATCGAGCTGAACAGCAATCTGATCGGCGCCCGCAAACTGCTGGAGATCGTCGACAGCCCCTCCAGCGAACCCGCCGATGACGACAAGCCGGCCTTGAAGCTGACCGACGCACGGGTCGAATTTCGCGACGTCACCTTCGCCTATCGTCCGGACGAGCCCGTGCTCAACCGCATGAGCTTTGTCGCCGAGCCCGGCAAGATGACCGCGCTGGTCGGTCCCTCCGGCGGCGGCAAATCCACGGTGCTGGCGCTGCTGCTGCGGCTCTATGAAGTGAAGGAAGGCGAACTCCTGATCGACGGGCAGACGATTTCAGGCGTATCGCGCAAGTCGCTGCGTCAGCAAACCGCTTATGTCGGCCAGGATGTCTACCTGTTCCGCGCCACCATCCGCGAGAACATCGCCTTCGGCAAATCAGGCGCGACCGAAGACGAGATCGTGGCCGCGGCGAAGGCCGCCTGCGCGCACGAGTTCATCATGGGCTTTCCGCTCGGCTATGACACCCCGGTGGGCGAGCACGGCGCCCAATTGTCCGGCGGACAGCGCCAGCGCGTCGCCGTAGCCCGCGCGCTGATCAGGAATGCGCCGGTCATCCTGCTCGACGAGGCCACCGCGGCGCTGGATTCGGAGTCCGAGAAGCAGGTTCAGGAGGCGATCGAACATCTCTGCCAGAACCGGACCACCATCGTGATCGCCCACCGCCTGCATACCATCATGCACGCCGACGCCATCCTGGTGGTCGAGGGCGGCGAGATCGTCGAGCGCGGCCGCCATGACGACCTGCTGCGCCGCGGCGGGCGTTACGCCTCGTTCTTCCGCCTGCAACACCGCGAGACGGGCCCCCTCGCTCTGGCGCCGATCAGCGCAACAGCATAGGATCGCATCGATCCTTCGCTGTCTGCGACCCTCGTCGCCTTGTTTTCAGCCTCCATCGAGAGTTCTTCATGAGCGCCACATCCTTCGTCATTCCCGCCCTTCCGCAGCCTTCCATTCCGGTCGCGGGGGAAACAAAATCCTTTCCGGTTCGCCGTATCTGGTGCGTCGGGCGCAATTATCTCGAGCACATCCGCGAGATGGGAAATGACGAGCGCGCGCCGCCGTTCTTTTTCGCCAAGCACGCCGACATGATCGAGCCTGACGGAGCCACCATCCCCTACCCGCCGCTGACCAAGGATCTGCATCACGAGGTCGAACTGGTGGTGGCGCTGAAGAGCGGCGGCCTCAACATTCCGGCCGACAAGGCGCTCGATCACATCTACGGCTATGGCGTCGGCATCGACCTGACGCGCCGCGACCTGCAGCTGGCGGCGCGCAAGAAAGAACGGCCGTGGGAGGTCGGAAAATCGTTCGACCATTCAGCGCCCTGCGGCCCGTTGCAGCCAGCTTCGAAGATCGGCCACCCGGCCAAGGGCAAGATCTGGCTCTCGGTCAACGGCACCGAACGCCAGAGCGGCGACTTGACCGAACTGATCTGGAGCGTGCCGGAGATCATCGCCAAACTGTCGGAGCAGGTCACGCTCGGTGCCGGCGATATCATCATGACCGGGACGCCCGCCGGCGTCGCAGCGCTCTCGCCCGGCGACAAGATCGAATGCGGGGTCGACGGTGTCGGTACCCTGAAGGTCACGATGGGCAAGCCCGCCGGATAGCCGAGTGGCCTGAACGCTGAAATCGAGGCCCCGGAGCGGTTTCCGGGGCCTTTTTTGTGTCTGAACCGGCGCACTTCCAGGTAGAACCACGGAGAAATTCGTACTCCGTTAACCATGCGCATTTTAAATGGACGTACCAGCATACCCTCGCGCCGGAGCCGCCGATGACCCCCGATTGGAACGCGATCCGCCTCGATCTGCTTCAGATCGACCAGCCGATGCTGACGGCGTTGCGGGAGATGCGGCCGTTTTTCGAAAAAATCATGCCGGGCATCCTGGCGCGGTTCTACGACAAGGTCCGGCAATACGATCCCTCCTCCGGCATCCTGAAGGACGGCGTCAGGCAGGAAGCTGTCCGCCTGCAGCTGCATCACTGGGACCTGATCGCTGCCGGCGATTTCGGCGCCGATTACCTGAACTCCGCGACGCAGTTTTGCCTGCTCAACCAGCGCGCCGGCACAGCGCCGCAATGGTATGTCGGTTGCCGCCAGATGTTCATTTCCGACCAGCTGATGAAGGCGGTTGAGAACGAGGTGCAGATCCCGCGCTTCGGGCGGGCCGCGCAGGCTGCGCGCGACAAGAAGGCCCTGATGCTCAATACCATTGCCAAGGCCATGATGCTGGACACCCAGAACATCATCGCCGCCTATTTCGGCTCCAACCGCCAGATGCGCAAGGACGCGATTTCGGAAGCCAGCGACCGTTTCCGCGCCATCATCACCTCGCTGTCCGCGGCATCGAGCCAGCTGGAGGGCACCGCGCGCTCGCTGAGCGACAGCGCCGGCAACACCACAAGGCTCGCGACGGTGGTCGCCAACGCTTCGGAAGACGCCTCCAACAACGTGCAATCGGTGGCGTCGGCGACGGAGGAACTGGCAGGCTCGGTTCGCGAGATTTCGGTGCAGGTCCAGGAGTCCAACCGCATCGCAGCCAGCGCCGTGAAACAGGCCGATGAAACCGACGGGCGCATCAATGCGCTGTCGCAGGCCGCCAACCGGATCGGCGATGTCATCAAGCTGATCACCTCGGTCGCCGAGCAGACCAATCTGCTTGCGCTCAACGCCACGATCGAGGCGGCGCGCGCCGGCGAGGCCGGCCGCGGCTTCGCCGTGGTGGCGCAGGAGGTCAAGGCGCTCGCCGCGCAGACCGCCAAGGCCACCGACGAAATCGGCAACCAGATCGCGGGCATGCAGACCGCGACACAGGAAGCAGTCGGCTCGATCAAGATGATCAGTTCGACCATCGGCAAGATTTCCGAGATCACCAGCGCGATCTCGTCGGCGATCGAGGAACAGGGCGCCGCCACCCAGGAAATCTCCGGCAATATCCAGCGTACCGCGGCCGGCACCACGCAAGTCGCCGGCACCATTGCCGAGGTCAGCCAGGGCGCCAACCAGACCGGCGCGGCATCGAGCCAGCTGCTGTCGTCGGCGAAGCAATTGTCGGAATCAACCGCAAGCCTGCAGGCCGAGATCGACGGCTTTCTGAAATCGATTGCGGCGGCGGCGTAGTTCTTGCGAACTTATGACTTCGCGGGATTTCAACCCCGCGCCAGCGCCTGCAGGCCCTTGAAGGTCAGGCGCTTGGGGTCTTTCACGCCGGCGAGATAAAGCCCGCGGATAAAGGCTGCGGCAGCTTCGCGGTCGCAATCGGTCAGCGCTACCACGGCATCGACGGCAATTCGCTGGGCGTCCATGGGCTTCCTCATGCTGTCAGCAGCCTCAACCGCCCAAGCTTAGGATCCGCCGATTAATTCGGCGTTAACTGTCTCAGCACGTTGGCTGATTCGCGCAAATCCACGAATACGTGAAACAACGCATAGCGACCTCACGCCGCAGTTGGCGGTCCGGCCATTGCGGCGTGATCGGCAGGGGCCGACACCGATCACAAGCGATCGGCGTCGATGACCGCCTCGGCGAAAGCCTGCGGGGCTTCCTGCGGCAGATTGTGTCCGATGCCGCCGGTGATGAGCCGATGCGCATATTTGCCGGCGAATTTCTTCGCGTAGACGCTGCTGTCCGGGTGCGGCGCGCCGTTGGCATCGCCTTCGAGGGTGATGCTCGGCACGCTGATAGCTGGACCTGCGGCAAGCCGCTTTTCCAGATCGTCATATTTCGCTTCGCCTTCCGCCAGGGCCAGCCGCCAGCGATAATTGTGAATCACGATGTCGACATGGTCCGGATTGTCGAAAGCGGCCGCGCTGCGATCGAACGTGGCGTCATCGAAATTCCACTTCGGCGAAGCGATCTGCCAGATCAGCTTGGCGAAGTCGTGCCGGTAGTGGTCGTAACCTTCGCGACCGCGTTCGGTGGCGAAATAATATTGATACCACCATTGCAGCTCGGCCTTTGGCGGCAGCGGCTTCTTGTTGGCTTCCTGGCCGCCGATCAGGTAGCCGCTGACGGAGACCATGGACTTGCAACGCTCCGGCCACAGCGCCGCGAGGATGTTCGCGGTCCGTGCGCCCCAGTCATAACCGGCGATGCTGGCCTTCTCGATCTTGAGCGCGTCCATCAAGGCGACGATGTCGAGCGCCAGCGCCGCCGGCTGGCCGTTGCGAAACGTCTCGCGTGCAAGGAAGCGCGTCGTGCCATAGCCGCGCAGATGGGGGACGATCACGCGATAGCCCGCCGACGCCAGCAAAGGCGCGACATCGACAAAACTATGGATGTCATAGGGCCAGCCGTGCAGCAGGATGGCCACTGGACCGCCGGCGGGACCGGCTTCGGCATAACCCACATTGAGCACGCCGGCATCGATCTGCTTCAGCGGGCCGAACGTCTTGTTCGTCCCCGGCGCGACGGTCGGCAAGCTCGCAGGCTTGGTCGCACTCGATTGCGCTTGCGCGGAACCGTTGATGGCGAAGGGGGCGGCGGCGATGGTCATGGCCGCGGTGCCCAGGAAGCTACGGCGATGACGGTCGATATGTTCGGACGTCTTGATCGTATCCATGATCGGATCTCCGGGGTTCGATAGCTGGCTGATAAGATGCGGTGTCCGTGGGCGAGATGACCTGCCCAATACATACCAGCCGGCCATTTCCGCGTCAGGTCCCGCTCACGCGAGCTTGATCTCGGCGGCGATGTTGCCGTCGCGGTGCCTCACGAATACCGCATCACCCCGTCATCGACCTTGCCGTAGCGCAGCGTGACGATGTCGAGCGCGTAATTCTGATAGAGCCGCCACGGCCGCTTTGAGCCCTGCTTCGGCATTTTCGCGATCGAACGCTGCACATAGCCGGAGGTGAAATTCAGCGACGGCAATTCGGTAATCGAGGGATCGATATTGTGCGGCATGCATTGCTTGTAGCCATGCCGGTCCATGTAATTGATCAGGCGGCAGACATATTCGCAGGTCAGGTCGCATTTCAGCGTCCACGACGCATTGGTGTAACCGAATGCCGACGCCAGATTGGGGATATCCGAATACATCATGCCCTTGTAGTTCAGCGTCCTGGCAAAATCGACGCTACGGCCGTCGACGCTGACCTCCATCCCGCCCATCACCTGCAGATTGAGGCCGGTGGCGGTGACGATGATGTCGGCCTCGAGTTCGCTGCCGTCTTTCAGCTTGATGCCGTTCCTGGTGAAACGATCGATCTCGCTGGTGACCACCGAGGCGCGCTTGTCGCGGATCGCCCTGAACAGATCGCCATCGGGGACCAGGCACAGCCGCTGATCCCAGGGATTGTAGCGCGGCGTGAAATGCGTGGCGATGTCGTAGTCCGGCCCCAGCGCCATCCTGACGCCGCCGAGGATCAATTGCTTGACCCGCTCGGGCTTGCGCCGGCTCAATTGAAAGAAATACATGCCGAGCAGCACGTTGCGCCAGCGGATCAGATGGTAGGCGAGCTTGGCCGACAGGTTGCGCCGCAATTTGTTGGCCAACGCGTCCTCCGCCGGCCGCGCCACCACATAGGTCGGCGAGCGCTGCAGCATGGTGACGTGGGCCGCGGTCTTGGCCATTTCCGGCACCAGCGTCACCGCGGTCGCGCCCGAGCCGATCACCACCACGCGCTTTCCCGCGTAATCGATATCGTCGGTCCATTTCTGCGGATGCACGATGCGGCCGGCGAAATCCTCGCTGCCGGAAAATTGCGGCGTATAGCCTTCCTCATATTTGTAATAGCCCGAGCACATGAACAGGAAATTGCAGGTGAAGCGCACGATTTCGGTGCCGCCCTCGCCCGCAATGCGTTCCGCCTCGACGGTCCAGCGCGCCTCCGGCGTCGACCACGAAGCCCGCTTCACCCGATGGTTGAAGCGGATTTTCTTGTCGATGCCGTTCTCGGTCGCGGTCTCGCGGACATAGTTCAGGATCCGCGGCCCGTCCGCGATCGCCTTGGGCTCGGTCCACGGCTTGAACGAATAGCCCAGCGTGAACATGTCGCTGTCGGAGCGGATACCGGGATAGCGGAACAGATCCCAGGTGCCGCCGATACAGTCGCGACCCTCGAGGATGACAAAACTCTTGCCCGGGCATTTCTGCTGCAGGTGAAAACCCGCCCCGATGCCGGATAGCCCGGCGCCGACGATCAGTACGTCCACATGTTCCGATGGCATGGTCGTTTCATTCCCGGACTTATTCACCGGCAATTTGGCTTGCCGTTTATTGCAACCAGTTAGTCCGCAAGCCGGGGAAAAAGCAACCGCGCAAACGAAAGGCCCCGGATCGCTCCGGGGCCTTCTTGTTGTTCATGCGCCGGCTGGACCCGCGCTTCATCGTCTTCGAAAAATGGATTGCCGGCGTGGTATTCTCAATACCTGTAATGATCCGCCTTGAACGGGCCTTCCGGCTTGACGCCAATGTACTCGGCCTGGTCGGGGCGCAGCTCGGTCAGCTTGACGCCGATCTTGGCGAGATGCAGCCGCGCCACCTTCTCGTCCAGCGACTTCGGCAGCACATAGACCTTCTTCTCGTACTTGCCGCCCTTGTTGTTGGCGTAGAGTTCGATCTGCGCCAGCGTCTGGTTGGTGAAGGATGCCGACATGACAAAACTCGGGTGGCCCATGGCGTTGCCGAGGTTCACCAGGCGGCCTTCCGACAACAGGATGATGCGGTGCTTGTCGGGGAATTCGATCTCGTCGACCTGAGGCTTGACGTTGGTCCATTTCAGATTGCGCAGGCCCGCGATCTGGATCTCGTTGTCGAAATGGCCGATGTTGCAGACGATCGCCCGGTCCTTCATCGCGCGCATGTGCTCGATGGTGATGATGTCCTTGTTGCCGGTCGCGGTGACGAAGATGTCGGCGCGCGGCGCGGCGTCTTCCATGGTGACGACTTCATAGCCTTCCATCGCCGCCTGCAGCGCGCAGATCGGATCGACCTCGGACACCATGACGCGGCAGCCGGCCTGGCGCAGCGAGGCCGCCGAGCCCTTGCCGACGTCGCCAAAACCCGCGACCATCGCCACCTTGCCGGACATCATGACGTCGGTGCCGCGGCGGATGCCGTCGACCAGCGACTCGCGGCAACCATAGAGATTGTCGAATTTCGATTTGGTCACGCTGTCGTTGACGTTGATCGCCGGGAACAGCAGCTTGCCGTCCTTCTCCATGATGTAGAGCCGGTGCACGCCGGTGGTGGTTTCTTCCGAAACGCCCTTGATGTTCTTGGCGATCTCGGCGAACCAGCCCTTGGGCTTTTCCTTCAGCAGCTTCTTGATCAGCGCGAAGAACACTTCTTCTTCTTCGCTGATTCGGGCTTGTCGAGAAACTTCGACGTCGCCGTTCTCGGCGCGCAGGCCGTGATGCACCAGCATGGTGGCGTCGCCGCCGTCATCGAGGATCATGTTGGGCGTGCCGCCGCCATGCCAGTCGAACAGCTTTGCGGTGTAGTCCCAATATTCGGTGAGGCTCTCGCCCTTCACCGCGAATACGGGAATGCCGGCCGCGGCGATCGCGGCGGCGGCGTGATCCTGGGTCGAATAGATGTTGCAGGAGACCCAGCGGATATCGGCGCCGAGCGCCGCCAGCGTCTCGATCAGGACCGCGGTCTGGATCGTCATGTGCAGCGAGCCGGCGATGCGCGCGCCCTTCAGGGGCTGCTTCGGGCCATATTCCTCGCGCGTCGCCATCAGCCCGGGCATTTCGGTCTCGGCCAGCGAGATCTCCTTGCGGCCGAATTCGGCCAGCGAAATATCCTTGACGATGTAATCGGTGAAGGCGGGCTTCTTGGCGGTGGCGGTCATGTAATTTTCCTCTGTCTTCGCCCGAACGACGTTTGTCGCGAAACCGGACTGCAATTCATTTCTCGTCATGCCCGGGCTTGTCCCGAGCATCCACGTCTTGGCCACAACAAATAAAGACGTGGATGGCCGGCACAAGGCCGGCCATGACGCTTAGATAAGTCGCAGCATCCTACTCAAAAACTTGTCACACCGCGCGCTTCAGCACCTCTGCGAGGTCGGTCTTCTCCCACGAGAACCCGCCCTCATTGTCGGGGGTGCGGCCGAAATGACCGTAGGACGAAGTCCGCGCGTAGATCGGCTTGTTGAGATCGAGATGCTTGCGGATGCCGCGCGGCGTCAGGTCCATCGCCTCGGCCACGGCCTTCTCGAGCTTTTCCTCCGGCACCTTTCCGGTGTCGTGGGTATCGATATAGATGGACAGCGGCCGCGCCACGCCGATGGCGTAAGCAAGCTGCAGCGTGCAACGATCGGCAAGGCCCGCGGCCACGATGTTCTTGGCGAGGTAGCGCGCGGCATAGGCGGCCGAACGATCGACCTTGGTCGGGTCCTTGCCGGAGAACGCGCCGCCGCCATGCGGGGCCGCGCCGCCATAGGTATCGACGATGATCTTGCGGCCGGTGAGACCGGTATCGCCGTCGGGACCGCCAATGAAGAATTTTCCGGTGGGATTGATGTGCCAGATGGTCTTGCCGTTGATCCAGTCCTTCGGCAGCGCCTCCCGCACATAGGGTTCGACGCGCTCGCGAACCTGGCTCGAGGTCATGTCCTCCACCAGATGCTGATGTGAAACCACGATCTCGCGCACGCCGACCGGCTTGCCGTGCTCATATTGCACGGTGACCTGGCTCTTGGAGTCCGGACCCAGTACCTTCTCCCGGCCGGAGTGGCGGGCTTCGGAGATCAGCCGCAGGATCTTGTGGGCGTAGAAGATCGGCGCCGGCATCAGGTCAGGAGTTTCGTTGGTGGCGTAACCGAACATGATGCCCTGGTCGCCTGCGCCTTCTTCCTTGTTGGTGCCGGGCTGCAGCGCATCGACGCCCTGCGCGATATCGGCGGATTGCGGATGCAGCAGGATTTCGATGTCGCAGGTCTTCCAGTGAAATCCTTCCTGCTCGTAGCCGATGTCCTTGATGGCCTCGCGCACCACGCTTTCGATCTGCTCGTTGGTGACGGATTTGGGACCGCGGGTTTCACCCGCGATCACCACCTTGTTGGTGGTGGCGAGCGTTTCGCAGGCGGCGCGGATGGCCCAGGGATCGATCCCCGCTTTCGGGCCTTCGCGGAAAAACAGATCGACGATCTCATCCGAAATGCGGTCGCAGACCTTGTCCGGATGACCTTCGGAAACCGATTCTGAGGTGAACAGATAAGACGCGCGCATCAACCAACCCCTTTTCCGCCAGACCTCGGCGGTCCTTTCGTAATGTGTCCTGAAATGTCAGTCCCGACGGCGCGAGATGACGTAGGATTCGTCGTAGAACCAGAGCCCGTTATGCTTGCGCAGAACCTCCCTGGTGGCATCGAGAGTGCGGCCGCTTTCAGTCATTTCCGTCAACCGGTCGTCTTCGATCTGGGCGACATACACCGCCGCGTTCCACGCTGCAAAGGCCGTCGAGGTTCCGATCGATCCGGTGACCTCGTTGGGCAGCGCTTCCATATCATAACGGAAGATCGAGCGGTTATCGGCATAGGCATTAAAATTAAGGTCGCGCCCGGCCGACCCCAGCTCGTATTTCACCGCGCGCAATAGCTCATGACGGCTCACCGCGAAAGGGTTTTCTCCGGGCCATACCGCCTGGATTATCTCGAGCCCGGGGTCCTGCCCGTGGGAGTGGATTCCGATCAAACGGCCCCCGGCCCGCAGTGCCCGCGCCAGCGGTGCAATGATGCGTTTGGCGCGGAAATTCACTGAGGATTTAGCCCGATAAGGCTGGGAAGCGATAATCAGGTCGAAATTGGCCTCGGAACGGCCGGCGCGCGGGATGATCTGGTCCAGCAGGAAGCGGTGGTCCTCCCGGTACAGGACAATCGCGACCGGACGTTCGTAGACCGGCATGCCTGAGCGCGGGCTGACATTGGCCCGCCAGTTCTGCTCCAGAAACGGCCCCAATTCGGCGATCTGGGCCTCGAATTCGCCCGAAGAGGCCCCGCGCAGGGCCACCTCGTGCCAGATCATACCTGATGCGGCCGCAGGCGAGGCCGGCGTCAGCCACGGCGCCTCGGCGTAATACATGTTGGTGAGCACGAAGACGGTCGCCGGGTGCTCGAACAGCCGGTCCGGCACCTTGTCCAGCGTCAGGCGGACATCCTCGAGGCTGAGCTCCTTGCCGGCGATATAGAACGGCATGTGGGGGAACCGGCCGTGCATCGAGCGCATCACCCGCGCCAGCACGGTGCCATCGCCGACACCGGCATCAAACACCCGCAGCGCCGGCGGCCGGGGATGGATGCTGCTAAGTTCCAGCGCCACCCGTTCCGCGATCACCCGTTTTTCGCTGCAGGTGTGGACAAACAGCAGGTATTTCTGCCGATTCTCGAAAAACCGGAAATTGCCGCGGGGATCGCGTTTTTCGGGCGGGACCTCCAGGCCGCGCGGCGGCGGCACCCCGCCCGGCGTGGAGGCGGCAACATAGGCCTGGATCCGGTCGAGGGTGTCGATGGTGATGCGCTTGCCCTCGCGCAGCCGGTGCACCAGCTTGCCGTCATTGACGGCGCGGCGGCCAAAGGTCGATTCGGCCATATCGGCCTGGCGGCAGAATTCCGAGATCAGGCTGAGGATTTGATCGTTTTTCATCTGAACTGGTTTTGGGAAGGCCGAGTGGGCAGCGGGGGACGCGCCGAAGTCCTATCACCATCTGCCCACCTCTGGGAATGCGAAATACCCCGGCCGAAAGACCACATTCCGCTGTCATGCGCGGGCTTGACCCGCGCATCCATCGCTCTTCGAAAGAATCTTGCGAAGGTGATGGGTTGCCGGGTCAAGCCCGGCAACGACAAATCCTTGAACCCCGGCCCCCGAGACGGCAACAAACAATACAAGCGAATTTTATGCGTGGGGATTTCATGCGCCGTTCGATTCTGATGCTCGCGCTGGTCGCAGCGGCGCTGTGGTCTCTGCCCGCCCTCGCCCAATCGCGTTCCCAACTCGGGCCGCTCTGCACCAGCGACAACACGCCGGCCGACCAGCAGATCGACGCCTGCAACAAGATCCTCGCGCTGAAGGTGTTCTCCGGCGAGCAATTGGCGACGATCTATTTCTGGCGCGCGGTCGGATGGAACAAGAAGGGCGATTACAGCAAGGTGATCGCCGACACTACCGAGGCGCTGCGGCTGAAGCCCGAACCTGCGCTCTACAATATGCGCGGCTCCGCCTATTACGACAAAGGCGAATACGATATCGCCATCGCCGATTTCAACGACGCGCTGCGGATCGGGCCGCCAAGCGGCACCATCTTTCATAACCGCGGCAACGCCTGGCGCTCGAAGGGCGACTATGCCCGCGCCATTGCCGATTACGACGAGGCGATCCGGCTCGCGCCGAAGGAAGCCTATTCCTATCAGAATCGCGGCGCCGCAAAACAGGCGCTCGGCGATCTCGATGGCGCACTCGCCGATATCAACGCCGCGATCCGGCTCAACCCGGCTCTGCCCTCCCCGCTGATCAACCGCGCGGTGATCTGGCGCGCCAAAGGCGACATCGACCGCGCCATTGCCGACGCCAGCGAAGCGATCCGGCTCGCCAGGGCCGGCGCGCCGGCCAACATCATGACGCCGCCGGGCAGCGTCCTGATATCGGCCTACACCCAGCGCGCGCTCGCCTACGAGGCAAAGGGCGACACTATCCGCGCCAGACAGGATTTCAGGGCCGCGCTCGAGGGCGCCGCCGTCGACGCGGGAAGCAAGGCCAATCAGGCCACCGCGAAAGTCCGGCTGTCGCTGCTGTCGGATGCGGTCGCGCCGTCCTCCCGGGTGCCGCGCGCCGCGGCCCCGGCGCCGTTCGCACGGGAAAAGTCCACAGCACCGGAACCGGCGCCGCCGCCGGCATCGGCAGCGGCGGACGCCCTCGCCGTCGGGCAACGCGTCGCCCTGGTGATCGGCAATGGCGCCTATGCCAACGTCAAGGCGCTGCCCAATCCGCCCAACGACGCGCGCGCGATCGCGAAGAATTTGCGCGACATCGGCTTTACGGTCTCGGAAGGCGTCGATCTCGACCGCGCCACGATGCAGAAGATGACCCGCGACTTCCTGCGCGAGGCGGCGCGTGCGCAAATCGCCGTGATCTACTACGCCGGCCACGGCCTTCAGATCGACGGCCGCAACTATCTGGTCCCGGTGGATGCGCGGCTGCAGGCCGGCGGCAATTTGACCGAAGCCATGATCGACATGGATACGATTCTGGCCGGCCTCGACGACCAGGTCCGCACCAACATCCTGATCTTCGACGCCTGCCGCAACAATCCGATGGCGCCGCGGACCGCATCCGCCGTACCGGAGCGTTCGATCGAAGCCGGATCGGGGCTGGCTGCGCCGACCGCGCCGAATTCCGCCACGACGCTTGGCGCGGGAACGCTGATCGCATTCGCGACCGCGCCCGGACAGGTGGCGCTCGATGGCGAAGGCGGCAACAGCCCATTCTCGGCGGCGCTGTCGCGCCATATCGGCACGCCCGGTCTCGAGGTGCAGCAGATGCTGACGCGCGTCCGCGCCGAGGTGGTGGCCGCGACCAGGGGCAAGCAAGTGCCGTGGTCGAACTCGTCACTGCTCGGCGAGGTCTATCTCGCGGCGAAGCCGTGAAGCGTCGCCGCGTAGCGCTTGGCATCATCGGCAATCCGCTGCGCCTCCAACCCGATCTCCCGCAATTGTCCCGTCGGGGAAGCGATCTGGCCGCAGAAATAGAGCCCGGGCGCGCTGGTCGCCCGACCCGTCATGCGCGGCATGCCATGCCGGTCGAATACGTCATCGACATCAGACAAGAGCTGGCGCAGATCGGGGCGGAAGCCGGTCGCAAGAATGACCGCATCGAATTTTTCCGAAACCGAACCGGTAAACACCACGCCCTCGCGCGTGAACCGATCGATGCCGCCCACCACCTTGATCGAGCCATCCCTGATCTTGTCCAGCGTGCCGATGTCGATCAGCGGTATGCGACCATCCTCCTCGACCATCTGGCGCGGTCCCTTGGAAGCGCGGCGCAATCCCAGTTGTTCGATCGGACCGATCGCGAGGCGTAAGATCGGCGCGTTGACAACATCGACCAGGCGCGCGGGCAAGCGGCGATACAGGATCGCCCACGCCAGGATCGGAAACCCCAGGAGATCACGCGGCAGGATCTGGACCGGGCTACGAACCGCTAGCGCGACATCGACGCCGGCGTTGGCCAGATCCAGCGCGATTTCACCGCCGGAATTGCCAAATCCGACGACCAGCACGCGCTTTCCCGCATACGGCGCCGGATTGCGATACTCGCCGCTGTGGACGACTGAGCCTTGATAGAGGTCCGACCCCGGCCATGAGGGACGATAGGGCGCGCCGGCAATGCCGGTTGCAACGACCGCAACGGGTGCGGCAATCGAACCCCGACTTAAATCCGCGCGCCATTGCGTGCCATCGCGCCTAATGCGCGACACGGTCGAATTGAAAACGGGCTGGATGTCAAAGCGCGCGGCGTAGCTTTCGAGATACGCCACCACTTCTTCGCGGGACGGATACAACGGATAGCTACCCGGCATGGCCATGCCGGGTAACCCCGAACGGTTGCGATCGGTGTGCAGGTGAAGCCGATCATAATGGCGCCGCCAGACCGAACCAACGCTATCGGCCTTCTCGAATAGGGTGACGCGGAGCCCCGCCGCGCGCATCGTTACCGCGCACGCCAGCCCCGCAGGGCCGGCACCGACGATGATCGCGTCGGGGTTTTGCAACAGACCCTCCGCAAACGACGACTTACTTGCCCCACACCTCTTTCGCGACATCGACCGCGAGCTTCAGCTTGGCCCACTGCTCTTCCTCAGTGAGGATGTTGCCCTCCTCGGTCGACGCGAAGCCGCATTGCGGGGACAGCGCGAGTTGCTCAAGCGGCACGAATTTGGACGCTTCCTCCAGCCGCCGCTTGATGTCGTCCTTCTTTTCCAGTTCGCCGCTCTTGGAGGTGATGACGCCGACCACCACGATCTTGTTGCCCTTCGGCAAATACCGCAGCGGCTCGAAGCCGCCGGCGCGCTCGGAATCATATTCGAGGAAATAGCCGTCGTAATTGGTGCCGGCCAGCATGGTCTCCGCCACCGGCTCATAGCCGCCGGAGGAAATCCAGGTGGAGCGGAAATTGCCGCGGCAGACATGGGTGGTGATGGTCATGTCGGCCGGCCGCTCGGCGATCGCGTAATTGATGATGCGGGCATAGATTTCCTGCAGGCCATCGGGATTGTCGCCGCGCTCGCGCGCTTTCTGCAATTCATCCTGCGAGCAAAGATAGGCCCATACGGTGTCGTCGAACTGCAGATAGCGGCAGCCGGCGTCGTAGAAGGCCTTGACGGCCTTGCGATAGGTCTTGCCGAGATCTTCGAATAATGCGCCGAGATCGGGATACACCTCTTTCGAGATCGCCTTGCGGCCACCACGGAAATGCAGCACCGCGGGCGACGGTATCGTCATCTTCGGCATCACATGCGCGATGTCGCACTGCTTCTTCAGGAATTTGAAATGCTCGAGCATCGGATGGTCGTCCGGGAAATCGAGCTTGCCGATCACCCGCACCGCGTCGTGCCGGGTCTCGACGCCTGCGAACTGGATCCCCATTTCGGGATGAAACAGCTCGCAACCGGTCAGCTTCGCGAGAAAATCGAAGTGCCACCAGGAGCGGCGAAATTCGCCGTCGGTCGCGAGCTTCAGGCCGACCGACGCCTGCTTGTGCACGACCTTTTCGATTTCCATGTCTTCGACCTTGCGCAAATCGGCGGCCGAGATCTCGCCTTTTTCCAGCCTGGCGCGCGCCTCCTTGATCTTCGGCGGCCGCAGCAGGCTGCCAACCTCGTCGGCGCGGAAAGGGGCTCTTGTGCGTTGCATGGTCTTTACTCCTACGGCGATTGGTCAGCTGTTATTGATGGCGACGGTCGATGGCATGTCACGACTTTCCCGCCACCCCCAGATAGCGTTCGAGTACCGCGGGATCCGCCTTCAAGGCGGCGCTTGCCGCGTCGTGGACGATCGCGCCGCGCTCCAATATCACAACGCGGTCGGCGAGCCCCAGAATCTTTTGGGCATTCTGCTCGACGATGACCGAACAGGTGCCCCCGGCGCGGGCGATAGTGCCGATGGCGCTTAACAATTCGTCCACGATGATCGGCGCCAACCCCTCGGTCGGCTCGTCCAGCAACAGGACCCTGGGATTGAGCGTCAGCGCGCGGCCGATCGCCAGCATCTGCTGCTCGCCGCCGGAGAGCTGGTTGCCGAAATTGTTGCGGCGCTCTTTCAGCCGCGGAAACATCTCATAGACCTTGGCCACCGTCCACGGCCCCGGCTGCGCCACCGCGGTCATGTTTTCTTCCACCGTCAGAGAGCGGAAGATATTGCGCTCCTGCGGCACCCAGCCGATGCCCGCCCGCGCCCGCTGGTCCGGCCGCATCGTCGTGATATCCCGCCCGCCGAGGGAAATGGTCCCTGCAAACCGTCTGTTAACCCCGACAATCGAATTGATCAGCGTGGTCTTGCCGGTGCCGTTGCGGCCGAGCAGCGCCAGCACCTGGCTTTCCGGCAGGCGCAACGACAAATCAGGCAGCACCACCGCCTCGCCGTAGCCGGCCCGCAGCCCTTCGATTTGCAGCAGATCAGGCATCGGCGGCCTCACCGAGATAGACAGCCTTGACGCGGGGGTCGCGCGCCACCTCAATCGGTGGGCCTTCGACCAGCAGCGCGCCGCCGACCAGCACTGAAATCCGATCGGCGAACGAGAACACCAGATCCATGTCGTGCTCGATCAGCAGCACGGTGACGTCGCGCGGCAGACTTGCCACGGCGGCGAGGATATCATGGCGCTCGCTTTCGGGAACGCCGGCGGCGGGCTCGTCGAGCAACAACACCCGCGGCTTGGCGGCGATGGCGACCGCGATTTCGAGCAGCCGCTGTTTTCCGTAAGGCAAGGTCGCGGTCAGGTCGTTCATGACATCGAGCAGACGAAACCGCGCCAGGTTCTCGGCGATCTCGGAATTGACATCGTCGCGGGTGCCCATCCGCCGCCACCAGTCGCTGCCCCGGCCGAGCCGCTCCGACACCGCAAGACCGATGGTTTCCAGCGGCGTCAGGTCCGCGTAGAGCTGATTGATCTGGAAGGTGCGCGACAGGCCGCGCAGCACCCGGGTATGCACCGGCAAATCCGTGATGTCGTTGCCCTCGAGCAGGATCCGTCCGGCATTGGGCTTGAGCACGCCGGTCAAGAGATTGATCACCGTGGTCTTGCCGGCGCCATTCGGCCCGATCAGCGCATGGCGGGCGCCCTGCTCGATCTTCAGCGAGAGATCGCGGGTGACTTTGAGCCCGCCGAACTGCTTCTCCAGTCCCCTGGTTTCCAGCGCTGTCGTCATGAGGCATCACTTTCTGGAACCGCGACCACGGCCTTCCGCCCGGCGAATTGCCGGATCGCGAGGTTAGGCAGCCACAGCGCCCAGCGATGCATGCGGGCGCGGCCGACCAGCACGATCACCACCAGCACAAGGCCGATCCAGAATTGCCAATATTGCGGCGTGATCGTCGAAAACACTTCCTGCAACATCTTGAACACGACGGCGCCGATCAGTCCGCCATAGAGATAGCCGGTACCGCCGATCACCAATACCAGCATCAGATCGGCGGAACGCTCGAACGAGAACACGTCGAGCGAGGCCAGCGCCGTGGTCTGGGTGAACAGCGCGCCGGCGATGCCGGCATAAAACGCCGACAGCGTGTAGACCGCGATCAGGCGGCGGTTGACGGGGATGCCGATCGCGGCGGCCCGCAGCGGATTGTTGCGGATCGCGCGCAGCGACAGGCCGAACGGTGAGTGCACGATGCGGCGCGCCAGCAGGAACAAGACGAACAGCACGATCAGGGAATAGAAGAAACCGACCTTGCCGAACATGTCGAAGGCAAACAGGCCGAGGATCGGCTGCATCTCGATGCCCTGCAGCCCGTCGGTGCCTCCGGTGATGTTGGAAAAGCGCTCCGCCAGCGCCTCCAGCAATAGCGCGATCCCGAGCGTCACCATCAGGCGGGTCAAATCGACGCCCCTGATGACCAGGAAACTGGTGAGCAGGCCGACCACCATGGCGACGAGACCGGCCACGACCAGCGCGATCACCGGCTCGTTGATGACGCCATGCAGCGCGAGCAGCCCGGCGGAATAGGCGCCGACGCCGAAGAACGCCGCGTGGCCGAGCGAAACGATGCCGGCATAACCGAGGATCAGATCGAGCGACAGCGCGAACAGGGCCAGCCGCAGGATGTCGGTCATGATCAGATAGCGCGAGGGAAACAGGAACGCGCAGGCAAGCGCGAGCCCCCAGAACGCGATCTCGCTCACGCGCCAGCGCGCGTGTTGCCTGGCGTGGTATCCGACGTCGGCTTGCGCGGTCATATCGGCATCAACGCGCGGCGGCGCGGCCGAACAGACCGTTCGGACGCCAGATCAGGATCACGATCATGATGGTGTAGATCACGAACGGGCCGAGCTTCGGCACATAATATTTTCCCGCGACGTCGCCGATGCCGAGCAACAGCGAGGCCAGAAACGGCCCGGTGATGCTGGAGGAGCCCCCGACGGTGACCACGATCAGGAAGTAGATCATGAATTTCAGCGGGAAATACGGGTCGAGCCCGAGGATCTCCGCGCTCAGCGCGCCGCCCAACCCGGCGAGGCCGCATCCGAATGCAAAGGTGAAGGCGAACACCTGCGGGACGTTGATGCCAAGGCCGCTGGCCGCGCGCGGATCATCCACCGCTGCCCGCAGCCGGCTGCCGAAGCGCGTGCGCGCCAGAACCAGCTGCAGGCCTGCGGTTAAGAGCCCGCAGATCACGATGATCATCAGCCGGTAGCGACCGATGCCGACGCCGAAGAAATCGATTTGCCCTTCGAGCGCTGCCGGCAATTTGATGAAGATCCGCGACGATCCCATGATGTAATCGACCGCCGCCACCGACATGAAGACCAGGCCCACGCTGAACAGCACCTGATCGAGATGGCTTCTGGCGTAGAGATGGCGGTAGAGCGAGCGCTCCAGCACCACGCCGATCACTGCGCTTGTGACAAACGCCAGCGGCAAGGCGGCAAAGAACGGCCAGCCGGATTGATTGACGAGAACCGCGCAGACATAACCGCCGGTCATCGCAAACGCACCATGGGCGAGATTGACAAAATTCATCAGCCCGAGCGTGACCGCCAGCCCGCAGGCCAGCACGAACAGCAGCATGCCATAGGCGACGCCGTCGAACAGGATGGTAAACAGCGTGGTCATGCGATGGGCACCGGAGAGCTCTTCGGACTTGTCATTCCGGGGCCGCGCGATAGCGCTGAACCCGGAATCTTGTGCAACAATGTCGAGATTCCGGGTTCGCGCTGACGCGCGCCCCGGAATGACCTTCGGTCACTTCTTGGTCTTGCCGGTGTCCTTGACGGCTTCGAACGTCGCGAACTCGACGTTATAGAGTTCGCCGTCGACCTTCTCGACCTTGCGGATGTAGATGTTCTGCACGATGTCGCGGGTTTCCGGATCGATCGAGATCGGGCCGCGCGGGCTCTCCCACTTCATGCCCTTCATGGCCTCGATCAGCGCATCGCCGTCGGTCTTGCCGCCGGTCTTTTTCAAAGCCTCGTAGATCAGGTGGATACCGTCATAGCCGCTCACCGCCATGAAGCCCGGCCGGGAGCCGAAGGCCTTCTTGTAGGCGGCGACGAACTCCTTGTTCATCGCGGACGGGTGCGCCGCGGAATACAGATGCGCGGTGACGGTGCCGAGCGCCGCGTCGCCCATGCCGTTGAGGAGATCGTCGTCCATCACATCGCCGGGGCCGATCACCTTGATGCCGGATTTGTCGAGGCCGCGCTCGGCATATTGCTTCATGAAGTTGCCGCCCTGCCCGGCCGGCACGAACACGAACATGGCGTCGGGCTTGGCATCCTTCATCCGCTGCAGGAACGGCGCGAAGTCCGGATTGGCCAAGGGCACCTTGACCTCTTCGACGATCTCGCCGCCGCCGGCGGTGAAATTCTGCTTGAAGAATGTCAGCGCGTCGTTGCCGGGAGCGTAATCGGACGTCAGCGTCGCGACCTTCTTGATGCCGTTCTTGGCGGCCCAGTCGCCGATGATGGTGGACGACTGCGCGAGCGTGAAACTGGTGCGCACGATATAGGGCGAGCGCTCGGTGATGATCGAGGTGCCGGCGGCCATCACGACTTCCGGTATCTTCGCCTGCGTCGCCAGCGGCGCCGCCGCCAATGCGGCCGGCGTGACGCCAAAGCCTGCGATGAAATTGACCTTGTCGTTGACGATCAGTTCCTGCGCCAGGCGCTTGGTGTTGTCGGGAACGGCGCCGTCGTCCTTGAGGATGATCTCGATCTTCTTGCCGGCGACGGTGTCGCCCTTCTGCTGCATGTAGAGCTTGACGGCGTTGTCGATCTGCTTGCCGGTCGATGCCTGGCCGCCGGTCATCGGCAGGATCAGCCCGATCTTCACGCTCTCCTGCGCCGTTGCCGGCGCCAGGGCGGCGGCGCCCATCAGCACGACGCCGACCGCGGCCCGCGACAAAATCCCAGCACCCAAAATCCTAGCACCCATCAACATGAACGTTCTCCCCTGATCGGTCTTGTGCCTCGAACCGAGTCCCCGGCTCTTGCGCCACCATAACCCAGATTTTTCTGTCGTGTATCGGCGCCGCATGGCGTCTCACGCGTGTGACAATGTCAATCACGACGATGGGCGCGATTGACCGGTTGAAAGCTGATCGCTCCTCTTGGCCGGAGATATTAAATCGGGTATCAATATACCTTACACTTTTGAACGAGCCAATCTACCGGTTCGAGGGGTAGGCTGGCGCCTTGCTGAGTCCGGCTACGCAGCCGGTGCAAGACCAGGCGTAGCCGCGTGCAAATTCACTGTGTCAGGGGCGCGACATCCCGCCAATGCCGATCAACATCCGCCAGCTTGCCGTCGTCGCTTCCGTTGCTCTGCTCGCCTGCGGGTTGAGTGGGTGCGGAACCGTCAACGAAAAACTTGCCGCCGGATTGAGCGACTTCATTCCGCAATGGGCCGGCGGCCTGCCCGCGGACGCCCCACCTCGCCCCGGCACGGTGAAATACGACGAGTTCATGCAGGAGCGCGAGAGGAAACGCCTGGAGCCGGCGCCGCCGAAGACTGAGGTCAGCCAATCCTCCTCGGCCGAGCTTGCCGCCGTTCACTGAGCCCAGGCGACAATAAAACGCCGGACCATCAATCCATGAACACCACGGTCTTGCGGCCGTTGAGGATGACACGATCCTCGAGATGGTGGCGCATCGCGCGCGCCAGCACGCGGCGTTCGATATCGCGGCCCTTGCGAACGAGATCCTCGGGCGTATCGCGATGGCTGATGCGCTCGACGTCCTGGTCGATGATCGGGCCCTCGTCGAGCGCGCTGGTGACATAGTGCGCGGTGGCGCCAATCAGTTTGACGCCGCGCTCATGCGCCTGATGGTAGGGGCGCGCGCCCTTGAAGCCCGGCAGGAACGAATGATGGATGTTGATGCAGCGCCCCGACAGCCTCGCCGACATCTCGTCGGACAGGATTTGCATGTAGCGCGCCAGCACCACGAGATCGGTCTTGGTCTGACCGACCAGATCCCAGATCGCGATCTCCTGCTCGCGCTTGGTCTCCTTCGTTACCGGCAAATAGTGAAATGGAATCTCGCCGAAATCGAGACTGCCATAGGTCTCGCGCGGATGATTGGAGACGATGGCGGTCGGGATCATCTCGAGTTCGCCGGTGCGCCAGCGGTAGAGGATATCGGCGAGACAATGATCGGATTTGGAGACCAGCAGCATCACCCGGCGGCGGGTGGCGCGATCGCGCATCTGCCAGTCCATGCCGAAGCGTTCGGCAATCGCCGTGAAGCCGGTTTGCAGCGCCGGCAGGTTGACCGCGAGATCGGCGGCGTTGAACACCACCCGCATGAAGAAATGGCCGGTCTCGACGTCGTTGAACTGCTGGGCGTCCAGAATGTTCTGGCCATTATGGGCCAGAAAGGTCGAAACCGCCGAAACGATGCCGGGACGGTCCGGGCAGGACAAGGTCAACACGAATTGATGGTCGGGCATGGCGGGACTTCAGCAATAGGGACGGAACCGTGATTTGCGGCCCTGCTCTATCATCCGCGACGCCCTTGCGCCAATCCCGTCCGAACCGGCATGATGAACAAACAACTGGCGATTACCGTTAGAAGCAAGATCATGGCAGACAGACTGAACGGTTACCGCATCCTGATCCTGGAAACGCGGGAGGAAGCGCAATTTTCCCGCCTGCTGTCAGAACAGGGCGCGGACGTGCTGCAATGCCCGATGTTCACCATCCATGATGCGCCCGATGCGGCGCCGATCGAGGCCTGGATCAGACGTTGCATCGAAAAACCCTGCGACGATCTGGTGCTGATGACGGGCGAAGGCTTGCGGCGGCTGATGAAAGTCGTGCGCCGGCTCGGTATCGAGCAGGATTTTGTCGCCGCGATCGGCAAGGCGCGGAAATTCGCCCGCGGCCCCAAACCCGGCCGGGCGCTGCGCGAGATCGGGCTGGAGCCGCAGCTGACGACGGAAAAGCCGACATCCGAGGGCATCGCCGAGATGCTGGCGCGGCTTGACCTGAAGGGCCATCGTGTCGGCCTGCAGCTTTATCCGGACAAGGACCATAGCGCGCTGATCGGCGCGATTGCGGCGCTGGGCGCCGAGATCGATACCGTCACGCCGTATGTCTACGACGCGCGGGCCGCCGACGCCAACATCGTCACCGCGATCGACGAAATGGCGAATGGGCACGTATCGACGCGATTGCGTTCACGAATTTGGGGCAGGTTCGCCGCCTGATCGAGGTGGCGCGGGCGCAGCGGCTACGAAGCGCGCTTGCGCGAGGCCTTCGCGAAAACACCGATCGCGTCGGTCGGACCCGCGGTTTCCGAGGAACTCAAGTCGCACGGCCTGCGCACCGACATCTACCCCGCCAACGACGCCTTCTTCATGAAGCCGCTGATATCGGCGATGGCGGCAGCGCTCGGCAAAGCGCCACCGCGTTCCACCGTCATTGCGAGCGAAGCGAAGCAATCCAGCACTTAGGCAAGGCATTGGATTGCTTCGTCGCTTCGCTCCTCGCAATGACGAGCGATCACTCAGCCGATTCTTCCAGATACGCCTGATAGGCCAGCTTGATTCCATCCTCAAGTGAAGTGCGCGCGCGCCAACCCAGCTTTGCAAGGCGGCTGACGTCGAGCAATTTGCGCGGCGTACCGTCGGGCCGCGACGTGTCAAAACTGATCCCGCCCTTATAGCCGACGGTCGCGGCGACCACGCGGGCGAATTCGGCGATGGTGATGTCCTCGCCGGTGCCGATATTGACCAGTTCGTCGCTGGAATAGGTCTTCATCAAATGAACGCAGGCATCTGCCAGATCGTCGACATAGAGGAATTCCCGCCGCGGCGTACCGGTGCCCCATACCACCACGTCAGAGAGGCCGGAAACCTTGGCTTCATGAAACCTTCGGATCAGGGCGGCGACGACGTGGCTGTATTCCGGGTGATAATTATCGCCGCGTCCGTACAGATTGGTCGGCATCACGTTGATGAAGTCGGATCCGAACTGGCTGCGATAGGCTTCGACCATCTTGATGCCGGCGATCTTGGCGATCGCATAGGGCTCGTTGGTCGGCTCGAGCGGTCCCGTCAGCATGGAATCCTCGCGCAACGGCTGCGGCGCCAGCTTGGGATAGATGCAGGACGAGCCGAGAAACATCAGCTTCTCGGTGCCGTTGACGTGCGCGGCATGGATCACATTGGCCGCGATGATAAGGTTGTCGTAGATGAACTCGCCGCGCAGCGTGTTGTTGGCGACGATGCCGCCGACCTTCGCCGCCGCCAGGAACACCGCCTGCGGCCGCTTGTCAGCAAACCATCCGAACACGGCGGCCTGATCGCGCAGATCGACCTCGCCACGCCCAACCGTCAGCAGCTCGACGTCTTCGCGGGCGAGCCGGCGCACCAGCGCACTTCCGACCATTCCGCCATGCCCGGCAACGAAAACCGTCTTGCCCTTCAGCTCAAACGGGATTCTTGCCATTGACGACCTCCCGCCGCGCGATCGCGAGATCGCCCGCCACCATTTCCTTGACCAGTTGCGCAAAGCTCGTCTTCGGCTTCCAGCCGAGCACCTCGCGCGCCTTGCTGGCGTCGCCGATCAGAAGATCGACCTCGGTCGGGCGGAAATAGACGGGATCGATGCGGACCAGGGTCTTGCCGGATTTGCTGTCGACACCGGTTTCCTCGACACCCTTGCCGCGCCATTCGATGCCGCGGCCGACCTCGGCGAATGCGATCTCGACGAATTCGCGAACCGAGCGGGTCTCGCCGGTCGCCAGCACGAAATCGTCGGGCGCGTCCACCTGCAGGATCCGGTGCATGCCCTCGACATAGTCCCTGGCGTGGCCCCAGTCGCGCTTCGCCTCGAGGTTACCGAGATAGAGCGTGTCTTCGAGACCGGTCTCGATGCGGGCGATGCTGCGCGTGATCTTGCGCGTCACGAAGGTCTCGCCGCGGATCGGGCTCTCGTGATTGAACAGGATGCCATTGCTGGCGAACATGCCATAGGCTTCGCGGTAATTCACCGTGATCCAGTAGCCGTATAGTTTGGCGACGCCATAGGGCGAGCGCGGATAGAACGGCGTCGTCTCCTTCTGCGGAACCTCCTGCACAAGACCGTACAGTTCCGAGGTGGAAGCCTGATAGAACCGCGTCTCCTTTTCCATGCCGAGGATGCGGATCGCTTCCAGCAACCGCAGCACACCGATGGCGTCGGCATTGGCGGTATATTCCGGGCTCTCGAAGCTGACACCGACATGGCTCTGGGCCGCGAGATTGTAGATCTCGGTCGGCCGGATCTGCTGCATCAGGCGGATCAGATTGGTCGAATCGGTCATATCGCCATAGTGCAGCAGGAACGGCACATTGCCGGCGTGCGGATCCTCGTAGAGGTGGTCGACGCGCGCGGTGTTGAACGAGGACGACCGCCGCTTGATGCCGTGCACGGTGTAGCCGAGGCCGAGCAGATATTCGGCGAGATAGGCACCATCCTGGCCGGTAACGCCAGTGATCAATGCCACGCGCGGCTTCGAATCTGAAACTGCCATGCTCACTCCAACAACGCGCCGGGACTGGCCGAAAGCAGCCCAACGACGCCAAATCGCAACATATTGCGCGGGACCGGCCGGTGGTGCTTGGTCCCATGGACGCAAGCCGGACGGCCCAAACCCCTATCATGCCCCCCTTCACTCAAGCAAATGTTCCCCCGGGGCGCCGTTAACGGTCAGGAAGGACCGGGCTTGCGGGTTATGGAGCCTTGGACCACAATTAAGCCATGTAAGGGCCGATCGCCGGAATGGCTCAAACCCCCGGCATCTCAGCCCGGCCAATATCCAAGAAAAGCCAATTAAGGAGGAATGATAATGCGTAAACTCATGACCGCTGCCACCTTCGCGCTGCTGATGTCCGGCGGCGCGGCGATGTCGCAGGAGACGCTCAAGATCGGTTATATCGATCCGTTGTCAGGCGGTGGTGCCAGTGTCGGCGAAGTCGGACTGAAGACGTTCCAGTTCCTCGCCGACGAGGTAAATGCCAAGGGCGGCATTCAGGGCAAGAAGGTCGAGATCGTTCCGCTCGACAACAAGACCAATCCGCAGGAAAGCCTGATCCAGGCGCAGAAGGCGATCGATGCCGGCGTGCGCTACATCACCCAAGGCAATGGTTCGTCGGTCGCCGGCGCGCTGTCGGACTTCGTCACCAAATACAACGAGCGTAATCCCGGCAAGGAAGTGCTGTACTTCAATTACGCCGCGGTCGATCCGGTCCTCACCAACGCGAAGTGCAGCTTCTGGCATTTTCGCTGGGACGCGAATTCCGACATCAAGATGGAAGCGCTCACCAACTACATGAAGACCGTGCCGGCGATCAAAAACGTTTACCTGATCAATCAGGATTACTCGTTCGGGGAATCCGTGCGCTCTCAGGCCAAGGCAATGCTTGGCGCCAAGCGGCCGGACATCAAGATCGTCGGCGACGAACTGCATCCGCTGCTCAAGATCACCGACTTTGCGCCCTACGTCGCCAAGATCAAGGCGTCCGGCGCTGACACCGTGGTGACCGGCAACTGGGGCCAGGACTTCGCGCTGCTGCTTAAAGCCGCCGCGGACGCCGGGCTGAAGGTCAACTGGTATACCTATTATGCCGGCGGGACCGGTGGTCCGACGGCCGTCAAGCAGGCCAACCTCAACCATCAGGTTTTCCAGGTCGGCGAAGGTATCCCGAACCTCGATCACCCGTCGTCGCAGGAGTTCGAAAAAGCGATCCGCGCCAAATACGACTTTAGCCTGTTCTACCCGCGCGCCGTCAACGAGATGCGCATGCTGGCGGCTGCGGCGGACAAGGCCAAGTCGCTCGATCCGGTCAAGGTCGCGCTCGCGCTCGAGGGCATGGAGTTCGAAGTGTTCGACGGTGGCAAGGGCAACATGAGGAAGGACGATCACCAGTTCTTCCAGCCGATCTATATTTCCTCGCTTGGCGAACGCACCGAAAAAGAACCGTTCGATGAGGAAAAAACCGGTTGGGGCTGGAAGCTCGTTGCGAAGATCGACACTCCCGCGACCGTGCTTCCGACCACCTGCAAGATGGAACGTCCGAACTGATCGTTCGCGCGTAACTCGTCCGCCCCGGACAAACTCCGGGGCGGACGCGGATCGTAATCTCCAGGCGGTGTACCGTGCTTGAACTGGTCGTCATCTCCACGCTCAACGGTGTGTTGTTCGGCATGCTGCTGTTTTTGATGGCGAGCGGCCTCACTGTCATCTTCAGCATGCTCGGAGTGCTGAACTTTGCGCATGCGAGCTTCTACATGCTCGGCGCGTTCTTCGGATTTCAAATCAGCCGGTGGTTCGGCTTCTGGCCTGCGCTGCTGATCGCACCATTGCTGGCCGGAGCTATCGGCGCCGGCGTCGAGCGCTACGGCCTGCGCCGCGTGCACAAGAACGGCCATGTCGCCGAACTGCTGTTCACGTTCGGCCTTGCGTTCGCGATCGAGGAAGTCGTGCAGATCATCTGGGGCAAGAGCCCGGTGGATTTCCGGGTGCCGCCGTCGCTGGATTTTCCGGCCTTCACGATCTTCTCCACCAATTACCCCGCCTACAAGATGTTCATGTTGCTGGTCTCCGTCGTGATCTTCGCAGCATTGCTGGTCACGCTCAAAAAGACGCGGATCGGCCTGATCGTGCAAGCGGCACTGACCCACCCGCACATGGTAGGCCATCTCGGCCATAACGTCGGACGCATCTTCATGCTGGTGTTCGGCGTCGGCACGGCGCTCGCCGCGGTTGCCGGCGTTATCGCCGGTCCCGCGCTGGTGACGCAGTCGAACATGGCCGGACTGCTCGGGCCCATTTTGTTCGTGGTGGTCGTGGTCGGGGGACTTGGCTCGCTGCCGGGCGCTTTCATCGCCTCGTTGTTGATCGGCCTGGTCCAGACATTCGCGGTCTCGATGAACGGCTCATTGGCCGGCGCCTTCGGCCCGCTCAGCCCCGCCTATGCGACCACGTGGCTCGCCGATATCTGGGGCGTGACCATCGCGCAGATCGCGCCGATCATGCCCTATTTGCTGCTGGTCCTGATCCTGATCTTCCGCCCCATGGGCCTGCTCGGGACACGCGAGACATGAGCGACCTGATCTCAAGCGCAGCACCTCCCTATCCGGCCGCCGCCGAAAAATTCAAATTCTATGGATTGTGGGTTGCAGCCGCGATCGTGCTGTTGGTGCTGCCTAAATTATTCAGCTCCGGCGGGTCGCTGACCACGTTCAGCCTGATCGGCATCTCGATCATCTTTTCGCTGTCCTACAATATCCTGCTGGGTCAGACCGGAATGCTGTCGTTCGGCCACGCGGTCTATTACGGCCTCGGCGGTTTCCTGGTGATTCACGCCATCAACGTCATCGGCATCAACAAGCTGCCGATCCCGCTGCCCGTGGTGCCGCTGATCGGCGGATTGACCGGACTATTGTTTGCGGCCCTGCTCGGTTGGGTCTCGACCCAGCGCAGCGGAACCGCCTTCGCGATGATCTCGCTCGGCGTCGCCGAGCTGATCGCCTCGTCGGCGCTGATTCTGCGTACATTTTTCGGCGGCGAAGCCGGCATCTCCGCCAACCGCACCAAGCTGCTGCGCGTGTTCGACTGGAGTTTCGGGCCGCAAATCCAGATCTACTATCTGGTCGCGGCGTGGACGCTGATCGCCGTCATCGCCATGTACGCCCTCACCCGCACGCCATTGGGCCGGATGTGCAACGCCGTGCGCGACAATCCCGAGCGGGTGCAGTTCGTCGGCTACGATCCGCATGTCGTGCGCTATCTCGCGTTCTGCTTTTCCGGATTTTTTGCCGGTATTGCGGGCGCGCTCGCTGCCATCAACTTCGAGATCGCCAATTCGGCCTATCTCGGCGCCGGGCAGTCGGGAACGGTGCTGTTCGCAACCTATATTGGCGGCGTCGGCTTCTTTATCGGGCCGATCGTCGGCGCGATCTTCGTCACGCTGCTTTCGCTCGGCCTCAGCGATCTGACCCCGGTGTGGCAGCTCTATTTCGGATTGATCTTCATCGCAGTGGTGGTGTTCGCGCCGGGCGGCATCACCGGCCTATTGATGATGCATCGGCCGCTGCTGAAGGCCGGGACCTTAAGTAAGGTCCTGCCAAGCTACGTGATTGCCTTCGTGCCGACGCTGGCGATGATCGCGGGCCTCATCCTCGCGATCGAAACGACGGTTCACTACACCGTCAACCCCGGCGACGATTCTCACATCAAGGCATTTGGGGTCAGCTTCGACGCGGCGAGCCCATACATCTGGGCGATGGCGGCGATCCTCCTGATCGGCGGCTCTCTGGTGGCGCGCAAAACCTGGACCTGGGTCGGGCATGCCTGGGATGACGCGACCAGCGTGGCGCGCGGAAGAGGGATAGCCGCATGAGCACCGCGATCGAATTGCGCGGCGTCGAGAAGAGCTTCGGCATCACGTCGGTGATCCGCAACGTCAACTTGACGGTGGCGCAGGGCGAGCGCCATGCCTTGATCGGACCGAACGGCGCCGGCAAATCCACCCTGTTCAATCTGATCAGCGGCTACATGATGCCGACCACCGGCGGCATCCTGTTGCGGGACGAAGTGATCTCGGGCCTGCCGCCCTATCAGATCAACCGCCGCGGGCTGTCGCGCAGCTTCCAGGTGACCAACGTCTTTGCCAATATGAGCGTGTGGGAAAATCTCCGCTGCGCCGTGCTCTGGGCCGCCGGTTACCGCTATTCGTTCTGGAAGAACATCGACAACCTCCCGGAAGTACGCGAGCGGACCGCCCGGATCCTCGAGGATATCAATCTCACGGCCCGGCGCGACGTGCCCGCCGGTCTTCTGACCTACGCGGAGCAGCGCGCGCTCGAGATCGGCATCACCATTGGCGGCGGTGCCGATGTTATTCTGCTGGACGAGCCGACCGCCGGCATGAGCCACGCCGAAACCGAACGCGCCGTGGCGCTGATCCGTCGCCTGACGGAGGGCCGCACCTTGCTGATCGTCGAGCACGACATGAGCGTTGTGTTCGGGCTCGCCGACCGCATTTCGGTGCTGGTGTATGGCCAGATCATTGCCTCCGGCACGCCCGAGGAGATTCGGGGCAATCCGAAGGTCAGGGAAGCCTATCTCGGCGAGGAGGCCGCCTGATGCTGGAGGTCAGGGATCTGCACGCCTATTACGGCAAGAGCCACATCCTGCAGGGCGTGGATATGCATATCGATGCCGGCGAAGTGGTGAGCCTGCTCGGCCGCAACGGCGTCGGCCGCTCCACGACCGTCAAGGCCATCATGGGCGAAGTTCCCCCGCAAGGCACGCATCTTGTTCAAGGGCAGCAATATTGCGGGCCTGCCGAGCTATAGAATAGCACATCTCGGCCTCGGCTATGTGCCCGAGCATCGCGACATTTTTCCCAGCCTCACCGTGCGGCAAAACCTGATGCTCGGCATCAAGGATCCACGCAAGCCGGGTAAGTGGCGACTGGAAGACATGCTGCAAATGTTCCCCAACCTCGCCGCGCGCGCCGATACGGCGGCCGGCGTGATGTCCGGCGGCGAAAAGCAGATGCTGACAATTTGCCGCACGCTGATGGGCGACCCCGAACTCGTCATGATCGACGAGCCCACCGAGGGGCTGGCGCCTATCATCGTGCAACAGGTCGGCGACCTCATTGCTGAAATTGCCCGCCGCGGCGTCGCCATCCTGCTGGTGGAGCAGAAATTGTCGATCGCGATGCGTATTTCGCACCGCCTCTATGTGATGGGCCATGGTCGAATCGTGTTCGAAGGCACGCCGGCCGAACTCAAAGCCAACGAGTCGGTCCGCAAGGAATGGCTGGAAGTTTGACCGCGTACCGACGCTCCGGTTCGAAAGGCGCCGAACCGGCGAATGACCCCCGAATGATCCCTAAGCCTTCTGGGCGAGTACGGCGGCCGCGGCCTGGATCGTTTCCGCCGAAAGCCAGCCGTTCAGCAAGGGCTCCGCGCCGGCTATCGCGGCTTCGATGGCCTCGCATGCCTTTTGTCGAAGCTGCCGCT
Organism: uncultured Alphaproteobacteria bacterium; assembly: GCA_963747165.1. Taxonomy (GTDB): domain Bacteria; phylum Pseudomonadota; class Alphaproteobacteria; order Rhizobiales; family Xanthobacteraceae; genus Bradyrhizobium. The sequence continues at coordinate 40,732 of CAVVEA010000021.1, read as the reverse complement.
TCGATCCGGCAAATGCCGATCGCGGGAGGGCGGCGAATTCATTGGCCTTCGCCAGCGCCCGGTCCAGCAACGCTTCGGAATCCACCATTTCGTCAAACACGCCGGCTTCCACCGCTGCGGCCGCAGTGATGTTCTGCCCGAACAGGACAAGCCGGCGGGCGACATCAGGCCTCAACTCCTGTCGAGCCACTTCCATCGCCGCAACCGGATAGGGCACGCCAACGCGGACTTCGGTCAGGCCGGCCAGGAATGGCGTCTGCACCGCGATGCGCCAGTCGCAGCACAAAGCCAGCACCAGCCCGCCGGCGATGGCGTGGCCGTTGATGGCGCCCACCACCGGAACCGGACAGCTGAAAACGCTATAGAAAGCACGGTTCAGCGCATCCACCATCCGGCGCTGATGCGCCCGGTCGAAATCCGGAACGGCCTTGAGATCCACGCCGGCGCAGAACGACTTGCCCTGACCGGTGAGAACCACAGACCTCACCGAACCGTCCTGTCCCAGACGTTGAAACACCGCCGCGATCTCTTCGGTGAGTTCCAGGTTCATCGCATTGGCGGGCGGACGCCGCAGGGTGACGATGGCGATCGCGCCCTGCCGAACCACATCGATCATATCGGACGTCACTTCACGCGCTCTCCTTGGTCGGGTCTATTCCGCGGCTTCCTGCCTCTCGCCGTGAGGCGCAAGGCCGAGCGCCGTCCGCATCGACTGGTGATAGTGGATCATCGCCGGCTCGTTGCGGCCATAGACCGTGTGCGTCTGCGCGCCTGATGTCAGGCCGATCTGAATGCTGCGCCCGGTCGGGAAATCCTCGCCCGTCACCACGTCGAGCACGAGCTGCATGTTCTTGTCCCAATGGTTGCGCTCATCGTCGGTGCTCGGCGCCTTCGGCACGTAAAGTCCGAGATCCATCACGGCCCGGTCCGTGCGTCCCTCGCAGGGAAACACCCGCGCCAGCTCGACGTGATCGCCCTGCACGAGCAGCACCGTGTTGGGAAACAGCGAATACACCAGCGTGGTGTTCCACATCAGGTCCCAACTGTCTTCCGGCTCGCTTTTGAGCCGCTCCAGCTTCTTGCGCGGAAAGGTCAGGCGGTGGTTGAGACCGAACGCTTCGAAGTCGGTCACATTGCCGTGCAGCACATCGCGCAGCGAATCCCGGTGCAGGAAGCCGATGTGATAGCCCTCGTTGAAGGTATCGACGAGGATCTTCCAGTTCATGGTGTCGGGGATCACGCGCTTGTCGTAGAACGACCAGGATCCGAACCCAAACGAGGCGAGCTCGGGACCGAGCCCACCGAGCCACGGGTCGATGTCGAAATCGGTCGAACCATCCGCCGCCGCGTCGGGATCACCCAGACCAGGCCATGCTTCTCGCACAGCGGCAGCTCGGCGAGCGACGAGCGCTCGGCGCGCACGTCCGGAAAACAGCGCTCGTCGGGGATGCCCATCACCTTGCCGGAGAGATCGTAGGTCCACGCATGATACGGGCATGAGAACAGGCGCGCGCTGCCACAGCCCTGCGCCACCTTGGCGCCGCGATGCCGGCAGACATTCAGGAACGCGCGCAGTCTGTTGTCGCGTCCCCGCACCACCAGGATAGGTACCCCCGCATAATCATCGGTGCGGAAGCTGCCGGGCGCGGACCATTCCGAAGCAAAGCCCATCACGATCGGGTGCTGGCGGAACAGGATCCGCTGCTCCTTCGCCAGACGCTCCGTATCGGTGTAGACCGACACCTCATTGCGCCAGGGCGCATCGGCCAGCGCAGTGGTCCGGGTGTCGACGTAATGCAACAGCCGCTTCAAGAGACTGATCTGGTTTTGCCTGCTCATCGGAAAACTCCGGTTTGCCGTCGCCTTGAAAAGGATCATCCGATCGAACGACGATACGCTACCGTATCATGGACCGACCCGCTTTTCAATACGGCACCGTATCATGTTTGAGACATCGCCATGGAGACCACAGGGCGCGGCGGCCCGCCGGGCATGGCCCGAGTGGCTGTCAGGCCGGCAATCCGCAAGGCGCGCTCAAGCGCAGGTCATTTCGGTTCAATTTCCAGCAGATACCTGGCGCCGGCGGCGACTAGATTGGCTCGCCGGCGCGGTGTCTCGTCGAGAAACAGCATGCTCTGGCCGAACAGGAACGTATAAAAGAGCACGGCGCGGGCGTCCGCGTCCGGCGCCGAAAGGCCGAGTTTCCGGTAGAGCGAGCCCGCCACCTTCAGCCGCGCCGCGTCCACCTTTGCAGCGGCCGCTGCGGCGGCCGGATCCGTGCGCGCCCATTGCCTTATCGCAAGTTCGATCGCGATGCCCTGTGTGTTGGCGCGCTCGGAATATAATTTGAATATTCCCCGCAGCCTCTCCGCCGCCGACTCGCCGCTGGCTTCGGCCTGCCGCTCTATCGCGGTAACGCGGCCGTCCCGCCAGGTCTCGAGCATTGCATTCAGAAGTGCGCGACGATCCTTGAAACGTCGATAGAATCCGCCCTTGGTCACGCCCAGCCGTTCGGCCAGCACCTCGACCCGGACGCCGTCGACGCCGCCCTTTGCCAATTCGGCGAGCCCGGTCGACACCCAGTCCTGAGATGCATTTTCGTCTTTCACCTGTCCCCCTTGAATATTCAGTGCGCATTCGGCGCTGCGTATCCCCCGAACGCACGATACGGTACCGTATTGCCTTCGGCCTTCAGGCCTGATACGATGCCGTATCAATCGAGACTTTTCGCTTTAAGTTATTTGCTGACGTTTCGGAATTTTTCACATGCAGGCACTGGCAATTAACGCGGCACGCAACTCTCGCGAACTATGGCTGCCGGCCCGGGATCATGCCCCGGCGCGGCGCGCCTCGTTCTATAGGGGATTTTTCTTATTCCGACCCCTCCATTCGGAGGGGGGTGAGCGGGAGCAATGCATTTTTTCGCGGTCTCAAACAATTGCCTCGCAACACCCCGCACCGCTTCGCCGCTCAGCACATGACAAATTCCGTCACCGCAGCCGTTCCCCTGTGGCTACCGACTCCGGCCGGACGCGATCCGGTGATTCGCAAGGGTATCCGAGGCCGTCCGCCAGCGCCACGGGGCGCTGGGCAAGCTGCGCCCAATAGTCCAATATGTTGAACAGTCTGACCATTGTAGGCTCGGCTTGGCAGGCGGCTGACACCGCCAAGGACAGAGCGCAGCAAGCGCCGAAAGCTTTTGATCGCGAGCGTCTTCTCAGGGCGATCGAAATCAGCTTGCCCGAGATCGCTCCAGGGAGGGAATGCGTGGAACACGCTTTGGAAGTGCGCGGGGTGTCACTGCGCTTCGGCGGCGTACGTGCGCTCACCGACGTCAGTTTCGGCGTGAACGACGGCGAACTGTTCTCGATTATCGGCCCCAACGGCGCCGGCAAGACCTCGATCGTCAACTGCATCTCGGGCCGCTATCGGCCGACCGAAGGCCAGCTGTTCTATCGCGGGCAAGATATTACCGCGCTCAATCCGAACGCCCGCCCCTCGCTCGGCATCGGCCGCACCTTCCAGAACCTGGCGCTGTTTCATCATATGAGCGTGCTCGATAACATCATGGTCGGGCGGCATCACCTTTTGAAAAACAATTTCGTCACCGGCGCGCTGTACTGGCTGACCGGCGCGCGGCGCGAGGAACTCGAGCATCGCCGCAAGGTGGAGGAGATCATCGACTTCCTCGATCTGCAGTCGGTGCGCAAGGCCACCGCCGGCACCCTTCCCTACGGCCTGCGCAAGCGCGTCGAACTTGCGCGCGCGATGGCGCTGGAGCCGCGCCTGATCCTGCTCGACGAACCGATGGCCGGCATGAACTTCGAGGAAAAGGAGGACATGGCGCGCTACATCGTCGATCTCAACGAAGAGTTCGGCATGACGGTCATGATGATCGAGCACGATATGGGCGTGGTGATGGATATTTCTCACCGGGTCATGGTGCTGGATTTCGGCCGCAAGATCGCCGAAGGCGATCCGGCCGCGGTGCTGGCCGATCCCCATGTCAAGCGGGCCTATCTCGGCGAAGAAGACGAAGTGCTGGTCGATCCCGACGACAATCCGGCCGCCCCGGAGTGCGCGGCATGATGGATTACGCCGGTCGCCTCGCATCAGCCGACACTTTTCCGAAACTGTTACGTCTCAACGCCCGCGAGCATGGCGGCGAGATCGCGCTGCGGGAAAAGGATTTCGGGCTGTGGCATGTATTCACATGGAACGACTATCAGGCGCGGGTGCATGATTTCGCGCTCGGCATGATCGAACTTGGCCTTGGCCGCGGCGACGTCGTCGGCATCATCGGCGACAACCGGCCGGACTGGGTTTCGGCCGAAATCGCCACCCACGCCATCGGCGCCATGTCGCTTGGCCTCTATCGCGAGGTGCTGGACGAGGAAGCCGCCTATTTGCTCAGCTATGGCGAGGCCAAGCTGGTGTTCGCCGAGGACGAAGAGCAGGTCGACAAGCTGCTCACGCTTGCCGATCGCGTGCCCAATCTCAAGCACATCGTCTATTCCGATCCGCGCGGGATGCGGAAATACGACGATCCCCGGCTGATCGAGGCGGACAGATTGGCCACGATGGGACGCGACCGCGCCGCGCGCGAGCCAAATCTTTACGATCGACTGGTGGATGCCACCAAAGGCGAGGACGTCGCGATCCTCTGCACCACCTCCGGCACCACCGCCAACCCAAAGCTGGCGATGCTGGCCGCAGGGCGGCTGCTGCGGCACTGCGCGAGCTATCTCCTGTTCGACCCGAAGGGGCCGGACGACGAGTACGTCTCGGTGCTGCCGCTGCCCTGGATCATGGAACAGGTCTACGCGCTCGGCAAAGGCCTGCTGTGCCGGATGAAGATCAACTTCGTCGAGCAGCCCGACACCATGATGAATGATTTCCGCGAGATCGCGCCGACCTTCGTGCTGTTCGCACCGAGGGTGTGGGAATCCATCGCCGCCGATGTGCGCGCCCAGGTGATGGACTCATCACCGCTGAAGCAGAGCCTCTACGAGCTTGGCATGAAGACGGGTTTGTCGGCTCTGGCGCAGGGCAAGCACTCGACATTCGCGGACATGCTGCTGTTCCGCGCCTTGCGCGACCGCCTCGGCTTCACCCGGCTGCGCTCGGCGGCAACCGGCGGCGCCGCGCTCGGTCCCGACACGTTCAAATTCTTTCAGGCCATGGGCGTGCCGCTGCGCACGCTGTACGGCCAGACCGAGTTGCTGGGGGCCTACACGCTGCATCCCTCCGGCCAGGTCGACCCCGACACCACGGGCGTGGCGATGGCCGACGACATCGAGATCCGCATCGACCATCCGGATATCCACGGCGTCGGCGAGATCGTGGTGCGTCACCCCAATATGTTTCTCGGCTACTACAAGAGCCCGGAAGCATCCGTCGCCGACGTCAGGGATGGCTGGATGCACTCCGGCGATGCCGGCTATTTCAACGACAACCAGCAGCTCGTGGTGATCGACCGCATCAAGGATCTCGCGGAAACCGCGCGCGGCGAACGCTTCTCGCCGCAATATATCGAGAACAAGCTGAAGTTCTCGCCCTACATCGCCGAGACGGTGGTGCTGGGCGCCGGCCGTGAGGCGCTGGCGGCGATGATCTGCATCCGTTTCTCGATCATCTCGAAATGGGCGGAAAAAAGCCGGATCGCGTTCACGACCTACACCGATCTCGCCTCGCGGCCCGAGGTCTACGCGCTGCTGCGCAAGGAAGTCGAAACCGTCAACGCCACGCTGCCACAGGCGCAGCGCATCTCCCGCTTCCTGCTGCTCTACAAGGAACTCGACGCTGACGACGGCGAACTCACCCGCACCCGCAAAGTCCGCCGCAGCGTCATCAACGAGAAATACGCCGGCATCATCGACGCGATCTACAGCGGCGAGCACGACATTCCGATCGATACCGTGATCCGCTTCCAGGACGGCACCACCCAGCGCATCCGCACCACCCTCAAGGTGGTCGACCTCGGCTACGACGCGGCAATCGCGGAGGCCGCGGAATGAACGTCCAGTTCCTGATCCAGCTCCTGGTCAACGGCCTCGTGGTCGGCACGCTCTATGGCGTGGTCGCGATGTCGTTCGTGCTGATCTACAAGGCGACGCAGGTGGTGAACTTCGCGCAGGGCGAGCTGCTGCTGGTCGGCGCCTGGGTGTGCTGGGCGCTGCTCGCCAAATACCAGGTGCCGTTCTGGATCGGCATGCCCTTGACGCTGGTGTTCATGTTCGCGTTCGGCATCGCGATCCAGATCGTGATCCTGCGGCCGATGATCGGCGAACCGATCATTTCGGTAATCATGGTCACCATCGGGCTGTCGACGGTGTTTCAGGCATCGCTGAAATGGATCTTTGGGGTCAACCCGCAACCGTTCCCGCGCGTTTTCACCAGCCAGTCCGTAAACCTGCTCGGCCTGCAGATCCAGACCGTCTATGTCATGAGCCTCGTCGTGTCGGTGGCGATGATGATCGGCATGGCCTGGTTCTTCCGGGTCTCGAAATACGGCCTCGCCATGCGCGCCACCGCCTTCAACCAGCAGGTGGCGCAGTCGCTCGGCATTTCCGTCAAGAGCGTGTTCGCGATGGCCTGGGCGATCTCGGCGACCGTCTCGGCGGTCGCGGGCGTGGTGGTGGCCGTGGTCAACGGGGTGTCGTCGGGCCTGTCGGCCTATGGCATCAAGGTATTTCCGGCGGCGATCCTCGGCGGCCTCGACTCGATCGGCGGCGCGGTGCTCGGCGGCATCATCATCGGGCTATTGGAAAACATCGCGCAATATATCGACAGCGAATATCTGCACTGGGGCAATCTCTATGAGATCGCGCCGTTCTACGTGCTGATCATCATCCTGATGATCAAGCCCTACGGGCTGTTCGGCACCAAAGACATCGAACGGGTGTAATTCATCATGGCGGGCCCTTCCCTGATTCCGGCTGGCGACTACCGCACGACCTACGCGGCCGACACCACGATTTTTCCGACCACGACCAGCCGCAACGCGACGATTCTCGGCATCGTGCTTATTTGCTTCGCGCCGCTGGTGTTCAGCGAATACTGGCTGAGCATCCTGATCCAGATCGGCATCTTCGCGATCGCGGCACTCGGCCTGAACATTCTGGTCGGCTTCACCGGGCAGATCTCGATCGGCCACGCCGCGTTCTTCTTGCTGGGCGCCTTCACCTCGGCCTATATCTCGAACAAGCTGCCGATCCCGGTGTTCTTTGCGATTCCGCTGGCGGGCGCGGTCACGGCGCTGGTCGGGCTGATCTTCGGCGTGCCGGCGGCGCGGCTCAAGGGCCTCTATCTCGTCATTGCAACGCTGGCCGCGCAATACATCCTGCTCGATTTCTTCTCGCGCGCCGACTGGTTTTCCGGCGGCTCGGTGCCGGCCAGCGCCAATCCGTTCTCGATCTTCGGCTACACGTTCCGCGGCGACCGGCAATATTTCTACGTGGTGCTGGCCTACCTCCTCGCCAGCTACCTGCTGGTGACCAATCTGATGCGCACCCGCGACGGCCGTGCGCTGGTCGCGATCCGCGACCATTATCTATCCGCCGAGATCATGGGCATCAACCTGACCAAGTACCGCACGCTGTCATTCGGGCTGGCGGCGTTCTTTGCCGGCATCGCCGGCGCGCTCTATGCGCATTATCAATTGGTGGTCTCGAATGAGGGCTTCGGGATCGAGCGCTCGATCATCTTCCTGGCCATGGTCATCATCGGCGGCACCGGTTCGATCATGGGCACGCTGATGGGCACGGCGTTCGTGGTGCTGCTGCCGGAATCGATGGAGTGGATCAGCGCCGGCCTGAAAGGCAGCGCCATCGACAAGGCGCTGTCGCTCAACACCAACATCACCTTCCTGCGCGAGATCGCCATCGGGCTGATCATCATCGCGTTTCTGATGTTCGAGCCCGACGGTCTTGCGCATCGCTGGCGGCAGATCAAGACCTATTGGAAACTCTACCCGTTCTCGCATTGAGGCGGAATGGGACGGACCACTATCGCTATCAACTATCCAAACGGAGGAACGACGATATGACCATCAAATCCTTACTTAGTACGGTTTCACTGGCCCTGCTGCTCGGCGGCGCCTCGGCGGCCGCACAGGCCCAGATCGCCATCGGCCATCTCGCGGATTATTCCGGCGGTACCTCGGACGTCGGCACACCCTACGGACAGGGCGTCGTCGACACCTTTGCCTGGGTCAACAAGAACGGCGGCGTCGGCGGCAAGCAGCTCAATGTCGACACCAACGATTACGGCTATCAGGTGCCGCGCGCGATCGCGCTCTACAAGAAATGGTCCGGCGGCGACAAGGTCGCGGCAATCATGGGCTGGGGCACCGCCGATACCGAAGCGCTGACCGGCTTCCTCGCGCAGGACAAGATTCCGGATATCTCCGGCTCCTATGCCGCCGCGCTGACCGATCCGGAAGGAGCCAGCGGCAAGGCGAAGCCTGCGCCATATAATTTCTTCTATGGCCCGAGCTATTCGGACGCGATGCGGGCGATGCTGACCTGGGCGGCCGAAGACTGGAAGGCCAAGGGCAAGCCCGGCAAGCCGAAATTCGTCCATATGGGCGCCAACCATCCATATCCGAACGCGCCCAAGGCGGCAGGGGAAGCTATCGCCACCGAGCTCGGGTTCGACGTGTTGCCGCCGCTGGTGTTCGCACTCACGCCCGGCGATTACAGCGCCCAGTGCCTGAGCCTGAAGAGCGCCGGCGCGAATTATGCCTATCTCGGCAATACCGCCGCCTCCAATATCTCGGTGCTCAAGGCCTGCAAGACCGCTGGCGTCGACGTGCAGTTCATGGGCAACGTCTGGGGCATGGATGAGAACGCCGCCAAGACGGCGGGCGACGCCGCCGATGGCGTGATCTTCCCGCTGCGAACCGCGGTGGCGTGGGGCGGCAACGCGCCGGGCATGAAGACATTGATGGAGATTTCCAAAATGTCCGACCCGACCGGCAAGGTCTATCGTCCCGTGCACTACATCGCAGCCGTGTGCAGTTCGCTGTATCTGAAGGAGGCGCTCGACTGGGCCGCCAAGAACGGCGGCGCCACGGGAGAGAACGTCGCGAAGGGCTTTTACCAGAAGAAGGATTGGGTCCCGGCCGGCATGGAAGGCGTCTGCAATGCCTCAACCTGGACCGACAAGGACCATCGCGGCACGCTCAAGGTCGATCTCTATCGTTCGAAAATCTCCGGCTCGACCGACGGCGATCTCAACGATCTGATCGGCAAGGGCACCATCAAGCTCGAAAAGGTCAAGACCGTCGAACTGCCGCGCAAGCCGGAATGGTTTGGGTGGTAAGCTGCTAGCCGGTTGTCCGAGAGGCAACCAATACACTCGAGCCGTCATCCCCGCGAAAGCGGGGATCCAGTACGCCGCGCCGTCTCGATCGTTCTCGGACGTCTCTGAAATACTGGATCACCCGCTTTCGCCGGTGATGACGGCGGTGAGTGGAGCGGCACGCGTTACCCTGCCAATCACGTCAGGATCAGGAAATGACAGCAGCGACTGAAATCGATCGTCGACCAAGAGCAGTAGCGCAAGCAACTGCTCCGCTGCTCAGCGTGAGCAACATCGAGGTAGTCTATGACGACGTCATCCTGGTGCTGCGCGGCCTGAGCCTCGAGGTGCCGCGGGGCGCGATCGTCGCCCTGCTCGGCGCCAACGGCGCCGGCAAATCGACGACGCTGAAGGCGATCTCGGGCCTGCTCAAGACCGAAGACGGCGAAGTTACCCGCGGCGAGATCATGTTCGACGGTGAGCGCATCAATGGCATCGATCCCGACAAGATCGTGCGCCGCGGCATCTTTCAGGTGATGGAAGGCCGCCGCATCATCGCCGACATGACGTCGCTGGAAAATCTGAGGCTCGGCGCCTTCACCCGCAGCGACAATGAGGTCGGCTCCGACATCGACAGGGTGTTCGACTATTTCCCGCGGCTGAAGGAGCGTACCGGGCTCGCCGGTTATCTCTCCGGCGGCGAGCAGCAGATGCTGGCAATCGGCCGCGCGCTGATGGCGCGCCCGAAGATGATCCTGATGGACGAGCCGTCGATGGGACTGTCGCCGCTCCTGGTCAAGGAGGTGTTCGGCATCATCAGCAAGATCAACCGGGATCTCGGGGTCACGATCCTGCTTGTGGAACAGAACGCGCGCGCCGCGTTGTCGGTCGCGAGCCACGGCTATATCATGGAGCAAGGCAAGGTGGTGCTCGACGGCAGCGCCGACGAACTGCGCGACAATGAGGACGTCAAGGAGTTCTACCTCGGCGGCGCCGGCGACCAGCGCAAGAGCTTCAAGAACTTGAAGAGTTTTAAGCGACGAAAGCGGTGGTTGTAGGGTTGCGGCCTCTCCTTCGTCATGCCCGGCCTTGTGCCGGGCATCCGCGTCTTGCAGAGTCGAGAGAAGCAAGACGTGGATGGCCGGGACGAGCCCGACCATGACAGTGAAACTCGGGAACTACCAATGACCGACCACTACGACGCCCTTGAAACCCGCGAGCCCACCGAGCGCGACGCCGACCTGTTCTCGCGACTACCGGACATGCTGCGCAAGGCGATGGCGGCGCCTGGCTATGCCGAGCGCCTCCAAGGCATCGATCCCGCTGGCATCACCAGCCGGGCCGCGCTGGCGGGCCTGCCGGTGCTGCGCAAATCCGATCTCCCTGCCCTGCACAAAGCCGCGCCGCCGTTCGGCGGGCTGGTCACGGGGCTTCCCGGCTCGTTCGGGCGGCTGTTTACCTCGCCCGGTCCGATCTTCGAGCCCGAGCCCAAGCACGCCGATCCCTGGCGCGGCGCGCGGGCGCTGTTCGCCGCCGGCTTCCGGCCGGGCGACGTGGTGCTGAACACCTTCAGCTATCATTTGACGCCCGGCGGCTTCATCTTCGATGCCTCCGCGCGGGCGCTCGGCTGCGCGGTTATTCCGGCCGGTCCCGGCAATACCGAGGCGCAGTTCGAGCTGATCGAGGCGTACCGTCCGATCGGCTACAGCGGCACTCCCGATTTCCTCAAAATCCTGCTCGATGCGGCCTCCAGCGCCGGGCGCGACCTCTCCTCGATCAAGCGCGCTCTGGTTTCCGGCGCGGCGTTCCCGAAATCCCTGCAGGATGAGATCAAATCTCGCGGTGTCGACGCCTATCAGGCGTTCGGCACCGCCGATCTCGGCCTGATTGCGTTTGAGACTTCCGCGCGCGACGGCATGGTCGTCAATGAAGACCTGATCCTGGAAATCGTGCGACCCGGCACCGGCGATCCCGTCGCCGAGGGCGACGTCGGCGAAATCGTCGTGACCTCGCTGGACCCGCATCACCCCTGGATTCGCCTGGCGCTCGGCGATCTGACCGCCGCCCTGCCCGGCCCGAGCCCCTGCGGACGCAGCAACATGCGCATCAAGGGCTGGATGGGCCGCGCCGACCAGACCACCAAGGTCAAGGGCATGTTCGTGCGGCCCGAGCAGATCGCCGAAATCGGCAAGCGTCATCCCGAGCTGGCACGGTTGCGCCTCGTCGTCACGCGCGTGGGCGAGACCGACGTGATGACGCTTAAGTGCGAATGCGCCTCTCCGGGCGAGGCGCTTCGCGACAACATCGTCGCGACGCTGCGCGCCGTAACCAAAGCTTCAGGGCAACGTTGACTTGGTCGCACCGGGCAGCCTGCCGAACGACGGCAAGGTCATCGCGGATGAGCGCGGATAGCCGTGTCAGATCTGCGTGGGTCACTGGATCGATCCAGCGCAATTTGTGCTGAAAACTGTGTCTCAGGCAGCGCAACGCTCCTTTTTGGGCGATTCCGGAATGACCCAGCGTGGCGAATACCAACCGGGATCGACGAGGCCTATTGTGGGAATTCCAGCTCTCGTTAGCGGCACGTAGACAGCCCTGGATAAAGGACAGCGCTGTCGATCTGGAAACGCCGTTAAGCAGAGAACTCGATGCGCGTGTGCACTGTTGCATTATTGCCCACCCGACTGATTATTCCGCGATAACTTCCAGCAAATCAATGAAACCATCCTTCCAGCCGTAGGCAGCGACGATCTCGCCCTGTGGGCACACCGCCGCCTGCCAACAAAGAACACGCTTACAGCCGACGACGCACGCGCTGTCGAGACCACTTATCAGTTTGTGCTGGATACGATAGGTCAGCGGTCACAGCTGGACATCTTGGACCAAGAGCTAGGCCCGCACCGCGATTATCGCAATCAGGCTGATTGGACCCCAAACGGACATGGCCCAGCAACATTGACGCAATCCGGAAATGGAACTGCAGCCTTAACCGGCCCGGAGGGACTGCGCACGACCCACGGCCGCCCATTCCTGAACTTGTCAGTCCGCAGCGTAAAACAATCCGCAAGCGAAATAAGGCCCATTTGGCGTTCGTCGCTGCGCAGCCCTGCCCAGTCCGTCGGCGCCTCCCCTTGGACGCGCATCATTTGAAATTTGCGCAACCTCGATCGCTGGGACGCAAGGTCAGCGATGAATTTACCGTGCCGCTCTGCCGCGAGCATCATCAGCAGCTGCATCGCCAGGGTAACGAGATCGCGTGGTGGGCCAACGTTCAGATCGCGCCGGAGGTAGCGAAAAGGCTGTGGGAAGTCACTTCGCTTCAGGATCCTTCAGGCTTCTCAAGTAAGAGCATTTGAATCGGTCTTGCAGAGACTTGACGGAGCGGGGTTGCACACGCCCTGCAAAGCGCGCGCCTGCGAAATCGGGCCAATATCCCGCCGAAGCGAAATCGTAAAGACCCTATCTGCTTCAGCCCATATCTTTATCGCGCACCGAACTTGATGCCGCCCCAAACAGGGCCAAAGCTAGAACAGACTCTCCTTATGAGCGAGCACAAACAGGGGAGCAGGTCACCCACATTGTTCTTTGCAAGGCTCGTAGCCAATCCACGGTTAACCTGAGCCTCAAGCTCGGGAATGGTGCGATTGTCTGCCATCCGCGCATCAAACGCGTCCCATTTAGGGTTGGACTTGGAACAGGGCTGCGCTACCGCCCATCGCGGATGTTGATAAGTCGCTCAACAACTCGTAGCCGAGATCGCGCCTTACGTTGGGTGGAACCCGACGAGCTCCGGTGGACTATAAATTCATAGAATTTTCGGCAATTTCCACAGGGTAGACCTCGCGTGGAAGTACGAGTATTACCCCTCGAAGGGGTGTGGGGTTATGGCAGTTTCCGATCGGCGCATTGCAGAGCTCTGACGGCCTTCGTGGCATTGCCGTGCTACTGGTGCTCGCATGGCATTTCACCGGAATGCTGATGAACCCCAGTCAGGGTTACTTCCAATACGTGGTTTGGCGATTTGCGATCTTCGGCCAAAGTGGTGTTGATCTGTTCTTCGTTCTTTCAGGTTTCCTGATTATCGGAATACTCGTCGACAACCGGGAAAGTTCCAATTGTTTCTCGACTTTCTACGCGCGGCGCACGCTGCGCATCCTGCCGCCGTACTTGATTCTTCTTGCCGCCTTCTGGATCTGCACCGCGGTGTTCGGTCAGACGAGCTATTTGGGACATGACCTGCCGTGGTGGTCGTTGCTGACCTTTACCCAAAATTGGGTCATGGCTTCCATCCCTGGATATGGTCCCGCTGGCGTCGGGGCCACATGGTCATTGGCTATTGAAGAGCAGTTCTATCTTGTGGCCCCGGCAGTCATTTTGATTTTGCCGACGCGGCTATTGCCGAAAGCGCTGATCTCGATAGCCGTCGCATCGGCGCTTGCACGCGGCATCTATTTCTACACGCATCACGACAATCTATATGCGCCAGATGTGGTAACGCCGCTAAGGCTTGAAGGTCTTTGTGTTGGCGGGCTAATCGCGCTGGCGTGGCGGTCCCAGAAGGCTTGGGCGTTTCTCTCGCAATATCGACAGGGATTGCTCGTGTTGATGATCTGCCTTATGGCGATCATCCCTTTCTATACTTGGACGTTGCGCTCACCAATTGCTCATGATGTGCTTTACTATTTCGGCCACTCCTACCTAGTACTGCTTTACGGAACCGTCCTTCTCAACATCTTGCTAGGCCCCGGATCGCGAGCCGTAACGATCTTAAGCCTGAAGCCGTTGACTTATACTGGTGCGATTTCTTATTCGCTTTATTTGTTTCACACCCCTTTCAAGGGTGTGTTCTTTTCACCAACCGGCCATGGTGAACAGTTTTACAGCTTAGCGGATGGGGCAGTATTGCTCGCTGCGCTCTTCGCCACCTTTGCATTCTGCGCTATTCTTTATAGATACGTCGAATTGCCAGCACAAAACCTGGGTCGAACGTTTCGATATGACGATTTGCATCAAATCAGCTCCCCGCGCGTATCAACCGAACCAGGGGTGCTTAAATAGACGCCGGCTTACGGAAGAACGGCAGACGGTACCCTACGTTTGGATGCATCAGGACGATGATAGGTGAGCGCTGGCATCATCCTCCCGGCAACACTTCTGTATCGGCATTTTGAGCCGCCAATGTATTTGAGTTTTGGATTTGAACTGTCCAACTTGTGAGTTCTAACAGGTGGCTGTTGACTACTCTTGAGTGGAGCTTTCGCTTTCGTCATTGTCATCCATTCTTTGGCCGGCGGTTGGCGCGCTTCAATTCGGGCTAAGCCCAACGGTAAACTATATGTGTGCCCTAGATTGATACCGCGACCACTGCTAAAATAGTCGGTGTCAATTGAGGGCACCGCGAGGCTGCTCTTGCCTATTTTCACGCAGCGGGGTGGCTCTGATTTGATACCGCAACGGGATATTTTGATACCGCATTTTGCTGTTCGCGGTCCCATCGCAATCTTGCCAATCTGGCTGCTACGGAGTGCGAAAGTGCGCGTTCGGCCTCCCGCCAACTTCCGACCCGATTCTTAGCGCAAATCGCGAGCGAGACCCTCCTCGCTACCTATTTTCCGCTCGATCGCCCTCTCTAAAGAGCGTGCCATGATGATGGCCGATCTTTCGTCAAGATGTGCTCCATCGGTCCATCGAATCTCGTTGGATGGATAGTCCAATGATAACCATCTGCTGTGGTCGTACCCAAAGGCCTCTGCCATCGCTGATCGGCCCGTTGTCATATATCGGGACCGCGCGAATGCGGGCCGAGAGGAAGTTCGTAAAAGAACACCGAAATGCCTTGCGTCTCGAGTGTTTCCACGATGTGCTTCAATTCTGCTACATTCCGACGGATGATCTGATCGTGATCTGGATTATTCCATTCGGCCAAGTTAGTAGCGAGCTCAAGTGGGTTGTATTCGGGGGCTGGCGGCTTTCGTAGAATTACCTCTTCTAAAGCCGCTTCCTGAAGAAGCGCAGATTTGTCATCTCTGTCAAAGCGCTGCCGATCGTCGAGCTTTCGCTGGTACAACGCGGCAAATGTGCGAAGGGGCCTGAAATTCATTGGTACGCGAGCAGGCTGCGCATTACTCGTGCGGACCCTCTCAAGCATTGCTTGGTCGATACCCCGAGAAAGGGTGTTGGTCTCGATAGCTACGAACCGCGGCCGAGCAGCAGCAACCGCCTCAATCATTGCTGCCCCAGTCATCGGAGATCCACCAGGCAGAGCCAGATTTCGAACGTAAAGTTTGTGAAAAAATTCTTCGCGCAATCGCATCGTGAATGAACTACCCGTTAGCGCGATCGGGGCAACTGGACTGTTGAGATAACGATCGACAATCTTGGACTGTACTTCATCCGTCGTGGTCGAGGGAAAGTCAGGGATACCTTTGAGGAACTGTGGGGTGATCCAACACATAGCCACAACTGCGGCACATACAGCGCTCATCTTCACGAACCAGCTCATCGAGGTAGTACGGTCCATGTCTAACCCTAGAACTGAAAATATATGAACGCTGTGTCGGGACCGGCTTCGACCAGCATCAGCGCTGCCATCGCGCCGTACACATAGGGATCCAGCTTAACCCGTAGCACAACGATTCTTTCCGAGGGGATAAAATGCTGCATGAGAACCGGCAGCGCATAGATCAGCGCCAGACTTCGGTAAATGCGCGCAGGGTTGGTCACGGACTGATCAATAAACATACCAGAAATATAATCCATCGCATGCTCGAAACTTGGAAGCTTGAAAAAAACCCAAAGGAAGGAGACGCATAAAAAAACAACAAGCATGCGAGCCGCAAGAATCACACGACGCAGGGCGGCAATCGTCGCAAGTCTTTCTATCATGGGTAGGAACGGACGCTCGATCACTAGAACAAGGCCGTGCATTAGCCCCCATGCCAGGTAGCTCGATCCCGCACCGTGCCAAAGACCACCGAGGCCCATCACTATCATTAGATTGAGGTAAGTCCGCCCTTGTCCATTGCGGTCGCCGCCTAACGGGATGTAGAGATAGGTGCGGAGCCAAATCGACAGCGAAATGTGCCAGCGCGTCCAGAATTCGGCGAACGACCGTGAAATATAGGGCAAGTTGAAATTGATCGGCAGGCGGTAGCCGAACAGAAGCCCCAACCCGATGGCGATAGCCGAGTATCCGAAAAAGTCTGCATAGATTTGGTAGCTGTATAGGAACAGGCAAAGCCAACGGTCGCTGCTTCTGAGTGCGTGATAGAGCGGGTAATCCATGTTGGTCGTCAGCGTGTTCAGATTGTTGGCTACGAATAGTTTGAAAAAGTAGCCGGCGACGATCCATTTGGTCGCCTCCACGAACGGTATTTCGCTGAGAACTTTTGGCTGAATTTGCGGCAAAAAATTCTCCGCCCGTGTGATCGGTCCCGATACGAGTTGCGGAAAAAAGATGATGTAAAGAAACACGTCGCCCAGAGTGGGTATGGGTCCGGCGCGCCTCGTCATGTCAACCAGCAGACTAATGTTGTGGAAGACGAAGAACGAAATTCCGATTGGGAGCGGAAGTCTAATTAAGAAATCGATCGGCCCAATTTCGAAGAACGCAGATGCCGAGGGATCGATAAATAGAAACTTGTACTTGAAAAATGCGAGCAAGGCGAGATTGAAGGCAATGCCAGTCGGAAGCCAAATGGCTCGTCGCTCCATCGCCATGATGAGAAAAAAATAAGTCCCGAAGATCTGCGACTCGCGAGCAGCCCGAGCAGCTTCTGGTTGTCCGAAGCCATAGAAAAACAGGCTCGCAACGACCAAGACGTAAACCTGATACCGGCGAACGAACGGCAGGTAATAGACGACAAACACCGCGGAGACGAACACCGCAAATTGCCACGACGTAAAGGTCAATAGTTGGCACCCAAACCACGGTAGACGTCGAAGAGTGACCCAATCATGCTTATGAGGGACCCGCAAGCCATACTGTGGGATTTCCGTTGCCACGTCACTTGGCAACGCGGGCATTTGTGCCCGACTAGACCTGTTGCGCTAGATGCGTTGTTTTCTCAGCGAAACAAGTATTTCTCGCGCTGCTTCGTTCCGCAATATGCAGCCCATGCTTCCATCAGCTTGCGGCGCTTCTCCAGCGCGTCATTCCGCCGGTATGCTTGTTCTGCCTTTGTCCCCGATGACGTGCACGAGCGCCGTCTCGGTGATTTCGCGCGGGAAGCTGCAAACATTCCCGCCCGGTCCCGGAAGCTGGAGCGGAAACCGTGGACGGCGGCGTCCTCAATCTTCATGCGCCGCAACACCATTTCCATCGCCATAGTTGACAACGGCTCGTTGCGTGCCTGCCCGGCAAAAACAAAATCGCCCGCTTTGAGCTTTTCAAGCTGGCGCACAATCGCAACGGCTCGCGGGGACAATCGAGCGCGATGCTCCCGACCTGCTTTCATACGCCCGGCTGGCACTGTCCAGATTCTTTGTCGAGGTCGATTTCGGCCCACCGCATTCCCGAGATTTCACCGGAGCGCGCGGCAGTCAGGATGCACAGTTCGAGCGCCATCGCTGAAGTGGGCAAGGCTGGATTATTCGCTATGGCGTTGTGGTGCAAGATACGAACGATGGATTGGCAAAATTGCTCCCTTGGAGCCCGCGAAACAACTGTGGACCTCTACACTCTTCAAGAAGACCCTTCATCCTCACAAATGGACGCAAACGGTAATTCAAGCTTGACCGTTCTTAAGCGATAAAGCTCAGAATTCGCGAACGAGATTGATTACTTCATCCTGCTGCTTCCGTGTGATCTCCGCAAACATCGGCAGCGACAATATCTTGCTCTGCTGGCGATGGGCATTCGGAAACTGCTCGGGGCGATGTTTAAGCCGGCTGTAAGCGGCGAAACGGCAACGCGGTCGGGTAGTTGATCGCCGTCTGGACGCCGTTGGCGTTCAGATCCGCTGTGAGCGCATCGCGGCGCGGATGCTGAATCGTGTAAAGATGGTAGACGTCATTACGATCCGGCGCGTTCTGGGCACAACGACGTCTTCGATCAGATTGAGGCCGGCGTCGTAAATCCTGGCGGCGTCCTGGCGCGCCCGGGTCCAATCGGCCAAATGGGGCAGCTTGGCCGACAGGATCGCTGCCTGCAGGCCATCAAGCCGGCTGTTGATGCCCTCGATATGATGCTGATGCTTGATCAGGCCGCCGTGACGCGCGAGCATGGTCATGTGTTCGGCGAGCGCGCTGTCGTTGGTGACGACGGCGCCGGCGTCGCCCATCGCGCCCAGATTCTTGCCCGGATAGAACGAATAGGTCGCTGCGGCGCCGAAGGTGCCGATCTGCTGGCCCTTGTAGCGCGCCAAATGCGCCTGCGCGCAGTCCTCCACCACCCAGAGCTTGTGCCTGGCCGCGATCGCCATGATCGCACCCATATCCGCCGGCTGTCCGTACAGATGGACCGGAATGATACCGACCGTGCGCGGCGTGATCGCAGCCTCGATCGCCGCCGGATCAATGGTGAAGGTCGTGTCATCGGTGTCCGCGAAGACGACACTCGCACCGGCATGGGTGATCATCGCGGGCGTGCTGATCCACGAATGCGCCGTGGTAATGACCTCGTCGCCGGGCCGAACCTTCAGCGCGGCCATGGCGAGATAGAGCGCGTCGGTGCCGTTGGCACATGACACGCAATGCTTGATATCCACCGCGCCGGCGAATTCCCGCTCGAAGGCATCGACAAATGGTCCACGAATGAATGCATTGTCGCGGATGACAGCGGCGATCGCGCCATCGATCTCACCCTTCATGGTCTGGTACTGAAGCTGCAGATCTGCAAAGGGTACCGGCATCGTTCGTCTCTCTTATTTCCGCGACGCAAGCCGGCGCGCCGGGTTGCCCGCATACGTGCCCGCAGACGTAATGTCTTTGGTCACGACTGAACCCGCCCCGATAACGACATCGTCCGCAATTCGAACGGGCATGATCGTGGCATTGGAGCCAATGGAAACCCGATCTCCGATCACGGTTTCTCGCCACAGTTCTTTGCGTCCACGGGCTGGCGCACCGGTCGAAAACGTGTCGTTGATGAAGACCACGCCATGCCCGATGAAGCAGTCCTCGCCTATCGTTATCAGTTCGCAGATGAAGGCATGCGACTGCACACGGGTGCGCGCACCGACGCTGACACCCTTCTGGATCTCCGTAAAAGGTCCGATAAAACAGTCATCGCCAATCTTGCAGCCGTAGATATTGCATGGCTCGACCAGCCTGACCCGGGCACCGAATTCGACATCGCGGACGCTGATCTGTTGGACGTCCGGCTGCTTCACGACGCCACACCGAGTCGGCTCAGCCGGGGCGTAAAACGCAGCGCGACCTCATGACCGGTCTCGATCGAACTCATAGAGCGCGGAAATCAATTCCAGGCTCTTGCGTCCCTCGAGACCGTCCACCAGCGCCGCGCGCTGATGGACCAGACAATCGATCACATGCTGGTAATAGGCCTGATGGCCGAAGCCATAGACGTTCGGGGGATTAACAGAGAATTTCTCCACCACGTCTTTGTCCGACGCAAGCTCGTCGACAAAACGCCAATGCCTGATCTGATTTACGGCGAAGCCCGCGATTTCTACCGTACCCTTCTCCCCCAGGATCGAGAGCGACCCTTCGAGATCCGTTGGCCGTGCGGCGGTCGTGGCCTCAATGATGCCCAGTGCGCCGTTGCGGAATTTCAGGGTCGCGACCGCGGTGTCTTCGGTTTCGATTTTTGCAAGCGCCGTCGTCGCGCGCGCATGCACGCTCACGACATCGCCGAAAAACCACTCCAGCATATCGATATGATGGCTGGCTTGGTTGGTCAGCACGCCACCATCATAGGCCCAGGTGCCTCGCCAGGCGTCCTGATCGTAATAGGCCTGGTCCCGGCACCAGCGCACGCGCACGGTACCCAGAATGAGGCGCCCGAAGCGGCCAGCCTCGAAAGCCTCGCGCGCCCTGGCGACGGGAACGTTGAACCTGTTCTGCTTGACAACGAACAGCTTGACACCGGCTTCGTCACACGCACGGATCATATCGTCCGCATCCTGAAGCCGAAGCGCCATTGGCTTCTCTACGACGGCATGCTTTGCCCGCTCTCGCGCAGGCGACGGCATGCTTGGGGATGCATCCCGCTCGGCGTCAAAACCGCTACCGCGTCGATGTCCTTCCGCGCGAGAAGATCGTCGATTTCATAAACGGCGGGAACGCCGAACTTCGATGCGATGGCGTCTGCGCGCGCAGCGTACAGGGTCGCAGACGCGGCCAGGCCGGCACCGTCGATATGGCCGCCGCCCAACAACTCGGAATGGCGCTTCGCGATGCGTCCGCAACCGAGCAGGCCAAATCTAATCATCGGACTTCCTTCTTGACGCGGTCGTTCGGTTCGCGGATTTCGGGACGGCGGGCTAGCCGTAAACCCGTCCTCTATATTGATAGAACCCACTCTAAATCAAGGCGTTTCTAGTCGTCCCCACTAGCCCCTCGTGCGCTCCAGCCGCGACCGCGACGCTTCCCGAATAGTACGCGCGAAATCGCCGGCAAAGGTCGCTACGCGCTCATCGAGCTCCGGAACCAAATTTCGCACGGAAAAAGGCCTGACATCCTGATTTGCTTTAGCAAGATGATCGGCGAGTTCATGGGGGTTGTCAGGTCCAAAATACTTCGCCCTGCCCGAGGTCTGCTCGCGATGAACTTCGAGATCCGACAAGATCATCGGCACGCCGAATGATTTTGCCTCTTCGACCGTCGTGCTCCAGCCTTCAAAACGGGACGGGTTGATGAGCGCGGTGGAGACGCGCAGCAGCGCATAGACGTGCGAAAGCGGTATCATCCCGAGATAGCGGAAGCCGCGTATGTTGCGGTCGCCGATTTGGGCCATGATCTTCTCGAAATAATCCGGTTCGCGCGGGTCATTCTTGCTGCCGGACGCCGCCACGACGACGTCGATTTCCCGTGCCGAAAGGATTGAAAGCGCGTCCACGACCACTTGATGGTTCTTGTGTCGCCAGAATTGATTCGGCAGATAAAAAAATCGTTCGGGCAGATGGTATTGGCGGACCACTTCGATGGGGTCAGCCGTGAGAAGCTCCGCCGGCGGGCGGCTTGCAAACCGCACCACGGATGCTTTGGCCGCCGCCGGAAAAAACTTTTGGTAATCCCGCAACGCGCTCTCGCTGCTGAGCATGATGGTGCGACCCGACGCGATCTGGACGCGAAAGCCGATATCGCGGCGCCAGCGCGCCGCAGTCGAAAAAAGCTGCGGCAGCCGGCGATGCTGCAAATCCGGGAACCATGCGACCGATGGATATGGAAGGCGCCAGCCAAAGAACCGTGCCGCTTCAAAACCACATCGATATTTTTTGTTCGGAACTCGGCTGACCGCCGCCCGGTCAAGGCCCAGCGCGAGCGCTTCCAGGAGTCCGGCACGGCGTCGATCGAAAGCAGCGGATCGCACCACCTCAACGCCTGGAATTCGCGTCAGCCCCTCGAGATCGGCCTCGGCGTCGTCCATTCCCGCAAAGACCACGGGCGTGAACTCACCCGCGCGGTATTGGTCCAGCGCTGCAAACAGATTGCACAGGTAGTTGTAGCCCCCAGCCCAAAGCTGCCGGGAAATATGCGTGAATGCGACGCGAACGGGAGCGTCGGCGTTCAACGGACATGTTCCTTGAACCACTGCACATAGGCAGCAATTCCCTGGTCGACCGGGATCTGCCAGCCAAAGTGAATACGGCGCAGCTGGGCGTCATCCGCCACAAGACTAAACGGGTCCCCCGCGCGAACGACGCCGGAAAAACCCACGGAGATGTCGCCGCCCCAAGTTTCACAAGCATGCCCACGAGATCGGCGACGGTCGTTCCAAGACCGGAGCCGCCGTTGAATATCTGATAATTCTCCCGCTGCGGTAACTCGCCAATCGTTGCAAACAGCCGCACCACGTCGCGGACATCGGTCCAGTCGCGCACCTCGGCGCCGGTCCCTCCCAAAATCAGGGTTCGTTCTCCCCGGTGCAACCGGGAACACACATCCCAAAGCAATTGCTTGCGCAGTTGGGGCCCATAGACCGAGAACAGGCGCACGATCGTGCTGCGCAAACCAAAGGTGACCGCGTAGCTTCGGCACAATTGCTCCATCATCAATTTGTGCTGACCGTAGGGAGACATCGGAACCGTCGCCGCCCCCTCGGAAATCGGTCCCTGGTGTTCGCTGCCATAAACCGCTGCGCTCGACGCAACGATCAGGCGGCATTCCGGGGCGGAGCCGCGAAGCCACTCCAGCAACCGTGCCGTGCCGACGACCGTCCGGGAAAAATCCTCGAACGGCTGCGCGATCGATGATCCGACCGACGAGCCTCCGGCGAGATGAAAGATCGTCGAAGGTATGCCCGATTGTCCAGCCAGCGCATTGAGATTGGCGGCGTCGATCTCGCCGTTCAGCCATGTCGCAAGGCCGAGATGCTGTCGGTCGGACGTCCTCGATCGCACCATGGCCGATGCCATGGACGGTAGCGACGGCCATCCGCCAGAGCGCGAACGAGATGCCGGCCGATGAACCCATTGGCGCCGGTGACCCAGACTGTCATGGCCGCGCCTTGTGGCCGACAAATGAATAAAGCCGTCCCGGCCGATTGTCGAAGCGTGCTGCCACCGAAAGCAGCGTCTCGAAGACCGGGTTCGGATCCGCAGCACCACCCGCCAGAGCGGACCGGCGGGGACTTTCCGCGAGAGCTTGTCGACAACGGCATCGCGAAAGCTGTCCACGGTGTACGGAAAAAGATTGATGGCGCTCTTCAGCGGCGATAACAGTTCGACCTGCGAAAAACCCGCGCCATCCAGCGCAGCCTTATAACGATCGAGAACATAGGCATGCTCGCCGCCGTAAAGATGGTGCAAGGGGTGGCGGTCGAGAAACGCTTCCAGATCGGCTTCCCTGCTGATCACATGCTCGCGCGCAGCGATGAAAATTCCACCTGGACGAAGCACGCGGTACATTTCGCGGCATGCGCGGTCGAGATCGCGGGTGTGGTGCAACACCGCTCGCGCAAACACGACGTCGAACGCCTCATCGGCAAACGGCAAGCGCTCGGAGAACTCTTCGACCACTTCGATCGGCAGCCGGGATTCGGACGCAAGCGAGCGAATAGCTTCGGCCCCGACGAGGCCGCTGGGATCGGGCTCGAGCGCGGTCACTGCAAATCCTTCTCGAGCGAGCGCATAGCTTGCGATGCCCCGTCCGGCGCCGACGTCGAGGGCCCGGCCGCTCCGGCCCTTCAGTAGCAGGGAGACCGCCTGCCATTCGCTGCTTGCGTGATAGCGCTCGGCGGCGTCAATCAGTGGATCGTCGTAGAAAGCGTCCAGCACCAACTGTCGCTGGTCCGGCTGCTCGCGAAGCCAGATGCACGGCATCCTCCCACGTCGAAACTGTCGCGTTAGCGCTCATCCGGTGACAATTCCCGAACCACAACAGCGGGATTTCCCGCAACCACGGAATAAGGGGGAACATCTCTGGTAACCACCGACCCGGCGGCAACGATACCGCCTCTCGCCGACGGTTACACCTCGCAGCACGAAGGCGCCCGCACCGATCCAGGCATCGTCATCAATTCTAACCGGCCTCTCGTCGAGAGATATCTGGCGCGGATGGCCACTTTGGTAGATCTGCCGGGTCTGTTCGTGGCGGTCCGCGGCGCGGATCGGATGCGTCAAGCTGTCGAAAATATTGGCGGAATGCGAAATCAACACGCGATTGCCGATCGCAATCGATGCCGCCGACCAAATTCGCGTTCCCTCGCCGACATAACACCATTCGCCGATGGTGATTTCTCCGCCGTGGGCGAAGACAAACAATTCGCCTAATACGTACGTATTCGCGCCGACCCTAATTTTTTCGCTGTCTCCGCTGGCATTCTTGATTCTGGCCACGCCACTCAGGACGGCACCCTTCTCAACACAACAGGTAGCTCGTCCGATCAATCGCTGACCAAGGAGATGCAGGTTTATCTGCCGCCGCATTTTAGTAATCGGACGGGTTATTGCTCTTAGCAATTCGTTGTGCCCAACTGCATCCATAACCTCTGCGGGGTCCAAAGTCCACTCAATCCATTAGTCACGACGGACTAGTATTATACCGAACTGGCGGACAAACTTCTAGCTCGCTAAGCTTGCTCGAGAAGCTTTCGGAAGGCCACCCACTGTAAAGTCTTCTCGTAAATCTCCGAAATCTCTCTCCGACCCCGTTCCGCCACTCGCGCCCGGTGCGACCAGCTGCTCAGGCATTCTGAAACAAGTTGGATAGCATGGTCCGCGGAGTTATATGTCTCCATGGTCACACCAGGCTTCATGCCCGCGGGATAATTGCCGGCGTCGGACACCAGCAGCGCGCCACAGCCCATCGCCTCAAAGCAGCGCATGTTGCCACGATCCCGACCCGCCATGTCGATGGCGCCATTGAGCACGATTTTCGATCGCCCGATCAATTCGTACAGCTGGCGTCCGAAAATCGGCGGCCGCGCGATGCGCGCGATGCTGTCGGGGCGCCGATGTTTTCGCAATGGCAGAAAACGGCCGACCGGGCTTTCCGCAAGGCGCGTCAGGCGCGATGCATCGAGACAATAGACAACGTGTCGCGTGTCGGCGAGACCAGCAACCCGTTCAAGGATCCGTGCGCGCGCGGAATGATGACGGGAGTATCCGCCCACAAAGAGAACGTCGATCGGTCTTTCCTCGGCGATATACTCATCCATCACCTGATCAATCGCCGGAAAAAAACTGTCGACCCGACATCCCTTGGCTTTCCAGTCTTCCCGTATTGATGGAAAATTGCTGACCAGCAGATCATATTTCGACAAATCGGCGCTTCCCGAAGGCGCCGCACGCCAGCAAATTGTTTTCTTAACGCATCCAGGCAATTTGCCTACAAAACCACTGGGATAGCGAACCGGATCAATATTGTAGAACACATCCGTGCGGTGATGCTCGATCTGCGCCAGAAGAATCTGTTCAAGCGAACTTCCCGCCGGCATTCCGTTTTCGCTCGCCCAATAATTCTGAAGAAGCTCGTCATCTCCATTCGTGAAAAATGCATCCGGTTCGCCGGCAAGCACCGGCTGCAGAAAATGAAGTGCGCCAAACCGGTCATTCAGGAAGATGCGGCGCCGCTCCTCGAATGTCGTTGCATGGGCCGCCAGCCTATTGAGATGATGCAGGTAGGAAGGATAGAGACCGCTATTTTGGAACAGGCGCATTTTTCGGAGACCAGCACTGCCTTGAGGCTCAACTTGCCACAGTTCGATGCGATCGGCGGCGAGATCTCTGCGGCAATAGCGCACTCGCCAATTGCCTCGGACCGGCCGACCTCGAATAAAGGTGAACCATTTGCACTAAATGCCGCGCCGAGCAAGAATACGACGCGACTTGGAGCCGGACCATCTTGCGCATCTCGCCTGATCAGGCCGTGCGTTCTCGCCGGGCTGGTCACCGATAGTCCGTGCGCCAAACAAAATGCTCGATGGTCGCACTGCGTCGGCCATCATTTCACGGCCTGCGAGGTCAACTGCCTCAACGTCCATTTCATGTTCAGATACGGCCAGATGCGTCCGACCGATTCCCAATCCCAGGCTTTCGTTTGAGTCAATCGAACCACGGTCTCGCGGAGTTTGGGCTCCTCCACGATTTCCGTAAACGCCGAAACCTTCTGATCGAGCAAGGCGGCGGTCCAGGCCGGACAGCGGCCCGTTCAGCCATTCCGGCATCGGCGAATTGAAGCCTATTTTCCGGCGCGCGGTACGGATGGAATCGGGCATCCGGCCTTCCATCGCCCGCCTCGCGATCGCCTTGGTGTAGCCGTTGGAAAATTTGAACTCGTCCGGAAGCGCCATCGTGTAGGTGACAAGGCGCCAGTCCATGAACGGCATCCGCACTTCGATGCCATGCGCCATCGAGAGGCGATCGAAGTTCCGCAGGATTGTTGGCAACGTGGTGCTGTGAAACATGTGATAGAGCCGCCGGTTCAACGCGCCCCAGTCCTTTGGAAGAACATCGTCATCGCCGACGCAAGCAAATGGAGCTGGCGTGCGGCGTAAACCACCCCGCAGGAAATAATGCCCCTTGCGTTCGATTGTCAGCGTACGCAACAAATCCACACCGCGCCTTGCCAGCACCGAGCGGGAGGAAAGGCCGGCCAAGGCATTTCTCAACCTGAACAACCCCGATTGGCCTTCCTGCAGGTAGGCTCCCATCAATTCGTCGGCACCATGACCGTCAAGAGACACCAATACCCCTTGACGCCTGAGTTCCCGATAGATTTGCCACACCGCGCTTGGAAGCGAGATATAGACGTCGTCGCTGTCCTCCAGGATCCGATCAAGGTCCTTCAGCGCGTCATCCTTGCCTATTTCCAGGAACGTGGGGCTCACCCCCGCGAAGGCGGCCGCCTCCTCGGCTTGAGGCCTTTCGTCGATGGTTGATCCCGGAAACGTCGCGACGAATGCATGGCGCCACGCGGTGCTGTCACGAGGTCCCATTCCCGCCTTTTCGTGCGCAGCCATGGTGCAGATGACCGCGGAGGAATCGAACCCGCCGGACAGGCATGTTCCGATCGGCACGTCGCTGCGCATCCGCAGCGCCACCGCATCGCGAAACAGCTCGCCGAAGCGTTCGACACGCTCCGCATCGGTTGTCGGCAATGTTGGCAGATGATCCACGGTACGCCACCAACGTCGGATGTCGAGCCGACCGTTTCGCAGCCACATGAAATGCCCGGCTTGCAGCCGGCGGATCTCCCGGCAGAGGGTCCGTTCGCTGCCTTCGACACCGAACGCATCGAGCAGCAGCCTGCGTGCAACCTCGGTATCGACCGACGTCGCAATCAAGCCGCTGTGCACGAGGGCGCGCTGCTCCGACGCGAAAACCAGCCGCTGCGACGTCAGCGCATAAAGAAGCGGTTTGATTCCGAATCGATCGCGGGCCAGAAACAAGTCCTTCGATTTGGTATCGAAAATGGCCAGCGCCCACATGCCGTTGAACCGCAGCAGCATGTCCTCGCCCCAGGCCTGCCAGGCGGCAAGAATGACTTCGGTGTCGGATTCGGTGCGGAAGATGGAGCCCTGCGCCTCCAGCTCCCGACGAAGCTCCAGGAAGTTGTAGACCTCGCCATTATAGACGATGACATAGCGGCCATCCGCGTATTGCATCGGCTGACGACCGCCTTCGCCCGGATCGATAATGGCGAGGCGCCGATGGCCCAGCGCCACGGCGCGATCTGCGCTGAACCACGTTCCGGAACCGCCGGGGCCCCTGTGCGCGAGCAGATCGGTCAGACGCGAAATCTCAATCGGTTCAACGGGCTTGCCGCTGATGTCAACGATGCCAGCGATGCCGCACATCTTATGAGGCCTTGAGGAGGAGGAAGCGGCTTGCGATCAGGCGCAAGTCTCGCCAGCAGGCGTCACCGTAAGGTCCGATCCGCGAAACCGCGACGACGACGGCAAAGATAATACCAGCCGCCACGCAATATGAGCCCCCGACGTACCACCAACGCGGCGCGTGGTCGAACAATTGATTGCCCGCGACGTAGCGCAGAGCCAGCGCGGTCACAATCCCCGTTCCTAGCGGCAGCAGCACGAAGTGACCAACGCGCAACCACATGTCCGGCAAGACTGAAGCTTTGCCGCAGCAGGTACATGGTGACGACCATTTGAGCGATCATGCCGATGCAGGAACTCCAGCCGGCCGCCTGCCATCCGAAAGTGGGCAATGCGACGGCGCTGCTGGCCAGCGTGAAAACAGCGGTCACCAGCGAGATCAGCGCCGTGGAACGCGATCTGCCGTTGGCGAGCAGAAAAAATGCGAACACGTTGGCGCTACAGCCCAGCATTCCGGCAATCGACAATACGACCAATAACTGGCTGGCGCCGGCAGCTACTTCGGCGCCGGTCCAGAGATGCAGCAAAGGACCTGCAATGGGAATCAGCCCGCCAAGGGCGCTCGCGGCGAGAACATTCAGAACCCAGGACGCGCGAAACACCAGATCGGCAATGCGGTCGCTGGGCTCTTTCTGCAATGTGCTAAAGAACGGAAACAGAATTTCGCCGATCTTGAGAATGCCGATATACACGGCTTCTTCAAGTCGCTGGGCGATGGTGTAAAAGCCGACAAACTGCGGCGTCAGGAACGCTCCGAGGATGTAGCGGTCCGCCTGGCTCGCGATCAGGCCGCCGCCCTGGGCGGCAAACTGCCACACCCCGATATTGGCAAGCCGGATCAGTGCCATTCGGTGAAACGCGGGGCGCGCCAGCCATTCACCGACGAGCCGGCGGGAAATCGCGAACGCCAGCAGCAGACTGGTCGCAAAGCCCAGGGCCTGGCAGCCAAGAAACGTCGACGCGACCGGCCACCGCGGGATCAAGATCAGCATTGAAACCGTCGAGATCACCGCGCTGACGATAGCGATCAGAGAAAGCCGAGGATAATCCTGACGTGCCGTGAACAACGCCAGAAAGACCGTTGCAAGACATTGGCACAACCATCCGCCGGCGCCCAGGCCGAAGGCAAGGCCGAGATCGTCCGCGGCCTTGCCGTCCAGATGGAACGCGACGCGAGCCAGCGGCGGGCCGCCCAGCGCCAACACCATCGCTATCAACGCCCCGATCCCACCTGCCAGAAGCAATGCCACGGCAAAAACGCGGCGCGCATCGGCGCGCTCGTCCGGTTCGAGCCTTTGCGCAAGTTCCCGCGTTGCCGACAGCGCCAGCGCGTTACTGAACGCCAAAGCAGGCGCAATGCATGCCGTGACCAGACCTGCGACACCAAACGCCGCAACGCCGAGGCGGAACACGACGAACGGCAGTACCAGCAAGTTCAGTCCGACACCAACGAGAAAGGCGGCAGCATTCCAGGCAGAATTTCCCAGCAAATGAAAACTGCTTTTCCCCGCCGCCATATTAATGAGCAAGCCGCACTGGTTTTGGTTCGCTTTGCATCTCGATCGTATCTCTTGCAGAAATGAGCCTCCCCGCCAACCCCAGCGCCATGAACAGCATCATCTCGCTGCTGATACGGCCATAGATCATGCTGAGCATGGTAAAGAACAGACAGAGAAGAAATACAAATCGAATGTCAGGGTCGGTACGGGCCGGCCTGAAAAGCAATATCAATGGCAGCGTGATCAATAAAAGAAAACTTGCGCCACCAAGCCACCCGAACTCCACGATCGCCTGCAGCACGTCGTTATGGGGCGGATAGCCTTTGTAACACCCCAGTGCACCAAACGAGTCCAGACCCAATCCGACAGCTCCGGCCCTTGCCGCAAGGTAAATCGCGTCAAGGAACATCACCTTTCGGATCTCCAATGAGTTATCTCTGATTTGCCGACAAACAATAGTTATTTTGCGGCACCTCAAAGCGCTTTAGGGCGGCGGGCAAGTCAGTTGACCGACTTTGGCTCCGTGGATAGCTCGGTCGAGGGAACCACTGTCAGCCCTTCAGCTGCGAACTTCAAATAGGCCGCCGAACTGAGCGGACGAGCCAACAATCCAGCGACGATTGATACGGCAATCAAGAGGCCGAGGCGAAGGCAAAGCCTGACGGTCACGAACCGATAAAACGAAACAAATTGCCAGGGCTGGCCAGAATCGCAAGCAGGGTGAAGCGCACCATTGACGCCGCGAAGGTCATGCTGGCGATGGAAATCAGAGGCCACCGTCAGCCGCCCCTTCGGCGAGCGCCAAACTGGATCTGACGTGACGAACGTCAAAACCAGCAAGCCCAGCGAAATCGAGAACGCCGTCGCGGCGTTCTCGAACCCAAATACAAGAGGCCTTCCGATCTTACCCGCAACTTCGACCAGCGCCGGCACGGTCAAGACAACGCCGAGCGCAACAATGAAGGCCGAGACCAAGAAACATGCCTGTCTTATCGGCGTGAATGTAATCCCTCCCCAACAATCTCGCTGCCGGAAAGGCAGCCAGCGTGATCATCAGTTGCATGATCCCCTTTGGGCTTGCGACGATTGGATTAACGGCAAAGGATATTCCAATAAGAACCACGAATGCGAGGAACGGAATATCGGCGGTTCCGACTTGCAGGCCTTTGGTCGTGCCGAAGCAAGCCATGCCACAAATCGAAAGGACGAGATAAGAGCCGGTAACGATCGGCATTGCCGTGTATTCCGAAAACTCCAAAGACCAGGATAAGTATCGGCGATGCCGAGGCGGCCAGCGCGAAGAACCAAGCGGATAACCACGGTCTGCCGATCATGATGACGCCCGAGAAGCCCCAAGAAACAGACGCTGAAGAAGTGAACATTGTTCCGCGTGCAACATTTCACGGGCCCATCGAATCGGGCAGCCGAAGATACGTCATTGCTGCAGTCACGCTCCAGACGGATACAACCGACATGGATACTCGACACAACCTCTAGTATCAAGTCCAGCGCACGCCGCCTTTTACGACCAGCGACATGACGGTATTTTGTCAGCCTATCCCGATAATCTAGGCCAGATCGGGCATATCAGCCGCGACGGCCTCAATGTGACTGCCGTGGGGGGAGTTTTCGACTTTAGCGTGGCGGTCGAAGCCGACGGGCCATCGTGAGCCAATACGGCGCCATTTGAGCCGGCGAGGCTGCCGAACGCGGTCGATGGGGCGCCCATGCCTGCAGCCCGCAACGACCACATGCCCGCCCGCTTGACCGCCAACCGCTCAAGCGGCCACGTGCCAAAATAGGCCGTGGAACAGGCCCGACCGATCTCGATCGGTGTCGAGAGGAGATCGCTGGTTCTATCGCGATTGGCTTGTTCGTCGGAACTCGTAGCTAAGCGGGATTCCCTGGGCCTACCGAAGCCATAACAGATTCTGTGCGATTGACGAATCGGCGTTTCCTTTGAGGCGCTTGGACGGATGACCGCCGAGCGTGCGCACCGGCAGCGTTTCACACCGCCCTGTTGGCTCCGCCGAACCGTTGGTGCGCGATGGGCGCTTTCGTTGCTTACCGCAACATCCCCTAAAGCCGCTCCAGGACAACCATCATTCGAAACGCGATATGCCTGCGAACCATCTCCGGTACCCTTTCCTCGAGCTTGAGCATGGCGCCTACGAGCGCCGCGGGCATCAGCGACCAGTTCTGAAATCCCCCGCTCATCGGATATGCAAACAGGCTTAGCCATTTAACGCTTTGGACACGCAGCGAGGGAACCACTTTTTCAACCCGCTTACACGTTGCGGACCTCGCGAACAAAAGGGTTGGGATAGCTTGGTTCGCGTCGAACGGATCCCGATCGGGGTTGATCGCAACCGGCGCGAACGGGTCGGCGTCCATATCCACCGGCTCCTCGTGAAAGCGATGGTAAAATCGCCGGGCGAGCGAGGTCATCGCCGGCTCGATCATCGCAAGCGTCCGCCTGGTTTCAGCACGCGCGACACCTCCTTGAGAAATTCAATCGGGACGCTCCAGATGATGCAGGACGTCGAGCATGCACCACGCCGGCAAAAACTGGTCTCGGAAACGGCAGCCGATGCGCATCGGACACGACGTCGATACCGGGAAACGACAGGATGTCGGTTGAAATGACGTCCTGGCGAATTTCCTTGATGTGAGCCGTGCCGCTGCCGATATCGAGCAGGCGTCCTTCAGGACAGTTTTCGAGCAGCCGTCGATGGAAATCGCGATACAATAGCCGAATCGTCGCCTTGTTTTCCCATACGTTGCGATGAGCCTGCTGGCGCTGGTCCAGACCGGATGCTTGTTCGATCGCGGCCGACATCCGGTCAAACGGCCTTGAGCTTGCGATATGCAAACCACACCATTTTCAAGAGCAGCCAGCCGTCCCGAAAGCGCGATATCTGAGTCTCGCCGAAGGTGCGCGCCTTGTAGTGGATCGGGGTCTCGATGATTTTCAGGTTCTGTTTGGCCGCGCCGAAGATCAGATCGAAATCCCCGAACGGATCGAAATTGCCGAAATAGCCGCGCTCCCTTGCGAGCACCTCGTAATCCTTACGCAACAGGACCTTGGTGCCGCACAGCGTATCGGTGAGCCGGGTGTTGACGAGATAACTGAACAGATACGCAAAAAACCGGTTGGCGATCAGATTGAGCGGGCGCATCGCCTCCTCTTCCATCGGGTAGATCAGGCGGGTGCCGTTGACGAACTCCGCCTTCCCGGCCTCGATCACGGCGTGATATTTCGGCAGCGCCTCCGGAGGCATGGTCAGGTCCGCGTCCAGAATCATGAGCACATCGCCGGTCGCGGCGGCAAAGCCCTTTCGCACCGCGTCGCCCTTGCCCTTGCCGTCCTGCTTCAGCACCTTGATGTCCCAGCGATCCTTGTAGGCGTCCCGAACGCGTTCGCATTCCTGCGAAGGTGCCGTCGCTGGAGTTACCCTCGACGAACAATATCTCCTGGGCGGACCCGAATTTGGGCATTCGCAAAATCGCGTTTTCGATGTTGCCCTTCTCGTTGCGGCAGGGAATGAGAATGCTCGCAGAGAATTTTCGATCCGGGAATTGGCGAACCGGACGCCCGACAATATAGGTCCGCAGGCACAACTGCCTGATGCCGGGCAGTGGCGCGATATAACGGTTGATGAACGGCCCAATTCCGAACCAGCGCAACGGAATCAATTGCCTCTGTTCCTGGCTGATCACCTCAAAATCCGCGAGATCCATCAAGTTGAGGAAATCAACCGTGGCGATGTAGTTTATTTTTGGCTGCCTGCGCCGCAGACGCACCAGTTCGGCGAGTTTCAGGATCGGTTCCCACAGATGCGAGTAATAGGAGATGATGATCCGCGTCGACGGCGCGCACAAATGATGCACCAGTCTCAACGTACCGTCGATGTCTTCAAACATGCCGATCGTGTCGGCGATCACAATGTAATCGAACGGTCCCTCGATCGGAGCCAGCGTCGCCGGATCTTCCGCGTCGCCAAGGACAAAATGCAGATTGGGATACAGCTCCTTGGCCTTGGCAATAGTGTCGGCGCCGAAAATCAACGCCGACGCCGTAAGATGGCTCCAGCGCGGCGAGCAGATCTCCGCGACCGCAGCCCAGTTCCAATACGCGCTTGCCGGGCGGAAATCAAAAATCGCATGAACTTGCGGTCGTCTTCGCGATAGGCGGCATTGAACTTGCCCCGACTATCCTGCTCGTTCAGATGGGATTCGACATACTCCATGATTCTCCCATTTTCGCGAATTTCCCGAACTGCGTCGGCATGGCGGATTGCGTTAGGTTCATTGCGGCCTCGAGGAGGATTTCAAAAAGGTTCTATCTCTGGTCTGGCTAGCCGATCAAATTACCGGCCGCCGCTTGCGAGAACGCGGCGTGCGTTTCGATCAGGTCCGCCTTTCGGACTGGACCAGATTCAAACTGAACCGGATTCACGCCCGGAAGGTCAAGACTGGGAGTAGGCTTCACGTCTCCACGACCCTCGTCAGGAAATCCAGAGCGTCTGACCCGAGAAGTCTCGGACCAGGGATGAAGCATGTCAGGCCCAAAACAGATGCGGGCTCCGGACCGGGAAGACCGGGCGGAGGCCAATGCTTGAGCCCAGCGAGATGACTTCGGTCAAATCCATTTCTCCTTCGGAGGGATGGCGGGATTCGATTTCTTTGAAGCGAAGCGACCGTTCGCCGATGGAAAACGAAGATTGCTAGCCACGGATGAGAAGAAAAACGGTTCGCAGCTCAATCAATTTGTCGTCGGGCTCAAACTTGATCACCACGGGAGCACTTGCTTCCGGAAGGTCGAGGTTTGTCGCACGTCTTATAGCGTCTTCGCTAGGAAAATAACTCTTGTCGAGGACGAAGATGCCGACGTCAGCTTTGATCTGTCGCGCCATGAAGCTGCTGCATCGTTTTTTTGCTGCGTTCAAGATATTCCTCGGACAATTGCGGGATGCCGGCTATCTGTCAGCACGAAGCCTTCGCCAAACTGCGCGAACGGCGCCTTGTAAGTAAATTCGACCGTACGCTTATGGGTGGCAATGCGGCTGTTGATCTCCGCCAAATCCGCTTCCGCGGCCTCGTTGATGCGTGCGCTTGATGCTACATGGGCCGCCAGTTGGGCTATCACGGGATAAGCCATCGACGCGATGCCGATAGACACGAGCACCAAGACGGCGGAGACAGCGTAGTTGTACACCGGTTCCGCGGACCCCAGGATTTCGCCAAGAGATAGCCGGCGGCGACGCACGCGGGAAGTGTTGCGGAGACGCCCGCGGTATAGTGGACCTCATAGTGCTTGAGCACAATGATTGCAGAAAACAGAGCGGCGACGCCCGTCCCGATGCTCAAGACGCCGACAGGCGTATGTTGCGTTCCCTTCAACGCAGTGACGAGGCCACCGACAACGAGGCCAAATCCGCCGATCAGTCCCAGCGGCACGGCGTAAGTTCGATTGAGCGGTATCGCGGTGAGCGCATTGAGAACAAGATCCCTGCTAAACAGTGTTGGATCACCGGCGCCGTATAGCCCGGAGCCGAGAATGACGCTCTTGTGGAACGTCAAAACGGTTCGAAATCCGCTCCAGCCAATAACGAAGTAACCTGTCGCCAGAACGACCAATGCAAAAGCGGCAATGAAGAGCAAGAACAGCTCAGCGCCTCTGCGCCAGCCAACCCTGCAGGACAGCAGCTTCACAACAATTGCGGCGCCGAGAGCCATCACGATATAGATGTACGAAAAGCTTATTCAAATATGCGAGCGCGCCAACGCATCCCGTGAAGATCAAGACCGCCGGGCGCACCTCGAGGCTGGTAGGCGATCGAGACCAGCGCTGCCAGAAACAAGGCGTTGATCAGGATCGCGATCGAATTCAAAATCCGGAGACAAGAACATCATGACCGTCGCCGGTGTTGACAGCAGCCACATCAGCAATCCGACGACTACGACGCCGAACGGGATCAGAGTTTGGGCCGTACGTGCAAATGCATAGACTCCCGCGGCGCCCACGAGGGCCGCGAGGCAAATGGTGATCTTGTGGTAATCCTCAGCGTGAGCAATCACCACCTTAAAAAAATCGTACCCTCCTGTGGCAACGGGGTATCCCGCAAGAGCAAGTGCCAGCCAATCCATCAAGTAGAATGTCACGCCCGGGTGCCACGTGATGCCAGGTGCAGCATATAGTTTGTGATCAGCAAGCCGGTACGCCATATTCAGCGCATTTCCAAGACCGACCGTCTCATTGTCGCTAACTCGCCAGAGCGATGTGGGATACAAGAAGAATACAAGCGTCGGAATTGCGAAAAAAGCGATCGCCAATAGCAGAGGCCCGTAGATTTTCGCAGGAGTGGAACTCATATCAGGCCGTTCGATTTTGAATGACGTCGTTTGAGCGAATAACCCCATATGGCAAGTTCGCTCCTCGATTGTATGCGGCGCAGAGACTCCTTGGCAATGTTTGCGGCGGCGCAGCCGGATTTTCTCTGTCAATCCACGCGGGCGACTGCATTAATACCCTCACCGTCGGATATCATTCGGTGCAATTCCCTGGCCGATGCCGGAAGCGATTTGTAGGTGCGTTCATCATAGAACGTGTAGCCGTTCGGAATGAAGTGAGACAGAAGCTCCTCCAGCGACGTTCCTCGCTCTTCAAGCACGTAGGGCGCCAATTCCATAACGAAAATAGGACGCGCGTCGCGGAGCAGCATCGTCGCCCCGCGAAGGACATCACACTCAAATCCGTCGACATCGAGTTTCACCAGTTGCACCTTTCGATCGGCTGCCTCGCTCAAGATGCTGTCGATGCTGCGCGCCGGCGCGGACTCGGTTCGCATCTCCCGACCGAGGTGCTTCGCATGCAGGCCGGATTGCTTGGCCAGCGCGCCAACTGGAATAAATGGCTGAGGGAACCTCATCCTTGTCGCTTTCTGTCAGGAAATAGTGGAAGGCGGTTACACGGGCGGCCAGCGAAGGGTTGAGTTCCAGGTTGCGGCGGAGCTTGCGAAAGGCAAACTCTGTCGGCTCGAACGCCATGACCCGGCCCTGCGGGCCGACAAGTTGGCAAGCAAGATGGAGGGTGTGAGCACCGATGTTGGCTCCGATATCGAAGACCAAAGAAGCCGGTGATACGAGTTTGCGGAGCGCGGCTTTGGTCCGACGTTCGTAAATATTGCCGAGGTAAATGGCGAAATCTATCCCTTGGGAAAGATCCAGATCGTAAGTGATGTTGTCCCTGACAACGATTTCTCGATCGGTTCGACCGACGAGGCTGCGCCCTGCGTGAACCGCATGGTAGATCGTGCGAGCAGCGGCAATCTTACGCGTCGTTTTCATTTGAAAATTACCGACTGATGAATTAGTGGGAACGTGGATAGTCCTAGCTGATGGCGCACCCGCTGTAAATTCGAGCGTAAATGCAATAGCGGCCCCTCTTGACGTATTATTCTGTTGCGTGACCGGCAGCTTTCGTGCTACGCAGGGATGCCAGCATCGGGAGTTGGATCGCATGTTTGTAACACCAACCGCTCACACCCGAGCCTCGGTGGCAGGACCGCCCGATCAGGTTTATGCTACGCAAGACAACGAGGAAGAGCTGGCGCCGTAATCTAGCCGAGATCCAGCTTGCACTCACCGACATTGGTCATTGGTAGTTTCAGATGTTTCAAACTCTTATGAGAAATTTCGGCGGTCCGGCTATTTGGGCTGCTTTCGAAGCTGGGCATCGAACGCCTGCCGATGTTTGAGCGGGTCTTTCTTGCGCTTTACGACGTGTACAAACGCTATTTCGAGGCCGGCCCCATCGACAGGCTCAGGGAATTTGTACCTAGCGGGTCACTGGCGATCGATGTTGGAGCAAACGTCGGTTTTTTCTCCCTTCGCTTTGCCGACTGGGTGGGTCGTGGCGGATCAGTCATCTCGATCGAGCCTGAGGCTCGAAATTCCGGAAGCCTTACTCTGCCCTTGAACTCAAAGGCCTCCTCGGTCGCGTTCGCGCCGTCGAAGCTGTTGCCGCCGACGTTCCGGGAATGCTCTGAGCTTCCTCTCCACCCCGCGGATCACAAGCTGTCCAGGGACGGCACCGGTTTGCCTGTCGATGCTGTGACGCTTGACGATCGAGCGACAAAGGAAGTTTAAGGCTCGGCCTGGTCAAGATCGATGTACAAGGCGCAGAGATGAAGGTGCTGCAAGGCGCTCAAGCATCCTGGAAACATTAAGTCCAGCTCTCTTTATTGAGCTACATGAGGAGGGATTGAAGAAGTTCGGAACATCCTATCCGAGATTTTGAGCCATCTCGCTCATTACGACTATCGCGCTGACCGGCTGATGCGCGCAGGTGCGCACAAGAAAGCCAGCGCAGAGAGCATCCATGCAGAGGTCGCCAAAATCGGTTATGTCGATATTCTGTTTCTCAAAGCGGCGCCAGACGACGTGAAGACTGGACGCATTTCAAGATGCGCTCTAATCGGTCTGAAAAAAATTGAATCGCATGAAGCCGACCGGCTGCTGGAGGCCGTGCTGGGATAAGGCTGGCGCTCATTTTGGACCGGGAAAGAGCGCACTGGTCTTGCCGGTGATCCAATAGGCCAGGAGACCCATCCATTCGCGCGCAGCGATATCGACAAGGCTCAACCGTTCGACGAAATGATTCGAAAACGTCAGGAGATCGTCGCGCCCGCCCATTCGCCAGTCGACCGGATACGGCTCCACTTCAAATCCGACCTTGCGAAAGATGCCGACCGACCGCGGCATATGATAGGCCGAGGTCACCAGAAGCCAGCGCTCGCCGCTTTTCGGCGACACCAGGACCTTGGAAAACTCGGCGTTTTCGTAGGTGTTGCGCGAACGCCGTTCCATGATCAGGCGGTCCTTGGAAAGGCCGAAGCTTTCGAACACCGGCATCGCGAAGTCGGCTTCTTTCGCTGCGTCGCTGGCGACCAGATTGGCATTGCCGCCGGTAAACACCAGGCGGGCATTCGGGTAACGATGGGCAAGCGTGGCCGCGGCGATGACGCGATCGACGGAACTAGCGAACACCGCGACGCCATGAGCGGCCGAAAGATCCGGTTCGATCGATCCGCCCAGCACGACAATACCGTCCGGTGCGCCCCGGCTCGAATCCCACGGCGGAAACCGCGATTCGAGCGGATAGAGAATGAGGTGGGCAACCGGCGAGAAGCCGCAGATGGCCAACAGCAACACGCTCGCCACGGTGAGCTTCCGCCCCAGCGATGCAAGACGGGTGGGCAGCAGCAACAGCCCGACGATACCGACGCCGATCAGGAGATTGGACGGCAGCAGCATGACGCCGAGCGTCTTGGAAAGAAAAAAGAACACCGCGAGTTCCCCCCACACTTCCGGGAATGCGAATGGCCCGGCGGTGCGGTTATAGCGTCCATCGGGGCATGCATCCGCCCAAAAACCCGGAAATCGCACCCGTAAAGACCCAGATCGGTCGCCTAAACCGCGGATAGAGCGGCAAGGAAGGCCAGGATTGGATCACCATGGCCGGAGATGCTTGATTTGGGCAACCGGCCGTTGTTAAAGGCCGAATCGATTCTTGTTCGTCTTGTCCCTTTCCAACCGGCGGGAAATATCATGAGTTCCGACGATCGAGCCAATCGCGCCAGGGCCAGCGACCTGCTTGCACGGCGGATCGAGATCAATCGCTCATACTCCTCGGGGGATTTTGACGGATGGCTGCTTGAGCGGCTGGCGGTCAAACCGGGCGAGCATGTGCTGGATGTCGGTTGTGGCACCGGGGCGCAGTCGATCCCGATCGCTGATCTGGTCGGTCCCGGCGGCAGCGTATC
This sequence comes from uncultured Alphaproteobacteria bacterium, assembly GCA_963747165.1. GTDB lineage: Bacteria > Pseudomonadota > Alphaproteobacteria > Rhizobiales > Xanthobacteraceae > Bradyrhizobium. Next base: position 1,643 of record CAVVEA010000021.1, on the reverse strand, counting down.
GGCGCTCGATATCTCGGCCGCGTCAATCGCCACGCTGCAATCGAAAGTCCCGGCCGGCGCCCGCGTCCAGGCCGTCGCGTCGGACATGGCCGATCTGGCTCGCGTGATCGCCGACACCTTCACCACAAAACAATACACACTCGCTCAATCCAGCTACGCGCTTTATTACTGCGACCAACACCTCCATGTCCTGGACGTGATGCGCGGCGCTTTGAAGCCTGGCGGCCGCTGTGCGATCTTTACTACCAATCGCCCCCATGGCCTGGTCGATCTGGCGGCACGATTTTCGGAAATCCCTCCGGAAGTCGAGGGGCCGCTGCGCTTCGGACCGACGGTACTGAAACCCTATTTCGAAAAGAATTTTGGGCGGTACGACATCCAGCATTTCCACAATGTGGTGACGGTGCCGTCGACCGACATCATGATCGAGTTCTACCGGCAGACGACCTATTATGATGCAAACGCGGAAGAAAAGATCCGTGCCGTCGTCGATGATGAAGTAAAGCGTTCCGGAAATTACCAGTACGAAAAGAACGGCTACCTGATTATCGGTTTCGTGGACGGCTAGCTTCGTTGTTTGGTGGCCTACCGATAGCTACATTCTGTTAAGAACACGTAGTCGCTGAGTTCGTGCACTGCTTTATCGCCCCCCAATTAGGACACACATGAAGCTAATCGGTAGACCTCTTCTTCTTGAGCGGTCTGAAGTTGAAGGATTGCGTTTTTTTTTAATAGCGCTTGTATTGTTTGGTATTCCCTTACTTTCAATGCACCTCAATTTCCGAATTGGGATGGTTTGTGGAGTTTTGGGGGCCTTGAGCGCACTCGCGTTTATCAAGAACGGGAAAATGTTTCACACCGTTCCACCAAATCTTTATCTGATTTTGCTCTGACGATGATATTTCGCAGCCCTTACGGCGATAGCCTTCTACAGACCAATGCTTGAACACTACTGGGTAGGCTACGACGAGCCAGTTCTTTTGTCCATCAACAGGCCGTGGTTTGATATCTATGATAAATGCTGCGCCAGACCTTTAGCCGGGCTGGAGGCTTTTTTTGGCAATATTGCTTTGCCCGGGAAAATCGCTAGCCTCCCAATCACGAGCGCATTAAGAGCGTTGGATTTTAGCAGTCACTATCTTTCTATTTTTGATCACGGTGCTGCCCGAAGCGGAATTATTCGCCGTTGCATTGGGAGCCTTAATGGTGCATCAACCCAACAGAGTTACTACGTTTCACTCCAGGACTCAGTCTCCCTTATGTAGGCGCATTAGTTTTCTTATTTGCGGCATCATTTGTTTTCACGCTCTCTTACAAACTAGCTTCTAGGGCGTTACTGCTGTCCGCCCTGTGTTCTCCTAGGCATTGCTTTCTTGCATTATGAAACTATATTCCCGGTCTCAGTAATTGTGCCACCTCTCCTTTGGCTGTTGCCTTCTGAGGCCGGGAGCGGCGCCTTTGGGCAATTGCCTGGTATTCGACAACATTGTTGGCTGCCGTGCGCTTTATATCTTTTTTTCTTCACGGTTCGACATACCAATCGAATTACTCTCAACATTTCAAAAATTTCGGCTCTGGAGAATTTCCCACTGCTATTGAAGCCAATATTGAGGTTTGTCTCGCCTCTATATACTGATACTTCG
>CAVVEA010000020.1:0-110841 GCA_963747165.1 uncultured Alphaproteobacteria bacterium | reverse complement strand
AACGAGGAACACGCATGACGTTTCGGCCGCCGATGCGACGACGGCCAGGGAAGCCCTCGCGATCACCGAAGCGCTTCAAAGTCAGGACGGCAGGATAAAGTTCGTAAGGTCACCTCAGGAAGGCGAATTTGGCGTGGAAATGCTTCGGCTTTTGGCGAAAGAAGAAGAGGAAATGCCCACAGCCCCCCATTAATGACCAGCCAGGGCTTGCTTCCTGTTCGGACAGCAAATCGAGACAAGGAGAAGGGCCGAACATGGTGTCGAAATACAACTTCCTTTTTCCCGTCTTGGCGGCAGCCTTCCTTTACGAAACAGTGTCGTTTGCGCAGGAGAACCTGGGGACCCCGGAGCAGAGAGCCGCTTGCTCGCCCGACGCCTTTAAACTCTGTGCCAATGACATTCCTGATCCGAAGAAGGTGGAAAACTGCTTGCGCCAAAAGAAAAGCAAGCTCGGCGATCAGTGCCGCTTGGTTTTTGAGCAAAGCGCCGGCGCCACGGCCGGCAGAAACAAATAGCTCCTGAACACATGATGGGCTTCATCACGAGGTGTCGGCACTGCACCGTCAAGTTAACAAATTGGGGGCGGCCGAGGGGGTAGACGACCAGCATGCCGCCGACGCGACGACGGCCAAGGAGGCCCTCGCGATCACCGACGCACTTCAAAGTCAGCACGGCAAGATTAAGTTCATAAGGTCACCTCAGGAGAGACATGACCGATGTGTTCGCTTTAGCTGGTAGGATGGCAACGACTATCTTCGTGCGCGCGAAGCAAGTTATTCTTTGGTTTCAGGCGAATTTGGCGGACCCGCGAATTTCGTTGCCCCATTTCAGCGCCCGCTCCATGCTCGAACGTCGCGCCGGGCACGCAGTCGCTCGGCTGACGTGCCATTGTCGTGTATCAAAAACGAACTGCTGAGACAGTTCGATCTGTTCCCTTGTGTGCTGCCGGGGCCGCCTCGAACGCTTGCTTTCCCTTTGCGACCCACAGCGCTCGCGCCTGTTCGCCCTGATCACTTTGGAGCTTGTCGGCGATCCAGAGCAGCGCGCCGAGAATGGTGGCGCGGTCGTCGCCGGTCAGGTCCACGACGCCAGCTTTCACAACGAGGCCGCCAAGTTCGATGAGTTGCCGCGTGCGCTTGCGGCGCTCGACCTGCCACGTGCGCATGTCATGTCGCGCCCGAGCCGCCTGATGGCGGTTGAGCGCCGCCTGGTTGGCCCGGAGCGCCGTCGATGTCGCGGTCAATTGCCGGTGCATTTCGCCGCGACCTGCTTTGAAAGAACGCGGCTCCGCGCTTGGCCCATGCCCCCCTCCTTCCGGCCTCTTTTGTCTCGGCCAGCACGATCAGCGCGCCAGCCAGTTCATTGGTGGTGAGTGTGTCAGCCCCGGTGGCGATGACCAGTTCGCCGAGTTGCCGCACCTTGCGGGTCTTCAGCTCGCGCGCCTTGTCTTCGAGCGCTTTCAGTTCCGCGTCAAAGTCTCGTGGCTTGCGCATCATATTCTCCGTAAGCTGTCGATGGAGCGATGATAGTTGAGCAGCCTGCGGAATGCTGTAAGGCTGCCGGGACGGCTTGGGACGCGGTAGTCCCGCCCGAGAATTTTTCGAGGGAGGGCGCGCTTATACGTCGTTCCGACGTGCGCTTCGCCGTGCCACTGATCTGATCGCGATGGCGATCTATCATCTTCACGTCAAGGTCATTGGCCGCAAGTCTGGCTCCAGCGCGGTGGCGTCGGCCGCCTACCGCTCGGGCTCGCGGCTGCGCGACGAGCGGCTCGGCCGTGACCAGGATTTTTCCGCCAAGCGAGGCGTCGTCCATTCCGAGGTGATGCTGCCGGAGCATGCGCCGCAGGCATGGAGCGACCGCGAACGGCTTTGGAACGATGTCGAGGCGTTCGAAGTCCGCAAGGACGCCCAGCTTGCCCGCGAGGTCGAATTCGCCATCCCGCGCGAGATGAGTGAGCGCGACGGCATCGAACTGGCCCACGACTTCGTTCGGGGCGAATTCGTCGATCGGGGCATGATCGCCGATCTCAATGTGCATTGGGATATGGCCGAGGACGGCATGCCCAAACCCCATGCCCATGTCATGCTGACCATGCGCGCGGCGGACGAGAACGGCTTTGGCCAAAAGGTGCGGGACTGGAACCGCACTGAGATGGTGGAGCGCTGGCGCGAACGCTGGGCGGAGATCGCCAATGAGCGCCTGGCCGAACTCGACATCGACGCGCGCATAGATCACCGCAGCCTGGAAGCACAGAGCATCGCGCTGGAGCCGCAAAGCCAGATCGGCGCGCCAGCGCTGCGTATCGAAGGCGAAGGAATCGAGGCTGCCGACCGCGCCGAAATACACCGCGAGATCGCGCGGAACAATGGCGAGAGGATCATTGCCGATCCTTCCGTCGCACTGGATGCGATCACCCAGCAACAATCGACCTTCACGCAGCGCGACATGGCGAAGTTCGCGCATCGTCACAGCGACGGGCTCGACCAGTTCAACGCGCTGATGGGCGCGATGCGTGGCGCACCTGGCCTGGTCGAACTCGGCAAGGACGGTCGCGGCGAGGATCGCTTCACTACGCACGAAATGATCGAGGCCGAACAGCGCCTGCACCGCGCCGCCGAACTGATGGCCGAGCAGGATCGCCATGCGGTGCGTGACGCGGATCGCGAAGCCGCTTTGGCGCGAGCGGAAGCGCGCGGCCTTGTCCTGTCGGGCGAGCAAGCCGACGCGCTGGCGCATGTCACGGATGGGCGCGATCTAGGCGTCGTGGTCGGCTATGCCGGAACGGGCAAGAGTGCAATGCTGGGCGTGGCGCGGGAGGCCTGGGAAGCGGCGGGCTACGAGGTCCGGGGCGTGGCGCTGTCCGGCATTGCGGCGGAAAACCTCGAGAGCGGATCGGGCATCGCGTCGCGCACCATCGCCAGCATGGAACATGGCTGGGGACAGGGCCGCGACCTGCTCACCGCGCGCGATGTTCTGGTGATCGACGAGGCCGGCATGGTCGGCACGCGCCAGTTGGAGCGCGTGCTGTCCCATGCGGCAGAGGCCGGTGCCAAGGTGGTGCTGATCGGCGATGTCAAGCAGTTGCAAGCAATAGAAGCTGGAGCGGCGTTCCGGTCGATCCATGAGCGTCATGGCGGCGCGGAAATCGGCGAGGTGCGCCGCCAAAATGAAAACTGGCAGCGCGACGCCACGCGCGACCTGGCGACCGGCAGGACCGGCAATGCGCTTGAAGCCTACCGCTCCGGCGGTATGGTGCATGAATCTCAAACTCGCGAGCAGGCGCGCGGCGATCTGATCGACCGCTGGGACCGCGACCGGCAGTCGGCACCGGAGCGCAGCCGGATCATCCTCACTCATACCAACGACGAGGTCCGCGCCCTCAACAAGGCGGCGCGCGAACGGATGCAGGCCGCAGGCGACCTCGGCGATGACGTGCGGCTCAAGGTCGAGCGCGGCGAGCGCCGCTTCGCCAGCGGCGACCGCGTCATGTTCCTGCAAAATGAGCGTGGCCTTGGCGTGAAGAACGGCACGCTCGGGACCGTCGAGCAGGTCAGCGCGCAATCCATGACCGTGCAGACCGACGATGGCCAATCCGTTCGGTTCGACCCCAAGGACTATAACCGGATCGACCACGGCTATGCGGCGACCATCCACAAGGCTCAGGGCATGACGGTAGACCGCACCCATCTTCTGGCAACGCCGGGCATGGACGCTCACGGCAGCTACGTCGCCCTGTCGCGGCACCGCGACGGCGTGGACCTGCATTATGGCCGCGACGATTTTGCCAACCAGGACCGCCTCACCCGAACCCTGTCGCGTGACCGGGCCAAGGACATGGCATCGGATTACGAACGCGCCGATCCGGCGCAGTCCTATGCCGAGCGGCGCGGGATCACCTTCCGCGAGCGCGTTTCCGAGATCGTGCGCAAGGTGGTGCCGGAAAAGCTGCGCAGCATGTTCGATGGATCGCACCTGCGCGCAGACGTGCCCGGCCCGGATGGCGGAAAGAGGCCCAAACGAGACACCCCGGAAAGGGAAAGGAGCGGTACGGGAGCCGAGCGGCGCGAAACTGAAGCGCCAGAAAGGAAGGTGGCGGCAGACCTGGAAGCGGAAGCGCGTCGGGTGCGCACGCGGGCGCTGGTGCGCCATGCCCGTGCCGTTAATGCGATCTTCGAGGCGCAGGAGATGGGCGGCAAGGCCAGTCCCGAGCAGGTGAAGGAATTGCAGGAGGCCCGCCAGGTCTTTGAGAGCGTGCGGCCCTACGGCTCGTACGATGCCGAAGCCGCTTACAAGAAGAACCCGGAGCTTGTCGGCGAGGCTGCGAGCGGAAGATTGGGCCGCGCCGTCCGCGCCCTTCAGCTTGAAACCGAACTGCGCATCGATCCGGGCCGCCGCGCCGACCGTTTCGTGGAGCGCTGGCAGGGGCTCGACCATACCAGCTTGCGCCAGTATCAGGCGGGCGACATGTCCGGCTATAAGGCGACGCGCTCGGCGATGGGCGATATGGCGAGAAGCCTCGAACGCGATCCCCAACTCGAATCCATCCTCGCAATCCGCAAGAAAGACCTCGGCATCTCCTTCGAATCAGGCCGCCGGCTCGGCCTCGAACTCGCCTTCAGCCACGGCCTCGACCTCGGTAGAGGCAGGGGCATCGAAATTTGATTCATCCTATCTTCCGCCGTCTGAACGCCATAGTACGGCGATGTGTAAAATGCGCTTGCGCGCCTGCAACTGCTGTCCTGTCTGGTCTCAGAAGCCGTCAGAAACAGCCAGCAGGAGGCAGCGCGGCCATGCGCGATCCAGACCGTATCGTCCGTTTGAAAACCGTTCTCGCCAGGACCGGGCTGTCCCGGTCTACCATCTACCGCAAGATCGCCGAGGGCACGTTCCCAACCCAAATCAAGATCAGCGTCAACGGCACCGGCTGGCATGAATCCGACATCAACCGCTGGATCGCCGATCCCGTCTCATGGCGTCCGGAACGCGACTTCGATGAGGTCCGGTGAGGTCGCTAGTTGTACCATTTCCTCGCGCGTGTCCTTCCAAGCTCCGCAGCCAAACCCGAAGCTAGAAAGTCGGCATGCCGAGCAGCGGCCTGCCAGCCACCGTCGACAGGACTTTGGCAACACCCAGAGCCGTCTTTGCTCGCGCCGCCGGGCGCGATGGTCGCGTTGCGTATGTACGAACGAGCCGATACCCGTAGAGAAACTTGCGCGGCAGGATATTCTCCGGGTCGGTCCAGACCTAGCGCGTCGCGGTGATGCACGCCCTTCGCCTCAGCGCCAGCCTTGCGTGCTAATTTAGCTAATCTGTAGTGCGCGAGGGATGAAGCGTCTGTCCGCACGCAGGATGCGGGCGCGTATGGTGTATGTATGAGTGTATGTAGCCAAAAGGTGCGTGCTACCGATCCAGATAAAATGGCCGTTTCTTTCATTTTTTGGCGGACACTCTCTCCGCCAACTTGCCCAAGGTCGTGTGTTCTCTAGTCCAGGCGAGCTTTGTTGGGAATTGAGCCGGGTAGCCGCAGCCGTTTCTAGTTCGAACGCCGGACCCCGGCGCCATCGGATGAAGCCAAGGCATTAAAGCACCATTGCCCGATGACGCCCTCAAGATCGTTGCGCACGGTGCTGAAGGAATATCGGGCAGCGGCAGCGTGATCAGCTTCACGCCTTTTGCGGCGGTTTGAGTTCCCCTCGCAGCCAGCCGGTCACCGTATCGGCCTTCAAGGGATCAGGACGGTCGCACTCCAAGCAATGGAGTGAGCGCGGCCCCCTGCCTCCCGCCGGGCGGGCAAGGACCATTAGAGATCCGCAATGCGGACAAGGCTTGGTCTTGTAGAGGTGCCGCATTACTGCATAATAAATCGTACAGGTTGTGTGTCCATTCTGTTTGAAAGCATCCAAGAAGAAATTTTTCTCCGACCGGAAACCGTGTTCCGGCTGGCGAGTTTATTATTCCTGTTATTGACACGGAAGACACCTTCCCACCGGCCTCAGCGCGGTTCCTTCGCGTTGGGGCCGTTTCCTTAATCCGACGGCGGGACAATGGGCTGGTTCATCACCGTGCTGAGGTGATCTGAGTTTCTTTCAGCGATCAGGAGGCCTTGCTCAAGGAGGTCAGCGTTTGACGCGCAACGACCAAGGCGGTGCTTACCTCGGATGGTTTAACCTTCGTCGCGGCCAAGGACCTCCAGCGCCGCCTGAAGGCGGTCGCCGATCTGATTGGCGGAAGCCAGGGCATTTTTACCTCGGAACATCACGGGGCATGGACAAGGTTATTAGCCGCAATATTCCGGCCACGAGGTCGTCTCGTTAGTTTCGAATCGCTTCGCCCGGCGCCTTGTCGATGGGCGGATGTGGACGGGCCATGCCAATTGTACCCGGCTGCGCTTCGGTCCGGGCCGGTCCCGTATCGACGTGTTTGAGCGTTGTTACAAGCGCCGCAACCACTGCGGCTATGAGGACCGCGGCGAAGACCATCATGACATTGCGTTGGCTTCGGTCATCACTCATGACAAATTTTCCTCGCTATGAAGCATAGTCACGGCAGCGGCGCCGGTTCGAGCTATCTTCGGACACCGAATATATTGATCCAACTCGCCGAGTTATCTAGGCGTAAATCTGTTGGCCACAGCCAGTGCGCCATGCTCGTTGGTCTCCAGGGCAATCTTTTGTGCCAGCATCACGTCGCCCGCGACCAAATGCTCATTCGGCACGAAGCACCAGCCCGTTCTCGGCAGACCGGCCTCATTCAGCTCGATGATGTTTGCTCCATTGCCGTGGTATATGCGGTATCGCTTGCCGGTGTGGCAGCCGATGACTTCAAAATATTTATGCGTGTCGTACTTCGCCAGTTGCTCCTGCGAAAGCCATTCCCTCAAGAGCTTGAGGCCGCGCTGCTCCCTTGTGCTGGGACGGAGATACCACTCTCGAAAACCTCGCGCTAACTGGAAGCAGCCTGCCACAAGCCGCCGGAGCGGACCGCTGGCGTCGCGAAAAGCGTCACGAGCACGCACCGAGTATTAGCCGCCGACAAGCCGTGGGAAAAACAGGGTCTCCTCTGTGGTCGGATCAAAGGCGCGCGTCACGACCGGCTCCCCGGAAGGGGCACGGGTCGCCGCAGTGAAGCCAGCACCCGTAAGTGCCTTGAAGCGGCTCTCGGCCTCCAAGAGATCCTTCACGTCCTTCGCATCGAAGTTGTGCCGGGTGTCGCCGTCGAGATCCATGATAATTTGGGTTGCCATTTCTGCGCTCCATGGTTGACCGCTAGATCAAAGCGATGTTGCTAATGCTGATTATTGGGAAAAGTTCCACCTGTGCGTCGGGCGGAACCTACGCTGCTGCATCGCAAAAAATAAAGCAGCCATTGTGCGCTAGCGGACAGACGCAATCGATTTGTGGCGCGAAATTGCATCGGGGCACGTTGCGAGTGAGTAAACACCCCATGCCCACCGGAGCAGTTTTTCAGCCAGAGCTTATCGAACTGATGAAGGCAGTCCTAGACGATGCCACGGCCACGCTTCCCGAAGCGAAGCGCACGTCAATGATGAAAGCTGAGATCGCGTCTCTGATTCTTGAGTGTGCCGCAAGAGGTGAGCGGACCCCCGCCGCGCTGCGAATGGCCGCCCTCTCAGGCGTCGTGGAGTGTTCGCACTATTCTCACGATATCTCTCCGGCTCGCAGTGCAGTCTAGGCGCGCGATTGGGCAAGAATATTGCCCCCCGCCAAATGCTCGCGCCGGCAGGACCAAACATTTGCTGCGCGATCATCTATTCTCCCTAGAGCATGATCCGGGAAGTGGGTACCGGTTTTCCGAAAAGATCATGCTCAAACAAAAAGATAGAGCGGGATGACGATTCGAAGAAAAGTCATCCCGCTCTATTGGATCGCGTGGCGTCCCCGACCGGTTCTGGCTTGGTCAGTCGGCGTGTGAGCCGCTCCACGACCACGCCAAGCCCAAGGCCCGCCAAGACGTCTGTTCGATAGTAGGATTTCGAGCAACAGTCGAATTACGGTGCAATTGCACCGTCTTCATGCCGGTCGCGACGCCCCCGATCGGGCGGAGAGGGTTTTAACCCCGGTTCCTCTCTCCCTCCGCCATTTAGTCTCCCCAAGCTTTAAATCATCAACCCCTTGTAGGACCCCCGGGGGAGCCTCTGCGCCGGAAATGCGAGCATTGATTTAATGCGAGCCGCCATTGTTCCTCCGCAGGATGGCGTCAAGAAGGGTTGGATGGTGCGCCGTCGGTAGTCCCTGATGGCGCCAAGGACTGTGAGGCCAAGTGCGCCGACGGCCTGGTTTTGGAGGGTAAATATGTTGCGTGTAGCCCTCGTCCTGATGGCGCTTTTCACTGCATCAAATGCGTTTTCGCAGACTCAAATGCAGTTCACGGCGTTCCCTCCGGACCCTCAGATGAACTCCACGACCGGCGCTCACGCGTGGCGCATCTATGCCTCCGGTGTAATCGATGAGGACGCCGACAAGCGCTTGGAGCAGGTAATCCAGAACAACAATATTCCCCATGGCTCGGACATCTATCTCCACTCGGCCGGCGGAAACCTGGTTGGCGGGATGAAGCTTGGCAAGGTGATGCGGCAACACTTGCTGCATTCCAATGTGGGTCAATTGGATATCGCCTCGAAATTCCCGGGCAGTCCGAAAGCCGGGAATTGCTACAGCGCCTGCGCAATGGCCTACCTGGGCGGTGAATACCGATTCCTGATGACAGGTTCGTCGTACGGGATTCATCGTTTCCATTCGGATAAGGAGACCGCCGACCTCGCGCAAATGATGTCCGCCGTGGTTGTGGAATACATTCGCGCCATGGGCGTGAACACCGAACTATTCCTGATTGCCTCGCGTGCCGGACGCGATGAAATCGTGACGCCGTCGCAGGACGTTTTGGTTCGCTTGAATGTCATCAACAACGGTGCCAAGCCGGCCAAGTGGACGATCGAGAGTGTGCCCAACGGGATATATCTCAAAGGCGAACAACAAACCGGGAACGGGATCAACAAGTTCATGATTACCTGCACCCCGGGCGAACATGTGGGACTTTACACGATCTTCGATGCTGGAACGAATGTTGAAGATGCGATGAACTCCAGCGCCGAGACGCTGATGGTCGATTCCACAAAAATCAGTTTGGCAGGCCGGCGGGAGAGCAGGAAGAGCGTCAACGGAAAGATGAATTTGAGCTACTCGGTAGACGCCACGATCCTGAACGCCATCAGCAACGCGAAGACGGTTGGCATATTGCTGCAGCCAGCAACCGAAGCCGCCACTCATGTAGGATTCGAAGGTATGCCATTTGATGAAGGGCGCGCGAAATTGCCCGGCTTCCTGCAAGTGTGCAAACATTAGGGACCACCCGCCCGATACGCGGTAGCACTATTTGCGCCGCGCAAGCTTGGTCCGCCGAGCTCTTCGGAGATGAGCGCAGGGTCTCACTTTACAGAGCGACTCCTGCAGGACTTGTCCCACAAGCGTTCAAAGCCCGAAGTCACTTCCAAGCGAAGCGCCTACCAGGTGACGCGCTCCAGTTCGGTAAAATTGATCGTCGCGCCGCTGCTGAGGTCGATGTGGCCCGCGGCGTCATGGGACAGGGAGATGACGTGGTTCGTCGTGTCGGTCGAGACGATCGAGCCTGAGGTGATCGATAGCGTCCAATCGACGCCGTAAATGCCGAGCGCCGATGTGCCGTCATGAAGGTTGATGGTATCGGTCCAGCTTGCGCCGGCGCCGCCGGCCACGATGTCGTTGCCGTCACCGACGTGATAGATGAAGGTGTCGGAGCCGCTGCCGCCGGTGAGCGTGTCGTTGCCAAGGCCACCGGTGATGACGTTGTCGTTGCTGTCGCCCGTGAGGGTGTCGTTGTAGTGCGATCCCGTGAGGTTTTCGAATCCCGAAAGGGTATCGGTACCGGCGCCGAACGTGTTTTGCGCCGATGTCGTGGCGAGATTTGCGGTCACCGCGGAAGCGGCATGGGAAAAGTCCACCGTATCCGTGCCGGAGCCGCCGTCGAGGGTCTCGTTGCCGGAGCCGGCCACGATGGTGTCGTTGCCGGCGCCACCCGAGATCGTGTCATTGCCGGCGCCGCCATCGATGGTGTTGTCGTTGGCATCGCCGGTCAGCACGTCGTTGTGGGATGAACCGGTGATGTTCTCGAAATTGGAAAGGACATCGCCGGCGGCGTCGCCGCCGCTCTGCGCGCCTGCGTTTGTCAGGTTCACCGTAACGCCGGCCGACGACGCGGAATAGTCAACGGTGTCGATCCCGGCGCCGCCATCGAGGGTATCGGCGCCAGCGCCGCCAGCGATGATGTCGCTGCCCGTGCCGCCGGCGATGACGTTGGCGCCGCCGTCGCCGGTCAGCGTGTCATTGTAGGCCGAGCCGATGATATTCTCGAAGTTGGACAGAATATCGCCCGCGGCATCGCCGCCGCTTTGCGCGCCTGCGTTGCCCAGGTTCACGGTGACCGCAGCGGACGAAGCGGAATAGTCGACCGTGTCGGTCCCGGCGCCGCCATCGAGGGTATCGGCGCTAGCGCCGCCGACAATGATATCATTGCCGGCACCGCCGAAGATCATATTGGCATTGGCGTCGCCGGTCAGAACGTCGGCATAGGCCGAACCGGTGATGTTCTCGAAGTTGGAAAGAATATCGCCTGCGGCGTCGCCGCCGATTTGCGCACCGGCGTTGGTGAGATTGACGGTGACGCCGGCCGATGACGCGGAATAATCGACGGTGTCGATTCCGGACCCGCCGTCGAGGAGATCGGCGCCTGCGCCACCAACGATCACATTGGCGTTGGCGTCGCCGGTCAGGACGTCCGCATAGGCCGAACCGGTGATGTTCTCGAAATTGGAAAGGATATCGCCAGCCGCATCGCCGCCGCTTTGGGGACCGGCGTTGGCCAGGTTCACGTTAACAGCGGCCGATGACGCCGAATAGTCAACCGTGTCGGTGCCGGTCCCACCGTCGAGAGTGTCGGCGCCGGCGCCGCCCGCAATGGTATCGTTGCCGGCACCGCCGGAGATGACGTTGGCGCCGGCATCGCCGGTCAGCGCATCATTATAGGCCGAGCCGCTGACATTTTCGAAATTGGAGAGAATATCGCCCGCGGCATCGCCGCCGCTCTGGGCGCCTGCATTGGCTAGATTGACGGTCACAGCGGCCGACGAGGCCGAATAGTCAACGGTGTCGGTGCCAGTCCCGCCATCGAGCGTATCGGCGCCGGCGCCGCCCGCAATGGTGTCGTTGCCGGCGCCGCCGGAGATCAAATTGGCGCCGGAATTGCCGGTGAGCACATCGGCATACGCCGAGCCGGTGAGATTTTCGAAATTGGAGAGAATATCACCGGCGGCGTCGCCGCCGCTCTGCGCGCCTGCGTTGGCGAGATTGACGGTCACGGCGGCCGACGAAGCCGAGTAATCAACGGTGTCGGTGCCAGCGCCGCCATCGAGGGTATCGGCGCCCGCGCCGCCCGCGATGGCATCGTTGCCGGCACCGCCCGAGATCAAATTGGCGTTGGCGTCGCCGGTCAGCGTGTCATTATAGGCCGAGCCGGTGATGTTCTCGAAGTTGGAGAGAATGTCACCGGCGGCGTCGCCGCCGCTCTGCGCGCCGGCGTTGGTGAGATTTACGATAACGGCGGCCGATGAGGCCGAGTAGTCAACCGTGTCGGTTCCGGTGCCACCGTCGAGCGTATCGGCGCCGGCGCCACCGGCGATGGTGTCATTGCCGGCGCCGCCGGAGATGACGTTGGCGCTGGCGTCGCCGGTCAGCACGTCGGCATAGGCCGAGCCGGTGAGCTTCTCGAAATTGGAGAGAATGTCGCCAGCGGCGTCGCCGCCACTTTGTGCGCCCGCGTTGGCGAGATTCACAGTCACCGCAGCCGACGATGTCGAGTAATCCACGGTGTCGGTGCCAGTGCCGCCATCGAGCGTATCGGCCCCGGCGCCACCCGCAATGGTGTCGTTGCCGGACCCGCCGGAGATGATGTTAGCGCCAGAATTGCCGGTGAGCACGTCGGCATAGGCCGAGCCGGTGAGGTTCTCGAAATTGGAGAGCAGGTCACCAGCGGCATCGCCGCCGCTCTGCGCGCCTGCGTTGGTCAGGTTGACGGTGACGGCGGCGGACGACGCGGAATAATCCACGGTGTCGGTGCCAGTACCGCCATCGAGCGTATCGGCGCCGGCGCCGCCCACGATGGCATCGTTGCCGGCGCCGCCTGCGATGACGTTGACGTTGGCGTCGCCGGTCAGCGTGTCATTATAGGCCGAGCCGGTGATATTCTCGAAATTGGAGAGTAGGTCACCAGCGGCATCGCCGCCGCTTTGCGCGCTTGCGTTGGTCAGGTTCACGGTGACGGCGGCCGTTGAGGCGGAATAATCCACCGTGTCAGTGCCAGTGCCGCCATCGAGCGTGTCGGCGCCGCCGCCGCCGGCAGTCGTATCATTGCCGGCCCCGCCGGAAATGACGTTGGCGCCGGCATCGCCGGTCAGCGTGTCGTTGTAGGCCGAGCCGGTGAGGTTCTCGAAATTGGAGAGGATATCGCCCGCTGCGTCTCCGCCGCTCTGCGCGCCCGCATTGGCGAGGTTCACGGTGACGGCGGCGGACGAGGCGGAATAATCCACGGTGTCGGTGCCAGTTCCGCCGTCGAGCGTATCGGCGCCGGCGCCACCGGCGATGGTATCGTTGCCGGCGCCGCCGGAGATCGAATTGGCGTTGGCATCGCCGGTGAGCACGTCGGCATAGGCCGAGCCCGTGATGTTTTCGAAGTTGGAAAGAATATCGCCGGCGGCATCGCCGCCGCTCTGCGCGCCCGCGTTGGCGAGATTGACGGAGACGCCCGCCGACGACGCGGAATAATCGACGGTATCAGTTCCCGTGCCGCCATCGAGCGTATCGGCGCCAGCGCCGCCCGCGATGGTGTCGTTGCCGGCCCCACCGGAGATCACATTGGCGTTGGCATCGCCAGTAAGGGTGTCATTGTACGCCGAGCCGATGATGTTTTCAAAGTTCGAAAGAATATCGCCAGCGGCGTCGCCGCCACCTTGCGCGCCCGCGTTGGTCAGGTTGACGGTCACGGCGGCGGATGAGGCGGAATAATCCACCGTGTCGGTTCCAGTGCCGCCATCAAGGGTATCGGCCCCGGCACCGCCCGAGATGGTGTCGTTGCCGCCCGCGCCGGAGATCGTATCGTTGCCGGCGCCACCGGAGATGATGTTGGCGTTGGCGTCGCCAGTCAGAACGTCATTGTAGCCGGAGCCGATGATGTTGGGGACGCCGGAGAGGATGTCGCCGGCGGCGTCGCCGCCCGATTGGGCGCCGCTGTTGGCGAGATTCACCGTCACCGCGGCGGAAGAGGCGGAATAGTCGACGGTGTCGCTGCCACCGGCGCCGACGATGGTATCGGCGCCGGTGCCGCCAACGAACGTATCCGCACCGCCGCCGCCGACCAGAAAATCGTTGCCCGCGCCGCCCGACAGATAGTTGCCGGCGTCGCCGGTGGTATGCAGCACGTGAACATCGGCGATGGTCGGGCCGGCATTCGAATTGGAGGCGTCAAGACTCGCGAAGACGAGATCGGTGCTGGTGCTGGTCGCCGTGAATGTGAAAGTCTGGAAGGTAAAGCCGAGATTGCTCTGACTCCAGCCGGAGGGCTGGTTCACGACATAGGTCTGGCTCGCCCCGGCGGCCGAGATCTGCATCGTCCTTGCGGCCGGCCCGTTCAGGAAATCGCCTGCCAGGTCGAACGTGACGGTGTAGGTGTCGCCGACGACGGTGCTCAAGGTCTGCTTGATCGATCCGGCCGAGCCCCCGTCCAGATCCACCGAATAGCCGCCATGGTCGGTCGCAAAGAAGGTGGTGTTGACAATATCGACGGAGCCGAAGACCACGGTCCAGCCGCCCATCGCCTGCCCGGCGTAGTACTCACCATAGTCGGTGCCATGGGAGCCTTGGGTAAAGAAGCCGTCGTTGACGACGTCCTGCGCGCCCAGCAGCACGTCGCTGCCGCTGCCGCCGACCAGCGTATTGGCCGACATGTTGCCGACGATATTATTCCAGGCCGCGCTTGCGCTGCCGGTGATGTTCTCGAAGTTGGAAATGACATCGCCGGTCGCATCGCCGCCGCTCACCGAATTGGTGGCGAGATTGGCGATCAGGCTCGCGGTCGAGGCGGAATAGTCCAGCGTGTCGGCACCGCTGCCGCCGTCGAGCGTGTCGGCCCCGGCGCCGCCCGCAATGGTGTCGTTGCCGGCGCCGCCCGCGATGGTGTCGTTGCCGACGCCGCCGGTGATGACGTTGGCGTTGCCGTCGCCGGTGAGGACGTCATTGTTGGCCGACCCGGTGATATTCTCGAAGTTGGAGAGGATATCGCCGGCGGCGTCGCCGCCGCTCTGCACGCCGGCGTTGGTCAGGTTGACGGTCACGCCGGCTGAAGAGGTCGAGTAATCGACGGTGTCGGTTCCGGCGCCGCCATCAAGGGTGTCTGCGCCGGCGCCGCCCGCAACCGTGTCATTCCCCGCGCCGCCTGAGATGATGTTGGCGTTGGCATCGCCGGTGAGGACGTCGTTGTAGGCCGAGCCGGTGATGTTCTCGAAATTGGAGAGGATATCGCCGGCCGCGTCGCCGCCGCTCTGCGCGCCGGCGTTGGTGAGATTGACGGTGACGCCCGCGGACGACGCGGAATAATCCACGGTGTCGTTGCCAGCGCCGCCATCGAGGGTGTCGGCGCCTGCGCCACCAACGACCACGTTGGCGTTGGCGTCGCCGCTGATGGTGTCATTGTAGGCCGAGCCGGTAATGTTCTCGAAATTGGATAGGATATCGCCAGCCGCATCGCCGCCGCTCTGGGCGCCGGCGTTGGTCAGGTTGACGGTCACCGCGGCCGACGACGCGGAATAGTCGATCAAGTCGGTCCCGGCGCCGCCGTCGAGGATATCGGCGCCCGCGCCGCCTGCGATGGTGTCGTTACCGGCGCCGCCCGAGATCACGTTGGCGTTGGCGTCGCCGGTGAGCTTGTCGGCGTAGGCCGAGCCGGTGATGTTTTCGAAATTGGAGAGGATATCGCCGGCAGCGTCGCCGCCGCTCTGCGCGCCGGCATTGGCGAGGCTGACGGTGACGCCGGCGGACGATGCGGAATAATCCACGGTGTCGGTCCCGACGCCACCATCGAGGGTGTCCGCGCCGGCGCCGCCGGCGATGACATCGTTGCCGCCACCGCCTGCGATGACGTTGGCGTTGGCGTCGCCGGTCAGCGTGTCGTTGTAGGCCGAGCCGGTGATGTTCTCGAAATTGGAAAGGATATCGCCGGCGGCATCGCCGCCGCTCTGCGCGCCCGCATTGGTGAGATTGACGGTCACCGCGGCTGAGGAGGCGGAATAATCGACGGTGTCCGTCCCGGTCCCACCGTCGAGGGTGTCCGCGCCGGCGCCACCGGCGATGGTGTCATTGCCGGCGGCGCCGGAGATGACGTTGGCGTTGGCGTCGCCGGTCAGCGTATCATTGTACGCCGAGCCGGTGATGTTCTCGAAATTTGAGAGAATGTCGCCAGCGGCATCGCCGCCGCTCTGCGCGCCCGCGTTGGCGAGGTTGACAGTGACCGCGGCGGACGAGGCCGAGTAGTCGACCGTGTCGGTTCCGGTCCCGCCATCGAGCGTATCGGCGCCTGCGCCACCCGCGATTGTGTCATTGCCGGCGCCGCCGGTGATCGAATTCGCGTTGGCGTCGCCGGTCAGCGTATCGTTGTAAGCCGAGCCGGTGATGTTCTCGAAATTGGCAAGGATATCGCCGGCGGCGTCGCCGCCGCTTTGCGCGCCCGCGTTGACGAGATTCACGGTCACCGCGGCAGAGGAGGCGGAATAATCGACAGTGTCGGTTCCGGTCCCGCCGTCGAGCGTGTCGGCGCCGGCACCTCCCACGATGATGTCGTTGCCGGCTCCGCCTGCGATGACGTTGGCGTTGACGTCGCCGGTCAGCACGTCCGCATTGGCCGAGCCGCTGAGGTTCTCGATGCCGGTGAGGGTGTCCCCTTGCGCATCGCCACCCGTATTGACGTTGGTCGCAAGATTGACCGTCACGCTGTTGGCGCTGGTCGAGTAGTCGGCGGTGTCGATTCCGGCGCCGCCGATCAAAATATCGGCTCCGGCTCCGCCGATCAGGGTGTCGTTGCCGGAGCCGCCATCGAGCGTGTCGCTGCTGGCCGCAACCAGGGTGACGTTGTCGAGTGCTGCACCGATCGTGTCA
Source organism: uncultured Alphaproteobacteria bacterium (assembly GCA_963747165.1). Taxonomy (GTDB): domain Bacteria; phylum Pseudomonadota; class Alphaproteobacteria; order Rhizobiales; family Xanthobacteraceae; genus Bradyrhizobium. The sequence goes on along the minus strand of CAVVEA010000020.1, from coordinate 94,585 downwards.
TTTTCGGCACCCGACTCGGCGAAGGTCAGCCGGTCGAGACCGCCGGTGCCGACCACGGAATAGGTGTGGGTCTGGTAAGAGCTGCTGCTCGGGTCGAATGAATCGATCAGCGCGCCGTTCCAGTAGACATTGACGGTCTGGGTGGTGGCGGCATAGCCGCTGCGACCCGCGACATCGAAGCTGAGCTGATAGGACTGTCCGCTCGTGGTCTGGATATCCTGGTGGAACGAATCGATTCCGGTGTCCGCATCGAGATCGGCGAATTGGGATCCCTCATCGGCATACTGGCCGCCATAGCCCGCACCTTTGATCTGGATCTGGCCGGTTTCGGCGGTCCAGCCGGTAACGGCGCTGAAAAGCTGGTTGGATCCGGCGCCGACGACCGGGTTCTCGAAACTGCCGTCGACGATCAGATTTGTCGCGCCGGAGTCGCCGACGAGCGCGTCGTCGCCGGCGCCGCCAGCGATCGCATTGGCATTGGCATCGCCGGTGAGTATGTCGGCATAGGCCGAGCCGGTGAGATTCTCGAAATTGGAGAGAATGTCGCCGGCGGCATCGCCGCCGCTCTGCGCGCCGGTGTTGGCGAGGTTGACGGTCACCCCGGCCGACGAGGCAGAATAATCGACGGTGTCAGTGCCGGTGCCGCCGTCAAGCGTATCCGCGCCGGCGCCGCCCGCGATGGTGTCGTTCCCGGCACCACCCGAGATCGCATTGGCGTTGGCGTCACCGGTGAGCGTGTCATTATAGGCCGAACCGGTGACGTTCTCGAAGTTGGAAAGAATATCGCCCGCGGCGTCGCCGCCGCTCTGCGCGCCCGCATTGGCGAGATTCACGGTTACCGCGGCAGACGACGCGGAATAGTCGACGGTGTCGGTTCCGGTCCCGCCGTCCAGCGTGTCGGCCCCGGCGCCGCCGGCGAGGGTGTCGTTGCCGGCTCCACCGGAGATGACGTTGGCATTGGCGTCGCCCGTGAGCATGTCGGCATAGGCCGAGCCGGTGAGATTCTCGAAATTGGAGAGAATGTCGCCGGCGGCGTCGCCGCCGCTCTGCGCGCCCGCATTGGCGAGGTTGACGGTCACGCCGGCCGAGGAGGCCGAGTAGTCGACCATGTCGGTTCCGGTCCCGCCGTCGAGGGTGTCGGCGCCGGCGCCTCCCGCAATGAAGTCATTGCCGGCCAGGCCGTAAATATGGTCGTTGCCGGCGCCGCCATAAAGATGATCATCGCCGGCGCTGCCCGTGATGATGTCATCGCCAGAACCACCGGTCACCGAGAGCTCGGTCACGCCGGTATCGGTGAACGTCACGCCGCCATCGGCGAGCTGAACGTGCTCGGCAACGTCGGTGACGGTGATGGCGATGGCCTGGGTGTCGGTCAGGCTGCCGTCGGAGGCCTGAACGATGACGTCGTAGACATTGTTGCCGCCGGCGTCGGTCGGATATTCGTAGTCGGGACCTGAGACGAACGACAAGGCCCCGGTACTGCTGTTGACGGTGAATTTGGCGGCGTCGGCCCCGCCGGCGATCGAGTAAGTCAGCGTTGATCCGGCATCGGCGTCGGTCGCAGTGACGGTGGTGACCGCGCTGACGTTCTCGGCAACGGTAATGGAGGTAGTGGCGCCGGCGCCATTCGACGTGATCACCGGGGCATTGTCGTTGACGTTGGTGACGCTGACGGCGATGGCCTGGGTGTTGGTCAAAGTTCCGTCGGAGACCTTCACGGTGACGTCGTAGACATTGTTGCCACCGACGTCGGTCGGGTTCTCGTAGTCGGGGGCGGAGACAAAGGAGAGGGCGCCGGTGCTGCTGTTGATCGTGAATTTGGCGGCATCGGCTCCGCCAACGATCGAGTAGGTGAGCGTCGATCCGGCATCGAGATCGGTGGCCGTGACCGTCGTCACGGCCGTGCTGTTCTCGGCGACGCTGACGGACGCGGTAGCACCGGCGCCATTCGACGTGATCACCGGGGCATTGTCGTTGACGTTGGTGACGCTGACGGCGATGGCCTGGGTGTCGGTCAGGGTGCCGTCGGAGGCCTGAACGGTAACATCGTAGACGTTGTTTCCGCCGGCATCGGTGGGATTTTCGTAATCCGGCGCGGAAACAAAAGACAGCGCGCCGGTCGATGCGTTGACGGTGAACTTGGCGGCATCCGCTCCACCGACGATCGAGTAAGTCAGCGTCGATCCGGCATCGGCGTCGGTGGCGGTGATCGTGGTCACCGCGGTCGTGTTCTCGGCAATGTTGACGGCGGCGCCGGCGCCGGACCCGTTCGAGGTGATCACCGGGGCATTGTCGTTGACATTGGTGACGCTGACGGCGATGGCCTGGGTATCGGTCAGGGTACCGTCGGAGACCTGGACGGTGACATCATAGACATTGTTGCCGCCGACGTCGGTCGGGTTTTCGTAGTCGGGAGCCGAGACGAACGATAACGCCCCGGTGCTGCTGTTGACAGTGAATTTCGCGGCATCCGCCCCGCCGACGATGGAGTAAGTGAGCGTTGAGCCGGAGTCGGCATCGGTAGCCGTCACCGTGGTGACCGCAGCCGCGTTCTCCGCAATCGACACATTGGCACTGGCGCCGGCGCCGTTCGATGTGATCACCGGCGCATCTTCGTTGATGTTGGTGACGCTGACGGCGATGGCCTGGGTGTCGGTCAAGGTGCCGTCGGAGACCTGGACGGTGACATCATAGACATTGTTGCCGCCGGCGTCGGTCGGATGTTCATAGTCCGGAGCTGACACGAAAGACAATGCGCCGGTCGACGAATTGACGGTGAATTTGGCGGCATCGGCTCCGCCGACGATGGAGTAGGTGAGTGTCGATCCAGCATCGGCATCGGTAGCCGTCACGGTCGTGACGGTCGTCGCGTTTTCGGCGACGTTGACGGAGGCGGTGGCGCCCGCGCCGTCGGATGTGATCACCGGCGCATTGTCGTTGAGGTTGGTGACGCTGACGGCGATGGCCTGGGTTTCGGTCAGGGTTCCGTCGGAGACCTGGACGGTGACATCGTAGACATTGTTGCCGCCGACGTCGGTCGGATGTTCATAGTCCGGAGCTGAGATGAACGACAGGGTCCCGGTGCTACTGTCGACGCTGAATTTCGCGGCGTCGGCGCCGCCGACGATCGAGTAAGTCAGCGTCGAGCCGAGGTCCGCATCGGTCGCGGTGACGGTGGTGACCACTGTCGCGTTTTCGGCGACATTAACGGATGCCGTGGCGCCGGCACCGTCGGATGTGATCACCGGCGCATTGTCGTTGAGGTTGGTGACGCTGACCGCGATGGCCTGGGTGTCGGTCAGGGTGCCGTCGGAGACCTGAACGGTGACATCATAGACATTGTTGCCGCCGACGTCGGCCGGATGTTCATGGTCCGGCGCAGAAACGAACGACAAGGCGCCAGTCGAGGAATCGATATTGAAATGCGAAGCATCCGCGCCGCCAACGATGGAGTAAGTGAGTGTTGATCCGGAGTCGGCGTCGGTCGCGATCACTGTGGTGACCGCGGTCGCGTTTTCGGCGACATTGACGGCCGCCGTGGCGCCGGCGCCGTCGGTGGTGATCACCGGCGGATTGTCGTTGAGGTTGGTGACGCTGACCGCGATGGCCTGGGTGTCGGTCAGGGTGCCGTCGGAGACCTGGACGGTGACATCGTAGACGTTGTTGCCGCCGGCGTCGGTCGGATGTTCATGGTCCGGAGCTGAGACGAACGATAAGGCGCCGGTCGAGGCGTCGATGGTGAAATGCGAAGCATCGGCACCGCCGACGATCGAGTAGGTGAGCGTCGATCCGGCATCGAGATCGGCGGCCGTGACCGTCGTCACGGCCGTGCTGTTCTCGGTGACGTTGACGGATGCAGCAGCACCAACGCCGTCGGATGTGATTACGGGCGCATTGTCGTTGAGGTTGGTGACGTTGACGGCGATAGCCTGGGTATCGGTCTGGGTTCCGTCGGAGACCTGGACGGTGACATCGTAGACATTGTTGCCGCCGGCGTCGGTTGGATTCTCATAGTCCGGTGCGGAGACGAACGACAAGGTCCCGGTCGAGGAATCGATCGTGAAATGCGATGCGTCGGTGCCGCCGACGATCGAGTAAGTGAGCGTCGATCCGGCATCGAGATCGGCGGCCGCGACCACGGTCACCGCGGTACTGTTCTCGGCGACGCTGAGAGATGTCGTGGCGCCGGCACCGTCGGATGTGATCACCGGCGCATTGTCGTTGACGTTGGTGACGCTGACGGCGATGGCCTGGGTGTCGGTCAGGGTGCCGTCGGAGACCTGGACGGTGACGTCGTAGACATTATTGCCGCCGGCATCGGTCGGATGTTCATAGTCCGGAGCAGAGACGAAAGACAGCGCACCTGTCGACGCGTTAATCGCGAACTTGGCGGCATCGGCGCCGCCGACGATCGAGTAAGTCAGCGTCGAGCCGAGGTCCGCATCGGTCGCGGTGACGGTGGTGACCGCTGTCGCGTTCTCGGCGACGTTGACGGAGGCCGTGGCGCCGCCGCCGTCGGAGGCGATCGCCGGCGCATGGTCGATGACCTGAAGAACCAAGCTGTCGCTGACTGTCACGCCCTGGGTGTTGGTCGCCGTCGTGACGGGGTGGTTGCCGAAGTCTTCGTTGGTCGGCGCGGCTGGGATGATATCGGTATGGGCATCGATGCCGGGGCCTGAGGACAACGATCCTGAAACAGTCAGGACATCACCGGCCGCGCTGGCTGCGACGTGATTGGAGATATCGAGCGAGGACGTCGGGTCTTCGTGAGAGCTCTGGTCTGTGACGGGCTCTGCGATCGGCCCCTGGTCGCCGACCAGAGGTTGGAAGTCCTCGGTGATCATCGCGGAAGCTGCGCCGTCAGTCGGTGCGCTTGATCTCAGCTGTTCCGACGATGGAACCGGGCGGTAAACATCGTCGACACCGTGGTGGAGGTTGGGATTGGTGAGATCGTAGCCGCTGGTGTCGCCACCATTGCCAGTCTCGAGTCGCGCGGTGTTTTGCGGCTTCCGGCTCGTCCCGGTCTCCGGGCGAGCCAGCAGTTCCACCAAAACATCGTTGTCGGACATCTCGCACCCGCATAGCCGTCTGTGAGATAATCAAACTGCGACGACAGTCGGCGTCCATGTAACAGCAGACATGTTAAATCCATCCGAAGCGATCTCGGAGACACCGGGGCGCTCTCTTAACCGGATGCTAAATGCGCTTGATGCCGATCGGCCTGCGCGACACTCAGCTTGATTTAACGCGACGCTAACGCATCGCATTAATAGTGATCGGGTACTTAACGTCTCCGCGGCGTGCCTGTTGTGTTGCTTGAAAAGTTTTCACGCGTTTTTTCCTCGAGTTCTGGCCCGCGGCGTTCAACGCGCAGGGCCAACGATTCGTCACGCGGTAAGCGGATAAGCTTCGTATCGATCAGCGATGATGAATTCGTTCGCGAGCCATCGGTCCCCATCGCAGTCAAATTTGCATCCTTCTCCGTAAATCTACTGACTTTGGCGCTGCCGCTATCGATCATGCAGGTTTACGATCGGGTCATTCCGAACCATTCCCTGGCGACACTCGCGTATCTTTTTTTGGGCCTCACCTTTGCAATCGCCATTGATTATGTATTGAAGACCTCAAGATCGGCGCTCCTGTCCTGGCATGCGACGCAGTTCGCCGAGAAACTGGAGAACGAAGGGGTATCGCGCTTCCTTCGAGCTCCCAACGGCGCATTCGAACGCGATCCTGCCGCGGTGAACATCAGCCGTTACGCGGCGGCGGCGGCATTAGCCGACTATCACAGCGGTCAGGCACGATTGGTTGCGATCGATCTTCCGTTTGTCGCCATCGCGCTTGTCGTGCTGACCGTCGTCGGTGGTGCGATGGTACTCGTTCCGGCGATCCTGTTTTTCATCTTCGCCGTTCTTGCGGTTGGCCGTTCGCGCAAATTTCGGAAGATACTCGATTCACGCACGGCGCAGGACAATCGCAAGTATGACTTCATCGCCGAAGTCCTCGCCGGGATACACACCGTCAAGGTCATGGCGATGGAGCCGCAGATGCAGCGTCGCTTCGAGCGACTGCAGCAGGCTGTCGCCGAAACCACGATGGCATCCATATTGACCGGCCAGGCCAACCAGACATCGGCGATGCTTTATGGCAGCGTCTCGCAACTTATCGTGGTCGCGATAGGCGGTGCCCAAGTGATCAACGATCACCTGACAATGGGTGCTTTGGCGTGTTGTACGATGCTGTCGGGCCAGATTCTCCAGCCTCTTCTGCGCGCGATCTCTCTGTGGACGGAGAAGGAAAGCGTCGATCATCGCCGTGCCGAGGTTCGGTTGCTGCTTGATCTGCCCTCAGTCGAACCCGCTCCAGCCAGCGCGGGTCTGGCGAACGGCCTCGGCGATATTCAGTTTGAAAAAGTCACGTTCAAATACGATGCGGCGGCTGTTCTCGCCTCTTGCGTCGTCGATCTGTCGATCAAGGCGGGGACGATCACCGGCATCAAAGGCAATGATGGCTCCGGCCGAACCACGCTGTTGAAGCTGATCCAGGGAGACATCGAACCCGCCTCCGGCCGCGTCACGATTGGTGGCGTCTCCACTATGGAACCGAACTTTCGGGCCATGCGGCCCTGCATCGCCTATGTCGGAGCGGCCCCGGTGCTGTTCTCCGGCACCATCATGGAGAATCTCACGGTATTCAGCCCTGAGAAGCGCGATTTCGCGCGCAAGATGTCGCAGCTGCTGGGTCTGGAAACAACGATCAATCTGCTTCCGGACGGGTATGAAACGGTGCTCGGCCGGGGGATTGGCGACGATCTGCCGACGTCGATCGCTCAACAGGTCAACATCGTTCGTGCTCTGACGAATAGGCCGCGTGTGCTCGTCCTGGATGACGCCAACATGGTCCTCGACGCAATCGCCGAGCCCGCGTTGATACGCGCTCTCGAAACGCTGCGCGGGCATTTGACCGTCATCGTCGTGACACACCGCCCTTCCCTGCTGGCCCTGTGCGATCGCCTGATGATCGTTCAAGACGGTCGCGCCACCTGGTCGATTCCCGCGTCAGACAATTCCGTGAGAGCGGCATCATGACGATGCATGGTAGCGTTGGCTCCGATCTAGCTGACAAAGGCCCTGGTACGAGCCCGGCAAGACCGGAAAATCCGGTTCACGCAAGCCTCGCCCGCATTGCCGAAGAATTTGCCGGAACGCCGGATGGCCAATTGTCGCCCGGGGAGACTCCGCTCGTCGTCGACATCAATGAGATCGTTCAGCCCAAGACACCTGCCGAAGCGTGTCTGGCTCCCACCCTTGCGCTGTTTGGCTGGGCGGGAGAAGCCCGGCGAATCCGCGAAGCCCTGCCGCACTTCGATCGAATTGAAAATATCGAGGCCCTGTGTCTTGTTCTTACCCTGCTGGGTTTCGGAACCACGCAGCGATCGGTCAAGCAATCGGAAATACCTGACGCGGCGATGCCATGCCTGTTTTCCCGCAACGGTTCCGATGTCATGCTTATCGTCGAACGGGGGGCAGACGGCGCATTACTGGCGTTCGACGGAAGTTCGGCATCCTGGGAGCGGCTTAAACCGACGAACCGGCTGGGCTCCGTGTTCTATGTTTGGGATCAGCCCGGCAAGGAACAGCTTCCCGACGACGGGAAATCCTGGCTGCTTTCGGCAATCAAGCGGTTCAAGCCGGCGATCATTGCCATGCTGGCATTCAGCTTTCTCGGAAATATCGCCGCGCTTACACTGCCGATTTTTGTCATTTTCGTCTACGACATCGGAATTGGCACGAGATCCACCAATACGGTGATCATGCTGGCTGTTGGCGCCGGCATTGTAATTGCCACAAACCTGGCGCTGCGAAGCATTCGAGCACGCACGATGGCCTATTTCGGCGCGAGAATTGATTCGTTGATCAGCATGAGGTCGTTCGAAGTCATTCTCAACATGCCGGTCTCCATGATCGAATCGGCTCCGATCGGCACCCAGGTCTCGCGGCTAAAGCAGTTCGAAAGCATGCGCGACTTCTTTACCGGAACCTTGGCGTCGTCGCTTGTCGACATTCCCTTCATCTTCATTTTCATCATCGCCATCGCGATCTGGGGCGGTCATCTGGTTTGGGTGCCTGTTTCGCTCATCGCCATTTATGCCGCGCTTGCCGCGATAACAATTCCCATGACACGCAGCTACGCTCGCGAAATCAGCTCCGCGAAGCAGCGCCGGCATCTTTTGTTGCAGGAGATTTTCAGCAAGCGCCGCGCAATCCGCGCCATCAGCGCCGAGGAAATCTGGATCACGCGCCATCAATACCTGTCGGGCCTGATCTCCCGCTTGAGCCATCGCGCCCGCAGATTCAACAACATCCAGCAATATTTGGGCGAGATGCTGGTCAGCGTATCCGGCATTGCGACGCTCGGTCTTGGCGCCCTTCATGTCAGCAACGGCTCGATGACTTCGGGCGCGCTGATCGGGACCATGGCATTGGTTTGGCGCGTGCTTGCGCCCGTTCAATCGACCTATCTTTCGCTGCCTCGGATCGAGCAGGCGATACAGACGTTCAAACAGATCGACAGGCTTGTGAAGATACGGAGCGAGAGAGACGCTCACGCACAAAGATCATTTTTTCGCCATTTCAAGGGTAAGATCTCGACGCAGCGGCTTGCGTTTCGCTACGCCCAGCGCCCGGAGGCGGTCCTGCGCAATATCCAGCTTGAGATCAAACCCGGCGAGATGGTTGCGATCACGGGCGCGAGCGGCGTCGGCAAGACAACGCTGCTTCGGATCATGGCGGGCCTATATCCCCCGGCCTTCGGCGCCGTGCTGGTGGACGATATGGATTTGCGCCAGACCGATCCCGCTGAATGGCGTTCGCAGATGGCATTCTTGCCGGAGACGGCAAACTTCTTCTATGGCAGCCTGGCTCAGAATATCCGTCTTTCCCGCCCGGATGCGACTGACGCCGATGTGATGCGGGCGCTAACGGAGATGGGGCTCGACCGCGAGGAGCGTCTGATGTCCGGCGGGATCGACAAGCGACTCACGGCGGCGGATTTCGAGAGCCTCCCCGATGCGTTGAAGCAGCGCATGGCGCTCGCGCGTTGTTTCATCAAGGATGCCCCCATCTTCCTGTTGGACAATCCAGCGGCTTCCCTCGACACCTTGTCGGAGCTGCATCTGCTGAACAAGTTTTCCGCGCTCAAGGGGCGCGCGACCGTCGTGTTCACGACGTTCCGTCCGAGCCACATGCGGCTGGCCGATCGGGTGATCGTGCTCAGGGACGGACAAGTCGCGTTGGATGGTCCGCCGGAAAAAGTGCTGGAGCGAATATCGGCCGCGGCCTGAAATGATCTGCCGGCCTGGAAATACGTCTTCTTAATGCGGAGGGCGTATCATTCGGGATGTCGTTTTGTGCCCCATCGGAGCTCTGAAATCCTTGTCGGTCCTACTTACCAGGCGAGCGGAAATCGCGCGGCGGCTTACCCGACCCCTGGTGTTGGAAGATGGCCGGCCGCCGCGATTGCTGGCTGCGACGCTGTTGACGGCCTCCGGCTTCGTTATCGCCGCAATTGTCTGGGGTTCCGTGACGCAGGTTCGCGAAGTGACCGTCGCACAGGGCCAGATCATTCCGCGCGGCCAGGTGCAGAACGTCCAGCATCTGGAGGGCGGCATCGTCGCCGAGATTTTCGTTCATGAAGGCATGACGGTCGCGGCCCAGCAACCTCTGATCAGGTTGCGCCCGGAGGCGGCAACCAGTGAGCGCGATCAATTCGAGGCAAGGCGTGCGAACCTGAAGCTTCAGCTGATCCGCATTGAGGCGCAAAGCCGTGACGAAATTCCCGACTTCGGATGGCTGGCGAAGGGCTTCCCAGACCTGGCTGCGCAACAGGAGAAATTGTACGTCAGCTCCGTTATCCAGCGACGGCAGGAGCGTGCGACACTTGAAGCCAAGGCCGCCCAGAAGCGCAGCGAAATCGCAACGCTGAATTCAGGCCTGGAATCGGCGCGCGCGCAGGTCGAGGTTCAGCAGGAACTGGTGGCGCTGCAAGACGGCCTTCAAAAGGCGGGCCTTGGCGCTCGCAAGAGCTGGCTCGAAGCGAAATACGTGTTGCAACGTGCCGAAGGTGAAATCCCGAATTTTGAAGGCAAGCTCGCTTCGGCGAGAGATGCCGTCATCGAAGCGGAAAGCAGCCTGGCGGAAGCCGATGCCAAGGCCGGGCAGAAGCTGAGCGAGGAAAGGGTGAAGGCGGCCTCCGATCTGGCGGAGACCGAACAGCAACTGATCAAGCTTGCAGACCGCTCCGATCGGCTGCTGGTTCGCGCGCCATCGGACGGCATTGTGCAGGAGCTATCGCCGAAATCGATCGGGGAGGTCGTCAAGGCCGGGGACCCGGTGGCCCGGATCGTGCCCACGGCCCGCGAGTTGGTGGCCGAGGTGCGAATCGATCCCAAGGACTCCGGACACATTCATCCGGATGCGGATGCGGACATTCGGCTGCTGACGTTTGACAGTGCGATATTCGGTTCGGTTCGCGGCAAGGTCGAATTCGTGTCGGCGACGACGTTCAACCCGCCGCCCGGTCAAGCCGCGCCGGGGCAGAACAATGCCGAGCCCTATTACAAGGCAACCGTTCGCCTGCTGCAGGATCATGTGAGCTCCGGCGCCACGAGCTATCCGATCGCGCCGGGAATGGTCTTGCAAGCCCACATCCAAACCGGTTCGAAATCGATCATTCGATATATGTTCAAGCCTGTGTTCAATTCGTTGGACGTCGCCTTTACCGAGCGGTAGGGCTTCGCATCACTTGATCAACCCCGCCAGCCTCGGCAAGGTCAGGCTGATCTCGGGGATGCAGATGATCAGCAAAAGTCCCGCGAACAGCGCCAGCATGTACGGCACATAGGTGTGGAAGTGCTCGCCGACGCCAAGTCTGGCGAAGCGCAACGCCATCAATAACCCGACGCCCATCGGCGGCAGGAACAGGCCGATGCCGACGGCTGCCGTGGTCACGATGTTGAAATGGATTGGATCGATGCCCATCGCCTCGGAGATGGGAAACACCACGGGGATCAGCACGACCGCAGCGGGCAGGCCTTCTAGCACCATGCCGAACAGGCAACTCATCGCGGCGGTTCCGATCAGGAACAGCCATGGATGCGTCTTTAACGGTGCGAGCAACTGGCCCAGCAGTTGCGGCACGCCGCTGACGCCCATCAGATATTGATAGACCGAGGCGACCGCGAGCAGGAACACCACCGCCGCGGTCAGGATCGCGCTGTCATAGGCGATCCTGCCCATCTCGCGCCACGAGACATTGCGGTAGTAGAGCTTGGCGGCGAGGAAGGCGTAGCCTGCGACCACGGCGCCGGCCTCGGTCGCGGTGATGATGCCGAGGATGAAGCCAGCGAGGATCACGAACGGCACCACCATCGGCACCGCGGCATGCAGCGCGGCGTGACCGAGCCGCTTCAGGCTCGGTCTGGAATCGACCGGCCAGTCGTTCTGGCGCGCCCGGACGTAAACCACCGCCATCAGGCACAGCATGATGACGATGGCCGGAACGAAGCCCGCGACGAACAGCGCTACCGCCGAGGTGTTGGTGACCTGAGCGATCACGATCATGAAGATGGCCGGCGGCACCAGCATGCCCATCGCGGTGCCGGCGGCGATCAGCGAGGCCGAGTCGCGCCGGTCGTAGCCCGCCTTGGTCAGCGGCGGCATCAGCGCGGAGCCGAGCGCGGAGACTTCCGCCATCTTCGAACCGCAGATGTCGGAGAAGAAATAGGCGACCACGATTACCGACATGCCAAGCCCGCCCTTGACCCAGCCGATCAGTGCGCGCGCCAGCTCTACCAGGGCGTGGCTCATGCCGCAGCGCTCCATCAGATTGCCAGCGAACACGAAGGCCGGAATGGCAAGCAGCACCCAGCTCTGCGAGCCCGACACCAGCGCGGATGAAAGCTGCTGCAACGGGTAGCCGCCGATCCACAGCCCCGCGATGCCGGCGACGCCGAGCGCGAATACGATCGGCATCGAGAGCAGAATCAGTGCAACGAAGATGATGGCGACGATCGCAAGCAGCATGAATAGTTCCGGTCAGTGCTGGGGCTCGCCTTGCGGCAGCGGAGACATCATCATCGCAAACCCGTAGACGGCAATCAGGATGCCGCCGACCACCGATGACGCGTAGAGCCAGGCGAGGTTGATTTCGAGACCGGGCGTCGTCAGCGTGCGATTGAGCAGGCAGAGCTTGAAGCCATACCAAGCGGCGAGCAGCCCGACGCCCGCGATCAACGCGTGATTGAAGCGGTGGATCCAGAGTTGCGCGGCCAGCGGCAGCCGATGCACGAACACCGCAAGCGTGAAGTGCGAGCGCGACTGGATGCCGATCGCAGCGCCGATCAGCGTCAGCCATGCCAGCGACAGCTCGCCCACTTCCTCAACCCAGGTGAACGGCACGGGATCGACGTCCAGCCAGTCGGTGATGGCGCCGACGAAGTAGCGCAGGATCACGCCGACCAGCAGGTTGACGATGGCGAGAACGATCAGCGCCGTGACCGTGATTTTCGGGGCGGCTGAGAGGAGACGCAGCATACGTGATGGAATTCCGGAAGCGAGATAAGGTGAGCGAGGGGGCCTGAGATCGAATTCCGGCACCGTCTTTTGTTCAGGCCTTGAAGCCTTCGATCTCGTCCCACAGCGCGCCGTACTGGCTCTTGTAGGCTGGCCAGATCTTTTGCTGCGCGACCTTGCGGAATTCGTCGACCTTGGCTTCCACGACGGTCATGCCGAGCGGCTCCAGCTCCGATTTGGCTTTCGCGAAATTGTCGACCGACTCGGTCGCCTCGCGGATCTTCTCCTGGGCCGCGCGCGACAGGTCCATCATCAGCTTCTGCTGCTCGGGCGACAGCCCGTTCCAGATATCGAGATTCATCACCGCGTTGGTCGGGCCGTAATTATGATAGGTGAGCGAGGCATATTTCGACACCTCGTAGATCTTCAGCGCCTTCATGTTGACAACAGGCAGGTCGCCGCCGTCGATCACGCCCTGCTTGGCGGCGGTAACAACCTCGCCATACGCCATCGGCACGGCGCTGCCGCCGAGCCCGTTGATGGTGTCGCCGAATATCTTGGCCTGCTGCACGCGGATTTTCAGGCCCCGCAGGTCCTTCGGCTCGACGATCGGCTTCTTCGAAGTCCAGAAATGGCGGAAGCCGTAGTCGAAATAGCACAGTACCTTGAGCTTGTAGTTGTCCTCGATCTGCTTGCCGATCTTGTCGCCGATCCGTCCGTTCAGCATGCCGTAGGCCGAGCCATAATCCTTCACCAGATACGGCACCAGCAGCGCGCCCATTTCCGGGAACACGGTTGCGGCGGCGCCCGCCGGGCTGCCCATCGCGATGCTGCCGGACTTGACCGCGTTCATGATCTCCAGCTCCTGCGGGATCAGGGTCTTGCCGAAGAACTGCATCTCAAGCGCGCCTTTTGATTGCGCGTTTACTTCCTTCGCCATCCAGTCAAACGCGACTGCGGCCAATTCGGGGATCGCATTGATATGCGCGAATACAAGCTTTTTCGGCTGGGTCTGCGCGAATACCGGTGCGCGGCCGGTGGCGAGAATTCCGGCCATGCCGGCGCCCGCGCGCAGAAGCGTGCGGCGATTGAGCAAGATGCGGCTGGTGGGAGCTGACATGGGAAGTTCCTCCGAAACAGGCTTTTGTTGCGGTCTGGTGACCGGTTTTGTGCGGCGTGGCGGCCGGGCGGCGGTCAACCCGCCAATCCGCAGGCAAGCTTACAGCATCGCGGGCACGTTGCCAGCCGGATGTTTGAGCGCCTCGCTGCGCAGCAGCGAGGGCGCTCGGCGCGATGAGCCGATCGGCCCGGCGCCGATCACGCCTCGGTGCGGTTTGCCTTCACCAGCGCGATCAGTTCGTCGCCGTAATGTTCGAGCTTCTTGTCTCCGATGCCGGGAATGCCGCGGAGTTGATCGTGGGTGGTTGGCCGCGACGCCGCGATGCCATCTATCGTTGCATCGTGCAGCACCACATAGGCCGGCACGCCGCGCGTGCGCGCGACTTCGGAACGCCATGCCCGCAGAGCGCTGATGAGGGTGGGGTTGCCGGCTCTCGCCTGGCCGGCGATCTCGGGCGCAATATTGCCGCGCCTTGATTTGGTTCTGGTGGCGCGGACGCGGGCGCCGGGGACCTCTTCGCGCAGCATTACCTCAGTTTCGCCTGTCAGTACGCCGCGGGCGCTGTCGGTCAGCTTCAATGCACCGAAGGCTTCGCTGTCGGGCTTGAGATGGCCCAATGCCACCAGCTGGCGCAGGGCTGCGCGCCACTGTTTTTCATTGAGTTCGGCGCCGATGCCGAACACCGAAAGCTTGTCATGGCCGAACTGCTTGACGCGGTCGGTCAGGCGGCCGACGAGCACATCGATCAGATGCATCGCGCCAAAACGCTGCCCGGTGCGGTAGGCGCAGGACAAGAGCTTCTGCGCGATGACCTTGCCATCGCGAACTTTCGGTGGCGACAGGCAATTGTCGCAATTGCCGCATTTAGCGGCGTTCAGGGCTTCGCCGAAATATCCGAGCAGGCGGATGCGGCGGCAATGCGTGGTTTCGGCCAGGCCGACCAGCGCGTCGAGCTTGCCGATCGACACGCGCTTGAACGCTTCCGCGCCGGAGGATTCCTCGATCATGCGCCGTTGCTGCACGATATCGGACAGGCCATAGGCCATCCAGGCGCTGGACGGTTTGCCGTCGCGCCCGGCGCGTCCGGTCTCCTGATAATAGGCTTCGATGCTTTTCGGCAGGTCGAGATGTGCGACAAAGCGCACGTCGGGCTTATCGATGCCCATGCCGAACGCGATCGTTGCGACGATTACGACGCCGTCCTCGTTGATGAAGCGGTCCTGGTTGCGGGCGCGCACGCTGGCGTCGAGGCCGGCGTGATAGGGCAGCGCGGTGATGCCGGCCTTGGTCAGCGCTTCGGCGGTGTCTTCGACCTTGGCACGTGACAGGCAGTAGACGATGCCGGCGTCACCGGCATGGTGCTCGGCGATGAAGGCTTTGAGCTGGCTCTGCGCGTTCTGCTTGTCGACGATCTCGTATTTGATATTTGGGCGGTCGAAACTCGCGACAAAGCTCGGCGCGCCGCCAAGCCCGAGCCGGTCGACGATCTCCTTCCGGGTCAGTTCGTCGGCGGTGGCGGTCAGCGCGATGCGCGGCACGTCCGGAAAACGCTCGGATATCACGGAAAGGCCGATATATTCCGGACGGAAGTCGTGTCCCCATTGCGACACGCAATGCGCCTCGTCGATCGCGAACAGAGCGATCGGCGCGCGCTCAAGCAGAGCGAGGCAGCGTGGCGTCAACAGCCGCTCGGGCGCGACGTAGAGTAAATCTAGATCGCCGGCCAATAGCCGCGCCTCGACCGCGGAGGCCTCATCCCACGACAGCGTGGAATTGAGGACCGCGGCCTTGACCCCGGCCTCGAGCAGCCCCGCGACCTGGTCGCGCATCAGCGCGATCAGCGGCGAGACCACGATGCCGCAGCCCTCTCGCAGCAGCGAGGGCAATTGATAGCACAGCGATTTGCCGCCGCCGGTCGGCATCAGCACCAGGCAATTGCCGCCGTTGGTGACATGCCGGACGATCTCTTCCTGCGCGCCGCGAAAGCCCGGCAGGCCGAACACGGAATTCAGCACGGAAACTGCGTCGGGGGCGGTCTCGGATGTCGCGTGACGGCTTGAGGCGGTGGCAGGAAAAGGCATGCGAATCCGGTCGTCCGATACTGGCGTGGCGTCGTTGGGACGGACGCGTCGGATTAATGCATGTTTTCGAGAGGCCGGCCAACGATCATGGCTAGGTCTATCGCTGATTTGGGTAGGTTACTTACTGCCAATTTGGGTTTCGGCAAATCAGGGCTGGAAGCCGCCAAAGTCCGGCTTTCCCTACGCAACAACGCCCTCTGGTTACCGGAAATAGCCGGAAACGACGTGCAAATCGGATTGGGAGGCAAGGCCGCCGTTGAGGCTCGCATCGATCACGCGCCGGCATGCTTCGACGGTCGCATGGTCGCCGAGATCGTTCGCCGCTTCCAGAACGATCCAGGCCGCATCCAAAGGCTTATCGGACTTCGGCTCGTTGGAATTCGTGCCGAAGCGCTTGCGTAAGGCTGAGCCGAATGGAATTGCGTTCATTGCCGAATTCTCAGCCAATTCTGGGCGTTAATGCACATCAAGCGGCGGTGCTGTGCGCTTCGGAGGCGAATCCGCGGTACTCTTGCGTGTCTGATAGAATTTCAGAACGCTGCGCGATGTCTCGACGTTGAGTCGGTTGAACTCCCGTTCCATATCGCCCAGGTCCTGCGCGGTGATGCGGTGATCTTTTGCGCCAAGGAAAAGAAGTGCCATGGTGGTGGGCCAAGAAAAGCCGAGGGCTTTGGTCAAAACCAGGACCATTTCGCGGTTCCTGTCCATGATGGCGCGCTCAATCACGTCGCCGGGCAACGAGCACAACAGCGAGAGGCCGATCGTGACCTCGTCGACCCTGTGAGACCGAGCGTAGTCATAGATGCTGGTCTCAGTCAGGTTACCCTGCTGATGCTGTGTCGAGACCACGCGTTTCGCGACAAAATAGCTCCTCGATACCGGACCCAGCTTGGACTGCAGCGCGCCGGTGACGTCGGTCACCGTGGCCTGAAGCTGGTCGATCATCTCCGGCCGCTCGTGTTCGAGCCGTTTTTTCACGTCCGACGACGCCTTGGCGATCAGCTGCTGAAACAGGTTCCTCGGGATATCCTTACGAAGGCCCAGTTGCTCGGCAAGAATGGAATCGCCCTCGGCGCGTTTGATCATGTGCAGGAAACCGAAACCCGAAAAGCGCGCGCCGTCATTGCTCGCGACCGAGTTCACAACCTCCCGATTGCCGCGTGTCACGAGCACGTCAGTGATCGTGTCGTCGAGTGATTTTCGCTGCGAGATCGCCAGCAGATGCGACTGACTCTTGGTCTTAGCGTTGGCGACCAGCGCGTTGTCGTCAAGCCGCGTGGACTCCCTGAGCACGGGGCCGGCGACGTCGATCGAATCGTCAAAGGCCAGCTTCTGGATGATGTTGACCGGCGCGACGTCGTTGCGCGCCAGCTTCTCCGCGAGTTGCGCGCGGGCCGCGACTTCAATCTCATCCGCCAGCCTTCCGATGACTTCGCCGAAGGTCCATATCTCGTCGTCGCTATATCGGCCGGCGATCAACAGGTCGGTTGCATGCCACAATGCCCGCACGCAGCTGTCGGACGTTCCTCGCGAAACGGCATCATCCAGATCTCGCAGAAACGTTTTTGACTGGTTCATCTTGGCAACCTCAAATCGCAGCAGACGCTGTGAGGACCGTGTCCGCACGGTTCAATCATACCCGGCAAAGAGAACTTTTCGGTAAAGGAGAGGAGCGGACATCATCATCGCTAAGAATTCGCTAAGATACGGCACCAATCTTTTGGTTTATTGGTGGTGTCGATCCGGACAAGCCGCGTTCTCGCGGGGGAGTTCGACTGCACCCGCGGCACCGGGCTGGCATTTCCCCACTCGAAAACCATATTGCTCCGCCGGTTAGCGACGCGATAGCCCCGAGGCCGCTTCAAGTTCGCCGATGGCTTGCGATGATCACGCAAATTCGCACGCCGGTCCGGGATTGCCCTCAATCCTCGAACTGGACGCGGCGCTTGCGTGTGCGGTCAGTCCAGCGGCTCCACTTTAACGATTGATGCGCCATGATTGCTGCCGGTCCAGAAAGTGACCGGCGTCGTCGTATTGTCCACGAAAACCCGCCGGATGTTGGTTGAGCGCGGCAGGAGATAGTCCACCATTTCGCCGCTCCCGGTATTCAGGCGTGTGACCTGATCCGTCACCATCGAACCGGTCCAGGCCTCCTCGTTCTTGTCGAGGATGACATCATAGGGTGACGCCCAGCGCGTGCCGAGCTTCCACTCCTTGAACTGTTCGGTCCGGGTGTCGAACATTCCAATGCGATCGCCTCGGTACTCGCCGAACCACAGCCGGTCCTGCGCGTCCATGCTGCCGCGTCGCGGTGCGGAGCGCGCGGTGGGAATTTCGAACAGCTTGACCTCGCCGGTCGATGCATCGATGCGTCCGATATGCTGCTGGCGGAAATCGGTAAAATAGGCATTATTCTCGGAGTCCGGGATCACGTCATAGATATTGTGCGGTTCTCCCTTGGGAGCAGTCTTGAATGGCTCCCACGTTTCGATCTTGCCGGTAGCGACGTCGAGGCGGTGCACGCCGGCAAACCCGTTGTTCTGTGTCCAGACCTTGCCGTCGACATGCGAACTTCGCGGGCTCACCATATTGACCTGCGCGGCGTCGATGTTCTGCTCTGATGGCAGCGGCCAAAACTGGAATGACTCCGCCTTGCAGTCGAATTTGACGATCGTTGCCTGATACATGTTGCCCAGCCACAAATTTCCGGCGTTGTCGTCGCGCAGGCCAAGGAAGCCAGTCGGGAAGCCGGCTTTGTGTTCGGGGATCGGATATTCCGTAACTTTCCCGGTCTTGGGGTCGAGCCTGCCGAGATTTTGCTCGCCGAAGCTCGAATACCAAACGATGCCGTCGGCATCCGCGATCACGTCATGCGGCGAGATCGTCTCGCGCGGCAAATCGTATTCCGTAGCGATGACGTGCGTCGCCCGGCCGGCCGGACGTGCAAATGTCTTGAGCGGGTAGCTCCATTGCGAACCTTTGCTGAGATTGATGGTGCTCAGATAGTCCGCGAGCGCGCGGTAGACCTGGACGCGCTGATCGCCGCGCTCCTCCATCAAACGCTCGGCGCGGCGCAATTGCGGATGCGCCGGTATGCTCTGGTTCACATAACCCTGCATCCGCGGCAGGATTTGATTGAGAAAGGCTTCGGAGTCATATTTCGAGCGCACGATGCGTTCGAGCGTGTGACAGCCGACGCAATTGAGCAACTGGCCCTTTTGCTGATCGGTGCCGGGGATGCTCGCCAGCCATTCGCCATTTGACAATTGTGCGGCGAGATCTTCGGTCTTGCGCAGTTCGAGGTCCAGGGAAGTGGCGTTCTGTTCGGTGATTTCGACGGCCTTGTGATTGTCGAGGTCGTAGCCGACCGCGCGCACGCGCAGGGCATACCGACCCGGCGTCAACTTGCCCGCCGGAAAGGTGAAGCGGCCATCCTTGCCGGTCACAACTGTGACAGTTACGGTCGAGCCCGCCTTGGTGG
Organism: uncultured Alphaproteobacteria bacterium; assembly: GCA_963747165.1. GTDB lineage: Bacteria > Pseudomonadota > Alphaproteobacteria > Rhizobiales > Xanthobacteraceae > Bradyrhizobium. Next base: position 75,331 of record CAVVEA010000020.1, on the reverse strand, counting down.
CGCTGACCAGTACTCCCTCCATCGCGGGTTCCTCCGTGGACCTGACCAGACCGGTGAGAGCAGTCGCAGGCGTCTGGGCCAGGGCGGCGCTGGAAATCAGCATGACGAACGCCGAGCCAGCGGCAGCGAGGAGTGGATGGCGGCGCATGATATCCTCCGGAAGATCTTGTTCTTCTTGCTTGTTGCCAGCATACGCCGTCCGGCCTTTATGCGGCAACTGACGGCCCCCAGAACGCCTGACGGATTGTGCGCCGCGAGAATGTTCGGCGCTTGAACTCGGATTCTCTCCTTTCATCAAGATTTTCAGTCCAATCGGCGTGGAAATTCAACAGGCAGTGATACGCGTTGCCCCGCAAAGCAATAACGGGAGATGTGTGTTAGACAGAGTTCGGCTAAGAAAAATAACCAAGATGGGCCGAGACGTATGAAGAAGTCACCACAAATTGTCGCAAGCGTCATCGCCGGGATTCTGGTTGCCGGCGCAGGCGCTGCTTTTGCCCTGGCCTGGCGACCGGCGATCGCTGCGATCGAGCCGCCCGCGCCGCAATCGTTCGACACGGCTCTGGTCAAACGCGGTCGCGAACTGGCGGCGATCGGCAATTGCAATGATTGTCATACGGTTCGCGCCGGCAAGGCCTTTGCCGGCGGCCTCCCGGTGCCGACACCGTTCGGCGTCATCTTTTCATCGAATATTACGCCGGATGCGGAGACCGGCATCGGCCGTTGGTCGGAAGCCGCGTTTCGTCGCGCCATGCGGTCCGGTGTCAATCGCGAAGGACAGCATCTCTATCCGACATTCCCCTACGACCACTTCACCAATGTCACCGATGCGGACGATCAGGCGCTCTATGCCTATCTCATGACCAGGCCGTCGGTTCACGCGCCGGCCCGCGAGAACCAGCTTTCCTTTCCGCTCGACCAGCGCGCCGCGATCGCCGGCTGGAAGTTGTTGTTTCTACGTCGCGGAACCTATCAGCCGGACGTGACGCAAACCGCGGAATGGAATTGCGGCGCCTATCTGGTCGAAGGCTTGGCGCATTGCGGCGCCTGTCACACGCCGCGCAATGCGCTCGGCGCCGAACGCGCCAGCGCGCCATTCGCCGGCGGCGACGTCGACAATTGGCATGCCTATGCGATCAACGCTCAGTCTCCGGCCCCCGTCCCGTGGGATGCCGATGCGTTGTTTGCGTATCTGCGCGACGGCTGGCACCCCGATCACGGCGTTGCACGGGGACCAATGGCGCAAGTGGTCAGCAATCTGTCAGGCGTCCCGGAAAGCGATATCCGCGCGATCGCGACCTACATGGCCGGGGTGTTTGGTGCGCCGACGCCGGATCGCAAGCGTCGCGGCGAGGAATTGCTGGCGCACGTCAAATCTAGTCCCGCAACGGTGTCGCCCGCTCATACGGCAGGGGCCTCGATCTACGCCGCGGCTTGTGCCACCTGCCATGAGAGCGGCCGGGCGCTGCCCTATGGCGGAGTCAATCTCGGTCTCTCCACCACGATCAGCAGTCCCGATCCCCGCAATGCCGTCAACATCGTGTTGTCGGGTGTCCGTCCGGTGGAGGGAGAACGCAGCCCGATCATGCCGGGCTTTGCCGGCAGCATGGACGACAGCCAGATTTCAGCCTTGTTGAACTATCTGCGGGCGCGGTTCAGCAACCAGCCGGCATGGACCGGCGTCGAAAAGACCATCGAGGACGCGAGGCGCACCCAGACCGTGTTTCTCCAGACATCGCCGGGGCCGCACAACGCGCCCGCCGACGCAACGCAGCGAGACAAGCCATGATGACATTGAAGGTCAATGGTCTCAGCTATGAGATCGATGCCGATCCGGACACGCCGCTGCTCTATATCCTGCGCGACGAGATCAAGCTCAATGCCGCGAAATTCGGCTGCGGGCTCGGCCAATGCGGTTCCTGCACCGTGATCGTCGACGGCAAGGCGGTGTTGTCCTGCGTGACGCCGCTGCTTCTGCTTGAGGGCAAGCAGGTGACGACGCTCGAGGGTCTCGGGACATCAGATGCGCCGGCGCCGATCCAGCGCGCGTTCATGGAAGAGCAGGCGGCACAGTGCGGCTATTGCATTGCCGGCATGATGATGCGGGCGCAGGCATTGCTGCAGAAAAATGCAAAACCGACCGACGATGAAATCCGCGCCGAGCTCGAACCGCATCTCTGCCGCTGCGGCACCCATATGCGCATCCTTCGCGCCGTGCACCGCGCCAGCCGGCTGATGGACACGGCCGAGGCCGCTCCTGCCAACCAAGGGAGCGTACAATGAATGCGCCCGTCATTCTTGACCGCCGCCGCGTGCTCGCGGGAGGCGGGGCATTGATCGTCAGTTTCTCGCTCACGGGTGCTTCCGCGCAAGATCAAAGCACGCCGGTCGCAGCCCCGGTCCAAAACCCGCCCGGCAGCCTGAAGGGCGCGCCGTTTCTGGATTCCTGGATTCGCATCGATGCCGATGGCAGCATTACGGTGTTCACCGGCAAGGCCGAACTCGGTCAGGGTTTCAAAACGGCCTTTCAGCAGATCGCCGCCGAAGAGCTGGATGTTCCATTCGCGTCCCTGAAGGTCGTGACCGCCGATACGCGCCTCACCGCCAACGAAGGTTACACCTCGGGCAGCAATTCGATGAAGGACAGCGGCACCGCGATCCAGAACGCCGCCGCACAGGTGCGCATGCTGCTGGTCGCCGAGGCGGCGCGGCGTGTCGATCTGCCGGTCGAGGATTTTCGGACTGAAAACGGCGCGGTGATTTCGCCGGACGGCCGGCGCCTCGGTTACGGCGACCTGGTCGCGGCCGATATGCTGCATGTGCAGGCGCAGCCGAAATCAAAGCTGAAGGATCCCGCGACGTTCAAAGTGATGGGCCAGCCGTTACAGCGTGTCGATATCCCGGCCAAGGTCACCGGCGGTGCGGCCTATGTCCAGGACATGCGGCTGCCGGGGATGGTGCACGCCCGCGTGGTGCGGCCACCGGGCTATGGCGCCCAATTGACCGACTGCGAGACTTCGGCAGTCGAAAAACTTCCCGGCGTGATCAAAATCGTTCGCGATGGAAACTTCCTCGCCGTCGTGGCCAGGAAGGAATTCCAGTGCATCAAGGCAATGAACGCGCTGTCGGCTGCTGCAAAGTGGAAGGAGACGCCAAGCCTGCCCAGGCAGGACGATCTCCCGCATGTCTTGACCAGCCTGCCATCGCAGGACACCACGATCTTCCAGCAAACCAACCCGTCGGCCGCAGGGCAAAAGACGATCGAGGCCACCTTTACCCGGCCGTATCAGGCGCACGGCTCGATCGGTCCGTCCTGCGCCGTGGCGCAGTTTGTCGATGATGCGGTGACGGTCTGGACCCACACCCAGGGTGTCTATCCCGACCGTCAGGGCATCGCGGAGATGTTGCGGGTGCCGCCGGCGAAGGTTCGCCTGATCCATGTCGAAGGCTCCGGTTGTTACGGACACAACGGCGCCGACGATGCCGCGGCCGATGCCGCGCTGATCGCGCGCGCGTTGCCCGGCGTGCCGGTTCGCGTGCAGTGGATGCGCGAACAGGAGCACGCCTGGGAGCCGTTCGGTCCAGCGATGGTGACCAAGCTGAAGGCGTCGCTGGATGGCAATGGCGCGATATCGGACTGGAATTTCGAGGTCTGGAGCAACACCCATTCGATGCGGCCGGGCGGCGCGGGATCGATGCTGGCGGCCCAGCACATGGCGCAGCCGTTCGCCCTTCCGGCGCCGAAGCCGCTGCCGCTGCCGGAAGGCGGCGGCGACCGCAACGCGATCCCGATCTACAAATTTCCCAATGCGCGGGTGGTGCACCACTTCATCCCGGCGATGCCGCTGCGGATTTCAGCGATGCGATCGCTCGGCGCCTACCACAACGTATTTTCGATCGAGAGTTTCATGGACGAACTCGCGGCCGCGGCGGGAACCGATCCAGTCGAGTTCAGACTAAGACATCTCGACGATCCGCGCGGCCGCGAGGTGATCGAGAAAGCCGCGCGAGGGTTCGGATGGCAGAAGGGGCAGAAGGCGCCGCAGGATCGCGGCTTCGGCTTTGCCTTTGCGCGTTACAAAAATCTCGCGGCCTATTGCGCCATTGCCAGCGAGGTGGAAGTGAATCGCGAAACCGGGCGTCCGCGTCTGGTGCGTGCGGTGGCAGCGGTCGACAGCGGTCAGGTGGTCAATCCGGACGGGCTGACCAACCAGATCGAAGGCGCGATCGTGCAATCGATGAGCTGGACGCTGTACGAAAGCGTCACCTTCGACGATACCAGGATCACCAGCATCGACTGGCAGACCTATCCGATCCTGCGGTTCAATTCGGTCCCCGAGAGCATTGAGGTGCACATCATCAATCGGCCCGGCCAACCTTTCCTCGGCAGCGGTGAAACAGGGCAGGGGCCGGCGGCGGCGTCGATTGCGAACGCGATCGCCAACGCCACCGGCAAGCGGTTGCGCGATTTGCCGCTGACGCGAAAGCGGATCAAGGACGCGATCGACGCGTGAGCCGATCGCCGGGAAAGCATCGAAGCCTATCGCAGCGATAGCCCGGTCGCGGCTTCGAGTTCGGCGAGGGCCTGCGGCGCATTGAGCACCTTGATGGTGGTCATGCCCATGTCGCGCGCCGGTTTCAGGTTGACGCCGAGATCGTCGAGATAGACGCAAGCTTTGGGATCGACTCCAAGCGCCTCGACCATCATCTGGTAGATGCGTGGGTCGGGTTTCCGCAAGCCGATCTTGGCCGATTCGATGATGTGATCGAACAGCGCCATCACCTCCGCGACGTAGAGCGAGCGGCCGCTCCGGCTTCCGATCGCGTTGGCGGGCAGGTTATTGGTGATGCACCCGGTTTTGAGTTTGGTTCCGATGCGCCGGAGCGCCTCGACCATCTCCGGCCGCAGATCTCCCGACAGCAACGGCAGAACATCCTTGCCGCGGACCTCGGCGCCGAGCGCGAGCAATTCGGCCGCGAACAGCTGGTCGAAAGTCTCGAGGTCCACTTCGGCGCGCTCGAATTTGGCCCAGGCGTTCTCCCAATGGTTGTTGGCATTGGTGCGCCGGATGATATCGGCGGGCAATCCGCGCTCGGTCTCGAAACGCGCGAACGCCTCGAACGGCGAAGTGGTGATTACCCCGCCGAAATCCCAGATCACCGCCTCGAGCATCATTCCCTGCCAATCTGAACGCCGTTTGTGGAAACGGCTAACACGGTCGACCCGCGGGGGCCAGCCTCGATCGACCCTTGGCGATATCAGTGCTCCCGGGCTATTGCTGTCGCATGAAAATCCTGCTTCGGATCACGGCCGGTACGGCGTTGCTGCTCGCCGCGCCCGCCTATGCCATCGTCGGCGGCGGCGCGCCGTCTGCCGAGGAGGGCGTCGGCCGTTCCGTCGTCACCATCGTCGGCTCGCGCGGCAATTTCTGCACCGGCGCCTTGATCGCACAGAGGCTGGTGTTGACGGCGGCGCATTGCGTGCAGCCGGGGGCGACCTACAAGATCGTCGAATACGGCGCCGACCGGCAGCCGCAACTGCAGGACGTGAAAAACGTCGCCATCCATCCTGCGTTCAGCATGCAGGCGATGACCGCGCATCGCGCCACCGCCGATGTGGCGCTGCTGCAGCTCGAAGCTCAACCGAAGGAAAAAAGCGCATCCGCGCTCGGCATGCCGCAGGTCCCGATCGTCACCGGCAGCCGCTTCACCATCGCCGGCATCGGCGTAACGGTCCGCGGCCAGGGCAACACCGGAGGAACCGTTCGCGTTGCGGGCCTGGTCGCAACCGGCCGGCCGGGGAGTTTGCAGATTCGTCTGGTCGATCCGGTTGCGCAGGGCGCGCGCGACGGGCTTGGCGCGTGCACGGGGGATTCCGGCGGTCCTGTGTTCGAGGATTTGCAGGGCGGTCCCGTCATCGTCGGCGTCATCAGCTGGTCGACGGGGCCGAACAACGCCGCAGGCTGCGGCGGCCTGACCGGCGTCACGCCGCTCACGCTCTATCGGGACTGGATCGTTCAGACGGCCCGGCAGTGGGGGTCGGCGCTGTAGGCTTCACTGCCGCTTCTGGTTCGGTTTTCTTGGTGGAGCCGGGTTATCGCCGCTCACGGCCTGCGGATCGAATTTGCGGGTCACCTTGACGGCGGCCTGGCTGATATCGACCAGCGAGCGGCGGCCTTCCTCCATGACAGTTGCGGACTTCTTGTTGAAGCTGTCGGCCAGTTCGCGAATGTTCCGCACCTTGTCGTACAGGTCGTCGGCGCTTCCCTGGGCGAGGCCCGGTACGATGTCATCGATCTTGGTCATGGCACTGTCGAAGCTCTCGAAGGCGCTGTTGGCCTTGCGCATGATGCTGTCGATCGCGTCGCCCTTGTTCGCCAGCGTCGCGGTATAGGTCTCAAAGCCCACCAGCGCATCCTTTACCACCGCCTGATTGCCGACCAGGATCCGGTCGACATTGTGCAGTGTATCGCGGATCGATTGGGTCTCGCTGAGATCGGCCGTCAGGACGGGAATGCCATCCTCATCCAGCGGCACCGGCGCCGCGGTGGACGCGCCGCCGGTCAGCGATATCGCCGCCACGCCGGTGAGCCCCTGGAATTCCAGGCCCACGGCCGTGTCCTTGCGGAGCGGGGCGCTGTTATCGACCATGACCAGGGCGACGACCTTGCGAGGATTGTCGAGCTTCAGCGACTTGATTTCTCCCACCTGAACGCCGTCGAAATTGACGCTGCCCCCTTTATGCAGGCCAGTGGCGGAGCCTTCGAACACGATGCGAAGCGGAGCGCGCTGCGCGGCGCCGTGAATTTTCTGATAAACCAAAAAACCGGCAAACGCCGCGGCGATGACCGCCAGCGTCGTGGTTCCAATCGTGAGGTTGCTGGCCCGCGCTTTCATCCGAAAATCCGGCGGCGATGTGCTGGGGTGAGACGCTCAGCGCACTTCGCCATGGCCCGATTGTACGGGGAAAGCCGGAGAAGCGAAAGATCGATGGTGCCGGTGCCACCCTGCCGGGGCGCTTCTTGACAGCGCCAAAGGGCGGCGTCACCCTCCGCGGAACGCTTGCTGCGCATCCCGCCAAGAACAAGAATATCGGAGGAGCCATGCCGAAATTGCTCAGCACTGACGAAGTCGCGGCCTATCGAGAGCACGGCTATCACTTCCCGGTCGATGCCTTGAGCGCCGGCGAGGTGGCTGATTTTCGCCGCAAGCTCGAGGACTATGAAGCCGAAAGCGGCGGTCCGATCAAAGGCGAGATGCGCCATCGCAGCCATGTGCTCTTCACCTGGATCAACGAGATGGTCCGGCATCCCAAAATCCTCGATGCCATCGAGGACTTGCTCGGGCCGAACATCCTGTGCTGGAACACCAGCTTCTTCATCAAGGAGGCGCATGATCCCGGTTTTGTCTCATGGCACCAGGATGCGACCTATTGGGGACTCAGTTCGTCGGACGTCGCGACCGCCTGGATCGCCATATCGCCGGCGAACAGGATTTCCGGCTGCATGAAGTTCATTGCCGGGACCCATCGCCAGCAGGTTCAGCACGAAGACACTTTCGACGAGAACAATCTGCTGACGCGGGGCCAGGAGATCGCCGTCAAGGTTGACGAGAAGCAGGCCGTCCATGTCGAACTCAAGCCCGGCCAGGCCTCGCTGCATCACGTGCTGCTGTTTCATGGATCGGAGCCGAACCGCTCCGACGACCGGCGCATCGGGCTCGCGATCCGTTACATCCCGACCCATCTGAAGCAGGCTGTCGGACAGAAGGATTGGGCGACGCTGGTGCGCGGCAAGGACACCTACGGCCACTTCCTGCCCGAATATGTTCCGAAGCGTGACCTCGAGCCGGAAGCTTTGGCTTTCCACAAGGAAGTGTCGGACGAGCAGGTGCGGGTGCTTTATCGCGGCACCGGCAAGACCGCCTATCGGGCGTGATGCCGACGCGGCGTGATCAGGAAGAAGTGCCGCGACACCGCTGCACTCACTCTGGTCAGGCTCAGGCTGAGCCGGACACCCGCTGAAGCGTGCCGTTAGAAGCGGCGACGTTTGGCGCACCGCCCAGCTCCGATACGGTCGCTGGCCGCGTCAGCGGGACCAGCAATCGACAAACGAGCCCTTCAGAACGCCAGTCGAACAGCGCCTGTCCCCCGAGTTGCGATTCGATGCTCGCGATCACGCTCCGCGTTCCAAATCCCCTCGATGTCGGCTTCTGAACCGCCGGTCCGCCGGTCTCTTCCCACGCGAGCAAGAGAAAATCCCCTTGTATTTCCCACGCGATCGACAGCCGGCCGGACAGTGTGGAGAGGGCGCCGTATTTTGCCGAATTGGTCACCAACTCGTGCAATGCCAGCGCCAATGTCTGCGCGGTCGCGGGTTGCAACTGAACTTCCGAGCCTGAAAATTCGATCTGGCCGGCCTCCAAATAAGGCGCCAGCTCCTCGTCGACGAGCCGCGTTATTTCGGCGCCCTGCCAGCTCGAGAGGGAGAGGATGGTATGGACTCGTGCCAGCGCGCTGATGCGGCCTTCGACGGCCTGAATGTAGGCGCCAACGTTTTGGGCGCGCGTCAATCGGACAATCGATTGCGCCAGCGCCAACGCATTTTTCGCGCGGTGGTCGACCTCCCGGGTCAGCAGGTTTTGGCGTTCTTCGGCCCGTTTGCGTTCGGTGATATCTACCGTGACGCCGCTGATGCGGACAACGCGACCGCTCTTGTCGACCGTCGCAGCCGCCGTGCCGACGCACCAGCGTATCTCCCCGTCCGGTCGCATGATTCGAAATTCCGCTTCGTACGATGTTGTGCCCTCGGCAAACTGTGCCATCGCCTCGCGCAAGGCGTGAGCATCGTCCGGATGAAGCAAGGCTTGAACGCTGGCGGCGGTCACCTCAAAATTTTGCGGGTCGACGCCAAAAATCTGATATTGCCCTTCGTCCCACATCCAGTCGCCGTTGATCCAATCCCAATCCCAGGACCCCATATTGCCCGCGGCGATCGCCATGCTGCGACGCTGTTCGCTTTCGACAAGGCGAGCGGTCGATTCTTCCAGCTCGGCGGTCCGGGCGCGAACCCGATCCTCCAGCTCGGCATTGAGCCGCTCCAGCTGCCGGGTCTTGCGATAAAGCTCGGCAAACACCTTGATCTTGGCGCGTAACACCTCCGGCACCACCGGTACCGGAACGTAATCGACCGCGCCCATCTCGTAGCCCCGCAGCCGGTCCAGGTCGCTGACCTGAATCGCAGAGATGAAGATCATCGCCGTCTTCTGGAACCGGGGATGCTCGCGGATCATGGCGGCCAGTTCGAACCCGTCCAGTTCCGGCATGCAGACGTCGACCAGGATCACGGCGACTTCGTTCTTGAGCAGGAATTCAAGTGCCTCGCGCCCTGAGGCGGCGGCGACCAGATTTTCTCCAAGCTCTTTCAAGATGACTTCATAGGCGAGCAGCTTTGCCGGCTGATCGTCGACCAGAAGAATGTTTATCTTTTCGTGGTCCATCATGGAATGCGCCGATCAGCGGTGAAGCCACATGCGTATGGCAAGCAGCAGTTGCTCTGTATTGACCGGCTTGGCCAAATAGTCGGAGGCACCTGCCTCCAGGCACTTCTCCCGATCCCCCTTCATCGCCTTGGCAGTCAGGGCGATGATGGGGAGCCGGCCGAATGACGGGTTTTGTCGAATTACGCCTATGGTCTGATATCCGTCCATCTGCGGCATCATGATATCCATCAGGACGATTGCGATCTCGGGGCTCGATTCGACGAGTGCGACGGCTTCACTGCCGGTCGTGGCGGTCAGCACCTTCATGCCGCGCCGCTCGAGCACACTGCTCAGAGCGAAGATATTGCGGGCGTCGTCGTCCACCAGCAGCGCGGTCTTGCCAATCAGATCCTCATCGGAACTATTGAGCTTTTCCAGCATTCGCTGCTTCTCGATCGGCAATTCTGTGATCACACGGTGCAAAAACAGCGACGTTTCATCAAGCAGGCGTTCCGGCGATTCCACACCTTTTACGACGATGCTTCGCGCCATGGTGTGAAGTTCCGCATCCTCCTCGGCCGAAAGTTCCCGGCCCGTGAACACGACCACGGGCACATTCGACAGCGAATGATCATTGCGGATCTGGTCGAGCACCTCGAAGCCGCTCATGTCAGGCAACCGCAGATCGAGCACGACGCAATCGCAGGGGCGGTCCCGCAGCGTCGAGAGCGCGCCCGCACCGGTATCTGATGTGACGATCTCGATGTCCCTGTGATCGAGCAGTTCCCTGATGCTCATCTGTTCTGCCGCATTGTCTTCCACGATCAGCAGGCGCTTGCGGCGCGGCCTGGCGTATTCCTTGATCTCGGACAATGCCGCACTGACGCCCTCCGTGGTCGTCGGCTTGTTGACGAAGGAAAACGCCCCGCGCGCCAAAGCGTGCTGGCGGTCTTCGTCCAGCGTGATGATCTGGACCGGAATGTGCCGCGTCAGCGGACTATGCTTGAGCTGGCTGAGTACGGTCCAGCCCAGCATGTCCGGCAGGAACACGTCGAGCGACACCGCCGCCGGCTGGAACTGCTTGGCGAGATCCAGCGCTTCTGCGCCGCGCGCGGCCACCAGCACCTTGAATCCGTTGTCGCGAGCCAGATCGATCAGCACCCGCGCATAATGCGGATCGTCCTCGACGATAAGGAGGATAGTGTCTCCCGGTTCGAGGTTCAGCCGGTCGTCCGGCAGTTGTTCGATGACCCGTTCCTGCGCCGCGACCTGCAGCACCGGTGTCGTGCTGTAGGGCGATGCGGCAGGCGCGCGCGGCGCGACGGTTGGGCCGGAATATTTGAGCGGCAGATAGAGCGTAAACGAACTGCCCTTGCCCGGATTGCTGCGCAGATGAATTTCGCCGCCGAGCAGATTGGCCAGCTCCCGGCTGATGGCGAGACCAAGTCCGGTGCCGCCGTATTTGCGGCTGGTGCCTGCGTCCGCCTGCTGGAACGCCTCGAAGATCAGCTTCTGCTTCTCGACGGGAATGCCGATGCCGGTGTCGGAGACCTCAAACGCGATCACGGCGGGGGTATGGTTCAGGATCGGATGCTCCGCACTCCAGCCTCCGACGGCCGCCGACACGTTCAACCTCACGCCCCCTTCCGCGGTGAACTTGAATGCGTTCGACAGCAGGTTCTTCAGCACCTGCTGAAGCCGCTTCGAATCGGTGACGAGGCTTCGCGCCAGGTTGGGATCCAGATTGATGTTGAACGACAGCTGACGATTTTCGGCTTCGTGCCGGAACGGCCTTCCAACCGTCTCGAGGAGGCTCGATGTCAGGATTTCCTCCGCCTCGACCGTCACGGTTCCCGATTCGATCTTCGACAGGTCAAGAATATCGCTGATCAGGTTGAGCAGGTCGGTGCCCGCGCCGTGAATGGTGCGCGCAAATTCGACCTGCTTGCCCGTGAGGTTGCCGTCCGGGTTCTCGGTGAGCTGCTGGCCGAGGATCAGGATGCTGTTGAGCGGCGTGCGCAGCTCGTGCGACATGTTGGCAAGGAATTCCGATTTGTATTTCGATGTCAGCGAAAGTTCGGTCGCCTTTTCCTCCAGCGCGCGCCGTGCCTGCTCGATTTCCTGGTTCTTCCGCTCCACCTCGACGTTGCGTTCGGCGAGCTGCTGAGCCTTCTGTTCGAGCTGTTCGTTGGTTTGCTGCAGTTCCTTCTGCTGGGTCTGCAGTTCGCCGGCGAGCTGCTGCGACTGTTTCAACAGGCCTTCGGTCTGCATCGTCGCCTCGATGCTGTTGAGCACGATGCCGATGCTGTCGGTGAGCTGTTCGAGGAAGGTCATTTGCGAGGTCGTGAACGAGCTGACCGAAGAAAGCTCGATAACGGCCTTGACCTGGTTCTCGAACAGAACCGGAAGCACAACCAGATTTTTCGGTCTGACCCGCAGCAGCGCCGAATTGATCGGAGCTGCGTCGGCGGGGATGTCCGACACCAGCCGCTGGCGCTTGTCCATCGCGCATTGTCCGACAAGGCCCTCGCCGAATTGCACGATCTGCGGATGGGGATTGGTGCCGTCGCCCGCATAGGCCGACAGCAGCCGCAATTGCGGATTCTCCTCGGCCTCGACCCGGTAGATCACGCCCATATGGGCGTTCACCAGTGGCGTCAGCTCGGTCAGAAGCAGCCGGCCCACCGTCGTAAGATCGCGCTGGCCCTGGAGCATGTTGGTGAATTTCGCCAGGTTGGTCTTCAGCCAGTCCTGTTCGGTGTTCACGTCGGTGGTCAGACGCAAATTGCCGATCATGGTGTTGATGTTGTCCTTGAGCTCCGCCACCTCGCCGCGCGCGTCGACCTGGATCGAGCGCGTGAGGTCGCCTTTTGTCACGGCGGTCGCAACTTCGGCGATCGCGCGCACCTGCGAGGTCAGGTTGGCGGCGAGCAGGTTGACGTTGCCGGTCAGGTCCTTCCAGGTACCGGCGGCGCCCGGCACGTTGGCTTGTCCGCCCAGCCGGCCTTCGACGCCGACTTCGCGCGCCACGCTGGTGACCTGGTCAGCGAACGTCGCCAGCGTCTCGGTCATGTTGTTGATGGTGTCGGCGAGCGCCGCGACTTCGCCCTTCGATTTCACCGTCAGATTCTGTTTCAGGTCGCCATTGGCGACCGCCGTCACCACCTTGACGATGCCGCGCACCTGCTCGGTCAGGTTGGCCGCCATGAAGTTCACGGTGTCGGTGAGATCCTTCCAGGTTCCGGCGACGCCCGGAACTTCCGCCTGTCCGCCAAGCTTGCCTTCGGTGCCGACTTCGCGCGCCACGCGGGTGACTTCGCCCGCGAATGCGTTGAGCTGGTCGACCATGGTGTTGATGGTATTTTTCAGTTCGAGAATTTCGCCCTTCACGTCGACCGTGATCTTGCGCGACAGGTCGCCGCGCGCCACCGCGGTGGTGACTTCGGCGATGTTGCGGACCTGCGTCGTCAGGTTCGCGGCCAGGAGGTTGACGTTGTCTGTGAGGTCTTTGAACGTTCCGCCGACACCGGGCACCACGGCCTGGCCGCCGAGCCGCCCTTCGGTGCCGACCTCGCGCGCCACGCGCGTCACCTCGGCAGCGAACGAGCGCAGCTGCTCAACCATCGTGTTCAGGGTGTCCTTGAGCAGCAGGATCTCGCCGCGCACGTCGACCGTGATCTTCTTGGACAGATCGCCGCCGGCGATCGCGGTCGCCACCTCGGCGATGTTGCGAACCTGCGCGGTCAGATTCGAGGCCATGAAGTTGACGTTGTCGGTGAGATCCTTCCAGGTGCCGGCAACCTCGGGCACCTCGGCCTGACCGCCGAGCTTGCCCTCGGTGCCGACTTCGCGCGCGACGCGCGTCACTTCGGAAGCGAAGGCGTTGAGCTGGTCGACCATGGTGTTGATGGTGTTCTTGAGTTCGAGAATTTCGCCCTTCACGTCCACGGTGATCTTGCGCGACAGGTCGCCGCGCGCCACCGCGGTGGTGACTTCGGCGATGTTGCGAACCTGCGCGGTCAGATTGCCCGCCATCGAATTGACGCTGTCGGTCAGGTCCTTCCAGGTGCCGGCGACGCCCGGCACGTTGGCCTGACCGCCGAGTCGGCCTTCGGTACCCACTTCGCGCGCCACACGCGTCACCTCGCCGGCAAAACGGTTGAGCTGATCGACCATGGTGTTGAGGGTTTCTTTCAACTGCAGGATCTCGCCGCGCACGTCGACGGTGATCTTGCGTGACAGGTCGCCGCCGGCAATCGCGGTCGCCACCTCGGCGATGTTGCGAACCTGCGCGGTCAGATTGCCGGCCATCGAATTGACGCTGTCGGTGAGGTCTTTCCAGGTGCCGGCCACGCCGGGCACCTCGGCCTGGCCGCCGAGCTTGCCGTCGGTGCCGACTTCCCGTGCGACGCGCGTGACTTCGCCGGCGAAGGCGTTGAGCTGGTCGACCATGGTGTTGAGCGTTTCCTTCAACTGAAGGATTTCGCCCGACACGTTCACCGTGATTTTCTTGGAGAGATCGCCCTTCGCCACCGCGGTTGCGACCTCGGCGATGTTTCGGACTTGACCGGTCAGATTGCTCGCCATCGAATTGACGCTGTCGGTCAGATCCTTCCAGGTGCCGGCGACGCCGCGCACCAGCGCCTGGCCGCCGAGCTTGCCTTCGGTGCCGACCTCGCGCGCCACGCGCGTGACTTCGCCGGCGAAGGCGTTGAGCTGATCGACCATGGTATTGACGGTGTCTTTCAGCTCCAGAATCTCGCCGCGCACGTCCACCGTGATCTTCTTCGACAGGTCGCCATTGGCCACCGCAGTGGTCACCTCGGCGATGTTGCGGACCTGCGCGGTCAAATTGCTCGCCATCGAGTTGACGCTCTCGGTCAGATCCTTCCAGGTGCCGGCGACACCGAGCACGTTGGCCTGACCGCCCAACCTGCCGTCGGTGCCGACCTCGCGCGCGACGCGGGTCACCTCGCCGGCGAAGGCGTTGAGCTGGTCCACCATGGTGTTGAGCGTTTCCTTCAACTGAAGGATTTCGCCCGACACGTTCACGGTGATTTTCTTGGAGAGGTCGCCGCCGGCGATCGCGGTGGCGACGTCGGCGATGTTGCGCACCTGCGCGGTCAGGTTCGAAGCCATGAAGTTGACGTTGTCGGTGAGATCCTTCCAGGTGCCGGCGACGCCGGGGACCTGGGCCTGACCGCCGAGCTTGCCCTCGGTACCGACTTCGCGCGCGACGCGCGTCACTTCGGAGGCAAAGGAATTGAGCTGATCCACCATGGTATTGATGGTGTCCTTCAGCTCCAGGATCTCGCCACGGACGTCCACGGTGATTTTCCGCGAGAGGTCGCCGCGCGCGACCGCCGTCGTCACGTTGGCGATATTGCGAACCTGCGCGGTCAGATTACCGCACATCGCATTCACGGAGTTGGTGAGGTCCTTCCAGGTGCCGGCCACGCCGGGCACGATCGCCTGACCGCCGAGCTTGCCGTCGGTGCCGACTTCTCGGGCGACGCGGGTAACTTCGGAGGCGAACGAGCGCAACTGGTCCACCATGGTGTTGATGGCCTCCTTCAGCTGCAGGATTTCGCCGCGCACGTCGACCGTGATCTTCTTGGACAAGTCGCCGTTAGCGACCGCGATGGTCACTTCAGCGATGTTGCGAACCTGGCCGGTGAGGTTGTTGGCCATCGAGTTGACGCTCTCGGTCAAATCCTTCCAGACGCCCGTCACCTCAGGAACCTGGGCCTGGCCTCCGAGCTTGCCCTCGGTGCCGACTTCGCGCGCCACGCGCGTCACCTCGGAGGTGAACACGCTGAGTTGCTTGATCATCGTGTTGACGATGTTGGCCGACTGCAGGAATTCGCCACCCAGCGGGCGGCCGTCGACATCCAGCTTCACGGTCTGCAACAGGTCGCCCTGCGCCACGGCGGCGACGGCGCGGGTCACTTCACGTGTCGGCCACAACAGGTCATCGATCAGCGTGTTGACCGAACCCTCCATGTCGGCCCATGAGCCGCTGGAAAGGTCGAACTTGACGCGTTGCCGCGTTTTGCCTTCGCGGCCGACGACCTGGCCGACGCGCTCCAGCTGCTGCGCCATCCGCTGATTGGCGGCCACGATTTCATTGAATGTATCGGCGATCTTGCCTTCGATCCCGAGGTGATCCCCGGTCATCCGCACCGAAAAATCCCCGCCCCGCATCGCCTGCAATGCGTGCAACAAATCCTGCAGAGGATCGGGAGTCCCGTTGGCCGCGGATTTGCGTTTTGGTGCGGGCCGGAGGGTCGATGATGCTCCGGGATCGAGATCGCTCATGACATTCCCTTAAAAGAAAGCACGCGGCCTGCTCCGAACACGCGCAACCTGTGCTGGCCATAGAAGCGCTTGTGAACGTCAAATCAACAGGAAGATGCGGTCAGCCCACGACGCTTTGGTTCCCCAGACTCAGCCGAAAGTTCCAAACTCAAAGCTGCGCCAATTGTTCCGCGCGGCTGGAAAAAAGTTTGGATCGAGGGAATTGGCCTTGGGCCAGCCGGCCTGGCGCGCCGTGCAGGCGCCTCGGGAAGGTCCATGGTCCCGCCGGCCTATTGCTGCTCTAGGTCAGCGTCCACTCCTCGGCGCTGGCACCGGCCAGGGCCCGAACCCGGGCTTCGTCGGCAGCCAATTCCCGGGCCGTTCCCGAATAGACGACGATCCCGTCGTCCAGCACATAGGCGTCGTCGGCGATTTCCAGGCTCATCCGGGCATTCTGTTCGACCAGGAGCACGGAAATGCCCTCGGCCTTCATTTGCTGGACGATACGGAACACCTCGCGCACGATCAGCGGTGCCAATCCTTGCGACGGCTCGTCGAGAATCAGCAATCTCGGATTCAGCAACAGCGCGCGGCCGATCGACAGCATCTCCTGTTCGCCGCCGGAAAGCTGCCGTCCCCGATTGAGCTTGCGCTCCTCAAGGCGGGGAAACAGCTGGTAGATTCGCTCGATGGTCCACGGCCCGCCGCGTTCGAGCGGAACCTTGAGGTTTTCCTCGACACTGAGATTGGCGAAGATGCGCCGGCCCTCGGGCACGTAGCCGACGCCAAGGGCCGCGATGCGGAAGGTCGGCCAGCGGGTGGTGTCCTCACCGAAGATAGTAATCTTGCCTTCGCGCGCCGGCGTCAGTCCCATCAGGCTTCGCAGCGTCGTGGTCTTGCCTGCGCCGTTGCGTCCCAGCAGCGCGGTAATCTTGCCCTCGGCGACCTCCAGGCTGACGCCATGCAGGATGTGGCTCTTGCCGTAATAAGTGTGGAGCCCTTCGGCTGTCAGAGCGGCGGTCATGCGGCGTTGCCCAGATAGGCGGCCTGAACGGTCTCGTTGGCGGCGATCTCCTGCGGCGTGCCTTGCGCCAGCATCTTGCCCTGGTCGAGCACGCAGATGCGGTCGGCGAGATGAAACACGACGCGCATATCGTGCTCGATCAGCACGATGGTGTAGTTGCTGTCGCGATGCAACCGGCGGATCAATTGGGTGATCTGGTAGGTTTCCTGATCACCCATCCCCGCGGTAGGCTCGTCGAGCAGCAAAAGATGCGGTTTCAAGGCCAGCGCCATCGCGATCTCGGCGGCGCGCTGGTCGCCATGCGCGAGTTCGCCGACCAACCGGTCGGTCTTGGTTTCCAGCGAAACCAGTTTGAGTGTCTCTTCAACGCGTTGATGGATGACGGCCTGCTCCGAACGATTGATCCAGGGCCGCAGGCGATAGCCGCCGGCCACTTCCGCGGCGATGCGGACATTTTCGAACACGGTGAGTTCCGGAAAGATTTCGGTGATCTGGAACGTCCGGGCCATGCCAAGCGTGACCCGCTCATGGGTCGAAAGCCGGGTGATGTCGCGGCCGTCGAAGCTGATGGCGCCGGAGGTCGGCGGGAAGAATCCGCTGATCAGGTTGAAAAAGGTGGTCTTGCCCGCACCATTCGGTCCAATGATCGCGCACAATTCGCCTTTCGCCACGCTCAGCGAGACGTCGCGCACCGCCACGAGATTTCCAAACCGCTTGGTGACATTGCTGATTTCGAGAACGTTCATGCCTTGCTCCGCTGGAGGAAGCCGAGCAGTCCACGCGGGAAGAACAGGACCACCAGGACGAAGAGCAGGCCTACGAACGACATCCAGTTGACGGTGACGCTCGACAGATAATCCTGCAGGACCACGAACACGGCTGCGCCGAGCAGCGGGCCCCAGAAGCTCCGCATCCCACCCATTACCGCCATCATGACGAAGTCGCCGGATTGGCTGTAGTGCAGGCCTCGCGGGTCGGCGAAATTGTTGACGAGCGCATAGAGCGCGCCGGCAAAGCCCATGAAAAAGCAGGACAGAGTGAAGGCGATCCAGATGTGCCGCTCCACGGGGATGCCGAGGAAGCGGGAGCGGCGCTCGTTCTCGCGGATCGCAATCATGGTGCGGCCGAAGGGCGAGCGCAAAATAAATCCCATGGCGCCGACCACCAGGGCAAAGCAAAATAATACGAAGAAATAGAAATTGTTGGCGTTGGAGAGAATGTCGAATTTGAACAGGCCAAAGTCGATCGGCTGGCGCGAGAAGCCGCGTAAGCCGTCATCGCCGCCGGTCAGCGAACTCCATTGAAAGGCGATGTAGTAGAAAACCTGTCCGAAAGCGATCGTCACCATGGCGAAATAAACGCCGCGCCGCCGTACGATCAGCGTACCCAGAATGGCGCCGCAGAGACCGCCGAGCAGCGTTCCCGCGATGAGCGCCAGCGGCGTACTCAGCGCCAGAAACTTGAGGGTCAGCCCGGCGCCATAGGCGCCAAGACCGAAATAGGCGGCGTGTCCGAACGACAGGACGCCGGTAAATCCCAGCAGGAAATTCACCGACATCGCGGCCAATCCGAGCACAAGGACACGGGTGGCGAGCGCGGTATAGCCGCCAAGCGGAATCATCCAATAGGGAGCGAGCAGCAAGGCCGCCCAGATCGCCGCAAGGACGATCAGTTTGCGTGTCTGTTCGGCGCTCAACTCATCATTCCTTCTTCGCCGAACAATCCACGCGGGCGTAACAGCAGCACCACCGCCATCATGACGTAGATCACCGCCTCGCTGGCGGCCGGGTAAAACACCGCGGTCAATCCCGATGCGACGCCGATCAACAGGCCGCCGGCCAGCGTTCCGGGCAGGCTGCCGATGCCGCCGACAATGATGGCGATGAAGCTCGGCATCAGCAGGCCGGTACCCATGGTCGGCTCAAGACCCAATTGTCCGGCGGCGAGAACGCCGCTGAGACCGGCCAGGAAAATGCCGACGGCGAAATTAAGCGAGCGCAGCATCTGCACGTTAATTCCCAGCGCCGCGACGGTCTCGAGGTCAAGCGTGCCGGCACGGATGCGAATGCCCAGACGGGTGTAACGCAGCAGCAGAAACAGCAGCACGACAGCGATCATCACCATGGCCACCATGAACAGGCGATAACCGGTGATGAAGAACAGATCGTTGCTCAGCGGCTGCGCCAGAAACGGCGGGATGGTCACCGGCTTGCCTTGCGGGCCCCAGATGAAGCGGGTGCCGTCCTCGATGATGAAGGCGAGGCCGAAAGTGAGCAGCAGGCTATAGAGCGGGTCGCGTCCATAGAGCGGCCGGATCAATACGCGCTCGACGGCGAGCCCGATAATGGCCGTCAATGGCGGCGCCAGCAGCAACGCGCCCCAGAAGCCAATATAGGGCGTGATCGTATAGGCGATGTAGCCGCCGATGACGAGAAATCCGCCATGCGCGAAATTGATGACGTTGCTCAGATTGAGGATGAGAGAAAGGCCGAGCGCCATCAGCACATAGAAGGCGCCGATGATGAGCCCGTTGGTGACGTTAAACAGGAGAAGTTGCGTCATAAATCACCGGATGAGAAGAACACGCGTCAAGCCCGGGAGGGATCAGCTCCCGGACCTCAGGAAAACTGCTGGCCCTATCTTACGTCGGCCACTGAATGGTGCAGCCGGTGTCGCCGACGGCGGGAGCTGTCTTGTCGCCCGGCACGACCTCGTCCACACGGTAGAGATCTTCCGGATCGTCCTTGCCCTTCGACTGCGCCTCTCCGACAAAGGCCGAGGTCATCAACTGATGATCACCCTTGCGGTAGTAGCACTTGTTCGGCTGCAGCTTGACGTCATCAGGCAATTCGAAATTCTCCAAGGCAGCAGCCAGCTTAACCGCGTCGATGGTCTTCTCCCGGTTCGCGACCAGGGCAAAGCTCATGGCCGACACGTAACCGAACCAGTGGCGCGCGGTCGGCACGTTTCCATTGTTGACCTTGCGAATATCGGCGACGAATTTTTCGACGCCGGGGACGCCGGGTTGTTTCCAGTACCACTCGAACATCCATACCCCGATGCGCGCTTCCGGCGGCAGCGCGGCCAGCGATTCCAGTTCCTGTTGCGTGCCCGCGACGTGGATCTGCTTGTTGAGGCCGAATTGCACGACCTGCTTGAGGCAGTTGATCATGTCGGAGCCCTGCACCAACAGGATCATCACGTCGGGATTGGCGGCCCGCGCCTTGATCAGATAGGCGGAGAAATCCGTGGTGCCGAGCGGCGTCAGCTCATTACCGGTAACAGTGCCGCCCAGTTTTTTGAGGTCGTCGGTGCAGGCTTGATAAAGCGTATGACCGAAAGCGTAATCGGGCGTGATGAAATGCCATTTCTTGCCGTATTTGCTGAACAGCACGTTGGATACTGAATTGGCTTCCATCCGCGTGGTGTTGCAGACCCGGAATACATTCCATTTGCAGTCCTTGCCGGTAATGGAATTGGTGTGTCCTCCGGAAACGATGTGCAGGACCTTCTTCTCGTTGGTGACCTGGGCGATCGCGGCCGCGATGCCCGAATTGACGTCGCCGATCATGAAGTTGACTTGATCGCGCTCGATCAGCTTGCGCGCCTTTTGCACGCCGGTGCCGACGTCGTTGGCGGAATCTTCCACCAGCAATTCGACCGGGCGCCCGAGAATGCCGCCCTTGGCGTTCATCTGTTCGACGGCGAGCTTGGCTCCCATCACTTCGTTGCCGGCCGGCGCGGCGTAGACGCCGGTGAGCGGATCGACCATGCCCATCCGGATCGCGGTCTCGCCGCGCGCCTGGATGATGAAGGGGGATGCTACCTGAACGGCGCCGAGCACGGCGGCGCCTTTCATCAGTGTGCGACGATCGAATTTCGGATTGAAGGTGTGTGAATTCATGAAATTCTCCCCGCGGTCTTGTTGATCTTGTTTGGGCGTCTTTTTGGGCGTCCTGGTCGCCTGGCCCGTCGAGGTGCCAGGCGACGTCGGTCCTATGTCAGGCCGGCCATTGTATCTTGCAGCCGGTGGCTTCTACTGGGCCGGCCGCTTTTTCGCCGGGTACAGGATTTTTCACGGTGAACATATTGTCCGGATCGCCCTGCGGCGGGTGTGCTTCGCCGACAAACACGGTGCTCATCAGTTCGTGGTCCCCGGCGCGATATTCCGGTGCACCCGGCTGCAGAGCGATCTCCGGCGGCAGCTTGAACCCGGCGAGCGCGCGCGCCAACTTCGGAGCATCGAGCGTCTTCTCCTGGTTGGCGATCACCGCCAGCGTCTGGATCGACGCATAGCCGAACCAGTTGCGCGCGGTGGCCGCGTTACCCGTAATCTTCTTGATCGCGGCATTGAACTCCGCGACATGCGGCACACCCGGCTGGTCCCACCACCATTCCATGGTCCACCACCCAACGCGCGCGCCATCGGGCACGGCGCGGATGCTTTCCAGTTCGAACAGCGTACCGCCGACCGCCATCTGCTTGTCGAGACCGAACTGGACAAACTGCTTCAGGCTGGAGACCTGATCGCCGCCGCCCATCACGTTGATAAGCACCTGCGGGCCGAAGGCCTTGGCCTGGATCAGGTAGGCCGAAAAATCCGGCGTGCCCAACGGGACAAGAGATCCGGCGGAAGTGCCGCCGGCGGCTTTCAGGAGCTTTTCGAAACCGGCCTGAACCGAGTGGCCATAGGCGTAGTCCGGGGTCAGAAAATACCATTTCTTGCCGAACTTCTCCATCAGCGTGGTGGCGATGGCATTGGCGTCCATGGTGGTGGAGTTGCACACCCTGAACACGTTCCACGAACAATTCGTGCCGGTGATGGGATCGGTGTGACCGCCCGATACAATGTGAAGCACCTTCTTTTCGCTGGTGACCTGCGCCATCGCGATCGCGATGCCGGAATTGACGTCGCCGACGATGAAGCTCACTTGATCGCGTTCGATCAGTTTTCGCGTCTTCTGCACGCCGGTGCCGACATCGTTTGCCGAATCTTCGATCAGCAGTTCGACCGGACGGCCGAGGATGCCGCCCTTCTTGTTGATCTCTTCGGCGGCGAATTTTGCTCCCACCACCTCGCCCTGGGCGATCGCGGCATAGACGCCCGTCAGCGGATCGACCATTCCGATCCGTACCGGCGTTTCGCCTCGAGCCTTGATGATGAAGGGGGATGAGAATTGCACCGCAGCAAGAGCAGCGCTTGTCTTCAGAATAGTCCGCCGATCGACCGGCCATGACGGGTGCGGCTTAGCCATGCAGTCCTCCCAGACAATGTGACGTTTTTTGGTGACGCAAATTAATGGCGGGCATTCTTCGATGCCCTTCGCAGGCCGGGAGCGTAACCCCTTCGGTTTGCTTTTGCCAATGGTAACCCGGGAGAATCCTTTAACCTTCGGCCTAGAACGTAGGTTCACGAAACCCCGAGGATAAGGAGTAACTGCGGGTTCGGATGGATTGGACACTTTAAGGTTGTAGGTCGACCGTAATCTGATGGGGGCACGCTTGATGCTAGCCGGCGAGGCTGAACGCGAGAGCAATGGCGCCCACCAAAATCAGACTGAGGGCCCAACTCGTGTCCAGATTGAACCAACTCGACGATACGAATTTGAGACCGAGATAACGGTAGACCAGCCACGCCAGCAATCCGCCAGTCACGATCATCGCGGCGGTGTGAGCAAGCGAGACCAGCAGGGCCATACCAAGATTGGCATTGATGAGGGTGCCGGCGGCCTCGTGGGCTGTGTCAAGATCGGAAGTCTGGCAGAGCCCGAGATAGATCGGCACCAGCATAAGCCCTGCACCGTGAGCGATCGCCACGGCAAAGGACCACAGCCCGAGTTGCGTCGGCCGTATCCGTGCCAGCGCCCGTGGATGGCGTCGGTTGAGAAGCCGGAAGATGCCGAATCCGATCACCAGCAGCGCCGCGCCGGACTGGATCTGCCGCTGCCATTCAACGAGGGTGACGAGGATTGCGAAGGGCAGCAGCACCAGAAGCATGGCCAGCAGATGGCCGACAGCCAAAGGCCAAAGCGTCCCGATCAGCGCGCGCGGATTCTTTTCCATCAGCCCGGCCGAAACGGCGAGCGGCCAACCCATCCCCGGGTTCACTCCGTGATAAAGGCCGCTCGCGATGACGGCGAGCCAGAGTCCGACAGGTGTCCAGTCCGATCCGCTCAAATTCAAACTGACGGATAACAGAATGAATCGGTCGAGCAGTCGCCACCCTCAAGCCGGATCTGATGCGCCCGGTATCCATCGGGGAAGCTCACCCAATAATCCTTTGCCAGTTCGAGGCCGCCACTCGGACCTGCATTGGCCATCACCTCGGCGCCCGGGATTCCCTGAGGATAGAATTGGTCGTCCCATGTCGAGTAGAGCGAGTTGGTCCAATAGACGCGTTTGCCGTCGCGGCTGATCTCGACCATCTGGGGGCCGCCCGCATAGGCCTTGCCGTTCGGGTGCGGCGTACGTCGCACGATGCCGCCGACGCGGACCGATCCGGCAAGCTTCGGCTTTCTGGGATCGGTGACATCGTATTGACGCATCTCGCCGGTGCCCCAGCAGGCGACGTAGAGAAACTTGTCGTCCATGGATAGATCGATGTCGGTGACCAGCGGCGGCACGGCGCCAAAGCCTTGCAGCAGCGGGGGTAGCTGGTCCTTCGGCGCCGGCTCGGGCGGGATCGTCGCGGTCTTTTCGATGTGGAATTTGCCTCCCTCGCGCCACCAGGTCCAGATCGAGCCTTCGAGATTCGTGGTGTCGACCACGACGCCCAGGAAACCGTATTCGCGAATGGGATCGTGAGCGGGGCGCACTTCCAGCGCCATTTGATGATTGGCGCCGAGATCGATGGTCTGGACGTTGCGCCGGGCCCGCAGATCCCAGAAGTGGATTCGATGGCCATATTTGTTGGAGAGCAGGTCCTCGGGCACGATTCCGTTTTCGAACTGCGGCGGCAGCCCCCACTCGCTGGTCACCATGTAATTGCGTGGCAGATTCCACCAGAAGTCATAGTGCAGCGTCTGGGGACCGCGATCGAGCTCCCACCTTCCGAGCACATCGAACGTCTCGCAGTCCATGATGAAGACGCCGGGAGGCCCCTCGGTGCCATCTTTGCCGCCGCCACCCAGCGTGCTGACGTAAATGCCTTCGGGTCCGCAGTGGACCGTGTGGGGACGCGAGTATCCGGTCTTCCTGAAGATTTCCTCAGGCTCGATGATCTTGTGAATCTTTGCCTGGGTGGGATCAGGTTTCGTATCCACGATATAAATGCGCGAGGACCTGATCCCGGGGATGATGAGGTAGCGCCGTTCGACGAACGCGTGTCCCGTCAGCGGCGATAGCGCCGACGAGCACGCGTTCCAGCCGAAATGATGAAACTCATCGCCCTTGTTGGGCATCGTTACAGTATGGACGATCTGGCTATAGGTTGGCGAGCCGGGCTTGACGTCGATCACCGCGAGCGCGTCGGGTTTGGAGAAGTCCGGGCTAAGCAGCAAGGTGTAGGCGAAGCTCTCCGGCGGAGCTTCCATCGCAAGTTTCGGCGATGCATAAAAAGTGGAGTCGGGCCTCATCGTCATGATACTGCCTCCCTGTTTGCGTCGTTGCACCAACATGGCCGGGCGGGATCGCGTGGCAAGAAATGTTCGCGGGTCTTCGAGTAGCCCTGAGTGACGCCGGCCGGGTTCCCGCGAGCGCATATTACACCATCAATGCTGCCCGGTGAAAATGCCAGCGCCGGTCGCCGCCAAACGGCCGTAATCAGCGAAGGCTGAGGTCAGGATTTCGATGGCGCCGGTATCCGTCGACCGACACCGCTTGTTCCAACCGCGACATCCCGTCGCGGACATCACAAACAATCCGCGCGACGGCGGATCGTCAGCAAACTGCAAGAGACGAGGAAGATCAGTTGGTCGGCGGCCGTTCCAGGATAGCCTTCCGCAAGGTGCGGGACAGCGCTTCGACGGAATACGGCTTCTGGATCAGTTCAAAACCATGATGGGCATTTTCCGCCAGCACGCTGCTGTAACCGCTGGTCAGTACCACGGGAAGATGGGGGTGCTGCTCGCGGATGATGGTGGCGAGTTCCACGCCGTTCATGCCGGGCATGATGACGTCGGAGAACACCAGGTCGAATGCCCATTGGTCGGCGGCGATCAGCGCCAGCGCCTGTTTGGCATTGTCGGCACGCCTGGTTGCGTAGCCCAGATCCTGCAACAGTTCGGTTGAAAACCGTCCGACATCCTCGTTGTCTTCCACCACCAGGATACGATGGCCGCGGCCGCTGGCCGTCGCCTCCAGATGAGCTGAAGCAATGTCTGCGTGACGGGAAGGGGCCTCGGCCTGGGGCAGGTAGATCGTGAACGTCGATCCTTCGCCCAAGGTGCTTGCCGCGACGATCTCGCCGCCGGATTGCTTGGCAAACCCAAGCGCCTGGCTGAGGCCGAGACCTGTGCCCTTTCCAACCTCCTTGGTGGTGTAAAACGGCTCGAAAATGGCGGTGAGCTTTTCGGGCGGAATGCCTGTGCCCACATCCTTCACCGAGACGGCAATGAATTTTCCGTCGCGCCTTTCGCTGGTGCCGGACGCCGGGATGGCATCGGCCTTCTTGACCTGGATCGAGATAAGACCTTCGCCCTGCATGGCATCCCGGCTGTTCACAGCGAGATTGATCAGGGTGGTCTCGAATTGAGCGACGTCCGCCATCGCGAAACATTCGGGGTCGCGGATTTCAAGTCCGATCTGAATCCTTCCTCCCACCAGCGGGCGGATCAGCTGTGCGATACCTTCGACCTGGAGGCCGACATCGAACACTTCCGGAGTTAGAGGCTGCCGGCGCGCAAACGCCAGAAGCTGTCCGGTCAATTTCGATGCGCGGTCTACCGTGTCGGAAATCGCATCGATGTAGCGACGGCGGCGATCTTCGGTCAGTTCGCGGCGGCGAAGGAAATCGGTGGCCGAGCGGATGATCGTCAGCAGGTTGTTGAAATCGTGCGCCACGCCGCCGGTGAGCTGGCCGACGGCTTCCATCTTCTGGGATTGACGAAGCGCCTCCTCGGCCTGACGACGTTCGGTGATATCGACCGCCTCGGGCAGCACGCTGGCAACCGCGCCATGCTGATCGAACACCGGCCGCATCGCAAAATCAAAATAGCGGTCGCCGATGGGCAAATGCAGAAGCATTTCGGTTCGCATGCTTTCGCCCTGCCTGACCGCGGCAAAGCCATTGAAGACCGCCTCGCGGGCGCCCGGTGTCGCGGAAAACCAGAGCGAATCCCAAAACGGCTTGCCAACGACGTCCGCCACGCCGGCCTGGATCCCGGCCAACGCCGTCTTGTTGGCGTAGATAACGTTGCCCTGCAGATCCAGCAGTCCCTGGTACTGGTTGCTGGTTTCAAAGATGGCGCGCAATTGCGCTTCGTTGGATTGAAGCTGCGAGGTACGTTCCTTGATCCGTTGCTCGAGGGTTTCATTCAAACGGCGCAATTCGCCTTCGGCTTCCTTGGCCGCCGTGATGTCGTGAGCCACCCCGATAAAGCCGATGTGTTTCCCCGCCGGGTCCCAGCGCGGCTGTGACTCCGATCGCATCCACCTCCATGCGCCATCTGCGCGACGATAGCGGGCTTCCAGCACAAACGGTTGCAAGGATGCTTCGCCGGCCAGGCTTTCACCTACGATCCGCGATAGATCGTCGGGGTGAAGAATCTTGCGCCAATCGAAAACTATCGCTTTCTGATATCCGAGGCCAAGAAAATCCAGATAGGCCTGATTTGCGAAGCTGCGGGTGCCATCCAGCTTGCTGACCCACATTGGCACCGGCGCGCTGTTGGCGATCAGCCGGAAGCGCTCTTCGCTTTCCCTCAGCAGCTCCTTGGCCAGCGTCCGTTCGGTAGTGTCGATATGGGCGCCGACCATGCGAAGCGGCTTGCCTTTTTCGTCCCGCTCGATCTGCGCCTCGCAGGCGATCCATCGCACCTGCCCATCGCTTGGCCGGACGATGCGGTACTCGGCGGAATACCGCGCATCAGCGCCATTAACCGTTCGTCGAAAATGAAGCAGCGTCCGGTCGCGGTCCTCGGGATGAATCCGCTTGACCCAGTCTTCATGCGTATCGACTGCGTCCGGGCTTAGCCCGTGTATTTCCAGATATTCGGGCGTTCGACGGCCGTTATCGAAGCCGTTCTCGAGGTCAACGGTAACGCCGCAAATCCTGGCGATCCGCTGAACGCGAGCGAGCTCGTTCTCGCGATCCTTCAGAGTGCGCTCCGCAATCACGCGCTGGGTGGTCTCGACCACGATGGCCATCACCCCGGCCGGTTGGCCTGCCTCGTTGAGGACGGGCGAATAGTCCAGGTTCATCCAGACCTGCTCTGGACGGCCATGCCGATAAAGCGTGAGTTCCTGATCCCGATAGGCCAGCGTGCCGCCGCTCAGGCCCACCTTCATGACGTGGTCGTTGAAGTCGGCGACCTCCGCCCAACCGTCGCGCACTTTCGAGCCTAGCAGCTCGGGATGTCGGCCACCCGCAAAGCCTGAATAGGCGTCGTTGTAGATCATGACGCCATCTTCGCCCCATAGCAGCACGATGGGCACGGGTGACCGCAGCAGGGTATCGGTGATGGTTTTCAGGCTCTGAGGCCACGCCGAAAGCGGCCCGAGGCTGGTCTTTGTCCAATCGAATTGCCTGATGAGCGCGCCAAGTTCGCCGCCGCCGCTCGGAAATGATCCGCCCGATCCGGCAGATATCCCTTCGTCAGGCACCCTTTACCCCCCCCCTTGGCACACCCCGAGAATAACGTCGACAAACGCACCACAGGGGACTTGGTTCCATGGCAGGCCAGCGCGCGCGGATTCGCAACTCATTCAGGACCCGCAAGGCAGTTCATCACCCACGTACCGTCATCAATGCCCGGCGGCGCTCTTGGCTGCGGCGTTGTTGAGAACGATCAGGCCGTCGACGGCAACCCCGGTCTTGGCATTGATCAGGAATGGATTGACGTCGATCGATGCAATCCGGGTGCCGGCGTCCGCCATCAGGTTGGATAGTCCCACCAATGCTTTCACTGCGGAAGCCTCGTGCAGCGCGGGTTTGCCGCGGTAGCCCTTCAGCTTCACGCCGGCTTTGGTCCGGTTGATCAATTCCTTCGCCTCGGCTTCGTCGAGCGGGGCCCCGGCAAGGGCGACATCCTTCATCAGTTCGATATCGACGCCGCCTGTACCGAACAGCACCACCGGCCCCATCTCGGCATCGAGCGATGCGCCGACCACCAGTTCAAGCTCGGCCCTGACCTGCTGCGCGATCAGGATGCCTTCGAGCACAGGCTTGTTCTTGAGTTTCTTGACCCGGGCGGTGATATCGTTGAAGGCTTTCTTGACCTCCGCTGCGCTGTTGAGGTTCAGCACTACGCCGCCGATATCGGACTTGTGCAGGATGTCCGCGCTGACCACCTTGGCGACCACCGGGAAACCGATTTTCTTGGCGATCTTCACGGCCTCCGCCGCGGTCTGCGCGATCTCCTCCTTCGAGACCGGAATACCATAGGCCTTGAGCAGCTTTTTCGACGCGACTTCGTCAAGGGCAGCGCCCTTGGCGCCCTTCAGCGTCCTTTCCAGTGCCGCGCGCGCCGAGGCGCTGGAACTCGATACGATATCCGGCACTTCCTTGCGCAGCGAGGCGTAGTCGATCAGCGACTTGATCGCGCCGACGGCGCGGTCGAGGCCTTGCATGACCGCGATATGCGGCAGCGATTTGCGCAAGCCCTTGGTGAATTCGGTAAAGCCGATCGACATCGCACTGATGTAGACCACCGGCTTGCTGGCGGCTCCGGCCATTTCATTGACAATGCGCAAATTCCGCTCGCGCAATTCATGCGGCGCCTTCGGCAATTCGGCGTCGATGATGACGATGTCGGTGTCGGGATCGTCGATCATGATCTTGATCGACCGCATATAGACGGTTGGATCGACCACCGCGGCAAATCCCGCGTCGAGCGGATTGCCGACGATACTGCCGGGTCCCAGCATCTGCGCAAGCTTGTCGGTGGCGTCCTCGCTCAGCGGCGCGAAGCTCAATCCGGCCGAATGGAAGGCGTCGATCAAAAGCCCGCGTTTGCCGCCCGACAGCGAAACCGCGGCGAGGCGCGCGGCTTTCGGCGGATCGGCATGGACAAAACACTCGGTGGTTTCGATCAATTCGTCGAGGCCGCGCACGCGGATCACGCCTTCGCGAGTCGAGATGGCGTCGAAGGTCTCGATCGAGCCGGCGAGCGCGCCGGTATGGGCCATCGCCGCGGCTCGTCCGCCTTCAGACGTGCCGAGTTTCAGCGCGATCACGGGTTTCCCGGCCGCGCGCGCGGCCTTGCAGGCTTCGCGGAACACTTTGGTGTTACGCACGCCTTCGAGATAGACCACGATGACGCGGATGGAGGGATCGGCCGCGAAATAGGCCATCAGGTCCGGGGTCTCGAGGCCGGCTTCGTTTCCGGTGGTGACCATGTAGCCGACGCCGACGCCGCGATCCTCCAGCGCCTGGCGGATCGCCATCACGATGGCGCCGGATTGACCGGCGATCGCCACGGGTCCTGCTTCCATCGTGACCACGCGGTCATCGATGTTGGTGAACAGTTTTTCGCCGGCGCTCAGATTGCCGAGGCAGTTCGGGCCGCTGACCGCAAGCCCGGTCTCGCGAATGGCCTGCTGCAACTCGGCGGCGAGCCTTTGGCTTTCGTCGTCCTGTAACTCGCTGAAGCCCGACGTGACGATGGTCGCCGAGCGAGCGCCGGCCGCCGCGGCGTCGCGAATGACCTGCACTGCGAAGCGCGCCGGCACCAGCACCAGCACGTGATCGGGTTTGTCGGGCAGGCTGGCGAAATCCTTGTAGCAGGGAACGCCCCAGATGGTTTCGCGCTTGGCGTTGACGGGATAGAGGCCGCCTTCGTACTGGTACTTGATCAGGTTGTTCCAGATCCGTTCGGCGTAGTTGCCTGGCTTGTCTGTCGCTCCGACCAGCACAATGTTGCGCGGGTGCAGCATGGCATGAATGCTTTTGACGATGTCGCTGGCCTTACGCGAGGGCGACCATTTGCCTGTAGATGCCGATGCGGTGCTGACGTGAGCTTCCATAGGCGTAACCCTTACCCTTCTTGTTTTTCCGGGAACGACGATCGACTGGAGATCGTCACTCCATGACCTTTTCAGTCTTATTATTGATAGTCGGGGAGGGTGGCAACTCGCGCAACGGGCAATATCCGAAAGCCACCCGTTTCCGGCCCTACCACGCCGGTCGCGGTCGCGATGGCGAGGCGACGCCTGCGAGCAGAACGGCAAGGATGCCGGTGAGGAAGATGCCGTCGAATGTTCCCGCGCCGCCAATCGAGGCGACGGGAGCGCCGAGACCGCCGATCTTGTCGAGATTGAGAAGATCGGCGCCAATCAGCGTTCCCATCGACCCGCCGATATAGGCCAGCGGCGGCGCGTATTCGCGGGAGAGAATAAAGGCAAGGATGGCCGTGGTCAGGACCGGAGCAAATACCGGCACGGCGATACCGATTCCCGGCACCGGCGTTGCCATCGAATGGATCACAAAAGCGGTGACCGCGGTGGCCAGCGCCGCCTTGAACCAGAGCTGGTATCGAATGACGAGATAGGTGGACATCAGCGTTGGAATGACGGCGCCGCCAACATTGACGGCCAGAACCGTACCGGGCCACGACACCGTGATCGGCACGATGTAGCGCATGCCGAAGAACTCGACGATCTGCCCTGATCTTATGGGGGACCCATGCAGAACCGTGATCGGAATGTTGAAATAACTGCCGATCAGCGAGCCGAACAACAAAACAAGGGCAACACCCGGCCCGACGCCCAAACGCATATAGGCATAACTGAGGATGCGAAGCTGAATCAGGATGATCAGCCCCCCGAACAAAACCACAAGGATCGAAAACAATCCGGGCGTCAGCGGCAGGTAATGCACTTGGGAACCCATGATAGCGGCGGTTCAGTCTCGTTTGATTCGCGTTCCGGTCACTTGTTCAATTATTGATTTTTCGCCGCACGGCAAGAGTGTGGCTTAATCTTCGTTCAACCTTGGACCGGATGGTGGATGAATTGGCACGACCTCCTTGGCCGATATGCGGCAAACCCGGGAATGCCGATGCCGGGCAGCGAAATTAGTTCAAGGCAGCAGCCGCGCTTGAGTCATTCGGCATTTGTTCATCGGGAGCACCGGGGAGCCCGATCATGGTCGCGTGCAGGACGTAGCGGTTCGGTCCCGGTGTCACCGCATCGAAAGGCCAGCAGGTCGACAGCACCAATTCGTATCCCTCGGTGAAGGGATCGATACCCGAGGCGTCGAACCGCACCACCGAAGTGCCGTCCGCTCGATAACGAAAAATTCGGCCGTCGCTTCGCGTGATCACGATTTCATCGCCGATGACGACATCCCTGAGGAAGCGGAAATGCGTGTCGCGGTGCGCCGAATAGACCGCCACGCCGCGTTCGCCGGCATCGGGGCTAAGCTCGACATGGCCCGGCCCGAACGCCAGCGCCTGGCCGCTGCTTCCGGCCAGCACAATGGCGCCGGCATGGAGCCGTTTCACTTCAATGCGCGCCACCGGCCAGGTGTCGGCCCACGACCACGGCTTTGTCGCGCGGCCGCTGGCGATGGTTTCCGCAAAGGCCCGCTCCAGCAGAACCTGCGCGACGATGGCCTTGGCGTGGATGTAGGCGCCCTGGCCGAACAGCACGAGGCCGGCGAGGGCGAGAAGAAGGGGGGCAGTGAAGCGGGGCATCGGTATCCTTGCCGTCATTGCGAGCGAAGCGAAGCAATCCAATCTTGTTTTGCGGCCCCATGGATTGCTTCGCTCGCAATGACGATGAAAGCTTGCGCGCGCGACCTTGGGGGGAGGCCGCGCGCGCCTGAAGGAGGAGAGGGGGCAACTCCTCCTGTCATCCGGCGTCAGCGGGGGACATCTGACGGCGGTTGAATACAAGCAGGATCAGGCTGAGCGCTAGCAGGATCGAGCCGGCGATCATCTTCAGTTCGGCATCAGTCGCGGTCTTCGGCAGCGTGATGGTGTTGGGCGCGGCCGCAACAGTGGGAAGCGGGCGCTTGAGGGCGGCGACCTGCATGCGAGCGTCGCCTTCAGTGCGCCGTTCCGCCGGCGGCGACGGCAGGTTCGGCCGCTCGCCGAATACCTTGGCAAAATCCCAGCCTGCCGGCAGGTTGAGCGGCAACTCGGTAAGCTTCAGCGGCTCGCCCTCAGGACGGCTCGGCGTCTTGTCGACGGCGACCAGGCTGGTCAGCCGGGTGACAAGCTGATGCTCCAGCGCAAGTGCAAGGATGGTCTTGTCGGCGTCCGGCGCTGTCGCCGCCTGCATGGTGCGCGCAATTTCGGCGTCGCCGATCTTGCGCCGCGCCCACAGCTTGGAGAGGCCCTTGCCTTCGGCGGCGTTCGCCAGCGGCAGCGTCAAGATCCAGGGTCGATCGCCGATGCGGCCCTTGATCTCGACCGAGCCCTTGAGCTGGTCGAGTTTCGCCGCGAGAACCAACGGCTCGTCGCGATAGAGATCGGGGATCGCCGCCGGCGTCATGTCGGCATTGGCATCGGAGAATTTCGCGGTCAGGTTCGTCACCGCGGGATTTTCAAGCTTGGAAAACAGGCCACGCATCCTTTCCTCGACCTGTTCGACCGAGCCGATATGGGTAAAAGTACCGCGGCCGAGTTCGGCGGCGCGTGTCATCAGGAAGGTGTTCGGCGCCGAACCGATGCCGACCATGAACACGCGAGAGCGGCCGCGCATCGCCGTGATGGTATCGAACAATTGCTGCTCGTTGCCGATCGCGCCGTCGGTCAGGAACACCACCTGGCGAACGTAGTTTGCCTCGGCGGTAGCGTTATCGGTCAGCGCCGCGCGCATCGCCGGCACCATCTCGGTGCCGCCTTCGGCACGCAGCCCGCCGACAAAGGAGGTGGCCCTGCCGAGGTGCTCCCGATCGGCGGGCACCGAGTTGGGGAACAGCACGTCCATCGTATGATCGAAACGGATCACATTGAAGCGGTCGTTCGGCTGGAGGCGGCCGAGCGCGTAGATAAGGCTGGCCTTGGCCTGTATGATCGAAGTGCCGCCCATCGAGCCGGAATTGTCGATCACGAAGATCACCTCGCGCGGCAGCGGCTTCTGCTCGGCCTGTTCGGCCGATGGCGGCGTGACGAATGCCAGCAGATAATCGGCGTCGCCGATGTGCTCGCGGAACAACCCGACCGACGGCGCCTTCTCGGCCGCTGGTTTCCAGGTCAGCTCGAAATCACGATCGGCCGGCACGAGACCCTCGGCGAGCCGGATGACGCGCGTGCTGCTGTCGGGGCTATCGATCTTGACCTGATGATGGTGGCTCTTGACTTCGCCAAGCGGAAAACCGGCCTGCAGGCGAACCGTGATCGCGGTCGGATTGACCGGCGTGTGCTCGGCCGGATCCAGCACCGGCGGCGAGATGCGGTCGCGGTCCGGCACCGGATCGGTCGAACTGGAACCCCAGCCGCCACCGTTGGGCCTGAGGTCGACGCTCTGCACCAGCGGCGCGGGATTGTAGCGCGGGCCCACCACCATTGGCACCCGCAGCGAGAACTCGTTTCCGGACTGATGAACCGGCTCCTGATATTCGATCTGCACCAGGATCGTTTCGCCGGGCCCGATATTGGCGACCGAGTTGGTAAAAATGTTCGGACGCTCCTGTTCGGTCAGCGCGGCTTTTTGTCCGTTGCGCTGGGCCTGCTCGTAGATGATGCGTGCCTGCTGGCGCTCCCTGATCTCGCCGACCACGATTCGGTCTCCGACCACCATCTTGAGCGTGTCGACCGCGCCGCCGGCCGGCAGCGGATAGACATACGTCGCCTCCACCCAGTCTTGCGTCGGGTTTCGAAAGATCTGCGTGACGCGGGCACGGATCGTCGGACCCGATACGGTGAGATCGACATCGATGCCGAGCCGTGTCGCATCGGCATAGCCGTCATCGGTTTTCAATAGCAGGGAGCCAGAGCGTGCGTCGCCGGGCTTCGCAGAGAGTCGCGCTGGCGGCATCCGCCGACCACACCGGTTCAAAACTCAAGAACAACGCCGCAAATCCGACCAGGATCACGGCCACGCCTTGCATGATCAGGAACAACAGCAGTCTCACGATACGAGACAGGCCCAAGCTGCCGCGGGTCTCGATTTCATCGCAAATGGTCATTTCGCTTAAACTCCCGAGAGGATCTTCCACCCGCTGCTTTTGTGCGAAACGCCGTGTCCTGGCGCGAGCATCATGATCGGCAATGTTCCGCCGCCGGCCGCTTCGGCGCGCCACCGCGGCTGTGGTTTTGTGCGGCTTTGTGATGAAATGTGCGTCTGCTAGGGTGGCAGCGTTCGAAAAGGGGTGAGGATGCCGACGCCGGACAAGCAGCTTTCCGCCGAGCAGAGCCGGCAGGTGGCGGAGACCATTCGCGAGGAAATCGCCCGCCGCCATATCTCGCGGCAGACGCTGGCCGAACAGGCCAAACTCAGCCTCTCGACCCTGGAAAAGGTGCTCGGTGGCCGCCGCCCGTTCACGCTGGCGACCACGGTTCGGCTTGAACAGGCGCTCGGCGTCTCCTTACGCAAGGTGCGGGAGGCGCCGCCTGCCGCGGCCCCGGTTAACGGAGACATCTCCCCCGACGGTCTCGGCGCCTATTCGCGCCGTTCGGTTGCGTGGCTCGAAGGCGTCTACGTGACAGTGCGGCCGTCGTTCGGCGACAAGGAGGCGATCTACGCCTATCGCACCGAGATCGCCTGGGACGTGGCCGTGTCGTCGTTGGTATTCCGCGAAAGCGAAAGGCAGGACGCGGCCTATACCCAGTTCGGCGAAGTCGCTGTACCGAACCAGTCGGGCCACATCTATCTCGTCACCAACCGGCATGGCCAGTATCGCCTGATCATGGCGGCGTTGCCAAGGAAGACTGGCGAAATGTACGGCATCATCACCACGCTGCTGGCAGGGCGCGGCTCGCTGCTGACGCCGATCGCGGCACCGATCGCGTTGTTGCCGGTCAAGACCATCCAGAGTCCAACCCTGGGACGGATTTCGCCCGATGATCGGAATTACGCCATCTATCGCGAACACCTGCGCCGAACCATCGATGAGCCGTTCGCGTTGTTCTTGCCGGGCTAAAGCAGACGCCAATGGCGCGTGCGTAAGAGGAGAAATGAATGACCGCCGAAGTTAGTCCCCTCGCAGGCAAGCCCGCACCCGCATCGATGCTGGTCAATGTGCCGCGATTGGTGACCGCCTATTTCGCAGGCAAGCCGGATCCCAAAATACCCTCACAGCGCGTGGCGTTCGGCACCTCGGGGCATCGCGGCTCGGCGCTCAACAGCGCTTTCAACGAAGCGCATATCCTGGCGATCAGCCAGGCGCTGTGCGACCACCGTCGCCGTGTGGGCATCGATGGCCCGCTGTTCATGGGCATCGACACCCATGCGCTTGCGGAGCCGGCGTTTGCAAGCGCGCTCGAGGTGTTCGCGGCCAACGAGGTCACGGTCATGATCGACGAGCGCGATGGTTATACGCCGACGCCCGGCATCTCGCATGCGATCCTGAGCTACAACCGAAATCGAACCAGCGGCCTTGCCGACGGCGTGGTAATCTCCCCCTCGCACAATCCTCCTGAAGACGGCGGCTTCAAATATAACCCGCCGAATGGCGGCCCGGCCGATACCGATGTCACGGCGGGCATCGAGCGCGCCGCGAATGCGTATCTGGAAGAAGGGCTGAGGGGCTTAAAGCGGCTCTCCTATGAACGCGCCCGCAAGGCCGCTTGCGTTCACCGTCACGACTACATCGGTCCCTACGTGGCCGATTTGGCCAACGTCGTCGACATGGAGGCGATCCGTTCGTCCGGCGTGAAGATCGGGATCGATCCCCTGGGCGGCGCGGCCGTCCATTTCTGGCAACCAATCATCGAGCGCTACGGCATCGCGGCGACCATCGTCAGCGATGCCGTCGACCCGACGTTCCGGTTCATGACCGCCGATTGGGACGGCAAGATCCGGATGGATTGCTCCTCGCCCTATGCCATGGCGCGATTGATCGGCATGCGCGACAGCTTCGATGTCGCTTTCGCCAACGATACCGACGCCGATCGGCATGGCATCGTCACGCGCTCCAATGGACTGATGGATCCGAACCATTATCTCGCTGCTGCGATTGCATATCTGTTCGAGCATCGCCCGGCCTGGGGCAGGAATGCCGCGGTGGGCAAGACGATCGTCAGCAGCGCGATTATCGACCGCGTGGCGGCAAAGCTCGGCCGCCAGCTTGTTGAAACTCCGGTAGGGTTCAAATGGTTCGTCGATGGCCTGATCGGTGGATCGTTTGGCTTTGCCGGTGAGGAAAGCGCCGGCGCCTCGTTCCTGCGGCGCGACGGCTCGGTCTGGACCACCGACAAGGACGGCATCATTCTCGGTCTATTGGCCGCCGAGATCACGGCGCGAACCGGGCAGGATCCCAGTCAGCGCTTCGATCGCCTCACCGATGAATTGGGCGTGCCGTTCTATGAGCGGATCGATGCGCCGGCGACGGTAGCGCAAAAGAATCTGCTGAAGGCGCTTTCGCCGGAGCGATTGGCGATCAAGGAACTTGCCGGCGAGCCGGTCCGCGCAACGCTGAGCGCCGCGCCCGGCAACGGTCAATCTTTCGGCGGCATCAAGGTGGTGGCGGATAACGGCTGGTTCGCCGCAAGACCCTCGGGAACCGAGGACGTCTACAAGATCTACGCGGAAAGCTTTAAGGGCCAGCCGCATTTGCGGCAGATTCAACAACAGGCCCAGGCCGCGATTACGGCGGTGTTTGAGGCGGCCTAAACGGCACCGGCCGCATCGGTCGCCTTCGGCGAACCGAAATTGTTCCGTAACGTCGGCTTGTGGATCTTGCCGGTGGCATTGCGCGGCAGGGCATCGACAAACCGGATCAGGCGCGGGCGCTTGAAGCGCGCCAAGTTGGTCTCGCAATGCGCGTGGATATCAGCCTCCGTAATGGAATGGCCCGGCTTGACCGCGATAATGGCCATGCCGGTCTCGCCCCACTGCTCGCTGGGAATGCCGATCACGGCGGCCTCGGCGATAGCGGCAAGCTGGTGCAGCACGTTCTCGACCTCGGCCGGATAGACGTTTTCGCCGCCAGAAATGTACATGTCCTTCCAGCGATCGACGATGTAGTAGAAACCTTCGTCGTCGATCCGCGCGGCGTCACCGGTATGCAGCCAGCCGTCGGTGAAGGAGGATTGATTGGCGTCCGGCCGGTTCCAGTAGCCGGGCGTGATGTTCGGTCCTTTGACCCAGAGCTCCCCGAGTTCTCCGACCTCGGCATCGGTGCCATCAGGCCGAACGATCCGCACCTCGGTATGCAGCACCGGCTTGCCGGAGGAGCCGGCCTTGCGCGCGGCGTCCTCGCGATCGAGTGTCAGCACCGCAGGGCTGGTCTCGGTCATGCCGTAGCCCTGCTGCAGCGCCACGCCGCGTTCCTCCCACACCTTCAGGAGCGGCACCGGCATCGGCGCGCCGCCGACACCGCCAATGACGAGGCGGCTGAAGTCGGCGCTGGCAAACGTCGGATGCTGCGCCATGAACTGGTAGATCGACGGCACCCCGAAAAACACGTTGATACGGCGCCCGGGGTCGCTGATCAGTTGAAGCGTGAGAGCGGGATCGAAGGCGCGCATGATCAGCACGGTGCCGCCGGCATGCAGCACCGGGTTGGTGTAGCAATTCAGCCCGCCGGTGTGGAACAGCGGCAGCACCGTCAGCAGCACCGAGGACGGCGAGATATAGGCCGGGCCGCCGAGATTGACGCAGTTCCAGAACGTCATGCCGTGGGTGATGATCGCGCCCTTCGGCTGGCCCGTCGTGCCGGAGGTGTACATGATGGTCGAGATGTCATCGAGGGTGACGATTTCCGCCCGGTCGAGCGGCCTTGAGGCTGCGATCGCAACCTCGTAGGGACCGTTCGGCCCCAGCAACAGCGTGGCGGGGACGTTGCACAATTTGGCGACGGCGAGCGCGACCTCGGCGAACTCGGCGTCATGGATCATCAGGTCAGGCGCGGCGTCGCCGACGATATATTGAAGTTCGGGAACGGTGAGACGGGTGTTCAGCGGCAGGAACACCGCGCCGATCCGCCCGCAGGCGAACTGCACCTCCAGCGTATCGGTGGTGTTCAGCGCCAGCACCGCGACCCGGTCGCCGCGCGCAATCTTCAGCTGGTCGCGGAGGTGCGCGGCCAGCCGCGAAATGCGGGCGTCGAATTGCGCGTAGGTGAACTGACGTTCGCTGGCGAGGTCGACCACCGCCGGTTTGTCCGGCGTCCGGCGGCCGAAATGGGCGATCCAGTCGTAGTGACGGACGGACGGCATCGGTTTCTCCCGCGGCATCTCCGCGATCGCAGACCGGAAATCCAGGTTGCGTCGCGGCTCAGTCTGGTCGCGTCACCCGTTCACGAGCCGTGGAGCAGGTCGCTGATCACGGTCAACTGGGTGTCGCGAAACTCGACCATATAGCCGTCCTTGATCGGACGGTAGTCCGTCGGCGAGGTGTTGAGAGTGATGCCGGGCAGCAGCAGCGACAGCGACACATTCTTGAGGTTGGCCGCCTGCGCCATGATGTTGGCGCGGCTTAAGTCGTTCTTGCACTGCTCCAATACCACCACCAGCGCCTGCGCGACCATGTAGCCATATCCGGCCGCGAAGTTGGCGGGGTCGACATTCGGGAGCCGCGCCTTCATGAAATCCGCGTAGGCGATGAGGCCTGCATCCCTGGAGTTGGCGGTGTATGGCTTGAGCGCCACCACCGACATGATGCCGCTCGCGGCCTCCAGGCCCGCAGGCGCCATCACCGTGTCCTTGTTGGCGCAGCCGCTGGCGATGAAGCGCATCGGCCGCCAACCGGTCTCATGGGCTTTGCGGATCGCCTGCGCGCAGGCGCGCGGCGTCACGCTGTAGATCAGGAACACGTCGGCCTTGGTATTCGCCAGTGTGATCACCTGCGAATCCACCGTCGGATCGGCGACCTCGAAGCTCGTCGCCAGCGCGATCGCCTTGTCGGCGTCGGGCCCCAGCGCCTCGCGGACGCCGCGCATGTAATCCTTTCCGGCATCGTCGTTTTGATAGAGGATCGCAAAGCGCGCGTTTGGATTCTTGGACCGCGCGTAGCGGATCTCGATGCCGGCTTCCTCGAAATAATTGGGGGCCCAGGGCAGCGCCATCAGCCAGGGCTGCGTGGCAGGCTCGTTCCATTTCGACGCCGAGCTGATCAGGAACAGATGCGGCACCTTGGCACCGTTGAGGTATTTCGCGGTCGCCGAACTCGGCGCGGTGCCCATGGTTCCGAACATGAAGGCGACGCCTTCGTTTTCGACCAGCCGGCGGGTCGCCTCGACCGTCTTGGGCGGCGAGAAGCCGTCGTCGAGCGATACCATGTTAAGCTTGCGCCCGTTGACGCCGCCTTTCTCATTGATCATGTCGAAATAGGCCGCAAATACCTTGCCGGTGACGCTGAGCGCCGA
Source organism: uncultured Alphaproteobacteria bacterium (assembly GCA_963747165.1). Classification (GTDB taxonomy): domain Bacteria; phylum Pseudomonadota; class Alphaproteobacteria; order Rhizobiales; family Xanthobacteraceae; genus Bradyrhizobium. Next base: position 35,957 of record CAVVEA010000020.1, on the reverse strand, counting down.
TGCCGGACCGCTATACGGCATGATGTTGCCGAACTTGATCTCGGTATCGGTAATGCCGGGTTGCTGGGCCGAGACAGATGTCCACGCCGTGAGCGACAGCAGGACGGCCAGGGCAAATTTGCTTGATTGGATCATGCGTCATCCTCCCGGCGGGCCGCCGAAGATTGTTGCTTCTTTTGAACGAAGGCTAAGGCAGGCGCAGGGAACCGGTCTTGCGTTCAGTCGCTGGGTGCGGCTTGCCGGATGCGGCAAGCGGGCGGCGTACGGCGCGATAGCGCTGCAAAACAATGCAGGGTAATGTCAGCCACTGAACGCAAGTTGACGTGTGCGAATTCAAGGCATCGTGGCCTCCCGGGAGGGAAATATGCTGGAGCGTACACGGGGGCAAAGCCCGTTTTACACGCCGGATCATGAAGCGTTCCGTGACGTGATGCGACGTTTCGTGGCGCGCGAAATCGAGCCCCATGCCCATGAATGGGATGAGGCCGGCGAGTTTCCCCGCGCCCTCTATGTCAAGGCCGCCGAGGTCGGGCTGCTTGGCCTGGGTTTTCCGGAAGAATATGGCGGCGTCGCCGCCGACCAGTTCATGAAGATCGTCGCCTCGCAGGAACTGGCGCGGGCCGGCGCCGGCGGGGTCAGTTCCAGCCTGATGAGCCACACCATCGGCTCGCCGCCGATCGCCCGCGCCGCCCGCCCCGAGATCAAGGCGCGGGTGTTGCCGGAGGTATTGTCCGGAAAGAAGATATCTGCGCTGGCGATCACAGAGCCGAGCGGCGGATCGGACGTCGCCAATCTGCGCACCAAAGCGCGTCGCGACGGCGACCACTACATCGTCAGCGGCGAGAAGACCTTCATCACCTCGGGCATGCGTGCCGACTACCTGACGGTCGCGGTGCGCACCGGCGGTGAGGGCGCGGGCGGCGTCAGCCTGTTGCTGATCGAAGGCGATACGCCGGGCCTTTCCCGCACGAAACTCAAGAAGATGGGCTGGTGGGCGTCGGACACTGCCACGCTGCATTTCGACGAGTGCCGGGTGCCAGTCGTGAACCTGATCGGTGAGGAGGGTCACGGTTTCAAGGTCATCATGCAGAATTTCAACAGCGAACGCATGGGCATGGCGGCGAGCTGCACGGCCTATGCCCGCGTCTGCGTCGAGGACGCGATCGCCTATGCCAAGGAGCGCAAGACTTTTGGCAAGCCGATCGCGCAGCACCAGGTCATCCGCCACAAGATCGTGGACATGACGCAGAAAGTCGCGGCGACCCAGGCGATGCTGGAGTTGCTGGCATGGCGGCTCGGGCAGGGCGAGAACCCGGTCGCCGAGATCTGCATGCTGAAGAACCAGGCCACGCAAACCATGGCGTTCTGCGCCTCCGAAGCGGTGCAGATCTTCGGCGGCGCCGGCTTCATGCGCGGCATCCGGGTCGAGCGCATCTACCGCGAGGTCAAGGTCAATGCCATCGGCGGCGGCACCGAGGAGATCATGAAGGATCTCGCCAGCCGGCAGATGGGGCTTTGACGGACAAACCGCCGTCATTTCCGGGATGCGCCTTCAGGCACAGGCCCGGAATCGGGAGATGGGACGACAGATCGAGATTCCCCGACGAGCAATTGCGCATCTGAGGTTCGACGCTCGGCGTCGACCCGGAATGACAGGAACATAAAATGCTCTTCACCAGCGACCATGAAGAACCGCGCCGTGCCTTGCAGAAATTCATCGCGGCCGAAATCAATCCGTTCGTCGACGAATGGGAGAAGGCGGATATCTTCCCGGCCCATGAGCTGTTCAAGAAGCTCGGCGATCTCGGCTTTCTCGGCCTCAACAAACCCGCCGAATTCGGCGGCCAGGGGCTCGATTACAGCTACGCCCTGATGATGGCGGAGGAACTCGGCGCAATCACATGCGGCGGGGTGCCGATGGCGATTGGCGTGCAGACCGACATGGCCACGCCGGCGCTGGCGCGGTTCGGCTCCGACGAGGTGCGTCGCGAATTTCTGGCGCCTGCGATATCCGGCGATGCGGTAGCGTGCATCGGCGTCTCCGAACCGGGTGCCGGTTCGGACGTCGCCTCGATCAAGACCAGCGCGCGATCGGACGGCGACGATTATGTCATCAATGGCGGCAAGATGTGGATCACCAACGGCGTCCAGGCCGACTGGATTTGCCTGCTCGCCAATACCGGCGACGGTCCCAAACATCGCAACAAATCGCTGATCTGCGTGCCGATGAAGACCAAGGGCGTCCAGGTCGCACGCAAACTCGACAAGATGGGGATGCGGTCATCCGACACCGCGCAGATTTTCTTCGACAACGTGCGGGTGCCGAAGCGCAATCGCATCGGCGAGGAAGGCCACGGTTTTACCTATCAGATGGTGCAGTTCCAGGAGGAGCGGCTGTGGGGCGCGGCCGCCTGCCTTAAGGCGCATGAAACCATCATCAATGAGACCATCGAATATACCCGCAACCGCAAGGCTTTTGGCCAAAGCATCCTCGACAACCAGATCGTCCACTTCAAGCTGGCGGAAATGCAGACCGAGGTCGAACTGCTGCGGGCGCTGATCTATCGCGCGGGAGAAGCGCTGGTCGCCGGCGAGGACGTGACGCGATTGGCGACCATGGCGAAACTGAAAGCGGGCCGGCTGGGGCGTGAACTGACCGATGCCTGCCTGCAGTTCTGGGGCGGCATGGGTTTCATGAATGAGACGCCGGTCAGCCGCGCCTACCGCGACAGCCGCCTGACCTCGATCGGTGGCGGCGCCGATGAGGTGATGCTGACGGTGCTGTGCAAGATGATGGGCACGTTGCCCGGAATGAAACAGAAATAATGAAACAGAAATAGAGGAACGTGATGATCACGCTTTATCATTGCCACGCCGCGCGCTCATTCCGGCCGCTGTGGATGCTGGAAGAACTTGGGTTGCCTTACGACCTGAAAATGCTGCCGTTCCCGCCGCGGGTGTTCGCCAAGGAATATCTTGCGCTCAATCCGCTCGGCACCATTCCATTCATGATCGATGGCGAAACCAAGATGACGGAGTCCTCCGGCATCTGCCACTATCTCGGCACCAAGTATGGACCGACGCCGCTGATGGTCAGTGTCGATGACCCGGCCTATGGCGCCTTCCTGAACTGGATGTATTTCAGCGATGCGACGCTGACCTTTCCGCAAACGCTGGTGCTGCGCTACACCCAGTTGGAACCGGAGGAGCGGCGCAATCCGCAGGTCGCCACCGACTACGCGAAATGGTTCCTGGGCCGGCTCCGCGCCGTCGAGGCCGCCACCGCCAAGGCGGAGATGCTCGTCGCCGGTCGCTTCACCGCGGCCGATATCGTGATCGGCTACGCGCTGCGGCTCGCCGAAAACATCGGGCTGGCAAGGGATTTCGGGCCCAACGTCGCCGCCTACTGGCAGCGCCTGCAGGCGCGCGACGGGTATAGACGTGCCGTTGCCGCCGAAACCACCGCAGGCGAGCAACAAAAAGTCGCGCGGCGCTCCTGAAAGCGCCCGCCGCCCCCCTCTGTACCTGCTGAATCTCCTGCATTCCCGGACATTTATCGCCGGTGACATCAGGCGCGATTTCTGTATTCTGGCCGTGCTCCGTTAGAGGGTCCCGCACCAAGCGGCAAGAAGCAAAATCGCTCCCGGGAGGGACGGACATGAACAACAGAAATCGCCGGGAATCCGGGCGGCTGATGCTGATCAGCCCCGAACGGGTGTTTTACGCGGGCCTTTTGGGCCGGCCGCGAAAGCGCACCAGTGGCGGCTACAACATCTATGCCGCGATGCGAGGAAATATCCGCATCACGCAAGGCGCCTCCGAGGTGAACGGTGAGGTGGCTCTGGTCAGGCCTTACGTGCCGCACAGCGTTGAAAGCGAGCACCCCTGCATCATTTGCCTGGTGGTGGAGCCGGAAACCGTCGAGCCCGCGGCGATGGATGATTTGAGCGCGCGGATCGCCGGGCCCGGCCCGGGCGCCATCGCGCAGCGGATTCGCGCGGCTTACGAGATCTTGCGTCTGCAGCAATGCCGTGGCGGCTTCACCACCGAGGAGTTCGACCAGCTGTCCTTTGGCGAAGTCCTGCCGGACCGCAATATCGATCAGCGCATCCGGCGATCCGCCGCCAGGCTCAATGATTTCTCCGGTATCAAGATGACCGCCGCCGATTGCGCCGCATCGGTCAATCTGTCGCCGTCGCGGTTCCTGCATCTGTTCAAGGAGCAGACTGGCGTTTCGTTTCGCGCGTTCCGGGCCTGGAAGCGCGCGCGGCATCTGCTGCACTTCGTCAATGAAGACATCAACCTTGCGCATCTGGCGCAGGATATCGGCTATCCCGACTCGACGCATTTCAGCCACTCGATCCGGCGGTTCTACGGCTTGCAGCCGCGCGCGATCTTCGAAGGCTCCCGCGATCTCGCGATCTACCGCAGCGACCCGGGTATGATCGATAGCGCCGGGTTTCGTCAGGGGCGGCCCTGACGGGGGCGGGAATCGGCCGATAGCGGCTGGACGCAAGAAGCTGAATGGGGCCGGCCGCATGATCCGCCGCAAGCGGTCGGCAATTCCTGACCTCTATCAGACCGATAGGCCAACCCATGAGCGAAAAGGCTGTCATCACCTGCGCGCTGAACGGTGTATTGACCGACCCGAAACAGCATCATGTTCCGGTCACCCCGGAGGAAATGGCGCGCGAGGCCAAGGCCGCCTTCAACGCCGGCGCCAGCGTGATGCATATCCATCTGCGCCAGCAGGCGCCGAACAAGGGACATCTGCCGTCATGGGAGGTCAGCGTGTCCCGCGAGATCCAGCAGGCGATCCGCGAAGCCTGTCCGGGCGTCATCATCAATCACACCACGGGAACGTCAGGACCGAACTACAAAGGCGCGCTCGATTGCGTGCGCGAGACCAGGCCGGAGTTGGCGGCCTGCAACGCGGGTTCGCTGAATTATCTCAAGGTGAAGAGCGACAACACCTGGGCCTGGCCGCCGATGATGTTCGATAACGCGGTCGAAAAAGTGCAGGATTATCTCGACGTCATGAAGCAGGTAGACACGATCCCTGAGTTCGAATGCTTCGACGTCGGTATCGTGCGCTGCGTCGGGATGTACCAGCAGACCGGCATGTATTCCGGGCCGTTGGAGTATAATTTCGTGATGGGCGTTGCTTCGGGTATGCCGGCCGATCCGGAATTGCTGCCGATATTGCTGAAACTGAAACTGCCGGAAGCGCACTGGCAGGTCACCGCCATCGGGCGCGCGGAAATCTGGCCGCTGCACCAGCGCTGCGCCGATCTCGGCGGTCATCTGCGCACCGGGCTTGAGGACACGTTTTATCTCGCCGACGGTGCGAAGGTAACGTCGAACGGGCAGTTGATCGAGGGCATCGCCGCCTGTGCGCGCCGCGCCGGCCGCGAGATCGCGAGCCCTGCGGAGGCGCGGCAGATATTCGGGGTCAGGCATTAATTCATGGACGGATCGGCGCGTTCGAGTTCGATCACCTCTCCCATGGGGAGAGGTCGGATCGCTCTCGCGATCCGGGTGAGGGGTTACGCTCTCTCGATAGACCGTGACCCCTCACCCCACCCTCTCCCACAAGGGGAGAGGGGGCGCATCGCCGCCGTTGAGCTTTGGGAGGAAACGAAATGCAGGCTTTAACTGCAACCGGCGGCGTGCCGGGTCCCGGCCGCATCGGCCGGGTGGCGATCGGCGATCTGCTGAAACGCGCGGCGGCGCGATTTCCGGATCGCGTCGCGGTCACCGATGGCGAGCGGCGCGTGACCTTCACCGAACTCGAGCGCGACGCCAATCGCTTTGCCAATTATCTGGTCGCGCGCGGATTGAAGCCCGGCGCGAAGATCTCGACCATCTGCAACAATTCGGTCGAATTCGTCAAAGCGCTGTTCGGCATTCACCGCGCCGGCCTGGTCTGGGTACCCGTCAACACCATGCTCGGGCCATCAGATATGGACTATATCCTCGATCATGCGGAAGTAGGTTTCGCGCTGATCGACGACAATCTGCATGCGCAGGCGGATCGCCGCGCGGCGTTGGAGAAGCGCGGCATCGATCTGATCGCGGTCGATCTGACCGGCAAGGCCGCTGCGGCGGGCCTTGAGAATTTCAACGATCTCTTGAAGGGCCAATCCGACATCGAGCCGGACATCGACATCGATGATCGCGATCTGGCGATGATTATCTACACCTCCGGCACCACGTCGCGGCCGAAAGGCGCGATGCATTGCCATCTCGCGGTGGTGATGGCCGTCATGAGCAACGCCATCGAGATGCATCTGAGCCGCGATGACGGCATCACCGGGCAGTTTCCGCTGTTCCACTGTGCGGGCCACGTGCTGCTGCTAAGTTATCTCTCGGTCGGCGGACGAATAGCGCTGATGCGTGGTTTCGATCCGGTGGTCTGCATGGAAGCCATCGTGCGCGACAAGCTCACGGTCTTCGTCGGCCTGTCGTTGATGTATCAGGCCATCCTCGATCATCCGCGCCGCAAAGAATACGATTTGTCTGGTCTAAGGGCCTGCATCTACACCATGGCCCCGATGGGCCGCCCGTTGCTGGAGCGCGCGATCAGGGATCTGTGCCCGAATTTCGTGCTAAGCAGTGGCCAGACCGAAATGTATCCGGCGACCACGATGTCACAGCCGGACCGGCAGCTCGAACGCTTCGGCAATTACTGGGGCGAGTCGCTGATCGTGAATGAGACCGCGATCATGGATGACGACGGCCATCTGCTGCCGCGCGGACAGGCCGGCGAGCTGGTGCATCGCGGGCCGAACGTGATGATGGGGTATTACAAGGATCCGAAAGCCACCGAAGAGGCGCGCAAATTCGGCTGGCATCACACCGGCGATTTGGCCTTGATCGACGAGCACGGCGAAGTGCTGTTCCTCGACCGCAAGAAGGACATGATCAAATCGGGCGGCGAGAATGTCGCCTCCGTCAAGATCGAGGAGACGCTGCTCGCGCATCCTGCCGTGCAGAACGCCGCCGTGGTCGGCCTGCCGCATCCGCAATGGGGCGAGGCGGTGTCGGCCTTTGTCAAATTGAAGCCGGGGGCGCAGGCCGACGAAGCCGGAATATCGGAGCATTGCCGCCAGCATCTCGGCGGCTTCCAGGTGCCCAAGCTGATCAGGATCGTGGATGAAATGCCGATGACGGCGACCGGCAAGCTGCGCAAGGTTGAACTGCGCCAGGCCTTCAGCGGATATTTTGCGGAGAAGAGCGCGTAGTGGCCATCCTTGAATCCACCATCGCGCCATCGAGCGACGCCTTCAAAGCCAACCGCGACGGCATGCTGGCGCTGATCTCGCGCATGCGCGCTCTGGAAGAGCGGACCCGCGCGGCGTCGGCCGCCGCCAAGGATCGCTTCCACAAGCGCGGACAATTGCTGCCGCGCGAACGCGTGGCACTGGTGCTTGATCCGGGCGCGCCGTTCATCGAGCTCTCCACGTTGACGGGCTACATGTTCGATGTTCCCGACGCCGACAAAAGCGTTCCCGGCGGCGGGGTCATCGCCGGCATTGGATTTGTCTCCGGCGTCCGCTGCATGGTCAGCGCCAATGATTCCGGCATCGACGCCGGCGCGCTGCAGCCTTATGGCCTCGACAAGACGTTGCGGGTGCAGGAACTGGCGTTGGAGAACAAGCTGCCTTACGTGCAACTGGTCGAAAGCGCCGGTGCCAATCTGCTGCGCTACCGCGTTGAGGATTTTGTGCGTGGCGGCAATATCTTCCGCAATCTGGCGCGGCTATCGGCGGCGGGGCTGCCAGTTGCGACTGTAACGCATGGCTCATCGACGGCGGGCGGCGCATATCAGACCGGCCTGTCTGACTACATCGTGATGGTGCGCGGGCGTACCCGCGCTTTTCTCGCCGGGCCGCCGCTGCTCAAGGCCGCAACCGGCGAAATCGCCACCGAGGAAGAACTCGGCGGCGCCGAGATGCACACCAGCATTTCCGGCCTGGGCGACTATCTCGCCGAGGATGACCGCGACGCGCTCCGCATCGCGCGCGACATCATGGCCAATCTGGAATGGGACCGGCCGAGCAGGGTTGAAGTCTCGTATCGCCCGCCGCGTCATGATCCGGAAGAACTGCTCGGCATCATGGCGATGGACCACAAGCGCCCGGTCGATATGCGGCAGGTGATCGCGCGGATTATTGATGACTCCGATTTCACCGAGTTCGGCGCCAATTACGGGCCCGCCACGGTATGCGGCCATGCGCGCATCGAAGGCCAGGCGATCGGCATCATCACCAATAACGGTCCGCTCGATCCCGCAGGTGCCAACAAGGCGACGCATTTCATTCAGGCCTGCTGCCAGTCGCGCACGCCGCTGCTCTATCTCAACAACACCACCGGCTACATGGTCGGCAAGGCCTATGAAGAAGCCGGCATGATCAAGCACGGCTCGAAGATGATTCAGGCGGTGACTTCAGCCAGCGTGCCGCAGATCACCATCTACTGCGGCGCGTCATTCGGCGCCGGCAATTACGGCATGTGCGGGCGCGGATTTCATCCGCGCTTCTGCTTCTCATGGCCCAATGCCAAGACCGCGGTGATGGGCGGCGAGCAGGCTGCCGAAACCATGGCGATCGTGACGGAAGCCGCGGCCGCACGTCGCGGCAAACCAATCGAGAAGGAAAAGCTCGATGCCATGAAAGCGCAGATCATCGGCGTGTTCGACGGCCAGATGGATGTGTTCTCGACCAGCGCGCGCGTGCTCGATGACGGCGTGATCGATCCGCGCGACACCCGCGGTATTCTTGCCGAAGTGCTGGCGATCTGCCGCGAGGCCGAGGCGCGTACCCCCCAGCGCATGCAATTTTCGGTCGCGCGGCCATGAGCAAGGGGCCGATGGCGCGCACGCCGTTCTACAAGATCCTGATCGCCAACCGTGGCGAGATCGCGCTGCGGATCATGCGCACCGCACGCCGGCTCGGCTATGGCGTGGTAGCGGTCTATTCGGATGCGGACCGCGATGCGCTGCATGTGCGCGAAGCCGATCAGGCGGTCCGCATCGGCGAGGCGTTGCCGGCGCAATCGTACCTGCGGATCGAAGCGATCATGGCGGCGGCAAAGGCTGGCGGAGCCGACGCGGTCCATCCCGGCTACGGCTTCCTCGCCGAGAATGAGGATTTTGCGCGGGCCTGCCGGGATGCGGGCCTGGTGTTCATCGGCCCGTCGCCTGATGCCATCAGGGCGATGGGCAACAAGGCCGGCGCGAAAGCCATCATGCAGGCGGCCGGCGTGCCCTGCGTTCCCGGCTATCAGGGCACCGATCAAAGCGATGCCGTGATGCTCGCGGAGGCCAAGAGGATCGGCTTTCCCGTGATGATCAAGGCCGTCGCCGGCGGCGGCGGGCGGGGCATGCGGCTCGTCGCAGATGCGGCGGCATTTCCCGATTCACTGCGCGGCGCGCGATCCGAGGCGCAAGGCGCATTTGGCGATCCCACCGTCATCCTGGAGCGCGCCATCGCCGAGCCTCGCCATATCGAGATCCAGGTGTTCGGCGATCGCCACGGCAATGCCATTCATCTCGGCGAGCGCGATTGCTCGGTGCAGCGGCGGCACCAGAAGCTGATCGAGGAAGCGCCGTCGCCGAAGGTCACGCCGGAACTGCGGGCGCGGATGGGCGCCGTCGCGGTCGCTGCGATCAAGTCGATCGGCTATGAGGGCGCCGGCACGCTGGAATTCCTGCTGGATGCCGACGGCGAATTCTATTTCATGGAAATGAATACACGACTGCAGGTCGAGCATCCCGTCACCGAGGCGATCACCGGGCTCGATCTGGTCGAGTTGCAGTTGCGCGTGGCCGCCGGCGAGCCGCTTGGACTTCGGCAGGAGGACGTAAAATTCTCCGGCCATGCCATCGAGGTGCGGCTGTGCTCGGAGGACGCTGGCCACGATTTCATGCCGCAGTCCGGCCGGATGGCGCTGTGGCAGATGCCCGGCGATATCCGCGTCGAGCACGCGCTGCAATCCGGCTCCGAGATCCCGCCGTTCTATGATTCGATGATCGCCAAGCTGATCGGCCATGGCGCAACCCGCGAGGAAGCGCGCGGCAAGCTGATTTGCGGGCTTGAGCAGACCGCTGCTTTCGGCGTGACGACAAATCAGACGTTTCTGATGACCTGCCTGCGGCATCCGGCCTTTGCCAGGGGTGAAGCGACGACGGCCTTCATCGGCAAGTATCGCGACGATTTGCTTGCGCGACGGAGCGACGTCCCTTCAAACATGGCGCTCGCGGCGTTGCTGCTCTACGTGACCGATCCGCACGCGCCGCCGTGGCGGAACGGGAGGACGTTGGCGGCGACATTTCCGGTTCCGATCCGCATTGAATTCGATCATGGGATCCATGATCTGGAAATCGTCCGTGAGCGCGACGGCGGCTATGCCGCGAGCTTCGATGGCAGCGAGCATCGCTTCGAGATTGATGAATTGGCACGTGATGTCATTCGTTTCCGCAGCAATGGCCTGATGAAATCAGCGCGCTTCCTTCGCTATGGCGACCGGCTCCATACCCTGCACCAAAGCGATACGATTTCGATTCGTGACCTTACGCTTGCCGCACCGGAGACGGCGGCGTCAAACGGTGGCGACGGCAAGGTCCGCGCGGCCATGAACGGCCGCGTCGTGGCGGTCCTGGTGAAGGTGGGCGAACGTGTCGAGGCTGGTCAACCGGTCATGACTTTGGAAGCCATGAAGATGGAACATGTGCATACCGCGGCGATCGCGGGCACGATTGCCGCCATCGACGTCGTGGAAGGCGAGCAGGTGACGACGGGGAAGATAGTGGTGGAGATAGAGGCGGCGGCGCAGCCGGCCTAGCGCTTTCGCGGCAACGGGAACTGCGCTCCCTCTCCATGGGGAGAGGGTTGGGGTGAGGGGGTACGGTGTATCGTTAGAGTGTAACCCCTCACCCGGATTGCTGCGCAATCCGACCTCTCCCTATGGGAGAGGTGGCAGGAGGTACGCGGCAGCTTCTGATTTCAACTCCTCGACGCTACGCCTTCCGGCCTGTCCCCTCATTGAGAAAACACGCCACCTGATGCTGCGGGCCGGTCTCCGCCAGCCTGGGCGTCTCCACCTTGCAACGATCCATCACGTAGCGGCAGCGGGTGTGGAAGGCGCAACCCGATGGAGGATTGATCGGGCTCGGCACGTCGCCATCGATCATCGGCTTCAGCGCCTTTATGCGCGGGTCCGCCACGGGAACGGAAGCCAGCAGCGCCTGCGTATAGGGATGACGCGGATTGGCGAACAGCTCTCGCTTGTCGGCGATCTCGACAATGCGTCCAAGATACATCACGGCGACGCGGTGGCTGATATGGGCCACGACAGCGAGATCATGCGCGATGAACAGATAGGAGAAGCCGTGCTTGCGCTGCAGGTCGATCAACAGGTTGATCACCTGGGCCTGGATCGAGACGTCGAGCGCCGATACCGGCTCGTCGCATACGATCAGGCTCGGTCCGAGCGACAACGCGCGGGCGATGCAGATGCGCTGGCGCTGGCCGCCGGAGAACTGGTGCGGATAATTTTTCATCTGGTCCGGCCGGAGCCCGACCTGATGGAACAATTCGGCGACCCGTTCCTGCTTGTCGTGGCCTGCCGCCAAGCCGTGGACGCTGAGCGGCTCGCCGACGATGTCGCCGGCGGTCATGCGCGGATTGAGGGAAGCGAACGGGTCCTGGAACACGATCTGCATCGAGCGCCGATGCGTACGCAACTCGGCTTTCCCGAGCTTGGTAATGTCCTGTCCATTGATCCGGATGCTGCCGCTGGTCGGTTCGACCAGCCGCAGCACGCTGCGTGCTACCGTCGATTTGCCGCAACCTGATTCGCCGACCAGCCCGAGTGTTTCTCCGGAGCTCACCGAAAAACTGACGCCATCCACGGCATGCACGGTGCCGACTCTGCGGCGAAGCACGCCGCCGCGCACCGGATAGTGCTTCACCAGGTCCGATACTTCGAGCAGGGCAGGCGTGTCGGTCATGGCGATCTCGCGGTTTCCGCCGCACGCCAGCATGCGGCCAAATGGCCGGCCCCAAACGCCTGCAGCGGTGGGTATTCCTCGCGGCAGCGGGCAATGGCGAGTTCACAGCGCGGCGCGAAGGCGCATCCTTTCGGCAGATTGGTCAGTGATGGCACCATGCCGGGAATTTCGGTCAGACGCGTATCGGTATTGGTGCCGAGAGCGGCCACCGCCGGCATCGAGGCCATCAAACCGCGGGTGTAGGGGTGCCGTGGATTGGCGAACAGGGTTTCGACATCGGCCTCTTCGACCTTCTTGCCCGCATACATCACGATGACGCGCTGCGCCGTCTGCGCCACCACACCGAGGTCGTGGGTGATGAGGACCAGTCCCATCCCCAGTTCTCTTTGCAGATCGAGAATCAGCGCCAGGATCTGGGCCTGGATCGTCACGTCGAGCGCGGTGGTTGGCTCGTCGGCGATCAACAGCGCGGGCCGGCAGGTGAGCGCCATGGCGATCATGACGCGCTGGCGCATACCGCCCGAGAGCTGGTGCGGATACTCCTGCGCCCGGCGTTCCGGCACGGGAATCCTGACCAGGCGCAACATTTCCACCGCCTGCTCCCACGCTTCCTTGCGCGTCATCGTCCGATGCAGCCGCACAGTCTCGGTGATCTGATCCCCGATCCGCATCACCGGGTTGAGCGAGGTCATCGGCTCCTGGAAGATCATCGAGATGCGATTGCCGCGGATCGTGCGCATCTTGTCCTCGTCGAGACCGAGGAGATCGGTCCCTTCGAGCTCAACGGAGCCGCCAACGATGCGGCCCGGCGGGTCAGGCACCAGACGCATGATCGAGAGCGCCGTGACGCTCTTGCCGCATCCGGACTCGCCAACGATGGCCAGGGTTTCGCCGCGACGAACGCTGAATGAAACATCGTCGACAGCCTTGAACAGGCCGGAATTGGTGAAAAAAACCGTTCGCAGGTTCTTCACGTCGAGAACCGTGTCTTCCGCTTGAAGTTCGCTCATCAGCCGCGCTGCCTCGGATCGAGGATATCGCGTAGCGCATCTCCGAACAGGTTGGTGCCAAATACCGCCAGGCTGATCGCCACGCCGGGGAAAATCACCAGCCATGGCGCGACGCGCACATATTCGGCCGCCAATTCCGACAGCATGCGCCCCCAGGACGGATAAGGTTCGGGAATGCCGAGACCGAGGAACGACAGCGACGCCTCGGTGAGGATCGTGGCGCCGAGCTGGGCGGTCGCCAGCACGATCAACGGCGCTAATGTGTTGGGCAGAACATGCCGAAGCGCAATTCGCATCTCGCTCATGCCGATCGACTTGGCCGCTTCCACGAATGGAAGCTCGCGCAGCGCCAGGGTGTTGGCCCGGATGACGCGGGCGACGGTGGGAATGAGCGGAATCGCAATCGCGATAATCACGTTCGGCAGCGACGGCCCCAAAGCCGCCGTCATCACCAGGGCGAGGACCAAAAGCGGCAGCGCCTGCAGGATATCGATGATGCGCTGGAATACGAGATCGACCCAGCCGGACAGATAGCCTGACGCCAGGCCGATCATGACGCCGATCGATGAGCCGAGCGCCGTCGAACCGATGCCGACGGCCAGCGAGATCCGCGCGCCGTGGATGATTCGGCTCCAGACGTCCCGGCCAAACGAGTCCGTCCCCAGCCAGTGGCGTGCGTCGGGAGACGCGAGCCGGTGCGCGGAATCGACGGTCAGCGGATCGAAGCGGGCGATGAAATCGGCCGATATCGCCGTCAGCACGAACAGCACCATGATGATCAGGCCGATGGTGCCAAGCATGTAGCGCTGCGCCAGGAACGCGAGCTTGCGCCAGCCATGCGTGGATTGCGCGCCGGCGCGTCTCAGTTCGGTATCGTAATTGATCGCGTCCAAATCGGCTCCAAATCCTGCTGAAAATTCGCCCGCTTTAATCCGTGTACCTGATGCGCGGATCGACCACCGCGTAGAGCATGTCGACCGTGAAATTTGCGACCACCACGACCACCGCGATCAGCATCACCAGGTTCTGCACGATCGGATAATCGCGCCACCTGATCGCTTCGACCAGGAAGCGGGCGACGCCGGGAATATTGAAAACCGTCTCGGTAACGATCAGGCCGCCGACCAGGAACGCCGCCTCGATCCCGATCACGGTGATGACGGGAAGAATCGCGTTCTTCAGCGCATGGTGATAGTTGACCGCGGATTCGGATGCGCCCTTGGCGCGGGCGGTGCGGATGTAATCCTGCCGCAATATCTCCAGCATCGAGGAACGGGTGATCCGCATCACCAGCGCGGCGCTGCGGAAACCCACGGCCAGTGCCGGGACGCAGTAGATCGCCAGCGTCTCGCCAAGACTTTGCGGATTGGGATTGAAGATCGGCATGGTTCCGAACATGGCGACCGAAGCCATCAGGATCAGCAGGCCGAGCCAGAACGACGGCAGCGACAGGCCACTCAGGCTGACGACGCGCAGGAAATAATCTAGCCGCGTGCCCTGGTTTACCGCGCTGATCACGCCGAGCGGAATGCCGATCGAAGCGGAGAACAACAACGCCAGACCGGCCAGCCGCGCCGTGATCGGAATTCGCGGCAGGATTTCCTGCAGTGCGGGCTTCTCGGATACATAGGAGTAGCCGAGGTCGCCGCGGAGCAGCCCGCCGATCCAGTGCAGATATTGCACGACGATCGACTGATCGAGCCCGAGCTCGCGTTCCAGATTGGCCTTGTCGGCGGGATCGACGAAGCCTGCGGCGTCGAACAGGATGTCGACGATGTTGCCGGGCACGATGCGCAACAGCACAAAGATAATGACCGAGATCCCGAACAGGGTCACGAGCATCAAGAAAAGGCGCCGCACGATATAGGCAAACAACTGGCTGCTCCCGTTGGCGCGTATTCCGCAACAAGCGGATATCGGTTTGCGATCAGAATACGCGCACGTTGTTAAGCCGGCTGGCGGACTCTTACATCGGTTTCGTGGTCGGTGTTACTTGTCCATCCAGACATCCTCGTAGCGATAGCCGTTGTAGGAACTGTTGACCATGATGGTGATACCCTTGACGTAAGGCTGCCAGCATGAGCCCTGACGGCCGTGGAAGATGATCGGGCGCGCCACATCTTCCTGCAGCTTCTTGTCGATGTCCCACACCAGCTTCTTGCGCTTGGCGACGTCGGTCTCCTGCGACTGCTGATCGAACAGCTTCTCAATGTCCTTGTTGCAGTAGTTGGTATAGTTCCGCTCCGAATTGCAGGAATAATTCTCGTAGAACGACTGGTCGGGATCGTCGACCGCGTTTCCGGTGAGATTGAGGCCCAGCGCATAGTCCTTGCGCGCGACCTTCGAGAACCAGTTGGCGGTTTCGACCACGTCGAGCTCGCCGTCGATATAGATGCTCTTGAGCTGATCGATCAGGATGATGGCCGGGTCGCGGTAGACTGGAATGTTACGGGTCGAGACCTTGACGGCGAGATGCTTGTCGGGCCCATAGCCGGCCTTTTCCATCAGCTTGCGCGCCGCTTCCCGGTTGGCATTGACGTCGGGGCCATAGCCCGGAATGCTCTCCAGCATTTCCTTTGGCATTGCCCACAGCCCGCCCGGGGCGGGAAGCATGGTACCGCCGATATCCGCCTGACCTTCGAACAGGATCGAGACGAACGCCTTGCGATCGATCGCCAGCGCCATGGCGCGGCGGATGTCGAGATTGTCAAACGGCGGCGAGGACGAGTTGACAATGATATTGGTGCTGACGTTGATCGGCTCGACGACGCAAATGGCGTTCGGCGCCTGCGCCTTGACGTCCTTGAGAAGCGGGATCGACACCTCGGTCGGAAATGTCATGTCGAATTTTCCGGAAATGAATCCGAGAATGGCCGTTGAGCGATTGGGGATGATGGTGAATTCGATGCCGTCAAGATAGGGCAGGCCCTTCTTCCAATAGTCGGGATTGCGGGTGAGCTTGATCAATTCGTTGGCCTTGAACTCGACGAATTTGAACGGACCGGTGCCGACAGGCTTGGTGCGCATGTCGCCGGGCGAAACATGGCACGGATAGATTGGCGTATAGCCGGACGCGAGCAGCGCCAGTAACGCCGGCTGGGGCCGCTTCAGGTTGAATGCGACCTCGAAATCGCCTTTCGGCGTGACGTCCACGACCTCGTCGTACCAGGACTTGCGCGGGTTCTTGCGGAACTTCTGCTGGGATTTTCCCATCAGCATGTCGAAGGTGCATTTGACGTCGTTGGACGTGAACGGCTTGCCGTCGTGCCACTTGACGCCTTGTCTCAGCTTGAAATCGAGGGTCTTGCCGTCGGCGCTCCAGGCCCAGCTCTCCGCGAGATCCGGGACGATCAACTCCAGGCTGTTTTGCGCGACGTCCTGTTTGTAAATGACGAGATTGTTGAAAACAGGCATGAAAGGAACGTTGACCGAATAAGTCGCCTCCTCGTGGATGGAGGCGCTGGCCGGACTGTCCCGATGGTAGACCCGCAGGATGCCGCCCTGCTTTGCCTCACCCGCGAGCGCGACACTGGATACCGCCAGCAACGACAACACCGCGGCGGTAAGCGCCTGCACGCTCCGCATGTTCCCCTCCCTCGAACTTCGGCCTCATATTGGACCGATTATGCCAGAGGATATCATGGTGGGGCATCGAGGCAACCGGCAAGGCCGGCGCCTGGATTGGCAATTTGGACTAATGCTTGCGTTGCACATTCTTGCGCCAAGGGTGCGGCGGATAGGCGCAGGCCTTGCTGCCGGAATCGTCAGACTTCCAGCTTGTCGCCGCCCTTCAGATCGAGGATTTCGCGGGCCTCGTCCGATGTCGCGATTTCGAGGCCGAGGCCTTCGACGATCTTGCGGGCGAGCGTGACCTGCTCGGCGTTCGATGCCGCCATCCGGCCGGGCGCGGCCCACAGCGAGTCCTCAAGGCCGACGCGGATATTGCCGCCCATGGCGGCCGCCATCGCCGCGATCGGGAGTTGATTGCGGCCGGCGCCCAAGACCGACCATACCATCTTGTCGCCGAACAGACGATCGGCGGTGCGCTTCATGTGCAGCACATCTTCGGGATGCGCGCCGGTGCCGCCCTGCAGGCCGAACACCGTCTGCACGAATAGCGGCGGCTTCACCATGCCTTGTTCGAGAAAATAATTCAGATTGTAGAGATGCGCGGTGTCATAGCATTCGAATTCAAAGCGCGTGCCGGTCTCCGACAGCGTCTTCAAAACATATTCGATGTCCTGGAACGTGTTGCGGAACACGATGTCCTTGTTCTGCAGATGCTTGAGTTCCCAGTCATGCTCGAATTTCTTGAATCGGTTCAGCATGCCGAAGAAGGCAAAATTCATCGAGCCCATGTTGAGCGAGGCGACTTCCGGCTTGTACACCGCGGCCGGGCGCACGCGCTCGTCCACCGTCATGGTCGGCGCGCCGCCGGTGGTGAGGTTGATCACGCAATTCGAGCGCTGCTTGATGATTTTCAGGAACGGCGCAAAGGCCTCCGGGCTCTGGTCGGGCTGACCGGTCTTCGGGTTGCGGGCGTGCAGATGCACGATCGCCGCGCCGGCTTCCGCGGCGTCGACGGCCGCATCGGCGATCTCCTGCGGTGTCACCGGCAGCGCCTTCGACATCGAGGGGGTGTGGATGGCGCCGGTCACGGCGCAGGTGATGATGACTTTGCGGGCCATGGTGTGCTCTCTTTCTTGCGGGGTCGATGCGTTCAGGTCTAGTTTTGGGCGATCTTGTGCGCGGCCAGCGCGGCAAGGCGTTCGTTGCGCCGTTGCGTCAGCGCCGCGATGCGTTCCGGTGTCGGCTGATGCGGCCATGCCGCGATCACCCCGTCCACATTCGGGCTTTGATAAACCTCGGGTCCGGCGGAAGCCGACGCAAGCTCCTTGTAGAAGCCCGTGTAGCGCGCACAGTAATCCGGAATCCCGCCGGGTGCATTGAGTTCGATGGTCTCGAACGGGCCGAGAAACGACCAGCGCAGTCCGAGCCCATCCTTCACGGTATGGTCGAGATCATCAGCCGAGATATAGCCTTCGCCGACCAGCCGAAAGGCCTCCGCGAGCAGCGCGCCCTGCAGCCGGTTGAGAACAAAGCCGTTGATCTCGCGGTTGATGGTGACCGGAACCTGCCCGATCTCGCGATAGATGTTTCGCGCACGGTCGATCGCCTCGGGCGAGGTCCATGGCGCGCCGCACAGTTCGACCAGCGGCACCAGATGCGGCGGATTGACGGGATGACCGACCAGACAGCGCGAACGGCCCGGCAGCGATTCCGTGAAGCGCGACGCGGTGATGGCCGAGGTCGAGGATACCAACAGCGCATGCGGCGGCGTGAGCCTGTCAAGTTCGGCAAAGATCGCAATCTTCTCTTCGATCTTTTCCGGTCCGTTTTCCTGGACGAATTCGACGTCCTTGACGGCGTCGGCCAGATCGGCGGCAATTGAGAGTCGCGTGGCCGCGCCGTCCGGATCATTCGCCAGCCCGTGGCGCGCCAGCGCGAGTAATTCGTCGCCGATCAGGCCGGGGGCTGCTTTAAGCGTTGGCTGGTGCGGATCGGTGAGCCGCACATTCCATCCGGCGCGCGCGAAGATCGCGGCCCAGGCCCGTCCGATCAGGCCGGCGCCGACGATGGCGACGTTGCGATTTTGGTTGGTCATATTGTTCTCACAGCCAGAGCACCTTTCGGCGCAGATCGAGATCGTCGCGCAAATCCTTCGACGGACCCTGGTGAATCACCCGGCCGCGCTCCAGCGCCACCGTGCTGTCGGACAATGCCAGCGCCAGATCGAGATTGTGGTCGACGATGATGATGGCGATTTCCTTGCGCAGGCGATCGAAGGTCTCGAACAACTGCTCCACCACGGTCGGCGCCAGACCCTCGAAGGGTTCGTCGAGCAACAATACCCGGACGTCGCCCGACAGCGCACGCGCCACCGCCACCATCTGCTGCTCGCCGCCGGAGAGATAATCCGCCGGACTGTCGAGCCGCTCGCGGATCCGCGGGAAATATTCGTAGATGCGTTCGCGTGTCCAGTGCACGCCATTGCCGGTCTGGCGCTTCAGCCCGCCAAGCTCGAGGTTCTGCTCGACGCTCATGCCGGCGAACAGGCCGCGGCCCTGTGGCACGTAACCGATGCCGAGGCGGGCATTCTGCGCCGACGAAAGCCCGATCAGTTCATTGTCCGCGAGCTTGATCGATCCGTTCGATGCCGGCGCGATGCCGATCAGTGTCTTCAACAGCGTCGACTTGCCCGCGCCGT
This sequence comes from uncultured Alphaproteobacteria bacterium, assembly GCA_963747165.1. Classification (GTDB taxonomy): domain Bacteria; phylum Pseudomonadota; class Alphaproteobacteria; order Rhizobiales; family Xanthobacteraceae; genus Bradyrhizobium. The sequence goes on along the minus strand of CAVVEA010000020.1, from coordinate 16,666 downwards.
TGCGGCCGAGCAGGGCGATGATCTCGTTCTCGTGCAGCGTGAAGTTGACGTCGTTGAGAATGTGGCTCTTGCCATAGAACGTATCGACATGGCTGGCGGTCAATAGTGCGTTGACGCGGGCCGCGGTTTCGCGCGGCCGAGCGGCAACTTCGGTCGTGCCGGAGCCGATATAGACTTCCTGAACTTTCGGGCTGGCGCGTGCGTCCTCGACCGTGCCGTCGAGCAGCACCCGGCCTTCATTCATGACCGTGACATGGTCGGCGAGCTGGAATACCCGGTCGATATCGTGCTCGACCAGCAGCACCGGCAGATCGGTCGAGATGCGCTTGATGATGGCGCCGATGCGTTCGCGTTCGGCCGCGGCAAGGCCTGCGAGCGGCTCGTCCAGCAGCAGGATGCGCGGCGCGGTGGCGAGTGCCACGCCCATGTCGAGCAGGCGCTGGCCGCCATAGGACAACATGCCGGCTTCCGCCGCCTCGATGCCGGCCAGGCCGAGATAACGGATGGTGGCGTCGGTCTCGGTGTTGATGGCGTCGATCGACAGCGCGTTGGTGAGCGGATCGAAGCGGCGCGGATGCCGCGCCTGCACGGCAAGGCGGATGTTTTCGGCCACGCTGAGCGCGGGAAACAGATTGGTGATCTGGAACGAACGGCCGATGCCGGCGCGGGCGATTTCCTCCGGCGTATGTCCGGCGATCGACTGATCCAGCAGCGATACCGTGCCCTGGTCCGGTGGATACATGCCGGACAACAGATTGAACGCGGTGGTCTTGCCGGCGCCGTTGGGCCCGATCAGCGCATGCAGCGTACGGTCGGCAACGGAGATGTCGATGCCCTGAACCGCCCGGATGCCGCCAAAGCTCTTGACGATGTGGCGGGCAGAGAGCACCGGCCTGCCGTCAATGTGCGATTTGGGTCGCAGGAAGTTGGGCAGCGGCAGCACTTCGATGCGGCGCGCCGACATCGCGGCGTCTTCGATGGTTTTCTTGCGGAACGGTGCGATCAGCCGCTCGCCGACACCGATCAGGCCGGTGGGCGAGAACACGATGAAAGCGACAAACACCAGGCCGAACCAGAACAGCCAGTTCTCGGTATAGATGCCGAGGAATTCGCGGAACAGGATGAAGAACAGCGCCCCGAGCGCGGGCCCCAGGAAGCCGCGCATGCCGCCGATCACGACCATCGCCAGGAGATCGCCGGAGAACGAGACCGAGATCGGGTCGGCCGAGGTCATGCGGTTCTGGTACAGCAAGAGGATACCGGCGAGGCCGGTGACGGATGCCGACAGCACAAAGGCCAGAAGCTTGTAGCGATTGGTCGGATAGCCGAGAAAGCGCGCGCGCTGTTCGTTCTCGCGGATCGCCACCAGCACCGTGCCGACGGTCGAGTTATGGAAGCGCCACAGCAGGATCAGCACCAGAAACGCGATGCCTGCAACAAACCAGTAATAGACGGTCGAGGATTCCAGGTTGAAGCCGAGCAGTGTCGGCCGCGTGATGCCGCCAAGACCGTTCTCGCCGCCGGTGACCTCGGTCCAGCGAAACGACACCGCATAGAGCATCGCCGCCAGCGCCAGCGTCAGCAACGAGAAATAGACGCCGCGCCGTCTCAGGATCAGGAATCCGAACGCCGCGGCAATCACGGCGACGATCGCAACGCCGGCGATGGTCGGGCCGAAGATCGAATCGTGCATCCAGTTGCGTTGCAGCAGTGCCGCCGCATAGGCCGCAAGTCCAAACCAGGCACCGTGGCCAAAGGACACGAGGCCGGTATGCCCGACCAGAATGTTCAGCGCCATGCAGGCCAGCGCGTAAGTGACGACTTCGGTCGCCGACGTCATGGTGAGGCCGAGCGCGAGCAACACCGGCGGCAACACCAGCAGCCCGAGTGCGGCGATCAACAACGGAATGGGCAGGCGCTTCAGCATCTCGTGCGCCTCACTCGAACCGGGTGATGCGTTCGCCGAACAGGCCGCGTGGCCGGAACAGCAGTACCAAAAGCATCAGCAGATAGATCGCAGCGGTGGAGGCCGCGGAATAGCCGATGCCGACCATGACGCCTTTGACGAGGCCAACCAGCAGTGCTGCGGCGACGACGCCCCAGAACGATCCGAGACCGCCGATCACCACGACCACGAAAGCCGGCGTGATGATCTCCTGGCCCATCGCCGGATGGATCGAATAGATCGGCGCCAGCAGCACGCCGGCCAATCCGGCAAGCCCGATGCCGAGCGCAGCCACCGCGGACATGTAAGGCTGCAGCGAAATGCCGAGTGCGCCAACCATGTCGGGATTTTGCACACCGGCGCGCACCACGCGGCCGAATGAGGTCTTTTGCAGCAGCAGCCACAGCCCGGCGATGCAGGTCGCGGCGATGCCGAGCAGCACCACGCGATAGAACGAATAGATGAAGCTGCCGATCGCGACCTGTCCGCGCAGCCAGGGTGGTATGGAATAGGACAAAGGCGGCGCACCGAAGATCATGCGCAGCGCCTGCTCGGCCACCATGGCCAATCCGAATGTCATCAGCAGCGACAGGATCGGGTCGGAGCGATAGAAGCGACGGAACAGCGTGCGTTCAATCACCACGCCGAGCAACGCCACCACGACAGGCGCCACCACGAACGATCCGCCGAAGCCGAGATAGGGCGACAGCACCAGCGTCAGATAGGCGCCGATCGCATAGAACGCGCCATGCGCGAGATTGACGATGCCGCCGAGCGAAAAGATCAGCGACAGGCCAAGCGCGATCAGCAGGTAATAGACGCCGTCGAGCAGGCCGTTGAGGATTTGCTGCGTTAACAACATGGCGGACATGGCTCTGGCCCCGCGCCGCGCGCAGTGAGAGTTATTCAAACGTCGATTGCGGAAGCGATGGCGTCTCTCCGAAAACTCCGGAGAGACGCCAGAGGAATTAGGTCAGCTCGGGAACGTGCAGCTGTTCTCTTCCTTGGTGGCGGCGATCACCTCGAGGTCTTCGTCGGGACCCGGCACCGCGGGGCTCGACGCGAAGATGTCCCACTGGTTCTTGATCTTGTCGGCCGGAAGGGCCGTGACCGCGTACATTTCGTGCATCAATTGATGATCCGAGGCGCGGAAGTAGCCCGGCCGGGTCTTCAGCAGGTCGAATTTCGCGCCCTTCTCGAAGTGCTCGATGATCTTCGGCGATTCCGCCGATTTGAGCTCGTTGATGGTCTGCGCCACAATGTTGATGGCGATGTAGTCGCCCCAGGCCTGGTTCTCCGGCGGCTTGTTGTATTTCTTGGTGAAGGCCGCCACGAAGGTCTTGGTGCCGGGGGTCTCGATCAGATGATGCCAGACCACCGGCCAGGTGCCGACGAAGTTGCCTTTGCCCGCTGCCCAGGCCAGCGCCGTATCGAAGCCAAACCCGCCGACCGGGAAGGTGAGGCCGAACTCGGCATATTGCTTGAGGAAATTGGTGATCTGGTTGCCGGCAAGATTGATGACCACGAGATCGGGCTTGGCTTCGCGGATTTTCAACAGGTAAGCGGAGAAATCGGTGGCGTCAGTCGGCACCAGATCGTCGCCGGCGAAATTGCCGCCATTGGCTTCCATGAAGCGTTTTGAAACCTTCAGCAGATCGTGGCCGAAGGCGTAGTCGGCCGTCAGCGAATACCACTTCTTGCCCTTGACCAGCCCGTCGCGCAGGAACGAGCGTCCGACGGTCTTCACATACATCGAATTCTGCAACTCGACATGGAACATGTAACGTTGGCAATCCTTGCCGCGCAGCGCATCGGAATTGCCGCCCGTGTTGATGTACAAGGTCTTGTTGCGCGACGCGACCTGCGCGATGGTCAGGCACGAGGCGGAAGAAATCTCGCCGATGATGCAGGCGACCTTGTCGCGCTCGATCATGCGCTCGGCCTTGGTCGAGGCGGTCTGCGGATTGACCGAGTCCTCTTTCAACAACTCCACCTTGCGGCCCATCATGCCGCCGGCGGCGTTGATTTCCTCGACCGCGAGATCGGCCGCCATGACAGCATATTCGCCGAGCGGCCCGAGAAAGCCGGTGCGCGGCGTCAGATGGCCGATCCTGATGACGTCGGCGGTCTGTGCGCGCAAAATCGCCGGTGCGGAGATTCCCGACACCAGTGCGATGCCGCCCGCGGTCTTCAACAGGCGGCGGCGCGTGAATTGATTGTGGTTGGACATCAGCCTTCGTCTCCCTGATACGGCCGCGTGGGCTGCGGCCATTGTTCTTCGGTAAGCGGCGCGCTCGTTGAAGCGCTTCGTTCGGCTTGCCGTGATCTGTGATCACAGTTAGGGTGGCAAAAGACCGGCCCGTTGTCGAGTCCCCTCTCGAAATACCTCCTTACGGGAGATACCGCGTTGAATCTGCCCGCCGCGCTTAACCTGGTGGAGCCTCTCGACCGGCAGACGCTGGGCGAGCGGGCCTACGCGAAACTCGCCGATCTGCTGATTTCCGGCCGGCTTGCGCCAGGCGAAAAACTCTCGCTCCGAGCGGCGGCGGATGTGCTCGGCGTCTCCATCATGCCGGTGCGCGAGGCAGTGTCGCGGCTGGTCGCCGACAAGGCGCTGGAGGTGACACCGAACCGCGCGGTGCGTGTGCCCTTGATGTCGGCGGCGCAATTTCGCGATCTCACCAAGGTGCGCATCGCCATCGAGGGCCATGCGGCCGCCCAAGCAGCTCACCATCGTGACAAGGCCGACCTTGCGTCGATCGCGCGCGCCGAACAGGCCATGCGGGCCGAAAGCGAGTCACCGGCGCCCGATCTGCCGCGCGCGGTCGAACTCAACAAGACCTTTCACTTCGCGGTTTATGAAGCGGCGCATTCGCCGATCCTGGTCGAAATCATCCGCGCGCTCTGGCTGAAGGCCGGGCCGGTGATCAATCTCGATCTGCGCGCCAATCCCGAACGGCTGGCGAAGGGCGACGCGATCAAGTGCCACGCCGATGTTCGCCAGGCCATCGTCGCCGGCGATGGCGGTGCGGCGCTCAACGGAGTAGCGGCTGACATCAGCGGCGCGGCGGATTTCATTCTGTCTCGCGGCGGTCTCGCCGGCTGACAATTTTTTCCAAACGACATCTCGGAGCGATCATGGATCTCGATATCAAGGGTTTACGCGTGCTGGTCACCGCCGGTGCAGGCGGCATCGGGCTAGCGATTGCGCGCGCCTTCGCGGCTGAAGGCGCCAAGGTGCACACCTGCGATGTCGATGAAATGGCATTGTCCGCGCTCGCCTCCAGCGATCCCACCATTACAGCAACACCTTGTAACGTCTCCGATCGCGCCGCGGTCGAGACGCTGTTCAGGGACGCGGTGGCAAAACTTGGCGGCCTCGACGTGCTGGTCAACAACGCCGGTATCGCCGGGCCGACGTCCAAGGTCGAGGAGATGAATCCGGAAGACTGGGACCGCTGCCTGGAGATTTGCCTGACCGGTCAATTCAACTGCACCCGGCTCGCGGTGCCATTGCTGCGCGAGAGCAAAAACGCCTCGATCGTCAATATCTCCTCAGCCGCGGGCCGGCTCGGCTTTGCCATGCGCACGCCCTATGCGGCGGCGAAATGGGGCGTGATCGGACTGACAAAGTCGCTGTCGATCGAGCTCGGGCCGGACAATATCCGCGTCAATGCCATCCTGCCGGGTCTTGTCGCCGGCGACCGCCAGCGCCGCGTGCTGGAAGCCAAGGCGCAGCAGCGCGGAATTTCCTTCACCGAGATGGAGCGCACGGCGTTTTCCTACACCTCGATCAAGGACTACGTGACCCCGGAGCAACTCGCCGATCAGATCCTGTTCATGTGCAGCCCGCGCGGCAGGACCATTTCAGGGCAGGCAATCTCGATCTGCGGCGACACGCAGATGCTGGGTTAAAGGCGCGTTACGCCGATAACGACACCGGCTTTTGCTGGCCAGGCACGGCGGCGAGCAGCGCGCGCGTATAGAGATGCTCCGGGCTTGCGAACAATGAAGCTGTCGGCTTGAGCTCGACGATCGCGCCGCGCTGCATTACCGCGATGCGGTCGCATATCTGCGCGGCGACGCGCAGATCGTGGGTAATGAACAGCATCGAAAGCCCAAGCCGGGTCTTGAGGTCTTCCAGCAGGTTCAACACCGTGCGCACGCACGGCGACGTCGAGCGCGGAGACGGCTTCGTCGGCGACCAGGATTTCCGGATCGAGCGCAAGCGCGCGCGATCCCGATGCGCTGGCGTTGCCCGCCTGAGAATTCGTGCGTGTAACGCGAGAATGCAGGCTCTGGGTCCGTGTGAAATCCATGTCGCGGGGAGGCTCACATGGCGCCAATCCACGCCGGAAGATGAAACTGCCGACAAACGGCGACTAAAAATTGGACAGCGGCAGGCGCGGCGGTTACTTGAATCGTGCGGGCTACCCGCACGATTCAGCCAAACAGCACAGAAGCATTGCATGATTCCGTGGCAGCAGATCGATACCGCACGCGTGCCGGGCGCCAGCGTCGAACTTCGCTTGATGCGAAGGGGTGCGGAGTTCTCCATGATGCTCGGTCAGAACGAACTGATGAACAGCCGCCTTAGCGGATCGGAGGAGGCGCTCGCCACACTCGCCTGCAGGCGTCTGGAAGCGGTCAAGCGCCCGCGTTTGTTGATCGGCGGATTGGGGATGGGATTTACGCTCCGCGCGGCGCTTGCCGTGCTGGGACCCGAGGCGCAAATCACCGTTGCCGAACTTGTGCCCGCCGTGATCGCATGGGCGCGAGGTCCAATGGCGGACATCTTCGGCGGCAGCCTTGACGATCCGCGTGCAAGCATTCGCAACGCCGATGTCATCGAGGTGATTCAATCTCACCCGTCGGCGTTCGATGCGATCCTGCTCGATGTCGACAACGGTCCGGAGGGCCTGATCCGCAAGGCCAATGATGCGCTTTACGATATCAAGGGACTAAAGGCGATCCGCAGGTCGTTGCGGCCGGGCGGCATTGCCGCGGTCTGGTCGTCAGGCCCGAATGCACAGTTTTCCAAACGGCTTGGCGACGCCGGCTTCGACGTCAACGAAGTTGCGGTGCGCGCCACGGCGAAGCGCAGCGGCGCGCACCATGTCATCTGGTTTGCCACCAGGATTTGAGGGCGCGCCGGATGTCCAAGTCGGCTGAATGACGGCGCGCATCTGCCGGCGGTATCCAAATGCCTCGCGCGGCGGCGTAGGCTTGCCGTTACCCGCATAACGCCCAACCACATATGGAAAATTGAAACGAAATTTTCAGGATAGTCTGTGAACCTATCGGATGGGTTCTGATCATGGATAGGCACGCGCAGATGTATCCGCGGAATTTTGCTCGCGTTCGGCCGTCAGGCAGGAATGCTAAGGCCAAAATAATTGTTGGCCCGAAGGCTCCCGCCATTGATTGCAATGTTATTGACTACTCTCCGGGTGGCGCATGCCTTGATCTAGATCTGCAGATCAAGCTGCCCGAGCGATTTGAGTTGCTGTTCGGCGGCACCAAGAAGCGCTGTCGGGTGGTCTGGACCGCCGGCCGGCGTCGCGGGGTTGTGTTCTAGCGTCCTGCAGTTGGACCGCGCCGCTCCCGGCTCGGCGCATCCGGTGCCTTCAAGGCGTGACGATCTGGACCTCGCCCTCGATTTCCACCGGCATCCCGAACGGCAGTTCGGCCATCCCCACCGCGCTACGCGCATGCGCGCCTGCCTCAGTTCCCCAGAGTTCGAGGATGAGGTCCGAGAAACCGTTGATCACGGCTGGCTGCCTGGCGAAGCCCGGCGCGGAATTGACCATGCCGAAAATGCGCACCCATTGCGCAATACGGTCGAGATCGCCGAGCGCGCGCTGGAGCGAGCCCAGCATCGATAATGCCGTAAGTTTCGCCGCGGCATAGCCCTGCTCGGGCGTCAACTCGCGCCCGACCTTTCCGAGCGGCTGGGCCAGGGATCCGTCGGGACTCTGCGGGCCGTGCCCGGCGATAATGCCGCGGTCTCCGATCAGGCGCACATTGACGAAAGGAAGGATGACGCCCGGCGGCGGAGCAAAGGCTGGAGGCAACACCAGGCCGAGAGCTGCGAGCCGCGCTTCGATTTTGGCCATGGAAGCACCGCTCTCGTGAAGCCGGGTGAAGGTTGCGCTATTCCGCGGCCTGCGGTGACGGCAGGCGCATGGTATCAACGCCGTCGGCCTCGGTCGCGGAGATTGTGGTGCGGACCATCAGCCGCGCTTCGTGTGCCGGCCACGGTCTTCCGCGATGCATGGTCGCGCGGTTGTCCCACATCACGACGTCGCCCTTGCTCCACTGATGCAGATAGCTCGTGCCCGGCGCGGTCGCCGCCGCCATCAATTCGTCGATCAGCTTTTTACCTGCCGCCGCGTCCATGCCTTCGACCGCATAGGCATGCGAGGCGAGATAGACCGCGCCGCGGCCATTGCTGGGATTCTTCCACACCATGCGCCAGCATTGCGGCGGTAGCGCCGCGCGCTCTTCGGAGCTCGCGAGGTCAGACGCGATCTGACTGCGCGAATGCGCGTAGTCATGCCAGGCAAAGGAATTCGAAAGCCTCTTTTGCAAGCCCGGCTCAAGCCGCTCGAACGCAAGGCGGGTCGAGACGAATTCGGTTTCGCCGCCCCGCGCCGGGATGATACGCGCCGAAAGGATCGAGGTCAGCGCCGGCACGCTCTTGAACGAAGAGTCGGTATGCCAAAGCTGGTTTGCCTTGCTGCGCATGGCTTGCCGGTGATCCGATGGCACCACCTTGCCGTCTGGCCCGATGGTGGAGAGGATCACGAAATTCGTACCCGTGCCTTGCGAGCCGACCTTGGTGACTTCCGGCGGGCCGAAGCAGCGCGAAAATGCCAGTTGGAGGTCGTCGGTCACCTCCTGGCCGCGAAAGACCAGGACGGAATGTTCCTCGAAGGCCGCACGCGCCGCTGCATACACGGCATTGTCCGAAACAACATCGGCAAGCGTCACGCCGCGCAACTCGGCGGCGAATCCCGGACCCAACGGCAGCACGTCCATCGGCTGGTCCTCCCTGTTTTTGTTGCATAAACTTTACGGTAAAATTTTTCGGGCGGCAACGTACCAGTCTTCGACGGGCTCGCCAGAACCGTTGATCAGCCATCCGATTTTGCTCGAAGGAATTTCTGCTGTAGTACTCGGGTTGAAGTCGACGCTGCGACCGGTGAAGTGCTCGATGTCGACCGGCAGTCGCGCCGGAGGCGATGCGAACGGGGACCCACGGTTAACGATTGTCCGCCTGCCGGAAAAACCGGCAGGGACCGGATGTCCGTGCTTTGGGAAGCGTCCTCGGGTCGGTCACACGAGAAGTCGCCGGTTCCCTGTTCCACGAGACGGCGGCCAACACTGGCCAATCCTGAACGGTTGGCATTAAACACTGTGTCCGAATTTGGTTTCCGACGGCAGCGGGTTGTTTTAAGAACATTGGATTCGGTCAGCCTGCCACGTGCCGCGGTATCTGCCGGTTCAGGAGCCCAACGGGATGGAGAGACGCCTAGCGGCCATCGTTTGCGCTGACGTCGCCGGCTACTCGCGGATGATGGGCGCCGACGAGGCCGGCACGCACGCCGCGTTCAAGGCGCATCGGAGCGCGATCTATCCGATTATTCTCAATCACGGTGGCCGGTTCGTGAAGAACACCGGCGACGGGTTCCTGCTGGAGTTTCCAAGCGTCGTAGGCGCCATCGAGTCCGCCATCGCGATGCAGATGCTGATGGCGGAACGCAACGACCATCTTCCGGCGGATCGGGTGATGAAATTCCGTCTTGGCGTTCACATGGGAGATGTGATTGCCGATGAAGACGAAGTTTTCGGCGATGGCGTCAACATCGCCGTCCGCCTTGAAGCGGTTGCCGCCCCCGGCGGCGTGGCCGTTTCCGGGAAGGCCTACCACGAGGCCAGCAAGCATCTCAGCGCCACCCTCGTCGATGCCGGCAGTCTCCGCTTGAAGAACATCGACGAGCCGGTCAATGTCTGGACCTGGGAGCCGGGCGGAGCCCGCAGCAGGGAGTTCAAAAATACCTCGAACCTGCCGCCGCAATATCGGACGGCGATCGTGGGCGTGCTTCCCTTTGCAAATCTCAGCGACAGCACCGACGAGTATTTTTCCGACGGGTTGACCGAGGACTTGATCCACGCGCTTTCCCTGCAATCCTTCTATCGCGTGCTGAGCAGGAATTCGACGTTCTCGTTCAAGGAAAGAACCATGAGCGCGCGCCTGATCGCGCGGGAGATTGACGCGACCTATTTGATCCAGGGCTCGGTCAGGCGGGCCGGATCGAAGATTCGCGTCACCGCCGAATTGATCGCCCCCGAGAACGGCGAGCAATTGTGGACCGGCCGATATGACCGGGACATGGGCGAGCTGTTCGCGATGCAGGATGAAATCACCACGAGCCTGTCCGCGGCCCTGGCGCCCGAGATATTTCGCGCGGAGGCATCCGCCCCCGGCCGGTCATCCGCCACCGATCTGACCGCGTGGGACCGGTTCCTGAGGGGGCTTTCCCACTATTACCGGCAGACCAAGGCCGATTTCGAAGCCTCGATTACGCTGTTCAGGGAGGCCATCGCGCTCGATCCGGCGCTCGCCATTGCGCAGGCCTATCTCGGCACCATCCAGGTGCAGGGCGTGCACTATGGATGGATCAGGAGCACGCGCGAATTGTGGGCGGAGGCGATGAGCCTCGCGGAAAGCAGTGTCAGGCTCGATCCTCGTTCCTCCTTCGCATTTTCGCTTCTGTCTTACCTGCACGCGATGCAGGGAAATTACGACGCCGCGCTGGATGCAGCGAAAAGGGCGGTCGAGTTGAACCCCTACGACATGGGGGCTCGCGGCGTTCTTGGAATATGTCATCTCGTGATCGGCGAGCATCGGCAGGCCATCGAGTTATTTTCAGCCGTCGTACAGCGCGGTAGCAGCGACCCCAGGTATCAATGGGCGGCATTGAATGCGTTCAGCCATTACCTTCTCGGACAATATGATGCGTCGCTGTCCTGGGCGCGCGAAGCGCTGTATTTGAATCCCAATCATCTTCAGGTGCTCGCCGTGCGAGCCGCGGCGCTGGCGCAACTGGCGCGGACCGAGGAAGCGGCGAAGGCGACCGAGGTTTTGCTCGGCAGCTTTCCCGGCTTCACCGTGGAGCGGCATCTTCGGAATTTTCGCTGGAAAACGCCGGCCGACATCGCCCATTATCGTGAGGGGCTTTTGAAGGCCGGCGCGCCCTTTGGCAGATTGACTCTGGTCGAGTCCGGAAAGCGCACCGCTTAGTAGCAGCTTCAATCAGCCATCCTCACACGATCCGGGACTTCTTGTCGCCCCAGTAGCGGTCCCGCAGCAACCGCTTGTAGAGTTTGCCGGTCGGCAGCCGCGGCAGCTCCGCCTCGAAGTCGATCGAGCGCGGCACCTTCTGGCGCGACAGCGACTGGCTGCAGAACAATATCAACTCGTCCGCGAGATCCGGTCCCGGCAGAATTCCCGGCATCGGCTGCACCACCGCTTTGACTTCCTCGCCGAGATCGGAGTTGGGAACGCCGAACACGGCGGCGTCCGCTATCTTGGGATGGGTGATCAGGAGGTTCTCGCATTCCTGCGGATAGATATTGACGCCGCCGGAGATGATCATGAAGGTCGCGCGATCGGTGAGATAAAGGAAGCCGTCGCCATCGACATAGCCGACGTCGCCAACCGTGCTCATGCTGCCGTCCGGCGAGCGGGCTTCGCTGGTCTTGTTCGGATCGTTGAAATATTCAAACGGCGTCGCGGTCTTGAACCAGACCGTGCCCGGCGTGCCCACCGGACATGGCTGCATGTTTTCGTCGAGAATGTGCAGATCGCCCAACAGCACCTTGCCCACAGTCCCCCTGTGGGCCAGCCATTCCCTGCTATTGCAGGCGGTGAAGCCCAGGCCTTCGGTGGCGCCGTAATATTCCTGGATGATCGGCCCCCACCATTTGATCATGTCGTCCTTCACCAAAGCCGGGCAGGGCGCCGCGGCGTGGATCGCGATCTCGAGCGACGACAGGTCGTGGCGTCGGCGCGCTTCCTCCGGCAGCTTGAGCATGCGCGAGAACATGGTCGGCACCAGCTGGCTATGGGTCACGCCCCATTTCTCGACCAGTTCGAGATAGCGCTCGGGATCGAAGCTTTCCATGATGATGACGGTGCCGCCGCTGCGGATGGTGAGATTGACGGCGGCCTGCGGCGCCGAATGATAGAGCGGCGCCGGTGACAGGTAGATCATTCCCTCGCGGTACTGCCAGAGTTTTTGCAGGAAATCGAACAGCGGCATCTGCTGTTCGGCCTGTTGCTCCGGCAGCGGGCGCAGAATGCCTTTCGGCCGGCCGGTGGTGCCGGAAGAGTAGAGCATCGCGGTGCCGATGCACTCGTCCGCGACCGGCGTCGCGGGCAGACCGGCGGTGGCTTCCCTTAGACTGACGATGCGGTCGCTTTCGCTGGCACCATCGACAACGATGCAAAGCTCGACCTTCGGGCATTCCTTCAGGGCCTCGCGGGCGACAGCGAGTTTCGCCGTGGACGTGATGAGGATACGGGATTCGCTGTTATTGACGATGTAGGCGAGCTCGCTTCCCGTCAGATACGAATTCACGCAGGTGTAATATAATCCGCTCCGTTCGCCGGCGCCGCAGGCTTCCAGGTACCGGTTGTTGTTCTCCATGAAGATCGCATAATGGTCGAGCCGCCTCAGGCCGCGGTTGCGAAACAGATGCGCCAGCTGATTGCTGCGCGCCTCCAGTTCCCGATAGGTTACGGCCTCGCCGGTGCCGGCCATGATGAAAGCGGGCTGAAGCGGACGGAGATGAGCATGCTTGCCGGTGTACATCGTGTCTCCAATGTTTATGCGGCGAGGAGAAGAATTTCGCGCACCTGCGCCGGGCCATCGATCTTGCGCGGGTTGCGCGGGATCCACGGCGTCGCCATCGCCTGTTCCGCGATGCGGTCGAAATGCTCGGGTGCCACGCTGACCTCCCGCAGGCTGCGCGGCATTCCGAGGTCGCGGATGAAATGGTCCAGCACGTCGGCGGCGTCCTCGCCGGGATGTCCCATCGCAGCCGACACCAGCGCCTGCCGTTCGGCATTGTCCTGTCGGTTCCAGCGCATCACCGATGGCAGCATCACGCAGGACGTGTAGCCATGCGGCACGTTGTAGACGGCGCCGAGCACATAGCCGATGCCGTGGCTGGCGCCCATCGGAATGCCCGCCGATAGCGGCCCCATCGAGAGCCAGGTGCCGATCTGGCAATCCATCCGCGCGTCGAGATCATCCGGATTGGCTTTCACGCGCGGCAGCCCCTGCGCCAGCATCGAAAGTCCCTTCAGCGCCTGCGCATCGGCGTAGGGATGCGCCTCGCGCGAGCAAAGGCCTTCGACGCAATGGTCGACGGCGCGGATGCCGGTCGACAGAAACAGCCATTCCGGCGTGTGCACGGTCAGCGCGGGATCGAGAATGGCGGCGCGCGGCATCACCAGGTCATGGCGCAGCATTTCCTTGACCTTCGTATGCTCATTGGTGACGCCGGCAATCGCGCTGAATTCGCCGCCGGCGATGGTCGTCGGCACGCTGATCTGGCGCACGGTCGGCGCCTTGACCGGCGGCATGACGCCCTTGCTGGCGCGGATCCTGTCGATATCATCAGCGGTACGAACGTCGTTGGCGAGGCAAAGCTGCACCGCCTTGGCGCCGTCGGTGATCGAGCCGCCGCCGACCGTGACAATGAGATCGGCGTTGGCGATGCGGGCCTGCTCGGAGGCGGCGACGACGGCCGCGCGCGGGGTGTGCGGCGGCATCGCATCGAAGGTCGCCACGCAACGCGGCCCGAGCGCCTTTTGAATTTTCTCGATTTCACCGGTTTCGCGGTTGAGCGTGCCGCTGACCATCAGAAATGCGCGGCCGGCGCGCAGGCGACCCATTTGCTCGACGATCACCTCGGCGGCCGGGCGTCCGAACACGACCTCGTCCATGGCGCCGAATACAACACGCCCTCTGTGCACGATTATCCTCCCTGAACCGGTCTTCTTGTTATTGTGGCATCAATCTAGCGGAGTAGGCGTCGGGAAGGGAACCATAAAATGCGCGACGCGCAAGCGCGCCGGGCTGCGCGAAATCGACGTGCCGACCGTCTCGCTGCACAGCCCCGGCAGCAAGCGCGTGTTGAGGGCGTGCGCGGCGTCGCTCCACAAGAAGCCGTCATACTCCGCCACCGGGTCTCGCCTTCGGCGAGCCCGATGACGGGCTCCAGCGGAGTGTCCAGTAGACTGCAGCTTCTCGATTCTACCATTGACGCCTCGGAATACTGGATCGCCCGCTTTCGCGGGCGATGACGGCTGAGGGTGTTGCCACGACGGTCTTGATACCGTCATTGCGAGCCAACGGGTCGCGCGAATGCGCGCCCGATGACAGGCTCCGCGAAGCAATCCATGTTGCAGCAAAAAGAAAGAATGGATTGCTTCGCTGCGCTCGCAATGACGTTGATATAGCTGCATGTACGATTTCGTTCTCGCGGCGCGAAGCGTCCGAGGTTTGCATTTATCTCTCGCCCGCCCGAAGAGGGCGTGGGGAATGCCGGGTGCCCGCTGCACCCGCAGCCTCGTGTGCGCTTCGTGTAGTAAAAAGCACACGAGTAAACGAATACACCGGAATTGCCCGGCATTCCCGCACGCAATGGTTTTAACGGTTTCCTTCGTGCTCTCCTCGGTGACCGGACTCTCTTGCCACCGTCGCTTGCGGACTGACGTTGTGTCTGAAGCCCGGTAGGGCCGACATAACATCCGCAACCTTGACGCCAGCGTCGGGGCGTCAGGACCACACGACTTCGCCGTACGCAACAACATCTCTCGTCCGCGTGCTTGGCGATCGCTCACGGGCTCGTCGCCCGCCCTGCAATCATTTCGCGCGCAAAACGCTGCCGCGTCCACCGCATCCCGCCCCGCGTTTCGTGACGATCATGATACGCCCCTCTGGTGGGGTGGGATGGCGCGAGCTTGTAGAGATGATTTGCCCGACGGGTGAAGCGAAATATTTTTGCAAAGGGGACTCGACAGCCCTGTCACCAAATAGCCCGACGAGCAAATCACCCGTCTCCGCTCTTCGAGCTACGCCGGGCGCGGCCCGCTTACGCCTTCCGTCGCCAAGAGCGGAGGCAGAAGGCGCCATTCGCCTCTTTCTTGTCGGTGAACGGCAGCTTACGCTCTTGTCGAGATGCTCGTACTTGCCGAGCCAGTCGGGACCGAAGTCGGCGGAGCTTTCGTCTCGAAATTCTTGATCCGCATGCAGCGAGTCTTGTCCCAACAATCAAACAAAGCCCACCATGGAGGAAAGCGATGTCGTCGCCCACGCCTGTGAACCGCCGCAAGTTGCTGAGCATGCTTGGCGGGTCGATCGCCGCGCCGCTGCTGGCCCCTCGCATCGCTCTCTCTCAGGAGCCGTGGCCGACCCGGACGGTGCGCTACGTCAACGGTTTTCCGGCTGGGGGAGCGACCGATACGCTCTCGCGCATTCTCTGCCAGAAGATGAGCGAACTGTCCGGACAGTCGTTCGTTGTCGAGAACAGGGCAGGGGCGGGCGGCGTGCTGGGCGCGGATGCGGTGGCAAAAGCGCCGCCGGACGGATACACGGTCGGTCTTGGCGGCATCGCCAGCAACGTGCTTGCGATCGGAAGCTATGCCAAGCTTCCCTACGACCCTCGTGGCGATTTCACCTTCATCGGCGGCATGTGGCAGCTGCCGAATATCCTCACGGCGAGGCGGGACCTGTTCTCCTCGGACCTCAAGGAATTGCTGGCCGCCTTCAAGAAGGAGCCCCGCAAATACACCTACGCTTCGGCCGGATTCGGCACGACGTTGCATCTTTCGGGCGAGATGATGAACAGCATGGCCGGCGTGGAGGTGACTCATATTCCCTACAAGGGGGCCGGTCCGGCGTTGACCGATCTGCTCGGAGGTCGCGTCGATTTTCTGTTCGACAATCTGCCCGGTTCGCTGCCGAGCGTGCGCGCCGGACAGGTCAAGCCGGTCGCCGTCACCTCCAGGACGCGCATTCCCGAGCTTCCGGACGTGCCTGCCGTGGCGGAGGTGCTGCCTGGATATGAGATCACGTCATGGACCGCCATGATCGGGCCAGCGAACATGAAGCCGGATCTGGTGGCGCAGATAAATGCGCTCACCGCCAGGGCGCTCGCCGATCCGCAGTTGAAAGCGCGATACAATGATCTTGGCGCCACGCCCTGGCCGACCTCGCCAGCCGAGATCACGGCATTCCGTGACAGCGAGGAAAAGCGGCTGCTGCCGATCATGAAGGCGGCAGGGATCAAGCCGGAATGAACGGGTTGCGCTCAAAGGGAACGGCCAGCCTCGATCCTCGGAATCACACCACGCCAGATGCCCGCTTTTGGACCCAAACCGGAAGTCGCAGTTCACCACGATTTTCGGCTGGGAAGGATCCATATGCGCTCCCGCGCCGCCATCGCGTGCATATAAAGCACCGCCGCATAACAATTGATGGCGTCGCAGGTCGTGCTACCCGGTACGGCACCAGTACAGCTGGCCGTGCAGTCCGTTCGGTCGTTCGAAAAGGCTGTTCTGCATTTCAGCCGTGTGCTAGAATTTAGCCACAGGGAGGGGGAGCAGCAATGACGCTTCTCAGAATATCTCTGATACTGACAGGC
>CAVVEA010000019.1:7500-698933 GCA_963747165.1 uncultured Alphaproteobacteria bacterium | reverse complement strand
CGGCCTCGCCTGTTATCCGGCAGGCGGGACGGTGGATGGCCGCAGCGGCGACCACGTCCTGCTTGCACCGCCCTACATCGCGACATCACACGACATCGATATGATCGTCGACAGGCTCGGTACCGCGGTAGACCGCGCATTGGAAACTGTTGGTCAATAGGAGGATGAGCACAATGAAAAGAATCTTCGTTGCTACAGGATTGCTCACTGCATGGCTTTCGGGGGCAGCGGCCGGAACGCTCGACACGGTCAAGCAGCGCGGCACGCTCGTGTGCGGCGTCAGCTCAGGTTTTGCCGGATTTTCCTCGCCGGACTCCCAGGGAAACTATAAAGGCCTCGACGTCGATTACTGCCGTGCGTTGGCGGCTGGGATTCTCGGTGACGCCAACAAAGTACGTTATGTCGCACTCACGGCACAAAACCGCTTCACCGCGCTGCAATCGGGCGAGATCGATGTCCTCTATCGCAACTCGACGCAGACCTTTCTGCGCGGCGTCACGCTCGGCCTACGGCAGGGGCCGATCAATTTCTATGATGGCCAGGGTTTTGTCGTTCGGCGCGACAGCGGCGTCAAGGACCTGAAGGGATTGAACGGCGCCACCGTTTGCGTCGCACAGGGCACGACCCATGAGGTGACGCTCGGCGATTATGGTCGCGCCAATGGGATCGAATGGAAGCCGCTGGTATTCGATCGCATTGACACCATGTATCAGACATTCTTCGGCGGGCGTTGTGATGCCATGACCCAGGACGCCTCCGCGCTCGCCGGCGCTGTCACAACCGCGGCGCCGAACGCCGCCGACTACCTGGTTCTGCCGCAGGCGATCAGCAAGGAGCCGCTCGGACCGTTCACGCGCAACGGCGACGAGGTGTGGACCGACATTATCGCCTGGCTTCACTACGGTCTTGTCGAAGCTGAGGAGCTCGGCGTAACCGCAGCCAATGCAGACGAGATGTCAAAATCCACCACGCCGGCGATTCAGCGCCTGCTCGGCGCCTCCGGCGATCTCGGATCGCGCCTGGGCCTCGACAACAAATGGATACTGCAGGCCGTCAAGGCAGGCGGCAACTACGCCGAGATTTTCGAGCGCAATGTTGGCAAGGCGAGCCCGCTCAAGCTCGATCGCGGCCTGAACGCTACGTGGAGCAAGGGCGGCTTGATGTACGCCATCCCATTCAAATGACAGCTTAGGCTGCGGCTCAGCGGGCCATCGACTTGACACGCGCCAAGCCGCGGCCAGACTAAACAAGATGCGCATCACTCTCGTCCATGCCCTGAAACATTCGATTGCGCCGATCGAGGCGTCGTTCGCTCGGCTTTGGCCGGATGCCCCTCTGATGAATTTGCGCGACGACAGCCTGTCCGCCGACCTGGCGCGTGATGGCCGGCTTACCGACGCAATGACCGGGCGCTTCCTGTCGCTCGGACGATACGCGGCAGTAGCGTCGGCCTTCGGCCTTTGCATTGACGCCGTCGCGCGCGAGCAGGCGCCGATGCCGGTGCACAAGCCCAATGAAGCGATGATCGAGCAGGCCGGATCGGGTTGCTCTCGACGTTCGCACCGACACTGGCTTCGATGCCGTCGGAATTTCCCCGCTCCATCGAGATCGTGCCAAAACTGGCTACCATGATCAAGACCGCCAAGGGCGGCGCGATCGTCAACATCTCGTCGATCTCGGCACTGCGGCCGCGCGGACTCACCAGCTACACGACCTCAAAGGCCGCGGTGATCGGATTGACCCAGGCGATGGCGGTCGATCACAGCCGCAACAACATCCGGGTCAACTGTATTTGCCCGGGTCCGACGTACACGCCGATGGTCTACGCCCGCGGCAACGGCAAGAGCGAGGCTGCGCGCGCCCAACGCGCCAACGCCTCGGTGCTGAAGACGGAAGGTACCGGCTGGGACGTCGGCCACGCTGAGCGAACATTGGCCAGCTCGTCAGCGGGTGGCCCGGGCAAATCCCGCCCTTCGCGAACGGTGGACTAAACCGGCAAAGATCCAAGTCCTGGTGCGAGCTGCAATCGGCGTCTGGCGAACGCTTCTCAAAGAAACACCTCGGACGGCGCACCAAGCAGGATCTGCCCGACCTGTTCGAAATGAGCGCCGCGTGCCTGGATCTGCTGAGAGAGCGTGTGCATGTCGCGGAAGCGGCGCTCGAACGGGCTGCCCGGAAAGATCGCGTCGACGCCGGCTCCCTTGTAGGCGAAGTCTGCCACCTCGGCCGCCCCCTGGATCGCGTTGGTGCAGGCGAGCCGCACGCGGGCCCGGTCGGCCACCTCGATCGGCGCCACGTCGGCGGCATGCGCGTAGATCGTGGAGAGCATCTCGATCAGATAGGCGCGAGCCGAGCCGAGCCGGGCCTCGGCGCGCGCCACGTCGGCCTGCACGACCGCATTGTCGGCGAGCCGGGCGAGGCCGCGCGGCGCCTTGCGGGACGCCAGCACGATGAACTCGGACAGCATCGCGCGCGCGATGCCGAATGCCACAGCGGCGACCCCGACCGCGTAGAGGCCCTGCATTGTAAAGGCATAGAGCGGGCCGCGCTCGCGGCGCAGCGTCGGGTCCTCGCGCGTGGTGCTGAACGCCTCGGACACGAACAAATCGTTGACGCAATAGGAGTCCGATGCCGTGCCGCGCAGCCCAATCGTCTGCCAGGTGTCGAGCAGGGTCGCCTCGCTGGCCGGAAACAGCAGCGTGCGGACCGTGGGCTGGCCGAAGCGGTTGAGCCGCAACGTGCCATCCGCTTCGAGCACATGGCAGTGCGCGCCCATCCAACGGGCCTGCCGACAGCCGCTGGCGAAATCCCACTTGCCGGTCAGGCAATAGCCTAGGTCGACCGCACTCGCCCGCGAAGCGTTTGGCGGCCCCCAGGCCACGATGCTGCGCGGATCAGCGAAGATGGCGTGATTGGCCGAGGGTTCGAGATAGGCGGCAATCAGGCAGGAACTGTTGGCGACGAATACGTTCCACGCGATCGAGGCGTCGTGCCGGGCGAGTTCTTCGATCGCCGCCACGTAGAGCGCAGGCTCCGTCTCGTCACCGCCCGCCGAGCGCGGCAGCAGCATGCGGAACAGTCGCGAGGCATGCAGCCGCTCCAGCAACGCCCCGGGGATGCGCCGCGTGCGCTCGATCTCGTTGGCCGCGGCGACGATCTCCGCCCCGAGCTCGCGGGCACGGGCGACCGGATCCGGACTGGTCTGGATGTCCATGCGCCACCTCAAATTGGCAGGCCATTGCGACCGGCCGTCCGGGCGCTGTCAAGAGCTCGGGAGTTGGTAAAGCTTTGGCGCTCGCGAGCCGGGCTGCGCTCCACTACCCGTGGTATCGCCACGGCGTGCCGCCGGCGGCGGTCTCGTCAATGGTCCATTGCGGTAGCGCCAGCCCCGGCGCAACATCGGTGAACACCATGCGCACGCGGGCGCCGATACCGACCCGCTCGACCTCGCTCCTCGGCGCGAGCACGCCGTCCGGCCGCGTCAGGTTGCCAATCACGCGGAGTCCCGCCTCCTTGGTCGGCATACCGCTTTGCGTGTCCAGTTCGACCAGCAGCACGAGATATGGCGTGTACTGCTTGAACGCCTGCTGAATGGCATGGTGGACCTCGGTGTAGGAATGCACGGTGCCGCGGCCCTCGACCGACACCCATTCCGCAACCAGCTCGGCGCACCAGGGGCACGCAGTAGACGGTGGGTAGCGGAACAGGTTGCACGAGGCGCATCGCTGCAGGCGGAAATCGTGCTTCGCACAGTAGGCGAAGTAGTCGAGGTTCTCATGGTCGAGATCATTGATCTCGACCGGCATGCCAAGATATTCCGCGGATATCATTTTCTCACCATGTTGTCCTCTCATCTCCGGGCATTCCAGTGAAAGCGGGAATGCAGCTCGAGATGCTCGGTTTGTTTTGCAGAAACTCATACCTGCGTCCGAGGTTATGAGCCGAATGGTCCAGGACGACCCGGGCCAACATGTCCGATCTCATGCTTCGGTGGATCATATGCTACCCCCGCCGCATCACCATTGCCGATCCCGTGCCGGGCATCGCCCAGCCGAGATTGGCTGATACCTCGGCGTTCCTCACCTGGCGGCAACCACCCTCGCGATAGTCGTAGGTATGCTTGCGCCTGCCATCGGGCCCGATCGGACAGCTATCATCCGCATCGTGGCGGAGCTGGCGGACGTTCTCGATCACCATGGCGATGCCGTGGGTGTAGCCCTCGCAGAGGTGGCCACCCGATGTGTTGTTGGGTCTTTTCCCCCCGAGCGTAATGGTACCGTCCGAGACATAGTGGCCGCCCTCACCCTTCTTGCAGAAGCCGTAATCCTCCAGTTGCAGCATGGTGGTGAAGGTGAAGGCGTCATAGGAGCCCGTGAGGTCGATGTCCTCCGGGCTGACGCCGGAATTCGGCCAGAGGATGTCCTTGGCGTAATGGCCGGCAACGGTGGAGATCGGCCCGACCTGGTAGTGCATATCGACCCTTGGCTTCGAGCAGCGGCCCACCACGCCACGAATCCGCACCAGCGGGTGCTTCAGGTCATTGGCACGCTCGGCTGTGGTCACGATGATGGCATTGGCGTTGTCAGTCTCCACGCAACAGTCAAGCAGGTGCAATGGCTTGCAGATGATGCGGCTGTTGACGACATCCTCCACCGTGAGGCGCTTCTTGTAGTAGGCTTTGGGATTGTTCGACGCGTGATGGCTGTGGGCGACGCGGACATGAGCGACCTGCTCGGCGGTGGTGCCGAATTCGTACATGTGGCGCATGAAGGTCGGTGCGAACGACTGTCCCGCGCTCTGCCAGCCATAGGCGCGGCTGTGCAGCGCGTCGCCTGAGACGGGAGCTGCGGCGCGCGCGCCGGTGCCACCGATCCGCACCTGCGAGAAACCGTTCATCGAGCGGAAGATCACGACCGTCTTGCACATGCCGGCCTCGATTACGCCGATCGCGATGCCGACCAACGCCTCGGTCGATGATCCCCCACCGAACACGTCCATGTAGAAATTGAGCCGGATGCCGAGGTCGCCGGCGACAAATGGCGAGAACACCGAGTCGTTCGATTGATACGACAGCATGCCGTCGATCTCGGAGGGTTTGAGCCCTGCATCGAGCATGGCGTTGCGCACCGCGACTGTTGCAAGCGCCCGCGTCGTCATGTTCGAGCCGCGGGTAAAGTCAGTCTCGCCGACGCCGACGACGGCGTACTTGTCGCGCAAGAACATCGGCGTGGTGGCATCGACGTCTTCTCTGGGTAGCGGCATTTCCTGAAACTCCCGATCGGATTGTTCTTTATTGTTCCTCCGGTCCCGTTCTAGCGCCTTATTGCGGATGCTGCATAGCTTCGTTCATCTGACTCCTTGCGACCCCGCCTCGGCTTCGTCGGGATTTCAGCCGGAATTCGCGCGTTCCGCCGCCTGTTTCACGCGCTCCGGATCGGCCGCGATCGTAACGCCTGCGCGCTCCTGCTCGAGCAGCATCACGGCGCGGAAGTCGCGGCCTTCCCAGCCGCGGTTGCACGCTTCCCTCATCTCGGCATAGGCGAGATTGCACATTCGCATCGGCACGCCGAGTTCGCGTCCCAATTCGGTCGCCAGCTTGACGTCCTTGGTGGCGAGCTTGAGCGCAAAATTCGGCGGATCGTATTGGCCGGGCAGAAACTGATCGAGCAGGCCGTCGAACGTCAGGCGGCGGCCGGCAACGCCTTGACGCACGGCTTCCCACAGTGCCACCGGGTCCATTCCGGCTTTCACGCCCATGGTGAACGTCTCAGCAAGTGCGCAGGTGATCGCATAGCCCGACATGTTGTGCACGAGCTTGGCTACCGTCGCGGTGCCGATCGGCCCGATATAGGCCGCGCGATCGCCCATCGCGTCGAGCACGGACTTGTGCCTGTAAAATGCGGCTTTGTCGCCACCAACCCAGATCGCCATCTTGCGCGACGCAGCACCCGACGGCCCGCCGCTCACCGGCGCATCGAGCATATGCGCGCCCTTGGCGGCAAAGGCCTCGTGAATTTTCTTCACGACGCCTTGAGAGTTTGTCGACAGATCGAAATAGGCAGCCCCCGTTCTTATGCCTTCGATCAAGCCATCGGCCCCGAGCGAGACGCGCTCGACATCCGCCGGTTCCGGCAGCGAGGTGAAGATCACGTCGGACTTCTCGGCCAGTGCGCGCGGCGTGTCCGCCCATTGGGCGCCCGCCTGCAAATGATGGCTCGCCGATTGCCGGTGCAAGTCGTGCACCACGACCTTGTATCCGGCCTTGAGGATGTTGGTGGCCATCTTGCCACCCATGGTGCCGAGCCCGATGAAGCCGACAACAACGTCGCTGGCCATCGTCATTCTCCCTTGCTGTCTTCGACCAGCACCGTGTAGGCGACCTGCGCGGCCGACATCGCCGCAGGCCAGCCGGCATAGAACGCCATGTGGGTAATGACTTCGGTGATCTCTTCCTGCGTGACGCCGTTGGCGATCGCGCGCGACAGATGCGACACCAGCTGCTCCGGCCGGTAGGTCGCGACCAGCGCCGCCACCGTGATCAGACTGCGGTCGCGCTTCGAGAGCGCCTTGCGCTCCCACAGGTCGCCATAAATAACGTCGTTGGTGTAATCGACCAGTGCGGGCGCAAACGCCTTGATACGGTCGCGTTTGGCGGAAGGCGGTGCCTTGGCCATGCGTCTCTCCCTTGTTTCCTTGGCGCCGCGCGTCTTGGCGCCGCTTTTCTTGTTGCCGTTGAAGCGACCATCGAGATTTAGCAGCGCCGAGCCCAGGTGTCGACCGGCGCAAATCGCCGAGCTGGCACGCGCGGATGAGGCGCGCCGAGTTGCCAGGAATCCAGAAATATGACCTCCGAAACAATGCGCGGACATGGTATTAGCATTCGAATGCCAGTCTCATGGCTCGCAGATTGACGGGAAGACGGAGGCCCACCTTGCCCACTGGAATCGAAATCGGCTCCGCCACGATCCACCGCATTGTCGAGCAGGAGGGCCCATTCTTCGAGGCGATGAAGTTTTTCCCGACCATGACCAGAGAGCTTCTCGACGAGAACCGGAGCTGGCTGCAGCCCAGGTTCCTCGATCCCACCGATCAGCTGATGCTCTGTATCCAGAGCTACATCGTGAAGACACCTCACCACACCATCATGATCGATAGCTGCGTCGGCAACCACAAGCCGCGACCGACGCGGAGCTTCTGGCACATGATGAATTCCGATCGCTACGAGAAGAACCTCGCGGCAAGCGGATTCAGCGTGAACGACATCGATTTTGTCATGTGCACGCATTTGCACACCGACCATGTCGGGTGGAACACGCGGCTTGAGAACGGTCGGTGGGTGCCGACCTTCCCAAAGGCGCGCTACGTATTCGCCGACCGGGAGCTTGCCTACTGGACCAGCCGCCACAAGCACGATCCGGCCGCGTGTCCGTGGATCACCAATTCCGTACTCCCGATCGTGGCCGCCAATCGCGTCGACATCGTCAAGAGCGCGCACGCGTTCAACGAACTCGTTACGCTGATTCCGACGCCCGGCCACACCATCGACCATTATTCGGTGCAGATCGGCAAGCCTGGTGCGGACGCCGTCATTACCGGCGACATGGTCCACTCGCCGCTGCAAGCCCGGCATCCCGAACTGGGCATGATGTCGGATTACGACTCGGCGCAGGCGGGGGTGTCAAGGCGGGAATTGTTCGGCCGCTTCTGTGATACGTCTACGCTGATGTGCACGGCGCACTTCCCCTCGCCGTCCACCGCTCGCGTCGTGCGCTGGAAGGATGCGTTCGACTTGATTGACGTGTACTAATGTCCGCTTCGCGTCAGGAGCGATCATTCGAAATATTCGATTGAACCAGTGCGGTCGTCCGGCGGATCTGCAGCACGTCGTTTCTCTGAACCACAGCGACGCGACATCCAAACCATTGTAAGTTGACCGTCTCCGCCGTCACAGGCTCTGCGGTCCCATACTTGTCGAGCAACTTCTGTATCCTGTCAGTCTTACCTATCTCCAACATCCGGCCCGAAAGCCGCTCGACGATTTCCCGCGGAGAGCATCGCGTTGCGCCGACTCCACTTCTCGAAAGCATGAGACATGCATTCTGGTCCCATCCTGAGGATCGACTCGTTCAACCCTGGAAATTCAGCGACGCAGCCCGTGGACGGATACGGTTTCCATGGATCGCACGAATAGAAAACGGCATGCCACTGGTATTTGTGCGTCGGCGCTACCATCCTGGCCGATGAGGATCAACCCCGCTCCGCCATTGGCCACATTCAAAATGACGGCCCCGCCGTTCCAGGTCTTGATCGGCTTCATTCCGATGATGAGGAATTCACCGATCGGCTGGTCA
The DNA here is from genome assembly GCA_963747165.1 of uncultured Alphaproteobacteria bacterium. Classification (GTDB taxonomy): domain Bacteria; phylum Pseudomonadota; class Alphaproteobacteria; order Rhizobiales; family Xanthobacteraceae; genus Bradyrhizobium. The sequence continues at coordinate 690,582 of CAVVEA010000019.1, read as the reverse complement.
AAATATTGAAGCCGCAGCTGCGGGGCGACCTCTGCCGTCGCAAGCCCAAAACCCAGCTGTTGGGCACGCGCATAAATATCCGCCAGCGATGCAGTACCGGCCTGGAAGCCGAGTTCGGCTACCGACACTGAAAAAAGGTCCACGTCGATTTTCGTGGCGCTGAGGGCGAAGGCCGGCCGAGCGAGAATTTCACCAGCCGATCCTCCGATGCTGCAGCCTGCTGCATCCAACGCGTCAATCAGGGCAAACGTATTTGCAAATGTCCCTACTGTAATCGTCTTCCACGCCGGAACGGCGGCGGCCGATCTGATCGGGATTGGCGGCAGATTGGCTGAAGGAATTTTGTTGAGCGTCAAGCGGTTCCGTAGCGCGTCCCGCGCCGTACATTGTGCACTGGCTTCGCTGGCAGACAGGAGGATGCACATCGCGCACAGCGTCGCAATCAGAGAGGACGTCAGATCCCGCAATCATAAGTCCGCCAATAATGTGTGAGCTTCCGGAAGATCGCTCGTTTCCGAGTCCTCGCTAAACCAACCCCGAAGTGGCACGACATGCATGTCCTCGGCACCGAGAGCAGCGCGTAGCCCATCAAGCCGCCAGCAGCTCATCGAGCAAAAAAAGCCCGGCTCTAGGCCGGGCTTTTCGTTCATTGGCGCTTGTCCTGACCGTGGCCTCCGCCACCGCCCGATCCGCCGCCACCGCGCGGTGCGGCGTTGATGTGCGGCGCGCCGCCGCCGCCCTGCGGCATCGCGGGTGCTGCTGCGCGCGGGGCAGCCGGGGCCGGCATTTGCGCCCGTGCGTTCATCGGCGAGCCTCCGTCACCGCGCGCCGCATTCGGCTGCGTTATGTGGGGCATGGCACGCTCGATCCGCGGCGCAACCGCATGCGGTTCGTCATGACCGCGGGCCATGATCGGCGGCGTCCGCGCGCGGGCGCGGGCCATCGGCTGCTCGCGCACGGCCGCTCTTGCGTTCTCACGCGTCATCCGCCTGTCCTCGCCCGTCATGCGGGTCTGCACCGCCGCGCGTTCGTGCCCTTCGCGCGTGCTACGCGTAGCAATGTCTTTCTCTCGCGTCACGCGTTCCGTCACACCGGCGCGCGTCCGTTCCTCGACACGGGCACGCGACCTCTCCTCGACACCGACACGCGCCTTTGCCTCGGGGAGCGCAGCGTCCCGCGCTGCCGCCGCGCGGCCGATCCGGGCCGCCGAGTGATCGATCGTCAACCGCGTCGCGAAACGCTCGTGCGATTGCCAGTAGCCGCTCCAGTAGGCGCGGCGGTGATACCAGGGACGTCCCGCATAGTAGCTCGACCAGTACGAGGTCAGCACGAACGGCACGACGGGAACGTCGATCTGGTCGACATAGTCGGGCAAATAGACGTAGTGGTTGCGGTAAATATATTCGAGATATTGAGAGGCCACCCAACCACGATCGTCCGACCAGCTCACATCGCACCAGGCCGTGCCTCTGAGACACCCATGGATGTTGACACGGGCGCCGCCGGGAATGCGGTCGACCCTTGGAAAGCCTTCACCGGGCCCTGCCCTCATGCCGACTGTGGTGGTGACGATGCCCGGCGCCGCCAGTGCGGCGGTCGGCATCAACAGCACGGCTGCGATAAACAATCCTCTCAGTTTCATGGCAAGTTCCTCCTTATCAGTTGGAACGCCGTAGCGAAACAGACGTTCCCAAAGAAGTGAACAAAGCCTCGTTCGGGCAAAAAGGGCTAGCATTGGTACCCACCCTCCTGCGCGGCTTTCGCGCTTGCGAGCGCGGCTCTCCAACTCACGTCGTCGCATTCCGCTGGCGAGTTGGAGCCTTTATACGTCCGGGTAAGTTGTCGTTGGGGCGCGACCGCGAAACGGAACCTGGGTATGAGCGCCATTCCTCTGGATCTTCAAAGACGTTTCGAGAAGCGATGGGCGGCTCGTTTCACCGGCGCACCTAATGATTTTGTCACCAGCGCACCTAATAATTTTGGCTCGAAAGCCGCACCGTTAACGGTCGCCGTACCGCGAGCCTTAAGAAAAACCCGCCGGGTTGAGGCAGCGGGCTCTGCGTGGTCTGGCGGGCCTGAGTTACGAGGTCGCGATAGACGAGCGATGCCCCTGACGGATGGCGTGTTCGTGTGCAAGGCGAAGAAATGACGAAGACACCGGGCGAAGTTGAACCATTCAAGCAGATCACCAAAGCGGAGCGAGAGGCACGGAAGGCCTTCCGGGAAGTCGAAGCTGGGGCTGCTATGACTGACCACAAGAAAGCGCAATTGGCCTTCCACGAGAACCGCGAGCGTCTGAAGGCAGAGCGGCTGGCGCGGGAAGCCGCCGGGACGCCGGTCGCAGCGAACAAAGCCAAGCCCAAAAAGAAGGTCAATTAGCACCGCGTTAGAGGGAGCGGTCAATGCTCAATCCTGCGCCAGAGCTTCCGGACGACACACCTATCGGAAACGTCCGATTTCCGACTAGGATCCGGAACGCATTGAATGCCGCGGGCATGAAAACGATTGGCGAGGTGCGTGAGACGTCCGACGATAACCTCCTTAGCTTGCAGGATCTTGGACCGAGTTCGATTTCCCATCTTCGTGAAGCCCTGGGCCTTCCCTCAACCGATGGGGTCAGATCCTTGGACATAAAGCCCACCTGATTTGCGGTCGGCACAGCGAGGGCCAATGGCTCAGTCGCCGCAGCCTTATGACCTTGTAACCCGGCCCTGCACGATTTACGCGGGTCGCTTTCGCTGGGATATAAGAGAGCACGGAAGACCTATTCAGTCTTCCATAGAATTGTTCGCCACCGAGCAGGAAGCTCACGCGGACGGTCGCCATGAGCTCGAAAGAATAATCCAAGTCTCCCGGTTGTGACTGACAAGGATTTTCGACGCGAGGAGCACCACATGACCCCACACATCCCCCCGGAATTTTCCACCAGGTTGATTGACTGGAGTGCCTTCCTGATCATGGGCAACACGATGCCGCCCCGAGATCCTGATGAAGACGAAGAGAACGGGGACGAAGAGGAAGACGACGACGAAGAGGGCGGCGCCGACGAACCGCCGGTCGTGCGCGAGCCGGACGAAGATTAGAGCATGATGCAATTAGGATTGGGCATGGCCTGGTAGTTGGCGCATTCGGTGGGCGTAAGTAAACAACCACGGAAGGCCGCGGCGGGAAAACAGAAAAGTCAGGAAAGGTTCCAATAGCCCGGCCCAACAAGGACCCGCCAAATGGGAAAGGCGGGCCAAGTGCGAGAGGTCTTACAGTGAGACCGATTGGAAAATTTACAGTTTCCAGACGCGAATGATCGTCACGAAGCTTGTTGCGCAATAGGCCCTTGATAGCGGTTGCGAGATGAGAATTAGCGCACGCGAAGGGCATGTGTCCTCTCCCACGGCCTTGGCAACCTAAGTCAATACTAACTTCAAATCAGGCTGGACCAATTCTCGAACGTGGCTGACTTGGGCTTACAACCCCTCTAATCAATGCCGGCAGACAGACAATCTTAGGGTCCGCCGGCCCGCCTCGCCGACCAGGGATCATGGGCTTGTATCGCGTGCAAGCGTTTTGTCGGCCGAGTCACAGTCGACTGCTCGAGACTGATTGCAGGAAAGCGATGACTTTTGTCCTGTCGTCGGTCGATGCGAGACCGTTGTACGGCTTCATGTTATTGCCGGGCACGAGCTCGTCGGGGCTGGCGATGAAGTGACGCGGGGCTATTTGGAGCACCCCAAGTTTGTCTCGATTGCCTGAACCAAGGCCGCAGTCCAAAGTTTATAGCCAGCTTGACTCAAGTGAATGCCGTCTGTGGTCATGTCCGGCTTTAGTTCTGTGAAGTCGATTATCGAATAGCCGCCAAGGCTTTTGATGACCTTGTTCAAACGATCCACGTCATAATCCCTCGTGGGCGTGATTGACGCCAGCACGACAGGTGCACGGATAGAGTGCAGTACCGCAAGATACGCCGCTCTAAATACTGCTGGATCCGCTCCCGCGTCATTCACGCCAACCGATAAGACGACGAGTTCGGGGTCGCTGTTTCGAGTAATGATTTCAGCGTAACGAGTAAAAAAGCCAATAGTTGCTCCGCCGATTCCAGCATTGATGATAGGCCGACCGCAAAGTGCCAGAGGAAGAATCGCAGCTTCCACGATGCTGTCTCCCATCACGATAATGGGTTTTTCGACGCTGGAGAGTTGCGATCGGATGACAGCCAACCGCGCTTCGTAATGTTCATGGCTCGCGGAAGGGCTTGGCAACCGAGCCATGTCGGAACTGATACCGGCCATTTGCCTGCGTAAGTTTTCGTAGGCAAAGCCAAGAATGACAACGCCCGCTAAGGCAACAAGAGCAGCACTAGCTGCAATTACGCTGATCCACGTTAAACGCATTCACTCATTATACTACCGCAACCTTAAGGTGATCAATGGCGCGATGGTCTGACGGAGAGTTAATGCAGCTTTGGTCAAGCGGAACTAAAAGATGCTAACGCCGTCTTGCGCAGTTTGGTCAAGCGCCCTTCGTGATCGTCGGCGCTGGGCTCCCAGCCCACCTCAGAATCACGTTTCGCGTTGCTGGAAATTCTGAATCAATCCTGGCCGGATTGATCCTCAAAATCCTCCGTCGGGAGCTTATTTACATCAGCCGGAAATGTTTTTGGGCGAGACCATGCCTGCGGGTGTTTCAGGGCCGATCGAAGCCAAGTGCGTCCGCATGGTCGCGGCGGTGGTAGCGGCAGCGAGCAGAGCGACAAACACGAGCCCACTAATCGTCGGATGTTTCGTCATGGAAACGCTCGTTTCCCTAACCCCTCAAGTTTGAATCAGGGGGAACCGCACTCGGTTCAATGGCGCCACTCCGAACCCTCGGCGCGCGGTGACTACCCTAAAACCTCAACGAGGAATAAAACTTTACAATTTAAAGATAGAACCGGCCCGGGCGCGCTCTTAGGTACGAGCGTGGTCGTGACCCCGGGAACCGCTCGCGCGCGCGCGAATTTGTCTCGCGGGCTGCCAAGCTTAACAATCTGCCCAGCGTGCGGCCTGGCGCGGCTGCTTGGCTCCTCAGCAAAGCACCGCGGGCCGCTTCCCCATTCGATTGGCGTTACCCTCTCCGCACCACATCGAGCTGCTGGCAGTCGCGCCTGGAACGGTCCCCGGCGTGAGGAATTGTAAAATCGGATGCGTCTCGTGTGAGAACGTGCCGTTCCAGGCGCGGCGGGCTTTCGTCCCCCCGATGCTAGTCAGCGCGTCGCGCCCCCCATCCTGGAACCGCCGACCCCATGCGTAATTATCCCGTCGGGTCGCGCTACATCCCTGCCCAAGCACGCGGCCCGGTGCGGCCGGCCGTCACCCCTTCAAAAGCCCGGCCGGTCGCGCTCCTATCTCCGTACCACTGCCCCATACGTCCAAGTAACGTCACGCGGCAGGGCGTCGCGCGTTCCACCCCACGCTCATCTCGGCGCGGCGTTTGGGCCTTGCCTAATCTTGCGGCCACCGCACCGAACCTCAGCGGTGCAGGCTAGGCCCGGCTCTTCTCTCGAGGTGCGCGGGGCCGCTTGCACAGCGGAATCACCCGTGTGGAAATTCCTAAAGCGATCCTGCAATCCCTCACTCATATCCTTGAACAATCCTGCACCGCGCAGCCGCCGTTCGGGCGGGCTTATTTTTCGCGGTCAACGGGAACACCCCGCCCGCTCGTAATTGTCTCTCGGGCTTACCTGGTTGAGCATACTGTCGGTGGATACCTTCGAACGGTCGAGTTATTCTTCGCGTTTCTTGCCGGGTACGCCATCTTCGCAAGGACCGACGGCTCCAGTCTGTCACGGGCACTCGGGCCGTCACCGTGAGGCCCGCTGCTGCGCCCAATAAAAAACCCGCCGGGCTGAGTTGGCGGGCTTCTTACTCTCTCAACACTCTCGCACCTAGGGGGGCACGATTGACCGAAGCTTAGAGCTTGCCGGTTAAGATTTCTCCCACGCGAACTGGCGAGGTTAGCAAGGCTGCGCTTTGACGGTCGTCCGGCTATTTGCCGCCACCCCACAGGAGGTTGCGTCTAGATATCGCTGCCGTTGCCGCAACCAATGAATCGGCGCCCCTACGCTCGTTCAGGGTGCAGACCGTTTTTGGGGGACTTCGGTTGGCGAACAGACCTGACAGGTGGGCCGAATAGACCGCTAATCCATGGGCCATATCCGAGCGCTGGGCATGTGCTTGCTCGTCTGTGGGCCTATCCGCGTTTGAGCGCACTGGCGACGAGCTTTGCCGCGGCATCCGATGCAACGGGTTGGGAATTTGACGAATTCCTCAACGCTGCATCCGAGCAAATCCCAAATGCGATCGTAGCCAAGGCCATAAAGAAGATGACGGTCAAGGTCCTCATGTTCTGATTGTCGGGCGGGATTGAGGCCAAATCGGTGAAATATTTTGGCCCAAAAACGGAAGTAACTCCGTTGTGACAGAGCCGGAAGAGACCGAAATAGTTAAGCAAGTCGCCAGCGAAGCGAGGTCATCAGAGGAAATAATTCTGGCGTATTAGGTCGAATTGGACGACCGCCGCTTGTAGAGGTGCCCTCCGATCGAGCAAGACGATCTACCCCGGTCGCCCGGAGGCCATCCGCCGGCTTGTGGAGCTGGGGCTTATGGCGAAAGGGAGATAGCCGCATGAAATACGTTGTTCTATACAGGCCGCGATGGCTCTCGACCGCCACTATGGCGGCTATTCCCAACCAACCGCTACTGCGGTCGCTTTCTGCTGGCTATTGAATGATGGTATCGCTCTCTCCCGAAACCGAGATTGCGCGGCCCTAGATCAGTTCGCCATTTTCAAACGTGATCTGCGTCACGTCTCTCGCTCACTTGATACTAGTTCTAGTTCGTAGCAGGTCAACGGAACGTGTGAATGCGTGATTTGTGCACCCGCGAGGCCGTAAATACGCTCCGTTTCAAGGCGTCTGAAACACCAGACCTCCAGCCCAGACGCTGACTTTGCCCCGCCCCTTGGCCCTTCCATCGGGCGGGGTTTTCTGTCCCTCGGCTTGCTCTCCAGAGTGATTATCTCGGTTGGCCCTGCGCACTTCTTGGAATCGCATTGGCTGGCGGTAGCGAGTTTTTTTGTGAAGGGCTGAGATTGGCGTTTCCGGTTGTATTGTTCGTCGCTGCTCCGGGTTGCTGGGTCCAGCCGCCGCTTCGTATTCCGGGGCCCTCCCGGCCTACCGGTGCCCCGATGCCCGTTGACGTACGGCCGGTGCCCGCGCTCCCCGCGCTCTGAGCGAAAGCACCGAGTGACGAAAGGAGATCCGCGACAAGCGCCACAGCGAAGACCAGTGTCTTGGACATAGCAGTGTTCCTTGTTGAATTGCCCGCTTTTAACCAACAAAAGCGCGACCCGTTCCTGGAGCGGCACCTCCCCCAAGGCTATCCTCTACCTTTTCGCGCGCGGGTCATTGGCTCAACCGGGGTGTAAGAGTGGGATAGGGCTTCAGTCAGCGGGGCACAGGCCCTAATAGTGAAGAGCGTGATTGCGCAGCCAGCCGCCCACCTTCGACCTTCCGCTCCCGCATTGGCTAAGCCTGGAGGCGCAGCGGGCCAAACAATTAAGCTGTCTCCGTTCCCGCCCAGGAACCAAACTGGTCACGAGCGGGTTACCCGCATCCCGTGGAGGACGTGCTATGGGATTGATCGACGCGCCACCGCTAGAACCCGTCGCATCAACGGCCCCGCTTGGGCGGCCGCGCTGCCCGAAATGTCGAGCCCATCCCACCGTCCAGAACGTTGTGCCAATTCGCTCCGGGTTCGAGTACCTGACACTCAGATGCACGAGCTGCGGCCTCGTGTACGATGCGCAGGTGCCCACCGATCTTTTGGGGTCAAAGGCTCGGGGCTGGATCAACAGCGAGCTAGTGCCGCCGATGTAAATGCCCGGCACTCGGCTCCCCCGCCAAATATTGTGCTGGCTTGGCGCAGTCGGAGAGAACGATGCCAGATGCCGCATGCTGTTTCTGTGAACGAACCGTAGATCAGGTCACGCACCTAATCGAAGGCCCCAACCTTTTCATTTGTGATATTTGCGTCGATGCATGCGTCGACACGCTCGCAACCAAGGATGTCGGGTGGCGAGAACGCCAAATCGACTATCTTTTGAGACTTCGTAACAAACAGGCCCAAACGGCGTAGTCGAGGAGCCGTCGGGAAATGTTGTCTACGATGCTTGTGGGATTGAAGCGTTCTGTAGGCTCACCAGCCCATCCGGTACAACCAATACATGACGATCAACACCGTGCCTGTCCCTACGAACGTAAACAGCGCGACAAGCATCCAGTCTCGCTTCGATAGTTCGCTCATGCCTCTGGCCCCCTCGATTGGCGACCTCATCCTGTGTAGGGTCTGGAATCTTCCCCGGAAGCGCAGAGCCGATAAGGAAGACCGGGCGGCAGCCTGAATGGCACGACCCCAAACTCACTCTTGCAGAAACGCGGCCCAATCTCGGGCGGGCGTTTACTATGCATGCGTTTCGCCCAATGGATTTCCATTTCGCACTTGGCCAGCTGGTATCTCTCCATCCAGCCAATCTTGCTCGTAAGCCAAGGCGCGCCAAGCCTCTTCCATTCTCTTGAAGCGGCGAAATGTCGGCCGGTTGACTGCAGTCTCCGCAAGGTGCGCACAACGCTCGGCGTGCTCAAGGATGGTATCGGACTGTTTCACTGTCTCCTCCTATGATTAGAAACCTCTAACCCCCAACTAATCGGCAAGGTTCCATTTGACTTGTTGCTCTTGGGCCGTTCAGAAACGATGGAGCCCGAGTTTGCAAAGCCGTGCGCCTAGTTACGAAAAAGGGAAATGCGGGGGGGCGGACTAGCAGGCCACCTCAAAAACGAAAACGGCCCAGCATCGGGGGACTACACTGCGCTGAGGCCGTCTCGTCGTGGGGACTGTGTGCGCCTACCAATTCCAAAGCACACACGATCCAGTCGCGCGAAAATCGTTCCCGCGCAGGGGCCTGGCTCGGGATACCAGAGGTGGGAATTCGTCCTGCATTCAGGAACGTCGGCCGAGTTACGCCGTTCTTTAAGGCGTGGGCGCGGGTTTACAACGCTACGGAGCGGATCATGAAGTATGTTTTGGGAATAGTCGCAGCGGCGAGCATCTGCGCCGCACTGCCCGCAAGCGCGGAAGAAGTCGGAGTCGGTGTCAGAGCTGGCCCGGTTGGAGCCGGTGTTACGGTTGGTGAGGATCACCGCGACCGCGATCGAGAACGAACAACCGTGATCAAGGAGCGCGAGCGCGAGCCACGCGAAACAACGATCATCAAAGAGCGCGACAGGGAACCTGATCGCAAGGTGATCATCGACCGCGACCGCAATTAAAGGAGTCGCGAGGGGACGAGGATTTCCGTGTCTGGCGTTGCCTGAGGCAAACTGCCAGCATCTGTCTAGCTCGTCCCCTTTGGATGGGGCCGTTCTTGTGCAAGCCAAGCCAGGAGGACGGCCGCTTTGAACGTGACGGAGCAATCGAAATGATTAGATTACCTTTTATTCTTTTGTTTTTGTCGATGGGCCTATGTTGCGCATCAGCACAGAGTGGGCATCTCGGCACGCCGCAGGAGCAAAAAGCATGCTCGCGCGATGCTTCCCGCTTTTGCCGAAAACAACTCGGTGACGATTCGTCTGTTCAACAGTGCTTGCAGCAGAATCGCACAAAGCTCAGTGCAGCGTGCAAGAAGGTTTTTGAAAGCCATGGCATGTAGTGTCAGCCTAACGCCGCTGTCGGGACGTTGGCGCTATCCCCGTTCTGTTGCGTAAACTGGGGATTGTGGGCGGAGATCGAACACGAGGCGAAGCTGCCGAGGGTAAGGGCGCCATTCATTTTTCGAGGGAATTCGGGGAGACGTATGAATTTGGGCTCCATAGCGCGGTGTACCGCTATCGCCGCCGGGGCGGTCTTTCTCATCTGCGTGATGTTCTATCTAGCCACCCGGCTCATCACCATGTGAGGACCGGGGCCTCCGTGGGATGAGGCCAAGGAATTGCAGCGACCGTCGACTGATGATGCTCTCAAGATCGTTGCAAAAGAGGATCACGCGATCGCGGCATGATGCGCATTCTCATCATTGATGATGAGTTCGACGCGAGACATCGAAAAGGGGACGCATATGGATTGTGCGCTATCGTTTTTGATTTCAGCAGGAATAGCTGCCTTTGGCGTTTGGATCATAGCCTACACGATAGTATCGGAATCGGCCTTAGCTTGGATGCTCATGGGATTGCGCCCATGGTAGTAGGCTTGTTCAGCCTCTATCAGGCAGTTCGATCAAGCTAGGCTAGCCTGATGCGGCGTGAACCCTCTGTTCCTTGCGTTGGCCAGCCCAGAGCGAACGGAGGGTGATCAGGACCGCTCCGATTCGGCATCTGCTGCACTCGCGAACGCCGAAATCTACTAGCCTGAAATAAAGTCACCGTTAGTGTGCCGTCGGTGCCAATAACGCAACTGTAGCCGCGGTGCGATTAGCCAAGCCAAGGGTGCGGAAACGAGGAAACTTCCTGCAATCATCCAGGGCACCAACGTCATCGCGCTCTTACTCAGAGGTGTCGCCAGTATTAAGACCATCCCGATGCCGAACAGCACCGCCTGGACCATCATAAAAACCATCGAGGCAATCTGTAATCGTGTCCACATTGTCTTATCTTCCTGCAACGCCACAGAACTAACCATCGAGCAGCGATGGTCGTTCCGCCGAGTTAGTCCGAAATTCCAAAGAAATTTGCGCGTTGCGGTCCGACGGCCGACAGTGCGCCGCCGGTAGATGGCCTGCCGTTTACGTTGCAAGCATTCAGTGCCCTCACAGCCCATCCAGTACAGCTAATACCAGATGACCAACGCCGTACCTGTCCCCACGAACGTAAACAGATCTACAAGCATCCAGTCCCGCTTCGATAGCTCTGGATGTCTCGCCCCGTCCGTGTTTGAACGCGGTCAACTACCTCCCCTGCTTATACGTTGAGATTGACTGCTGCGGCGAGTGCTGCCAACAATCGCCAAATGCCGCCCGATCAGGCGACCCGCAATGCGGGCTGCCGGGTCGTGCCGATGTGACTCATAACGAAGTCTTGGAGATACTCGGGGACGGCGACGCCTTCGATATCGCAGCGAGTTTGAATTTCGATGGCGACGTCCTTCGAGACATCCTCTGACCAATGCTCCAACGTGTTGAATGCCACGACGCGGACCGGATCGTGGAATTGCCCTGATAAGAGATCGTGGACGACGGTTTCAAAGTCGGCCCGCTCGACTTCCATTTCGCGGTAGACGCTTCCAAGCCGTTCAATACGGTCGACTACAAGGCAGACCGTCTGATCAGCACCATAGGGCACTAGAGGTGGCGTCCAACTGGCGCTAAGCACACCCGCCTCCTAAGCACCCCCTCCTACGCAACGGAATTGATATTCCAATTCAATCCTGATCCCATCGTTCCTTCACAAAGACGTAACGCAAGCTGCGAAGGCAGAAGAGTGAAACCCGCCGCCGCCTCTTGGGGGTGGCGAAATCCGCAGGCGCGAGGAACGGCCGAGGATTGAGCGGCTGTTGCTGGAGAAGCCACAGTTGGAAGGGCTGGAGTGATCGGGAAAGATTAGAGGTTCGTCATGGGAGTGGAAAAATTCAAAATTCACACGGGCGACCGTTGCATAGGTGGCATAATCCTTAAGAGCGCGTCTCTGATGCGAGACTTACCCCGCTATAGTGCCTTCGCCATTGATCAGTACGGAGAGCCCCGCTGTTTCATCCGTGGTAGGCTTCGCAGTCCGGCCTCTATGGTGGGCGCCATGGAACTTCACGCTGACGACTACCTGCGGGGGATGGCTTACCACGAAGCAGGCCACGCAGTCGTCGCCTGGTTGTTGAACCTGCGCGTGGAAAGTATCTACATTCGCGAGTTCGATGCGGGCGATAGCGCGACAAAAACCGACCCGCCCGATCATCTATGCTTGATTGATCAACTTGCGACGCTCGCCGCCGGCGTCGAAGCCGAACGGGTGTTCAAAAGTCCGTTGCATGAACTTGCGGGCGCTCGCGATCGCCTGATGGCGATAAACCTAATCCTAGAGCGTCACGAGGGCCTGGCCTCGGACGAAGTGCAATTGCATCTGGCAGCAGGTCACGCTCGCGCCCGCACGTTATTGTTAGAGCATCGGGACAGGGTCATCCGAGTGGCCGAGCATCTCCGCGAAGCAAAGCAAGCTGACGCTGCCGAGTTCTTGCGCCTGATGGGCGCGTAGGGCCACCAGTAAGGCTGGAGCCCTCTCCCGTTGCGCAAGTTTGGCAACGCTGATTCTTATTGCCAGGCTGGACTTCGCTAATCCCGAGGTCCGTGGATGCAGCCGTTGCCGGTCGCGTAACGGCGCGCCACCGTTTGACCCACATCAAGGCGTGTACGCGGCGGACCTTCTTATTGTTGTTTATGATCCATCTCCTGTTCAGATGCCCCTTTACGAGTTTGGACGTCCAGCACCGGCTGGACGAGGATGCCCCATCCCGAAGGAAAAGACGCTCCCCCACTCCGGCCTGCACCGGGCCGCATTTCGTCAAACAGGTCGACCGGAAAGACTTTGACCGAGAACAGAGCCCCGGATTGATCTCGGTGCCGAGGGCAATCGGACAGCGATGCTGTCCCGCATTTTGTTCCTTTCGCCCATCAATATACCTTGCGTTATGTCGACAACCCGACCTTAGATGTTCGAGGCTGGAGCGCCAGCTCTGACCCATTGAGGTCGCCGTGCAGGTCTTCGTCCATAATGAAAACATCGCGCTTTACAAACGGCTGATCGCCGAGAGCGAGAGCGATCTTTCGCGCGACGAGGCTCGGCACAAAATGCTGCTGACGTTGCTGGCCGAAGAATTGGCGAAAGACAGCAAGGCCAAAAGCGTAACGCCAGCTAAATAATTAATCGCCTACGACCCGAGAGCCGCAACCACTCTGTCGGCGGAGCGTGAGCCGCGGCACGGCTCCGCTTCATCCCTGCGAAGCGAAGCCGTGCTTTGGGCGCCTTCGTGTCGCCGCCGCCAAGCCTGACACGGGTCCGGCGCGGCCCCTATCTCTTCCCCCAAAAGGTGGGACCGCACGGCCTGTTTCTAATCGCAGCCGCGTCAATCTGTCGGTGCGGTGACCGACATATTGCTTGAAATCAATATGCCGAACGAATTGATCCCTATGTTGCGTCAGAACATTGGCCGAGCGGCACGGAGGGTGCTGTTCCGGTTCTTGTCAGAGGCCCGGCCACCCTCTGCCGGGCCTCGTCTCCTTTTCTCAGTGAGAGCGCCATCAGTTGGCTGCAGGAGGTCCGTTTATGTCTGTCAATAACTGGACCGATGATTTCGCTTCTGTTGTTCGATATGCGCTGGTGACCACCCGCGCGACAACGATTTGCCCGTTCCACGAAACTGTAACCATACGAGTGGGCGATGACGCTGCGGAAAGCCATGCCTATGTGCGCGCCAGTAAAATTGTCAAAAGTGACGGCACGACATGGGGGCATGAGGTTCTGCACGAAGAAATTAATCGCCAACTCGGCCAAGCAGCAGATGGTGTCTGCCCCGAATGTGCGGCATTGCAGGATTTTTGAGGGTGGATATGTGAGCGACCAAAGCGCTAGGTGAAACTGACGTTCGGCCACCGTTAACCTCGGAAACAAGGAGTCCGCCGTGAAGAGACTGGCGATCCTGGGCGTTATCGCTCTGTTATCCGCGCTTGCTAATCCGGCCTCGGCGCAGCACGTAATTTCCAATCCGGGTTGGTGCGCACAGTTCTATCCAAATGCGAACTGCCAGAATTACGGGCCCGGTAACCCCTACACGAGCTACGGTTGGCGGCGAGGATATTCTTATTGGGGTCATGGCCATCACCGTTATTGGGGTCATCGTTATCACCGCCGCCATTGGCACTGACGCCGACCGTCCCGCCCGCTACTGTTGGTCGCACCCGGATCGGGCCGACGACCGGATCAATGAGCGCGACAGTTCTAGAAGTGTTTTGAGGTGGGCGAACCACCTAAACAAATTCGACGTGGCGCGGGCATAGAATCTCCCCATGCAGGGCTGAGCCGTGAAACTGTACGCTCGCCTGATGCAACACGTCATCAGCAGTCGCAAAGCGACCGCTCCAACCGAGTGCAATTGGACAAGAGCCTCGGCCACTACTCTGCGTTGCCGGCGATGTGAAAACAAGCCGGCAGCAACAAGCCCAACCATGCCAAAAACAACGAACGTTGCCAAATCCTGCACAACGGGAGAGATCCGATTACTAGACATACAGCCCTTCACAATGGACATGTCATTCGATGATCTCTCAACGATTTAGACGGTGTGCGCCCCGCCCAACATCGGGATTGAGTGGCCTGGTCATCGGCTTCCTCGTGTCGACGTAAATCCAGACATTGTCATTGGCCTCTGTTTGGATTGTGCCGCCCTGAACTTGTGATGCACTTCACACTGCTGGCACGATTTCTGCACTAGCTTTTCGAAATGCGCGGGATTGGGATCATTATTGTTGCAATTGTGGTGCTCTCCGCGACGGTGCGAGGGCAGCCTCACTTCGTGTTGAGGCCCACCCGACCCCTGCCGGCGGTAAATGTGCCTTGAATTTTGGTGGCCGGTTATGGGAACTGGTCGAATTTTTGTCTGGTGAAAACGGGCAATCACAACCAAGGATCAGAGCTATGCTTAAAAGGCCAATCATCACTGTGGCGCTGATCACAGGTCTCCTTGCCCCCTCACTGCATTCGCTCAGGGAAGTGCGGGAACCGGCCATACATCAACAGGCTTCGGCGAACCGGTAGGTCCCGCAGGACCTGGAATACGAAGCGGTGGTTGGACGCAGCAGCCCGGATCAGCGACGAACAACTCAATCGGCGGAAGCGCTAATCTCAGTCCTTCGCAGAAAAATTCGATACCGCAGCCGAATGCATTTCCACGAAAATAATCGCAGGCAAAGCGCTGGCGAACCGGGTCGATACTTAAGAGCCGATTTCGTTACCGAGAATAGGGCTAGGGATGCCGAGCCTAACCTCGTAGCGGCCACCAGTAGCGTCCGTCGTTCGCAAATAGTACGAGGACTAACGTTGAGCCGTCGCAATCTTCTCGATCAAGGCCACAAGCTGTCGCTGTATCGCCTTATCCTTGATGGCGGCGTAGGCACGCAACAGTCGCATGATGAACGCGCTGTCGAGAAGAAGCAGGCTGTCGACCTCCGGTGACCCTGACCCTGACCCTGACCCTGACCCTGACCCTGACCCTGATCCTGACCCTGATCCTGACCACCATAGAAAAACGGCACGTCAACGCCAAGCACCTCGGCGATTTGCTGTAACCGCGACGCTCCGAGGCGGTTGACGCCTCGCTCGTATTTTTGCACTTGCTGAAAGCTGACGCCAAGGTGACCAGCCAACTCTGATTGGGATTTGCCAGTTTCCTCGCGACGCAAACGGATACGCCGCCCTATCTCAATGTCGGCCCTCACTGCAGATCGTGGGTGTCGCTTGGTCGATCTGGACTTCGTTGTGAATCTCCTGCGCATGGGAAGATCATCCTGCAACCCATAGGTGAGAGCAAGGCTAGGCTGACGCAATTTTTCGGGTTCCCATCCTGGTAGGAAGCCTCGCGCGGCACCTTATCTATCGTCGTCGCTAACGCCGGTTCGAGAAAGCCGGGATAAACCGTCGTGCCGCCGATCGGGGACGGCAACGCCTTCGATGTCGCAGCGGACCTGTAGCTCGTCAGCGATTTGTTTCGAGATATCCTCCGACCAATGCTGCAGCGTGTTGAATGCGAACCGGGTCGTTGAATTGCCCCGACATGAGGTCGGTTATGACCATTTCGAGGTCTATGCGCTCGACCTCGGTCTCGCGATAAACACTCCCAAGCCGTGCGAGGCGATCAACCATGAGGTAGACGGTCTGGTCCGCGCCGTACTCCGAGTGCGCATGTACGTACCCGGGTACGTCTCGTCCGCGCGGCGCAGTTGTCTCAGGGCTTTCGCTGCAAGCTGAGCGCGATTTTCGTGGCGTCGAGGGTTCAAACATCCGAAGGTATTCTCGGCATTAACGTAGAGTCCCGGAACCTCTCCACTGCTGAGGAAGTTTTATGAGGGTCCAATCACGGTAGACTTTTATGGACCGAAATAAAGACTCGAGGGCAAAGTCTAGGAGCGCAAGCTTCAAAATGATTGCGGACAGATTTGATGACCGCACCCTGGCGAATATGGAAGTCGCATTGGAGCGGGCGTGTGAGCATCTTCGCGGGGGAAGAGAGGATCATGAAGCGCGCCGATCCATCGCCCAAAATATTCTGGAATGCGCAGAACGAGGCGATCATACCCTGACCGGACTGACCGAAGCCGGACGGGTTGCCGCGATCAAACTTTCTCGCGCGAGGTAAGAAATCCGAGTATCTTGAGCGAATTATCAAACATGCAAATGTTTGAACTCGGAACGAAAAAGGACCTCCGATCAATCGAGGGTCCTTTTTAACTAAACTTATCTTCCGCCGGGAGCTGGACCGTTGTTGTTATTCGTGCCCGGACCCACGTTGCCCTGACCGGATGGATTTGCAGCCGGGCCCTTTGCGCTGGGCTTCATGTTCGCTCCTGTGGTCATCGACGATTTATGGGCCTTTTGTGATTTCGCGTCGGCCGTGTAGGTTGAACCGATCAGCCCTGCAATGGCGAGCGCTGTGATTGCCAGTTTGGCTTTCATGATAGACAAGTCTCGTCTTAGGATGGATGATGCGTGAGTTAAAACTGGCGGCCGACCGAAGTGTTCCGTTCCGTTTGTCGCACATTCTGATATCCGGACACGGGACGACATCGTCGCTCAATTGATGTATTGGTCGAGTAAGTGCAGGTGCGCGGAATGACCGGCGAGAAAGTAGCGTACCCGACAGACGCGGCGGTGGCTGTCGGGGAACTTTCCGGAACTGGGACCGCGGAATTGATCAATGGGTGGCTGATGGTCACGCGGCCATCTGCTTGGCTCATTTGGTTCCTCGAACATCAGCCAAAAAGTCAAACCTTCCCGGATTTGCTAGCGGGCCTTGCCACCTGTTCACCGGTAGATGAGTTCAGAAGCCGGTTTCTTTTCTTGTTCGCTGACGCTCACGCCTCCGGTTTTTTCCGGCGGAGCGGTCGCACTGCTCGCACCCGTCGTAGTCTAGCTGTTTTTTCGTATCAAGCTGCCCGGGAATGTGGCTAGAAGCACCCGGCCTTTGCTGTTCTCCCACATATCCAGAACTCTCCGGAGTTGCGGGTCTTAATGCCTTTATCGGCTTCATCCTGTACTCGTTGTTGGCTGGATGATCCCCTCGATTGCTGAGCCAGTGCTGGCACCGCAATCGCGGTGCCAAAAGCGACAATGCTGGCGAGAATTGAGGTCCGCATACGCCATCCTCCTGTGGTTTCCCATCCGCAGAAACGCACGAACCACTAAGGGTTTCCCCAAAGCGTCGTTCCATTTCATCAAGCGGCCCCTGCCGCGCTCCCTGCTTGCTTGTCGGCACCCACGCGCGACGGTCTTTCCGATCCCGACATCATCAGGGAGCAGTCTTGCAATGCCAGTACCGCGCTCCGCGGCGCATTCTGCCGGCGTCATTGTTCCCGCTGTTGCGGACGCTTTTCAGGTGGCGGTTCTTGAAATTCACGCACGAGTTACATCAGTGTAATCTAGCTGAATATTCATTCAAAAAACTCCCGCAGTAGTTCCAGGAACGTCGCGATGCCCCGCTCGTTTTCTCCTAGCGCGACAACGAAAGGAGACGGAGCCATGAAGAGAATTTCTTGCGTTCTCGCCGCATTAGCGACCATCGCGGTTGCAGCGTCCACAGTGGCGAGCGCTGAGGGATTTAGCGTTCGGGTCGGCAGCGACCGTGACTATTATTATCGCGACCGTGACGACTATCGCGGCCCTCGCGTCGAAATCGACCGTCATGACCGTGGACTCCATCGCGGCTGGTACCGGCATGATGGCGACCGGGTAATCATTAGGCGTCACCACTACTGGGACGACTAGTAAAAAAATGGCCCCCTTAAGCCGGGGGCCATTTTCGTGTGCGTCAGCCAGAATAGGTCTTTACGCGGCAGCCTCACCGGTCGTCCGCGGCAGCCGTTCCACTCTTCCGACGAAAATGCAATTCAGCTATTCAATTCGTGAAACCCGAGCGGTGAGTTCCGAGTTAACTGCATGTCTTTTCCCGTTAAGCCGCAGGTGTTGAGATGGCCTTCGCTTGGTTCAAGTCCAAAAGTGAGCGTGCTGCGACCAGACTAGTCGGCAAAGATCGCCAACACTTGGAAGCGCGGGCGCGGCGCTTTCTAAAAAGGTATTTGAAGACGGATAAGGGCGCCAAGCCTCGTTTCTACCACGCTGTCGAAGATGCTGTTAACGAGTGCCAAGTTGAAGCGAGTTTGGTGCACCCGTCTCCCGAGCTGGATGACGCGCAGATAGCTATGGCTATGTCGAACGCTGCAACGGAAATTGTATTGGAGGCAATAAGCCAAATCGAGGGCAACGAGCTTGGCGCCTTTCGAACTGACGCCTATGCGACTGTCGCCATCGCCTACCGGCGAGCTGCTGGCATTTACACTGAGGATCGGGATATGCAGGAACTGGGCACTGCTGCCGTTCATCTTCTCACCATGGCCACCTCATATGTTAAGTCGCGCAACAACGATTTTCCCGTAAGCGACGCGCCTTTGAGCTTTTGAGGGCCGGGATTCGCAAATCGAATGTTATGGAATATGCGACTGATAGGCTTTGTGTAATTTTCTTATCAGCTAGTCGACTGCCTCCTTGCGATCAAAGCTCGACTTGGCGTCTAGCCGACTTGGTCGGCATCCCCCTCTTTCATCTCGATTTTGCGGAGGCCTAACCCTTCGGAGATCAAGCCGCAGACCTTGCCGGCAAAGTCCTCACTGAATTCGACCGGTGTACCCTTCTTAACCATCTCAACCGATAGCATAACTCAACTTTTGGGGGTTGAGAATTATGGGTTCGATAGACAGCAGCAAAACGACGGTGCCCTATCAGCTTTGGATTTGGCTGTGGGTCGGCTGCGCTCCGAACTCTGCATAGCCAAATCCCTTTCGGTTGCGCATACGCACCACAGCTATCAGACGATTCCGGTCGAGATCCACAAAGCAGTGATGGCACTCTCGCCAGAGGACTGGCGCGACCGCGAGAAGGTCAATGAAGCCGTGCGCAATGGAGTGGCCCTTGGCCCGTTGCCTGCGAAACGGCCGATCCACACAGAGTGCCTGAGGCCGAAGAATAGCCGCGTCGGATCGTCGGCGTGCCCTGATTAACTCGAGGTTGTAACTAAATTGGATTAGCAAAAAAGCCCCGGACGATGCCGAGGCTTAAGTTTGCTGGAGATTCGAAAACAACAGGCGAGATCAGTATCTCGCGGTAACCGGCGGGCCGCCAAAGCCGCCAAAGCGATAGTTCACGCGGAATGTGACCATATCCACGTCCTGGCTGATCCGATTGAGCGCACCGGCAAGCAGGGGATTCGCCACCGAGAACGAATTGTTTGAGTTACCCATGAACAGGTGGTCGTATTCGATACCGGCCGACCAATTCGGGGAGAAGCCGTACTCAAATCCGACACCCACGGTACCACCCCAGCGGGTTGAGCTTGCCGAAGCCAACCCAACGCCTGTAAGTGTGGTGAATACGTCATAACGATTGCTGGTGACCGCCGCGCCGCCTTTGAAGTACAGCAGCGCCGCATTCCAGGCCCAACCGACCTGGCCGGTGAAAAGGCCTATGCCATCAACTTTTGTCGCGGTCGAAACCAGCGGATTGAAAATGCTGACATGCGAGCTGTGGAGATCTGCCCAGTCGCCCTGGCCTTCCAAGCCGAAGACAAATTGACCGGTCTGCCAGCGGTAGCCGAGCTGACCACCGGCGACGCCTCCGGACTTGCTGAGGCAACCGTCAGGGATGATCGCGCCAGCTACCGGAACGATGCCCCAACAGTTACGGCTCGATCCCCAGCCGCCGTTGCCGCCGATGTAGAAGCCGGTCCAGTCGTAGATCGCAATCATCGGAGGGGGAGCCTTGGTGTACGGACGTGCAGCCAGATCAGCTGCCGACGCGGGAGCGGCCATCCCCAATGCCACTAGACCAACCGCGCCCATCAAAAACTTCTGCATGTGCTCGTCCCCAACTCTGAAGAAAATTACTGGAAAAACATAAGCTTGTTTCTGTCGCTTTGGCTGTCACTATTAAGTCGCACCAACAATGAAAGAGCGCAAAGAAACGCCAGTATTTATACGGGTTTTTCAGCGGCCATACGCATAGGGCTGGCCGCGATGGCGGGCCGGCTCAGTTCGCGGCCGCTTTTATTTCAAGTCCTTTTTCTCGGGTTGCGCTTGCGGCATAAACGCCACAAAAATCGTCGGCTGATGCCGTCCGGCGCGACGAAGCGCAAACTGAGGAGGGACGAATGATCTGGTGTCCGTGCAATGGCTCAACGGTAACCGAAGAGTCCGCGATTTTTTGAAGGCTTCGGATCTGGGTTGATCCATTTCGGCTGACGGCCGGCCTCAGGGGTGTCCCAGACGGCGAGTGTATTCTCAGCCTGGCTCTTAGGCATTGTTCGACCAGGAAACACCTCGACCGCGGGGTCATAAACGGCAGCGACGACTGCGGTTACGGCGCCGCCGAGGACGAGGCCCGCAGTTAAAAGCTGGTTGATCGGTTTCATTGATGTTTTGCCCGAGGCTTAAAATACATCAGAAACAAATCCCCCGGCCGTCGTTGTCCTGAGTTCCTCGGCAATCGCCAAGGCACAATTGGGACAAGCCTCGATCATGACAGTTCTGGTCAGCCAGAATCTCACGAGAACGATTTCAAGCGGACTGAGACAGTGAAGACAGTTGTCCTCTCGGGTTTCATTGACTTTCACTAGCACCACCAGTTGCCGCACTGCATCAATAAACCCGGTGTCGTGTGTTACGTTCCTATTTTTTGACCGCCCTCATGTTGCCGGAGGCGAGGCGTTAGGGCGTCTATCATCCCTAAGATATTTGCAAACCCAGACGCTCCGAACAAATGGTTCAAGGACAACGATCCCGAAGGCGTTGCTTTTTGGATATGAGGTGAAGACATACCCTTAGGTACAACCCCTCGGCTTGCTCCAGAGTGCTTATCTCGGATGGCCCTGCGCATTTCTTGGAATCGCATTGGAAGGTGGTATCGAGTTTTTTTGTGAGGGGCTGAGATTGGCGCTTCCGGTCGTTGCATTGTTCGTCGCTGCTCCGGGTTGCTGGGTCCAACCGCCGCTTCGTATTCCAGGGCCCTCCGGGCCTACCGGTGCCCCGATGCCCGTTGACGTACGGCCGGTGCCAGCGCTTCCCGCGCTCTGAGCGAAAGCACCGGGTGACGAAAGGAGACCCGCGAGTAGCGCCACAGCGTAGACTAGTGTCTTGGACATAGTAGTGCTCCTTGTTGAATTGCTCGCTTTTAACGGACGGAAAGCTCGACTCGTTCCTCAGAGCGGCCCTCCAAGTCTATCCACTACCTTTCCGCACCGGATTCATTGACTTCAACCGGGGTGTGAGAGTGGGTAGGGCGCTTACTCAGCGGGGCACAGGCATCGGTCCAAATAGTGAAGAGCACGATTGCGCAGGCGCCGCCCATCTCCGACCTTCCGCCATCGATCTCGACTATGTCGGACCCGCGGCATTCGCGGTAGCGTTAGGCCATCACTGGAACGGTTTGCCTCCACGCAGCTGCATGAATTCGTGCCAGCCGAAGGAAAATATGTGCCGACGGCATTCTTAGCTGAACACTTTCAGTCGCCACGAGATCAGAGACGCTGTGGTCGTCTTTGACGATTTTATCTCGCAGGCAGGTCCCTTGAACGAAGCGTCCGGGCCGGACGGTTTGGAAACGCGGAGCTGAACGAATTCTCGCCTCTTTGAAGGAACAAAACCTAATATTTCCACACCAACTCCAGCAGAATAGCGCTCCTTATTGATGGCGCCAATCTCCGTGCAACTGCCAAGACGCTCGGCTTCGATATCGATTACAAGCGCCTTCTCATGGAATTTTCCAATCGCGGAACGGTGCTACGCGCGCTCTATTGCACCGCGATCCTTGAAGACATGGAGTATTCGAATTTCAATCGGCTGTGTAGAATCCTTCCCGGACAGGATTCGAGATCGCGCCCGAGCCAATGATCGCCGTCTGGGTCATGATTAGGCCGACGACGCGGTTTGCCGGATCGATCCAAAACTGCGTGCCATAGATGCCGCCCCACCCATAGCTGCCGGCAGGAAGACGGCTCTTGGCTGCAGTCGGATCGGTCAGTATCCCAAAGCCCAGCGTGAAGCCCCAACCCGGCCCACGAAGCGTCGGCATATTGCCGGTCGCGTTCTGTGTCATCTGCCGGACCGTCTCCGCGCGGAGCACCCGCACGCCATCGAGTTCGCCCTCGTTCAGCAGCATTTGCAGGAACCGTGCGTAATCCCCGATAGTGCCGCTCATGCCAGCGCCGCCGGAGTTGTAGGCGGTCGGAGAGAAGGCGCGATTCGGGTCGAGACTGGCAGTCCCCTTGGTGGGAGGGAACGGCACAACCTCAGGCCCCACCACCGGAACATAGCCCGTGCCGAGTGCGCCTGTAACCTGTGCGGGCCGCGTCACCTGAACGAAGCGTGAGCTGATGGTCTCGGGTACGTTGAACACAAAGCTCTGGATGCGCAGGGGCTTTGCAATGCGCTCGGTTACAAAAACTCCCAGGCTATCTCCCGTCACCTTCTCGATGACGGCCCCGAGCACGTCCGTGGCGAGCGAGTATTCCCAGCCCGTACCAGGCTGATAGCCAAGCGGAACAGAGGCGAGACGCTGCATCGCTTCAGCCGTGGTTACCTCGGGCTGGTCTAGCCCATCGGTCACGCGCGCTTCGCGGTATGCATCAACGAGCCGGGGATTGTTGATGAAGTTATAGGAGAACCCTGCGGTATGCGTCAGCAGCTCGCGCATCGTCGGGGGCCTGCTCGCAGGACCGTTGGTGCCGTCGGGCCCAAGCACCCGCAACTTGGCGAACTCGGGGAGGAAACGGCTGACCGGATCCTCCAGGCCGATCTTGCCCTGCTCAATAAGGATCATCGCTGCCACAGATGTGACGGCCTTCGTCATTGAGGCGAGGCGGAACATGTCGTTCTCGCCGATCGGCGCGGTGCTGCCGGCCTCGCGAACACCGACGCTACGGCTGTAGACCGGGCGGCCGTTCTGAAGGATCAGCACCACAATACCCGGAGTGCTGTGGCCTTCGACCAACCCCCGAATGGTTTCATCAAGCTTCGCGTTGCGCGTCTCGGGCGAAAGGGCCAGCGCAACAGGGGCGCTACAGAGTGTGAACGCTACAGCTCCCGCCCCAAGCAGTCCGATCACAAGACGACGTGAGATCATGATATTTCCCTCCCGTAGACCAGTTCTGACCGGCCATTCTCCAGCTACGCCAGATCGGAATCAATAGGAGGCTAGATGGCGCCGCGGCACTTCTGACCTGGAATCGCAAAAACGTAAGAGCTGCGACCCTAATGAGTTTTGGCGCGATTCCCGGATTGACGCGCGGCGCGGCATTGTCTGGTTCTGGCACGTTTGAGACATGCCAACCGGCTCGGAAGATGTCCGTTTATCGGGTGCCGGAAGTCGGGTTTCTGGCTGAGTCATGGCAGGCTGCGCTGCTCGTCGGGTCCGGCGCGTACTTGTTTCGGCCGGCCATTGCACCGGTGTCAATTCGAGGCCGCGTAGAGTTCCATTGCTTCTTGGAGGCCTTTCAGCGAATGCCTGCCTCGCTCGCTGAAGCCGAGACCCGAGCCGGCGACCAGATCCTTGACGGTTCGAGATACCAGCACCTCGCCCGGCCCCGCAACCGCCGAGATGCGCGAGGCGATGTGAACCGCGATGCCCTGCACGTCATCGCCGGCGACCTCAATCTCACCGGTATGGAGGCCACTACGGACTTGAAGGTCAAGAGCACGGACCGCCTCGGCAATAGAGCAGGCGCAACGCACGGCACGTGCCGGTCGGTCGAACGTAGCGAGAAACCCGTCGCCAAGCGATCTCACTTCATTGCCACGGAAGCGCGCGAGTTCCCGCCGCACCGTCGTGTGATGCGCTTCGAGCAGATTGCGCCAGCGCTGGTCGCCCAATTGCTCCGCCCGCGCGGTCGAACCCACGATGTCCGTAAACAGTACGGTCGCAAGAACACGGTGGCCTTCTGCCGCGGAGATGGATCCGGTCAAAAATTCCTCGATTGCATCAACGATCTGCTCGTGGATAAAGAAGAGATGATCGTCTCCCGGCAGTTCGAGCAGTCTCGCTTCCGGAATGTGCTCGGTAAGAAAGCGTCCATGTTCGACGTTGATGAGTGTGTCTCCCGTGCAGTGGATGACCAGAGTTGGCACGTGGACCGAAGAGAGAATGTCGCTGATATCGATTTGGCTGATCATCCGCACGACCGCTATGGCAGCCGCCGGGCTCGCGCCAAGTCGCTCGAAGCGGCCCCACCATTGCTTCAAGGCCGGATCGTCCCGATGCGACGGCGCCCACATCGGCAGACTGCGGCCGCTGCCCCAGGCTTTATCGATATATCCGAGGAAAGCCTCCAGTCCCTCCGCGGTGATCCAGGAGGAACGGGCAAAGGTGCCATAGAGCACCAGCGCTTGGCATCGTTGGGGATAGGTTGCGGCAAACAAGGTTGCTAATGGGCCGCCTTCGGATACTCCTAGCAGCACTGCACGCTCGATCCCAACGGCATCCATTACGGCGCGGGCATCGTCCATACGCAGGTCCAACGACGGAGCCTCAGACACGCGGTCGGAAAGGCCGGTGCCGCGCTTGTCGAATACTGCCACACGGGAGAAGCTGGATAGACGAAGGAGCCACCGCGCTAGATCGGGCTGGTCCCAGTAGTTCTCGATGTGCGACACGAAGCCCGGTACAAATACCAGATCAATCGGCCCGCTGCCAAAAACCTGATAAGCTATGTGAACGCCGCCGCTTTTGGCATAGCGCGTGACTGGCATCGCCATCGCACCCTCCCGAAGCCCCAAGCAGATCAGTGCACGCCGCAATGGGGCGAAGCGGCTTGTGCGGCGTGTTTAATGCGCTCTTAAGTGCGGCCCCAAAGCGCTCTCTTCGCCGCATTTATCGGTATGCACAGGAACAGCATACCATGGCGTGGGCTATTTTTCGATGACTCTCATTCTCGAGCAATAGGGCCCACGGTAACGATGTCTATTTATTGGGGGTAGAGCGGAAGTCGTCGGCACGTGGCCAAACCGACGCGAATGACCCAAAGCCGTCATCGTGGCGTTCTATAACCGCCATTCCAGAAAGCACCCTTGCCACAATGATCTGGGGAGACAAGAGAAGACCGATTTGGGTTCCTCCGAGGACTCGACATGGAGTGTGTTGATCTTGAACGACGATTACACTCCAATGAAATTTGTCGTGGACGCCATCGAACAGTTCTTCGACATGGATCGCGAAAGTGCAATGCGTCTCATGCTCCGCGTTCATAATGAAGGAATCGCCGAGTGCGGGACTTACTCGCACGAAATAGCTAAGGCAAAGGCGACGCAGGTGATCGCCTTTGCCCGCGAACATCGGCATCCGCTTCAATGCGTTATCGAGCGCAAGCGGTGAGTACTGGCCGTCAGAAGGCTGCTTTTGTGCACTTTTGCGAAGTGGCGGCCGACACCGAGTTTGTCTGATTGTTGGGGTAGACCGGAAGTGATCCGCCGACCGTCACGGCGCGCTTTTCGTGGGACTTAGCACAAGCGGCACGCTCCCCAGGATCCGCAGCACGCGCCACCCGCGCAGCCCGCGCAGCCCAGGCCACGCAGGCCACGCAGGCACCGAACCAGAAGCCACCGAACCCGCAGCCGCCGCAACCACGGCAGCCGCCGCCGCAACCTCGGCAGCCAACAAACCCGCCACCGCCGCAACCACGGAAGCCGCCGCACCCGCCGCCACCTCGGCAGCCGCCGCAACCACCGCATCCGCGGGCTAGCTGCACGCGACTGCCAACGTTTTCCCTATCGAAGAGGTAGAACGTGGCGAGACTGACGTCGGCCATTTCCTCTTCGCCAAGAACGAAGCGCTGATTGGGCGAGGTATTGTCAGATTGCGGGATAGCGGCAGTGGGCATCGTGGATGCGGATGCACTACCCACCAGCGAAAAACTCAGTCCGGCGGCACCCAGCACCTTCACGGCGGCGGCTTTGGTTGTGCGTTTCTGCTTCGAAGCTTGCTTGACCCGTGGCATGGTCGCATCCTCCGTAAGTTCTTGTGAAATCGCTTGGCAAGCGTGCGCTCGACGAAACCGGCGCGCAAGGGTTTACCTTGCTATAAAATGCGAAACATCTCATCGGGTTCCATTCATCTTCATGAACGAGATCGAGACATAACCGCTTTTGGTTGGGCAGAATCCCGCCATCTGCGTACCGCACGTCCGCTTTGCGCACCAGAAGCGGACCTTCCAGGAAGTCAGCCTTTGACCCTAAGCGCGCTTCGCGTCCTCTCTCGCCGTTCTATGGACGCATTCAATGAAAAGCTTTGCAGCAGAGCTGCGCGTACGATTCTTGAGGGTTACGATTGCGACAGGCCGCCGCCCCGCGGGAATCCTGATTGGAAGGACCTTGAGAGATTCGCTACTGTTGCCGAAGCCCAGTACCGAGGCTGGAAGCATCGTCACAAATTGTGCGCCCGCGACCAGCCGGAGGCATAAATGAATTGAAAGGATTGTGATGGGCGCAGGTGGCATTTCGGAGCCGCTGTCGCGAAACACTTTTGGTACACCCGCGCCATGCATTGTATCAGGCGGCGGCAGTATCCAGCGTTCGCCGGCGAGGTCGGCGAGCTTGAGCTTGCGCGACTTCGCCCATTTGCTCTGCCGGCCCGCAATCACCACGGTGTCATCATTGTACACAACTTCCGCTTCGAGGTCGTCCTCGTCGAACGGCTCCGGAATGCGGCCGATCAGCAGATCGATGCTGCGCTCGCGCAAGGAAGCGATTGACCCACAACCGACTTCCGGCCCCCACTAGTGCATCAGAATCCTCGATCATGCGGGTCTCGGTTTGCGAACACTGAACGCTCGTATTCACAACGAACCGGGCCGATCTGACTACCGATTTATTTAGCGATGTTGAGACTTGGCGAGCGCGGCCGAAGTCAATGATTACTGCTCTTCGAAGAGCAAACCTCCAATCGGCCATTGCGTCGGTCTTGTGGGAGCCTTCAATCCCGTGCAAAACTCACGACATTAATTAATTGATGGAGGGAGCCATGCAACGCCGGCTTGCTGCCATTTTAGCGGCGGATGTGGTCGGTTACAGCCGACTCATGGGGACCGACGAGATGGGGACCCTCACCTCGCTGAAGTCCCATCGTCGCGAACTAATCGATTCCGGTATTGCAGAGCATCACGGGCGCATCGTCAAAACGACCGGCGACGGGATGCTCGTGGAATTTGCAAGCGTCGTCGATGCGGTTGCCTGTGCGGTCAAGATTCAGCGCAGCATGGTCAAGCGCAACGCCGGTGTTCCCGCGGAAACACAAATCGTATTTCGAATCGGAATCAACGTCGGCGACATCATCATCGATGGCGACGATATTTTTGGCGACGGCGTCAACATCGCGGCTCGTCTGGAAACGCTTTGCGAACCCGGTGGCGTATGCATTTCAAGGGCGGCAAACGATCAGATCAGGGACAAGCTTTCGATGGCTTTCGCCGATCTGGGCGAGCAGGCCGTGAAGAACATCTCGCGGGCGGTTGGTGTATTCGGGCTTACCGCCAGGGATATCGAGGCAATTCCGGAGGCGGCCATTCCCGCATCTGCCGGAAGACCCGGCGACGACAACCGTTCAGTACGAACAGGAAATCCATTTCTGCCAAACCGAAGATGGCGTGCAGCTTGCCTACGCGCGGATTGGGCAGGGTCACCCGCTCGTTAAGACCGGCCACTGGATGACCCACATCGAATTTGATTTTGAAAGTCCGATCTGGCGGCATCTCTACCAGGAATTGTCTCGGGACCACGCCTTCTTCCGATACGACGCCCGGGGCAACGGGCTATCGGATCGTGAGGTCGCGGACGTCTCATTCGAAAGGTTCGTGGACGATCTCGAAGCGGTTGTCGACGCCGCGGGCATCAATCGATTCGCCCTTCTTGGCATATCACAGGGTTGCGCGGTTTCGATCGCTTACGCTGTCCGGCATCCGGATCGGGTGTCGCATCTGGTTCTGCTCGGAGGTTATGCCGTCGGCTGGAAGAAGCGCGCAAGGACCGAGGCGGAGAAGGCATCCGGAGAAGCCATGCTCACGCTCATGCGCCTCGGATGGGGTCAAGAAAATCCGGCCTTCAGACAAATGTTCACGTCCCAGTTTATTCCGGACGCCAACAAGGAACAGGCCGACTGGTTCAACGAGCTCCAGCGAATCTCGAGCTCACCCGCCGACGCCGCACGCAATTTTCTGGCGAATGGCGAAGTGGAAGTGAATTCATTCCTGTCGCAGGTCAAGGTCCCTACCCTCGTCATGCATTGCCGCCACGACGCCAGAGTGCCCTTTGAAGCGGGCCGCCGGTTAGCCGCAGGAATTCCGGGCGCTCGCTTCGTCCCGCTTGAAAGCCGAAACCACATCATGCTGGAAGGCGAACCGGCATTGGCGCGCTTCCTCGAAGAGTTGCGCTCATTCCTTCATTCCGATGTTGGGGCCAAACTCGGAACGATGCCAGACAGATTACTGCGGCCCTAGAGATTCGAGATCAATCGTAAAACGGTCAAAGCGTTTGGGTTTGCGGGTTTTTCAAGACTATTCATGTCACAATGTGTTTGGATGAAGTGGTCCGATGTCCGCTATTGCGCACTTTTTGGACTCACCGCTTCGTCGAATGTCCGCTTCGCGCCAGAACGGGACGTTCGCCGATCCCTCATTATGGATTGGGCGTTTTGCAGCCTTACGCGGATATTAGCTCTCTGACTGCATCACGAGCTGCCGGAGTTGCATTACCGGCCACACGGCAGCGGAGGCGCAGGTGTGCCGTCGGCTTGAAGCATGCACGACGGCGCAAAGGAAGCGATCAAGCGGTAACCCACATGAGTAGTCTGCATGCGGTGTCGCCATTAACCCTATTACTATTCATGTCTCGCTGACGCCGCGGTCAGTTCAGTTCCGCCGCTAAGCCGCCTTATTCGGTCGCGCAAATATCTCCGATGTTAGCGAGAATATACTTGGCTAACTCTGGTCAAGGATCTTCGTTCCGGAAGAGAAAGATCATGATGAGAGCGGCTCTCATCCTTGTTGGCCTGAGCACACTTGCTATCATGGAGATCGAGACACCGCCGCGCATTACAAAAGCTGCGAGTGAGCCGGTTGCGCAATCAACAGCAGTTGGCATGAGCGATTCTCGCGGTACCTTGACGAAGACCGATCGGCTCGAAATTCCGTTTCTGCACCATGACGCACTGGCTCAGCCTTCATCTTTCGAACCGATTGCTCAACCGACATGACACCCATTATTCCACAACAGGTCCAAAAAATAACTAGTCGGCACAAGCCGGACGCAAATGAGAAACAGGTCGTTGTCGTAAAGCCGAAGCCTAGGCCGAAGCACCAAGAGTCGAAGAAAGCTGCAAAGACGGAACGGCCAAAGGCGACTGCCGAGATCAAGATCACGTCCTGTCGGCCAAATGCTTTCGATGGCTTGCTTAAAGCATTGAACCTGTCGCCGGGATGCGAAACCTAGTCCCGCAATTCCCCTGCGACGTCGAAATGGCAGGCCCCAGCCCGCCGCACCTCGTGCATAACGCAAAGCATGTAGGAAATGCTGACGAAATTAGACCGCCTCGCCCGGACGAGCGCGTGTCCGCTACAGCATCGCGGGAATGGCTTTCAGCGGAAATTTTGACCCTCGCCTTGGCAACAGCAATTGCGCTGGCTTTCATGTCAAGCTTCTATCTATTTCGGGGCACTTACATAAATCGCGAGCCGATCGAAAAAAGCGGCGTAAAGGCTCTGGTAGAGCGCATCATCGCGATCGAATCGAATGGCGACCCGTATGGAAAGAACAAGCGGTCAAGTGCCACGGGGGCCGGTCAATTCCTTGAAGATACGTGGCATGAAGCCATCCGAAAATATCGACGCGATCTGATCCAAGGCCGCAGCGACAAAGAAGTTTTGGAGCTAAGGCGGGATGCAGATCTTGCTCGAGAAATCATTACGCGAGTGCTCGAGCAATATGCCACTATGTTGAATAAGCGCGGCCTGCCTGTCACGCCCGGTTCTCTGTACCTGACCTATTTCGCCGGACCGGCAGGCGCAGCGGCTCTGCTTTCCGGTGCAGAGAATGCCGACGCGGCCTCCCTCATGGCCTCCGCTGACGTCACTGGTCGGACCACCCGGGACAAGCTTATCCGGGCCAATCCATTCCTGAAGGTCCTGACAGTCGGCGATCTCAAGAATTGGGCTGATCAAAAAATGCGCGGCAACTAGTTCGCGACGAGTTCGTAATGTGATCTCTCCTAATAAGGAGCCCTGATGATAATAAGGAGCCCTGATGAGCGCTGCAAAATCGCGTTGAGTGCGGTGCAATCAATCCCAGATGTTGCTTCGCTGATCCGGCAATGTTGATTGGAGCCGTTGGATGCCGTCGCATCCACTGCTCCTGACCCGCCTCGCCATTGAGGAAGACCCCTGACGCAGGACGGTCATGTCGGCGCCGCCACGGCGGCGCAGGTCCTGGGCGATTCCGACAAGGCGAAGGCCTCCTACAGGAAACTGATTGCGCTCGGGGACGGGTCAAATTCCGACCGGCCGGCCCCTGCGGCCACCGGGTCATTCGTTGCGAGCAACTAGCCCGGAGGGCCCGTTTGTCGCTTGCCTAGGTGACCGTACCGCAGATCGCGACCTCTACCGGTCATAGCCCCAAAAAACGTCGCGGCAATCCTCGACGCTCACTACCTCGGCCGCAAACGTGCAACACAGATGCGGGCTGGGCTGAAGCTCGAACAGAGAACAAAACTGTAAACCGAGGTGTAAACCGCGGCTGCTTTTCGTGTTGGTCAGATCGCTAAGTGCTTGAAAAGCTTGGTGGTGTGCGCAGTCATGTGCGAACTGGTCTCTAGCCTGAGAACAGGGCATTTTTTCAAAATCTCGGTCCATAACAGGCTTTTGCGGGCTGATGACGATCTGTAGCCGGAAATAAGTCCATACTTTCTGTTAGTTACGCCGGCATCGAGCCACTTTCCTGTTATTCTGCAAAACAGGCTTTTGATGCGCGGAAACAGGCCGGCAAAGCACCAAAACAAGCTTTGTGATCGATTAGATTAGGCATGCCGGCCCAAACACGTGACACGCGAGGGAGAATCATTCACTCGTAGAATTGGACGCCAGTTACACACGCGTCACCTGACATGCCTCGCCCTGCCTCGCCTCGCTCTGCCCGTCCCGCTTCACAAGCCTCGCCACAGCACCGCACACGCCCCGTCTCGCCATGAAACGTTGGCTGAAAACCGAGCGCAAAGCGCTCCGGTTGGCTATTTTTGCTGTGGTTTCTACTCATGAACAAACAAACTTTTACCGGACCGCGATCGCGGTTGGCGGTCACCTACCGGCCGTTAAACGATCTCATTCCCGATCCGCGCAATTCGCGCACCCATCCGAAGCGCCAGATCGACCAAATACGGGCATCCATCGAAGCCTTCGGCTTTACCAATCCAATTCTCGCTGATCCAGAAGGCCATATCATTGCGGGTCACGGCCGGCTTCAGGCCGCCCGGGTGATGGGCCTTGCAGAGCTACCTGTCATAACTCTGCCCGGACTATCGGAGCGCGAGAAGCGAACGCTGCGGATCGCCGACAACAAGATCGCGCTCAATGCCGGCTGGGACCTAGAAATCCTGCAGCTCGAGCTCGGCGAACTCGCTTCGATCGATGTTGATATCGATCTCACCCTGACGGGCTTCTCGACCGGCGAGATCGACGTGATACCGACGTCAGCCGTCGATCCAGATGACGAGGTCATCCCTCCGGTTCCGGGGATACCACGAACAAAATTGGGCGATCTCTGGATCCTGGCGGATCACCGGGTGGGGTGTGGCGACGGGCGGGATGCCGCATTTTTGCGGCGGGTCATCGGCCAAGAGGCGCATGTCGACGCAGCTTTCCTAGACCCCCCTTACAATGTGCGGATCGGTGGGCATGCGGTGTCCGCCGGAAGTCATCGCGAATTCGCCATGGCCTCGGGTGAGATGAGCGAGGCAGAGTTCCGTTCGTTTTTCGCCGACACGCTAGGCGCCGCGGCGAGTATCTCGCGCGATGGCGCCGTCCACTTCGTATGTATGGACTGGCGACACATGGACGAGTCTCGGCAGTCGGCCGCACGATTTATGGCGAGCGGCTGAACCTGTGCATCTGGAACAAATCCAATGCAGGAATGGGATCCCTCTATCGATCCAAGCACGAACTGGTCTTTGTGTACCGGGTCGGAGCGGCACCCCATCTCAATATGGTTGAGCTAGGCCGGCATGGTTGCAACCGCACGAATGTCTGGGACTATGCCTCCGTAAACTCCCTGCGCGGCAGCCGGCGACAGGATCTGGCCTTGCATCCGACGGTCAAGCCAACGGGGCTCGTTGCCGATGCGATCTTGGACGTTACGCGCCGCGGCGATCTCGTGCTCGATCTTTTCCTAGGATCTGGAACGACCCTCATGGCCGCAGAACGGACTGGGCGGCGCTTCTGTGGGGTCGACATCGATCCGGCTTATGTCGATGTAGCAATCGACCGCTGGACAGCAAGGACCGGGCTTGAGCCGCGTCTTGAGGGACCGGCGTCATGAGCAAGAAACCCCGCTCCGAGCGAACATCGAACCCCGCGTGGTACAGCAAGGGCCAAAGCGGCAATCCTGGTGGACGCCCGCGCAAATCCCGCGCTCCGCAGCCTTCGACGTTCGACATTGTGATGGACAAAACTCTTTTCGTAACGCGTGACGGTATTGCGCGCGAAATAGGGTTGGAAGAAGCGCTTCAACAGCGGACCTACCAGGATGCCCTGGCAGGCAAGAACATGGCCCTGCGCCAGGTCGTGAAGTGGATCATGAAGCACGATGCTTGGCTTGAGAAGCATGCGCCCAAAGCAGCCCATCCGGCCGTCACGCGTCACATCTCGCCCGATCCCGATAACGCGGACGCCACACTCGTGCTGCTCGGGATCGCGGCGGCCAATCCGAAACGCGCGGAGTTTGGGAAAGATCGAGCGCAACTCTTGCTTGAGCCTTGGGCGGTCCAGCTGGCGCTGAGCCGCAGACGGGGTGGCCAACGCCTAGCTGAAAGCGAACGTGACGCGATCCGGCGCTGCACGAGCGATGCGGACTCTCTCCGCTGGCCCCGGGGGACCGACGAATGATGTCGCCAAGCGATCCGCCTGATGGCGACGACGACGGGGGCGGATATCGCCGACCGCCAAGAACGCCCCGCTACAAGAAGGGTCAGAGCGGCAATTTAGCCGGTCGTCCCGGTGGGCGCCGTCGCGAAGCGCCCTATGAAGCCGTACTTGGGGGGATGGTGACGATGCGCGAAGGCGGCGTCGAGCGCCGTGTCACGCAAGCCGAAGCGTTCTGGATGTACCTCGCGAAACGCGGACTTGAGGGTGACGGCCCTGCAAACCGCGCAACTCTGACCATGTACGAGATGAAACGGCACAGCACACACGCGGGCCGTCCCATCGTCATCGTCCGCAAACTTTTAGCACCCGGGAGCGTCACGTCGGCACTTGAGCCGCTGCGAATGGCCAAGAAACTTGATCCCTACCGTGAGACCGCACGGATGGCCCTCGAACCATGGCTTATCGAGGCCGCGTTGGCACGCCTCAGTGAACCCCTCAGTCCTGCCGATCAGCGGACCATCGTGAAGGCCGCTCGTACCCCGCACAAAGTCAGATGGCCGGATTGGTGGAGCGAGTACCCCTGACATCGAGCGAACGCTTTGACCTCTTCTGGCGGCTTCAATTCGCCAGCGTTCAGCCGGCCGAAGTGATCCGATTCAAATATGAACGTCAGCTTCGCGCCATGACCGGCCATTCCATAACCACTCAATTACTCGAATCGGCTTTGCGCCGTTTCCGGACTCATGCGCCGCAGCAGACAAATCGCTGTACTCAAGCAATTCAGCCGCGGCGCAACCCACTTCGTAAAAGCCGCGCGAAATTGCCCGGCCGTTGTCACACTCGCGGCTATCATCTCAACCACCTACAGCGCGTACGGCTGCGAGCCACTTGCCTGCGCCAGCGCGTTGCCTGAAGCTGAGCAGGGCCAGCACCATGAGATTGAGTGCACCGGCAACGCCTGCCAGAATGAACGAGAGATTGTAGCTGAGGGTGGCGTCGAACAACCGCCCCGCGACATAGCTGCTGGACGCCATTCCGGCCCATGCGACCATCATGACAGCTCCGAGCGCGCCGCCGAAACGGTGTGCCGGCACCGCATCGCGGACACACAGCGACAGGGATGTCATGTTGCCGGCAAATCCGAATCCGAACACGGCGGACAGGGCCATAAACGACAGGCTGTCTCCGAGGGCCGGAAATACGAGCACGGACGCCGTTTGTGTCGCGGACGCCATCGCATAGCTGGTCAGCGCGCCCAGCCTGTCAGCCGCCACTCCGAAGCAAACTCGCCCGATCGCGCCGAAGATCATGGCGACCAGAAGGCTGGTTGCGCCGATGGCCGGAGAGCCGCAGACGGAGCCGACGAAGCTTGCCATATGAACCAAGGGTCCGCCCATGCACGCACAGCACAGATAGGCGGCGAGCGCCAGCAAGGCCACCGTCTTGTATTCGGCCGCGCCCGTCTCGCCCGAGTCCGTGACAGAAGCGGGAGACGCCATGGTGCCTTGCGGCCATCTGAGGATCGGCAGGCTCAGCGCAAGTACTGCCAGCATGGCGCCGCCAATTCCGGCAAACGCCAGGCGCCAGCCGAATTCCTCGATCAGCAACCTCCCTGCGAACGGCAACAATCCTTGTCCGAGCGCGCCCCCCGCGGTGACCACGCCCGTGACGAGCCCGCGCTGTTGCGGGAACCACTCGCCGCTCGTCGAAACGAGAGGCGCATAGAGTACCGAGAAACCAAAGCCGCCATAGATCAGGCTGGCGATATAGAAGGTCGCCAGCGACTGCAGCATGGCCATCGCGAACAACGACGACACCATGCCGGTCGCGCCGATGGCCAGCGGCAGCCTGATATCGAACTCGATCCGCGACCCGGCCCCAGAGCAGGCCACCGACCGCCATGCCGGTCGCGGCGAGTGCATAACCGAGACTTGTATTGGACCGGGTCCAACCGAGATCTGCCTCCATCGGAGCCATGAAGACGGAGACCAGGCCGAGGCCGCCAAATCCCATCGCCATCACGAGCGTGGCGGCCAACACCACCAGCACGCCGCGATGGCCGGCGATCGCGGACTGCGCTACGGGCGGCTTGCAGATTTCCAGCGCGCTCATGGGATTATCCTATCGTGCGGCGTCATAATTCCGATCAGGCAAGGCCATCGTGTAGGTCGTCGCAGTACCAAGAACGCAATCTTCTCCCGCCGCATTGCGTACGGTCGTCACAAGCTTGCAGATCGGCTTGTCGCTGCGGACATGTTCGACCTCGACGGTAGCCGTGATCGTCTCCCCGACGCGTACAGCCTTGACGAAACGCCAGTTCGTCTCAAGGAAGACAGTGCCGGGCCCGGGAAGATCCTCTGCAACGACAGCGTTCAACAGGCCGGTCGTGACACCGCCTTGAACGATCAGTCCGCCGAACGGAGACTTCGCTGCAAGGTCGGCGTCATAGTGAATCGGATTCCTGTCCCCCGTCATCTCCGTGAACATCTCGACGTCACGCATCGACGTCGTACGCCGCCGCTCGGCCCGTGCGCCCATCCGCGGCTGGCCGGCCAGTGTCTGCTTCCAGGGGGAATCGTTTGCCGTCATTGTCGCGCTCCTAAGCTGCAAGGGGATTAGCAAGCCTCCGACGCCAGTGCCGCGTTTCGATCTGACATGCCTGATCGAGGTTGCGGCTCGCGGCGCGCAGGCGCAGGTAAGTCTGCCATGTACTCACACTCCGCCTGCATGGACGCGCTGAGGCTTGAATGCAGGGTCTTGACCTCATCGAGATTCCACCGGAACGAGGCGATTGCCTCCGTATCGTGGAACAGCGGCTCCGACAGGACGTCGCGCTGGCGTTGATAGACCTCGAGCGGTCTTCCATCCAGGATCGCGCGAGCGAGCAGTTCCGCGTCCCTGAGTGCGTCGGTTATTCCGTGAGCGGTCAGCGGGTCCTTGAAGTATCCGGCATCGCCGACCAGCGCCCAACCGGGACCGTGAGATTGCCTGAGATGCCCGGGGACGCCGGCGAAGCCACGCAGGCGGCCGACCAGACGAGCGCGACTGACGTCGTCGCTGAGATGCCGCGAGTTTGCCGCGAGGACATGGAGGAAGGCGCCCTCGACATTTCCGCGAAACGTGGTCGGGAAGGCTGTGCCCGGCACGCTGACAAACACACAGTGCTGCCCGTGGTTCGTGGGGATGACACCTGCCGCAACTTTCTCCCCAAAGTGCCAGTGATATCCGTGCCGCTCCAGGTCCTCGTAGTATCCGTAGACGTAGCCGGATGCACTCCGGCCATTGAGATAGGTCCCAGCGTTGACCAGCGCGGCAACCGCGGACTGCCTGCCGTCCGCACCGATCACGATGTCGGAGCGAACCGCGTTGCTATGCCCGTCCGCGTCCTTCAGCAATGCACCGACGACCCGGCCTTTGGAATCGATCTGAAGACGAGAGAGCACCACGCCGTGACGCACATCTGCCCCCGCGCTGCGGGCTGCATCGACGAGGATGCGATCCAGCGCGGTGCGCCTTGGCGCGCAGAGGTACTCGACGCCATACTCCGGCTTGATGCCCAGGCGCAGCTGCTCGCAGCCATAATGAAACGTCGTGGCGCGAATTTCCGGTGTTCCCGCGGCCATCACTGCCGGCAACAATCCCCATCGCTCGAGCTGAAGGACTCCCGTACGCATCAGGGCGTGAGTCGACATCGTGTCGGAACCGTAGGCCTGACGGTCGATCGCGAGAACATTCATCCCTGCGCGCGCGAGAAGCATCGCCGTGGCAGCCCCGGCGCATCGCGCACCGACGATCACCGCGTCGTAGTGCGGCTGGAAATGACGAGACGTATCCATCTGAACTGCTCCGTCAGGCGGCCGAGCGACGCAGGCCGAGATTCAGGTGCGCGGCAAGGTCCGCGGCATCCTCCCCGGCCCCGTCGATGAAAGATGACTTGCGCCGCCGCATGAAAGGCAAGCCCATGACGTACATCCCGGGCGCCGCCACGGCGCCGCCATCGTGACGGATGCGCCCCTTGCGATCGAGGACAGGGACATCGAGCCACGAATAGTCGGGGCGATATCCGGTAGCCCAAATCACGGTTCTGACGCTTCCATCATTCAGGTCCATGCCAAGCCTGGTCTGCGGGTCAATCTCCGTCGGCTCGAAGCGATGCGGCGCGGGGAAGCGATCCTCCTGCCCGCTCGCGAGAATCCACGCGTCGATGCTCGCCAGCAGCCGGTTCATCTTGAGGTCCGCGAGCGCGCAGTGATTCGGGAGCGCCGCGGAGAACTGCACCTTTCCGTCATGCATCCCCGCAAGGCG
This sequence comes from uncultured Alphaproteobacteria bacterium, assembly GCA_963747165.1. GTDB lineage: Bacteria > Pseudomonadota > Alphaproteobacteria > Rhizobiales > Xanthobacteraceae > Bradyrhizobium. The sequence goes on along the minus strand of CAVVEA010000019.1, from coordinate 652,843 downwards.
CCCGACGATCTCGACGCCAGCCTTGCGCAGGCTGTTCAAATCGATGGTTTCGCGCCCGGGCGTGCCGATTAGCTGAAGCGATGGCAGACGCCTCGCCCGATCGATGTCGTCGACAGCGTCGTAGCGCAAATCCATGGCGCCGATCGCATCCATCCACCATTTAATATCCCGGTCGCGGTAGACGCGCGGCACCCGAACATGCTCACCGGCTGCGAGAATGACGCTTCGGCCCGAGGCCCTGATCTCGCGTGCAAGCTGCACGCCGGTCGCCGAGGCTCCGACGACCATCACGCCGCCATCCGGCAATGCATCCGGCTTGCGGTACTGCATCGGCGTGAGGCTGGCGATCTCCGGCGGCAGGCCCGCCGCGACAGCCGGGACAGTCGCGATGTTACAGGCGCCGCTTGCAAGGACAAGCGTCCGACACCGCCACGGACCCTGGTCGGTTGCGACCTCGTAGCCGCCGTCCACCCGGCGCACGCGCGTGACCTTTGTGTGCGCGTGGACCGGGGCGCCTGAGGCGTTGGCATATCCCTTCAGATAGCCGACGACCTCGGTCACGCTCATGTAGCCGTCCGGATCGTCGCCGTCGTAGGCGTATCCGGGAAGGCGGCTTTGCCAGTTCGGCGTGAGGAGGCGAAGCGAGTCCCACCGCTCTGTCTGCCAGGAGTTGGCGACCTCGCCCCGCTCGATCAACACATGGTCGATCGAGCGGTCGCTGAGGTGCTTGCTCGTGGCAAGTCCGGACTGGCCGGCGCCGATGATGACGGTCGTTACGTAGCGCACGATACTTTCTCGCCTCTCTGCTCGTCGTCAATTGACGGTGACGAAGACATTCGTCGGGTTGGTGACGATATCAAACACCGCCGACCGCTTCTGCGACTGTGCGACCAGCGACTTGATGTCGTCGGGGCTCGCATCGGCGCGAATGTCGAAGTGGACCTTGATGCCGCCGAAGCCGTTGCGAATGTCGTCATCCACGCCGAGGATGCCCTGGATGTCCATGTCGCCCTCGAGCGTGGCCTTGACCGAGTGCAGCTGGATGCCGCGGCGCTGAGCGACGGCGGCAACACCGGCGGTGAGACAGCTCGCGAGCCCGGAAAGAACGATTTCCACCGGAGTCGGCGCCTTGTCCTCGGACGCGAAGACCTTCGGGTGATCCGCTTCCACGCGGAAATTCTTGTCGCGGGACTGCTCGGCGCCGAGGCCGAAGAAGTTGCCGATCACGGTGCGGCTGTGCGTTCCGGTCACCCATTCGCAGCTTGCGCGCCACTTGAACTGTGCGGCCTCGGGCGCCTGCTCAAGCGCCTCTCGGGCACCCAGCAGCGCATCGACGTTGACGCCGTTGTTGATCTTCGCGGCGCTCGAACCTGTCGTCTTGGTCATTCTCTTTCTCCTGGTTGTTGAACTGCTTGCAAATAGATTTGCGGATCGACGGGAGCTTCACGCAGGCGTGGGAGCGACCGCCGGAAGGCGCGGCAGATTCTCTTGCTGCCCGCGTTGTCGGCCTGGGTACCGTTCTTCGAGAGGTGCTTTTGAACCGGTTCACTTCTCCCTAATCTCACTGATGGGTAGTTGACGCGGGTATCGTTACATGATGGGGTGATGTCCTAAATGGCGTATTTCCGTCATTTTAGGACAAGGGGTAACGATCGTGATCGGAGTTCTCGTTTTTCCTGATTTCCAGTTGCAGGATGCGGCCGGTCCTATTTCGGTGTTTGAGGTTGCAGCGCGCTACGCTGGTGTCTCTCCCGCGATCAGGATTTTGGCGGCGACACCAGGCGCCGTGCGTAGTTCGTCGGGCGTCGAGGTATTGGCGAGTGGCTTCGGATCTTCTCGCGCGATCAGCACCTTGATCGTGGTGGGCAGCGAGGATGTGCCCGCGGCAGCGACGTGCGAAAGGACGCTGTCATTTGTGCGAATGATGGCCAGGCGCGGCGTCCGCATCGCCAGCGTTTGTACCGGTGCTTACGTCCTCGCCGAAGCGGGCCTGCTCGATGGTCGGCGCGCCACCACGCATTGGTGGAACACCCGGCATTTCGTCAGCTCTTATCCCAAGGTAAAGCTCGAGCCCGACCAGATTTACGTCCAGGACGGCAACATCTGGAGTTCGGCCGGGGTCACCGCCGGCATCGATCTGGCGCTGGCAATGTCGGCAGAGGATTTTGGTGAGGAGATCGCGAAGAATACCGCGCGCCGGCTTGTGGTTTACCATCGCCGCAGCGGCGGCCAGTCGCAATTCTCCTCACTGCTGGAATTGAAGGCGCCCGGAGGCCGTTTCGGGCGGTTGCTGGCCTGGGCGCGGGAGCATCTCGATGCGCCGCTGACGGTAGAAGATCTGGCTGAGCAAGCCGGCATAAGTTCGCGGCATTTCACCCGCGCCTTCGTTGCCGAGACCGGCTCTACGCCGTCGAAGGCAATCGAGCGATTGCGGATCGAAGTGGCGCGCCAGCGGGTGCAATCCTCCGGTGAGGCGATCGAACGCGTCGCGCAAGTCACCGGATTTCGCGACCCGAATCGGATGCGACGCGCCTTTATCCGCGCCTTCGGCCAGACGCCGCAATCGCTGCGGCGCGCCGCGCGGGCGTCGTAGATTCGCTTGCGGTACAAGTGTGCGAATAAGTTAAGGCGCAACAGTCACGCGCAGGAATGTCGCAGGAATGGATGTGGCATTCCTGCCTGGCTTTTGTTCTGGCTGTTGAACAGAACCTCGAGGTCCTTCTGAAGATCGCCGTCCTTGCAGCTGTTTTCTGCGGCCTCGAACGCATTCATGGTGGGCCCATAGTGCTTTCACGAACGTCAACACGTATGGCCGCTTTGCGCCAAAAGCTGCCCTTGGCAGGCTCGAAATCCAACTTCCGCTTTACCCCCGAAAGCAGACTCAACTCGGAAATCGCGGCATGTCCGAAAAGTGCCATGTGTGGACGGCTCCGAGTTGGCAAGAACTTTCTTCACGTACGCAGCGTTGGTCGGTGCAGCCATGTGTTCGGCCTTTAGCTGCGGTTCACATGACCGCTGGCCATAATGCCCTCCGCGGATCAGGTCCCGGTCAAAAGCTCGCATTCGACAATGCGATGGCACTAGTGGGTTGTCCTGACCGCCGGATCGACCGGCTCTGCATTACGTGCTGTTCGCCCTCCCAACCTCACCTTCACATCACGCCGGCTGTCCGGCGCGATCTCGTTTACGCCGCCAGCGCGACGGGTTGCTTATAACGCTCACCCTTGGCCATCATGGCCCAGGCCATCCGCGCAATCTTGTTGGCAAGCGCGATGGCCGCGACCTTGGTCGGGCGCCGCCCCAACAACGCCGTGAGCCAGGGGCCGATGCCCGGTGCCATGGATCTTGGCGTAGCGGATGACGGCGAGTGCTCCGGCCACGAACAGGCTGCGTAGATAGCGGTCGCCCTGTTTACTGATGCTACCGAGCCGGTCCTTGCCCCCACTCGAGTACTGCTTCGGAACGAGCCCAATCCAGGCTGAGAAGTTACGTCCTGATCGGAAGGTCCTGGGGTCAGCAACGCTCGCGACCAGGGCGGTCGCCAGCATCGGACCGACCCCGGGAATGTAATGAAGACGCTGGCTCGTTTGGTTGGATCGATGCCAAGCCATGATCATCCGATCAAACTCCAAGATCTGTTGCTTGAGGCGGAGCAGTTGAGTGCCGAGCGCGGCAAGGCACGCACGGGCAACCTCAGGCACCCGTTTGTCGCTCGGGTCGGCAACAACATGCAGCAGTTCCGTAACTCCTTTGCGCCCGACCGGCGCGACAATGCCGAACTCGGCAAGGTGCGCTCGGATCGAATTGATCACCTGCTGGCGGATGAACAGATGGCGTGTGCGGTGCAGCGTCAGGCAGCTCTGCTGCTCAGGCGTCTTTGTTGGCACGAACCGCATGTTGGCTCTCGTGACCGCTTCGCAAATAGCCTCTGCGTCAGCAGCATCGTTCTTCTGCCGCTTGACGTAGGGCTTCACGTAGGCCGGCGGCATTAATCGCACGGTATGGCCGAGTGTCTGGAGTTCGCGCGACCAATAGTGAGACGAGGCGCAAGCCTCTATGCCGACCAGGCACCGTGGCAGCTTCTGGAAGAACGCCAGCACAGAGCGGCGCTTCAACTGGCGGCGGATGACCACCTCGCCAGCGGCATCAACTCCGTGAACCTGGAAGACCGACTTGGCGATGTCGAGACCGATTGTCGTGATCGTCTGCATGGCTCGCTCCTCTGAATCGTGGGAACCCTAACAGCGCCCGCATTCATGGCACCTATGTGCCGGTGGAGGAGCCGTCCACAGCATCATAAGCGGACTCATCCACGCAGCCATCATCCCCTCACTCGATCACGTCATCGGAGAGCAATTGCATCGCCCAGCCGCTTTAGTGGCTTTCAACAGCAGCCGCGGAATCGGCCCTTGCCGACAGCGTAGCGAGCGTTCTGCCGTTCCACGAAGAATTCTTCGTACGTCATGATCGGCTCATCCGGATGCATCTGCCTGCGATGCTCCACGTAGGTCTGATAGTCGGGGATGCCGACCATCAGACGCGCGGTGCGTACCGTCCATTCCTTCATCGCCATGATGTCAGGCAAGGTTCGCTCCCTGGACGGTCGCGGGCAGGCCGATCTCGATGGCGGTGATCTTCGGATCACCCAATGCCCGGCGTATGGCGATGACCCCGTAGACTATCATGGCCAGCACCACCGCGACGAACAGCGCGGACAGTGTAGCGTCGACGTAATCGTTGACGATGACGCGGTGCATCTCCTCTATCGTCTTCGCCGGCGCCAGGATCTTGCCCGCCGCGGCGGCGTCGCCAAACACCCGCGCGTGGGCAACGAAGCCGATCGCCGGTTCGGCGCTGAAGATCTTCTGCCACCCCGCCGTCAGCGTGCATACCAGGAGCCATAAGGTAGGCACGATCGTAACCCAGGCGTAGCGCTGGCGCTTCATCTTGAACAGTACGACCGTGCACAGGATGAGCGCGATTCCCGCCAGCATCTGGTTGGAGATGCCGAACAGCGGCCAGAGCGTGTTGATGCCGCCCATTGGATCGATGACTCCCTGGTAGAGGAAGTAGCCCCAGGCGCCGACCGCCAGCGCCGATCCGATCAGGTTGTTTCCCCATGACTCGGTCTTCCGGAACGACGGCACGACGCTGCCGATCATATCCTGGATCATGAAGCGGGCGACGCGGGTTCCGGCGTCAACAGTGGTGAGGATGAACAGCGCCTCGAAAAGGATGGCGAAGTGGTACCAGAGCCCCATCCAGACGCGGCCGCCGAACATACCGGACAGGATATGCGCCATGCCGACCGCGAGTGTCGGGGCGCCGCCGGTGCGCGAGAGCAGCGTCTTCTCGCCGACGTCCTGGGCGATCTGGCTGATCATGTCGGGGGTGACGGTGAAGCCCCAACCGGAGATCACCTCCGCCGCCTCCGCGGCGGTGGTGCCAATCAGCGCGCCCGGGCTGTTTATGGCGAAATAGATTCCGGGCTCGATCACCGTCGCACCGATCATCGCCATGATGGCGACGAAGGACTCCGTGAGCATGGCGCCATAGCCGATGAAGCGGAGCTGGCTCTCATTCTCCACCATTTTCGGGGTCGTGCCCGAGGCGATCAGCGCATGGAAGCCGGATACCGAGCCACAGGCGATGGTGATGAACAGGAACGGGAACAGGCTGCCGGACCACACCGGGCCGGTGCCGTCGATGAACTTGGTGACCGCCGGCATCTTCAACCCTGGCTGGACCAGGATGATGCCAACCGCGAGCAGCGCCATGGTGCCGACCTTGAGGAAGGTCGAGAGATAATCCCGGGGCGCCAGCAATAGCCACACCGGCAGCACCGAGGCGACGAAGCCGTAGCCGATGATGATCAGCGCCAGCGTCTCGCCGCTTAGATCGAACCATGCTGCGATCGCGGGGTTTTCCGCCACGGTCCGGCCGTAGATTAGCGACGCCAGCAGCAACACAACGCCGATCACCGACATTTCCGCGATGCGGCCGATCCGGATGAAGCGGGCATAGACGCCCATCAGCATGGCAATTGGGATGGTGGAGAAGACCGTGAAGGTGCCCCACGGACTGCCGACCAGCGCCTTGACGACAACCAGCGCCAGCACGGCGAGCAGGATGACCATGATCAGTAGCACGCCGACAAGCGCAATGCTGCCGGCAACCGGCCCCATTTCAGAGCGCACCATGTCGCCGAGCGAGCGGCCGTCACGCCGCGTGGAGAGAAAGAGGACAGTCAGATCCTGCACCGCGCCGGCGAAGACCACGCCAGCGAGAATCCACAGCGTCCCAGGCAGGTAGCCCATCTGGGCGGCGAGCACCGGACCGACCAGGGGACCGGCGCCAGCAATTGCCGCGAAGTGGTGACCGAACAGCACGTAGCGGTTGGTCGGCACGTAATCGAGGCCGTCATTGTGCTGGTAGGCCGGGGTCTGCCGCGCAGGGTCGACGCGCAGCACCTTTTCGGCAATGAACAGCGCGTAAAAGCGATAGGCAATGACGTAGGTGCACACTGCGGCGACGACGAGCCATGCCGCGTTGACGTTCTCGCCTCTGCTCAGCGCGACGATCCCGAAAGAAAGCGCACCGAGCGCGATCACTGCGGCCCAGAGGAGCTTTGACTGAAGTCCATTTCCCTTGATGGCGAGCGAACTCATGTCTCCCTCCATTCTCTGGTTTCTCAGTGTCGCCTCGATCCAATTTCCAATGTCTAGATGGGTTCACCAATTTCGCGCCAAAAGAACCCGCATTGACGCTGATCAAACTGCAAGAAATATAAAATATAAACGCTGCATGGCAACGTCGAGTGCAGCGCAGCAAGCAGCCTGAACAGGCAACACGCTACGATCGAGCGTGGCGGTAAGGGTCAGCACCGTTGGCGCTTTTCCTGATCTAATCGTGAACAACAAAAGCAAAAACCGACCAGTGCGCCGATGTCCGGTAATGGGATGGTCCGGCCGTGCTCCTGCCCCCGCCAGCGATAAGCTGGCCAGGGGCGCCAAGACAAGGAGCACGCCATGTCACAGAAACTCGATACTTCGCCCGCCGCCATCGGCATCGATATCGGCAAGAACTCGTTCCACATCGTTGGCTAGAATCAGCGCGGCGCCATCGTGCTGCGGCAGAAGTGGTCGCGTGGCCAGGTGGAGGCCCGACTCGCCAATCTGCCGCCGTGTCTGATTGGCATGGAGGCGTGCGTCGGGGCCCATCATCTCAGTCGTCGACTTAAGGCGCTTGGCCACGACGCTCGGCTGATGCCGGCGAAGTACGTGCGGCCATATTCCAAGGGCCAAAAGAACGATTTCCGTGATGCGGAGGCGATCGCCGAAGCGGTGCAGCGGCCGACAATGAAGTTCGTGGCCACCAAGACCGCCGATCAACTCGATCTACAGGCGCTGCACCGGGTACGAGAGCGGCTCGTCAGCCAGCGTACCGCTATTATCAATCAAATCCGCGCCTTCTTGTTGGAGCAAGGCGATTGGACGCGCTTTTGGTAAGCCGTCATCGTCGATCTATTTTTTGGTGGCTCCGCATGGTGGGATTCGTCCTGCCGAGCGGCGTCGCTCCAGGCTGGCATTGACGCTCGCGGAACGCGAGGTGATTTGCAGAGGCGTTACGGCACATCAATCGGCACGATCGATCGCCAGGTTGCTTGGCCGCTCACCCTCGACGGTTTGCCGGGAAATGAACCGCAATGGCGGCTGTGATCGCTACCGAGCGGCGCTTGCGGACGGGAATGCCTGGGCGCGAGCTCGTCGTCCAAAATGTGGTAAATTGGCGAACAATCCGCGGCTACGGCGAGCTGTGGCGGGGAAGCTCAGATTGGATTGGTCGCCCGAGCAGATAGCCGGTTGGCTGAAGAGAACGCATCCTGAAGACGGGTGTAATCAGGTGTCACACGAGACGATCTACCGCAGCTTATTTGTACAAACCCGTGGTGTGCTCAAGAAAGAGCTGCTTAGTCATCTTCGATCGAAGCGCTCGATGCGTCGCTCCCAGCCGGTTGATCCGAATGGCGATCGACGAGGGCATATCAAGGATATCGTCCCAATCCGTCAGCGACCGGCGGCGGTTGAAGATCGGGCGGTGCCTGGCCACTGGGAAGGCGATCTGTTGTCCGGGCCGAACAACAGCTATATCGCGACCTTGGTGGAGCGTCATACGCGTTACGTGATGTTGGCCAAGGTGGCCGGTAAGGACACCCGAACGGTAGTCACCGCACTCATCAAGCAGGCGAGGAAGCTACCAAAGGAGCTGTATAAGTCCCTGACCTGGGACCGGGGAAAGGAGCTTACGGATCATCGTCGCTTTACAGGCGGCAGATTGCGGCTGGACAATAAACCCGATGCCCGCAAATCCGATCAGCCATCGATCTTGCGAAAATCAAAACGGCCGCAGGCATTCTCGCCTGCGGCCTACCGGGCTCAATATAAATTGAGCACGCCGCCGCGCCCCCACCCCGGTTTTCGAAGCTTGAACCGAGTTGAGCGGCGAGTGAAGTCCCAAATACAAATCAGAACGAAAGAGCAAAATCACTGTTGCAAAGCAGTGACAACTAACCGCCGAACGGGAGTCAATCCACTATCTTTTCACAACCCCCGATTGACTCGGAAGCGGGAGAGCGCAGGACTAGGCAGTCGGGACAGCAGATCGTTGCGTTTCGAGTAATCAAGCAGAACTCGGCGAATCGCGCGGCCAAGCTAAGCAATATGCGTGCACGAGAAAGCCGACGGCGACGACTTTCCCGCCCAACTAAAATGTTTGCTGTGCGATGGTCCGATATGGTGAGGAGTGGCAAAAAATGAGTTTCAACTCGGAAGACCGCCGCAATGACCCCAACGATCCCCTATACTACGCGCCGCGATCAGGATTTAGCGAGGCAAACCCTCGATCTTACTCCACCCCGCCGACGAGGCCCGTCCGCCCCACTTCCTCTCCGTCTCGTTTTGATGAGATGCTTGACGAGGCCGTCACCATGCGGCATCCGCTGGACCCCGAAGTCGTTCCTGAACCCGACCAACCGCGCGCCCTGTTAGTTGTTGCCAGCCGCTTTGCCGCGGCCATTGGCGTTCTAGCGATGGTTGGTGTCCTTCTTTTCATCTTGATTCCAAAGTCACAAGGAAGCAATCCCCCAACGCCCGCTGGAGCGAACAAAGCGCCGTCCGAAGAATCTCAAGCGCTGCTTCAAAAATTCCTCCAATTTGAAAAGCAGAGCCTTACGCCGGCCAAGACAGCTGAAGTAACGCCCGAAGAATCTCAATCTCTGCTTGAAAAGTTCGTAGAGTGGCAACAACGGCAGTAGTCCCTTTGATCGACATATTCGACGATTGGCGTATCCAAACAGGTCTCTCCATGATCGCTATCTCATGACCTCGGTGCGCGGGTCGGGCTAACCTCCCCTGTTCGTTGACTCGGGCAACGTACTACAAGCGCGATCGGCAGTGGCTCCGATCAGTTCCAAGCCCAACCTATAGGGCAATTTGCGTGCGCGGGCTGATCGCGCTTTGATCCGGCATGGCCCCGCGCTTCCTGACAATCCTGACCGGCCGCTCGGCCCTCTTGTGCCTTGCGTGCATGATGCTGTCCTCTTGCGCGGGCGCAGAAACTTCCGCGGCTCTCATCGTGAGCGTCGTGTTGTCATGGGGTATCGGCTACGGACTGAACCTGTATCTTGGACTGGACGACCCCGAAATAACCGGGTCCGTTTCTCGTGGTAGCCGGGTCGGCCGCTAGTTTATTCTGGCACTGCTGACGAGCTTGCCGCGGCAGTATCCGGAGCAACCTCGGCGACTGGTGCGAGTAAGTTCAGCATGCGATCCGATAGATCTAAACGCTCGTACCATCGTGTCGCATCTGCCTTTACGTCAAATACTTCCCACATGTATGACCAGCGCTGCGATACCCCTTTTCGAGGAATATGTGATTTAAGCCGATCATTCTTGTCGTAGGTGTAGATCGGCGCTTCCTTTTCATCAGGTCGCAATCGAGCCGGCGAAAACTGTAGGGGTTCGCTGAGACCTCGGTCGGACGGCACCTCATATTTTTCGACCTGCACGCGGATCATTCGAAGTTCATCCGCCAATCTCAGAAACTCTGCGTCCGACAATATTTTTCGATCCTTCAGCGTGTAGCAGATCGCGTAGGCCGACCCGATCCACCATTCCGACAAAACCGCCAGGTAGTTTGGACGCAAATCCAAATCACCAGCTTGTTGCGGTTGCGTCATGAGTTCGGTCTCAAGTGCTCGGCAGACTAAGTCAACTTCACCAAGTCTTTGGATTGAAATCGACAGAAGCGATTGGGGCAGCTGCGAACCGATTCGCCAAGACATGCCGATCCAGCGTTGGTTTAATTGGCTGTTTTTGGCTCGACTGAATCCAAATGCTGCAACAAGAAGCTGCCCGACAGTCGGCACCGAATCGCTCGTCATGGGAACCCCGATGCCGAAGCGTTCCGCAACCTGCAGGCGCGCGCAACCTGTCTTTCCCCACTGCGGGGAATTTCTTCATTGAAATTCAGCAAATCAGGCGGGCTTTTTGCCCAAGGGCCTGACCCCATCGGTTGAGGGAAGGCCCAACGCCTCCCGAAGATGAGTGACAGACCCTTTCCGAGATCCTGGAGGCTTAACAACTTCGCGTCTGATGCCTCTCGTATCTCGCCGACGGTTTTCACGCCCGCGGTGGTTAGCGCGTTCCGGACCCTCGTGAAAAATCGGACGTGATCGATCGGCGCGTCGTCTGGAAGATCTGGGGTCGGGTAGAGGAACACGATTTATTTCCTCTTCACACCCGATCAATGGTGCCCATTACAGTGCCGGATTCGACAGATCCGCCATCCTTCACCAAGATCTTAGACAGAATGCCCGTGGCCGGCGCTCGGATCTCGTGCGTCATATTGTATGTATCGATCTCGACCAAGGGCTCGCCGATGCTAACTGGATCGCCAACGCTCTTGAACCACCGCCCGACCGACAACCTCGAGACGCCTGCAATCTTCGGCACTCTTATTTCTGTCCCCATTATTCGCTCATTTCCCGTTCGCCTTCAGCCTGCCGCATTTCGACTTCGGCGGAAAAGTCGCACCCGCTCAATTCTGTGGCACCGCCTGCAACGATATTGAATGATGTCCTTACCTTCAGCATCGGGGGCGCTTTTCTCAAGCTTCATTGTCTCTTTGCATACAATGCAGCTCAAGAGACCTATCAGCGGGCTCTTATCGTCGTTCAAATGATGTCCCCAGGCCGCTCGCACAGGGCTCATTTCCCCTCCGCGCACGGAATTTCCGATCTCCTGAGGTCGAAGTTTGCTGCGCCGGTCACCACCCCGACGTGGAGTCCCTTGCTGTTGATTATGTTCATGACCGACCTCCTATCGAGAGAGGCCCCGCGGCAAAGGCTGCGCTTATTGGCCAGGGATAGCGAGACAAATCGCGGGCTCTTCTGGCGTCTTCGAGACGACGAATCCGCGCGAGAGACCGCTGGATTCAAGTCGCAGTGCAATTCTCAAGAGAAAAAGAGAGATGGTGGTTTGAAGGTGCGGCCCCCGACCCCGTTCGCAACTAATCATCAACCATAATGGGCTATTCTGGCCTCCATGGGGATGATCCGACCTGACGATTCCAAAAAAACAGCGGTGCGAGCGCTTCGAGGGCGCCACGCTCTTCTTAACGCGTACATCGACATCCTGAACCGGCTCGATGGCCCGAGCCGCCGGCTACCCGAAATTCCGGCAAGATGCGCGATCCCAACGAGTGAGCCCCATTCGGCGCGAACCCGGCAGCGCCTAGGAGCTTACCCCCATGAGGGTCATGGGGCCGCCCTTACAGCCAGGCGTCGGAATTTTAGTCTACTCTGATCCGAAACCATTGGATTCTCAAAGCGGGCGGCCGGAGACCAGCGCCAAATTACGAGTCGCCCTCGAAAAGGCCGGCGTCGAGTTCATAGCTGAGAACGGTGGCGGCGCGGGGGTGAGGATGAAGAAACGAGCAAAGCGCGGCACCTAACCCGTGAACGGCTGCTCGGTCGGTGGCGCAGGAACTGCTTCATGCATGGGGAGTTGTCATGCAGGAGCGTGAAATGGCTCACCACAATCGCAACATTGGTTTTTTCAGCATAATCGCAGGTAGTTTGCTCGCTGCCGCGGTGTTGGTGGCGCTATTGGTCGGCGGAGAGATCGCTGGGCCAAAGGTGGCAATCAACGCCTCGCCGCCGGTAACTGCGCACTGACCGGTCAGCAAAAGTTCCGGGAACGATTCTCGGCTAGGCCGCTTGGACTCGCCTGTGCTTGGCGGTGTCGAGCGCAAGGAACATCCGACTGGAACACGCCCCCCTCCATCGGGAGTTCTAATAAGCGGCCTCAGCTGCCCTAGGCTGGGGCCGTATCCTTCGGTCGCGGCGCCGAACTAATCTAGCTGTAATTCGTTAGCCAAAGAGTTTATCGGAGCAAGCATCCCGCTCCCCTCCAAAGGTGCGGTTATGAGCGGAGTTGAAGACCTTCTGCTTTATCCTCTGGCGACTGGTGATAAGCCGGTTTGCCCAAAATGTTGCTCGCCACTCGTGTTCGTGAGTTTTCAAGGCGAGCGTGGCAAGCCCGATTTTTCCCGGTTTAGATGCCCAGACTGTGGCCGATCAGAAACCTTTGCCGATGACGACGGCACGCCGCGGCCGATGACAGCACGCACCTGAACGTGCGTCCAAACTCCGCCTCGGGCTGTCGGCACACGACGTTCATTCAGCTTAGCGGCAATGGCGGCGTTAAATGACCACGGATACTGGGCTTAATTGCTAAAAAGATCGCGCGGAGAAAACAGCGCGCCTGCCGATCTGGCGGAGCGAAAGGGATTCGAACCGAGGATACAGTCGCCGCAAGCTGCTGGCGGATCACCCCAAGCATTTGGCGGTCCTCAATGCGGTCGCCGAGCGCGCAGGCTGGGGCAAACCCGCCCCCAAGGGCGTCTATCGCGGCCTCTGCCAACACATGGGTTACGGCAGCTATGTAGCGGCGTGTGCAGAAGTCTCGGTGAGTGACAAGGGAGCGGTCAAAATCCACCGCATCGTTGCCGCGACCGATCCGGGCCACGCGGTTAATCCCGCGCAGATCGAGCGGCAGATCGCCGGCTCCTTCGTCTACGGGCTGTCCGCCTTGTTCTACCAGGAGTGCACGGTCAAGGACGGCCGCATCGAGCAGACCAATTTCGACACCTACAATTCGATGCGCATCAGCGAGATGCCGAAGGTCGAGTGCATTATCATGCCGTCCGGCGGATTCTGGGGCGGCGTCGGCGAGCCGACGATTTTCGTGGCTGCGCCGGCGGTGCTCAATGCGATCTTCGCAGCGACCGGCAAACGCATTCGGTCGTTCCCGCTGAAGAACCAAAACATAACGCTAGCGTGAACGAAGCGCCGGCGGCCAAAGCGAAGATTCCCCGCAGCGTTCGGAAGCGTACGGCGCCCCGCTTTGGCGGGGCCTTCTTTTGCGTGCTGAGCAGACTGGAGACAGTTTCGCGGCATTAACATCGAGCGGCTGCGCGATGCTCCGGCGGAATGTATAGCCTTTGACGCCCTGCTCTTCTGCTGCGGCGACATACTCCGCAAAGGCGTCGAACTGACATTTCGGTGCGGCGCGATGCATGGCGAGGATGTCGAAGAGAGGCGCTAGCGCCGGCTGGCGCACTTTTCGTCGTATCGATTCCGCCGTAGCAGGATCGTTCACATCGAATCTAACCTGATACTGCACTCAGAAGGCACGCTGCTCTCACCTCCTGGTCGCGCCCAATCTGCCCGTTTTCCGGTCGCAAAGCCTAGTGCTCCCTCATAAGCGGGTCCAGCAGGGCGAAGCCACGACGCTGCTGAAGGCGACAGCGCAAACTAGAGCCAGCGGGGCGACAGATTTTTGCAACTTGGATCACTCGCACCGATTTGGCCGCCCGCGGCGCTTTGCAATCGCCTTTCGACGGCCTAGCATGGATTGCGTACCTCGCTTTGCAGGAGCGCAGCCATGGAACTCACCGTGGTACCCATCACCAAGCCCGATGCAGCCAACTTCATCTTCGGCCAGTCGCATTTCATTAAGACCGTGGAAGACCTCCACGAGGCATTAGTGGGCGCGGTGCCGGGCATCCGCTTCGGGCTTGCCTTCTGCGAGGCCTCGGGTAAGCGGCTGGTGCGCTGGTCGGGTAATGACGAGCCCGCCCTCACCCTCGCGCGTGATAACGCCCTGGCCATTGGCGCCGGCCATACTTTCCTGATCTTCCTGGGCGACGGCTTCTTTCCCGTAAATGTGCTGGCCGCGGTTCGCGCGGTACCGGAGGTTTGCCGCATCTATTGTGCAACGGCAAATTCGACACAGGTGATTGTCGCGCAAACGGAGCTCGGCCGCGGCGTACTCGGCGTGGTGGATGGCGCCTCGCCGCTGGGCGTCGAAACCGACGTTGACATTGCGTGGCGGAAAGACCTGCTGCGAAAGATCGGCTACAAGCTGTAGCAGGGGCCGAGCGGGCCTCGGGACGAGGTGCCGTGCTCCTGGACTGTGCGTTCGGTACCGCGGCGGTTGGGCGCCTTAAATTCTGCCGCCGGTCTGATCGGGCATGATGCGAACCATTGGTGTGATTTCGGATACTCATGGCCTGCTGCGGCCGCAGGCGCTCGCGGCACTTGCCGGCTGCGATCCCATCATCCATGCCGGGGATATTGGCAGCCCTGCGGTACTTGCGAGGCTCGGCGCGCTGGCGCCAGTCCACGCCGTTCGCGGAAACGTCGATCACGGTGCCTGGAGCGCGAATTTACCTGTGACGCAGCGCATCGAGATCGATGGCTTCCGCATTTATGTGCTACACATTCTGGCCGAGCTTAACCCCCAGGCCGCCGACAACGTCGACGCGGTAATCTACGGTCATTCGCACCAGCCCAAGATCGAGACAACGAACGGCACACTCTTTTTCAATCCGGGCAGTGCCGGGCCACGCCGCTTCCGCCTGCCCATCACCGTCGGCCGCATGACCGTCGAGCATGGCAAGTTGCACGCCGAAATCGTTGAGCTCAGCGTTGAGAATTGACTCGTGCGAAGACGGTTGGGACGGCTGCTACCGTTCTGCCACCGTCACGTTCGTTTTGACCGAGTTTGCAATGAAGCAATTCTCATGTGCAGCGTGATGCATCTTATCGAGTTCTTCTACACTGGGTCTTCGGTTGCCGCTCCATGTGATCTTCGGGCGAAGCTCAACTCGAGTGATCGCCAGCTTGCCGTCAGCGTTTTTCTCCATATGCCCGACTGCCTCGTCCTCGTACGAATCGAGCACGAACTTTTGCTTACAGGCAATCGACAGGAACGTGAGCATGTGACAGCTCGCGAGTGAAGCTACGAAAGCCTCCTCGGGATCGACATTCGCCGGGTTCCCCAGATAAGCGGGGGCCGCCGTCGCCGTCATCGTATGGCCGCCATCGAAGCTCCAGGTATGATCGCGCGGATACCTCTGATAGGAAAACTCAGTTCCGCCGCGCTCCCATTTCAAAGTTACTTTGTGTTCGGACATGTTTCTTATATGGAGTGCGGGCAAGCGCTCGGCAACCGTCTCTTTTTTAGAGGACGTCCAGGCAAACTGACTGATGTTGTCGGCAAGTTCACTTGGCGATGTGCGGCGGCTAATCCGCCCTACGCGCTACTAAACGGCAGCTGGCGGAAGTTTGTCGGACATAACTACGCCCGCACTCTTTTGGCTTGGTGCTGCGACAATGACTTTGATCTTCTGTTGGCCCTTGGCCAGTCGATCCTCCTTTGGTTTGAGGATGACGCAAGGTGACGGCGTGTTCTTTGTCTGGATCACCCATCAGTTCAACACAACGACCTCGATGGGCTGACTGAGGCTAAACGTCTTGCCCAAACAGTGCAGCCCCTGGACGTCAAACGACCCATGGCATAGTCTTCGATTAGCAACAGTGGCCGCATCCGCTGGGACCCTTCACGGGAGGACTGATGTATGGGCCAAGCATCATCTACAATCGATTTCGCAACAGCTCTTCGCGATCCCACAGCATTTTTTTCGGAGCCTAAAGATATTGTCGCACATCCCCAGCTGTCGCGGGAGATGAAGCTTGCACTGCTGCGGCAGTGGGAACAGATTGCACGCAGCCTATCGGTTGCCGAGTCTGAAGGGATGGGTGGCGGTGAGGAGAACAAGCTCGGACGCGTAGAACTAGCGATCGCCCTGGTTGAAAAGCAGCCCTGAGCAGGCGGACGCGGCATCAACTCATTTTCGCCATCGAGTTCGCACGCTCCGTGGATGCCTCTATGGCATCTCACTGTGACTGAGGGCTCTTCCGCACCTTTATGGAGAATCTAAAACCGCCTCAGTCGGGTCGGTTTCCCGCGTTCCGGCGAGCGATATCGAAGACACTCTCGTCAATTTTCTCGCCAGGCGCCTCATCGTTCAAAAGAAGAATTCGAACTCCAGCATCGCATGTGTAGACGGTCGAAAAGCAATCCTGGAACAGGTCGCCCGCATCGATGTGCATGAGGATCGTCTAGCTATTCGGTTGAAGTCAGCAGACGACGAAGAAACAGCTGACGCGGCCGACGGCCATTTACTCTCAATCCCGTGGCAGAAGCCGCCATCCAAGAAATCTAGGCAGATTCTGATTCCAGACGGCGTCCCCAAAAGTGAAATCCGTCCAACGCGGATCGAACGTCGCGCGCGCCTCGTCAGCGCCATCGCCCGAGGTCGTCGCTGGCTTGACGAGATCGTTTCGAGCGCCGTGACCGACGTTCAGCAGATCGCAACACGTCAAAAGTGCAGCGTGCGTCAGGTCAACATGACGATCTCGCTCGCGTTCCTCGCACCAGATCTCGTCCGCGCCGCGGTCGAAGGTCGTTTGCCGCGCGGTATTGGAGTCGAGCGACTTCGTGATGCTCCGGCAGAATGGAGCCAACAGTTCGAAGCCCTTGGATTGAATCCGCACTAATTATTGGACCGGGTTCGAAACGTCGCTTTTGGCCTCCATACCCCAAAAATTCCCAGCGGCCGACCGGGATCTGGCCGTCGAAAACCCTGACGCGGGGAACGGAATTTTTGGATGTAGAGACGGGAGGCTAAAATCGGGCTGAGAGACCGCAAAGTGTCTCCAGAGACGGAAAGAGCGGAACGATACCAACGAAAATCCCCACAGAAACGGCCTATTCAGAGGCGGCGCTGGGATTTGCGGTTTGGGTAGGACTGGGTGGTGGGCGCACCAGGGCTCGAACCTGGGACCCGATGATTAAGAGTCATCTGCTCTACCAACTGAGCTATGCGCCCGGAAGCCGGCCCGGAAAGCCTTCGCAAGAGGGCGTCGTTTAGCAAAGCGGTTTCCCGATGTCCAGCAAACTAGCTGAATTTCCCCGGCATAACCCGCTGAAAGGAAAATCAAAAAAGCCGCCGGAATCCAGCGGCTTTTGTCAGGTTTCGGCTGTCGGGAGGCCTCCGGCTAGAGCCGTTCGGGGCCACCCTGGTCCCTGCCCGGTCGGCCATCCCGATCGTAACGGTCCCGGTCGTAGCCGCGGCCCCCGTCGCCGTCGTCGCGGTCCAGATTGCGCATGAATTCACGATGCCGCCAGCCGCCGCCAAACCGGCCCTCCATACGGGTCAGGATCGCCAAGCGGCGCTTCTGGCTGTCGTCGAGGGTCTTGTAGAGCGGATCGGCCGCATCCGCGATTTTCTTCATCGCAGCCGCCGTGGCCGCCATGGTCTCGGCGCGGTCGCGCAGGCGGGTCACCGGATCGGGCACATTCTGGGAATCCTGCTTCTGAGCATCCCGAGAATCGTCCTGCTGGGCGTTCATCCGGGCATTGGCGCGGTCGATCCGCAATTTGGCGAAATCCCGCACCGCGGTCTCGACCGGGGGCCACAGCTTTTCCTGGTCCGGTGTGAGCTTTAGCCCAGCCTTGACCGCAGCAATCCGTGCATCGGTGAAGGCCGCCCTGTCCTCGCTGCTCATCCGCATATGATGGCCGTTGAACCACCGATGATGCTGGGCATAGACCGCGGTCGAACCGGCGATGGCGAGGGCCGCGACGCCGGCGATGGCAAAGTTCCTCATGCGAACTCTCCTTTTGAGAGGGTTCCCCGAAGATGAGCGCGCTTCAGCGCGTAATCAACTTACAGTTTGGACAGATCGGCTTGTTTACCAAGATGTAATCTTGGCCCGTTTGTGGTCTCGAAGCCGAATTGCCGACCACCGGCGAAGGCCACATCTGCCTTCCGCCGGTACCACTTTATCAGGAACGATCGGCGGCTGCGGGATGCTCACCGCCGTCCGAACCCGCCGCCACCAAAGCCGCGACCGAACCCGCCGCCCCCGAACCCACCGGAGCGAAACTGCGGCCGGAACGACGATCGCTGGAACCGCGACGAGGCAAAGCTCGACCTTCCGAAGTTGGAGCGCGACAGCCGCTGCGTCCGCTGATTGCCACCAACCTGCGAGAACGATTTCGTGGTCCGACGGTCGAGGCGGCTTGGCCCGCGATCGAGCTTCGAATTCGGCAGCGCACCCGATTTATTCAGATTGCCGGCCGGCAGGTTGGTGATCTTGCCGGGGGCAACATTATGGTTCCCCAGCGACGCGGTCGACTGCAGGGTGACGATCCGGCCGCCATTGCCGAGCTTGAGCGAAGCCGGCGCCAGGATATGCGTCGGCTGCGAGAGCGGGATGCTTCGCGGCTGCGCCGCCAGCTTCAGGGCGCTCTGGGCATAGGGACTGCTCGAATACTTGTCATAGAACGATTTGTATTCGCCGGGAGAATTGACCAGCACCGCATGATGCCATGCTCTCGCCTGCACCAGGTTGTTCAACAGCGCGCGGATGCGGTCGCACAGCGGATCGTGCGGATAGAGCTGGATGAACTCCTGATAGTGCTCGATGGAATTTTCGGCCAGGACGTAGTCATAGGCCCGGCGGGAGGCCCGCGAGGGCAGATTGTCCGCCACGTAGACGGCCTTCTCCGCTTCCGGCGTTCGTGTGGCCGCAACCGCGGTATCGCCGAAGAAATAGAAATCGCTGGTCAGCGACGAACTCTCCCAAGGGGTTTGCTGCCCCTCGGTCGAATTGTTGACCTCGAGACGAATGCGCTTGAACAATTGCTCGATCGGCAGGTTCTTCTGATGCGCCAGCCGCAGGAACGCCGACGCGTAGGGACTATGTTCGCCGTCGCCGTCAAGCGCTTCGGTACCGGGTGAGGTCGAATAGGCGACGATCGAGCCGTTCGGCGCATCGACCATCGCAAGTCCGCGGCCGGCATCGTTGACCGCGCGAAACGGGTTGTTGCGGCAGGCATCGAGGATCGCGATCCGCATCCGGCTCGGAATTGCGTCCAGCGTCGCCATCACGTCGACGAGCCGCACCGAACCATTGATCAGTTCAGGCTCGGAAGACGTCGTGGCGTCGATGGGAACGAGATAATTCTCGCCGTCGAGCTGCACGCCGTGACCGGCATAATACACCATCGCTACCGTGTTCGGCCCGTGGCCCGCGATCCTGCTGGAGAATTCCTGCACGACCTGGATCATCTCGTTGTGATTGAGATCGGTGGCTGAAATCACCTCAAAGCCCGCGGAATTGAGCAGTTGAGATATTGCCTTGGCGTCGTTGGTTGGATTTGAGAGCTGTGTCACGTTTTGATAATTCGAATTGCCGATCACCAGCGCGACGCGCTGCTCCGGACCCGGTATCCGGACCGGCGGCGGCGGTTGCGTTGACGGATCGACGTCGGCGGTTGCTACGCGCTGCGCATAGGCCGACCGCGTCGGTCCGAGCGCCAGAAGGCTCGCAAAAAGACAAGCCCCCAATAGAATTTCCCTGAATGGGCTCATAGCGTTCTCCCACAACAAATCTCGGCGTGAGATTGAATGCGGGGACGCTATGGGTGGCCGATCCCGAGGTCTGTGATCCGGGTCACGGCCCGGAAGGCCGGTCTTTCAGAGTATGATGCTTCAGAGCATGCCGAGCGCGCGCGGCAGCCACAGCGAGATTTCCGGCACATAGGTGACGATGCCGAGGAAGATCAGCATGGTCAAAAGCCACGGCCACACCGCGATGGTCAGTTCAGTGATGCCCATCTTGGCGATGCCGGATGCCACATACAGGTTGAGACCGACCGGCGGATGGCACATGCCGACTTCCATGTTGACGACCATCAGGATGCCGAGATGCACCGGGTGGATGCCGAGCTTGACCGCCACCGGGAACAGGATCGGCGCCATGATCAGCACGATCGAGGAGGCCTCCATCACGTTGCCGGCCAGCAGCAGCAGCACGTTCACGATCAGCAGGAAGATGATCCAGTCGACACCGACCGAGGTGATCCATGCCGCGATGTGCTGCGGAATATTCTCGTTGGCCATCAGGAATGAGAACAGCACCGCGTTGGTGATGATGTAGAGGATCATCGCGCTCATGTTGGCGGAGCCGAGCAGGACCCTCGGCACATCCTTGAGCGACATGTCGCGATAGACGAACACGGCGATGACAAAGGCATATACCGCGCTGACCGCCGCGGCCTCCGTCGGCGTGAACAGGCCGGCATAGATGCCGCCGAGCACGATCAGGATCAGCAGCAATCCCCACATGCATTTGCGGAACGCGACAAACCGCTCGCTCCAGCTCGCGCGCGGCAATCTCGGATAGTCGTTCTTCCACGCGCGATA
This sequence comes from uncultured Alphaproteobacteria bacterium, assembly GCA_963747165.1. Taxonomy (GTDB): domain Bacteria; phylum Pseudomonadota; class Alphaproteobacteria; order Rhizobiales; family Xanthobacteraceae; genus Bradyrhizobium. Next base: position 632,161 of record CAVVEA010000019.1, on the reverse strand, counting down.
AAACGTGGTGAACCCGAGCAGCGTCGCCAGCATGATGCCGGGAATGACACCGGCCATGAACATCTGCCCCACCGAGGCCGAGGAGATGCGATGACCGGCGGGATCGAGCGCGACGCTGCCGCCGGTCGCCACGCAATAGATCACCATCACGATCGACGGCGGGATCAGGATGCCGAGCGCGCCGGACGTGGTGATGACGCCGGCGCCGAAGCGCTTGGGAAAGCCCTGGCGCACCATGGCCGGCAGCATGATCGAGCCGATCGCGATCACGGTGGCCGGCGACGATCCCGACACCGCGGCGAACAGCGCGCACGCCATCACGCCCGCGAGACCCAGTCCGCCGTACCAATGTCCGACCATGGAGGTCGCAAAATTGATCATGCGGCGCGCGACGCCGCCGTGGGTGAGAAAATTGCCGGCGAGGATGAAGAATGGGATCGCCATGATCTCGAAATTGTCGATGCCGGTGAACAGTTTCAGCGCCACCGACTCGGTCGGGACGTTGGTCATGGTGTAGATGAAAGTCAGGACCGTCATGCCGAGCGCGATCGAGATCGGCATGCCCGTCAGCATCAATGCAATCAGCAGTCCGAAAATGAAGAGGCTGCTCATCGCGTCACCTCCGCCGCGCCGATGCCAGGTTCTTCGACCTCGACTCCCTCGACATGGGCATGGTCATGGTGCGGCAGCTCGCCGGTGCGCCAATAGTTAAAGGCGACCTGAAGGAACCGGAAGCACATCAAATAGGAGCCCAGCGGAATGCAGAGGTAGACAATCCAGCTCGGGATCTCGAGATCGGGCGAAACCTGGTCGGTGTACATGAGCCCGATCACGAATTTCGCGCCCATCGTTCCAATCACGGCCGTGAAAAACGCGCCGCAGAGCAGTCCGAACATAACCACGATATTCCGCCACGGCGATTTGAGCTGGTTGACCACGACATCGACGCCGACATGAATGCCGGTTCGCACGCCATAGGCCGCGCCGAACTTCGCCACCCACACGAACATGTAGATGCACAATTCCTGCGCCCATGACAGATTGATGGGAAACAGCAGCGGATAGAGGAAGGGAACGCCGACCAGATATCGGTGCATCACCGCGAGGAAGATGATGAAGGTCGCGGCCGCCATCAGCGACGCGATCAGTATCTCCTCAAGCCGGTCGAGGATGCGAAGAAACATGAACTCCCCCCGTGCGGATCATCCCCAAATTCTTGCGGATGATCTGGCGCGTTCCCTTCCGCGACCCGTTGGCCGCGTGCCCCAAATACAAAGGGGCTTCCGTGCAGATGGCACGGAAGCCCCCGATGCCGTGATTAGTTGGTCGCGCCCCGCGTTTCCTTGAGGAATTCGTCGATCAGCGGCTGGCCGACGCGCGATGCCACGTCCTTGTAGACCGGATCCAGCGCCTTGCGCATCGCCTCATCCTGCTCCGGCGTCAGCGTGACAATCTCGCTCTTGCCGGTCTTCTTGATCTCGGCGAGCGCGTCGTCGTTTTCCTTCGCCGACTGGCCGTTGCCATAGGCGGTGGCTTCCTTCATCGCCTTGTCAAGCTGGGCGCGGGTATCGGCGGGAATGCCGTCCCAGAACTTCTTGTTGGTGACGACGACGTAGCCGATGTAGCCGTGATTGGTGTTGGTGATGTACTTCTGCACTTCATGCATTTTCTGGGTGTAGATGTTCGACCAGGTATTTTCCTGCCCGTCGACGACACCGGTCTGCAGCGCCTGATAGACTTCCGAGAAGGCCATCACCTGCGGAATCGAACCGAGCGCACGGAACTGCGCTTCCAGCACCTTCGACGATTGAATCCGGAATTTCAGGCCCTTGTAGTCCGCCGGGCTAACCAGCTTCTTGTTGGCGCTCATCTGCTTGAAGCCGTTGTCCCAATAAGCGAGACCGGTCATGCCTTTGGAATCGAGCAGCTTGAGCAATTTGGCGCCGAGCGGACCGTCGGTGACTTTGCGCAGCGTCTTCAGATCCGGCAGGACATAGGGCAGATCGAACACCTCGAATTCCTTGACGCCGATCGGGCCGAACTTGGAGTTCGACGGCGCCAGCATCTGCACCGCGCCGAGCTGCAGCGCTTCCAGCTCCTCCTTGTCCTTGTAGAGCTGCGAGTTCGGATAGACCTCGACCTTCACCTTGCCGCTGGTGTACTTCTCGGCCAGTTCCTTGAACTTGTCGGCGGCGAGGCCCTTCGGCGTATTCGGCGCGACGACGTGGCTGAACTTGATGACGATCGGATCGTCCGCCAGCGCGGGTCCGCTCAGGGCCAATGCCGCGACCGACGCAGCAGCCAAAATCAGTTTACGCATATTTCCTCCGCGTGTTCTGCGAAGCGCGCGCTTGGCGTCGCTTCCAACCTTGTATGCCAGCCGCACCAATAACAGAGAAGCCAACCGAAAGGCCATTGCCCCTTTAGCAGGGGCTATTTTCGGGTTTGCTGCAGTGCAAAATGAGCCACGATGTCTTTCTTGATGACTTGCTTGATGAGTTGCGCCGTTTGACCAAGGAATCGCCATCGGCGGCAAAGCCGCAGGTCATGATTTCCGCGCCGAACGCCCAACGCACCACGATCAGGGCTCAGGGTTCGATCACGCAAATGCCTGCAAGCGGGCCACTCAAACTCCGGCGTTTCCCTGGAAATCTCTTGTCGCGCGTATCTGCGGGGACGCTGGGCGCTTCGTCCAATAGAAGTTGGTTAACGCCGCATTCGCCGTTGGAGAAGACAGCCCGCCGCGACTTAACCGCGCAGCGCCGCGCCGGGGCTGCGTTCGTCCTGCTTGGGCTCCGCCGCCTGCAGGTGGTCGAACACCAGCCGGCTGGTACTGGACAGCTGACGGACGTCGCGGACGACGATCTTGAGCTCCCGCCGCGCCCATTGGTCGCAGAGCCGGATCGACCTGAGGCCCATTCCGGCGCCGACGACGTCGAATGCCCGGTCCGGAATGAGGCCGATCCCCATGTCCGCCTGCACCATCCGGCACACCGCGTCGAAGCCGGGGACGTGAATGCGCAGCCGCATCGACCGGCCCGCCTGCGTCGCCGCATATTGCGACGTCAGATAGATCGAACTCGCGGCATGCAGGCCGATGTGATCGAAATCCAGGGTATCGGCGAACAGAAGCTTATCGTGCGCCGCGAGCGGATGATCCGGCCGAACCACCAGCACCAGATTATCGTAGCGGTAGTGAAACGCCTGGAGGCTGCGTGTCTCGGCTTCGCCGGAAGCAATCCCGATCTCGGCCGCGCCTTCCTCGATGCCCCTGACCACCTGCCCACTCGGCCGCTCCTGCAGGTCGATCCGTAAGCGTTCATGGACGCGGAAAAAATCCGACAAGGCCTCGGGCAGGAACTGCACGATCGCCGACAGATTCGAGAGCATGCGAACGTGGCCGCGGACGCCTTGCGAATATTCGGACAATTCGACGGCGATTTTTTCGATGTTCAGCAGCGTGACGCGGGCGTGATGCAACAGCGCTTCTCCCGCCGGCGTCAGCACCATGCCCTTGGACAGCCGCTCGAACAGGGTGACGCCGAATGCCAGTTCGAAATCGGCCAGCCGCTTGCTGACGGCGGATGCCGCGATGCCTTCGCGAACCGCCGCCCGCGTCAGGTTCTTTTCCTCGCACACCGCGATGAACAGCCGCAGCGTCGTCAGATCGATGCGCCGCAGCAGCGCGCTTTCGGCGCCGCCGACGCGGCGCGGAGGATGCGGCGCGCTGAGATGGATGGCTTCGAGCGACATGGAACGTCCCGCCGTTTCACTGACCGGGAACGTTATCTTCATCGGTTCGGCAGAAAATCTCAAATTGACGCGTGATGGGCGCTTTCGTTGGAAAATGATTCCAATGGGATGCCGACGTTGCGTATTTTATTCCAATTGAGCCGGCCGAAGCGGCACATACAAAAACGCGGCGCCGAAGCACCGCGTTCCATTTGATTGCGTGCGTTTGAAACGCTCAGCTCGCAGCCGCCGCCGTCCGATCGCGCTGGTGCTTCATGACGATCTTGTTGAGCGCGCCGAGATAGGCCTTTGCGGAAGCCACCAGCGTGTCCGGATCGGACGCCTTGGAGGTCATCGAGCGGCCTTCATGGGCGAGCCGCACTGATACTTCCGCCTGCGCGTCGGTGCCTTCGGTAACGGCGTGGACCTGGTAGAGTTCCAGCTTGGCCTCATGCGGCACCAGCGCCTTGATGCAGTTGAAGACAGCATCGACCGGGCCGTTGCCCTCGGCTTCCTCGATCTTGATCTGGCCGTCGACATCGAGCTTCATGGTGGCGCGCTGCGGTCCATGGGTGCCCGCGATCACCGTCAGCGAGGCCAGCTTGATGCGGTCATGCGAAGCTGCGATTTCCTGATCGACCAGCGCCTCGATGTCCTCGTCATAGATGTCCTTCTTCCGGTCGGCGAGCGCCTTCATCCGCACGAACGCGTCTTCCAGCTGGTTGGCGCCGAGCTTGTAGCCCATCTCCTCCAGCTTGTGCACGAACGCATGACGCCCGGAATGCTTGCCGAGCACCAGGGACGATTTCTTCAGGCCGACCATTTCCGGCCGCATGATCTCGTAGGTCGAGGCATCCTTCAGCACGCCGTCCTGGTGGATGCCGCTCTCATGGGCGAACGCGTTACGGCCCACGATCGCCTTGTTGTACTGCACGGGGAACGAGGTCGCCGCCGACACCAGTTTCGACGCCCGCGTCAGCATGGTGGTGTCGATCTTGTTCCACCAGGGAAACTTGTCGTTGCGGACGTTGATCGCCATCACGACTTCCTCGAGCGCGGCGTTGCCTGCCCGCTCGCCGATGCCGTTGACGGTGCATTCGATCTGCCGCGCGCCGCCGGCGATGCCCGCCAGCGAGTTCGCCACCGCCATGCCGAGGTCGTTATGGCAATGGACCGAGAATACCGCCTTGTCGGAATTCGGCACGCGCTCGATCACCGTGCGCATGAAGTGGGTGTATTCCTCCGGCGTGGTGTAGCCGACGGTATCGGGGAGATTGACCGTGGTAGCGCCGGCCTTGATCACGGCCTCGACGATGCGGCAGAGATAGTCCATCTCGCTGCGGGTGGCGTCTTCGGCCGACCATTCGACGTCATCGATCTGGTTGCGGGCGCGGGTGACGTTGGCGATCGACAGATCGATCACCTGCTCCGGCGTCATGTTGAGCTTGACGCGCATATGCAGCGGCGAGGTCGCGATCACGGTGTGGACGCGGCCGCGCCTGGCGAATTTGACCGCTTCGGCGCAGCGGTCGATGTCCTTGGGATTGGCGCGCGACAGGCCGGCGATCACCGAGTTCTTGGAGCGGCGGGCGATCTCGCTGACCGCCTGGAAGTCGCCCTCGGAAGTGATCGGGAAGCCGGCTTCGATGACATCGACGCCCATGTCGTCGAGCATCTCGGCGATCTCGAGCTTCTCCTCGAAAGTCATGGTCGCGCCGGGGCATTGTTCGCCGTCGCGCAAGGTGGTGTCGAATATGATGACGCGGTCCTTGTCGGACTTGTTCACGGTGGTCATTGGAGAATTCCTTGTGGCTGGTGCGCTGCTCATGAGCGTGGAAGGGATCTGGTGATCTCGCGCAACCCCTGAGTGCCCAGGCGCAAACCGCCCAGACGGCCCTCAGGGGCCGATAAGAAGCAGAAGCCCGCCAAGAAGCAGGGTGGGCAGGGACGCAGCCGGAATCGCCTGGGAACGAACGGCATCGGCCGCTCCACCCCGAACTCCATACATTTGGCCGCGAATCAGCATTGCCGGACCCTTTGGAAGCGCATCCTCGGCCAAAACCATTGACACTTGGTTGCCGGATGCACGTTCCGATGCCGTTCTAAACGAGAAACGCCGGACGCCGCAATGCCAAAAGATAGTCAGATGGGCTGACCTAATGGGTCGCGGGTTAGGCGATTTGGCCGATTGGCCGCTTCAGTCCTCGAACGCCGGCGGTCCCGGCGCGTCGGGCGGCGGGGTGCGTTCGACCGGCTGATTGTCTTCGGCGGGGATTTCGCGCTCGACCTCGACTTCCTCCCGCTCAATCAGGCCCGGCGCTTCGTCGGTCTGCTCGGAAGGCGAGTTACGCCTGTTACGGGGCGGCGAAGCCATGCTCATGATGTCTTGCTCATTGGGATACCGCATTAGCCCTCGCTTGCTGGCGCTGCGTCAATGCGACATCAGACAGCAGATCGGACTTGAGGTCAGGAGCTCGCGGGTCATTCCACCGAAGACCCATTCGTTGAGCCGGCTATGACCGTAGGCCCCGGTGACCAGCAGATCGGACCCTTCATCCTCGGCGAAGCCGATAAGCTGATCGGCGCCGGATCCACGCAGGTGCAATTCCACCCGCGCTTCGGCCTTGATCCTGTGCCGCGCCAGATAGCGCACGACGTCATCGACGCGGTGGTGCGCGGCTTTCATCTGGTCCTCATCGCAGATTTCAACGATCGTCACTCGCTTGGCTTCGTGAAGGAACGGCAGTGCGTCCTGAACCGCGCGGCGCGCCTCACGCGTATCCTTCCATCCGACGACCACATGGTCTGCCGTGAGCGATTTCACCGCCGCAGGCACCACGATGAAGGGGCGCCCTGCTCCCAGAATCGCGGCTCCGCCATCGAGGACCTTATAGATATCTCCCGAGGACCTGCCTTTTTCGACCACGATCAAATCGGCGCATCGCGCTTCACTGATCAGGGTGTCCGTAGGGTATTCCAGGAACGATCGCCATTCGGTCTGACGGTCACCTCCGGCAGCAGATCGAAACTTGTTTCCGGCCTCGGCGAGGCTTTTCTTCATCTGCGCAATGTCGAGTTCCGATGCATTGTCGACGATCACCACGCCCTCGGCAACAAATGGCGGCACGATCGCCAGGGCCGATAGTCCGATCAGCTTTGCCGAGAATTTATCGGCCAAACCTGCGGCGACGCCGACAAGGTGCTTCGAGACGTGGTCGACATGAACGTAGACCATCAGGGTTGCATAGGACATGGCGGCTTCCTCACTTGAAACAAATTCAATCATATCCGGGTGGAAAACCCTTGAGCCAAATCAAGTCCTGCTGCGGCTTTGCGCGATCATCGGCCACCGGCGCGAAAGCATCAGCCGGCATCGCCGGTGAGATGTTTTTCAATTTCCCAGAGCGGATGCTTGGTCAAATCCTTGTTGATCTCGGCAATCACGCACGCTTTCACATCCGCGTGGAGTGCGTTTCGCAATTCCGCCAGCGTCCGCGGCGGAGCAACAATGACAATCGCCTTGATCTCGCCCACCCGGATCACCTGTTCCATGGCGGCCGCGACCTTGCGCGCGAAGTGATGCTCCTCGATGTCATGCCAATCGGTCGGCTCGACGGCGCTTCGACGGCCCGTTTGCAAGGCCACCCTGACGTGGCCCGGCCGGTCGGTGCCCTGCTCGCGCGTCGGCGGGTTTTCGTCCACGAAAACCTGCTCGGTCCTGAGATTCGGAAACATCGCGTCGCCCTCATTTCTCAGGAACAGGGCCTTTCGGCCATCGCCGACAAACACCAACGCTTTGTGCGGGATCTTGAGATTATTCATGTCGTCTCCGTAACTGCACTTGTTGAATCTGCGGGGTCTTCAGCTGATGACCAAGCCAAGCGGCGATCCTGCGCCAGGCCCCGCCAAGTACCTCGGCACCAAGGAACAGGCTCAGATGGCCACATGGTTCGATCATCGTCACCACCTGTTCGGCCGGGGTTCCGACCAACCGCGCTATCGCGAACAGCTGATCGACGGCAACGACTTCGTCATTACTGGCCGCCAGCAGACAGATTGGCGCCCGAAGCTGCGCCAGTTGAATAGGTTGTCCGAGGGCTAAGAATTGTCCCTGCGCAATTTGATTTTCCTTGAATAGCCATTTCACGACCTGAAGGTAGAAGGCGCCAGGCAAATCCAGCGTTTCGGCATACCATTGGCGAAACCGCTCGTTCAATTCGTGCCGCCGCGCCGGTTTGAGGTCCGGCGGGATTTGAAGCACCGCCTCCACTTCATTGAGGCTGGTCGAGATGCCCCAGAGTCCGAGCAATCGTTCACCGGGCACGATGCCCTCTCCCAACCGCACCAGCTCGTCGAACATCCCGAGCGGCATGGAGACGGCGAAATGCGATAATTGAGATTCGGCGGCGGCAATATCGATCGGCGCGCCGACCAGAACCACCCGCCGCACCTTTCTTGGAAATCGCGCGGCGTAGACCAACGCCAACCAGCCGCCCTGACACAACCCGATCAGGTCGACCGGCGGTCCGAGCTGGTCAACCGCCACATTGAGATCCGCCAGATAAGTGTCGATAGTGAAGTAACGCGTTTCCGGGGTGGCCGATCGCCAGTCGGTGACGAACACGCGCGACAAGCCGCCTTGGCACAGCGCCTCAACCACGCTGTGACCTGGAGCAAAATCCGCAATGGTCGCACGATGCAGCGCGTAAGGCGCACAAATCAGCGCCGCAGGTCCGTTGCTCCCGGTAGAGAAGTCCCGCAGCCTCATCGATGCGAGTTCAAGCGCGATCGTGTTCGCGGTGGTCCAGGGCAACGATGAACGGCTTGCTGCACTTCGCCTCCCCGACGACATCAGGTCTTCGAACAGCCGCATGTTTGCCTGTCCCAGCAGCGCTGCCGCGGCAAACGGCCAATCCAGGAAGGCCTCCCAGGTTGACGCCGACTGCGCCGCCGCGGGCGTGGCCGCTGGCACCCGTTCTGGCCCGTTTGTGTCGTGCTCCTTACTCATCCGGTCTACTCATTTTAGCGGGACCTCTCAGCCACAGATCGAATTCGGCATCCGCTCCCGCTCACACGCCGAACGGATACGTGTCCGGAAGCCCCTCGATTTCGGTGGTATCCAGCGGGGTTACGGCATGGGTATCGTCGAACCAGACATACTCGTCGAATTGCTGCGGCAGGTTGGCCTCGAAATAGTGGCTCGCGCGTTCGGTTTCGGGCCGGTAGATCACGCCGATCGCCCGCTCCAGCCGCGGCTTGCCGAGACCCTTCGGACCGATCAGATCGCCGCGGCCGCGCAAATTCAGCATGAATCGCGCAAGCCCCGTCGCATGGCATAATAGCTCATAGCTCTGGGCAAGTGCCGGCTGGACGGTCTTGACCTCCATCGGGCCATCCCAATTGGACGCCGCGGCAACGGTCCCGCTGTGGGTGCCAAAGCCGATCAGATACGCCTGCTCGCCGAACTCCTTGCGGCAGAGTTGACCGATATTGTGCTCACCGCGCGCGGCCATCTCGGTGGCTCCGGCGTTACCGATGTGAGAATTGTGCGCCCAGACCACCGCCTTGCCGTCCGCTCCATGAAACGCCAGCAGGTTCTTCAGCGTCTCAAACATATGACTGTCGCGAAGGTTCCATGACGCGCGCGAGCCATAATACATGATCCGATAATAGCGTTCCGCGTTGGCCACCAGACGGGCGTTCTGTTCGGCGTCGAGAAAGCGCTCGCCGTCGTGTTCGGCATAGGCACGGCGCTTCGCCAAGAGATCGGTGAGCGTGCGCACCACGTCGGATTCGCAAGTCGGATAGGCTCCGGATAATGCGGCATGGCCGTAGGTCGCGGGATCGCGCTGCCATGGCGTCAGGCAACCGTAACGCTCGCGGGCTACCTTGGCGGACTGAGGATCGACCTCGTCGAGATAGTTCAGAACCGATCGAATCGAATCATAGAGGCTGTAGAGATCCAGACCGTGAAACGCGACGCGCTTGTTCCGGTCGACCGTACCATTGTGCTTGCGCAGCCAGCTCACGAAGTCGCGCACCTCGGTATTGCGCCACATCCAGGTCGGAAACCGTGCAAATGCGGTCCATTCCGACGGCGGGTACTGGAAGTGCCGCACGTAATGATCGACGCGGGCAGCATCCGGCCAGTCCGCCTCGATGGCAACAAAGCCAAAGCCCTTCTTGATGATCAGATCGCGCGTGATCCGTTCGCGCATCCTGTAGAATTCGGAAGTGCCGTGGGTTGCCTCGCCGAGCAGCACGATCCGCGCCGACCCAATCCGTTCCATCAGCGGATTGAGATCGACGGTTTCGATCGAGGCGAACAATTCCGCGGCGTCGGAGAGCTGTCGGATCAGCATTTCATCGCCAGGAACAACCGGCCGCGGCGCCCGGCGTCCGGGTGCACGGTCCTCGCGCTTGCCGGCCGCCCACCCCTCCTCCCCGATCAATGGGACGAAGCGAACGTCGGCGATATCCTCGCTGAGATATTCGTTGGCCGAAATCCTGATGACCCGGACCAGTTCCTGGCTACGCTGGTCCGCGCCGACCGGAATCACCAGCCGGCCGCCGATCTTCAGCTGCTCCTTGAGAGACTCCGGAACCTGCGGCCCGCCGGCGGCCACGACAATGGCATCGTACGGAGCATGCTCGGGCCACCCTCTGGTGCCGTCGCCATGCAGGACATGGACATTGTCGTAGCCGAGTTCGGTCAATTTTGCCGCGGCCTTGTCCGCGAGCTGGCCGAGACGCTCGACCGTGTACACATCGGCGGCGATTTCCGAGAGCACTGCGGCAGCGTAGCCGGAGCCGGCGCCGATCTCGAGAACCTTCTCGCCTCCCTTCAGCATCAGGGCTTCGGCCATGAAGGCGACGATATAGGGCTGGGAAATCGTCTGCTCGCCGGCGATCGGGAGCGGCGAATCCTCGTAGGCGAATTCGCGAAGCTTTTCGGGGAGGAAGCTTTCGCGCGGTACCTTGCGCATGGCTTCCAGCACCAGTTCGTCGCGCACACCGCGCCCCGCGATATTTCGCTCGACCATTTCCGCACGCAGCGAGGCAAACGATTTCAGCTCACCGGAACGGATTCCTTTCGGCGCCGAAGATCCCATGACGACGGCTCCCACATCTCGACTATTCCAATCAACGCCGGCGAACGCGTGGCGGCATGACAACCTCTCCAACAAACAAATACACTAGGATCATTATGTGTTTATGGATTTGATCGACATCAATCACTACGCCGGCACCTTCTCTCGCGCGGCAACCGGACGCAGCGGCGCAAATTCCTCCGCCGTCAGCGCCTCCTTTGTGATCAGGAGCTCGACACCCGCATCGAGATCGGCTCGGCGCCTTTCGAGGATGGCGCGCGCAGAAGCGTCGCCGGCCTCGACCAGATCGCGCACGGCCAGATCGATCTCACGCCCTGTCGCCTCCGCGGCGCTGACGATTGTGTCCTGCATCGCTGGCAAAAAAGTCTGAGGCCGGGGCGCATAGGTCCGCTGCCCGACTTTTGCATCCATGCCGTATTTTGTGACCATTTCGACCGCGATCTCCGTCGCCCGCTGCAGGTCATCGGCGGCGCCGGTCGAAACGTCGCCATCGAAGATCAGCCGCTCGGAGGCACGGCCGCCCATCAGTACCGCAATCCGGTTCCTGAGTTCGCTGGTCGCCAGCAAGAACCGATCCTCCGTCGGTCGCTGCATGGTAAAGCCGAGCGCGCCGACGCCGCGCGGAATGATTGAGACCTTTTGCACGGGGTCGACGCCCGGCAAGTTCGCGGCGACCAGCGCATGGCCCATCTCGTGATAAGCGACCCTGCGGCGCTCTTCCTTGCTCAGCACCCTGCTCTTCTTTTCGATCCCGGCGACGATCCGCTCGATCGCCACTGTGAAATCGTCAAAGCAGACTTCTTCGCCGCCGCGCCTGGTCGCGGCGATCGCAGCCTCATTGATCAAATTGGCAATATCCGCGCCGGTGAAGCCGGTGGTGAGTCCCGCGATCTTGTCCAGATCGACATCCCCGCCGATCTTGATCTTGCGGATGTGCACCCTGAGGATGGCGACGCGACCGCCCTTGTCGGGACGATCCACCAGCACCTGCCGGTCGAACCGTCCCGCCCGCAGCAGCGCTGGATCGAGGATTTCAGGCCGGTTGGTCGCGGCGAGCAAAATGACACCGACGGTGGGATCGAAGCCGTCAAGCTCGGCGAGCAATTGATTCAGGGTCTGCTCTTTTTCATCGTAGCCACCGAATGCCCCGGGGGAGCGGCTGCGCCCAAGCGCATCGAGTTCATCGATGAAGATGATGCAGGGCGCCGCCTTGCGCGCCTGCTCGAACAGATCGCGCACACGGGCCGCGCCGACGCCGACGAACATCTCGACAAATTCGGAGCCGGAAATCGAAAAGAAGGCCACCCCCGCTTCGCCGGCCACGGCACGGGCGAGAAGGGTTTTGCCGGTACCCGGGGGCCCGACCAGCAAAATCCCCTTGGGGACGTGAGCCCCGAGCCGGCCATAGCTCTTCGGGTCCTTGAGAAACGACACCACTTCCTGCAGTTCGAACTTTGCTTCTTCCACACCGGCCACGTCGGCGAACGTGACCTTGGTGTCCTTTTCGACGTAGACCTTGGCCCGCGACTTGCCGATCGACATCAGTCCGCCAAATCCCTGGCGATCGGCCAAACGGCGTCCCAGGAAGATCCAGATCAGGTAGAACATCAATGCGGGCACGATCCACGACAGGATGGTCTGGAACAGCCCGCCCGATGGGACGCCGGTCACCACGACGCCCTTCGCCTCCAGCTTTTCCGCCAGCGCCGCGTCGACGCGGGCGGTGACGAAGGCCTGCTTCCCGCTCGCCAGCTTGTTCTTCAATTTGCCCTGGATGGCATCCTGGCCGACCGATACCTCGCTGACGTTGCCCTCCGCGACGAGCCGTTCGAATTCGCTGAAGGGAATCGTGTCGACCGTGTTGTAGGTCGCCAACACCCATTGCAGCAGCAGCATGCCAATGCTGGCCGCAAAGATATAGCCGACGGCGACGCTCTGCTTTCGTGACGATGAGTTACGCTCCATTTCATTCTCCGGTCAAATCGCAAATTGCAAAGTTACGGCGCGACCGGACGAAGGTCGTAACGGTCGCAAAATTCCTAACAGGCGGGGGTCGCCAAGGCTTGCTCTGGATCAAAGGCTTGCTCTGGATCAATTTGCTTGATCGCGGGTGGATTACGCAATTTACAGCGTCCGGCATGACGCCGGCCCCGCACACAACACGGAGCGTCGTCGTTTGCCTTACGTGTCCGTCGAAGACCTGCCCCCATCGGTACAGGCGCATTTGCCGCAGCATGCGCTGGAGATCTATCGAAGCGCCTTCAACAATGCCTGGGTGGAATACGCCGCACGCGGCCCCGAACAACGCGAACGCACGGCGCATCGGGTCGCCTGGGCGGCGGTGAAGCGAAAATATCAAAAATCCAGCGACCGGTGGATTCCACGCGAACCCGGCTGACACGGCACCCGGAAGCGGATTGATCCGCATCAACATCAAGGCGGTGGAACGGTGCCACAGGAAACCAGCCAAGGAGATACCGTCATGGTTGGAATAACATTGAGTTCGGAGCAAATCCGGACCGCGCCACCGGATGTACGGCGCTGGATCGAACGGGAGGTGATGACTTCGCTCGGTCAGCAACCTCTGTCCGCGGATGACGCGGAGCGTCACCGCGAGCATCTGGCCGCCTGCAGCGAAGATGACGTCGCGGCCATTCTGTCGCAAATTCAGGGCGTGCTGCCCGCCGTCAACGTGCTCTTTGAATTTGGCCGGCAGGGCGCGATCTTCGGGCAACCCAATATCGAGGCGTTTCGCCTGCTCGACATCGCCCATCATACCCGCCTGCAGAACGTGGCCCAGGTCATGGCCTGCCTCGACATCATCAACCAGGCATTCAGCCGCGTGTCCGGCGACGCGAGCGCGAAATTCTGCGGCTTCGATCGCGAGGGCCATTGCTTCATCGCCCTGGAAACCCAGCAAAGTATCCTGCGGGTCTGGCGGAAAATTGTCGCCAGCCAGCAGCTCGAACTCGGCGACCAGGAGGCACTGGATGCGACCCCGGCGCCCGGCGGTATCGCCGGCGCCGCGGCGGAAGCAGTTCCGCTGGAACAGGCCTCCGGCGGCAAGGAAGCGGCGGCCCGGTTCTGAAACCGGTCAGAGGGTGGCGGGTCGCTAGCGCGCCCGCCGAGCCGGCTAGTCGAATAACGTCGGGCATCATGCAAGCGCGCCTTCGCCAGCGCTACGGCGCCTTCGCCGGCTTTCCGGCCGCCGCTTTCTTGCCTCCCCCCTTGTCTTCTGCCAGCAGCGCATCGCGCACCAGTTTGAAGTCCTCGCGCGAGCCCTTGTCGACCTTGGGGAATTTCAGGTCGAGCTTTTCGAGCGCGCCGACGATGGTGGATCCGATCACCACCCGCGCGAACCATTTGTGGTCGGCCGGCACCACGTACCATGGCGCCAGCGCGGTCGAGGTGTGCCTGACGATCTCCTGATACACCGCCTGATATCGCGTCCAGAGCGCACGCTCGGTAATGTCGCCCATCGAGAACTTCCAGTTCTTCGCCGGCTCCTCCAGCCGTTCGAGAAACCGCTTGCGCTGCTCTTCCTTCGACACATTGAGGAAGAACTTCAGGATGATGGTGCCGTTGCGCGCGAGGTAGCGTTCGACGGCGGAGATGTCCTCGAAACGCTCGCGCCAGATATTCTTGGTCACGAGCTGCGGCGGGATCTTCTCCTTGGCGAGGATCTCCGGATGCACCCGCGTCACCAGGCATTCCTCGTAATAGGAGCGATTGAAGATGCCGATGCGACCGCGCTCCGGCAGCGCGATCATGCTGCGCCACAGGAAATCATGATCGAGTTCGTGGGAGGTCGGCTGCTTGAACGAATAGACCTCGCAGCCCTGCGGATTGACGCCCTCGAATATGCTCTTGATGGCGCTGTCCTTGCCGGCCGCATCCATGCCCTGAAAGATCAGCAGCAGCGACCAGCGATCCTGCGCATAGAGTTTTTCCTGGAAATCGCTCAGGCGTTTGCGATTGGCTTCGAGGATCTTTTCGGCCTTGTCCTTGTCGAGGCCGCCCTTCTCATTGGTCTTGTGCGATTTGAGATGGAACTTGCCCGATCCGTCGAAACGGAACGGCGCGACAAAAGGTTTCAGCTCGACCGCGAGAGATGGCGAGGGTTTCTTGCTCATGACCAACGACGCCCTTTCTGTTAGATCATGATCCGATTAGTTTGAATCGGATCATGATCTCATCTCTTTGTTTGAGCATGATCTCCGCGCAAACGCTTCGCGTTTGTCGCGAGGGAAAACCGGTTCCCACTTTTCCGGATCATGCTCTAGGTGCCCGGCTGCGCCTCGAGGAAGGCGGTAACGAAACGCGGCATCGCCGCGGTGAGATCGTGCCTATCATGAACGATGTGGATCGCGGAAAGTTCAGGCTGTTGCTGGCGGGCGAGATTGGCCTCGATCCTGGCGCGCAGCGCTTCGCTGGAAACATCGACCTGCAATATCCTTATCATGGCGATCGCAGCGCCGACGACAACGCAATCCCAATGCGGGCTGGCCCGGTAATCGGCCGGCGTCAGCCCGGTTTCCTCCTCGACTTCGCGGGCGACGCTGCCTGACATATCGACCGCGCCCGCGCTGATATCGTCGAGGTCGGGCGTGCCCGACGGAAAGTAGATCCGTCCGGCGTTCGCGGTATGCTGGCCCATCTCACCCAATATGAAGCCGCCGTCGGCGCAGCGCAGCGCGCCCATCCCGAAACCATTGAACACCGCGGTGTCGGGAAAACCCCAGTCGCGCCACGCCAGGAAGCTGGCGAAATCGGCCTCGAAATAACCGGCGCTGAAGCGGTCCCCGTCAAACTCAGGGTCTTGGCCGAGCAGGATGCGCCCGTTCCAGATCGGCTTCTCGCGCTGTTTGACCGCGAAATGGGCATCGATTTCGGTGCGCTTTTCCTCGGCGAACAGCCAGCGCTGCGGACGAACCTGCAGATCGAGCTGCGTGATCCGGTGGATGGCAACCGGCGCCATCAGCGCGTCGATCTATTTGGCATTCATCCCCGTGGTCTTCTTGACCTGCTCGACATATTTGTTGGTGAAGGTCTTGCTGACGTCGATATTGGCCTTCGCCACTTCCGGCGAGCTCTCGCTGAACACCGCCAGCACCGCGTCGGCGCCCTTCGGATCCATCTTGCCGGTTTCCGAATACATCGGGATCGTGTTCTTCAGCGCGGCGAGATAAAGCTCCTTGTTCTTGCCGACGATTTCCGGCGGCATCTTTTCCATGATGTCTTCCGGCGAATGCGAATGAATCCAGGCGAGCGTATTGACGATCGCGGTGGTCAGCGCCTGCACGTCCTTCTCGTGCGAAGCGACCCATGCGGTGGTGCTGTAAAGCGCTCCACCCGGATATTCGCCGCCGAACACATCGAGCGTATCCTTCTGGGTGCGGGTATCGCTGAGGATGCGCAGGTCCGGATGACTGCCCTGCAACACGGTCACCGACGGGTCGAGCATGACAGCCGCGTCGATCTGTCCCTGCTCCATCGCCGCGACCGCGGTGGCGCCAAGGCCGACGCCGATCACGGACGCGCTGGTCGGATCGAGGCCGTTTTTCTTCAAGAGATATTTGAGAAAGAAATCGGTCGAGGAACCGGGCGCGCTGACGCCAACTTTCTTGCCGGCGAGATCCTTGATCGATTTGATCTCGGCATTGTGCGAGGGCGACACCACCAGCACCAGCCCCGGGTACCGGTCGTAGACCACGAACGACTGCAACTCCTGCTTCTTGGCGGCGAGGTTGACGCAGTGGTCGAAATAGCCGGAGACCACGTCGGCGCTGCCGCCGAGCACGGCCTTGAGCGCGTCGGAGCCGCCCTTCAGATCGACCAGTTCGACCGCAAGCCCCGCCTTGTCGAATTCGCCAAGTTGCTTGGCGAGCACGGTCGGCAGATAGCACAGGCAGGCGCCGCCGCCGACGGCGACGGTGATCTTGCTTTGCGCCGCCGCGACGCCGGACATCAGGAACAGCGCCAACAGCGTCCCGGCTAACCTGCCAAAAATCGTCCTCATGGTTTCCTCCAGGCTTTCAGTTGGACCTACGATAGAGCAGCGCGCGCGCCTTGAGAAGGCGACTTAGGGACCACTGGCCAATGGCTGCCCGGCGACATGGCATCCGCCTGCAGGGCATCCCCAAGGGCACAGCGCACAGCAGCATCAGGCCGGACGGCCGCCCGTTCAAGGCCATCGCCATCGAGACCCCACCGCAGGCGCCTGAATTCCAGAGCCGTCATTGCGAGGAGCAACGCGACGAAGCAATCCATCTCGCCACGTAAAGAAAGTATGGATTGCTTCGTCGCGTTGCTCCTCGCAATGACGTTGATATAGTTTCGCGCATGACTTCGTCCTCGCGGCGTACTGCGCCCGAGGTTTGCCTTTATCTCCCGCCCAAAGAGGGCGTGGGGAATGCCGGGTGCCCGCTGCACCCGCGGTCTCGTGTGCACTTTTAGTGGTAGAACGCACACGAGCAACAACGAGTACACCGGAATCGCCCGGCATTCCCGCACGCAATGGTTTTAACGGGTTCCTTCGTACTCTCCCCGGTGACCGGGCTCTTTTGCCACCGTCGCCCGCGGACTGACGTTTTGTCCGGGCCCGGTAGGGCCGACACAACATCCGCGAACTTGACGCCAGCGTCGGGGCGTCAGGACCACACGACTTCGCCGTACGCAGCTAGCATCTCTCGTCCGCGCGCTGTTGATCGCTCACAGATTCAAAAGAACCCGCCCTGCGATCTCCTCGCACGCAAGACGCTGCCGCGTCCACCGCATCCCACCCCGCGTCCGTGACGATCGCGATACGCCCCTCTGTGGGACGGGATGGCGCGAATTTGTAGAGATGATTTGCCCGACGGGTGAAGCGAAATATTTTTGCAAACAGGACTGGACGACCCAAATCAGCCTGAGAAATCACAACAAATCGTCCTGACCGCGCAAGCCGTCATGCCGGGGAATTAATCCTCAGCCGGCGGGTAGCCTGGATGAAGCCAACAGGTCGCGCGAATGCGCCCGATGATAAATTCCGCGAAATCCGGGATCGCGAAGCGGAATCGAAATCCCGGATTGCGCTTCGCTTCATCCGGCTTCCCAGCGGCGCCTGCCGCCGGGCGCTGAGACGCCCCTCATTGAACAGACGCTATTCGGCACTTCAGGCGAAAGTGTTTCGATTGCAAACCGAACCCTGCCCGTCGGGGTCAATACTTATCGAATATTCGTTACCGTCCTGACAACCAATGCTCCAGCTATCGATCCCTGATTCCGTGCGGCCTTGATACATGGCCCGGACAACGACGTTACAAGCCTGCTTTTTACTTTTCAGTACGAAGGTCCAGAAAGCGAGACGTCTCGTCTTCTCCAGTGCAAGTATCCTCGTCGTCGTTTGGTTAGCGGCGTGGGCGGCTTTGAGGCGCTCGGGAGTTACGGCGCTGGATGGCGCGGCGGTTGATGTTTTGGCATCCGCCGTTTTCAAATGCGGATCGGCATTCCGAACAAACCAGACAACCAGCCCTGTGACGACGAAACTCGCGGCAGCCGCCAGGCAAAAAAATAGTGACCGCTTCATCATGTCTCTCCCTTCCCGAGATCGAGACATAGGTCCATCGCGGCGTCGCGAGGCCGCAGACACCCGACAAACTACGGTACTTTGCGTGCTGAGCCTGAAACTTCGATGAGCAGCTCATCGAGGGTGTCGCACCGGCGGCAGCGGATTCAGGCTGCGGCACTGACGTGTCGTGGAAAAGATATCAAGGTGAGGCTAACTAATACCGTTTTGCACTAATACTTTTTTTGAACCGCGTCAGCTCGGCTCGAACCGTTGCGTGCGTTGCAAATCGCGGAGCGGCGAGACCTGTAGCGTAGCGCCGTGATGCGTAAGTGGCATCCGTTATCTCGATGTCGAATTCGGTCACACGCGAACGGATCGACTAAGGCAGCATGATCCGATCAGCTGCAAATTCAATTCACGAATTATCAACGCGTGGAGGTTTAACACAACCCCGGCTAACTAACCGGAGGTGGAGGCTTGGTTGTCGGTATCGCTGATCTCGATCCATAGGGATTGTCACCACCGGTAATTCACGGGCGTCCGTTAGCGTCCCGCGAGTAAATCAATACCGGATCACATGACGCGCAGAGCGAGAAGGAACGTCCGCTTGTGTGCCGCAAACAACACGTGCTCTCCGGGAAATATTGGGATAACGTTTCTATTGCCTTGGTCCAAAAACTGGTAGCCGCCAACCACACGATCGGTGGAGCCTATGCAGCAGATAGCGGACTGGCTCGAGAAGCTTGGGCTTGGACAATACGCGCTGCGTTTTGCCGAGAACGGAATCGATCTTAGTGTCCTTCCCGAACTAACGGACCAGGATTTCGATAGGCTCGGGGTCCTGCTCGGCCATCGTCGTAAAATGCTGCGCGTTGTCGCCGAACTCGATCAAGCCGAATTGGTCGCCGAGCCGGCTCGTCGACATGATGCCGAGCGACGCCACCTCACCGTCATGTTCTGCGATCTGGTAGGCTCGACTGCGCTCTCCGCGCGTCTCGATCCCGAAGACATGTGGGAAGTGATCCGTTCCTATCGGGCCGCCTGCGCGAGGGTGATTGCCACTTATGACGGCATTATCGCCAGGTTTGTGGGCGATGGAATACTCGCCTATTTCGGCTATCCCCGCGCACATGAGGATGACGCGGAGCGCGCAGTGCGAGCGGGGCTCGACATCATCGCCGCAGTAAGGCCGCTCGAAACACGCTCGGAAGAAAGGGTTGAGGTGCGGATCGCCATCGCGACCGGGCTTGTGGTGATAGGCGACCTCATCAGCGGAGGCGCATCAGAGGAGCAGGCAATGGTCGGCGATACACCGAACGTCGCCGCCCGGCTCCAGAGCCTGGCGGAGCCGGGGGCGGTTGTCGTTGCGGCTTCGACGCGCGGGCTGCTTGGCGATTTGTTCAATTTTCGCAACCTCGGCCGCCGCGAGGTCAAGGGCATCTCCGAACCCATCGAGGTCTGGGCGGTCGAAGCTGCAGCCGCATCGGAGAGTCGCTTCGAGGCGGTGCGCACCGCCGCGCGCTCGATGGGCTTTGTCGGCCGCAAGGCAGAGATCGCATTCGCGCTCTCGCGCCAGCAGCTGGCGTGGCAGGGCCAAGGCCAGGTTGTGTTGATTTCCGGCGAGGCAGGGATCGGCAAATCGCGTATCGTGGCAACGCTCTCCGAGAGCCTCGCGTTGGGATCGCACCGCCGGGTGCGCTATCAGTGCTCGCCCTACCACACCAACAGTGCGCTTCATCCCTTCGTCGCTCAGCTCGAGCGCGCTGCCGGCATCAGGTCACAGGACACCCCCGGGCAAAAGCTCGACAAGCTCGAGGCAATGCTGGCGCTTGGTACGCAGCAGGTGGCTACAGCGACGCCGCTCATTGCCGCGCTGCTTTCTATTACAACCGGCGACCGCTATCCGCCGCTCGGCTTGAGTCCGGTGCAGCAGCGGCGACAGACATTTGCTACCCTTCTCGACCAGCTTGAGGGCCTGGCGCGGCAGCAACCGGTGCTGATCGTCTGCGAAGATATGCATTGGGCTGATGCAACGACGCTCGAGCTGTTCGACCTCACGGTCGATCGCATCAGGGGACTTCCTATCCTCGTGCTCCTGACATTCCGGCCCGAGTTCGAACCGCCGTGGACCGGCCTTGCCAACGTCAGTCTGCTGCGGCTCGATCGGCTCGACCGGCAGGACACGCGCGCTCTGGTCGAGCAGGTAACTGTCGGCCGGGAGCTGCCAGGCGAAATGATGACGCAGATCATCGACAGGACCGATGGTATCCCGCTATTCGTCGAGGAGTTGACCAAGACAGTGCTGGAGTCCGGACTGCTCGTCAAAGATACCGGGCGCTATCGCCTCGATAGTCCGCTGCCACCGCTCGCCATTCCCGCGACGCTGCAGGACTCGCTCATGGCACGGCTCGACCGGCTGGCGCCGGTCAAGGAGGTGGCACAGATAGGCGCTGCCATTGGCCGCGACTTCTCATATACGCTGCTGCGATGTGTGGCGGGGCGGGATGATCTGGCGCTGAACGCCGCACTGGGGCAGCTCGAAGAGGCCGAATTGCTATTGCGCCGCGGGACGCCGCCGGACGCGAGCTATAGCTTCAAGCATGCGTTGGTTCAGGAAGCGGCTTACGAGAGCCTGCTCAAGAGCCGCCGGCATCTGCTTCATAAGCACATTGGCGACGTCCTGCGCGATCAGTTTCCAGTCATCGCCGAGACTGAGCCGGAAGTCGTGGCATACCACTTCACCGAAGCGGGGCTGAGCGAGGCAGCGCTCGAGTGGTGGCGCAAGGCGGGGCTGCAGGCGTTGAAGCGCTCGGCATATTCCGAGGCAATCGCACATCTTGGCAAGGCGGTTGCCATCGCCGATGCGCTGCCTGATGAGCCGGGCGGGCAAATGAACCGCCTCCATCTTCAAATCGCATATGGTCGCGCGCTGCGGGGCAGCCTGGGGTACAGCGCCCCCGAAACGGTGGCCGCGTGGACGCGCGCCCGACAGTTCGCGGCTGACATCAATGATCCGGTTGAACTGGCGCCGATCAATTCGGGCCTGTTCAATGCCAGCTTGAATCACGGCGAGATCGCACCGATGCGGGATTTGGCGGAGGCAATAATGAGCGCCGCCAACCGGCGACCGGAATCGCCGGTCGCCGCGGTCGTTGCGCACTGGACAAGCGGGGTGACCTGCTGGTTCGGCGGCGATTACTTGAACGCGAGAGTGCACCTTGAGCAAGCACTCGCGATCTATGCTGCCGAGCCGGATCCCGCGACCTTCAAGGCGACGACGCTGGACCTGCCGTCCGTCATCATCCGCTTTCTTGCTCTGGTGCTTTGGCCGCTTGGAAAGATTGATCGATCGCGCCGGCTCGCCGAGGAAGCGGTGAGTGCTCCGGGCGAAAAGCGCGCGCTTGCTCAAGTCAATGCGCTGGTTCACAAGGCCGTTTTCGACGGACTATGCGGGGTGCATCCTCGCATGTTGCAACAAACAGAGGCGATCCTTTCCCTCGCCCGCGAGCACACGATGCCGCTGTATGCAGCCGCCGGCACGCACCTGGACGGCTTGGCAAAGTGGCATGCCGGCGACCGAATGGGAGGACTCGCGGAAATGCGTCGAGGCTGGGCATTGCTTCACGAACATGACTGCTACCTTTGTGAACCATTTTGGGGGATGCAGGTTGCCGTGGCGAACGCAGAGGCAGGGCAACTCGAGACTGCGCTGGAAATTTTAAGAGAGTTGATCGGCTGGGCGGAACGAACCGGCCAGCATTGGCTGGATGCCGAACTGCATCGTGTCCGTGGTGAGCTTTTGTTGCGTAGTGACCCGCCGAACGTTTCCGCCGCCGAAGCTGCCTTCAATAGAGCCCTGGAAATCGCTCGAAGCCAACAGACGAAGACTTTCGAGTTGCGCGGCGC
Source organism: uncultured Alphaproteobacteria bacterium (assembly GCA_963747165.1). Classification (GTDB taxonomy): domain Bacteria; phylum Pseudomonadota; class Alphaproteobacteria; order Rhizobiales; family Xanthobacteraceae; genus Bradyrhizobium. The sequence continues at coordinate 609,862 of CAVVEA010000019.1, read as the reverse complement.
GCTTGGACTTGCGCGCCTTTACATCACAGATGGCCGAGCGGCGGCCGCGTCCGAGGTGCTAGCGCCAGCCCTCGTCGATTTCGATACGGCGCAAGATCTCCCCGAAATCGAAGAAGCGGAGAAGCTGCTCAAGCATGGGAACTAGCTGGGCTGCAATAAACCGTGTTTCCGCGATTCCGGCCTTCTGTCATGGGCGCAAACGGGTCTGTTGGCAGCGAGAGGCAATCGCGGAAGCTTTTGCATCCTTGGCTTTCAATCTAGCCCCGCCCTTCCGCAGCCGTTGGCCGCCAGACCAGAAGCCGCCGCTCGACCATTGTCACCGCCAGATCGATCAGGATGACAAAGACCGACAGCACGAACATGCCGGCGAATACGCCGGCGATGTCGAATACGCCTTCGGCCTGCTGGATCAGATAACCGAGGCCTGCCGCGGAGCCGAGATACTCGCCGACCACCGCGCCGACCACGGCGAAGCCGACCGAAGTGTGCAGCGAGGAGAACATCCACGACAACGCCGACGGCCAGTAGACGTGCCGCGTCAATTGCCGTTCGTTCATGCCAAGCATGCGGCCATTATCAAGCACCGTGGCGCTGACTTCCTTGACGCCCTGATAGACATTGAAAAACACGATGAAGAACACCAGCGTGACGCCGAGCGCGACCTTGGACCAGATGCCGAGCCCGAGCCACAGCGTGAAGATCGGCGCCAGCACCACGCGCGGCAACGCGTTGGCCATCTTCACATAGGGATCGAAGATCGCCGCCACGCGCGGCTGGCGCGCGAACCAGAAGCCGATGGCGACGCCGGCCAGCGAGCCGATCACGAAAGCGAGAATCGATTCCCACAGCGTGATCAAAAGATGTTTCCAGATCACGCCACGCACAAACCAGTCGACGATCTGGCTGCCGACGTCGACCGGATTGGAAAAGAAAAACGGCGGCAGCAGGATGCGGCCGAACACCGGCACGGTGGCGAGCACCTGCCATAGCGCCAGGGCAACGATGGCGACCAGGAGCTGACAGGCGACAAGCGTTAATCGAGACATGGTGACAAATCATCTCCGGGTCGTCCCGGCGAACGCCGGGACCCATAACCATCGGCGCCTATTGTTACGGAAGATCTCTACATCCTCGTCCAAACAATAGGACACGGCGGGCGGGTCCCTGCTTTCGCAGGGACGACGTTAGAAAGTTCTTCAAGCAATCTGCAAGGAGACAGTGTCCTGCACGCCTCCCCCTCACGGTTTCGAGAACGTGCCGATCAAACCCGTCGCGCCCTTGGCGTGGCCGTCGAGCGCCTTGATGACCTCGTCGCGCGTCATGCCTTCCTTCAGCGCTGTCGGCTCCAGGTCGGTAGCGATCAGCGTGAAGATGTAATGGTGCGGCGCGCCGGGCGGCGTACAGGGCCCAAAATAGTTCGACAGCTTCATCAGGCTCTGGCCGCCGACATATTTGTCGCTGGCCTTGGATACCTCGCCTTCGGCAAAACCGGTGACCGAAGCCGGAATGCCATAGGCCACCCAGTGGCTGACGCCGCCGGGCGGACGGCCTTCCGGATCGAACATCAGCATCGCGAAGCTTTTGGTGCCTTCCGGCGGGTTCGCCCAGGACAACGCCGGCGATATGTTCTCGCCGACGCAATTCGGGTTGGACTTGTTGTTGCCGGCGTTTTTCACCGCCAGCCGCTCGCCGTCCTTGAAGCTCGGCGACGACAGCGTGAACGCGCCTTGCGCACTGGCTTCATGGGTCCCGCAGGACAGGGCCAGCGCCAGGGCGCCCGCGACGATCGAACCACGTAAAAGCATGACATCTCCCTATGATCTTGTTGGCGGTTTCCGCGCAATCCCGGCATCGGGACAAATCATCCGGCTCCGGCCGCTTACGACGATTGCGCGTATCCCTTTAACACCTCAGCCTTGAGAACACTCCATATCTCGCGATGCAGCGCATGAAAATCCTTCTCCATGCGGACTTCCGAAATGTCGCGCGGCCGCGCCAGGGGCACCCGCCAGTCGCCGATGATGCGCGCGCCTGGGCCCGCCGACATGATCACGACGCGGTCGGCCAGCGCGATCGCCTCCTCGAGATCGTGGGTGACGAACAGCACCGCCTTGCGATCGGCGTTCCAGAGTTCCAGCAGCAGGTTGCCCATGATCTGCCGGGTCTGGGCGTCGAGCGGCCCGAACGGCTCGTCCATCAGCAATATCTTGGGATCGCGGATCAGCACTTGCGCGAGCCCGACGCGCTTGCGCTGACCGCCGGACAGCATGTGCGGATAGCGGCCGCCGAACGCGCCGAGACCCACCGATTTGAGCCAGCCCTGCGCGCGCTCCAGCGCCAGCGCGCGCGGCGCACCGGCGATCTCGAGCCCGATGGCGACATTGTCGATCGCCGTCTTCCATGGAAACAGCGCATCGGCCTGGAACAGATAGCCGGCCTCGCGATTGAGCCCGGTCAAGGGCCGGTCGAAAATCCGCACCGTTCCCGCAGCCAGCCTGAGCAGGCCGGCGGCGACATTGAGCAGCGTCGACTTTCCGCATCCGGTGGGCCCGACAATGGCGACGAATTCGCCATGCTCGACCCGGAGCCGGGCCTGCTCGACCGCGGTATAGACCCGTGCGTCGGCCAGCCGGAACGCCACGGTCGCGTCGTCAAGCGCGACCGCCGTCGCTCCCGCGGTCTCACCTGCCTGCACGCGCGCTTCCCCACCCTGTTGTCTTGTGGCGTGTGGATTAGCGCCATCGCCCCGACAATTCAACCGATAGCGTGCCGCAGGCAAGAGCCGCCCGGCTTGGTGGGTTGGAGCCGGTGTGATAGTCCCACGGCATGACCGCCGCCCCGCCACTGATCGCGTTCGCGCATGTCGGCAAGAGCTTTGACGGCGGCCGCGGCGCGGAACGCGTCCTGGCCGTGGATGATGTTTCGCTCGACGTCGCCGCGGGCGAATTCCTGGCCATCGTCGGCGGCTCCGGCTCGGGCAAGACCACGCTGCTGCGGCTGGCGAACCGGCTGATCGAGGCGGATTGCGGCAGCATCACCGTCGAAGGCGAGGACGTGCGCAAGCTCGATCCGATTCCGTTGCGCCGCCGCATCGGCTATGTGTTCCAGAGCGGCGGGCTGTTTCCGCATATGAGCGTCGCTGCCAATATCGGGATCACGCCGAAACTGCTGGGTACACCTCCGGCGGAGATCGCCTCACGGGTGGATGAGTTGCTCGACCTGGTGCGGCTCGACCGTGCCCGGCACGCCGATCGGTTTCCGCATGAGCTCTCGGGCGGCCAGCGCCAGCGCGTCGGCGTCGCCCGCGCGCTGGCGGCAAAGCCGCGGATCGTGCTGATGGATGAGCCGTTCGGCGCGCTCGATCCCCTCACCCGCGATGCGCTCGGCGACGACTACCGCGCGCTGCACGACAAGCTCGGCCTGACCACCGTCATGATCACCCACGACATGACCGAGGCCATCCTGCTCGCCGACCGCATCGCTGTCATGCGCGCCGGACGGCTGCTGGCACAGGGCACGCCGACCGAGCTTTCCGGGAGCGACGACGCCTACGTCGGTGAACTCCTGCGCACGCCCCGGCGGCAGGCGGAGCGGCTAAAGGTGCTGCTGCCGCGGGACGGCGCGGCATGAGTTTTTTCGCTGATCCCCGCTGGAGCGAAGCCCTCGGCCATCTGCCGGATTATCTCGGCAATCATGTCCGCGTCAGCGTCACCGCGCTGGCGCTCGGCCTTGCCGTCAGCCTCCCCTTGGCGATCGTGGCGCGCCACCGCCCGGTGATGCGCGGCGCGCTGCTGGGGCTTGCCAGCATCGTGCAGACGGTGCCGGGCCTCGCGCTATTGGCGCTGTTCTATCCGCTGCTGCTGGCGCTGGCGGCGTTGTCGCTGTCATGGTTCGGCTTCGGCTTCTCGGCATTCGGATTCCTGCCGGCGGTGCTGGCGCTGGCGCTCTATTCGATGCTGCCGGTGCTGCGCAACACCATCACCGGCCTGCAGGGCGTCGAGCCCGCGATCCTGGAGGCGGCGCAGGGCGTCGGCATGACCGAGCGCCAATCGCTCCTATCAGTGGAATTGCCGCTGGCGCTGCCTGTCATGATGGCCGGCATCCGCACCGCGGCGGTGTGGGTGATCGGCACCGCCACGCTGTCGACCCCGATCGGGCAGACCAGCCTCGGCAATTACATCTTTGCGGGGCTGCAGACCCAGAACTGGGTGTTCGTGCTGTTCGGCTGCCTCGCTGCCGCCGTGCTGGCGCTCGCGGTCGATCAATTGCTGGCCCTGATCGAAACCGGCATCCGCCAGCGCAGCCGCGTGCGCGCGGCGCTTGGCGGCATCGGCATCGCGGCGCTGGTCGCCGCGACCCTGGTGCCATCAATGGCGCGCTCGCAAGCGAGCTACATTGTCGGCGCCAAAACCTTTGCCGAGCAATATGTGTTGTCGGCGCTGATCGCGCAGCGGCTGCGGGCGGCGGGATTGTCGGCCAGTTCGCGCGAGGGCCTCGGCTCCAACGTCATCTTCGACGCGCTGGCGTCTGATGATATCGACGTCTATGTCGATTATTCCGGCACGCTGTGGGCCAACCAGTTCCACCACGGCGATATCAAGCCGCGTCAGCAATTGCTCGACGAACTGAAAACGACGCTGGCGAAGCAGAACATCACCTTGCTCGGCGATCTCGGTTTTGAAAATGCCTACGCGCTGGTGATGCCGCGCAAGCGCGCCGAAGCGCTCGGGATCCGTTCGATCGCCGATCTCGCCTCGCATGCGGGAACGATGTCGATGGCGGCCGATTACGAATTCTTCTCGCGGCCGGAATGGGCCGGGCTGCGAGACTCCTATGGACTTAAATTCCGCACGCAGCGGCAGATGCAGCCGGACTTCATGTATGCGGCGGTCGCCTCCGGCGAGGTCGATGTGATCGCGGGCTATACCAGCGACGGGCTGATCGCGAAATACGACCTGGTGGTGCTGGATGATCCCAAACACGCGATTCCGCCCTACGACGCCATGGTGCTGCTGGCGCCAAAACGCGCCGGCGATCAGGCATTGCGCGCGGCGCTTTCGCCGCTGCTCGGCAAGATCGACATCGCCGCGATGCGTGAAGCCAATCTGCGCGCCGCCGGCGGCGATGGCGCCTCGTCACCCGATGCGGTGGCGCGCTGGCTGTGGGAGAAGGTCGGCACGCGTTAGCGCGCTCGGTTTGCTATCTGGATTGGCGGCTCTCGGCCGCGACCAGGGCTTGGCTCCGGTCGTTTCGCCAAATCCATGGCGTCGATGGACCATTCGCACGCGACTTGCATACCCTCACTTCGGTGTCCCTCGCTTTACCAAACAATATCCGGAGACCTCACACATTAACTTGCGCCAACTAGCCGATTTCCCAAACGTGCCAATAGTGACGTTATCGATTATCGGTTAGTCAAAGATGTCGCCAACAAAGGCGATATTACTGCAGTCCTGGACGCACGACATGACCCTTCACATAGAATCCCGGCACGACCTTTCTCCAAATGAGCTCGACGCAATCGAAGATCGCCTCTACGAACACAATAGTGATGCAACCGGACGCCATGATGGCCAAGGCCTCGGCTTTGTAATCCGCGACGAGGCGGGACAGCTGATCGGCGTCATTGCTGGCTATACGTGGGCAGGCACGTCTGAACTCAAGCAGATGTGGATCGACAGGGCATATCGGGGACGCGGTTACGCGCGCGCATTGTTGAATGCCTTCGTCGTTGAGGCTCGCAGCCGCGGTGTTGAGCGGATCTGGGTCGCGAGCTATGACTTTCAAGCCCCTGAAATGTACGAAAAGGCCGGCTTCAAGCGCATGGCCGAATTTGAAGGGTGGCCGGAGGGCCACTCCAATGTTGTTCTCTGCAAAATACTATCGCGTCGGTAGAACTGACACGTCAACGCCCTGGCAGGTCCGACAAGCGCCAACGGCGTGGCCGGTGGCGGCTCTCTTTTATGCCTTCAATTTCAGCCGGCCCATGAAGTCGCGTTTTCCAAGCGGGGCGCCCTTGTGACGGAGAATGTCGTAGGCCGTGGTTGCATGGAAAAAGAAGTTCGGCAGCGAGAACGACATCAGGAAGCCTTCCGCCGTGAACGGAAGCGCGCGCTCGCCGACCTTGAAGGTGACGTCGCGGCCGACAAGTGCGTTGACGGCCTCAGGCGTCAGGGCCGAGAGCTCATTGCGTGCCTCCGTCACCAGGTCCTGAAGGCCGGCATAGTCGAGGTCGGGTTTGCCCGATGGCGGGACGAACACGCCGTTGCTCGCCGCCTGCATCGCACCGCGCGAATGATGCGCGACCGAGACGATCTGGAAACGGAACGGCAGCATGTCCGGCGCAAGGCGCGTCTCGACCACTTCGGCCGGATCGACGCCCTTTTCCCGGAAATGGGCGAGACTTTTCTCGAGGAGGCCACCGACCGCGCCGAGAATCTGCAGATAATTTGCAACGGAGGCGTCGTAAAGCGAAAAGGCCATGGCGTGGGTTTCCGTTTGTGGTGTTGTCGCTGGCGATACAGTTCCCCGAAACGGCGCGGATTGCAATCGGCAGGGAAGGAAAACCAGCGCATCGTCTGGCGTCTCGCGCCGTCTGGTGGTCTCAAGGCGAGGGATTACGGCTGAGCCAACAGCGACGCTCGCCGATATCAGTTAGTGGATCACAGTTTTGTGGATCACAATACTCACTCAAGTCAGGCATCGCGCAAGGCGTGAGGTGCCAAACCCGGACATGGCCCTGTTCGTTCAACGAGCTCGCCGGCGCGGACGGGACGGGAGGCCCCGCGCAGGCCGATACCGCCGTCAACTCAAGATATCGCCTCGCTGATTTACCCGCCATTCACCGCCTCGCCAGATCGGTCTTGCGAACAGGAGCGCCTCAACCGCGCATTAAACCGTCTCGCTTAAAAAATGGGGCATTGAAACCAGAGAAATTAAGATGAAAACAACCATTGTGCTCGTTGCCCTGATATGCGCCCTAGGCTTTTTCGGGGGCCATCCGTCGAATGACGCTTCCCGTCAGGCCGCCATGGATACGTCGTCGCCGTCAGCGATGATGTAGGCATCGCGATGGCTTCCAAAAGGAAGCCTGCGACGCGATCTGATCTCTCGGCGGAGCGTGATGCCGGCGATATTGCCGCTCGGCCTGGCGTAACCGGCGCGCCGAGCCCCTCCGGTTTTCGCCGACAAGCGTTTTCGCGCTGGTGGGCATGTCTCAAACGTGCCAACAGCGCTTTTATCGCATCCACTCACTTCATCGGCGTGGCCTCTGAAATTTCCAAGCTGCCATCCCAGGGCCTGGATTGTCGCGGCAGCAGCCCTTGTATCCTCCCATCGGGGGAGGAAGCGCTCCTGCTCACGCGACCTGAAGCAACGCCTTGAACTCGTGCCACCATCGAGCGGAGACAGTTGGCCGATGTCGGCTGACCTCAAGTGAGGCATCACGCATGGTCTGAGAAGCGCGCGAGATGCAGACATCGCAAAACCATCTGCTATGCTTCCGCTGTTGAATGATCTGTGGAAACCTCCCGATATGAACAAGTCGAACGAGCCGCGAAGCCTTGGAATCATCGGAGGCCTCGGTGTCGGCGCAACGGTGCACTATTATCTGTCGATCGTTGAAAACTGCCGAGCCCGCAAACTCGTCCCCCGCTTGTTCATCGCGCACGCCGATGTAACCCGCGTTCTGGCGCATGTTGGAAATGGCGAGTTGGCCGATCTGGCCCGGTATCTTGCGGGTTTTGCCGACGGTTTGGCAGCTGCCGGCGTGGACGTCGCAGCTATCGCTTCGATCACCCCGCATATTTGCATAGCCGAGCTACAACAGCGGTCGAAGGTGCCGCTCGTCAGCCTTCTCGACGAAACCGTGCGCGATATCGATGCGCGCGGGTTGCGCCGGGTCGCCCTGTTCGGAACGCGCTTCACCATTGAGGCTCGGCTCTTTGGCAAACTTGACCACATCGACGTGGTTCAGCCGCGACCTGAGGAGATCGATTGTATCCACAGTACTTATATCGAGATCGTGAATGCTGGACGAGGGACCGACGAGCAAGCGGCAGTTCTTCGCAAGATTGCTCGCGTGCTCCGTAAACGTGACGGTGTTGAAGCGATCGTGTTGGCTGGCACCGAACTGGCCCTGGTGTTCAACGAAAATAACACTGACTTTCCCGCAGTCGACTGCGCACGGGTGCACATCGACGGGATCATGCGGGAGATCATTGGCTGACGCAGCGCAGGATCGGGAGCTTCCGTGCGGCGATGGCTTTGGGTCATTTGCGTCGATTCCCGATTGTCAGCCATGCGTCGCGCGCTGGTTGTGGAAAAAACAGCAAGCGTCAGGGCAGCAGGGAGTTTGGAGCGGCGCGGTCGCGTGCTATAAATATGGGCCGCTCCAGCTTCGCCCACGGACGCCAAAAGTTATCCATGACATCTCTTGATCGTGCCCTCCCCCGGGTTTTCCCGGCGGTCTCGCTGCTGGTGCTTTCGCTGTCCATAGCCGCGATCGGACCCGGTCCTGCCCGCGCGGAGACCGCCTATCCCATCAAGTCCGTGCGCATCGTGCTGCCGTTCGCGGCCGGCGGCGTCGCCGATACCACGGCGCGCGTCATTGCGGAAAAGCTCGGCGACAGGCTCGGCCAGCGCTTCTACGTCGAGAACCAGGCCGGCGCCGGCGGCATCGCCGCGGCGCGCACCGTGATTTCTTCGCCGCCGGACGGCTATACGCTGGCGCTCTTGTCGAACGGGACCGCGGTCAGCGTCTCCCTGTTCAAGAAATTGCCGTTCGATCCGCTGAAGGATTTCGAACCGATTTCGAGCCTCGGATTTTTCGATTTCGTGTTCGCCACCGGCGCCAATTCGGAGTTTAGGACGCTGGCGGATTTCATCGCCGCAGCCAAGGCAAGACCCGGCGCGCTCAATGTCGGGACCATCAATATCGGCAGCACCCAGAACCTGTCGGCCGAGCTGTTCAAGACGCTGGCCGATATCGATTTCACGATCATCCCGCACCGGGGAACGCCGGAGGTGCAGATCTCGCTGCTGCAGCGTAACGTTGCGCTGATGATCGACAGCTATTCCTCGATCAAGGGCAATCTGGACGACAAGAAATTCCGCGCGCTGGCGTCGTCCGGTCCGGTGCGCTCGGAAAGCACGCCGGACATCGCCACCGTTCAGGAGAGCGGCGTTTCCGGTTATGACGTGGTGTCCTGGAATGCCTTGTTTGCTCCGGCCGGCACGCCGCCGGAGATCGTAAAGACGCTCAACGGCGCGTTGCGCGAAATCCTCGCCGACGCAGACGTCAAGAAGCGGCTGATCGGGCTTGGCATCGAGGCCAAAGCGAGCACGCCGCAGGAAATTTCCGCGCGGCTCAAATCCGACATCGACAAATGGCAGAAGGTGATCGAGAAGGCCGGCATTCAGCAGCAGTAGCCGCGTTGCGCCGGCGAGGCGTCCGATCCAGAGCTGGAGATTGTTTCAAATGAGCGAAATGCCGATCGACCCGAAGCGGTGGAATGTGGGCCTCGTCGGCTATGGCGAAGTGGGCCGCATTCTCGCCGAGGACCTGCGCAAGCAGGACGTCAGGGTGACCGCCTATGACCTCAAGCTCCGCAGCGATCAGGCCGGAGGCCCGTTGCGCGATCACGCGGCGACCCATCGTGTCGCGCTGGCGACGTCCCATACCGATCTCGCCGGGCAAGCCGATTTCATCGTTTCCGCCGTCACCGCGAGCCAGGCGGTACCGGTGGCACAGGCCTGCGCGCCCGACCTGAAGAAAGGCGCCTGGTTCCTCGACTTCAATTCGGCCTCGCCGGGCGCGAAGCGCCGCGCGGCCGATTTGATCGACGGCGGCGGCGGCCGCTACGTCGAGGGCGCTGTCATGACCTCGATCCCGCCGAAGCGCATCAAGGTGCCGCTGCTGCTGGGCGGCGGCGGGGCGAAGGCGCTGGCGCCGCTGCTGGTGGCGTTGGGCTTCGACGCCAAGGTCGCGAGCGAACAGCTCGGCGTCGCCTCGGCGGTCAAGATGTGCCGCAGCGTGATGATCAAGGGGCTGGAGGCGATGGTGATCGAGAGTTTTACGACCGCCCGCGCCTATGGCGTCGAGGATGCGGTGCTGGCGTCGCTGCAGGAGACTTTTCCAGGCATCGACTGGGAGAAACAGGGCGCGTACTTCTTCCAGCGCGTGATCGAACACGGAAGGCGCCGCAGCGAAGAGGTCCGCGAGGTCGCGGAAACCGTGCGCGAGATCGGCCTCACGCCATGGTCGGCGCAAGGCACCGCCGAACGCCAGGCCTGGGTGGCCGATCTCGCCGATGAAGGCCTGTTCGGTCCGAAAGGCACGCCAGCGTTTGCCCGCAGCCCGGACTGGCGCACGGAGGCCGACCGCATCCTCGCTACCCTTACGACGAAGGGCTAGGCAATCCCGGCCATGGAATTCCAGAAGACGCCCGGCTGGCTGGACTGGTATGCCGGCCCCTCAAAACCCCGCTTCAAGGTGCCGCAAGGTGCCGTTGACGCGCACTGCCATGTGTTCGGCCCGGGCGCCGAATTCCCCTATGCGGCCGAGCGCAAATACACGCCCTGCGATGCTTCGAAGCAACAGCTCTATGCGCTGCGCGATCATCTCGGCTTCGCCCGCAATGTGGTGGTGCAGGCCACCTGTCACGGCGCCGACAACCGCGCGATGGTCGATGCGCTGACGCATGCGCAAGGCAAGGCGCGCGGCGTCGCTACCGTCCGGCGCGACGTCAGTTGCGCCGAACTGGGCGCGATGCATGAGGCGGGTGTGCGCGGCGTGCGCTTCAATTTCGTCAAGCGCCTGGTCGATTTCACGCCCCGGGACGAACTGATGGAGATTGCCGGGCGCGTCGCGAAACTCGGCTGGCATGTCGTGATCTATTTCGAGGCGGTCGACCTGCCGGAGCTCTGGGATTTCTTCACGGCGTTGCCGACCGCGGTCGTGGTCGATCACATGGGCCGGCCCGATGTCGGCAGGCCGGTCGACGGGCCCGAGTTCGAGCTGTTTGTAAAATTCATGCGGCTGCACCCGAATGTGTGGTCCAAGGTCAGTTGCCCGGAACGGTTGTCGGTTTCGGGCCCGCCGGCGCTGGACGGCGAGCAAAAACCCTATCGCGACGTGGTCCCGTTTGCCCGGCGCATCGTCGAGACGTTTCCCGATCGGGTGCTGTGGGGCACCGACTGGCCGCATCCCAACCTGAAAGGCCACATGCCCGACGACGGCCTGCTGGTCGACTTCATCCCGCACATCGCCGTCACCGCCGAACTGCAACACAAGTTGCTGGTCGACAACCCGATGCGGCTGTACTGGCCGGAGGAATCTTGACCGGAGGCAAAAGCCCGGTGTGTGGCAATTCTAGTTGAGCGGCAGCCAGACGATGTCGCACGGCGCGTTGCAGCGGGTGCAGTGCGCCGGCTGGTCGAAGACGTTCGCCAATTCCCATTCCTGCGATTCGTTGCTCCATTGCGCGGTCGCCTGCGAGATAATGTCGTCCGACCGGCAGTGCGAGCAAACCGGGGACGACCGCGTCGCCCGGGCGGCCCGCCGCCTGGCGATCTGGGCCGGCTCCTGGTTCGAACTAAACGGATTGAGAAGCAAAGCGTGTGTCATGTCATTCCCGTCGCAGGTGTGGGAGATCCCTCGCGGTCGAACTTAACGCGCGGGGGATGAGTCGTCTTCATCGCCGCTCATTCTGTTGTGGATTGTGTTGAAATGAAGCGACGAGGGCCGCTTTCTCAGTCTGGCCGGTCCCACTTGCGTCGCCCGATCAATCGACGGGCAAAATGCCTAGCGCACAGGCGGCCCGTCGATGAGGTGATCCGGCCTGAAGCGACAGGATTGATTGAAACCGCGCCAGGCCATAGCCGGCGCCGACAGGCTTTTGCGGAAAATGTCCGATCAGGCCGCGCGCACGGTGCTGAGGAATTTCTCGACCTCGAGCTTGAGATGGTCGCTCTCGCCCGCGAGCGAATGCGCCGCCGTCAGCACCTGGCCGGATGCCGAACTGGTCTCGCTCGACGCGCGATTGACCTCGGTCACTTCCGAAGCGACCTGCGTGCTGAGCTGCGCCGACTGCTGCACGTTGCGCGCGATCTCCTGGGTCGCCGCGCCCTGCTGCTCGACCGCCGCGGCAATTGCCGAGGAGACCTCGGACACCAGCGTGATGGTCGAACTGATTTCCTTGATCGCCATCACCGTCTCTGCTGTTGCCGTCTGCATGTCGGCGATCTGCGCGCTGATCTCGCCAGTGGCCTTCGCGGTCTGGTTTGCCAGCGCCTTGACCTCGGATGCGACCACGGCAAAGCCGCGTCCGGCCTCGCCGGCGCGCGCGGCCTCGATGGTGGCATTGAGGGCCAGCAGGTTGGTCTGCTCGGCAACCTCGGTGATCAGTTTGACGACGTCGTAGATGCGATCGGCAGCCAGCGACAGCTTGCCGATGCTGTCGTCGGTTTTCTTGGCCTGGCTGACCGCGTTACCGGCGATCCTGTTGGACTCATGGACCTGCCGGCCGATCTCGTTCACCGACGAGGTAATTTCCTCGGTGGCCGCCGCCACGGCCTGGATATTTCCGGTGACCGTTTGCGAGGCCGACGAGGCCGAGCCGGATAGCGACATCGTCACGTCCGATGTCTTGGTCAAGGTGGTGGCCGATGTCGCCAACTCGGTGGAAGCCGCTGCCAGCGAGCCGACCAGTTTGCCGATCATCACCTCGAACTCGCGGGTCGCGATGCTGATGCGCTCGGCGCGCGCCGTCTTGATCTTTGCCTCGGCATTGGCCGCGTCATCCGCTTCCTTCTTGGAAACAAGCGCGGACTTGAAGATCTGCAGCGCGCTGGCGATCCGGCCGATTTCCGTGCTTTCGCCCTGGTGGGGAATCTCGACCGACAATTCGCCGTGGGTCAACTGCCCCATCGGCTCCAGGATCGACCCGATGCCGCTGCGGATGCTGCGCACCATGAAAATCGCCGCGCCTATACCGAGGATCATCGCGGCACCGAGAATGATCGCCATCAAACGGACCGCCGTCGAATAGGTAGCTTCGGCGCTCTGCCCGGCAATTTCAGCGCCGCGATCGTTGATCTCCACCAGTTTGGCGAGCGTGGCATCCATGGAGCGTCCGACCGGCACCACCTTCTTGGCATTGATTTCCTTGGCCGCGGCGACGTCGCCCTTGTTGGCGAAGGATTGCACGTCGGCCGACGCGCTGATGAAGCTTAGCCATTGCTTGTCGAGTTGATCGGCGAGTTCGCGCTCGGCGGGCGAGGAGATCAGCGGCTGATAGGCCTTCGCGGCTTTTTCGAAGTCGGCCTTGCGCGCGGCGAGGTTCTTGTCGACGTCGGCGCGTTCCGCATCGACAACAATCAGATGATCGCGCAGCACGGCTCGGAAGCGCGCGGACTGCACCCGCATCTCGCCGATCCAGCGGACGCTGGGCAGCCACTGGGTCTGGATATCCTGCGCGGCGGAGTTGATCGAGCGCATCTCGACGAATGCGAATCCCCCGATGGTCGCGATCACGAAAAATAAAAACGAGACGATCGCAAAAAGCTTTGCGCTGATAGACAATCTGGTGAGCACGGCATCACTCTCGAAATGAGGTTTGGTCAATCGCGGCGTTTGCATCGACCGGTTGATGGATGCTGATGTTCGCAGTGCGATGCTAATATTTGTATAAAAGGTTCCGTATTTCGACGGAGCGATGCGCGACGCATCGTGATACTTGCCCGCACAATCTCGCGCACCCCACGATCATACCTTTAATGGAGTCCGCGCGGTATCCAGCTACGTTTTCCATCGTCGCAGATCGGGCGTGCGATGCTGCAACGATGTTTCCGCGCATCGTTCGCGATCAGGATTTGAAATACCTTGCGCGTCAAGGAATATGCGAGTGCCTCGCAAGCGCATCAACGCGACCGCTCAAGCCGGTCGCAACGCGCGGCGTTACAATCCGTGCACCAGTCCGGCGTCGATCAGCAGCCGGTTGAAGCGGCGGGCTTCCGCGCCATCCTTGCAGGCGTAGAACAGGCCCTTGCAGCGAAGCATGATGCTCTTCTGCTCCTCGAACGAGGGATCGAGCGGAATGCCGGCGGCTTCCTGGATCACCAGCGGCAGATAGGGTCCGTCGATCGTTTCCATCACGGCCGGACTCTTGACCGGCTCGAAGTTGATGGCATCGATGGCGTAGTAGGTCGAATAATAGCGCGGGTCGTAATTCTCCAGCTTCTTGCCGATGCCGGCTTCGTCGAGAGCGGGATCGAGAAGATGCGGCGAGAATTCCGGCTGATGGTCGCCGTAGCGCACGATCAGGAACGGCTGCGCCGGAAACTTCTTCTTCAACCCCGCAATGAACGCCGAGTAGTCTTCGGCGCTCATCGTCTGCCGACGCAAATACTCGTCGACCACCGGCTCGTTGCCCGGCTTGCGCCAGGACGGCATCAGGTCGGGGCGGAATTTGGTTTCCCAGGGAAAATGATTGGCGGCAAGGTAGACGAACATGAACAGCGGCGTCGTCGGCGGCTCCTGCGACATCAAGTTCAGGGCCTTGTCGTAGAAGAAGCTGTCGGGCTCGACGTCCTTGGCGCCGAGATCGCGCGCGTCGTAGAAGCGCTGGATACCGGTCGTGGTCTGGAAACTGCGCGCGCTCATGAACGCGCCGAATGCCGGATAGAGCGAGATGGTCTCATAGCCGCAGCGGCGCAGCGCCAGCGGCAACCCGCGCTCGACGCGGCCCGAGGCGATGCGGGTCACGAAATAGGAAAACCGGCCGAACGAGCGCGAGGAGAGCCCGGCTAGAACGTTGTATTCGGTGAACCAGCTCGGACCGCCATTGCTCTCGGCCAGGAACTTGCGCTCCTTGCCGTCAAAGGATTTGAAGTGGCTGCCATAGCCCGCCGGAACCTTGACGCCATTGGCCTGACGAATGTCGAAGCTGGATTCGTCATGGATCATGATGATGTTCGGCCGCCGTCCCGCCGGATGACAGGAATCCACCAGCGGCACCTTGAGACGCTCGGCGGCGACCGCGTCCGATTCCATGAAGCCGTAATTGATGAAATCCGAAACCGCCGTGACACCGGAGCGCGCGAATTTCGACAAATAGCCGTCGTCGTAATAACCGCGCCAGGCCTCATCCGGCCAGGTAAAGGAATAGACGACCAGCGCGGCAAGACAGGCGAGCTTGCAGGCCAGCGCCGGCAGCCGGCGAATCCGGAACGGATCGAGCCACCACAGCGCATACATCAGGGGGATGACGAGAAGCCCGGCGCCGATCACCGACCAGCGCAGATTGGGGAAGATCGTGAAAAGAAACGCCGCGGTATCGCGGTCGATCACCATCAGGTCGACGAAGTTCGCGGTCATCTGCACGATGTCGTGCTTGAGCCGCGACAGCAGCACCAGCACCACCACCAAGGTGAGCGACAGCGCGCCCGACAAGG
Source organism: uncultured Alphaproteobacteria bacterium (assembly GCA_963747165.1). Classification (GTDB taxonomy): domain Bacteria; phylum Pseudomonadota; class Alphaproteobacteria; order Rhizobiales; family Xanthobacteraceae; genus Bradyrhizobium. The sequence goes on along the minus strand of CAVVEA010000019.1, from coordinate 594,409 downwards.
CCGGGCGCCGCAGCAGCGCGATCCAGAAGAAGTTCAGGATCCCCCATGACAAGAGAAAGCCCGTGCGCGAACCGAAATCGGCCTCGGTCTGAAGCATGACGCCGAGCGCCGCCAGATGCGGCGCCGCGACGGCCGACAACCGCCAGATGCCGATCGAGGCGAGGCCCGCAGCGGCGACGGCAGCGGATGGACCTGGACCTGGAGCTGGATTTGGACCTGGACCTGGATTTGGCGCCGGCGCCATGACTGAGACGCAACTACACCCGGCGCTGCTGTTGGGCCTTGGCTGGCGATGACCAGGAGACGCATGCCGCAGCCGGAGCCTGCTGCATGTCATAAAAATGTAGTTGAAGCGTCATGAACGCGCAATGAATTTGCCGAAGTTGGCGCGCGCGAACCCAAAGCCAATCCCCAGACGTTAACCCTTCACGCGCCGGGGTCGGTCCGTACCGGACGTCAGTCCGTACCGGACGTCAGTACGTGCCGGACCCCTTGGCGATGCCGGCAATGAAGACGTCGAGGATCGCCTCGGCGGTCCGCCCGGCATCGGCTTCGGCGATGCCCCAGCGCGGAAAATGACCGTCGATGTTCATGCGGGCAAAACCGTAAACCAGGGCCCGGCCGGCAATCTGCACCCGCTTCAGATCGGCGGTGCGTAGCTGGCCCTTGGCGAAGGCATCGGCCAGGGTGCGCTCGGTCATGGCGATCAGCTCGGCATTGTCCCGTGACAGCCCGGCGGCCTGGTCGTGGTCGAAATACCTGCCGCTCGAGATGATCTCGAAATGCGCCGGGTTGCGCATCGACCAGCGCAGATAGGCCAGCCCAAGGCAGCGAAACCGCGCCAGCGGATCGCCGGCTGGCGCCTCGGACAGCGCCGTGTCGATCTCAGTCCTGAACCGCCGCTGCGCTTCCTCGGCCACCGCGGTCATCAGGGCAACCCGGCTCGGAAAATGCCGGAACGGCGCCCCCGGCGACACCCCGGCGCGGCGCGCGGCCTCGCGCACGCTCACCGCCTCGGCGCCCCCCTCCTCGGCCAGTTGCAGCGCCGCATCGATCAGCGCGCGCCTGAGATCGCCGTGATGGTAGGGCTTCGGCGGCAAAGGCTGTTGCCGCGCCGGGCGGCGCCGCGGTTGGGCGGGTGCAGGCTTCGGTGAATGGGGCATGGCTCATCCTAACCTCACCCGATCGTGAATGTAAGCATCGATTACAATATTGACCGCTCCAGCCGACCTTATGTAACTGGTGATTACATGTCAGGGGGAGCACATCATGCCGTCTCGTCAAACCTGGTTCGAAGGCTGGCGGCTGTTCGCCGCGCTGACGCTGGTGCTTGCAGGGCTTTGCATCTGGATCGCGGGCATGCGGCAGTTCGAGGTCGACGGCGTGCGCATGGTGATCCGTTTCACCGCGCGAACGTCGCTGCTGTTGTTCTGCCTCGCCTTCGGCGCCGCGTCGCTGGCACGGCACTGGCCCAACGCATGGACGCGGTGGCAGCGCCGCAATCGCCGCTATCTCGGCGTCACCTTCGCCGCGTCGCATGCCATGCACGCCGCAGCCATTGCCAGCTTCGCGATGATGGATCCCATAGGCTACGCCGCCGCGACCTCGGCGGCCTCCTACATTTTCGGCGGCATTGGCTATGCCTTCATCTTCGCGATGACCGCGACCTCGTTCGACCGCACCGCAGCGGCGATCGGACCGCGCGCCTGGCGCGTGCTGCATTTATCCGGCGGCTATTATCTGTGGTTTCAGTTCATGGTCTCGTTCGGCAAGCGCACTCCCGACATGCCGCTCTATGCCCTGTTCCTGCTCCCGCTGCTGCTGGTGATGGCGCTGCGGCTGATTGGCATGGCATCGGCGCGGCCGGCGCCAACGGTCCATGCGGGATAGACGTATCCGCTAGAGCGAGATGACTTTTCTTCGAATCGTCATCCCGCTCTATCTTTTTGTTTGAGCATGATCTCTTCGGAAAACCGGTACCCACTTTTCCGGATCATGCTCTAGCGATGACCAAGGCCCTCAAGCTCGCGGGCCCGCGCCTCGGTCATGCTGCGCATGCATTCGCCGGCGTCGATCCGCGCGATGCTGCCCTCGCCCAATCCGTAATACAGGCAGTTGGCGTCGCCGTACTGAATCCACAGCCGTTGCGCGGCGCGCAGCTGGTCGTGCCGCTGCGGCGTCGCGTCCTGCATCGCCTGCTGATAGGCTACTCCCATCCGCTTGTCCCATTGCGCGGTCTGCGCTTTCAGGCATTCGACCATCTCATAGGTGTTGCCGTCGCAGGATTGCACGGGATCGCCCTGGTCGCCGGCAAGCGCAACGGAGGCGAGCGCGCACATCGAGACGGCCGCGCATGACATTCTCAGCATGGCGCATTTCCATCTCATGCCGGCGGCATTAGCCCGAGACGCCTGGCGATGATCTTGTCGACCACGCGCTTGGGCAGCACCAGGGTGATCAGGTGCCGCATTGGATCGGGCACGATCTGGTAGCGCACCTTGGGGCTCGCCATGGTCAGGGCGTCGGCGATCCGCCCGGCGATCTGTTCCGCCGGCAATCCGATTTCGCTGAGGTGACGGGTGAAGTTGCGCAATTTTTGCAGCGCCGGGAAATAGGGCGAATTCTGGTAGACGGAAATGTCGTCTTCGTCGGCCTTGGCCCAGATCGGCGTCTTCACCGCGCCGGGCGCAATGATGATGACATCGATCCCGAACAGCATCATCTCGCGGCGCAGGCTTTCCGACAATCCCTCGATCGCGTGTTTCGACGCCGAATAGGCTGACATCAGCGGGTTGCCGTGCTTGCCCGCCACCGAACTGATCATCACGATCCGCCCCGGCTTTCCCTTCAGCGACCGGTCGGCTCCGAGCAGCGGCCCGAAGGCCTGCGTGGCGATGATCGGCCCGATGACGTTGACGTCCATCTGGCGCCGGAACTGATCGGCCGAGAGCTCGAGCACCGGCCCCGCGACCGCGATGCCGGCATTGTTGACCAGCCCGGCCAGCGTCTCGCCGCCCAGCGCGGCGCGGACCTCGCGCGCGGCCGCCAGCACCGCCGCTTCATCGGTGACATCGAACACCAGCGGGACGAAATTGGCGCCGAATTCGCTCCTGAGGCGATCGGCGTCGGCCTGTTTGCGCACGCTGCCGAACACGCGAAATCCGCGATCGAGCAACAGCTTCGCGGTGGCCCGGCCGATGCCGGTGGACACCCCGGTGATGACGACAGATTGCATGGTCTGGCTCCCCTCGCTCTACCGGACCCTTTAAGCCGGGATCGAGCGCGGCGCAATCCGACGCCGTGATCATCCGCGAGGGTTAGAATCGCAGGATGGAGTATTATTCCCTTGCGTGCTGATCTCTCCACCGCGCAGGCGGCAGGCCGAACTCCCGCTTGAACGCACGACTGAATGCCTCCTCGGACTCGTAGCCGACAAGATGTGACAACTGGGCAATGGTCTTTTGGGTTTCCCGCAGATGCAATTTCGCGGTCTGAAGTCGCCAGAGTGTCAGATATCGGATCGGGGGCATTCCCATCAGGGTCGTGAAGCGATGCACGAACGCGCTACGCGACATCGAGACTTCCCGTGCAAGCGCCTCCGCCGACCAGGGGGAGCTGATATCGCGATGGATAAGGGCCAGGGCCCGCCCTACCCGCGGATCTTCGAGGCCCTTCAACCATCCGGCGTCTTGATCGCCGGGTGTCGCCGCATATTGACGCACTGCCTCGACGAACAGCAATTCGGAGAGCCGCGACATGACGCTTGATGCGGCAAACCGGCCCTGCGTCAGTTCGTCGGCCGCGAACCTCACGGAGGCATCGACCCAATCACGTGACGCGCCCTGCCGGACGTCAAGCTTGAGCATTCTGGGCAAGGCAGCGATCAGCGGGTTGTAGAGATCTTCGCTGCTGAGAAAGCCGCACACGAGATGCGTCGTTTCACCGCCGCCGCCGTGGCTTATTCGCGCTATTCCGCCACCCGACGAGGGTTGAATGAGGTCTTGGGCGCTCACCGGCGCGAGGCCCGAGCCGCTCGCCAGCATGTGAACGTCATTGCGCGGCAACAGCACGACCTCGCCGGCCCGCACCTCGATTGTGGGCTCACCTTCGATACTCAGCAGAAGCCTTCCATCGATGACGAAGTGATAGGCGATCAACAGAGAGGGCGCCGTCAGGAACGGTGCGCAGTCCTCGGCGGAAAGCCGGGTGACCACGCACCAGGGCGCGGTGAAATGAGAATCAAGGAAGACGCCTCCGGACAACCGAATTGACCGCAGCACATCCGAAAGCGGATCCATCATCACGGTCTTTCCAGGTTTGGACGAACGGTCAGCTGTTCCGGTCGGACGATCATTCGCACGCGCTCTGGCTCATTCTATATCCGGCCCTACGACCATCGAGGCCATCCCACCGTTGATCGGCCACTCTGATCGGTCTCAAGGCCACCTCCGAAACCGAGGGTAACACCATGCCGGACTTAAGCAAAACGAGCTCTGACGCGCCAGACTTCGCAGACACAGAAATGGAGGCTTCGCCATGAGCACCGCGGATGTAACCGAACCGGGAAGCCAGTATGTCGATTTCTGGAACGCCGTGCTTGTTCCGAAATTCAACGCGTGGCGTCATGTGCTCGTGGGCGGGCTCGGCCAGCATAGCGCGAAGATCTTTCCGGCGCTGGCGCTCCGCAGCGGCGACAACGTTCTCGACGTCGGATGCGGATGGGGCGAAACCACAATCGAGATCGCTCGACGCGTCGGACCGGCGGGCAAGGTCGTCGGTCTTGACTGCTGTGACGCGTTTCTCGACGAGGGGCGCGCGGACGCGAGGGCCGCCGGTTTGGCGAACCTGACATTTCTGGAAGCGAATGTGGAAACGTACGCGTTCAGGCCGGAATACGATTTTTGCTTCTCCCGCTTCGGAACCCAGTTTTTCGAAAATCCGGTTGCAGGCCTGCGCAACATGCGGTCGGCGCTGAAGCCCGGCGGAATCATGACCATGATTGTCTGGCGTGCGCGCGCGGACAACCCCTGGCTGACGCTGCCCAAAGAGGTCGTGTCGCGTTACCTACCCCCGGTAAAGGAGCACGCAGCCAGCTGTGGACCCGGGCCGTTCTCGATGGCCGACACCGAAGTCGTGACCCAGCAATTACGCATCGCGGGTTACGCCGACGTCAGGTTTGAACGGATCGACGCAGACGTGATGGTCGGCCGTGACGTCGACGAAGCGGTTGCCTTCCAACTTGCGATCGGGCCCGCGGGCGAGGTTTATCGCGAGGCCGGCAGCGACGCGGAACGTCAGCACGACACGCTGGTTGCGGCCCTGAAAGACGAGTTGCGCGGATTTGTTCGTCCTGAAGGCGTGATGATGGGTTCAAGTTCGTGGATGGTGACCGCACGAAATCCCGGCTAGCGCCGCGATTGTCGATCTTGACCCACGTCAAACAGCGGAATGGCGCGGCATGCTAATTGAACGGACGGGCGGGCGCATCGTGACAATTCATGGAGACGGGCAAATGCGTAGCCAAAGCAACATCCACTTCTATGTGAATTGGGCCAAGGAGCGGCTCGATGAAATGGAGGCGACGCTGACGTCGCTTGAAGGCAAAGCCGGTGAGGTACAGGCCGATGCCCGCGACAAGGCCGACAAAGTGCTCGCGCGCTTGCAAAAAAAACGCGATGAGTTCCGCGACACGATCAAGAAACACGCGGAGGCCAACGAGGCAGCCTGGATCAGCACCAAGACAAAGCTGGAATCTGAATGGAGTTCGTTCGAGACGGAAGTTACAAAATATGTCGAGAGCTTCGGCAAGCAGATCGAGCAACAGCAGGCGCTTTTCAAGCTCCAGGCCGCCGCGCAACTGAACGCCTGGCGCGAAGCCGCCAACAAGCTCGGCAGCAATGCCCAGGAGTTCGCCGCCGAGCGTCGGGCTGAAATCGACGCCGCCGTGAAGCGTATGAATGCCGATGCCGCCGCCGCGGAGGAAAAACTCCAGCAACTGAACCAGGCGGGGACCCAATCATGGTCCGCGCTGATGGCTGCCCTGGCGGAAACGCGCGCGGCCTTCGATCGCGCCAATCAGGCGGCGCGGGAGGCGTTCAAGCGAGCGGCCTGATGAGGCCATCGATCGAAGCCATTGATCGAATTCGGAGAGACCGCCGCGAGGCGGTCTTTCTTTTGCGCACGCCTCCAAGGCGGTCATCAGGCGAAAGCGACGGCCTATCCGGCGCGAGCGCGCGCCATGGCTCCGGCAATGATCTGCATCATTATGCCCACGATCCATCCCAGCAGGATCATGACGGTCCAGAACAGACGCAGATCTTCACGAAACACGATCACGCTGACCGATATGAAAGCCGTCCAGGTCGCGAGAAATGTGCCTACGGCGGTGAGAAATTCCGGAGCATCGATCTTTCCACCGGAACGGTCATATGAAAGCTCGTCATTCGATTCGTGAAACGGCAGCGGGGGCGTATCGATGCCGAGGTAAAACCCGATCGCGCCACCGATCATCATGACGGCGATAAAGCCCTGCGACGTCAGCGCCGCGATACTGGATCCGACGTGGGCCGCAACAAACAATCCGCACGACGCACCGGCCATCGCAAGCCCGGTTCGTTCGAGGACATGCGCAATTTTTCTTACGCGGAATCGCATCGTCGTAACCCACGGAGCGCGAACGGCTCAAGCTAGGACATATTTCGCCGGTGTGGAAGACACGACCGGCGGACGAAGCTGCGCGTGCCGACCGGGCAACGCCTTGCGTTCACGATCGACCCTCTCACGGATCGCCATCGCGCAATGCGCGCTCGAAGGCTGCCTCAGCGCTCCCCCGCGCGGAGGGAGCGGATGAGACACGAACAGACCTCCCTACTCGGCGTGACCGTCGATGATCGGGCCGAACAACTGCCATTTCTCGCCGGTGAATTTCATCATCTGCACCTGTTCGATCGGATAGAAATCCGTCGGCGAGGTCTTGATGCGGATTCCCGGAATGTAGGTGTTGATCTCGAAATCCAGGTTGGCGACCACCTTCATGACGTTCTCGCGGGTCAGGTTGTCGCCGCACCGCTTCAGCACCTCGATCAACGCGGTCGAGGTATTGAATGCCGTCAGCGGTCCGCTCTCCGACTTGTCGGCTTCCGGATAATACCTGGCCATGAAGGCGCGATATTTCTGCATCCCGGGATAGCTTTCCCATTGCGGGTCGGTGACGTCCATCTGATAGCCCGCGCTGAGGATACCCGCGGAATTATCGAGACCGGCGGGCTTGAGCACCGCGCCGACCGAAGCGGACACGTTGGTCATGATGTGGATCGGATGCCAGCCCAGTTCGGCGACCTTCTTGATCGCTTGCGCCGCGAATTTCGGCGTGCCGATATTGACGAAGATGTCCGGGTTCGCGGTCTTGATCGCCACCACCTGGGAATCGACCGTCGGCATGCTGATCTCGTAGGGGATACTGGCGACGACCATGGTGTCGTATTTGTCGCGCAGCACGTCCTTCAGCCCGAGCACGTAGTCCTTGCCGAAATCGTCGTTCTGGTACAGCACGCCGATCCTGGCGTTCGGATGATGCTGCAGGATGTAGGTCGCGTAGATCCGCGCCTCGGCCCGGTAGTTCGGCTGCCAGCCGATGGTCCACGGAAAGTGCTCCGGGTCGCCCCAGCGCGACGCGCCGGTTGCGACGAACAATTGCGGCACCTTCATGGTGTTCATGTATTTCTGGATCGCGGCGTTGCTGGCGGTGCCGAGCGGCGCGAAAATCAAGAATACCTCGTCGCTCTCGACCAGCTTGCGCGCCTGCTCCACGGTTTTCGGCGGGCTATAGGCGTCGTCGTAGGAGATGAAGTTGATCTTGCGGCCGTTGACGCCGCCATTGTCGTTGATCATCCGCATATAGGCGCTCATCGTCTTGCCGATGATGCCATAGGCCGAGGCCGGCCCGCTGTACGGCATGATGTTGCCGATCTTGATTTCCGTGTCGGTGACGCCGGTATCGTATTTTTTCTGCGCGACAGCCGACACGGTGGCCGCGGCGATGATCAATCCGGAAAGTCCAAGCGAAAGACCAAGCGAGAGACCAAATGTCCTGACGAAATCCTTAGCGCAGCGCTTCATGAATTTCCTCCTCGGGGTGCTGAACGTGACGGTTTTTTTCGGACGGTTTCCTCAGACGTGTTTTGTGATGGGATGGACGATAGCAGCCGGGCCGGTTGGCCGAAAGGCACGGCCTTCCGATGAAGCGGAATTGTCAGAGGCGATTTGTCGCGCGAGCCGGCCGCGGGTGCGACGCAACAATCGCCTCAGATCACGGCCGCGGCCTGATCCCTACACCTGCGGTAAAGGAGTCTCGTCTAAGGGTACGATGAGCGCACCGGGTATTTCTACGGGGATGCAATTTAACGGCAGCGTAGGGCCGCACAGGCCATTGTTTGGTTTGAATTTCTTTTTTCTTAACCTCAAATAAACCGCCCGGGGAACGATGGTACAGCAGGCGCAAACTTCTATCATCGCCGAACTCGAAGACGCCGTCAGGAACGGCTCGTCGGAGAAGCGGGTTGGCACCCTTCGGCAGGTGACGGATCTGTTCCTTAACGACGGCGACCGCCTCAGCGACGACCAGGTCAAGGTGTTCGACGATGTGCTGTGCATTCTGATCGCCCGCGTCGAAACCCGGGCCAAAGCCGAACTCAGCCAGCGGCTGGCGCCGCTCGACTACGCGCCCTTCGAAGTCATTCAGCATCTGGCGCGGGACAACGATATCGCCGTGGCCGGCGAGGTCCTGGCAAAATCCAACCGCCTGCGCACCAGCGACCTCGTGGAGATCGCCAGCACCCAGGGCCAGGATCATCTGCTCGCCATTTCGGGCCGGACCAATCTGCCGGAAGCCGTCACCGACGTCATCGTCGACCGCGGCGAGCGCAGGGTGATCCGAAAGCTTGCCAACAATGCCACCGCGCGCTTTTCCGATACCGGCTATTCCAACATTGTCGCGCGCGCCGAAGCCGACGATGAACTGACCGAGATTCTCGGGCTGCGTATCGATCTGCCGCTCAAATTCCTCGCCGACCTGCTGCGACGGGCGACGGACGCCGTTCGCGAGCGGCTGATGGCGGTCGCGCCTCCCGAACTGCAGGAAGAGATCAGGCGGGTCCTGAAGGCGATCGCCAGCGCGGCGCGCGGCGACAAGCCTGCGAGGGATTTCAACCGCGCCGAACAACTCGTGAAGCTGATGAAGGGCATGAACGAGCTGACCGACGCCGCCATCGCCAAGTTTGTCGATACCAAGAAATTCGAGGAAGTCGCAGCGTCCCTCGCCATCATCAACAACGTCCCGACCGATATGATGATGAAGCTGCTGGAAGGGCCCCGCGCCGACCTTATCCTGATCCCCTGCAAATCGGCGGAATGGAAATGGCAGACGGTCGCATCGGTCCTCGAGCACCGGCCGTCCAAGCAGAAGGTGGACGAAAGGACGCTGGCGGTTGCCGCCAGGGATTACGAAAAGCTGTCGGTGGAAACCGCCCAGCGCACCCTGCGGTTCTGGCAGGTTCACAACAAGATCGAGAAATAGGCCGCCGCTCGCAGGGCTTGTTGATTCAGGCTCGCGACCAGGAAGAATTGGAAGGCCGCAGAATTAAAAAGGCCTCGCGGAAACTCCGCGAGGCCTTTTGCATTTTCAGATTGGAATTTCTGAAAATCAATTCTTGGTCTTGTCGACCAGCGCGCCCTTCTTGATCCACGGCATCATGTCGCGGAGCTTGACGCCGACTTCCTCGATCGGATGGGCGGCGAGCTTGGCGCGGGTCGCCTTGAACGAGGTCTGGTTGACCTTGTTCTCCAGCATCCAGTCGCGCGCGAATTTGCCGGCCTGGATGTCGTCGAGCACGCGCTTCATCTCCTTCTTGGTCTCTTCGGTAATGATGCGCGGGCCGGTGACGTATTCGCCATATTCGGCGGTGTTGGAGATCGAGTAGTTCATGTTGGCGATGCCGCCTTCATAGATCAGGTCGACGATCAGCTTCACCTCGTGCAGGCATTCGAAATAGGCCATCTCCGGCGCGTAGCCGGCTTCGACCAGGGTCTCGAAGCCGCCCTTGATCAGTTCGACCAGGCCACCGCACAGCACCACCTGCTCGCCGAACAGATCGGTTTCGCATTCCTCCTTGAACGAGGTCTCGATGATGCCGGCGCGGCCGCCGCCGATCGCGGAGGCGTAGCTGAGGCCGAGATCATGCGCATTGCCGGAGGGGTCCTTGTGGATCGCGATCAGGCAGGGCACGCCGCCGCCGCGCTGGTATTCCGAACGCACGGTGTGGCCGGGGCCCTTCGGCGCGATCATCAGCACGTCGAGATCGGCGCGCGGCTCGAGCAGGTTGAAATGCACGTTGAGGCCGTGGGCGAACAATAGCGCCGCGCCGTTCTTCATGTTGGCGTGAAGATGATCGCGATAGATGTCGCCCTGCAATTCGTCGGGAGTCAGCATCATCATCACGTCGGCCCATTTGGCGGCCTCGGCGACTTCCATCACCTTGAAGCCGGCGGTCTCCGCCTTCTTGGCGGAGGCCGAACCCTTGCGCAGCGCGATGGCGACGTCCTTGACCCCGGAATCCTTCAGATTCAGCGCATGGGCGTGGCCCTGGCTGCCATAGCCGACGATGCAGACCTTCTTGCCCTTGATCAGGTTCAGGTCGGCGTCGCGATCGTAGTAAACACGCATGGTCGTTCCTCTTGGCTGGCCGGGCGGGTTGCCCGGATCGTCGTGCGTTCGGAGTGCTCGGCTCGTCTAGGGCGGCGCCGGTCCGGCGCGCTTCCCGTCGCTGGCAATTTCCGGCGTTGTCTAGTCCATTTTGAGCCCGAGGGGAAACCCGTTTCTGCATGGCGCACCGCGGCATCATGCGTCCATGAACACCGGATAGAGCGAGGCCAGCAGCAGGATGGCCATGACGACGTTGAACGCCCGCACCATGCGCCGGGACGTCAGCAGCGGCCGTAGCGCGCTACCGAACAGCGCCCAGGTCGCACAGGACACCACCCCGAGCAGCAGGCTCAGCGCGGTCTGGATGGCGATGTTCCAGGGAAAGCTGGCGATGCCCGCATAGGCCGTGATGGTGCCGATCACCATCACCCAGCCCTTGACGTTAACCCATTGGAACGCGGCCGCGCCCCAGAACGTCATTGGGCCGCGCTGGTTGTCCTGACCGGCCGAGACCGGCTCGCTCATCGCGATTGCGGCGGCGAGATAGATCAGGTAGGCCGCGCCGGCGAATTTCAGGATGGTCTGCAACACCGGATAGGCGATGAAGACGGCCCCGAAGCCGATACCGACGGCGCCGATCATGAAGGCGAAACCGATGGCGATGCCCGCCACATGCGGCAGCGTCCGGCGAAAGCCGTAGGTCAGCCCCGACGACAGCAGCATGATGTTGTTGGGACCCGGCGTGAAGAACATCACCACGGCGAAGACGACGAAGGCGATGAAAAGCGGCTGCGACATGTTGCCCTCATGCGATCTTTCGCAGGACTTGCTTCGGCAGCGCCTGCGGCGGCTTCGACATCAGCATGACCGCAATGCCGCCGACCACGGTGACCATCCCGGTCAGCCGCAACGGCCCGAAGGTTTCGCCGAACACGACGGAGGATGCCGCGGCGCCGACGAACGGCACCAGCAGCGCGAACGGCACCACCTGCGCCGCGGTGTGATCCCGCAGCAAACGCCCCCACAGCCAGTAGGCGATACAGGTGGAGACCGCACCGATGAAGAACATGCTGGCCCAGCCGGTCAGCGACATCTGCCACAGCGAGTGCCATGTCGCCTGCGGTCCATCGACGGCAAACGCCAGCGCCAACAGCGGCAGCGGCGGCACCAGGCAGAGCCAGGCGAACAGGTCGAACATCGGCACGTTCCGCGCCTGCCGCAGCAGGAGATTGCCGATCGCGAAACTGACCGGTGATATCATCAGCACGGCGAACGCTCCGACGCTGAAATCGAACCCGACGGTGCCGCAGATCATCAAGAGGCCGATCGCCGCAACCGCGATCCCGGTCATTTGCATGCGGGTCGGAATTTCGCGAAACGCCATTGCCGCGAACGCGACCGTAAACAGCGCCTGGCTCTGCACGATCACGCTGGCAAGCCCGACCGGGACATGGTGCGCGATCGCCCAGGACTGCGCCAGAAACTGTCCGAGAAACAGCGTGCCGCTGATCGCGATCAGCACCGTCCAGGAAACATTCGGCCGGCGCACGAACAGGCACGGCACAGCCGCGATGGCAAAGCGCATCGCCGTCATCAGCGCGGGCGAGAGCTCGTCGAGCGCCAGCCGGCTGCCGACGAACCCGAGCCCCCAGATCACCGCCACCAGGACGGCCAGGCCAACGTCGGCAGGCTTCATCGACGCCGCTCTAGCTTTGCTCGCCGGGTTTCGGTTTCCGCAGCAGATAGGTGCCGTGCAGCGGCGCGTGGTAATCCGCCGAGACCAGCGTGAAGCCGACATCGGTCAGCATGCGCTCCATCACCCATCCGAAGGTGGAATATTCGTCGCGCATATGGGTGACGACGCTGTTGCGCGCGAAGTCGTGGTTCTTGATGTTGAAGTCGGCCCACGCCTCGACGTCGCGCTCGCAGCCGTCGGGCATGCTGACATAGACGATATCGCGCAGAAAGAAATTCGCGCCGGGCTTCAGCGCGGCATGAATCCGCGACAGCGCCACCGCCTTCCAGAAATCCGGCAGATGATGCAGCGTGAACTCGCTGACGATCAGGTCATAAGAATTGGGCTGATAGGCGAAGCTCAGCAGGCCCGCCGACTGGGTCCGGATCGCGACCCTGCGGTCGCTGGCCTGGATCCTGGCCAGCGCCAGCATCGCCGGCGAAATATCTATCGCGTCGACCTCGGCGCCCATCAGCGCCGCCTCGACCGCCAGTACGCCATTGCCGCAGCCGATATCGGCCATCCGCCATCCGCGCTGCACGCCGAGCATGCTCAGCGCCGCACGGGCGCGCAGGTCGACGTCGTCATGCAGGTCGTAGATCGAAGCGACCGCGGTATCGAGCCCGATCTGCCGCCGTTCATTGTAATACCAGTCACGTGCCAGCATGGCTCACATCCCCTCAGGACCACGGCCGATCGCGGCCACCCCCGTGCGCGAGACCTCGACCAGGCCAAGCGGACGCATCAGATCGACAAACTGGTTGATCTTGGCCGAGTTGCCTGTGATCTCGAACACAAAACTCTCGGTGGTGGCGTCGATGACGCGGGCGCGGAACGCATCCGCAAGCCGCAGCGCCTCGACGCGGTTGTCGCCGCCGCCCCGCACTTTCACCATCGCCAGCTCGCGTTCGACCGAGCGGCCGGACAGGGTCATGTCGACCACGCGATAGACCGGAACCATGCGGTCGAGCTGGTGCTTGATCTGCTCGATCACCATCGGCGTCCCCTTGGTGACGATGGTGATGCGAGAGAGGTGTTTCTGGCTTTCGGTCTCGGAAACCGTGAGACTTTCGATGTTGTAGCCGCGGCCGGAGAACAGTCCGATCACGCGCGCGAGCACGCCCGGCTCGTTTTGCACGAGCACCGAGAGCGTGTGCGCCTCGGTCGGATCATGGCGCTCCTCCATGAAATAGGCGGATGCGGGCTGGTTCATCTAAAATCCCCCGTCGTTCTCGTGTTCGTCAAACCCGGTCCACTCGTCATGCCCGCGAAAGCGGGCATCCAGTCATCGCAGGCGCACAAAATAAAATCGAAAGCGCACGGAATACTGGATCGTCCGGTCAAGCCGGACGATGACGGCAGATTTTGTGTTGGTTCCGTGACGATCATCACACCAGCGCCTTGCTGCCGGCGAAGACCGCGGCTTCCGGAACCACCCATCGATTGAACAGATCGAGATCGATATTGCCGCCGCTGAGAATCAGGCCGATCCGCTTGCCGCGGATTTTGGCCTTGTCCTGCAGCGCCGCGGCGAGCGAAGCGGCGCCGGCGCCCTCGGCGAGATTATGCGTATCGGTCCAAAGCGCCCTGATCGCCACGCGGATCTCGTCGTCGCTCACCTGCGCGATGCGCGAGGCGCCCTTGCGGATGATCGCCAGCGCGTCCGCGTCGGGGACGCGCGTCGCCATGCCGTCGGCGAGCGTGTGGCTGGTCTCGGTGGTCACCACCATGCCGGCCGCGAAGGACAACGCATAAGACGGCGCTTCGGTGGATTGCACGCCGACGATTTCGGTTTTCAGCCCGAGCAGGTCACGCGCCAGGATGCAGCCGCAGATGCCGGATCCCTGCCCGATCGGCACATAGAGCACATCGAGGTCCGGCGCCGTGCGCAGGAGTTCCAGCGCATAGGTGGCAACGCCCATCACCAGATCGGGATGGAAGGACGGCACGAATTCGAGCCCATCACGCCTGGCGCGGCGACCGGCCTCCTCGCGGGCGGATTGGAAATCCGGCCCGTGTTCGACCAGCGTTGCGCCGAACGCCTGCATCGCGCGGTTCTTCTCGACCGAGTTGCCGTGCGGCACATAGATCGTCACTGGCACGCCATAGCGGCTCGCCGCGTAAGCGATACTCTGGCCGTGATTGCCGCGCGTGGCCGAAATCAGCCCGGCGGTGTCCGGCCGCTCGCGCTTGAGGCGGTCGACATAGACGAGCCCGCCGCGCACCTTGAAGGCGCCGGTCGGGGTATGGTTCTCATGCTTGACGATCGCGGTCGCGCCGAGTCGCTCCGACAGCAGCGGCCACGCGTAAGCCGGCGTCGGCGGCATCGCCGCATGGACGATGCCCTGGGCATGCTCCAACTGCCTGAGATCAAACATCGGCGCACCAAAGGTCGTCATACCCGCGAACGCGGGTATCCAGTAATCGCAGGCGGCTCGGCATGAATGCGAACCTCCCGGCGCACTGGATCGTCCGGTCAAGCCGGACGATGACGGCGGAATTTTCGGCATGCCTCGTGATCACGATACGCATCATCACACCAGTGCCTTGCCGCCGGTGAAGGCGGCCGCGGTGGCTTCGTCATTGGCTTCCGCCGGCAGCAGCATTTCGTTGTGGGCCTTGCCGGACGGGATCATCGGGAAACAATTCTCCAGCGCCGCCACCCGGCAATCGAACAGCACCGGGCGCTTGACGCTGATCATCTCCTTGATCGCGCCGTCGAGATCGCCGGGCTTGATCGCCTGGATGCCGACGCAGCCGAACGCGTCGGCGAGCTTGACGAAATCCGGCAGCGCCTCGGAGTAGGAATGCGACAGCCGGTTGCCGTGCAGCAGCTGCTGCCACTGCCGGACCATGCCCATATACTGGTTGTTCAGGATGAAGATCTTGATCGGCAGTTCAAATTGAACGGCGGTCGACATCTCCTGCATCGTCATCTGCACCGACGCGTCGCCGGCGATGTCGATCACGAGACTGTCGCGATGCGCGACCTGCACGCCCAACGCCGCCGGCAAGCCATAGCCCATGGTGCCGAGACCGCCCGAGGTCATCCAGCGGTGCGGCTCCTCGAAACCGAAGAACTGCGCCGCCCACATCTGGTGCTGGCCGACCTCGGTGGTGATGTAGACGTCGCGTCCGCGGGTCGCCTCGAACAGCCGCTGGATCGCGTATTGCGGCAGGATGATATCGTTGTTCTTCTTGTACGACAGCGAATTGCGCGCGCGCCATTTCGCGATCTCCTGCCACCAGGCGCGGATATCAGGCTTCTTCGCCTCCGCCTTGAGCACCTGCAAGAGATCGCCGAGCACATTGCCGGCGTCGCCGATGATCGGAATGTCGACGTGGATGTTCTTGTTGATCGACGACGGATCGATATCGATGTGGATCTTCTTCGAGCCCGGCGAAAACGCATCGACACGTCCGGTGATGCGGTCATCGAAGCGCGCGCCCACGCACAGCATGACGTCGCAATCATGCATCGCCATGTTGGCTTCGTAGGTGCCGTGCATGCCCAGCATGCCGAGCCAGTTCTTACCCGAGGCCGGATAGGCGCCGAGCCCCATCAGCGTGGAGGTGATCGGGAATCCAGTCGCCTCGACCAGATCGCGCAGCAGCTTTGAGGCCTCGCGGCCGGAATTGATGACGCCGCCGCCGGAGTAGATCACCGGACGTTTGGCCGAGGCCAGCAGCGCCACCGCCTTGCGGATCTGCGATGCGTCGCCCTTGACCCGCGGCGCATAGGACACGTGCACGTCGGACTTGCGCGGCGGGTGGTAGGTGCCGACCGCGAACTGCACGTCCTTGGGCACGTCGACCAGAACGGGGCCGGGACGGCCGGTGCTCGCGACGTAGAAAGCCTCGTGCAGCACCTTGGCCAGATCGTTGACGTCGCGCACCAGCCAGTTGTGCTTGGTGCAGGGCCGGGTGATGCCGACGGTGTCGCATTCCTGGAAAGCGTCGTTGCCGATCAAATGCGTCGGCACCTGGCCCGTGATGCAAACCAGCGGGATCGAATCCATCAGGGCGTCGGTCAGCGGCGTCACCATGTTGGTGGCGCCCGGTCCCGACGTCACCAGCACCACACCAGGCTTGCCGGTGGAGCGGGCATAGCCCTCGGCGGCGTGGCCGGCGCCCTGCTCGTGCCGCACCAGGATGTGCTCGACCTCGCTCTGCTGAAAGATCTCGTCATAGATCGGAAGCACCGCGCCGCCGGGATAACCGAAAAGGTGCTTGACGCCGTGATCGATCAGGGCGCGCACGATCATGGCGGCGCCGGTCATCTGGTTCGGATCGTGGCTCTTGTCACTCATGGCTGGCTCCGGATGCGCGCCCCGCGCGCGGCTTCTTCGGTTTGAGTTGTCTGGAAAATAAAAAGGGGCCCAAGAGGCCCCATGCACACCGCCCGAATGTGGATGGCCTCAGCCATCCCCGGCGGTGCGCCTGGGTACGACGACGATAAGGAGTTTGGTAATTTTGTTACGCATTCGGCCGCCCGGACTTCCCAAAGGTTGCGCAAACCATACCTTCCAAACCCCAGAAGTCAAGGGAAGGCGGCACGAAGCGCTCAATTCTCAGCTTAGCCGGGTTCCGTTCGTTCGGCGAGAGTAAATTTACCGTTTGCAGCCATGCGCGGTGTTGGGGACCCCGTCATGGCCGCGCTCGTCCCGGCCATCCACGTCTTTGCCCGCCACGGGAGAAAAATAAGACGTGGATACCCGGTATAAGGCCGGGCATGACGATCTAGCGGGAATCTGCCCGGTCTTTCTCCAACCATCCCCTCGCCGCTTCCGGCTTCACCCATTCGAATTCCGGCAGCTGGTGCCGGAACCAGGTGAACTGCCGCTTGGCGTAGTGCCTTGTGTCGGCGCGGCCGATGTCGGCGGCCTCTGCCAGCGAAAGCTCTCCGTGCAGATGCCGGATCAGCGCCGGCACGCCATGGGCCTTCATCGCCGGCAGCAGCGGATCGAGATTTCGCGCCGCCAGGTCCGCGACTTCATCCAGTGCGCCGGCCTCAAGCATCGCATCGAAGCGCGCATCAATCCGCGCGTAAAGTTGGTCGCGGTCCGGATCGAGAAACAGCGCGCGGAACTGGCCCGGCGGCAACAGCGGCGGCAGACCGTCGCGATGCCAGTCGGTCAGCGAACGGCCGGTGGCTTCGACCACTTCCAACGCGCGGGCGATGCGGGTGCGATCGCGCGGTTTCAAGCGTTCGGCGCCGGCGGCATCGCGCCGCGCCAGTTCCGCATGCAGCGCCTCGACGCCGTCGCGCTCCAGCCGCGCGCGAATTGCTTCACGTATCGCGGCAGGAACAGGCGGCACCGCCGACAGGCCGCGCGTTAGCGCCTTGAAGTAAAGACCTGAGCCGCCGACAAAAATCGGCAGCCGGTTCTGCGCGCGCGCGTCCGCAAGCATAGTTCCGGCATCGTTGATCCAGGCGCCGGCGGAAAAATTCACGGCGGCGTCGACATGGCCATAAAGCCGGTGCGGCACGCGCGCCTCCTCGGCCAAAGTCGGCCGCGCCGTGAGCACGCGGAGATCGCGATAGACCTGCATGGAATCGGCGTTGATAATGACGCCCCCGGCCGCCTCCGCCAGCTCAAGCGCCAGCGCCGACTTGCCGCTGGCGGTCGGCCCTGCGATAAGCACGGCCTTGTCCTTCTGTTGCGAATTCAAGTGCATGTCTCTCGTCGCTACACTGATCTGCAATCCCGCCGACCCTGCGCTCGATAGCACGGTGGTGGACGGCGCGCGCGCCATTCTTCCCTCGCCCGGCCCGGCGCAATGGCTGTTCGACGAGGTCGCGGTCGATATCCCCTTTGACGGTAGCGACGACATAAGGACCATCGAAAACCGCCTGCGTGAGGCACGCGGCGATCTGCCAATCGATATCGTGGTGCAGCCGCGGGCGTTGCGGCGCAAGAAGCTTTTCCTCGCCGACATGGATTCCACCATGATCGGCCAGGAATGCATCGACGAACTGGCCGACTACGCCGGCCTGAAGGCGCATGTCGCCGGCATCACCGAGCGCGCGATGCGCGGCGAGATCGAGTTCGAGCCGGCATTGCGCGAGCGCGTCGCGCTGTTGAAGGACCTGCCGGTCGGCGTGATCGATGAAGTGCTGGCCAACCGCATCAAGCCGACGCCGGGCGGCCGCGAACTGGTCATGACCATGCGCGCGCACGGCGCCTGGACCTGCCTGATCTCGGGTGGGTTTACGCTGTTCACCAGCGCGGTCGCGGCCTCGATCGGCTTTGAGGAAAATCGCGCCAATGAGTTGCTGGTGGCGGACGGCAGACTGATCGGCGAAGTCAGAGAGCCGATCCTGGGCCGCGCGGCAAAACTCGCAACCCTGATCGATCTGCGCGAAGCCTTCGATCTCGACGAGATCGACACGCTGGTGGTCGGCGACGGCGCCAACGATCTCGGCATGATCCAGGCCGCCGGCCTCGGCGTCGCCTACCACGCCAAGCCCGCGGTCGCCGCCTCCGCCGCGGCCCGCATCGACCACGGCGATCTCACCGCGCTGCTGTATGCGCAGGGGTATCGCAGGGATGAGTTTGTCGGGGGATAAGGCCCAACACACCCGCCTGTCATGCCCGGACTTGATCCGGGCATCCATCAATCTGCAAAAGAGTCGCGTGAAGAGGATGGATCGCCGGGAGCGCAGACAAGTTTACGTAGTCTGCGCAGGGCAGACTACTGTGCCCGGCAATGACGGTAGCAGTGTGCCGTGACTTCCCCTACTGCACGCTCAGCGCGACAAATCGCAACTCGCCGTCGGCGTTCGACACCAGGAGCAGCACCGATTTCTTGCCGTCCTTCTTCAACTGGTCGACGCGCTTCTTGACGTCGGCGGCGTTGGCGACCGCCTCCTGCGCCACCTCGACGATGACCTCGCCGGCGCTGAGGCGTTTTTCGGCGGCGTCGGAGGTGCCGTCGACACCGGTGATGATGACGCCCTTGACGCTGTCCTTGACCTTGTAGCGGGTGCGCAGGTCCTTGCTCAGCGTCGCCAGGTCGAGGCCGAGCGCCTTTTGCGTCACCGGCTTCTCCGCCGGCTCGGCCTGGGTCTTGGCGGCCGCCTGCACCGCCTTCTCGCCGTCCTCGAGGCGGCCGAGGGTGACCTTGCGGGTCTCCTCCTGGCCCTTGCGGATGATGACGACATCGACCTCCTTGCCGACGGCGGTATCGGCCACCACGCGCGACAGATCCTTGGGCTCCTTGATGTCCTTGCCGTCGAACCTGACCACGACGTCGCCCGGCTCGATGCCTGCGGGTTTCGCCGGGCCCTTGTCCTCGACGCCGGCGATCAGGGCGCCGCGCGCGGGCTTGATGCTGAGGCTTTCGGCGATCTCGTCGGTGACCTGCTGGATCCGGACGCCGAGCCAACCGCGGCGCAGTTCGCCGAACTGCCGGAGCTGGTCGACCACGCCGGCGACGGTCTTGGAGGGAACCGCGAAGCCGATGCCGATCGAGCCGCCCGACGGCGAGATGATCAGGGTGTTGACGCCGATGACTTCGCCATCGAGGTTGAACAGCGGACCGCCGGAGTTGCCGCGGTTGATGGCGGCGTCGGTCTGGATGTAGCTGTCATAGGGCCCCGAATTGATGTCGCGGTTGCGCGCCGAGACGATGCCCGCCGTTACCGTGCCGCCGAGGCTGAAGGGATTGCCGATCGCGATCACCCATTCGCCGAGACGCAGCTTGTCGGAATTGCCGAACTTCACCGCGATCAGCGGTTTCACCGGCTTGAATTTCAGCACCGCCAGATCGGTCTTCTTGTCGACGCCGACCAGTTCGGCCTTGATCTTGGTGCCGTCGTTCATGATCACGTTGATCTCATCGGCATCCGCGATGACGTGATTATTGGTGACCACGACGCCTGAGGTATCGACGATGAAGCCGGAGCCGAGCGAATTGGTCTTGCGCGGCTGCAGATCGCTGCCCCTGTCGCCGCCCTTGGAGCCGCCTCCCGGGCCGCCGCGCCGGTTCTTGAAAAAGTCGTCGAAGAATTCCTCGAACGGCGAACCCGGCGGCAATTGCGGCATGGCGCCCCGGCCCTCGCCGCCACCACCCTTGGCTTCGACGGTCTGCGAGGTCGAGATGTTGACGACGGCGTCGATCACCTTCTCTGCCACGTCGGCGATGCCGTCCGGGCCTCGCGCCAGCGCCGGGCCTGTCGTCAGGACGCCTGCGGTGCCGAGTGCGGTGCCAAGGCAGATCGCGGCCAACCAGGGGCGCAGGCGATGGCTCAAGGCTGGAGTCGCACGGGTCATGTTCGATCTCTCTCTTCAAAAAAACGGGCCTGAACTGAAATCCACAGTGCGCTCGAATCGCGTTGCGGCGCAAGCATTTGAGCTGGTTTCCGGAGGTAAAAACCGGATTTTGGACCAACTGATCGTGCCGCTGCGAATACGGCAAAAAACCGGCGCAGCCACTCACGATGGCGTTGATCCCGCAGCATTTTTGGCGGGACCGAAACCCCGACCCGCTAGTGGCGGACCAGCCATATCAAGATGAGGCCTGCCACCGCCGATACAATACCGACGACGCGGAGAATGTTGTCCGGCGTCGCCAGCGCGCTCTTCATGGCCCGGCGCATCCAGGCCGGGCTGGCCGCGAATAAAAGCCCTTCAAGCACAAACAGTATGCCTACACCGATGAGGAAGTCGGCGAACGCTATGGACCTCATCGGACTGCAACCTCCCGCTTGTGTTCTTTTTGCTTTTCAGGGTGAAGCTGGCCTCGCCTCACCCTGATTTTTTGCACGGCCTGATGGCGCGTCTTACGGCTTTGGCGCTGCCGCCGCCGTCGCCGGAGGCGTCGGGGCCGCCGGCGGCTTGCCGGACGAACTGCTGAAGAACTTGAAGAATTCGGAATCCGGCCGCAGCAGGAAGCGGGTGTCGTTGCCCTTCAGCCCGTTCTCATAAGCCGTCATCGAACGATAGAACGCGAAGAAGTCGGGATCCTTGCCGTAGGCTTCGGCGAACAACCGGTTGCGTTCGCCGTCGCCGGCGCCGCGCACCTGCTCGGCGGTAGAATTGGCTTCGGCGACGATGACGGTGGCTTCGCGATCGGCCTTCGACCTGATTTCCTGCGCGCTCTGGCCACCTTGCGCGCGGAACTCGGCGGCCTGGCGCTGCCGTTCGGTCTGCATGCGCTGGTAGACCGCCTGGCTGTTCTGCTCCGGCAGGTCGGCGCGCCTGATCCGCACGTCGACCACCTGGATGCCGTAGCCGTCGGCTTCCTTGTCGAGCTGGTCCCGGATCCGGGCCATCAGGGCTTCGCGCTCGTCCCGCACCACCGTGATGAAGGTGACCTCGCCGAGCACGCGGCGCAGCGACGCGTTCAACAGCGTGGTCAACTGGATGTTGGCGGCCTGGATCGAGCCGACGCTTTGATAGAACCGCAGCGGATTCTTGATGCGGTAGCGCGCGAAGGCATCGACCACCAGCCGCTTCTGATCCGACGCGATCACTTCCTGCGACGGATTTTCCAGATCGAGGATGCGCTTGTCGATCGAGATCACGGTGTCGACGAACGGCGCCTTGAAATTCAGGCCCGGCTCGGTGACGACGCGGACCGGTTCGCCAAGCCGAACCACCAACGCCTGTTCGGTCTGCGACACGGTGAAGACCGAGCTGTAGCCGACGATGGCAATGACGAACAAAACGAACAGCGCCGCCATGCCTGTAATGGGGGATCTCATCGTGTGCCTCCGCTCGGCTGTTGCGGCTGGCCGGTCGTCGGCGTCGCCTGACGCCGCGGCGTCAGCTCGCTCAAAGGCAGAAACGGCACGACGCTCTGCGACGGCGAACCGCCGCCGTCATAAACCAGCTTCTCGGCGCCGCCGAGGATTCGCTCCATCGTCTCCAGATAGATGCGCTGCCGCGTGACATCAGGCGCCTTCTTGTATTCATCGTAGACCTTCAGGAAGCGCGCGCTCTGGCCCTTGGCTTCTGCAATCGCCTGCTGCTGGTAGCCTTCGGCAACCTGGAGGATCTGCGCGGCCCGTCCGCGCGCATCGGGGATGACGCGGTTGGCGTAGGTCTGTGCCTCGTTCTGCAGGCGCTCGAGGTCGGCGCGCGCGGCCTGCACGTCGCGGAACGCGTCGATCACCTGCGCCGGCGGATCGACCTTCTGCATCTGCACCTGCTGCACCAGGATGCCGGAGCCGTAGCTGTCCAGCGTCTTCTGCATCAACTCCTGCACGCCAGCCTCGATCGTGGTTCGCGCGCCGGTCAGGATCGGCTGGATGTTGGAGCGGCCGACTACCTCGCGCATCGCGCTTTCGGCCACCGCCTTCACGGTGCCTTCGGGATTCTGGATGTTGAAGAGATAATTGCCGACACCGTCCGGCTTGATCCGCCACAGCACGGTGAAATCGACGTCGACGATATTCTCGTCGCCGGTCAGCATCAGGCTTTCTTCCGGCACGTCGCGCATGGTTCGGCCGCGCCGCGCCGGATCGTCGATCAGCGTCATGCCGATCGAGATGGTGGAAACGCGCAGCGCCTTCGGCAGCAGCACGGTTTCGATCGGATACGGCAGATGATAGTTCAGACCCGGTTGCACGGTTTTCACATGCTTGCCGAAACGCAGGATGACGCCGAGTTCTTCCGACTGGACACGGAAAAATCCGGACAGTCCCCAAATCGCCACGGCGCCGGCCAGGATCAGCCCGATGCCGAGGCCGCTGAAATGCCCGCCCGGCAGAAGCTGCTGGAGACGGTCCTGACCGCGGCGCAGAAGGTCCTCAAGATCGGGCGGCCTCGGCCCCACCGATTGCGGGCCGGAGCCCCATGGCCCTTTCGGACCGGAGCCCCACGGGCCTCCGCCTTGATTCTTCCACGGCATCTAAAATCTCCTCGGCGGGCAATGGGCCAAGATAGCCCCGCCGCTCAACATCTGGACGGCTTTATAGGGGACGGCCCCCGCCCTTACAACGCAAGCTTCTGGCTCGAAGCAGCTAAGCCTGAGGCGGTAATTGTCAATGTAAACATCGCCCGACGCGGTTAATGCGACTTTCGTCGACGATATGTCACATAGGAGAAGTCCACGCTGTCGTCCGCGGAAGCCGGATTCCGCACCCGCGCCACCTCTTCCCAAACCGCAGCGTCAATTGCGGCAAAATAGGTATCGCCCTCAGGCCGGGCGTGAACCTCGGTGATTTCCAGACGGTCGGCATACTCCATCGATTGCGCGTAGATTTCGGCGCCACCGATCACGGCGATCTCAGTGGCGAAACGCCGCAGCGCGTCCCCGATTGCGACCGCGCGGGCATCGGCGAAAGAGCCCGTCACCACCGCGCCCGGGCTCTGAAAATTCGCATCGCGGGTGACGACGATATTGGTCCGCCCGGGCAGCGGCCTGCGCAACGAGACGAAGGTCTTGCGTCCCATCACCACCGGCTTGCCCATGGTCATCGCCTTGAGGCGCTGCTGATCGCTCTTCAGCCGCCACGGAATCGTGCCCTGCGCCCCGATCACGCCGTTGTCGGCCACCGCAACGATAAGGACGATTTCCATCAGCGCGCTCCCTGCGCAAGCACAGCCAGCGCCGGACCGCCGATCCGGCACACCGTCCACTCGTCCATCAGGACAGCGCCGAGCGATCGGTAGAACTCAATCGACGGTGTGTTCCAGTCCAGCACCGACCATTGCAATCGCGACCAGCCGTTGGCGACGCACTCGCGGGCGAGATGCGCCAGCAGCGCCTTGCCGATGCCGTTGCCGCGTTGCGCGGGACGCACGAACAAATCTTCCAGATAGATGCCGAAGCGGCCGCTGAAGGTCGAAAAATTCAGGAACCAGACCGCGAAGCCTGCAGGCTCGCCGTTCCATTCCGCGATCTCGCAGAACAACCGCGGATTGTCGCCAAACAGCGCTGTGCCGATGTCGGCCTCGGTGGCTTCCACTTCGTGCAGCAGCTTCTCGTATTCGGCGAGTTCGCGGACCAGGGACAGGACCAGACCCGCTTCATCGGGATGGGCGCGGCGGATCACGAGGGACATCAATCGCTCACACCGCAACCTCGGCCTTGATGTGCGGGTGCGGGTCGTAACCCTCGAGCACGAAGTCCTCGTAGCGGAACGCGAAGATATCCTTCACATCGGGATTGATCTTCATCACCGGCAGCGGCCGCGTCGGGCGCGTCAGTTGCAGCCGCGCCTGATCGAGGTGGTTTGAATAGAGATGCGCGTCGCCAAGCGAGTGCACGAAGTCGCCGGGCTTCAGGCCCGTCACCTGCGCCACCATCATCGTCAGCAACGCGTAGGAGGCGATGTTGAAGGGCACGCCGAGAAACACGTCCGCCGAGCGCTGATAGAGCTGGCACGAAAGCTTGCCGTTCGCGACGTAGAACTGGAACAGGCAATGGCACGGCGGCAACGCCATCTTGTCGACCTCGGCCGGATTCCACGCGCTCACGATCAGGCGGCGCGAATCCGGATTGCGCTTGATCATGCCGATGACGTCGGAGATCTGGTCGATGCGGCGTCCGTCCGGCGTTGGCCACGACCGCCACTGCGATCCATAGACAGGGCCCAGGTCGCCATTGGCGTCGGCCCATTCGTCCCAGATCGAAACGCCATTGTCCTTCAGATATTTGATGTTGGTGTCGCCGGCCAGGAACCACAGCAATTCATGCACGATCGCTTTCAGCGGCAGCTTCTTGGTGGTCAGCATCGGAAAACCCGACGCGAGATTGAAGCGCATCTGGTGGCCGAAGATCGACAGCGTGCCGGTGCCGGTGCGGTCGTGTTTCTCCGCGCCGTCTGAGAGAATCCGTTCGAGCAGATCGTGATACTGATTCATGGCGTGACGTTTCGGGCCTTTGGCGAACCTTCGGAGACGGCGAATTTTAGCGACCGGACCGGCCAACCGACAGCGGCGACTCGGCTGACGGTGTCGATTATACAAGAAAAAATGACCATCCGGCCCATAAACGGCAAGGGCGGAACCTGCGTTCCGCCCTCAAATTCAGTCGTCCGCCTGCAACCGCTCAGCTCTCGGACTCCACGAATACCTCGTCGCGCTTCTTGCGCAGCGAGGGCAACAGCGCCAGCACCAGCAGGAATGCGGCGGTCGCCATCAGCACCGCCGAAAGCGGACGGGTAACGAACACCGTCCAGTCACCGCGCGAGATCAACAGTGCCCGGCGCAGATTTTCCTCCATTAGCGGTCCGAGCACCATGCCGAGCAGCAGCGGCGCCGGCTCGAAATCGTGCTTGATCAGCCAGTAGCCGAGCAGGCCGAAGGCGCCGGCAAGAACGACGTCGACCGGCGCATTGTTGATGGAATAGATGCCGATCGCGCAGAAGATCACGATCGAGGGGAACATCAGCCGATACGGTACCCGCAACAGCCGCACCCAGATGCCGACCAGCGGCAGGTTGATGATGATCAGCATCAGATTGCCGATCCACATCGAGGCGATCATGCCCCACACCAGTTCCGGCTGCTTCTGCATCACCTGCGGCCCCGGCACGATGCCATGAATGGTCATGGCGCCGACCATCAGCGCCATCACGGCGTTGGGTGGAATGCCGAGCGTCAGCAGCGGAATGAACGAGGTCTGCGCGGCCGCGTTGTTGGCGCTTTCGGGGGCTGCGACGCCTTCGATCGCGCCGCGGCCGAACCGCGACGGATCCTTGGCGATCTTCTTCTCGAGCGTGTAGGCCGCGAACGAGGCGATCACCGCGCCGCCGCCCGGCAGGATGCCGAGGATCGATCCCAATATGGTGCCGCGGATGATGGCCGGGGTGGAATCGATCAGATCTTTCCTGGTCGGCATCAGCCCGGTGATCTTCTGCTGCACCAGATCGCGGTCCATCTCGGCGCCGGCATCAAGGTTGCGGATGATCTCCGCAAATCCAAAGACGCCCATCGCCACCGTGGCAAAGCCGAGACCGTCGGCCAGCTCAGGGATATTGAACGCCATGCGCGAGGCGCCGGTTTCGATGTCGGAACCGACCATCGACAGCAACAGCCCGAACACGATCATCGCGATCGCCTTGAGCACCGATCCCTTCGCCAACACCACCGCGAAGATCAGGCCCAGCACCATCAGCGAGAAATATTCGGCCGGTCCGAACGCCAGCGCGAGCTTGGTCAGGGGAGCCCCGAGCACCGCGATCAGCACGGTCGCGACGCAGCCGGCGAAGAACGACCCGATCGCGGCGATCGCCAGTGCCGGGCCGGCGCGGCCCTGCTTGGCCATCTGGAAACCGTCCAGCGTGGTCACGACCGATGTCGCCTCGCCTGGAATATTGACCAGGATCGAGGTGGTCGATCCGCCATACTGCGCGCCGTAGTAAATGCCCGCGAGCATGATGAGGGCGCCGACCGGCGGCAGGCCGAACGTAATCGGCAGCAGCATCGCCACCGTGGCGATGGTGCCGATGCCGGGCAGCACGCCGACCAGCGTACCGAC
This sequence comes from uncultured Alphaproteobacteria bacterium, assembly GCA_963747165.1. GTDB lineage: Bacteria > Pseudomonadota > Alphaproteobacteria > Rhizobiales > Xanthobacteraceae > Bradyrhizobium. Next base: position 567,542 of record CAVVEA010000019.1, on the reverse strand, counting down.
CAGCGCACCGATCAGGCACAGCAGCAGATTGATCGGCGTAAAGGCGACACCGAAACCGAGGGCAAGATTGGAAAAGAGTTCGGCCATCACGCCCTCACTGCACCAGGAAACGCGGGAAGAGCTGCAACGGCAGCCCGAGCGCATAGGGAAAAAGCAGACTGCAGCCGATCGTCAGGCAAATGCCGACAATGATCGTCTCTTTCCACTTTGTTTCCGGCGTGCCGAGCGCGGAGATCATGAAGCTGGCGAAGGCCGAGACCACCAGCCCCAGCGGCCGGATCGTGATCGCAAAGGAAAGGATGGCCAGCGACACGAACAAGGGGCCTCGCCACGCATAGGTCGTAATATGCTCACCTTCGTACACAAGACCGACGACCGTCACGGCGATGCCAAGTCCAAGCAGGAGAACCGCGAACATGCGGGGCGCGGTTCCGGCGCCGAACGAAAATCCATGCATGCCCTGCAGATCGCTCGACGCCCACAAGGCGAACAGTGCGACGGCAATCAGCGCCAGACCGCCGACAAAATCCTGCGGACCACGAATCCATTTCGGCATGATGTATTTGACCGGCCCACGGCTCGGCGCGTCACTCATCGAAGTCTCTCCCCGTAAAAGGCTTTTGGCTGTTCTGTTGGATAGCGGACGCTGTCCCCGAAGGCATTGCCTAGCGATTTTCGTCAGATAAGGCCAGCAAAACCCAAACACCCCCCTACTAGCAGCATCCAGAGCGGATTGAGCCGGGTGGCGAAGGCCAGCGCCGCGGCGGCAAGGGTAATCAGGGCCCCTACCCAATTCTGGTCGGCGCTCAGCGCCAAAATCAGGGCGCTGGCCCCCATCAGGCCGATCGAAAGCGGCACCAGCGCCGCCTGGATGATGGTTGGCCAGCGCGAATGGCTCGATCGCGCCAGCAGACGGCTCACATAATAGGCAAGGACGGCGGTCGGGACGCACATCGCCATGGTTGCAACCAGCGCGCCTACAACGCCGGCGACGGCGTAGCCGATCAGGGTGACGATCAGCACGTTCGGACCCGGCGCCAGCTGCGATATCGCGAAGATGTCGGCGAATTGCTTGTCGGTCATCCAGTGCTGGACGTCGACCGCGACCCGGTGCATCTCGGGAATCGCGGCATTGGCGCCGCCGACCGCGAACAACGACATCAAGGCGAAGGTCCAGAGCAGCGTCAAAACCGGGTTGGCGTCCGGATTCATGCGCCGGCCCGCCGCATGGCAAAGGTGATGGCGATGCTGAGCGGGATCGCCAGCAGCAATACCGCCGGCAATGGCAGCCGCAGCAGGCCTATGGCGACAAAAACCGCGGCCATCACCACAAGCCCGACTGAATCGCGTTTCCGGATCAGCGGCATCATCATCCGGAGCAGCGCCGATATCAGCAGGCCGACCGCGGCGCAGGAAACACCGGCCAGAATGCGCCGCAACGCATCGATTTCGCCGAACCGGGCGTAGAGCGCCGCCAGGATCGTCACGATGACGACGGGAGGGCCGACCAGGCCGGCGAAGGCAGCGATGCCGCCCAGCACCCCGCGAAACCGCGACCCGAACACCACCGACAGGTTGACCACGTTCGGGCCGGGCAGAAAGTGGCACAGCGCGAAGGTCTCGTTGAACTCCTCGGCCGTCATCCAGCGGTGCTGATCGACAATGCCGCGCCGCGCCCATACCAGCACGCCGCCGAAGCCCGCGAGCGACATTTTGGCGAACGCCAGGAACAGTTCGACCAGGCTGGGCGGCGTCGATGTGGGAAGATCCGGCGCCGGGACGGCGGCCGGCGGCGAATCCGGGGGCATACTTTAGATTTAGAACGACGGGTCCCCCGGGCCAACCCAAATTCGGTACATTCCACTGTCCTGGCGGGCCGTTTTCCCGGCCGAAACGGCCGATGCAGGCTCTGTTTTTCTCAACTTTTGCGCCCTATATTGAGGGTGCCGGTTCGCCGGCTATGGAAATAAATTGCCGTCGCAATAAACCATTCGGACCCGGGGGCAGCACCCGGCGCCTCCACCCAAGCCCGCCGCGCAGCACGGGTTTCGGCGGGGGCGAAACAGGATCGACGAGGGCGTAAAGGGCGTGTTTTTTCCCGGTATGGTTCCGCCGTTATCGGGCTATGCAATAGTTGCAAACGACAACTATGCTCCGGTTGCTCAGGCCGCTTAAGCGGTTTGAAAAACCAAGTCTAAAGTCCTGATGGGTTAAGCTCCGTCAGGCGGGGTTCGGAGGCACCTGGCAACAGAAGCCTCCACTTCACTTCGTGGCCGGGCGTTTTGCTGCGATATCCACCACCGGCGGCAAGGCCTGCTGACCTCGGGCCGCTGTCGGAGTAGGATGTCGAACAGGCGAGTCGGGCTGCCGATCCGCTGGCAGCAGCCGAACGCGACAGGACCGATAATGGCGACCGATCATATCCGATACGACGTCCTGGCGCGCGATGCGCTGCGCGGGGTGCTACGCCGCGTGCTGACCGACGCCGCCGAGCACGGTCTGCCCGGCGAGCATCATTTCTTCATCACCTTCCTGTCCACCGCCGAAGGCGTGAAATTGTCGCCGCGGCTGTTGGCGCAGTATCCGCAAGAGATGACCATCATCCTGCAGCACCAGTTCTGGGACCTCACCGTGACCGAGGATCGTTTCGAAGTCGGCCTTTCGTTTGGCGGCATCGCTGAGCGTCTGGTGGTCCCGTTCAACGCCATCAAGAGCTTCTTCGACCCCTCGGTGCAATTCGGCCTGCAATTCGAGCCGGCCGATGGCGCGACCGAGACACCGGCCGCAAACCTCCCAGTGGCCCCCGCGCCCTCAGCGCTTCCGGTTCCCGCGCCAGTTTCCGAGCAAACGGACGAGCCGGAAAAACCCAGCGAGGGTGCCGAAGTCGTGCGGCTGGATCGCTTCCGCAAGAAATAATCCGCGCGCGAAAAATCCGCGGCATTGTAGAATGATGCTGCCGCCGCCGCTCGGAGCCGGCATTTGTCGGTTTCCCACGACGTGGACTCGCGCAACGGACACGATTTCATGGAACGATCACAGACGTCATCGCCATCCCATTCGACGCGTTCCGAGACCGACAGTTTCGGTCCGATCGAGGTTCCCGCCGATCGTTACTGGGGTGCGCAGACCGAACGGTCGCGGCAGAATTTCCGCATCGGCCAGGACCGGATGCCGATCCCGATCATCCGCGCGCTCGGCCTCGTCAAGCTCGCATCGGCGGAAACCAATCGCGAACTTGGCTTGCTCGATCAGCGCCGCGCCCGCGCCATCGTCCGCGCGGCGCGCGAGGTGATGGACGGCAAGCTCGACGATCATTTTCCGCTTGTGGTCTGGCAGACCGGATCCGGCACGCAGACCAACATGAACCTCAATGAGGTGATCGCCAATCGCGCCAACGAACTGCTCGGCGGCGAGCTCGGCGCCAAGAAGCCGGTGCATCCCAACGATCACGTCAACATGAGTCAGTCGTCGAACAATTCATTCCCGACCGCGATGCACATCGCAGCGGTCGAACGCATCGCCGGCGATCTCATTCCCGCGCTCAGCGAACTTCTTCGCGCGCTGCGCAAGAAAGAAAAAGCGTTCGCCGGCATCGTCAAGATCGGCCGCACCCATACCCAGGACGCGACGCCGCTGACGCTCGGCCAGGAATTTTCCGGCTACGCCGCGCAGGTCGAGAACGGCATCGCACGGTTGCGTGTGGCAATGAAGGATCTGTATCCATTGGCTCAGGGCGGCACCGCGGTGGGTACCGGACTCAACTCGAAGCCGAAATTCGCCAAGGCGTTCGCCAGACATGTCGCCAAAATTACAAAACTGCCGTTCAGCAGCGCCCCGAACAAATTCGAGGCGCTGGCCTCCAACGACGCCTACGTGTTCGCGCACGGCGCGATCAACTCGATGGCGACGGGTCTGTTCAAGATAGCGAACGACATACGCCTGCTGGGATCTGGTCCGCGTTCCGGCCTCGGCGAACTGATGCTGCCCGAGAACGAGCCGGGCTCGTCGATCATGCCCGGCAAGGTCAACCCGACGCAGTGCGAAGCCATGACCATGGTCTGCTGTCAGATATTCGGCAACCACACCGCCATCACAATTGCCGGCAGTCAGGGACATTTCGAATTGAACGTCTACAAACCGGTGCTGGCTTACTGCATGATGCATTCCATCCAACTGATGTCGGACGTCGCGCGCTCCTTCACCGAACATTGCGTCGAGGGTATACGCGCCGACGAAAAGCGAATCCGCGAACTGATGGAACGCTCATTAATGTTGGTGACAGCGCTCGCTCCCCGCATCGGCTATGACAACGCCGCCAAGGTCGCCAAGTCGGCTCACGCGCGTGGCACCACATTGAAGGAAGAAGCTGTGCGGCAGGGTTTTGTCACGGCGGCTGAATTCGACCGGTTGGTGCAGCCGGCCAAAATGACACACCCAGGTTGATTGCCCGCACACCTCGATACCGTAGAACTACGGTCTGGTGTGATAGCACCTAAAGAATTACACCGATCATCTCTGTCCGTCACACGCGTGCATGGCAGAGGGCAAGTATTTCGTTTCGCGGGTCTGAAAAAATTTTTTGACGCTGTGTGAACCCATTACCGGGGATTTTCTTAAATGGTGACCGAGCCCATTGGCGCTTATTTCGCAGGTGCGAATACCGGTGTTGCTACGCGAATACCGACAGGATTATCGAGCAAGCCCGCTGTTCGGCCGACCGGAGTCCAACTGGCTATACAGCACTTCAATACCCACGGCGCGCGTTCACGCCGCCGTGAAGATGCCGCATGCGCGCAACCGACAACATGATGGGGGCTGACATGGGGGATGTGGTCAACCTGAAGCGATTCAAGAAACGCACCGAGCGGGAACAGTCGGCGAAACAGGCCGAAGCCAATCGGACGAGATTTGGCCAAACCAAATCCGAACGTACTCTGGAGCAGCGGCGCGCGAGCCGCGCCAGCGATCTGCTGGATCAACATCGTATCGACGGCGAGGACGCATCATGAAATCGCCCGTAGTGAAGCGCTCGATTGTAGTTGCAGGTCACAAGACCAGCGTCAGCCTCGAAGAGGCATTCTGGAACGGCATGAAGGAAATTTCAGGGCTTCGCGACATGACATTGTCCGAACTGGTGGGCGAGATCGACAGCAACCGCCAGCAGGGCAATCTGTCTTCCGCGATCCGGCTCTTCGTGCTCGACTATTTTCGAACGCGCGCCTTGTCCGCCCCGGCGGAATCCAGAGCGCACGCCTAGCTGTTAGGCTGGCTGCGTTCATAGGCGCGCATGACGCGAAATAGATGCCCCCGGACATGTGCCGGGGATCGACATGGCATGCCGTCAACCGCCGCAGTCGATCACATTGTCAACGCAAGCGGACCTTTGACGGCACGGCTATTTCAGTCGTCTCTGCGCTCACAACATGCTTCGCCGGTGGCGTCCGTACATTTGCGTTTGGCGATACGCCCGTGAGCCTGCGCCGCAGCGAATGACCCTTTCGAAAAAACGGTTGCCGCTTCCGGCCTAGAACGCCGGCCGCGGCGGCGCCGTGGCCGGAGGCGTCAAGGCCAGCGGTGGCCGCGGCTTCGGCGGTCGCGCCACATTCGGCGCCGGGCGGACCTCGATCGGCGGCGGCAGCGGCGCAAGCTGCTGGCTGACCACCGGCGCATTCGGTGGCGCCGCAGGCGGACGCGCCACGCCGGCCCTGGGCTTTTGCGGGGGGCGCTGCGGACCGTGGCTGGCAGTTGGAACATCGGAAGGCGCAAGGACGGGCAAATCCACGTCCGGCGGGATCGACGCCGGCAAGGGCGGCGGCGGTTCGCCGCGCTCGATTGCATCCAGCCGGCGGGTTTCGCGATCGATCGCCCTCACCGCCAGCCATGACGACAGCGCGCCGACATCGACGGTGCGATCGAGCGCGTCGGGCGAGCCCACGGCCATGAGCTGAATTTCCGGACGGCTGCTGGCGGTACCCACCAAGGTCGCGGCAAAGGCAACGCGCAGGTCGACCTGGTCGGCGGGGATGTCATAACCGCCCGATACAATGGCGCGCGCGCCCTCGGCGTCGAGCGTCGTCGCGCCAACGCGAAGCCGGCCGTCCCTGATGTTGAACGGAATCTGTGCCGAAGCGACCTGCAACGCGCCGGCCGCCAGGTACGGCTCGACGATCTGCCGCAGCCGGAGGTCGTCCGTCGCCTGCCCGTTGTCGCTGGCGCGGATCCCGGCGTAAAACGCGCGCGGGTCGAGTCCGGCGACGCGCGCGGATTCCAGCGTCACGGTTCCGCTTCCGGACAGCGCCCCGGTCAGCGCCGACGCGCTGCGGCCCTGGCTCGACAGCGTCATCTGCATCGATGTGCGGCCCGCAGGCATGGCCAGACCGCGATAACGCAAGGCCGTGCCGTCGACACCGGAGAGTTGAACGCTCGCATTCAACGAAATCCCGTTCGCGGTCTGCCTCGCATCGAAATTGGCGGCCGCCTCACCGCCGCCGATTCCGCCCTTGATCGCCTCGAAGGTCAGCGACTGGCCGTCGCTCTTGATCGTGCCGCTCACGGGACGCAGTTCGCCTCCGCCAGGCAAAATGCCGCGCAGCGCCTGAAACGCGATACGGCCGCGCCAGCCTTTTGTCAGCCCCGGGGCGAGCGGTTCGGCCGCATCACGTCCTGCCGCGCCGATCGCGAGCGCGAGCGCCGGCGCGAGATCGAGCGAGTCGAGCCCGACCTCGCCCTCGACAGCCTTTTGCTCGTCGAGCGTCAGCGCCAGCCGGCCGCGCAGCCGCGAACCCGACATCGCGGTATCGAGATCGTCGAAGATCAGCCGGTTGCCGGCCAGCGAAACCCGCGAAGCAAGGCTGATGTTTTGCGCCAGTGCGTCGGACGGCTTGAGACCGAACAGCGGCGCGAGATTGGCGCGACGGACCTTGAGGTTGACGCCGGCCTTTGGGTCCTGCGCCCACGGTTCGGCGGTGCCTTGCGCTTCGGCATCCAACCCGCTCCCCCACAGCTTCACCTGCAGCCGCAGCGGCGCACGCCACACCCCGGTCACCGATCCCTGAAATTGCGTCGGGCCTTCGCCTGCCGCGATCGCGCGATCGAGCCCCAGCAGGACCATCAATAAATCGCCGCGCTGCGCCAGGAATTTCGACTCGATACCGATCTCGCTCTGCCGGAGCGCGTCGAGATCTATCCCGCGCAGTGCCGCGAGGACAGGCTGCGCCGTCACGGTGGCGACGCCCCTGAGCTGCGGCGCATCAAGGTCAAGCACGGCGCGCGCGTTGACGCGCTCGGCATGTTCGACGTTCTTGTCGAGATTGAGCGTCAGTTTAAGCCGCGCCGGGCCGCCACCTCCCTCCATCGCATTCAGCCGCGCGGCAGTTGCGGGCGCGAACGGGGCGATCAGGCCGGTTATCGCAGCGAAGGACGCCGCGCCGGAATTCAGCGCCAGCCGTCCGGTGGCGTTGACGCGGTCGAAACTCCCCGCGCCTTCCACCGTCACGCCGTTCGGGCCGCCGATCTTGAATTGATCGAGCGAGATGGTTTTGGGACCGTAACCGAGTCTCGCCGCGAACGGGCGCAACTCCTGGCCGGCCGAAATGGCCCGGCCGATATTGAGCGATAGCCTCGCCTCGTCGGGCCACTCGGCTTGCGGTCCTGCGAGCGCGCGCCCGAAGGCTGTGGCCTCGTCGAGATCGAGGCTTTCCGCTGCCAGCTCCGCGTCGAACCGCGAGCCGCCGCCGGGCTGACTTGCAACCGAAATTCGTCCCTCGACGGCGCCGCCGTCGATCTCCGCCTTCATGGCGTCGATGCCGATCCCATCCGAAGTCACGCTGACGTCACCGCTCAGGCGCAGCGGCTTCTGGCTACGATGCGTGACCTCGCCGCGGCCCTGCAGCCACGCCATCAACGCATCCGGATCCGACAACTCGACCTCGACAGCGCCTTTGATACCGTTGGACGGATCGATCTGCGTGTTGGCGCCGCTGAAGCCGACGCGGGTCGCGCCCGGTGCGCGAAAATCCAGCCGGCCGATCGCCCATGATTTGTCATCGGCCCGCAACTCGGCGGAAAAATTCTGCAACGGCCGCCCGCCCAGCATGATCTGCTCGGAGCTCAACTCGATTTGCGTCGGGATTGGAAGCTGCGGGATCGCCGGCATCAGCGCCCGCAGCGCCGGCAACAGCCGAATCGGCTCGGCGGCGCTGGCGTCCTTGTCCTTGGCGGCAAACCTGTCGGCATCGAGCTGCCGCGCGGACAGCACGGCATGCAGTGACGGCGATGCCCCAAGACGCAGGTCGGCGAGCCCGGTGAATTTCAGCGCCGTCTCCTCGGCGCCATAGCTGGCCTCGACCTGCTCCAGCCGTGCGGCGGCCGGATCGGCCTTGACCCTTCCCGATATCCGCCACGGCAGCTGTGTCGTTTCCCCGCTTCTCACCCTGACCCCGGAAGGCCCCGTCAGAATCATCGCGCCTTCGAAGCGCGGCGCTCGGGACTCGAAGCTGAGCACGCCGTCGAGATCGGCGGATAACGCACGCGCGCCGGGATCGATGTTGAGATGAACACGGGTGCCGTTGCCATCGGCGGTTTGCCCGGAGAAAACCCGGAACGGGTAGCGCACCCCGGCCAGCACGAAGCTGCCATCGCCCCGTACCGATCCGGCCAGCGAACGCACGTCGCCGCTGAAGGCGATGTCGCTCAGCTCGAGCGTGCCGCGGCTGGCGGCGTCATGCAGCGCGATGCGGCCGGTCAGGTTCAGGCGGTCGACGGCCAGCGTCCCGAGATTGAACTTTGCGCTCGATGCCGGCCAGTCGATCCGGCCTTGCGAATCGAGCCCGAGATCGAGCGCCAGGCCGTTGATGGTCAGTTTGTCGGCGCGCCACTCGCCGCGCATCAGCGAGCCCAGGCTGAACTCGACATCGAGCTTTTCGGCGCGAACCTTGCCGAGATCGTTGGCGCCACCAACCACCACGGAGCGCAGCCGCAGCGACGGCGTCGGCAGCAGGCGCGCATTTAGTTCGCCGCCAAAGCGGACCGGTGCACCCACGACCCGCGTGGCCTCGGTCTCGAATTGCGGCCGGAACTGGTTCCAGTCGACGAAGTACGGCCCGACCAGCGCGGCAACCAGCGCAATGATAAAGGCGATCGCCAATCCGAGCAGCGTCGTCTGCACGGTGTCTCCCTTGAACACGTTCCGGCGCGTTAACCATGCGCGGCATGACGCGTCCCATCCGCGAGGCTGTCCCTACCCTCGCGATGGTCAGCCCTGAGCCACCCAGCCGCCGCATTCTGCGACGGCGCCGCAGCCACGCCATATATAGGGCAACTGTGGCGAAGTCACAGCAACTCGTGCAACGGCGTTAAGCGGGAGACCGTCACCAGCTCGCGGGCAGTCGCTTGAGGCCGCGCAGCACGAAGGTCGGCCGCCATTCCGGATTTTCGGCATCGTCCAGCCGCAGATCCGGCAGCCGGCGCAGCAGGGTCATGATCGCGACCTCGGCCTCGATGCGCGCCAGCTGGGCGCCGAGGCAGAAGTGAATGCCGCCGCCAAAGGAAAGCGGACGCACATTGGGCCTGGTGATATCGAGCTGTTCCGGCCGGTCGGGATAGACCGCCGGGTCGCGATTGGCGGAGCCGAGCAGGCAGAGCACGGTCTCGCCCTTCGGGATCTTCTTGCCGCCGAGATCGTCGATCTCTTCGAGCGCCACCCGTCCGGTCAGTTGCACCGAGGAATCGTAGCGCAGGAATTCCTCGATGGCGTTGGTGATGAGGCTGGGATTGGCCTTGAGCAGCGCGAGCTGGTCGGGATTGCGGTACAGTGCCAGCAGACCGTTGCCGATCAGATTGACGGTGGTCTCATGGCCGGCGCCGAACAGCAGAATGATATTGGCGGTCAGCTCTTCGTTCGACAGCTTGCTGCCGTCTTCCTCGGCATGCACCAGCTGCGACGTCAGATCGTCGCCCGGATTGCTCCGCCTGAGCTCGAACAGCTGCTGGAAATACATCTTGGCCATCAAATGACCGGCATTGGCCTGCTCGATTTCAGCCGGCGACAGCGGCACCGGATCGAGCAGACGTCCGCCATCGCGCGAACTCTTGTAGAAAACCTCACGGTGGTCCTCCGGAATTCCCAGCATGTCGCAGATGATCGTCACCGGCAGCCGGAACGCAAAATCCTCGATCAGGTCCATGTGGCCCTGCCCGGCAATGGCGTCGAGCGTTTCGTCGACAATGTGCTGGATGCGCGGACGCATGTCCTCGACCCGGCGCGCCGTGAACGCTTTCACCACCAGGCCGCGCAGGCGGGTGTGATCGGGCGGATCCTGCTGCAGCATCCAGTGGCTCATGCTGCGAAAGACCGGCTCCTCCATGATTTTCGGTCCATAGCGCCGCACCGTCCGGTCGGTGAAATCCTTGCCGAACCGCTTGTCGCGCAGCACCAGGCTGGCCTCGGCGTGCCGGCTGGCGACGAAAGCGCCGAACGGCGTCACGTGCATCGGATCGGTGGTGCGCAGCCGCTCATAGGACGGATAGGGATCGCGAATGAACTCCGGCGCCAGCGGATTGAAAAGCGGCTCGGTCGTCGCAGTCTGGACATGCTCGTTCATGGCGCCCTCGATGCGGGGGAAGGTCGTTTGGGGGCGATTGGCCCACAGCCCCTTATACCGGCAAGCCCTGGAACTGGCTACGCCCGCCAGATGTCCATGCTAGCTTCGCGCCCGGTGCAACTGGCCGGCAACCGCGCGAATCTTGCGGGGTGACGCCATCCAGATCGCCGCCGCGGATAATGCGCTGACGCCAATCCCGATCGCGAAAGCCAACGCATAACTGCCTGAAAGGTCGTGCAGAAAGCCGGTGACCCAGGGGCCGGCGGCGCCTCCGGCGAGGCCCGCGAGCATCACGCTGCCGAAAATACTGCCGTATTGTTTGCCCTGAAAGATCTCGAAAACCACCGCCCCCAGGATCGCGGTCAGACCGTAGCCGAGCGCGCCCTGCGCGAACACCATGATGTAGACCAGCATCAAGGAGGGAACGTGCGCCAGCGCGATCAGCGCCGCAAAGCAGATCGCAAAGCCCATGCAGCTCGCGGTCCAGATCCATTCACGCCCGAGCCGGTCGGAGAGGTGTCCGAGTGCGATCTGGCCGGGAATGCCGAGCAGGCTCACCACGCCCAGGGCCCAGACCCCGACGCTCGGGCTGAAGCCGATATCGAGCAAGTATTTGGTCTGGTGAACCTGCACCGCGTACCAGATATACAATCCGCCGAAATAGCCGAGCGCGAGCCACCAGAAACGGGCAGTGCGAACCGCCCGCGCCAAGGTCCAGTCGACGCCGGCCCATTCGGGATCGACGACATAGGATACCGGTTTCGCAGACGGCGAAGGCGCCGCGTCGCCGTCCGGCTCGAGCCCGAGGTCCTGCGGCCGTTTCCGCAGCAGCAGGTTGATCGGCGCGAGCACCACCAGAACGACAATGCCGATCGCCGTGCAGGCGGTGCGCCAGCCGGTTTGCTCGATCATGAGCTGGACCCAAGGCAGCAGGGTAATGGAGCCAATGCCGACGCCGGCGAATGCAATCCCCATTGCCAAACCGCGCCGGCGATTGAACCAGTTGGGCAGGAACAGCGATTGGCCGGAATAACCGAGACAGACGCTTCCGGCGCCGACCATGACGCCGATGGTCAGATAGAGATGCCACGGCCGCGTCGTCAGCGGCGCCAGCAGCAGGCCTCCCCCCATCAGTGCGACGCCGAGCTCCATGACCACGCGAGGACCGAAGCGATCCATCATGCGGCCGATCAGGGGGCTCATGGCACCCGAAATCAGAAAGCCGAACGAGAACGCGCCCGCGGTGATGCCGCGCTCCCATCCGAACTCGTCGATGATGGGCGGAAAGAACAGCGAAAATGAAGTGCGGGCGTTGACGCCGATCGCCATGGTGACGAAGGTCACGACAACGATGATCCAGCCGTAGAAAAAAGGAAGCCGCATCGGATTATCTTGTCATTCGGAGCGCACCATGGGCGAAACCGAGATTTTTGCGCTGGTCCTTCGGACCATCTCGGCATGACGGGGTCAATGATGTTCTTCACCAACACACCAAAGATGTCGCGGAACGGCTAAGCGCCGGCTGCCTTTCGTGTCCGAATAGGCATGCTCGCGCGCGTTAAAAATTACACCGCGGGTGTCGGTCTTCACACCCGATAACGCGCCATGATTTCTCTGTCCGGTTCGAAGCCGAGCCCCGGCCCTTCGGGCACCGCGATGGTGCCATTGGCATCGGCATCGATCTGGCCATGCCAGAGGCATGCGGCGCGAGTCATGTAGAAGATTTCGACGAACGAGCCATCGTCGCGAAGCGACATCAGCTGCAGCGTCGCCAGCAGGCCGGGTCCGAAATACGGAGAATGCGGCGCGAGCCTTACGCCCATCTGGTCGGCGAGCGCTGCGACCTTGAGATATTCCGTGATGCCGCCGACCTTGATCACCGAGGGCTGCGCATAGCTGACCGCGCCGGCGATCATCATCTGCCTGAATTGATGGGCCGTGCAGGCATTCTCGCCGGCTGCGATCGCGAGCCCGCCTTTGGCGCGCACCTCCGCCAGGGTCGCAAAATCCTCGGGTGGCCATACTGGCTCTTCCAGGAACATCGGCGCCGCCGCTTGGCAAGCTTGCGCGAACGCAATTGCTTCAGCCCCATCCAGCGGGCAGTTCATGTCGACCATCAGCGGAATGGCAGCGCCGATCGCCTGCCGCGCTGCGAATACGGCCGGCGTCGTCGTCTCATGCAACTTGATCGCGGGATAGCCCCGTCGCAACGCGCCCGCGCATTCGCTCGCAACCTGTTCCGGTGCCCCGATCCGGAGCAGGCTCGCATAGGCCGGAATTCGCGATCGCTTGCGGGCGCCGAGCAGCCGATGCAACGGCACGCCTTGCACCCGTGCGGCGAGATCCCACAATGCGATGTCGAGGCCCGAGATCGCAAACATGGTAATGCCGTAGCGGCCGAACAGATGCAGGTTGCGCTGGATGCGATCCATAAAATCGGCAATGCCCGCGGCATCCGGCACTTCGAGGCCGCGGGCCTGCGGCGCGATCATCTCGTCAATGGCGGCCAGCGTTGTCTTCGGGCAGACATAGGCAAAGGCATCGCCCCAGCCGGTAAGCCCTGTATCGGTCGAGACCTCGACGATCACCATATCGAGCGCGGCGATCGCGGAGGCACCCTGCCTGAAATTCGCCGCACCTGCATCGAAGGGAATCCGGATGTGGTGTGCCTTGACGTCGGTGATCCGCATGCATCGCCTCCCGATTTACTGCAAAGTTAGCGCGCTGATGGACGGCGTGTCCAATGCGCGGCGTTGACGGCACCCACTGGAATCGTGCCGTTGATGATGGCCTCGACCTGACGAACCGTTTCCGACGACTGGTTCTCGATCGCCGGCGGCGTCAACCCGCCGATATGCGGCGTCGCGATGACATTCGAAAGCATCGCCAGTTCCGGGCTCGGCATCTGATCCAGCGCGCGGCCGACGTCCAGCGCCGCGCCGGCGATGCGGTTGTCGCGCAGCGCCGCGATCAATGCAGCCTCATCGACGAGGTTGCCACGCGACAGATTGACGAAGAAGGCGTGCGGCCGCATCCGCGCCAGCGCCGCCTGCCCGATCAGATTCTCGGTGCTTTCATTGGCGACCGCCAGGCACACCACGTAGTCGGAGCGTTCGAGAAGCGCTTCGAGCGGTACATGCGCAATGTCTGCGTCGCCCACAGTCGCAAACGGATCCGCCACCAGCACGTCCATGCCAAGCGCTTTGGCGATGCGCGCGAGATATTGGCCGATGCTGCCATAGCCGATGATGCCGAGACGGCTGCCGGCGAGTTGCCGCCCCATCACGATTTCGGGTTTGCGCCCCAGATGATAATCTGCGCTTGCGCGTGAAATGCCGCGCGACAAATCGACCAGGAAGCCGAGCGCCAGTTCCGCCACCGATTGTACAAAACCCGGGCCGGCGCGTGTCACCAGCACGCCCGCCGCCGAGGCGGCTTCGACATCGATGTTACGGATATCGACCGCACAGCGAACAAAGGCGCGCAGCTTCGGCAGGCTGGCGAAAATATCAGCCGGCCCTGCCGTCAGGCGATCGGCCACGATGATATCGGCATCGCGCGCGGCCTCGATCAGGCCGGCCGCATCCAGCGCTTCGTCGGCCTCATGCAGGATGACCTGCGCCAGCGCTTGCAAGCCGGCCAGGCTGCGCTCGCCATAATACTGGCGCCGCGCCTGCGGCGTGTGGGTCAGCAGCACTTTTGTCATCGAACGGTCTCTCCCAGATCATGATCCGATTAGCTTGAATCGGATCATGATCTCATCTCTTATTTTGAGCATGACTTTTTCGGAAAACCGGTTTCCACTTTTCCGGGTCATGCTCTTACGCCGGTCAGTAGCCGAACGCGCGCGGCAGCGCGGTACTGATACCGGGCACGAAGGCAATCACCAGCAGGCACAGCAACAGCAATCCGAGATAGCCCATGATCGGCTTGACGGTCTGCTCGATTGGCACGTTGCCGATCAGGCAGGCGCCGTAGAGTCCGAGACCGAGCGGCGGCGCGAACAGCCCGAGCCCCATCGCAATCACCAGCACCACGCCGAAATGCAGGGGATCGATGCCGAGCTTGACCGCGACCGGCAGCAACAGCGGCCCGAAAATGATCAGCGCGGCGGCGCCTTCGAGCACCGAACCCATCACGATCAGCACGACGATCGACAGCAGCATGAACAGCCAGGTGCCGTGGCTGCCCGACAGCGACAACATCGTCTCCCCGACCGCATGCGGCACCTGCTGCAGCGTCAGGACAAAGGCGAGCGATTGCGCCGCCGCGACGATGAACAGCACCAATCCGGAGCGCGTCGCCGCCTGCACGAAGCTGTGCGCCGCGGTCTTGAAGCTGAGTTCGCGGAACACCAGGCTGCCGACCACGATCGCATACATCACGGCGAACGCCGAAATTTCGGTAGCGGTCGCGAACCCGGTCTTGAAGCCTGCGAAGATCATGAAGATCAGTCCGAACGATGCGATTGCGCCGCTCCAAAGCCCCGACATGGGAATCCGCGGTTCGATCTCCTCCGCGTGCGCCGGGCGCTTGCCAGCGACGATCGACACCACGATCAGCGCCAGTGCCATCAGGCCGGCCGGCAGCAGGCCTGCGACGAACAGGCCGCCGATCGACAGATTGGCGACGAAGCCGAGAATGATGAGGTTGATGCAGGGCGGAATGGTTTCCGCCATGACGGCGGAGGCCGCCAGCAATGCCACCGCGCCGCCGGGATTCTGCCGGGAGCGCCGGGCGGCGGGGATCAGCACCGATCCGACCGCTGCGACGTCGGCCATCTTGGAGCCTGAAATGCCGGAGAACAGCACCATCGACGTCACCATGACGACGTTGAGGCCGCCGCGCATCCGCCCCACCGCGCGCTGCAGCAGTTCGATGAGACGAACCGACATGCCGTTGGCTTCCATCAGATAGCCGACCAGAATGAAGAAGGGGATCGCCAGCAGCACGAAATTGTCGATGCCGCGCGCCATCTGCTGCGCGAAGATGACGCCGGGCAGCGTGCCCTCGACCCAGATGAAGATCAGTGCCGCCAGCGCCAGCGCAAAGCCGATCGGCAGTCCCCCGAACAGCGTGATGAAGAAGCCCAGCAGCATCAGCGTTGACGACGACGGCACCGAACCCGGGCTTAGGAAATCCCACGCCAGATAGAGGCCAGCGATCGAGCCGGCCGCGACTGCGCCGGCGATCATGTCGCGAACGGGACGCGCGCAAAAAAGCTCGATCGCAAAGATCGTCATGAACAGCGCGCCGACGCCCATCGGATAGAACGTCAGTTCCAACGGCAGGCCAGAGCCAGAGGTCTGTCCGGTGGTCAGCCATCCGAGCTTCAGGGCGTTGAACGCGACATAGCCCGCGATCACGGCCACCAGCAGCGCGCCGATGGAATCGATCACGCGCCTGATGCCCGCGGGCAGCTTGTCGATGAAGAACGCGACGCCGAGGTTTTCGCTGCGGGCCAGCGCGCTGGCGGCGCCGAAGAAGCTCGAGCCCACCATGAGGCCGCGGGCCACGTCGTCGGCCCACTCGACCGGCGCGTTGAACAGGAAGCGCAGCAACACCGAGCCGCAGACAACCAGCAGATCCGCTACCAGCAGGATTGCCGCCGCGGCGTCGCTGATGACCAGCAGCGGGGCTGTGATCCGGTGGCCGCCGCTCGGCGAAGGCGCGGCGCCTGACATGGTCTTGCCCTCAAGCCTCGGTCGCGCGGATCATGTCCACCACGGGTTTCGCTTCGGGGCGCGTCTTGACGAAATTGTCGGTTTGCGGAAGCACGCGCTTGCGGAAGGCCTCCTTGTCGCATTCGACAATCGTAACGCCCTTGTCGGCGAGATTCCTCAGCGCTTCCTTCTCCATCTCGAGACCATGAGCGCGGGTATCGGCCGCCGCCTTTTTGGCAGCGTCGAGGAATCCTTCACGCAGTTTCGGATCCATCCGATTGAAGGTCGCATCGCTGAAATAGGTCGCGAGCGGCGAGAAATTATGCTGCGTCAGCGCGTAATGCTTGGAGGTCTCGTAGAACTTGCTGGCGAGGATGGTCGGCGGATCGTGTTCGAGCCCGTCGAGCACGCCGGCCTGCAGCGCCGTATAGATTTCACCGAACGCCAGCGGCGTCGCGGCGGCGCCCATCAGGCGCAGACATTCGGTAATGACGGGGTTCGGCAGGGTTCTGATCTTGAGCCCAGCCAGATCTTCGGGACTTTTCACAGGCTTCTTCGCCAGCACGCTGCGCGAACCGAAATTATAGGCCCAGGAGATGATCCGGATATTCGCGCCCTTGAGCAGAGCTTCCTCGATCGGCTTGGCCGCGCCGGCATCGAATGCCTTGGTCTGCTGCGGAAAACTGGAAAAGAGATAGCCGAGGTCGAAGGTCCCGACCAGCGGCACCAGATTGGCCGAGATCGAGGAGCCCGACACCATCAGGTCGATCACGCCCAGCTTGACCGAATTGATGACGTCGATTTCCTGACCAAGCTGGTTGTCGGGGAAGAAAGCGACGTCGATCTGCTCGCCTAGTCCGTTGGCTTTCAGGCTCTTGACCAGATTGTCATAGTACACCCGGCCATTGGCGTATTTGGGATCGTTGGGGAGCGACGATGAACATTTGAGTTTCATCGTCGCGGCCTGCGCGCGGCCGACAAGAGCTGGCGACAAAGCGAGCCAGGCGGCGGTTGCCTTTGACGATTTCAGGAACGCGCGACGGCTGACGGACACCTTCATCATATCGTTTTCTCTCCCCGCGCGTTTTGTTACGCCGCTATTGGTTTGCGGCCGTTCGCTTATCATTGGCCGCAAATGTAGGGCCAAACGGAAGACGGTTGCAAGGCGGTACCGCAAGACAGAACTGCCAACCAGAACTTCTCGCGATCACGCGACATCCACCTTGACGTCGTGACCGAAATAAGCGCGCTCGATCCGTTGCGGCAGGTTGGCTTCGCTGGTCGGTGCTTCCAGCACGATGTGGCCTTGCACCAGCGCGTAAACGCGGTCGGCGGCCGCGAGCGCCTTTTCCAGCAACTGCTCTACCAGCAGCACCGTGGTGCCCTGCTGGCGCAGCTGGCCGATGACGTTGAGCACGCGATCCACCAGCACCGGCGACAGGCCGGCCGACGGCTCGTCGAGCATCAACAGGCGCGGACGGCGCACCAGTCCCTGCGCCACCGTCAACATCTGCTGTTGGCCGCCGCTGAGCGCGCCGCCGCGCTCATGGCGCTTCTCGGCGATCTCCGGAAAGAACGATAGCGCCTCCTCGACCCGCGCGCTGCGCTCGCCGCGCGGCAGATCGTAGCCCGCCAGCAACAGATTGTCGGTGACGGAAATCTGCGTGAACACGCGATGGCCCTCGATCACATGCACCAGCCCGGCGCGGGCGGCCTCGCGCGGCGTGGTGTTGGTCATGTCGCGGCCATCGAAGCGCACATGGCCAGCATTGACCGGCAGCAATCCCGACAGCGCGCGCAGCATGGTGGTCTTGCCGGCGCCGTTGGGGCCGAGCAGCGCCACCACCTCCCCCGCTGACAACACGAGGTCGACGCCATGCAGCACGCGGATCTTGCCGTAGCCGGACTCGAGCGCGCCGACGGCGAGCAGGGGTTCAGGCGCCGAGGTATGCACTGACCACCTCCTTGTGGACGCGGATTTCGGCCGGTGTTCCGGCAGCCAGCGTGCGGCCGAGATTGAGCACGGTGACCTGGTCGCAAATCTCGAAGATCAGGTCGGCATGGTGCTCCACCAGCAGCACGCCGGCGCCGCGCTGGCTGATCGCCTTGATCAGCGTGCCCAGACGTTCGATCTCGTCGCCGGAAAGACCGGCGGCGGGTTCGTCGAGCAGCAGGAAATCCGGCTCCAGCATCAAAGCCCGCGCGATCTCGATAAAACGCAATTCGCTGTGCTGCAGGCGATCGGCGCGGACATCGGCCAATGTTTCAAGACCGACCACCCCGAGCAGCGCGCGGGCCTTGACCGCGAGCATCCGTTCGTCGCGCCCGTTCCGCGGCAGCGCCAGCAGCGCTTCGACGAAGGTCGCTTCTCCCTCGATGCTGCCGCCGATCATGACGTTCTGCAGCACCGAGGCCTCGCCGATCACGCGCGGCGTCTGGAAGGTGCGGGCGATGCCGCTGGAAGCCCGCAAGGTCGGCATGCCCGGCGGCAGCGGGTCGTCTCCCAATTGCATCGATCCTGCCTTGGCGGCGTAGTAACCGGAGATCACATTGAGGGTCGTGGTCTTGCCGCTGCCATTGGGACCGATCAGGCCGTGAATCCGGCCGGGTTCGACGTCGAGATCGAGACCGTCGATGGCGCGCACATTGCCGAAACTCAGCGCGATGCCGCGCAGACGAAGAGTCCTGTTGACCGCGCTTTTGCGCACGATCCCGGCCAGCGCGGCCGGACGCGGAACGATGGCGCGGTTGCTGGCGAGCGGACGGCGGTTGCGGAAATCCAGCAGCGCCGCGATGCCGCCCGGCATCACCAGCACGATCACCAGCAATAATACCGCGTACAGGAAGGTCGACCACGCCGCGAGCGGCGCCGCGATCTCCGGCAGGATGGTGAGGATGATGGTGCCGAGCATCGGCCCCAGGATCGAGCCGCGGCCGCCGATCAGGATCGCGATGAAGAACAAAACCGACAGATCGAAGGTGAAGGCGTCCGGCGTGATGTAGGTCTGCAGGCTCGCGAACAAGCCGCCGGCGATCGCCGCCAGCGCGCCGGCGAGCAGGAAGATCGCGATCAGCATCCGCGGTTTGGAAATGCCGGTGGCCTCAGCTGCAACTTCCGCGTCGCGGACCGCGATCAAGGCGCGGCCGAACCGGCTGTGCGCGACGTTGGCGCTGATCCAGGTGCCGACCGCGGCGAATGCGATACAGAGATAGTAATAACCCCATGCAGTGTTGAAGGGCGCCGGGAATTCCGGACCTGATATGCCGATGCCGCCGCCGGTGACGCTTTGCCAGGCCAGCGCGATCTGCGTGACGATGGTGGCGAAGCCGAGCGTCGACATCGCGAAATAGAACGTGCGCAATCGCAGCGCCGGCAGGCCGACGATGACGCCGAACACGGCGCCGACCGCGCCCGCGATCGGCAGGGCGGCGAACACCGGCACCGGCGGCAGCACATTGCCGGCCACCAGCACGCTGGTGGTGTAGGCGCCGAGCGTCAGCAGCGCGACATAGCCGATCGCCAGATGTCCGGCGAAGCCGACGACAAGGTTGAGGCCGGAGACGAGCACCCAGTAGATCGCAGCCCTGGTGCCGATCAGCGCCCAGTAGTCATTGCTGACAAAGGGCAGGATCATCGCCACAGCGAAGATGCCGATAAACGGCGCAAGCTGCGGCAGAACCGCGCGCCATGCGCCGGTCTCGCCGCGCGGGGGAGCCGTGGTGACCGCGGTCATCAGCCTGAAATCATAAAAACACCGCCACGAAAGCAATACACTAAAGCAAAAAAGACCCCGAGCCTTTTCGCACAGTGACGTGCCGCCTATGACACTACAAGATTTTTTTGGCACACTCGTTATTTGGGCGGTTAAGTACTTGGATACCTCTGCTTTCTTCACCTCCTTTGTATCGCTCTTGAGCACTTTGATCGATCTGAGGCGCAGTCTGCCAATTTGCTGGCCTGATCCATCACTTGTGCATGGATCACATTGGAAGTGGAAGTCGCTCAGGGGAAATTCAATTATTGCTCTTCATTGATGCAGCACGCAGGCGCCTGCAACAAGCAAGCGCGAAGTCCACTTTGACGTGCCCCGTCTGTCAGAGACTGATGCAATCGTCTGGCTTCGTGGCCCAGCTGAAATCATCTCCATTGTTAAAAAAATGAACGCGCGTGGGCCTGACAAGAAACAAGCAAATGATCCGATTTCTTTTCTGTCCCCTCCCTCACCCCTTCGGCCGGGTTCGGATCATGAAGGTCTCGAAGGTGTATTCCGCGACCTGCCACCAGAGATTTCCGTCGTCCCGGAAAGCCATCTGTAAATCGTAGATCTTCTTGAAGTCGGGGTTGGAGGCCGAGGTCTCGGCATTGACCTCGTTCGAGGCTTTCAGACAGGCCTCCATGATCCCCTGGTTGAACGGGCGCAGCAGGGCGCCATTGGCCACCAGGCGCTTGATCGCCTGCGGATTGCGCGCGTCGTATCGCGCCTGAACGTCCAGATTGGCGTAACCGCAGGCGATCGTGAGCAGCGATTTATAGGCCTTCGGCAGCGCATCCCATTTGTCCGAATTGATGAAGAAGTGCAGCGCGGTCCCGCCCTCCCACCAGCCGGGATAGTAATAATACTTGGCGACCTTGTAGAAGCCGAGCTTCTCGTCGTCGTAGGGGCCGACCCATTCGGTCGCGTCGATGGTGCCCTTTTCCAGTGCCGGATAGATATCGCCGCCCGCGATCTGCTGCGGCACCGTGCCGAGCTTGGAAAGCGTCTTGCCGGCCCAGCCGCCGATCCGCATCTTCAGGCCGTTAAGATCCTCGACGGTGTTGATCTCCTTGCGGAACCAGCCGCCCATCTGGGTGCCGGTGTTGCCGCCGGAGATGCCGTAGAGTTTGTACTTCTTGCCGAACTCGTTGAGCATGTCCTGGCCGCCATGATCCTGGAACCAGGCGTTCTGCTGGCGCGAATTCAGCCCGAACGGAACCGAGCAATACAGCGCAAAAGTCGGATCCTTGCCGATGAAGTAATAGGCGGCGGTGTGGCACATCTCGACCGTGGCGTTGCTCACCGCGTCGACCGCCTGCAAGGCCGGAAC
The DNA here is from genome assembly GCA_963747165.1 of uncultured Alphaproteobacteria bacterium. Taxonomy (GTDB): domain Bacteria; phylum Pseudomonadota; class Alphaproteobacteria; order Rhizobiales; family Xanthobacteraceae; genus Bradyrhizobium. Next base: position 546,193 of record CAVVEA010000019.1, on the reverse strand, counting down.
GATCTCGCCGCCGGCGAAAGCCTGAATCTGAAACTTGTTGTCGGAGGCTTCCGCGACGTATTTGGAAATCGTCTCCGACGCGCTGAAGGGAACGTCGAGCGACTTCGGCCAGCTCGTGGTGCAGCGCCATTTCAGTTCGGGCATGGATTGCGCGATGGCCGGCGCTGCGACCGCGGTGGATACGGCCAGGCCCGCGCCTGCCGTTTTCAGAAACTCACGACGCTTCATGATGTTTTCCCCCTGTTGCATTATGTTTTTGAAATCGTCACTCCCGCTGCGATCTTGCGCGGCGCAGTTCACCAGCGACCAAAGTCAGGCATCGAACTGGTATTCCCCTCGAAGAAGCCGGGGACGTCAAAGACAGTATCAGAAGTTGCAGCTTACGGGTAGAAGCCTTCAGGCCTGCTCCTTAAGGCTCATCAGGCGCCGGATCATCCGGATGCTGGCGTAGTCCACCATCTTGCCATCGACCGTCACGGCGGCCTGACCGTTTCCGGAGAAGGGTAGCCACGAGGGTGGACTCATCGACGATCTCCAGATTGTCCTTGTGCGAGGCTCGCCCTCGCAGGCAGCTTCACTGCCGCAGGACCGGGTGGTCGTTGAGCACGTCTTCCCTGATCGAGACCGCCTGAATGGCCCTAAACAGTATCCGCGCCGTCCGCAGATCGTTGGCCTTCATGCACAAATCGACGATCAGGCGCACCGAAGAATCGCGCATCAGGTCGTCGGAAATCTTGATGGCGATCTGCATCGCGGCTTTTGCGGCGCGCTCGTACCGTTCGACGTCGGACTTGTCCTTCTTGCCGTCCGAAGGTCCGGCAACGCCAGCCACCCTCTCGGCGCTGTCCTGCGCGGACCGGCAGATCTCGCGTATCTTGTGCGCCGCCTGGATATCGCCAATCGGCCACTGGAGATCCTCGTCCCAGGCTTCCTTGCGCTCGTCCTTGTTGAACCACCACATCGCCATGCCCTGAAAGTCTTCAAGCATAGAGGCACGCCGTGCAAATTGCGCGCCGCTGTGTGTGATGTAAAGGCCCTACAGCGCCGGCAGGATCTTTCCGGGATTGAAGATATTCTGCGGATCGAGCGCGGCTTTCACCGCCCGCATGGCGTCGATCGCCTCGGGGCCGAGCTCGGCCTTGAGATATTTCTGCTTGCCCTGCCCGATACCGTGTTCGCCGGTGCAGGTCCCGCCCATCGCCTGGGCACGCTCGACCAGGCGGTGCATGAAATCCTCTCCGCGCGCCATCTCGTCGCGATCGTCCACATCACACAAGAGCGAGCAATGGAAATTGCCATCGCCGACATGCCCTACGATCGGCGAGGTCAGATTGAGGCGTATCAGATCCGCTTCCGTTTCGGTCACGCAATCCGCCAGCCGGGAAATCGGTACGCAGACGTCGGTCGCCACCACGCCGGCGCCGGCCTTCAGGGCCTTGACCGCCCAATAGGCGTCGTGCCGCGCCTGCCAGAGCTTGGTGCGATCCTCGGGCCTGGTGGTCCAGGTGAAATCGCCGCCACCGCACTCCTTGGCGATCTCGCTGAAATTCTTCGATTGCTCGGCTACCTCGTTCTCGCTGCCGTGGAATTCCAGCAGCAGCAGCGGCGTCTCCGGCAGCGACAATTTCGAATAAGCATTGCAGGCCTTCACCTGCGCGGCGTTGAGCAGTTCGATACGGGCGACGGGAATGCCGGTCTGGATCGCCAGAATCGTGGCCTGGCAGGCCCCGCGCACGGTCTCGAACGAACATGCCGCCGCCGCGATGGTGTCGGGAATGCCGCGCAGCTTGATGGTGAGCTCGGTGATGATTCCGAGCGTACCTTCGGCGCCGACGAACAGATGCGTCAGGTCATAGCCCGCCGAGGACTTCTTCGCCCGCGTGCCTGTCGTGATGATCTCGCCATCGCCGCGCACCACCTTGAGCGCCAGCACGTTGTCGCGCATGGTGCCGTAGCGCACGGCATTGGTGCCGGACGCCCGGGTCGAGGCCATGCCGCCCAGCGACGCATCGGCGCCGGGGTCGATCGGAAAGAACAATCCCTGGTCGCGCAAATGCTCGTTCAGCGCCTTGCGCGTGACGCCGGGCTGGATCACGCAGTCGAGATCTTCGGCGTGGACTTCGAGCACCCGGTTCATGTCGCGCAGGTCGATGCAAACGCCCCCCGCCGGCGCATTGATCTGCCCCTCCAGCGACGTGCCGGTGCCGAACGCGATCACGGGAACGCCATGGCGGGCGCAGATCCGCACCACGTCCTGGATATCCGAGGTCTCCTGCGCCATGACAACCGCATCGGGCGGCTGCGATTCAAGCCAGGTGGTGGTGTGCGCATGCTGCTCGCGCACCGCTTGCGACGTGATCAGCCGGTTGCCGAACCGCGCGGCGAGCGCTTCAAGGGTGCTAGCCAGCGCCTGCGGCTCTGGACGCCTCAAATGATTGGTGATGGTTGTGCCCACGCGATTTCCTCCCGCGGAAGACCGTGGCAAAGGATATATAAGGGGTCAAGGGATCATGGACTACAAGGGGACGAACGATGACGATTACCGCCGGCGACAATGATGCGCTGCTTCGGCCGGAACCGTTCCGGTCGTCGGTGATGCAGATCGAGCCGCAATGGATCGACTATAACGGCCATCTCAACATGGCCTATTATAACGTGATGTTCGACCGCGCCGTCGACGAGTTATGGCTGAAACTCGGGATCGGGCCCGGCTATTTGAAGGAGCGCCACGGGTCGACCTTCACCGCCGAATGTCATGTGCGGTATTTGCGGGAAATCCATCTCGGCGACCCCGCCCAGGTCTCGATCCTGCTGGTCGCAGCCGATGAAAAGCGGCTGCACACCTTCAAGGAACTGCGGCACGCCACCGAAGGCTGGCTGTCCGCCACTTCCGAAAACATGACGATTCACATGGATATGACCGCACGGAAAACCGCGCCGTTTCCGCCCGATATCCACGCCCGGATCGAGGCCCTGGCGAAGGCCCATTCGGCGATCCCGCGCCCGGAGGGTATCGGCCGCAAAGTCGCGATGCCCTCGAAATAGTGCAAGCTCCGGATTGTCGTCAGACCCTTGTGCGTCCGCGCGCCAGGCCGACCACGGCCGAGACCAGGAACAGCACAATCGCGATGAAAAAGATGATCTTGGCAATTTCAATGGAGGCTCCGGCGACGCCGCCAAAGCCCAGAATGCCTGCGATCAGCGCGACGATCAAAAACGTAACGACCCAGCTCAGCATGGTCCGATCCTCTGTTTCCACGTTCGGTTTCGACATCAGCGCGATGGAGTTGATCGCGCATCGGCTGCGGAAATAATCCGGCCTCGGAACAAATGTTCCCGGCGCTTTCGAGCCTTAAAATTTCGAAAAATACCGCGCCAACCGGAACAAAATCGAAGCTTGATGCGCAAATTCGCTGTCACGGACCCAGGGGGATAAGTCCTGTCAAATCCGCCGCCGAACCCCTATATGGCCTACATTCCTGCTATGAAGGCTCCCCTTCACGGCTCCGCGGTGCCATCGTGGGCGGAAGACGATTCGCATGACTGAGCCGAACAGACTGACCCCTCAAGGCGTCCCCGAGCACCAGCCTTCGGCTGGCGGCATAGCTGCGCGTGCGCGCGCGGCGGCGGGCCCGCAATATCTGGCCGGGCTCAATCCGGAGCAGCGCGAGGCGGTGGAAACGCTGGACGGACCGGTACTGGTGCTGGCCGGGGCCGGCACCGGCAAAACCCGCGTGCTGACCTGCCGCATCGCCCACATTCTCAGCCAGGGCCGCGCGCGGCCGGGCGAGATCCTGTCGGTCACCTTCACCAACAAGGCGGCGCGCGAGATGAAGCTCAGGCTCGGGCAAATGCTCGGCCAGGCCGTCGAAGGCATGCCGTGGCTCGGCACCTTTCATTCCATCGGCGGACGCATCCTGCGGTCCCACGCCGAACTGGTGCAGCTGAAATCCAATTTCACCGTGCTCGATGTCGACGATCAGATCCGCCTGTTGAAGCAGCTGCTGCAGGCTGACAATATCGACGACAAGCGCTGGCCGGCGCGGATGCTGGCGGGCCTGATCGACGGCTGGAAGAATCGCGGGCTGACGCCGTCGCAGGTGCCGCCGGGCGAAGCCGCGGTTTTCGGCAACGGCCGCGGCGGCAAGCTCTATGCGATTTATCAGGAGCGGCTGAAAATCCTCAACGCCGCGGATTTCGGCGATCTGCTCTTGGAAAACATCCGGCTGTTTCGCGAACATCCCGATGTGCTGCGGCAATACCAGAACCGTTTCAAATTCATTCTGGTGGATGAATATCAGGACACCAACGTCGCGCAATATCTGTGGCTGCGGCTGTTGTCGCAGGCGCCAGCGAAGCCGGGAGTGCCGCTCTCTGCCATTATACCAGGGCATGCGTCCTTCCCCTCTCCCCTTGTGGGAGAGGGTGCCGAACCGCCGCGCGAAGCGCCTCTTCATGAAGAGGCCCCCTCACCCGGCGCCTCGTTTCACTCGCCGCCACCCTCTCCCACAGGGGGAGAGGGAAAAGAAGCAACGCCCCCCGCTCCGCCCAAGAACATCTGCTGCGTCGGCGACGACGACCAGTCGATCTATGGCTGGCGCGGCGCCGAGGTCGATAACATCCTGCGCTTCGAACATGACTTTCCCGGCGCGAAAGTGATCCGGCTGGAGCGCAACTATCGCTCGACCGGCCACATCCTCGCCGCCGCCTCGCATCTAATCGCGCATAATGAAGGCCGGCTCGGCAAGACGCTGCGCACTGAGGATGTCGACGGCGAGAAGGTCACCGTCACCGGCTCCTGGGACTCGGAAGAAGAAGCCCGCGCCATCGGCGAGGAGATCGAGGAGCTGCAGCGCGCCGGCCACAAGCTCAACGACATCGCGATCCTGGTGCGCGCCTCGTTCCAGATGCGCGAATTCGAAGATCGCTTTGTCACGCTCGGCCTGCCCTATCGCGTGATCGGCGGCCCGAGGTTCTATGAGCGCGCCGAAATCCGCGACGCGCTGGCATATCTGCGCGTGATCAATTCACCGGCCGACGATCTGGCGTTCGAGCGCATTGTCAATGTGCCGAAGCGCGGCCTCGGCGACGCCACCGTACAGATGCTGCACGACCACGCCCGCAAGCGCCGGATTCCGCTGTCGGAGGCCGCCCGCGCCGTGGTCGAGACCGACGAGTTGAAACCGAAGGCGCGCGGCAGCTTGCGCGAGCTCATCGTCAGTTTCGATCGCTGGCGCGCGCAGCGCGACGTGACATCGCATACGGAACTCGCCGAAATCGTGCTTGACGAGAGCGGCTATACCGAGATGTGGCAGAAGGATCGCTCCGCCGACGCCGCCGGACGCCTCGAGAACCTGAAAGAGCTGGTGCGCTCGATGGAGGAGTTCGAGAACCTGCAGGGGTTCCTCGAACACATCTCGCTGGTGATGGACCGCGACGGCGACGCCGAAGACGACGCGGTTTCGCTGATGACGCTGCATTCGGCCAAGGGGCTGGAATTCGACAATGTGTTCCTGCCGGGCTGGGAAGAAGGCCTGTTTCCGAGCCAGCGCACGCTCGACGAACAGGGCCGTGCCGGCCTCGAAGAAGAACGCCGCCTCGCCCATGTCGGGATCACCCGCGCCCGCCGCCGCGCCAAACTCTATTTCGCCACCAACCGGCGTATCCATGGTACCTGGTCCACCACGATACCGTCGCGCTTTCTCGACGAATTGCCGGCGCCCAATGTCGAGATCACGGAATCCAAGGGCGGGTCCGGCTGGGGCGGCTCTGGCGGCTACGGCCCCTCGCGCTTCGACAATGTCGAATCCTTTGGCTCGAGCTATTCGACGCCGGGCTGGCAGCGCGCGCAGGCCAATCGCGCGCGCGGCCAAGGCGGGCGCAACGGTCAGGCCGGCGGCGGCTTCAATGAAAGCCAATCGCCGTTTTCCAGCTCACGAAGCGATGCCGGCGGCTTCTCCCGCAACAAGCGCGGCCCGATGACCATCGAAGGCGAACTGGTCGCCAAATCCACCGGTACCGCTTCCGAGTTCTCGCTGGACGACCGGGTGTTTCACCAGAAATTCGGCTACGGCCAGGTGGTGAAGATCGACGGCAACAAGCTCACCATCGCCTTCGAGAAGGCCGGCGAGAAGAAGGTGGTCGATAGTTTTGTGGAGCGGGCCTAGCTTTTGGCCCGAAACGGCAGCGTTCCCCCGGCCGGGCCTTGACCGTCGGCGGCTTCCTCGTATCAGATGGACCCATGATCCGGGGCCGATCGATCCTGTTTATTCTTGCGCTCGCCGCGCCGTCGCAGGTGGCGGCGGAGACCATGAGTTTTGGGGATGCCGCGGCGATACTGGGCAAAAGCTGCGGCAAGGACATCGACGCCAATTGCCGCGGCGTCAATTTCAACTCGGCCCGTCTCAAGGACTGCCTCTACCGCAACCAGGATACGATGTCTGCGCAATGCAAGGCCGACTATCCCGGGGCCTTCGAGGCGATCCAGAAACGGGTGGCGGCGCGCGCCGCGGTTCCGAAAAATTGCGAGCGCGAGATCGTCAAGCTGTGCAAGGGCACTCTCAAAAAAGCTGGAGAATCCCTCGAATGCCTGCTGACGACGCAGGGCGCCAGCGCGAGATGCAACCAAGCCATCGGCGATGCGGGGTATCGGTGACGCGGCCGGGGAACAAAGGCGCGCGCTATCTCGGCCTGCTGGCCGGGATTCTCATCGCCTTTGCGGCATCCGCGTTGCCGGCCCGCGCCCAAGCTGCCGTTACCACCCAAGCCGCCGTCACAACCGACGACATCGTCAAACGGCTCGGCGGCCTGGAAGCGACTGCGGATCTGACGGTTCCCGCCCTGCGCCAGCGGGCGATGGAGCGCGCCAAGTCGAAAGCGGATGCCGCGCCGTTGAAGCGGCCGCCGGTCGCCACCGAGCTGCTCAAGCTGCCGCGCATCGCCTTCGAGGTTCGCTTCGATCCGGACTCTTCGATCATCCGGCCGGAATCCTATCAGACGCTCGGGCGCATTGCCGACGCGCTGGTGCGCTCGACCTTGCTGCCATATGGATTCCTGATCGTCGGGCATACCGAATTGACCGGCAAGCGCGAATACAATCTGACCTTGAGCCAGCGAAGGGCCGATTCGATCCGCGATGCGCTGGTGAACACATTCAAGATTTCGTCAAAACGCCTGCAATCGCTCGGCCTCGGCGAGGAGCAGCTGCAGGACTCCGCTCGTCCTGCGGCGCCGGTCAACCAGCAGCTCGAGGTCGTAGCCGTCGCGAAAACGTCTTAGCGACGGCTCGCTCCCTGGATACAAAAGCATTGCCCGGCGGCGATTGCGCAACGGCCTCAGCCTCCCTATCTGTGTGGGCCCGCCACCCGCTGCTGCCCAAGCTGGCCGAAGTGCCGCTTTAGCCCCTGCCCATATTTCCGATCGGGATCATCAAGCCGCGCATGTCACCCATCATATCCGTTGCAAATCTGTCAAAGACCTATGGTTCCAGCTTCAAAGCGCTGAACGGTATCAACCTCGAGATCAACCGCGGCGAAATCTTCGCGCTGCTGGGGCCGAACGGCGCCGGCAAGACCACGCTGATCAGCATCATCTGCGGGATTGCCAATCTCAGCGAAGGCCGCGTCACCGTCGGCGGCCATGACATCAACAGGGACTATCGTGCCGCGCGCTCGCTGATCGGCCTGGTGCCGCAGGAACTGCATACCGACGCCTTCGAGTCGGTGTGGGCGACCGTCAGTTTCAGCCGCGGCCTGTTCGGCAAGCCGAAAAACCCCGCGCATATCGAGAAGGTGCTGAAGGACCTGTCACTGTGGGACAAGAAGGATTCCAAGATCGTCACCCTGTCCGGCGGCATGAAGCGCCGGGTGATGATCGCCAAAGCGCTGTCGCACGAGCCGCAGATCCTGTTTCTCGACGAGCCGACCGCGGGCGTCGACGTCGAATTGCGCAAGGGCATGTGGGAAGTGGTGCGGACGCTGCAGGCTTCCGGCGTCACCATCATCCTGACTACGCACTACATCGAAGAGGCCGAGGAGATGGCCGACCGGATCGGCGTCATCAACAAGGGTGAGATCATTCTGGTGGAAGACAAAGCGGGCCTGATGCAAAAGCTCGGCAAGAAGCGGCTGAAGCTGCACCTGCAAGGCAAGGTCGAGGCGATCCCGGATGGTCTTTCGGCCTACAGTCTGGCGCTGACCGACGACGGCCATGCGCTGATCTACGACTACGACACCAAGGGCGAGCGCACCGGCATCACCAGCCTGCTCAGCGACCTCCGCGGCGCCGGCATCCGGTTCTATGACCTCGACACCACCCAGTCTTCGCTGGAGGACATCTTCGTCAGCCTGGTGAGGGCATCATGAATTTCAGGGCGGTACGGGCGATCTATCTGTTCGAAATGGCACGCACCTGGCGCACGCTGCTGCAAAGCATCGTCTCGCCGGTGGTTTCGACATCGCTTTATTTCGTGGTGTTCGGCGCCGCGATCGGCTCGCGCATCACCGAGGTCGAAGGCGTCAGCTACGGTACCTTCATCGTGCCCGGGCTGGTGATGCTGTCGGTACTGACGCAGAGCATCACCAATGCCTCGTTCGGAATCTATTTTCCGAAATTCGTCGGCACCATCTATGAGCTGTTGTCGGCGCCAGTGTCGTATTTCGAGATCGTACTCGGCTATGTCGGCGCCGCCGCGACCAAATCGATCCTCCTCGGCCTGATCATTCTGGCCACCGCCGCGCTGTTCGTGCCGCTGCATATCCATCATCCCTGGTGGATGCTGACGTTCCTGGTGCTGACGGCGGTGACCTTCAGCCTGTTCGGCTTCATCATCGGCATCTGGGCCGATGGTTTCGAAAAGCTGCAGATGATCCCGATGCTGGTGGTGACGCCGCTGACCTTCCTCGGTGGCAGCTTCTACTCGGTGAACATGCTGCCGTCGGGCTGGCGCACCATCACGCTGCTCAACCCTGTGGTCTATCTGATCAGCGGCTTCCGCTGGAGTTTTTACGAAATCGCCGACGTCAGCGTATCCTTGAGCGTCGGCATGACCATCAGCTTCCTCGCCATCTGCATGGCCTTGGTGTGGTGGATTTTCAAGACCGGCTACCGGCTGAAGAATTGAGGCGGCGGACGCATTAGCGCGAACCTCGGATGTGCAGTTGGACATCGGGGAATCCTTCGATTCCGGGCTCGCCGCTTCGCGACGCCCCGGAACGACGGCTCAAGAATTTACCGATAGCAGTGGAAGTGATGGTGGCTGTAATAGCCGCGGCAGCGATAGCCACGGTCGTTGATGCCGAACACGCCCTTCACGGCGCCCATCGCACCGCCGACACCGGCCCCGACTGCGCCGCCGACGACACCTCCGATCGGGCCGGCGACGCGGTTTCCTTCGTAGGAGCCCTCCTGCGCGCCGCGCACGATGCCCTGCGCATGTCCGATGTGAGGAATGGCGAGCCATGCAAGCACCACGGCGGCAATGGCGAGATAGAGTTTGACGGGTAACCCGGCCGGCATCGTCGCTGTCTTGACCCTGGTCTTTGTCTTCATCTGAATTCCTCGTGCTCGATCGCAGCCCGCCGGCGGGGCGGCAATCTGTAACGCCGATACGGCCAAATGGTTGCGCGTCTGTGGCCGGATCAGGATCCACCAGCCCGGCGAACGCTTGCGAAAAAGCGGCGCGTCACCGCCCGATTCCGCCCTGCCCATGCCTTGCTTGCGCCGCGCCTCACATTAACGATACCGCCCCCGCAGGCCACTGGAACAAAAACCGAATTGCGGGCATATTGGTGCGGGGGACGGTAAGCGGTACCGCAATCAAGGGGCTTGGCCATCCGGCTCAGTCATCAAGGTCTGGCACTCAAGGCCTGGAGGCCAAAGGTAGTAATAAAATGCGTTCCTTCCTCGTTGCAATCCCGGCTCTGATGCTGTTCGCCACCGGCGCCGCGCAGGCCAAAATCGCCATCACCATCGACAAGAATGCGCAGCTGATGACCGTCGCGGTCGATGGCGTCGAGCGTTATCAGTGGCCGGTCTCGACCGGCATTCCCTCACGCGAGACGCCGAACGGCAGCTTCCGCACCTTCCGCATGGAGGAAGATCACTACTCCAAGGAATTCGACGACGCGCCGATGCCGCACTCGATCTTCTTCACCAAGATCGGTCACGCCATTCACGGCACCGATTTCGAAGGCCGCCTCGGCACGCCGGCCTCGCACGGTTGCGTGCGTCTGTCGAAAGCCAACGCTGCCACGCTGTATGCGATGGTCGAGAAAGACGGCGTACTCAACACCACCGTGACGCTGACCGGCTCCGCGCAGATCGCGCTGGCGCGCAATCCGCGGCCCCGCAGCAATACCGCGATCGCGCGCCGCGACCTCGCGCCGGAATATGCTCCGCAATACAACGGCGCCGGCGATCCTGTGATGCTGACCCCGCAGGCCGCGCCGCTGGAAGTCGGACCTGGCCGGATCGGGCCGCCGACGCTGCCGCGGGCTCAAGCGCGGGTCGATGACGGTTATATCTATCCGGCCGACGGTAGCTCGGACGTAGCCCGCTATCCTGCGCCGCGCGACCGCGGCCTCTACGACACCCAGGCCGGGCAGCAGCAGCAGCAATATTATGCCAATCGCGGCTACGCGCCCCAATATCAGTCGGCGCCGCAGGTCTACGCGCCGCGGCCTTATCAGCCGCGCGGGTTGTTCGGCTATCAAAACTAGGGACCCCTGGAGCATATACCCCGGAAAAGTGGCAACCGGTTTTCCGAAAAGGCCATGCTCAAACAACGAGTGAGCATGATCCGATTCGATCTAATCGGATCATGATCCAGGACGGCCTGAACACGCAGAGGGCGTGTGGACGGGCTCAACCAATCCTCGGGTTGAAGCCGTCGTCATCTCAGGATGAAAATCGTTCGGGTTAACCAACGGCGTTCAGACGTATTTAGTTTTTTTGCGCTCAAGCTCGCCCCGACGGAACGACGCAACAAGCCGCACCCACGCCATGAAATTTCTGCTCGCCTTTGCCGCCGGCTGGATCGCCTTCTATTTGGCGGATCAAGCGCTCTACGATGGTCAGCATGTCCAACTGGTCGCGACATTCGCAGGCTCCATCGCCTCGGGTTTTGCGCCTCGATAGGCATGCGCTCCCGCGCGGCTGTCGGCCGGCGACCGCTCCTTAAGCCGCCGCGGCGACCCCGCGCGGGCTCAACAGGTACTCCTTGAGCACCGTATCCGCAGCATCGACTTCGACCAGGGACACATCATAGGTCCAGAGGTCGGCAAGGTGCTGGAGCACGCGCTTGGCGTCGGCTTCGTTCAGCCGGGCGCCCTTCACCACGGCATGCCGCAACATCAGGCGGCGGTTGCCGGCAAGATCGACATCGACCACTTCGATGTTGGGATCGATGAACCCGACATCGTATTGCCGCGACAATTCGCGGCGAACCCGGCGATAGCCGCGCTCGTCGTGAATGGCATCGACCTTGATACCGGCGGTTTCCGCCGGATCGTCGTGCAGATGAAACAGCCGCAGGTGTCGGATCAATCGCGGGCTCAGGAACTGGCTGATGAAGCTCTCATCGCGGTAATTGGCCCAGACATTGCGCAGCACCGCCATCACGTCGCCGGTTCCGGCAATGTCCGGAAACCACTCACGATCCTCGTCCTCGGGGTTGGAGACGATGCGCTCGATGTCCTGCATCATCGCGAAACCGAGCGCGTAAGGGTTGAAGCCCGAATAGCGCGGATCGTCGAAGTCGGGCTGGAATACCACATTGGTATGCGACTGCAGGAATTCGAGATAATTGCCGTCGGAAATCCGGCCCTGCTCGTGCAACCGCTTCATGATGCGGTAATGCACATAGGTCGCGGTGCCCTCGTTCATCACCTTGGTCTGGCTCTGGGGATAGAAATATTGCGCGATGTGCCGCACGATCCGCAGCAATTCGCGCTGCCAGGGCGCCAAGCGTGGCGCCGTCTTTTCGAGGAAGTACAGCAGATTCTCCTGCGGCAGCCCAAGCAGCTTGCGGCGCCGGTCTGCGGTCAGCGACTCCACGCTCTTGACCGGCCCGGTCGGAACGGTCCGCCACAGATCGTTGAACGCGGCCTCCTCGTGCAGGCGGCGCTCGCCGGCGCGCTTCTCCTCCGCGCGAAGATCGAGGTTCTTCTTGCCGGGATAGCGATCGATGCCATGCGACATCAGGGCATGCGCGGCGTCGAGCGTTTGCTCGACCGCGAGCCGGCCGTGACGCTCCTCGCATTGCGCCACATAGCTTTTGGCGAAATCGAGATAGTCGAGAATGCCCTCGGCGTCGGTCCATTGCTTGAACAGGTAGTTGTTCTTGAAGAAATGGTTGTGGCCGAACGCCGCGTGGGCGATCACCAGCGTCTGCATGGTCGCGGTGTTTTCCTCCATCAGATAGGAAATGCACGGCGAGCTGTTGATCACGATCTCATAGGCGAGACCCATCAGCCCCTTGCGGTAGAACGCCTCGTGATGGGCGAAATGCTTGCCGAACGACCAATGCTTGTAGAACAGCGGCATGCCGGCCGAGGAATAGGCATCCAGCATCTGCTCCGCGGTAATGACCTCGATCTGGTTGGGATAGATGTCGAGTCCGAGTTCGGATCGCGCGATCTCTTCGCACGCATCGTGGATCCGCTGCAACTGCGTAAAATTCCAGTCCGCTCCCTCGAACAGAAGCTCGGCTGTCGCGGTCATGGCGCGGCTTTCTCCTGATTGCGGCGACGCTGAAACAGATCGTGAAACACCGGAAAGATTTCGCTGCGGTCGCTGACCTTGCGCATCGACAGCGGCGCGCCATTGGCGCGCAGGCGCTGATACAACGACCAGAGCGATGAATCCGGCATGTCGAACGTGCTGCCCCCGGTCTCGCCGACTTCCAGGTAGGCAAAGAACTGACTGACCGGCAGGATGTTCTCGGTCAGCAGCCGGCTGACGGCATCGCCGTCCGAATGGGAGTTGTCGCCGTCAGAGGCCTGGGCGGCATAGATATTCCAGTCCGCGGGGCGAAACCGCGACCTGACGATCTCGTGCATCGCCTGCAGCGCGCTCGACACCAGCGTGCCGCCCGATGCCGGCCCATGGAAGAAGGTGTTTTCGTCGACTTCTTCCGCCCGGTCGGTGTGACGAATGAAGACGATCTCGACGTGGCGATAGCGCCGCGTCAGAAACACGTAGAGCAGCATGTAGAAGCGCTTGGCCAGATCCTTCATGTGCTCGGTCATCGAGCCGGACACATCCATCAGGCAAAACATCACGGCCTGGGCCACCGGCTTCGGCACGTTCTCGAAACGGCGGTACCTGATGTCGATCGGATCGATGAACGGGATCCGGCGCGCCTTTGCCTTCAAGGCTTCGATCTCCGCGATCAGTTCGGCGCGCCGCGCCTCGTCGCAGCCTTCGAGCTCCGCCTCCAGTTCCGCGATCGTCTCCGGCCGCGGCCGTCGCAACGCGACGCGCCGGGCCATCGCCAGCCGCACGGTACGGCTCACCGAAATATTGGCGGGCGAGCCTGATGTCGCATAGCCGGCCCGCTGCAGTCCCTCGCTTTCCGCCTCGGCAAGCTTGCGCTTGGCGAGATCGGGCAATTCGAGGTCGTCGAGGAACAGGTCGACGAATTCATCGCGACTGAGGACGAAACGGAACGCGTCCTCGCTGTCGCCTTCGCCCGGTTCGGACGGTCTGCCGCGCCCTTCGCCCGAGCGCGGCAGCACGTCGCCTTCGATGAACTTCTTGTTGCCGGGAAGCACCATGTCGCGCGTGCCGCCTTCGCGGCGAAAGCGCGGTTCGCTCATCCCGTCGAGCGGGATGCCGATCTCCCCGCCTTCCAGGACGTCCTTGATGTCGCGGCCTTCCGTCGATTTCTTGACGGCGCCTTGCACCAGCGCCTTGGCACGACGCAGGAAGCGCTGGCGGTTCTCTAGGCTCTTGCTGCCTGGATTCAGGCGCCGATCGACGATGTGCATGGCCACGCTTGCATTCGCCTCCTCAGCCGGCTTGCTTCACACGCATGTACCATTCGACCAGACGGCGAACCTGACGTTCGGTATAGCCGCGTCCGACCATGCGCGCGACAAACTCGCCGTGCTTCTTCTCGGTATCGCCGTCCTTTTTCGAGCCGAACGAGATCACCGGAAGCAGATCTTCGACCTGGGAGAATATCCGCTTCTCGATCACCTCGCGAATCTTTTCGTAGCTGGTCCATGACGGATTCTTGCCGCCATTCTGGGCCCGCGACCGCAGCGAGAACTTCACGACCTCGTTACGGAAGTCCTTCGGATTGGCGATGCCCGCGGGCTTCTCGATCTTGGTCAGCTCCTGGTTGAGAAGCTCGCGATTGAGCAATTGGCCGGTGTCGGGATCCTTGAAATCCTGATCCTCGATCCAGGCATCGGCGTAATCCACGTAGCGATCGAACAGATTCTGACCGTAATCCGAATAGGATTCGAGATAGGCTTTCTGGATCTCGTGGCCGATGAATTCCGCATAGCGTGGCACCAACTCGGCCTTGATGAATTCGAGGTAACGTTTCTCGACTTCCTCGGGAAGCTGCTCGCGGCGGATCGATTGTTCGAGCGCATACATCAGATGGACGGGATCCGCGCCCAATTCCGAGGTGTCGTGGTTGAACGTCGCCGCCAGTATCTTGAACGCAAAGCGCGTCGAGACGCCGTCCATGCCTTCGTCGACTCCGGCAGCGTCCTTGTATTCCTGAACGCTGCGGGCCTTTGGATCGGACTCCTTGAGGCTTTCACCATCGTAGACCCGCATTTTCGCAAACAGCGTCGAGTTTTCGTGCTTGCGCAGACGCGACATCACCGAGAAACGGGCGAGCGTCTCCAGCGTAGCCGGCGCACACGGCGCGGCAGCCAGTTCCGATCCGGAGATCAGCTTCTCATAGATCTTCTGCTCCTCGGTCACCCGCAGGCAGTAGGGCACCTTGATGACGCAGATACGATCGATGAAGGCTTCATTGTTCTTGTTGGCCTTGAAGCTCTGCCATTCGGACTCGTTGGAATGGGCGAGAACCACGCCGGTAAAGGGGATCGCACCGATATTCTCGGTGCCGATATAGTTGCTCTCCTGGGTCGCCGTCAGCAGCGGATGCAGCATCTTGATCGGCGCCTTGAACATCTCGACGAATTCGAGAATGCCCTGGTTGGCGCGGTTCAAGCCGCCGGAATAGCTGTAGGCGTCGGGATCGTTCTGCGCGAACGTCTCCAGCTTGCGGATGTCGACCTTGCCGACCAGCGAGGAGATGTCCTGATTGTTCTCATCGCCGGGTTCGGTTTTCGCGATCGCGATTTGCCGCAAGCGCGAAGGCTGGATCTTGGCGACACGGAAGCGCGAGATGTCGCCACCAAAGGCTTCCAGCCGCTTGTAGCACCACGGACTCATCAGCCCGCTCAGCCGGCGGCGCGGAATGCCGTACTTTTCCTCGATCATCGGCCCGAGCGATTCCGGATCAAACAGGCTCAACGGGCTTTCGAACACCGGGCTGAGTTCATCGCCCGCCTTGAGCACATAGATCGGATGAACTTCCATCAAGGATTTCAGCCGCTCTGCGAGCGACGATTTACCGCCGCCCACCGGCCCGAGCAGATAGAGAATCTGCTTGCGCTCTTCCAGGCCCTGCGCCGCGTGCCGGAAGAAGCCGACGATGCGCTCGATGGTTTCTTCCATGCCATAGAAGCCGGTGAAGGCCGGATAGGCGCGCATGGTGCGGTTCAAAAAAATACGGCCAAGGCGGGCGTCCTTGGCCGTGTCGATCATTTGAGGTTCACCGATCGCAGCAAGCAATCGCTCGGCTGCATTGGCATATCGCATCGGATCGCCTCGACACGATTCCAGATATTCCTGCATCGACATGTCGGTTTCGCTTCGAGCTTCGAAGGACCGAGCGAACGCATTGAACAGAGAATCGTTGTACATGATCTCTCTCCTCATAGGGTCAACTGCGAGAAGCGTCGCTTGGTTCCGAAGCGCTTCCGCATCCTGCCGCGAATCAGCATCAGCACATGACCCGATTGGACACTCGGTGGACTGCGCCAGCAATGCACATCGTGTGCACCCAATGAGCCATAAGCGGGCATTTTGGCGAATAGTTGGGCGAAAGGGGCCGTAATTATTGAATTTTTTGAAGATGTTACCGGACCGCAACATCGACCTAAATTCCGCTTTCGCACGTGTCGTTCATGTTCGGGCACCCCACCGCCGCCGCGCCGAGGCATCCGCACTACGTAGTTTCCCTTAGTTCGGCGACGTGGTTTGCGTCTCGCCGGAGCGACCATTTGTGCCTGCCTCAACAAACGCACGTTGGCGATCGGTCTCGCAATCATTACGGTCGCTTTGAATCGCTAGCCAATGTCTTCCAGTCAGCCCGCTTACTGCTCGCCGTCGCGCAATCGCCGCCAAACCGCGCCGAGTACGTTGGAATAATCATCGGTCCAGACCCGCTGCTTCTCGTCGGCCTCGGTCAGTGCCCATTGCTCCGACGAAGCGAGCTTGCCGACATCGGCCTCTTCGCGCGCCGAGACCACGACCGAGGTCGAGAAGATATATTCGCTGTCGCGGTTCGAATCCTCGCTGTAGACCCAGCTCTTGAGATCATTGGCGTCGGCGATGCCGACCACGACGCTGGACAATTCCAGATGGCGGTTGGAAACGTGCATCACCACCGCGCCCTGCGGCGCCAGCTTGTCCTTGTAGATATCCATCGCTTCTTCAGTTGCAAGATGGATCGGGATTGCATCCGATGAATAAGCATCAACGATGATCAGATCGTAGATACCGTCCGGCTCCCGCGCGAAGGTCAGCCGCGCGTCGCCGATCACGGGTTTCAGGTCCGGTTCGCATTTCTGGATATAGGTAAAATATTTCGGATCGCGAGCGGTGTCGACCATCGATTGATCGATCTCGAAGAACTTCCAGGTTTCGCCGGGCGCCGAGGCGCAAGTCAGCGTACCGGAGCCGAGCCCGATCACTGCGACGCGCAGCGGTGCACCCTTGCGCTCGCGGATCGCGGCGATGGCCTGCCCGATGCCGCCATCCCGGTGATAATAGGTGATCGGCTCGGGCCGCCCGGTCACCGGGGTGCCATCGTCGTTCTGGAATTTCTCGGCGCCGTGAATCGTGGTGCCGTGCATCAACACGTGATACTGGCCGTGCGGTGTCACCACGATCTTGTGAACGCCGAAAAAGCTGCGCACGGTTTCGACGCGCCCGTCGTCGGCCGGATAGGCCCGGATCAGCACCAGCGCCACCACCACCGTTGCGAAAATCTTCCAGCGATTGGCGTTCAATCCGAGCGCCAGCAAGGCCGAGAGCACGCCGACCGCGCCGATCATCCATACCCGGTGTTCATCGAGCCAGGTCATCACCTTGCCCTCCAAGTAAGAGGGCGCGATCAATGCGATCGCAAGCACGGCGAGAAACGGCCAGTACCAGCCGCTCCAGCGCAGCAAACGCTCGCGGCCGCCGGGTGGACGGCACAGCGCCGCCAACGCCAGCAGGATCGGGTACTCCGCGATCCACGAAAACGTAAACGGCGCGATCAGGCCCGCGAACAAGCCGCCGACCATACCACCGAACGACAGTGCGACATAAAAGCCGGTGAGATATTTCGCCGCCGGGCGGGTGCGCGCCAGTTCGCCATGGCACGCCATCGCGATCACAAAGAAGCAAAGCTGGTGACCGCCAAGCGTCAGCAGCAGATTCTGTTCGCCGCCGACCGCGAGCAGCACGATAACGCCCGCGATCGCCAGCGGCTGCGCCCTCAGCATCCATTTGTGCGGCAACAGCGGGCGCGACTGGAACACCAGCACCCAGGTCAGGAGATAAAGCGACAGCGGCAGCACCCACAATAGCGGCGCGGCGGCGACATCGGTGGAAATATGCGCGGTCACCGCGATCAGCAGGCCGGAGGGCACCGCGGCGAGAAAGATCCAGCGCGCGCGCAACAGCAATGGCGGCGACGGCGCGTCGGTATCGTCGGCAAGCGTATCGATTGCCGCGGTCGCCGGCGAGCGCAGCAACAACATGCCGCAACTCGCGATCAGGACGATCAAAAGGCCATAGCCGCCGGTCCAGATCAGGTTTTGCGTGCGCAGCGTGAACATCGGCTCCAGCAACACCGGATAGGACAACAACGCCAGGAAACTGCCGATATTGGAGGAGGCGTACAGAAAATAGGGATCGGGGCCGTTGGGATGCCCGGTGCGGACGAACCAGGCCTGCAGCAACGGATTGTTGGCGGCGAGCGCGAAGAACGGCAGCCCGATCGAGACCGCGAACAGGCCGAGCAGCCAGAATGCATAGCCTGACGTCGGCGGCTCGCCCCACCCGCTTGCGATCGACAATGGCAACGTCACTAGCGCGATCGCAAGCAGCACCAGATGGATCGCCACCGGAATGACGCGGTTGCGGATCTGCATCAAATAATGCGCATAGGCATAGCCGCCGAGCAGCAGCGACTGGAAGAACACCATCGCCACCGACCACACCGCGGGCGACCCGCCAAGCCGCGGCAGCACCATCTTGGTGAACAGCGGCTGCACCGAGAACAGCAGCAGCGCGCTGACAAAGATGGCGGCGGTATAGACGATCAGCACCAGCCGATTTCGGCTCGCGGAAGGTTGGTCCGCGACGGCGGACGGATCAGATGAAATCATGCAAGCTCCGGCTTGAGCCCGGCCGATCGCCGGAGGCTGGTTTCCGGCAAGGGCTGCCGACGGGGCGGCAATGGAGCATATGACAACGTGGCCGGCAATGCAGGGACTGGAAACCAAGTCATCACTTGAGGCTGTGCTCACCTTCACATCTTCGCTAAGGATTGAAACGTCGTTCCGGGGCGATACCAAGGGGGTCCGGCCTCTGGCCGGCCCGATGATAGGCTCCGCATCGAACCCGAAAATGACGATCCAGATCGATCAATAACTATTGAAGCAACCGATTGCTGAAGCAGACATGAACGAAACCGAAATTGTCATCATCGGCGCGGGCCACAATGGCCTCACCTGCGCGGCCTATCTGGCAATGGCCGGCCTGCGCGTGAAGGTCGTCGATCGCCGAAAAGTCGTGGGCGGCGCCGCGGTGACTGAGGAATTCCATCCGGGTTTCCGCAATTCGGTCGCGGCCTACACCGTCAGCCTGCTCAATCCGCAGATCATCGCCGACCTGAAATTGAGCGATCATGGCCTGCGGATCGTCGAGCGCCGCGCGCAGAACTTTCTTCCTTCCCTGGATGGCCATTATCTGCTGACGGGCGAAGGCCGCACCCATGCATCGGTGGCCAGGCTCAGCGCCCGCGACGCCGCGCAAATCGATCCATTCAACCGCGAGCTCGAGACCATCGCCGATGTGCTGCGCCGGTTCGTGTTGCGCGCGCCACCTAACCTCGTTGAGGGATTTGGCGTCGCCAGCATTCGCGAGGCCTTCAACGCATTGGGCACCGCGAACATCCTGCGCCAGCTCAACCTGGAACAACAACGCAGCCTGCTCGATCTGTTCACGCGTTCGGCCGGCGAGATGCTGGACGATCGCTTCGAGAACGACCTGGTCAAGGCGCTGTACGGCTTCGACGCCATCGTCGGCAATTACGCCAGCCCGTACGCCGCAGGTTCAGCCTATGTGATGCTGCATCATGCCTTCGGCGAGGTGAACGGCAAGAAGGGCGTCTGGGGCCACGCCATCGGTGGCATGGGCGCGATCACGCAGGCGATGGCGGGCGCCGCCCGCAGCCACGGCGCCGAGATCGAGCTGGAAGCCGGCGTGCGCGAGGTGATCGTCGAGCGCGACCGCGCGGTCGGCGTCATCCTCGACAACGGCAAGACCATTCGCGCCAGATATGTCGCCTCCAGCGTCAACCCAAAACTGCTGTACACGCGGCTGTTGCCGGCCGATGCGCTGCCGCCGGCTTTTCTCGATCGTATCAGGAACTGGCGCAACGGCTCCGGCACCTTCCGGATGAATGTCGCGCTCAGCGCCCTGCCCTCGTTCACCGCGCTGCCGGGCGGCGGCGATCATCTCTCGGCCGGCATCATCATCGGCCCGAGCCTGGGCTATATGGATCGTGCCTGGCAGGACGCCCGCGCGAAGGGCTGGAGCCGCGAGCCCGTGGTCGAAGTCCTGATCCCCTCGACGCTCGACGACACGCTGTGCCCGCCCGGCCAGCATGTCGCCAGCCTGTTCTGCCAGCATGTCGCGCCGGAACTGCCCGACGGAAAATCGTGGGACGACCACCGCGAGGAGGTCGCCGATCTCATGATCGCGACGGTGAACAACTACGCGCCGGGCTTCGGATCAAGCGTGATCGGGCGGCAGATTCTGTCGCCGCTCGACCTGGAGCGCCAGTTCGGACTACTCGGTGGAGATATTTTTCATGGCGCGCTAACGCTGAACCAGCTGTTCTCGGCGCGTCCGATGCTCGGCCACGCCGATTATCGGGGGCCTGTAAAAGGCCTCTACCATTGCGGAAGCGGCGCCCATCCCGGCGGCGGCGTCACCGGCGCCCCCGGCCACAACGCCGCGCGCGTGATCCTGGGCGATCACCGGGCGCTGTTTGGCTGAAGCGGCTACCGGCCGCCCTCGACCGTGCCGCCCGGTTCCTCGCTGAGCCAGCGATAGACCACGCCGCCAAGCACACCGCCGAGCAATGGCGCGAGCCAGAACAGCCAGAGCTGGCCAACCGCCCAGCCGCCGACAAACAGCGCCGGGCCGGTGCTGCGCGCCGGATTGACCGACGTATTGGTGACGGGGATGCTGACCAGGTGAATCATGACCAGCGCCAGTCCGATCGCCAGCGGCGCAAAGCCCGCCGGGGCCTTGCCATGGGTCGCCCCCATAATGATGAACAGGAACATCATCGTCATCACGACTTCCATGATGAAGCATGCCATCAGGCTGTAATGGCCGGGAGAGTGTTCGCCAAATCCGTTCGACGCAAAACCTTTGCTGACGTCGAAGCCGGGAGCGCCGCTCGCAATCACATAGAGCAGCGTGGCGGCGACCACCGCACCGACCACCTGCGCGATCACATAGGGCAGGATCTGTCCGGCCGGAAAGCGGCCGCCGGCGGCGAGGCCCACCGTCACTGCGGGGTTGAGATGGCATCCGGAGATATGACCGATGGCATAGGCCATCGTGACCACGCTGAGCCCGAACGCCAGCGACACCCCGAGCAGACCGATACCAACCTGTGGAAACCCCGCGGCGATCACCGCGCTGCCGCAACCCGCAAATGTCAGCCAAAACGTACCGATCGCTTCGGCGGCATATTTCTTCGCATTCATTATCGCGATCCCCCCGACTGGCGACTGACGATTTCAAAGCAAAGCAAGGCCGATTTTGTCGATCATCAATTCACCAAGCGTCGCTGACGTCAAGTTTGCCGCATTGCAAAAACACTTCGCAGCAACCACTGCGGGTTGGCCGTGACGGTTCGATTTGGTTGTCGGTAAAGGCTCTTATCGGTCGTTGCGAAGGTAGGTGGTTGGAACACCGAACCGCCATTTTGGAACCTTACCAACGAGCCAGCGTTATCAGTTGCGATCACTCGGTTGGGCCGCTTCTTGAAGCGTGGAGCGCTTGGGAGGTACCATGGCAAAACTCAAATCATTAGCCATTGTTATTTTCGCACTCGCGCTGGCGGGCTCGGCCTATTCCGCTCATGGCAGAGGTGGCGGCGGCGGCGGTGGCGGTGGGCATGGCGGCGGCGGAGCCCATTTCGGCGGTGGCGGAATGCGCGGCGGCGGCGGCGGCGGTGCACACTTCGGTGGCGGCGGCATGCGCGGCGGCGGCGTCCCACATTTCGGTGGCGGTATGCGCGGGGGCGGCGCGCATTTCGGCGGCGGCGGCGGTGTGCGGCACTTCGGCGGCGGCGGCGTGCGACACTTCAGCGGCGGTGGTGTGCGACATTTCGGGGGTGGCGGGGGGCACTTCGCGGCGCCACGATCCACCGCTGGAGCGATTTCCCGCGGCGGCAGAGCCACGTTCAGCACCAACGGCAACCGGACAATCGGCGCCAACCGCAACGCCAATCTGAGAGCCCGGAACGTGAATCGCGCGTTGAATTCGCGCGCGGTGGCGGGCGCCTTGCACAACAGGGGCGCGTTGCGCAATCCAGGCGCCCGCGCCCGGATCGCGGCGACCGCCGCCACTGTGGGATGGCATGACGGGCGCGGGCGCGGCTGGTGGCGACACGGCCATGGCGGTTACGGCTGGGTCGGCCCGGTGTTCTGGCCGTTCGCCTATTACGACATCTACGGCTATGCGCTGTGGGGCTATGGCTACGACCCATCGTTCTGGGACTACGGCTACAACGACATCTATGCCGGGATGTTCGCGCCTTACGGCTATGACGACCTCGCGGGTTACTGGCCCGGCAACGGCGGAAACCCGGTCGGCACGCCACCGGCCTCAGGAGCTGCCAATCGGGCGCCTGACCAACTCGCGCAAATGTGCGGCGACGACAGCCGTGATATCGCCGGTCTGCCGATCGATCAGATCCAAAAGGCAATTGCGCCCAACGATACCCAACGCGCGGCGCTCGATGATCTCGCCAACGCCTCGGTGAAGGCGGCGCAGGACATCAAAGCCGCCTGCCCCACCCAGATCGCGTTGACGGCGCCGGCCCGGCTCGCGGCGATGCAACAACGTGTCGAAGCGTTGATTGCCGCGGTCGGCACGGTGCAGCCGCCACTGGACAGGTTTTACGGTCTGCTGAACGACGAGCAGAAGGTGCAGCTCAACGCGCTGGGCCAGCGCAGCAAGTCGGCGCAAAACACTGCCGGCTCGCTCGCCCAAAGCTGCGGTGCCACACAAGCCGGCGTGACGGACTGGCCGGCGGCGGAAATCGACGCCAGGCTGCATCCGACCGACGCGCAGCGTGCGAGCCTCACCGCTCTTCAGGACGCCAACGCCAGGGCTGAGGCCCTGCTCAAGAGCGCCTGCCAGGCGGATGAGGCGCTGACTCCGACGGCGCGCCTCGCCGCCGTCGGCCAACGGCTGGATGTGATGCTGCAGGCGGTGAAAACAGTGCGTACAGCGCTGGATGATTTCTACGGACAACTGACCGACGAACAGAAGGCGCAGTTCGAAGCGATCGGACCGGGCCGCTCCGCCCTGTCCCGCCAGTCAAGCGCAACATCCACACACCATCGGCGGCGCCATCACGTCGGCGTCGGCGGAATCATCCGGCATTTCATGGCGTTCGGGTGGTGAACAAGTCACTGCACGAGTCCGGGCGGCGTCGCCGGCGCTAACGCCGCGCGTGTGATCCTTGGAGATTGCGAAGCGGTTTCAAGCGGGTCCACAACTCGGCCCGCAGCCATTCGTGCGGGCGATCGGCCGGGTGCTGCTTAAGGGAGTGGATGAACCGGTTGACAAACCAGTGGATAAATTGTGGAAAACCGGTTGATGAGCAAGGGGAAAAGCCGGTGCATCCAGCGTGTGAAATGCGGACGCTACTCTGTGAAGAAGACCCGGATATCATTGGCATAAACCTGTGAATAATCCGTGCATCTGGAGCCAGGAAGCTGTGAACGATCTGTGGGTCTTGGTTGGAAAAGTCCGTCTCAGCGACGTTCCGGTTTGGCCCGTGAATCCATCACATCCTGAAAGACTGAGCATGCCCCGCGCCCCTCGGGACGAACAGCGCCCGGCGCCGCAATCAACTTACCCCTGATGTCGTCCCTCCTCACCCCCGCTACCTCCCGCGCGACCTTCGCCATCGGCAACGAGCACGCCGCCAAGCGCGTGGTCGATCTGCTGACCGAGAGTTTTTTCGAGGGCCAGGCCGCGATCGCCGCGTTCGAGGGGCCGAACGGGCGCTGGGATATCACCGTCCATTTCGCCGCAGCGCCGGATCAGGCCTCGATCCGCGAACTCGTCGGCGTCGCCGCCGGCGACGATGTCGCGCAGGCCATCAGCTTCGACACGGTCGAGGCCAAGGACTGGGTCAAGGCGACGCTGGAGGAACTGGTTCCGGTCCGCGCCGGGCGTTTTGTCGTGCATGGCCAGCATGACCGCGCCAAGGTTGCGCCCAACAAGCTCGGCATCGAGATCGAGGCGGCGTTGGCGTTCGGCACCGGCCACCACGGCACCACGCGCGGCTGCCTGCTGCTGCTCGATCACGTGCTGAAGGCCTACCGTCCGAGGCGCGTGCTCGATCTCGGCACCGGCACCGGCGTGCTTGCCATCGCTGCAGCCAAGGCGCTGCAGAGCGACGTGCTGGCGAGTGACATCGACCCGCTCTCGGTGCGGGTGGCCCGGGACAATGCCCGGCTCAACGGCACCGGCGATCTGGTAGAGACGTTCCGGGCGACCGGGTTCTCGGCGCCGCAATTCACGCGGCGCGGGCCATTCGATCTGGTGCTGGCGAATATCCTCGCCAATCCCTTGAGGCAAATGGCAACGCCGATGGCGCGGCATCTCGCACCATCGGCGTTGGTGGTTCTATCGGGCCTGCTGCCGCCACAGGCTCAAGGCGTGATTGCCGCCTACCGCGCCCGCGGGCTTGTCCTGGTGCGGCATCTGCAGATCGAGGGCTGGAGCAGCCTGTTGATGCAGCGCGCGAGGTAGAGGCCTAATCCGGGGGTTTCTGGCGGCGGGCGATAACGCCCTTCTCTTCGCGCAGCGAGCGCTTGACGCGGGCCTCGACGAAACGGTCCAGCATCTGGACGATGACGCCCCGCTGTTTCCTGGCAATCGACGGCACCGGGCCGCGACGGATCGGCGGCGGACTCTTCTCCGGCGAAATCTTCTCAAACGTAAAAGCAGGCATGGTGTGTCCCCTCGTCGTTGAGTTGAAACACTCCTGGAATTCCCCCAGATATCGTTGGATGAACGGCCGACGATGGCAGATCGTTCCAACCCGTCTCAAGCAGGCACCTTTATTCAAGCACAATCTATGCCAAATTGTGGCAGTCTGCGCTGCGTTGCCGAGCTCTACGCATCACCCTAGGATGTCAGCCGATGTTCGAAGCCCATTTCCAGACATTCGAGGAGCCTGAAAGCGGCGTCGCGCTGACGGCGCGGCTATCGGCCTTTCGCGAGGAACTGGCGCGGCGGAAGCTGACCGGCTTCGTGATTCCCCGCGCCGATCAGCAGCAAAACGAATATGTCGCGCCCTCCGAGGAGCGGCTGGCCTGGCTGACCGGTTTCACCGGATCGGCCGGAATGGCGGTCGTGCTGACGCAGGCGGCCGCCGTGTTCGTCGATGGCCGCTATACGCTGCAGGCCGCCAAGCAGGTCGACGGCAAGGCCTGGAACATCGAGCCGCTGGCCGACCCGCCTCCCGAAAGCTGGCTCGCCAAGCATCTCGCAGCCGGCGACCGCCTCGGTTTTGATCCGTGGCTGCACACTTCTGCGGCAGCCGAACGTCTGGCCGCGGCCTGCACCAAGGCTGGCGCGGAATTGGTTGCGGTCGACAGCAACCCTCTCGATTCCGTATGGGCCGAGCGCCCCGCGCCGCCGCTGGGCCCGGTGGCGATTCACGGCACGCAGTTTTCGGGCGAGGCGGAAAAGGAAAAAATCCAGCGGATCCAGCAGGAGATCGTGCGGCTCGGCGTCGACGCGCTGGTGCTCTCGGATTCCCACGCGGTGGCCTGGACCTTCAACATCCGCGGCGCCGACGTCTCGCACACGCCGCTACCGCTGTCCTATGCGCTGGTGCCGAAGGACGGCCGTCCCACCGTGTTCATCGATCACCGCAAATTATCCAACAGCGCCCGCGATCATCTCGAACAATCCGCCGGCGTCGAGGAGCCGGATGCGCTGACGCCAAAACTCACCGAGCTGGCGCAGCGCGGCGCCTCGATTGCGCTCGACAGCGCGACCGCGGCCGACGCCTTGAGCCGCCTGATCGGCGGCGCCGGCGGCAAGCCGGTGCGCGGCAGCGATCCCGTGAGTCTGCTCAAGGCGGTGAAGAATTCCACCGAGATCGAGGGCACCCGCACCGCGCATCGGCGCGACGCGGTGGCGCTGGCGAAATTCCTCGCCTGGATCGATCGCGAGGCGCCTTCGGGCGCGCTGACCGAGATCGATACCGTCGAGGCGCTGGAGAGTTTTCGCCGCGACACCGGCGCGCTGAAGGACGTCTCGTTCCCGACCATCGCCGGCACCGGGCCGAATGGCGCCATCGTGCACTACCGCGTTACCCGCAAGACCAACCGGCGCATTTCGCCCGGCGATCTGCTGCTGATCGATTCCGGCGCGCAATATGAGGACGGCACCACCGACGTCACCCGCACCATCGCGGTCGGCGAGCCGACAGCGGAAATGCGCGACCGTTTCACCCGGGTGCTGCGCGGCCACATCGCGATCGCACGCGCGGTATTTCCGGATGGCACTACCGGCGCGCAGATCGACACGCTGGCGCGGCAGTTCCTCTGGCAGGCCGGCATCGATTTCGATCACGGCACCGGCCATGGCGTCGGCAGCTATCTCTCGGTCCATGAAGGCCCGGCGCGGATATCGAAACTCGGAACCACGCCGCTCCGCCGCGGCATGATCCTGTCCAACGAGCCCGGCTATTACAAAACCGATGGGTTCGGAATCCGGATCGAGAATCTCGAACTGGTGGTCGCCGCCGAAATTACCGGCGCCGAGCGGCCCATCAACGCATTCGAGACGCTGACGCTGGCACCGATCGACCGCCGCCTGATCGATCTGAACATGCTGAGCGGAGAGGAACTGAGCTGGCTCAACGACTATCACGCCAGGGTGCGCCACGAGGTGCGATCGCATCTCGACGAGGCGACCAGGCTGTGGCTCGACGCCGCCACCGCGCCGTTGTCGCTATAAGAGACGCTGCGGGAAGATGCGCGAGTAACCCACTGTGCGCTCCATATGAGCTGTCATACCCCGCGAAGGGCGGGGTATCCAGTACGCCGCAGCTTCTCGATTGCATTACAACTGCCTCTGCAATACTGGATCACCCGCTTTCGCGGGTTGATGACAGCTGTGTGTGGCTCGACCGCGCGGCTCTCATTTTGAGCATCGCCTCCCGAAAACGGAATAGCCGTATTCCGAAACGGCCATGTCGCCGTTGAAGGATAGCGCTACAGTCCAATTCAAGACATTGGATCGGACTTGCATGCACGGAGTGACCGGCAAACCGCCTGACACGGCGAACCACATCGCGCCACCCCGGATCATGCTGTTGCTGCTCGTCGCGATGACGGGCGTCGCGCCGATCTCGCTTTATCTGCTGGTGCCGGCACTGCCGGTGCTCGCAACCACCTTCGGCCGCGATATCTCGATCGCGCAGATGACGGTGTCGCTCTACATGGTCGGCATCGCCTGTTCGCAGATCATCATGGGGCCGCTGTCGGATCGGTTCGGACGCCGACCGGTGCTGCTCGCGGGCCTCGGCCTGATGGTGGCTGCGAGTGCCGGCTGCATTTTCGCGGAGACCCTGCCGCAATTGATCGCGGCGCGTTTTCTGCAGGCGCTGGGCGGCGCCACCGGCATGGTGGTGAGCCGCGCCATCATCCGCGATCTCTACAGCCGCGACCGCATCAGCGCCATGATCAGCCTGGTGATCGCGGTGATGATGATCGCGCAGATGCTGAGCCCGCTGACCGGCGGCCTGCTGGAAACCGCATTCGGCTGGCGCTCGATCTTCTACGTCATCACGGCGGCGTCGCTTGCGATCGCGGTGGCGATCGCGCTGACATTGCCGGAGACGCGGCGCGAACGCACCGAAGGCGGCGGATTTCGCGGCGATGTCGGCAGCCTTTTCACCAACCGCGCTTTCGTCGGCTATCTGCTGTGCCAGGTGCTGGCTTCGCAGATCATCTTCGCCTTCGCCGGCGGCGGACCGTATATCGTGGTCACGCAGATGGGTCGCTCCAGCGCCGAATACGGCGCGTGGTTTGCCACCACCGGCTTCGCCTATCTGATCGGCAATTTGTTCTGCGTGCGCTTCGCGCCGCATCACTCGCTGGAAAAGCTGATCTGGTTCGGGCTGGCGCTGCAATTCGCCGGCAGCCTGTTGAACCTCGTGTGGGGCGTCACCGGGCTTAACCAGGCGCCGTCATGGCTGTTCGGCACCCAGATGATCGTGATGGTCGCCAACGCCTTTGTGATGTCGAACTCGGCGGCCGGCGCCATCAGCATCCGCCCCGAAGCGGCCGGCACCGCATCGGGCGCGATGGGATTTCTGCAGATGGGGATCGGCTCGCTGGTGTCGCAATTCGGCGCCTATCTCGGCGGCCATTTTTCAACGCCGGTACCGCTCAACATCGCCATCGTGATTTTATCGATCGCCTGCGCGTCGACCATGATCTTCCTGGTGCCGCGCCGCAATGTGGTCGTCAGCGAGGAATTGATCGAGAAGGCGGAGGAGGAAGAGTTGGGGATGCTGTAGGGATGCTGGCTCGTCATTGCGAGCGAAGCGAAGCAATCCAGAGGGCGGCAATCTGTAAAAATGGATTGCTTCGTCGCTTTGCTCCTCGCAATGACGCGAAAAATCCCATTCACTCCCCGATCAGCTTCAGCCACTCATCCTCGGTCAGCACGGCGACGCCGTGTTTCTTGGCCTCGGTGAGTTTCGAGCCGGCGCCGGGACCGGCGACGACGTAGTCCGTCTTCTTCGACACCGAGCCTGAGGTCTTGGCGCCGAGCCGCTCGGCCTTGGCCTTGGCCTCGTCGCGCGTCATCTTCTCGAGCGAGCCGGTGAACACCACGGTCTTGCCGGCGATGGCCGAATTGCTTTTCGGCTTTTCGGCATCGAGGATGGTGACTTCCCTGGTCAGCCGCTCGACAATGCCGCGGTTATGACTCTCGCCGAAATAGGCGGCAATGCTGGCAATCACGGTATCGCCGATCTGGTCGAGCGCGTCCATTTCGGCGATGGCCTCCTCGTCGCCCTTGGCAACCCTGAGGCAGGCGTCGTGAAAGGCTTCCCATGAACCGTAGCCGCGCGCCAGCGCCAGCGCCGTGGTGTCTCCGACATGGCGCATGCCAAGCGCGTAGATGAAGCGCTCAAGCGCAATCCTGCGCCTCCCCTCGATGGCGCCAAACAGATTGCGCACCGAGGTTTCGCCGTAGCCTTCATGCTCCTCGAGCTTGATCTTGTTGTTGCGCGCCGGCAGCGTGAAAATATCGGCCGGCTCCCGTACCCATTCCTGCTCGAAGAAGAATTCGATCTGCTTCTCGCCCAATCCGTCGATGTCGAAGGCGCGGCGCGAGGCGAACAATTTCAGATGCTCGATCTTCTGGTAGGGACAGGCGAACTCGCCGGTACAGCGGGCGCGAGCGCCCTCCTCGCCGGTGGCGGTTTCCTCGCGAACGACGTCGGTGTGCAGCGGGCACGGACATTTCTTCGGGAAATGAAAGGCCCTCGCGTTCTTCGGCCGCTTCTCGAGCACCACGTCCACCACCTGCGGGATGACGTCACCGGCGCGCTGGATGATGACGGTGTCGCCGATCCGGATTTCGCGGCCCTCGCGCAGTTGTTCGCCGTCGCCGCCGATGCCCTTGATGTAATCCTCGTTGTGCAGCGTGACATTCTGCACGATGACGCCGCCGACGCCGACCGGCTCGAGCTTGCCGACCGGCGTGAACGAGCCGGTGCGCCCGACCTGGATCTCGATGTCCCTGAGCACGGTCATGGCCCGCTCGGCCGGGAATTTGTGCGCGATCGCCCAGCGCGGCGTGCGCGATATGAAGCCGAGGCGTTCCTGCCAGTCGATCCGGTCGATCTTGTAGACGACGCCGTCGATATCGTAGTCGAGATGAGATCGTTGAGTTTCGATTCTGCGATGAAACGCGATCAGCTGCTCGACCGAGTGGCAGAGCTTGGTCAGCGGATTGGTGTTGAAGCCGCAGCGCTCGAACCAGCCGATCATGCCGGACTGGGTGTCTGCGGGCATCGCAGTCATCTCGCCCCAGGCGTAGGCGAAAAAGCCGAGCGGACGCGAGGCGGTGATCTTCGCATCCTTCTGCCGCAGCGAGCCCGCCGCCGAGTTGCGCGGATTGGCGAAGATGGTATCGCCGGCGGCCTTCTGCCGCTCGTTGAGCGCCAGGAAGGCCTTCTTGGTCATATAGACCTCGCCGCGCACCTCGCAGATATCGGGCACGTTGCGACCTTTTAGTTTTTGCGGCACGTCCTCGAGCGTACGGATGTTGGCGGTGACGTCCTCGCCGACCGAGCCGTCGCCGCGCGTCGCGGCGGTGACGAGTTCGCCGCCTTCGTAACGCAACGACATCGAGAGCCCGTCGATCTTCGGCTCGGCGCTGAATGCGATCTCGTCGTCCTCGCCCAGTTTCAGGAAGCGGCGGATACGGGCGGCGAAATCGAGCACATCTTGCTCGGCGAAGGCGTTGTCGAGCGACAACATCGGCACCGCATGGCGCACCTTGGCGAAGCGCCCGGATGGCTGCACACCGACTTTTTGCGATGGCGAGTCGCTGGTGACGAATTCGGGAAATCTGGCTTCGATGGCGTTGAAGCGCTTGCGCAGCGCGTCGTACTCGGCGTCCGAAATCTTCGGCGCATCTTCCTGGTAATAAAGCTTGTCATGACGCTCGATCTCGAGCGCCAACCGCTTGAGTTCGACCTTGGCCTGGGCCTTGGTAAGGGTGCCGACGTCGGGAGGCGCCTTCTTGGACTTCACGGCCATGGTTACGCGCCGTCGTTAAGCCGTCGCCGCGCGCAGCAGCCGCTCGGCGGCGGCGCGGGCTTCGGCGGTGATCTCCGCGCCGGCCAGCATCCGCGCGATTTCCTCGCGGCGGTGATCGGCGGCGAGCGCGTTGACGCGGGTGGCGACACGCTTGCCCTTGTCGAGGGCGTCCTTGGAGATCAGAAGATGCTGATCGGCCCGGGCTGCGACCTGCGGCGCATGCGTCACCGCCATTACCTGCACCTTGCCGGCAAGCCGCGCCAGCCGCGCGCCGATGGCATCCGCCACCGCGCCGCCGACCCCGGTATCGATTTCGTCGAACACCAGCGTGGGCGCGGAGCCGCGATCGGACAGCACCACTTTCAGCGCCAGCAGGAACCGCGACAACTCGCCGCCGGAGGCGACCTTCATCAGCGGTCCAGCTTTGGTGCCGGGATTGGTCTGGACCCAGAATTCGACGCGATCGAAACCCTGCGGGCCCGGCGCCTTGGGATCGGAATCGATTTGGGTCATGAACTTGGCGCGCTCAAGCTTCAACGGCGCGAGTTCGGCGTTGACCGCCTTGTTGAGTTTCTCCGCGCATTTGATGCGCTCGGCGGAAAGCCTGGTTGCAGCGGCGCTATAGCGCCCATCCGCTTCCGCCGCGGCCGCCTCCAGCACTTTCAACCGGTCGGCGCCAGCATCGATCAGCGCCACGTCGGCTGCGTATTTCGACGCCAGCGCCGCCAGACCGTCGACCTGCGTCGAGTATTTGCGCGACGCCGCGCGCAGCGCGAACAGCCGCTCCTCGATGCGTTCGAGTTCGGCGGGGTCGAAGTCCGCCGCGACCAGCGCCGCGGTGAGATGCTGGTCGGCTTCCTCCAGCGCGTTGATCGCGATATCGATCGCCTTCACCGCGGGCTCGACCAGAGTTGGCGAATTTGCCGCACGCCGCTCCAGCCGCCGCACCGCCGCCGACAAGGCCGCGACCGGCGAATGGTTGCCGCTGACCGCATCCTGCGCCTCGCGCAGATCGGCGGCGATCTTCTCGCCCTGCATCATCGCGGTGCGCCGTCCGGCGAGCGTGGTTTCCTCGCCATCCTTGGGTGCGAGTACTTTCAGCTCATCGGACGCATGGCGCAGATAGTCCGCCTCGCGCGCGGCACGCTCCATGCCGGAGCGATGCTCGTCGAGGATCGTGTTGGCGGCGCGCCTCGCCTCCCACAGCGCTTCCAGCGCAGTGACGTCCTTTTCAAGCCCCGCAAAGGCGTCGAGCAAGCGCCGGTGGGTCGAAGCGTCGACCAGCGCGCGTTCGTCATGCTGGCCGTGAATCTCGACCAAGGCGGCGCCCACGGCCTTCAAGGTCTGCACGCTGATCGACTGATCGTTGATGAAGGCGCGGGTGCGGCCATCGGCGAATTGCACCCGGCGCAGGATCATTTCGCTGGATCCGTCGAGCCCCGAATCATCGAGTCCATTGTCGCTGAGGATCACCGAGGCCGGGTGGCCCTTCGGCACATCGAATACCGCGGTGACCTGCCCCTGCTCCGCACCATGGCGCACCAGGCCCGAATCGCCGCGGCCGCCGAGCGCCAGCGCGAAGGCATCGAGGAGGATGGATTTGCCCGCACCGGTCTCGCCGGTCAGCACTGCAAGGCCGCGGGAAAACTCGATATCGAGCCGCTCGATCAGGACGATGTCACGGATCGAAAGACGCGCCAGCATGCGGG
The DNA here is from genome assembly GCA_963747165.1 of uncultured Alphaproteobacteria bacterium. Classification (GTDB taxonomy): domain Bacteria; phylum Pseudomonadota; class Alphaproteobacteria; order Rhizobiales; family Xanthobacteraceae; genus Bradyrhizobium. The sequence continues at coordinate 513,837 of CAVVEA010000019.1, read as the reverse complement.
ATCAGTTCCTAGCCGAGACCCAATTTCTTGAAGGCCCTGGAAATATAGGAACCCTGATTCTCGCTCGGTTCGAGACCGCCGGACTTTACAAGATTATAGGCGTCCTTGTACCAGCGGCTGTCAGGAAAGTTGTGCCCAAGCACGGCGGCGGCGGTTTGCGCCTCGCCGACGATGCCGATCGCCATGTAGGCCTCGGTCAATCGCGCCAGCGCCTCTTCGACATGCCGCGTGGTCTGATATTGCGTGACCACGGTCTTGAAGCGGTTGATGGCGGCGGTGTAGTCGCGCTTTTCCATGTAATAGCGGCCGATGGTCATTTCCTTGCCGGCGAGCTGGTCGCGCGCGCCCTCGAGCTTGGCCTTGGCGCTATTGGCGTATTCCGAGGTCGGATATTTGCGAACCACTTCTTCGAGCGCCGCGATCGCCTTCTCGGTCCGGCCCTGGTCGCGGGAGGTGTCCGGAATCTGGTCGTAATGCGAGGCCGCGATCAGGTATTGCGCATAGGCGGCGTCGGGGCTGCCGGGATGCAAGGTCACGTAGCGCGTCGCGGCGCCGATGCAGCTGTCGTAGTCGCCGGAATTGTAGAAGGAGTAGGCCGACATCAGCAGCGATTTGCGCGCCCAGTCGGAATAAGGATGCTGACGGTCGACTTCTTCGAATTTCTTCGAGGCCGCCTTCGGATCCTTCCTCTGATTCATCAGGTACAAGCCCTCATTGTAGAGCTTGTCCGCGGGCTCCTCGACGAAGGTATCGTCCTTGGCCAGGAACTTGTCCCACAGCGAGCCGGTGCCGCATCCGCTCAAGGGGATCGCGAGAAGAATCAGGCCGGCAGCCAGCCGCAACCGCCGGCCGACCCCGGTGCGGTCAGCGCCAGCCAATATCCTGCGTAATTCGCGCGTCATACGCTGTGCCGACATAAATCCAAGACCTGACGCCTGTGATGCGGTGCCCGTCACGAGATAAACGCGATCATGGACGCGATATTCCCGTGCCTGTGGCGCTTGTCGTGCAACCGCGGGCCTATGTACCCCATAAATGTCCGTTAACCAACCGGATACGCAGGCATTTCGCCCGGATTAAGGCGGCTGGAATGCATCGTTACCAATTGTGGTTACTGCGGGAAATGGAGCCGGAAGACGTCCAAAAAGGCTAAGTCCACGTTCAAGAGGCGTCCGCGAGGATGCTCACGACATTTCGAAGGTCAATTTCGGGGATCAGGAAACGTCGGGACCGTAGGCCGGGGCGATCATACCGCCAACCATGCCGCTACCGATCTCGGCATGGGTCCGCGAACGGCGTGCGGTTTCGGCCTCGATCACCCGCCAGGCGCTGCGATCGGCGATCAAGGCCGTCAGCACCGCATGGTTGAGCTTGTGACCGCCGCGTACCGAGCGGTAGGCGCCGAGCAAAGGCAGACCCGACAGCGCGAGATCGCCGATGACGTCGAGCACCTTGTGGCGCGCGCATTCATCGGCATAACGCAGGCCTTCGGTGTTGAGCAGACGGGTCTCGTCAAACACCACCGAATTCTCGAAAGACGCCCCGAGCGCGAAACCGGCGCTCCAGAGCCGCGCGACATCGTTCATGCAGCCGAAGGTGCGGGCGCGGCAAATTTCGCGGCGGAACCTTTCGGGGCTGAGATCGAGCATATAACTCTGGCGGCCGATCACCGGATTGGTGAAATCAATTTCGACTTCCGCGCGGAAACCAGCCGCATAGGGCCTCAATTCGCCGAACGAATTGCCCATGGTGACTTGTACCGGCTTCAGCACCTGGATGAAGCGGCGCGATGCCGACTGGGTCAGGGTACCGGCCTGATCGATCGCGGCGACAAAGGCCGCGGCGCTGCCGTCCATGATAGGAACTTCCGGACCATCGACTTCGATTGTGGCGTTGTCGACACCCATGCCGCGCAAGGCTGCGAGCACATGTTCCGCGGTGGAAACCAGCGGACCGTCACGGTCGCCGAGGACGGTGGCAAATTCGGTGGCGATCACGGACTCCGCGACCGCCTGAACCTCGCGATCACGGCCATCGCTACCGGTGCGGACAAAAATAAAACCTGCATCCACGGGTGCAGGTCCAAGAGTCAAATTTACCGGTAAGCCAGAATGAACGCCGACGCCTGTCACGGTGGCGTGCGACCGAAGCGTTGTCTGCCGGCTGAATTTCATCCGAAAGCTGCCCACTACCGACTCACTTAAAGCCGTGAATCATCCTGATTCTGCAGGGCGATTCGCTCTAAGTCCCCAAGTCAACGCAGACCATAGTCACTGCCCGAAAGCGCGCCAACTCACGCTTTTTTACCGATTGTTACCCTATCTCCGCCGTATTCGCGCCAAAGCTTAACCAAACTACGCCACCATCCGCTACCCTTTCGGTCGCCCTATCTGAACACCAAGAACATAATTAATCATATACTATCAGTTGCTTGGCAGCCCCTTGGCGATCGCCCTAACGGCCAAAAACAAAGACCCCGGCTGCGCCAGCCGGGGTCTTTTTCGTCTTCGGAATTGTAACAAACCTCACGTGGTTTGGCGGCGCAGGAAGGCGGGGATATCAAGATGGTCGTCGCCCTGTGGCGTCTGGGCAACAGGTGCGGGGCGGCCATGGACGTCCAAACCTTGTGGCGCCGGCCGTCTTGCATACTCTGATACCGGCTCATGAGTTGCGATCTGCTGCGAGACCGTGCGTTGCGGCTTGCGGTCCGGAAGCGCCGGCATCGGGGCCATCGTCGGACCGGAGCCACGCGCCGCGATCGGCGGCTCGTTCTCTTCGTCGCGGCGGCCGAGGCCGACATTGGCCAGGCGCTGCAACAAGGACATCCGGTTCTTTTGCGGATGCTCCTCCTCGCCGTCCCCCCTGGCCTGCCGGATCTCGTTTTGCGCGGGAACCGGCAGCTCTTCGAATTTCGGCATCCGGGGCGGGCGATTGGGCGCGCGCTCGGCGGCTTGCGGAATGAACGTCTCCGGTGTCGCGGGCTGATGATTCTCGGTGCGCGCGGCCTCCTGGTCCGGGAATAAGGTCGGCTTCTGGGCGATCGGGCGAACCGTGACATCGCCATAGGATGCCGGCTGGATCGGGGCCGCCGCCACTTGCGGGGTATCGGGAGCGACCGCCGCGGCAATGGCCGCCAGCGCCGCCCGTTCGACACCGTTCGAGGTGCGCTGCGGGGCTACGGCGGCAGCAGCTGCCGCCGCGGCCGACGGATCGAGCTTCTGGGCGCGCTCGGCAAGCCGCTGATTGTCGGCACGCAGCCGGGCGGTCAGATCGGCCAGGCGGTTGTCCGGTGTACCGGTCGGAGTCACGGGATGGTGGTGGTGGGTGCTGGCAGCGGACGTCGGCGTCATGTTGCGCGAGATCGTCGCCTGTTCGATGCCGGTGGCAACGACGGACACCCTGATCACGCCATCGAGGTTCTCGTCGAAGGTGGCGCCGACGATGATATTGGCGTCCTGATCGACCTCTTCGCGGATCCGGGTCGCGGCTTCGTCGACCTCGAACAGCGTGAGATCCCGGCCGCCGGTGATCGAGATCAAGAGGCCACGGGCGCCCTTCATCGAGGAATCGTCGATCAGCGGATTGGCGATCGCAGCTTCCGCCGCGGTCAATGCGCGCTTGTCGCCGGAAGCCTCGCCGGTACCCATCATCGCCTTGCCCATTTCGCGCATCACGGCGCGGACGTCGGCGAAGTCGAGATTGATCAGGCCTTCCTTGACCATCAGGTCGGTGATGCAGGCGACGCCCGAGTACAGCACCTGGTCGGCCATCGCGAAGGCGTCGGCGAAGGTGGTCTTTTCGTTGGCGACCCGGAACAGGTTCTGGTTCGGAATGATCAGCAGCGTATCGACCACCTTGTGAAGCTCGGCAATGCCGGCCTCCGCGGTGCGCATGCGGCGCTGGCCCTCGAAGTGGAACGGTTTGGTGACGACGCCGACGGTGAGGATGTTCATGTCGCGCGCGGTCTTGGCGATCACGGGCGCAGCGCCGGTGCCGGTGCCGCCACCCATGCCGGCGGTGACGAACACCATGTTGGCGCCCGAGAGATGGTCGCGGATTTCGTCGATGACTTCCTGGGCCGCGGCGGCGCCGACATCGGGCTGCGAACCGGCGCCGAGGCCCTGGGTGACCTGGGTGCCCATCTGCACGATGCGCTGCGCCTTGGACATGGTCAGCGCCTGCGCGTCGGTGTTGGCGACGACGAAATCGACCCCCTGCAATCCGGCGGTGATCATGTTGTTGACGGCATTGCCGCCAGCTCCGCCGACGCCGAAGACGGTAATCCGGGGCTTCAGCTCGCTGATATCGGGGGGAGTAAGATTGAGTGCCATGGTTGCCTCTCGATTACGACGCGCGCGTTGGTTCGCCTCGGCCGGCGGCCGTGGGAGCTGGTGAAATTCGAATGGGCCGGAAAAAATTCATCAGAAGCCTTCGCGAAGCCATCGTCCGACCTTTCCGAAATAGCCGTCGGTCCCTGTCCTGAGCTGCCGCGTATGCCGCGGTTCGACGTGTTCAAGATGCGCGTATTGGGGGTAGACCAGCAGCCCTGAGGGAACCGCGAACGACGCGCTCTTCGCCTCACTGGGTAGCCGGCCAAAGCCGAGCGGGCGGCCGATCCGTACCGGCCGGCCCAAAATCTGGGTTGCGAGCTCCAGCGAGCCGGTAAGCTGCGAAGCCCCGCCGCTGAGAACGACGCGTGCCTTGGGCTCTGCCGCAAAGGGCGAATCCGCGAGCCGGTCCCTGACCATTTCAAAAATCTCCTCAGCGCGGTGCCGGACGATGTTCGCGATCGTGGCCTGAGACACGATCTGTGGAGCGTCCCGCTCGTTGTCTCCGGCAGTCGGCACGGACATCAACTCACGCGCGTCGGACCCGCCGGTCAGCACGGTGCCATATAACGTCTTGATTCGCTCGGCATCCGCAATGCATGCGCTCAAACCCCGGGCAAGATCCATGGTGATGTGGTGCCCGCCGACCGCAAATCCGCTGGCATGGACAAACCGCCCCCCCGAATAGATCGCGATGGTGGTGGTTCCGGCGCCCATCTCCACCACTGCGGCGCCGATATCGGCCTCATCGTCGGTCAGCACCGACAGGCCCGCCACATAGGGGCTGGCCGCCATGGCTTCGACATTGAGATGGCAGCGCTCGACCACCAGCATCAGGTTGTTGGCGACCGTGGCATCGGCGGTAACGACGTTCATGTCGACCCCGAATTGCCGCGCCACCATGCCGCGGGGGTCGCGAATGCCCTTGACGCCGTCGAGCGCGTAGCCGACCGGCAGGGCGTGCAGCACGGTGCGGCCCTGGCCGGTGGCATGGCGCATGCCGGTGGAGGTGATTCGGGTGACGTCGGCGGAAGTGACCGCGCCGCCCTTGATGTCGGAAGCGGCTTCGACCATTTGGCCCTGCAGCCGGCCGCCCGAAACCGAGAGCAGCACCAACTCGACCCGGACCTTGGCCATGCGCTCGGCCAGCGCCACCGCATGACGTACCGCCTGTTCGCATTCGGCGAGATCGACCACCGCGCCGGCCTTCAGGCCGCGCGACTGGATCTGGCTGTATCCGATCAATTCGACGGCATGGGTGCGGCCACGCAGGGCGCCGCTCGGCGGGCATGGCCGCAGCCGCGCGATCATGCAGGCAATCTTGCTGGTGCCGATATCGAGCGAGGCCACCAGCGCGGTGCGCTTCTGCGGCATCGGCCGCGTTTTCGGGGTCTGATTGCGATCGAGGCCGGTCATGCGTCACCGGCCTTCTTCTTCGGCTTCTTGTCCTTGAACAATTCCTCGCGGGCCTTGGCCGCGTCTTCCGACAATTGCACCGTCAGCCGGTCCGGCAGGCGCATATCGACCGCGACGATATCGCGGGAAAACAGCCGGTCTTCCTTGTCCATCTTGCTCAAGGCCGCCAGCGCGTTGCCGACATCGTTTTCCGGCAGCCGGATGTCGAGCCCATCCTTGAGCCGCAAGTTCCAGCGCCGCTCGCCGACCAGGATCGCGGCCTTGGTCGCTTCGCGGACTTGCGGATAGCGGGCGAGCAGCGCCAGGAAATCCCTCGCGCGGGTTTCGGCGCCCCTGCCGACAACCAGCGGCAGCGTGACAAAGCGGCGCGAAACATAGGGTTCAAGCACCGCACCGTCGTCTGAGATCACCGACAGCCGGCCATCCCGCTGCCACAGCGCGAATGCCGAACGTTCGACAATGTCGATCTGGAGTTGGCCGGGGTAAAGCTTCAGCACGGTCGCTTCGCCGATCCACGGATTTGCTTTGAGCCGATCGCGCACGGCAGCGGCGTCGAGGAACAACAGCGACGAGCGGCCGTTGACGCCGCCGATTGCAAGCACCTCGTCCTGCGTCAATTGTCTGCGGCCGTTGATGGCGACTGCCGTGATCCGGAATCCGGCGGAGTTGGCGAGCGCGTTGCGGGTATCGCTTGCCGCTAAGGCCAGTTCCTCAAGATGGCCGCCTTTGACGATGCCAAAGCCGGCGCTGCCAAGCAGCATCAGCGCGGTCGCGGCAACGCCGGCACGGTGCGGAACGTAGCGTTCGAGCATCGTGATCAGGCGGTGCGGATGGTATTCGCGTTCGATGCGCGGTTCGGGCCGGATGCGTTTGAAGCCCAGCCGCTCGCGCAACAGCACGACGGCGCCAATGGCGGCCGCTTTCAGGTCAGCTTGAGGCCCCAGCGATCTCTGCGACCCCGCGAGGCGTCCTCCACCATCCATTACACAAGCTCGTCAAATGTTGTGCCCGCAAACACTGCGAGTTCTGCACAATTGACGTCTCGGTCATGCCGGGCGGGGTGTCGGCCTCGAGGCAAAAGAGGCCACCCGTTCCCTCGATGCGGTTGTCGAAGCGGAAATCCGCCCGGCTCACGCCCCGGCAGCCAAGCGCCAAATGCGCCGCCAGCGTTAACCTTCGGACTTCCTGGTAAACAAATGGTAAAATTGCCTTAACGGGGATGCGTTTTAACCCGCTTTTTGAATACTTTGTCTCGTAATCATAAGATTTTACCCCTTGGGCGGCCCGCAATGATCCCGGGGCGACGCGACCTCGCCCCAAGGCGTCGGCCGGTTCCCTTTAGGCCCTTATTCCTTAACCGGCGGCCGGTCCGAGGGACATGATGGAGGCCGGCTTTTGGGATCGCGCCTATTTCCGCGGGCGTACCTCGGCCAGCGCGATCTGGCCTTGCAGAAAATCGGCGAACTCGATTCCCTGCACCTTGAGTGACTTCGGATAGAGCGAAGCCTTGGTCAGGCCCGGCAAGGTGTTGGTTTCGAGATAGACCGGTCCCTTCTGCGAGATGATGAAGTCGGTGCGGGAATAGCCGCTGCACGACAACGCTCTATGCGCCTTGAGCGCCTGATCCATGATTTGCGAGGTGATTTCAGGCGCGAAACGACCGGGGCAAATCTCCTGCGTCGATTTGAGCAGATATTTGGCGGTGTAATCGAAGCCGCCCTGCGCCGGGACGATTTCGATCGGCGGAAGTGCAATCACCGAGCCGTCCGATTGCTCCAGCACGCCGCAGGTCGCTTCCACACCGGAGACGAATGGTTCGATCACATATTCTTCGGTTTTGGCGGCGTTGCGGACGGCGACGAGATCCTGCCTGGCATTGACGAAGATCAGGCCATAGCTCGATCCGTCCCGCGCCGGCTTGGCAATCAGCTTGCCGTACTCGGTCAGCGCAGCATCGATGTTTTCCAGTGCGATCCCCTCGGGCACCTTCACACCGGCGATCGCGGCAAAGCGTTTGGCCGCCACCTTGTCGAAGGCAAGATGCGAGGACGCCGAGCCTGAGCCGGTGAAGGCAATCCCGCGCAATTCGCACATCGCCTGAAGTTCGCCGTTCTCCGCCCTGCCCCCATGCAGGCCAAGCACCAGCACGCGGTCCTCGGCCTTGGCCTTGTCGAGCGCCGCTTCCAGTCCGATGCCACGGTTGCCGGGATTGAACGCATCCTCGAACGGCCTCGCATGATTGCGCAGCGCCTGGGACGAAACCTCATGCACGGTGTCAGTGACGTCCCAGAACCACAGATCCGCCTCAGGCAGGCCGGCATGGATCGCCTGGGCGGAGGCGACCGACACCAGGCGTTCCTTGTTGGTACCGCCGAAAAGAATGGTAATCCGCATCAGCTTGGCTCGATCCCGATCCGCTTGATTTCCCAGTGTAGCTCAATTCCGGATTTCTCTTTCACCCTTGCGCGCACGGTTTCGCCCAACGTCTCAATATCATGGCCAGTCGCGCTGCCCGTGTTGATCAGGAAGTTGCAGTGCATCTCCGACACTTGCGCGCCGCCGACGCGCAGCCCCCTGCAGCCCGCGGTATCGATCAGCTTCCAGGCGGAATGACCCGGCGGATTCTGGAAGGTGGAACCGCCGGTCTTTTCGCGAATCGGCTGAGCGGTTTCGCGGTGGTTCTGCACCTCGTTCATCCGCGCGCGGATCGTCTCCGGCGCGGCGATGCTCCCGCGAAAGCGCGCGGCTGTAAAGATGATCGAGGGATCGACGCCGCTGTTGCGATAGATGAACTTCATGCCGGCATTGTCGAACAGATGCTTCTTGCCATCGCGGCCGATGCCCCTGGCCTCTATCAGCACATCCTTGGTCTCGGCGCCATTGGCGCCGGCGTTCATGCGCAGCGCGCCGCCGATGGTGCCGGGAATACCGAAGAAAAACTCAAGCCCACTAATGTTGGCCGCCGCCGCCGTTTCCGCCACGCGCTTGTCGAGCGCCGCCGTGCCCGCACTGACAATATCGCCGTCGGCGCTGGTCTCGCCGAAACCGCGCGGACTGAGGCGGATGACGACACCCGGCATGCCGCCATCGCGCACGATCAGGTTGGAGCCGACGCCAACGACATAGACTGGAGTCCTGTCAGGCAGGTGTGCGAGGAAATAGCCGAGGTCTTCCTCATCCGTCGGCGTGAACAGCACCTGCGCCGGACCGCCGACCCGAAACCAGGTCAACTCTGCAAGCGACTGGTTCGCCAGCAGCCGCCCGCGCAAATCAGGCATCGCGGCTTTGAGATCGGGCGTGATGTCTGGAAACATCGTCAACTCTCACCCCAGCGCCTTCAATTCGGCCGGCAGCGCGTAGGCCCATTGCGTGATGTTTCCGGCGCCGAGGCAGACGACAAGATCGCCGCGGCCGGCCAAGCCCTTGATCACGCCGGCGAGATCAGCGGATTTCTGCAGCGGAATCACTTCGCGATGGCCGTGCGCGCGCAAGCCCAGCACAAAATGGTCGCGATCGATGCCCGGTACCGGCGCCTCACCGGCCGGATAGACCTCGGCAACGACAACGGTATCGGCGTCGTTGAAGCAGGTGCAGAATTCCTCGAACAGCGATTGCAGCCGGGTGAAGCGATGCGGCTGCACCACGGCGATGATCTTGCCATTGGCGGACTCGCGCGCCGCCTTCAGCACCGCCGCGATCTCGACCGGATGATGGCCGTAGTCATCGATGATGGTGACGCCGTTCCATTCACCTGTCTTGGTGAAGCGCCGCCGCACCCCGCCGAAGCCCGCCAACGCCTTGCGGATCATGTCATCGGACAGACCAAGCTCATGCGCCACCGCGATCGCAGCCGTGGCATTGAGCGCGTTGTGCCGTCCCGGCATCGGCAACAGGATGTCGGCGATCTCATGGCTGGTATCGGTCTTGCGATCGCGAAACGCGACCTTGAAGCTCGAGCCGCCACCCATCGGGGTGAGATCGACCAGCCGCGCGTCGGCCTGAGGATTTTCGCCATAGGTGATGATGCGGCGATCCTCGATCTTGCCGACGATGGACTGTACCACGGGATGATCGATGCACATCACGGCGAAGCCGTAGAACGGCACGTTCTCGACGAAATTGCGGAACGCCTCCTGCACCGCCTCGAAGGTCTTGAAGTGATCGAGATGCTCGGGGTCGACGTTGGTGACGATGGCGACATCGGCGGGCAATTTGAGAAAGGTGCCGTCGCTCTCGTCGGCTTCCACCACCATCCACTCGCCGGCACCGAGCCGGGCGTTGGTGCCATAGGCGTTGATGATGCCGCCATTGATCACGGTAGGGTCGAGATCACCGGCATCGAGCAGGGCCGCGACCATCGAGGTCGTGGTGGTTTTGCCATGGGTGCCCCCGATCGCGACGCAGCTTTTCAGCCGCATCAGTTCGGCCAGCATCTCGGCGCGGCGTACCACCGGGATGCGCTGCGCGCGCGCCGCCATCAATTCGGGATTGTCGCGCTTGATCGCGGTCGACACCACCAGCACGTCGGCGCCGGCGATATTCTCGGCCTTGTGACCGACGCTGATCTTGATGCCCTTGTCGCGAAGCCGATTGACGTTGGCACCCTCGGAAGCATCCGATCCCTGCACGGTGTAGCCGAGATTGCTCAAGACCTCGGCAATGCCGCTCATGCCGATGCCGCCGATTCCGACGAAATGAATGGGTCCGATTTCGCGCGGCAGTCTCATGGCTGGTTCCCTGGCGTCATCGCACGCGAAGGCGGACGATCGGTATTCCGCGCAGTCGGTCGTTCAAATCAGCTGCGCAAGGGTACTGGATGCCCCGCTTTCGCCGGGCCTGACAAGGGCAATTTTGTACGCGATCGCCTAGATTCCGGCGACTTTCATCACCAGATCGGCCAGCCGTTCGGCGGCATCCAGCCGGCCGACGGTGCGGGCGGCTTCGGCCATCGCGGTCAGCCGCTCGGGCTCGGCGGCGAGACCTGAGATTTCCGCCGCCAGCCGGTCGGGCGTGAACTCCGCTTGCGGGATCCGCAGCGCGCCGCCCGCCTGCGCCAGAACCCCGGCATTGGCGAACTGATCCTGATCGATCGAACCCGGCAGCGGCACCAGGACCGACGGGCGGCCGATGGCGCCGAGTTCGGCCACGGTGCCGGCGCCGGAGCGCGAGACGATCAGATGGCTTGCGGCCAGCCGCGCCGGCAGATCGGTGAAGAACGGCGCCAGTTCGGCCTTGATCTTGAGCCGGTCATAGACCGCGCGCACGCGCGCCATGTCCTCATCGCGCACCTGCTGGGTCAGGATCAACCGGCTCCACAGCGCCGGCTCCAGGCGCTCGATCGCGCCGGGCACGATATCGGCCATCACCCGCGCGCCCTGGCTACCGCCGACGACGAGCAGCCGCAGCGGTCCCGCCGGTTCGGGCGCTACGAATTTCACCGCCGCCGCGGCGAGGACCGCCGGACGCATCGGCGTACCGACGGTGGTTGTCTTGCCCGCCAGCGCCGGATCGCGATCGAGCACGCCGGGCAGCGAGGTTGCGATCGCGCTGACGCGGCGCGACAGAAACCGGTTGGCGCGGCCGAGCACCGCATTGGCTTCGTGAATGGCGGTCGGGATGCCGAACAGCCGCGCCGCCAACAGCGGCGGCAAAGTCGGATAACCACCGAACCCGACCACGGCCGCGGGTTTCAGTTTCCGCATCAGCTTGAGCGACACCGCGGTGCCGGCCGCGAGCACCGCGCCGGTCTGGGCCAGCGACCATGGCGAGCGCCCGCGCACCGTGGCGCTCGGCACCACGTCGATGGTGTCCTTGGAGAACAAGCCGCTGTAACGCAGCGCGCGGTCATCGGTGGCGAGGCGGACGCGAAGGCCGCGCCTGATCAGTTCGACGCCGAGCGCCTCGGCGGGAAACAGATGGCCGCCGGTGCCGCCCGCGGCCAGCAAAATCAAAGGCGCAGTGTCCATGGCCTCAAATAGCCGACCGGGCGGCGCATGTCATCAAGCGTAACTGCGCGCCGCGTTGGCGTCGCTGATCGATTCCATCTCGACCCGCGGCCGCAGCCGGGTCAGGGCCAGCATCATGCCGACGCCGTAGGCCAGTGAGATGATCGACGAGCCGCCATAGGAGATGAACGGCAGCGTCATGCCCTTGGCCGGTATCAGCTGCAGGTTGACCGACATGTTGATAGCGGCCTGCACGCCAAACAAAATCGCCAGACCCGATGCCGCAAACCGCGCGAACATGTCTTCTGACGCGTAGGCCCGCGACAGCGCGCGGATCACGATAAAGGCGAACAGCGCCAACAGCGCGAGGCAAAGGATGATGCCGAATTCCTCCGCCGCCACCGCGAACACGAAATCGGTATGGCTGTCCGGCAGGCTGCGCTTGGCGATGCCCTCGCCCGGCCCGAGCCCAAACCAGCCGCCGTTGGAAAAGGCCTCCATCGCGGTATCGACCTGAAAGGTATCTCCCGAGCCGGGATTCATGAAGCGCTTGATGCGGCCGGCGACGTGCGGCACCAGCAGATAGGCGCCGAACAGCCCGGCGCTGGCGGCGCCGGCGAGCCCGAGCACCCAGATCATCCGCATGCCCGCGATGAAGAACAGCGAGCCCCACACCATCAGGATCAGCATGGTCTGGCCGAAATCCGGCTCCATCACCAATAGCGACACCAGCATCATCAATAGCCCCAGCGCCATCGACGTCGCCGGCATTTCCGGCCGCCGCGCCGATTCCGCAAACAACCACGCCGCGATCACCACGAAAGACGGCTTGGCGGATTCCGACGCCTGGATGTTGAGGCCGATCAGGGTGATCCAGCGCCGCGAGCCCTTGACCTCGGGGCCAACGAGAAGCGTCGCCACGATCAAGGCGATCGAGAGCGCGAACACGATCAGCGCGGTACGGCGAATCTGCCGCGGCGACAGAAAAGATACCGCGATCAGCACGATGAAGGACGGCAGCACGAACAGGACGTGGCGATTGAAGAAGTGAAACGGATCGAGCCCGATCCGCGTCGCCACCGGCGGACTGGCCGCCAGCGACAGGATAATCCCGCCCAGCATCAGCGCGATGATCGCCGCCAGCAGCAGACGGTCCACCGTCCACCACCATTCGCTTAAGGGGTTGCGTTGTTCACGAGAGAGCATGGGCGTTCCCAAAAAGGGCGGAGGTCTGCCCATTGGTCGCCCAGGATGGTTTCCGAAGGGTTAAGGAGTTGGAAATGTTTCAAACGAGATGGCGCCGCAGCCTCTGCCCGGGATTTAGAACAGTCGGTTGTCGTACTAACAGCCGTCATACCCGCGAAGGCGGGTATCCAGTACCCCGCGGCCCTAGCGAATGAGCCGCAGCGACTTTGGAATACTGGATCACCCACTTTCGCGGGTGATGACGACGGTCAATGAAACCGCCTTCCGCCTTCTCGATCCTCACACCACTGGCTTGACGCCCGGCAGCGCCGTGACGAGGTCGCGGAACCTGGCGCCGCGAATTTCGAAATTGCGGTACTGGTCGAACGACGCGCAGGCCGGCGACAGCAGCACGACGGGATCGGCGATCCCGGAGGCTTCCGCGTCGCGCGCGGCGTTGGCTACTGCAACGTCAAGCGTTTCCGAGATCTCGTAGGCTACCTTGCTTTCCAGCGTGCCGGCGAATTCCGGCGCCGCCTCGCCGATCAGGTAAGCCTTGCGGATGCGCGGGAAATATTCGGCAAGACCGGTGATACCGCCGAGTTTCGGCTTGCCGCCGGCGATCCAGAAGATATCGGCAAACGACGACAGCGCATGCGCCGCCGCATCGGCATTGGTGCCCTTGGAGTCGTTGACGAACAGCACATTGCCGCGGCGGCCGACCTGCTCCATGCGGTGCGCCAGGCCTGGAAAGCTGCGCAGGCCGTTTTGCAAGGTCTCGCTGGAGACGCCGAGCGCCAGCGCGCACGCCGCGGCGCAGGCGGCATTCTGCGCGTTGTGCAGGCCGCGCAAGGATCCGATGCCGCCGATCCGCGCGACCTCGCTGCGCGCGCCGCCGGAGGCGCGCACAATGATTTCGCGCTCGACATAGATGCCGTCGGCCAGTGGATTTTTCACGGAGATGCGGACCACGCGCCGGCCGGCCTGTTCGATGCGATCGGCGGTGTTGCGGCTCCATCCGTCATCGACGCCGACAATCGCGGTGCCTTGCGGTTGCACGCCGGCAACCAGGCGCTCCTTCACCGCCGCGTAATGCTCGAGCGTGCCGTGGCGATCGATGTGGTCTTCGCTGACGTTGAGCAGAATGCCGACCGAGGGATCGAGCGACGGCGACAAATCGATCTGGTAGGACGACATCTCGATGACATGCACGCGTCCCATCCGCGGCGGCTCCAGCGACAGGATCGCGGTGCCGATATTGCCACCCATCTGGGTATCGTAGCCGGCGACGCGCATCAGGTGCGCGATCAGCGCGGTGGTGGTCGATTTGCCGTTGGTGCCAGTGATGGCGACGAACGGCGCATCGGGTGCGTGGCGGCGGCGTTCCCGGCAAAACAATTCGATATCGCCGATCACTTCAATGCCGGCCTCGCGCGCTGCCAGTACCGACCAGTGCGGCGCCGGGTGGGTGAGCGGCGCGCCCGGCGTCAGCACCAGGGCCGAGAAATTCACCCACGACACCGTCCGCAAATCCGCGGTGATGAAACCGGCTTGCGCGGCCTTGGCGACGTTGTCGGCGCTATCGTCGCCGGCGATCACCTCCGCCCCGCCCGCCTTCAACGCGTGGCAGCACGCTAGCCCCGACCCGCCGAGGCCGAACACCGCGACGGTCTTACCCGCAAAGGAGGTGACGGGGATCAAGCGATCACCGCAGTTTCAGCGTGGAGAGGCCGGCCAGCGCCAGCATCACCGAGATGATCCAGAACCGGATCACGATCTGCGGTTCGGTCCAGCCCTTCTGCTCGAAATGATGATGCAGCGGCGCCATCCGGAACACGCGCTTGCCGGTCAGCTTGAACGACACCACCTGCACGATCACCGAAACCGCTTCCAGCACGAACAGTCCGCCGATCACGGCCAGCACGATCTCGTGCTTGACCGCGACCGCAGTCGCGCCGAGCATGCCGCCGAGCGCGAGCGATCCGGTATCCCCCATGAAGATCGACGCCGGCGGCGCGTTGAACCAGAGGAATCCCAGTCCTGCGCCCAGCACGGCGCCGCACAGGACCGCCAGTTCGCCGGTGCCGGCAACATAATTGATCTGCAGATAATCCGAGAACACCGCGTTTCCCGTCAGATAGGCGATCATGCCGAAGCTCGCCGCCGCGATCATGACCGGCACGATGGCGAGGCCATCGAGACCGTCGGTCAGGTTCACCGCGTTGCCGGCGCCCACCATGACGAAGGCGCCGAACAGCACGAAGAACCAGCCGAGATTCAACACGATATCCTTGAAGAACGGGATCACCAGCGCGGTCGAAAACGGTTCGCGTCCGAGCCGCGTCAGCGCGTAACAGGCAGCGAGCGCGATCACCCCTTCGATCATAAGCCGGATCTTGCCCGCAAAACCGCTATGGGTCTGCTTCGTCACTTTCAGATAATCGTCGTAAAAGCCGACAAAGCCGAAGCCCAGCGTCACCGCCAGCACGATCCAGACGTAGGGATTGAGCGGATTGGCCCACAACAGCGTCGAGACCACCAGTCCCGACAGGATCATCAGGCCGCCCATGGTCGGCGTGCCCTTTTTGCTGATGAGATGCGATTGCGGACCGTCGGTGCGGATCGGCTGGCCCTTGCCCTGGCGAAGCCGCAAATGATCGATGATCCAGGGGCCGAACAGGAACACGAACAATGCGCCGGTCACCATCGCCCCGCCGGTGCGAAAGGTGATGTAGCGGAACACGTTCAGAAATGTGCGGAACACGCCCAGAACGGGAACCGTGTTGGAAAGTTCGATCAACCAGTAAAACATTCAAAGCGCCTCATACCGCGGCTTCGTCGCGCGCGGTTTTACCCGGAAAGCGCTTTACGAGCGCATTCACAATCGTTTTCATCTTCGAGCCAAGCGATCCCTTGACCATGATCGTGTCGCCGGCATGAATCGCGCCGACAATTTGTGATTCGAGCGTGTCGGCGCCGTCGGCATAGCCGCCCCGTTTGCCGGTGGAAAGAGCGTCCCACAGGTTGTGCATCAGTGGACCACAACAATACACCAGATCGATGCGGTTGGCCTTGATGGCCTCGACCAGACCGCGATGCAGCGCGGCGCCGGTCGGGCCGAGTTCGAGCATGTCGCCGAGCACCGCAATGCGGCGGCCATGCGGGCCGACATTCGCCGCGCCGAGCACGTTGAGCGCCGCCGCCATCGACGCCGGATTGGCGTTGTAGCTTTCGTCGATCAATGTCGCCTCGCCATTGGCAACTTGCAGCGCGCGGCGAACGCCGCGGCCTGCCGCCGGCTCGATCTGCGACAGCGCCAGCGCCGCGAGCGCGAGATCGGCGCCGGCAAGCGACGCCGCCGCCAGCACCGCCAGCGAATTCATCGCCATGTGGCGGCCGGGCATGCCGAGTTTGTAGGTGACTTCATGGCCGAGGATCTTGGCATGGACGGCGGAACAATCGGCATGCAGCGACACATCGAGCAGCCGCGCGTCGGATTTTGCGTCGGCACCGAACGAAACGATGCGGGAGATACCAAGCTTTTCGGCACTCTGCCGCAACCGGTCGAATTGCGAATTGTCGCGGTTGAGCACCACCGCGCCGCCCGGCTCGAGCCCGCCGAAGATTTCCGCCTTGGCGTCGGCAATCGCCTCGATGCCGGCAAAGAATTCCAGATGCACCGGCTCGACGGTGGTGATGACCGCCACCTGCGGCTGCACCATCTTGACCAGCCGGTCGATTTCGCCGGCGTGATTCATCCCGATTTCGAAGATCGCAAAACGCACCGTCGCGGGGCAGCGCGCCAGCGACAGCGGCACACCCCAGTGATTGTTGAACGACGCGGTCGAGGCGTGGGTCGCCCCTTGCGCGCTCAAAACGCTCCGCAACGCCTCCTTGGTGGAGGTTTTGCCGACCGAACCGGTGATCGCGATCACCTGCGCGTCGAGACGCGCGCGCGCGGCAAGTCCGAGTTGGACGAGACCGGCCAGCACGTCATCCACCACCAACAGTGGCGCGTCACTGGGGAATTTATCGCGTTGCGCCGTCTCGACCACCGCCAGCGCCGCGCCCGCTTTCAACGCGGCCGCGACAAAATCATGCCCGTCATGGATGTCGCCCTTGATCGCGAAATAGGCTTCGCCCGGCGCGATGGTGCGGCTGTCGATGGATAGCCCCGAGATCGCCTCCGGCAACGCGCCGCTGACCGAAGCGTGCATCGCCTCCGCCATCGCGTGAGAGGTCCACAGCGGCGCCGCGCTCATGCGACCCTCGATGCCAGCGCGGCCGCCACCGCGTCGTGATCGCTGAACGGCAAGGTGCTGTTGCCGACGATCTGCCCGGTTTCGTGGCCCTTGCCGGCAATCAGCAGCGCATCGCCCGACTGCAGTCCGGCAATCGCGACCCGGATGGCCTCGGCGCGATCGCCGATGTCCTTTGCGCCGGTTGCGGCGGCCAATATCGCGGCACGGATCCGGTCCGGATTCTCGCTGCGCGGATTGTCGTCGGTGACGATGACCGCGTCGGCATTCTCCGCCGCAATCGCGCCCATTAGGGGACGCTTGCCGGCATCGCGATCGCCGCCGGCGCCGAACACGACGATGAGCTTTCGTTTCGCATAAGGCCGCAGCGCCTGCAGCGCCTTCGCCAGCGCATCGGGTTTGTGTGCATAGTCGACAAAGATCGGCGCGCCGTTGCGCTCGGCGACCCGCTCCAGCCGGCCTTTTGCTCCCTCGAGATGTTCGAGTGCTTTGAAGACCTGATCCGGCGCGCTGCCGGTGCCTATCGCGAGGCCCGCGGACACCAGCGCATTCTCGATCTGGAACTCGCCGACCAGCGGCAGCCGGACCGCATGTCTCTGACCGCGATGGTCCAGCGTCAGCTTCTGCGCAAAGCCGTCGATCGTGGCCTCGACCAGACGAATGCCCTCGCCCGCGCCGTCGCCCTTGCTGCCGACGGTCATGATGCGCAAGCCGCGCGCGCGCGCCGCGTCGATCACGGCCTGCGAACAATCATGATCGGCCGAGATCACCGCCGCGCCGTCCGCCATCACCAGATCGCGGAACAGCCGCAGCTTGGCGGCGAGATAATGCGCGACATCAGGGTGATAATCCATGTGGTCGCGCGTGAGGTTGGTAAACCCGCAAGCAGCGATGCGCACCCCATCCAGCCGGTACTGATCGAGCCCGTGCGACGACGCCTCGAACGCCAGATGGGTGACGCCGTCGCCTGCGATTTCGTCGAGCTGCCGATGCAGCGCAATCGGATCCGGCGTCGTCAGCGATCCATAGATGGTGCGTTTCGGCGACACCAGCCCGATGGTTCCGATGCTGGCCGAGGCGTGACCGAGCCGCTGCCATATCTGCCGGGTGAAGGCTGCGACCGAGGTCTTGCCGCTGGTACCGGTGACGGCCGCGATGGTTTGCGGTTGCCGGGGAAAGAATTTCGCGGCCGCCAGCGCCAGCGCACGGCGCGGATTGGGCGTGCGCACGAACGGCACTTGGCCAAGGCCTTGCGGCGGGTGGTCCCCAACTACCGCCACCGCGCCCGATGCTATCGCCGAAATCGATGAAGCGCGCGCCGTCGGTTTTGCTGCCGGCCAGCGCAAAGAACACATCGCCCGGCTTCACCACACGGCTGTCGGCGGCAAGCCCCGACACGACGGTGGCTTCCGCCTGCGGGTCGATCGTGGCGTCATCGCTGAACAGGTCGCGGAGTTTCATCAATCTTCCAGTCCGCCCGGCGCACTGCTGCTACGCCTTACTGGGTTCCCCTCGATGCCGCAAGAATAAGGCGGTCGGACGGCGGCAGATCGAAGCGCGGCTCGATCCCCAGAAGCGGTGCAATGCGGGCAATCACCTTGCCGCCGGTCGGCACCGCGTTCCAGCCCGAGGTGATGAAACCCTTGGTTTCCGGCAGCGCCTTCGGCTCATCCAGCATGACCAGGAGCTGATATTGCGGATTGTCGGCCGGAATAATCGCCGTGAACGAGTTCAGCACCTGCTTCTTGGAATATCGCCCATTGACGACCTTTTCCGAGGTACCGGTCTTGCCGCCAATATAGTAACCCTTGACGTCGGCCTGCTTGGCGGTTCCGACCTCGGCATTGAGTCGCATCAGATAGCGCATCTTCTCGGAGGTTTCGGGCTTGATCACCCGCTTCGCCATCGCCTTGGCGTCTTCCTCGGAACGCTTGAGGAAGGTCGGCGGGATCAGATAGCCGCCATTCATGACCGCGTTGATGCCCATCACCGCCTGCAGCGGCGCCACCGCGATGCCGTGGCCGAAGGCAATGGTGATGGTGTTGAGCTCGGTCCAGCGCCTGGGCACGATCGGCGAGGCGCTCTCGGGCAGTTCGGTGCGCAGCCGATCGAGCTGGCCGAGTTTCTTCAGGAATGCCTTGTGCGCCTCGACACCCTGCGCCAGCGCGATGCGCGCCGCGCCGACGTTGGAGGAGAACGTGAACACCTCGGCCAGCGAGATCGCGCGGCCCTCGGGATGGGTGTCGTGAATGGCGAATTTGCCGTAGTGCAGCGCGCCGCGAGCATCGTACATCGAATTGAGCGTGGCCTTGCCGGAATCCAGCGCCATCGCCAGCGTCAGCGCCTTGAACGTCGACCCCATCTCGTAAACGCCTGTCGTCAACCGGTTGATGCGGTCGGGATCATGGGCCTCGCGCGGATTGTTCGGATCGAAGTCCGGCAGCGACACCAGCGCCACGATTTCGCCGGTCCTGACGTTGGAGACGAGGCCGGAGGCCGCCTTCGCCTTGTACTTTTCCTTGGCCTTGAGAAGCTCGTCGCGCAGCGCGTGCTCGACGCGCAGGTCGACCGACAATTCCACCGGGCGCTGCAGCCGGTCGGTGGCAAAGCCGGCGCGATGCAGGTCGGCAAGGCCGTTGCTGTCAAGCCATTTCTCCATCCCGGCGATGCCCTGGTTGTCGATATTGACCAGGCCGATCAGATGCGCGACTTCGGCGCCGGTGGGATAGACCCGCTTGTTCTCGCGCAGGAAGCCGATGCCGGGAACGCCGAGGCGGTGAATTTCCTGCTGCTGCTTCGGCGTGATTTCGCGCTTCAGCCAGACGAAGCCCTTTTTCGATGACAGCCGGTCGCGCACTTCGCCGGTGTCGAGATCTGGCAATGTCGCGGTCAGAAGCTCGATGGCTTCGTCCTTGTCGATGATCCGGCGCGGCTCGCCGAACAGGCTCGGCGCCTTGACGTCGGTGGCAAGCACCTCGCCGTTGCGGTCGACGATATCCGGCCGCGCGGTCGCGATGGCGTCCTGCGCCGCGGTCCGCCGCGCGCCGTGACCGTCGCCGACCGCCGCGAACATGATCAGCCGCCCGCCGATAACCGCATAGATCGCCGCGAACGCAAGCATCGCAAATCCGACGCGGGCGCGCGCTTTGACAGCGCGGTCGACATTGCGCCCATACAGCAGGCTGCGCACCAGCCGCTGCCGCCATGGTTCCACGGGCCTGACGACGGCTGTCATTGAACCGGTCCTTGCTGATTTTCCGGCTTCCGTACCGAACCGGTAACCGCGACGGTCTCGACGGCCTCGATCATCGCGCCGATCGGATCGGCATCGCCCGGCTTGACCACGTTCGACGGGCGCTCCGGCAGGTTCTTCAACGAATCATATTGCGTGGCGACGAGC
The DNA here is from genome assembly GCA_963747165.1 of uncultured Alphaproteobacteria bacterium. Taxonomy (GTDB): domain Bacteria; phylum Pseudomonadota; class Alphaproteobacteria; order Rhizobiales; family Xanthobacteraceae; genus Bradyrhizobium. The sequence continues at coordinate 493,304 of CAVVEA010000019.1, read as the reverse complement.
GGCTTCAGCGCCAGATGGCGCTCGGCGAGCCCCTGCAGCCGCAGCGGCGCGTCAAGCTTGGCCCATTCCGCGCGCAGCGCCGCGATGGCGTCGCGCTGTTCGCGAATTTCCGCATGCAACCGCAGCACGCGTTCAGTACGCGCGGTGGATTCCATCTTGATCCGGTAGACATAGGCGGCCGCGAACACCAGGACGCCGATCACGAGAAGATGAATGATCCGCATGATCAGCCTCCCCTCATCACGTCAGTGAGGGACGGCCAGCCCGGTAACGGCGCGGCGGCGTGCGCAGGCGCGGCGGTGCGCTCGGCCGCACGCAATTTTGCCGAGCGCGCCCGCGGATTGGCTGATATCTCATCGTCGCCGGGCGTCACGGGGCGCTTGGTCAAACTGACAAAACTGGGCGCGGCCTGCGCAATCTCGGGCAGATGCCGCGATCCGCCGCCGGATTTGGAGCGTTCGACCAGGAAATTCTTGACGATGCGGTCTTCCAGCGAATGAAACGACACCACCGCGAGCCGGCCGCCCGGCTTCAGCACGCGCTCCGCCGCGGCCAGCGCCAGATGCAGTTCGTCGAGCTCTTCATTGACGAAGATCCGCAAGGCCTGGAACGTCCGCGTCGCCGGATGGATCTCACCCGGCTTGGACCGCACCACTTTTGAGACGATATCGGCGAGCGCCCGCGTGGTCGTGATCGGTGCTTCCTTGCGCGCGGCAACGATAGCGCGGGCGACGGCACGGGAATGCCGCTCTTCGCCGAAGATATAGATGATATTGGCGAGATCGGCCTCGGATGCCCGGGCGATCACATCCGCGGCGGTGGGTCCGTCATGGCCCATCCGCATGTCGAGCGGGCCGCCAAGACGAAACGAGAAGCCGCGTTCGGCCTGGTCGAGCTGCATCGAGGAGACGCCGACGTCCATCACGACGCCGTCGACCGCGGCGACGCCCTCTGCGGCGCAGACTTCCGCAAGATGGGAGAACCGGTCTTCCACCAAGGTGAGCCGGCCATCCGATCGATCGACGAGATCGAATCCGCCGGCAATGGCCGACTGGTCGCGGTCGATGCCGATGACACGGGTTCCCTCGACATCGAGAATGGCGCGGCTATAGCCGCCGGCGCCAAAGGTGGCGTCGAGATAGATACCGCCGCGGCGCGGCTGAAGCATCGCGACCGCTTCGCGGCCAAGGACGGGAACATGGCGCGGCGCGGACGGATTCATGCCCCGGCTCCGGCAACGGTCCGGCGGACTGGAACAGGAAAACTGGACGCGAACGGGCCCATTGCGCCTCAAATGTCTGCGCCTCGCCCGGCTCTTCGTCTGGAAAAGCCGCAGCGAGGCACGATTGCCGGTCCCGTGCAGCCCACATCGCCGACCCCGATCTCCCGATGGAACTTGCTGGGCTGCCATGGGATTTCAGGCGTGAAAGCGGGCCTCGGCCGCCCCTTAAACCGGTTCGGCACCTCACTCCTTAGTAACCTCAGTTAGCGTTAAGAAAGCGTTGAGGGGACTTGGACAAATCCCTTCCGGCGAACACGCGGCGGGTTCCCGCCCCCGGCAAAGCTTTCCCTCCGGGTCGGACCGAATCAGGACGAGCCCGACACGTTACGTTGGTAGCTGGTTACAATCGTCCGGTCCGATGATGCTTCCTGCACACACCCGGCCAAAATGCCAGGCGATGATCGGCGCGCGCATTGCGCCGGTGCTGTCCATGAAGGAATAGTAAGCGCGAGATTCGTCGGGAATGTACCGTTGCCGTTCTCCTGTCCGGTGTGAGTTGTCGTATGCTGTCTGGTCCGTCTGCGCCTAGTGGTTTTGATTCGAAGCGTCAACGCGCCCTCCCGATTCCCGGGGCCATCGCGAGCATGAAGACCTTTACTCCCGATTCATCGATCGCCTCCGACGTCATTCCGTCGGCGAATTACGGCGATCGCGCCATGGATCGCGCGCCGGACATGATCGTGCTGCACTACACCGGGATGCCGGATGTGGAGGGCGCGATCGCAAAGCTGTGCACGGCGGGCACCGATGTATCGGCGCATTATATCGTGCTGGAGGACGGCCGCATCATTCAGTGCGTCCCGGAAGCCAAGCGCGCCTGGCATGCCGGTGTGGCCTACTGGGCCGGCGAAGAGGACATCAATTCCTGTTCGATCGGCGTCGAGATCGTCAATCGCGGTCATGACTGGGGTTATCCGGATTTCCCGCTGCGCCAGATCGCCGCCGTGATCGCGCTGTGCCGTGGCATCATGCTCCGCCGCAAGGTGCCGCCCCATCGCGTGCTCGGACATTCGGACGTCGCCCCGTCGCGCAAGAAGGACCCCGGCGAGAAATTCCCGTGGCATTCGCTGGCCAATTCAGGCGTCGGCCATTGGGTGCAGCCGGCGCCGATCGTGCGCGGCGATACGCTCAAGCTCGGCACGATCAGCGACGATGTTCGCCACCTGCAAGCAGCCCTTGCCAAATACGGCTACGGCATCCCGACCAACGGCAAATATGACGGCGCGACCATGGAAGTGGTCACCGCCTTCCAGCGCCACTTCCGCCCGGCGCGCGTCGATGGAGTTGCCGATCGTTCGACGCTGAGCACGCTGCAGGCCTTGCTGGCGAGCCTTTCGATCGACGACAAGGCCATCGCGTCGAATTAGAGGCATCGCCAAGCCGAAATTCGCATCCGTAGCCTCGCGACATGCAGCGAACCCTCGCGGCAAGTTATTGATTTCCCTCAAGGGCAACCGGCTCTTTTTCAGCGAGAAGCCGCCAAAGCGGCACGAGCACGGAATGGGACGATGTCATCTGAGCGCTTCCTGCGGTCGGCACTGGTAGCGATCGCCGTCGCGGGATTATCGGCAGGCATTCTCGCCTTCCTCGCCGGCCGGACGGACCTCGCCGATCTCTGCTGGACGGTTGCGACGGTACCGGTGGTCGCGGGATTGGCGATCTCGATCATCAGGGACCTGCTGGCCGGCCGGTTCGGCGTCGATGCAATCGCGCTGGTGTCGATGAGCGCCGCGCTCGCGCTTGGCCAGCCGCTGGCCGGCGCGGTGGTGGCGCTGATGTATTCCGGCGGCAATGTGCTGGAGGATATCGCGGTCGCCCGCGCCGAGCATGATTTGCGCTCGCTGGTCGATCGCGCGCCGCGCGAGGCCCACCGCTGCATTGACGGCCGGATCGAGGAAGTGCCGATCGGCGCCATCGCGGTCGGCGACCAGCTGCTGGTGCACGCCGGCGAAGTTGTTCCGGTCGACGGCGTCATCACCTCGATCGCGGCAACGATCGACGAATCGGCACTGACAGGCGAGCCGATCCCGGTGGCCAAGGCGCGCGGCGCCGCCATCCTCTCCGGCTCCCTGAATGCCGGCGAGACCTTTGAAATGACAGTGTCCTCGGTCGCCGGCGAAAGCACCTATGCCGGCATCGTGCGGCTGGTGACCGCGGCGCAGACCGCCAAGGCGCCGTTCGTGCGACTGGCCGACCGCTATGCGCTGGTCTTCCTTCCCGTGACGCTCGTGCTTGCTTTCATCGCCTGGTGGATCTCGGGCGACCTGCTTCGCAGCCTCGCCGTGCTGGTCGCCGCGACGCCCTGCCCGCTCATTCTGGCGGCGCCGGTCGCCTTCATCGCCGGTGTTGCGCAAGCGGCGCGGCGCGGCATCCTGGTCAAGGGCGGCGGCCCGCTGGAGGCGCTGGCGCGCGCCCATACCGTGCTGTTCGACAAGACCGGAACCCTGACGGTCGGCGGCGCGCGGCTTCTCTCGGTCGAGGTGGCGCCGGGCGAAACCGCCGACGAAGTCTTGATGCTCGGCGCCTCGCTCGAACAGGCCTCGCATCATGTCGTCGCCAACGCCATCGTGCAGGCAGGCACCGAGCGCGGCCTTAGTCTCAAGCTGCCCGATCAGGTGCGGGAATCCATGGGCTCGGGGCTGCACGGCGTGATTGAGGGACGGCAGGTAAGCGCAGGCTCGCGCGAATTGATCTTTGCCGGCGGACGCGTGACCGAATGGGCCACGCGGGCGATCCGGCGCGCCTCGTGGCGATCGGCGCTGATCGTATTCGTCGCGGTCGACGCACGGCCAATCGGCGCATTGCTGCTCGCCGACGAACTTCGTTCCGACACCCCGCGCGCGATCCGGCTGCTGCGCGAGGCGGGCATCGCCCGCATCGTCATGGTCACCGGAGACCGCGCCGGCGCCGCGCAGGCAATCGGCGCCGCGCTCGATCTCGACGCGGTGCTGGCCGAACGCGTTCCCTCCGACAAGGTCGATGCGGTGCTCTCCGAGCAGCGGCTTCATCCAACCATCATGGTCGGCGACGGCATCAACGACGCTCCGGCGCTGGCGGCGGCCGATGTCGGGATCGCGCTTGGCGCCCGCGGCGCCAGCGCCTCCTCGGAGGCAGCGGACGTCGTGATCCTCACCGACCGTCTCGATCGGGTCGGCGAGGCGATCGCGATCGCGCAACGGGCACGGCGGATTGCCATCGAAAGCATCGTCGCGGGCATGGCGCTGTCGATGCTGGCGATGCTGGCGGGGACATTGGGCTGGCTGCTGCCGGTGCCTGCAGCCATCGTTCAGGAGGTGATCGACGTGGCCGTGATCCTCAATGCGCTGCGCGCCCTGAACCCGGGTTATGGCACCACCGGCAAGAGCATGACTGCGGCGGCCGGACGCGAGCTGCATCGCAATCACCTTGCGCTGATCGGCGAACTCGACCGGCTGCGGCTGATCGTCGATGCGCTCGATGACGCCGTCCCGGAGCGCGCAGCCGCGCTGATCGCCGAGGCGAACCAGGTGGTTCAGGAGCAGGTGGTCGTCCACGAGCGCGACGACGAGGGCCACGTCTATCCGCAGCTCGCCAAGGTTCTCAGGGAGAGCCACGGCCTCTCGGCCATGAGCCGCGCGCATCGCGAGATCCTGCATCTCGCCCGGCTGCTTGCCAGCGTCGCCGGAGACCTGCCGTCGGAAAAGATCGACCGCTACCTCATTCGCGATGCCCAGCGCCTGATCGAGGCGGTCGAGACCCTGGTGCGCCTCCACACCGCGCAGGAGGAAGATATCTACGAGGCCGTTGCGGCGCGCTGACCTGCGTGAAGGATCGAAGCAGCCGATCTCATTCACGCGTCATTGCGAGGAGCGCAAGCGACGAAGCAATCCACCCTTGCGTTCCGAAGCACCATCTCCGCTGCTGGATTGCTTCGCGGAGCCTGTCATCTGGCGCGCATCGGCGCGATCCGGTGGCCCGCAATGACGAAGTAGAGCCGAGCCTGGTATCAGCCCTTGCAATCAAGTTCCGCAAGCCTGCGCGCGTAAAGCCGCCGCAGCGGCTCCAGTTGCGTCGCCGCGGTCGCCGCCAGATAAGCCTCGCGCGCCGCGTCTTGGCGGCCGAGCCGGCGCAACAGATCGGCGCGGACCGCCGGCATCAGCTCGTAGCCCTTCAATCCGCCGCGGGCTTCCAGCGCTTCGATCAGGGCCAGCGCGCGCGCCGGACCATCGACCATCGATACCGCCGCGGCGTGATTGAGCTCGATCACCGGCGACGGGCTGATCCGCAACAGCACTTCATAGAGACCCGCGATCTGCGGCCAGTCGGTTTCATCATAACTCGGTGCCCGCGCATGAAGCGCCGCGATCGCGGCCTGGACCGCGTAGGATTGCGGCCGGCCCGGCATGCGCAGCGCCTCTTCCACCAGCGTCAGCCCTTCGGCGATCTGGCCATGATCCCACAGCGAGCGATCCTGCTCTTCCAGCAGCACGATATCGCCGCCCGCGGTCTCGCGGCCAGCGCGGCGCGCATCATGCAGCAGCATCAGGGCCAGCAATCCCTTGATCTCGCCCCGACGCGGCATCAGCGCATCGAGCAGCCGGCCAAGCCGGATCGCCTCGCGGGCGAGATCCGGACGCATCAGGTCTTCGCCCGATGTGGCGACATAGCCTTCGGTAAAGACGAGATAGATCACCGCGAGCACCCCACGCAGCCGCGGCTCCAGCGCGTCGCGCCCCGGCACCTCGTAGGGAATGCCGGCGAGCCGGATCTTCTGCTTGGCGCGAAGCAGCCGCTGCGCCATCGCGTCCTCGCCGACCAGAAAGGCGCGCGCGACTTGCGCCGTGGTCAACCCGCACACCGTGCGCAGCGTCAGCGCCACCTGAACCTCGGCGGCGAATGCCGGATGGCAGCAGATGAAGATCAGCCGCAGCATGTCGTCGTCGAGCGCGACCGGATCGCCCGCCGCATCGGAAGCTTCGGCGTTTTGCAGCAGCTCGCGCGCCAGTTCGTCCTGCTTGCCGCGAAATACGATGCTGCGGCGGATCCGGTCGATCGCCTTGTTGCGGCCGACATTGACCAGCCACGCGCGCGGATTGGAGGGCAGATCGGCCGCGGGCCAGCGCTCCAGTGCCGTGGCGAAGGCATCCTGCAAGGCATCCTCGGCGAGATCGAAATCGCCGACCAGGCGGATCAGCGTCGCCAGCGCCCGACCCGCCTCGTCACGGAATATTTTTTCGATCTCGATGGGGGTCATATGTTCAACGTACAACAGTCGTCATTCCGGGGCGGGCGAAGCACGAGCCGGAATCCATAACCACGATCGGGAGTATGGATTCCGGGCCTGCGCCAAGAGGCCATCCTCGGAAATGACGATTGACAGCCGTCAATTATAGACCATGATCGGCCGGACTTCGATCGAACCCGTCCTGGCGCCGGGAATGCGCGCGGCAATGGCGACCGCGGCATCTAGATCCCTGGCTTCGACCAGATAGTAGCCGGTGAGTTGCTCGCGGGTCTCAGCGAACGGACCATCCGTCGTCAAGATCTTGCCGTCGCGAACGCGCACGGTGGTCGCGGTCGTCGTCGGCTGCAGTGCGTCGCCGGCCTTGAAGTTGCCGCTCTGGATGATGGATTGGGTGAATGCACCGTATTCCGCCGTCACCTTCTGCCGCGTCGCATCGTCGGTTTTGCCGTACTCGGCTTCGCTCCGATAGATCATCAACAAATACTGCATCTCGTTAGCTCCTTTTCTGACCGGCGCCATTCGCCGACACCCGGTCGAACGGGCTCGCCGCAAAACGACATGCTCAGGATAATTTATTTTTGCTGACGCCGCAGGTAGTTTCCGGAAACGGAAACGGCTCTAATCGCCCTGGCCCGGGCTCGCCGAGAAATGCTGTTCCAGCTTGTTGGGCACGCCGTCGAATTCTTTTGCGTCCGCCGGCGGTTCGCGCTTGACCGTGATGTTCGGCCAAACCGACGCATATTCCGCGTTCAGTTTGAGCCAGTCTTCGAGACCGGGCTGGGTGTCGGGAAAGATGGCTTCGGCCGGGCATTCCGGCTCGCACACCCCGCAATCGATGCATTCATCGGGATGGATGACGAGCATGTTGTCGCCTTCATAGAAGCAATCGACCGGGCACACCTCGACGCAATCCATGTACTTGCATTTGATGCAGTTGTCGGTGACGACGAAGGTCATGCCGCGGTCTCCGGTGGCCAGGGACGATCCGGCCGATAGAACAGACCCAGCATCAGGCTCTCGGCGATGCGCGCGGCCTTGACGCGAAATTCCTCGCTGATGCCATCGTCAAACAGCTCGCCGCAGGTTTCATTGAACAGCGCGAGCCATCGTTCGAACAGCTGCGGCCGGATACCCGGGATAACGAGGTGCTTGACCAGCGGATTGCCCTTGTAGCGGCCGGTGGTCAGCATCACGGAGGACCAGAAGGCGTACATCTTGTTCAGATGCGGTTGCCAGTCACCGGGAATGACGCGCAGGAAGATCGGCGCGAGTTCCGGATCGACGCGAACCTTGGCGTAGAACGCATCGACGAGCCGGCGGATGCCGTCCTCCGAAATCCCGTCGAGCTTGGCGATGGAAGGAATCATGTCGCGAACACCGCGACGACAACGCCGAGCGTGGTCCAGACCAGCGAATTGATCAGCATCCGGACCAGGTCGTGGCTCCTGTCCGGACTTTTGGCGAGGCCGAGCGCCCGGCAGGCAAGCTCTCCCGGCAGCAGGAATGGCCATGCCACGATATCGCTGATCGCAACCGTTCCCCTCATTGGAGCACTCCTTCCATAAAGAAGTATTTAATATGCCTCTTATAGGTCCGCGCTTGTCATAAAGCAATATAAATGATACATGTTTTCGTGATTGCGACCCAACCCGGGAGAAAGCATGTGCGCCTGACCGTCTATACCGACTATGCGCTGCGCGTGTTGATGTACCTCGCCGTCAAGGAAGATCGGCTGGCCACGATCGCCGAGATCGCCAAGAGCTTTGGCGTCTCCAAGAACCATTTGATGAAGGTGGCGCATCAACTGGGCGTCGCCGGCTATGTCGAGACCGTTCGCGGCAGGGGTGGCGGCCTGCGGCTGGCAAAGCCGGTCGAAGCCATCGGGCTTGGCGAGGTGGTGCGCTATACCGAGCCGGACATGGCGATCGTACAGTGTTTCAAACCGCTCAACGCGCCCTGCACCATCCGTCCGTGCTGCGTATTGAGGCGCACGCTGGAGAAAGCGCACGGCGCTTTCATTGCCGTGCTTGACGGTTACACCTTGAGCGATCTGGTTCAGCCGCGCGGGCGGCTGGTTAATTTACTGGGTATTTCGCATAGCCAGGCTTTGCGATGACGGACCGGATCAAAATAGCCGTTGTCGGCTTGACGTAACCGCTTTGAACCCTCATGCCTTTGCTGTCAGTCGGCCGGACGGCCGCTCGCGCTACGGTCGAAAGGCTGCGGGAGAGGAAAGTCCGGGCTCCATCGACATACGGTGCCGGATAACATCCGGCGGGGGCGACCCCAGGGACAGTGCCACAGAGAACGAACCGCCTCCTCTTCGGATGAGGCAAGGGTGAAAAGGTGCGGTAAGAGCGCACCGCGGGTCCGGCAACGGAAACGGCATGGCAAACCACACCGGGAGCAAGACCGAATAGGGACGGCAACGGGGGTCGTTCGCGAAAGCGATAACACCCGCGGGAGCGATGTCAGGCTCGCCGTCCGGGTAGGTTGCTCGAGGCAACGCGCAAGCGTCGTCCCAGAGGAATGGCCGTCACGTATCGTCCGCGCAAGCGAGCGGTGCCCTACAAAACCCGGCTTACAGGCCGGCTGATGTCTATCTAGAAATGAGGGGTCCGGCGCAACACGTCGGACCCCTCGCCAATTTTATGCGAGCGTCATTGCGGGACGCATCGAAGATGCGAACCTCAGATGTGCAATTGCCTATCGGGGAATCTCGAGATTCCGGGTTCACTCGTTTCACTCGCGCCCCGGAATGACACTCAATTCGTGGCGGTCTCCTGCAGCAACGCCATCAGCGTGTCCGGCGCGGTGACCGCCGGCGAATGGCTGGCGTCGATCTCGTGATAGCTCCAGCCCTGCTCGTTTTTGGCGCGCGCGGCAAACGGACCGAACGTATCCGCGGGCGTGATGCGAGTGGCGTAGATATAGCTCCGCGGCAAAGTCAGCGCGCCGCCCTGCAGCTTGAGCTTGGTCTCGAAACATTTGATCGGCATATAAACGCGGCGTTCGCTCAGCCATTCGACATCCGCCGGCGATGTATCCGGCGGCGTGGGATTGGGCGGCACGCGCCAGCCATCGCCTGATTTCGCCAGTTCCCGCATGTGCTGCCGCGCCGGCTCGTTCAGATCGAGCAGCGACTGTCCGTCTTCGGGCACGAACGCGTCGAGATAGATCAACTGCGCGATACGGTCGCGCGCGCGGTCGGCCACGCCGGTCGCGACCATGCCGCCATAGCTGTGGCCGATCAGCACGATGTCGCGCAGGTCTTCATATTTGATGACGTTCAGGATGTCCTGAATGTGGGATTCCAGGTCGATCGACGGATTGGCCAGATGCTCGCGCTCGCCGAGCCCGGTATAGGTCGGCGTGACCAGGCGATGCCCAGCCGCATTCATCAGCGGGTGCATCTTCTTCCATGCCCATCCCGCCGACCATGCGCCGTGACAGACCAGAAAGGTTTTCCCCATGGCGTTTTCCCCATTTGTTATCGCGACTGGACCGCTATAAGGCACATAATTTCCCCCTCGCCAATTCGTGCATTCCAATCAACGATAGAAACCTGCCGTGATCAGCACGTCCGCCCTTGTGCTTCTGCCGCTTGGCGCGCTCGCGGGCGGCTACGTGTCGGGCCTCGCCGGCTTCGGGACCGCGCTGATGGCGCTCGGGATCTGGCTCTACGTATTGCCGCCCGCCATCGCGGTGCCGCTGGTGCTGATCTGTTCCATCATCTCGCAAACGTCGACGCTGCCGTCGTTCTGGCGATCCATCGACTTCAGCCTGGTCTGGCCGTTCCTGATCGGCGGGCTGGCGGGTGTGCCGCTGGGCATCTTGCTGATCGCCCACGCCGATCCACATGTGTTCAAATTGAGCTTCGGGGTGCTGCTGCTGGTGTTTCCGGCCGCGCTTTATCTCAATCGCACCCCGATCGCGGTGAGCTTTGGCGGCCGGGCGGCTGACGCGGCAATAGGATTTGCCGGCGGCATCCTTGGCGGCCTCGCCGGTCTGTCTGGCCCGATTCCAATATTGTGGGCCAGCGTGCGAGGCTGGGGCAAGGACGAGCGGCGTGGCGTTTTCCAGACCTTCAACTGGACCATACTGAGCGCTTCGCTGTGCCTGCAGGCGGCAACCGGGTTCATCACCCGTGAAGTCCTTCTTCTGGCGCTGCTCGCGTTACCGGCAACGCTGTTGGGCGCCTGGCTCGGCGCCCGGACCTATCGCGCGCTGAGCGACCAAAACTTCCGCGATGTCGTGCTCGGCCTGTTGTTTATGTCGGGCATCGGTCTGGTCTGGAGCAGTCTTGGACTGCGGTAGTAGCGGACTGCGGTAGTGTTGGACTGCGGCAGCATCGGGCTGCGATAGCCCACGCATGGCCGCCATGCGGAGCACGCGAAGGCTGTACGCGCGCGAGCGAACCGGCTACCTCAGCCCCCATGTCCTCCCCTCCATTGTCTCGCGAACATCTCGGTTTGCTGCTGGGTTTTATCGGCATGTCGATCTTCGGCGGCACGCTACCGGCGACGCGCCTTGCGGTATCCGGCTTCGATCCGCTTGCGCTGACGGCGCTGCGCACCGCGATCGCCGGGTTGTGCGCGCTTGCCTTGCTGCTGGTGTTGCGACGGCCGCTGCCGCCGCGCCGGCTGTGGTTCCAGCTTGTGATCGCCATGCTATGCGTGAGCGTTCTGTTTCCGTTGCTGATGGCGCTCGCGGTGCAGACCGTCGATGCCTCGCATGGCGGCGTGGTAATGGGCATTCTTCCGATCGCCACCGCGCTGGTCGCCGTCGCCATTACCCACGAGCGGCCGAAACCGCTGTTCTGGATCGCGTCCGCGGCCGGCGCGTCGCTGGTCATCGCGTTCGCGCTGCGCCAGGGCGGCGGCACGCTCTCGGCCGGCGACCTGCTGCTGTTCGCCGCGGTCGGCGTCTCGGCGATCGGCTATACCTTCTCCGGACGGCTCACCGCCGGGATGCCGGGATGGGAAGTCATCAGCTGGGTGCTGGTGTTGGCCTTGCCGATCTCGCTGCCTGCCGCCGCGCTGACCATGCCGGCGGATCCGACACAGATCGCCTTGAAGCCGTGGCTTGCGCTGCTCTATGTCGCGGTGTTCTCGCAATGGATCGGGTTCTTCGCGTGGAATGCCGGCATGGCGATGGGCGGCATCGCGCGCGTGTCGCAGGTGCAGCTGCTGCAGCCCTTCATCACATTCGCGCTTGCGGCATCGTTCAATGACGAGACGATCACGCCGCAAATCCTGCTGTTCGCCGCCGGCGTCGTCGCCACCGTCGCGATCAGCACGCGCACGCGGGTTCGGCAAACCCCAATTGTTCAGGGTTCGCCCTGACCTTGCTCAATCAACCCTGGACGACCGCGTCAGCCGGCCAGCGGGCTGGAAAATCCGGCGGCGAGCTTGACGATATCGGCCTGGCGGCTGGCTCCCGTCTTGGAGAACACGCGGTGCAGATGGGTCTTGACGGTGGTTTCGGCGATACCCAGCGCCGCCGCGGTCTCCGGCACGCCGCCGACTTCGACGATCGCCAGCATCACCCGCAGTTCGGTCGGCGTTAGTTCAAACGCGCGCGCGACCAGTTCGCCGTGGGGGCTGTCCATCGCGACCTTCCGAACGAACAAAGCAGCGACGGCGCTGTAGGTCATGCCGGTGCCGGCCCGCGCCGCAGACGTCAGCGGCAGCAAATGTGCGACGTAGCGTTCGCCGTCATGCGCGAGCAATGGCAACGCCGAGCCCTTGGTGTTCGTCACCTCGGCATGATTTGCCAATAGCTCGTGCAAGGTCCGGTTGACCTGCGCGTTGCGGACGACGAGATGCCCGCCGATGGAGCGCAGGAAATCGTCCGCGCGCAGCATTTCATCGCCGGCCACATTGGCATGGACGATTCGGCAGCCGGCATCCATCAGGAAAATCGCAGCGCTGAGGCCATCGAGCGTGTCTGCGAAGGTCGCAGCCTCGGATTGCCTGGAGTTGATCGCCTTGTTGATCTGCATCGCCCGGCGGACATGCGGCGCGACCAGCGCGATCCGCCGCCGCATTTCGTCGTCGAGCATGCGCGGGCCCGGCAAGACTGTCAGGAGAACCGCGCTGTTCGCATTTGATTTTTCGAGCACAATGTTTGCGACGTCGACGCAGCCCTGGGGTCGCAGCCATTCCTGATAGAACGGCCCCCGGCGGTATTCGTCATAGTGCAGCAAATCCGGAATGCTGACGACCTGCCCCGGCGGCGGCAGGGTGGTAAGCGGATCGAATCTGGAATGGGTTTCCGCATAAAGCTTGATGTAATGAGGATCGACACCGCAATAATAATGCGTGAGGCCGAACTGACTCATCGTATCCTTCGAGATCAGCCCGCAAGCCTGAGACCCGATAAAATCGTTAATGCTGACGACAACATCGTTCCACAATGCGGGTTCAAGGGCGGCATCGTAGATCTCCTCGATGAGATCAGGAAGTTTCGTCTTTTTTGGCATCGTCCGGTCGCGTCCTGATTGTCGGTCAGCTGGCATCAGCGCGCGCCGTCATCCTCCGATCGGAGGATAAGCTGACCGAGTTGTCCCGGTATATTGGTCAGCGGAGGGCTATTAAGGTTCAGCGCCCGGGGGCAGATTTGTTGCCCCCCAATGGCGTCCTTCCCGGCGCGCTGGACTGCCCGCACCGGCCGCCTGCCCGCCCTCACTCCGCCGCCGAAACTCGGCCGAACTCCGTCGCCTGGCGCTCGAACAGCCCGCGATAGATTCCGCCCGGCCGGTTGGCAAGCGACGCGTGGGTGCCCTGCTCGACGATCTCGCCGCGATCAAACACCAGGATGCGGTCGAGGCTGCGTACCGTCGACAGCCGGTGCGCGATCACGATCGAGGTGCGGCCTTTCATCAGCCGCTCCATCGCCTGCTGGATCAGGGCCTCCGATTCGGAATCCAGGCTCGAGGTCGCCTCGTCGAGGATCAGAATCGGCGCGTCCGCAAGGAACGCCCGCGCCAAGGCGACGCGCTGCCGCTCGCCGCCGGACAGTTTCACCCCACGCTCGCCGACCAGCGTGCCGTAGCCTTTCGGCAGCCGCAGGATGAACTCGTGCGCATTGGCGAGCCGTGCGGCCTGCTCGATCGCCGCCATGCTGGCGCCCGGCCGGCCATAGGCGATGTTCTCGGCCAGCGAGCGGTGAAACAGGATCGGGTCCTGCTGCACGATCGCGATCTGGCTGCGCAGCGAATGCTGCGTTGCCTTCGCGATATCCTGACCGTCGATCAGGATGCGTCCGCCGGAGACGTCGTACAGCCGCTGCACCAGCTTGACGAAAGTGGTCTTGCCGGAACCGGAGCGGCCGACGAGACCGACACGCTCGCCGGCGCGGATATCCACCGACAGACCGTCATACAGCGGCGCGGGGTGACCGCCATAATGGAAGGTCACGTCCTCGAACACGATGCGGCCGCCATGGACATCGATCGGCGCTGCGCCGGCGACATCGGCGATGCCGATCGCCTCGTCGTGGATCGCGACCAGTTCCTCCATGTCGTTCACCGAACGCTGCAGGTTGTTGATGTGCATGCCGACATCGCGCAGATACGCATGGATGATGTAGTAGCTGGTCAGCACATAGGTGACGTCGCCGGGCGAGGCGCGGCCCGCGATCCACAACAGCAGCGCGCCGCCGATCACGGAAGCGCGGACGCAGAGCAGCACCGCGAGCTGCGCCGTCGAGGTGTAGTTGTAGCGCAGCCAGGTCCGCCGCACCCGCGTACGCCACCGGCTGATGACGCGGGCCAGCCGGGAATCCTCGCGCGCTTCGGCGCCGAACGATTTCACCACGGCGTTGCAGGTCAGCGCATCGGCCAGCGTGCCGCCGACCTTGGTGTCCCAGGCGTTGGAGACGCGTGCGGCCGGCGCGATATAGCGGGTCGAAAACACGACCGTCATCGACACATAGATCACCGTGCCGACGGCAATCACCAGGCCAAGCGAGGGCCAGTGCAGCCCAAGCAGGATCATCGACCCCAGCAGCACCGCCAGCGATGGCAACAGCGCCATCAGGATGGTGTCGTTGAGCAGATCGAGCGCCCACATGCCGCGGGTGATCTTGCGCACGGTCGAGCCGGCAAAGCTGTTGGCGTGCCAGTCGGTCGAGAACCGCTGCACGCGCATGAAGGCGTCGCGCGACACGTCGGACATGATCCGCAGCGTGAACGGCACGATCGCGTGCAGCCCGATCAGACGCAGCATCATCGAGATCAGGCCGAGCCCGACGATGACGCCGAAGGCGGTAAACGCGGCGCGGCGCGCCGCCGGATCCGACGCGCCTGACGTCACCGCGTCGACCAGATGTCCCGAAAACAGCGGCATGAACAGGTCGGCAACGGTCGCACCCAACAAGCCGCCGGCAACGGCCGCTGCGGCCGCAGGCTGGTTGAGCCAGTGCTGGAACACGAACGGGATCACCACACGTATCGCGGCCGGGCGCTTGTCGTTTTGAGCGGTCATGGCGTCATCCGGTTGCGCTCGCGCGCGGACCGGCTCCATTGGGTGACGAGCGACGGCAAAAGCCGAACGCAAGCGTCGTTGACAAATAGTGGTGACTTACCGGGAGCTTAGTGAAGATCGGGACTCAAGGGCCCGATCGAGCTGGCGGAGACGGCCCTCAAAGGGCCACGCGGGCATCCGATACGAGCTTCGGACGCGAGGGCGCGATCTGCGAATACATCGAAATCATGCAAATCCTCCCCGGTTCGAGCGACAATTCGGCGCTTATAAATGCATCATAGGTGTTTGGCAATAACCTGCCGGCACCGATGTCTTGAACGTGACATCGGCTCCCTGCTTCATGGCGGCAGCGGCACCAGCCGCTTGCTGAGCTCCCGGCGCAGCAACAACAAAGTCAGCACGGCCTGGAGCGTGGTGGTCGCAATCGACAGATACCAGACGTGCTCGATGCGAAAATCCGCACGTCCGGACAGCCAGATCAGCGGCAGCCCATAGGTGACCAGGCGCACGCCGGAGCTCAACAACACCGGCCTGGTGTTCCCCAGGCCCTGAAACATGCTCGAGCACACAAAGATCACCCCTTGGGCTACGAGGTTCAGCGAGACCATCCGCAGGAACAGAGCGCCGGTGGCGATGGTCTCGGGGTCTTTGGTAAAACCGCCGAGCAACCATTCCGGCTGCCATTGCGCGACCAACGTGAAAGCGATCATCACGGCCGTGCCCAGCAGCAAAACGCTCCTGAACGTCTCCCTCACCCGCTCGCGGTTTCCGGCGCCAAAATTCTGCCCGGCGATGGCGCCGGCCGCAAAGGCCATCGACAGCGCCGGCATCTGAATGACGCCCAGCAGGCGCGAACCGATGCCAAATCCTGCCTGAGCCGCGGCGCCGAAATTCCGGAGCGCATAATAAATCACCGCCAGATAGACGAACATGATGGCGAACTCGCCGCCGGCCGGCAGCCCGATATTCAGTATGCGTTTCCATTGCTTCATCCGCGGACGCCACAAAGCGCGATCGATGCTGACGTAATGTTCGTAGCCGCGGAAATAGATCCACATCATCGCGACGCCGATCAGGACCGCGATCGAACTGGCAAGGCCGGCGCCGGCAACGCCAAAAGCCCAGCCTGTGCCCCAGCCGATAATGAGAACTGGCGCCAGAACGATATTGATGATCACGGTGGCGGTCTGGACGATCGTGGTGGGACGCACGATGCCGGTGCCACGCAAGGCCGACGCCATCACCAGTGTGGCGAATTGCAGCGCCAGCGCCGGCATGAACCACAGCAGATATGTCGTGCCGGCTTCGATCACCGCATCGTCGGCGGCCACCGAGCGCATGTAGTCGCGCGCGAACAGGCATCCGGCGATCAGCGTCAATACTCCAACTACGGCTGACAGACCGAGCGACTGGTTGAACACCAGATTGGCATCGGCCCGATCCTTGCGCCCCGCCGCATGCGAGATCAGCGCCATCGTGCCGACGCTCAGCACCTGCGTCAGGGCATTGATCAGGAAGCCCGCATTTCCGGCGGCGCCGACGCCTGCGATCGCGGCGTCACCCAGACCGCCGACGAAATACAGATCGATCAGCCCGCAAAGCATCATCATGATCATGCCGGCGAAAATCTGCGGGGCCATGGCCGAGATGTGGCTGACGATGGAGCCTTGCGTGAGGTCCTTCATGGGGTCTCATCCGGCCGCGCTCGCGCACAGGCCGGCTCCGTTGGTTGACGCGCGACGGCACGGCCGAACGCAGGCGTCGTTGGGAAAATGCGGTGACTTACAGGGAAGTGAGGAGCGATCGGGACGTCAGGCCCGATCGATGCGGACGGAAATGGCCCTCAAAGAGCGAGGCACGTATCCGGCATGGGCATCGGACGCGAGGGCGCGATCTGCGAAGAAATCGAAATCATATGCAAATCCTCCCCGGTTCGAGCGACGATGCGCGGCTTATAAATGCGTCGGATCGTTTTTGCAATATGCCGGCGGTGAACGACATGCTCAGAACTGGAAATACAGGAATTCCAGCCGCTGCCACATGCCGAATAGCGAGATCGCCAGCGCCAGCGCGGTGACGAGCGCCCACGCCGCATTCGGCTGCCATCTTACCCATGCGGCCGGCTCCGGCGCCCGGCGATATTCGCGGTAACGAAACAGTTGCGGGACATTGGGCAGGCAAAGCGCGATCGCCAGCGCCAGCGCGACAGCCCCGGTGCCGATCAGCAGCAAGCGCTCCTCGTTCACCAATATCGGCAAATCCATCAGCCGCAGGATGCCGGAGGACGCGTAGGCGGAGCTGCCGGCCTCCGCTCCGAACAGGCTTAGCAACAATTGCCATGCACCCGCCGCGGTCCTGGCGCGGAAGAACACCCAGGCGATGACGACGGCGAAGAAGGTGACAGCCCAGCCAAAGCCTTTCGCCACCCATCCGGTTGTTGGTGCCTCCGGTTTGCTGCCGCGCCGTCCGCGCCAGAGATGATTGATGCTGAGATAGATGCCGTGCAGGCCGCCCCAAATCAGGAAATTCCAGCCGGCGCCATGCCACAGCCCGCCGAGCAGCATCGTCACCAGCAAGTTGATATAGCGCCGCTGCTCGCCAAGCCGGTTGCCACCGAGCGGAATGTAGAGATAGTCGCGCAGGAAGCGCGACAGCGTGATGTGCCAGCGCCGCCAGAATTCGATGATCGAGGTCGCCTGGTAGGGCGAACGAAAGTTGACCGGCAGCCGGATCCCGAACAACAGCGCGAGCCCGATCGCCATGTCGGAATAGCCGGAGAAATCGAAATAGATCTGCAACGTGTAAGCCAGTGTCGCGAGCCACGCCCATTCCGTGGTGACGCCGCCGCCGGCGTCGAGATGCGCGAACACCGGACTGACGAACTGCGCCAGATTGTCGGCGATCACCACCTTCTTGAACAGGCCGGCGGCGAAGATCGCCAGCCCGCGTGCCGCCAGCACCGAGGAGCGGCCGGTGCGGCCGCGCTTGAACTGCGGAATCATCTCGGCGTGGTGCACCAGGGGACCCGCGATCAGATGCGGAAAGAACGACACGAACAGCGTGTAGCTGACGATGTCACGCTCGACCTTGGCGCCGCGCATGACGTCGACCAGATAGGCGATCTGCTGGAAGGTGAAGAACGAGATCCCAAGCGGCAGGATGATGTTGACGAACGGCAGCGGCGCGCCGGTCAGCATGTTCAGGCTGTCGAACAGGAAGTTGGTGTATTTGAAATAGCAGAGCACGGCGAGATTGAGCGCGACACCGAACGTTCCGATGCCCCGGCGGCGAAGCGGATCTTCCATCCGCAGGCCCAGCCCGAAATTCACCGCCACCGAGGCTACGAACAGCAGCAGGTAGACCGGCCGCCAGGCGCCGTAGAAAAACAAGGAAGCGCCCGCAAGCACAAGGATCCCGGCGCGCGGCGAGTGACGGCGCGCGGCGGCGAATGCCAGCACCGTCGCCGGCAAGAACTGAAACAGGAACGTATAGGAGCTGAACAGCATCGCGGGGGCGGCTAACGCTTCAGCCGCGACACGAGATAACGCGTGTAGATCGGCACGCCCGAGGCGTTGACGTGCATCTCGTCGGCGTAATTGCCCTGCTCCAATCCCGGGATCGATTGAATATTCAGGACATCGAAGCCGCAGCGTCGGCCGGCGTCGACGACCAGAGCTGCATATTGATCGTCCTTGTTGCGCCACGACGGATCGCGGGCGCGATCGTAGCGCGGCGCCCATGGCGGCACCACGACGGTGAGCGTGCGCGTCAGCGCTACCATGTCGCAGAGCGCGCCGATCTCGAGGCGCGCCTTGGGGCCGGACAAATCCCAATTGGCGTAATGGGCGTGCGAGCCAATTTCGACCGGCCATGCGTTATCAGCCTGCGTGCGGTCGATGGTCTTCAGACCAAGTGCGGCGGGCGGCGCGCCGAGATCGGCGACGTGCTGATCGGCAGCAAGCCGCGCGGCGAAGGCTTCACGGATAAAGCGGATCAGCGTGCCGACGCGGAGCGGCAGAAACGAACCCATCTGTTCGGCGACGCCGAGCCGCGCCGCCACGTCCTGCGGATAGACCGCCGCCGACCGCACGCCCTCATTGAACAGGAAGGGCGCGACGCTGACGACGACATGGGCCTCGATAAATCGATCGGGCCGGCGCCGCATCGCAGCCACCAGCGCCAGCGGCTCGCCGGCGTCATAGGCAATGTTGACCACCGCACCCGGCGGCCTGCCGATCAGTTGCGCCGCCAGAACGGGATCGATCTGATAGACCGTCCGGCTCTCGCCGGCAAAGATCAATTCCGGGCGCGAATGCAATAGCGGCAGTTTGACGGCCAGCAAAACCGGCACATCATCGTGGACGCGACCGGCGATCGCGAGCAATCCCGCCAGCACCGCAAGCCAGATCACCGCGGTCAGCATCAGCGCGGCCGCGATCCATCGCGCGGACGCCGCCTGCACGCGCAGGCGCGAATCCGCTCGAGAGATGGAAAGGCCGCGCACCATGCCGCCGTTCAAGCATGAACTGCCGCAGCAGACAATATCGGTCGGTCTAGTGCGCCGGCTCAGTGGACGCCGAAGCCGGCTTCTTCAACAGCATCACCAGCAGGCTGAGGCCGAAATAGAACACCGTCAGCATGAAGAAGGCGTCGCCATATCCCATCACCACGGCCTGGCGGTGGACGATCTGCGACAATTGCTTCATCGCCATCACCGAGGCGTCGCCCATGCCCTGCAGGCGCTGGGTGAACATGTTGAGCGTCTCGGTCGCTGTGGCGTTGCCCCAGTTCACCCGTTCCTGCAGCCGCGCGATATGCAGGTCGGTACGTTCATTGAGCACCTGGTTGATGACGGCGAGTCCGACCGCGCCGCCGAGATTGCGCGTCAGATTGAACAATCCCGAAGCGTTCTTCACCCGATCCGGGGGCAACGTTCCGAGCGCGATGTTGTTGGTCGGCACCATCGCGAACATCATCCCGATGCCGCGCAGGATCTGCGGTACCAATAGCTCGTAGAAATCGTAATCGCGGGTGATCCACGTCATCTGCCAGGAACCGAACGCGAAGATGATGAGACCAGCGGCGATGATGTAGCGCATATCGACCTTCAGCATCAGGCGTCCCACGATCGGCGCGGTGAGAAACATGGTGATGCCGGAGACGAACATGGTCTCGCCGATCATCAGCGCGCTGTAGCCGCGCACTTCGGCGAGATAGCGCGGATACATATAGGTCAGGCCGTAAAGGCCGATGCCGACGCAGAAGGAGATCAGGCAGCCGATGCCGAAGTTGCGGTCGGTGAAGGTTCTGATATCGACGATCGGTTCTTCAACGGTCAATACGCGATAGAAGAAAGCGATCGCGGAGACCGCACAGACCGTGGCAAAGATGGCGACGGTTGTATCCTGCAGCCACTCATATTGCGGCCCCTCCTCCAGCACATATTCGAGCGAGCCCAGAAATCCCGCCATCCAGATCAGGCCCCACCAGTCGAACTGCTCGAGCAGCTTGAAGTTCGGCCGGTCGAAATCGACCAGCGCCAGTACGCCGACGGTAATGACGATGCCGGGAACGATGTTGATGAAGAACAGCCAGTGCCAGGACAGCGCGTCGGTGATGAAACCGCCCACCGTCGGGCCGATGGTCGGCGCCAGGGTCGCGACCAGGCCGATGATCGGGCCAACGATGTAGAATTTCGACCGCGGAAACACCGTATAGGCCGATGCGAACACCGTCGGGATCATGCCCGCGCCCAGAAAACCCTGGAGCGCGCGCCAGACGATCATCTGCTCGATCGACGAGGCGAAGCCGCACAGGAAGCTCGCGATGGTGAAGCCGGAAGCTGAAATTGCAAACAACAGCCTGGTGCCGAGCGCGCGCGACAGGAACCCGGACAATGGAATCGCGATCACTTCCGCGATCAGATAGGCGGTCTGGACCCACGACACCTCGCTCGAACTTGCCGACAGGCCGGCCTGGATCTCGTTGAGCGACGCCGAGACGATCTGGATGTCCAGGATCGACATGAACATCCCGAACACCATGATGAGGAACGCGAACAATCGCCGCGGCGCGACGTGCTCGGACGGCGCCGCCGTGGCGTTCATCATCCCGGGTGATGCGGTGGTGGCGTCGGCCATGCGTTGCTCGGATCAGGACGTCGGCATCGGGCGCGCCGCCCGACGCACGAATTATTGCGGATGGATCATGGTCGGCGAGTCAAGGTCGGCGTCGCTGTCCGCGTCGCCTGCGCCGTTACGGGTATCGACGGTCGCATAGACCGACATGCCCGCGCGCAGCAGGTTCTGCTTGGCGACGTCCTTTGGCACGCGAATGCGGACCGGCAGCCGCTGCACGATCTTGGTGAAGTTGCCGGTGGCGTTGTCGGGCGGCAGCAGCGTGAATACCGAGCCGGCGGCGGGCGAGATGCTGTCGACGATGCCCGCGAACTTGCGATGGCCGTAGGCATCGACCGAGATCGTCACCGGCTGGCCCGGACGGATGCGCCTGAGCTGCGTCTCCTTGAAGTTGGCATCGATGAAGACGTCATTGAGCGGCACCACATTGCCGAGCCGCTGGCCGGCCGCGATGAAGTCACCGGTGTTGACGAGGCGATTGGAGAAGGTGCCGTCGACCGGCGCGCGCACCGACGTGAAGTCGAGATCGCGCTCGGCCTTGGCGAGCGAGGTCTGCAGTTCCGCCAACTGGGCGCGGGCCTCGGCCTGCTGCGCCCTGGTGACCTCGACATTGTCGCGCGCCGCGTCATAGGCCGCCTGCGCTGCCTTCACCGCCGCCACGCCCTGGTCGCGTCCGGCTTCCGAGACCTCGAACGTCGCACGCGAGGCAAATCCCTTGGTGCTCAGCGCCTGCTGGCGGTCGAAGTCGAGGCCCGCCCGCTTCAAGGTGGCGTCGGCCGAAGCCAACTGCGCCTTGGCCTGCTCGGCCGCGCTTTCGAGCGCCGTCACCTGACGGCCGATGCGATCGATGGTGGCCTGCTGGGTCGCAATCCTGGTGCGCGCGGCGTCGACTGCGATGCGATAATCGCCGTCGTCGATCCGGAAGACCACGTCGCCGGCCCGCACCAGCGTGTTGTCGCCGGGAAGGATTGCCGTGATGTGGCCGGACACCCGGGCGCCGAGCGTGGTGTTGTTGGCCCGCACATAGGCGTCGTCGGTGGAGACGTAGAAGCGTCCGACCAGCGTGTAATAGGTGGCATAGCTGGCGGCGGCGAGCGCGAGCAGCGCGAGGATGCCCATCAGCACAAATTTGCGTTTGCCGGATTTCGCAGCGGCCGAATCGGCGGCAGCGGCCGGTGCGCCCGGTTGGCTGGTGGCCGGATTGCCCGGCGCCTCCGCCGGGCGGCGCGCGACGATCTCTTCGGAAGGATGAGCGCGAGTCGGATCGGCAGCAGTCTCGGAAGGATCACGCGCCGGGGCGCCTTCGACCGCATCCGGTTCGGTGCGAAGGATACGTGCTGCCTGATCTCTCGCTGCGGCCATTTAGGCGCTCCCAATACGATGTCGCGATGCAAGCGCAGCCGAAAAAACACGGCCCCGCGACCTCGCCAGTTTTGAAACTAGCATTGACCGAACGGTTCGGTCAAGATACAATCCGTCGATCGGACGATAGATCGCGGGTTCCTTCCGGGGCATTTCCAGGGTCCGGAATCTTTCCAGAGAAGCTAAACCAATGATTGCAGCCAACCCCACGCCTCTCCACGCCGTCGCGGACGAGGAAAGCTCGAAGCGGCGTCAAATCCTCGACGGAGCCCGTAAGGTATTCATGGATCTGGGGTTTGACGGCGCCAGCATGGGCGAAATCGCGCGTTCGGCCGGCGTCTCCAAGGGCACGCTGTATGTCTATTTCGCCGACAAGAACCGGCTGTTCGAAGCCATCGTCGAGGAGGAAATGCTCGACCAGCAGAAGGTGGCTTTCAATTTCGACCCCGAACGCGACGTCGCCACCACGCTTCGGCAGTTCGGCCAGGCCTATATCGAGTTGCTGTGCCGGCCGGGCGGCGGCTCGGCGATCCGCACCGTGATGGCGATCGCCGAGCGGATGCCGGAGGTCGGCCGCCGCTACTACGAGCATGTGCTGGAGAAAACCATCAATCGCCTCGCCGCCTATCTCGAGGCGCATGTGAAGACCAGGGATCTCGCCATCGACGACTGCCAGCTGGCGGCGTCGCAGTTCATGCAGATGTGCCAGGCGTCGCTGTTCCTGCGGTTTATTTTCCAGGCGGCGCCGGCGCCATCGACAGAGCGCATCGTCGAGGTGGTTGAAAGCGCGACCCGGATGTTCCTCGCGGCCTATCGGCGCAAAACGGCCTGATCGCCGCCCGTCGCTCGCGGCGGCGTGATTTGACATTTCATCCACTTTTGTCAAATTCGTCAAATGAAGCCGCGTGACCGCATTCTCAACGCCGCAATGCTGGTGTTCCGCCGCCACGGTTTCCGGCGCTCGTCGATCGAGCAGGCCGCCGAGGCCGCCGGCCTGACGCGGCAGGCGCTCTACCATCATTTCAACTCCAAGGAGGCGTTGTTCCGTGCCGTGATCGAGCTGGTGCACGAGAACGCCATGGCCGCGGAGATGGCGGCTGCCGATGCCGAGGAGAAAGCCGGCAGGCGGCCTCGCCGACATCCTGATCGCAGAGATCACCGGCCGGCTCCGGCAGATCATCGCCTCGTTCGACGGCTCGTCCCATGTCGAGGAATTGTTTTCCGAACATCTGCTTCAAGCCCGCGACCTCTATCAGAAATATGCCGCGCTATATGTCGCGCAGGGTGCCGCAACCATCGAGCGGGTCTGCCGCAAGCAGCGGCTCGCGCTCGCCGACGGCATCACGTCGCACGATCTTGCGCGATGCATCGAGATGGCGGTCAATGGCGCCAAATCCGCGCACCCGTCGATGCAGCCGGCCGATGCCTTCCTTGGGGATCTCAGGATCATGGTGCGAACGCTGGTCGCCGGCGCCGTGGGTCCATCATCGAAGCCGCGCGCGGTGAAGCCCGCGGCCGCGAAAAAATCAAACCGCAGAAAACCTGGAGATCGCAAATGAGTACGATGACGATCAACGGACGTGTCGCTCCGCTCCCCGACGATCCCGAAACGCTTCTGATCGATGTCATCCGGGACACGCTCGACCTGACAGGCACAAAACTCGTGTGCGGGGCCGGCGTGTGCGGCGCATGCACCGTGCTGGTCGACGGCGCGCCGGTGGTGAGCTGCCTGATGCCGGCGCGCGCGGCAGCAAAGAAATCCATCACGACGATCGAAGGCATCGGCGCCCCCAAGCTGCACCCGGTGCAGAAGGCCTTCATGGCGCACGATGCGCTGCAATGCGGCTTCTGCACGCCCGGCTTTGTCGTGGAAGCCGCGGCGTTTTGCGACCGCTGGCGGGCTACAAAAGGAACGGCGACACCGTCGCGGGAGGAAATCGGCGCGGCGCTCTCGGGGCATCTGTGCCGCTGCGGCGCCTATGACGGCATCTTCAGCGCGGTGGCCGCGGCCTGCGCAGGCCAATTCGATGGCGACAACATCGTCTCGCCGCGCGTGGAGGCGCGCGACAAGGTGACGGGCGCGGCGAAATACACCGTCGATATCCGTCATGACGGACAGCTCGAAGGCGTCATCCTGCGCTCGCAGGTCGCGCACGCCCGGATAACCGAACTGGATCTTGCGCCGGCCCGCGCGATCCCGGGTGTGATGGCGGCGGTCTCGCTGCTCGGCGACGACCGCATGGTGCGCTATGTCGGCGAACCCATCGCGGCGGTCGCCGCGACCTGTCGAAGGACGGCGATGGACGCCATCGCCGCGATCCGGATCAGCAGCGAACGCCTGCCCGCGGTGATCGGACTGGACGCGGCGCGCAAGCCTGACGCTGCGGTCGTGTTCGAGAAATCCAGCCGCAAGAAAGCCGGCAACGTTTCCGAGGGCACGGCGGCGCCAGCGTCCTGGAACGGCAATGTCCGCGGGCCGTCCTCGGCGTTCTCCAGCAGGGCGAAGAAGGCGCGAAGCTGGGTCGCAGACGCGCGCAAAGCGCAAAATCCGCTGCTGGTCGAGGAAACCTTTCGCACCGGCACGCAGCAGCATGCGTGTCTCGAGCCGCACGCCGCGGTCGCCCGCTTCGACGGCGACCGCCTGACCGTGCACGTCTCGACTCAATGGGTGTTTCACGTGATGGAGCTGCTCGCCAAACGCTACAAGCTCGAGCACGACAAGATCCGCGTCATCGCCGATCATGTCGGCGGCGGCTTCGGCTCCAAGGCCGCGCTCGGCATCGAAACCATTGCGGCGATCGATCTGGCGCGCGAGGCGAAGGCGCCGGTCAGGATCGCCTTTGACCGGCACGAAGAGCTTTCCGTCACCGGCTATCGGCCCGCGACGGAACTGAAGATCTCGCTGCTGCCGTCGGAGCAAGGCGGGCTCAAGGCGCTGTCGCTCACGGCCCATGCCGACACCGGCGCCGCCGTGAACTCGACCGTCGCGGCCCTGGCCCGGCTGATCTATCCGGCGGAAGCCAAGGAGCTTGCCGATTACGACGTCATCAGCAACCTGCCGCCCGGCGCGCCGTTCCGCGGTCCCGGCGGACCGCCGATGGCGTTCGCGCTGGAACAGGCGATCGACGAAGCCGCGGTTCGGATGAAGGTCGATCCGATCGGCTTGCGCAAACGCTGGGATCCCAATCCCAACCGCCAGCGCCTGTACGATTGGGCATCTTCGCTCGATGTCTGGCGCGGCGTGAAGCCGCCGGCGTCGCAGACCGGCCGCTATCGCCGCGGCGTCGGCGTCGCCACCGGATACTGGCTCTATCTCTGGCAGCCCGGCTCGAAGGTCGAACTGGCGGTCGAAGGCGGACGCATCGTCGCCAGCACCGCGACGCAGGATATCGGCCAGGGCAGCCGCACCGTGATCGCCAACACCGTGGCGCACGAATTCGGACTTGAACCGCACGACATCGAGGTGCGGATCGGCGATTCCAGTTTGCCGGAGGGACCCGGCGCCGGCGGCAGCCGGGTCACGGCCTCCGTTATTCCACCGACGCTGCTGGCGGCGCGACAGCTCAAGGCCGCGATCGAGCGCAACGCCAAACGGCCGCCGATCGCGGGCTCGAACGCGCCATGGCGGGAACTGATCGCCGCTTCGCCCAATCTCAGCGCCTCCGCGGTGCGGCCGGAGGACGACAAGCCGATGCTTCCGGGAATCCGCTCGCCGCTGAAGGACGCCGGCTTCATGGGCACGATCTTCGGCTGGATGATGCGCCGGTTCTCCAACATCGTGGTTGGCGCGGGCGTTCCGAGTTCGGTGCAGGTGATCGAGGTCGAAGTCGATACCTGGCTCGGCCATGTCCGCGTGCTCAACGTTCACACCGGCATCGCGGTCGGCAAGATCGCGGCGCCCGCGCTTGCCCGCAGCCAGGCGACGGGCTCGGTGATCCAGGGTCTCGGTTACGCGCTCTACGAAGCCCGCGAAACCGATCCGCGCAGCGGCGACATCCTGAGCGGAGGGATGGAGGATTACCGCATCCCGGGGATCGCCGACATTCCGCCCATCGACGTGCATTTCGACGAAGCAGGCTTCGATCACGTGCTCGGCGGCAGCGTCGGGATCGGCGAGGTCGCCACTGTGCCGACGTCGCCGGCGCTCGCCAATGCCGTTCGCAACGCCACCGGCATCCGGCTCACGGAAATTCCGATCCGGCCGGATCGTCTGATCGCCGCACTGAAAGCGAGGGCCGCCGCATGACATCCGCATCCAAGCAATCCTCCGTTATGAACACCCAAACGGCCGAATTCCGTGCCGCAGGCACTGATCTTTCCGAACGGCGGCGCAGCGGCGTTTCGCGGGGGCCGCTGATCGATCTCACAGCTTCGCCCGACATGACCGGGATCAACTGGAGCGCCGACGGCTCCGCGCGCATCGGGGCCTCGACGACGATCGCCGCGATCGCCACAGATGCCCGCATCGCTGATGCCTATCCGGGCATTGCGGCTGCAGCGTTGGGTGTTGCGACGCCGCAGATCCGTCATCTCGCCACGCTCGGCGGCAACCTCGCCCAGCGCTCGCGCTGCTGGTATTACCGCAATCCGCACATCGCCTGCCTGAAGAAGGACGGATCGGATTGCCCTGCCCGATCGGGCAATCATCTCTACAGTGTCGCTTTCGATCTCGGCCCCTGCGTGGCGCCGCATCCCTCCACCATGGCGGCGGCGTTGCTGGCCTATGAAGCCACCATCATCACCAACCGCAGGAAGGCGCAGACGATCGGCGAATTGTTCGGCGACGGCTCCAACGGCGCCGCCGACAACACGCTGGCATCGGGCGAAATGATCCGGAGCGTCCAGCTTCCACCGCCGGTCGCCGGTGAGCGCGCACTCTACAAGCGCGCCATCAGCCGCGCTTATGCGGAATGGCCGCTGGTCGAAGTGTGTGCGCGCGCCGTGGTCTCGGCCGGCACATTCCAGTTCATCCGCCTCACCGCCGGCGGCATCGCGCCGGTGCCGCTTCGGCTTTCGACGTGCGAAACCGCGTTGCAAGGCAAGCCGGCGAACGCAGCGAACATCGCCAGCGCCGCGAAACAGGCGATCGATGGCGCGCGACCGCTGCCGATGACGGGGTACAAACTCGATCTGTTGAGCGGACTTGTGCGTGACCTTCTGGAACGGCTTGCGGCGTAGAGGGGCCGTGTCGCCGCCGTCATTGCGAGGAGCGAAGCAACGAAGCAATCCATCGAGCGGCGTAAAGGAAGAATGGATTGCTTCGCTCCGCTCGCAATGACGTTGATGTCGTTCGGCATACGATTTCGTCCTCGCGGCGCGAAGCGTCCGAGGCGTTGATGAAGGTCCCGCCCCAAGAGGGCGTGGGGAATGCCGGGTGCCCGCTGCACCCGCGGCCTCGTGTGCACTTGGAGTGGTAAAACGCACACGAGCAACAACGAGTACACCGGAATCGCCCGGCATTCCCGCACGCAATGGTTTTAACGGTTTCCTTCGTACTCTCCCCGGTGACCGGGCTCTTTTGCCACCGTCGTCTGCGGACCAACGTTGTGTCTGAAGCCCGGTAGGGCCGACACAACATCCGCAGACTTGACGCCAGCGTCGGGGCGTCAGGACCACACGACTTCGCCGTACGCAGCTAGCGTCTCTCGTCCGCGTGCTGTTAATCGCTCACAGGCTCATCACCCGCCCTGCGATCCCCTCGCGCGCAAGACGCTGCCGCGTCCACCGCATCCCGCCCCGCGTTTCGTGACGATCATGATACGCCCCTCTGGTGGGGTGGGATGGCGCGAGCTTGTAGAGATGATTTGCCCGACGGGTTAAGCGAAATATTTTTGCAAACGGGTATGGACAGCCCCGTCAACAAAGCGCCCGACGGGCAAATCAGCAACTGCGTAGGCTGCGACAGATTCGGCTTTCAAAGAGCAGCGACGGTCTTGAGACCGTCATTGCGAGGAGCGTAGCGACGAAGCAATCCATCTCGCAGCAGAAAGAATGGATTGCTTCGCTTCGCTCGCAATGACGTTGATATAGCTGTCCGCAGGATAGGTTGAGCCTGCGAAACCCATCATCTCTGCAAATGCAATTGATGGATATCACGGAGTTTATCATCGGGCCGGTTGAAGAACGGAGCCGTTGGCTCAACTCATCCTACGCCTCGCCCGCTGGCTTCCACACGGTCTCTTCAGTCCAACCAAGTTCACTGAATTCTCCCGCCCGCAAATGTGCTTCATCCATTGCGAAGAACTCATCCAGCTGGGGCGGCTTGATCGCCGTTCCCGCAAGCATGCCGTGGGCCTGGCCCCTGTGATGGATCTGATGCTGAAACAGATGCATCAGCAGGCGGTCGCGCCGTTCGGTCTGTACCCGCGTATCGCGATTGATGCGCACCATCTCGTCGAGACTGTTGGCGGTCAGGCTCTCGCAGACCTTGATAAGACGACGATCAACCGCGGATTGCTGGTGTCGAAGATCGGCAACCGTCGCGCACGGCACCTGATTTTCCCACGCTCTCGGCCCAAGCCATCCACCCTCGAGCGCGTCGACGTAGAAATGATCGATGATCAGGATGTGATTGAGCGTTTTCTGCAGGCTGGGGAAGAAACCGATGCGAGCAGTTTCGAACTCAAGCTGAGACAGACCCTGGCAAGCCACCAATAAACGATGGTTGGCCCAGGCATTGTTATAGGCGAACGCCCGGTAGGTTTGAACGATGTCGGGCATCGTGTTCTCCTAATGAAGCGAACCCGGATTTGTCACTCCCCTGAAGCTGACCTCTCATGCGGGTCGCTTGACGACTCCGGTCGGCGTGGCGAACCCTTCCATGGTTCGAATTCGTTTCTCGAGCCACCAGCCATATTCGGGAGTCCAATCCTCGAACTTCCGGTTGATGCCGAGATCATGGGCCCAGTGCTGCGCGATGTTGGGATTGAACTGGGATTGCCGGCCGACCGCGATGAGGTCGGCCTGCCCGTTCTCCAGGATGGCTTCAGCCTGCTGCGCTTCGAGAATAATGCCGACCGCCATTGACGCGATGCCCACCTCGTTGCGGACCCGTTCGGCGTAGGGTACCTGGAAACCGAGACCGCGCGGGACCTGGGCGGCCGTCGCCGAGCCTGAAATGCCGCCGGAGGAGCAGTCGATCACGTCGACACCGCGGGCCTTCAATTCGCGGGCGTAGACAACCGTATCATCCAGACTCCAGCCGTTCTGGACGCCGTCGACGGCGGAGACACGTACAAACAACGGCATCGTGTCCGGCATTTCGCGCCGCACCGCTTCGACGATCTCGAGCGGCAGCCGCATGCGCCCTTCGCGGTCGCCGCCATATTCATCGTTGCGCGTGTTGGAAATGGGCGAAAGAAAAGAGGCCAGCAGATAGCCGTGGGCGGTGTGGATCTCGATCACGTCGAAACCCGCCTTGACCGCATTTCTGGCGGCCGCTGCCCAGGTGCGCACCATCGCCCGGCACTCGTCGGTGGTGAGCTGGTGCGGAGTCAGCCATCCCTCGGCGACGGGCTCGCTGGTAGGAGCTACAGGCTGCCACATTTTGGCGCCCGCCTCGATATCCCGCGGGGTCAGCGGCCCCATGCCTTCCATCGCGCGCTGGGAAGACGACTTGCGCCCACCATGCGCGAGCTGGATGCCGATCGCGGTCTTCTCACCCTTCATGAAGGCGATGAGCGACTTGAAGCTCTCGACCTGGGCGTCATTCCAGATGCCAAGGTCATGCTCGTTGATCAGGCCAACCTGTTCGACCGCCGTTGCCTCGACAAACACCAGCCCAAAGCCTCCCAGCGCATAGCGGCCGAGATGCACGTTATGAAAGGTGCCGCAGATGTTGCCGGGTGCGGCGCGGTAGTGGACCATCGGCGGCACGACCAGCCGGTTCTTCAGCGTCAGGCCACGAATCCTGAACGGCTGGAACAACAGGGGTCGTGCAGATTCAACGCTATCGGTGACCGGGGCTGACATGGGGTGGCCTGTTGGGTTGGGTGGGCAGTGCAACATTGAATAATTCTCTATTTTGAGAAGCAGGTCCAGCGGGCCCCTTGAGAGGCCGCCTTGCGGCTACCCCGTGCCTTATCGATCCCCCGACAAATACGTTGGCGGCGCGTGCGCGCGTGAGTTGCCATTTGGTCCCGGCGGGAGGATGCTGTCAGCTGCAGGCACAATGGAGAGAACCATGAGCAAGTCAGGTCTCGACAATCGCCACCGCAACAAGGATGGCGAAATCAGCCACAAGCACGGCAATACCCTCATCCGCACGTTGCGGAAGATTTACGGACAGGGTTTCGCCGCGGGTTATCCTGAAGCCGAAAAACTCAGCGAGGTCCTGCTGCAGCTGAACGAGACGTCGCTGAGCCAGCTCCGCCGCGATCATGAAACCGGCCACCTGGAACACAAGATCGCCAACGCGTCGAAGTGAGGCCGCGACCTGAATGGCAAAGACCCTGCTTTCGAAGCAAGATTTGCAGGCTCGCGCGCTGGAAGAAATCCAGAAACAACCCGGCTGCGCAAAGGTTCGAAATATCGCCATCAATCGCGTCATGGATGAACGGGCTGAAAATAACTGGTCGATGTGTGTGTTATCCGCGGGCGCCGCCGATGCCAACACGGCGGCACGCGCCGCGCTCAACGTCCAGCACGCCTTGCGCCACGACTACAATCTGGCGACGGATTAGCGGCGCGGTCAGGTAGCGATTGACCCTAAGCGCGCATGCGAGATTTTTTCAAAAGCGGATGAAGGAGGACGTGCCATGCCATCTTCCCGGAAAACCATTTCCCTGCAGGCCGTTTGTCTGAACGCCATGACCGCCGGATTTGCGCTGAGCATCGCCCTGCTGTCGCTTGCCACCGTCGCTTCGGCGGGACCGAAGGAGGACGTGGCGGCGGCGACCTCGACATGGGCGCGAGCACTTGGCGAAGACGACCCCGACAAGGTATTGCCGCTCTATTCCGACGATGCCGTGTTCTGGGGGACACTGTCGCCAACCGTGCGCGCCGACCGGGCGGCGTTACGGGATTATTTCGTGACGGCCTTCAAGGTGCTTCCCGGCCTCAAGGTCGCCTTCGGCGATCAGCTGATCCGCGTCTATGGCGATACCGCGGTCAACACCGGCTATTACACGTTTTCCTATGTCAGGGATGGAGAGACCAGGAGCCTGCCCGCCCGTTACAGCTTCACTTATGTCAAGCGCGGCGAGACCTGGCTCATTGTCGACCATCATTCCTCGGCGATGCCACCGCCCCCGAAATAGCTCCGCCGACGCCGACGGACGCGAGCCGTGGGTTACGGCTTCCGCCTAACCCACCACGTCACGGCGATCGACCTACTTCGCCGAGGCCGATTGCTCGGCGGGTCTGCGGAACACGCTGCGGCACCCCGCGCTCAGGCTGGTGCGTTGCCGGTGCATGCAGGCGGTGATGCGATCCACATTGGGAATTTCCGACGCACAGAGCCGCAGGACATCGCCGGTGCATAGCCGGCGCTGATCGTCCTGGGTAAATGCGTGACCCGTTGCCGGCAGCATCGCCAGACCGAAAGCCAGACCCGACACGGCCGCGAATATTCGAACGGTGAACCGATCCATTGACAAAGTCGCCCCCTGAATTGACCGGCGTTGCGGTCGTCTACCAGACGGTTGGCCGTCTTGGAATCATTTGTCATCGTATCGAGGCGAATGCCGAGGCTTCAAGATTCGCCGCCACCCGTGCACCGGAATTTTGTGGCGACGGTCACGGCGCCAACGCCGCAGGCCCAATGTGGAACCGGCAGTCGGCCGCCGGCGCCTTGCCATCGTTGTCATCATCGGAGAAACAGTGATATTTCGGGCCAAATCTATGGTCGCGAACAAGGCAGCAAATGAAACCGCTCTTTGCCCTTCTGCTCTCCCTCGCCCTGCTTTCCAGCGGCCGCGTCGCCGCGGAACCGTCACAGGCCGCGATGATCTCGGACTTTCGCCTCAAGCACGGCGAAGGACGCGTCACCATGGACGCCACCCTGGTGCGGATCGCGCACGAACAGGCCAAGGCCATGGCCGCGAAAGAGACGCTCGACCACGACGTGCTCGGGTCTTTCAATTCACGGGTCGCGCCGGCGAAGGCGGGACGGGCCGCGGAAAATATCGCCTATGGCTATGACAGTTTCGAAAAGACGCTCGGTCAATGGATCGAACTCGGCGGGACACCGAAAGAATCTGCTGCTGCACAACGCCTCGCGCGTCGGCATCGCCAGCGTCAAAAGCGCCTCCCGTCGCACCTATTGGGCGATGGTGATCGCCGGCGACTATGAACCGCCGCCACCGGCCGCGGGCAAGCGAGCGCCGCCCGCCAGTCATAAAAAACCGACGGTCCAGGCCTGCCGTATCAAACTGATCGGCCTCTGCCTTTGATCCGCCACGGCGGAGCACGTTCGACCGGGAACCGGGGCATGCGCGAGCCTTCAAGTTCCGACACGCCGCTGACCGCCATCTTCAAGGTCAAACTGGATGGCGAGATTGTCTCGATTGCCAGCGTCGGTGAAGCCTATCGATTCATCACGACGCTGAGTTCGATCGAGTGGATGGAATTCAGATCGCTGCATCACGAGGCCATCGCATCGCTTCGAGGCGCCGCTGAAAATGCCATGCTGAGCGCGCCCGCGACCGACGCGTTGCGCGCGCTGCTGGCCCGCGCCCGGCTTCTGTCGTGATCAAGCGCCTGGCTTGGCTTGGTTCGGCTTCATTCGCCGCGATTGATGTACGGACCGTACAGGAAATCCTGCAGCCATTCGTAGGCTTTGACGGTCGGTATCGTGATCGCCAGGATCAGGATCAGGAGAAGTGCTGCTTCGAGGATCATGCGCTTGACCTACTTTCTGTAGGACCATGGATTACAAACGCAACACTTACCGATCATCCGGCGCCAGGCTTTGAGGGCTCCGCGGACGCATCCTGCGACACACTAAACTATTGGGGGTGATTTACCTTGGCGTAGGAATCGAAAAAATTCTTTATCCCCGCAGAAAATTTGGTCCAGCTGCACGATAAGGATGCAGGTTCGCAGCGTTGCGCCTTTGATCGGGCGACCTGGCTAGCCGTCTTTGGCGGCTGGACGTTATTGGAGGCAATCGCCGGATTGGAGGTAATCGCCGGATTGGGCGTGATCGCCAGATTGGTATCGCCAGCGGCGCTCCAGGCGGCGGGTTGATCGAGCCGGTCACAAACCGCTCGCTCTGAACATCCGCCTCCGCCCTTTGCTTTTCGGCAACAGCCGCCGCCATCGCATCGCGCCGCTGCGCATTGAGGTACGCGATGTATTCCTGGTCAAAACTTTTCAGCTCTTCGGGCGTCGGATTGGGACCCGCGATATCGAAGCGGCGGTTCTGCAGGAAATCGAAATAGGTATATCCACCGCCGGGCCGGCGCCGGCCGACAAACTGCTTGTCGCACTGTGCGATCAACAAGGCGCGCTCATCATTCGATGATGCGGCCTTGGCGGCGGCCTCGGAACATTCCTCATAATCCTGCGGGGCCTGCGCGGGCCACCAGCGCAAGCCAAACCATGTCGATGCGCCGATGGCGCAGCAGATCAATGCGATTGCGACGAACCTGGACCTGATCTCTACTCTCACATCGCTCTCTCACGCGAACTGTGACTCGGTCAGCCAAACTCGACCGATCCAAGGCTGATGTCATCAGTTTATTCTGATTCTCCCCGGTTTTTAACCCGGGGAACCCGGTCTTTGTCGGGTTACCGCCAGCCGCTGCTCCGGTACCGCCAGACGATCTCCGAAGCATCGCCGTTAACTACAAACCGATGCGCGCGTCAACTCGGCTGCGTCTGTCGTTGTGCGTAGCGGAAAATTAATATTGATTGATCGCGTTCAGGCGCGGCCGCGCAGATGGGGTTTCTTCGCGGCTCACAACGTCGGAAGCGTGGGGGTTGGATTGTGATCCGAACAATTTGGATCGCGGCGCTTTGCCTTGCAGGTCTCGGCGGGTTGTTCGCGACGCGGGTGACCGCATCGATTTCCGAAGAAGCGGTCCGCGATCCGGACACCGTCGGCATCAGCCAGCGGCGCGATACCCTCACGAAGGGTGATCGAACTCGACGTCGCATATCTTCACCGTCCGATCGAAGGCATGCCGGTTGTTCCGGCCGTGCCGATCGCCGCGGAGATTCAACCGGCCGAGCCATTTCAATTTGCCAGTCAATTTGCCAAGCTAACGGCGACCGCGACGGCCGAGAGTCCAGTTGCACCCGGTCAGGCTGCAGGCCCAAATGCAAATGCAAGTGCAAGTTCAAACTCAAGCGCAAGTTCAAGTGCACGACGCAGCACCGTCTTGCTGCCGAAACCGCGGCCCAGGATCAGACCCGCGAAGAACAAGAAAGACGTTGGCGTTGCCAGGGCTGCGGTCGATCCGGGCACGTGCCATCAACAGGATGGCCTCAGCGGCCTGCTGATTTCGTTGAGCGGCGCGCCGCGATGCGAGTTGTGACGTTGCTGGTTAAGCGCGGATTCGCGCGGCGACGGCTCATCCACCAGACATCCTAATCGTCCTGGAATTCGTCTTCCTCGTTGACCTTGCCGCCTTGCCTGTGCCGAAGCGGCGGAGCCTTGCTGCCGCCGATCGATCCCGTGACGAACGGTGCGCGTGTCGCGTAGGGATTGCGCTGGCCGGCGCGCGCGGCGATCTCCTCGCCGGAGACGGCGGCCGGCTCGCAGATCACGCGCTGGCTGGCGCGGCGCATCAAATCGACATGGATGTGATCGTAATGATAGACGTTGGAGCCCGGCGCCAGCACGGTGTTGAACTGCTGGCAGGCGGCGGCCTGCACGTCGCGCAGAAAGCCCTGCTCTTCCGGCATGCCGCGCCAGCCATCCTTCACCGTCACGCGCCGTCCGTCGGCGAGCGTGAAGGCGGCGATATCCAGCGCATTGCCGAAGGCGTGTTCGGAAATATGCGCATGCGAATTGCCGTTCATGCCGCGGCAGGAATAGGCAGAGATCTGCTTGATCTCGACCACGCGCATGCCGAACCAGCGCATCGCGGCCGGCTGCACCGAATCGGCAAGCCAGCGGTCGAGCGCCGAGACGATCGGACAGGCCAGGGTCGCCGCCGGCCGCATCGCGACCGGTCCGAAGCCGCCGACGGAATTACCCCGCGCAGGCCCGAGCCGCGGCAGCGCGGGGACCGAGCGTTCCGGATAAGGCGCGGAGTATCGCTCGCGCGGCGGATACGGCTGCGCGGCCGGATACGGCGCGTGCATCGCCGGCGATGCCTGCCCGGGCGCGCCTGCCGGCGGCAGATCGATGTCGTCTTCCTCCGGCGGCGGAACGCCGGGCGCGGTCAGTGAAATCGGCGCGCTGGGAGCAGCCCCGTAGCCGGGCTGGCGCATCGTGGTATCACGATAAGGTGAAGGCGGCGGCGGAGGTTGCGTGATCGGCCAGCGTGGTGCGTTGCCGATGTTCGCGGGCGGCCGCAGATCGTCGACATAACCGAAGCTGCCGCTGCTTTCGCCGAGCGCCGCGACCTTGAGCGGATATTCCGCGCCACAGACCCCGGGACCCGAAATCGGGTTGATCCGCACCAGTTCGGCGCTCTCTTTCACCGCGCCGGACTTCAGACAGGCGATCTCGGCCTCGGCGCGCCACGGTTCGCGCTCCGCGGTAAAAAAACCGCGGCCGCAGCCCGCCAACGAGACAAGGACGAAGGAGCCGACGAGATACAAACGAACTCCGCGCGTCATCCGCGCACGTTCAACGAATTTATTTAAAGACTCTTCAACGCATTGTTTTCACTA
Source organism: uncultured Alphaproteobacteria bacterium (assembly GCA_963747165.1). Classification (GTDB taxonomy): domain Bacteria; phylum Pseudomonadota; class Alphaproteobacteria; order Rhizobiales; family Xanthobacteraceae; genus Bradyrhizobium. Next base: position 457,025 of record CAVVEA010000019.1, on the reverse strand, counting down.
TTCTTTAACCATGCGGCCAGCGGTTCCGGGTGTGACATTTCCGCGATACAGCAGCAGGGCTGACTTTTTCCGCCCGGAACGGTTCGCTAACTTTAGTGTTAGTGTGGGCAGCGACGTGCACCAGGGAGATTTCCCAATGACGTTCTTCGGTCCTTTCGTCGGCAGACTGAGCGTTGTCGCCGCGTATGTGGCCATCGCCTTTGTCGGCGCCATCGTACTCGGCGTGTTCTAGAGCATCGCACATCACCCCTGTAGTTTGACGCCCGGCGGTCCGGATCAATCCAGCCGCCGGGCGTTTTCATGCCGAGACGTCACCATCAAGAAATTCGAGCAGTTGAATCCGGTGATGCCACCGATCGCAAGGGCCTCCGCCCATCAGACAATGCCGTGACGCGGTTGCCGGCGCCCGCGCCGATTGCCGTCCCAACGGCACCGCGATCATCGAGCCCTCATCCTCAATCGACACGTGAGCCGCGACCGCCAACGTGCGGTGGTTGATCATTGGGCATTCGCCGGACAACAATGCGTCCGCATTCATGCATCATTCAGGCGGCCGGGCCCTCAATCGCGAAACCTGCCATCGCCCATTCCATCCCTGCTGCTTCAGGACTCCATGACAAGGCACCGGTTCTCATTCGCGGTCTGGCTGGCGTGCTGCCTGATGCCGGCCGGTCCCGCGAACGTTTCCGCGATGCCGTCGCCATTCGAATCCGGCCCTCCACCAACCGCTGTGGACACGATGTCCCGTGCGACAAAACTTGCCCAGACCCAACCGATAAAGACGCCCACGCCAGCGGCGACCCCCCTGCCCACCCCGCCCGCGACCGACGCGGCCACCGATACGCAAGCCGCGAACGACGAGCCGATCGGCAACGTCGCGAAGCTGACCGGCACCGCGACCGTGACGCGCAACAACGAAGCGACGCCGCTCAAGGCCAAGGACGACATCTATCTCAATGACGTGCTGCAGACGTCTGCGAATTCGTCGCTGGGCGTCACCTTCAATGACGCCACCACCTTCAATCTCACCGCCAATGCAAAGATCACGATCGACACTTATGTCTATCAGGACGGCGGCAAAGAGAACGCCGCCTTGTTCGATGTCGCCAAGGGCACGGTCGCCTTCGTTGCCGCCGCCGTCGCCAAGACCGGCGACATGAAGATATCGACGCCCACGGCGACGCTCGGCATACGCGGCACCAGCGGCCTGGTCGAAGTGCCGGAAGGCGCCTCGGCCACCAGCAGCAACAACGTCGCAATCAAACTTTATCCCGACGCGGACGGAAAGGTCGGCCGCATCGAGGTCAATGACCGCGCCGGCGCGCGACTCGGCTTTCTGACGCAAGGCGCCAGCGGTTTCACCATCCGTCCCGGCGCCGGCGGCGCGCGGTTTGCCGCCGTACCGCTGACGATCTCGCCGCAACAGGCGTCGCGCGATCAGGGTTTTGTCCGGCAGGTGCACTCCACGCAAGATCTCGGCCGTCGCGTGGTGAATGAGCAGCGCGCGTTCCGCCGCGCCAATCCCGGCTTGAACAACCGCAGCAATCAACCGCGTCAGCCCGGCCCGCAGCGCCAGAATGGCTTGCCGCAACGGCCGGGCTCGCAGCCGCCGGCAACGCCGAACCGGCCGGGACAGCAACCGCCGGGCACACCGAATCGACAAGGGCTGCAACAGCGGCCGGGCGCGCCAACGCAGCCCGGGCTGCCGCCGCGAGCGGGCCAACCGCAGCAGCCGGGCGTGCAAGGACAACCCGCACAGCAAAACAGGCCGGGCGCTGCGCAGCCGCCGAATGTTCAGCAGGCCACTCCGCCACGGCAACCTGGCTTGCGGCAGGGTGTCCCCGGTCTGCAGCGGCCGGGATCGTTGAGCAGGCCGTCACGGCCCGCCGCGCCGGCGCCGAAAGGAAAACGGCCGAAGGAGATCCGGTGAGGGAAGATCAGGCGGCGCGCCGCAACCAGTCCCGCATCTTCTGAATCAGGTTCCTGCGCGAGCCCTGCGCCGTTGTTGCGGCATCGTCGTTATCGGATTGAGGCGGCACGGCCGGCGTCGCGGCATCGGCTTCGACAAATTCCGGCGCCGTGACCACCTCGATCGCATCGACGTCTGCTCCGGTCTCGACGACATCGCCCACGACAGCGGGCCGCTCCTGCACGACTGCCAAGGGCACCGGATCAGGCGGCGGCGGAGCCGACACCGGTTTCGCTGGCAAAGGCCGGCGTGCCGCGGCCGGCCTCGCGCGGCGTTTTTCAGCGGTCGGCTGTTTTGCCTTGGCCCGCCGCGATGGCCGCGCGGTTGCCGCCGCCTCGAGCGCGAGCGGACCGACATTGGCGAGAAAGGCGCGCTCATATCCGCGCGACAGCCGTTCGAGGGCGGCGTCGAGCGGGAGCCAGTCGACCGCCCTTACATCGTCCATCAATTCGTAGGACGGCTCGCCGTCCGCCGCCATCCGCCAGTAGTGCACGACCTTGGAGCGTCCACCGGATTCATAGACCAGCGTTCCCAGGAATTCATGGACCGAAACCTCGTGCCCGGTTTCTTCCAGCACCTCGCGCTCGGCGGCGTCGCGCGGCGTTTCGCCATCATCGAGCTTGCCTTTGGGAAGCACCCATTCGTTGCGCTTGCGCAGCCGCACCACCGCGATCAGCGGAGTTTCCTCCTCCCGCAGCACAATGCCTCCCGCCGCCAGTACCGACGCTCGCGCCATTTTGCGTTCCATGCCTGCGACTTCGATTAGTGTTTCGACCGTGACTATATAATGTCGCGCGGTTGCGAAATCGAGATTGAAACATCTTTCGCGACTAACCGGTCGGCGCCGAGAACCAGAGTTCTGACCTTGAGGCCCGGCGAATTATCCAGCATTTCGATCCGTGCGCCGTGAAGCCGGGCGACAGCGGCGACCAGGCTGAGGCCGAGACCGTTTCCCGGCGTGTAGCGGCTTTGTTCGAGCCGGTAAAAGCGCTTGAAAACGTGCTCCTGTTCCCCGGCGGGAATTCCGGGCCCGTCATCGGCGATCGAGACCACCGGCTCCCCATCGATGCTCTCGTTGACAACGACAACCTGCCCTCCGGGCCGGCCATGCTTGATCGCATTGTCCACGAGATTGGCGATGGCATCGAAGATCAGGTCGCGATCGCCGGTCACCAGCACCTCGCGATCGCCGGCCACGGCAAGATGCGTGCCGTCCTGTTCGGCCGCGGCGTCGTACAACTCGACAACCTCACTGGCGATCTCGAACAGATTGACGGTGCGGAACGCTCCCTTCCGTGCCTGGGTCTCGATCTGCGCGATCCGCGTAATCGATGAGAATATTCGCAACACCGCATCGAGGTCGGCGATGGTGTCGCCGATCAGCGATTGGTCATCCTCGCTGCTGCGCTGACCGTGATAGGCTTTCTCCAGCCGTCCGCGCATTCGCGTCAGCGGCGTCCGCAGGTCGTGCGCGACATTGTCGCTCACCTGCTTGACTTCCCCCATCAATGTTTCGATGCGGTCCAGCATCAGGTTGAGATTTTCAGCAACGCGATCCCACTCGTCGTGGCTGCCGCGCAGCGGGATGCGCTTGTCGAGACCGCTCTGCATGATGGCCTGGCTGGTAGCGTTGATCTGTTCGATCCGCCCCACGGTCCGGCGCGTCACCAGGATGCTCGCGACCCCCGCAAGCACGAATATCAGGGCGACGCCCGAAATCACGGCGGTCTTGATCTGCTCGGTGAAGCTGTCGAGTTCGCCGATATCCCTGCCCACCAGCAGGCGATCGCCGCCGGGAAATGTTTCGACCATCGCCCGCAGCAGCGGCCGGTTGGTCGCGCCGGGCAGCGGCTCGCTGGCGCGAAACTCTGTCCATCCGCTGGCTGCCGTGACCGCCGATGGCCAGGCCTTGAGGTTGCCGCCGAGGGCGGTCAACGAAGGGTCGGCCAGGAGATACACATTGTCCGCAAAGCTCTTGTCGGCGATGCGCTGTTGCAGCAGCGCGATCAGCCCATCGCGCCCCGATCGCTCATACGCGCCCTGCAGGTTCCGATACTCGGTCATGATGGCGCGATCCGAGCGGCTGCGCACATAGGAGGAAGTGGACAGGTAGACGTAGCTGAAGATGACCGAGACGATCACGCCGAAAGTCCCGATCGCGATCAGCGCCAGCTTGAACGTCGATGACGCTAAGGTCTTAGCCAGGAGCACGGAGACAATACCCGACACCGCGAACGGTATGGATCAACGGATAGGCCTGCTGGCCGTCGACTTTGCGGCGCAGGCGCCCGACATAGACGTCGATGATATTGGTCGAGGGATCGAAATGAAGGTCCCAGACGTGCTGCAGCAACATCGCCCGGGATACGACGCGGCCCTGGTTGCGCACCAGATACTCCAGAAGCTGGAATTCGCGGGGGAAAAGAAAAATCGGCCTGCCGCACCGGCTGGCGGTCCGCGACATCAGGTCGATCGCGAGATCGCCGACCCGCAGGATGGTCTCCTTGACCATGGTGTCGCTGCGCCGGCCAAGCGCCTCGACGCGCGCCAATAGTTCGACGAAGGAAAAGGGTTTGACCAGATAGTCATCGCCCCCGGCACGCAAGCCGCGCACCCGATCGTCGACCTCTCCGAGCGCACTGATGATCAGGACGGGCGCGGCGATGCCGTCGTCGCGCAGTTGACGCATGACCGCGATGCCGTCGATATCCGGAAGCATGCGATCAATCGTGATCACGGCATAGTCGCCGGCGACGCCGCGGCTCAGCGCCTCGCTGCCGTTCGCAGCCAGATCCACCTGGTAACCGCCGGTCGTGAGCTGTTCCACGATCTGACCGGCGGTTTCCGGGTCGTCCTCAACGACCAAAATACGGCGGTGACCTCGCGTCATGGTCTTCCGTCTCCCACCGGTTGGCAAAAGCCGAATTCAGTCTGGCAAAATCGGAAGCCGCCAGGCCGAAATATAGGCCGGAAACCCCCTCATGTAATCTCAGGCTTGCGTGAGGAGGACGCGAGGGGGGCCCGGTAGAACCACCCACGCGTCAGGAGTCGCCCGATCAATATGCTGGCTGCGCTACATTGATCGCGATGCTTCAACAGCGCTAGTAGCCGTAGTCGCCGCAGACGTTGACCCACTGCAGGCCATAGGGCGTCCACGCCCTGCGCCAGCAGCTGTCGTAGGCGGCGTAGCTGGCGTAAGCGAAGGGCGCGCCGACGAACGCGAAGCGATGAAAGCGGTGATGGAAGTGATGGAAGTTGTGGCCTGCGAATGCGACCCTTGAAAACCGCGGCGAAAATCCGGCATGTACAAAAGGCGCACCTCCGAAACGGCCGCCGCTAAAGCGCGCGCCGCCGCCCATGCCGCCGAAGTGCATGCCACCGCCCATGCCGCCAGCGTGCATCCCTCCGCCGATGCCGCCACCATGCATCCCTCCTCCCATGCCTCCTCCCATGGCGCCGCCATGCCCGCCACCGCCACCATGCCCGCCGCCGCCGCCACCTCCGCCACCGCGAGCGAACCCCGGTGAGGCAAGAGCCAGCGACGTACTAAGCGCACCCGCGACGATCCAAACAAGAAGCTTGCTGTTCATCCCAATTCCTCCGTGGTTGAATTGCAGCGACGGATGCCGTCGCTCGAAGAAGACGACCAGCAGACCTCAAATGATCCAATGATTTCAAATGACAAATGCGACAGTTTCTGACACCGAAGTTAGTTTCACCGACGCGCGGATGCGGCACGCTCCACGACGTTCTGCGGCTTCGTTGGGTCAGGCAGGCAGGCCGGCCATGAGCAGACCGGCCTCATGGCGCAACCGGTCGGCTTCGCGCTTGTAGTGCAGGGTGGCGAGGTAGACGGCCACCGAGAAGTTCGGCTCGCGTTTCAGGACCTCGGCCGTGTGCGCGGAGGCCGCGACCGCGTTGCCCATATGCGCGAAGGTGGCGGCGAGGAAGGCATGATGGGTGTGGTCGGGCCGCGTGATCCGTGAAAACGCCTCCGTAGCCTCGGCGTATTTCTCGGCGCAAAAGCAGGCGCGCCCGAGGTGATTCCAGAATCGCTCCGGGTGGTACGGGTTGAGGCGCATCGCCTTCCTGATCCAGTCGATGCCTTCCTCCGGCCGTCCGAGCCACGTCAACAGCTCGCCCTGCTGCACTACCACGAGGTCGTAGTTGGGGTTGAGCGCGAGCGCCCGCTCCTGATGGTATGCGGCCTTGTCATGATCGTTGCTCGTCAGGCTCAGCGCGGCGAGAATCCGATGCACGTCGCTGTCGTTGTCATCGAGCGCCAGGGCAATTTCCAGCTCCGCGACCACCTGCTGCAAGGTGGCGTCGCGATCCGCGCACCACCCATACGTCCACATCTGGCCCAGCACGCATCCCTTCCAGGCGTGAGCGTGAGCATAATTGGGGTCGAGCGCAAGAGCGCGGTCGAGCAGGCGCTGCGCCTCGGCATTGTCCTCTCGGATCGAGCGATGGTGCAGCACCTTGGCGGTCAGCACGCACTCATAGGCCGCCATGTTGCCGGTCTGCTTGCGCTTCGCGCGGTCATGCGTGGCGGCCTCGACGCGGCCGGGTAGCGTCGCGACGATCGCGCAGGTCATCTCGTCCTGGATGGCAAAGATATCCTCGAGCTTGCGGTCGTAGCGTTCGGCCCAGATGTGCTGATCGGTTGCGGCGTCGATCAGCTGCACGGTGACGCGAATGCGATCACCCGCCTTCCGCACGCTCCCCTCCAGGACATAATCGACGCCAAATTCGCGCGCGACTTCCTGCACCTTCACCGCCTTGCCCTTGTGCACAAAGGTCGAGTTGCGCGAGATCACGAGCAGGTCGCGGAAACGCGACAGCTCGGTAATAATGTCCTCGGTGAGGCCGTCCGCGAAGAACTCCTGCTCCGGATCGCCGCTCATGTTGGCGAGCGGCAGCACCGCGATGGACGGCTTCCTGGACAGCGTCGTCGCCACGCTGGCATCCTTCATCGCCTCCGGGGCGGTTGCGGCTGACTCTAACCGGATCCGAAAGACGCGAATCGGACGGGCGATATTCTTGACGCTCTGATCACCGATATCCTCGAATGCGATGTCATCCAGCCGGTCGCCGACCTGATCGCGCACCGCACCGGAGACACAGATACCGCCCGGCTCGGCAAGCGCTTCGAGGCGCGCCGCGACATTGACGCCGTCGCCAAAGATGTCGTCGTCCTCGACGATCACGTCGCCGAGATTGATGCCAATGCGGAACTGTATCGACCGCGCCGGCGAGACATCCAGGTTGCGTCGCACCATGCGGCGCTGAACGTCGGCAGCGCACATCACCGCGTCGGCGACGCTCTGGAACTCGACCAGAATCCCGTCGCCCGTGGTCTTGATGATGCGGCCGCGGTTCTTCGCGATGGCCGGATCGATGAGCTCGATCCGATGGGTCTTGAGACGCGCGAGCGTCCCCGCCTCGTCGACCTCCATCAGCCGACTGTAGCCGACCATGTCAGCGGCAAGGACCGCCGCGAGCCTGCGCTCTGGTCCAGGCACGTCCATCTCTCCGGTTTCTTCGCGAGCAGTCTAACAGATATAAGAGTCCAGCCAAAATGGCGCAGAGGGCCCCCGGCCGGGCCGTCGGGAGGCGTGACTGATCCTCGCACGTGCCCGAGCCGCCACCAGGATGCGCACGCCTCAAGCGGTTAGACCAGCCGCGCCAACTGCTCTTCGCATCAATGGCTGACCGGCAAGAATCCGCGCGGACTCTACGACGTTGTCGCAGAACTCGAAATGATCCGGCGCCAGCACGATGATGGTCGATCCGTGCTCGAACCATCCGAGTTCGTCGCCCTTGCGGACGTTGACGTCGCAGGGGAAGACGGTCGGCCCTGTGGTCTGGGCGTTGAGCACGGCATCGAGAAAATGCAGCCGGATGCTCGCCACCAGGATGGCCGCGACCGGCACCAGGGTCAAAGCCTCGCCGGTTGCAAGCCGGGTGCGAATGACCGCGCGCTCGTTCTTGCAGAACAGCCGTTCTATCCGTTTCAGCGCGATCGGGTTGACGTTCCAGGTGTCGCCGCGGATGAACGTAACCTGCTCGATCCGGCCGTCCTGCGGCGCGTGGAAACGGTGATACATGCTCGAGGTCAGCCGCAGGGTGAGGAACCGCCCGTTGCGGTGCTCCTCGACCAGCGCGGGATCGCCGAGCAGATCGAGCAGCGAATAGGGCGCCCCCTTGATCTGATAGAGTTCGCCATCCCGGATGCTGCCGAACGCGCCGATGATGCCGTCGCTCGGGCTCGCCACGACCGCCGGGTCGGGGTCGGGTGGACGCAGGCCTGGACGAAGCTCGCGCGTAAAGCAATCATGCAGGCTCTTGAACTCGGTCGCCCTGGCTTCGGACAAATCGAGGTCGGAAAACAGCCGCCAGCAGGCGATCGAGAAATCTCGGATCAGCGGCTGCTCGATCTTGCTGAACCACCCCATGAACCGGGTCAGCGCCGCCCGCGGGATACGGTTGGTCAGGAGGAAATTCAGGTCCTCCTGTTGCGTCAGATTGGAGATCAGGCCTCGGATTGTCATGAATTTGTCAGCAGGACTGGTTAGCGCTGGTCGCATGGATTCGCCGCTCCCGATTCTTTCCTTCGCCGCAGCTGCGACGGCCGCCGTCGCAGCTGGTTTCCCCAAAGTGCAGGCGCGGCTGACGCTGTCGCGCGCCAAGCACCGCTCGCTCACCGGGCACTCGAAAATGTCGCGCATGGTGGCGCGGCTGATCCCGTTCTACGAATTCGACATCAACGATTTCTTCGGCACCGATGGCGCGCCGCCCGCGGTGGCGATGCAGCGCCAGGACGGCTTCTTCCGGCTGGCGCAGCTCTACCAGGATATGTTCGCCCGCGGCCGCCAGATGACGCAGGAAGCCTCGGAGCGAATCTCCGACCTGCAGTTCACCGAAGCCTACCGGGTGCCGTTCCAGTATAGCCGGCTGGTCCGCGAACATCTCGGCACCAGCGCTTTCATGCAGTCGTCGGCCGGCGTCACGGTGACAGACCTCGACGGCAATGTGTTCTACGACCTGACCGGCTCCTACGGCGTCAACATTTTCGGCAACGATTTCTACAAGGACTGCATCGCCAGGGCCGAGGCGCGCGCCCATGCGCTCGGCCCGGTGCTCGGCCCGTATCATCCGGTCATTGTCGACAATGTCGCGCGGCTGTGCGCGATTTCCGGGCTCGACGAGGTTTCCTTCCACATGTCGGGCACCGAAGCGGTGATGCAGGCGGTGCGGCTCGCCCGCTACCACACCGGCCGCTCGCATCTGGTTCGCTTTGCCGGCGCCTATCATGGCTGGTGGGGCGACGTGCAGCCCGGCGTCGGCAACCCGATTTCGCCGCACGAGACCTATACGCTTGCCGATATGTCGGAGCGAACGCTGCGCGTGCTGAAAACGCGGCGCGATATCGCCTGCGTGCTGATCAATCCGCTGCAGGCGCTGCACCCCAACGCCGGCGCGCCCGCCGATTCCGCGCTGGCCGACAGTTCGCGGCGCGGCCATTTCGATCGCGCGGCCTACAGCGCGTGGCTGCAGGCGCTGCGCGATATCTGCACCGAGCGCAACATCATCTTGATATTTGACGAGGTCTTCGTCGGCTTCCGGCTCGCCGCCGGCGGCGCCCAGGAATATTTCGGCGTGCGCGCCGACATGGTGACCTATGGCAAGAGCCTCGCGGGCGGCCTCCCGGTCGGCGCGGTGTGCGGACGCAAGAATCTGATGCGCCGGTTCCGCGATGATCGCCCCGTCGACATCTGCTTCGCCCGCGGCACCTTCAATTCGCATCCTTACGTCATGACGGCGATGGACGAATTTTTGACCCGGCTCGACGATTCCCGGTTTCGCGCGGTCTATGACGGACTGGACGACACCTGGAACGAGCGCGCGCGGCGATTGAACGACATGCTGGCCGGGCACGATCTGCCGGTTCGCGTCAGCAATCTGTCGTCGATCTGGATGGTGCATTATACCGAGCCGTCCCGTTACAATTGGATGTTCCAGTATTATCTGCGCGCCGAACGACTGGCGCTGAGCTGGGTCGGGACCGGCCGCCTGATTTTCAGCCTGAACTACAGCGACGCGGATTTCGCGGAAGTCGCAAAGCGCTTTGTCGAGGCGGCGCAGAAAATGAAGCGCGACGGCTGGTGGTGGCGCGACGCTTCCCTCACCAACAAGAGCATTCGCCGGCAGATCCTGAAGGAAATGTTGGCGAAACGGTTTTCGCGCTAGCGAATTTTCTAGCGCCGTAGCCTCATCTTTCGAGACGCGGCGAAGACGCCGCTCCTCAGGATGAGGATCTCTAACCCTCATGGTGAGGAGCGCGGCTATGCCGCGCGTCTCGAACCATGAGGCCGTGGATGTGCGATCGCGGCATTACCTGGTCAAACGCTCAAGCGTGCTTGACGTGCTTCTCGAGACCGGGATCGATCAGTTCGCCCTTCAGCAGGTACAGCGGCGACTTGTAGTACAGTTTGAGATCGCTGAACGGGTCGGTCAGGATCTTGGTCATCCAGACGAGGCCGGTCTCGACGTCGCGGATGAAGAACAGATGCACGGTTCGGAACAGGAGGCCGCCGATCCCGATCGCCAGCCACACCTTGGCGACCTGGCGCATGAAATCGGCCGGCGAACTCCAGGGCGCGAAGATGCCGAACAGGGTCGGATCGAGGAACAGCACAAGCGGCGACAGCGCCCAGATCGTCATCAGCACGATTTTTCGCTGCAGATTATAACCGACCTTGATCTCTTCCTTGTGCTCATGGGTCGCATGATTGACGTGGTCGTAGCCCTTGGGCTCGAAGAAGAAGTGGCCGGCCTGGCGCGAGGTCATCGAGACCAGCCACCCGATCAGCGCGGCCACCATCGGATCGAAGAAGATCATGACATAGCCGACCAGGAAGCTCGCGGCACTGACGAAGTGCAGGCTCTGGTTGATGCGGCTGTGATGGTAGTAGCGATGGTCATCCCAGCGCTGGGTTCGCAACTGTTCGCGGAAATTCTTGATCATTATCTCCCCCAAAGGCTTTCGGGATCGGGAGTACAGAGATTCGATGTCTGCCGTGTGACATCATCATAATGACATATGACGATTTACAGCGACGCGGTGACGCAGCTCACTGCCGCGGGCTAAGCGGCAGCGGCGACGTCTGCTTTACGGAAGCGAACCAGAGAGAAGTGACCGAGCGGCGGCACCAGGCGGCGTTCGACCAGCTCCATTGCGCGCGCGCCGGCCAGCCATTTCGCATAACGCGACCAGGCAAATTCGGCGGTCCGGAAACCGAGCGGACGCACCACCGGCTGCAGCCTCTGCTCGATGAAACGGCGCACGCCGGCATCGGCACTGACCCGGGTCAGCACGATCAATTCACCGCCCGGGCGCAGCACGCGGGCAAACTCGTCGAGCGCGGCCTCCGGGTTCGGCACCGCGGTCACGACATATTGCGCCATCACCACGTCGAACGAATTGTCGGGGAATTCGAGCTGCTCGGCGTCCATCACCGCGAGGTTCTCGACATTCTTCAGCCGAAGCTCGGCGACGCGCTTCCTGGCCTTCTGCAGCATCGCCTCCGAAATATCGGTGCCGAAGATGCGCAGGTGCGGGGCATATTGCGGCAATGAGATGCCGGTGCCGACACCGACCTCGAGCACGCGGCCGCCGATCTTGTTGGTCGCTTGTATAGCGGCCTTGCGGCCCTTGCTGAACACGCCGCCGAACACGAGGTCGTAGACGGGGGCCCAGCGGTCATAGGCCTGCTCGACCATTTCGCGGTCGAAGTCCAGTTGCCGTGTATCGTCCAGTTTGATGATTTCTGCCATGAAGACTCCAACTCGTTGCGATGATTAGCTTTGGACCGCGCTTCTGCTTGCCACGCGGCGCGCGGGTCGCGGCACGCGGCTTGGCTGCAACGCACTGAGATTGCCGATGAACTGCCGCGCGCTGTTTTCCCAGGAACGTTCCAGCGCGAAATTCCGGCAGGTTTCGCGGGAGACTTCGAGCGCGCGCATGCAGGCGCTGCGCAGGTCCGCATCCAGGGCGCCAATCGGGTGATCGGCGATCACGTCGAGCGGACCCGTCACCGGGAAGGCCGCGACCGGCGTGCCGCACGCCAGCGCCTCGAGTTGAACGACGCCGAAAGTGTCGGTGAGGCTCGGGAATACAAACACATCCGCCGCCGCGATATGAGAAGTCAGATCCTGCCCGGTTTTTTCGCCGAGGAATTTCGCTCTGGGATAGCGATGCTCCAGCATCGCCTTCTGCGGACCGTCGCCGATCACGACCTTGGTGCCGGGCAAATCCAGCGACAGAAACGCCTCGAGATTTTTTTCCACCGCGACACGGCCGACCGTCATGAAGATGGGTCTCGGCAAAGCAAGTTCGACGGCGTTGCCGGGCCTGAACAGGTCGGTATCGACCCCGCGGGTCCAGGTGCCGAGCTTGCCAAATCCGCGCGCGCCGAGTTCCTGCTTCAGCGAAGCGGTGGCGACCATCGTCATCGCCGCCGCCGCATGAAAGTGCCGCAGCACCGCATAGCTCACGGCCGCCGGCAGCATGGTGCGCACCTCGATATATTCCGGGAAGCGCGTCGTATAGGAGGTCGTGAACGCAAGTTTTCGGCGGCGGCAATAGGCGCGCACCGCCCATCCGATCGGTCCTTCGGTCGCGATATGGATCGCGTCCGGCGACGCCGCCTCGATCCTCGCCGCGATCTCGCGCCGGTTCGGCCACGCCACCCGCAACCCCGGATAGGTCGGGACCCCCAGCGACGGAAACCCGTCAGGAGTCAGAAAATCGATCTCCGCCCCGAGCGCGGCAGCGCTGCGGGCCAACGAGGTCAACGTGCGAACCACGCCGTTGACCTGCGGGTGCCAAGCATCGGTCGCAACTAAAATCCGCATCACGGGAACCTGAGCTCTGGTTGATTCTCAATCCCGCAACGTTCGGCCATGGATATTTCATGCGTATGACGTCATGAACGCGTAACCATTCTTTTTACGGCCGCTTTGACCTTTTTTCGTGTATCGTGACAGTACCATGTCAGCATCAGACCTGAGCCCAACCTCAAAGACCGCTCTCCGGCGCCGAAAGCGCAAGATCTACGCGCTGCTGGTGCTGGCCGCCGGGCTGTTGCTGTTTGCCGCGGCAGCGAGCGGCCTGTATTACGCGTTTCGGCCGGTGACCCTGCGGATCGCGGTCGGCCCTCCCGGGAGCGACGACCAGAAACTGGTTCAGGCCCTGGCGCAGACCTTTACCCGCGATGGAAGCTCGGTCCGGCTGAAGCCGATCACGACCGAAGGCGCGACCGAAAGCATCGCGCTGCTTGCGGCGGAAAAAGCCGATCTCGCCATTGCCCGTGGCGATCTGGAAATGCCGGCCAACGCCGAGTCCGTCGCCATCCTGCGCAAGAACATCGTGGTGCTGTGGGCGCCTTCCGGCCTTCCGGCCAAGGGCTCCAAAAAACAACCGGAGCCGAAGATCAAGGGGATCGACAATCTCGCGGGGCACCACGTCGGCGTGATCGGCCGAACCCAGGCCAACGTCACCTTGCTGCGCGTTATCCTGACTGAATCGGGCGTCAATCCCGACAAGGTTGCGATCACCCAGTTCGGTACCAACCAGATCGCCGACATGACGCGCGATCCGGCCATCGACGCGTTCATGGCGGTCGGCCCGCTCGACAGCAAGATCACCTCCGAGGCCATCGCCGTCACCGCCAAGGCCAGGGGCGAACCAAAATTTCTGCCGATCGACGTGTCGGAAGCGATCGCCCAGAAGCACCCGCTCTACGAAGCCGAGGAAATTGCCGGCAGCACCTTCAGTTCGTCGCCGGCGCGGCCCGAGGACAAGATCGACACGGTCAGCGTCAACCATCTGATTGTCGCGCCGAAGACCTTGTCGGATACCACCGTCGCCACCTTCACCCGGCAGCTGTTCGCGGTTCGGCAGTCGCTCGCCAAGGAATTGCCGAGTGCGGCGAAGATCGAGAAACCGGACACCGACAAGGACGCCGCCCTGCCCGCGCATCAGGGCGCGGCCGCCTATATCGACGGCACCGAACGCACCTTCCTCGAGAAATACAGCGACTATCTGTGGGGCGGCATTCTGGTCCTGTCCGGATTAGGCTCCGCCGGCGCGTGGCTGCGGCAATATCTGGCGCGCGATGAAAAGGAAAAGAGCACGCTGCACCGGGACAATCTGCTCGCGATGATTTCAAAAGTGCGTCAGGCGGATTCGGCGGAACAATTGACGGCGATGCAGTCCGAGGTCGACGGCATGCTGCGCGAAACCCTCGAAAGCTACGACGATGGCGCGATCGAGGAAGGCGACCTGTCGGCGATCGGCCTCGTGCTCGAGCAGTTTCACCATGCCGTCGCCGATCGGCGCGTCGCGATAGGTGGCGCCGCGCCCGATCTGCCGCGCCGGCGCGCGCTTTAGCCCGGATATTCTCCTGCGCTCACGAGCGGTACCGGGGGCAGCCGTTTTGATGCGCTCCCCGAGCCGAGTTCCCGAGTTCCCGAAAGGCAGTCGCCGTTAGCGGCCCCATACTCTCCATCGTATCGCCTTGCTTTGGTCAAACCTGACTGGAGTGGTCGAACAGAACATTGCCGATGTAGCGCAAATCCGCCGGCCGCCCCTATGCGGGTGACATTGGACTGAGCACGGAGCGCCAATGCATTCTACGCCAAACCCGAAACAAACCGATCCGCACGATCTCCTTGAGATCGCGCCCGATGTCGTTCTGGTCGCGCACGCGGATAAAGCGCACGACGCCAGGATCCCTCCGTCGGATTCGCGGACCCGCATGGGCTCCGATTTTTCCGTTGGCCCATCGGTTCTACCGGTCGATAAGACGTTTCGCGCTGCTCCCATCAACAAGGTCCAGGTCGCAGGCGACCGGTCGATGGGCACGCGGGCGATACGCGGCTTCATTGGCTTCGTGTTGGCAGTGTGCATCGGTGTCGCGGGCATCGTTTGGCAGGCCTACGGCGAGGCGGTCAAACAGATGGTCGCGGGTTGGGCGCCGCAGTTCGTCCTGACTTCATCGCCGCCACTGGCAAAATCGGGGCTCCCCGAGCAACCGGGTCCATCTGCCGTTCAAGCATCCACCCCGCAGGCCGCGTCTCCGCAGCCGGCAGCTCTTACGCAGACCGCGCCGGCCGCCGCCGCGCCATCACCGGAATCGGCGCAGTCGCTGCAGTCGATGGCGCGTGAACTCGCAAGCCTGAGGGAAGAGATCGGGCAGCTCAAGGCCAGCCAGCAGCAAATGTCTCGTGACATGGGCAAGCCGTCGGAGGTCAAAGCTTCCGAGACCAAGGCTTCGGAGAACAGGGCTTACGATGCGAGAGCTTCGGTGACCACACCTTCCGGGCATCACCTGCGGCCCAGGATGTCAGTGCCGCCGCGGCAGTGGGCCGCAGCGCCGGCGCGCAGACCGATATCGCCCCTGCCGCCGCCGGCAGCTCCTCCCCCATTGTCGCAAGCCGCAGCGGCGCCGCCGTTGCCGCAAGCTGCGGCCCCTTACGTGCCGCGACAACCTGAATCGCAACCGCAAACCACGCTTCAGCCGGAGGCCGAGCTGGTACCGCGACCGCCGATGCCCGTGCGCTAGCAGCGTTCGTCCATCTGGGAACCATTGCTCGGGAGGCGACAGAAAACCTTGATGACCCCCTGGGTTCCTCTGCGCAGGAACCAATCCGGCCGCCGCGACTTATCGCGCATCTCTAGGAAACCGGGAGACTGCCATGAAAATCGCAAAGATCATTTTGGCTGGCACGACCGCCCTCACCCTCATCAGCTCGACGGCTTTGGCCCAACAAGCGCTGACGGGAACGGTCACCAAGGTTGACCGGATCAATCGTGTTGTCGCTATTCAGCGGACGCAAAGCGGCACCGTCGGCGCGAATACCGGCGCCGCGGCCGAAGAGTTCAAAGCCCAGGACGGCTTGTCGCTGGACAAGCTGCATGCTGGCGACAAAATCACCTTCTCCGCCACGGAAACCGGTGGGATCAAGACGATCACGAACGTTCAGTAACCGCAGGATTCAACGCCACCATTTGACCGCGCGGTGAAAGCGCGCCAATCACCCTGGCGAAGGGCTTCTTTGCGGCTGCACGAATCCGACGCGAAGCGGAAGTCGACGCCCTCACTTGCAATGCAGGTCTTCCATGCGGCGCCACGGATGCGGCACGCGTCGCCCGTCCTGCGCACACCGAATTCTCATAGGGCCCCCCACCCCAACCCTCCCCCGCAAGCGGGGGAGGGAGCGCACTTCCAGTGCCGTTACAGCTCAATCTAATCTCGTCCCGCTTTAGGCACCTGGCCGGCATCGCCGATTTGGCAAATGCCCGCTTCGCGCCGCTAGCCCAGGTTTCCTGATCGACCGCCTTTGCCCTATGGGCCTTGTCAGCGACATCGGGCCAAGCAACACTCATCGACAACCGGTCGCCGTCAGGTGCAACCGGGGTCGTTCGGACGCCAAGATCCGACATCAGGGAGGATTCGCATGCTCGCATTCATCCGCGTTCGCGGTGTTGCCGTCGCCGCAATGCTGTTCGTGACCAACTGCGGCGCGTTCGCCGAAGGCCCGCTCACCGCCAAGCCCGAGGAGACGGGTTTCGCGAGCGCGGGGCTCGCGCGCATCGATGCCTACATCAAGAACGAGATCGCCGGGAACAAGATTCCAGGCGCCCTCATGATGATCCAGCGCAACGGCAAGACCGCCTATTTCTCAAGCTTCGGCGTTCGCGATCCCGGCACCAAGGAGCCGATGACCACCGACACCATCTTCCGCATCTATTCGATGTCGAAGCCGATCACCACGGTTGCCGCGATGATGCTGGTGGAGGAAGGCAAGCTGCAACTGGACGAGCCGTTGTCGAAGTACATCCCGGCATTCGCCAACGTCAAAGTGGGCGTCGAGCGGAAGGGCGAGGACGGCGCGATGGGACTGGACTTGGTCCCGGTCAAGCGTCCGATCTCCATCCAGGACCTGATGCGCCACACATCGGGCTTGACCTACGGTTTCTTCGGCGAGGGATTGGTCAAGAAGGCCTATGTCGACGCTCACATGTTTGCCGGCGACGTCGACAATGCCGAGTTTGCCGAACGGCTGGCCAAGCTGCCGCTGGTCTACCAGCCCGGCACGACCTGGGATTACAGCCATTCGGTCGATATCCTCGGCCGGGTGATCGAGGTGGTCTCCGGGAAATCGCTCTATGAGTTCGAGAAGGAGCGGCTATTGGATCCGCTCGGCATGAAGGACACGAGCTTCTACGTCACCGATCAGGCCAAGAAGTCGTTCGTCGCCGAACCGTTTCCGAATGACCGGAAGATCGGAAACGACGCCGAAATGAGCGATCCCCGTGTCGTGCAGAAATGGGAGTCCGGCGGTGGCGGCATGGTGTCCACGATCGGCGACTATGCCCGGTTCGCACAAATGGTGCTCAATGGCGGCACGCTGGACGGAAAGCGATATCTCAGTCCCAAGACCATCGCCTATATGGGCTCGAACCATATCGGGCCGGGATCGGGCGTGGTGCCGGGTCCCTATTATCTGCCCGGACCCGGCTTCGGATTCGGGCTCGGTTTTGCCATTCGTACCGAAGCCGGCGTGAGTTTTGCGGAAGGATCCGTCGGCGAAATGAACTGGTCGGGTGCGGGCGGCACCACCTTCTGGGTCGACCCGAAGGAAAACATGTTCGTCGTCTTCATGGCGCAGACGGTTTCGCAGCGCGGAAGAATCCGCGTGGCGCTGAAAAATGTCGTCTACGGGGCCTTTGACAAATAGCCTCCACATGGCCGGGCGATCGGTTGGTCGCCCTCGCCCGGCCACACCTCTTCAAGCCGCCTTGCGTGCTCCCCCGATCATGTCTTCGCCGCATGGTTGAACAACGCATCCACCTCCTCCGACCGCATGAGCACGGCAACGCACACTCGAAGTTGGCATATGGCTTGCACGTTGACGCGAGCAAATCGGCGTAGGACATTCAATCCAGGCGCAACCGATCGGGGACCTGGCGATGGATGTCTACCATTTCAAAAATTTCGAATTGCTCGATCCCGAGGCCGGCGAATTGCGTGGCGGCCACGAACTGATCGTCGAAGGCGACACGATCAGGGAAGTTTCGGCCGAACCGATCAGGCTTGCCAAGGCCAACATCATCGACTGCGGCGGACGCACGCTGATGCCCGGCCTGATCGACAGCCATGTGCATGTGGTGCTGTCCGAGGTCGTGATCCGCAACATGGAAAGCGTGCCGTTGACGCTGATGACCGCGCGCGCCGCCGAACTGATGCGCAAGATGCTCGACCGCGGCTTCACCAGCGTGCGCGACACCGGCGGCGCCGATTGGGGCCTGAAGGAAGCGACCGACAAATGGCTGCTGCCTGGGCCGCGGCTGTTCATCGCCGGACGCGCGATCGGCCCCACCGGCGGTCATAGCGACGGCCGCCGCCGCACCGACGTGGGTGCACGCTGTCAGTGCTGCAACGCGCTGGCTTTCTCGATGGGCATCGCCGATGGCGTTTCCGAAGTTCGCCGTGCGGTGCGCGAGGAAATGCGCCAGGGCTGCGACCAGGTCAAGATCATGATGTCCGGCGGCGTCGCCTCGCCCTACGATCCGCTCGACAGCCTGCAGTTCTCGGTGGGGGAGGTGGAAGCGGCGGTGGAGGAGGCGCACGCCTTCGGCCGCTATGTCTGCGCGCACGCCTATACGCCGGAAGCCATCACGCGCGCGGCCAACGCCGGCGTACGCACCATCGAGCACGGCAATCTGATCGACGATGCCTCGGCCAAGCTGATGGCCGAGAAGGGCATGTTCCTGGTCGCCAATCTCGTCACCTATTTCGAGATGAAGAAGCGCGCGGCCGAATACGGCATGAATTCGGATATGCTGGCCAAGAACGACCTCGTCATCGAGGGCGCCTTGAAGTCGCTCGAAATCTGCAAGCGTCACGGCATCCCTGTCGCCTACGGCACCGATCTGCTCGGCCAGTTGCAGGTGGCGCAGTCGGACGAGTTCACGCTGCGCGCCGAGGTGCTGTCGCCGGCCGACATCATCCGTTCGGCCACCACGATCGGCGCCAGGGTCGTGCGCATGGAGGGCAAGATCGGCTGCCTGAAGCCGGGCGCGTTTGCCGATCTGCTCGTCGTCGACGGCAACCCGCTCAAGAACCTGAGGCTGTTTCAGGAGCAAGGCCGCCACCTGTCGGTCATCATGAAGGCTGGGCGCTTTCACAAGAACCGGCTGTCCTGAGCTCGCCGATGTCCCAGCAAATCCTGTTCAGGAATTTCGAACTGCTCGAACCCTCGTTCGGCGAGCTCCGTGGCGGGTATCAGCTGCTGGTCGAGGGCGGCACCGTCAAGGAGCTCAGCGAGACGCCGATCAAGGCGGCCGAGGCTGATGTGATCGACTGCGGCAAGCGCACGCTGATGCCGGGACTGATCGACAGCCACGTCCACGCCATCCACAGCGAGGTCAATGTCCGCTTCATGGAGGCGATGCCGCTGACCCTGATTACCGCGCGCGCGGCGTCGCGGTTGCGCGCCATGCTCGACCGCGGCTTCACCACCGTGCGCGACACCGGCGGCGCCGACTGGGGCATCAAGACCGCCATCGAAACCGGACATATCACCGGTCCACGGCTCTATATCGCCGGTCAGTCCATCGGACCCACCGGCGGCCATTCGGATTCACGCCGGCGCACCAATTGGGGCGGCGAATGCGTCTGCTGCAACGGCCTGCAATTCAAGTCCGCCATCGCCGATGGCGTCGATGAAGTCCGCAAATCCGCGCGCGAGCAGATGCGCCAGGGCGCCGACCATGTGAAGATCATGATGTCCGGCGGCGTCGCATCGCCCTACGATCCGCTCGACAGCCTGCAATTTTCCGATGGCGAAGTCAGTGCGGCGGTGGAAGAGGCTGCCGCCTTCGGCCGCTATGTCTGCGCCCATGCCTATTCGGCGGAGGCCATCACCCGCGCCGCGCGGCTCGGCGTCCGCACCATCGAACACGGCAATCTCATCGACGATTCCAGCGCCGCGGCGATGGCGGGAAAAGGAATGTACCTGGTGGCGAACCTCGTCACTTACTACGCCATGAAAGAGCGTGCCGCCCAGTGGGGCATGACCGGCGAAAGCCTCGCCAAGAACGAGATCGTGCTGCAGGGCGGACTGAAGTCGCTGGAAATCTGCAAGCGCCACGGCATCCCGGTCGCCTATGGCAGCGATCTGCTCGGCGAATTGCATTGGGATCAGTCGAGGGAGTTCACCATCCGCCAGGAAGTGGTCTCGCCGATCGAGATCATCCGCTCGGCGACCACGATCGGCGCCGAGGTCCTGCGCATGCCGGGCAAGGTCGGCACCCTGCAGCCCGGCGCTTTTTCCGACGTCATCGTCGTCGACGGCAATCCGCTCAAAGACCTTGCGCTGCTGGGCGATCAGGGCAAACATCTTTCCGTGATCATGAAGGCAGGTCACTTGCACAAGAATCTGTTGAACTGAGCGCGGGCGCTCGCAGAGAGGCGATCTTGACCGTCGTACCCGCATGGACCTCATCACGCATCGTCGGCCGCATGGCGCTTCGAATAGCGGCCGGCGTATCGTTGGCCTACATCCTGCTGCCGATGTTCTTCGTGATCTGGCTGGCATTCTTCGCGCAGGAAATTCCGTCGTTTCCGCCGGAAGGCTATTCGCTGAAATGGTTTCGCGCCATTCCCGGCAATGACAGGTTCGTCAATGGATTTCTCCTCAGCCTGCAGGTCGCCATGGTCTCGACGGCGATCGGGCTTGCGATCGGCGTGCCTGCCGCGGTGTGCCTGGTGCGGGGGCGCTTCGCCGGACGTGAGGCAGTGAACAATCTGCTGCTGCTGCCGCTGATCGTGCCGGGCATCGTGCTCGGCATCGCGCTCTATGTCTTCCATGTCGAAGCCGAGATCGCGACCGGCTGGCCCATCCTCGGTTCGCTCGGCGGTCTGGTCGCCGGTCACGTCCTGATCGCGATACCCTGGACGGTGCGCCTGATCACCGCGAGCCTTGTCGGCATGGATCGCGCGGTCGAGGAAGCGGCGCAAAGCCTCGGCGCCAACCGCCTGACCACGTTCCGGCGCATCACCCTGCCCGCGATCTTGCCGGGTATTGTCGCGGCGGCCTTGTTCGGTTTCATCGCCTCGTTCGGCAATCTGGAAATGAGTCTGTTTCTGGTCGGTCCCGGCCGCACCACCCTGCCGATCGCGATCCTGCAATACCTCGAATGGAAGATCGACCCGACCATCGCAGCGGTGTCGGTGCTGCAGATCCTGTTTATCGGCGCAGCCATGCTGCTGACCGATCGCTTCGTCAACATCGGCCGCGTGGTCTGACGATGGCCCGCCTGCAATTGACCGGCATCACCAAGCGCTACGGCGACTTCAAGGCCGCCGATGACGTGTCGCTCGACATTGCCGATGGCGAGTTCCTGGTGCTGCTCGGTCCCTCCGGCTGCGGCAAGACCACGACCCTGCGCATCGTCGCCGGCTTCATCGAGCCGACGGCCGGCCGCGTGCATCTCGGCGAACGCGACATTACGGCGCCTGCCGCCCTGGAAGCGCAACGCCGGCCTCGTGTTCCAGAGCTACGCGCTGTTTCCGCACATGACGGTGGCCGAGAACGTCGCCTTCGGCCTCGAGATGCGCAAGATAACGAAGGCCGAGATGGCGCCGAAGATCACTGAGGCCCTGCGCCTGGTGCGGCTCGATCATCTCGGCGACCGGCTGCCGCGGCAATTGTCCGGTGGCCAGCAGCAGCGCGTGGCGCTGGCCCGTGCGCTGGTGTTCCGGCCCGATGTGCTGCTGCTCGATGAACCGCTGTCCAATCTCGACGCGAAGCTGCGCCAGGACGTGCGCGTCGAAATCCGCGAACTGCAACGCAAGCTCGGATTGACCACCGTGATGGTGACCCACGACCAGGAGGAAGCCTTGACCATGGCCGACCGCCTCGTCGTCATGAGCGAGGGCCGGATTCGCCAGATCGGGTCGCAGCAGGATCTCTACGAACGTCCTGCGGAAAAATTCGTCGCCGATTTCGTCGGCCGCTCCACCTTCATCGATGGCCGCATGGAAGGCCCCGGGCGCTTCGTCTCGGCCGGCGGCCTCGTGGTCGCCTGCGAGGCGACCGGCGCCGGCAGCGCTTCGCTGGCGCTGCGCCCAGAGCGTCTGGCGCTGACCGCTACTGCCGCGCCGGCGATGGACAACAGCTTTCCCGGCGCGGTGGAATTTATTTCCTATCTCGGATCACAGGTCGATCTGCACATCCGCCTGACGCCGCAGGAACGCGTCATCGTGCAGATCCAGAACCGGCCGGAACAGCCGCTGCCGGTGATCGGACAACAGGTCCATATCGGCTGGAGCAAATCGACCGGCCGCGTCTTCCAATCATGACTTCCCTGCCAACCAGTCAACACCCGGAGGCACCAACCATGACCCAATCGAAATCCCGCCGCGAAGTCCTGCTCGGCGCAGCAGCGCTGGCCGGCACCGTCAGCCTGCCGCGCAAGGCATCGGCGCAGGCGAAGGGCCGCATCGTTGTCGGCACCTGGGGCGGCGACTACGCCCGCCTGCTCAACAAGAATATCGAGGTGCCGATCCTGATCAAGGACGGCTGGGAGGTGGTGCAGGATCAGGCCGGCGATCCCGAGCGGCGCTCGAAAATGCTCGCCGAACAGCGGCTGCCGCGCGGCACCACGGATGTGCAGGGTCTTTCGGCACTCAACATGTTCCAGATGCAGGACGCCGGCACCGTGTTGCCGATCGACTATGGCAAGCTCAAGAACGCCGGCAACCTGCTGCCGACGATGAAGTATCCCTACGGCGTTGGCCACATTTATTCGGGCAAGGTCGGCGTCTATAATCCGAAGCTGATCCCGACGGCGCCCGTCAGTTACAAGGACGTGTTCGATCCAAAGCACGGCAACAAGCTCGGCATCATCGATATCCAATACCAATACACCCTGGTCTGCGCGGCGCTCGCCGCCGGCGGCAAGGTCAACGATATCGAGCCCGGCCAGAAACTGCTGCTGGAATGCAAGAAGGCCGGCATGCGGATTTATCCGACCAATGAGGCGTTCGCCCAGGGCCTGAAGTCGGAGGAATTCGGCACCGGCGTGATGTGGAAGGCGCGCGTCGTGCAATGGCAGAACGCGGGCATTCCCGTGACCGCCATTGCTCCCACCGAAGGCACGCTCGCCTACATCTCGGGCTTCGTCGTCCCGAAAAACGCGCCTAACAAGGACGGCGCCTACGCCTATCTGGACGCCATGCTGGAAAAGAGCGCGCAGGAAGCATTCGCCGTCGACATGGGCTACAATCCGACCGTCAGCAACGCTGTGGTCGCGCCCGAGCTCAACACACGCATCGGCTTCACCCCCGACGAGATCAAGAAACTCGTCGATCTCGACTACGACTACATGAACAAGAACGACGTCACGTTCAAGGAATGGTGGGACAAGGTGCTGAAGAGCTGAAGCGGGCATCGATCACGCTCCATCCCCCGCACGACACTCAACAGGCCGGAAAGCATTCACTCCCCCTTCGAGGGGCGAGGAAGACAATTGGCGAAATAATCGATGGCCGCGACCGCTCCAGCGCAATTCCAGTCAGACGAGAGGCCGACGTCGCTGCTCTCGGCCACGACGCTGGTCGGGCCGGCGACGGTGTTCGTGGCCGCCGGTCTCCTGGTGCCGCTGGCGATCCTGTTCCGCTACAGCTTCAATCGGTTCGAACCGCGGCGCATGATGGTGGAGACGTTCTCGCTGGACAACTACGTCAAGTTCTTCGCCGATCCCTACTACACCGGCGTGCTGTGGACGACGTTGCGCGTGGCCGCGCTTTGCACCCTCGCCTGCCTCGTCATGGGCTTTGCCGCTCGCCTATGTGCTGGCGCGCACCCAGTCGCGGTTCAAGAATGTGCTGATCATGCTGGTGGTGCTGCCGCTGTTCGTCGGCAACGCCGTGCGCGCGGCCGGCTGGATGACGCTGTTCGGCTCCAAGGGATTTCTCAACGTCACCCTGATGCAGTTCGGCGTCATCACCGAGCCGATGCAGATCATGTTTACCGAGAGCGCCGTCGTTGCCGGCATCATTGCGGTCAATCTGCCCTACATGGTGCTGACGCTGCAGAGCGTGATCGAAGGCATCAACCGCAATGTCGAGGAAGCCGCCTTCAGTCTCGGCGCCGGCCCGATGACGATGTTCCGCCGCGTGCTGCTGCCGCTGTCGCTGCCGGGCATCCTCGCCGGCACCATCCTGACCTTCATCCTCGGCATGAACGCCTATGCGACACCGGTGCTGCTCGGCGGTCCCAAGTTCAAGATGATGGGGCCCCTGGTCTACGGACAGTTTCAGCTCAACAACTGGCCGTTCGGCGCTTCGGTCGCGTTCGTGCTGATGACCGCAACGCTTACGCTGACGGCGACGGCAAACATCCTGGTACAGCGCCGGTTCCGGCGATGATGATTGAAAGGGACTTGGTATGACGGTTGGGGTCGGCGGATCGACAGCGGAGGCGGAACTCGCCGCCATCAAGAACATGCGCGGCGACGTGCCGCCGATCGGCGTCGACGAGCGGCTGCGGCGCATCGCCCGCGCCCAGGCGATCATGCGCGAGAAGGGCATCGACGCGCTCTATCTCGATGTCTCCTCGAGCATGACCTATTTTACCGGGTTGAAATTCCGCCGCACCGAGCGCATGCACAGCGCGGTGCTGCCGGCCAAAGGCGACATCGTCTATGTCTCACCGGCATTCGAGGTCGAGAAGCTGAAGACCATGATCTCGTTCGGCGAAAAGATCGCCGTCTGGGAAGAGGACGAGGATCCGACCGCTGTCGTGACCGAGACCGTGCGCGCACTCGGCTATCCCTCAGGCACCATCGCCGTCGACGAGGCCACGCCATTCTTCACCTTCGACGGACTGCGCCGCGCCGGCAACGCCTACACCTTCATCAACTCGATCGACGTCACCGCCGGCTGCCGCATGATCAAGTCCGAGCACGAAATCGCGCTGATGCAGACCGCCAAGAACATCACCCTCGAAGCCCACAAGGCCGCCGCCCGCATCATGCGCGAAGGCATCACCACCACCGAAGTGCAGGCCTTCCTCACCGCCGCGCACCGCAAGCTCGGCTCGGAAGGCGATCCGCCTTTCAACGCGGTGCTGTTCGGCGAAGCCTCGGCGTATCCGCACGGCGTGCCCTATCCGCAAACGCTCAGAGACGGCGACATGATCCTGATCGATACCGGCGCGCCGGTCGATGGCTACCTTTCCGATATCACGCGCTCCTACGTGTTCGGCGAACCGACCCAGCGCCAGCGCGACGTCTGGAACCTGGAGAAGGCGGCGCAGGCGGCGGGCTTCGCCGCCGCCAAGCCCGGCAACCGCTGCGAGGACATCGACATCGCCGCCCGCGGGGTCATCAACGGCGGCGGTTTCGGGCCAGGCTATGCGACACCAGGCCTGCCGCACCGCACCGGCCACGGTATCGGCCTCGACGTGCACGAATGGCCTTATCTGGTGAAGGGCGACAAGACCGTGCTGAGACCCGGCATGACGTTTTCGAACGAGCCGACCATCTGCATCTACGGCGAATTCGGCGTGCGCCTCGAAGACCACATGGTCATCACCGAAACCGGCGCCCGCTGGTTTACCCAGCCGGCCCATTCGGTCGACGATCCCTTCGGCCTGGACAAGTAAGGGCGAAAAGCCGGTTGGGGGCACTTTTCGGACGCAGGCGGTCGAGTTGACGATGCCGGCGAGCAGACGTCGCCCCCGTCGAAACGAGCCTGCTTATGCAAGCCCCCTTGGGAGCATAGCCGGACACCTTGACCAGCCGGCCTTTCCAATAAAGGCTTCGTCAAAACGCACGCGTCCGATTGAACACGGATAGATGCCGATGCCGTTGGTTTCTGCAGCCGTCAAGAAACGCATCGCTGGCGCTCTTTTGATTGGGTTGGGAGTCCTGGCCCTGACGACGCCGCTGGTAGCCGGTCGATGGTCACTTGCGCTTCTCGGGCTTCCTCTGATCGCATTGGGAATTGCAGAGGCCTATATCGCTTTCACATCGCCGCAAGGCAGCAGAGCGAGTGCTTATCTGCCAAGCGCGCTTGCATTTCTCGCCGGAAACGTCCTGCTGCTCAGCTCAAGCCTCGTCGACCGCGGATTGTTTATCCTGCTGATTGCAATTCTGACCGTCGATGGAATTGGAAAAATCATTGCCGCATGGCGCAGGTCGGGTCCGGACCGTCTCCCGTTATTGTTCAACGGCCTCGTCGATCTCGGATGCGCGGCGGCGATTTGGTATCTCAGTCGCTTCATCGGCGTCGTTCAGGCCATTGGTATCATCATCGGCGTCTACATTGTCGCGGCCGGGTGGCGGCTGCTGATGGTCCAGGACGAATCGGTTGCGCCCGATACGGCCGCCAAACTTTTGAATGTTCACCCGGACCCGGGACTTCGTGTTCCCGCGAACGAGAGTTTTGCCCGATTGCGTTCCGAGACCGACAGCGGGTCGCACTTCGTGCGCGCCGCCGATCTGTTGTGGATGTCCACGCTCGGGATCGTGTTCCTGGCGATCCATGCCGGCCGGATGCCGCTAACCGATGACATGCTCGGCCGCATTTCGCCATTTGTTGCCACGGTCGGAGACGCTCTCATGACGCTCGTCTTCGCCATGGTGCTCATGCTTCCAGCGCGCCTGGCCTGGCGTCGCCTGACAAGACCGGTCGAACGCCTGGCATGGTCACTGCGCCTGGATGCGGAGCAAGGGGCTGCACGGGTGAACCCGGTGGCCGACCGGCTGATGCGTCGATGGCTGGATGCCCGGTTCGGCTTCAGCTCGCGCCTGCGGGAGGCGCGCCGCTCGCTGCCGTTCGCGCTGATCCTGCTGCTGCGGCTCGGCCTGCCGGTGACTGCCTTCTTCGTGGCGTTCAATCCGATCTGGGGGTTCAGCTGGTACTTCAACACTGAAAGCTGGGCGACGGGCATCTATCAGAAGCTGACGGAATTACGGGTCGACCCGTGGCGCGCCAGCATGATCGATGCCGTGGCGCGCGCCTATGGCGGCGGCGATGAGCTGTTTCGGATCGATCCGCGGGGCACTGCGGGAAATGGCGACTTCAGCTTCCTCGTCATCGGCGATCCCGGCGAAGGCGACGCTTCCCAATATTCGCTGGCCTCGCGCTATCTGAAGCTCGGACAGAGCGATGACGTAAAGTTTCTCGTGATCTCTTCGGACGTCATCTATCCGGCCGGCGCCATCGAAGACTATGAAGCCAAGTTCTATCTCCCGTTCCAGGGGTTCGCAAAGCCGGTTTATGCGATCCCCGGCAATCATGACTGGTTCGACGCGCTCGAAAGCTTCAACGCGAACTTTCTCGAACCCAAGGCGGCGCGCAGCGCAATAGAAGCCCGGGTCGAAGCCGATCTGGGATTGACCGGCACCAACGCGCGCCGCATCGACAATCTTATGGCGCACGCAGCGCGTTTACGCCGGCTATACGCCGTCAATGTCGGGATCCAGCGGGCGCCCTTTTTCGAATTGCAGACCGATGATTTTGCTCTGCTTGCGATTGACACCGGCATCATGCGCACCGTGGACGAGCGACAACTGGCGTGGATCGAGCGAGCCCTCGATCGAAGTCGCGGTAAATTCACTCATGGCCATTGTCGGCCATCCACGTTTCGCGGGCGGCCACGACATCCCGCCGACTGCCGAAGGCCAGGACGTCGCCGAATCTTCGGAAAAGTTCGCTGCGCTCTATCGGCTGCTGGCGACCCGCAACGTCAAGATCGCCATGGCCGGCGATACGCACGACTTTGAATATTACCGGGAAAACATCGTCGGCGACGGCCCCGAGCGGGTGATGCACCACTTCGTCAATGGCGGCGGCGGAGCCTACCTCAGCATCGGCACGGCCCTCGACTTTCCGAAGGAGCCTGCTGCAGCGGACTGGGCGTTCTACCCGAGGACCGACCACCTTCGCGCCAAGATGAATGCCGAGATGCCGCTATGGAAGCAGCCGTTCTGGTACTGGATAAAGTGGTTCAATGCCTGGCCGTTCAGCGTTGAGGCATTTTCCGGCATCTTCGATTTCAACCGCGCACCCTTCTTCCAGAGCTTCATGGAAGTGCGGGTCGAAAGATCGAAGAAGCGCGTGGTCCTCGATCCTCAACGGCGTCCACGGTCCGCTGCAATGGAGTGACCTGCAGACCGGTGGCGCAGTCATCCCTCCCGGCGTGAAACCCGATGATCCGGTTGAATTCATTATCTCGATGGATCGTCAATGATCGGCTTGATGTCGGTTATCGTCCCTGTTCGGAGGTAATGGGGTCGGCGAAGGCGCCATGGTGACAGCGGCAGAGGATGGGCCGCCTGAATCGTGGCGGTCCAGTGGATCATGCTGAGCCGCGCTGAGAGGTAGTGTTCAGACCGGAACGCCCTGGTCACTCATCTCTTTATATTCCAATTCGGGCTCAAGCGGGTAACATGTCAGAGCTGGCACCGGCATGGCGCAGCGAGAAGGCGGCAGATCGATCGCCGGCCCGCATATGGGGGGACGAGAAAGGGAGTAGCTGCCATGACAAACGACAACAAAATGGCTGCGCCTTTGGATCCGGCTGTTCTGGCAGAACGATTTCAGACGCTGGCGACCAAGAGCCAGGCTGCCGTACAGGGATTCCTCACAGACCGGCCGGACGTCGCCAATATCGGCATGGGCGATCCAGCCCAAATCGGTCAAGCCTTCTTTGAACTGACAACCAGGCTGATGGCAGATCCGCGGCCGGTGGCGCGCGCGCAGATCGAGCTTTGGGAACAGAGCGTCAGCCTGTGGGCGCGGACATTGCGGCATCTGCTTGGCGGCGAGCCACCGCCGGCCAACGCGCCGGACAAACGCTTCAGGCACCCCGAATGGGCCGATAACGCCATATTCAGCTACATCCGCGACAGTTATCTTCTTTCCGCTCGCGCAATCCTCTCTGCCGTCCGCGGCGTAAAGGGGCTTGATGAGGAGACATCCAGGAAGGTCGAATTCTACACGAAGCAATTCGTCGACGCATTGGCGCCGTCGAATTTCGCGGCGACAAACCCTGAAGTGCTATCGAAGACGTTCGAGACCGGTGGCGAGAACCTGCTCAGCGGCCTGACGAATTTGCTCAACGATCTGCAGCGCGGAAAGGGCCGCCTCAGCGTTACGATGACGGATATGGATGCGTTCCGGCTCGGCGAAAATATTGCGACGACGCCGGGCAAGGTCGTTTTCCAGAACGAGATGATCCAACTCATCCAGTACGCGCCGATGACCGACCACGTACGCAAAACGCCTCTGTTGATCATTCCGCCGTGGATCAACAAATTCTACGTCCTCGATCTCCAGCCAAAGAATTCGTTCATCCGCTGGTGTGTCGAACAGGGGAACACGGTCTTCGTCATCTCCTGGATCAATCCGGACGCACGCCTGCGAGACAAGAGCTTCGAGCACTACATGCGCGAGGGCGCTATCGCGGCGATGGCGGCTGTCGAGAAAGCCACTGGCGAGCGTGCGGTGAATTGCGTCGGATATTGTCTTGGCGGAACGCTGCTCGCATCGACGCTCGCTTATCTGGCGGCGAAAGGCGACGATCGCGTGAAGAGCGCGACCTATTTCGTCACGCTCGTCGATTTCGTGGAGTCCGGCGACATGTCGGTCTTCATCGACACCGAGCAACTCGCGGCGCTCGAAGCACGCATGAACGAGCAGGGGTACCTCGATGCGCAGGACATGGCGACCTCGTTCAACATGTTACGCGCGAACGATCTCATCTGGTCGTTCGTCGTCGGCAACTACCTGCTCGGCAAGGAGCCGGTTCCATTTGATCTTTTATACTGGAATTCGGACGCGACGCGCATGCCCGCGGCCATGCACTCGTTCTACCTGCGCAACATGTATAAGGAGAACAATCTGGCCAAGCCTGGAGGCATCACTCTCGACGGCACGCCAATCGATCTGCGCAAGATTACGACGCCGACATTTATCCTGGGTACAAAGGAAGATCATATCGCACCCTGGAAATCGGCTTATCGGGCGACGCAACTCTATAGCGGTCCGGTTGAGTTTGTGCTCTCGGCGTCCGGCCACATGGCCGGAGTGATTAGCGCACCCGGCTCGAAATACGGCCACTGGACGAATACGTCGAATTCCGCGACGGCCGACGAATGGTTCAAGACCGCGACCGAGCGCCGGAGTTCGTGGTGGCCCCACTGGAACGAGTGGGTGACGCAGTTCTCAGGTGGACAAGTTGCTGCCCGGACGCCCGGCGAGGGCCTGTCCGTCATCGAAGACGCGCCCGGATCCTATGTAAGGGTTCGCTCCGACGCGTAGTCGCGCATTCAAGGCCTGCGGGTTTCCACTCTGGGGGCGCAGGGAGCGCGCGAAGGATGCTGTCGCATCTACGGATGGTGCCCCGTTGCCGCAGGCATCTTCGGGCACCGTCGGTGGAGGCGCCCCCATCCCTTTGGCGAGCACGCTTGCCTAACATTGGGTTCCCACGAAACCGCGACGAAACAATTCCTTACCCCGACGAAACCGTTTTCGGGTTTTGGCGCAAACGTCCTGAAACCTTTGTCCCGTACCCAAGCAGATAACAACGCGCCGAACGGGTGCGACAGCGATCAGACAGGGGGGACGAGCCATGTTCAATTTGGAAGCACTCACGCGCCATTCCCGCCGAGCGGCCGCCTTTGCCGCGCTGGCGATCGGCGCGGTCACATTTACCGGCGCCGCCACGGCTTCGCCGCTGCCGCTGTTTCCGTTCATCCTGACACCGCCGATTCAAGCCGCGCCGCCGCCGGTGCAGGCTGCGCCGTCGGAGGACGAAGGCACCGTGGTCGAGATGCCGGCGCGGCTGAAGCGCCAGATCGTCAGCTACGCCACCCGCGAGGCGCCCGGGACCATCGTTATCGATACCCCCAATACCTATCTTTATTATGTGCTCGGCAACGGCCGGGCGATCCGCTACGGCATCGGCGTCGGCCGCGACGGCTTTACCTGGTCGGGCGTACAGTCGGTAACCAAGAAGGCGGAGTGGCCGGATTGGACCCCGCCGCCGGAAATGATCGCGCGCCAGCCCTATCTGCCGCGCCAAATGGCCGGCGGCCCCGGCAATCCGCTCGGCGCCCGCGCGATGTATCTCGGCGGCACCATCTACCGTATCCACGGCACCAATGCGCCGCAGACCATCGGCACTCGCGTTTCGTCCGGCTGCATCCGTCTCACCAATGAGGACGTCACCGATCTCTATTCGCGGGTCAATGTCGGCACCAAGGTGATCGTGCTGCCGATGGACCGCCGCGCCGACAATATCAACGGCAAGCGCGGTTAAATTGCGCGCCCAGGACGACAGCTTTGCAATCAGAAATGGCGCGGGATCCGCGCCATTTTCGTGTTGAGATGACAAAACTGTAACCGTGCCTATGCCCCGGCGGGATGGCGCGCGCAAAACCTGCCCTGTAGACTCCCGCGGAATCAATCCGGGGGGACGATGCGTCTCAAGACCATCCTGCTCGGGATCACGGTGGTCGCGGTCTCGTTTTTCGTCAGCCTGAAGGCGATGGACTGGCTGTCGCCAGGCGGCACGGTCACCGCGCCGGTGCTTGTCGAACTGCCGCCGCTGCCGCCCGCCCCGCGCAACTCCAGCATCATCGTACCGGTCGCGATCGCGGTTGCCGCCATTCGCGACGCCGCCGATCGCGCCGCGCCGCGCACCTTCGCGGGCAAGGCCGACAATCCGGCGACGCAAGTGCTGCAGAACGCCGACATCGGCTGGACCGCCTCGCGCGGACCGATCTCCGCCACCGGCGCCCCGGAGGTGCTGTCGCTGGCGACGCCGCTGACGGGCACGCTGAACGTGACCGGCTCGCTATCGGCGAAGGCAACGGGCGCGGTCGGCGATGCGCTCGGCAGCCTGCTCGGCGGCAACGTCGCCAAGCAGATCGGCAGCGTCAACATCAAGTCGCTCAATGCCAATGCCGAGATCAAGGGCAACGTCCTGATCACCGCGCGACCAAAACTGGCCGCCAACTGGCGCATCGAACCGAACCTGGCCGCACAGGTAACCTTGGGCGACACCAACCTTTCGGTGGCGGGTGCGCGCGTCAACGTGCCGGCGCAGGTCAAGCCGCTGATCGACAAGACGGTCAGCGATCAACTCGCCGCCGTACAGGCGCGGATCAGCAACGACCCCGCGTTCGAGCGTAACGCGCGCGCGCAATGGTCCAAGATCTGCCGCTCGATCCCGCTGCAGGGCACCGGCGCGGCCTCCTCGCTGCCGCCGCTCTGGCTGGAATTGCGGCCGACCCGCGCGGTCGCCGCGCAGCCGCGCATCGATGCATCGGCGGTCACGCTGACGCTCGGCATCGAGGCGGAAACCCGCATCACGCCGGCGCAGACCAAACCCGACTGTCCGTTTCCCGCAACGCTCGACCTCGTCCCCCCGACGCCAGGCCGTGTTGCCATCGGCGTGCCGATCGACATGCCTTTCACCGACATCAACAAGATCGTCGAGGCGCAGTTCGCCGGCCGGACCTTTCCAGAGGATGGTTCGGGCTCCGTCGACGTCACCGTCAGGCGCGCCAATGTCGCGGCATCGGGCGACCGGCTTTTGATCTCGCTATTGGTCAACGCCAAGGAGAAGAAGAGCTTGTTCGGCTTGGGCGGCGAGGCCCAGGTGCATATCTGGGGCAAGCCGGTGCTCGATCAGACGCAGCAGACTTTGCGACTGACCGACGTCGAACTCGCCGTCGAATCCGAAGCCGCGTTCGGGCTGCTGGGTGCCGCGGCGCGCGCGGCCGTGCCGCATCTGCAAAAGGCACTGGCGGACAAGGCCACCATCGACCTCAAGCCGTTCGCCTCCAATGCGCAGAAGAAGATCGCCGCCGCGATCGCGGACTTCCAGAAGAACGAGGATGGCGTGCGGGTGGCGGCGGAAATCACCAGCCTGCGCCTTGCCGACCTCGCCTTCGATTCAAAAACGCTGCGCGTGATCGCCGAAGCCGGCGGTGCGATCAATGTCACCCTTACGGCCCTGCCGGGCTTGTAACGCGCGCCCTACCCGGTTCAGCCCTGCGGTCCCATCAGGCGCTGGTCACGCTCCGCGCAGAGCACATGATGGTGGAGGTTGGCGATCCATTGCCGGCCCGAGGCCGTCATGTTCAGGTATTTTATCCCGTCCTCAAGGTGCATCGAGACGCTTTCCCAGAAAAAGGCCGGGTATCTTTCAACAATGTCGGCCGGCGACGAATAGCCAAGTTGCCTGTTGGTCCCGATCTCCTCGAATTCCCAATACAGCGCATTTGCTTTCCGCGCGTACAGCGGATCGCCAAGCTGCCCGATGAAATCGGCGGCCTGGACCAGTTTCGGCTCCAGATCGCTTGCCTCCTCGCGATCCTCCGGGACTGGAAAGCGCGTCATCTCGATGGCCGCTGCAACACGCGCCGGGTCGAGGATTGGAGAGTTCTCGAATTGCTCGAATACAAATAATTTTGACCGGTCGACGTGATACGGTGCAAGCGCCGCATCCGATGCGCCGCGAGGCAGCGTGATTTTCGTCCCCTCCGTGTCAATGACGAATTCAGTTTCGGTATCGCCGGTCAGGACGCCGCGCACGTAGCCAATATCATGCAGCAGACAGGCGGCAATCAGATGGCCATAGTCCTCGGGTTCCAATCGTTGATGCACCATCATTCCATGCAGAATGTCGCGCCCGACCATGGTCACCTGCAGCGTGTGTTCGTAATTGTGGTAAAGCGCGTCGCTCCTGGCCAGACATTCGATGGTGCTCCGCGCCGCCGAGCCGATACGCTCCGCATAGTCGCTGTCGCATGCAGCGCCGAAAATTCGGCGAAAATCCTTGGTTAGAAAATTGCCAAGCTTGTTTGCCGCGATGGCCGTGATCGTTTTCATTCGTATTCTCCGAATGATGCCGGATCGTTTCAAAATTCAGCTAGTTTCGAAACCCATGCAATATTGACGCTCCTGCCCTGGCCACGACTTCGAAGGATGGACGGCAGAAACCCGCCGTCACCCTTCGAGCCTCGCAATAGCTCGCATCTTCCGGTCACCGCCATCGTGCGATGACGGTCCCATCACTTCACGTACCCTCGAATTTGAAGGAAACGTTGAGTTTGGCGCGGTAGGCTTCGATCTCGCCCTTGGCATCCAGTTGCAAATCGAGCTTGACTACTTCGGCGACGCGAAGCTCCCGCAGGGATTTTCCAGCCCGGCTGACGGCGACTGCCGCCGCCTTTTCCCAGGACTCCTTGCTGGTACCGATCAGTTCAATGACTTTGTAGACGCTCTCAGGCATGTCGTCCTCCCGTTCGGTATGAGGCAGGACGCAGGGTGCTCCTGCCACCGACAAGCCTAACATCGCGCTATCGCCACCGGAAGGTGAATCCGGGACCCGGTGAGAATGAGTTTGCTCAAAAGCCGGCTTTGCGGGCCGATCCGAAGGCGGCTAAAACGGCGGCCTCTACCCAAGTCTTCAACAATAAGCCTTCAACAATAACAATCAGGTACAAAAAACACGAAAGCACTTGCAGCCGCGGTTGCAAGGAGAGCGCGCAACAGATTTCGGGCGGGTCACGACACCAGGCCTTCTCGAAGAGAAGTCCCTTCGCCGGGACGATGGATCAGTTCGGGCCGTTGCCCACCGGGTCGCTTCGTGAGCAGGCGAGCCTAGACTATCCTCTTCCAACCCGATCCGGTGGCGGCCTTGAGCCGACCCCGTGCAGAAGGCACAGGGCATCACGATAAGCTATGATCGTACGACACAATCGAAAATAAAACGCGCCTGGCGAAAACCGGGCGCGTTTCTAATTAACGAATTGATTCAGACGTCGCCTCAGGTTGAATATTTAAACTCCGGCATCGCCTTCAGCTCGTCCTTGGTGGCGTTGTAGACCGCGTGATCCGGATACCACGGATTGGGCTTCGACGTGGTCGCCGTCGAAGCCGGCGCGGTGTTGGTGGTCGCAGCACCCGTCGTGGTCGATGCCGCCGGCCGGTTCGCCGATGCGCCGGTGTAGGCTACCGGCTCATTGACGAATTTGATCTTGTCGAAGGGCACGGCAACGAGGTGCTCGCCGACGCCGAGGAAGCCACCGACGCCGAGCACGACCGCCTTGATGTTCCCGCTCTTGTCGGTCAGGAGATCGTTGATCGAGCCGAGGCTCTCATTGTTCTCGTTATAGACGCTAAGGCCGACGACTTTCGACGCGCGCCAGGTTCCCTGGAACGAAGAGTTGGATGCGGCGGCCGGCGCCATGTTGGCGCGATCGGTGGTTGCGGTTGGCGTCTGCGCAAACGCCACACTCGCCAGCAACGCGGAACCAGCCAAACCGGCCATCATGTATTTCGCTAACATTGGGGTTCTCCTCAGTTTCAAGAAAGCACACCGGGAAAACCCAACACTTCGGCAACTGTTCCGCATAAATTCAATTTGCCGCATCGCGAACGGAAAACGTAAGCTATCAGAATCCGCCCCAATACGGCGGTATGCCGTAGTAGCGGTGCAGCTCCGCTTCCTGCGAGCGATCGCCCCAGTCGAAATCCTTGTCGACGCGAAATGACGGCGCGCGTCGGAGCTCTTCATCGTCGATGTCGAGCTCATAGGCTTCGAATTTCGTGCTGTAGCTGAGGCGCGCCCAGGGCAACGGAAGCAGATTGGTTCCCATGCCGAGGAACCCGCCGAAGCTGAGGATCGCGTAGGACACCTTGCCGCTGATCTTGTCGATCATCAGCCGTTCGATGTGGCCGATCCTGTGTCCGTTCGGGCGTCGTACCGCGGTGCCTTCGACCCGATCGCTCGCGATCAACTGGTGTGGTCTTGCCATGACGTCGGTCATCTTCACCCTCCTCAAGGCAGATGAAGCGGAACCAACGTGCCAGCCGTCGCCCGGTTCCGGCCGATCCAGGCTAAATCGTTTTGAGGGCCGGATCGCATTACCAGCGCCGACGCAGGCGATCATCCTGCCGTCAAGGGGAAGGATGATCGCAGGGTCAAGCCAGACTGGGCGGCGGTTCGAGGTCAGCTTTGGTAGTCGATCAACAGCGCTGAGAACGACGAGCTGCTGGCGTTGCTGCCGGTTGCGGAGGCGCCGGTCGCACCGTAGGACGTCGATGACGAGCCCGACAATGATTCCTGCAGCGACTGCAGGAACTGCTGCAGAATGTCGTTGGCGGAAGTCGTGCCCGATGAATTGCCGGTGCTGTCGGCCGAGGATGAACTGTCGGCGGGTGGCGGACCGCCATGACCGCCGTGATGGCCATGCGCGCCGCCGGCGCCACCTGGACCGCCTGGCCCACCATCGCCACCGGGGCCGTTGGCGAACGCGGCCTTGAACACACCCTGCAGTTCGGTGGCCTGATCGCTGGTCAATTTGCCGCTCGACACCTCGCCGGCAATCAGATCGTCGATCTTCGACTTCAGGTCGCCGGGAGCGGGTCTGGTGCCGCTGGCCTGGTCGCTGGCCCGGCTGCTCTGCAGCGAGGTGTCGATGTCGGTCAGCGCGGAGGACAGCGCGTCCTGGTCGGACGAACCGATCGCGCCGGAGTTTACCTCCGTCTGCAGCTCGTCCTGCAGCTTCTGGAGAGGCGATTGGTAGACGCTACTGGAGGTCGCGGAAATTGAGGTCATGGGAGCTCCGAAGGTTCTTGAAACGCGCCTCGACGGTAGGGTTAATGACGTTAACGAGGCCTTTTTGTCGCCCCGCTGCCTTGTTGCCCGGCATTGCCGGGAACGACGTCAGAAACATTGCGAAACAAAAATCCTTCGCCGGCGCGCCCGAATCACAGACAAGGATCGGCATGGCCACGGCACCGCCCAATATCCTTGTCGTTGAAGACGATCGCGAGACGCGGGCGCTGATCGCCAAATACCTGCGTACCAATGCCTGCAACGTAACGACGGCGACCGATGGGCGCGAAATGGTCCGCGCGATGACCGACCATCGCGTCGATCTTCTGATTCTCGACGTGATGCTGCCGGGCGAAGACGGGCTCAGCCTGTGCCGCAAGGTGCGTGCCGAATCGCAAACGCCGATCATCATGCTGACCGCGCGCGGCGAGGACGTCGATCGAATCGTCGGGCTGGAAATGGGCGCCGACGATTATCTCGCCAAGCCGTTCAATCCGCGCGAATTGCTGGCCCGGATCAACGCGGTGTTGCGGCGACAGGCCGCGTCCCAGACCGCCAGCACCACCAACGGCGCAACCGCCCTCGGCTTTCTGGGCTGGCGGATCGATTTCAGGCTGCGGGAGCTGCGCAATCCGGCCGGCGCGCGGATCGCGATGACCAGCGCCGAATTCGATCTGCTGCGAACCTTCTGCGAGCGGCCGGGCCGCGTGCTGTCGCGCGACAGCCTGCTCGACCTGACCCAGGGCCGCAATGCCGGCTCGTTCGAACGCAGCATTGACGTGCTGGTCAGCCGCATCCGGCGCAAGATCGAAACCGATCCGCAGGACGCCACCATGATCAAGACCGTTCGCTCCGGCGGCTATGTGTTCACGCCGCGGGTTGAAGCGCTGACGCCTTCGACCAACGGCTGATCATGAAGCGGATCGGTTTTCTCAATCTGAGGGGCATCAGCGGACAGATCGCCGCGCTGGTAGTCGCCTCGATCGTCGCGATCCACCTCATCCTCACCGCGACGTTTCTGCTGCATCGGCCGGACCAGCCGGAGCCATCGGTCGACCGCGGACATGCGCAGCTCGCGGCATCGCTCCAGCTTCTCGGTGCCGCACCCGCAGCCGAGCGGCCGCGGCTGTTCGCGGACATCGCGCGGGCGTTCCCGCAGATGGAGCTGCAAAACCTTCCGCCTGACGAGGCTCCCGCGGCGACCGAACCTGACGGACCGAACCTGCGCGGCCTGCATCGCCGGCTCGGCGGCGGCTACCGGATCTTCTCACTCGCGCATGAAGACAGTGGCCACAGGATCGGCATCGCGCTGCCGGACGGCGCCATGATCTCCGCAAAAATCCTGCCGGACCAGCGGCGCCCGCCATTCTGGGGCGGCCCCTGGATGATGACGCTGCTGTTCGTCGTCATCAGTGTCACCCTGCTTGGGCTGTGGGCGGCGCGGGCCTTGACCGCGCCGCTGTCGTCCTTTGCGCGGGCGGCCGAAAACTTCAGCCTGAACGGCGCCGCGGCACCGCTGCCGGAACGCGGCCCGGAAGAAATCCGTTCGGTGGCAAAGGCGCTCAACCGCATGCGGGAGCGCATCACCGCCCTGATCGACGACCGCACCAGGATGCTGGCGGCCATCAGTCACGACTTGAGGACACCGATCACCCGAATGCGCCTGCGCTCCGAATTCATCGAGGACGATACCCATCGCAGCCGGATGTTGCGAGACCTCGACCAGATGCGGTCGATGCTGGAGTCCGTGCTTTCGTTTCTGCGCAACGACCGCAAGCTCGAACCGATGACGCTGGCCGACATCGCGACCACGCTGCAGCTTGTCACCGATCAGTTCGCCGATATGGGACACAAGGTTGCCTACGACGGGCCGGAACACGCCATGGCCACGGTGCGGCCGGACGATCTGCACCGCAGCGTGACCAACCTGGTGGAGAACGCGGTCCGTTACGGCGCGGAGGCCACCATCCGTCTTCGAATGTCACAGGATGCCGCGACGATCGAGATCGAAGATGACGGTCCCGGGATTTCCGATCTGCGCAAGGATGTCATGATGGAACCGTTCGTGCGCGGCGACGACGCCCGCAACATGGATGAATCCACGGGCTTTGGTCTCGGGCTTTCAATCGCGCATGCCATCGTGCAGGCACATGGCGGCGAGCTGTCGCTCCATGACCGCCAGCCTCACGGATTGATGGTGCGGATTGAATTGCCGGTCTGCCAGCAGAATCGCGAAGCGGCCTGAGCGCGTAGCGCCGCAGGCCAATTCCGTCAGGCGGCGATCGCTTCCCGATCGGTGTCCGAGTTGTCGAAAAAGGCCATCGCCTCGAACCGGTAATCGCAGGCCCGGCAATGCCAGAGATAGGATATCCGGTGCGGACCGGCTTCCGCCCAATCAGGAACAGCAATTGGCTGACCGCATTGGGCGCAGGGATTCCCACGGGGTAAATTGCCGAAGTTAATTTTGGGCATGGCGTACCTCCCGTTGCTTTTCGTTGTTTTCGTGTCTTGCTGGTAAATTGTTATAGTAAAGGTATTGGACAGGCTCGCTGTCGGATACCGGCCTGCCGCTAATTATTAGAAGGCGATTTTTGGCGCACAATACGTCTTTTAAACGGCAGCGCGCTCACCAGGAAAATTTCCGATCTCACTTCGCCTTCGGATCAACCGCGGGTTCCGCGCGATGCACGGCACCGGGCTTGCGGACATGGATGGTGGCGATGTCGTCGGTATACACCTTCTGCCAGCCGTCGATGTGATCGAGCAGTTTGGTCGCCGCACTTTGCGTGCGCATCAAGGTCGCTTCGATGTTGTATTGCTCCAGCAGCCGGAACAGATTTTCCGGCTTCATCAATCCGCTGGCGGCGTTGTGGTCGACAAAGAACGTCTCGCCAAACAGTTCGGTGCGGCCGTCGATGAAGGTTTCGACGCCATTGGCGATCAGATAGCCGCCGAAATCATAATCGTTGAAGACCCGCGCCAGATTCAATTTCTTCAACTCGGCAACGGCTGCGACCGGCGAGCCGTGCATATGCGGCTCGAAGCGATGCACCGACGCATAGGCCACCGTGCCCGCCACCAGCACAGTCGCGAGACCTGCGAACATCACGCTTCGGATCGGCTGCGCGCCGGTCGAAGTGGAAAGCTCGGCGCCACCGAACTGTCTGGCAAGCGGCGCGGCCAGAACCAGCGGCGCGACCAGCGCCAGGATTTCAGCGGCGCGTCCCTGCGAGAGCGCCATGTGCAGCAATCCCAGCAGCAGCACGATACGCAGCGGCGGCAGCTTGACGCCGCGAAACAGCGCGAGGCCAATGCCGAGCAGCAGGCAGATCTCGAACGGGCCGACGCTGCCGAAATCCGCCGGCCGCCATTCCATGATCAGCGGCAGCGCGCCGCCGAGCGCCAGAATCTTCTGCGACGCCAGCAGCGAATTCCAGCCATAGGGCGTGCAGCAGCTGGCAACCAGCGCCGCGACGCCGAATGCCGCCCATCGCAGCGCCAGCGAGGCCCGCAACTTCGCATCCGCACCCAAGACGGCATCGAGCGCGACCGGCGCGATCATCATGAGACCGAACACAAAACCGCCATGCAGATTGGCCCACAGCACCATCAACGGCAGCAGCCAGAACGACGGCGCCTCGCGCCGGTCCGCGGCCGCGATCAATCCGCCGACCCATGCCACCAGGATCGGCAACGCCAGCACATGCGGCCGGGCCAGCAGATGCGGCACCGTCAGCGCCAGCGCCGCGGCGACGAATACCAGCGTCGTGCTTTCGCCGAGCCGCCGGCTGAGAAATCTCGTCAGCAACGCGAACGTCGCCGCGATCGCGCCTGCTGCCAGCACCACCGGCCCGCTCCAGCCGGCGAGCGCATACGCCTTGGCGTAGATCACCTGCGCCAGCCACTGCGTCGAGATCCAGGGCTGCCCGCGCATGGTGAAGGAATAGATGTCGGTTTCCGGCACCGCGCCATGGTCCAGGATCCACTGGCCGACGGTGATCTGCCACATCGTGTCGGGATCGATCAGCAGCCGGTTTCCGGCCAGCAGAAACAACCCGTAAATGGCGACGCCGACCCACAGCGGCAGCAGGCCGCGCAGCGGGCTTGCATCCTCGGCAATATTGGCAACGGACATCGTCATCGGGCGGCCGGATTTTTGAGGGTTTTCAGCCCGATCGAAGCACGCCAGGGCATAATTCTTGGTAAATCGGC
Organism: uncultured Alphaproteobacteria bacterium; assembly: GCA_963747165.1. GTDB lineage: Bacteria > Pseudomonadota > Alphaproteobacteria > Rhizobiales > Xanthobacteraceae > Bradyrhizobium. The sequence goes on along the minus strand of CAVVEA010000019.1, from coordinate 416,122 downwards.
CGCGCCAGATGCCGGCGAAAGCGCCGGAAAAGCCCGGATTTGGCCACATAAATGCCCGGGGGTTGCAACAATCAGGGAACGTCAAGCGTTCAATCGCAGGTATTTCGCCCACTCCGAGGCCCACCCCATGAAGCGTTTACTGTCACTCGCATGGCTCGCCGCCGCAGCGATGCTGCTGTTCCCGCAAGCCGCGTCGGCCCAGCGCGCGAAGTATGAAGCGCTGGTCGCCAGCCACGCCCAGGCCAACGGCGTGCCGGAAGCCCTGGTGCATCGGGTGATCGTGCGCGAGAGCCGGTATCAGCCGGGGCTGATCGGACGCGGCGGCACCATCGGCATGATGCAGATCAAGCTCGCGACCGCGCGCGGCCTTGGCTACACCGGCACGGCCGAGGGCCTGCGCGATCCCAACACCAACCTCACTTATGCGGTGAAATATCTGGCCGGCGCCTACCGCGCTGCAAACGGCGATCACAACCGCGCCGTGGCCTATTACGCGGGCGGCTATTACTACGTCGCCAAGCGCCAGCGTCACCAACATGGCAGGCATTCCGAACCGGTGCTCGCGAGCGCGCCCGCGAAATAAGCGCCGGCAACATCCCGCGAAGGGTGGATCGGGCAGCGCCAGCCGGTGCAAACCGTCACACCTGCGTTGACACCCCCCGCCATCGGCCTACATTACAGCTGTTCCGAGGGGAGCTCCGATGAGGAGCTGAGAGACCGCACGCTCAAAGGCTGTTCGCAGCACTAGAGACCGCGGTGACCCTTTGAACCTGATCCGGGTCATGCCGGCGAAGGGACAGGGATGTACCAGAGTTCGAGAATAGCGCGGGGGGATTCCCCCGTTTCCATTATCGGTGCCGGCATTGCCGGCGCCTGGCAGGCCTTGCTGTTCGCGCAAGCCGGCCGCGAGGTCACGCTGCATGAGCGCAGCGACGCGGCGATGATGCTGTCCACCAGCCACTGGGCCGGCGGCATGCTCGCGCCCTATTGCGAGAGCGAGATATCGGAACCGATCATCAGCCGGCTTGGCCTGCGTGCGCTCGATCTGTGGCGCAGGGAATTGCCGGACACGCCGTTCAACGGCTCGCTGGTGGTGGCGCACGCCCGCGACCGCAACGACTTCGAACGTTTTGCCAGGCTCACGTCAGGCCATCAACGGCTCGACGCCAGCGCGCTGGCCGAGCTCGAACCCTCGCTCGAGGGCCGTTTCCGCGATGCGCTGTTCTTCGCCGATGAAGGCCATGTCGAACCGCGCCGCGTACTGCCGAAACTGCATGAGCGGATTCTCGCCGCCGGCGGCACCATCAAGTTCAACAGCGAACCGGGCCTCGAGGAGATCGACGGCATCGTGATCGATTGCCGCGGCCTTGCCGCGCGCGACACGGAGCCCGAGCTGCGTGGCGTCAAGGGCGAACTGATCCTGATCGAAACCGACGAGGTGCAACTGTCGCGCCCGGTGCGGCTGATCCATCCGCGCTGGCCGCTCTATGTGATTCCGCGCGAGGACAATCTGTTCATGCTGGGGGCCACCTCGATCGAAGCCGAGGACAATGGCGTCAGCGTCCGCTCCGCGCTGGAACTGCTCAGCGCGGCCTATGCGGTGCATCCGGCCTTCGCCGAGGCGCGCATTGTCGAATTCGGCTCCGGGCTGCGTCCGGCGTTTCCCGACAATCTGCCGCGCATCACCATTGATAACCAGAAGATCGCGGTGAACGGACTTTATCGCCACGGCTTCCTGATCGCGCCGGCGCTGGCGGAGCTGACGCTCGCCTATGTCGAACGCGGCCAGATCGACAACGAGGTGATGCGATGCGCGTGACCGTCAATGGCGAGCAGCGCGAGATCGAATCCTCGCGGGTCGACGCGCTGCTCAGCGAACTCGAATATGAAGGCACGCATTTCGCGATCGCCCTGAACTACGACGTGCTGCCGCGCAGCCGCTGGGCCGAGACCGCGCTTCAGGCCGGCGACGAGATCGAGATCATCACGCCACGGCAGGGAGGGTGAGGATGGGTGCTGCATCTCTCCACGAGTCGTCCCTGCGAAAGCAGGGACCCATAGCCCCCGGCCTTTGTGGTGACGACAGGTATCTCCCACCGTGCGCCCACGAAACGACACGGCGTATGGGTCCCCGCGTGCGCGGGGACGACGGCTCATATGATGGACGCTAATGCCATGCTGAACTTCTACGGCAAATCCTTCACCTCCCGCCTCCTGATCGGCAGCGCGCTGTATCCATCGCCCGCGATCATGCAGGCGGCGATCCGCGCCTCGGGGGCGCAGATCGTCACGGTGTCGCTGCGGCGCGAATCCGCCGGCGGCAAGACCGGCGATGCGTTCTGGTCGCTGATCCGCGAACTCGATGTCACGGTGCTGCCGAACACCGCCGGCTGCCGCAGCGTGCGCGAGGCCGTGACCACCGCAAAGCTGGCGCGCGAATTGTTCGCGCACCTCCTGGATCAAGCTCGAGGTGATCGCCGACAACGACACGCTGCAGCCCGACGTGGTCGGGCTGGTCGAAGCCGCCTCGATCCTGATCAAGGACGGCTTTGAGGTGTTTCCCTATTGCACCGAAGACCTGAGCGTCGCGATGCGGCTGGTCGATGCCGGCTGCAAGGTGGTGATGCCGTGGGCGGCGCCGATCGGCAGCGCCAAGGGCATCACCAATCGCGACGCCCTGAAACTGATGCGCGACCGCCTGCCCGATATCGCGCTGGTGGTCGATGCCGGCCTGGGCGCGCCGTCGCATGCGGCGCAGGCGCTCGAGCTCGGTTACGACGCCGTGCTCCTCAACACCGCGATTGCAAAAGCCGCCGACCCCGTCGCGATGGCCAATGCGTTTCGATCAGGCGTCGAGGCCGGCCGCACCGCCTATGAAGCCGGCCTGATGGAAGCCCGCGACTTCGCCTCCCCCTCCACTCCAGTCATCGGGACACCGTTCTGGCATGCCGTATCCTGATCGCTCCGCATCCTGCTTTTATCCCGTGGTGGACAGCGTCGCCTGGGTCGCGCGCCTCGCGCTGCTCGGCGTCGGCACCATTCAGTTGCGCGCCAAGGATCTGAACGATTCCGACGCGCTGCAGATCGTCAGCGACGCGCTCGAAGTCATCAAGGGCACGCCGGCCAAACTCGTGGTCAACGACTACTGGCGCGCCGCGATCGTGGCCGGCGCGCAGCATCTGCATCTCGGCCAGGAAGACCTCGTCGATGCCGACCTCAAGGCGATCCGCAAGGCCGGTCTGACGCTGGGCATCTCGACCCATGACGACGACGAGCTTGCGACCGCGCTGCGCGCCCAGCCGGACTACATCGCGCTCGGCCCGATCTTTCCGACCACGCTGAAATCGATGCGCTTCGCGCCGCAAGGCATTGCCGAAAATCACCGAATGGAAGAAGCGCATCGGCAACATCCCGCTGGTCGCGATCGGCGGCATCAAGCTGGAACAGGCCGCCGAGATTTTCGCCGCCGGCGCCGACTCGATCGCCGTGGTCAGCGACGTGACGCAAAACCCCGATCCCGACGCCCGCGTGCGCGCGTGGCTCGGACTGAACGCGGAGGCCGCGTGATGAGATCTTGCGATGCCACCCCAGCCCTCCTCCGCGCGTGAGAGGAAGCGCACCGACCTCTCAAGGCCCGTCATTGCGAGCGCAGCGAAGCAATCCATAGAGCCGCACGCCGCGCGATGGATTGCTTCGTCGCAAGTGCTCCTCGCAATGACGGCTGTGGCGCCATGACCAACACGAACAACAGAAATTCACAGGAGGATAGGCCATGAACATCCGCTCCAATCCCGACACCACGCTTCCCGCCGTCACCACCGGTCCGCTGGCCTCGTCGCGCAAGATTTTTGTCACGCCGGATGAGGCGCCCGATCTGCGGGTGCCGCTGCGCGAGATCATTTTGAGCGAAGGCGCCGGCGAGCCGAACCTGCCGGTCTATGACACCTCCGGTCCCTACACCGATCCGACCGTCACCATCGACGTCAATGCCGGGCTTTCGCGCGCGCGCATCGAATGGGTGAAGCAGCGCGGCGGCGTCGAGGAATACCAGGGCCGCGACATCAAGCCGGAAGACAACGGCAATGTCGGCGCGTCCCATGCCGCCAAGGCCTTCACCGCCCATCACAAGCCGCTGCGCGGCACTGACGACCACATGATCACGCAGCTCGAATTCGCCCGCGCCGGCATCATCACCAAGGAGATGATCTACGTCGCCACCCGCGAAAATCTCGGCCGCAAGGTGCAGCTCGAACGCGCCGAAGCCGCACTCGCCGACGGCGAAAGCTTTGGCGCCTCGGTGCCGGCGTTCGTGACGCCGGAATTCGTGCGCTCGGAAATCGCGCGCGGCCGCGCCATCATCCCCTGCAACATCAACCACGGCGAACTGGAGCCGATGATCATCGGCCGCAATTTCCTGACCAAGATCAACGCCAATATCGGCAACTCCGCGGTCACGTCGTCGGTCGAGGAAGAAGTCGACAAGATGGTGTGGGCGATCCGCTGGGGCGCCGACACCGTGATGGACCTCTCGACCGGCCGCAACATCCACACCACCCGCGAATGGATCTTGCGCAACGCGCCGATCCCGATCGGCACCGTTCCGATCTATCAGGCGCTGGAGAAGTGCGACGGCGATCCGGTGAAGCTGACCTGGGAGCTCTACAAGGACACGCTGATCGAGCAGTGCGAACAGGGCGTCGACTATTTCACGATCCACGCCGGCGTGCGGCTGCCCTACATCCACCTCACCGCCAACCGCGTCACCGGCATCGTCTCGCGCGGCGGCTCGATCATGGCGAAGTGGTGCCTGGCGCATCACAAGGAAAGCTTCCTCTACACCCACTTCGAGGAAATCTGCGACCTGATGCGCAAATACGACGTGTCGTTCTCGCTCGGCGACGGCTTAAGCGCCCGGGCTCGATCGCGGACGCCAACGACCGCGCGCAATTCGCCGAACTGGAGACGCTCGGCGAGCTCACGCAGATCGCCTGGAAGAAGGGCTGCCAGGTGATGATCGAGGGCCCCGGCCATGTGCCGCTGCACAAGATCAAGATCAACATGGACAAGCAGCTCAAGGAGTGCGGCGAGGCGCCGTTCTATACCCTGGGGCCGCTGACCACCGACATCGCGCCGGGCTATGACCACATCACGTCAGGCATTGGCGCCGCCATGATCGGCTGGTTCGGCTGCGCCATGCTGTGTTACGTCACGCCGAAGGAGCATCTCGGCCTGCCCAACCGCGACGACGTCAAGACAGGCGTCATCACCTACAAGATCGCGGCGCACGCGTCCGATCTCGGCAAGGGCCATCCAGCGGCGCAACTGCGCGACGACGCGCTTTCAAGGGCTCGCTTCGACTTCCGCTGGGAGGACCAGTTCAACCTCGGTCTCGATCCCGACACCGCGCGCAGCTTCCACGACGAGACGCTGCCGAAGGAAGCGCATAAAGTGGCGCATTTCTGCTCGATGTGCGGCCCGAAATTCTGCTCGATGAAGATCACGCAGGACGTGCGGGATTACGCCGCGACGCTGAACGATCCGAACTCGGTGGGCATGTCGGTATCCGGCACCATCGAGGACGGCATGGCGCAGATGTCGCAAAAATTCAAGGAGATGGGCGGACAGGTGTATCTCGATGCGGAGAAGGTGAAGGAGAGCAATCGGGTGTTGTGAGGGTGCTACTCACCCGTGGAGAGACTTCCTGACCAACTTCAGGATCATTTACGACTGGTCTTCGTCGGCACCGCTGCCAGCCAGCGGTCAGCCGACGTAGGCCATTACTACGCGCATCCTGGCAATCGCTTTTGGCGCGCAATCCACGAGGTCGGCATAACGCCGCGCCTATTTGAACCGCATGAATTTCCAGGCCTGTTGAAACTCGGCATTGGCTTCACTGATATGTGCAAAGTCGGTGCGGGAATGGACCATGAGGCGCTCAACTCACCCATCGATCTCCCGGCTTTCCGTGAAAAGATGCTGCGATATCGACCGCAGACAATCGCCTTCACCAGCAAGAAGGCCGCGAGCCTTTTCTACGGACGACCGACGAAAGCGGTTGCGCTGGGCCGACAGCCTCCACAGGAAGACTTCCCGATTGTCTTCGTGCTGGCGTCGCCATCCGGCGCCGCAACGCGTTATTGGTCCGTGCAGCCGTGGCGAGAACTCGCGATTTCGATAGCGTAGGGCGGATTAGCGCAGCGTAATCCGCCTTGCTTGGCAGCCCGTAGGATGGGTTGAGCCCTTGCGAAATCCATCGCATGTCGCGATTGTCACGATGGGTTTCGCAAACGCTCAACCCATCCTACAGAACGCCTGCTTGCCGCCGCGCCCGCCGCTCCCTACTTCGCCCGCCTGTACAGATTGCTCGCGCTTCCGCGGCCTCCGGCCACGTTCGGATTGGTGTTGACGAACTCCTCGGCGGTGAGCTTGTCGATCGTGCGGGTCTGCGTCTCGCCTTCCCAATTCGGGAATGACGTGGACACGATGTGGTAGGTGACCGTCTTGTTGGCCTCATCGACCGTGTAGGTGCCGAACACGGACAGGCTGCGCCGCATGATGGCGGCGTATTCCTCTGATGTGCCGGTCATGCGGTTGTTGGAGGCGATCTTCGGCACGTCGGCGGCGACATGGATCTGGGCGAAGCGGCCGTCGGGGGTGAAGATCAGGATGCCCTTGGGCGTCTCGCCGAACGGAAACGATTTCTTGCCGTCGGGTGCCGTGACCTCGGCGACCACGAAATCCCAGGTGCCGACGATCTGGTCCTTCAGACTCTGCGCCGTTTGCGCGGCGGCGGCGCCGGCCGACAAGGCGAGCGCGAGCCAGGCGGCGGCGATGGTTCTCGAATTCATGGTATCCTCCCCCCGGTGTATGTTGGCGCGGAGTTTATCATCGGATGCACGTTGGCGCGACCGTTGGCTAACCCGCCTCAAAACCCTGCTTCGCCTCGCGCGCAAGCGCCATCTCGCGATCCGACCGCGACAGAACAACCCGACGGGCAAATCACTCAAAACCTGTCCATCCCTTCGCGCAAAAATATTCCGCTTAACCCGTCGGGCAAATCATCTCTATAGCTCCGCGCGTCTCACCCGATGAGAGGGGCGGGTCGCGATCGTCACGAACGCGCGGTGGGATGCGGTGGACGCGAAAGCTTGCGAGAGACGAACGCAGGCGTCGCGGACGGCGAAGCCGTGTGGTCCTGGCGCCCCGACGCTGGCGTCAAGTTCCTGAGAAGCAAGTTTCTCAGGGATGACGGTGGCAAGAAAGCGCGGTCACCGGGGAGAGCGCGGAGTAAGCCGTAAACCACTGCGCAGGGAAAGCCGGATTGCCTCCGCTGAACCTGTATGCTCGTGTGCGTTTGTTTGTGCACTATTGCACACGAGACCGCGGGTGCAGCGCGCACCCGGCTTTCCCTGCGCCCTCTTGTTGTTTCAGAGGGTGGCTATTGACGCAAAGCTCGGGCGCATCGCGCCGCGAGAATGCGAACGTACATGCTCTCGCTGTTTGACAATTGAATTGGAAGTCCCACCCCCGTCATTGCGAGGAGCGCAGCGACGAAGCAATCCACTTCTCCGCAGGCGGTGAGATGGATTGCTTCGCGGAGCCTGTCATCGGGCGCGCATTTGCGCGACCCGTTGGCTCGCAATGACGTTGCAAGCCTACTTCAGCGTAATCGCCAGCCCGCTGAGGTCCGCGTTGGCCATCAGCCCGACCTGGCGGCCGGCCAGTTCCAGCACCGCGCCCTTCTGGTTGGTCAGCACGATCGCGCGGGCGCCGCCGCCGACCGCGAGGCCTGCGCCCGCCGCGCCATAGACGCCGGCGACATCCGACGGACGATAGATGTTGCTGACCCGGCCCTGCAGCACGGTCTTCGAGCCGCCGAACACGAGGCCGTAGTCCAGCCCGCCGGTCGACAGCGCGTAGGTCCGCCCGCGAAACCGCAGCACGCCGCCGCCGCCGGAGCCGCCGATGATCCAGCCCGCCTTGTAGATCGTCAGCGACACGAAGCCCTCATCGGCGTGCGAAGCGGAGGACAGCGTGGCGCCGGCAAAAGCCGTCAGCGCGACCAGCGCAGCACGAATGGCGGATGACATCTTCATGGATATTGTTTCCCCGGATTTTGTGAACAGGCGTGGCGACGCGGATTGAGTTGCGGTTTGCCGAGTGTAGCCTATGGGCCGGATTGGCAAAACCAATTCGCACGCAAACGATCCACGCCGCCTGCCCCGCTGCGGCCATGATCCTGGCGGGTGCCCCCGTCATTTTGAATTAGCATGCACGAATTCAAAAAAACGGCAGGCGTAGCCCGGATGAGCGAAGCGATATCCGGGGCTATTTCGACGGCACCTGTGGCTTCGCTCATCCGGGCTACATGCTATGCTATTTCAATCCGACCCCTACGATAACAAAATCAAAAACAGAGGAAACCCCATGCCCCTTCTCCAAAATCACATCGCGGTCGTCACCGGCGCAGGCTCCGGGATCGGGCGCGCGATCGCGCTCGGCTATGCCCGCGAGGGCGCGCGGGTGGTGCTGCTCGACATGAACGAGAAATCCGCGGCCGAGGCGGCGCGGGAAATCCGCGATGCCGGCGGCAAGGCCGAGAGTTTTGCGCTTGACGTGACCAGGCGCGACGACTGCATCGCGATGGCCAAACAAGTCGCCGACAAGGTCGGACCGGTCTCGATCCTGGTCAACAATGCCGGCATCGCGCGACGCAACGGCATGCTGGGCGCAAGCGAGGCCGTGATCGCGGATTGGGAAGACATCATCGCCATCAACCTCACCGGCGTCTTCAACGTGACGCATGCGTTTCTGGCCCCGTTGCGCGCCGCCAAGGGGCGCATCGTCAATATCGGCTCGATCCAGTCGTTCGTGCATCTGCGCACGCCGAGTTCGCCGGCCTATACCGCCTCGAAACACGGCGTGCTCGGTTTTACCAAAGCGCTCGCCGCCGAACTCGGCAAGGAAGGCGTGCGCGTCAATGCGATCGGACCGGGGTTTCATCGAGACGCCCTTGAACGAGAAGGTGCGCGCCAGCAATCCGGAACTGGCGAAAGTGTTCATCGACCACACGCCGCTCGGGCGGGCCGGCAAACCCGAAGACATCGTGGGGCCGGCGATCTTCCTCGCCTCGGATCTGTCGGCCTATGTGACGGGATCGATCGTGATGGCGGATGGCGGGTATCGGACGGTGTGAGCGCAACCGTCGAGGTTAAGCACTGTCGTCGTACGCGGGCTTGACCCGCGTACCCATCCTCTCTTCAAGGAGATTCCTTGCGAAGAAGATGGATTGCCGGGCGGTCATTCAGAAAACGCGCTTCGCGCTCTTGCCCGGCAATGACATACTTGATTCAGCATTGCAGCACGGATTGTCCCTCGCCATGTCCAACGCCCCGCATTTCGACATCGACGTTCCGGCGTTCTGGGCCGATCCCTACCCTGCGCTGGCCAAGATGCGCAAGGAAGCGCCGATCGCGTTCGTGCCGCAGCTCGGTTCCACCGTCTTCACCCGGCGCGACGACATTTTTACGCAGGAAAAACGCATCGACGTATTCTCCTCGCATCAGCCGGCGGGATTGATGAATACGCTGATGGGCCACAACATGATGCGCAAGGACGGCGATGCGCACATGGCCGAGCGCGCGGCGATGTTTCCCTCCGTGTCGCCGCGCACCGTGCGCGATACCTGGCGCAAGGCGTTCCAGGCCCATGCCGACCGCATTCTCGAGGAGCTGGCGCCGCAAGGCCGTGCCGACCTCTGCAAAGCCTTGGCGCTGCCGCTATCGGCGGAGTGCCTGAAGGACATCACGGGCCTCACCAACATGCGCTTCGAGGACATGGACGCATGGTCGCAGGCGATGATCGACGGCATCGCCAATTACAGCGGCAACAAGGAGGTCGAGGCGCGCTGCCATGCCGCCACCGCCGGGATCGATGCCGCGATCGACGACATGATTCCGGTGGTCACCAAGCATCCCAATACGTCGATCCTCAGCGTGCTGCTCGCGGCCGGCCAGCCGATGCAGAGCGTGCGCGCCAATATCAAGCTCGCGATCTCGGGCGGGCAGAACGAGCCGCGCGACGCCATCTCCGGCACGGTCTGGGCGCTGCTGACCCATCCCGACCAGCTCGCGCTGGTGCGCGACGGCCGCGCCAAATGGCTCGACGTGTTCGAGGAATATGCCCGCTGGATCGCGCCGATCGGGATGTCGCCGCGCCGCGTCGCAAAGCATTGGTCCTATGGCGGCGTCGATTTCGAGCCGGAGGATCGGGTGTTCTTCATGTTCGGCTCCGCCAATCGCGACGAGGCCTGTTTTGAACACCCCGATTGTTTCGACATCACCCGCGACACCCAGAAAAGCATCGCCTTCGGCGCCGGCCCGCATTATTGCGCCGGCGCCTTCGCCTCGCGCGCGATGGTCGCCGACGTGGCGCTGCCCTCTATATTTGCGCGATTGAAGGAACTGCGGCTCGACGACGCCGAGCCGGTGCGGATCGGCGGCTGGGCGTTTCGCGGGCTGCTCAATCTGCCGGTGCAGTGGGACGCGGCGTAGCGCTTACTTGCGCGGGCATTCCCTGTAGCCGAACTTGTCGATGATCATGGAGCCGGGAATGGCATGGAAGGCCAGCGTGTCCATGTAGTGGTTGTCCATGACGTACTGGCGCAGGCTCGCATTATAGGCATTCAGCATGCGGCCGGTGGAGCTTGCCGAGATGTTGCGGTTGCGATCGTGACCGGCATGGAACAGCAGCGTGGCGCTGCGCTCGACGCAGACGTTGCGCAACCCCAGAAACAGCGTGCAGTTCGACTGGCAATGGCCCTTGATGCGAAACAACTCGCCGCTGGCATTGGCGCGATCGATCTCCGGCTGGAAATCCTGGATCCATCCGCCCTTGCCGAATTTTTCGGAAGTGGCGGCAAAGGTGACGGAAGAAATCATTACAAAGACAAGACCAACAAGTCCAAAAAGATATTTCATGGCACTACTCATTTCATTCGAAAGGAAAATCTCCGGAACGCTACTCCCGAGCAAAACATGCCGAACCATGCCAGCGACGGCCAGACGATGACAACGAATATTTTTTGGAGAGCAGTCGGTGCCATGCACCCGGTGGAATCAGGGCAGCGGCATAATCACGTTGCCGTCGCTTTTAGCACACGAGGAAAATCCAGAGCTCATGCTTCACGCAAAAGCGAAGCAGCCATGTCACCACCGGCCAGGCGACCATGACAAACAAGGTCGCGAACAGATCATGGTACGGGCCCGGTGCGGTGAAGTGGTTGAAATAGCCGAGCAGCACCAAAGTGGCCAAGCCTGCGAGCAGGATCAGGACGGCCCAGCCGAACAGCATCCATCCGATCAGGATGGCGCGTTGTACGGTCTGATTGCCCGGCATGGCGCTCACCGCTTTTCGGCAAAATCCGCCGAATGGTCGTCGCCCGCCAGCATGCCGCTGCGCCGGAACTGCCAGCGCATGGCGCGGTACCAGCCATAGCCTGCCGCCGAACCGCAGATCGACATGATGATGACGTGGGCGCCGTCGAACGATCCGAACGACCACAGCATCCAGGCCGTCCACAGCACCGTGAACATGATGGCGCAGAGTTTCAGTTGGGTTTCGGGGTCCATGGCAGTTCTCCGGCAGCAAAAATGCATCCCGCCATCATGACCGCCAACGCGCCATCGCTCCGTGATTTGGGTCACGCAACCGGTCGCGTGCCGCGACCGGCGAGCCCGTCATCCAAACCTCAGCTTGGAGCGCTCCTTCGCCCGCTCGGCTTCGATCTCGCGGTCGCGCGCCGGGGCGTGGGTGTGCAGCGAGGTGAGCAGCCGCCGCGCCGCCGCGGAGACTTCCTGCACCGCGAGGTCAAATGCCTCGGCATTGGCCTGCGACGGCTTGTTGAAGCCCGACAATTTGCGCACGAACTGCAGCGCCGAGGCATGGATCTCATCCTCGGTCGCGGGCGGCTCGAAATTGAACAGCGTCTTGATGTTGCGGCACATGATTGGCTCCTTGCCGGCGTCCTGCCCGGCAGCTTGCGAAATCCCCAAACCCAGGACGAGCGAGGTACGTGAAAACCTACATCGCCGCCAATTTTGTCATAGAATGGGCGTCGCGTAGAGCCCCTGCCGCAGCGACCCAAGGAAGCGAGTTCCCGATGAGCCACGTCACCTACAAGATCGTTCAGCATGACGGCGGCTGGGCCTACACCGTGGACGGCGTATTTTCGGAGGCCTTTGCGACCCGCGCCGCGGCGCTGGCCGCCGCCAAGCGCGTGGCCGCCGAGCAGCGCGTGCCCGGACGCACCGAGGTGATCGAATACGAGACCGCCGACGGCAAGTGGCACACCGAAACCGCCGCCGGCGGCGACCGGCCCGAGACCGATGTCGAGGACAAGGCGTAATATTCCCACCGTGAAGCGCGGATTTTTCGAAAATTTTTGCGGATCCTGGCCGCTCAGCTATCTCGGCGGGTTCCATGTGACGTGATACGATTCGCCCCAAGCGGCCCCGCCAAAAGTGGCCGCACTCGGGGAGAAACATCATGAAATATTCGCGCGCGGCGCTATCGGCGGTCTTTGCTATGACTTCACTTACAGCCGTGGCGGCCGATTATCCGGCGCCGAAGCAAGGCGAATGGATCGCCAGGGATTTCAAATTCCACACCGGCGAAACCATGCCGGAGCTGCGCCTGCATTACACGACCGTCGGCGAGCCCGGCGGCCAGCCGGTGCTGGTGCTGCACGGGTCGGGCGGCGACGCGGCGAGGATGCTGACGGCGGACTTCGCAGGCCAGTTGTTCGGCCCCGGCCAGCCGCTGGACGCGTCGAAATACTATATCATTATTCCCGACAGCCTCGGTCACGGCAAATCCTCAAAGCCCTCCGACGGCATGAAGACCGCGTTTCCGAAATACAATTACGAGGACATGGTCGACGCGCAGTACCGGCTGATCAGGGAGGGCCTCGGGATCAAGCATCTGCGGCTCGTGATCGGCAACTCGATGGGCGGCATGCATACCTGGATCTGGGGCGGGAAATATCCGCAAGCGATGGACATCTTGGTGCCGATGGCCTCGCAGCCGACCGAGATGGCGGCGCGCAACTGGATGCTGCGGCGGATGATGATCGAGACCATCCGCAACGATCCGGACTATAATGGCGGCAACTACACCGCGCCGCCGCGCATGATGAAATACGCCATCAACGCCTATGGCATTGCGACCGGCGGCGGCACGCTCGGCTATCAGACCTTGGCGCCGACCGCCGAGAAAGCCGACAAGATGGTGGACGAGCGGCTGGCGCTGGCGGTGACCGCAGACGCCAACGACTTCATCTATCAATGGCAGGCCTCGCACGATTACAATCCCTTGGGCAAGCTGGAGCGGATCGAGGCGATGCTGCTTGCGATCAATGCCGCCGACGACGAACGCAATCCGCCGGAGACCGGCGTGACCGATGCCGCGCTGAAGCGGGTGAAGAACGGCCGGCTTTATCTCATTCCGGCCAGCACCGAGACGCGCGGGCATCTCACCACCGGAAACGCCAGGTTCTATGCCGGGCAGCTCAGGGAATTGCTGCAGACCGCGCCGCAGCGAACGATGTGATGCGCTGACACGTCTCGAAGTGAGAGCATCATGTCATCGAACCGCTTTCGCCGTGTCGCGCTTTCGCTGCCCGGCGTGACCGAAGGCTCGCACCAGGGGCATGCCGACTTTCGGGTTGGCAAGCGCATCTTCGCAACGCTCGGGCATCCGGACGACGACTGGGGCATGGTGCAGCTGACCCCTGAGCAGCAGTCCGTACTGGTCGAGGTGGAGCCCGATATCTTTCGGCCAGTGCCCGGCGGCTGGGGCAAACGCGGCAGCACCCATGTGCGGGTCGCTCGCGCCGATCAAGCGACGCTGAAAAGCGCTCTCACCATGGCGTGGACCAACATCGCGCCGAAATCCTTCTTCAAGGCGAGCGAGAACAAGACGCTGTAGTTTCGCACTGCATCAATTGTTCGCGCCGCACTTTCGCATATTTTTTGAGCATGCATCCGCATGACAGCTCGGGCCTAATCGCGTTCAATCCGACGATTCGTGGCGCGCCGCGAGCGGCACGCAACGATGATGCGACGTCAGCGCCGTGGAGGATCGCATGCGAAGGTTCGCGCAGATCGCCCTGCTCACTTGTCTCACCGCACTGGCGGGCGCGGCTCTGGCCTTCGACAACGGGCAGTACGAAAACGTGCCTCCCGATATCCGCGCCTGGTTCAAGGGCGTGATCGCGCCGAACGGCGTGCCCTGCTGCGATATCTCCGACGGCCATCGCACCGAATATGATGTGCGCGAGGGCGGCTATTGGGTGCCGATCGAGGGCGAGTGGATGGAGGTGCCGGAGCGCGCCATCATCCGCGACCGCGGCAATCCGGTCGGGCGAAGCGGTGGTGTGGTATGTGCGTCACCGCGGCAGCATCATCATCAGCTGCTTCGTGCCGGCTGACGCCGTGTGAGTTTTGGCGTCGCGCCGCAAGATGGCGCTGTCGCGTGGCGTATGTTACGTCCGCGAATGACCACCGAGCCAAATTCCGATCGTTCCGCTGACGCCCGCGCGGTGATGCGCTGGATCCTTGCCGCATTTTATTCGGCGGCGGGCATCGCGCATCTTTGGGCACCGGACCCACTGCTCGCGATCACGCCGTCATGGGTGCCATTCGCACCGCAGGTGATCTTCCTGACCGGACTTTGCGAAATTGCCGGCGCGATTGCGCTGGTGACGAAGCCGCTGCGCTGGTGGGCGGGCGTTGCGCTGGCCGCCTATGCGGTCTGCGTCTGGCCCGCGAATTTCAAGCATGCCATCGATGGCATCGAGCTGCCTTACATCGGGAGCAGCTGGCTTTATCACGGACCCCGGCTGGCGTTTCAACCCGTCATCGTGTGGTGGGCGCTTTATTGCGCCGGGGTGATCGACTGGCCATGGCGCCGGCGATGAGCAGTGGCCGCGCGAACGCGGCGATGATATCCTTGGGCGATCCGCCGCATACTCCGGGAGAGACACCTTGACCGATCTTGCCGCCAGCGACCTCGCGACGATCTATCCGGATCCCTCGCCGCGCGTGATCGCGAAGGCGCGTCCGGAGATCGACGCGCATGCCAGAAAATTCATCGCGATGTCGCCGTTCTGCGTGCTCGCCACCTCCGGCTCCGACGGCAGCGTCGATGCTTCGCCGCGCGGCGGCAATCCCGGCTTTGTTCATGTCGCGGGCCCGAACCGGCTGCTGATGCCGGACCGCTCCGGCAACAACCGGATCGACAGTTTCAGGAACATCGTCGAAGGCTCGGGCTTCGTTCAACTGATCTTCTTCGTGCCCGGCATCGACGAAACGTTGCGCGTCGGCGGCAAGGGAAAATTATCGGCCGAGCCTGATCTGCTGGCCAAGATGGAGGAATTCGGCAAGCTGCCGCGCGCGGTGCTGCGCATCGATGTGCGCGAGGCCTATTTCCATTGCGGCAAGGCGCTGATGCGCTCGAAGCTGTGGTCGCCGGACGTGCGGGTGGAGCGCGGGGTCATGCCCAGCATCGGCCAGGTGATCTACGACCAGACCCGGCTCGGCGAGCCGGAAAGCCAGGCGGTGATCGAGGCGCGTTACAAGACGCAGCTATAGGCCGAATGCATCACCCTCTCTTTGGCAATCGAGGATGAATCAGCTTCCGTCATGGCCGGGCTTCGTCCCGGCCGTCCTCGTCTTTTCTGGTTGGATACAGCCAAAACGCGGATGCCCGGCGCAAGGCCGGGCATGATGAGCCAACGCTGCTGCTCAATCCTGGTTCGGCGCCCTAATGCTCGCTCTCGAGCCCGCCGACATGCTTCTGGGTGTAGAGCTCAAGCCCGATCCGCCCGATCAGATCGAGCTGGGTTTCGAGGAAATCGATGTGATGTTCCTCGTCCTTCATCAGGCTCTCAAACAGATCGCGCGAGACGTAGTCCTTGACGCTGTGGCAGTAGGTCGCAGCCTCCTGATAGAGCGTGCGGGCGCCGACCTCGGCGGCAAGATCGCATTCGATGATTTCCTTGACGTTCTGTCCGATCCGCAGCGGATCGAGCACCTGCATGTTGGGAAAGCCGTCGAGAAACAGGATGCGATCGGTGAAGCGGTCGGCGTGGTTCATCTCCTCGATGGATTCCTTGCGCCACTGCTTGGCCATTTCCAGCAGGCCCCAATGGTTCAGCAGCCGGAAATGCAGCCAGTATTGATTGATGGCGGTGAGCTCGCTGCGCAGACCCTTGTTGAGATATTCGATGACTTTTGGGTCGCCCTGCATGATGCACTCCGGATCGTTGAGGCCGAACGAACCGGCCTCCTGAATTAAGATTTAGAATGCTTCTAGGTCAGATCAAACAAGTGGGCAACCCGCAGTCTGACGGGACCGGGACGAACACGCTCGAACGAATTCCGGGCCAGCTAGCTGGCGGCGAGCGCGAACTCGGTGTGGACGCGGGCTTCGGTTGCGGCGTGGCTGTGCGGGCAGCCGGCGCAGCACGACTTGGCGCAAGCGCCGAGCGCCTCGTCAATGATGCCCTTGATGGTGCGCGCGCATCGCCCGCATTCGGCGGAGCAACCGAGACAGCCATAGATCTGCTTGGCATTTCGCGGCAGATTTTCCGAGGCGCTGACAGCGCTGCGGACATCGTGGTCGGTCAAAACGTTGCAGGAACAAACAATCATGAAAAAACGGCAGGCCTCATGGTGATGCGCGCCCCATCGATATTGAAGGCCGCGACCGGATGCAAAAGGAAAAACGCTGTTTTGAAGTGATTCCAAACTGGCGTTTACGCGGACTAGAACGGGTCTAAAAACATCCATGACAACAGCACAACCTTCAGCCGTAGGCCGTGATCAGGCGCACAGTCGGTCACCGCAGTCGCCGCCTCCTCGGCTATCGCCACCGGTACAATCATAGTCGCCGTCGTCCGTTCCGGAACCGTCGCTAGCCTGCGACCGGCCGCACGCAGCCGGGCCGGCGCATTGAGCAGATCGCAAATCTGAGAAGTTCCATTGATCGCCGTACCGACCGCCGCCCTCGCGCTCGTCATGGTTGTTGCTGGCTTCCAGACCGCAGAAAACACGCCGGATTGTGCGCTGCAAAATGATACCGCCGGGCCAATATTCGTGGCCAAATGTGGCGGTCCCGTTCATTGATCATTCAAGCAAAATGTGGAACTTTCGCCGCGACAGACTGCTTTGACCGCTGTCCTTGCTCGATCAGAAAGGTGAAGCCATGAGGAAGACATTGATGGCCCTCGCTGCCGTCGCCACCCTGGCTGTTTCGGCCGCGGCACCGGCCCAGGCACAGCGCGGGGTCGCCGCCGGCGTCGCTGCCGGACTGCTCGGCGGCGCTATCGTCGGCGGCGCCATCGCGTCACAAAACGGCTATTACGGACCCGGCTATTACGGTCCCGGATACGGCTATTACGGCGGTCCGGCCTATGTCGCCGACCCCGGTTATGGCCCGCCCTGCGTCTGGCAGCGCCAGCGTTTCTGGGACGGCTATGGCTGGCGGGTTCGCCGCGTCCGCGTTTGCGACTGAGTTCGTTCACCTTCATTACAAACCGAACGCGTTGTTCTTGAAAGCACCCGGTTCTTCGGCGGTGGCCTGAAAAAACCTTTTTTTCAGGCCACCAGCGTGAGGATGGTTACTTTGGATTGACTGTTGTGTGCTTACTAGCGAAACGACCAGTTTCCAAACACAGCGTGTGAGTCATCTTAAACCCGGCGCTTGACCAAGCGCCATCTTCAGGAGAGCCCAACACATGAAGAAGACATTTGCTGCCTTCGCCGCGGTTGCAACGATCGCCGGTTCGCTGATGTCCGTTGCACCGGCTGCCAAGGCAGAAAATGGCCGGATCGCCGCGGGCGTTGCCGGTGGTCTGATCGGCGGCGCCCTGCTCGGCGGCGCGATCGCAGCCAGCCGTCCGGCGCCGGAATATTATGCCCCCGCCCCGGTGTATGTCGAAGAGCCGCCCTGCCGCTGGGTTCGCGAGCGCTTCTGGGATGGTTACGGCTGGCGCTACCGCCGCATCGAGGTCTGCAACTGATCCGAGTAGACCGGCGCGCCATTCGCCGCGCCCTGATCTTCAAACCCGGCCGAACCTTCGGCCGGGTTTTTGCTTTGCGCCATGTTGAAATTTAGCGCGCCGCGCTGATCGAGCGCAGCACCGTTTCGCTCGGCCAGCAATCGACCTTGAGCCCTGCGGATTTCTGGTAGGCACCGAGCGCCGCCCGCGTCTTCATGCCCGCCTTGCCGTCGACCTTGTCGCTGTAAAGACCGATGCGCGTCAAATGACGCTGCATGGCCTCGACATCGGTGGTGCGCAACTGCGTCGACGCCGACCATGGCGTCGCGAATGGTTGCGGGCTCAGCATGCGATCGCCGAGATGGCCGACGAACAGCACGTACAGATCCGAGAAATTATATTCCTTGATCACGAAATAATTGCCGGTGGTCAGGAACGCCGGGCCGTAGATGCCCTCGGGCTGCAGCAGCGAGGCCGGCTGCGCCTGCTCGGCGGCCGTCAGCTTTTGTCCGCGCACCGGAACGAAGCCCGCGCGCAACCACTCGCTGATCGGTTTTGTCACCTCGGGCACGCCCTGGGTACAATCGACGCTCGCAGGCGCGCGCACTTCGTAGGCCCAGCGCACGCCCGGCTGCCAGCCCTTGTTGACCAGTTGCTGCGCGGCGGAGGCGAGCGCGTCCGGCACCGAATTCCAGATGTCGCGGCGACCGTCGCCATCGAAATCGACCCCGTGCTTATAAAATTCCGACGGCAGGAATTGCGTGAGACCGGTGGCGCCCGCCCAGGACGCGCGCATGTCCTTGCGTGCCACGTTGCCATCGCCGATGATTTTGAGCGCCAGGATGAACTCGTTCCGGTACTGATCCTTACGGCGGCCGACATAGGCCTGCGTCGCCAGCACGCGCAACGCATCGTAAGGCAGCGTATAACGGCCATAGTCGGTTTCGCGGCCCCAGATCGCCAGCACAGTGGAAGCCGGCACGCCGAAGCGCGCCTCGATCGCGGTCAGGGCATCGCGATATTTTGCCATCAGCCGCTGGCCCTCTGCCGCCAGCCGCGCGATGCTGGCTTCCTTCAAATAGTCCGCCGGCACCTGCACGAACTCGGCCTGCGACGGCGCGCCGGTCGCGGGACGGCCGGGCAGGATCAGGTCCGGCAGTTTGTAGTCCGGCTCCAGACCGCGGGTCTCGGCATCGAAGGTCGCGCGCGACACGCCGGCCGCCTGCGCCTCCGGCCACAGCGAGGCGATGAACTGCGTGAAGCCGGCATCGGCGGCGTGGGCGGAGGATACGCCCGCCATCACCGCCATGACCGGGAGCGCGTACAGGCCGAACGTTAGTCGCCTTAAAAAGGAGATATGTCGCATTCACGCTCAATCCTGCAGGTTACTTCGGGATGTCATGGCACGGCGGTCCGCTGATCTCGATATGAACTCGAAAGCCGCGGCTAATCTATGAAAAAGCCAAGACTATCTATCCCAGATAGCGCCCGGGCGTGGTGAGCAGGTTCCCAAAATCGATCTGCTTGCTCTCGATCTTGGCATACAACCGCGCCTTGAGGCCTTCGTATCGTACGGCCTCCTTTGGAGCGACGTTGTTGAGAACCTTCAGGGGCGTGATGAGCCACTGTTCAAACTCGGCAGATCGTACCGGCTGTCCGTAGATATTTCCAATTTGCTCTTTCAGCTTGTGCATTTCCTGCTGACCGGCCTCGTTGTTCAACCACCACGCTCTCCAGATGCGGCAGCCGGCGCCGAAGGTGTAGGCGATAAGGAACGCGGTGATCATTGGGAAGAAAACCACTGCGTGGCTGCGGTCGCCCGTCGCGAAATTCTTGAAATTATCAAGACGAAGGAACAGTTCAGCAAGCGAATCCCCGAGGCTGATAAAGCTTTTCTCGCCGGGATCCTGCGAATTGATCGCATTCAATTCGCACCTTTCCGGTACCTTGAACAGCGTCGAAACGCCCGCCCTCTGACTTGGCCGCTGCGGCTGGCTCGCCGCGACCTGCGGCCCGGAATTGGGCGGTGCCTGCTCCAGCGCCCTGGTTAGTTCCACCTGATCAAGGGTCTCGCATATCTCCTTGAGGTGCCTCATCACGCCCGCAATCGTTGCGTCCCTGGCAATCAACGCCTTGCAGTCGGGTACCCTGCTCGCATCGCGCGCCGAATCCGGGGTCCCATCTCCGACCAGTTGGGGGGCGGCGCTTAACCGAAAATATTGATCCCCGATATCGAATGCATTGATCGCTGAATACACGTCCCCCAGCTTGCAGGATACGTCTATCAAATCCTTGCGCTGAAACTGCTGGGATCGTGAAGACGCAGCACGTTGCCCAAGCCAATCCTGACTTTGGCCAAAACCTTCCGTCACCTTTACGAGACTTGATTTCGTTGCCTCGATCAGAATTTTCTTGGTGTGGACGATGCTGGTATGATTGAGCATGCCGATCAGACACGCCGCCAGCAACGCATGGATGAGCTTGACGCAGTCGGGAAGGTCGCGAAAGCGGAAGAAACCACCCCAGATAATGCTCGACCATGTCGTATGTCCGCCATCGAGCCACTGCACCTTAACGGCATGACGCAAATACGTGATCGCGAACCCGGCAGCGAATGCCGCCACAACCAACTGGAAAAGGAACTGCTGGACCAGGCCGGCGGGATCCATCCAGGGTAGCTGTCCGATCGGATAAAGCAGGAGCACCATCAACAGGATGCAAATGATCGCAGAGCTGGCGCTCGCCGTCACGACAACCATGACGTAGCCTTGCAAATTCTCCCGCCATTCGGACAGATCGAGCGCTCCCTCACGCAGGTAATCGATCACCTTGAAGACAATCATGTAAATCAGCGCCCCGGTACCGACGATAAGAAGCTCAGGAGCGTGATCGATAACAATGAACGCGTTCGATGATCCGGCCTTGGAAGGATCGACGAGACTTTCGATCCAGGCGAGAACTGGAATGTGCGGATCGCTCATGAGCGTCGCCAGGCTGTTTATGAAGCGCAAGAGCGCATAGGACATGAAGGCTCCCGCAGCGATCGAGAAGTTCACCATCACAAGATAAACCAGATGATCGGAACGATCACGCAGTTCGATATCCCTGAATCCCAATTGCTCAAGCCGCTCCTTCAAATCCGAAAAGGTTCGGACCGACTGCGACAGCAGGACGACGATCGTCAACGAGACTTCCTTGGAGAATTGCTGCACATCGGCGAGAAGCTTGTCCAGATTGGCCTCGCCCCCGGACTTCGATCTTCGTTCCCGCTGCTCCTCGGAACCGATGAACTTCCGTTCCAGGTCTTCGCGCTCCTTTTTCAGCTTCTCGAAGATTGCGGTATTCTCGGGCGTTTCGGTAACCTGGCTGAGTTTCTCACTGGGGAGGACGCCCCTGAACATCTGCTGCATGCAGTAAAAAACAATATTGGCGCGTGCCCAGGCGGCAAGGTGGCCTTGCTGTCTAGGGTTCTGATTGATTTTGGTGACGAACTTCGGCCCGATCAAAGCCGCTAGTTTGGCCTTGCGGCTGTCGAACTCTTCCTGCTTGAGTTTGTCCTTGTTTTCCTTCAGCCAGGGAACCGTTTCGACGTTTCTGATCGAGTACGCGAGATTGCTGACGACGCTCGGGATGTACGCCGACTTCTGGGCATATTGCCGGATGAAGTGCTCGATCTTGCCCAGGATCGAACTATCCTTTGCGGCGCCCGTGGAAATCAGGAAAGTGGCTGACGCGACCGGCCAGATCTGACTGGTGTCAGACGCGATGCCGAGTTGGAAATTCTGCTGGTTAAAGGTGCTGGGCCCGATGATGCAGAGCGCGGTGTAGAGCGCGACCAGCAGGAAAATATAGGTCCGCATGCCCTGACGGTAGCGTGCGTCGATCGTGAGGAGCTGCGGCGGGAGCTGCGAAAATGGTCCCATCGCTTCCTTGTCGTAGGTCGGTGTATTGAATTTGTCCTTCGCATACAAAATGATGATAAGCAGTCCGAGGAAGTAGTTCACCAGGAGTTTGGGATCGCCTCCCAAAAAGGACATGATGGAAGACATAGCTCAGACTCCCAGCGTACTCGCGCTTGCCAGATCGGAATCGGGGGTCATCATTTCTTTCGAATGCGGCGCGTGAACCGCTAGAAAACTCAACAACGCGTCGGCCGAAGTCTGGGTCGTCAACCGGCAAAAGTCGGTTTCTGTCACCGTCATATCGCCCTTTTCGGAGAGCTTGTTGACCGGATTCCCGCCTCCGCAAACGGCAAAATACCTGCAGGAGTTCCTGCAGGCCGCGACACCTTGCGCAACCTCGCGATCTGCCCGCAGAAAAGCCGGAGCTTGCGCGAAGTCTTCGAGGTTGCCATCCAAAATATTGCCGAACACGAAATTGTCGTAAGCCGACGCACGGACCTCCATGAATTCGGGAGAAAACGTCGAAACGCTGCCGTCGACGGCGACGACGAGCGCGGACCATGGCTCGACCTGCTCGTTTTCGGATAGTTCGACGCCCGCCAGTCTCTGCGCGATGCGTTCGATTTCCCGGATATGCAGGGGATAATCGTCGCGATAGGCCTGCTCAAGTATTGCAACGAGGAACGCCGTCATCGCCGCCTTGAAGTCCCTGCCGGCGAAGCTCGACGTCTTGTTGGCTCCTTCCAGTTCATCGATGCTAAAGCTGATCTGGGTAATGCCGTGAGCGCGATAGAAGGCGTAGTAGTCTTCGGGCCATTCCAGGCCGTCCGGATGCAGAACCGTAATCACGCTGGGGTCGAATCCCGCGTCCTGAAGACGCTGCAATGCCCTGGTGGCGAACTGCCAAGTGGGCTTGTTGTTGCGCGTGCGGCGGCGGGCATCGTGAAACCGCTGCGGACCGTCGATGCTCAAACTCACATTGGTGTTGGTGCGGCGGAACAACTCGATCCATTGCTCGTTGATGGCGATCCCGTTGGACTGCATGGCGAAGCCGGTCCGAGGCGGAGCCACATCGAGCAAGCGGCTATAGGCGTATTCGTACCACTCGACCGGCGCCGTCGTCGGTTCGCCTGCATGCCAGACAACGAGCGGAGCCGACTGCGGCGGCAGGCGGCAAAATATCCTGTCGCGCAGGGCCTCGACGACCTCTCGCGACATCAAGCGCTTGTCGTCCCGATGACGGAGATAGCAATAGGAACAGTCGATGTTGCAATAGGCCGTCGGCTGCAAAATGATGAGCCGCGGGTTAATCATCGGAATTAACAGTTTCGCCAGCTTCCCGAGACACAGTTTCTGAAATTTGGAAAATACTGGACCACAGTCGTGGTCTCGCCGTTCTTCAACTGGTCAACGGATTTGATGCTGAACTCGGGATTCCCGTTCAGCTTCAGCAGGCCTGACAACATGCCAGGCTCGAGACGGCCCTTCGAATCCGTTGCAAGCGAAGCGGGACTGCTGTGGGCCTCCGTCGCCAACGCCAGCAGAAAAGCGAATGGAAGCGGTCCTACCCTTGGTCCAGACATGGCGCGCCTCTATGAAATATCGCGCGATCAATATGTAAAAAATCAAAAATATGATCGCGCTGCGATCGTCAACTGCAGATAGCATAACATGCCGATGTGCAGCGGCAAGCGGTTTCGGACGGCTTGCGCCTTCGCCGCGACGCTGGATGATCCATCATGCGATGCGGGATAAGACCGCATTGCTGCAGCCGGACGCCTCTGGAACGCTCAAAACAGAAGCGGGATCTCCCCGCGGCCGTTTACCTTACCGCCACCATGAAAATCCGCGGGAACCGCAGCAGCACCTTGCCGTCCGCCTGCGGCGGATAGCTGGCCGCGATGCGCGCGGTATATTCGGCGAGATATTGCTTGCGTTCGGGCGGATCGAGCGGATCGACGAACGGCCGCAAGCCCGTTCCCTTGACCCATTCCACGATGGCGGCGGCATCGTCGAGCACGTGGTTGTAGATCGTGTGCCAGATCTCCAGCCGCGTGCAGAGCGGGCGCAGCGCGTCGTAGTAACCGCCCGGCGTCGGAAGGCTGTCGCGCAGCCGCGCGGTCTCGGCGAGCGTTTCCCGCCACGGCCCCGCCTGCGCGATCTCGCGCATCAGGACATGGGCGGGCTCATCGAGATTATCGGGCATTTGCACGGCCAGCACGCCGCCCGGCGCCAGCGTGCCAAGCAGCCGCTGCAATTGCTTGAGATGACCGGGCACCCATTGGAAGATCGCATTGGCGAACAGCACGTCGGTCTGTTCCGGAGGCACCCAGTGGGCGATATTGGCCTCGATAAACGTCCGTCCCGGCAGCCGCTCCCGCGCCTGTCGAAGCATATCGGCCGACGTATCGATGCCGATGACTTCGGCCCCAGGCCAGCGCCGGACCAGAAGCTCCGTCGAATTCCCGGGCCCGCATCCGATATCGACGACCTTGCGCGCATCGGCGAGCGGAATCTGCTCCAGCAGGTCGCGAGACGGGCGCGTACGCTCGTCCTCGAATTTGAGATACTGCTCTGCGCTCCAGTCGGCCATTCCGGCTCCTGATTTACCGCGTCAGCTTCTTGTACTTCAGGCGGTGCGGGATGATGGAATCCTGCCCCAGCCTGCGCATCTTGTCCTTCTCATAGTCCTGGAAATTGCCTTCGAACCATTCGACATGGCTGTCGTCCTCGAACGCCAGCATGTGGGTGGCGATGCGGTCGAGGAACCAGCGGTCGTGGCTGATGATCACGGCGCAGCCGGCGAAATCCTCCAGCGCCTCTTCCAGTGCGCGCAGCGTATCGACGTCGAGATCGTTGGTGGGCTCGTCGAGCAGCAGCACGTTGGCGCCGGATTTCAGCATCTTGGCCAGATGCACGCGGTTGCGCTCGCCGCCCGACAATGATCCGACCTTCTTCTGCTGGTCGGCGCCCTTGAAGTTGAACGACGAACAATAGCCGCGCGAGTTGACCTCGCGCTTGCCAAGCAGAATAAGTTCGTTGCCGCCGGAGATTTCCTCCCACACGCTCTTCTTGCCGTCGAGCGAATCTCGCGACTGGTCGACGTAGCCGAGATGCACACTCTCGCCGATCGTAATCGTGCCCTTGTCCGGCTTCTCCTGCCCGGTGATCATCCGGAACAGCGTGGTCTTGCCGGCGCCGTTGGGACCGATCACGCCGACGATGCCGCCGGGCGGCAGCTTGAAGGTGAGATTGTCGATCAGTAGCCGATCGCCGAAGCCTTTGGTCAGCCCTTCGAAATCGACCACATTCTGACCGAGGCGCTCGGCCACCGGGATCGTGATCTGCGCAGTCTGGGTCTGCTTCTCGCTCGCCTGCTTCAACAGCTCTTCATAGCGCTGGTAGCGCGCCTTGGACTTGGCCTGGCGCGCTTTCGGCGAGGCCGCGATCCATTCCTTCTCGCGCTCCAGTGTGCGCTGATGGGCGGCGTCCTCGCGGCCTTCCTGGGCGAGACGCTTTTGCTTCTGCGACAGCCAGGCGGTGTAATTGCCCTCGTAGGGAATGCCCTTGCCGCGGTCGAGTTCGAGAATCCATGACGTGACGTTGTCGAGGAAGTAGCGGTCATGGGTGACGATCAGGATCGCGCCGGGATAGTTGCGCAAGTGACCTTCCAGCCATGACACCGACTCGGCGTCGAGATGGTTGGTCGGCTCGTCCAGCAGCAGCAGGTCCGGCTGGTCGAGCAGCAGCTTGCACAGCGCAACGCGGCGGCGCTCGCCGCCGGAGAGCTTTGTAACGTCGGAATCGTCAGGCGGACAGCGTAACGCGTCCATCGCCTGATCGACCTTGCTGTCGAGATCCCACAGGCCGGCGGCCTCGATCTGGTCCTGCAGCCTGGTCATCTCGTCGGCGGTCTCTTCGGAATAGTTCATCGCCAGCTCGTTGTAGCGGTCGAGGATGGCCTTTTGCTTGCCGACGCCCAGCATGACGTTCTCGCGCACCGTCTTGGCGGGGTCGAGCTGCGGCTCCTGCTCGAGGTAGCCGACCCGGGCGCCTTCGGCGACCCAGGCCTCGCCGGTATATTCCTTGTCGAGGCCGGCCATGATCCGAAGCAGCGTCGATTTGCCGGAACCGTTAACGCCGAGCACGCCGATCTTGGCGTCCGGATAGAACGACAGATGGACGTTATCGAGCACCTTGCGGGTCGGGTAGGTCTTGGACAGACCCTGCATGAAATAGACGAACTGACGGGCCATCGCGATCCCTGAAAACGAGAGGATTTGAGGAAATTTGCTGCCGCTGATGTAGCGGCGCGGCCCCGAAAGGGCAACCGGGACCGGCCGTTTTCGATCCGTTCACCACGGGTCATTACGGGTTGGACACCATGTGTGCTCCGGATCACGACAATTGAAAGCTTCTTTTAATAAATCAGGCCAAAGCTACCGATCGGCGCCTGCAAGGGCGCCTCTCAAGCGGCACAAGCCGCGAGCAAAAAGCAGGGCCGCACCATGGCAAGCATGTCGTCAGCATCCCTTTCCTCCCCGGACCGCCGCGAGCGGTCCAAGCCCCTCGTTGAAGTCCGCGCCTTCTGGCGCCAGTTCTTCGCCCGGGCGTTCGACCCCTACCGGCCGGAACTGCACTATATGCGGGGGCCCGGCCCGGCCTGGCGCGCCAAGCAGATCGCGGCGTCGCGCCATTCCGTCTGATCGTCTCGATATTTGAACCGCGAACGCCCTTAAGACCGCTTGCGCACCGAAGCGTTGCGCGCGACCATGGTCCATCCCCGGCGGCGAATTCCCAAGGCCGCCCCCTTCTCACCGGATGGACCTCGCCATGACGCGGCTGCGCTGTGCAATTCTCGATGACTATCTCAATCTGTCGCTGGCGATCGCCGACTGGCCGAAGATCAAGGATCGCGTCGACATCACGGTGTTTAACCAGCCTTTTGCTTCGCAAGAGGCCGCGGCCAGCGCGCTGAAGGATTTCGAGATCATCTGCGCGATGCGCGAGCGCACGCCGTTCCCACGCACCCTGTTTGCGGCGTTGCCAAACCTGAAACTGCTGATCACCTCGGGCATGCGCAACGCCGCGCTCGATATGGAAGCCGCGAAGGATCACAAGGTCGTGTTGTGCGGCACGCAATGGGGCCGCGATCCCACCGCGCCCCTGACCATGGGTCTGATCCTGGAACTGACCCGCAATATCGGCCGCGAGAACGCCCGCATGCACGCCGGCGAACCCTTGCAGAAATTCGTCGGCATCGAGATCGAGGGCCGGACGCTGGGCGTGGTCGGCCTCGGCAAGCTCGGCGCCAAGGTTTCCGGACTGGCCAAAGCCTTCGGCATGAACGTGATCGCCTGGAGCCCGAACCTGACGCCGGAGCGCTGCAAGGAAGTCGGCGTCGGCTATGCCACCAAGGAGGAACTGTTCGCCACCGCCGACATCGTCACCGTCCATGTGGTGCTGAGCCAGCGCTCCCGCGGACTGGTCGGCGCCGCCGATCTGGCGCGCATGAAACCGACCAGCTATCTCGTCAACACTGCGCGCGGGCCGATCGTCGACGAAGCAGCCCTGCTGCAAACCCTGCAGCAGAAAAAGATCGCCGGTGCCGCGATCGACGTATACTCGGTCGAGCCGCTGCCGGTCGATCATCCGTTCCGAAAGCTCGATAACATCGTGCTGACGCCGCATCTCGGCTATGTCACCGAGGAAGGTTTTCGCAACCACTACGGCCAGATGGTCGAAGGCATCGACGCCTGGTTCAAGGGAGAGCCGCTGCGAAGATTGGCGTGAGTTGGCCCTCCGCTCGCTTGAGCTCGCCCTTCACGCGGCGGATCGTTGCTCGGATTGGCTGACGATTTCCGCAAATCCCTCGCGCCATGACGGATGCGCTGGCCGCCAATCGAGTTCCCGCTTGGCCTTGGCGTTCGATCCCGCCCGTCCCTGCGTCATCATCGACACGATATGATCGCCCGCCACCAAGCGGGCGATCCAGGCCGGCACGTGAAACGGCGGCCTGGCGCCCAGCATCCCGGCCAACGCAGGAAGCCATTCCCTGGCCTGGGCGGGTTCATCATCCACGATATTGTAGATGTTGCCAGCGTTGCCTCGTTCGACGGCGTTCAGGGTTGCCGAAGCGGCATCGTCGACATGCAGGAACGACCACCAACCCGCGCCGTCGCCGACCAATGGCACGCGGCGGTGGCGTATCTGCTCGATCACCGAACGATCCAGCATCCCGGTGCCGAATCCGTAAAACGATCCATAGCGCAGAACGATGCCTTCCGGGCCCGGCGAACTGGTTACGGTTCGCTCGAGATAGCGGATCGCCGCCAAGGTCCGACGCAGTTGCGCTGGCGGATCCCAATCCAGCTCATCGTTTTCGGTTTTAACGGCGACGCCAACGCGCGCATATGGCCAGCCGCAATAGCTTTGGGCGATGAAACGTTTGACGCCCGCTTCGCGCGCGGCAGCCAGCAGATGATCGGTTCCACGCGTGCGCAGCCGGTTGCTGCCGGCGAACGCTCGATCGAAATGCCTGAGGTCTGTCGCGCCACCGAGATCGGTCATTTCATGAATGATGACCTCCGGCGCGGCGGAAAGCACCGCCGTACGAATCGCCGCGGCATCGAGACCGTCGGCCACCACGGGTTCCGCACCCATTTTCCAGACGGCTTCAGCTTTCGCAGCGGTGCGGGTGAGGCCTACCACCGAATGACCCGCCAACACCAAGGCGGGAACGAGCTGACGGCCCACGGCACCCGTGGCGCCTGCAACAAAGATTCTCATGTCGCGCTCCTTCGATCCGTTGCAACTGCGCGGCAGGTAAGTCAGGCAAGTATGATTTCAAGCGCGCAAATATGGCGGTGATAAAGACCGACGGGAACGCGGGATGTTATGAACCCGCCGGCACTGCGTTCTCTGCCGCAACGGCCAATCGCATGGCCATATCCGAGAGGATACGATTCATGAAAATTCGCCAGAACCAACCGGTTCCATACGCGCATTGGAATGACGCTTTCCAATCGACCAGCGTTCCGCCATCAACGGAAGGCGTGAGAACAACGTCCGCCCCGTAATTTCGAAGCGGCAGTCCCGACAACAACACATAGCTCAGCTGCCGATCGGGGATAAGTTCCGTCACCTCTTCAGTGGTTTTCGAGGTGCGCGTCGCGAAGCTTCGAACCGCGCCTACTCCGAAGGGCTCACCTTCGCCCGCGCGTTCGAGCACGGCAGAATTGAAGATTGACCATCGCGGCCAGCTGTCGCTGTTCTTCAGCAATGCAAATACCGCGGCAGGAGTTGCCCGGCTTCTCGCGGTCCCTTAGCCTTGATGGTCCGGGTCAGAGCCGGATCGAATTGCCATTGCACCGGGGCCGGGACACGCGAATCAGCGCACCGTCACCGGAGCGGGCAGCGGCGGCACCACAGTCGGCTGGGTGCCGGGAACGCCCGACATCTGCGCGGGCGCGGGGGCAGCCGCCGCGCCGGCGGGTCCGGGCACGGGCTGCGCCGAGGCGGTTGCGGTTCCCGGCGGCGGGCCGCCGGGCATCACGACCACGCGGGTGCCGACCTTGACGCGATCGAACAGGTCCGAGACGTCCTCGTTCAGCATGCCGATGCAGCCCGACGAGACGAACTTGCCGATGGTCGAGGGCTGGTTGGTGCCGTGGATGCGATACACGGTGGAGCCAAGATACATGGCGCGGGCACCGAGCGGGTTGCCGGGACCGCCGGCCATGAAGCGCGGCAGATAGGGCTGGCGCTCGATCATCTCGGTCGGCGGATGCCAATCCGGCCACTCGGCCTTGCGCGAGATCTTTTGCACGCCGGTCCAGGTGAAGCCGTCACGGCCGACGCGAACGCCGTAACGGATCGCGCGGCCTCCGCCCAGGACGTAATAGAGGTAGGTGTTGGGCGTATCGACGACCAAGGTTCCCGCAGGCTCCTTGGTGGGGAACGCGACTTCCTGGCGGCGCAGGTTCGGCGCCAGTTGCGCAGGAGCGACCTCCGGCTGTTCATCCGGCGGCAGCGCCGACAGCACCGTCGGCCTGCCGTCCGCCCCGGCGGGAGGCTGCACCGCTCCGGTGACGCCATTCGGAGCTCCGATCGCCCCGGGCGGACGAAGCCCGCGATTGTCGTCGCTGGGATCAATGAAACCCGGAAGGCGGCCATCGCGATCGGAATAGGTCTGTTGCGGCGGCCCGCCAAGGCGGTCCGAATAGATCACCGGCGGCGGCCCATCGCGGCGGCCGTAGCGCGGGTCATCGGGCGAAAGAACAGGACCGGTCGGCGCGCCGCGATCGGAATAGACCGGGGCGCCCATGGGCCGGCCATAACGTGGGTCATCCGGCGAAAGTACGGGACCGGGCGGCGGCAGCGCCGTCGAACTCTGCGCGTTCGGCGCCTCGTCGTCTTCCAGCGCATCGAAATCCGGTCCGCCGGGGGCGTCGCGACGATATTCTGGACGGTAATCTGCCGGATAGCCGCCGGGCGGATAAGGCGAAGGCGCCGTCGAATAGCCCGAGCCGGGTGCCGGATAGCCCTGAGCCAGCACGAGCGAAGTTCCCGCCGCAACCGCCGTTACGGCAGCACAAATCGTCAGAATCTGTTTGATCATCATCGCTCTTGTATAGTCCCCAAGCCGGCACCGGACCGTTAACGGCAGATGGCGGAAGATAGCGGCACATTCAAGACAAATCCGGTTAATTCGCCCGGGATTCCAGTATTGTGATCATCGGCAAGCGCCGTTGCAACCAAGCACCACCGGCCCAGAAAAAGCGAATTCGGCACGGTCTCCGGGCATTTTTCGTGTCGATTTTTAACAACCGGTGCGGACACCTTACGCTATCCTCAATTTAGCCTGATTCGCTTCGCCGCAGCGCCGCGACTCACTGCTGATTCTGTGCTCACCGCGTTCCCGACAGATCAAGAACCCTTCGCAGCCTCCCCCTGCGAAAGGTGGAACTTGCACCGATGCTCCCCGGTTTCCGCTTTCTGTTCGCCGCGATCCTCCTTTCGATGTCGATACTGGTGTTCGGGCTTGGCGCGGCGGCGCTGCTGCGCGCAGCCCACGAGGAATTTGCCGGCAACCCCGCCTGGCACAAGACGCCCGAAAACACATTTGTGCAGCAAAACGAGGCCACGAGGCCTTTCCTGGCGATGTTGCGCCTCGATACGCAGCCCGTGGAAAGGACCGTCATCGAAAAACCGGTCGTCGAGAAGCCATCGGTGGACGTTCCCGCTGCGGCCGCGCCGGCGGAGCCAGCCGGGCAAGTGACGCCCGAGGCGAACACGATAGCCGTCTCCGAACCGGCTGAATTCGCAAAGACGGCCGCGCTTAGGCAGGATTCACCGCCGCCCACTCTCGCGAGATCCGAAATGCCGATCGCGGAGCGTCCGGCGCCACTGGATAATCCGCAGCAGAGCGAGGCCACACCGGCGCCGGCCGACGCGCCTGGTTCGCTGGACGAGACCAAGACCGCCGCGCTGAAGGAAACGCTTGCGCCGGCGAATGAAACCGCTCCGGCTGGGGAAACAGCGGTTGCGGCATCCGAGCCAGCAATCCCGGCGGCTTTGCCGGATGCAGATGCGACCGCCACGCCAGCGAGCCTGCCCTTCACCATCGATGTCCTGCCGCGCGCCAGGCCCGCCATCGCAAATTCCGACAGGAGCATGATCAAGAGGCGCCTGCAGGCGCGGCGGGCGGCCAAGCGCCGCAGGATCGCCGCGGAGCGCGCGCGGCTGGCGCAACAAGCGCTCCTGCAGCAGCAGCAACTGCCCAACCCGTTTTTTCAGCCTCCAATGCAACAGGCCGCTCAACCAATGCCCCAACGCGCGATCCGCTGATCGCAGCGATCAGGCCGGGCCGGTGGCGACCGGCGGTCCGTCGGGCAGACCCCATTCGGCCCAAGAGCCGTCGTACAGCGCGGTGCCGCGCACGCCGAGCCGATACAGCGCAAACGTCAGCACCAGCGCAGACACCCCGGAGCCGCAGGTCGTCACGATCGGTTTGGCCAAATCGACGCCGACGTTACCAAAGGCCCGCCGCAACTCGTCCAGCGGCTTCATCGCGCCGGTGGAGGCGTCGAACAATTCCGCATAGGGCACGTTGCGGCTGCCCGGGATGTGGCCGGAGCGGCGGCCCGGCCAAGGTTCGACCACCGTGCCTTCGAACCGCGGACGCGGGCGCGCGTCGACCAACTGCTCGGCGCGGGTTTCCAGATTGCCGAGCAGTTGCTGCTTACTCCGCACGAAGTTGGAATCGAGTTTGGCTTTGAATTTTCCGGGCTTTGGCGTGACCTTGCCGGAATGGGTCGGGCGGCCTTCGCGCAGCCATTTCTGCAAGCCGCCGTCGAGCACCTTCACATCGGGGTGGCCGAACGACAGGAACATCCACCACGCCCGCGGCGCAGCGACCCAGCCGCCGGAATCATAGGCCACCACGGTATCGCCGGAGGAAATGCCGAGCGCCGACACATCGCGCGCGAACTGCTCGGCACTGGGATACATATGCGGCCGAGGGTCATTGGCATCGGCGATCGCGTTGACATCGAAGAACACTGCGCCTGGAATATGCCCGCCGAGATATTCGTCCGACGGCAGCGGCAGCACACCGGGCATCTTGTAAGAGGCGTCGATGATCCTGATCTTTGGATCGTCGAGCCGGGCGGCGAGCCAATCGGTGGAGACAAGCGGATCGTCGCTGGCTGATGGCATGGATGCAAACTCCCGGCATTTCCGTTGTCCGTCATTGCCGGTCTTGATCCGGCAATCCATCCTTTGAAAGGATGGACACGCGGGTCAAGCCCGCGTGTGACGACCTGTCTATCCCTTCGGCTTCTTCGGCTCGAATTTCTCGACCGGGCCGCCGGCGTCGCGCCAGGCGGCGAAACCGCCGCCCATATGGGCGACCGGCTTCAATCCCATGTCCTGCGCGGTTTTCGCCGCCAGGGCCGAGCGCATGCCGCCGGCGCAGTGAAAGATGAACTTCTTTTCCTGCTGAAAGATCGGCTTGGCATAGGGGCTCGCCGGATCGATCCAGAATTCCAGCATGCCGCGGGTGCAGGAGAACGCGCCGGGAATTCTTCCCTCGCGCTCGATCTCCCGGGGATCGCGGATGTCGACGATCACGACGTCGTCGCTTTGCGCAACCTTGATGGCATCGGTGGCGCTTAAGGTTTCGATCTCCGCATTGGCCTCATCGATCAGCGCCTTGATCCCGCGATGAATGGTCTGGGGCATTGAACTAACCTTCGGTTCGATAACGTTGCAGCAAGGAAGTCGGCTCTCTCCCGCCCAACTCGGGTCTACCCGAATTCGGCATATCAAATTGTCGAAGTCGGATATATCCGACTTCGATCGGGAGAGGTGAAGCCTAACTCGTGGCAACTCCATTACTCATGGACATAATCTACCGCACCAGTTCCTTCATCGCGCCTTCCAGCCCTTCGATGGTGATCGGGAACATGCGCTCCGAAAACAGCCGGCGAATGAGCGTGGTCGATTCCGAATAATCCCAGTGCCGCTGCGCCACCGGATTGAGCCACACCGCGTGCGGATAGGTGCGCGTGATGCGCTCGAGCCAGACCGACCCCGCCTCTTCGTTGACATGCTCGACCGAACCGCCGGGCACCATGATCTCGTAGGGCGACATCGAGGCGTCGCCGACGAACACCACCTTGTAGTCGTGCGGATATTTATGCAGCACGTCCCAGGTCGGCGTGCGGTCGGTGAAGCGGCGCTTGTTCTGCTTCCACACGCCTTCATACAGGCAGTTGTGGAAGTAGAAATATTCCATGTGCTTGAATTCGCTCTTCGCCGCCGAGAACAGTTCCTCGACCTGCTCGATATGCGAATCCATCGAGCCGCCGATATCGAAGAACACCAGCACCTTGACCGCGTTGCGCCGCTCCGGGCGCATATGCACGTCGAGATAGCCGTGGTTGGCAGTCTCCTTGATGGTGGTGTCGAGATCGAGTTCGTCGGGCGCGCCGGTGCGGGCGAATTTGCGCAGGCGCCGCAGCGCGATCTTGATGTTGCGGATGCCGAGCTCGACATTGCCGTCGAGATCCTTGAACTCGCGCTTGTCCCACACCTTCACTGCGCGGTTGTTGCGGTTCTTCTCCTGCCCGATCCGCACGCCTTCAGGGTTGTAGCCATGGGCGCCGAACGGCGAGGTGCCCGCGGTGCCGATCCATTTGTTGCCGCCCTGGTGCCGGCCCTGCTGCTCCTTCAGGCGCTGGCGCAGCGTTTCCATGAGCTTGTCCCAGCCCATCGCCTCGATCTGCTTCTTCTCTTCCTCGGTGAGGTATTTTTCCGCGAGCTTCTTCAGCCATTCGGCGGGAATGTCGGCCTTCTCCATGGCGTCGAGCAGGCTCTCCAGCCCCTTGAACACGGTGCCGAACACGCGATCGAACTTGTCGAGATTGCGCTCGTCCTTCACCAGGGCGGCGCGCGACAGGTAGTAGAAATTCTCCACCGTCTGCTCGGCGAGGTCGGCGTCCAGCGCCTCCATCAGCGTGAGGTATTCGCGCAAGGTCACCGGGACCTGGGCATCGCGCAGCGAGGTGAAGAATTGCAAGAACATGGATGACAGATTGCCCGCCACGGCAGGGACGTCAAGGGGCCTTGGACGTCGAGGACCGAGACCCGCCAGACAGGCCTAGACCTGCCGGGTTTTTCAACTAGAATTGAGCCAACAGGGCATATCAAACGGGGCGTTCTCAATGGGTATTTTAGCGGCACTCGTGATCGGTGCGATCGCGGGCTGGCTCGCCGGCCTGATCGTCCGCGGCGCCGGTTTCGGGCTGATCGGAAACATCGTCATCGGCATCATCGGCGCGCTGGTCGCAAGCTGGATCTTGCCGCAGCTCGGCGTCGTGCTCGCTTCCGGCACGCTCGGCTCGATCCTCGACGCCACCATCGGCGCGGTCATCGTTCTCGTCATTCTCTCGCTGGTCAGGCGGGCCTGACGGATTTCTTCATCCCGATAACGACCGCGGTCGTTTCCTGCTCAGGCAGCAGCGCGCTCCTGCGCTCAAGAACCAACAACAAGGCAAAGGCTCGATGAAATTTACCGGTACCAAAGACTACGTCGCTACCGACGACCTCAAGGTCGCCGTCAACGCCTCGATCGTGCTCGAGCGCCCGCTGCTGATCAAGGGCGAGCCCGGCACCGGCAAGACCGTGCTGGCCGAGGAAGTCGCCAAGGCGCTCGGCGCCCCGCTCCTGACCTGGCACATCAAGTCCACCACCAAGGCGCAGCAGGGCCTTTACGAATACGACGCGGTATCGCGGCTTCGCGACAGCCAGCTCGGCGACGCCAGGGTTTCCGACATCTCCAATTACATCAAGCGCGGCAAACTGTGGGAGGCCTTCACCCATGACAAGCGCCCGGTGCTCTTGATCGACGAGATCGACAAGGCCGATATCGAATTTCCGAACGATCTTTTGCTCGAACTCGATCGCATGGAGTTCTTCGTCTACGAAACCGGCGAGAACATCAAGGCGAGCCTGCGCCCGATCGTGATGATCACCTCGAACAACGAGAAGGAATTGCCGGACGCGTTCCTGCGCCGCTGCTTCTTCCACTACATCAAGTTTCCCGATATCGACACCATGAACCGGATCGTCGAGGTGCATTTTCCCGGCATCAAAAAGCGCCTGGTGGAAGAAGCCTTGCGAATCTTCTTCGAGGTGCGCGAGGTGCCCGGCCTGAAGAAGAAGCCTTCGACGTCGGAGCTTTTGGACTGGCTGAAGCTCCTGCTCAATGAGGAGATGACGCCGGAAATGCTCAGGGAGCGCGATCCGCGCAAGCTGATCCCGCCGCTGCACGGCGCGCTGCTGAAGAACGAGCAGGACGTGCATTTGTTCGAGCGATTGGCCTTTCTCAGCCGCCGGGAAGTGTAATTCGGGGCCTTCAGCGCCGGAGCTTCGAGTTCCGGCGCGGGCGATTCCGAGGCGGACTAAAATAACCAACAACAAAAAGATCAGGGAAGATGAACGTTCAAAGCCAAATTCGCCAAGCCTCGCCCGGCGCCACCGAGCATTTCGACGTCCTGATCGCGGGTGCCGGCATCTCCGGCGTCGGCGCCGCCTATCATCTGACCACGCAATGCCCGGGCATGAGCTTTGTCGCGCTCGAAACCCAGAAGACTTTCGGCGGCACCTGGAGCACGCATCGCTATCCCGGCATCCGGTCGGACAGCGATCTCCACACCTTCGGCTACCGCTTCAAGCCGTGGACCAGCGCGCCGATCGCGACCGCCGCCGAAATCCTCAAATACATGGGCGAGGTGATCGAGGAGAACGATCTCGGCCGCCACATCCGCTATCAGCACACCATCACCTCGGCGAACTGGTCGAGCGCGGAAAATCTCTGGACCATCGAGGCCACCCGGGCGGACACCGGCGAGGCGCTTCGTTTCACCGCGAATTTCTTCTGGATGTGCCAGGGCTATTACCGCCACGCCGAGGGCTATACGCCGGAGTGGAAGGATATGGCCGCCTTCAAGGGCCCGATCGTGCATCCGCAGAAATGGCCTGAAGACCTCGACTACAAGAACAAGCGCGTCGTCGTGATCGGATCGGGCGCCACGGCTGCGACGCTGATCCCGGCGATGGCCACGGATGCCGCGCATGTGACCATGCTGCAGCGCTCGCCGACCTATTTCCGTACCGGCCGCAACGCCATCGAGATCGCCGAGACGCTGCGCCAGTTGCAGGTCGACGAGAAATGGATCCACGAAATCACGCGCCGCAAGATCCTGTTCGATCAGGACACGTTCACCCGCAAGACGTTCGAGGAGCCCGAAGCCGCCAAGAAGGATTTGCTCTCGGCCGTCGAAGCCTATCTCGGCCCGGACTACGACATCGAAACCCACTTCACGCCAAAGTACCGGCCGTGGCGGCAGCGCATCGCCTTCATCCCGGACGGCGATCTGTTCCAGGGCATCAAGTCCGGCAAGGCCTCGGTCGTGACCGACGAGATCGACCGCTTCACCGAGAAAGGCATTCTGCTGAAATCCGGCAAGGAGCTGGAAGCCGATATCATCATCACCGCGACCGGCTTCAATCTCAGCGCCAACGGCGACATCGTATTCGAGATCGACGGCAAGCCGCTCGATTTCGCCGATACCGTGACCTATCGCGGCATGATGTTCACCGGCGTGCCTAATCTCGTCTGGGTGTTCGGCTATTTCCGCGCCAGCTGGACGCTGCGGGTCGATCTGGTCGCCGATTTCGTGTGCCGGCTGCTTACGCACATGAAGGAGATCGGCGCCAGGAAAGTCACGCCGGCGCTGCGGCCGGAAGACCACAACATGCCGCTGCTGCCGTGGATCGATGCCGAGAATTTCAATCCCGGCTACATGATGCGCGGCATGCACCTGCTGCCGAAGCGCGGCGACAAGCCGGAATGGCAGCACAACCAGGATTACTGGGCCGAAAAGGACGAATTTCCCGCCATCGACCTCGGCGACAAGGCGTTCGTCTACGAATAAGCGATACGCGATGGCCTAAACCGCCGTCGCTCTCACTATCGCTGCCTCCGGCGCGGTGCGGCCGCGGATCAGGTCAGAGGCCTTGTCGGCGATCATCATGGTCGAGGCATTGAGATTGGCCGAGATCATCCGCGGCATGATCGAGGCGTCGATCACGCGCAGCCCCTGCAGGCCGTGCACGCGCAGCTGGTCGTCGACCACCGCCCAGCTGCTGTCGGCCGGGCCCATGCGGCAGGTGCAGCCGGGATGGAAGGTCGTGGTCCCGCGCTCGGTCGCCGCCGCCAGGAATTCATCGTCGGTCTGCACGTCCGGCCCGGGAAAGTCTTCGTGGGCGTAATAGGGCGCCAGCGGATCGGATTTGAGCAGCCGCCGCGCCAGCTTCATGCCGGCAACCACGGTGCGGCGATCGAGCTCTTCCACCAGATAATTGGTCTGGATGATCGGCGGCGCGAACGGATCGGCCGAGCGGAGCCGGACATAGCCGCGGCTTTCCGGCCGCTGCTGCCAGGACGCCACGGTCATGCCGGGTTCGTCTTCGAGCTGACCCTGCACGCCCTCCTTGTAGCTCGCCGGCGTGAACGTCAGTTGCAGGTCCGAACTCTCGGTGGTCTCGCCGGAATGCCAGAAGCAATAGACCATGGTCGGCGACAGCGAGAGCAGGCCGCGCCGCGTCGTCGCCCATTTGATCGCCTCCCCAACGAGGCTGAGACCGCGCCGGCGTTCGTTGATGGTCTTGATGTTCTTGACGCGCGCCACCGAACGCGGCGCGTAATGGTCCTGCAATCCCTCGCCGACGCCTGGCAAGGCGTGACGCACCTCGATACCGAGCGGCCGCAGCAGATCCGGCGATCCGACGCCGGACAATTGCAGCAGTTGCGGCGAGTTGTAGGTGCCGCCGGCCAGGATGACTTCCTTGGCCGCGCGCACTTCCGTGATGGCGCCGCCCTTCCCGCCCTTGGCGTAGCGCACGCCGACCGCGCGCTTGCCCTCGAACACGATCTCGGTCGCATGCGCGTGCGTCCGCACATGGACATTCGGCCGTTTCCGCGCCGGATGCAGAAAGGCGGTCGCCGCGCTGACGCGCAGGCCATTCTGAATGGTGCGCTGGGCGTAGGACACGCCCTCCTGGATCGCGCCGTTGTAGTCGGGGTTGCGCGGAATCCCCAAACTCATCGCGCCTGCCATGAAGGCTTCGCAGAGCGGATCGCGCCATTCCATCGTGGTGACGGTCAGCGCGCCGTCGCGCCCGCGATAGGTGTCCTCGCCCTCGCCGACGCGCCGCTCCAGCCGCTTGAAATAAGGCAGCACGTCCGGATAGCCCCAGCCGCGATTGCCGAGCTGGGCCCAGGTGTCGAAATCCTGGCGCTGGCCGCGATTGTAGATGTGGCCGTTGATCGAAGACGAGCCACCGAGGGTCTTGCCGCGCGGCGCGTAGATGCTGCGGCCGCCGGTCCAGGGGCCCGGCTCCTGCTGGTAGGCCCAGTTGATGCTCTTCATGTGAAAGGTCTTGATGAAGCCCGCCGGCAGATGGATGTAGGGATGCCAATCGCTGGGACCTGCCTCGAGCACGCAGATGCTGGTGGCGGCATCTTCGCTCAAGCGGTTGGTGAGCACGCTTCCGGCGGAGCCCGCGCCCACGATCACATAATCAAATGTTTCCATCATCTTCCGCAGGTCCGCTACCGCGCCTTCTCGTTCAATTGATAGGTCAGATGCGCTTTCACCGTCGGCCATTCGCTGGCGATGATGCTGTAGACCACAGTGTCGCGCAGCGTGCCGTTCGATGCAATCTGATGGCTGCGCAGGATGCCGTCGAGCTTTGCTCCCAACCGTTCGATGCCGCGCCGGCTCTGATGATTGAAGAAATGCGTGCGGAACTCTACCGCAATGCAATCGAGCTTTTCGAACGCATGTGTGAGCAGCAGCAATTTGCACTGCGTATTGAGCGCGCTGCGCTGCACGCGCTTGGCATACCAGGTCGAACCGATCTCGACCCGCCGGTTCGGCGTGTCGACATTCATGTAGGTGGTCATGCCGGCGATCTTGCCCTCGGCATCGAACACGGTGAATGGCAGCATGGACCCTGCCGCCTGCAGCCCCAGCCGGCGGTCAATCTCCTTCGCCATGTCTTCGGCTTTGGGAACGAAGGTATACCAGAGCTTCCACAGCTCGCCGTCCTTTACGGCTTCGGTCAGCCCGTCGACGTGATCGTGCGACAGCGGTTTTAGCTGCGCGTGGGGGCCGCCGAGGGACACCGGTTCAAGCCAGGGCATTCAGGACTCCTTTCTCTCAACGTCATTGCGAGGAGCGAAAGCGACGAGGCAATCCATTCTTTCTTCGCGCGGCGGCATGGATTGCTTCGCTTCGCTCGCAATGACGTGGATAGTGATGTTTCCACTATCACTTATTCAAGAAATTCAGCGCCAGCCCGGGGCGCGCCCAGTCCATCGCGACCAGTTCGCCCTTGCCGGACAGCGTGATGTAGGCGGTCTTCAGGTCGGGGCCGCCGAAGGCGATGTTGGTGGTGACGCGGTCGCCGGTTGGCACCTGCTCGACGATGGTACCGTCAGGCGCGATCACCGAGATGCAGCCCGAGATCAGGGTGGCGACGCAGATGTTGCCGGATGCTTCCACCGCCAGCGAATCGAACATCTGGTAGCCGCCGAGGCCCACAATCGGCTTGCCGCGCTCGCCGCGATAGATCACGTCGCGTGGCTTGAGCGTGCCCGGCGCGGACAGATCATAGGCCCACAGCCGCGCCGTCGGCGTCTCCGCGACATAGAAGGTGCTCTCGTCCGGCGACAGCCCGATGCCGTTGGCCGGCAGCACGCCGAACACTACCTCGACGATCTCGCTCATGCCCGGCTTGAGATAATAGACCGCGCCGACATCCATCTCGCGATGGCGCCGCTTGCCGAGGTCGGTGAACCAAAGGCCGCCCTGCTTGTCGAACACCAGATCGTTGGGCCCGCGCAGCGCATGCTCGCCGCATTTGTCGACCACGGTCTCGACCTTGCCGCTCTGCAGGTCGACCCGCTGGATCGAACCGCCGCGATAATCGTCCGGTTGTGGTCCCGGCATGATCATGTTGCGCGTCGGGATCCAGCTGAAGCCGCCATTGTTGCAGATATAGATCTTGCCGTCCGGGCCCATCGCCGCGCCGTTGGGGCCGCCGGGAATTTCCGCGACCACCTCCTTGCGGCCATCGGGCCAGACCCGGGTCAGGCGCTGACCGCGGATTTCGACCAGCACCACCGATCCATCCGGCAATACCACCGGCCCTTCCGGAAATTCGAGATCGGTGGCGAGAACGCGGACGTTGGACATGGATCCTCCCGGCTTTTCTTTGAAGCGCGCAGGCGGATTCCAAGCTCGTTTCCGCACGCGCAACGACTTCGTTACGCGCTGTTATGGCAAAGCGGCGCATGATTGCCAAGCAACCGCGAGCGCTCGGACCGCGCAAGGCAGCCCTGCGCTGACTTGAAGAGTCTTCATATGACGCGTTTTCTTCACGCGAACCGGTATCCATCCCGGATCGCATCCGGGACATGCTTCGCTCGAAAACGCTTTACTCCTGGACCGGCACCCAAATCTCCAGTCCGCCATTGCCGGTCAGCGGATCGAAGTTTTCGTCATAGCGCTCGAAGTTGGGCGCATCGGCCGCTTTCAGACCCGACGACGGCAGCCAGTGATTCCAGACCGTGTTGACGGTGCGGCGGATGGTCGAGATGTGCTCGCGGTGGGTGAAGACCGCATATCGCGCTTCAGGTATCCGCACCCGGCTGAACTCGCGCGGCAGGTCGGAGAAATCGGACACTTCGACACCGGCGATGTAGTCGAAGTTTCCGGCGTCGTCGCCGTTGCAGCAGACGCCGTAGGCCACCTTCCCGATCCGGCCGGGAATGTTGTCGACGGATTGGTGGAAGCGCTGCCATTGACCGGGAATCGCGGCGCCGGTCTCGCAGGTATAACGCTCTCCGATACCGGCGACGAGCAGCGGCTTGCCGGTCTCAAAACGTGGCGCTTGAAGATTGTCCCTGAGGGTTGAATCCATGAGGATCGCCTCCTGTAGCTTGAGATGATCGAGGCACGTTGCAGCACGGACCGCTTCGGGCGTGACCCCGAAATGGTCGCGGAACGCGCGGGTGAACGCTTCGTGAGAGCCGTAATCCGCATCCAGCGCGAGCTGAAGGATATCCGGTGCGCCATTCGCCAAAGCACGCGCCGCCTCGCTGAGTCGACGGGCGCGCACATAACGCATGACCGACAGCCCGGTCGCCGCCGCAAACGCCCGCACCATCTGGAAGCGCGAGATTCCAGCGACGTCCGAGATCTCGTCGAGCGTCAACTCGCCGGCAAGATGGCTTTCGATAAACCAGAGCGCCTTCTGGGCTGGATTCATGGATCTTGGCCTCATTCGAAGCGCGCCGATCATGGCCGCTTCATTCGCGCCTCACTTGACAGTCCTTGCTGTCGTCAGCGGTTTCCAAACAGAAACCGGATTGGTCATCTTCCGTTCCGCGGAAAATCGCGGCACAGCCGTCGCTGGCAACGTCACCTCAATCGTGCATACTGAGCACGCATTTGATCCGACGGCTCAAGAAGCTGCCCGATAATGAGACCGCCTGAGCCTCGGCCAGAACGTCAGGGAGGACGATGATGCACCACCATGTCTTGCGCCATGCCAAATCGATCGCGCTTGCGGGACTTCTTGCCGCCGCTATCGCAAGCGCGGCCAACGCGCAGAAGAAATACGATCCGGGCGCGACCGATACCGAGATCAAGATCGGCAACATCATGCCCTATTCGGGACCGGCCTCCGCCTATGCCACGATCGGCAAGACCGAGGCCGCCTATTTCAACAAGGTCAATGCTGAAGGCGGCATCAACGGCCGCAAGATCAATTTCATCAGT
Source organism: uncultured Alphaproteobacteria bacterium (assembly GCA_963747165.1). GTDB lineage: Bacteria > Pseudomonadota > Alphaproteobacteria > Rhizobiales > Xanthobacteraceae > Bradyrhizobium. The sequence goes on along the minus strand of CAVVEA010000019.1, from coordinate 373,742 downwards.
TACGACGACGGCTACAGCCCGCCGAAGACCGTGGAACAGGCGCGGAAACTGGTCGAGAACGACGAGGTGCTGCTGATCTTCAATCCGCTGGGAACGCCGGGCAATACCGCAATCCAGAAATACATGAACGCCAAGAAGGTGCCGCAGCTGTTCGTCTCGACCGGCGCCGCCAAGTGGAACGATCCGAAGAACTTTCCATGGACCATGGGCTGGCAGCCCAATTATCAGACCGAGGCCCGCATCTATGCGGCCTACATCCTGAAGAACTATCCCGGCAAGACCATCGGCATCCTCTATCAGAACGACGATTTCGGAAAAGACTACATCATCGGGCTGCGCGAAGGCCTCGGCGACCAGGCCAACAAGCTGATCGTGGTGGAGACATCCTACGAGACCAGCGCGCCGACGGTGGACTCGCAGGTGGTTCAGATCAAGACCGCCAACCCGGACATCTTCGTCAACATCTCGACGCCGAAATTCGCCGCGCAGGCGATCAAGAAGATCGGCGAGTTGAAATGGACCCCGGTGCATTTCCTCACCAATGTGTCGGGTTCGATCGGCGGCGTGCTGAAGCCGGCCGGATATGAAAACGACCAGGGCATTCTCTCGACCGCCTACCTGAAGGATCCCAAGGATCCGCAGTGGAAGGACGATGCCGGCATGAACGAATGGCGGGCGTTCATGACCAAATGGTATCCCGAAGGCGACCAGGAAGACGCCGCGACCGTGTTCGCCTACGGCGTCGCCAAGGGACTCGAGCAGGTGCTGCGGCAGTGCAAGGACGATCTCACCCGAGAGAACGTCATGAAGCAGGCGGCCAATCTGAACTTCGAGATCGGAATCTATCTGCCGGGCACCAAGATCAAGACCAGCCCGACCGATTTCGCGCCGCTCGAGCAGCTGCAGATGATGCGCTTCAAGGGCGAGAGCTGGGAGCTGTTTGGACCGGTGATGTCCGGCGAGAAGAGTTGAACGAGCCGCGCTCCTTACCCAAGCTGCCCGGTTACCCAATCGTCATGCCCGGCCTTGTGCCGGGCATCCACGTCTTGCCTTCAGCAAGAAGGACGTGCCCGGCCGGGGACAAGCCAGGCCATGACGGAGTGATGGTAGACTGAACTACTTCGCGCCCTCTTTCGCCGGCGGTGCATCCTTCGCCGGGGGGGCGTCGGCTTTCTTTTTCAGATCCTCGATCGTCTTCTTCTGCGCCGTCTGCAACTCGTCCACGAGCCTCTGCAAGGAGGCGACCGCGGCCTTCAACCCATCGATCTGACGGTTGGCGGCATCGAGCTTCTGCTGATGGTCGGCGCCAAGTTTCGCGATGGTCTTTTGCAGGAAATCGACATTGCTCTGCAGGCAACTGGTCCGCCGCTCCATGGTCTTTTCGACGGTACAGATCTCGATGCCGGGAACGTCCTGCGCTCTGCTATCGGATGAGATCAGCACACAGGACGCGAACAGCGCCAGGACGAAGCGGGCAAGCCTGCCGATCATGGAAATCCCTATCAATATCGCCATCACATCAATTTGCGCGGAACCCCTGCGCGGCATTAAAGATACCACACTGAAACCTCATTCGCGCGGTGAGGTTTCGGATCAAGACTGAAGTTGGGGCACGGGGTGCGGCTTAGGCGCGCGGATCGCAAACGCGGCGATTTCGCGTCGCTCTTAGGGGAGAATAATGGAAATGGCAACGCGCGAACGACGTTTGGCTGAGTTCAACGGCAACGGCGCACCGCCGCCGGATCAGCCGGTTCAGGTTCTTTGCGAAGATCATAGCGGTACGTACCAACTTCCGTTCGCTTGCCGATTTGTCGGCGGCGAATGGCGCAATAACGAGTCCGGCGGCGCCGTGGAGGCGACTGTGGTCGGATGGCGGTTGCCGCGTACGAGCAGCCGCGCACTTTGAACGCGGCGCGTGTATTCAACGCGGCCAGTGTGCCAAAATGCAACGAAAGCCGTCGGCGTCTTTAAGATTCAGAACGCCGACGGAACGAAACGCGCCCGAATCAGTGGCCAGGCTCTGTACTCGGCTGTTCACGGCTAGATGTCGGCCGCGCTCTGAGGCGACGCACCACATCCAGAACGACCGCAACCGATCGCACCACGCGGCCGAGAACAAAGGTTAATTCTTCCGGCGACGACACTAAGCCCTACTTCCAGGGTGTCACCGGCGGCACCTTGTCGGTGGCCGGTGGCATGTCGACGGTCTTGAAATCCGCCGGGCTGACGATTTCCAGATACTCCATGTCCGGCGAGTAATCGTAGAGATAGTGCACGATCCCCGGCCGCTGATGCACGACGTCGCCGGCCTGCACCAGGGTCGGTTTGTCCTCATACATGAAGCGGGCCCAGCCCTTGGTCATGATGACGATCTGGAAATCGCATTCGTGCTTGTGCCAGCCGGTGCCGTCTTCCGGCGGCATCTCGGGATTGGCCTTGACCAGATGGCAGATCACCTGCCCGCCGGTCGCAGCCGCAATGCCGAGGTCGCGATACAGGAAGAAGTCGCGCAGGCCTCCTCCCGTGAATTCGGTATCGCCGGGTTTGACGTGGGAGAATGTGTTGACGACAGCGTGCTGATTCATCAGGGCCTCCACTGTTCAGGTTCACGCGATCGCGACAACGCCCGAGCGTCCAATTTTTTGGCAACGCAGGATCGCCGCTTTCGCAGCTCCATTGTGCTATGCGAAAATCACGCCAGCCGCGCTGCACCGCGGCGAATTTAGTGAACGCCGCCGCAAAGAACCCGAAGGCCTTGGACGCAAGCCGGAATTTGAGTTGCGCTGATGTTGAGGCGTCATCGCAGGTCCCGCGCAAACCGTCGCGGCAAGGCTGCGGATGGCATCAAGTTAAGCAAAGCGTGCCCGGCGCTTGAGCCCTTCAAACAGGCAACCGACGGCGGACGCTGCCTAATATTCGACCTCGAGTTCTTCGATATCGGCGGGCTCGGCCTTGGCGGCCTCGATCCATTCCTGCATCTCGGGCATCGCCATGATCGTGCTGGCATAGGCCTTGAGCTTCGGATCCAGCTTCACGTCATAGGTCATGAAACGGGTGACGACCGGCGCATACATGGCGTCCGCCATGGTGCGCTGGCCGAACAGGAACGGGCCGCCCGATTTGGCCAGGCATTCGCGCCAGATCGTGCAGACCCGGTCGATGTCGGCCTGCGCGCGCGACCAGATCTTGAAGTTGGGAAAGTGGCCCTTGAGATTGACCGGCAGCGACGCGCGTAGCGTGGTAAATCCCGAATGGATTTCGCCGCAGATCGAACGGCAATGCGCCCGCAATACGCGGTCTGCCGGCAACAGGCCGGCATCCGGCATGACCTCGTTGAGGTATTCCGCGATCGCCAGCGTGTCCCATACGGTGGCGCCCTCGTGCCGCAGGCACGGCACCAGGATCGACGAGGACAGCAGCAGGATTTCGGCCCGTGCCGAGGCGTCATCCGGCGCGGTGACGATCTCCTCGAACTCCAGCCCCGAGAACCGGGCCAGCAGCCAGCCGCGCAGCGACCACGACGAATAATTCTTGCTGCTGATGGTCAGTGTCGCTTTCGCCATATCGCCTTCCCTCACGCCCCAAACACGCGCCAAAGCGCCCTGCAGCCGCCGCCCCCCGTCCAAAGCCTGCCGCCGCAAAGTGCCGATCGATGGCGCTTCGCGGCTTTTGAGCAGCAAGCCACGTGCCAGTTCACGGGCCCCGCCGGCCCGGTTCTGGCTTCGATATTGCATGACACCATGGGGAGGGACCGGGCCGGAATGATGCGAATGATGTACCAAGCCTATCAGAACCATATGGACCTGACGGCGCCATGGCGGACCGGGGCGGCATCGGCGCTGAAATATCTTAACCTTGTCCCGCAAGGCGTCTCCGACCGGCTGTTCGGGCGGCTCGCCGCCGCGCTGGAGCTGATCTCGCGCACCTCGCTGACCTATACCCGCCCTCCTTACGGCATCGACAAGGTGATGGTGGGCAACCAGGAGCTGGAGGTAACCGAGGAAGTCACCTACGCGACGCCGTTCGGTTCGCTGCTGCACTTCAAGAAGGAGAATTCGCCGGAGCAGCCGCGGCTGCTGCTGGTGGCGCCGATGTCCGGCCATTTCGCGACGCTGCTGCGCGGCACCGTCAAAACCCTGCTGCAGGACCACGACGTCTACATCACCGACTGGCATAACCCGCGCGACATTCCGCTCGACCAGGGCAAGTTCGGCCTCGACGAATATACCGAGCACCTGATCAATTTTCTCGACCAGTTAGGTCCGCGCGCGCACATGGTCGCGATCTGCCAGCCGTCGGTGTCCGCGCTCGCGGCCGCCGCGATCATGTCGGAGGACAATCATCCGGCGCGGCCGGCGACGCTGACCTTGATGGCCGGGCCGATCGACACCCGCATCCAGCCCACCAAGGTCAACGATTTCGCCAAGAGCAAGCCGCTGAAATGGTTCGAGGAGAACCTGATCAATTACGTGCCGCTTCAATGCAAGGGCGCATTCCGGCAGGTCTATCCCGGCTTCGTGCAGCTGACCGCCTTCGTCTCGATGAATCTCGAGCGCCACATCAAGCAGCACATCGATCTCGCCGATCACATCGCCAAGGGCGAGAAGGACAAAGCCGAAACCATCAAGACCTTCTACGACGAATATTTCGCCGTGATGGACCTGCCGGCGGAATTCTATATCGAGACCATCCGCGACGTGTTTCAGGAACATCTGTTGCCGCAGGGCAAGCTGACCTATCGCGGCCGGCCGGTGAACCCCGCGGCGATCAAGCGGATGGGCCTGATGACGGTCGAAGGCGAGAAGGACGACATCTGCTCGATCGGCCAGACCTTGGCAGCGCAGGACCTCTGCACCGGCGTGCGCGCCTATCGCAAGGTGCACCACATGCAGGCCGGCGTCGGCCATTACGGCGTGTTCAGCGGCAAGCGCTGGAACAACGAGATCTATCCGCTCTTACGGGATTTCGTGCACATCAATTCGTGAGCTGCTGTCATTCCCCGACGCGCCCATTGGCGCGTCTGAGGGCGCGCGGAAGCGCGAACCCTGAATCTCGCGCACAACAAGCTTGCACCCCTCATCGAGATTCCGGATCGGTCCGCGCTGCGGACCGTCCGGAATGACAGACGAACGGGTGCAGCCCTATTCTATCCTCCGTTTGCAGGATACGATCACCTCCGAAAGTAAGGACGGCCGCCAAGAGTCGCCCTCGGGGAGGAATGATCATGAAAATATCCGCGCATTTCCGTGCGTTTGCGCTTGGCTTCGCAGCCGCCCTCTTGCTGGCAGGCTCGGCAGGCGCCGCCGAGGTCCGGGTCATGATCTCGGGCGGGCTGACCGCGGCCTATAAGGAGCTGGTGCCGGAATTCGAGCGCCTGACCGGCCACAAGGTACTCACCGCCTACGGTCCCTCGATGGGGACCACCGTCAATGCGATTCCGGTCCGGCTGGAACGCGGCGAGCCGGCCGACGTCCTGATCATGGTGGGCTATGCGCTGGGCGACCTCGTCACCAAGGGCAAGGTGATCGCCGACAGCCGCGTCGATCTGGTGAAATCGCCGATCGGCATCGCGGTCAAATCGGGCGCGCCGAGGCCGGACATCAGTTCCGCCGACGCGGTGAAGCGCGCGCTGCTGGCCGCGAAAACGATCGCCTATTCCGACAGTGCCAGCGGCGTCTATGTCTCGACCGAAATGTTCCAGCGCCTCGGCATCGCGGATGAGATGACGGACAAGGCCAGAAAAATTCCGGCGACCCCGGTCGGCGAAATCGTGGCGCATGGCGACGCCGAGATCGGCTTCCAGCAGATCAGCGAAATGCTGCCGGTGCCGGGCATCGATATCGTCGGACAATTACCGCCCGAACTGCAGAAGATCACGGTGTTTTCGGCAGGGATCGCCACCGTCTCGAAAGAACCGGACGCCGGCAAAGCGCTGATAAAATTCCTCGCCTCGCCCGCGGCCAGCGCCGCGATCGTCAAGAGCGGCATGGAGCCGATACCATCCGGCGCGACGAACTAGCCCTTGCCCCTTTCGATACGTTGGTTCGACGCACTGGCAATGGAGGTGCGCTGAGGGGTTACTAACGTTAGGCCGTATCCCCTCACCCGAATTGCTTCGCAATTCGACCTCTCCCTATGGGAGAGGTGACACTGAGCGCAACCAGGAGCTACTTCACCCGGATCGGGTTGTCCTTCAGGCCGTTATTGTCATAGGCCTTGCGCAGCGTGCCGTTGGTCGTGGCCTCGGTCATGAATTTGGTTGCGAATGCCAGCGCCAGCGGATGGTTCGGCGGCACCGCGACCGCGGTGACGGTCTGCTTGAAGGTTTCGTCCAGCACTTTAGTGCCCGGAAGCTTCTTCGCCATGGCGTTGAGCTGGTCGCGCGACAGCGCGAATGCATCGATCTCGCCGCTCTTCAGCAGGCCGAAAATCTCGTCATAGGTCTGATAGCCCGTGACCTTGGCGTTCTTCAGATGCGCGATCGCGCCGCGCATGGTGGTGGTGTTATTGACGGCCGCGACCTTGATGCCGGGCTGGTCGAGCGTCTGGAAATTGGTCGCGGACGATCCCGCCTTCACGATGTAGGTCGCATCCGCGACCTCATAGATCGGCCCGAACGACATCTTGCCCTCCCGCTCCGGATCCTTCGGCAGGAAGGTGACGTCCCAGGTGCCTTTCGAGGCGGCATCCGTGATCTGTCCGGAGTTCTGGTGCACGACATATTCGACCGGCACGCCAAGCTCCGCCGCCATCTCCTTGCCGAGATCGACCGGCACCCCGGCATAGCCGCCGGCTTCGTTTTTGGTGGACCAGAACGCGCCACCGGCCGGGCTGATCGCGATCGCCACCCGCAGCTTGCCCGTAGGCGCGATTTCGTCCTTCAGCGGATCGGCACTTGCGGGAGCAGCAATCATCATCGAGACACCCAGAATGAGGCCGGCCAGACGCGGCAAAGATTGATTGGACATCGGATTCCTCCCACCCATCGGCCCGTTATGGTCGAGCCTTTGCCGGCCATTGTGTTCGATTGCGGCAAGGGTTGAAACCCGGATTCTTGGTCATACTGCAAAAATTGCCGCAATCAATTGGCGGCCGCAGGCACCTTGATTTCGGTCGGCAGGATGATCGCCGCCGCGATCACCAGGAGACACAGCGCGCCGAAGGCGTGCAGCATAGTGACAAAGCCGCCCTGCTCGTACAGCCACGCCACCAGACCGACCGACGCGCCAGCCGCCGTGAAGCCGATGAAATAGCGGATCGAATAAGCGCGCGAGCGCCATTCCTCGCTGGTATATTTGCCGACCATGGCATCGTTGACGGTGACCTGGCCGAACGCGCCCATCACGATGCCGATCGATGCCAGGATCAGCGGCAGGTTCGACAAGGTCGCCGCGAGATACAGGAATGGCGCCAGCATGAACGACAGCGGCAACGAGACGGCTTTGAGCGAATAGCGGTCGATCAGTTTGCCGATGGTGTATTGCGTCATCGCGCCGAACACATAGACGCAGGCCGCGATCACCCCTAGCAGCGCCGGGCTCTTGGTCAGATCAGCCAGCCGCTCCGCGAACAGTTTCGGCAGCGCCACGGTGACCGCGTTGAACGTGGTCGAGATCGCGATCACCACGATCAACAGCGCCACGATCACCCGCCACATGTCCTTCTTGGCCACCCGCGCCTGCGCCGCCGCCTGCCTGAACCCGGAGCGATCCTCGTGAACCACGGTATACGTGAAGGCCACGCCGATCAGGATCGTGACGATGCCGGGCACGATAAAGGCCCAGCGCCAGCCGAGATATTGGCCGACCACGCCGGTGACCAGCGCCGACGATGCGACGCCGAGATTGCCCCAGACGCCATTGAGGCCCATCTCGCGGCCGAGCCGGTCGGCGTAGGACACGATCATGGCGGTGCCGACCGGATGATAGATCGAGGCGAACAGGCCGATCGACAGCAAGGCCGCGCCGAGTTGCAGCGGCGTCTGCACCAGGCCAACCGCGATCATCGAGGCGCCGATGCCGGCAAAGAAGATCACCATCATATGGCGGCGGCTCCAGCGGTCGCCGAGCCAGCCGGTCAGCAGCGACCCCGCGCCGAAGGCGATAAAACCCGGCGTCGCGTAGGGCAGCAGTTCGGAATAGGCCATGCCGAGCGCCGGCCCCATCACGATGACGGCGGCGGCAAAGATCAGCATCGAATAATGGTCGATAAAATGGGCGGCGTTAACGAAACCGATCACCCGGGCCGGGCTGTTCATATTCAGTATCCTCGGTCGAATCCTCTGATCCCTTGAAATAGGTTATAGGTCGTTGTCCTGACGGGATGTAGCCAATGAGTATCGCCGAAACGCCAATAGCTGCCATCAAGGGAGCAAGCCATCGTGTAACCGGGGATGGCGTCCATCTGGTCGCGCGCCATTACAGAAAGGGCGTCCGGCTCGACACCCATATGCACCGCGAGGCCCAACTGGTGTATGCGGCCAGGGGCACGATGCAGGTGACCACGCCGAAGGGGCGCTGGCTGGTGCCGCCGGATCGCGCGGTGTGGGTGCCGGCGCGGCTCGAACATTCCATCGACGTGCTGGCCGATATCGAGATGCGCACGCTGTATTTCGATCTCGCATGGCTGGCGCGCGAACAGCGCAGCGCGAGCCTCGATGCGGAATTCGTGGTGCGGGTCTCGCCGTTGCTGCACCAGGCGATCCTGGCGCTGTTCGACGACCGCAACGACCCCGACCGCACCGAGCTGTCTGGTGCGGCTGGCCATGCTCGAACTGCATCAGGCCGAAGACTCCGCGACCTTCATTCCATTGCCGCACGAGCCGCGCTGCCGGCGCGCAGCGGACATCGTGCTCGGCGATCCCACCGGCGCGCACGAGATCGAGACGCTGGCGCGCGAGGTCGGCACCTCGGCGCGGACATTGTCGCGGCTGTTCGCATCGGAGACGCAACTGAGCTTCAAGAGCTGGTGCCAGCGCGCGCGCATCGCCGCAGCCATCGAGAGGTTGTCGGTGGACGCCGATGTATCGGTCAAGCAGCTTGCCTCCGATCTCGGCTATGCGAGCGTGCCGGCGTTTTCACACGCATTCCGACAGGTCACCGGCAAGACGCCGACGGCGTTTTCGGAGACGAAATGAGAACGGACCCAACCGGGATGGATGGTGCCGCCATTCCAGGCAAGGCCGTCACTACCCGCCAAGCGGGTAATCCCGGCGATTACTCGATGCCCCGCTTTCGTTTTCGCGGAGCATGACGAACGCTCCATAGTCGAGGCGGAGTTTTCCAGTATGCGCTTGATTGTGATACGACCGGCCTTAAATTCCATGCAACAATCCTCCCGCTTCAAGGATTCGACCTGCCCAATATGACCAGCAACGCCTTCTTCTCCGACCTTCTCGCTTCGATTTCCGAGCGTGGCCGCACCCTGCTTCGCCGCGCCGGCCCAACCGACGCCAAACAAGACGCCTCCGACCTGATCGAATTGTGCGAGGCGCTGCTGTCGGGCCGGGGCGAGGCGTCGGGCACCGCGATGGCGCGCGAGGTGCTCGACCGCTATCGCGACCTCGATGAGCCCGGCCGGTTGTCGTTCTTCGCGATGCTCGCCAAGGCCTACGGACCGGACCGGGAAAAGCTGGCACAGGCGATCGAGGCCTGGCGCGCACAACCGAACGACGAAGACGCCAGCGATCTGCATTTTGCCTCCGAGCCGCGGCGGCAGGAATTGATCCGCCGGCTGAACCGCGCGCCCGGCGGCACCAGCGCGCTGGTCGCGATGCGCGCCGATCTGCTTTCCGCCATGAACGGCCACAAGGACCTTGCCACGCTCGACCGCGACGTCGTGCATCTGCTGTCTTCTTGGTTCAACAGGGGATTTCTCGTGCTGCGCAGGATCGACTGGTCGACGCCCGCCAACATCCTGGAACAGATCATTCGCTATGAAGCGGTGCACGAAATCCGCGACTGGGACGATCTGCGCCGCCGTATCGATCCGGCCGACCGGCGCTGCTACGCGTTTTTCCATCCCGCTTTGGTCGACGAGCCCTTGATCTTCGTCGAGGTGGCGCTGACCGAATCGATCCCGAGCGCGATCGCGCCATTGCTCGCCGAGGACCGCCAGCCGGTGCCTGTCGACCGCGCCCGCACCGCGGTGTTCTATTCGATCTCGAACACGCAGCGCGGGCTCGGCGGAATTTCGTTCGGCAACTTCCTGATCAAGCAGGTGGTCGAGGAATTGCGTCGCGAATTGCCGAAGCTGGAGAATTTCGTGACGCTGTCGCCGGTGCCCGGGTTCATGAAATGGCTGAAGACGGCGGACGACGTTCCGGTGTCCGATGAAGAGCGGGCGCTGCTCGCTCATCTCGACGAACCGGACTGGTTCAACAATGCCGAGCTCGCCGCACAATTGCGCGCCGTGGTCGAGCCGCTGGCGGCGCATTATTTCCTGAGAGCCCGCACGTCGAAGGGCCGGCTGATCGATTCGGTGGCGCGCTTCCATCTCGGCAACGGCGCGCGGCTGGAGCGGATCGACTGGCTCGGCGATCTCTCGCCGAAGGGCCTGCGCGAGTCCGCCGGCATCATGGTCAACTATCTCTACCGTCTCGAGGACATCGAGAAGAACCACGAGGCCTACGCCAACCAGGGCGAGGTCATTGCGTCGAGCGCGGTGAAGAAGCTCCTGAAGACCGAGGGCCGGCGGCTATTGGATATGCGGTTGTCGTGACCGCCTAATCGCCATCTGCCGTCATTCCGGGCGCGTTGAAAACGCGAACCCGGAATCTTCGAGATTCCGGGTTCGCCTCTACGACGCGCCCCAGATGACGTTCCGGCGCCATTGCGCTCTCACGCCGCCAGCGCCTTCATCTCCGCGTAAAGATCGGACTTTCCTTCAAAGCCGATGCCCGGCAGATCCGGCATGGTGATGTGACCGTTCTCCACGCGCACGCCGTCCGGAAAGCCGCCATAGGGCTGGAACAAATCGGGATAGCTCTCATTGCCGCCGAGGCCTAGACCGGCGGCTATATTGAGCGACATCTGATGCCCGCCATGCGGGATGCAGCGGCCCGGCGACCAGCCCTGGGTCTGCAGCACGGCAAGCGTGCGCTGGTATTCGCAGAGGCCGTACGACAGCGCGCAATCGAATTGCAGCCAGTCGCGATCGGGCCGCATCCCGCCATAGCGAATGAGGTTGCGTGCGTCCTGATGGCTGAACAGATTCTCGCCGGTCGCCATCGGTCCGGGATAGAATTCGGCCAGCGCCGCCTGCAGCCGATAATCGAGCGGATCGCCGGCCTCCTCGTACCAGAACAGCGGATAGTCGCGCAGCATTTTGGCGTAGGCGATCGCCGTCTCCAGATCGAAGCGGCCGTTGGCATCGACGGCGAGTTGCGCCTCTTTGCCGATCTCCTCGAGCACGGCCTCGATCCGCATGCGATCTTCCGCGATCGGCGCGCCGCCGATTTTCATCTTCACGACATTGTAGCCGCGATCGAGATAGCCGCGCATCTCGCCGCGCAGCATCGACAGGCCCTTGCCGGGATAATAATAACCGCCGGCGGCATAGACGAAAACGCGCGGATCGGCGCTGCGTCCGTGACGCTCGGCGAGCAGCCGAAACAGCGGCTTGCCAGCGATCTTCGCCACCGCGTCCCACACCGCCATGTCGATGGTGCCGACCGCGACCGACCGCTCGCCATGGCCGCCCGGCTTCTCGTTCGACATCAGCGTGGCCCAGACGTTGTCCGGATCGAGATTGTCGCCGCTCGCATCGAGCAAGGTTTTTGGATCAGCCTCCTTCAGGCGCGGGGCAAAACGCTCGCGGATCAGGCCGCCCTGCCCGTAGCGGCCATTGGAATTGAAGCCGTAGCCGACCACCGTCTTGCCGTCGCGCACGACGTCGGTGACGACGGCAACGAGGCTGGTCGTCATCTTGGTGAAGTCGATATAGGCGTTGCGGATGGGTGACGAGATCGGCTTTGTGACCTCGCGGACGTCGACGATGCGGACGGACATGGTGGCGGCTTTCCAGTTTCAGTCATGGCCGGGCTTGTCCCGGCCTTCCACGTCTTCAACAAGGAAGAAGGGCGTGGATGCCCGGCACAAGGCCGGGCATGACGAGCTTCTATAAGGTGCGCCGTATCACGTCGACGCCTTGTCGCGGAAATAGGGTTCGACCGGGCCATGCACCTTGATCGTCAGCGGATTGCCGTAGCGATCCTTGGCGGCGCCGGCGGTCACGCGCACCCAGCCCTCGCTGACGCAATATTCCTCGACATTGGTTTTCTCGACGCCCTTGAAACGAATGCCGACATCGCGTGCGAGTATCTCTTCGTTGTAGTAAGGGCTCTTGGGATCAGTCGACAGACGATCCGGCAGTTGGTCGGTCAATTGGTCGGTCATGGCTTGGCCTTTCCCGTTCACAGCAGGGCCTCGATTTCTTTTGTGAGTCCTTCCGGTTTCGCGGTCGGCGCATGCCGCGCCACCACATTACCCGAGCGATCGACCAGGAACTTGGTGAAATTCCATTTGATCGACGGACCCAACAGCCCCGACTTCGCACTCTTCAGATAATTAAACAACGGGTGCGCGTGGCTGCCGTTGACGTCGATCTTGGCAAACATCGGAAAGGTGACGGCGTAATTGGTGCTGCAGAACTGCTCGATCTGCGCGGCGTCTCCCGGTTCCTGGCCGCCGAACTGGTTGCAGGGAAATCCGAGAACCGAAAAGCCGCGCGGGCCGAGCGAGCGATGCAACGCCTCGAGGCCCTTGTATTGCGGCGTGAACCCGCAGGCGCTGGCGGTGTTGACGATCAGGACGACCTGCCCCTCGAACCGCTTCAGCGGAATGTCCTCGCCGGCCAGCGACTTTGCCGTGAAATCGTGAATGCCAGCCATCGTATTGCGTTTACCTCGACCTGCGCTACCGGACGGGATCGACCGGCGCCGATGGCGTTCCCCCGGCTTCGATCGCCTCGCCCGCCTGAAGGCACAGATCCTCGCGGTAACGTCCCGAGACGATTTGAACACCGACGGGAACCCGGCCCACCAATCCCGTGGAGACGGTTAGCGCAGGCAGCCCCATGAAGGGAATAGCAATCTGCGGCAGTTGCGCGCGCCATACCCGCGTGAACGAAGCGTCATCGCGGCGGTCGAGCCCGTCCGGAAACGGCAGTTCGGCGGAGACCGGCATCAGCAGCACCGAATAGGTTTCGAAGAACTGCAGCCATTCCCGCGTCAAGGTCGCCCGCCGGGTCAAAGCCTTGGAGAGCGCGGCACCGTCAAATGGAAAAACCTTGGCCTTGTTGCCGCGCAGACATGCCAGCGCGCCGGGATCACCTTCGCGCTCGGCGGTCTCCAGTTGCGCTTCATAACCGTCGCCGAGCCAGAGCTTGGTTTGCAGGTCGGCGGCCTCGATAAGTGGCGGTGTGGTCTCGATCTCCTCGACCACCCATCCTGCCCGTTCCATGCGCCTGGCTGCATCCGCGACGGCCGCCTTCACCTCAGGGACGGTCTCCAGACCGTCCGGCTGAAAGCACACCGCCGCGCGCTTCGGCCGCGCGGGTCCTTCCAGCGGCGCCGGCACCCACCAGGGATCACGCGAATCGTAGCCGGACATCGCGGCCAGCGCGATCCTGAGATCGCCGATGGTGCGCGCGAGCGGACCGGACACCGCGCTGATCTGCGGCCCGATCGGACGCTCCGGCAGCGAGGCGTTGAAGGCCGCGATCCGGCCGACGGTCGGCCGCAGACCGTGAACGCCACAGGCATAGGCGGGATAGCGGATCGAGCCTGCGATATCGGTGCCGTGGGCGATGTGCCCGATGCCCGCGGCGACCGCCGCGCCTGCGCCGCCGGATGATCCTCCCGGCGTGATGCCAGGATCGCGCGGATTCTTGGTGTCGCCGTGAATGAGATTGGTGGTGAACCAGCGATAGGAGAACGCCGGGCAGTTGGTGCGGCCGAGGATCACTGCCCCCGCCTTGCGCAGATTGTCGATCACGGGACTGTTGGAGCGTGCGATCACGTCGCGCTGCAGCTGCAGCCCGTTGGTGGTGGCGAACCCTTCCTGGTCGATATTGACCTTGACCGTGACCGGCACGCCTGCGAGCGGGCCTACATCTTCGCCCCGCGCGACCGCGGCATCGATCGCCGCAGCCTGCGCCAGCACGTCTTCCGGCCGGTGATCGACCACGGCGTTGATCGATGGATTGACTGCATCGAGCCGCGCCAGCGCTGAGGATGCGGCCTGTTTCGCCGACACCTTTTTCGACCGGATGAGCGCCGCGATATCAGCGGCCGACAGACGCCAGAGATCTTCCATTGCCAACTCCGTGTGATGGCCCGCTTTTAGCGCTGCTCATACGGCAGCGCCACCGGGAAACGGCGGCATTGGTGCATCAAAGCTCAGCGAACACGGGCGAGAAAATAGGCGAGATCGGCGATCTGCTCCGGCGTCACCGGCTGCAGCGCCTCCGCCATGGTGGCGTCATAGCCGTGGCGGCTGTTGTCCTTGTATTCCCGCAAGGTCTTGGCGAGATAATCCTCGCGTTGATTGGCAATGCGCGGAACATTGTCGCCGCCGGAAAAATCAGGCTTGTGGCAGGAATTGCAATGGTACTGCTGCGCCAGCGCCTGCGCACGCTGCATCCGTGCCGGGTCGCCGGCATCGGCCGGCGGTGCCGGTTTGGGTAGCGTCGCCAGGAAATCGGAAAATACCCGGAGGTCGTCGTCACTGAGCGGCTTCGCCATCTCGTTCATCGGCTCGAATAGCCGCAGCTTCTCGCGAAACATGAAAAGCTGGATCAGCGCATACGCCGCCTGCTGCGCTCCGAGCGAGGGCGTATTTTCGGTCTCCGACTGCCCCTTTTCGCCATGACAGGCAAGGCACGGGGCGGCACGCTCCGCGATCGTTTCCGCTCTCGCTGAAGACGCGATCAAGACCAACGCCAGAGCCAAAATCGTTTTACGCATTTACTGGGCTCTCGCGACGATTCAATAAGGCAACGGAACCAGTCCAACTGGACGTAGTCTCCGTTATTGCGAGGAGCGAAGCGACGAAGCAATTCACGTCCTTGCACGGTTATGGATTGCTTCGCTTCGCTCGCAATGACGAATCCAAGTTTTCTGTTGCGTGGCTACGAAACCTACTTCGAAGCCACCCTCGGCTTGCCGTAGGTGATGCGATAGACCGCGCCATTCCAGTCGTCGGACACCAGGAGCGAACCATCCTTCATCGGCAGCACGTCGACCGGCCGGCCGATATATTTGTTGTCCTCCAGGAAGCCGGTAATGAACGGCTCCATCGATTTGACCTTGCCGTCCTTGTCCAGTTTGACGATGACCACATCGCCGCCGACTTTCTTCGACCTGTTCCACGAACCATGCCGGGCCACGAAGATGGCGTTCCTGTAGCTCTTCGGGAACATGCTACCGGTATAGAACCGCATGCCGAGCGCGGCCGAGTGCGGGCCCATCAAGCCAACCGGGGCTGTGAATTCGCTGCAGGAATGGCCCCAGCCGAATTCGGGATCCGAAATATTGCCCTGGTAGCAATAGGGCGCGCCAAAATCTTCGCCGACCTTGGTGACGCGATTGAGCTCGTCCTGGGGAACGTCTTCCGACATCCAGTCGCGGCCGTTGTCCGTGAAATAGAGCTGCTTGGTCTCCGGATTCCAGTCGAAACCGACGGTATTGCGAACGCCCAGCGCGACCACTTCCGCGCCCGTGCCATCGAGATTGATCCGCCGGATCTGGCCATGCGCATCGTCATGCAGCACGTTGTTGCCGGGCTGGCCGACTGGAACGTACAGCTTGTTATCGGGCCCGATGCCGATGAACTTCCAGCCATGGGCTTCGTCCTTCGGCAGGTTGTCGTAAATCATGGTCGGCTTCGGCGGACTGTCGAGGACGTCTTCGACCTTTTCGATCTTGGAGACCTTCGAGAGTTCCGCGATGTAGAGCGTGCCATTCTTGAACGCGACCCCGTTGGGACGATAGAGGCCTGACGCCAGAACCTTGACCGCCCGCTTACCGTCCTTGTTGGCAATGGCATAGACCTTGTCGACCAGGCGGCTGCCGACAAACACCGTGCCCTTGTCGCCTTCGGCCAATGAACGCGCGTTCGCCATACCGGCGGCGTAGACCTCGATGTTGAAGCCGGCCGGCACCTTGAGCTTGGCGGTCGGCAATTTGTCCAATGCTGCCGGAATCGGCGGCGGCGCCACCGGCGCCAGCTTGGCCGCGGCTTCGTTGTCTGGCCGCCCGATCAGGGGAGACCCCGGCGGGAGTGCTGGCGCGGCCGCCGGTGCGGGCGGAGTGGCCGGCTGCTGCGCGGCGGCATTGAACGTGAATACACCGAAAAAAGCGCCGGCAAGCACAAGGCTGCGCGACGCATACGAGCGAAGCATCATGATGTCCTCCCCAATGTGAAAGCCTTATGCTGCGCGAACAAGCGTCCGCGCCGGCGGCTTCCTAAAGGGCCAGTCTCCAATACTTCCGTACCGATGCGCAATCGGAAACTGTATCAGGATCCGTCAGCCGTCAGTGCCTGGTGTGCGGCACGTCCGACATTTCGAGGATGGCCTCGGCGAACGGAAACTCCAGCACCACCTCGCCGTCTTCGTCCGTCACTTCGAGTACCGCGCTCAAGAGGCCGCGCTCGGCGCCTTCGGTTTTCAGAAGCTCGCGGATCATCGCCCGCGCCACTTCCCAGGCGCGATCGAGATCGCGCAGCTCCTCTCCTTCGGGATCGGAGATCAATTCGTCGCCGACATGCGTATTGAAGAAATATCGCGGCATGGGTCGAAATCACTTCCTTTGAGCGCCCGAGCTGGAACCGGGACGACGTCTCACGGGGTCTTTATCCGGAATTCACCATGCCGCGTCGAGCCGGGATCTGCACCCCGATTTTGCGATGAAACGTGAACCTGTTGATCCGTCTTTGGTTTGGCCATCGATCCGCACAAATAAGTGAATTCCTTTTGCGATGCAGCATAAAACAGCGGGTTCCCGGCCAAAGATTTCACTGGCGAACTTTGCTGGCGGCATTACGTTAACCGGCGGGCGGAATTCGTCCCGTTTGCAAGGAGAGCCAAAATGGCCTGGAAGACCCCGAAAATCGTCGAAGTGCCGGTCGGCATGGAAATCAACATGTATGCGTGCGCGGCCCGCAAGTAAGCGGTCGCGATAGCTTCACGTCTTACCGCAGGTGGACTTTCAGATGTGACGCATTTCCGTTCGCGGGATTGCGCCATGGCTGGCGTCCACCTTCGAAGCTTTTGACGATGAAGCTTGAGGTATCAAGGCTTTTGAATCTCCAGGAGACGGATCATGCTTCGCGTCGTCGTCCTGGGCGCCGCGGCAGGTGGTGGTGTTCCGCAATGGAATTGCGGATGTCAGGTTTGCCGGAAGGCGCGTACAGAGCATCCCGAACTCCGGAGCACCCAGGCTTCGATCGCAGTAAGCGCCGACGGCGATCACTGGTTCCTGATCAACGCATCTCCCGATCTGCGCCAGCAATTGATTGCGACGCCGCAGCTTCACCCCAAGGCAGGCGAACTTCGGCATAGCCCGATATCGGGCGTCATCCTGACCAATGGCGAAGTCGATGCGGTCGCGGGCCTGTTGTCGATGCGCGAAGGCTGGCCATTCACGATCTATGCACATGCGCGCGTACTATCGATCCTCGGCGATAACAGCATCTTCAACGTGTTGAACGAGAAGAACGTGCGGCGCCAGCCGATCGAGCTCAATGAGGCGTTCGAACCAACCTTGCCGGACGGCGCGAAGTCCGGGATAGAGATCCTGCCATTCGCCGTTCCCGGCAAGGGAGCCTGGTATCTGGAAGGCAAGGTTCACCCCGGCGGAGGCGACGACGCCGGCGATACGCTCGGACTTCGCGTCCGCGACAAGGCGACCGGCAAATATTTCTATTTTCTTGCCGCCTGCGCCGGCGTTACGGATGATCTCAAGGTCCGGCTTGCCGGTGCCTCGCTGGTGTTCTTCGACGGCACGGTGTGGCGCGACGACGAGTTGATCGCGGCCGGCCTCGGCAACAAGACAGGGCAAGGCATGGGACATATTGCAATGTCAGGCGACAGCGGCGCGATCGAGAGCCTTGCCGGCCTTGATATCGACAGGAAAATATTTCTGCATATCAACAATTCCAATCCAGCGCTGCTGCGCTCCTCCCCCGAGCGCAAGATGGTCGAGGGCGCCGGCTGGCAAATCCCCGAGGACGGAACGGAGATTAAGTTGTGAACGCCATAACGCCGAACGCAATGACGGCCCTTTCGCTCGGTAAGGGCGTAACCCTCAACAATGCCGAAGACCTGGAAGCGGCGCTGCGCCACATCGGCGCGACCCGCTATCACAATCTGCATCCGTTTCACCGCCTGCTGCACGGCGGCAAGCTCAACAAGGGTCAGGTGCAGGCCTGGGCGCTGAACCGCTATTATTACCAGAGCACGATCCCGATCAAGGACGCGGTGGTGATCTCGCGCTTCCGCGATCGCGGCATCCGAATGGAGTGGCGGCACCGGATCGAGGACCATGACGGCGATCCCGACACCGAAGGAGGCATCGAGCGCTGGCTGAAGCTGACCGAGGGGCTTGGGCTCGACAGCGCTTATGTCGAATCGACCGAGGGTATTCTTCCCGCGACGCGCTTTGCAGTCGAAGCCTACGTCCATTTCTGCCGTGACAAGACCCCGCTCGAAGCCATCGCCTCCTCGCTGACGGAACTGTTCGCGCCGAATCTGCATGAGGAGCGCATCTCCGGCATGCTGGCGCATTACGACTTCGTCAATCCCGATATCATGAGCTATTTCAGCCGGCGCCTGACCCAAGCGCCGCGCGACGCCAACTTCGCGCTCAAATACGTAAGAGAGCACGCCAGGACGCAGGCCGAGCGTGAAGCGGTCTGCAATGCGCTGATATTCAAGACCAATGTGCTTTGGGTTCAGCTCGACGCGCTGTATCATGCCTATGTCGAGGGCCATGTGCCGCCGGGAGCGTTTGTTCCCAAAGCCGGTTGAGAGGCGAACGATGACAGCCTTACGCGGCCGTAACATCAGCGTCAGCGAGGCGAGCCGGCCGGTATTGCCGCGGCACGCCAAGCTGAAATTCGACGAGACGCGGCAGGTCTGGGTGATCCTGGCGCCGGAGCGCGTGTTGGCGCCGGACGAGATCGCGGTGGAAGTGCTGCAGCTCTGCGACGGCGTCCGCAGCGTCGCGCAGATGATCGACCAGCTTGCCGAAAAATACACCGCCGATCGGGGAGCGATCGCAACCGATGTCATCGCCATGCTGCAGGATCTTGCCGACAAGGGCTTCCTGACCGAAGCGCGCGAGAAGACCTCATGAGCCCAACCCTGACAGATGCCGGCGTGGCGGCCAGCGATCCCTCGGACGGGCTCGCGGTGCTGGAGCAACGCGGCTCGACCGCGGAGACGTTCGGCATTCCGCTTGCCGTGCTCGCCGAGCTGACGCATCGCTGCCCCCTGCAATGCCCTTATTGCTCCAATCCAGTCGAGCTGGAACGCGGCAGTAGCGAACTGACGACCGAGGAATGGAAGAAGGTTCTCTCCGAACTCGCCGAAATTGGCGTGCTGCAGATCCACTTCTCCGGCGGCGAGCCCACTGCGCGCAAGGATCTGGTCGAGCTCGTACAGCACGCCAGCGACGTCGGGCTGTACTCCAATCTCATCACCTCGGCAGTGCTGCTGACGAAGGAAAAGCTCTCGGCGCTGGCCGATGCCGGCCTGTGTCATGTGCAGATCAGTTTCCAGGGCAACGAGCCCATCATCGCCGACCGCGTCGCCGGCCTGAAGAATTCGCATGAAAAGAAAATCGAAGTGGCAAAATGGACGCGCGAACTGGATTTGCCGCTGACGGTGAACGCGGTCATGCACCGCCAGAACCTGCATCAGCTCTCTGACATCATCCAGATGGCGGTCGATCTCGACGCCGACCGGCTTGAGGTCGCCAATGTGCAGTATTACGGCTGGGCGCTGAAGAACCGCGCGGCACTGATGCCGACCGTCGAGCAGATCGAGGAGACCAGCCGCATCGTCGAGGAAGCGCAGGCACGGCTGAAAGGCACGCTCGCGATCGACTTTGTGGTGCCGGACTATTACGCGCTGCGGCCGAAGAAATGCATGGGCGGCTGGGGCCGGCAGTTCTTCAACATTTCGCCCGCCGGCAAGATCCTGCCCTGCCATGCCGCGGAGACCATCACCGGGCTCGAATTTGAATCCGTGCGATCGAACCATTCGATCGCCTGGATCTGGCAGAATTCCGAAGCCTTCAATCGCTATCGCGGCACCGGCTGGATGCCGGAGCCGTGCCGAAGCTGCGAGTTCAAGGAGATCGATTTCGGCGGCTGCCGCTGCCAGGCCTTCGCGCTGACCGGCGACGCCGGCAATACCGATCCGGCCTGCACGCTGTCGCCTATGCATGAGCAGATCTTCAAGCTGGCGGAGACCGAGGCCGCGGCCGACAACAACCGTTTCATCTATCGCAACTTCGCCGGTGGTACGCTGGAGACGGACGGCGAAGATGGCGCCTGACGCCGACGCGGGTAAATCCACCGGTCAACGCGCCGATCCGTTCGCACCGCTGACGTCGCAACTCTTGCCGGTCGGCGACGGCCACGAGATCTACGTCGAAACGATCGGCCGGGCAGACGGCATCCCCGCGGTTTATCTTCATGGCGGACCCGGCAGCGGCTGCCAACCCGATCACCGCCGGCTGTTCGATCCCGAGCGCTTTCACGCGGTTTTGTTCGATCAGCGCGGCGCCGGGCGAAGCCGCCCGAAGGGACACCGTGAAGACAACACGCTGCCGCATCTGATCGCGGACATGGAGATGATCCGCGAGAAATTCGGCATCGCGCGCTGGATGATCGTCGGCGGATCCTGGGGCGCGACGCTGGCTTTGGCCTATGCGCAGGCGCATCCGGATCGGGTCACCGGCATCGTGCTGCGCGCGACGTTTCTCGGCACCCGGGCCGAACTGGATGGCGCGTTTTTGGACGCTCTGCCGCGCTTCTATCCCGGTCTCAGCGAAGATTTCCTCCAGGTGTTGCCGCCGGAGGAGCGCGCGCAGCCGCTCGATGCCTATTGGCGCCGCATCCTCGATTCAGATCCGGCCGTGCACGGCCCGGCCGCCCGCGCCTGGCACGACACCGAGCGGATCCTTTCTGAACACACGGCGGGACGTGCCCGCCTGGACCTCCAGGCGCTGAACGGATCGCGCGCCCTGCCCTCGACGCCGTTCATGGAAGCGCATTATTTCCACCAGGATTGCTTCATGAAACCGGGTCAGCTTCTGGCGGAAGCAAAGCAACTCGAAAAAATTCCCGGCATCATCGTGCAGGGCCGCTACGACCTGCTCTGTCCGCCTGCGACCTCGCATGCGCTAAGCGCGACGTGGCCCGGATCGGAAGTCCGTCTTGTCGAGGGCGCGGGGCACTCGCTGTACGATCCCGGCGTCAGGGACGCGGTGATGAAGGCGATCGCGGATCTCGCCTCACAAATATCAGGATAAGGGACTGTCATCCATGCCGCTGGCCGGAAAAGGAATGCTGCTGACATCGATGGACATCGATGCACCGGACGAAGCCGAATTCAACCGATGGTACGACCGCGAACACCTCGAAGAACGCGTCGCCATCGACGGCTTTCTCGAAGCCCGGCGCTATGTCGCCCATCAAGGCAGCCCGAAATATCTCTGCCTCTACTCCGTCAGGACGTTCGACGTCCTCGACAGCCCAGCCTACCATACCGCACTGAAGAACCCGACCGAGTGGTCGAAGACGACACTGGCGCGTTTCAAGAACATGATCCGCGCGGTCGCGCGCATCACGATCAGCCGCGGACAGGGCCGCGGTGCGGCACTCGGCATTGCCCGGCTGCGGCCTCCCGCTGACGGCAGGGATAAACTGCGCGCCGCCCTGCGCGAGGCGCTCGATCCGGGCACGCTCGACGGCATCATCTCGATGCACCTGATCGAGAGCGATCCGGTGCTTTCCAGGCCAATCACCGAAGATCCTCCGGTTGCTGATCCCGGCGCCGGCGACTGGTTTGTCCTGATCGACGGGACTGATGTGAACGCGGTGGCGGCTGTTCTGACCGCCCGCGTTGCCGATAACGCCGCGTTCAAATCCGCCGTGATTTCAACCGGCCTCTACAATCTGATGTGGGACCTGGCCAAGACCGATCTTCCGGCCGTCTGAGCCTGGAATTGCAAGCGCCACACATGCTGCACTGCCGCATAAGACGCGATGACGTTGATGACATTAACGTTATGGGCTGCGACAAACGAAAGCTGACGATCAGGCAAAAATGCCTTTGTGGAACATCTTGAATGGCTCTAATAAGGTAAGCCTATGATGCAATTCAAAAACCATAAGAACGCCATTTGAGCGTTCGCAGGCAAAGGTAAGGCTGCGTCGCTCTTGATCCGGCGCGGGCATGGTAGGAATGAAACCGACTGATATTGCGGCTCCCGACTACTTTCATAAAGTTGTCGATTGCCAGTGGGCCTGTCCCGCGCACACACCAGTTCCCGAATACATCCGGTTGATCGCGGAAGGGCGCTACAGCGACGCCTACATGATCAATTGGAAGTCGAACGTGTTTCCCGGAATTTTGGGACGCACCTGCGACCGTCCGTGCGAGCCCGCGTGCCGCCGCGGCCGCGTCGAGGAAACCCCGGTCGCGATCTGCCGGCTGAAGCGCGTCGCTGCCGACTTCAAGGACGACGTCAAGGGCCGCATGCCGCGGCCGTCGGCGAAGAACGGCAAGCGCATCGCGATTATCGGCGGCGGTCCCGCCTCGCTCACGGTGGCCCGCGACCTCGCGCCGCTCGGCTATCACTGCACGGTGTTCGATTCCGATCCCAGGGCGGGCGGCATGATGCGGTCGCAGATTCCGAAATTCCGGCTACCGGATTCGGTGATCGACGAGGAAACCGACTACATCCTCAATCTCGGCATCGACTTCAAGGGCGGCCACCGCATCGACAGCCTGAAGAAGCTGCTCGCTGAAAATTACGACGCGATCTTTGTCGGGTCCGGCGCCCCGCGCGGCCGCGAACTCGATATTCCCGGCCGCAAGGAGGCCGCCGCGAACATTCACATCGGCATCGACTGGCTCTCCAGTGTGTCGTTCGGCCATGTCGAGAAGATCGGCAAGCGCGTGATCGTGCTCGGCGGCGGCAACACCGCGATGGATTGCTGCCGCACCGCACGCCGTCTCGGCGGCGAAGACGTCAAGGTGATCGTGCGTTCCGGCTTCGAGGAAATGAAGGCGAGCCCCTGGGAAAAAGAAGACGCCATCCACGAGGACATTCCGATCCTCAATTTCATGGTGCCGAAGGCGTTCACGCACGACAACGGCAAGCTCACCGGCGTCACCTTCCAAAAGGTGAAGGCCGAATACGACGCCAAGGGCCGGCGCAATCTGGTGCCCTCGGGCGAGCCGGAACAAACCATCCCCTGCGATGACGTGCTGGTGGCGGTCGGCCAGGAGAATGCTTTTCCGTGGATCGAGCGCGACTGCGGCATCGAATTCGACAAATGGAACATGCCCAAAGTCGACACCAAGACCATGGGGTCGACCAATTCGAAAGTGTTCTTCGGCGGCGACGCCGCGTTCGGCCCGAAGAACATCATCTGGGCGGTTGCGCACGGCCACGATGCCGCCCTCTCGATCCACAAGCTTCTGTCCGGCGAAGACATCACCGAACGTCCGCTTCCCGAGGTGCAGGTCTCGTCGCAGAAGATGGGTATCCACGAGTGGAGCTACGATAACGACGTCTCCGCCGACAAGCGCTACAAGGTGCCGCATCGCGACAAGGTGATCGCGCTGAAGGACATCCGCGCCGAGGTCGAACTTGGCTACGACGTCAAGCTCGCGCTCGGTGAGGCGCAACGCTGCCTCAACTGTGACATCCAGACCGTGTTCACCGCGCCCCTGTGCATCGAGTGCGACGCCTGCGTCGACATCTGCCCGATGGACTGCATCACCTTCACAGATAATGGCGAGGAAGCCGATCTGCGGCAGCGGCTGAAGGCGCCCTCGCTGCATCCGGACCAGGACCTTTATGTCGCCGACGGCCTCAAGACCGGGCGGGTGATGGTAAAGGACGAAGACGTCTGCCTGCATTGCGGTCTGTGCGCCGAACGCTGTCCCACCGGCGCGTGGGACATGCAAAAATATCTCATCGACATGACTCACGCGGGAACATCATGCCAGTCCAAGGCCCGATCAGCAGCGTAAACGATTTCGTCGTCCGGTTCGCCAACGTCAACGGCTCGGGCTCGGCGAGCGCCAACGAGCTGTTCGCGCGTTCGATCCTGCGCCATGGCGTGCCGGTGTCGCCGCGCAACGTCTTTCCTTCCAACATCCAGGGGCTTCCGACCTGGTACGAGGTGCGGGTAACCGAAGCCAGCCATCTCGGCGCCCGCGGCGGCGTCGATATGATGGTGGCGATGAACCCGCAGACCTGGGACAAGGATCTCGCCTCGATCGAGCCGGGCGGCTACCTGTTCTACAATTCGACCAAACCGATGCCGTCGTCGAAATTCCGTTCGGATATCACCGTGATCGGGGTACCGCTCACCGCCATCACCAATTCGACCTACACCGATCCGCGCCAGCGCCAGCTTTTCAAGAACATCATCTATCTCGGGTCGCTGTGCGCCCTGCTCGACATGGACCCGAAGCTGGTCGAGCAACTGATCGGGGAACAATACAAGGGCAAGGAAAAGCTGCTGTCGTCGAACGTCCACGCGCTGCATCTCGGCCGCGACTGGGCCTTGCAAAACCTGAAATGCCCGATCGGCCTGCGCGTGAAGAAAGCGGACAAGGTCGGCGACCGCATTTTCATTGAAGGCAACAGCGCCGCCGCGCTAGGCGCGGTCTATGGCGGCGCCACCGTATGCGCCTGGTATCCGATCACACCGTCCTCGTCGCTCGCCGACGCCTTCACCAGCCATTGCAAGAAGCTGCGCCACGACCCCGAAACCGGCAAAGCCAAATACGCCATCGTGCAGGGCGAGGACGAACTGGCCTCGATCGGCATCGTGATCGGCGCGTCGTGGAACGGCGCCCGCGCCTTCACCGCCACTTCCGGCCCCGGCATTTCACTGATGCAGGAGTTCATCGGCCTCTCCTACTTTGCCGAGATTCCGGCCGTGATCATGAACGTGCAGCGCGCCGGTCCGTCGACCGGCATGCCGACACGCACCCAGCAGTGCGACATCCTGGTTTGCGCTTATGCCTCGCATGGCGACACCAAGCATGTGCTGCTGTTCCCGGAAGACCCCGCCGAGGCCTTCGAATTCGCAGCCCACGCGTTCGATCTCGCCGAACGGCTGCAGACCACGATCTTTGTCATGCTCGATCTCGATATCGGCATGAACCACAGGCTCTGCCGCCCGCTCAAATGGGATGACGCAAGGCAATACGACCGCGGCAAGGTGATGACGGCCGACATGCTCGATGACGGCCGCGAGTTCGGACGCTATCTCGACGTCGACGGCGACGGCATCCCCTATCGCACCTACCCGGGCACTCACGCTACCAAGGGTTCGTTCTTCACCCGCGGCACCTCGCGCAACCGCTATGCGGTCTATTCCGAAGAAGGCCCGGTTTACGCCGACAACATGCAGCGTCTGGTGCGCAAGTTCGAGACCGCCCAAGACATGGTGCCGCGGCCGCTGCAGGCCAACGCCGCCAAGCCGACCAAGTACGGCGTGATCTATTTCGGCTCGACCGCGCCGGCGATGGACGAAGCAATCGGTCTGCTGGAGGCGCGGGGCCACGCGCTCGACCGGCTTCGCATCCGCGCCTTCCCGTTCCATTCCAGCGTCGCGAGCTTCATCGCCGATCATGACTTCGTCTATGTGGTCGAACAGAACCGCGATGCGCAGCTTCGCTCCCTGATCGTCAACGAGAACGGTATCGACCCGGTCCGGCTGATTCCGATCCTGCACTATGACGGAACGCCGATCACCGCGCGCTTCATTGCCGGCTCCATCGGTGACCATCAGGATCAGCTCAAACTGACCCCGCTCCGCAAGGTGAAGTCATGACCTATATCGCCAAGCCGAAGTTCCACCATCCCGGCCTTCCGAAGAACGATCTCGGCTTCACTCACCGCGATTACGAGGGCAAGATTTCCACGCTGTGCGCCGGTTGCGGCCACAATTCGATCACCGCATCGATTATCGAAGCCTGCTTCGAGCTGTCGATCGAGCCGCATCGCGTCGCCAAGATTTCGGGCATCGGCTGCTCTTCGAAAACCCCCGATTATTTCCTCGGCAATTCGCACGGCTTCAATTCGGTCCATGGCCGCATGCCGTCGGTGCTGACCGGCGCCAATCTCGCCAACCGCGACCTGATCTATCTCGGCGTGTCCGGCGACGGCAACTCGGCCTCGATCGGCTTCGGCCAGTTCGCGCATTCGATCCGGCGCGGCGTCAACATGACCTATATCGTCGAGAACAACGGCGTCTACGGCCTCACCAAGGGCCAGTTCTCGGCGACCGCCGACCGCGGCTCCAAGAACAAGCGCGGCCTGATGAATACCGACAACGCCATCGACCTCGTGGCGATCGCGCTGCAACTCGGCGCGAGCTTCGTGGCGCGCGGATTTTCCGGCGACAAGACCCAGTTGGTACCGCTGATCGCAGCCGCGATCCAGCACAAGGGCGCAGCCTTCATCGACGTCATCAGCCCTTGCGTTGCCTTCAACAACCATGCAGGCTCGACCAAGAGCTTTGACTACGTTCGCGAGCACAACGATGCCGTGAACCGCCTCGACGTCATCACTGGCCGCGATCCGATCACTGTCGATTACGCGCCGGGCACCGTGCAGATGGTCGAACAGCACGACGGCACCAGGATCGCGCTGCGCAAGATCGACGCGGATTATGACGCGCATGATCGCGTGGGAGCGATGTCGTTCCTGCAAAAGCACGCCGCCAAGGGCCAGATCGTCACGGGTCTGCTTTATGTCGATCCGGAATCGGAAGACCTGCACAGCCACCTCGACACGGTGGAGACACCGCTCAACCGGCTCGGCGAAAGCGCGCTGTGCCCTGGCTCCGCCGCGCTGGACAAGATCAACGCCAGCCTGCGCTAGCCTGTAAAAGCTTCTCCCAGTCCTTCTTGAGGCGCGCGAGCGCGTCTGGAAGCGGCGGCGCTGTGAGGCAGCCGCCGGTTTCGCTGACGAGATCAAGACGCTTCAGCCGCGCCAGCGCATCGTCGATCTGGAAGGCGGCGGAGACGCCAAACAATTGCGCGAGCAGCCCCTCGATCCGCGCACCGAGCGCCTCGCGCGTAAGCGGTGCCACCGCTGTCAGCAGGCCGTAATAGGCGAGCAGCGTTTCCTTCCAATCCTGCTCCTCCGCCTCACCGATGATGTAGTTGAAGATCCCGGAATTATTGTTGATGTTGCGATAATAGATATTGTCGGTGAGCTGCTTCTGATGGATCAGCGACTGGCGATGGAAATTTCCCCATTGCCGCAGCGCAAAGGCGCCCAGTGCAAACAGGCCGCTGAGCGCGGCCAGCGCCTGCTCGGTGTCGTTATCGCGCATCGTACCGTTAAGACCGAGATAGAATCCGGCAACGACAAACAGTACCGTCATGGTCGAGGCGAGCTTGAGCAGGATCGGCACGCCACCGACCAGCGCCGGAACGCCCAGCGCCAGTTGGTCGAACAAGCTCATCACCACGCGCACATTGGGGAACAAGGCTTCGAGATCGCCGCGCGCGATGTGGCGAAAATACTTGAACAGCACCGCGCCGCCGCGGATCTTCTGTTGACGCCGCCCGGCGCCCGCGCGTGCCTTTCGGGGCCCGGCAGACGCCATGCCGTCCGGCCTCGTCGCCACCATCATCACCACATCGTCATAGACCTCGATCACGAGCGGACGCTTGCGCAAGCCGAACCAGGCCGGCACATCGATGGTCTCCCTGTGACGCCCGCGGCGGAACATGCGGACATCGCGATAATCCTCGACCGGCGCCTTGATCTTCACCCGCACCAGAGCGTGTTCGGCGAAGGCGCGCGTGATTTCATCATGCGGGATTTCAATGAAGTTGGCCTCGGTGAGGACACGGACGAACTCGTCGCTCAGGCTGCGATAGGCCGCTTCGAGATCGTTCGCGGGGCCGCAGGCCCTCGGATCGATCTCCGGATCGAAGTAAAAATAGGCTTCGCGCAGCCGATCGAGTTCTTCGAAATATCGGTGATGAAAAATGGCACCCAGCGCGCGGGCGAATTGCCCGAAGTTTGTCTGCTGGGCGGCATCCAGCCGGCTCTCGGCAACGAGCCCGCGGACAATATCCGACTTACGCAGCGGAATAAAACGATCCCGCGGCTCCGGCGCGGCCGCCTCGCCATGCGCTTGGTTCATGAAGCTGTCGCCAACACTATGAGAACCATAGCCAATGCTAATCTTTCAGACCTCATCTGGAGCCGATCGATAACTTTCGAGCGGCGAAATGCTTTCTATGGCGAAAACATAACTTCATTGCGACCCTTACGCCACCGACCCGGCCGCGAACTCGCTTCAACTAGCGTCACGCCTCGCGGCGCAGAAATTTTTGAGCGGCAACCTTCGCGTAGTTGTGCCGTCACCTTCCCTCGCCCAATGCGTGATGATAATATTTCCCGGATTGACCTATGCAGCTGGAGAGTCCCGATGGTTTTGAACGTTCAGAGTGATATCACGCGTGGCGTCCAGGATAGGCCGATCGACGTGATTTCGACCGGGGCTATGCTTGGCGCCGAAGTGCGCGGCGTCGATCTCAAAAATATCGATGCAGTGCAGTTCGCGGTACTGAAGCGCGCCTGGCACGACCATCAGGTCATCCTGGTGCGTGGCCAGACGCTCAGCGACCATGATCTGATCACGTTCAGCCGCCGCTTCGGCGACCTCGACTGGGCTCCGATACAGGAGACCGGCCGGCGTTTCGTCGAGGGGCTGCCCGAAATCTACATCGTTTCCAACGTGACCGTGAACGGACAGCCCATCGGCAGCCTCGGCGCCGGCGAAGCCGTGTGGCATACCGACATGTCGTATCTCGATGTCCCGCCAATGGCGAGCATGCTTTACGCCCTTGAAGTGCCGCCCGCTGGCGGCAACACTTCATTCAGCAGCATGTACGCGGTCTACGAGGCACTACCGGACACGTTGAAGCGCCGGATTACAAGCCTGAAGATCAAGCACGACGGCACCTACAACAGCGGCGGCTATCTGCGCCAAGGCGTCACCGCAACCGACGATCCCAGGACGTCACCGGGCGCGGTCCACCCCCTGGTCTGTATCCATCCCGACACCGGGCGGCGCATGCTGTATCTCGGCCGCCGACGCAATGCGTATCTCATGGGGCTCGAACTTGCGGATTCCGAGGCGCTGCTCGACGAACTCTGGGATTTCGTCGCACGCCCGGAATTCACCTGGGAACACGTCTGGCGGGTCGGCGACCTCGTGCTGTGGGATAACCGCTGTACCATGCATCGGCGCGACCCGTTCGATGCCTCCGCACGCCGCATCATGCACCGAACTCAGATCAAGGGCAGCGCGGCGCCGGTCTGATGCGCAGACTCAGCGTTTCCAATACTGTCCTGCTGATCATCTGTCTCATGTACCTGATCCTCTACGTGGATCGGGTCAACATTTCGACGGCCGCCCCCCTGATCAAGGCGGACCTTGGCTTAAGCAACACCCAGCTTGGCCTGGCGTTTTCAGCATTTGCCTATCCGTATGCGCTGTTCCAGCTGATCGGCGGCTATTTCGGCGACAAATTCGGAGCACGTCTGACGCTCTTTGTCAGCGGTCTAATCGTATGCGCGGCGACGGCGGCAACCGGCGCCGTCGGCGGACTTGCGAGCCTGTTCACCGCGCGGCTTGCTCTTGGGATCGGCGAAGGCGCGACCTTTCCGACTGCGACGCGGGCGATGGCGGCGTGGGTGCCGGAGCGCAATTGGGGCTTCGCCCAGGGCATTACCCATTCGTGTGCGCGGATCGGAAACGCGGTCACGCCGCCCCTGATCGCCTTGCTGGTCGGGCTGGTGTCGTGGCGCGGTGCGTTCGTTGTCCTTGCGCTCTTGAGCCTGGTCTGGGTGTTCGTGTGGTTGTGGTACTTTCGAGATGTACCAGCAGCGCCGCCACTGACCGCCGAGGAGCTCGCAGCGCTCCCTGTACGCAGCCGGGGCGCGACCAAGCCAGTGCCATGGTTGAAGTTATTTCGCCGCATGCTGCCGGTGACCGCGGTTGATTTCTGCTACGGTTGGACGCTGTGGCTGTTTCTAAGCTGGATACCGTCGTTCTTTTACCAGAATTATCAGCAGAGCCTGGCGCAATCGGCATTCTATTCGGCGGGTGTCTTCGTTGCCGGCGTGATCGGCGACACCTTGGGCGGCGTGGTGAGCGACCGGATCCTGCACCGCACGGGCGACCGGACCGCGGCAAGGCGTAATGTCATCGTGGCCGGCATGCTTGGTGGCTTTCTGTTCCTGATCCCCGTGATGCTGGTTCACGATGTCAACGTCGCAGCGATCTCGCTCGCCGCAGCATTCTTCTCCGTCGAACTGGTGGTGGCGCCGATCTGGGCTGTCCCGATGGACATCGCGCCAAAATATTCGGGATCGGCGAGCGGCATGATGAATTTCGGCTTCGGCGTCGCCGGCATCATTTCACCCTTCGTGTTCGGCTATCTGATCGACAAGACCGGAAGCTGGACCTTGCCATTTGCCGGTTCGATTGGCCTGTTGTTGCTCGGCGCCGGACTTGCGTTTCGCATGCATCCGGATCGTCCGTTCGAGGTGGACGTCCTCACTTTGGCAGTGGAGCAACGACAAACTCCGGCGTGAGCGTGACCTTGGCGCTAATGGAACTTGCGATGAAGCAGTGGGCTTCGACGCTTTCCATGCTTTTCCGGGCCAGCTCGAATTCGCTCTCGCTTTTCAAGATGACGCGCGGGCGGACCGTGACTTCGGTGATGCGGTATTTCCCTTCGACGTTGTCGAGCAGGCCCTCGGCTTCGCTTTCATAGCCGACCGGGGTCAGGCCCTGGCGCTGGGCGAGCGTGAGGAATGTCAGCATCATGCAGGTATTGAGCGAGCCGACCAGCAGTTCTTCAGGGGCCCAGACGTCCGGCTCGCCTTTGAACTCCGGCGGACTGCCGACGACGATGCTCAGCTTTTCCGCTGCCGAAAGCGCACCCCGCCTCGCCGAACCCCAGGTGGTTTTTGGCCTTATAGTGGAAAGACTTATAGGCTCTCTTTGTTGGCTCCACGAAAACCTCCGAGACCTCCGGTCGCAGAGGGATCGTGCGCCCCCTTCACTTCATCGGCGATTTCCTGCGCACCGGTCCTCTCATCGTAACGGGTCACACAAGCAGAGGCGAGCCCCGTTGAACGTCCCGCGCACCTGCCGCGACTAAACATCGAATTGACCCGGCATTCGGAGCGCGGCCCTTCGCACGATGCCCAATTGGCTTACCGTGTGGACGATCGATGGGCGTGTCAGAAATTGCCGGAAATTTCATGAAACATACAATCGCGATCATGGCACTGGTCTCCGCAATGCTGGCGGCCTCGGCAGTCGGGATCACCGCCAGCCACGCCCAGGAGGAAGGCGTCGACAAGATAAAGGCCGACGCCTTCGACGTCAGGATGTTCATCAAGCCGCCCGGCAAGAAGTCCTATGCCTGCTTTGTGCGCCGCTACGATCCCGATCATCTGGCGCGGCACCCCAAGCAGAAAGTCAGCGCGATGAAGCTCTTGATGACGGCGGAAATCCCGCCGGACGAAAACACCACCAATTATTCGTTCCGGCTTGGCGTCAAATATCGCCACCGGTCCGGCGATTTCGACTCCAGCGGCGGTTGCGGTCACGTCATCGCCGAAGACGCCGGCAATGAAATTCGTTTCGGTTGCGGGGTCGATTGCGATGGCGGCGGCATCGGGGTGGCCTTGTCGAAAGACGACAAGTCCGCGATCATCCGGCTGGAACGGGTCCGCATCTGGCAGAACAACAAGCCCGACGAGGAAGCCGGCAATTCGCTGGTCGCCGGCGCCGACGACCAGATTTTTCGGCTCGACCGCATCGACACCCGTGAATGTGCTTCGCTGGTGACCGATCGCAGGGAACTGGCCGCGATCCGGCGCAAGTGAACGGATTTCAGCGAGAGCCGCTATCCCGCAATCGTTCAGCCCAAGGGGAGAAAGCCATGCATCGACGCAGCATTTTGTGGGGTGCGGTCACAGCGCTTGGTTCAGCGATCGCCGCCGCGCTCGCGACCTCGCGCGCCAACGCCGCCCTGCCGCAGACCATGCCGCAACAGAAGCTGAAAGTCGTCTATCACCTCAGCGACCTCGACAAGGTCAATTTCGTGCTTGGCAACATCCAGAACCATTTCGACGGCGTCGGCGGTTCCGACAACGTTACCATCGCGCTGGTGGTACACGGCCAGGCGCTGCGGGCATTTCACGCAAGCTCCGCGAACCCGGATATCACCCGGCGCGTCGGCCAGTTCTCCAAGGCGGGTCTGCAACTTGCGGCCTGCGGCAACACCATGAAATCGCAGAAAGTTGAACTGAAGGATTTGCTGCCGGGGTTCGTCAATGCCGACAAGGGCGGCGTGGTCCGGATCGCGGAACTGCAATCCCAGGGATATCTGTATCAGCGGCCTTGAACGGCCCCTTCCAACGTCACAAAATCGCACCGACATCGCCGCCAGACGGCCGCCGCCCAGGGATCGAAACCGCCGGTTGGGGATCGATATGTCACCAATAGCGTTATC
This sequence comes from uncultured Alphaproteobacteria bacterium, assembly GCA_963747165.1. Lineage (GTDB taxonomy): Bacteria > Pseudomonadota > Alphaproteobacteria > Rhizobiales > Xanthobacteraceae > Bradyrhizobium. Next base: position 340,922 of record CAVVEA010000019.1, on the reverse strand, counting down.
TTGTCGGGATATGGCGACCCCGCACGTCAGGGTCTGCCGAAGGACTTGTTGACAATTTGGCTTTCCGCCAGAGAAGGTGCCGGAAACGCTGGAACATCCGCTCGAACAGAAACAGGCATCATGAATCCCGTCAAAGAACTCGAAAGCCACGGCCAGGCGGTCTGGCTGGATTTCCTGGCCCGCGGCTTTGTCGCCAAAGGCGACCTGAAAAACCTGATCGATACCGACGGCGTCAAGGGCGTCACATCGAACCCGTCGATCTTCGAAAAGGCGATCGGCAGTTCGGACGAGTATGACGGCGCTATCGGCACGGCGTTGAAAGGCGGCGACCGGCCGGTGGCCGAGCTGTTCGAGCATCTTGCCATCGAGGACATCCAGCACGCAGCGGATGTGCTGCGGCCGGTCTATGACGAATTGAAGGGGGATGACGGTTTTGTCAGCCTCGAAGTCTCGCCCTATCTTGCGATGGATACCAAGGGTACGGTCGCCGAGGCCAAGCGGCTCTGGAAGAGCGTCAAGCGCAGGAATTTGATGGTCAAGGTGCCGGCGACGCCCGAAGGCCTGCCCGCGATCCAGCAGCTGATCGGCGAAGGCATCAGCATCAACATCACGCTGTTGTTCTCGCAGAAGGTCTACGTGCAGGTGGCGGAAGCCTATCTCGCGGGGCTGGAGAAATATGTCGCGAAAGGTCGCGACCCCTCCCATGTCGCCAGTGTCGCCAGCTTCTTTGTCAGCCGCATCGACAGCGCCGTGGACAAGCAACTCGACGACAAGATCGCGAAAGCCAACGACCCGACCGAAAAGGAACGACTGCGCGAGTTGAAGGGCAAGGTCGCGATCGCCAACGCCAAGCTCGCCTACCAGGATTACAAGCGGCTGTTTTCCGGCGAGCGCTGGGAAAAACTCAAGGCCAAAGGCGCCAAGCCGCAGCGGCTGTTGTGGGCTTCGACCGGCACCAAGAACAAAGACTATAGCGACGTGCTGTATGTCGAGGAGCTGATCGGCCCCAACACCATCAACACCGTGCCACCGGCGACGCTCGACGCCTTCCGCGACCATGGCACGCCGCGCGACAGCCTCGAGGAAAATATCGAGGACGCAAGGCGCGTGCTCGATGAGCTCGAAAAATCCGGGATCTCGCTGGATGCCATCACCGCCGATCTGGTGAAAGAAGGCGTCAAACTGTTCGCCGACGCCGCTGACAAGCTTTACGGTGCGGTAGCACATAAGCGCGCCGTGGTGCTGGGCGCCGGTATCGACCGCCAGGAACTGGCGGTTGGAAGGAGCCTCGCCAAGGCGATCGAAGCGAGCACCGAAGATTGGCGCGCATCGGGCAAGATCCGAAGGCTCTGGCAGCACGACAAGCGGGTCTGGACCGGAACCGACGAACACAAATGGCTGGGCTGGCTGAACAGCGCCGCCGCGGCCGACGTCGCCGATTACGAGGATTTTTCCCACCGGGTGAAGGGACAGAACTTCACCGACGCCGTCGTGCTCGGCATGGGCGGATCGAGCCTCGGGCCGGAAGTACTCGCCGAGACGTTTGCGAAGCAGCCCGGCTTTCCAAAACTGCATGTGCTGGATTCGACCGATCCCGCGCAGATCCGCACCATGCAAGCCTCGATCAACCTCGCCAACACGCTGTTCATCGTCTCCAGCAAATCCGGCGGCACCACCGAGCCGAACGCCATGAAGGATTATTTCTTCGCGCGCGTCTGCGAGGCCATCGGCGCCGACAAGGCCGGGCACCGTTTCATCGCGGTGACCGATCCGGGCTCGTCGCTGGAGAAGGTCGCGACCAGGCAGGGCTTTGCGCGGATCTTCCACGGCGATCCGGCGATCGGCGGACGTTACTCGGTGCTGTCGCCGTTCGGGCTGGTGCCGGCCGCGGCGGCGGGCATCGACATCCGCACGCTGCTGAAGCACACGCTGGCGATGGTGCGCTCCTGTGGGCCGGACGTGCCGCCGCATGAAAACCCCGGCGTGCAGCTCGGTCTCGCCATGGGCCTTGCCGGGCTCGAGGGCCGCGACAAGGTGACGATCCTTTCCTCGGAGAAGATCGCCGATTTCGGCGCCTGGGCTGAACAGCTGATCGCGGAATCCACCGGCAAGGATGGCAAGGGCCTGATCCCGATCGACGGCGAGCCCCTGGACGACGTCTCGCTCTATGGCAACGACCGCTTCTTCATCGATATCCGCACCAACGGCGAACGCGATGCCGCGCATGAGGACAAGCTTGCGGCGCTGGAAAAGGCCGGGCATCCGGTGGTCCGTATTGTGATGGAATCGATCGACCATCTCGGTCAGGAATTCTTCCGGTTCGAGATGGCGACCGCGGTCGCAGGCTCGGTGCTCGGCATCAATCCGTTCAACCAGCCAGATGTCGAGGACGCCAAGATCAAGACCCGCGAATTGACCGCGGCGTTCGAGAAATCCGGCGTGCTGCCTCCGGAAAATCCTGTCATGTCCAGCGCGGAGGCCGACATCTACACCGATGACAGCAATGCCAACGACCTCCGCAAGGCTGGCGCCAATGGCGATTTTGCCTCGTGGCTGAAAGCCCATCTGGCTCGCGCCGGCAGCGGGGATTATGTCGCGCTGCTCGCCTATGTCGAACGCAATGTCGCCCACATCGACCGCCTGCAGCACATGCGGCTGGCGGTGCGAGATCAGCGCCATGTCGCCACCTGCGCCGAATTCGGCCCGCGCTTCCTGCATTCCACCGGACAGGCCTACAAAGGCGGTCCCGACAGCGGCGTGTTCCTGCAGATCACCGCCGATGACGACAAGGATCTCGCGGTGCCCGGTCAAAAGGCCAGTTTCGGCGTGATCAAGGCGGCACAAGCCCGTGGCGACTTCGACGTTCTGACCGAACGCGGCCGCCGCGCGCTACGCGTGCATCTCAAGGGCGATCTCAAGTCGGGACTGAAGATGCTCGACGCAGCCATCCATGACGCACTAAATCAGGGATAACAAAATGCAACTCGGCATGATCGGCTTGGGACGGATGGGCGGCAACATCGTCCGCCGGCTGATGAAGCATGGTCATACCGCGGTCGTCTATGACAAGGATCCGAAAGCCGTCGCGGCGCTCGCGGCCGACGGCGCGGCCGGCTCGTCTGCGCTGGAGGAGTTCGTCAACAGGCTCGAGAAACCGCGAACCGCATGGGTGATGCTGCCGGCCGGCAAGATCACCGAAGCGACCATCAATTCGCTGGCAACATTGATGCAGGCCGGCGACGTCATCATCGACGGCGGCAACAGCTTCTGGCAGGACGATGTCCGTCGCGGCACGGCGCTGAAGGAGCGTGGCATCCATTACGTTGATGTCGGCACTTCGGGCGGCGTCTGGGGCATCGACCGCGGCTACTGCATGATGATCGGCGGTGACAAGGTCGTGGTCGACCGTCTCGACCCGATCTTTGCGTCACTTGCGCCGGGCATCGGCGATATCGAGCGCACCGGCGGACGCGAGGGACGCGATCCGCGCATCGAGCAGGGCTACATCCATGCCGGTCCCGTCGGCGCCGGTCACTTCGTCAAGATGGTTCACAACGGCATCGAATATGGCCTGATGCAAGCCTATGCCGAGGGATTCGATATCTTGAAGAATGCCAATATCGAGGCGTTGCCGGCGGAGCATCGCTTCGATCTCGACATCGCCGATATCGCCGAAGTGTGGCGGCGCGGCAGTGTGATTCCATCCTGGCTGCTCGATCTCACCGCATCCGCGCTTGCCAGGAATCCCACGCTTGCAAGCTATTCCGGGTTCGTGGAGGATTCCGGCGAAGGACGCTGGACCGTCAACGCGGCCATCGACGAGGCCGTGCCCGCCGAAGTGCTCACCGCGGCACTCTACGCACGGTTTCGCTCCCGCAAGGAACATACTTTTGCTGAAAAAATTCTCTCTGCGATGCGTGACGGCTTTGGCGGCCACAAGGAGCCGCAACAGCATCCGGACCCCGCGCGGCAGAACGCGCCCGATGTCGTCAAGCCAAAGGCCGACCGTTCGTGACCGAAATCTCCACCCATCAAGATCCGTCCGCAAATCAGAAGAAGCCCGACCCCTGCTCCTTCGTCATCTTCGGCGCCACCGGCGATCTGACGCACCGGCTGGTGATCCCGGCGCTTTATAACCTTGCGGCGACCGGGCTGTTGCCCGACAAGCTCTGCGTGGTCGGGATCACGCGCAAGGGCATGCCGAACGATGCCTTGCGCGACAGCCTGATGAAGGGCCTGCGCCAGTTCGCTACCCGTCCGGTGGACGATGCGATCGCCAAACGCCTGCTCGAATGCGTCACCTGCATTGCCGCCGATCCGAAGGACCCGGCCTCGTTCGACAAGATGCGCGAGCAACTCGAGAGACTGGAGGCCGCCCGAAACACAGGCGGCAATCGCCTGTTCTACCTGGCGACGCCTCCCGACGCATTCGCACCGATCAGCCGGGAACTCGGCCGCACCGGCATGCTGCGGCAGGAAGGCGGCGCGTGGCGGCGGCTGGTGATCGAAAAGCCGTTCGGGACCGACCTTGCCTCCGCCAGGGCGCTGAACGGCGAATTGCTAAAAATCGTCGATGAGCACCAGATCTATCGTATCGATCATTATCTCGGCAAGGAGACGGTGCAGAACATCCTGGTGCTGCGCTTCGCCAACGGTATGTTCGAGCCGATCTGGAACCGCAATCACATCGATCACGTGCAGATCACGGTCGATGAAACGCTGGGGGTCGGCGACCGCGGCAGTTTTTATGACGCCACCGGCGCGTTGCGGGACATGGTGCCGAACCATCTGTTCCAGCTGCTGTCACTGGTTGCGATGGAGCCGCCGATCCGGTTCGACGCGCATTCGGTTCGCGCCGAGAAGGCCGATGTGCTGGCGGCGATCCAGCCCCAGAGCGAGGCAGACGCGCTGCAGAATTCCGTGCGCGGCCAGTATCAGGCCGGCATCATCGGCAACACCAGGATCGAGGACTATCGCAGGACCGAAGACGTCAAGCCCGACAGCACCACCGAGACCTATGCCGCGCTCAAGCTGGCGATCGACAACTGGCGCTGGGCCGGCGTTCCCTTCTATCTGCGCACCGGCAAGGCACTCGGCGTCAAGCGCACCGAAGTAGCGATCAAGTTCAAGCAGGCGCCATTCGCGATGTTCAACTGCACGCCGGTGGAGACGCTGGCCCAGAACTATCTGGTGATCGGCGTGGCGCCGACGGAGGGCATCGCGCTGCAATTCAACACCAAGGTGCCCGGCCCCTCGATCAGGATCGACGGCGTCGAGATGAAATTCCGCTACAAGGATTACTTCAAGGCTGAGCCGAGCACGGGGTATGAAACGCTGATCTACGACTGCATGATCGGCGACAACATCCTGTTTCAGCGCGCCGACAGCGTGGAGGCCGGCTGGCGAGCGGTGCAACCGTTCCTGGAGGCGTGGAAGCATGCTGGCGCCACGGGCCTGCAGACTTACGCGGCCGGCAGCGAGGGGCCTGCCGCCGCCGAGCAATTACTCAAGCGCGACGGCAGAAGCTGGCGCAAGCTCGGTTAAACCGGATGACACCGAGCGAAAATCGCCATGTGATCGCGGTATCCGATCCCGCCGAGCTGGCGAAGGCCGCCGCGGATCGTGTCATGGCGCGGATCGCCGCCAATCAAGGCCGTGTGGCGATCTGCCTGACCGGCGGCTCGAGCCCGAAACAGCTCTATCGAGAGCTCGCGACCAACGCCTATCGAAACCGGATTCCGTGGAACCGCGTACACTGGTTCATCGGCGACGAACGTTTTGTCAGGGCGGACGATCCACTCAATAACATGGACATGGCTCGGCAGATCTTTCTGGATCGCTGCGCGCCCGCCGCCAACATCCACCCGATCCCGACCGACGTTCCCAGTCCTGATGAGGCCGCACGCCGATACGCGCATGAGCTGACTTCGTTCTACGGGGCTGAACTTCTCGATCCGGCCCGTCCATTGTTCGACGTGGTGTTGATGGGCGTTGGACCGGACGGCCACACCGCCTCGCTGTTTCCCGGCCATCCGGCCCTCGAAGAGACCGATCGCTGGGTGGTCGGTGTTCCCAAAGCGCATGTCGAGCCCTTTGTGCCGCGGGTGACGCTGACGCTGTCGGCGCTCAATTCGTGCCGGGAAATGCTGTTCGAGGTCGCGGGCGCCGACAAGCGCGCGATCTTGACGCGCGTGCTGGACGGCGAGAACCTGCCGGCCAACCGCGCGCATTCGACCGGCGAGACCGTCTGGCTGGTGGACAAGGACGCACTTCCGGAGAATTTTCGTGGCCGATGAGACAGGCAAGTTACCGTGCGCGCTGATCGTGATGGGCGTGTCCGGCTCCGGCAAGAGCACCATCGCGGATCATTTGGCTGATCGATTGGGCTGGAGGTTCGAGGACGGCGACCGGTTTCATCCCGCCAGCAATGTCGCCAAGATGAGCGCCGGCCACCCCTTGACCGATGAAGACCGCTGGCCCTGGTTGCAGGCGATTGCCGATGAGATCGATCGGGTCTGCACGGCCGAGCAACGCGCGGTGATAGCCTGCTCCGCACTGAAGCGCGCCTATCGCGACATCCTGGTGCATGGGCGCAGCGACGTTCGCATCATCTATCTCAGGGGCGCGCAGGAACTGATCGCGAGCCGTCTCGCCGCGCGCAAGGGTCACTTCATGCCCCCGGGATTGCTCACCAGCCAATTCAAGACGCTGGAGCCGCCGGGCGCGGACGAAAACCCATTGACGGTATCGATCGACGCGCCGGTCGAGACCATCGTGGGTGACATCATCTCCGACCTGAAGCTAGCTCTCTCTGACAGCGCGCCGGCGCGCAGGAATTTCTCATGACCCGCATCAGCCTCGTTGTATCGGATGTCGACGGCACGCTGCTGACCAAGGACAAAATCTTGACCGACCGCGCGAGGGACGCGGTGCGGCGGCTGCACGATGCCGGCATCGGCTTCACCATCACCTCGAGCCGCCCAACCATTGGCATGGGGTTTCTGATCGAACCGTTGCAGATCAAATTGCCGGTCGGCCCCTTCAACGGGAGCTCGATCGTCGACCCGCAACTCAACCCGATCGAAGCGCATCTGATCCCGCCTGCGACGGCGCAGCGCAGCCTCGATGTGTTGAATGAATTCGATGTGGATATCTGGCTGTTTACCAACGACCAATGGCTGGCGCGCAGCGGCGACGGCGAATACATCCCGCTCGAAAAACGCGCGATCCGAGCCGACCCGACCATCGTTTCCGATTTCGCGCCTTATCTGTCGGGCGCCTGCAAGATCGTCGGCGCCAGCTCCGACGCGGCGATGCTGCAACGGTGCGAACAAGCGATGCAGCAGGCGGTGGGCACGCAGGCGACCGCGGTCCGATCGCAAACCTATTACCTCGACGTCACCCCGCCCGGCCGCGACAAGGGCACCTTCGTGCAGACGATGGCCAAGCGGCTGGGCATCTCGACCGATGCGGTCGCCACCATCGGCGACATGCAGAACGATCTGGCCATGTTCCAGCAAAGCGGCCTCTCGATCGCGATGGGCAACGCCGCCGACGAGGTCAAGAAAATGGCCACCCATGTCACTACGTCGAACGCGGACGAAGGCTTTGCCGGGGCGATCGGGTTTATCTTGAACGCCAATGCGCGATAGCCGATCGCTCGAGCCGATCTCTCGCCCGCGGTATCCGCGGATGTCCGCGTTGCAAAACGAACCCGTGCCTTCCGGAACCGGCTGTGGCAGGTTAGCAGGGTAATCAGCCAGCAAGCGGCGGGGCCACCGCCCGAGGACGGAAGTGATGAGTATTCCTCAGATCCCGGGCATGACCGACGAAGAGCTGCTGATCTACGCCATGCGCGAAGCTCAATTGGTTCTCGCACAGCATATCGACCGCAGTCCGCGCGACGCCGAGGAGACGATCGCGCAGTTGCTTGAAATTCTAGATCGCCAGGACGTGGTCAAGGCGACCGAACGCCTTTGCCGAGGGTACGGGCTGAGGCCGATAAAGTAGATTTTGCGTTAGCGAAACCGCTAGACCGCCCGCTGACTCCTGCCGGCGAAGAACCCATAGACAAGCAGGACAATCACCGCGCCGACGACGGCGCCGATCAGGCCCGCGCCCTGGTCGGCGCTATACCAGCCGAGAGCTTGTCCCAGAAAGGTCGCCACGAAGGCGCCTACGATTCCCAGCACCGCGGTGAGGATGAAGCCCGACGGCTCGTTCTTGTCGCCGGGCATGATGAACTTGGCGATCACGCCCGCGAGAAAGCCAATGATAATGGTCCAGATGAAGCCCATCTCGATTCCTCCCTTTTAAGTTACACGACGAAATTGCCTTGCGATTTATGCGGCGGGCAGACGGCCGCCCGGCGTGTACTTGTCCACGGCCGCCGGAAGCTCCCGCGCAAGTCGGGCCAGAAGTTCTTCCTGGGAAAGGCCGGTCTGCTGTTCCAGCGCGGCCAGGACATCCGCCCCGATCGCCTGCTTCAACTGCGGAGGCGAAACCTCCTTGTTGGGACCATCATTGACCCAGGACTGGGCTGTATCGCCATGACCGTTCTGCTTGAATTTTTCCAACAGCTCGCCGATGCCGCCATTGAGCAGGCCGCCAACGCCCACGCCACCCAATAACCCGCCGAGATTTCCCATTAGGCCGCCAACCCCGGGCTGATCGGCACCGCTGGCGGGCGCTGCATTTCCGGCCCTGGCGCCGTTGAGCATCTCTGCTAGCTTGTCCCGATTCTGGTATCCCGCAATCGCGAGCAGTCCCAGAAGGGCAGTCATCGATGGCATTCCGCGGCTCATGTTATCCTCCTGCGTGAGATACCGTCGGCAACGCTCACGTTTCGGTTCGGTTCCAACGCGGCTGGCATCCGCGTTCGGTGAATCGTCGTTTCGGTAAGGCTTGCTGACGCTCAGCTCTTACGGTCGCCTTGCGGCTCATCGACAAACACGACCGGCGTCCCCTTTTTGACGTTTTCGCCCAGCAGCCCGACATCCCAATTCGTCATCCGAACGCAGCCGTGGGATTCAGATTTGCCGACCCGGGAAGGGTCGGACGTGCCGTGGATGCCATATCCTTCCGCAGAAAGCCCGATCCAGTAGGATCCGACCGGGTTATTCGGTCCCGGCTTGATGGTGAAAGCCTCCTTGGATTTTACGCCTTTGAATTTGTAATGGGGATTATAGCGATAGTTCGGATTGGCGTCGGCGGAGGTGACCTTGAGGGTACCGCTCGGTGTCGGCTTCTCTTCGCTGCCAACGGTGGCCGAAAAGAAGGCAACGAGCTCGCCCGACGGCGCGAAAGCCTTGACCGCCTGGCGCGACTTGTCGACTTCGATGCGGCCGATCCTGAATTTCGGTTGTTTTCGGAGCACGTTGGCAACGAAGATGGTTTCGCCGGCCTGATCGAATTTCTTGCCCGGATTCAGCGCCACCAGCAGGTCCTGGCTCATGTGAAATCTCTCGGCGATCGCCTCGCGAGGACTGGTATAGCTGAGCGCCTTGAGGCTCTTCATGTCGTCCATCTTGACAGGCAGTTTTTCCAGGAACGGCCCTTCGATATCGCCCTTAGAAATCTTGTAGTCGATGATGATGGGCCCATCGCTGATCTCCGACAGCATTTCCCAAATCCCCGGCGTCAAGGCCTTGTCAGCGGTCACGCCCTGGAGTTCGGCGAAAGCGTTCAGAGCCTTTTCGGCATTTTCTCCAAACTTGCCGTCGATCTCCCCCGGGAAGAATTGCGCGCGATCCAGCAGAACCTGGAGCTTGACAACGGCGGCATCCATTCTGTCATCGGGAAGTTTTGCGCGGTATGGCGCGTTGTTGACGGCTGTCGCATCGAGGCCGGCGCCTGCGGCGGGAAAAACCAGCCAAACCGACAAAGCCACAACGGCCAACACGCGTTTCATTAGACAACCTCCAGCAAAATCCCTTGAGAATAAGAAATTCGGGCCTTGCGGGTTCCGCTGGGTGTGGCGCAGAGAGAAAACAAGTGCAATGCGCTACATGCGCCGGCCCAGGACTGCTTACTTCGACCGCTGCTTACTTCGACCGCTGCATAGCCGGCTTCTCCACCGGCTTTCGGGCATCACTAAGATTGTGCGCAGTATTGATTAGCGCGATGTGAGTCAGGGCTTGCGGGAAATTACCGGTCTGACGGCCCTCACCCGAATCGTATTCCTCCGCCAATAGCCCGAGATCGTTCGCGATTCCAACCACGCGGTCGAACAGCGCCTGCGCCTTGCCGAGTTCACCCGCCAGCACATAGGCATCGGCCAGCCAAAGGCTGCAGGCCAGAAAGGCGCCCTCGATCGGCTGCGGTTCATCGGAGACCTCGCGCGGGTCGTGCCGCAGCACAAATCCATCTCGCATCATGTGTTTCTCGATGGCCGCGATGGTGCCGCGAACGCGCGGGTCCGACGCGGGCAGGAATCCCACCGCTGGAAGCATCAGGATGCTGGCGTCGAGCAGTTGCGAGCCGTAGGATTCGACGAAAGCATTTTGCCCGGCGTCAAAGCCCTTTTCGCAGACATCGCGGCAAATGGTGTCGCGCAAGGTCCGCCATCGATCGAGCGGCGCGTCAAATCCGAATTTTTCGGCGCTTTTGATGGCGCGGTCGAACGCAACCCAGGTCATTACCTTGGACGAAACGTAATGCTTGCCGTCACCGCGGCGTTCCCAGATGCCGTGATCCGGCTGGTCCCAGACTTCCGCCAGATGCTCCAGTACGGCGCATTCCAAATCCCACGTTCCGTCATCGAGCTTCAGCTCGGCCATCCGCGATTGATGAAACGCGTCCATCAGTTCGCCATAGACGTCAAGCTGCAGCTGGGCATGCGCAGCATTGCCGACCCGAACCGGTTGTGCACCCTCATAGCCGGGCAGCCAGCCCGCCTCCCATTCCAGCAGGCGGCGCTGGCCCATGATGCCGTACATGATCTGCATGTCGGCCGGCGATCCCGCCGCGGCACGCAGCAGCCAATTGTGCCAGGCGGAAGCTTCCGCAGTATAGCCTGAGTTCATCAGCGCCAGCAGCGTGAAGGTGGCGTCGCGCAGCCAGCAGAAACGGTAATCCCAATTTCTGGCGCCCCCGAGCTTTTCCGGCAGCGAGGTCGTCGGCGCCGCGACAATGCCGCCGGTCGGCTGATAGGTCAGCGCTTTCAGCGTGATCAGGGATCGCATCACCAGGTCACGGTTGTCGCCCTGATAGGTGCAGTGGATGCACCACTCGGTCCAGAAATCCTCGGTATCCCGCAGCGCTTGCGCCGGACTGATCGGCTCCGGCAGCGGCAGATGCGACGGCCCGTAGGTGAGCACGAAGGGGATGGTTTCGCCTTTGCTCACGTCGAAATCGGCCACCGTGGTCAGGTCCACGCCGCGGGTCTCGACCGGTGTGCGCAGCACCGTCATGTCCTGGCCGGCGATCGCCAGCAACGCGCCATCGATGCGCCGGACCCAAGGGATGTCGACGCCGAACCCGAAGCGGATCACCAGCTCCATCCGCAATTTTACCTTACCCGCAACGCACCGTACCAGCCGGACGACGTCGGATGCGTTGCCGCGCGGCGGCATGAAATCGATCAGCGCGACAACGCCGTTTGCGGTCTCGAAACGCGTTTCCAGGATCAGGGTGTTATCCCAATAGCGGCGCGAGCATTTTGTGATCTCTTCCGCCGGGGCGATCAGCCATCGGCCATGCTTGCGGGTGCCGAGCAGCGCCGCGAAGCACGCGTCGGAATCGAAGGCGGGCCAGCACAGCCAGTCGATCGATCCGTCGCGTCCCACCAGGGCTGCGGTCTGGCAATCGCCGATCAGGCCATAGTCTTCAATCCGGGAGGACATTCCGTCACCTGTTCAGATTGCCTCTGCCTCAGAGCGCCGCCCGCATTCGTTCCGCTGTCGCGCGTTTGAGCGCGGGAATATCGATGGCAGACGCGATCTGGTCGATCGCCTGGGGCAACCGCCGCCGCCAGTTCGGATGCTCGTCCACGGTGCCGGGAATATTGGGCTGGTCGATCAGGCCCAGCAAATCCTCCAGCGCGATCGCGAGCAGGCGGGACCGGGTCCGCGACAAAAAGCCCACGACCGAGAAGAGATCGTGACGGTCGATGCCGTGATGCCGCAGCGCGTCACTCAGCATCGTCAGCGCATGCCATCGCGCCTCATCGCTTTCGCCGGGATCGATACCGATCGACCGTTTCAGCTTCAGGTCGCTGAACGAACGCCAACCCGCATAGCTCGAGAGGTCGTGGGTATTGAAGGTAACCAGGGCATTGGCCGAATAATGATCGATGCCGCGGAACGAGCCCTGATCGTCGCGCTCGAACATCATTACCTGGTACGACCAGATCCCCCACTCCGCCATCTGCTCGCGAAATCCTTCCGGCACGGTGCCGAGATCCTCGCCGATCACCACGCAGCGATGCGCCACACTTTCCTGCGCGGTCGCCGCCAGCAATGGCTCGAACGGCATTTGCACATAGACGCCATTGTCGGCGGCGAACCCATGCGGCACCAGATAGAGCCGCTTCAATCCCAACACATGATCAAGTCGGATGGCACCGGCGTAGCGCATCGACGCCCGCAGCATCTTCCGGTACGGCTCGAACGACTGAATCTCCAGACCGGCGGCGTTGAAGCCCGCGAGCCCCCAGTTCTGGCCGGCGGTATTGAGCGCATCCGGCGGCGCGCCGACCGCGAGATGGCGGGAAATCGCCACCTGCTCGTTCCAGGCATCGAATCCACCGGACTGCACGCCGACGGCCACATCGAGATAAAGGCCGACCTTCATGCCCAGTCTGTGAGCCAAATCCCGGCATGAGCGCAGTTGCCGGTCTGCAATCCATTGCACAAACTCGACGAATTCGATTTCGGCGCCGTGGGGCCCCTCGCGCAATCCCGCGCATCTGGCGTCGTCGGGCTGCCGCCATTCTGCCGGCCATTCCCACCACGCCGTGTTGAATTTGCGCCGCAGGACCTCGAAGCACGCGAACCGCAACAGCAGAGGAGCGCGCTCAGCGCGGAAATCCTCGAACTCCAGGCGATGCTCGCTCGCCGGATTGGCCCTGAAGGCATCGAACGCCGACCGCAGCGCGCGCCATTTCAACGCAGCCACTGCGACATAATCGACGATATCGCTCGCCCGGAGCCGGGCGATCACATCTGCGCTCGCGGCCAAAACGTCCGGTTGAAATTCCGGCAATTTCTCAACATCGACATAAAGCGCGTTCAGAAACAGACGGCTGTTGGGCGAATAGGGGCTGCAATCGGCGGGACGGTCATCGAATAGCGCATGCAGCGGATTGAGGCCGACGCCATCCGCTCCCAATTGGCCTGCGAGTTCGATCAACGCTTCCAGGTCGGTGAAATCTCCGATCCCCCAATTGCGCACCGACCGGACGCCATAAAGCTGTACCGCCAACAGCCAGCAGCGATCGAAGTCGCCGCCGAAAGCCTTCGGTGCGACGAGCAACGGAATTTCTTCGGTAACCTGGGAGGCATCGGTCAGATGCAGCCGATACGAGCCATCCGGCAAATTGGCCGGCCAGACGAGGATCGGATCGCGGGTCTCTCCCTGCGCGACCATCTTCGTGCCCGCGGCGATCCCCCAGCGCACAGGAAGCGTGGCTCCCGGGCTCAGTTCGCTCTGCGAGGGCTGCCCGGATCGAACCACCACCGCCTGGTTGAGAAACCGGTGGGTTACCCGGACCGGCAAGGCGTCGATGATCGTTTTCAACGCCGCCTGATCCGTCACATGGCGGTGACCCTGACCGTCGATAAATTCGGTCGCAATTCCAAGTTCTTTGGCTTTGGTGAAAAGGTCCATTCGGCACGCGGTTTGCACGCAACGGAGGAAGACGTCGCGAAATTCTCTAGATGCAGGAAGAGGATAGCCGTGTTTAACTCCCAGCCGTCCCCGGCGTTCCCCGGGAACCAATGGCCAGCGAGCGGCTTTGTATATAGGTCCGGAACGTCTCCTTTCAGCCCAGCGAAACGGGACGTCATTTCCATGTCAATGGCATCACCGTGAACAAAACAACTCAATCTGTCGAGAGCGCTGCGGCCGGCGGCGCCTTCCATATCGAAGATGTTTATCCGCGCATCGACGGCGGCCGCTTTGCCGTAAAGCGGATCGTCGGGGAGCGCGTCGAGGTGTGGGCGGACATCTATCGTGATGGGCATGATGTGGTGGCCGCGTCGCTGGTCTGGCGCCGCGAGCAGGACCGGCACTGGCGCCGCGAGCCGATGAGCCATGACAGCAACGACCGCTGGGGCGCCTCGTTCGTGCCGGATGCGCCCGGGCGTTATGTCTATGCCATCGAGGCATGGACCGACGAATTCGCCACCTGGCGGCACGGCTTCGAGCTCAAGCAAAAAGCCGGCACCGACCTTGCGGTCGATGCGATCGAGGGCGCCGGCATGCTCACCAAGGCGGTGGCCGGCGGACCGGCGGCTTCCGCCGTGATCCTGCGGCAGTGCGAGGCGTATCTTCAAACCGGCGATGCCGCGCCGCTGCTGGTGGATGAGCTGAGGGACGCCATGGCCGAGAGCCAGCTGCGGCCCGATGTGACGCGATCGCAATTGTTTCCCTTTGTCGCGGACCGGCCGCGGGCGCGCTTCGGCGCGTGGTACGAGATGGTGCCGCGGAGCCAAAGCCAGACACCGGGCCAGCACGGCACATTCAAGGATTGCATCGCACGCCTGCCCGACGTTGCGGCGATGGGTTTTGACGTGGTTTATTTCACGCCGATCCACCCGATCGGAACGACCAACCGCAAGGGCCGCAACAACGCGGTGACAGCCGTGGAAGGCGATCCCGGCAGCCCCTACGCCATCGGTGGCGCCGAAGGCGGCCATGATGCGGTGCATCCGGAGCTGGGCACGCTGGAGGATTTCCGCGCCCTCGTTGCCGCGTGCAAGCTGCTCGATATGGAGGTCGCACTCGACTTCGCGGTGCAGTGCTCGCCCGATCATCCCTGGCTCATACAACATCCGCAATGGTTCAAACGCCGGCCGGACGGATCGATGCGCTATGCTGAAAATCCGCCCAAAAAATACCAGGACATCGTCAATCCCGATTTTTCGTCGGAAGATTCCGGCGCGCTGTGGAACGCCTTGCGCGATGTGGTGCTGTTCTGGATCAAACAGGGCGTCAACATTTTTCGGGTCGACAACCCGCACACCAAGCCGTTCCGGTTCTGGGAGTGGCTGATTCATGACATTCAGCTTCAGCATCCTGACGTGATCTTCCTCGCCGAAGCATTTACCCGGCCCAAGCTGATGAAGGGCCTGGCGAAACTCGGATTCACGCAATCCTATACCTACTTCACCTGGCGGACGCAGAAGTGGGAGCTGGAACAGTACCTCAACGAACTGACGGCCTATCCGGAGCGCGACTACTATCGGCCGAATTTCTTCGTCAACACGCCGGATATCCTGCCCTATCATCTGCAGAGCGGTGAGGAATGGATGTTCAAATCCCGCGCCGCACTGGCCGCGACACTTTCGGCGACCTACGGCATCTACAACGGCTTCGAACTGCTGGAGCACGAGCCTATTCCAGGCCGCGAAGAATATCTCGATTCCGAAAAATACGAGATCAAAGTGCGAGACTGGGACCGGCCCGGCAACATCAAGCCCTATATCCGGGATCTCAACCGCGCCCGGCGGGCCAATCCGGCGCTGCAACAGACGAGCCTGCTGCGCTTCCTGCCCGTCGACGACGGCAACGTCATCGCCTTCGCCAAGGAATTGGTCGATCTTACCAATACGGTTGTCGCCGCCATCGCGCTGTCGCGCGACGTGCACGAATTCTGGCTTCCGCTCGGCGACGTGCAGGTCGGGGCAGAAGGCGAGCGGCGTCATGTCGCCGCGGTCGAAAACCTCTTCACCGGCGAGCGGTCTCCGGTCGAGTGGGGCGGCATCCGGCTGCGGATCGATCCGGTGCACAATCCCGCCTTGCTGTTTCGTTGTCTGGCGTAAGGGGACGCCATGAACCTGATATCCTCGATTGATGAAACTGAATTGCCGGTCACCGAACTCGATGGCGACGAGTTCTGGTACAAGGACGCCATCATCTATCAACTTCACGTCAAGGCCTTTGCCGACAGCAACAATGACGGCATCGGCGATTTCGCAGGGCTGACCGAGAAGCTCGGCTATCTGCAGGAGCTCGGCGTCACCGCTTTGTGGCTGCTGCCGTTCTACCCGTCGCCCGGCCGCGACGACGGCTATGACATCGCCGATTACGGCGCCATCAATCCCGATTTCGGGACCATGAAGGACTTCCGCCGCTTCATCGTCGAAGCCAAGCGGCGCGGTTTGCGGGTCATCACCGAGCTCGTTATCAATCACACCTCCGACGAGCACGACTGGTTCAAACGCGCCCGCCGCAGTGATCCGAAGTCGAGCGCACGCAACTGGTATGTGTGGAGCGATACCGACCAGAAATATGCCGGCACCCGGATCATCTTCACCGACACCGAGAAATCGAACTGGACCTGGGACCCGGAAGCCGGCCAATTCTACTGGCACCGCTTCTTCTCGCATCAGCCGGATCTGAATTTCGACAATCCGCGCGTGGTCAGCGCCCTGGTGCAGGTGATGAAGCGCTGGCTCGACACCGGCGTCGACGGCTTCCGTCTCGACGCCATTCCCTATCTGTGCGAGCGCGACGGCACCAATAACGAGAACTTGCCGGAGACCCACGCCGTCATCCGCAAACTGCGCGCCGAGCTCGACGCCTATGCCAAGGGCAAGGTGCTGCTGGCAGAGGCCAACCAATGGCCGGAGGACGTGCAGGAATATTTCGGCCGCGGCGATGAATGCCACATGGCCTATCATTTCCCGCTGATGCCGCGGATCTACATGGCGATCGCGCAGGAGGATCGCTTTCCCATCACCGACATCCTGCGCCAGACCCCGGATATCCCGAGCAACTGTCAATGGGCGCTGTTCCTGCGCAATCACGATGAGCTGACGCTCGAAATGGTCACCGACGTCGAGCGCGACTATCTGTGGTCGACCTACGCCAACGATCCCCGCGCGCGCATCAATGTCGGAATCCGCCGGCGCCTGGCGCCTTTGATGGATAACGACCGGCGCAAGATCGAGCTGATGAACTCGCTGCTGCTGTCGTTTCCGGGCACGCCGATCATCTATTACGGCGACGAGATCGGCATGGGCGACAACATCTATCTCGGTGACCGCAACGGCGTGCGCACGCCGATGCAATGGACGCCGGACCGCAATGGCGGTTTCTCGCGCGCCGATCCGGCGCGGCTTTACGCGCCGACCATCATGGACCCGATCTATGGCTATGAGTCCGTCAATGTTGAAGCCCAGTCGCGCAGCCTGTCGTCGTTGCTGAGCGCCACCAAGCGGCTGATCTCGGTGCGGAAGTCGACGCTGGCGTTCGGCCGCGGCACCATGACGTTCATCCGCCCGCCCAATCGCTCGGTGCTGTGCTATGTTCGGCAGTACAAGGATGAAGTCATCCTCTGCGTCGCCAATTTGTCGCGGTCGGCGCAGGCCACCGAACTCGATCTTTCCGCCTGGAAGGACCGCATTCCCCTGGAAATGCTCGGCCGCACCCGCTTTCCGGCAATCGGCGACTTGCCCTACATGATCACGCTGGCGCCCTATGGTTTTTACTGGTTCCAGCTCAAGGAGCGCGACAAATCGGAACATTTCGAACCGACGGTGGTTCCGGAATTCGAGACCCTGGTGGTACCGCTCGGCGCCACCTGGGTGTCGCTGGCCCGCACCCGCAGCGTGTTCGAACGTGACGTCCTGCCGGGGCATCTGGCGCGAACCCGTTGGTATCCCGAGCGTTCGGCGGAAGCCATTCGTCCGTCACTGACCTCGGCTATTCCGTTCTGCGATATCGGCGACAACCGGCCCTGGCTGGCGTTCTTCGAAGCGACGCAGCGCGGCACGACGGCGCGTTACGTCCTGCCGATGCAGATCGAGTGGGTGCGCTTCGACCGCGAGCGCTATAATCCCCGCGCCTTCGCCGCGGTGCGCCAGGGCGCCCGTGAAGGGACGTTGCTGGACGTCGCAACCGATCCGATCTTCATCGCGCTGCTGCTGCGCAATCTGCGCCAGGCCCTGACCGTCGAAGAAGGCGGCTTGCGCCTCGAATTCAGGCCAACCAGCAAATTCTCGGACCGGCCAATCAAGACACCGGAGCATATCCGGGCCGTCGAAACCGAACAGTCCAACAGCACCGCACTGGTGGACAGCGACCATGTGGTGAAGATCTATCGAAAGCTCGAAACTGGCACCAATCCCGAGATCGAGATCGGCCGGTTTCTGACCGAGGTCGCGGGCTTTGCCAACACGCCAGCGCTGCTCGGCAGTGTCGAGCTGGCCGAGGGCGAAACCCGGGCCGCGGTCGCGATCGTTCATGCCTTCGTCGAGAACCAGGGCGAGGCCTGGACCGTGACATCGGCGTATCTCGACCGCTTCGTCGATGAGCAGCGCCTGCTTGCGAGCAGTGAACATCCGGGCGAATACGAGGAGCAGGTCCCCTATCTGCGCTACATGTCGCAAATCGGAAGACGCGTCGCCGAGATGCACCTCGCACTTGCGGGCAGCGATGAATTCGCCGATTTTGCGCCGGAGCCGACGCGTCCCGACGATGTGCGGCGCTGGACCGCGGATATGGTGACCCGCGCCGAAAGGATCTTCGATGCATTGAGCCAGCGCCGCGACGGCATCAGGGAGAGCGACCGCTTGCTGGTCGACCAACTGCTCGCACAACGCGCCACCTTGCAGGACCGCCTCCGCGCGCTGCTACCGCCTGACATCGATGGCCTGAATATCCGCCACCATGGCGACTTCCATCTCGGGCAGATCCTGATCGTCAAGGACGATATCTTCATCATCGATTTCGAAGGCGAGCCGCGCCGTGCGCTCGACGACAGACGGCGCAAGGCGCCCGCCGCGCGCGACGTCGCCGGACTGATCCGCTCGATCGACTATTCGGCGACGGCCGCGCTGGAGCGCGCGCTCAAGGTGGCGCCGGACGAGAACGGCAAGTTGGGCGCGGCGCTGGCGGAATGGCGAGATCGCTCGGCCGCGGAGTTCCTCGCCGCCTATCGCGACAGCATGACCCATCAGCGCCTCTGGCCCGCCGACGCTTCCGCCGCCGAGCAGATGCTGAATTTCTTTCTGCTCGAGAAGGCGCTCTACGAGATCGAATATGAGTTGGCCCACCGGCCTGAATGGCTGCGCGTCCCGCTGACCGGGATGCTCAGAATATTGTCGCAGCGGCAGACCGAAGAGGCCCTATGACCAAACTATCCGCGGAGGCCTATGCCATCGTTGAAGGCCGCCACTCCGATCCCTTTCGCTATCTCGGCCTGCACAAAGAGGGCGACAGGACCGTGGTGCGCGCTTTCCTGCCCGAGGCGTCGAAGGTCGACGCGATCGGCGAGCATGGCGAGACCGCCGCGCTGTCGCGGATTCACGATGCCGGCCTGTTCGCGGGCTCCCTGCCGAACGGCTCGAAGCGCTACCAATTGCGCGCACGATTCGGCGAGGCCGTCGTCGATCTCGACGATCCCTATCGCTTTCCGCCGGTCTTGACCGATTTCGATCTCTATCTGTTGGGCGAAGGCACCCATCAGCGGATCTACGACAAGCTTGGCGCCCACCCGATGACGCTGGACGGCGTCGAGGGCGTGGCTTTCGTGGTGCTGGCCCCCAACGCGCGGCGGGTCAGCGTCGTCGGCGATTTCAATTTCTGGAATCCGCGGCGGCATCCGATGCGGGTACGGGGCGCCGGCTATTGGGAACTGTTCGTGCCCCGCGCCGCCGCTGGCGACCGCTACAAATTCGACATCATCGGCCCACAAGGACAGCATCTGGCGCTGAAGTCCGATCCGTTCGCCTTTGCCGCGGAGGTTCGCCCGAAAACCGCGTCCATCGTTCTCGACGAGACCAGGCTGCCGCATCCGCAACCCGCGCCGTCCAATGTCAATGCGTTGAGTGCTCCGATGTCGATCTACGAAGTCCATCTCGGCTCGTGGCGACGCAAGGGCAACAATGAATGGCTGACCTATCGCGATCTTGCCGAACAGCTGCCGCGCTATGCCCGCGATCTCGGCTTCACCCACCTCGAATTCCTGCCGGTCAGCGAACATCCGTTCGACGGCTCATGGGGCTATCAACCAACCGGAATGTACGCGCCGACCAGCCGGTTCGGTCCACCAGAGGATTTTTCAGCGCTTGTCGACGCCTGCCATCGCGAAGGCCTCGGGGTGATGCTGGACTGGGTGCCCGGACATTTCCCCGACGATCCGCATGGCCTTGGCCATTTCGATGGCACGGCGCTCTACGAGCACGCCAACCCGCTGCAGGGCCGCCATCTCGACTGGGGCACGCTGATCTACAATTACGGCCGCACCGAAGTGGTGAATTTCCTGGTGTCGAACGCGCTATTCTGGCTCGAGCGTTATGGCATTGACGGTCTGCGTGTCGATGCGGTCGCCTCTATGCTCTATCTGGACTACAGCCGGCCGGCCGGCGGCTGGATCCCGAACAAATACGGCGGTCGCGAAAACCTCGAGGCCATCGATTTCCTGCGCCGCTTCAATACTGAACTATTCGCCCGTTTTCCGCACGCCACCACGGCCGCCGAAGAATCGACCTCATGGCCGCAGGTATCTCGCCCGGTCGAATATGGCGGGCTGGGGTTCGGCTACAAATGGAATATGGGCTGGATGCACGACACGCTGAACTACATCAGCAAGGATCCAGTCCACCGCAAGCATCACCACGGCGATATCCTGTTCGGCCTGCATTATGCATTCTCGGAGAATTTCATCCTGCCGCTGTCGCACGATGAAGTCGTCCACGGCAAGCGCTCGATCCTGGGCCGGATGCCCGGCGACGATTGGCAGCGTTTAGCCAATCTGCGCGCCTATTACAGCTTCATGTTCGGCCATCCCGGCAAGAAGCTGATGTTCATGGGCTGCGAATTCGGCCAGGAGCGCGAGTGGAATCATGACCATTCGCTCGACTGGCATTTGCTTGAACAGACGAAGCACTCCGGCATCCAGTCCCTGATCCGCGATCTGAACTCGCTCTATCGCGAACTGCCGGCGCTGCACGAGATGGATTGCGATCCGTCGGGATTCGAGTGGCTCGTCACCGACGACGCCGGTGGCAATGTTTTCGCCTGGACGCGCAAGGGCAGCGAAGCCCGAGCGCGATGCCTGGTGGTCGTGAATTTTTCGCCGAACGTCTATTACAATTATCGCGTCCGCGTGCCGTTCGCCGGAAAATGGCGCGAGGTTCTCAATTCCAACTCCGCCCATTACGGCGGCAGCAACGTCGGGAACGTCGGCGAGGTCCAGACGTTGGAAGGTCTTGTGCCCGAGCTCAATCTCACCATCCCGCCTTTGGCCGCGATATTTCTCACACCGGAAAGCTGACGCATGCGCCTGACCGCCGGAACGTCCTCACGTCTCGGTGCCAGCTGGGACGGCCGGGGTACCAATTTTGCGCTGTTCTCGGCCAACGCGCAAAAGGTCGAGCTCTGCCTGTTCGACACTCAGGGCCGACGCGAACTCGAACGCATCGAATTGCCCGAACGCACCGAACACGTCTGGCACGGTTATCTTAACGACGTCTCACCCGGACAGCTCTATGGCTACCGGGTTCACGGACCCTATGAGCCCGAGCATGGTCACCGCTTCAACCCCAACAAGCTGCTGATCGATCCCTATGCCAGGCGCACGGCCGGACGGCTGGTCTGGAGCGATGCGCATTTCGCCTATCGAACCGGAAGCGCGCGCGAGGACCTGTCGTTCGACCGCCGTGACAATGCCCGCGGCATGCCCAAGGCCGTCGTCGTCGACGAGACCTTCAACTGGGGCCGCCGCGAGATCCGTCCCAGCATCGCCTGGGAAGAAACCATCATCTATGAAGCCCACGTCAAGGGCCTGACTCAGAAGCGCGAAGACGTGCCGCCGAACCTGCGCGGCACTTATGGTGGCCTCTCATCGCCCGCGATGATCGACCATCTCAAGCGGCTTGGCGTCACCACCATCGAGTTGCTACCGATCCATGGGTTGATCGACGACCGGACGCTGGTCGAGAAGAAGCTGTCGAACTACTGGGGCTACAATACGCTGTCGTTTTTCGCGCCGGAGCCGCGCTATTCCCAGGACAACCCGCTCGATGCCTTCCGCACCACCGTGGCGCGGCTACACGACGCCGGCATCGAGGTGATGCTAGACGTGGTTTATAACCACACCGCGGAGGGCAACCATATGGGCCCGACACTGTCGTTCCGTGGCATCGACAACGCTTCCTATTACTGGCTGATGAAAGACAACCCACGCTACTACGACGACTTCACCGGCTGCGGCAGCTCGGTCAACCTCACCCATCCGCGGGTGCTGCAGATGGTGATGGACTCGCTGCGCTACTGGGTCGAGGTCTGCCATGTCGATGGATTCCGCTTCGATCTTGCTACGACGCTGGCGCGCGGGCCGAACGGTTTTGATCGCAACTCCGCCTTCCTCACCGCAATCCGTCAGGATCCGGTTCTCGCCACGGTGAAGCTGGTGGCCGAACCGTGGGACCTCGGCCTCGGCGGCTATCAGGTCGGCGCATACCCGTCGCAATGGTCGGAATGGAACGACCGCTATCGCAGTGCGATGCGGCGCTACTGGAGCGGCGAAGGCAGTTTGATCGGCGAAGTGTCGAGCCGGATGACCGGCTCATCCGATCTGTTCAACCATGACGGCCGCAGCCCCCGCGCCGGCGTCAATCACATCACGGTGCATGACGGTTTTACGCTTGCCGACCTGTTCAGCTACAACGAAAAGCATAACGAGGCCAACGGCGAGGAGAATCGCGACGGCTCCAGCGACAACCACAGCAACAATTGCGGCCATGAAGGGCCGACCGAGGATGCCGCGATTGTCGCGCTGCGGCGCCAGCTTCGGAAGAACCAGCTGGCGTGCCTGTTGCTGGCGCAGGGCCTGCCTCTGATTCTGGCCGGCGACGAGGTAGGCAACACCCAGAACGGCAACAACAACGCCTATTGCCAGGATAACGAGATCGGCTGGGTCGGCTGGGAGAACCGCGGCCACGACGGCGACGACCTCACCGATTTCATTGGTCACATGACCGGACTACGCAAGCGCTTCTCGCAGATCCGCTCCACCCGCTGGCTCGACGGCCGGCGCGCCGACGGTTCCTATGGGGTGCTGTGGCTGACGCCAGCCGCCGAGGAGATGAAGGAGCAGGACTGGAATTTTCCGGAAGGCCGCTTTCTCGCCTATGTGCTCGGTCCGAGCGAGCACGGACAGCAGCCGATCTTCATCGTGCTCAACGCCGCCCCCGAAGCGATCGTATTCAAATTGCCGAAACTACCGGAATACAAGAGCTGGCAGTGGGTGCTGAACACCGTGGAAGGCCAGCAGATGGCCGCGGATCTCGCATCCGGCAGCGACGCAACCGCCCCTCCCCGCTCGGTGCTTGCCTTTGCGGGGTCGGCATGAATGGGCGCCACTTCGGCACAAGGCTGACAGCGGACGGCGCGGCCTTCAGGCTTTGGGCGCCGGCGGCGAACCGTGTCGATCTGCTGCTCGAAAAACCTCACCCCTTGCGGCGCGGCGACGATGGCTGGTTTTCCGCCGACATCTCCGGCGTGAAGGCCGGCACGCGGTATAAATTCCGGATCGATGACGAGATCGATGTGCCCGATCCGGCTTCCGCGTTCCAGCCTGACGATGTCTCAGGCCCGAGCGAAGTGATCGATCATGCGAGCTTTCGATGGCGCGCCACCGACTGGCGCGGCCGCCCATGGCCGCAAGCCGTCGTGCTCGAAAGTCATGTCGGCACCTTCACACCAGAGGGCAGCTACCGCGCCATGATCGGCAAGCTCGATCATCTGGTGGCAAGCGGGATCACCGTGCTGGAATTGATGCCGCTGGCAGACTTCGCCGGTTCGCGCAACTGGGGCTATGACGGCGTGCTATGGTATGCACCCGACAGTGCCTATGGACGCCCTGACGATCTCAAGACCCTGATCGACGAGGCGCATCTGCGCGGGCTGATGGTGTTCCTCGACGTCGTCTACAACCATTTCGGTCCCGAGGGGAATTACCTCGGCGGCTATGCACCGGGCTTCTTCACGGAGGTGCAGACGCCGTGGGGCAGCGCGATCGACTACCGGGTGCCGGAAGTGCGCGCCTTCGCCATCGAGAATGCGCTGTACTGGCTGCACGACTATCGCTTCGACGGACTTCGGCTGGATGCAGTACACGCCATCCCCGATCTGGGTGAAATCCCGATGCTGCATGATCTCAGCAATGCTGTGGGCAGGCTTGCCGCCGAGACCGGCCGTCACATCCATCTGATGCTCGAAAACGACGACAACCGCGCAAGCGCGCTGGATGCCACCGAGGACCCGCCGCGCGGCAAATACCGCGCGCAGTGGAACGACGATTATCACCATGCCTGGCATGTGCTGCTGACCGGCGAGACCCACGGCTACTACCGCGACTATCAGCATTTTCCACTCGGCGATATCGCGCGCGCCCTGGGCTCGGGCTTTGTCTATCAGGGCGAAGCCTCGGCGCATCGCGGCGGGCGGTTGCGCGGCGAACCGAGCCGCACGCTCGCCCCAACCGCTTTCGTCAATTTCCTGCAGAACCACGACCAGATCGGCAACCGCGCGCTCGGCGACCGGCTCGGAAACCAGGCGACCGCCGCCGCGATCGAAGCAGCGCTTTCGATCACGTTGCTGGCGCCGATGATTCCCATGCTGTTCATGGGTGAGGAATGGGGATCGAAAGCGCCGTTTCCGTTTTTCTGCGATTTCGCGGGCGACCTGGCGGAAGCCGTGCGCAACGGAAGGCGCAGGGAATTCGCCGGCGCCTATGCGAAATACGGCAGCGAGATTCCCGACCCGCTGGATCCCTCCACCTTTCACTCTGCCGTCCTCGATTGGAACTCGCGCGACGAACCAGTGGGGCGGCAACGGCTAACTCTGGTGCGAGAACTTCTCGCAACACGGCACCGGGAGATCATCCCCCGGCTCGTAGGCGCCGCCTTTGGCGATGCGCAGGCAGCAGACGATGGTCTGCTGACGGCCAGTTGGCGCATGGGTGGCGGCGCCACACTGAGGCTGCTGGCCAACCTATCGACGAATGCACTCGCCCGCCAAAACGGTGAGCCGATTGGCAGGCCGATCTGGGGCGGCGAAGCGGGCAAGCTGATCGCGCCATGGTCGGTGTTCTGGCGTCTGGAAACGCCATAATGCCCCCGGCCATTCCGATTGCGACCTACCGGCTGCAGCTCACCGCGCGCTTCGATTTCGACGCGGCGGCCGCAATCGTGCCCTATCTGAAGGCGCTCGGCATCACGCATCTTTATGCATCGCCCTTCATGAAGGCACGCGCAGGCAGCACCCACGGCTATGACATCGTCGATCACACCCAACTCAATCCGGAACTCGGCGGCGCGGCCGGCTTCGAGCGACTAACCCAGGCCCTGCAGACACACGGCCTCGGCCTGATTCTCGATTTCGTACCCAATCATGCCGGCGTGCATTTCGCCGACAATCCATGGTGGCTTGATGTACTCGAATGGGGCCCGGCCTCGCCGCATGCGATGTCGTTCGACATCGACTGGGAACTGTTGCCGTACCGCGCCCGCGGCGGTGTGCTGCTGCCGATTCTCGGCACGTCCTATGGGCAGGCTCTGGAAAACGCAGAGATCGATCTTCGTTACGACGCGCGCGAAGGCAGCTTTTCGGCCTGGTATTTCGAGCATCGCCTGCCGATCGCGCCAGAGCGTTACAGCGAGGTATTGCGCAACATCGTAAGAGAGGCCGGGGCTGACGATAGCGCTGCGGGAAAGCGCATACTTGAACTTGCTTCGCGCTCTGAGGGACTACGCCACCCCAATCGCAAGGAAGCGCCGGCCTTCAAGGCTGAGTTGCAAGGCATCGCCGGCGGCCCGGACATTATCGCGCGCGGCTTGCAGGCTTATCGCGCAGGGCCTGATCGCGCCGCGCAAGTACTCGCATTGCATCATCTGCTGGAACGCCAGCATTACAAGCTCGGGCATTGGCGACTGGCCTCCAGCGACATCAATTACCGGCGCTTCTTCGACGTCAACACGCTCGCCGGAATACGCGTCGAGGATGCCGGAACCTTCGACGCCATCCACCTCCTCATCAAAAGACTGATCGCCGCAGGCAGGCTGCACGGCTTGCGGCTCGATCACATCGACGGCCTGCGCGATCCCGCGCAATACTTCCAGCGGCTGCGCCGCCTGATCCGCGATGCGCAGGGAACGGATGCAAAGCCGGTCTACATCGTCATCGAGAAGATTCTCGGCGAGCATGAAAAGCTGCAGGCCTTTGCCGGCGTGCACGGCACCACCGGCTATGAGTGGCTGAATGTCATCACCCAGGTTCTGGCCGACGAGAGCGGCCTCGATCCGCTCGATGAGGTGTGGCGGCAGATCAGCAACAGGCCGCCCAGGCTGGAGCCGGTCCTGAAGGACGCCAAACGCCGGGTCCTGGAAACCCTGCTGACCAGCGAATTCACGGTGCTGGCACGCCTGCTGGCGCGGATCGCCAGCGGCCATTATTCCACTCGGGACTATTCCGCCGACAGTTTGCGACAGGCGCTCGAGCTCTACGTGCTGCATTTCCCGGTCTATCGCACCTATCTGACCGCGGCGGGTCCGACCGTTCACGACCGCACGCTGATCACCGAGACGATCGACAAGGCGCGCGCGGACTGGTTTGCCGCCGACGAAGGTATCTTCGACTTCCTGCAGGATGCGCTGACCATGGACCTGATCAGGCCGGGCGGCCCCGCGCATAGCGCACCGCGGGTGCGCCGCTTCGCGCTGAAAGTGCAGCAATTCACCGGACCAATGATGGCCAAATCGCTGGAGGACACCGCGTTCTATCGGTATCACCGCCTGCTCGCGCTCAACGAGGTCGGCGGCGATCCCTCGGCCCGGTCCATTCCCGTCGAAGCATTCCACAAGGCGATGACAATCCGCGCCAGGGAATGGCCGCATGGCATGACGGCGACGGCGACGCACGACACCAAGCGCGGCGAGGATGCGCGCGCGCGCCTGCTTGCGCTGACCGAGTTTCCCGGCGAGTGGACCAGCGCCGTGGCGCGGTGGAAACTGCTGAACGCACCGCATCTCGTCATCGAGGGGCAAATGCGCGCGCCGTCCGCGACGTTCGAATACATGCTGTATCAGGCGCTGCTCGGCGCGTGGCCGTTGAGACAAAGCGAACACAGGTTTCTGGATCGAATGCAGGCCTATGCGCTGAAGGCGGCGCGCGAAGGTAAACAGGAGACCAGTTGGCTCAATCCCAACCGGGCCTATGAGGCGGGTTTGCAGTCGTTCCTGACGCGCATCCTAGATCCTTCGCTCTCCGCTGAATTCCTGAGCTCGCTGGAAACACTGGCGCAGCGTGTCTCGCTGCTGGGAGCCCTGAATTCGCTCGGTCAGCTCACGCTGAAGGCGACCATGCCCGGCGTACCCGATTTTTATCAGGGAACGGAGTTTTGGGATTTCTCCCTGGTCGATCCCGACAACCGGCGACCGGTGGATTTTTCAGCGCGAGCAGCCGTGCTGGCGTCGGTCGAAAATCCGGATTGGCAAGGCCTGACCCAGAATTGGTCGAACGGTCATCTGAAGCTGGCCTGGACCCGCAGTCTTCTGAAACTGCGCAACGAACTTGGCGATGTGTTCACCTATGGCGACTACCAACCGCTGGAAGTTACCGGACCGCACCGCGACCACGTCATTGCGTTCGCGCGACGCCATGGCCGCGAGGCCGTGATCATCGCGGTTGCGAAATCATATGCTGCCTTGTCGCGGGGCGGCCGGGACTGGCCTCGCGCCGAAGCGTTCGACGCCGCGCTCAACCTCGGCGGCTATTCCGTGGAGGGCATCAGCGGCGCAGCGGAGACGCCTCTCTCCGCGCTCTTCCGGCACCTTCCGGTCGCGGTGTTGAAAGCGAGGTTCGAAGGCACCGTGAAGCCGGTGCGAAAGCGTGTCCGGGCCTGATCGCTGCCCGCTCAGCTACGCTTGGTCAGCAGCAAATTGCCGCGATTCTTGATCGCGATCTGGGCGGCTTGCGCGAATCGCTGCAACAACCAGGGCAGCGTCACTTCCAGCCGGACATGATCGTCGGCCACATCGAGATGTCCCGATGCCGCCTGCCCGAGCGCGCGCACGCGAAAAATCATGCGATCGCCCTCCCATCGCTCCTCATCGACTTTCAGCACGGGAACGCTGGACGCGGCGCGCGTCAACCCAGCCCTGAGACGGCGGCTTGCTTCTTCACGGCCCAGGCGATGTGGAATCGAAACAACAAGAGGTGCGGACATGGCGATATCCCCAGATGAACCAACTCATGTAACCGCACATGGTTCGAAAAAAGAGGAGGCCGAATAAATGCGGTTGCAAAACCGGAACCTTATGGGTTCCCGTTCGTTTTTTCGGCTGATGGCAGAGCAACAGGTGCCGACTGCCAGGCTGGAGGAGACACACTACATGTCAATCGGAACTATCATCCTGATCATTCTCGTTATCGCCCTGCTTGGCGGCTTTAGCGGCATCGGTGGCGGACCGTTCTACGGCACAGGATACTATGGCGGCGGCGGCCTCGGCCTCATCATCGTGATCCTTCTGATCCTTCTGCTGCTTGGAAGACTCTAAGTCCTGACGTCGAAAATGGTTCGGGGCTCGGCCATGCCGGGCCGCGATCATTTTGTCGCATGACGCGGCAATTCTTTTGGGCCGTCACCGCCCGAACAGCTTCGCAGGGTGCGCAAAGCGAAGCGTGCCCGCCTACGTCTACTTTCCCGAGAGCTTCTTGATCGCGGCCTTTATCGATGACGCCGCATCATCGTAACCTTCCCACGCCTTGGTCTTGGCAAGCAGCGCCGGCACGGTGCGCACCGTGTAGCGTTTGGGGTCGAGATCGCCCCGGACCTGCGCCCATGTCAGCGGCATTGACACCGTGGCGCCCTTACGCGCCCGTGGCGAAAGCACCGCGATGGCGGTGGCCATGCGATCGTTGCGGAGATAATCGAGGAAGATCTTTCCCTTGCGCAGCTTCTTCGACATGTTGACCAGATAGTGCTCAGGCGCCTCATCGGCCATCCACAGGCAAACGCCTTGCGCAAAAGCTTTTGCTTCTTTCCAGCTCACCTTGTCTCTTGCGCCTTGGGCCAGGGGCGTCACGACGTGAAGTCCCTTGCCTCCGGTGGTCTTGCAGAAACTCTCCATGCCAAGCGCCGCAAGACGCTGGCGCATATCCTTGGCGGCCTCGATGACATCGGTGAATTCGACCTCTGGTGCGGGATCGAGATCGAACACCAGCCGCCCTGGCACGTCGGGCAAATCCGGCGCGCAATTCCAGGGGTGCAATTCAAGGCCGCCGATCTGGGCCACGGCGGCAAGCCCTTCGACGCGATCGATCTGCAAATAGGGCTTGCGATCGCCGGACACCTTGACCAGTTCGAGCAGGTTCGAAGTGCCCGGCATGGCGTGACGCTGAAAGAACGTCTCGCCGCCGATGCCGTCGGGCGCGCGGACCACGGAACACGGCCGTCCCTTCAGATGGCCGATCATCCAGCCGCCCACCGCTTCGAAGTAGCCGGCGAGGTCCAGTTTTGTCACTCCCTCGCCGTCACCCGCGTCCGGCCATAGCTCCTTGTCGGGCTTTGAGATCACAACGCCCATGACGGTGGCGGACTTGCCATCCGCGGACCTCGACGACGTCTTGATCGAGCTGCCCGACTTCGTCTTCAAGGCGGCCTTGCCGGCCGCAGGCTTGGCGATCCCGGTCATAGCCGGCCTTTCCGCTTCCACTTCGTCGGCCGGCTTGTCCTGGCGCAGGCCCTTGAACGCAGCCTGCCGTATATTGCCGCCGTCGGTCCAGCCGGCGAATTCGATTTCGGCGACAAGCTCGGGCTTCAGCCAATGCACGTCGCGGGTCTTCTTCGGCGCATCCTTGCCTCCGAAGGGACTTCTGTCGGATGCCGCCGCCTTCAGCACCGGCATGATGCGTCGGACCGTGTCCTGGCCAAAGCCGGTGCCGACAATGCCGACAAAGACCAGATGGCCGCCGCGATGCACTCCCGCCATCAGCGACCGGAATTTTCCGTTGGTGGTCTTCCAGCCTCCCAGCACGACCTCATGCCCGGCGCGGCATTTGGCCTTGGTCCAGTCCTCCGAACGGCCGGAACGATAGGGCGCGTTCAACTTCTTCGAGACGATGCCTTCCAGCGACAACTTACAGGCGGACTGAAGGATGGCGTCACCGCCGCTTTCGAAATGCTCGACATAGCGGATCAGCCTGCTTTTGCTTTTTGGCCGCGCCTCCAGCAGATTTTTCAAGCGCTGCTTGCGTTCTCCGAGCGGCACCCGGCGGAGGTCTTTGCCTTCGGCGAACAAAAGGTCGAACGCAAAGAAGAGGAGGCTGTCGGTCTTGCCGTCAGACAACGCGGCCTGCAGCGTCGAAAAATCCGGCGCGCCATGATGGTCGAGCGCAACGATCTCGCCGTCGATCAGGACATCGGGGAGCGCACGCCCTTCTTTCGCAATCGCCTCGAATTTTTCGGTCCAGTCCAGCCCTTTGCGTGTTTTGAGCGCGACCTTGCCGCGCTCGACCCGCAATTGCACGCGGTAGCCATCGAATTTGATCTCATGGCACCATCCATCTGCCGCCGGTGGACGATCGACCAATTTGCAAAGCTGCGGTGCGACGAAATCCGGTATCGCGCTGACCTTCTTGTCCTTGGACGGCTGGCCTGCAGCCGGCGCGGACTGCGATCCAGTTACCTTACTTTTTGCGCGCGTTTGCGCGGCATCGCCCCGGTTTGAATTCCACACTGCATCGGCTTTCCCGCGGCCGGACTTCACCGTCATGAACGGCTTTGGCGCCTTGCCCTTGCCTGCGGCGATCTGCGCCATCGATCGTCCCGACGCTACCGATCGATCCTCTTCCATGATAGTGTTGGCCTTGCCTTCCCTGGCGAAATCGTCGCGATGCTTGATCAGCAGCCAGTTGGTCCGCTTGCCGCCATTACGATCATGCCGCATGCGCACCAGCACCCAGCTGCCGTGGAGCTTGTCGCCATGCAGCGTGAATTTCAGATCGCCCTTCTTGAAGCCCCGCTCCGGGTCGTCGGATTCCCAATAACCGCGATCCCATAGCTGCACGGTGCCACCGCCATACTGGTCCTCCGGAATGGTGCCTTCGAAGTCGCCGTAATCCAGCGGATGATCCTCCACTTCCACCGCCAGCCGCTTGTCGTGCGGATCGAGCGAGGGTCCGCGCGTGACCGCCCAGGATTTGAAGACCCCGTCGAACTCCAGTCGCAGATCGTAATGCAGCCGGGTTGCGTCATGTTTCTGGATCACGAACCGCCGCTGCCTGGAGGGCGCGACGTTGCCCTCGCCGCTCGGCTCCGCGGTTTTTTCGAAATCCCGCTTTTTTCGATAGACAGAAAGGTTTCTCAAAGACACATCAAAATCCCGCGCTCACAAATGCCACGCTTGGCGAATGGTCCCATCCTAGCACCGCTGGCAACGCCCGGAACCAAAACCCCCGGCAACCGTTGAAAGTTCCCGAATTCCCTGCAACGTACGACAAGCCGGAGATTGTAATGGCCGTTCGCGCCTATTGGAAAGGGTCACTGAAGCTATCCCTCGTGTCATGCCCGGTCTTGCTTTATCCGGCCTCGACGACATTCGACAAAACCCGTTTCCACATGATCAACAAGGAGACTGGCAACCGGTTGAGGCAGCAGATGGTCGACGCCGAAACCGGCGACGTCGTCGGAAGCGATCAAAAGGGCCGCGGCTACGAATTGAAGAAGGGCGAGTATGTCGAGATCGACCAGGAAGAGCTGGAAGCCGTGCAGATCGAGAGCAACCATACCATCGACATCGACAGTTTCGTGCCGAGCAACGAAATCGACAAACGCTATCTCGATCACCCCTATTATATCGCACCCGACGGCAAGGCCGGAGTTGACGCCTTCGCAGTGATTCGCGACGCTATGAAGGACCAAAATCGCGTCGCCTTGGCGCGTATCGTCCTGACCAACCGTGAACACATCATCGCGATTGAGCCGCTAGGCAAGGGTCTGCTCGGGACCACGCTGCGCTACCCGTATGAACTGCGCGACGAGGCCGAATATTTTGACGACATCAGAAGCCCGAGGATTTCAAAGGATATGATCGAACTTGCAAGCCACATCCTCGACACCAAGGCCGCGCATTTCGATCCCTCGAAATTCAAGGACGAATATGAGAATGCCCTGAAGTCGCTGGTCCGGCGCAAAGCCGCCGGCAAGCCGGTCAAGACCGCCGATCGGGAGAAACGGCCGGACAATGTCATCAGCCTGATGGATGCGCTGCGACAAAGCCTGAGGGGCAAGACATTGACAAAGCACGCGGCAGGCTCGCGCCGTCGCGCAGCGCACCGGACGCCCAAGAAAGCGCACCGTTCGGCGGCGCGCGCCCGCAAGGCCGGCTGAGCCGGCTTTCTCTTCCGTCATTGCGAGCGGAGCGAAGCAATCCAACGGGTGTACTTCGCTGCCTGGATTGCTTCGTGGAGCTTGTCATCGGGCTTCGCGTCGACCCGTTGGCTCGCAATGACGATCGCAAATCTACTTCGTCGTCTTGCGCTTCTTGGTCGCCTTCCTCTTCGAGGCCTTCTTCGGCACTTTCGCCCCTGCTGCCCTCGCCTCGGAGAGCCCGATCGCGATCGCCTGCTTGCGGCTCTTGACCTTCTTGCCGGACCGGCCGCTCTTCAAGGTACCGGCCTTGCGCTTCTTCATCGCGCGTTCGACCTTGGCGGATGCCTTCTTCGAGTATTTGCGTGCCATGACACTTCTCCCGGTTGCGGGAAAATAATCTTCGCTGATGAAGATGGTTCCATTCCTGGGAACACCAAGAACACCGCTGCCGCCACGCACGCGCCGTCATCCTGAGGTGCGCGCGCTTGCGCGCCTCGAAGGATAAGCAGCAGCACATGCCGCCAGCCATCCTGCGAGGCTCGCGGAGCCTGTCATCGGGCCGGCTAGAGGCCGGACCCGCTGGATCGCACCTCAGGATAACGGATCGACGGTTTCAGTCCGCCGCTCTCAGCCGATAGCCGATTCCGGTCTCCGTCAGCACGAATTGCGGACGCTCGGGATCGGCCTCGATCTTTTGCCGGAGCTGTCGGACATAGACCCGCAGATATTGCGCGTCGGTCAGCTCGTCCCACAATTCCTTCAAAAGAAATCTGTGTGTCAGGACCTTGCCGGCGTGCTGAACCAGCACGCGCAGCAGATCGTACTCCTTCGGCGACAGTTTTACGTCCCTGTCGCCGACCTTGACGATGCGGCGCACCAGGTCGACGGAGAGATCGCCGGACCGAAACACGGGGCGCTCGCCATGCACCTGCAGCTGATGCCGCAACGCCGCGCGCATGCGGGCCAACAATTCGTCCATCCCGAACGGCTTTGTCAGGTAATCGTCGGCGCCGAGATCGAGCGCCTGGACCTTGCCAGCCTCGTCGCCGCGGCTCGATAGCACCACGATCGGCACGCTATCGTTGCGGCCACGGATCATGCGCAGCAATTCATGGCCCTGGATATCCGGCAGGCCGAGATCGAGAATGATCAGCGCCGGATTGTGCGCCAGCAGTTCGAGCGCCAGCTTGCCGTTCGAGGCTTCCAGGATCTCGTAGCCTTGCGTGCTTAAGCCCATCCGCAGCAATTTTCGGATCGGCGGTTCATCGTCGATCACCAGGACCTTGATGGGGGTCGCGTTCATGCAGCGGTATCCAGCGCGTCCGATGCTGCCGGGATCGGCAATCGGATGGTCAGCACCGCGCCGCTTCGATCGGCGCGGTTGGCGGCCGAGATCGTGCCATGCATGGCCTCGACAAAGCCACGGGAAATCGCCAGCCCGAGGCCGGTGCCGGGGCGGACATGATCGCCCTTCTGCGCGCGATAGAACTTGTCGAAAACGCTTTCGAGTTCCGCCGCTGGAATGCCCTCGCCCTCGTCCATGACTTGCAGGGATACCCAATCCTTTTCCCGCAAGCTCCTGATCGCTATCGTAGTGTCCGCCGACGCATATTTCGCGGCGTTGTCCAGGAGGTTGAACAGCACCTGCTCGAACAGTACCGCATCGAGCTCCAGCATCGGCAGATCGGCCGCGAGCTCGAGTGCAACCCTGTGGCGCGCGAGAATCTTGCTGGCGCGCCGCAACACGCTGCCGACAATCTCGCCAATATCGTGCCGCGCCGTATTCGGCACAATGGCGCCGGATTCCAGTTTGGTCATGTCGAGCAGATTGGCGATAAAGCGGTTAAGCCGCTCGGATTCGTCGATCACGGTGGCGAGCAGATCACGCTTCTCGGTTTCGCTCAAACCGCTTGCGAGATCCCGCATCGTGCTGGCGGCGCCGAGCACGGATGCCAGCGGCGTCTTGAGGTCATGCGAGATCGAGGTCAAGAGCGCCGCGCGCAGCCGATCCGATTCCACACTGCGCTTGACGCGGTCCATATCTTCGACCAGCAGCACCCGCTCGATCGCAAGCGCGCCCTGATCCACCAGCGCATCGAGCAGGCGACGCTGGTCCGGTGTCAGCAGCGGGCCTGTCTTGTCGTCATCGATGCCAATGACGCCGATCGCGCCGCGCCCGGTCCGCATCGGCAGGAACAAGCGCTTGGCCCCCGGCAGCGTATCCGAACCGCGCCCGGCCGGGCGATCGTTGCCCCAGGCCCAGTTCGCGGCGGCGAGATCGGCCTTGTCGAGCTGATCCTCAGGCGGATAGCCCGACTTGACCGTCAATACGCCCTCCTCCGGCAACAGCAGGACTACACGCACTTTCAGCAACAAAGCGGTCTGGTAGGCGGTCGCCCACAACACATCGTCCAGCGTCGCGGTGCCCGCGAGCTTGCGGCTGAAGGCATAGAGCGATTCCGTGGTTCGCACCCTGCCAATCGCGGCCACAGCCTGCGTGCGTACCCTTGCTGCGACATTGGACACCAGGATCGCGATCAGCATGAAGAAGAAGAACGCCGCGACATTGGTCGGATCGGTGATCGTGAAGGTATAGACCGGCGGCAAAAAGAAGAAATTGTAGCAGAGCGACGCCGCGACGCTGGCCAGCAATGACGGCCACAGCCCGTAACGAACCGCCACGCTCACCACCGCGGTGAGAAATACCAGGTCGACGTTTTCGATACCGAACCATGGCTTGATCAGTTCGGCGGTTCCGAGGCCGATCGCCACGACCAGGAGCGCCATCAGATAGGGTCTGATGTCGAATGGCTCGTGCCGCGCCGCCGTCGGCACCGCGGTTTTGGCAGTCGGCGCAGTCGACAGCTCGTCGCCGGCAATGATGTTGACGCTGATATTGCCGGCGCGCCGCACGAGATCATGCACCACCGAGCCGCGCCTGAGTTCAAACCACCAGGAACGCGTCGATTTGCCGATGATGATCTGGGTCACGTTGTTGGCGTGCGCGAAGTTGATGACATCGTCGGCAATGCGGCGTCCGACGCCGGGAATGGTCAGCGCCTCGCCGCCGAGCGCCTCTGCCAACCGCAATGTATCGGC
Organism: uncultured Alphaproteobacteria bacterium; assembly: GCA_963747165.1. Classification (GTDB taxonomy): domain Bacteria; phylum Pseudomonadota; class Alphaproteobacteria; order Rhizobiales; family Xanthobacteraceae; genus Bradyrhizobium. The sequence continues at coordinate 305,281 of CAVVEA010000019.1, read as the reverse complement.
CAGCCGGTCGCGCTGCTCATCGGTCAATTGCAGGCTGCGTCGCGTCTCGATGCTGAGCGCGGTCCAGGGCGCGTGCAGCCGATCCGCCAACCGCTTGGTGTAGCGCACCAACCCCGGCGCGCGCGGATCCTCGCTGAGGCAAACAAGGATGCGCTCGCCGGCGGCCCATGGGCCGGCTATTGCATTGGCCTGCATGTGCGTGAGCAGTTGTTCGTCGACGCGCTCGGCGGTGCGCCGCAACGCCAACTCGCGCAGCGCGGTCAGGTTGCCCGGCGAAAAATAATGCTCGAGCGCGCGCTCCGCCTGCTTGGGAACGTAGACCTTGCCCTCTTTCAGCCGCTGGATCAGATCGTCCGGCGTCAGGTCGATCAGCTCAATGGCATCGGCGCGGTCGAAAACCGAATCCGGCACGGTTTCCCGCACCCGCACGTGGGTGATCTGGGCGACGACATCGTTGAGGCTTTCGATATGCTGGATATTGACCGCAGTGTAGACGTCAATGCCGCGCGACAGCAGCTCCTCGACGTCGAGATAGCGCTTCGGGTGGCGGCTGCCGGGCGCGTTGGTGTGGGCGAGCTCGTCGACCAGCGCGATCTGTGGACACCGTGCGATCAGCGCGTCGAGGTCCATCTCCTCGATGGACTGATCTTTGTACTCGATCCGTTTACGCGGCAGGACTTCGAGGCCGTGCAGCAGCGCCTCCGTCTCGGCCCGGCCGTGAGTTCTCGACGACCCCGACCACGACGTCGACGCCGGCCTTGAGTTTGGCGCGTGCGCTCTGCAACATCTCATAGGTCTTACCGACACCGGGAGCGGCACCGACGAAAATCTTCAGCCGCCCAGCCTGATCGCTCTCTCGCCGGGCGGCTTCCAGGAGCGCGTCCGGCGAGGGCCTTTTTTCAGGGTCGCGGCTTTGATTTGCCATACGGCAATATAGTCCTCACGCCTGATGCCGCCTAGGCGGCTCTATTTGGATGCGGCCGCGTCCAAAGCCAGATTCAGCGCCAGCACATTGACCCGCGGCTCGCCGAGCAAGCCGGCCAAACGGCCTTTGGTGTTCTCCGTGACCAGCGCCCGGACACGATCCTCCGGCATATTCCGCGCCTTGGCGACCCGCGGCACCTGGAACAGCGCGCCTTCCGGCGAAATGTCTGGATCGAGGCCGCTGGCGGACGTTGTGACGAGATCCTGGGGGACAGGCGCCGAGGGATTCTCAGCCTTGAGCTTTTCGACGTCGTCCTTGATCCGGTCATTCAGCGCCTTGCTGGTCGGGCCGAGGTTGGAGCCCCCCGAATTGGCGGCATTATAGGGCGCCGACACCGTCTTGGTTGAATTGGCCGGGTCCGGTGCCGAGGTCGCCGACGGCCGGCTATGGAAATATTTGTCGTCCTTGAACTCCTGCCCGATCAAGGCGGAGCCAATGACCTTGCCGTCCCTCTCGATCAGGCTGCCCTGCGCCTGCTTTGGAAAGATCACGCCGGCGATCGCGGTCATAGCGAGGGGATAAGCGAGCCCCGTAATCAGCGTGAGGGCGACCAGGATGATGATCGCGGGACGAATTTCTCTCAACATTGTTGTATCTCCTCAAAATGTGGTCAATCCGTCATTGCGAGGAGCGAAGCGACGAAGCAATCCAGCTTTTCTGCGGCTCGGTTATGGATTGCTTCGCTGCGCTCGCAATGACGACTAAGCCAAGTGCAAAGCGGCGACCACGAGGTCGATTGCCTTGATACCGATAAACGGAATGATGATGCCGCCGAGGCCATAGACCATCAGGTTACGGCGCAAGAGCGCGCCAGCCCCGATGGCGCGATAGGCCACACCTTTCAAGGCCAGCGGGATCAGCGCGATGATGATCAGGGCATTGAAGATGATCGCCGACAGGATAGCGCTCTGCGGACTTGCCAGATGCATGACGTTCAACACCGCAAGCCGCGGGTAGAACGCCAGGAACATTGCTGGGATAATCGCGAAATATTTGGCGACGTCATTGGCGATCGAGAACGTGGTGAGCGCGCCCCGGGTCATCAACAGCTGCTTGCCGATCTCGACCACCTCGATCAGTTTAGTCGGATTGGAGTCGAGATCGACCATGTTGCCGGCCTCGCGCGCAGCTTGCGTGCCGGTGTTCATGGCGACGCCGACATCGGCCTGGGCGAGCGCCGGCGCGTCATTAGTGCCGTCGCCGCACATCGCCACCAGCTTGCCCTTGGCCTGCTCGTCGCGAATGAGTTTGAGCTTGTCCTCCGGCGTCGCCTGCGCGAGGAAATCGTCAACGCCTGCTTCCGCCGCGATTGCCGCCGCGGTCATCGGATTGTCGCCGGTGATCATCACGGTGCGGATGCCCATGCGGCGCAGTTCGGCGAAACGCTCGCGGATGCCACCCTTGACGATATCTTTCAGATGAACGACGCCAAGCAGACGGCCGTCCTTGGCGACAGCGAGCGGCGTACCGCCAGCTTTTGCGATCTCGTCCGCGATCGCCTGGATTTCCCTGGCGATGTCGGACATGACGCCGGACTGGATCGAACGAACGGTGTTTCCAGACGCTACCGTGTGGGTTCCTGCGCCAACGCTCACATAGCTTAGAATCGCGTCGACCGCGCCCTTGCGCACCGACGAAGCACCGGCATCGACGCCGCTCATGCGAGTTTGTGCCGTGAACGGAATGAACGTCGCGGCCAGTTCCGCCATGTCGCGGCTGCGGATGCCGTATTTTTCCTTCGCCAGCACGACGATCGAGCGGCCTTCCGGCGTCTCGTCGGCCAGCGACGCCAGCTGCGCCGCATCGGCCAGTTCCTGTTCGGTAACGCCGCGCACGGGGCGAAACGCCGTCGCCTGCCGGTTGCCAAGGGTGATGGTTCCGGTCTTGTCGAGCAACAGGGTATCGACGTCGCCCGCGGCCTCCACGGCGCGGCCCGACATCGCCAGCACATTGAAACGCACCAGCCGGTCCATGCCGGCGATGCCGATCGCCGACAGCAGCGCACCGATTGTGGTCGGGATCAGCGTCACGAACAGCGCCACCAGAATGACGACCGAAATCTGTCCGCCGGCGTAGGCGGCGTAGCTCGGAATGGTCACGGTCGCGAATACGAAGATGATGGTGAGCCCCGCGAGCAGGATGTTGAGCGCGATCTCGTTCGGGGTCTTCTGCCGCTCGGCGCCCTCGACCAGCTTGATCATACGATCGATGAAGGTCGATCCCTGTGCCGCGGTGATGCGAACGCGGATCCAGTCGGACAGCACCTGGGTGCCGCCGGTCACCGCCGAGCGATCGCCACCGGATTCGCGGATCACCGGCGCGGATTCGCCTGTGATCGCTGCTTCATTGACCGAGGCAACACCTTCGATCACTTCGCCGTCGGAGGGAATGTTGTCGCCGGCCTCGACCAGCACGACATCGCCGACCTTGAGGCTAGTGCCGGATACCAGCCGATAGGTCTTGTCGGAGCCGATCAACAGCTTGGCCTGGCTCTCGGTGCGGGTCTTCTTCAGCGATTTCGGCCTGCGCCTTGCCGCGACCTTCGGCGACAGCCTCGGCGAAGTTGGCGAACAGCACCGTGAACCACAGCCACAGGATGATCTGAAAGGTGAACGCGAGACTTCCTCCACCGGTCACCAGATCGCGCAGAAAGATCACCGTGGTGAGTGCGGCCACGACTTCGACCACGAACATCACCGGGCTCTTGATCATGATCCTGGGGTCAAGCTTGGCGAAGGCCGAACCGATCGCGGGCACCACGATCTTCGGATCGAGCATCGCCGACACCGGCATCCGCTTATTCATTTTGACGACTTCCATGGACGTAACTCCGAATGAGCGATCAGAACAGGGTGTTGGCGTTCATCGCGAGATGCTCGACGATCGGGCCGAGCGCGAGCGCGGGGAAGAACGTGAGACCGCCGATGATCAGGATCACGCCGACCACCAAGCCGACGAACAGGCCGCCCGTGGTCGGCAGCGTGCCGGCCGAAGCTGGAATCGACTTCTTGCTGGCCAGCGAGCCCGCCAGCGCCATCGCCGGCACGATCATGAAGAAACGGCCGACGAACATCGCAACGCCGCCGGTCACGTTGTAGAAAAGGATATTTCCGGTGAGGCCCGCGAAAGCCGAGCCATTGTTGCCGGTTTGCGAGGTGTACGCATAGAGCACTTCCGTGAAGCCATGCGGGCCGGCATTGGCCATCGAGGCCACGGCCGTCGGATAGACGACGGCGACGGCGGTCCAACCCAGATACATCAAAGGCAGCACCAGGATAGCGAGCATCGCCATCTTGACCTCGCGCGCCTCGATCTTCTTACCGACATATTCCGGTGTGCGACCGACCATCAGGCCTGCGACGAAGATCGCGAGCACGACGAACAGCAGCATACCGTAGAGGCCGGCGCCGACGCCGCCGACGATAATTTCGCCGAGTTGCATGTTGATCAGCGGGATCATGCCGCCGAGCGCGGTGAATGAGTCATGCATGGCGTTGACCGCGCCGCAGGACGCCGCCGTGGTGATGACCGCGAACAGCGAGGAGGCAACAATACCAAAGCGGACTTCCTTGCCTTCCATGTTGCCGCCGGTCAGCCCAAGCGCCTGCAGCGCGGTCGTGCCGGTGGCTTCCGCCCAATAGGTGACGGCGACGCCGGAGATGAACAGCACGCCCATCACGGCCAGGATCGCCCAGCCCTGGCGCTGGTTGCCGACCATGCGGCCGAACACGTTGGTGAGTGCTGCGCCGAGCGCGAAGATCGAGATCATCTGTACGAAATTCGACAATGCTGTCGGATTTTCGAAAGGATGCGAGGCGTTGGCGTTGAAGAAGCCGCCGCCATTGGTGCCGAGCATCTTGATCGCGACTTGCGATGCCACTGGACCCACGGCAATGGTCTGCTTGGCGCCTTCCAGCGTCGTTGCATCGACATAGGCGCCCAGCGTCTGCGGCATGCCCTGCCAAACCAGGAACAGCGTGTAGACGACGCAGATCGGCATCAGCACATAAAGGGTGCAGCGCGTCACATCGACCCAGAAATTGCCGATGGTGCGCATCGAAGAACGGGAGAAGCCGCGGATCAGCGCCACCGCGAGCGCGATGCCGGTCGCCGCCGACAGGAAGTTCTGGTGCGTCAGCCCCAGCATCTGCACCAGATAGGACAGCGTGCTTTCGCCGCCGTAATTCTGCCAATTGGTGTTGGTGATAAAGCTGATCGCCGTATTGAAGGAAAGATCCTCGGCAACAGCGGATTGTTCCGCCGGATTGAACGGAAGCAACGCCTGCAGCCGCATCACCGCATAGATGATCAGGAAGCCACCGACATGGAACAGCAGCATGGCGACCGTGTAGGTCAGCCAATGCTGCTCGCGCTTCTCGTCAACGCCCCCGAGCCAATAGAGCCCGGCCTCAACCGGCCGCAGGATCGGAGAGAGGAATGTACGCTCACCATTGAAGACGCGGGTCATGTACCAGCCCAGCGGTTTGACCAGCGCGACGATGATGGCGCAGTACAGAATGATTTGGATCCAGCTAATGGCGGTCATGGTCGTATGCCCTAAGGTTTACGCGATCTGTGCGGGAATGCGGTCAGAACCGCTCGGGCCGCAGCAGGGCGTAGGTCAGGTAAAACAGCAGCCCGGCGGAGACGATCGCAGCGAGCGAATAATCGAAGATCATGGCTGTACTCCTCAAAGCCGTTCGCAGGCGTAGGCGTAGCCTATGCCGACCACGAAGAAGCCGAGGCCGAGGGCCAGCATGACGACATCTAACATGACGTGCTCCTATGCGTCGTAATCAGCGGGACCGGACCAACGGCTTTCTCGCTGTTGCTGGATGGTGAGGTGCCACCCGGCGCATAGGTTTTCGAGATGGAGGCACTGGCGACGTTATAGGAATCTCATAAAGGCGGCGCCGTCGTCCCGGCCAAGCGAGGCGCGAGCCGGAATCTATAGTCACCGGTGTTGATGACAATGGAAGGCGTCTGCGCCATTGCCTCAACCGAGAGTACACGGCGTATGGGCTCCCGGCGTTCGCCGGGACGACGCGTTGAAAGCCCGGATTACTTATGAAATCCCTATATTTTCGGTCCCTGCCCCATCTCGTTTTCAAATGGCGTTTCGACCAAATTGCGGACGCGGCAGGTGTTCGCTGCCGCGCTACGATTGAGATACCGCCATGCTAACCCTTTCAAAACACACCGACGGCCAACTCAATGACCGGCTTCGCGACGCGCCTGCAGTGACAGCGAGCCTCGTCACTGATGTCGTCCGCGAAACCTGCCGCCGCTTCCCATCCATGGGACGTAGTGAGAAGACGGCCCGCATCGAACGATTGATCCAGTCGGAAGCCTGGACCGATGCCGCGCTGGCGCTGATTGATCTGGGATTGCCGCAATGGCAAATTCGTCGCATCGCATATGACGAGGGCGAATGGCACTGCGCGCTGTCACGCCAGCGCGAGCTTCCCGATTGGCTCGATCAATCGATCGAAACCCATCATGTGGATTTGCCGCTGGCGATCTTGAGCGCATTCGTCGAGGCCCGGCGCATCACCACGCCAACGGCCAGGACAAGCGTTCCGACGGTACCGCACGAGGCGAATTCACTCTACGAGCCGATTCTCGCCGATAACTTCGCCTAGGGCTCTCCGACTATTACCCGCCAAGTGTCTCCCACGTGAAACGCGTCGAGCCGCTATCGTGCAGCGCGGCCTCTGCTATCGTCTTCATCGGCAGGAATAGGCACGGCCATTGGGTCGCCAAGCACCAGGACGGTCTCTATGGGGGCCTGTTCGTCAATCGCGCCGCAGCGATCAAATACGCGTTGTTCGAGAATGGCTGCCATCCGGAAACCATCGTCGAACTGTCGCGCGAGATTGAGCTCGGCACCGGGAGTTCAAACCGCGCTGGCGCCGCCGGCTAGAAATCCCACTTGTCGTCCAGTATCAGCGGCCGCTGCGGAAACTTATGGAGCATCAGCTCGCGCTGAACCCGGCGCGTCTTGGCGGTGACGATTGCCGCATGAACGAGCTTAAGCGCGTGGATTGTCCGGCTAACAGCCCGGTGCGCAAGGATGCGCAGCCGTCTGATCGACATCTGTTGCGATGAGTCCGTCGGGGATATGTTCCCGCGAAGCCGGTGCGAGGGCGAATGGAACAAGGTCATGTCAGATCTTCCAATCTCCGGCGCAAACCGCCGGGATATTCAGAAGATGCAGACACACGCATAGGAATTCGAGATGGCTAACCGCCACCGATCATAGGCACGGCATAAAAAAATGGTGCTACTCCGCCGCGGTACGAATCTCGGCGCGCTCGGCACGCACCGCGCAGAACTTGAATTCCGGAATCTTGCCGAACGGATCGAGCGCCGGATTGGTCAGAAGGTTGGCAGCGGCTTCCGCGTAGCAGAACGGCATGAACACCATGTTCTCAGGCACGTCGCGGTCGGAGCGAACCTTGACCTCGACCGCGCCGCGGCGCGTTTCCAGCCGGATGAAATCGCCGGGCCACACCTTCAGCCGCCGCATGTCCTTGGGCGACATGAAGGCCACAGCCTCTGGCTCGATCTGGTCGAGCACCTGCGAGCGGCGCGTCATCGAACCGGTGTGCCAATGCTCGAGCACGCGGCCCGTCGACAGCACCATCGGATAGTCGTCATCGGGCAATTCATCCGGCGGCAACACATGCGCCGGCACGATCTTGCCGCGGCCGCTAGCGGTCGGGAAGCCCGTGGTAAAGATGATCTCGTTGCCCGGTTTATCGGGATCGTCGACCGGATAGGTCACCGCGCCCTCGCGCACCAGCCGTTCCCAGGTGATGTTCTTCAAGGACGGCATCACCTCTGTCATCTCGGTGAAGACATCCGCCGGGCCGTTATAGCTCCAGGGCAGCCCCATCCGCTTGGCGATCTCCTGGATGATCCAGAGATCCTGCCGCGCGTCGCCGGGCGGTTTTATCACCTCGCGCGCGAGCTGCACACGGCGGTCAGTATTGGTGAAGGTGCCGGATTTTTCCGCGAATGCCGAGGCCGGCAGGATCACGTCGGCATGGAACGCCGTCTCAGTGACGAACAGGTCCTGCACCACCAGATGATCAAGCTTGGCCAGCGCCTCGCGCGCATGCTGCAAATCGGGATCCGACATCGCGGGGTTTTCGCCCTCGATATACATGCCGTTGATTTCGCCGGCATGGATCGCGTTCATGATCTCGACGACGGTGAGACCACGAACCGGATCGAGCTCCTGATGCCAAAGCTTCTCGAACGGCTGGCGCAGATCGGTGCGGCCGACCGGCTGATAATCCGGCAGGAACATCGGGATCAGGCCAGCGTCGGAAGCGCCCTGAACGTTGTTCTGGCCGCGCAGCGGATGCAGGCCGGTGCCGGGACGGCCGACCTGCCCGGTGATCAGGGCGAGCGCGATCAGGCAGCGCGCATTGTCGGTGCCGTGCACATGCTGGCTGATGCCCATGCCCCAGAAGATGATGGAAGCGCGCGAGCGGGCATACATCCGGGCCACTTCGCGCAAGGTTTCGGCCGGAATGCCGCAGATGGGCTCCATCTTCTCCGGCGTGAATTCCTGGATCCGCTCCTTGAGTTCATCGAAGCCCTCGGTATAGCCGGCGATATATTGATCGTCGGTCAAGCCTTCGGTGATGATGGTATTGATCATCGCGTTCAGCATCGCGACGTCGCTGCCGGCCTTGAACGCCAGATGCTTGTAGGCATGGCGCGACAGCGTCTGACGGCGCGGGTCCATCACGATCAGCTTGGCGCCGCGTTGGGCCGCGTTCTTGATGAAGGTCGCGGCGACCGGATGGTTCACGGTCGGATTGGCGCCGATCACGATGATGACTTCGGCGTCCATGGCGGCAGCGAACGGCGCCGAAACCGCGCCGGAATTCAGGCCTTCCATCAAGGCCGCGACCGACGAGGCATGGCACAGCCGGGTGCAGTGATCGACATTGTTGGAGCCGAAACCGGTGCGCACCAGCTTCTGGAACAGATACGCCTCTTCGTTCGATCCCTTGGCCGAGCCGAAACCGGCGAGCGCCTTGACGCCCTTCTCGTCGCGAATGCTTACCAGGCCCCTGGCCGCGATATCGAGCGCCTCTTCCCAGGAAGCTTCGCGGAAATGCGTGAACGGATTGGCCGGATCGACCTGGTCGTTGGCATCCTTTTTCGCATTCGGCAGCCGCACCAGCGGTTTTGTAAGACGATGCGGGTGATGGATGTAGTCGAACCCGAAGCGCCCCTTGACGCAGAGACGGTTGTGGTTGGCCGGGCCATCGCGGCCCTCGGCGTAGATCACCTTCTCGTCCTTGACCTGGTAAGTGACCTGGCAGCCGACGCCGCAGAACGGGCACAGCGAGTCCACCTTCCGGTCGGCATAGGTGACGCGGGTCTGGTTCTCGTCGAGCATCACCGACGGCATCAGCGCGCCGGTCGGACAGGCCTGCACGCATTCGCCGCAGGCGACGCAGGTGGACTCCCCCATCGGATCGTCGAAATCGAACACGATCTTGGATTCGTGGCTGCGGTAGGCCATGCCAATCACGTCATTGACCTGGACCTCGCGGCAGGCGCGCACGCACAGGCCGCACTGGATACAGGAATCGAGATTAACGCGCATCGCGGGATGGCTGGCGTCGCCGTCCCAGCGTTCGGCGGCCGGAAAACGGCTTTCGGTCACCTCGACCTTCTCGGCCCAGTGCCAGAATTTCGATTCGGGGTCGTGCGAGGTCTGGCGCGCCGGCTGATCGGCCACCAGGAGCTCCATCACCATCTTTTGCGCCGCGACCGCACGCGCGCTCGCGGTCTTCACCTTCATGCCGACGCTGGGCGTGCGCTTGCAGGAGGCTGCCAGCACGCGCTCGCCTTCGACCTCGACCATGCAGGCGCGGCAGTTGCCGTCGGGCCGGTAGTCCGGCTCGGGCGAATAGCACAGATGCGGAATTTCGCGGCCCTGACGTTTGGCAACCTGCCAAATGGTCTCGCCGTTGATGGCTTCGACCTGCTTGCCGTCGAGTTCGAACTGGATTTTCGTCATTCCGCAGCTTCCTTGGGAAGGAACTCATCCGGGAAATATTTAATGACCGAAGTTAGCGGATTCGAGGCCGCCTGGCCGAGGCCGCAGATCGACGCATCGCGCATCGCCTGGCTCAATTCGTCGAGCAACTCGCGGTTCCAGACCGGTTTTTCCATCAGCAGCGCCGCCTTCTGGGTGCCGACCCGGCACGGCGTGCATTGGCCACAGCTTTCGTCCTCGAAGAAACGCATCAGGTTCAGCGCGGCCCCCTTCACGCTGTCCTGTTCGGACAGGATGATGACCGCGGCGGAACCGATGAAGCAGCCGTATTTTTCCAGCGTGCCGAAATCCAGCGGAATATTGTCCATCGAGGCCGGCAGGATGCCGCCGGAGGCACCGCCCGGCAGATAAGCGCGGAAGGTATGACCGTCGGCCATGCCGCCGCAGAACTCATCGATCAGTTCGCGCACCGTCAGGCCGGCGGGCGCCAGCTTGACGCCGGGCTTCTTGACTCGCCCCGACACCGAGTAGCTGCGTAGGCCATGACGGCCATTGCGACCGTGCGAACTCCACCAGCCCGCCCCCTTCTCCACGATATCGCGCACCCAGAACAGCGTCTCGATGTTGTTGATCAGTGTCGGCAATCCAAACAGTCCGACCTGGAACGGGTATGGCGGTTTGTGGCGCGGCAGGCCGCGCTTGCCTTCGATGCTTTCCAGCAGCGAAGATTCCTCGCCGCAAATATAGGCGCCGGCGCCGCGACGGATGTGCAAGGTGGGACCACCCTTCGGCAGCTTGGCGAGCTCCAGCGGAAGGACCTTGAGTGTGGCGGGATATTCATCGCGGATGTAGATGTAGACATCGGTCGCATCGACGATGTGAGCGCCGATCAGCATGCCCTCCAGGAAGCGGTGCAGATCGCGCAGCAGATAGAAACGATCCTTGAAGGTGCCGGGTTCGCCCTCGTCGCCATTGACCGCCACCAGCCGCGGCCCGGGCTCGCCAAGTACCGCGCGCCATTTGCGACCAGTAGGGAAGCCGGCACCGCCGAGACCGCGCAGGCTGGAATCGTCGAGCGCCTTCAGGACGTCTTCCTTGCTGACGCGGCCGGCACGCAGATCGTTCAGGAGCTTGTAGCCGCCGTCCTTCACATAGGCGTCGTAGTCGACATAGGGCGGGATTTCGGGATCGGTCTCGCCGCGCGCGGCCGTCGCCAACACTTCGGACGCGGTTGCTTGAAAGACGTAGCGATGGCCAACCTCCGCCACAGGTGCCACGTCGCACAAGCCGACGCAGGGCGCACGTACCACGCGCACCTCGGGTCCGGCGCTGCGTTGCAGTTCCTGCAGCAGCTGCTCGGCGCCAAACATCGCGCAGGTGATGGAATCACAGACCCGAATGGTCAGCGGCGCGATATCGGGCTCGCCCTCCTTCACCACATCGAAATGCGCATAGAAGGTCGCGGTCTCGAACACCTCGGCAAACGCAAGCTTCATCTCGTCGGCCAACGCTGCGAGGTGGGCCGCGGAAATCTGATGATAGGTGTCCTGGATCAGGTGCAGGTGCTCGATCAAAAGATCGCGCCGCCGCGGCCGGTCGCCGAGCAGCAGCTCGATTTCGTGCGCCGCCGCTGGATCGATCTGGCGGCCCTTGGGGGTGGATTTGGCCCGCTTGCGTCCCTCGCCGGGGTGTTCGAACGAGCGGACCTGCTGCACGTCATGACTTATTGAAACGTCCCGTTCCCTCATTTAACTGGGTAAGTGTAATCTGTGGCATGCCAGATGCCAACAGAATTATCTCGGTTCCATAAGTATTTAAGTATAAGGGGCATGCAGCTACCGCTGTCATGCCCCTTCGATAGACCACCCCCCGGACGCAAGCGCTCAGGTCTTGCCCATGCAGTCTTCGATGTAGAACCAGCGGTCGTCACCGGCCAATCCCTTCGACTTCACCTCTTTACGACAAGACGCGAGCTTGGTCTTGTTCTGGCGCCAGTTGGCTTTCATCTCCTTCAGTTTGTCGGCCGTCAGCTTCATTCTCGAAGGCTTGGCGGTCGCTGGCGCTGGAGTGGATGGGGCCGTCATCTGTGCCGAAGCTGTGTGCAGCGAGCCTGCGACAAGCAGCATGGCGGCAAGGCAAGCACTGGTGCGAAGCATGGAAAATCCCCCTGATCTGTTCTCATTGATTGATCGCAAGACTAAAGACCGCGGGACGACGGTTACGTCCCGCGGCGACGAGAAACGATCAGAAGATCTTGATCGCGCTTTCCAGCGTCTTCCAAACACCCCAAGCAAGCGGGACGCCGACAAAGGCCCAGAACAGTGCAGCCCTGGCGTCGAGCCCGCCTTTGCCAATGCCGAACGAACCGGTCTCCACCGCCGCGCTCTTGGCACTCGCGGCTTGCAGCTTGGCAACCTCTTCAGCGCTCATATTCCATTTGGCGTCAACTGGCTTGATCAGGTAGTTGCAGATCAAGCCTGCAATCAGCATGGCGCACAGGATGTACATCGTCGTGTTGTAGAGCTGGTCGCGGGGCACTCCCGCCGCGAGCTGGAACTCACGGATGTAGTTCACCACCACCGGACCGATGATGCCGGCGGTCGACCACGCGGTCAGCAGCCGGCCGTGAATGGCGCCGACGAACTGCGTTCCGAACATGTCGGCGAGATACGCCGGCACGGTGGCGAAGCCGCCGCCGTACATCGACAGGATGATGCAGAAGGCGCCGACAAACAGCAATTTCGATCCCATGCCGGCAAAGGTCGGCGCCAGCGCGTAAAGCAAAATCCCGAGCAAGAAGAAGCAGAAGTAAGTGTTCTTGCGACCGATATAATCCGACAGCGACGCCCAGAACACCCGCCCGCCGATATTGAACAGCGACAGCATTCCAGCAAAGCCGGCTGCGATCGCGGCGATCGTTACCTTCTGCTCGGCGGTCAGCGCGTTGAAGCCGACATCGGGCAATCCGATCAGTTTGCCGGCGAAGATCTCCTGCAACATCGGCGACGCCATGCCAATCACACCGATGCCGGCCGACACGTTCAAACAGAGCACCCACCAGATCAGCCAGAACTGCGGCGTCTTGTGCGCGTTGTTGAGATGAACATGATGCTCCGAGATCATCGTCTTCTTTTCGCTGGGCGGCGTCCAGCCGTCGGGACGCCAGCCGGTCGGCGACACCCGATAAGCAAAGGCGCCGATCATCATGAAGACGAAATAGATCACGCCCATGGTGGCGAAGGTTTCCCAGACGCCGACCGACGTGGGAGTTTTGAAGTAGTTGATCAGGAGATTTGCCAGAGGCGCGCCGATCATGGCACCGCCGCCGAAGCCGGCGATGGCAAAACCGGTCGCCATGCCGCGGTGGTCGGGGAACCATTTGATCAGCGTCGAAACCGGAGAAATGTAACCGAGACCGAGACCGACGCCGCCAATAACACCGGCGCCGAGCCACATGATCCAGAGCTGATGAACGTACACGCCGAAGGCGCCGATCAACAGGCCGCCTCCCCAGCACAGCGCCGCGACGACGCCGGCCTTGCGCGGACCAACGCGCTCCAGCCAGCCGCCCCAGATCGCGGCCGAAACACCGAGCAACACGAAGAAAAGCGTGAACATCCAGCCAAGGCTGGCCACTTTCCAGTCGCAGGTGGTGGTGAACAATTCCTGCCAAAGCGACATATCGGGACAGGCCTTCGACGCCGTCAAACCTACTGCGCGCGACAGCGGCAGCCAGAACACGCTGAAACCGTAGGCCATGCCGATGCACAGATGAATGCAAAGCGCCGCAGGAGGCACCAGCCAGCGATTGAAGCCCGCCTTTGCAATGGTGTGCTCGCGATCGAGGATGCCTTCCTTCTTGGCGCCCGACATCGTCCCCGCGTTGGTAATTGTCGTCATAGATGCCTCCCTACAGCCGCCCATGCCGGGCTTGTCTGTCCACTGCGATCCCGTTGTCCCGCACCTACAGCTACCGATTCCCCCATAGCTGCCCCGCACAATTTTCGAGATACGCCAGGATCGCGAAGCGCATCCGAAAATTCTAACACCGCACGCAACCGGTTATGCCCACCGCCCGTGATCGTGTCTGAGTTGAGAATGTTCATGCCCGTGTTGCGTGTGCCGTACAACGGCCACGACCCATCCTCCGCACCCCCACGGAGATGTCAATTGGGACAGAAGCCGCGGTTGATGTCGATAGGCAAAAGGTAGAGGTCTACCCGGCCATCAATTCGACAGGAATCAGAAGAGCCTGTTTAGCTTTCCCGATTTCGGATGGACGATTCTGCGGCGTTGGGCAGCAAAACGCTCGCCTTTTCGATCAGAAAGACAATTCTGTTCTCCGCGCGTTCAGTGATCTCCACCGCGTCGCCGGTTTCCCGAATCAAATTGGGGATATCGATCACCGACAACGGATCGGTGCAGTGAACTTCCAGCAGGTCGCCCGGCCTCAACGCTTTCAAGGCCTTACGGGTTTTCAAAGCCGGCAGCGGACATTTGAGGCCGGTGAGGTCGAGCTTGCTGGTGGTCATGCTTCGAACATGGCGAAAGCGCGTCTTATCGTCAACGCGGGGCGTCCGGAAACAATTATCATCGGATCAGGATTTGTCAGACCAGGTTTGCATAACCGAGAAAGCCAACCATTTGGCCCGGTTGAACTTGCGTGATCTGTTCACCGAGTTCGACCAGCCCGTCGGTGTCGACCAGCGACGACAAAAGTCCCGCGCCTTCGCGCGGAAATTTGACCGCTTCAAGCACCCCGTCCGCGCCTTTGCGCAGATTGACCCGGACATATTCGCGGCGGGCAATTTTCTTCTTGTAGCTGAAAGCCGCACGCACCGGCATCGGGATGAGCGGTTGTTGCATCGCACCCGCCAGCGCCAGCACGGTCGGCCGCACCACGTGCACAAATGTAACAAAACTCGCCACCGGATTTCCCGGCAATCCGATAAAGGGCGTGCCGCCGATCACCCCCATGGCGACCGGACGCCCGGGCTTGATCGCCATGCGCCACAGCACGAGCGTGCCTACGTCCTCAACGCTGGCCTTGACGTGGTCCTCTTCGCCGGTCGAAACGCCGCCGGTGGTCAGAATCAGATCGTGATCATCGGCGACCTTCTTCAGTCCCCGAGCCAGCGAAGCCCGATCGTCTCCGAGAATACCGAGATCGCTGACCTCGCAGCCCAACCGGCCAAGCATCGCCGTCAGCATGAACCGATTGGAATCAAATAGTTGAGCGGCTGCGCGCGGCGCTCCCGGCGAGACCAGTTCGTTGCCGGTGGAAAACACTGCGACGCGAACGCGCCTGACGACGTCGACCTGTGTCAGACCAAACGCGGCTGCGAGCGCGACATCCTGCGGCCGCAGTCGCCGGCCCGCGGCGAGCGCGAGATGGCCTGCCGGGACGTCTTCCCCTGCCGGCCGAACATTAGCGCCAGGTTTCAGGCCTGCCGGAACAACAACCCTGCCCTGATCGATGCGCACGTCTTCCTGCATGAATACGGTATCGGCGCCTTGCGGCATCGGCGCACCGGTGAAAATCCGCACCGCGTGGCCGGGCGCGACCAGCTGTTGCGCCGACCCGCCGGCCTGAACGCGTCCCGTCACGGGAAATGCCTTTTCTTCCTGCTGCGGCAGATCGCCGCTGTGCACGGCATAGCCATCGACGGCGGAATTGGTGAAAGGCGGCAGCGGCAAGGGAGCGGAAATCGCGCTCGCGAGGACGCGTCCGTCGGCCTCGGCGAGCGAAACCGCCTCGACGCCCTGCACCGCGGTCACCCGCGCGGCGATATTCTTGACGGCTTCATCCACCGACATCATCGGGCCACCGAGGGCAAAGCAATCGTCGGACAATTGCGCCATTTTTCGTCTCGGCTTCTCAGGCTTTTGATGCGCTTCGCGCCAGCACGTCTTCGACAGAAATCGCGGACCGCTGCATCATAGCGGCGATGGCCGGAATGTCATCGAGATGGGCAACGGGCAGCGCGGTTTCAACCGTCGCATCGGTCGCAATGCCCGATATCGCGGGATCGTCGGGGAACAGCAGCGGCTTGCCATTGGCCGCACGATGCACCTCGATCTTGCGATGCGGCTCGGACTTGAAGCCTTCGACGACGACGAGATCGACCCGCGACAGCTTCGCCAGCAATTCCGGCAGCCTAGGTTCGGAGGCGCCGCGCAACTCGTGCATCAGCGCCCATCGCTTGCCGGACGACACCAGCACTTCCGCGGCACCCGACTGCCGATGCACCCAGGAATCCTTGCCCGGCACGTCCACATCGAAATTGTGATGGGCGTGCTTGATGACGGAAACGCGAAGGCCCTGGCCAAGGAGATGGGGAATGACACGGGTCAGCAGCGTGGTCTTGCCGGCGCCGCTCCATCCCGCCAGGCCGATCACTTTCATCTTGCTCTCCGAGGGCTGGCGGAACCGGGCTATGGTTAATCCAAGGGTGCTTTATATCGGCCAACAGGCAATGTCATGCTACCCTGCGGGTTATGATGAAGATCGATAAAGCGCCTGTCCCTTTGATTGTGCCGAATCCCGGCGATCCGAGGCTGACCGAAAGGGTCACCGGGACCGACCAGACCGGCGCGGCCGTCGAGATCAAGGTCCCGGTCGAGCGCCCGCTGACCCTTTACCTGAACGCGCAGGAGATCGTCACCATGATGACGATCGGCGACTATCCGGAATATCTGGCGCTCGGCTATCTGCTCAATCAGAACATGCTGAAATACGACGACGTCGTCACCGAGGTCGAATACGACGACGATCTGCAGGTGGTGGTGGTGCGCACCGAACATCACACCAATTTCGAACAGAAATTGAAGAAGCGCACGCAGACCTCGGGCTGCGCGCAGGGCACCGCATTCGGCGATCTGCTGGAGGCCGTCGAAAGCGTCGCGCTGCCGAAGGCCGAGCTGCGCACCTCCTGGCTCTACCAGATGACGCACGCCATCAACACCATGCCGTCGCTCTATCTCGAGGCTGGCGCGATCCATGGCTGCGTGCTCTGCAAGGAAGGTACGCCCGTCTGCTACACCGAAGACGTCGGCCGCCACAACGCCGTCGACAAGATCGCGGGATGGATCTATCGCCACGGCGTCGATCCCGCCGACAAGATTCTCTACACCACGGGACGGCTGACCTCCGAGATGATCATCAAGACGGTGCGGATGGGAATTCCGATCCTGGTTTCGCGTTCGGGCTTTACCGCCTGGGGCGTCGATCTGGCGCGACAGGTTGGACTGACGCTGGTTGGGCGCGCGCGGGGGAAGCGATTCATCGCGCTGTCAGGAGAGGAGCGCATCGTCTACGACCAGAACCTGGCGTTCGTCGAAGAGGAATCCGCGCGTCACATGCGCAAAGGCGGCGAACGTGACGACTAAAGTTCCGGGCGTGCTGCTCGCCGGAGGCCTGGCGCGGCGGATGGGCGGCGGCGACAAGCCGATGCGCCAGATCGGCGGCCGCACCATCCTCGAACGCGTGATCGCGCGGTTATCGCCGCAATGCGATGGGCTCATCCTCAACGCCAATGGCGATCCGGCACGTTTCGCATCGTTCGGCTTGCCCGTCATCGCCGACACGGTGAAGGACTTTCCCGGGCCGCTCGCCGGCATTCTCGCAGCCCTTGATTGGGCGGCGGCCAACCGGCCGGATGTTGAATTCATGTTGAGCGCCGCGGCAGATTGTCCGTTCCTGCCGCGCGATCTTGTTTCGCGACTGCAGCGCGCGCGAACCGATGAAGATGCCCAGCTTGCGGTCGCCGCCTCCGACGGGCAATCGCATCCGGTGATTGGATTGTGGAGCGTCGCGTTGCGCAAAGAGCTTCGCCACGCGTTGATCGTCGAAGACATCAGAAAGATCGATCGCTGGACCGCGCGCTACCGGCTCGCAACCGTGACGTGGCCGACACAGCCACTCGATCCGTTCTTCAATGCCAATACCATGGATGACATCGCCGAGGCCGAGCGGCTGGCGGAGTTGGATGCCGGCTAGCATCTCACCTCCTTCCATGGGAGAAGTCATCGCGTGGCGGCAGATGAGGTTACAGCCTAACGAGAGACAGTCTGGCGGCGCTGCCAACAAGGATCGATCATGACCATCAAGCCGGACCTGATCGGCCACATTGCGCTGGTGACGGGCGCCTCGCGCGGCATCGGAGCTGCGATTGCCGTGGCGCTTGCCGAAGCAGGCGCGGCGGTCGCGCTCAACTATCGGGAACGCGGCACTGAGGCCGATGCGGTGGTGGCTGACATCAAGGACAGCGGCGGCCGCGCCATCGCGATCGCCGCCGACGTATCGCAGGCTGCGGACGTCGCCAAAATGGTCGATCATGTCGCCTCAGCGTTGGGTCCGATTGACATTCTCGTCAATAACGCCGGCATGGCGATCGTGCGCGGCATTGACGACCTCACCGAGGGCGACTTCGACACGACGATTGCGGTCAACCTGAAATCGGCGTTTCTCTGCACCCAGGCCGTTTTGCCGGCGATGCGGGCGAAGAAGTGGGGTCGCATCGTCAATATCTCATCCGGTGCGGCGCGTGGCGCCGGCGCCATTGGTGTCCACTACAACGCGTCGAAGGCCGGCATGGAAGGCCTGACCCGCGGCTATGCGGCACGGCTGGTCAAGGAAGGCATTACTGTCAACGCGGTGGCGCCCTCGCTGATCGAAACCGACATGATGCGCGGCCGCTCCGATCTGGCGCGCAACATCCCGCTTGGCCGGCTCGGGCAGCCCGGCGAAGTCGCGCAGGCGGTGCTGATGGTGCTCGGCAACGACTACATGACCGGGCAGACCATCATCCTTAATGGCGGCATGGCGTTCATTTAATCAAGCCTTCGCAAGCGCTTCCCGCTCGTCAATGAGCTGGGCGCAACGACTAAGCCGGCCGAAATCCCGCCTGCGCCAGCGCCGCGCGGCTTTGCTCCGACGCCAGTGCCTTGAGAAACGCCTGCACCGCGGGGCGCTGTTTCCGCGCCTTCACCAGCGCAAAGTCATAATGTTCCTCCGCGAAGGGAATGAAGCCGAGACCTGCCGCGTGCGCGACCGGCGCGATGGTCATGCCCCAGTCGGCGCGATGCTGCGTCACAGCGGCTGCGACCGCATTGTGCGAGCGCGGTTGATTCCAATAGCCCTCCGGGCGCGCCCCGCCGAGCAACCGGCTGAGCAGGATACGCGTGCCCGCGCCCTGATTGCGGTTGATCATGACGCAAGCGGGGTCGGCAAGCGCGGCGCGGACCGCATCCTGCGCATTGTCCAATCCCTCAAAACGCCTGTCGCCCGGTCGAAACACGATGCCCTGCATCCGCCGCCAACCCGGCACCAGTTCAAGTCCGTCGGCGAGAAACGGCGCGTTATAGCTTTCGGTGGTCTCGTCGAACAAATGGATCGGCGCGAAATCGCATTCGCCGCGCTTGGCCGCCGCCAATCCGCCAAGACTGCCTACCGCGATCGAACGTACCAGCAGGCCCGCTCGCGCAAGCGGCGCAGTCACGAGATCAAGGCCGGTGCAGTGGCTGCCGACGATCATGAGATCCGGCACCCGGGCATGCGGCATGAATAGTGTCACCTCCGTCATGATCCCGGCCGGCATCTGATCGGCGAGCGCATCGATCCGCAGGAAGCCGTCGGCCTGGGCGAACGATGTGATCGCGCCGGAGCCCTTGCCGGAGGGATAGGCGATCAGCCCGTCGGCCCCTTCGACCAGCGACACCATCACGAATTCGGTGCGCCCCAGTTCTGATGCGATCCGCATCGGAACTTTCGCGGTGACCTTCGCATCGGAACGCGGCGGCAGGCCGGCCATGCGCCGCAGCACCGGCACGATCATGTCGTGAAAGGTGAACATCGCCGAGGTTGGAAAACCCGGCAGGATCACCACCGGTTTGCCGTCGCAGACCGCGAGACATAGCGGCTTGCCGGGCTTCAGGGCGACGCCATGGGCGATGATGCCCGGTTGGCCGAGCCGCGCGATGATGCGATGCGAGACATCGCCGGCACCCTTCGAGGTGCCGCCTGAAAGCACCAGCATGTCGCTGCTCTCAAGCGCACGGCGCATCGCGCCTTCGAGTTTTGCTTCGTCGTCGGCAATGGCGCCGAGAAACACCGCTTCGCCGCCGTTCTCGCGCACCGCCGCCGCGACGATCGCCCCATTGCTGTCGTAGATCGCTGCGGGCCGCAGCTTCTCGCCCGGCTGTATCAGTTCGTCGCCGGTGGAGATGACGGCAACGCGAGGCCGGCGCCCGACGGAAACCTGCGCGATGCCGCAGGCGGCCAGCATGCCGATCTCGCGCGAACCGATCAAAATGCCGGCGCGGAGCAGCGCCTCGCCGCGCGCAATGTCCGACCCGGCATACGATACGAACTGTCCCGGCGAGACTGCCCGCCTGATCTCGATCGCACGAGGCCCCGCGGGCTGGGTGTGTTCGACCATGACGATGGCGTCAGCGCCGCGCGGCAGCGGACCGCCGGTCGCGATCAAGGTCGCCGTTCCCGACAGCACCGGCCGCGTCGGCGCGGTGCCGCAGGCGATGACTTCGTCGTTCAGCATGACACGGACCGGCGTTGCTTCACCGGCCACCAGGAGATCGGCGGAGCGCACCGCAAAGCCATCGACATTGGAGCGATCGAAGGGCGGCACGTCGATCGGCGCCACGATATCCTCGGCGAGCGCGCAGCCGAGCGCGTCGGCAAGCGCTCGCGGTTCGCTGGGCACGGGGCGCGGAAACAGCGCCGCTTCGAAACGCAGGAGCGCATCCTCGCGCGACAGAATGGTCAGGAACTGGTCCTGCTCCACGCCGTCTCGGCTTCTCGGGGTCTGCGCATTGGTCATGTCGGAACTCTCGTATCAGTCCCACATCATATAGGCATCGACGGGTGAACCCGCAGCAAATCCTTCGCTGCCGCCGGGCACAACCAGGTACGCCTCGGCGCGAGCGATGGTTTCGAGCGAGAACTCGCCGGAAGCGAGCGGCATCCAGGCTCCGGCGTCTCTTTCCAGCAGGACGATCTCGGCTATGCCGACCGATGAGGCGATCTTGCGCGCCAGCGGCAGCGTTACTGCCTGCCGCGGCTGCCGTCCCGACAGCCGGTCCAGCACGGGAAGTGCCAGGGCCCACCACGCCGCCAGCGCCTGATCCGGCGCGCCCGACAGCGCAATGACGGAAACCTTTCCGATCCTGCCGGCCGCGGAGGTCCGGCCCGGCTGCAACGCGATGCCATGCGCGATCACCTCGCCGCGCTGCACCAGTGCTGCGATCGCAGCATCGGTACGGCCGACGCCGCTGCCGCCGATGGTAACGAGCATATCGCAAGAGGCGGTATCGAGCGACTTCGCGATGGATTCCGCATCGCGGCCCGCGGCCTCGGCACGGACAATATCGGCGCCGGACCGGAGGGCGCTTTCCGAAATCAGCGGGGTTGTCACAGCAGGCCCGGAGGTTGCGGGGATATCGACGATGAGCAGGCGCGGACGCCGCGCGTTCAAGGTCTCGAGCCCCGCCGCGCGCGCGATCAGCAGGTCGGGCGCGCGGATGGGCCGGCCGGATACGGCAACGGACCGTCCCTCGGCGATTTCGCCGCCGGCACGGCGAACACCCTGCCCCGGTATCGCTTCCGCCAGCACCTGAACCATTGGACCTGTCTGATCCAGCAGGTCAGAATCGATCACGCAGTCGCAAGCGTCAGGCATTGCGTCGCCGGCTTCGACCCAGACCGGCGCTATCGCCAAGGGCAGCGGCGAATAGGACGATGCGCCGACGAGGTCGAGGGCGCGAAAGGCCCAACCGTCGGCCATGGCGATGTCGCGGGGCGGATGCGCAGTGAGCGGCGGCATGTCAACGGCAACACAGCCCAATGCCTGCGCGAGCGGAAGCTCGGCGGGTGCAACCATTGGAAGCCCGTCCAGCAACGCTGCGAGCGTCAATTCAAGCGGAGTGAGCGAAGCCGGCAAGCGCTGGGCGGTGTCCATAAGCAATCGTGGACCACCTGTCGCCACTTTGGCAACTGTGGCTCACCGGCGCTCACATCATCCCGGCGTTCTCAACTCGCCTTCTTCTCCGCATTTGGAAAAAACAGCTGCTGGCCGTCGATCTTGTAGCCGGCGATGGCCGCCTGGCCTTCGGCGGAGACCAGCCAATCGACAAATGCCTGGCCTAGTTCCTTCTTCACGGACGGGTATTTCTCGGGGTTCACCAGCATGACGCCGTATTGGTTGAACAACCGCCGGTCGCCTTCGACGACGATTTCAAGATCGCCGCGGTTCTTGAACGAGATCCAGGTGCCGCGATCGGACAGCACGTAGCCGTTCATCGCCCCCGCCGTATTGAGCGCGGCCCCCATGCCCTGTCCGATCTCGCGATACCAGGGGCCTTTTGACGTGGCGATATCGATATCGGCCTGCTTCCAGAGCGCAAGTTCGGCCGAGTGCGTGCCTGACTTGTCGCCGCGCGAAACAAAGGGCACGGCCTTGGTCTGGATCGCCTTCAGCGCCGCGGCGATATCCGTGGTGCCCTTGATCCCTGCAGGGTCGTCTTTCGGCCCGATCAGCACGAAGTCGTTGTACATCACCTCAAAGCGCTTCACGCCAAAGCCTTCGGCGAGGAACTTCTCCTCCTGCGCCTTGGCGTGGACGAACACCACATCCGCGTCGCCGCGCCGCGCGGTGTCGAGCGCCTGGCCGGTGCCCTGCGCGATCACCTTGACGTCGATATTTGTCTTGGCCTTGAACATCGGCAGCAGATAGCCGAACAGCCCTAAGTCCTGGGTCGATGTGGTCGACGCCACCGTGATCGACCGATCCTGCGCGCGCGCGGGCGCAAGATGGGCGATGGCGCCGACGCCAAAAGCCAGTACGAAAGCCAGGAAACGGTTCGGCATGGCCAACTCCTTTCAGACACTACTCAGAGCACGAGATCGCCACGCAGGAAGGCCGCGGCCTCCGGCGTCGCGGGGCGGTCGAGAAAATCGGTGGCGGGACCTTGCTCGCACAGAGCGCCGCGAACCAGAAAAATCACCTCGCCCGCGAGCCGGCGCACCTGGCCAAGATCGTGAGACGCCATCACGATCTTGATGCCGGATTGCGCGACCATTCGCACAAGCTCTTCAACGCTGCGCGTCGCGGCAGGATCGAGATTGGCGGTGGGCTCATCGAGCAACAGGATTTCCGGATCTCGCGCCAGCGCCCGCGCCAAAGCCAGCCGCTGCTGCTCGCCGCCCGAAAGCCGCCGCGCCGGCCGCTGCGCTAGATCGGCGAGCCCGACGCGCTCCAGCAACGCGGCGACCCGCTGCGCCCGCCCGCTGCGCGGACTGCCGGCCTGCGCCAGCGCGTAGGCGACATTGGCAGCAGCCGTCCTTCGCAGCATCACCGGACGTTGAAACAGGAAAGCGCGGCGTAGCGGCCTGCTGTCGGCGCGGCCGCCCCAACTGACGCGACCGGCCGTGGGCGTCGCGAGCCCCATGCAGAGCCGCAACAAAGTGGTCTTGCCCGCGCCGTTCGGTCCGATGACGAGCGTCGGCGCACCCGGTGCGATCGTCAGGCTCAGACGGTCGAGGATCGTGGTGCTGCCCGCCATCAGCGAGACGTTTTCGAGAACGAGGGGAAGATCGCTGGAAGGCGCCCGCATCGTCACCCCGCCTGACGTTCGGACCAGACGCGCGTGCCCCAGGCGGCCGCGTTGATCGCTAGAACGATCGCGACCAGAACGAGGCCCAATCCCATCGCCAGCGGCAGATTGCCCTTGGAGGTCTCGAGCGCGATGGCCGTGGTCATGGTGCGAGTAAAGCCGTCGATATTGCCGCCGACGATCATCACTGCGCCGACCTCGGCAGCGGCCCGTCCAAAGCCCGCCAGCAGTGTCGTCAGCAGGCTGTAGCGCGCGTCCCACAACAGCGTCGATATCCGGCCGGCCGGACTGACGTCCATCGCGGTCAGTTCGTCGCGATACTCAGTCCAGAGGTCCTCGACGGTCTGGCGCGTCAATGCCGCGATGATCGGCAGGATCAGGATGGTCTGCGCGATCACCATGGCCGACGGCGTGAACAAAATCCCCATCGAACCGAGCGGCCCGGATCGCGACAGCAGAAGATAGACCGCAAGGCCGACCACCACCGGCGGCAATCCCATCAGCGCGTTGAGCAGCACCACCAGGATGGACCGCCCGGGAAAACGCGTCAGCGCCAGCATTGCCCCCAGGGGCATGCCGGCAATCGCAGCGAGCGCCACCGCGGACAGGCTGACGGCAAGCGACAGCCCCACGATCGCAAACAATGCTGCGTCGCCGTTGAGGATCAGTTGCCATGCACCAAGATGCTCAGTCATTGCCGTCCCTTCATCGACTTTGTTCTGCACAATTTCTGCAATTGTCAAATAGTTGAACACGCGCAGAAATATGCATAGAAATGCAGGGTGGAATTTCTGACGACCAGCGAAGCTGCCGATTACGTCAGGCTCGGAGAGCGGAAGCTCTACGAACTGGTGACTGAGGGAGCGATTCCCGGCAGCAAAGTTACCGGCAAGTGGCTGTTTCCGCGTCATGAACTGGACCTCTGGGTGCTTTCGGGACTGTCGCGCCCCGCCGGCATGATCGCCGCCGACCCGCCACCGATCGTCGGCGGCAGCCAGGACGATCTGCTGGAATGGACCTTGCGTGAATCCGGATCCGGTCTGGCGTCGCTCGCCGAGGGCACCGCGCGCGGCGTCGATCGCCTGCTGCGCGGCGAGGTGATCGCCGCGGCCATCCATTTCCACGGCGATGAAATATCCGAAGGTTCTGCCGGCGACGCCAATATCGCGGCGGTGCGCGGGATGCCGGGCCTGCACGATGCCGTACTGGTCGGGCTGGTGCGGCGCGAGCAAGGCCTCGCGCTTCCGCCCGGCAACCCCAAACATCTGCACGGTCTGGCCGACGTTCTTGCCTCCGGCGCGCAAATGGCTGTGAGGCAGCCCGGCGCCGGGGCACAAATGTTGCTCGAGATGCTGCTGACGCGCGCTGGCGCCGAACCGAAGGATTTGCGCCGGCTCGAGCCGCCATGTCTCACCGGGCCAGACCTTGCGGTCGCGATCCGCGCCGGCAAGGCGGACTGCGGCATCACGACACGTGCCGCGGCGAATTCGGCGGGACTCGATTTCGTGCCCCTGCTCTGGGAGAATTTCGATCTGCTGATGCGGCAGCGCAGCTATTTCCGTCCACAGATTCAGGCGCTGATCGGCTTTCTCGGGCAGAAAAGGCTGAGCCAGCGGGCCGCGGAACTCAGCGGCTACGACCCGGCGCCCGCCGGCCAGATCCGGTTTGCCGCCTGACACTCAGGTTCCGTTGACGCAGCCCGCCAAATAATTGCAAGAACGTGAGCCGGGTCAGCCTTAAGCTTCCGGCCAAGCAACAGGGCCAATACGCCTGACGTCATGGGAGAAGACAAAATGCTCGCCAGAAATACGTCCATGTTCGGAGCGCTCGCGGCTTTGATGCTGGCTACGCCGGCCGCGCTCGCCCAAGTTTCGGACGATGTGGTCAAGATCGGCGTTCTCACCGACATGAACGGCCCGGCATCGACGCCCACCGGCCAGGGATCCGTCACGGCGGCGCAAATGGCGGTCGACGATTTCGGCGGCAAGGTGCTGGGCAAACCGATCACGGTGATTGTCGGCGACCATCAATTGAAAGCGGATATCGGCGCCGGCATCGCGCGTCGCTGGTACGATACCGAACAAGTCGACCTGATCGTCGACGTGCCCGTGTCGGCGGTGGGCCTTGCGGTGCAGAACATCGCCAACGAGAAGAAGAAGCTGTTCATCACGCACTCCACCGGCACCGCGGACTTCCACGGAAAATTCTGCTCGCCCTATGCGATGCAATGGGTGTTCGACACTCGCGCGCTGGCGGTCGGCACCGCCGAGGCGGTGGTGAAGCGCGGCGGCGACAGCTGGTTCTTCATCACCGACGATTACGCGTTCGGTCACTCGCTTGAACGGGACGCCTCCACTGTTATCACCAGGAGTGGCGGCAAGGTGCTGGGCTCGGTGCGGCCGCCGCTGGCAACGCCCGATCTGTCATCCTTCGTGCTGCAGGCGCAGGCTTCCAAAGCCAAGATCATCGGTATCGCCGGCGGCCCGCCGAACAACATGAACGAGATCAAGACCGGTGCCGAGTTCGGCGTCTTCAAGGGCGGGCAGCAGATGGCGGCCCTGCTCGCGCTGATCACCGACATTCATTCGCTGGGATTGCCTGCGGCCCAGGGGCTATTGCTGACGACCTCGTTCTACTGGGACATGGACGACAAGACCCGCGAATGGTCGAAGCGTTACTTCGCCAAGATGAACCGGATGCCGACGATGTGGCAGGCCGGCGTCTATTCGTCGGTGATGTACTATCTCAACGCGATCAAGGAGAGCGGAACCGACGAGCCGCTCAAGGTCGCGGCCAGGATGCGCGAGAAGCCGATCGAGGATTTCTTTGCCCGCAACGGCAAGCTGCGCGAGGATAATCTGATGGTCCACGACCTGATGCTGGTACAGGTCAAGAAGCCGGAAGAGTCAAAATATCCGTGGGACTACTACACGATCCTGGCAAAGATTCCCGGCGACGAAGCGTTCGGCCCACCCGATCCGGCTTGTTCGCTGGTGAAGAAGTAAAATAATTCCGACGTCGTCCCGGCGAACGCCGGGACCCATAACCACTGATGCCCGTGGTTAAGCACTTCGCCGCGCCAGCTTTGCGCAACATTAACGCCGGTGGTTATGGATCCCGGCTCGCGCTTCGCTTGGCCCGGATGACGACGGAGACTTACTTCGCCACCCCGATCTCGCGGAAATATTTCAACACACCGGGATGCACGAGATTGATATCAGGCGCCGCCGCGACCGTGTTCGCGGCTGTCGTCTCGCAAGCCTGCGGCAGTTTCTTGCAGAACGTGCTTTCGACCGCATGCAGCGAGCGCGCCAGCCGATAGGCGACATCATCCGGCAGACTTTCGCGCACCAGGATGAAACTCCATGAGCCAACGGAATCGATCGGCGCGCTCTGGTTCGGGTAGCTGTTGGCCGGAATCGAAAGCGGCTTGAGGAATGCATGCTTGGCCCTGATGCGCGCGATCTCATCGGCATTTGGAGCGATGAACCGTGCCCCGCCCGGGCTCGCAGCCAGAGCCGTGAAGCCGGGCCAGCCGATACCGGCGCCCCACAGCGCCGCGGCCCGTCCGTCCAGAACCATTTCCGGGCCATCGCCGGCGCGGTCGAGATAGATCGATTGAAAATCGTCGTCCTGCTTCAGGCCGAGACCATCAAGCATATAGCGCGACAGGATCGGAAGGCCGGAGCCCTTGGCGCCGAACGCGACCTTCTTGTCGACGAGATCGCGAATGGTCCTGTACGGGCTGTCGGCACGCACCACGAACATGCCGGGGCTCGAATACATCGCCGTCAGGATCTTCAACTTCGATCGCGGCTGCCTGATTCCCATGAACGCTTCGTAGGCCGGCTCTCCGGCGACCAGCGCGATATCGAGCTGGCCGGCTTCCAGCAGCGGGATATTCTCATTGGAACCTTTGGTGTTGCGTGGCTCGATCGACAGCGTCGGATCGGCCTCGTTCATGATTTCGGCAAAGGCGTTGCCATAGAGCGGGAAGCCGCCGCCGGGCGTCGCCGTCCCCAGGCTGATCGTGGTCTTTTGAATGGCCTTCCCTCCCTCTTGCGCCGCGGCGCTGCCCATCAGCAGCAGGCCGGCCATGCACACGATACGCACAACGTTCATTTGATATCCTCTGACATCCGCAACCAACGCGACAGCATACCCATGCTGGAACATTGGGCAGAAGGCAATGTAGGCAAGGCCAGAATTGTATGAAAGCATGCATGCGACGGAGCTCAAAAGCTTGGACGGTGCCGTGTTGCACGGCAAAACGAGAGTATGACGGGAGAGATTATGATCGCCTTATTGCGCGCTGCCCTGTTCAGTCTGGTGTGTTTGGCGGGCCTTGCGACCGGCACCGCGCCATCATCCGCCGCCGATTACCCGAACCGCCCGGTGCGCTGGCTGATCGGTTTCGCCGCCGGCGGCCCGGTCGATATCGTGGCGCGCATCATGAGCCAGTGGCTGTCGGAGCGTTTCGGCCAGCAATTCGTGGTGGAGAACCGCACCGGCTCCGGCGGCAACATCGCGGCGGCCGCGGCAGTCACCTCGCCGCCGGATGGCTACACGCTGCTGTTTGTGGCGCCCAACAACGCCATCAGCGCCTCGCTGTACAAGAAGCTGCCGTACGATTTCATTCGCGACACCGTCCCGGTCGCGAGCATCATGCAACTGACCAATATGCTGGTGGTGTCGAACGCCATGCCGGTCAAGACCGTTCAGGAGTTCATCGACTATTGCAAGGCCAATCCGGGCAAGGTGTCCTATGCCTCGTCCGGCAACGGCACCTCGGTGCACATGTCGGCGGAATTGTTCAAGGCGCTGACCAAGATCGACATGGTGCATGTGCCCTATCGCGGCTCGGCGATCGCGTTTCCCGATATCATCTCCAACAAGGTGCAATTGATCTTCGACAACCTGCCGTCGGCGCTGGAGCAGGCGCGCGGCGGCACGGTGCGCGCGCTCGGCGTCACCTCGCCGCAGCGCTGGCCCGGCGTGCCCGACGTGCCCGCCATTGCCGAGACCGTGCCGGGATTCGAATCCGTTGGGTTCTACGGCATCTCGGCGCCGAAGGGCACGCCGCCCGAGATCATCGACATCCTCAACAACGCGGTCGGCGAGGCGCTGAAGGATCCGAAGCTGGTGGCGAAGCTCGCCGAAGTCGGCGGCATCCCGAAGCCGATGACGCCGGCCGAGTTCGGCAAGCTGATCGCGGACGAGACCGAGAAGTGGCGCAAGGTGGTGGAGTTCGCGGGGGTGTCGGTGGATTAGCGTCTCATCGCATCGCCGCTGTTCAACGCGTGATTGCCCGGCAAAAGCGCTGGATGCCCGGATCAGATCGCGGGCATGACCGGTGCGTTCTGTGGAGCGAGACACAAGCGCCTTCCGTGCCACTCGCTCGTCGTTCCTGCGAAAGCAGGAACCCCTACACCGTGACCTATCGGTTTGGGGTGCGGAGGCCAAACCTTCCGTCTCAACGAACGCCGGTGGCTATGGGTCCCTGCTTTCGCAGGGACGACGCAAACAGGATTCCGATTGTCAAACAGCAGATACGCATTCGCGTCCTCGCGGCGCGATGCGCCCGAGGTTTGCATTTTACTTTCGCCCCTTTGAGGGCGTGGGGAATGCCGGGTGCCCGCTGCACCCGCGGTCTCGTGTGCATTTGTATTGGTAGAACGCACACGAGCAACAACGAGTACACCGGAATCGCCCGGCATTCCCGCACGCAATGGTTTTAACGGCTTACTTCGAGCTCTCCCCGGTGACCGGGCTCTTTTGCCACCGTCGTCAGCGGATATGTTTTGTCTAAGCCCGGTTGGGCCGACTTAACTCCGCGAACTTGACGCCAGCGTCGGGGCGTCAGGACCACACGACTTCGTCGTCCGAAACAACATCTTTCGTCCGCGTGCTGTTGGTCGCTCACGGGCCGAAACCCGCCCTGCAACCCCGTTGCATGCAAGACGCTGTCGCGTCCACCGCATCCCACCCCGCGTCCGTGACGATCGCGATACGCCCCTCTGTGTGGGACGGGATAACGCGAGCTTGTAGAGATGATTTGCCCGACGGGTGAAGCGAAATATTTTTGCAAGAAGGACTGGACGACCCAAATCAGCTTGAGAAGTCACGACAATTCGCCGCGCATGCGCAACGGCCTGGGATGGCTCATGTGGCCAATCCGCAGTGACACGGTGCCCCACAGAGCGGCTCACGACACACTCGCGGCCACCAGCGCCGGTACCAGTTCGCTGTGATACACCGCCGAGCTGACCAGATAGGCAAAGCCGACCAGCGCCAGGAAGCCCAGGAAGAACAGCGCAAAGAAGATCAGCGACACCCGCTTGGCGAATACCGAGACGCTGGTCAGCCCGAGGCCGCCGGCGATCAGCGAAATAACCAGACAAATCACAGCCCAGCGGAACATCGTCGCCTCCCCTGTCCAATCCCGCCCTCAACACCGGCGGCCAGCAAAAGTTCCGGCAGCGGAACGCGGCATTGCCGGATGGCCAGCCGCATTGTAAGGGGTGTCGGCACCGTTGCCTGCCGCCATGCGGCACGCCGGCGGGGCCTGTAGCTCAATGGTTAGAGCCGGCCGCTCATAACGGTCTGGTTGCAGGTTCGAGTCCTGCCGGGCCCACCAATGAGATCAACGGCTTGCGTACCCGAACGTTGTTTGGTGATGCCTGCGCCCCACAGAAATTCGAGCACGAAAAGCGACGAATTTGAACGAACGTGAATGGGATTGGGCGAAGCACGAGGCCGCGAAAGCCGGCCTGCTCGCAGGTCTTTGGACGAATCCGAGGCAAATCTGAATCCGCACTGAGAGCGGACAAGACTGTCGACGAAGCGGGGTTCGGGATCGGCACAATTCCGGACGCAAGAAGGCCAGCTCCCGTCAACCTTCAAACAATGGCCGAATGCTGTCGCGGGCCTGGATGGCTGAATACCAAGGAGCTGCTTTCGACCATGCGGCCTGCGGCCTTGCCTGGATGCAAACCGATAAACATGCTTGAATGGATCCGTGGCCGACACTGCGAGGAAAGAGCTTCTTGATGAGCTTTGAGCCCGAAGCAATCCGCGCCTTCGAGCATGCCGGCTGGCAACGCGCGGCGGCAGGCTATGGCGATAGCTTCGCACATGCGACAGCCCCCTTCGTTAGGCCGTTGCTTGAAGCCGCCGAATTCTACCCTGGCCAGCATGTGCTTGACGTTGCGTGCGGGCCTGGCCATCTGGCGGCGGCCGCCGCGGCACGTGGCGCGGCCGCGCATGGACTGGACTTCTCTGCGGCAATGGCCGACGTTGCACGTAACATGCATCCTGAAATCGTAGTGACTGAAGGAGACGCAGAAGACCTGCCGTATCCCGACAGTATGTTCCATGCCGTCGTATCCAGTTTTGGTATGCATCACATACCACGGCCGCAGGTCGCGCTTGCTGAGTGCAGGCGCGTGCTGAAACCTGGTTCGCAGGTGGCTTTCACGGTGTGGGCGACACCCGATGAGAACGTTGCCTGGTCACTCGTGTTCGACGCAATGGCCCGACACGGCAATCGGTCAGCCACGGATGCTCCACCGCCGGGAGTGCTTAACCGGCCCGAGCATTGCCTGCGCGCCCTCGAAGCAACCGATTTTTTGGACTGCTCTGCCGAGGTCG
Organism: uncultured Alphaproteobacteria bacterium; assembly: GCA_963747165.1. Lineage (GTDB taxonomy): Bacteria > Pseudomonadota > Alphaproteobacteria > Rhizobiales > Xanthobacteraceae > Bradyrhizobium. The sequence goes on along the minus strand of CAVVEA010000019.1, from coordinate 273,989 downwards.
TCCGTGCTGAATGGCTCTTGCCAAGTGCCAATGAGCTCGTTGCAGCACTTTCAGCCGGTACCGTGCGGATGGCGGCACTGATAGCGGCGCAAGAGCCGTCGGCGCTGCCCGTCATCATAAACGACATTGCGGATCACGCCGAGCGCTTCCGCCGTAACGACCACCTAGCCATTCCCATTGCCGCTGTGCTGGCCCGTGGCCGCAAGTCCACCAATGACGATCATCGACAGCCACCGGATCAGCGCGGCTGACGAGCGCTCCGGGTCAACTGAGGCAGGGACCCGCGACCGCTCATGCATTGTCTTGGCCGCTCAGTCGCAATGATTGTCAGGTTTAGATGATTGCCAACGGGAGGACGAAAAATGTGTGAAAGCCCTACTGCCAAGGGTCGCACTGGTTGGCGCTGCTGGTTGGGACAATTCAAAAAACTGATGAGAAATGGGTTGATCTCACCCACCATTTTCAAGTTCGGTACCACGTTCCGCAATGTTTCCCCCACCAAAGTTTTCATATTTTGCGCAGATGCCGGAAAGGCCGCTGAATATCACCCATATGGAAACAATCGTGCACATGGGCACTCACGTTGATGCCCCAAGGCACTTTTACGCCGATGGTCCAGGAATGGACGAAATACCAATCGAACGCATGACAGGCGAAGGGGTCGTCATTCGCCTCGAAAAAGCAATCAACGAAGAGATAGGCGTCGATGATCTTGCCGCAGCGACACCGCGAATAGAACCGGGCGATATCGTCGCGGTAGACACGGGCTGGAGTGAACGTTGGGAAACGCCTGACTGAAACCGGCATCCATATCTTTCGCTTGAAGCGGCCCAATGGTTAGTCGATCAGAAGGTCAGGCTGGTTGCGGTAGATACCGCTACGCCGGACCTTCCTTATGACCTGCGTCCCAAGGATTTTCAGTTTCCGGTACACTGCTTGCTCCTCAAGGAGGGCGTCCTGATCTCGGAGCAAATAGCCAACCTTCACAAATTGGGCGGCCGACGAGTCGAATTTCTTTTTTGCCCACTATCGATTGAAGGTTGCGATGGAGCACCGGCCCGTGTTTTGGCTCGCGCGTGTTCGTAGGATCATGAAGTGATTGTCTGGGAGTAGGTTCTGCGGCCGCCGCTCCGAAGCGTATTAGGTCCGCAGCGACCGACAAACAGTAACGATCTCCCGAGCACTCATTCGCGTTTTCACACAGCCAGTGCCATAGGCAGACATGCGCATCGGCGGGACATCGACGTCCATTTGGTGCCATGTGGAATTGTTTGCACCGCCATCAAGCTTTCCGAGCGATCAACTCGACCGGTGCGATGTGGCCATTGGCCACGTTCTGGATCATGTTTTGTATCTTGTCCGGTGCATTCCTGCCCATCAAAAGATGAAGTCCCAGAGGTGGTGGACCGCCCGCCGCCATAGTCTTGGCGCGGAACTGGTCAAAGAACGTGATCGCGAAGTCTCGGCGATTGAGTTCGGCGATCACCGCAAAGCCGGCCGCCTGCAGCGCGCTGCGGTACTGCGCCGGGTCCACCACGAAGCTCGATGCAGCCGTCGTCGCCCACGGCACAGGGTAGCTGAGCTCGCCGGCACCAACCTTCATGACATCGTATATCCCAAATAGCGAGCCTGGCCGCAGCACGCGATGGACCTCCGCACAGAGCTTGGCTTTGTCCTCGATATTCATGCCGACATGCAGCATGTAGGCGCCATCGAAAGCGCCGTCGGCAAAGGGCATCGAAAGCGCACTGCCCTGATGCAGTGAAATGCGGTCATTCAGCCCGACCCACCCGCAAATTACGCGTCCGGTCTCGATATATTCGGGAGTGAGATCGATTCCATCGACCCGGCACCGGTACCTGCTGGCAACGAACCGCGCGGGCCCACCAAGGCCACATCCAATATCAAGAATATGCATATCGGGGGTAACACCGAGCTGATCGATGAAATGTTCGGATGCCTGGCGGCCGCCGGTATGAAACTCGTCTACGGGCCCGAGATCATCGACGGTCACCGAATCGATCGTCTTGCCGAGAGACTCGACCCCGCTGCGGATCGCGGCAACCAGATTGCCATGCGTGTAGTGCGTGGAGATATCTTGCTGAGTTGTCATCCCGCCTCCTGAATTTCAGTGGGCCCCTCAAGCCCCAAGACCGACGCTGCAGGGTAATTCTGCAGCGCCGTGTCGGCTATGGGGTCACCAACGGAAGTTGGCGCGCGTCTGAGCTAGACCCGTTCATCCCCCAACAACGGACATGCGGGGCCAGCGGCGGCATGTCCGAAAAGTGCCAATCGACGACATCGGATTGTTATTGGCCACCTGAAACCGCGGCTATTCAAGCTCCGCGGTGTCGAAACTAATCATCATTGTTTTCTGCAGCACCTCATACATGACAGCCGTCGACCACCCAAACATTAGCGCACCATTCATCGCCGTTATGGGACCAAGCAGCTTCCAGTCCTCCACCGGTGTCACGTCACCATAGCCAAGTGTCGCGTAATTTACGAATGCGAAATACACGAGGTTTGTGCCAGCCGGCGCAGCATCCACAATCGAGTAGGCCAGCGACCAAACAAACACCTCAAGAACATGCGCGGCCATCAAGACCGAAACAGTTGCAATCATAACAGTGATCAGGCGCAGCGACGGGTGGCTTCTTTTTTTGTACCCCATGCTCGTGCTACGCGCACCACCACGGTCATCACCAACGCATGTATGGTAATGTTACAAACACAAACGATGCCGCCTACCAGAAATTGGACCAGCATGGCCATCACGACCTTGTAACGTTGACACAGTGCCTACTCGCAAGGCCCAAATTACCATAGGTCAATTTGAAAACGCGAGAGAGTTACTTTAGCTCGCAGATGTCCGCTCGGGGTCATCAACGGAAGTTGGCGCGCGTCTGAGCTAGGTCCGTCCATCCCCTCAACAACGGACATGCGGGGCCAGCGGCGGCATGTCCGAAAAGTGACATTAGCAGAAGCCATGCTAATGGCCGAGTTCGTATGCATTCGTAGGGCGCTCTCCGTCGCTCGTAAGCGGCTGGAAACTGGTACAGCCTAGCTAGCTCTATTCTGAATGGCCGTTGGTAGAGTGCGGGATTTATTCTTCTTGCAATACGCGACGACCGCACTGGAATTCCTCTGCAGGCGGTCGTAATCCAATACACTGTTGCTTGCCGCCGCGTTGTAGTAGCCGCTCATAAAATATCTTACAAAATCTTGATCCTCTGGACCGTACCCCAACCAAGTTCCGCAAGTGATCTTGTTAAAATCCAGCGTAGCGTTAGGCACCGCAGTTACGCCTATCGATTTTTCCAGGCCTACCATCACACTGGCACTCGGGTTGGATTGGCACCACCCTCTTACGTTTGTGACATTTGTCCGATGCAGGTCAAAATCTACAAACGTCCTCCGACTTTCATAACTAAACCAGCCGGTCATCCAAGCCGAGAACTTGCTCGACGGTGCAGCCGGCATGGCGAGATATTCGCTACAGGTGATGCTGCGAATATCAACCGTCGTGGCGAGCGCTTCACTAGCGAACGCTGGGACAATTAAGATCGCGAACGTAAGGATAATCAACCTGCATCTCATTGTGATGACCCTCCCCAGTAACGAGTGACCGACAGACCAATCGCGATTTATGGCGAGTGCAGGGTTTCTAGTTGATCTAGATCAACGGCGGCGGACCCAACTCTCTGTCGGCATCGGGTCACTCGCGTCGATTTGGCCCTCCGCCGATGACTTCCGGTCTTCCCCCGGAAGCGGACACCGTCACGGCCGGTCGGCATGTCTCAAAAGTGCCAGAAGCGGTCATTCGATCGCCTCGTCCGTACTGCGCAGCGGGCTATTCGGGCAACCCAGCCTTCCGAAGGCCCTCGATCAGCAGCTTCGCTTTTGATTGGCCGCCCCGGGCGATCCACGCGGAAATTGTAAAGTTGGGATCGACCTCGAGCAGACGTGCCGCCGCCTCACGGGCCTCCGCGTCACATCCGAGATGGGCGAAAGCGGACGCGAGACAGCGGTAAGCTGGCGAAAAGGAGGAGTTCTGGCGTTGGGCTTTCTTGCCTGCAACGATGGCCTCGTCAAAGCGGCGAAGCTCAATCAAGGCGTGCGCCATCCCACTAAACGTCAGGTGTAGTCGCAGGTCTATTGGGCTCATACGCATGGCACGTTCAAAGCTCCGGATTGCTTCCTCCGGTAGCCCCGCAACTCTATAGACCCAGCCTCTGCTGGACCATGCGTAATATGAGTTTGGGTTGAGCGCGACCGCCCGGTCAGCCATTTCGATTGTACTTTCACAATCGTGGACAAGGTACGCCGAGATGAGGCTAGCCGTTGCTAATGTGTCTGGATCACTATCGTCGATACTCAATACTAAGCCAAGAAGCCGAACTGCTTCCTTCCGCTCGAATTGGGGATCGCTAGCGTAGCCCCAAAGGGCGTTGTTCATATGACAGAGACCTGCCAGAGAAGCGGCTCGGCCGAACCCGGGATCTAACTCCACGGCGCGATGAGCAAGCCTTATCGCCTCGGCCAATCCTTCGCGGGTCGTTAGATAGAACTGCTGCAGAGCTCGCAGATAGAAATCATAGGCGGTGAGGTTTTCTGGTCGCCGCCGCGTCGCCATTGCGATTTCTGTTTGAAGCAATTTTGGTTGGATCGCACAGACCACAGCGGCCGTCACTTCGTCTTGGAGAGCAAAAACGTCCGTCAAGTCACGCTCGAACCTATCTGCCCAAATGTGTGCGCCCGTCACTGCATCAATCAACTGACCCGTGATGCGAACTTTCCCCGAAGCCTTGCGCACGGAGCCCTCAAGGACATAGCGCACGCCAAGCCTTCGCCCGACTTCCTTGATGTCAACGGCTCCGCCCTTGAAGGTGAAGCTCGAATTGCGAGCGATCACGAACAACGATTTGAACCGCGAGAGCGCGGTGGTGATGTCTTCAACCATTCCGTCCGCAAAATACTCCTGCTCGGGATCACCAGACATGTTCTGGAACGGCAGGACCGCGATGGAGGGCTTGTCGGGCAGCGCGAGGGGCTGTGCAGTCTCGGTCGGCGTTTTTGTTGCCGGCGAAGAGCTTGGGCCGATGCGCACGCGCCAAGCCCGCATCGGTTCGGCGATATTCTTGAGAGTTTGAGCGCCCATATCCTCTAAGGTGCTCTCAACCTTGCCACGAACCTGCCGGTGAGCATCGTCGGAAATGCAAATCCCACCCGGCTCTGCGATCCCTTCGAGACGCACTGCAATATTGACACCATCACCAAAGATATCATCGTCTGCGATGATAATATCACCGAGGTGAATGCCGATGCGAAATTCGATCCGCTTGTCCTGCGGCACATCGGTATTTTGTTCTGCCACGCCGCGTTGGACGTCGTCGGCACATCGCACGGCGTCGACCACGCTGGCGAACTCAACGAGAGCGCCGTCCCCGGTGTTCTTGACGATACGTCCGTGATGCTGAGCGATTTTGGGATCGAAAAGCGTCTTTCTGAGAGCTTTCAGTTGCGCCAGCGTGCCTTCTTCGTCGATCCCTATTAAGCGGCAAGAGCCCACGACATCCGCCGCCAGAATAGCCGCCAATCGCCGCTCTACGTGCTCGCTGCTCAAGATGCACCCCCGGGCTCGGGGAAAACCGAATGTTCAATAGCACAATTGTGGGCCGATGTCCGGCTATGCCCACGTCCGAAACGGGTCATTCGCGTCGATTGCGCGATGCCCACGAGAAGTCCGGTTCACCCCCGATTGTGCTGCAAAAGTCGTTTGCAGGAAGTGTCAAAAATTCTGAGGGCCGCTGGCGCTTTCTTCGTGTGATGATCCGAGGGACCTCATCGCCTTGTGCCAAATTCATGGGCGACTTCGGTAGCGCGACTGAAGCTGTGCAAATCATCGACCTCTTTGCGCTTCAGGTTTTCGCCAAAAATTTTGACCGCTGCAACTTTCGAGTTTTGCAACACAATCCCCCCAAGACGGCAGCGACATTGTCCTCGAATCGATCAACGGATGAAGCCCGGATTCAGGACTCGGGTCGCTACAATCAGGTAGCCAGCGCGTTAGAAACCTTAATCGCATCAATCGCGCCATTAAAGACGGTAGCCACTGAATGACGTTGATTTTGTTGGTGACGGTCAGTCCTGCCGGGCCACCAGCCTGCGCTCGCGAAGCGAGGAAGGCTGCCGCGCCCGCGTCCAAAGGGCGAGGCGGACCACTCGACCTGCGAGCTACGGCTCGGCAAACCAGCCGGGCCAAGATGATACTGGGAGAAGCGTGTCCGGCGCAGCTTGAGCGAAGCGCCTCGACGGCAGCACGATCGCCGTTTGCTTTCAAAAGGGTTCGGCCGTACCAGTAGGCACGAGGGCTCCAACTAGCGGTCGCGCCCGGAGGGCGCTAGGCTGAGAAAAAGCGGTCACAGCCGCTAGATCAAATGGAGGGACGCATGCGAGAGCTGACGCCGGATACGATTACGGACGCGGTGCTGGAGCAGATGGCGACGACGCCGGACCCGCGCATGAGGGAGGTGATGGCATCCGCAGTGAAACATTTGCATGCATTCGCCCGCGACGTGAACCTGACCCCCGCAGAATGGATCAAGGGCATCGAATTCATGACCGCCGTCGGCAAGATTTGTACGCCTGCGCGGCAGGAATGCATTCTGCTTTCGGATACCCTCGGCCTTTCGGCTCTCGTCAACGGCCTCCACGACAGCACGGCCGTCGAAGAAGGCACCCACACAAGCTTGCTCGGCCCTTTCTACCGCGAGACCACACCAAACCTGGCGGCGGGCAGCCAGATCGCCAGGACCGTGAAGCCCGGGAGCGAGTGCGTACTCTATGGCCATGTGACCGACGTCAACGGCGGACCGCTCGCCAATGCGACCGTTTCGATTTGGCAGACCGGCGCCGACGGCCTCTACGACATTCAGGAAAATGCCGCATCGGTTGACTATCGTGGCGTGTTCACCACGGCTGCGGATGGCGTCTACGTGCTGCGTACGGTCAAGCCGATCGGATACTCGATCCCGATGGATGGCCCTGTGGGCGCCATGGTCAGGGCGCAGGCGCGGCATGGCATGCGGCCGGCCCATATTCACTTCCTGGTCGGCGCACCGGGCTTTCGCGAACTGGTGACGGCGCTCTACCTGCGCGACGATCCGCATCTTGCGGACGACGTTGTGTTCGGCTCTTCCGGCGACCTCGCCGTCGACATCAACGCCAACGATCCGGACTGCCCCATCAAGGGGCTGCCAAGCATCCGCTTCGACATGCGGCTGTCGCGCGAAAGCGCGATCGACAAGATCAGCGGACGCGTCGGCGCCGACCCGTCCGCGATCTTGAAACCGGCGACTGCTCCCGGAAACAGCCATTCCCCGGCGTCCGCACCAGCGGCGAGCTAGCGCGGCGGACTTGACGTTTCCGTCAGCGTCGCCGCAATGCGTCCGCACGAACGTTAACTCCAGGGACCGCCCTTGCGTCTTATTGTGGCTTGTGGCCGGGCTCTCTTTGGTTCTAACTTCCCCGTAAGCGCGCGACGGCAACGAATCCGAACGCGGGCAGGCAACGAAAAACGAGACCTATGGGGAGGATCAATGAAACGCAGGACGCTTCTTGGCGGAGCGATCGCCGCCGCCTTGCTCGGGCAGACCTCAGGGGTCGTCGCTCAGCAGCCACCGATCAAGATCGGCATGACCATGGCGCAGACCGGCGGCCTCGCGGGCGGCGGCAAGGCTTCGCTGCTTGGGATCGAAATCTGGCGTGACGATGTCAACGCCAGGGGCGGCCTGCTCGGCCGCAAGGTCGAACTTGTCGTCTATGACGACAAATCGAGCGCTGCCGAGACCCCGGCGATCTACTCAAAGCTGCTCGATGTCGACAAGGTCGATCTGCTGTTCGCGCCCTACGCGACGGTGCCGACGGCGCCGATCATGCCGCTGGTCAAGCAGCGCGGGCTGTTGCTGATGGGGAACTTCTCGTTTCAGGTGAACAGCAAGGTTGGCCACGACATGTGGTTCAACAACGCCCCGTGGGGACCGGCCGACAGCTGGGCAAAATCGTTCCTGGATCTCGGCCAGAAGGCCGGCGGCAAGACCGTTGCGCTTCTCACGGCGGACCAGGAATTCGCCCAGAATCTGGCTCTGACCGCGAGGGATGTCGCAAAGCAGCGCAACATGCCGATCGTCTTCGACCAGGCCTATCCACCCAACACGGTGGAATTCTCCAGTATCATCCGCGCGCTCAAGGCGGCGAAGCCTGACATCGTCTATGTCGCATCCTATCCGCCGGATTCGGCCGGAATCTTGCGCGCCGTGAACGAGATCGGGATCGGCGACAACGTCAAGATCTTCGGCGGCGGCATGGTCGGGCTGCAATTCGGCGCCGTGATGGAGAATTTGGGTTCGCTGCTCAACGGCGTCGTCAACTTCAACACCTGGCTCCCGGAATCGAGCATGTATTACGACGGGACCAAAGCATTCTTCGAAACCTACACGAAGCGCGCCGTGGAGGCGAAGGTCGATCCGCTGGGATACTATCTGGCGCCGTTCGGCTTCGCCTCCGGTCAACTCATCGAACAGGCCATCAAGGCCGTGGGGTCACTCGACCAGAAAGCCATCGCAAAGTATCTGCACGAGAACGAGATCAAGACCATCGTCGGCCCGATCGCGTTTTCGGCGGACGGCGAGCGCAAGGAAACCGCAACGCTGCAGGCGCAGTTCCGTGGTGTGGTGGACAAGAACATCGAGCAGTTCCGCAGCCAGGGCAAGCAGGTGATCCTGTTCCCGGACAAGTTCAAGTCCGGCGATCTCATCAGTCCTTTTGAGGCCGCCCGGAAATAGACCTCGCGGCTTTTTCTCTGGACATCGCACAGCTGACCAGGATCGGGGCAGATGCGCCCCGGTCATGGGGATGGGACAATCGGACGGGCGCGACCTGCGGGAAGCGGTCGCTTTAGGAACGGTCAAGGGGGACCTCACTTGTTTTCAATGGACCTGCTGCTCGATGCGGTGGTGATCGGCGTGCTGCTCGGCTGCTTCTACGCGGCCGTCAGCCTCGGGCTGTCGGTCTCGTTCGGCCTGCTCGACGTTCCCCACGTCGCCCATCCGGCGTTTCTGGTGATGGCGTCCTATGCCGTGTTCTTCCTCAACGATCGCTTTGATATCGACCCGCTGCTGGCGGGGCTGTTGATCACGCCGCTGCTCTTCCTGTTCGGTCTGGTCGCCTATCGGCTGTATTACGAATCGTTCGAAAAGCGCGGCAGCGATGCCGGTGTGCGTGGCATTGCGTTCTTCTTCGGCATCGCGTTCATCGTCGAGGTGCTGATCATCCTGCAATTCGGTGTCGACCAGCGCTCGGTCACCGCGTCCTATATCGGCAAGGCCTGGCGGATCGGGGACATGCGGATCCCGCTTAGGCTGGTCGTCGCGTTCGTGGTCGCCTCGGTGCTGACGATCTCGCTCGCGCTGTACCTGTCCAAGACGTTCATGGGACGCGCGATCCGCGCGGTCGCGCAGGACCAGGAGGCGCTGCGGCTGATGGGCGCCAACCCGGTCAAGATCAAGCAATGGGCGTTCGGCATTGCCACCGCCGTGCTCGGAATCGCCGGCGCCCTGCTGATCATCGTCGCCCCCGTCGATCCGATACTCGACCGCGCCTATATCGGGCGGACATTTTGCGTGGTGGTCATGGCGGGGCTCGGCAGCATGACCGGCACGCTCATCGCGGCCATCATCCTCGGCGTCGTCGAAACGATCGTCCTGACCCTGTTCGGCGCGTCCTGGGCGCCGGCGATTTCGTTCGCGATGCTGCTCGGCGTTCTTGCCGTCCGGCCGCAGGGCCTGCTCGGCAGGCGATCATGAACCGTAACAGCATCGCTTTCTGGATCGGGGCCGCCCTCTTTCTCGTCGTCGTCGCGTCGACGACACAGCTCATCCACAACGAATATCCCTTCTTTGCCGGCTATGTGATCCTGCAGTTCGTCGTGCTTGCGGTCGCATGGAGCATCCTCGGCGGCTATGCCGGTTACGTGAATTTCGGCACCAGCGCGTTTTTCGGCGTTGGCGTCTACACCGCCGTGTTCCTGCTCAAGGCGACAGGTGCACCGCTTGCCGTGCAGATCGCGGCCGCCGCCATCGTCGGCGCATTGCTCGGCTTCGCGGTGGGCCTTTTGACCTTGCGCATGCAGGGCATCTTCTTCTCGATCGCGACGATTGCGCTGACCATTGTCATCGAGACGTCGGTGACGAACTGGCGATTCGTCGGCGGTGCCGCCGGCATTCAGTTGCAACGGCCGGCGGTGACGCCGCCATTCGACAGCTATGTGCAGATGCTGTTTTTCGTTCAGGCGCTGCTGGTGGTCCTCGCGGTTGCGATCGCGCGCTACATTCAAGGCTCATGGATCGGCCGCGGCCTGCAGGCGCTCAAGGACGACGAGCTTGCCGCGGAATGCACCGGCGTGCCCACCTTGCGGCTAAAGGTGCTGGCTTGCGTGATCTCCGGCGCGCTGATGTGCGCGGCCGGTGCACCCGCCGCCATGTACCTGCAATACGCGGACCCGTCGTCTGCTTTCAACCTCAATTACTCCGTCTCGGTGCTCGCGATGTCGCTGATCGGCGGGACCGCGCACTGGGCGGGCCCGGTTGTCGGCGCCATCCTGCTCGGAACGACGCAACAGCTCCTGACCGTCACGATCTCGTCGGAAGTGAACCTGCTTGTGCTCGGCATCATGCTGGTGCTGTTCGTGGTGGCGGCGCCGGAGGGTCTCATCGGCCTGATCCGCAGGCATGGCCGCAAACGCGCGGAGGGCGAAGCATGACATCCGTCGAACCCGAACTGCCCTTGCTGCGGATCGGCGCGCTGACCAAGCGCTTCGGCGGTTTCGTCGCCCTCGACAATGTCAGCGTCGATATTCGCCCGGGAGAGCGCTTCGGCCTGATCGGCCCGAACGGCTCGGGAAAGACGACGCTGATCAACTGCATCTCCGGCGCGTTCCGCACCGAGCCCGGCACCGTGCTGTTCGGCGGCGAGGACATCACGCGGTTGCCGGCGCATATGCGTACGCGCCGCGGCATTGCGCGCAGCTTCCAGATCCCGCGGCCGTTCAAAAGCATGACGGTTGTCGAAAACCTGATGGTGGCGCTCGACTTCGCGACTGTCGCCGGCGGCTTCGTCCCGGCCGCGCAACGGCGCGACACCGTGATGTCGATCCTGGCGCAGACGGGTCTCACATCCAAGGCCGACCTGCCGACCACCGGGCTCAGTCAGGTGGAATTGCGCAAGATGGAGCTCGCCCGCGCGATGGCGACGCACCCGAAGCTTTTGATTTCCGACGAGGCCATGGCCGGCCTCTCCAGCTCGGAGGTCGACGAGGTGCTCGATCTGCTGATAAAACTTGCAGGCCAGGGCATCACCATCATCATGATCGAACACATCATGCAGGCCGTGATGCGCTTTTCGGAGCGCGTGATGTGCCTCGACGCCGGCAGGATCATCGCCATCGGCGCACCGGACGAGGTCATGGCCAACCAGCGGGTGCAGGAGGCCTATCTTGGCACTTGACCTCGCGATCAACGACCTCGATGCGGGTTACGGCGCCGTGAAGGCGCTGCGAGGCGTCACGCTCAATGTCAGGGCTGGCGAGATCGTCGCGTTGCTCGGCACCAACGGCAACGGCAAGAGCACGCTGATGAAGTGCATCGCGGGACTGGTTCGGCCGCGGCGCGGAAGCATGTCGCTGACGATCGACGGAACCTCGCACGATCTGACCAAATTGTCGCCTGAGGCCATCGTCGATCTCGGTGTGGCGCTGGTCCCCGAGGGACGGCGGTTGTTTCCCAAGCTGACCGTGTTGGAAAATCTCATGCTAGGCGCCTTCCGCCGGGCGGCCCGCCGCAACATCGATCGCAACCTTGAGCTCGCCTTCGATACGTTTCCGGCCCTCAAGGAGCGGCAGAACCAGCTCGCCGGCCTCATGTCAGGCGGGCAACAACAGATGCTCGCCATCGCGCGCGCGCTGATGTCGTCACCACGCCTGTTGCTGATCGACGAGCCTTCGGTAGGCCTGTCACCGCTCCTGGTGACGCAGACCATCGCCAAGATCGGCGAGCTAAATCGGCGTGTCGGCCTGACGGTGCTCATGGCGGAGCAAAACTTCAATCAGGCCATCCGCATCGCCAATCGCGGTTACATCATCGTCCATGGCGAGATCGTCGTCGCGGCCGGCTCGGTCGACGAATTGCGAGGCAACGACATCGTCAAGCGACTTTATCTCGGCGGCGTCGCATGATTCGCGTTCAGAAAAGCGCCAACAACGGAAGTCGCTCGTTCAGAAGTGCGGTCGAGCACCAATCGGTCGCCTGTCCGTCACCCGGTGACTGCCGCCTGTCCCGTCAAGGTGATGATGGCGCGGTCGTGGTCGCCGACTTTATTTGGGGAGGCATTCCACATTAAAGGCAATAATGATCTGCGCCGGATCACCCTTACCTATGCTCTTCAGATCTTCTAAACCGCTTTTTAGCTTGGCTCCGGCCCCCTTTAAGCTGCCCTCAAGTGCTGACTTGGCCGCCTTGCATCGCTCTTCATTCGAGAACTCCTGAAACACCACGGTTGGGAGAAGCCTCCATTCCGCCCTATCGCTGGTAGCCGCCGGACTGACCGAGTAGGAGAAGACGTACATCAGGATCCACATCGGCATGCTCCGCTTATGGTGCGACGGCAGTGACGGCCTGCGCCCCGGCGCCATCTTCGATAGGATGCTCGCGCCTTGCTTGCTTAGTCATGATGGTCCTCGTCTCATGAACAAGTCATGATCTAAATCAACGCGGTCGCAGGCGACGTCGACGCCCCGACCCTCATCAAAGCAACGTTGCGTCAAAGGTTGCATGCACCCATCGGTAAGCCTGTGTATGAGTAAGGAAGGCTGCCATGGTTGAATGGCTTAAGCTGTTGCAAAGCAGCCGCCGAAATAATGCGCAAATTAGCAGCGTCCGGCGCGCGAACTGAAGGCAGCGTCGTCGCCGCCCTGTTGATGTGGGTCAACGTAGGCATCGGGATAGTTTATCTAGTCAGGGAGGTTTAAATGAGTGCAATCGTCAACTCGGAAATGATCTCTCGCCGAAAGGCCCTTTCACTGATGGGACTGGCGGCTGCGTTTGGCCTCGCGGCGGCCCCAACGGTGTTGACAGCATCCGATGCTGAGGCTCAGACCGCTGGCATGGAGCGGCGTCAGGAGCGGCGCACCGGACGGCACGAGCGACGTGAGGAGCGGCGCGCAGGACGGCACGAGCGACGTGAGGAGAGGCACACAGGTACAACTACCGGCACAGGTACAGGCACGACTACCGGTACAGGTACCGGCCAGAAACAGTAGCTCCACTGTCACTAATCGAACCCGCGATGCAGCCGCCGCGCGAACTGACAATACGTTCATGCCTGCGCCACCCGACGTGGCCTGTAAAACTACGGTGCCAACATCAGGTGCCTGCTGTCAGAAATGGTCAGAACTACTTACGCTCGAGTCGGCTATCCTGTACCGCGTGGTGCGGGATCGTTGGTTCATTGCGGTGGTGGTTGGCTTGGGCGCTCTAACAGTGGTGCTGCTTGCGGCTGCATTATTTTCTTTTAGCTAACAAAGACCCGCTGGGATCGGCTGACACACCAGGCCCCCGGATCGCGCGACAAAGTCACCGGTGAGTTTGGGCACCTCGCCGTTGCTTGGTCCAGACCGACAAAACAGATGCATGCAGCACGTCACCCCGCCGCCGGGCTTGGGGACCTTGAGTGGGGTGGGGGGAGGTCCAGAAAACAGGACCCCGGACGGGTTCCAGCGCTGCAGCGCTGCGTTCTCGGCTCAGAGTTGCTTGATGCACATCAAGACCGGCCAGAGGTGCCCGCTATCCATTTAGGATCGCCTGAGCGCGCCGTAGACGGGGCGACGTGCTGTCACGCCGTAGCCCTTTGGCGTCGCAATCCGAGCCACGGATGAGGATGCTCCGCCATGCAGTTCGCAAGATCAAACGGTTTCAATTCGATACCAAGCGCAACGGGCGGGATCGCGCGACTGGCATGTGCTCGGTTGGACGAAATGGGCAAGGACCCCACCGTCATTCTCTCCAAGGTCGGGTTGACGCGCGAAGAGGCCCGAGACCCAACCATTCGGATGGAAGTGCGAACCCAGATCAAGCTCCTGGAACTGGCTGCCGAAGAGGCGCAGGACGAATGGCTGGGTTTCCATCTGGCGCGAAGCTTCGATCTGCGCGAGATCGGTCTGGTCTACTATGTGATAGCGTCGTCGGACCAGCTTGCGGAGGCGCTTCGGAACGCCGAGCGGTACAGCCAAATCAACAATGAAGGCGTTCGTCTGCGTTTCAGTATGCAGGACGGGACAGCGGCAATCGCGCTTGATTACGTTAACGTCGACCGGGATGCCGATAGGCACCAGATGGAGTTCTGGTTTGTGACGCTGGTGCGCATTTGCCGACAGGTGACGAACGGCCGTTTGGTGCCGACGCAGCTGAAGACAAAACATTTCCGAAACAGGACGCCAGCGGAATTCAGAACATTCTTCGGGATCGACATCGAATTTGGCGCTCGCACCGACGAGATATGCTTTCCGCGGCCTATTGCCTTGCTTTCTGTTGTGGGACGCGACGAGCACCTCAACGGACTCTTGCGGCGCTACGCGGAGGAGGCGCTGGCGCGCAAGCCCCGAGACCGCCTCACGGTCCGCTCGAAGGCAGAGGACGTTCTGCCGAAACTATTGCCGCACGGCAGAGCCATGGCAGCGGAAGTTGCGCGGCAGCTCGGGATGAGCTCGCGAACCTTGTCGCGCAAGCTTGCCGAGGAGGGTACCTCCTTCGCGGAGATATTGGACCAGTTGCGGGCTGCCCTTGCCAAGCGCTATCTCCAGGACCAGACCTTGCCTGTTTCCGAAATCGCGTGGCTGCTTGGCTATCGCGAGGTCAGCTCGCTGACACATGCTTTCAAACGGTGGACCGGCATGACGCCCCGACGGTTTCGTATTCGTCAACTCGGGTCGACCTAGGCTGAAGTCATTTTCGCGAAATGCTCGGCGTTCCTACCGTGGAGGTTGCCCCCGCTGAGTACGGGAGGCACTGGTATGGTCGCGCAGGTGCGTGACAGCCTCACTGGTGCGTTAGAGCGTGTTCCCGCTGTCGGGCTGCCTGCCAGCTCTCTTGAGCGGCTCTATCAGTTCCTGAACTGAAAATGGCTTGGTTAGAAACGCGATGCAACCGGAGGCGAGCGCGGCCTTGCGGACGGCGGGGTCGTCACTCGCAGTCATGTAGATCACCGGCACAGAATGCCCATCAGCCTTGAGTCGATGCCCCAGATCGATCCCTGACCCGTCGTTTAGGTTGATGTCGAGAATGACGCAAACCGCACTTTCAAAATCGGCGTGGTTCTTAAAAGCCTCTGCAGATGAAAATAGGATGGGTTCGTAGTCGTGCTGCCGGAGCAGTCGCTGAACTGCTTTCAGTATTCCCGGATCGTCGTCAACGATTAGAATGTGGTTCCGATCTTGCACAGCACGATCCTTGATTCGATATGGCGCGCATCCGCCACGGCTGGTAACGGCGCTTCCGAGCCGACGCTTTAACTCATGATAACTACTGGACTGCCCAGGATGTCTGTCCGGCAGCCGCCGCAAGAGCGCCAACCCGCTCGGCAGGGGACCAAGTTCCGCCAGAGATTGGACCTACATTTTGAGGCGACTGCGGTGCGCGCCATCCAAGCGCCACTGGTCCACTCCAAGGCGAATACAGTCATCCCATCCTGAGAAACGGCTTTGCTTACGTCACTCCGACAACATTTTAAACTTAAGATAGTTGTCTGATGCCGCCAGATTGTTGTTCGGGCAGGCCAACGAATGCAGTTACTGTCTTTGGGCTTGGGTCAGCAGCCAAAGTCAGGACCCCGCCCGAACGTGTTCAGGTCCCCGGTCAGCGCCTGCACACGCACCCGTTATTGATTACGCAATACCTGCAGGGGTCTCTTCGGAGGCCTCTGCTCCTTCACCGCCCGCTAAAGCGCGCCGCGCGTTTTTCCACGAAGGCGTTGCGGCCCTCCAGCGCATCCTCGCTCACACGAATGTCGGCCTGAACCTCGATCTCCCGGCGGAACTGCGTTTCGTAGCTGGCGTGCTCGCTTTCCTCGAGCAGCCGGCGCGTCGCGACCAGCGCGCGCGTCGGTCCCTGGGCGAGGCGTTGGGCCAACTTCATCGCTTCGTCGAGCAAGCGCTCGTCATCGACGACCTGTCTGACCAATCCCCACTCCAGCGCACGCTCGGCGGACAGCGGCTCGTTCAGAAGCATCAGCTCGAGCGCGCGCTGGCGACCGATCAGGCGCGGCAACAGCCAGGTCGAACCGAGATCGGGCACGAGACCAATCCGGCTGAAGACCTGGATAAAGCTCGCCGAACGCGCCGCGACGATGATATCGCCGGCCATCGCCAGGCTGAACCCGCCGCCGGCCGCGACCCCGTTGACCGCGACCACGACCGGCACGCGACACTCGCGCAGCGCCCGAAACGCCGGCCAATAGTGGCGCATCACGCCGGCGACGATGTCAGCTCCGAGCGATTCCGATGCCTTGAGGTTCTGGCCCGAACAAAACCCGCGGCCTTCGCCGGTCAGCACCAGCGCCCGTATTCCCGGGTCATCCGTCATCTCAGCGATGGCGGCAGCGAGCCCGCCGAGCAAATCCGGCGTCATGGCGTTTAAGCTCGACGGCTCGCTGAGCGTCAACAGAGCAACAGCACCGTCCCTGGTTTGTTTCACACCGGCCATTTTTCCCTCCCTGCTCGGATGTCTGGATCGCCCGCAATGTGCCATTGTTGGCGCGCCAACGCCAACTCGGCGCGACCGCGGCCTTCGCATGGGCTCATCCTGCCTATTGTTCTGAGGGCTTGGCGACGGTATCGATCCTTGAAGCCGCACAAACAACGAAAACTGGGGGGCCGTCTTGAGCTACGAACACATCACGTGCGATCTCGACGGCCCGTTCATGATCGTCACGCTCAACCGCCCCGAAAAGCTCAATGCCTATACCGGCCTGATGGGGGCGGAGATCGCCGATGCGTTCGCGCGCGCCGATGTCGACGACAATGTCCGCGCGGTTATCGTGACCGGCGCGGGTCGCGCGTTTTGCGCGGGCGCCGATGTCTCGGGTGGGGCCAAGAGCTTCGATACATCCGGAACCCACGGCGCCGGTGTTTTTGCCAGCTCGGGCTCCCGCGGCGGCCGTTTCGTCGAGGCGATCTTCAACTGCCGAAAACCCTCTATCGCGGCCATCAACGGGCCGGCCGTCGGCGTCGGCATCACCATGACCTTGCCGATGGACGTTCGCATTGCGGCGAGTGGCGCCAAGGTCGGTTTCATCTTCGCCCGCCGCGGCCTGGTCCCGGAAGCGGGCAGCGCGTGGTTCTTGCCGAAGCTCGTAGGCCTGCCGCAGGCGTTGCGCTGGTGCCTGTCCGGTCGAACCTTCGATGCGGAGGAGGCGCGACAGGGCGGTCTGGTCAGCGAAATTGTCGAGCCGGCGGAGCTCTTGAATCGCGCCAAGGAAATCGCGCGCGAGATGACGGCAGAAACCTCCGCGGTCTCGATCGCGCTCACCCGGCAGATGCTGTGGCGCTTTGCCGGCGCGCCGGATCCGTTCGAGCTGTTGGCCATCGACAAGCCGATGTCGGTCGAACGCGGCGGCCATGCGGACGTGCGCGAAGGCGTTCAGGCCTTTATCGAGAAGCGGTCACCGTCGTTTCCCGGCAAGGTGTCCGAGGACATGCCGAGCCAGTATCCCTGGTGGCCAGGTTCGCAAAGCTAATCAAGAACAACGGAAGCAACAGCATGAGTGATCAGTTCAGCAACGGCCAGCAGATCCGCAAACCGGCCGTGGTCTCCAAAGGCGGCATCGTCGCCGCGCAATCGCGCAAGGCGGCCGAGATAGGCGCCGAGGTGCTGGCGGCGGGCGGCGACTGCGTGGACGCCGTGATCGCGACCACGTTCGCGCTGGGCGTGCTGGAGCCCTGGATGAGCGGCGTCGGCGGCGGCGGCGCGATGGTGCTCTATCGCGCGCGCGAAGACCGTTATGAGGTGATCGACTATGGCATGCGCGCGCCCGGCGGCCTGCGGCCTGCGGATTATCCGCTGACCGGCGATGGCGCCGCCTCCGACATCTTCCCCTGGCCGCGAGTGAAGGATGACCGCAATATTCATGGTCCGGGCTCGATCGCCGTGCCGGGCGTGGTCGCGGGCATGGAGGAAGCCCATCGCCGCCACGCCAAGCTGTCCTGGCGGGAATTGCTGGGCCCCTGCGTTGCGCTGGCGGACAAAGGTCTCGCGGTCGACTGGTGGACCACCCTGATGATCGCGAGCTCGGCCGCGGACCTGCGGCGCTATCCAGCGAGCGCGGCCGCCTATCTGCAGGACGGCCTGCCGCCGAATGCGCAATGGGGAATCAAGTCCACGGTGCGGCTGCCGCAGGACAAGCTCAAGGCCACTCTGGCGCATCTGGCGGAACAGGGACCGCGCGACTTCTACCAGGGCGATCTGGCGCGCAGCTTCGCGGCCGATGTGCAGGCGGGCGGCGGCGCGCTGTCGGTCGAAGACCTCGCTTCCTTCCGCGCCTATGCACGCGAGCCGCTGGCCATTCCCTATCGCGGTGGCAATGTCTACGCGACGCCGGAGCTGACCTGCGGACCGACGATGGCGCATGCCTTGCGCCTGCTGCAGGAGACCTTGCAGCCCGAGCGCGGCGCGCCGGATGCAGCGGCCTACACAGCCTATGCGCTGGCGTTGCAATCGGCCTACCGGGAACGCCTGCAGGACATGGGCGATGCCGACGGACGGCGCGCACTGGGCGCCGAGCATCTGGCGCCGGCCTGCACCACGCATTTTTCGGCCGTGGACCGCGACGGCAACATGGCGGCGGTGACGCAAACCCTGCTGTCGACCTTCGGCTCCAGGTTCGTGCTGCCGCACAGCGGCGTTCTCATGAACAACGGCATCATGTGGTTCGATCCGACACCCGGCGAGCCCAATTCGCTGGCGCCCGGCAAGCGCTGTCTGACCAATTACACCCCGGTGCTGGCGCAGGCGGCCGATGGAAGGCGGCTGGCTGTCGGCGCCTCGGGCGGCCGGCGCATTCTGCCGGCGGTGACGCAGTTGCTTTCCTTCGTGATGGACTATGGCATGGATCTGGATGCCGCGATCCACGCGCCGCGCATCGACGCCAGCGAAGGCGCGGTCGTGATCGGCGACGTCCGCCTGCCGGCACCGGCACGAGACGCGCTGCGAGCGCGGTTCGATTACGAAGAAGCCCGGGTACAGACCTTCCCGATGAAGTTCGCCTGCCCGAGCGTGGTGCTGCGCGACGGTACGACCAACAGCGGCGCCACCGAAATATTCCAGCCGTGGAGCGACGCAGTGGCCGAGGCGTAGCCCGGACTTTCAGATAGGCGCGCCGGTTGCGCTGCGCGGCCTGGGCGACAACCGTCCCAGAAAACCGCGCATCAGCCGCGCGACATCGCTTGCGGACTCGTCCAGCGCGAAATGCCCGGCATCCAACAGGTGCACCTCCGCCTTGGGCAGGTCTTTCTTCAGCGCTGCGACCTCGGCGACATCGAACACCGGATCGTAGCGGCCCCACACGATCAGGGTTGGCGGCCGGCGTTGACGCAGCCACTCCTGCCAGGCCGGAAAGGCGGTCAGATTGTTGCGGAAGTCGTAAAACAGATCCGACTGGATATCGGCCTCGCCGGGGCGGGCCAGGAACGCGACTTCGTCTTTCCAGAGGTCGGGATTGTAGCGCTCCGGATGCGGCGAGCCGTTGACATGCCGGAGCCGCGCGACGTCGAGCGAGGCAAGGCCTGCGCGGTACTTGTCCTCGTTGGCGGCACGGTCGGCCCAAAAACCCTTGCGAACGGCCTGCAATCGGCCGAGCCCCTCCTCATGCGCCACCGCGTTCTGGATGATCAGCGCCGTCACCCGCTCGGGATGCGCGACCGCGACTCTGTAGCCGACCGGTCCGCCGTAGTTCTGCAGATAGAGCGCGTAACGATCGAGGTGGATCGCCTGCGCGAACGCGTCGACGGTTTCGGCGAGCGCATCGAACGTATAGGAGAACTGCTCCGGCGAAGGCGCCTCCGAATTTCCGAAGCCGGGATAATCCGGCGCGATCAGATGGTAGCGATCGGCGAGCAACGGCATCAGCGTATCGAACATCCGCGAGGATGACGGAAAGCCGTGCAGCAGCAGGATGGCCGGCGCGTTGCTGGGCCCCGCCTCGCGATAGAAAATATTCAGGCCGTTGACCACAACGGTCTTGTAGGTCGTCGCCCGATGGCTCGAAGCCCCCGGTGTGGCGGACCCGGCCGCCTTCATTGGCGTTGCCGACAGGCAGCTTAAGACAAGCGATGCGGCGAGCAGGCAGCGAATGGACATCAGAGGCTCCGGGAAATAATTCGTCGGTTTGACAGCGCGCTTGATACGGAAGCGTGACGGACTTTCAAAGAGCTATTTTCCTGACACCATTTCCCGGCCATCACTTGACGGTGAAAATCGACAAGGGTGCAGATGGAAGCGGTCAATCTGAACGAACGAACATCGCTCATATCATCCGTTCGAATGAGAACATAACAGAGACCCGACCGGCCAAGCGCCTCGCGGACCCGTCACACCGCTTGCGTCCGCAGCAGCCGCCTGGGATGAACGCCGTCGACATATCCCATGAACGGCGGATGGATCGAATAGCCGATCAGTTCACGGGCGCGCTCCGGCAATGTTTCCGCCACCTCCCGAGGGACGGCCAGAGCCATGTTCTCAAGCTGCCGGACCCAGCCCGCGCAATACTGCGGCGTGATGATCAGACGCGGCCGATCCGAGCGATTGGCGCCGCCTCGATGCCAGAGTGTTCCCTTGGTGATCGCCAGCGATCCCGACGGCATCACGAGCTTCACGGCGTCCGGCCGACTGGCGAAATCGGGAGCAGCATGCGGCGGCGCCGCGTTGATGAAGTCGGCCGGCTTCGCCGCTCCCTCGAACCTCTGTTCGTCCCACAGGTGACTTCCCGGAATGATTTCGGTGCTTCCATTCAATTCCGTCGTATCGTCGATCGCCCAGAACGCGCTGAGGCCAAAGGCCGGACGCGGCCGCGGCAGCTTGACCCCGCCGTCGTCGAAATGCCAAGGCTGCACGGTTTCTCCGGGATGAAGGTTGATCGCAAGCATCGCCGACAGCAAGCAGCTTTCTCCAAGTTCGGCTTCGGCGAAAGCCAGCGCCAGCGGATGGATCGCAAGCTCTGCGAACAGCGGCGACTTGGCCAGCATGGCATAGACCCGGTTGGTCTTTGTGCCCTCGAAATCGTTGCGGCCTTTGAGATCGCGCGCGAGGAACGGCGCCAGCGCGGCGCGGATCGCCGTCACCCGGTCGGGCGCAAGAACGCGTTCGAAGACAAGGTAGCCGCGGCGATCGAATTCTTCCCGCCACGACGCCAAGGCTCTTCCCTGCAGCCAGGGTGACGCCTGTTCAATGGTTGTCGACATTGGGCTTGTTCTCCCCGCCAAACAAATTGTTCAAATGCCGGCGCGATCGGCCAATGATCGCGGCAGGATACGATGAACGCAACGGCCTGTCTAACGGAGGACCTTTTGTATTCGACCCGTTGACCGCAGATAATTTTTCTCCCGTTGTGAGCCACTTCACATCTTGCGAACGATCGCCACACTACTTTGAGTAGTGCAAGCAGACAGGGCGTTCGTGCGAGAATCGCTGGCGCCTCAGCGGGTTTACGTGGATGTCATCGACATTGGCGAAGCCGGCCGGCGTCCGAATGAATCCGCCTGTCCGCACGCGCAGGATTGCTGCCGTATGTTGCGGCGCTATCCGGTTTCGAAAATTTTCTGGACCTGAATTCTTTTCGTCTGTTTCCCGGCGGGGGTTTCATACCGGTGCAGCATTTATCGGTGAAGATGAGGAGCGTTCATTCTTAAAACGAAATGGAATTTTGGACTGGATCATGTGAGCCAGCCCGCATGATTGGAAGGATAGCAAATGCCTGATGACGCCTTCGCTACCGCAATGATGACAGGTTTCAATCATCTCAATATCACCGATCTGCTGCAGGCAAGAGAACAGTATCACGTGTTCCTCTCCAATCATCCGAACGTCGTCGCCACCGCCGTCGGCCGTTATCTGATCCGCAAACCCGGCTTCGACACGCCCGATGCGAATGGCGTCAGAGGGGTAAGGACGCTGGCGAATTCCGAAGTCGATCTGGAAAAATCATGGCCGTGCGTTCTGGTGTTTGTCGACCGCTGGCAATCCGAAAAGGAATTGGTGGATTCCAGATCGCCGGGCGCCGTGGTGCCGAAGACGCTCTATCTGCCCGACGGCGGCGCGGTGCCGGTATGCATCGTCGAGGCGCGGCGGGACCTCGAGCCCGCCGACGCTCCCGTGCGCAATGAGATCCGATATCCGACCAGCGTCATCGGCGGCGGGTTCCCGCTTGAAGTCCGGGTGCAGGGGCGTGAACACATCGCCACCGTCGGCTGCCTGGTGAGCGATGGAAGCAAGTATTACGGCCTGACCAACCGGCACGTGACCGGCGAACCAGGGCGCATCATCTATGCAAGGCTGGGCGGCGATCTCGTTGCGGTGGGACGAGCGGCCTCGCGCGATTTGCAGCTCTCCAAGCTCGCTTTCGCGGACATGTATCCCGGCTGGCCTGGCGCGCATTTGTTCGTCAACGCCGATGTCGGGCTCGTCGATATCGACGACATCAATCGCTGGCGAACCGACGTATTTCAGGTCGGCCGGCTCGGGCCGATCGCGGATTTGAACGTCAATAATCTGGGCCTCTCCGTCATCGGCACCAGGGTGCGCGGGTTCGGCGCGGGGTCCGGCCAGATCTATGGGCAGGTGAGCGCGCTGTTCTACCGCTATCGGGCGATGGGCGGCATCGAATATGTGTCCGACTTTTTGATCGGCCCGAGCGCGTACGAGACCGCGGTGATCCGACACGGCAATTCCGGCGCGGTGCTTTCGCTGGATACGCCCGACGGGCTGCGTCCGTTCGCGATCACCTGGGGTGCCCACGAATTCGTCACCGGCGCCCAGCGCACCTCGATGGGCTATGGCCTCGCGACCGGCCTCGGAAATGTGTGCCGGTTACTCGATGTCGATCTGGTTCGAGGCTGGAATGTCGATCAGCCCTACACCTGGGGCAAGACCGGTCACTTCAAGATCGGCTTCCGGGCCGCCGACCTGGTCGGCAACGCCAAGCTGGCGCGGCTGCTCAAGGCCAATCAGTCCAGCCTCGGAGAGACCAACGAGGTGCTGATTTCCGGAGATGGCGTGACTGGCAAATTCACCCACGACTTCGTGCCGCTGGCGGATGTCGCCGACATCATCTGGCGCACCACCCGGCCGGATGACGAGTTCAACCACTTCAGCGACATCGACGAGTTCGGATCGTGCCGTCTTCGGCGGCAAGACGCTGCTGCAACTCAGCCTGGAAAACGATAACAATATCGACGTCGATGTCTGGCTCGATTTCGACCGGAAGATGGACAAGGCGAAGCCGGTGTTTCATACCAACCGGGACGGCCAGGAGGAACTGCGGCCACGAGAAGGCGCGCTGCCGTTCCGCGTCTGGCAAATGTACAAGCAGATGATCGCGTCCCTGAGCAATGGCAAGGTGGACGAATTCCTCGTGGCCGGCGGCACCATGGCGCATTACGTCGGCGACGCCTGCCAGCCGCTGCACATTTCCTTCCTGCATCATGGCGCCGACCCATCCGAGTCCGCGGTGCACGCCGACTACGAGACCAAACTGATCGACCGCAAGGCCGAAGAATTGTTCGACGGCGTGGACGCGATCGATCGGAAGGTCACACCTCGCGAACTGATCGGCCCCAATGGCAAGGACGCCGCCAAATTCGTGCTGCAACTGATGAAGAGCACCGTGGATTTGCTGTCGCCCGAAGAGGTGCTTGAGGTATGGCGCAACTCGAAAGGCCAGGGCAAATTCGACCGCATGTGGGATGCGCTGGGGCCGAGAACCATTCAGACCATCGCTGCCGGCTCGCACGCGTTGGCGGTTTTGTGGGAAAGCGCCTGGAAACACGGCCAAGGCGATGATCTGCCGGACAGCAAGCTGGTGAAGATCCCGGAACCGGATTTGCAGAACCTCTACACCAGAAAAACCAATCCTTTCGTGCCCTCGTTCAGGCTGTCGGATCCGGAGGGCTACAAGAGCGTCCTCTGACCCGACCAGCGCCGGGCCGCGTCGCGGCCCGGTTCCCGGTGTTGCTTTCTGCGGCTCGGCGCGGGAACCGCAAAAGCTATAGTGCGGATATGAAATATCGGGCATGGCTTTCAGGCCATGCCGATCACCAGCCGCTTTTTCGTGCAGTCGACGACCGCCCTGCTCCTTGTCGGATTGCTGGCGCTGCTCGGCATAGTCGGGATGACGTTCTGGCTCGGCGCGCGCGCGCAGGTCTACTTCAACGAAGTGATCGAGGCGCGCGACGCGCGGGGCTCGGCGGTCGATCTGCGCAACGCGGTGCAGACCGCCGAATCCAGCCAGCGCGGATTTCTCTTCACCGGAAACGAGATCTATCTCGCTCCCTACAATACCGCGAAGGCGCTGGCGCTGCGGCAGCTCGAGGAAGTGAACCGGATGGCCGCAGCCTATCGGGGCGCCGACGCCTCGGTGGCGCGGCTGACCACCATCATCCATGAAAAATTCAATGAGATGGACCAGAGCATTGCCTTGAAGCGCGATCGCCGCGACGCCGACGCGCTCGCCATTGTCCGGAGCAATCGCGGCAAGGCGCTGATGGACGAAGCCAACGTGTTCTTTTCCGGCATCATCCGCGCCGCCGACGAGCGCCTGACCACGGGCGTCGGCGAGCAGAAAACCAACGCCAGTCTGTTGCGCTGGTTTTCGATCGTCGGCGGCATCGTCATCGTCATCGTGGTCGGCGGCGCCGCCATCACGGTTCTGCGCTACACCAGCGAACTCGGCCGCGCGCGCGACGAGGTCAGCATCCTGAACGCCGGCCTGGAGCAGCGCGTAAAGGCAAGGACGGCCGATCTCGCCCAGGCCAATCAGGAAATCCAGCGCTTCGTCCACATCATCAGCCACGATCTGCGGGCGCCGCTGGTCAGCATCGTCGGCTTCACCGGGGAACTTGAAGGCGGCCTTAAAAGCGTGCAGGCGCTGGTCGATCGGTCGGGCGCCGGCGGCGAGCCCGCCGATCCCCTGCTGAGGGATGCCCGCCTCGCCATGACCGAGGATCTGCCGGAAGCAATCGGTTTCATCCGCTCCTCCACCAACAAGATGGATCATCTGATCAGCGCGATCATGAAGCTGTCGCGGGAGGGCCGGCGGACGCTGCGGCCGGAGCGCATCGCGCTCAAGGATGTGATCGATGCCAGCGCCGCAGCGATCCAGCATCAGCTTTCGGAGGCCAGCGGCGAAATCAGCCTCAAGCTCGATATTCCCTCGATCCTGAACGACCGGTTGTCGCTCGAGCAGATCTTCGGCAACCTCCTGGACAATGCCGTCAAATATCGCGCCAAAGCGCGGCCGTTGCGTATCGACGTGCGGGCCCGCGCCGCCGGGCCCGACAGGATCAGCATCGAGGTCGCGGACAATGGCCGCGGCATCGCCGAGCGCGACCGCGACCGCGTGTTCGAATTGTTCAAGCGTTCGGGAGACCAGGACCAGCCCGGCGAAGGCATCGGCCTCGCCTACGTGCAGGCCGTGGTCCGCAACCTCGGCGGCGAAATCATCGTGACCTCCGAACTCGACAAGGGGACAACATTTCGCATCGTTCTGCCGCGCGAACTGAAACTTGCGGAAGCTTTGCCGGCGTGAGCCAAGGTGCCCGGGCCATCGCTGCTGGCCGTGCGGCCCCGACATATTTTCATCGCTGCAGCGGTGTCCTGTGCGGGCGTGGGGAACCAAGACCGCCGCCGCGGTTATTAGTATCGCGCCGGCTGGACGGACCAAACCAGGTCCGGCTGGGGGGAGTTGGCATGGTATCCAATCGGGAGAGTTCGCCGGGACGCCGCTGGATCGGATTGATCCAGTTCACCTCACGGCTGGCGATCGGTCTGCTTGCAAGCGGTGCCGTGGAGTCGCGCGCGCAAGACGGTCCGCCCGGCATCACCGTGCCGAGGGTGTTTGCGTCGTTCGATCCCAACGCTCCGATCTGCAGCGCACCTCCGGGCCTTGCGAAGACACTGGCGTTCGCGCAGGACAATCAGCGCGAATTCATGCAGGGCGTCGATCACGGGGTGGCATTGGCGGCGCGAAATCGCGGCCTGACCTATCGGCTCGTCGCCGCCAACAATGACGAGGCCAGGCAATCCGAGCAGGTTCACGCGCTTCTCGCCGACAGGGTGGGCGGGGTGGTCACGTCGCCGGTCAATCCGTCGTCCTTGAGCCGCGACCTCCAGGAAATCATATGGGCCGGCGGCTATGTCGGCACGGTGGTGCCGCCACCGGCGACCTCCCTGCTCAATGCTCCGCAATATCTGACCGGCAAGGTGCTGGGCGATGCGGCGAAGGCGTATATCGAGGGCCGCCTCGGCGGCAAAGCCAAGGTCGCGCTGCTCACCCAGGACAGCCTGGAGTTCCTCGCGCCACGCTTTGTCGCGATGCGCGATTCCCTCAAGGACATCCCGGGCGTCACCATCGTCGCCGACATCTCGCCCAATCCAGTGAACAAGGACGGCGGCTTCGCCACCATGACGACCATCCTGCTGGCGCACCCGGAGGTCGATGTCGTGCTCGGCGCCGATACCGTCGTGCTCGGAGCGCTGGCGGCACTGAGGGCCGCCGGCAAGGCCCGGCCCGACCAGTTTCTTGGCGGCATCGACGGCGAGCCCGAAGCCGTTGCCGAACTCAAGAAGGGTGGCACGCCCTACAAGATCAGCGTCAGCCTCGCCTCTCCTGTGTTCGGCTACGCCATGGGGCAGCACGCCGCCGACTGGCTCGAAGGCAAGACCATCCCGCAGGCCATGGATATTCTTCCGACCGCGCTGACCAAGGCCAATATCGGGCAATATGAAGCCGACCTCGCCGATCCCGGCGCCGTCTATCACGATACGGCGCGCCGGGCCGCCTATCTGAAGATGTACGGCAACATCTGCTACGACACCCGCGACCAGTATGTAAATTTTCCGTGGTCGTCGGAGCGGAAATGAGTGGCCGTGCTGCCTTGCAGACGTTTTCACCCAAGTGCAACTTTCGAACAACGTAGCTGGGACCATCCACCAGGGAGCCTCCTCATGCGCGCACTTGTCCTGCTGGCGGCACTCTTGACCGCCCTCGCCCTCCCCGCCCGCGCCGCGGACGATGTCGCCGCAGCACAAGGCGTCATCCGCTCGCAGGTCGAAGCGTTTGGCCGTGATGATGCCGCGACGGCCTATTCCTACGCCGCGCCGGCCATCCACGACATCTTCCCGCGCGCCGATATCTTCCTGTCCATGGTCCAGCAAGGCTACGCCCCGGTCTATCGCCACAGGAGCTTTGAGTTCGGCGAAGCGCGGGTCTCGAACGGCCAGATCGCGCAGCGCGTTCACATCGTCGATGCCAATGGCGAGGCGTGGGAAGCGCTATACACACTGGAGCAGCAGCCGGACGGCAGCCTGAAGATCACCGGCTGTTCACTCCTGAAGGCAGGTCAGGCGGTGTGAAAATTACGCCATCGCCAGCCGCTGCCGCGCGCGGATTAACAGCGACACCATGATGGTGATGTTGAGCGCGTTCCAGCCGAGCCCGTTGAGGAACGCGGCCGCGTAGGAACCGGTGGCATCGAAAATCACACCGGACACCCAGCCGCCGAACGACATGCCGAACACCGAGGCAAAGATCACGATGCCGACCCGCGTTGCCGCCTCGGACGCCGGCATCGATTCACGGACGATGATGGCATAGCTCGGCACAATGCCGCCCTGGAACAGGCCGAACATTGCGGAGATGATGTAGAGCGACGTCAGGCCGTCGAAGAACAGATAGAACAACAGCGCAAAGCCTTGCGCCACCGATCCGATCAGCAAGGTGCGGATGCCGCCGATCTTGTCGGCGAGAAATCCCGAGCCGATCCGGCTGACCACGCCGAACGCCATCATTAGCGACAGCATCTCGGCGCCGCGCGCCGCGCCGTAGCCGAGATCGCCGCAATAGGCGACGATGTGGACCTGCGGCATCGCCATCGCCACGCAGCAGGAGATACTGGCGATGCCCAGCATCACCGTCAGCGTATTGGTCGAGAGGCCGAGATCGACCCGCGGCGGCGGCGCATTCTCGTGATTTCGCTGGGTCGCCACGCCGATCTGGGCGCGCAACACCAGCAGCACGATCGTCATCGCCACCACGACGAAAATCCCGATGGCAATATGGGTGTGCCGCCAGTCGGTGGTCTGGATTCCCCAATTGACCAGCGGCGGCCAAATGGTACCGCCGACATAGTTGCCGCTGGCGACGATGGTCACCGCCAGCCCGCGATAGCGCTCGAACCAGTGCGAGGCTTCCGCCATCAGCGGGCCGAATGTCGCCGAGGTCCCGAGCCCGATCAGGCAATGCACCAGGATGAATTGCCACAGCGTGGTCGAAAGCCCGGCGAGAACATAGGCGGTGCCGAGAAAGCCGATGCTGAGCGCCATCGCCGCGACGATGCCGAAGCGGTCGGTGATCTTGCCGGTGACGACGCCGCCAAGGCCGAAGCCGAGCATGGTGAGGGTAAAGGCCAGCGATACCGCGCCGCGGGTGGCGCCGAATTCGGGCTGCACCACCGGCAGCACCACCACCACCGACCACATGCCTACGCTGCCGATCGAGCCGATCACGACCGCAAGCGCGAGCCTCACCCATGCCTGAGCGGAATCGGGGGTGAAGGCAGCCGGCTTTCGGGATGAATCGGAGGGAGCGTGCACGGGGGCAACTTCGTCCCGCCCAGCCTTCGGGTCAACCAGCATGGCGCGATATTGGGCATGCAGATGCGGTGCAACTAGCCATATTGCGACACAGATGTCGTTCCGCGCTTCCGCGGCTGCGGGGAACCCGGAATCGCGAGATTCCGGGTTCGATGCTTCGCATCGCCCCGGAATGACGGCGGGCCACCGCCCCGTTAACCCTTTCCTAACCATAAACCGGGCAAAAATTGCCGAGTGAAGTTTGAGTGTCGTCAGCCGCGTAAAACGGGGGAGTACCCGTGGACGCCAGTGCGGTGCCTCACTTTCGAAACGGTGGCCCTTCGGCCGCCGCGCAGACGTTTGGCGCCCGCGAGCGGCATTCACGGGGGGAAGCAGCTACCATGGTCGATATCACGGCAGGTCAGGGTACGGCGCCGGCGGGTGGGTTTCCCAGTTTCGGTGAAATCGGCGCCATCTTGAAGCGCGGCGATCTGGCGCTGGCGTTCGGCATTCTCACCATCCTGGTGGTGCTGATCCTGCCGCTGCCCTCGATCGTACTCGACCTGTTTCTTGCGATCTCGATCACGCTGTCGATCCTGATCCTGATGACGTCGCTGTTCATCCAGGCGCCGCTGGAATTCTCGGCATTTCCGACCGTCCTGTTGATTTCGACCATGCTGCGGTTGTCGCTCAATCTCGCTTCCACGCGGCTGATCCTGTCGAAGGGCCATGAAGGCACGGCCGCCGCCGGCCACGTCATCGAAGCCTTCGGCAATTTCGTGATGGGCGGTAATTTCGTAATCGGAATTATCGTGTTCGCGATCCTGGTGATCGTGAACTTCGTCGTCATCACCAAGGGCTCGGGGCGCATCGCCGAAGTCGCCGCGCGCTTCCACCTCGACGCCATGCCAGGCAAGCAGATGGCGATCGACGCCGACCTTTCCGCCGGCCTGATCGACGAGAAGGTCGCCAAGGAGCGCCGCAAGGCGCTGGAAGACGAAAGCGGCTTCTTCGGCGCGATGGACGGTGCCTCGAAATTCGTGCGCGGCGACGCGGTCGCGGGTCTTCTCGTGGTCTTCATCAACATCATTGGCGGCATCATTATCGGCGTGGCCCAGCAAAGCCTGAGCTTTGGCGAAGCCGCGCGCACCTACACGCTGTTGACCGTCGGCGACGGCCTTGTCACCCAGATCCCGGCTCTGATCGTCTCCACCGCGGCGGGCTTGCTGGTCTCGAAGGCCGGCGTCAGCGGCGCCGCCGACAAGGCGCTGATGAAGCAGCTTTCCGGCTATCCGCAGGCGCTCGGCATGTCGGCCGGCGTCATGCTGGTGCTGGCGATGCTGCCGGGTATTCCGATGATCCCATTCCTTGCGCTCGGCGGCGGGGCAGCGGCTCTGGCGCTATCGGCCCGCAAACGCAATCATGCCACCTCGGCAGCCGCAGCCGTCGCAGCGGCGGCTCCGGATGTCGCAGCCGCCGCCGCTGCGGCTGCCGCGGAAGAGCCGATCGCAAACGCGCTGAAGATCGACGATCTCAAGATCGAGCTTGGCTATGCGCTGTTGCCGCTGGTGAACGGCCCCGACGGCACCGACCGCCTGACCGAGCAGATCAAGGCGCTGCGACGCTCGCTCGCGATCGAAATGGGTTTCGTAATGCCGGCGGTGCGCATTCTCGACAACGTGCAGCTCGAGGCCAACACCTACGTCATCAAGATCAAGGAAGTGGACGCCGGCACCGGCAAGATCTGGCCGAACCAGTTCATGGTCATGGACCCCGGTGGAAACCAGGTCGGGGTGCCCGGCATTCACACCATCGAGCCGACCTTTGGATTGCCGGCGACCTGGGTCGACGCCAGCCTGAAAGAGGAAGCCTCGCTGAAAGGCTATACCGTGGTCGACGCCGCCACCGTGCTCTCGACCCATCTCACCGAACTGCTCAAGAACAACATGTCGGATCTGCTGTCCTACGGGGAAGTGCAGAAACTCCTGAAGGATCTGCCGAAGGAGCAGGGCGAACTGATCAAGGACATCGTGCCGAGCCAGGTCACGGTGTCCGGCATCCAGCGCGTGCTGCAACTGTTGCTGGCCGAGCGGATCTCGATCCGCGATCTCTCGACCATTCTCGAAGGCATCGCCGACGCGCTGGCGTTCTCGCGGAATCCCTCGACGATGGTCGAACATGTTCGGGCCCGGCTGGCGCGGCAGATCTGCGCGCAGAACACCACCCACAACGGCTACCTGCCGCTGATCGCGCTGTCGGCAAAATGGGAGCAGGCCTTCGCCGAGTCGTTGATCGGCCAGGGCGAGGAACGCAGCCTCGCGATGCAGCCCTCGAAACTGTCGGAGTTCATGACCGCGGTGCGCGACCGCTTCGAGCAGGCCGCCCGCGAAGGCGAGGCGCCGGTACTGGTCACTTCGGCGTCGATCCGCCCATTCGTGCGATCGCTGGTCGAGCGCTTCAGGTCGCAAACCACCGTGCTGTCGCAGGCGGAAATTCATCCGCGCGCGCGGTTGAAGACCGTCGGAAGCGTGTGAGCTTTGCGCTGATCTCCTGCAATTGAAGTTGCGTGTCATGCGCAGAAAATTCATTGCTGGAATTGTTCAAGACTGCGCGTGACGCGCTTGCTGTCGAAGTAGCGCGGCGTTACTGAGGCCGCATGTTGGCTTCGCCTCGCGCACCCGATCTTCCCTGGCCTCTTCCGCTGCTGCGCTTCCTGCCTCTTCCGCTCCTGCAACCTATTCTCACTCTCATCGGCACCCAGGTTGCGAGAGCGCAGCCCGATGTCTTTTCACGCCTCGGGCCGCATGCGCTGAAGTCCTTTGTCATCGACCCGACCGATCTTCCGTTCGTACTGGTATTGAGACCGAGACCCGACGCGCCGGCGCTAAGCGCCTGGCGCCGCGGCAGCGCGCCTTATCCGCATGCGTGCATCGCGGGCTCGTTTCTGAATCTTTTCGACCTGATCGACGGCTCGCTCGATGGCGATGCGCTGTTCTTCCCGCGCAAGCTGCGCGTCACGGGAGACACCGAAGCCGTCGTCGCCCTGCGCAACGCGCTCGACGATGTCGACGGCGGGATCGTGGAAAGCATCACCAGGGCTTTCGGTCCGCTCTCCGGCGTCGCTGCGATGTCGGTTTCACATTTGCGAAGGCTTGGTGGCAGAGGAAAACTTGGTGGCAGAGGAAAAAACCATGAATGACGATGCCGTCCCCCGGCGCCCCGAACTGGTCTGCCCGGCCGGGACACCGGCCAGCCTGCGCACCGCGGTCGATGCCGGGGCGGACACCGTCTATTGCGGCCTCCAGAACGCGACCAATGCACGAAACTTTCCCGGCCTGAATTTTTCGCCCGACGAGCTGCGAAAGTCGGTCGACTACGCCCGCGCGCGAGGCAGCAAAGTTCTGCTGGCTGTCAACACCTTTCCGCCGGCCGGCCAATTCCAGCTCTGGAAAGACGCGGTCGGGATTGCCGCCTCGGTTTCGGTCGACGCGATCATCGTCGCCGACATGGGTGTCGCGGCCTACGCCTCGCGCGAGTACCCGCAATTGCGCCTGCATTTATCCGTGCAGGCCGGGGCATCGTCGCCGGAAGCGATCCGGTTCCATGTCGAGGAATTCGGGATCAAGCGTGTTGTGCTGCCGCGCATTCTGACCGTCGCCGAGATTGCCGATATTCACCGGCAGATTCCTTGCGAGATCGAAGCGTTCGTATTTGGAAATATCGGAATGATGGCCGAAGGCCGCTGCAGCCTGACAAATTACGTGACCGGCATTTCGACCAATATGGACGGCGTGTGTTCGCCCGCGGCCGAGGTCCGCTACGAAGAGGAAGCCGACGGCACGCTGACAACACGCCTGGGGTCGTTCGTCATCGATCAATATGGTTGCGGCGAGAACGGCGGCTATCCGACCATCTGCAAGGGACGATATTCCTGCTCGGCCCAGCGGCAGCCCTATTACGCCTTTGAAGAGCCGCGCTCGCTGAACCTCTCGGCCCTGCTGCCCGATCTGATGCGCGCCGGCGTCACCGCATTGAAGATCGAAGGACGCCAGCGCAGCCGCGCCTATGTCAAATCCGTCGTGGCGGCCTTCCGCCAGGCGGTGGACGAGATCATGGCGGGCAAGGAGCCGTCGCTGACCGACCTGATCGCGTTGACCGAGGGCCACAAGGAGACCCAGGGCGCCTTTCAGAGCAAGAGCTGGAGATGAAGGGCATGAACGGCAAGCCAACCGAGCTGACGCTTGGCCCAAACCTGTTCAACTGGCCGCCCGAAAGCTGGCGCGACTTCTATTTCCGGATCGCCGACGAAGCGCCGGTATCCGTTGTCTATCTCGGCGAAACCATCTGCTCCAAACGCGCGCCGCTGTTCGCGGATTACTACGAAGCCGTCAGCGCGCGGCTGCGCGCCGCCGCCAAGACCGTTGTGCACTCGACGCTGGGCGAAACGGCTTCGCGGGCCGACCGTAACCTGGTCAGCGAAGTCTGCGGCACGACGTCTGATCTGGTCGAAGCAAACGACGCCTCGGCGGCGTTCCATCTGCGCGGGCGCCCTCATTGCATCGGCCCGTTGATGAACGTCTATAACGAGGAGACCTTGCGTTTCCTGGCGGCCAAGGGCGCGCGGAATATCTGCGTCCCGATCGAGCTGCCGTTTGCGGCTATCGGCGTCCTCTGCGCCGCCGCGCGGCCCGAGAATGTGACCATCGAAGTTCAGGTCTTTGGCCGTCAGTCGCTCGCGCTTTCGGCGCGATGCTATCATGCCCGCGCGCACGGTCGCACCAAGGACACATGCCGGTTCGTCTGCGAGAACGATCCCGACGGGCTGATCCTTAAAACGCTCGAGCAGACACCCTTTCTTGTCGCCAATGGCGTGCAGACCTTGTCCTACGAGTATCTCAATCTCGTGCAGGAAATTCCGGCTCTCAAGGCCGCAGGCGTTTCTCGCTACCGGCTGTCGCCGCATACTTGCGACATGGTGCGGGTCGCGAGCGTCTTTCGCGGCGTCCTAGACGGAGCGTTGAATGTCGCGGAGGCATTGGCGCGGCTCGAGGAACTGCCTCTCGATGCACCATTTTCGAATGGCTTCCATCATGGCCGGCCGGGCTACGGCTGGACCGCTTCGACCGCCGCGGTATCCCGCTGACGGGGTGCAAATCAGCGTCGACGGCCAGTGCTTTTTCGCCACAGGCAAATAATTTATTAACGTCCGCGGACCGGTACCATTTGGCGCCTCAAAACCGCCCAAAATGGTAACTTGTTGTAATAATTCATTAATTCGTGTTTTGGCGCCAAAAATCCGATTTTTGATCGCGAAGGATCACGTCTTATCACTGCTTTGTGATCACCTCTTCGGAACTAAATGCCGAATCACCACGTTTGCAGCGTTGAGAAATTGAACCTGCAAGCGGATGATGTCGACAACATCGCAGGGCCAAGACGACTGCAGGAGCCTGGAATGAACCACTCGTTTTACAGCGTCGACCGCACGACCCATCTAAAGATTGTGGTCGTCGCGCTCGTTGCCGGTATCGCGGTGGCCGGTTTCGGCATCTCGGCTCGCAGCAATTCGGACGACGGATACACCCAGACCGCGCGTGTCCTCAAGGCGGGCAAGGCCGTAACGGTGACGAGTTCCAACGCATCCGTAGTCCGCTAACGAGTTTTGTGAATTCACGCGGCTCTTTAACAGCCCCCCAAAGTCGCCACGTGAGTATGTAGAAGACCCCACTACCCCAAGACTACCCCAAGTCGACTACCGAAAACGCCCGCTCCCCACGGGCGTTTTCTTTTTGTCGGTGCAGCGCGGCCGTTTTGGAAAAGACATGAAGTTGTCACTCGACATTTCCAGACCGCGGGAGCCAGAATGAAACTCTGATCCGACGTTCGGGAGGTCGTTATGGATAAGTTCATCCACCGCGAAAACCTGGCTCTCTTCAAGAAACGCCTCGCGGAGACGCACAACGAAACGGAGCGACAAGTCCTGCTCAAGCTGTTGGCGGAGGAAGAGGCGAGAGAGGCTCCTCCGAAAACGGGGAGGCCCGCGATCTAGAATGCCCTTTGGCCTGGTGCATGATCCGGAAAAGCGGCAACCGGTTTTTCGAAAAGGTCATGCTCAAATAAAGTGAGATGCGCCGGTTTCAGCGAGCCGGCGGAGGCGCGGGCGTGGCCGGCGGAACGGCTTCGATCAGCTTGCCGGTGAAGACAATAGGTCCGGTCGCAACGCCCGTCGGCGAGCCGCCTTCGGGCTCAACTGTCACCGCATAGGTCGCCTTGTCGACGATGTCGGGATCGTAGGATGACAGCACCGGGCGCGCCGTGAAGTCATTGCCTCCGATCACGCCCAGCGAGCGCGGGCGCTGCAATCGATCCGACACGATCCACAATTCGTAACTCTTGCCGGGTTCAGGCTGGGCGCCGACCTTGCGAACCGTGAAATTCCTGGTCGCGCCGTCAACCGTGAGAATGAACGCCGGCGAGCCATCCTTCTGCAACACGGCGACATATTGCGCCGAGGACACTGGCGTTACCGGCGGCTTGACCTCGACCACCTGCGTTCTTGGTTTGGGGCGAAGGCGATCGGGAAGCAAATCGGGCTGATAGACCTGGACCGCGATCATCGCCACAAGAGCTGCAGCGATTGCCGAGGTGAACGTCGCGACATTGCGCCAGCGCCGGGCCTGCGCGGATAACTGAATGACATTGGAGGTGTCGACGGCGGTGGGAGCGGCCTCCACGACGGGAGCAGCCGGCGGCGGCGCTTCGGGGAGCTGCAGCGGCGCCTGCGGCTCGGAATGTCCGACCGCGTTCTTGATCTTGTCCCACACTTCCGGCCGCGGCTCGACCGATCCGACCATCTGGTTCAGGGCGCCAAGCTTCTGCTCCCACGCATGGACGATCGCCGCGAACGCCGCGTCGACGGACATCATCGTTTCGACCTGCGCGCGCTCATCGGCATCGAGAGTGCCGAGCGCGTATTCCGCGGCGAGCGCGATATGGTCTTCGCTGTGGGCCATCATCTAAAGTCCAAAACACTCCTAAACGCCGGGACGCTTCCTAAAGTCCAAGGCCCCTCTCAAGGCACTGCTGATCCGAGGCACTCCTAAAGTCCGAGGCACTCCCGGATATCCATCATGCTGCGGCGCAGCCACGTCTTCACCGTGTTCACCGGCGTCTCGAACTTCACCGCCAGTTGCTCGCGGCTCCAGCCGTTGTAATAGGCGAGCAACACCAGCTTCTGTCGGTCCGGCTCCAGACGGCCGACGCATTCCAGCAGCCGCTTCAATTCTTCGGTCATTTCCCGGCGCGCCAGCGGATCCGGGGTATCGGCCGCGACTTCCATCGCCGCCGGCTCCTCTTCGATCGAAACCTCGCTGCGTTTGCGCACGACGTCGATGGCCCGGTTGCGGGCGATCGAGGCCATCCACGTGATCGGCGACGACACGCCGGGATTGAACTGTCCGGCACTGTTCCAGATCTTGACGTAAGCCTCTTGAATAACCTCTTCCGCAAGATCCTGTCGCCGCAAGATACGGAGCACCACGCCAAAGAGTTTCGCGCGCGTGGCCGCGTAAAGCCGCTCAAAAGCGGCCTGATCCCCCTTGGCAACGGCGGCAATCAGCCAGACCAGCTCAGCTGGCGTCAGCATTAAAATTCCTTAAAGAATTGGCGATGCTCCCATCGCCTTTGTCCACACCGGAGCGGCCTCTGGGGCTGTCCTACCATACCTTGTGGCCAAACGGTCTACCAAGTCGGCGACGCCGCCCTGTGGACATCTGGAGATCGCCAAAGAAAAACCCGGACCTCGCGGCCCGGGCTTGATGGCAGTAACCGACGACGCTGAAGAGGCGTCAGGCGATGGCCCCGATGCGGGAGCGCATCAGGCCGATGCTGTCGAGATCGGCCTGCTCGCGGGCGTTTTGTTCCGCGCGCTCGCGCGCCTGATCGCGCTCGTCGAGCAGTTCGACTTTCTTGAGTTCCTCGAACGCCTCAGCCAGCAGGCCCTTGGCGTCTTCAAGCTGGATCCGCAATTCATCCGCCGAACGCGTCAGGTTTTCCCGGCGCTGGATGGCGGCCTTGGCATAGGTCGGATAGGCGAAATGCGTCGGGTCATTGATCCCGGCACGCTCCTGCTCGGTGTGGATTTCGCGCTCGAGGTCGACCGACATACGCTGGAAATCGGCGATCATGCCTTCAATCTGGGCAACCCTGCGGCGCTTCTCGTCGACCTGAAATTTCTTCAGGCGGATCAGCGTTTCACGTGACTTCATCGACTCATACTCCCCAGAAGTCCCGATCTGGACGCGGGACAGAACCGGCACCCCTCAAGGGGCCCGGTATCGCTATTTGTGTACCGGGGATGATGGCCTGACAAAGTTAGCGTTCCGTTTCCAAACTCCCGAGGATCCGTTCAAGTTGCCGGTAACCGTCATTCAGACTGGCTACTTCGTCCTTGGCCTGGCGCAGAAAGCCCTCCAGCGGTTCATGCAGCTTGATGGCCTCATCGACCTCGGCGCTGGAACCTGCGCGATAGGCTCCGAGCCGGATCAGTTCCTCCATATCGGCATAGGTCGCCATCACCTGACGCGCCCGGGTAATGGTCGGCAAATACAGCGGATCGGCCGATTTCGGCATCGTCCGCGAGACCGACTTCAGAACGTTAATCGCGGGATAACGGCCGCGCTCGGCGATCGAGCGCTGCATGACAATATGGCCGTCCAGAATACCCCGGACCGCGTCCGCGATCGGCTCATTATGGTCGTCACCGTCGACCAGCACCGTAAAGATGCCGGTGATGGTGCCGATCCCGACACCCGGACCAGCTCGCTCCAAGAGCTTCGGCAATTCGGTGAAGACGGTCGGCGTATAGCCCTTGGCGGTCGGCGGCTCACCCGCCGACAGGCCGATTTCACGCTGGGCCATCGCGAAACGCGTAACCGAATCCATCAGGCACAGCACGTCCTTGTCTTCATCCCGGAAATATTCGGCGATCGCCAGGGTCAGATAGGCCGCCTGGCGCCGCATCAGGGCCGGCTCGTCAGAGGTCGCCACCACCACCACCGATCGCTCCAGGCCCTCGTCGCCGAGGTCGTCCTGCAGGAATTCCTGCACCTCGCGTCCGCGTTCGCCGACCAGGCCGATCACCGTGATATCGGCATCCACATTGCGCGCCAGCATCGACAGCAGCACCGACTTGCCGACGCCGGAACCGGCGAAGATGCCGAGCCGCTGGCCGCGGCAACAGGTCAGGAAGGTGTTGAGCGCCCTCACCCCGAGATCTAGCGGCGCACCGACGCGCTTGCGCGAATGCGCCGGCGGCGGCGAGTTGCGATAGGGCATCGGCGAGGGCCCCTGCGGCAAGGGCCCCTTGCCGTCAATCGGCTCTCCCATCGCATTGATGACCCGGCCGAGCCATAGCGGCGACGGCCGCACCTGGCTTGCAGCATTGGCGATCACCGCGCGACAACCGCGCCGGACCCCCTCAAGGCCAGCGAACGGCATTACGACAGCATTGTTGCCAGTAAAGCCGATCACCTCGGATGGAATGAAGCGATTGCCGCCGGTCTCGATGACGATACGCGCACCGACCGACATCGCGTGAATGGGGCCCGCGATCTCGACCATCAGGCCACGCACACCGACAACGCGGCCATATATATTGACGCCGTCGATGTCGGTGATCTGTTCGGCGAGCGCTTTCATTGCGAAAACCTTAAGTTTTCATGCTTTTGGGCCCGGACCTTAACCTCGTGTTTACCCGCATCGTTAATCATTGCGTCACTGTCTTTGGTGTGACTGAGAAAGCGCTCGACTGTCATTAGGACGGAAGAGTCGCGGGAGTCGGTTAGGCCCGGCTTCTAATGTGGAACTTGAGCGAGAACGGATACAAAAATCTGGTTGGATGCAGTATCTTAGGGCGATTCGTTAAAAATTGCACTGAAAGACCTTGCGGACATGAATCAGATTTTGTTAACCATACGTCGTCAGGATCCGAATCAGTTGTTCAAAGGCGTTTTGAGTGCCGCAAGTAGTGCGGCCGACCTGACGCCCGGAGCGGCGACATTTAGGGGACTGGCATGCGCGTATTGCTGATAGAAGATGACAGCGCCGTCGCGCAGTCAATCGAGCTGATGCTCAAATCCGAGAGCTTCAACGTCTATACGACCGACCTTGGGGAAGAAGGCGTCGACCTCGGAAAATTGTACGATTACGACATCATCCTTCTGGACCTCAATCTGCCGGACATGTCGGGTTACGACGTGCTGAAGCAGCTTCGGGTCTCCAAGATCAAGACACCAATCCTGATCCTGTCCGGCCTCGCCGGCATCGAGGACAAGGTCAAGGGTCTCGGCGTCGGCGCCGACGACTATATGACCAAGCCCTTCCACAAGGACGAACTGGTCGCCCGTATCCATGCGATCGTGCGCCGGTCCAAGGGCCACGCCCAGTCGGTGATCCAGACCGGCGATCTCGTGGTCAATCTCGACACCAAAACGGTCGAGGTCGGCGGTCAGCGGGTTCATCTGACCGGCAAGGAATACCAGATGCTGGAGCTGCTTTCGCTCCGCAAGGGCACGACGCTCACCAAGGAGATGTTCCTCAACCATCTCTATGGCGGCATGGACGAGCCGGAACTGAAGATCATCGACGTCTTCATCTGCAAGCTGCGCAAGAAGCTCGCCAACGCCTCCGAAGGCCGCAACTTCATCGAAACCGTCTGGGGCCGCGGCTATGTGCTGCGCGAGCCGCACGAGGTCGAAGAGCGGATTCCCGCCTGATCAAGCCTTCACCCGGGAGCCTTGTCCGGCTCCCGCCTCCCCGACTGAACCCCGCCGCAAATGGCGGGGTTTTTGTTTGGGGATTGAACCGGCCGCTTGCGTGCGCCGACAGACGGATCGTGCGACCTTGATGTCGGACGAGTTGGGGTGCGCTCTCAATGATCCTTCAATCACTGGCCGGACTGCCGGCCTTCCTGGTCTACTTTTGTACCGGGATCATCGCCGTCGTCGCCTACCTCTTCGTCTACACCCGCGTTACCCCGCACGACGAATTCCAGCTGATCCGCGACAACGACCCGGCGGCGGCGATCGCGCTCGGCTTGAGCCTGCTCGGCTTCGTGCTGCCGGTGGTCAGCGCCATAGCCCATTCCGCCAATGTGGTGGATTGCCTGATCTGGAGCGCGATCGCGCTGATCGTCCAGATCGTGGTCTATTTCATCGTCAAGATACCGGTGCCGAACCTGTCGGGGCGGATCGCGGCCGGCGAACTCGCGCCCGCGATCTGGCTTGGGCTGGCGTCGCTCGCCGCCGGCGCCCTCAACGCCGCCTCGATGATCTATTGATCATGGCAGAACAACCCAATCGGCAATTCGGGATGCGCAAGCCGGTCGTCGCCCCGCCGGCTCCGCCGGTGAAACGCACCCACCATGTGGCGCTGCTTCTGATGGGCACGCTTGCGATTGGCGGCGGCGCCTACGCGCTGATGCCGCGCGAGAGCTGCCAGCCGCCAGGCCAGCCGGGAATGGCCACACCGCCGGGGCTGCAAACAGGTTCTGAGTGCCCACCCCGCGGATCTTCCAGTGGCGGCCACGGATCGTCGGGCGGATCGTCGCGCAGCAGTTTCTACAGCAGCGATACCTCATCGAGCCATTCGTCGTCCGGCACCTCGTCCGACTCCGGTTCCGGCGGGGTGACGCGCGGCGGATTCGGATCGTACGCGCATGCGTTCTCTTCGCATTTTTCCGGCGGCGGCTGACGATGGACGCCATTCGCAAGATGCCGTGAAACGCCTGGCTTTTGCTTGCCGCCTGCATGCTCACATGCCTGAATGACGGCGATGATGGTCGAAGCAGAGGATCGCCGCATGAAACGCTCCCGCCGTGTCGTTTTGACCATGATGGGTAGTGCTGCCGTCGGCGCGGTATCGATGGGCCTGGTGCCGCGCAAGGACTGCGGCCCGGGGCGCACGCCGTTACCCGGGCCCGACGGTCAGCCCTATTGCCGCGCGACCTATGGCGGCTTCGGAATGGCGCCACATCGATTCCACGAGCACGGCCATATGCATATGCATGGCGGCGGCTAACATCTGGTCCAGTTTCGCCAAACCGCGCGCCCGCCACCCGAAACAGGCTGACGTCCCTCCATGCAGCGCATCATTTGTCCCGAACGCAGCGACTGGCGCACCACTGCGGAAGAATGCGGCTTCGATTTTCACACCATCGATGGCGAACGCTATTGGGACGAGCGCGGCTATTACGGATTCACGCTGGAGGAGATCGAACGCCAGATCGAGGAGCCGTCGGGCGAGATCGACGCGATGTGCCTCGAACTGGTCGGCCACGCGATCGACGATGAAAATTATCTCCGGCGATTGAGGATACCGGAAGCCTTCTGGCCGCTGATCGCCGAAAGCTGGCACCGCGACGAAAGCAGTCTCTATGGCCGGCTCGACCTCAGCTTCGACGGACGCGGTCCCGCGAAGCTGCTTGAATACAACGCGGACACACCGACCTCCATTTTCGAAGCGGCGGTGTTTCAATGGACCTGGTTGGAACAGGCGATCGAGCGGCACATTATTCCGAAACGCGCCGACCAGTTCAATTCGATCCACGAGCGCCTGATCGACGCCTGGAAAAAAGTCGCCGCCAGAAGCCACGTTCACCTGACGGGAACCATCGAAAACGCCGAGGACGCCGGTACGCTGGCCTATCTCGAGGACACCGCGCGGCAGGCCGGCCTTGCCACCACATTGATCGATATCGAGGCCATCGGATGGCGCGACGGCGGCGGTTTCGTCGACCTTGAAGACCGTCCGATGGAGCTTGTGTTCAAGCTCTATCCCTGGGAATGGATGTTTCAGGATGCGTTCGGCGCGAAACTTGCCGATGCGCCGACGCGCTGGCTT
Source organism: uncultured Alphaproteobacteria bacterium (assembly GCA_963747165.1). Taxonomy (GTDB): domain Bacteria; phylum Pseudomonadota; class Alphaproteobacteria; order Rhizobiales; family Xanthobacteraceae; genus Bradyrhizobium. The sequence goes on along the minus strand of CAVVEA010000019.1, from coordinate 232,143 downwards.
GAGCCGCCGTGGAAAACCATCCTCTCCAACAAGGGCATTCTCCCATTGTTGTGGGAGATGTTTCCGGGCCATCCCAATCTGTTACCGGCTTTTTTCGAGAACGACCCGAACGCGGCTCGGCTCGGCGCATCCTTTGTCCGAAAACCGCTCTACTCCCGCGAAGGCGCCAATGTGGCGCTGGTCAGCGGCGGCGTAACGCTGGTGGAACAGCAAGGCCCCTACGGCGCCGAAGGCTTTATTCGCCAGGCGTTGGCGCCGCTGCCGAATTTTTCCGGCCAATACCCGGTGGTTGGCAGCTGGCTGATCGATCACACCCCATGCGGGCTATCGGTCCGCGAAGACGAAAATCCGATCACAGGCAATACGTCGCGATTCCTGCCGCACGCCATCCTGTGAGGGTAGCCATCCCCGGATCAAGTCCGGGACACGCCGTTCGGAACAGTGCTCTACCGCGCCGCCGAGGCCACCAGCTTCAGCGCAGGCTGCATCATGGAGGCGACAACAGTTCGGACGCCTCGGGTGGCGTTCGGGCGGTAAAGCCCGCGCCGATCCGGATAGGGCTTGAAGGCGTCAGTGATCCCGACAACAGATTTGGCGGCGCCGAGCGCCAGAACGCCGTCGGCTTCAAGCACCCTGGCGAGACGATCGAAGATGCTGGCCTTGGTGTCCTGGTCGAAATAGATCAACACGTTGCGGCAGAAGATCACGTCGAACATCCCAAGATGGGAAAAGTCCTGCAGCAAATTCAGTTGCCGGTGCTGGACCATGGCGCGGATGTCGGCATTGAGCTGCCACAGTTCGCCGGTTTGGGTGAAATGCTTGACCAGCATCTGGATCGGCAACCCGCGCTGGACCTCGAACTGGCTGAAGATGCCGGCCCTGGACTTCTCAAGCACGGCCTGAGACAGATCGGTCGCCAGGATTTCGACCCGCCACCCCGCCAGCGTTGCCCCGAATTCCTTCAGGCACATCGCGATCGAATACGGCTCCTGCCCGCTGGAGGAAGCCGCGCACCAGATGCGCAGGGAGCGGCGGTTCGCGCGCGCCTGCAGGAGCTCCGGGATGACCGTGTCGCGCAGATGATCGAACGGAATCTTGTCGCGAAAGAAGAACGTCTCGTTGGTGGTCATCGCCTCGACCACTTCGGTCGTCAGCGCTTCGGATCCGCCCCGCATCATCTTCGCGGTGAGTTCGGCGATGCCGGACAGACCGGCCCTTCGCGCCAGCGGGATCAACCGGCTTTCGACCAGATATTGCTTGTCGGCGGACAAATCCAGCCCGGAGCGCTCTTTCAGAAGTTTGCGCAGGAACTCATAGTCCATCGGGGTCACGAGCGATCTCCCGCGAACACGCGAACCAGCTTCGGCGCGATCTGATTGAGCGGCAGAACGGCCGCGCAAATGCCGGCATTCGCGGCCGCGCCCGGCATTCCCCACACCACGCTGGTCGCTTCGTCCTGGGCGATCACGCTGCCGCCGGCGGCGACGATCTCCTTGCCGCCGCGCATGCCGTCCGAGCCCATGCCGGTCAGCACGACGGCGAGAACGCCGGCCTGCCAGACGTCGATCGCGGAAGAAAACAATGGGTCGACGGCGGGCTTGCAGAAATTGATCGGCGGCCCGTTGTCGAGGGCGATCACCACATCGGCGCCATGCCGTGCGACGCGCATATGAAGGCCGCCCGGCGCAAGATAGATATGGCCCGCCTTGACGATTTCACCATCGACGGCTTCGCGCGCCGGCCGGCGGCTCGAACGCGCAAGATGCTCCGCGAGAATCGTTGTGAATGTCGGCGGCATATGCTGGGTGATGAGCACCGGGAAACGGTCGATCACGGGGCCGAGTTCGGTCACCAGTGTCATCAGCGCCTGCGGGCCGCCGGTCGATGAGCCGATCAGGAGCGCGCGCGGCGCGTGGGTGCTGAACGCGCGCCGCACCAGCTGCGGCGGCGGTACCGGTGCGGGCCGGGGCAATATTTCGCGCGGCCGTCCGAGCGCCAGCGCCGATGGCGAAGCGGGTGCAGCCGGAACGGCCCGACGGACCTTGGCGCCGAGATGGCGAATTTTCTGCAGCAGATCGTGGCGGAAGATTTCGGCGGCGCCCGGTTCGCGGGTGGTTTCCGGCTTTGGAATATAATCCGAAGCACCGAGCGACAGCGCCTTGAAGCTGATCTCCGCGTTGCGGCGGGTCAGGGTCGAAGCCATGATGATGATGAGGTTGCGCTTCTTCGCCAGCAGCAGCGGCAGCGCAGAAATGCCGTCGAGCTCCGGCATTTCGATGTCGAGCACGGCGACGTCGGGATTGATCCGCTCGAGCTGATTGACGGCGTCAAGCCCTGTGCGCAACGATGCCGCGACCACCATATCCGGTTCGGACGAGACCCAGCGGGAAATCAACCCCCTGATCACGACGGAGTCGTCGACCACCATCACCCGCAACGGCTCTTGACGCGTCAAATTCGAGGTCGGGGCGGCTGTCAACGCAATACTCATTATTCACCAAATACGGCTCAAGCGGCACTATTGAAATGATACGCCGAGGGCCGTTCAGCCGCCGGATCGAAAAATCAGAGAAGACCGACCTCCTGGAACTTCGCCGTGACGATATCCTTGTCGAACGGCTTCATGATGTATTCGTTGGCACCGGCGTGAAGCGCGCGCGCGATGTGCGCGACGTCGTTCTCGGTGGTGCAGAACACCACCTTGGGCTGGTCGCCGCCGGGCATGCGGCGCAGATTGCCGAGGAATTCATAACCGTCCATCACCGGCATGTTCCAGTCGAGCAGGATCGCCTCGGGCAAGCCACGCTTGCAGACCTCGAGCGCCTTCTCGCCGTCCTCGGCTTCGATGATCTGGAAATCCAGACCTTCCAGGATACGCCTTGCGACCTTGCGAATGACACTCGAGTCATCGACCACCAGACATGTTCTCATTTTCTTGCCTCTGCTTCTTTCGATCCCCGAAGGGACTTTTCAATTGCAGCTTACGCACCAAATGCCGCTGATATTATGCCGCCATCATATCGGGCACGATTTCAAGAACGCGATCGACATCGAGGACGACCATGAGCTGGCCGTCGAGGCGATGCACGCCGCCGGCGAGCTTGGCCATGCGGGGATCGAGATTGACGGGGTTTTCCTCGCGGCCTTCGTCAGCGAGCCTGAGCACCTCGCCGATCTGGTCGATCAACAGGCCATAGGACTCGCCGCGCAGATCGACGCCCACCGCCATCGGCGGCTTGCCGTCGTCGTTCTTCGGCAGCCCGAGACGGGCGCGCATGTCGACCACCGTGACGATGCGGCCGCGCAGATTGAGCACGCCGGCGATCTCGCCCGACGACAGCGGCACCCGCGTCAGCCGTTCCGGCATGAACACGTCCTGGACGCGGGAGATCGGCAACCCGAACAATTGCCCGCCGATCATCGCGGTGACGTATTCGGCCACCGCGCCTTCGATGGTTTCGGTCTTGCTGGTCGTACCGCTCGTGCTGGTCGTGTCGGTCATTTAGATATTCCTTATGCCATCAGGCCGTTCATGCCGCCCGCTTGACCTCGGCGGTCTGTTCCTTGAGCGCCGCGATCAGGCCGGGACGGTCGAACTTGGCGACGTAATCGTGGAAGCCCGCCAGTCGCCCGCGCTCGATCGCCGCCGGCGACACCATTGAGGACAGCGCGATGATCGGCATCGTGCTCAGGTGCTGGTCGGCCCGGATCGTCTCGGCGAACTCGAACCCGTTCATGTCGGGCATTTCGATATCGGTCAGCACTACGTCGAAGGCCTGGCCCGAACGCAGCGCGGTCAAGCCCTCCTGCGCGTTGGGCGCGACCCGCACCCGGTAGCCCGCGGCCTTGAGAACCGGCGCCAGCATGTTGCGGAAGAATGCGGAGTCGTCGACCAGCAGAACCGATTGCGCGCCGGCCGAAGGCCGCATCTCCTTGCGGCTGAACCAGTCGGCGAACGCCATCGGCAGGAAGTGGCCGACGTCGATCACCTCGGTAGCCTGGCCCTTGATCACGGCGGAGCCCAGAATGCCCACCTCGCCGCCGGCGACCTCGATGTGGAGCCGCTCCTCGACGATGTCGATGATCTCGTCGACCACGAGCCCCATCGAGCGGCCGTCATCGGCGAACACCAGGATCGGCTGGGCGCCCGAGGTCTGGACGCTGACGCCGCTCATCTGCACCAGCGGCATCAGCTGGTCGCGATATTGCACCATGTAGCGGCCGTTGGAGAGCTCGATCTTGTCGGCGGCGATCTCCTCCAGCCGGGTCACGAGCCCGAGCGGGACCGCCTTGGGTTGGGCGCTTCCGGCGCGGAACACCAGGAGCGAGGTCAGTTGCTCGGCCGCGTTGGCGCGCATCGCGGCATTCTCGTCGGCGATTTCATGGCTCGCTGCGCCAGAGGCGCCGAGCGCCTTGGCGATGCCGTTGGGATCGATGATCATGATGACCGCGCCATCGCCCAGGATGGTATTGCCGGAGAACATGTCGATGTGCCGCAGCTTGGTCGACATCGGCTTGACCACGATTTCCTCGGTGTGGAACACGCCGTCGACCACGATGCCGAAGGTCTGGCTGCCGACCTGGGTGACGACGATGAAGCCGTTCTCCGGATCGGAGGAGGAGCCGTCGTCGATCTTGAGCAGCTTCTTCAGGTGCATCAGCGGCAACAGCTTGTTGCGCAGGCGCAGCACGGCGGTGTCCTTGATGCGCTCGATGCGGTGCTCGGAATTGGCGCGCGCGCGCACCAGTTCGACCACCGACAATTGCGGGATCGCGAAGCGGTCGCCGGCGGCTTCCACGATCAGCGCCGAGACGATCGCCAGCGTCAGCGGGATCTTGATGGTGACGGAGGAGCCCTCGCCGGCCACCGACTTGACGTCGATGGTGCCGCCGATCTGGTCGATATTGGTGCGCACCACGTCCATGCCGACGCCGCGGCCGGACACGCTGGTGATGGTGGCGGCGGTGGAGAAGCCCGGCGCGAAGATGAACTTGTGGATCTGGGCTTCCGTCATCTTCTCCAGTTCGGTCTCGCTGACGAGACCGTTGGCGACCGCCTTGGCCTTGATCCGCTCGGTGTTGAGCCCGCGGCCATTGTCGGCGATGCAGATGATGATGTGGCCGCCTTCATGATAGGCCGAAAGCCGGATAGTGCCCTGCTCGGGCTTGCCGGCGGCGGCGCGCTCGGCCGGCGTCTCCAGGCCGTGGTCGGCGGAGTTGCGCACCATGTGCGTCAACGGATCCTTGATCAGGTCGAGCACCTGGCGGTCGAGTTCGGTGTCGGCGCCGTGCATTTCCAGTTCGATCTGCTTGCCGAGTTCGCCCGAGAGGTCGCGCACGATCCGCGGCAGCTTCTGCCAGGCGTTGCCGATCGGCTGCATCCGCGTCTTCATGACGCCTTCCTGCAATTCGGCGGTGACGTTGGAGAGCCGCTGCAGCGGCACCTTGAACTCGGTGTCCTCGTTGCGCCTTGAGATCTCCAGCAGCTGATTGCGGGTCAGAACCAGTTCCGACACCATCGTCATCAGATGTTCCAGCGTGTCGACGTTGACGCGGATCGACTGGTTGGCGATGCGGTCGCCCTCGGCGGCGGCTTCCGGCTCCGGATTGGCCTTCTTGGCAGCCGGTTTGGGCTCCTTCGGTGCCGCGGCTTCTGCCTTCGGCGCCGGTCGTGCTGCCGGCGCGGGTGGCGTAACGACTTCGACCTTGGCCTCCTGGAACGCGCGCTCAAGTTCATCCAGTGATACTTCGCCAGGACGCAATTCCCGCTCCAATATCTGGGGCACCAATGTGCCTTGTTCGACGACACGCTGACGGGCAGCCGGGGGCGCTGGCGGTGCAGCCGGCGCCGAGGCCTCGGCCGCCATTGCCTGCATGCCGCGCTCGACCATCTGCTCAAGCTGGACGATCAGATCCTGATCGGAGCCTTCCGGCTCGGCTTCGGTTGCCTCCAGGCCTCCGAGAATTTCCTTGATGCGGTCGATGCTGGCGAGGATCAGCGAGACCGCTTCGGCGGTCACCGGCATCCCGTCGCGGAATTTGCCCATCAGGGTTTCGCCGGCATGGGCCAGCGCCTCGAGGCGCGGCAGGCCAAGGAAGCCGCAAGTCCCCTTGATGGTGTGGACCAGGCGGAAAATGTTATCGAGGATCTTGGCATTGTTCGGATCCTGCTCGAACCGCACCAGCTGATTGTCGACGGTGTCCAGGCTTTCGCTGGTCTCCGTCAAAAACTCCCGCAACAAGTCATCCATGAAACTAGCCTTCAACGCAGGGGCGCGCGACGTCGACACGCCCTTCGGAGTGTGGCCAGCTTCTACGCAAACCGTTTAATATTGGTTGAGTAAATGGAAAAGAACGGGCTCAACAAAGAGATAAGGCGGCATCCCCGAATTTTGGGGCTGGCCGTCAACCTTTGGTTAACTAAATCGGCGTTGCGCCGGCTCAGGAAGCCGTCACCACCACCGCATCGCCCTCGGGCGCGAGCACCACTTTCAGTCCGCAGGCCTCGGCCAACAGCCGCGTGTAATAAGGCTGCACCGCATGCGCATCGACGCTTGCCGCCGAGTCCGCACTCAGGAGGTCGGCGATATTCTGCGGCATGCGGGCATTGAGGCCGGCCGCGTTGACGCGAAAGCCGATGGCCTCGCCTTCGCCGATCGGGTCGACGGTAAGTACGCCGCCGCGCGGTATCGTCTGCTGTGCGATCACCATCATGTTCAAGAGCAGCTTGACCCGGTTCTTCGGCAGCAGCACCCGCGGCAGGTTCCACGCGATCGTGGTCTTGGCGTCCTCGAGATGACCCCGTGCCATGGTCTGCGCGTCACCGAGGTCGATCTGGGCCCCCGACGATCCCGCGGCCCCGAACGCCAGGCGGCAGAACTGCAGCCGCGCCGAGGCGGTCTTGGCGCTTTTGCGGATCAAATCGAGCGCAAACTCGCGATCCTCAGGTTTGGGATTGTCGTCGAGGACCTCAAGCCCATTGACGATGGCGCCCACCGGACTGATGAGATCGTGGCAGACCCGCGAACACAACAGCGCCGCGAGTTCAAGCGCGTCGGGGGCGGGAATCGGAGACGTGGGGCCAGACATATGATGTTCCTGGAAATTCGCGACAGGCGCGAACACGGCGAATCACGCATGCTCGCTGGCTTGATACACTGCGGACACGCGGGCTGCCAACACAAGGCGGCCAGAGGGAAAGACGAACTGCATGAGGCCTGCCAATGAATGAGGCACGCTCGTCGGGACCGGTGATCGATCGCGACGCCGCGGCCGCGCTGATCGACCCCTTGACGGATCTGGTGATTCGAGCGGGCGCCGCCATTCTCGCCATCAATCGTGTCGCGATGAAGATCGACGGCAAGGTCGACGGATCGCCGGTGACGGAAGCGGACCTGGCCGCCGACCGGATCATCGGCGAAGGTCTCGCATGGCTCATTCCGGAGGTGCCGGCGCTGTCGGAAGAACGCGTTCATCCGGCAAAGCCGCCTTATGCTGGTAGTTTCTTCCTGGTCGATCCGCTCGACGGCACCAAGGAATTCGTCGCCGGCCGCGCCGAATTTACCGTCAATCTTGCACTGGTGACCGAGGGAACGCCGTTGTTGGGTATCATCGGCGCTCCGGGGCTCGGATTGGTATGGCGTGGGCTGGTGGGGCGAGGCGCCGAACGGCTGACGATCCGGGATGGAACCTTGGGGGTGGCCGAGCCGATCCATACCCGCGCCTTCCCGAAAGCTGGCGCCCCCTGGATCGCGGCGGTCAGCCGCTCCCATGGCGATGACAGGACGGAAGCCTTCATTGCGGCCCGGCCGGGCGCTACCCGCCTCGCGCTCGGTTCGGCGGTCAAGTTCGGCCGAGTGGCGGAAGGCGAAGCCGACATCTATCCCCGCCTCGCTCCAACCTCGGAATGGGACGTCGCGGCCGGCCATGCGGTCGTGACCGCGGCCGGCGGCAGAATCACGGATTGGCAAGGCAAGGATTTGCGTTTTGGCCAGCGGAGCGAAGGTTTTCTGGTGCCCGAATTCATCGCCTGGGGCGATCCCACGGCGGCGGGCTGAGCGATAACCGAAACGGACTATTGGGACAGCTTTTGTTCCAGGCCCGGCCAGCGCTGTCTGGCATCCCGCAGGTAACGCTGCGGATCGGCGGCAAAGGCATCGCGGTTTTCCTCGCGGCCAAACAGATAAAGCCGCTGTCCCGCGATCAGCCAGAACCGGGGATTACCGGCATAGGTGACGCCGCGCGCCAGATCGATCGGGTCGTAGCCGCCGAACTGGGGCCCGTAGATATCCGGATAGGCCACAAAGGACGCCCGATTGCCCTCGTTGCGGAAGCGCCAGACCGCGCCGGACTGCGAGGCCTCGAACTCCGGCAACCCCACCTCGGGTCTGGCATCGACGAAATAGGCGACCGGGTCGAACCCCTCGATGGCGAGACCGGTGTAGCGATTGACGATGACCCGCTCGGTGGTCGCGGCGCGGGCCGCTAGCGGGGGAAAACCAAGCAATGCTGCCGCCACCGCGATCAAGGCAATTCCGGGGCAGATACCTGTTCCGAACCGGTTGCCTTTTCTTTCCTGCCGCTGTGCCGTCATAGTTGCTGCCGATAACATCTGAGTCGGGGGACACTGGACGCAACCTAAAGCCGTGCTTATTGGCATCAGGTTAAGGCCGTGGCCGGGATTTAAATACCCAGAGGTTCATTCATGACTTTCGCTTCACGCCTTGCCGCGGTGACGTTCGCCGCGATGATGTGCTGGGCCGCGCCTGCCTCCTCGCAGCAACCGGCGCCGCTGCCGCCTCCGCAACAGGCGCCGGAGCAACTGCCCCCGCCGCAACGCCAGCCCAGCCCCAATACCTACGGGCCGGATGAACTGACCAGCGCCGGACACCGGTTTTTCGGCAATGTGTCGCGCGGCCTCGCCTCCGTGATCGAACGCGCGGTCAGCCAATGGGGTCTGCCGAACGGCTATGTTCTCGGCGAGGAAGGCAGTGGCGCCTTTGTCGCCGGGTTGAGGTACGGCGAAGGCACGCTCTACACCAAGAACGCCGGCGATTTGCGGGTCTACTGGCAGGGACCGTCAGTCGGCTTCGACTGGGGCGGCGATGGCGCGCGCACCATGACGCTGGTCTATAACCTGCCGGCGACCAATGCGATCTATCAGCGCTTCGCCGGCATCGACGGCTCGGCCTATATCATCGGCGGCTTCGGAATGACCGCGCTGACCGCAAACAACATCGTGCTGGTTCCGATCCGCTCCGGTCTCGGGCTGCGCCTCGGTGCCAATATCGGCTATCTCAAATTTACGCCGCGTGCGACCTGGAACCCGTTCTGACCTCTTCCCTGCATGGGGATTGCCAAGGTTAGAAAAACGCCGGTGGCGGATTCACGTTAACGCTGCATCGGGCTGGCGTTTTCCCCGCCGTCCGTGGCATTGTGACGAACAATCCTATCATCGGGAGTACCATCTATGATTGAACCGATCATGTATCTGGCGATCGGTTTTCTGGTCTCGATGCTGTTCGGGCTGATGATTGTGCCGCTGGTGCACAACCGCGCGGTGCGGCTGACGACCCGGCGCATGGAGGCGGCAACGCCGCTGTCGATGGCGGAGATCCAGGCCGACAAGGATCAGCTGCGCGCGGAATTCGCGATGTCGGCACGGCGGCTGGAGATGAGCGTCGACCAGCTCAAGAACAAGACCACCAGCCAGCTTGCCGAACTCGGCAAGAAATCCGACGCCATCAATCGCATGAAGATCGAACTCGGCGAGAAGAACGCCACGATCTTCTCGCTCGAGGCGCGCGAGAAGGCGGTAAAGGAACAGCTGCGCGCCACCGAAGAGGAATTCGCCGCCAAGACGCAATCGCTGCGCGACGCCGAACTGGCGCTCAGGGACAAGCAAAGCGAGCTTGCCAAACTCGGCACCGAATTATCCGACCGTTCGATGATGGCGGAAACGCGCCAGGTCGAACTGGTGGCGGTGCGCGCCCAGATCGTCGAACTGCAGAGCCGCGTTGGCGATGCGGAAAAGGAATTCGCCGTGACGCAAGCGCGGCTGGAACAGCAGCGCGGCGAATCCGGCATGGCGACGCTGGAGCTCACCGAGGCGCGTAGCCGGGTCGAGAACCTGAGCCAGCGCGTCACCGATCTCGACCGCCAGTTGATCATCCAGGTCAAGGAAGCCGAGATGCTCGGCAACCGCGTCAACGATCTGGAGACGCGGCTTGCCACCCAGGGCAAGCTGTTGGCCGAGCGCGAATATGAAAGCAACCAACTGCGCCAGTTGAACGCCACGTTGGAACGCACCGCGCTGGAGCTACGCGAAGAAATCGCCGGCATGAACGGCGGCAAATCGCCGGCAATCGAAAAACTGCGCGCCGAGAAGGCCGCGGTCGAGGAACAGCTCCGTCTGGCGCGCGACGAGCGCTCGAAACTGCAACGCGACATCAACGCGATCCAGCAGCAGGCCGAAAGCTCCTGGGCGCAGGAACGCATGGAAAACGCGCTGCTGCGCGAACGCATCAACGATATCGCCGCCGAGGTGGCCAAACTCGCGATGCAGCTCGAGGGCCCGAATTCACCGATCGAGGCCATGCTGGCGGCGGAACCGGAGATCTCGGCCAAAACGGTGCGCCCCGCCAACGGCAGCCCTCCCGCCGAGGGCGGCGGCACCCTGGCCGAGCGCATCAAGGCGCTGCAGTACCACGCCTCCCGCGCCCGGCAGCAACAGCAGCCGACGTGAGCGTTCCCAACCGGCCTGTAGGCCGGATGAGCGAAGCGAAATCCGGGACCGAACGCGCCGCAGACCCCGGATTTCGCTGCGCTCATCCAGGCTACGGCCGTTTAACCGCGCAGTTTGATGCTGATCGCTTGACACCGGTAGCCCGCACTTCGTAAATCGCGGTCTCTGGCGGCGTGCTTTGTTGGATCGGACACCGGCCTACCGGCCGTCGATCGCGCACGAAAATCCCGGACGCATAGCTCAGCGGGAGAGCGTTCCCTTCACACGGGAGAGGTCCAAGGTTCGATCCCTTGTGCGTCCACCAGAAAAGCCTTTATTTATTAGGCCTTTCGACAAGCCTCAAAAATCTAATCGGCAGTATCGCGCAGAACGATACGTAAACATGCCGCACAGACCCGGGGAATATCCGGGGAATTTGTTCACGGGGTGTTCGGTCCCGTCAAATCATCATCAAGCTGCTCAACGTCGTCGCGAACAAAGCGACTGGCGCGACACGATGTTGTTGGCCCATGGGCCGACATCCGCCGCCCACGCTTTTTAAGCGTGAGGGCAAGAGGAAACGGCGATCTCAGTGAAAAAGGAAGAACGAGATGAACCCCAAAAATTCGCCCGGCAAGCGCTACTGCGCTCCCGGGCATGGCGGAATAAGGAGAATTCTAAGTGCTAAAGGTAAACAGACTGGTTGCAGAATGCAAGCGGATCATATTTGAACTGCTAATTGCCCTTTCCACGTTCGGCTCGGCGGTGGTCCGATGACGCAGGACGAAAAGGACGCGGCGTTTTACCGACAATGGGCAGCGGAATACGACGCCAAGAACGCTGCCAAGCAACGGCCGGAGTTCGATCTTTCGGATGATCCCTACGCGCCATCCGGTGCCGCTGAGGAAGCTGCGCAACAGCCCAAGCCGGCGCCTGTAGGCAACGTGGTCTCCATGGCTGCAGCGGTCGCGGCCCGCAAGCCGAAGCCGGAGCCCAGCGTGACTAAACCGTACCACGTCGTCCTGGCCGGGATGGTGATCGACACCGTCAAGGCGCGTAAGGGTCAGGACTTCATGTTCGTCGGCAAAACTGCTTACCGGTGCCTCGACAGCCTATGGACCATGGAGACCGATGGTCTGGCAGGCTGGCTCAATGTCGAAATCGAGCGCGCCGCCCAGTATATGAAGCAACCGAGCAACAACAAGCTGATCGCTGAGGCGCGGGGCTGGATTCAGCGCCAAGAGAAGCTGAATCGCAACCCCGGCGACGTTAAGTGGGATGCTCACGGCATGATCCCGACAAGGAGCGGTCTGGTCAGCCCGCGGACCGGCGAGTGCAGGCCGATGCGACCGGATGATTATTGCACGTGGCGTATTGAGACCGAATACGATCCGAAGGCGACCTGCCCATGGTGGCTGCAGATGCTGGAAGACGTATTTGCCGACAAGTCCAAGGAGGAGCGCGCCGGCACCATCGCGATGATTCAAGAGTTGCTCGGCGCGGGCCTCATCGACGTTAAGCCGCGGGAGTTGAGTAAGGCGCTAATCTTCCAAGGCGGATCGAACTTCGGTAAATCCGGACTGCTGGAAGTCATGAGCGGGCTATTCGGTTGCGACGTCAATTCGACGTCGATTGAGGAACTGGAGGGACCCCACGGTACAATGCCCTTTATCAAGCGGAAGCCCTGGGTGCTGCACGAGGCGTTCGACCAGCGCAAGTGGCACTTCTCTTCGTCGGTGAAGGCCATCGTCACCGGCGAGCCGATCTCGGTCAATATCAAGAATGGGCCGATGCTGAGCCTCCGGGTAAGGGCTCCGATTTTCTGGGCAACCAATCATCCTCCCCAGTTCAAGGAGTCGACCAAGGCCGTCACCAACCGGTTGGTGGTGATCAAATGCACGCGAGAATTCTTCGAGGATCACCCCGTCGGTGCAGCCGAGGAGGCTCGGCGACTAGGCCTCGGCAAGCCGTCGAACCTGGTGCTCGAGCGTGAGATGCCTGGTCTGCTGGCATGGGCTCTCCAGGGCCTCCAGCGGGCTCTGGAGCGGGGTCGACTGCTGCCGACCAAGGCGATGACCGACGCGAGCGAGGAGATAAGGAGGGACAGCAACTTGGTTGCCGGTTTCCTTGAAGAGTGCTGTTGGTACGATTCGGACCGGCGGATATCGGTGCCGGACTTCTGCTTGGCGTTCGCCGCATGGTTTTTGCAAAACAAGGGCGAGAATAGATCAGTGCCGTCGAACGAAACCATCGGCAAGGCGCTGCTCGCTACGTCGGACTCAAAGATCGCGATGGGTGAAGACCTGCGTGACGGCAAGCGGCGCTACCATGCCGGCATCGTGCTGAACGAGGAGGGTCTGGCCTTCCATCAGTCGGGCTACGAGAACCGGGATCTGCAAGGCAAGACTGCAAATGCAACCGAACCTCGGGGCACTATCAACAGCGTGATGCCACCCCAATGGCTTGAAAAACAGTCCATCAAAGCCATGCGAAAGGCATGTGACGGTTTGATGTGACGGACGATGCGACGGTTTGGCCGCGATCCAACCGTCACATCGAGAACCCTGTGACGGTTTGGCTAAAAGGTAGCAGCCGTCACAGGTCCGTCACATCAACCGACACATGGTTTTGTGCCGTTCCCCGAGGGTTTAGTATCTTTTGTGACGGTTGTGACGGTTAAATCCTATTGAGAGAATCTATTGTTAAAAGAGGGCTGTAGAGAGGGTTATAGGAAAGTAGGGGAATTTCCGTCATCCGACACATCTGGGGGGTCGGGAGCGCCTCGGCTGACGGCTCAGGGGCCCGTCGGAATGGGCCGCCAGATGGGTCGCAACCCGAACGCGTATTGTTATCCATACACCACAGTTGGGACTCGCGTGCACTGACTAAAACATCCGTTGCGCCGGCGCACACTTTGCGGTCATCCAAGCGAGAAAATGAGCCGAGCCTCCAACTTGTAGGTTCTTGCGTTGGTCCGGTCGCATTACGCTCATCGACAAACTGCCAGACACCCTATCAAGACTCCCCCACGTAGAAAGTGCGGGGAGTTCGTTTCCAAAAGACAAGTCAGATTCGCCAACGCGGATGACAGGAAATTCAGGATACATCGGGGGTTTAAAAGAGCGCTTTTCGAGATCCAAGATTGCAGTCTCGCCGCCTATATTCACCTGCTTGCCGTCTACTGTTAGGTTACCGTTGCATATCAACGTCACAGGGTTGGCGTGTGCAGTCCCGGCAAATGCGAGACATACTATATAAGCTGCAATCCTCATGAGGGCCCCTCAGGGCGGAACCCTAATCACCTAACTGTTCCTGCTCAAGCGTTAGCAACACCAATCCGCACGCACGGAATTGGGGCGCTTCACGTCGCGTTCACAAGAGCGTGCAAGCCGTCGCGCTAGATCACATCATCGCCTAACTGCCGCTCAGGGCCGCCCTTGTCACCCGGGGTCGGTCCGACACGGCCCCGCTCTCAGCGCCCCCCAACATACGAGCGGGGCCGTGTTTTCATATCGTGCTTCCCTGGAAACCCGCGTCCGCTTGCTCGAATTACTGCGTGGGTCGCGCTCGTACCGCTGCAATGCGTGGCGTGGCCCGGCGCGGCCCGCTGTCACCCCATCAAAGGCAAGCGGGTCGCGCCCCCGACCGAGACCTCCATCCTGTTACCACCGCCCTGCCCGCACCCCGCCGCCGGGCATCGCGCGTCGGAACCTGCGACCTTCGCGCGAATTATTACGTAGGGCCACGCCTGTGTGAGAGCGGCGCAGCCTTGGCGCGGCGCGCTGTCGACCCCCCGATGCTAGTCGCGCGTCGCGCCCCCCTCCTGGAACCGGCACCCCCCATGCGTGAATTGTCACGTCGGGTCGCGCTACATCCCTTGGACCAAGCGACGCGGGCTGGCGCGACCCGCTGCAACCACCGCCCCGTCCGCGCGCCGACGGCCGCGCATCTGGACGCCGCAAATATCCGCGCAAAAATCTAGCCGGTTAGTGGACCCACAGGGCTACTAGGGCACAGGCGAAGCCCACCACTAGGATGCCCGCAGCTGTTGCGGTGACCAGGTCAATTGACCAGGGGTGGCCGCCTACGCCGATTAGGTCGAAGTGTCTGGAGTGGGCTTCGTCGCGATATGTCTGAAGGCGCATGGCAGCAGCGTTCCTTGCGCGTGTTGGGATAATGCTTTCAATCGGCTGCTACCAAAACAGTTCCGGGCCTACGGGGAAAAAGGCCAGTAGCGTGACCATCGCTCCGCTTGTTCCCGGAGTGCGGGCCCGGCCTTGGGCGCGGCCTCACTACGCCCCATCATCAAGGTGAGGTCGCGCTTCCACGACGCCGTACCGGCGTTCGGCTGATCAACCTGCCCTGTGGTCGCGTCCATGGGACTCACGAATACCCGCCTAGGAATAAATTCCTTCGTTGGTCGCCGGCGCCAACCCCTCACGTTCACAAAGCTGTGCCCTGCCGTCGCGCTAGGCGCGTCTGGGCACGGCGATTGCATCGCCTAACCTTGGGGCCACGCACCGAACCTCCGCGGTGCAGGCTGGGCCCGGCGCTCTATCCTCCCGGGGGGCGCCGGCCGCTTGTCCCATGCCTAAAACTCCTCCGGCGATTTTGCTTTCGTCACCACGGCCAGACCCGCCGCGCCGAACATCTTCTGGCGGCCGTCGAGACCGGTAGGGACACCAGAATTGATGCGGATCGCCCGCTCGCCATTGTCCTGGGGCTTACCTGATTGAGCACACTGCCGGTGGGCGCTTTCGAACTGTCCAGATGCAGGTGTTTCTCGCCGAAGGGCATGCAGGGTCAGTACCCGCCAGCGATTCTCCATTTTCGAGATATTAAAGGATATCAACGATGTAGACTTGGTAACGGAATGTTACAACTCAGTTCGAAAATGATGCTGGATGGTGGAAAAATCGGCCACGTTAAAATTGGCGTTTAGCTGCGGATAGGCGAGGAAAGCGCCAAAACGACCCTCTCCTTTGCTTGCGTCTCGCGCACGCGAGGCTTCGATCCCGACGCCTGTTTGCTATCAGGGCGCGCCCATCACATCGGTCGATGCGAGTGAATTGTTCGCCTTGGATGTAAGCGAAGACCGATGTCGATTGGGAACATGCGCAATGGGGCATGACGGTGAGTTGAGGGCCAACTATCTGTACTGTTCTTAAAATAACCATTATAAGAACAGTTGTGGCCTGGAACGGGGAGATTGCCCAATGAAACCGGCATCGGAAGCCAACGCACCAACCATCCAAAAGAGAACAGTTGCACGCGGTCGGCTGCCGAACGCCAACTATCGCACCCGCGAATACCTCACCGAGCGCGAGGTCGAGCGGCTGATGAAGGCGGCTGGCGACAATCGCCACGGCCACCGGGACGCCACCATGATCCTGCTGGCCTTCCGGCATGGGCTGCGGGCGTCGGAATTGTGTTCGCTTCGCTGGGAGCAGGTCGACCTGGCCCATGGCCGCCTCCACGTCTCCCGCGCTCAAGAACGGCATGGCTTCGGTGCATCCGCTGACTGGCACCGAGCTTCGGGCGCTGCGTCGATTGCAGCGGGAGCAAGAGCCGGGGCGCTACCTGTTCATGAGCGAGCGCGGAGCACCCATGAGTGCCGTCGGGTTCCGGCGCATGATGGGCAGGCTCGGCAAGGCCGCCAAGATGCCTTTCCCAGTCCATCCGCACATGCTGCGCCATGCCTGCGGGTTCAAGCTCGCCAATGACGGTCAGGACACGCGGGCGCTTCAACACTATCTCGGGCACAAGAACATCCAGCACACGGTCCGATACACCGAGCTGTCGCCCGAACGGTTCAAGAACTTTTGGAAGGATTAGGTGTCTTCGGGGCTATCGATATTTTGGTTACCTGGACGTCTTCATACATCAGGTCAGCAGGGTCGTCGGAGCCGGGTTCAGCCCGCGGATGCCCTTCAGCTCAGCCACGTGGTCGAATTCTGTGAACCCAAAATTTGGATCGGGAAGACCGGCGCAGCCGCCCTCTCGCGGGACAAGAAATGGAAAAAATCAACTCCGCGAAGGCTAGTAGTCGGCAGCCCCAGAAGGGAGGTTGGCGGTGGGCCGCTGGGCATACTGCCGGCGGCCTGTTTTTTGGCGGTACATCGAAAGCTCGGCTTAACACCACGATCAGTTAATCACAGCCTTGGCCGACCTGTATTCCCCTGGGTTCATGTTGAATTGGATTGGGGCAAAGCCCGCCGGCGCGACCCCGTCGGAACGATAGGTCGGCTCTTGCATTGTCCTTGGCGTTGGGAGGATGGCATGCCGCTCGCGGCACCAGTTCGGCTTACCGACAGTATCAAGCCCCCAATTGGCCTGGTAACATGCCCGAATTGCCGGGTCGGCATGCCACGGATTTCGCTAAGGCCGACGCAGGGCGAAAACAGCCTAAACGAAGCCGTTTACCGCTGCCCGCGATGCAAGACCGAAACGAGGCGCTGGATAAAGCTCTAAACCTGACGGCGGACCGGCGGGCTTCAGATGCTAGGTTCGCCGATTTTAGATTGGCGTCACGCCAAGAGGGCGGGCTCGAGCGCCGTCAACACTTGAATCCGCGTCGCCAGGTAGACCGCTACATCTGCGCAGAACTTCTCATCAGCCAGCCCATCACAAGAATACGGGCTGCCGAAGTGCCTCGCGCGGCACCGCACTGTGTATAGGACGTTACTGATCGTTCTCGGCGAGGGAGGCAATGTTGACCGTGTGCATTGCGTTTGTAAGCCAGTCGATCCCGTCTGTTAGGGATATTCCCTCTGTTACATGCGCAGGAGGATCGGCCAGTGCAGCCGCCGCCACTGGCGCCCCGGGCTAAACCAAAAAGACGGGTCCGCCCCGTTTCAGGACGCGATCCTATGATGGGATTCCGGGCGTCGCCAGTGCTACGCGCTGCGATCGTCAAATGGGCAGAACAGCAACCCGATATGCCGACACTTCCGGAGGCTACTCGCCGACTTGTAGAGCTGGGTCTGACGGCGACGATGGCGGAGCGGCCAATGAGCAAGCCCGGCCGGAAGTTGCGCGCTCAGGAGCTTGCGACAAACGTGATCGAAAAGATTATTGATCCCGCTGCGCCGCCCGAAGAACGTGCCGAACGCCGGCGCCGCCTCACCAAGGGGCCATCGGAATTTCGCAAGGCACGCGTTGATCAGCCGAAGGCGAAAGGGAAATGATCATTCCCGACTGCCGGGCTCTGCGATGAGGCGCATCGTCTGGATTTTCTTTGGCGACGAGAGAGCGCTTAATTGGGAACCCGTCGCCGTTTCCTTTATTTGTATAGCGGGGCAACTGATAGGAGCACGGCTCATGCGACAGCTTGGTTTCGATCGTGCGCGCGACGCGGCCACTGGCCGTGATCGTCAGCATTATCCTGACCATCGCATTCATCGAGGTGCTGGGAGGCGGAATGATCAACGAGAAAATGCGACAACGGAAGCATCGGGAGCGCCATCGCGGCCGCGCAGATACCAAGGCGCACTGCGGCTCTAGAACGGCTTCGCACTCGCAAGCCTACCTGAACAAAGTGGCTCGTCAGCTAAACGAACGACCGCGTGAGACCTTGCAATTTGAAACCCCAGCAGAGAGATTTGACGCCTGTGTTGCGTCGACCGGTTGAGGCGGCAGCCAGAAGCAGACATGCGCTGGTCACCCCGGAATTTCGCCTTTTGATGCTGTGGACGGCGCCCACTCTGCGGCATCGAAGTGCCATAGGGTGGTTGCGTTGAAGCGAACCACTTTGAGGGGAGCCGTCCATGGGCGAAGTTAGCACGATTGGCCTGGATATTGCGAAGTCCGTATTCCAGGTGCACGGGGTTGATGTTGCGGGTGCGGTTGTGATCCGCAAGCGCGTCAGTCGCGCAAGAGTGTTGGAGTACTTCGGCGAGCTGCCGCCATGCCTGGTCGGGATCGAAGCGTGTCCATCAGCGCATCATTGGGGCCGCGAGCTTCAAGCGCTTGGTCACACGGTCAGGCTGATCCCGCCGAGCTATGTGAAGGCTTACCTCAAGCGCGGCAAGAACGACGCGAACGATGCGGCTGCGATCTGTGAGGCCGTCACGCGGCCATCGATGCGGTTCGTCCCGATCAAGACGAAGGAGCAGCAGACGGCCTTGATGCTGCACCGGACCCGGCAATTGCTGGTGCGCCAGCGCACGATGTTAAGCAATGCCCTGCGCGGGCATCTGGCCGAACTCGGTATTGTGTCGGCCAAAGGCCGTAATGGAACGGCGGAGTTGCTCCGGATCATTGCGGATGGTGCGGATAGCCGGGTGTCCCCGGCCGTGTGCGGCATCCTCAATGTGCTGGCGCGGCAGTATGGCGTGATCGGCACCGAGATAGCATCCATCGACAAGAGCCTCATGGCCCTGCACCGCGGGTGTGAGGCGAGCCGGCGGCTGGCGGAGATCCCAGGCATCGGCCCGATCGGCGCTACCGCATTGGTTGCCGAGATCGGCGACTGGAATACCTTCTCCTCGGGGCGCAGTCTTGCGGCCTGGATCGGGTTGGTGCCGAAGCAGCACACCACCGGCGGCAAGGACAGGCTTGGCAGCATCACCAAGCAAGGCAATCGATATCTGCGGTGGCTGCTTGTCGTCGGGGCAATGGCCGTCATCCGCTACGCGCGCAGGCACGGAACCCAGAAGCGACCGTGGCTTGGTCGGCTAATCGAGCGCCGACCGACGAAAGTGGCGGCCGTGGCGCTCGCCAACAAGATTGCAAGGATGGCCTGGGCCATCATGGTCCGGGACGAGAGATACAAGGAACCGAAACTGTTGCCGGCGGCATGAGACAAGTCACCGGATAGATCGGCAACACCAATTGGCGAGGGCATGACGACGTAATGCAGATACGGTCGTTCCGGGGATCGGGAGAACCCGCTTGGGTCAACGCACCTCTTCTAAAGTGCGGCTTTTTGTTTGGGACCCGATCCGCGCAGAGCATTAGGGCCAGCGGCCATACCTGCCGCACCAACAGGCCGGACACGTGACCGCACCCGACCAATGCTGCAAAACGTCAGAAAGTTCTTGCCAGGGCGCCGTCCACACGTGACCCAAAGCAGTCCATGGGCCTCGCTCGTGGACTCCATTCTGCTATCGTGGGCCTTTCATTGTTGAATATCAGCCAATGGAGCACGGCGATGCCCAACAGTCAGGAGATCGAAGCGAAGTCGCACAGCCCAGTGCCGCAGGGCTATGTACTTGGTGCCGAAGAGGGTGAACACCTGATCCATTTTCGTGATGGCGGCGAGATCTTCATCAAGGTCGACCCCGTAACGGGCTCCAATAATTTTGGACTGGGCACGCAGCAGCTACCCAAGGGCTCGGGCATTCCGGTTCACCGACACCTCCACAAGGACGAAGCCTTCTACGTTCTGGAAGGCAGTGGCATGGTCACGCTCAACGATGTCTGTCACCCTTGCGAAAGAGGTGGAACGATTTTCATACCCAAGAACACGTGGCATGGTTCCAGCAGTCCAGATCAGGAATTGGTTCTGCTGTGGATCATGGTGCCTCCGGGCCTCGACGGCTTCTTTCGCGAAACCTGCAGCCGACCCGACGAACCGCGAAAGGAATTGACGCGGGAGCAGATCAACGCGATCGCTCTCAAATATGGGCAAGAATTCAGATAAGCAGGGTCAGAGATTTGCCCACAAGACAAAGACGCTGAGTCCGAAAATGGCACGAAACGGACTTGCCGGGCCGCCCGCCGGATGTCTGCTTAGAGGGGTACAACGGAAGTCGGTGGCGACCAGCCCGACTTCTCAGTTTGACCCACAACGGACGTCAGTCAATGTCTTCGGTCAGTATTTTAAGCGCCTTCAGTCGCCCTCCGGGGGCATCATGTCAGGCAGCTCGAACGGCTTCAGGCCCTTCGTCGGCGTTTTCGGCGCCGTACCCGGAAGGATCTCGAAGTCTGGCGTGAACGAGACCATCAGGCCCCTGAGCTGATCGAAGGGCTTGCGGTCGCCGTCGAACTTCGCCTTGCCGGCCTTGATCAGGTCGTCGAAGGAAGTGACGCCCATCATCACCATGTTGAGGTCGGCGCGGTTGAGCGTGATCGTCAGATCAGGGTTCTTTGCCTGCTGGCCCTTGATGTTGGTCAGCGTGGCGTTGCTCATCTCCACCAGATACTTCTCGCCGTTGTCGGGCGTGACCAGGTTGATGGTGAAGCGCATGCCATCGGCCTTCTTCGGATCCATGCTGATGCCCAGGAAGTCGAGCCAGATTTCGGTCGACATGGCGCGCACCACGTCCGGTCCGGTACTTCGTTGGGGCGTGCCGCCAGGCAGTCCGTTGCGCAGTTCGTAGGACCCCTGCAGGTAGCTGTTGCGCACGCTGGTGCTCTCGGCCTGGTAGCCGAGTTGCTCGTACGCGTCCGCCAGCAAACCGCGGGCCGCCTGGTTCTGCGGCTCCGCAAACACCAGGCGGTTGAGAATCTCGGTGGCGAGCAGGTACTGGCCCTTGGCCATCAGTTGCTTGCCCTTGGCCATGATCTTCTCCGAACCTCCCATCATCTCGACGTACAGCGGCGCCGAATCCTTCGGCGACAGCGGCGATCAGGTTGACGGGGTTGCCGTCGTAGTAGCCGAGGAAGCGGTTGATGACGGCGCGCGAGTTGTTCTGCGCGTCGCCGTGGTAGCTGCGCGCAGCCCACTGCTGCTGCAGGCTCTTCGGCACCTCGTAGACGTTGTGGATCTCGTTGATCGTCACGCCCTGGTTGGCGTAGTGCAGCGCCTGATTGTTCAGGTTGGCGTAGGCATCGCGCTGCGCGCGCAGCACTTCCTGGATGCGAGCGTTGCCCCAGCGCGGCCAGCTGTGCGAAGCGAACATCACCTCGGCTTCCTGGCCGAACTTCCAGAGCGCGACGTTGATCTCCTTCGACCAGTTCAGGGCATTGCGCGTCGGCGCGCCGCGCAGCGTATAGATGTTGTGTATGGTGCCGGTCACGTTCTCCGCGGCCCAGAAGGCCTTGAACTGCGGGAAGTAGGTGTTCATCTCGACCGGCGCCTCGGTGTCCGGCGTGTTCTGGAACACCATCTTCACGCCGTCGAGCGTCAATTCCTCGAAGTCCTTGCTGATGATCAGGTTCGGCGCAATCAGCCCGGTGTTGCCGTTGGCCACGTTCTTGCCGATCGACTGATCCACATGGCCGTGCGGGTCGCGCGGCAACAATATCGCGTACTGCCACTGCGTGCGGCGCGACATGGCGTTGCCGGCGAACACGTTCTCGGCGATCGCCGCCTCGAGGAAGCCCTTCGGGGCGATCACCTTGACCTTGCCGCTGACGACGTCGGCTTCGTCCACCACGCCGCGCACACCGCCGAAGTGGTCGACGTGCGAGTGCGAATAGACGACGCCGACGACCGGTCGCTTGCCGAGCTTTTCGTTGATGAATTCGAGCGCCGCGCGGGCGGTTTCCTTGGCCGTCAGCGGGTCGAACACGATCCAGCCGGTATCGCCCTTGATGAACGAGATGTTGGCCAGGTCGAAGCCGCGCACCTGATAGATCTTGTCCGGCACCACTTCGTACAGACCATAGGCCATGTTCAACACGGCCTGGCGCTGCAACGAGGGGTGAATGCTCTGGAAGTCCTTGTCTTGCAGCAGCCACTGGTAGCTACCCATGTCCCAGGCGACCTGGCCGGCATCGGCCTTGATCTGCTTGTAGGGCGGCTCGGCGATGAAGCCCTTCTTGGCCTCGTCGAAGTCGCGCTTGTCGTCGAACGGCAGCGTGGCCGTGACGCCTTTGCGCAGTTCGAGCGTGAACGTCGACGGCAGATTGCCGTTCGGGTCGAAGTGCTTGACCTGCGCTGGCGGGTGCTCCACCCCGGCGCCTTGGGCCTGCGCGGCACCGACATTGAAGGCGAGCGGGGCAAAGAACGCAACGGCGGCACTCGCAGCAACAATCAAACCTGGGAAAGGTTGTCGGGTCTTCATTGCACACTCCGGGCCGCCGAAACCGTACTGTTCACTGTCGACACAGACTCTAGCCCGTCTCAACGGCCTTGCGTGGTGCCGTCGTTGGAGGCGTCGTTGGTAGCCGCCGAGGCGCCGCTGTCGGCGCGGTAACCGGCGCCGCCGTCGGGCTCACCGACGTTATTGGCATGGTCATTATGGTCATTGGCGCGGACCTAACTTTTACCTTGGCGCCACAGCAATTGCTGGGTCCGTCACGTCGAGCGGCAGATCGCATGTGGTCTCGTCCGTTTCTGCCGCTGACGCTCGTTGACTCTCGTTATAGCTTTCGCGGCCACCTAGCCGGGTGCTTGTGGGTGAGACCAGTAGCCATCAGTAAGAATGTAAAGGGGGTTACGTTTGCGCAGACAAATATCGTCGGAACCAGAACTCGTGCCCAGCACAATATCGAAAGATCGAAGGCTACTGGGGAGACCATGTTGAAAATCTACTTTCCAAGCATTGTTTGTGCGTTTGTGGTGGCTTTCGCCGTGCCAGCATTCGCCCAGGCGCAGCCTGTTCGAGTTGGCGGGCTAACTTGCGATACAAGTGCAAGAGTGGGGTTGGTCCTTGGCTCGCGTCAAAGTCTGCGGTGTATTTTTCGCTCCAATGCGACGGGACGGCAATACGCCTATGCGGGGACCATGAAGCGGCTTGGCCTCGATATTGGCATCACAGGAGGTGGAAGGCTATTTTGGGGAGTTTTTGCACCTACCTCGCATGTCGGACAGGGAACGCTCAGAGGAAGCTATGTGGGCGCGAGCGGCAATGCGTCCCTGGGCCTGGGACTGGGCGCCAACGTCCTGATCGGTGGATCAAACCGCACGATCTCCCTGCAGCCCCTGTCTGTTGAAGGCCAAATTGGAGTTAATCTTGCTGTAGGAGTAGCGAGACTAACGCTCCGATAGCTGGCAACTGATCAGGCATGATTTCGAACAGGCATGTTGTGCGTTGGGTGAGGGTCTAGTGATCGTTGGAGCGAGCGGCAGGTACCGCGCTACTCGGCTGCGCTCAGTTTATAACTTGCCAGTGAACGTGCCGATGAACGGCAACGTCTTGGACAAGACAAGATACGGATTCGAGGATCCGGGCGCTCTGGTCCCCTGACAGCTCAGCAGGCGGTAAGATTGCGGCGCGCAATGTTTTTAGTCGTCGATGCCAAGACTGGCGTTTCAGGTGACTGGGTTCAAACTGTTGAAGGGCCCAACGGCGTGGAGATTGTCAGGGCTTCCGTGGCTTCCACTATGGCTGCAACTGTGGGCGCGGTTTATGCAGTCTTCGACCGTAGTATGAACGATTGGCAAGCCTCGCTGGTGCACTGGCGCTGCGGACTATCGGCTGCCGATCGTGCCAGACTAGGCGCACGTCCAGGTTGGAATTGCAGCGATTTAAAATTCTTTGTTGGGCGACTTCGGCTTCGATCAATTCGATCCGGCACGTACCGCTGAACTCGACGCAGTCCCCACGCGGTTCCAGTTGCCCTCGGAGCAGGTCGATAGTGTGATCGCTGCCCGGCCGAGATGTCTTTCGCGCTAGCCCAACATTCCGCTCCTTCGCCTCCGGCCTCTAAGTATTGATCCCGGACTTTGATGGTGCATTCTTATCGCAGGATTCGACACTTATCGCATCCATTCCAAAAGATGATGGCAGCGAGAGTGACGACTGCCGGTAATTTCGTGCGGTCTTTTTCGAAGCGGGTGTGTCGCGGCGGAATTGCTTGAGTTTTGAGAAGCAGCATTCGACGAGACGGCACTGGAGCGTCAAAAACATCGGCGACGGTGCAATCTGTGAAGCCTACCAAACTTTTGGGCTGCATTGTCTTTGGGAGACCGCCGCGCACTGGACGCTCTGACAAATGGCTAATTCACTTTGTTCAATACCCAGGCCTTCATCGCAGCAAGCTCGCGATAGCCCTCCGCAAGCCTCATCAACATCTGCCGATTTGGACCCATTGGCAGAGAGGCCGCATCCAAAACAATGCATCAGCTAATTCCGTGCACTGTTCGACACTCAAATTTTCCGGACATAGTTCGCAGGTCATGACCCATCCCGGGACTGGCCATTTGGGGTGCCGGTCAAATAGTAAATCGCCGTATCAGCTGTGCGTTCTCTAGAAGAAAATTGAACCGATCGGAATTACCGAGGGGAGCAGGTCATCCGACTAGCGTTCTTTATGCGCCTGTTCGAAGAAAAAGACCTGAATAATGTTTCTTACTTTTCTGCCGTATTTGCATAGACTGCCAGTTAGCCGGAGATCTATTTGCCAACCTTTGGCCTCCAGCTGGGCCCGTGAGTTCGAAAAATGCCATCTAGTAGCGTTTTAGCCTTCAGTGATCCTCTACACTATCAGTCGGCTATCCGTGCTGCTGATGTCAGTGTGTATCCAACAGCCAAGGGAACATTTCACGCCGAATTAGTCCAAATCAATTTGTACCGACTTTGGATGCAGCGTTTCGAACAAAAACTGCCTCAGATATACCAGAGCAAAATCAATCCAGGCCGCACTGTTATTGGCTTTCTCACAGCAGATCAACTGGCGCTTCAATACTGCGGCGCGACTGTTTCGCCTCATGAGATCGTCATTTGCGGCCAAGAAGTAATGCATCAACGAAGTTCAGGAGATTGCCAATTCGGCGCAATGTCCTTGGCAAAGGACGGTTTTGTCGCCGCTTGCAGGGCAATAGCCGGTCACGAAATTATGGAGACTTCAAACAGCCGTGTCATTCGGCCGAGCAACGAGCCAATGTCTCGGCTGGTCCGACTTCATGGATTAGTAGGTAACTTGGCGAGGGGGGCGGCGGATACTCTCGCGCTCCCAGAGGTCGCGTGGGCACTGGAACAGCACCTAATTCACTTGATGGTGAGGTGCCTGATTGACAGTACGCAATCAGAGGCACCCAAGGCGTTTGGCAGTCACAAAAAAGTTGTTACGCGATTCGAAGCTTATCTGGAAGCCAATCCGCTCCGGCCACTTTATCTAACAGAGATTTGTGCTGCCATCAGCGTTTCGGAACGTACCCTCCGTGTTGTCTGCGAAGAACATCTGGGAATGGGGCCAATACGCTATCTTACTCTGCGTAGAATGCATCTAGTTCGCCACGCGCTGTTGCGCGCAGATCGTTTGTCAACTTCGGTCACGCGGGTTGCCACCGGCCATGGTTTCTGGGAGATGGGCCATTTTTCGGTTGCCTATCGAGCGCTATTTGGGGAAACGCCTTCAGCAACTTTGCGGCGCCCGCCACTCGACTTAGTCATCAAAGCGCCGCCCTTCTTCGCTTGCAATGTAAGCGCGTAGTGATTTGCATCCGACATTCTCAATTCTCCCTCTTAACGTCCGAACATTTCAAAGATCGACTTTCGCGAGATTCTTAGGCTTTTCGATTTTCGACTTTGCAGCATGGGGTAATTCCGGGATCGAGCCAGACAAAGGCAAGGGAATCAGCTCTCCAGGAGCGTATGAGGCCAGCCTGATGTGGCCTCGCAACGATGGAGAGCGGCAACTATGTCGGGCTTGACGTGTCGTTGAAGCAGACTGCGCTCCCGCAGTTGACATCATGCCGCTCACGAAGTTGTTCACGCCATCGCTCGCGTACGAGCGCCACAAACTGCACGAACGGGCAGAGTACGCGTAGTCGCACCGACCAAGAATCAAAGATTTGGGACGCTCAGCACATCTCAGGGATTTTCTGCCTAAAGGAGTTTTACTTAGTGGTTTATACTGGTCCTGAGTATAGATCTTTAAGTTCAAGGTTTTTCCGCACTCAAAAGAAATCTGTCTGGATGCGCTTTAGTACGCCCACGGAGAAAGCGGCATGCTTCATCAAATTTCGTTGGTCTATCAGAATCTGCAAAGTGCCTCCAGCGGGCTGACGCGGACACGTGAGTTGAATTCGGAGCTATTTGCTCTGCAGGAACAACTTCATCGGCGAATTGCGTCCGAACTCCATGACTTAACGTGCCAGCATTTGGTGGCTGCAAGCCTCGGCCTGATGCAGATCAGGAACGCTTTGGGCGACCCGCCGACGATAGAGAGGCATTGCGAACAGCTCGACGTCTCAATCAATAGCGCTCTGAATGAATTGCGATCTGTCGCATATCTACTGCTCCCGCAAGACATCTTTGAGGGAGGGCTCAAGGCTGCACTTGAGCAGTATGCGGCAGGATTTGCAGCTCGAACGTCGCTCGTTGTCGAAGTTTCCATCTCGCCTGAGGTGGACACTCTGCCATATGAGAAGCAGCGTTCGATAATGAGAATTGCTCAGGAAGCCCTGACGAACGTACACCGTCACGCCAGTGCGACCAGGGTCGACATATCGATTCAAGCGACGGAAGGTGTATTCAATCTCGAGAATTCGAGACGACGGGCACGGAATGAAAGCCGCGGACGGCGCGCGTCGCTTTCCTGCACCAACCTTTGGCGCTGGCCTTCGCATTATGCAAGCAAGACTGCACGAGATGGGTGGGCGGTTCGAGATATTTTCCTCGCTGACAGAGGGGCGTCGAGAGACCATTCTGCTCGCGACCTTTCCATATGAGTCCCTCTAGCCGGATACTCGGGAACAGCTGCCAAGCGGCGGATTTGCAACGCGCCGCGCGGCCTCATTGCAAGAACCAATAAGAACGCCGACGCCTCGGGTCGGAAATTTGACGCAGCGTGTTTTGCCCCGATCCGGGCGACAACGGAGCCTTGTTCGATTATGAAGCGGATCCTCATAGCTGATGACCATGAAACTGTGCGGGCCGGATTACGTGCCATTCTGGAAGGACACGTGGGCTGGGAAATAGTGGCTGAGGCCTGCAATGGAAACGAGGCCGTCTCGGCGGCCGTTGAGAAACGGCCCGACGTTGCTATTATTGATTACTCGATGCCGCTCATGACCGGTGTTGAAGTTGCACGGTGCATGAAAGGGCATCAGCTGCCAACCGAGATCCTGATCTTTACCGTGCACGATTTCGAATGTGCTTGCGTGGCAAGCGTTCCAGGCTGGCGCTCGTGCATTTCTGCTAAAATCTGACGCGAGCAAGATGCTTATGGCCGCGGTCGAGTTGTTGATGCTTCACAAGCCATTCTACGCAGGCTCTTTTTCGAGCGAATTAAGGAGCGTGGCAAGCGGGAAGGGCGATCTAAACGAGGTGCTTTCGCCTCGAGAGAAGACGATCGTCAAACTGGTTGCGGAAGGACACAGCAACAAGGGCGTGAGCGCGATCTTGAATCTCAGC
The DNA here is from genome assembly GCA_963747165.1 of uncultured Alphaproteobacteria bacterium. Classification (GTDB taxonomy): domain Bacteria; phylum Pseudomonadota; class Alphaproteobacteria; order Rhizobiales; family Xanthobacteraceae; genus Bradyrhizobium. The sequence goes on along the minus strand of CAVVEA010000019.1, from coordinate 204,231 downwards.
ATAAAGACGACGGAGACCCATCGGGCGTCCGCTATGCGCAAGCTCAGCATAAATTCGACCGCGGGCCTGGTTCGATACGCCGTTCGCAGCAGGCTTGTGGAGGCGTGAGGTAGTCATGCGTTTGCTGACGTTTTCAGCCCCAGCATGGGTTGGAGTTGAGCGCAGGATTTGAACCGTTTCAGCGAGAGCCCGGCGCAGACAGCAGGTTTCGGCAAGCCGAAAGATGGGTTGGCCTCAGTAGTTGCACGGAGGTATCCCCTCCTGTTCTTGGGGTATCTTGGGATTATTGGCTGGGAAGTCGATGGATAAGATTGGCTGCCCAAATATTGTCGGTCTTTCATAGCCCGTGGCTTCAACTATGGACGTCAGCGTGAAGCAAATCCTGATTGCGGACGATCATGAAGTTGTGCGCACCGGGCTTCGTGCGATTATCGAGACTTGCGCCGACTGGATTGTAGGCGGAGAAGCGGCCGACGGCAGGGAAGCTCTCGAATTAGTGACGAAGCTGAAACCGGATGTAGCCATCGTCGATTACTCGATGCCTGTCATGAACGGCCTGGAGGTTTGCCGCCGGATAAAATCGGATCGCCTGCATACAAGAGTTCTCATCCTCACCATGTTTGACGACGAGGAAGTTCTGACGGACGCGCTTTTGGCCGGCGCGCGTGGATTCCTGCTGAAATCGGATGCCAGATATCATCTCGTCACGGCAGTTGAGTCGCTGCTCGTCCACCAACCTTATTTTACCAGCGTGGCGTTGGAGGAATTGCTTCGTAACTATTTGTCCATCAGGAAGAGATCGGGCGCCGTACTTACAGCGCGGGAGCAGCACGTTGTTCAACTGATTGCGGAAGGACACACCAACAAGTCCACAGGTGCGGTCCTGAATCTCAGCGTGAAGACCGTCGAAACCCATCGCGCGTCGGCAATGCGCAAGCTCAATGTTTCATCGGCCGCTGAGTTGGTGCGATATGCAGTTCGTACAAAATTGATAGTGCTTTGATGAGTTGTTTGCCGAGCCGATTGCGCTGCTTTGCATTCTCTAACCCAGCAAGATGGAACGCTTCTCCGGCTGAGGTTGACCATGCCAAGAAGCGCCAATGCGTAAAAGAACGTCCAGTCCTGGTACAGCAAGCCATTATCTGAGGAGTCCGGTGCCGTTGTCGGGGCCAATCGCCACAGGCATTGGCATGGCCATTACTACTGGCGGCATGGTCGTTGCTGGGTCCGCTCCGGCGGGAGATCGCATCCGGTATCTTCACGCTATTGCCGGTAAATTGCGCGAACCGTACGGACCTTCGGCTTTTCCCATGTGACGCCGCCCAAGATGAAAGCGCTATGCTGCGGCGTCGGCACGGGTATTCGTTCGGCTCCCAAGTCTCAGGCTTGCCAAAATCGAGACCAGGGAGTTGGATCGGATTCTCGGTGCAAAGCCGCTTGTTTGTGAATCAATTTATGGACGCAATACGTTTCTCCACACGGGAATTGCCCAGGTCACGTCAGCTTGAGGCCTGGCGGGAATGGTACGCAGGTAGTTTCGAGGTTGGCCCCCTTGGCGCCTCCGATCGCGGCTTTGCCGGCGAGAGTGAGGTGTGGAAGCTGGATGGGATGGCCTTCGTCAGCGTATCGGCCCCACCGCTGCGTGCTATGAGAACGAAATCGCTGATCCGAAGAGATCCAACCGACCACTGGGTCATCACGATCGGTAAGCGGGCCGCAACCGGCCTCATTTCGGAAAGTGATCAGACGTTGGTGCCAGCCGGGGTGCCGTTTGTTATCTCACTGGGCGACTTTTCGGCCAATCAACGGGATCTCGACGACAGGATTTAGCTTAACATCTCGCGGGAGAGATTGGCGCTATCGCGTCTGCACTTGACGCAGCACGGGGCCGAACCGTGAGTACGGTGCTTGGCGGTATGCTCTCGGAATATATCAGGCTGCTTGAACGCCAGTTGCCAAGCCTGACAGACGAAGACGCGCGCGGTCTCCCACAAGCTGTTGCCGCGATGGTTGCCGCTTGCATGGCACCGTCCGCAGATCGGATCACCACCGCACAAGGGCAAATTAGTGCCACGCTCAAGGAGAAGGCACGGCGTTGTATCCTGCGAAACTTACGTTCCCCTAATCTGGGATCGAACATGTTGTGTCGTGAACTGGGAATGTCCAGATCGAGCCTTTATCGATTGTTGGAATCGGAAGGGGGCGTGGAGCGGTACATACAGCGTCACCGCCTGGCGGAGAGCTTTGCGCAATTAAGCGATCCGTCCAACACGCAGCCGATTGTCGTTATCGCTGATGAATTGGGGATGCTGGATTCATCCTCTTTCAGTCGTGCATTCCGGAGGCAATTCGGCATCAGCCCGACTGATGTGCGTGAGGCCGCGCGAGCCGGTCTTGCCCTCTCGCTCGCTCCAGCACGTCGAGATACTTGGAGTAGCGTCGGGGAGCTACTGTCTCGGCTCTAGATTTGTCGCTTAGGCCACCACGGAAGTCATGCCGTTAAAGGAAGAATGCCAGTTGAGAGCTCGTCGCGATGCTATGCGCATACATTGTCCCCAATGCGCTGAAGTCGCACCGGCCCGGGCACCTTATGACCCCTGCGAAGCCTAAGTCAGCCAACCACCGTTCAGTGCGAACTGGCCGTGATGCCTTTGCGCAGCTCGAGCGTGAACGTCGACGGCAGATTGCCGTTCGGGTCGAAGTGCTTGATCTGCGCTGGCGGGCGCCCCACTCCGGCGCCTTGGGCATGCGCGACATCCGTAATGAAGGCGGGCAGGACAAAGAATGCAACGGCGACACTCGCAGCAACAATCAAACCCTGAAATTGTCGTCGGGTCTTCATTGCGCACTCCTGATAGGGAAAATGGATTGAGCTGTGCCGAATGGACAGCTTTTTTAGTCTAAGGCCATTCAGATAAATGTGTTTGACCTAGATCAAAATGGATATCGTCGAGAACCTGGCTCAAATTCAGGGAGGCCGCAGCAATGCTGTTGATATCTCTTATTGGCACTTTTCGGATCTGACGTATCCGGTCCGCTGTGTCCGGTGATCGGGCAAGAGCAGAAGCTAGCGAAGCGCTTTCAAAGCGACGCGATTGACCCGACGCGGACATCAATTAGAATTCGTGCTCGCTTTCTCCCGCAATCGATAAAATTGAAGAGCGGACCGCGCCGTTTTCGGCTGCAATCGGAAAAAGCTTGCGAAGGTCTGGTCCAAACGGGCCTTGGTCATGCTGCTGCGACCTGCCGACAAGTTCAGGACAGCTTTCGTTGTTTCCCACGACAGGTCGATGGCTTTCGCGAGGATAAGCAGCTGCTCGGGTTCGCTCTGAACCAACGTTCGCTCGATTAGTCCGATCGGCAAATCGCACATAAGCGAAAGTGCTGCCGCCGTCTTATCAAAACTCCCTTCACGGGCGAAACCAAGCAACCGTGCCTCGTCGAGCTCCCCCAGCGAGTGCAGTGAGCGCACATGGGTCAGCGCTTGCGCATGCTCGTGAGATCCGGCCCGCGCCGTGGCCTGAATTTCTTCCGACGCGTCTGTGACAGCAATCCGGATCAGCGCGGCTTGTCTAGGATTGGCCTCCTCCAGTTTGCGCCGTACGGCTTCAGACGCCTGCGCAAACAGTTTCAGGAGTTCGTGGCGCGGGATATCAGGGCGCGACCAGACACACATCGCGAGATCGGCGCTATTTTTGGCTCTCTTCACAAGTTCAGACACCCCGGAAGTTGAGAATTTCGCGCCACGGTTATAGGCGGTGCTAGTAACGACCTGCTGATTGCCCCGGTCGACCAGAATATCGGTCACGGCCTGGGTCAGAGAGCTTCGCCCCGAAATGGCGAGCAGGTGCTCTTGCCCCTTGGTTCGCGCGTTCTCCACGAGCGTAGGTTCATCCAGCCGCGCGGAATAAGCCAGAACCGGCGCGGCCACTTCAATCGCGTCGTCGAAAGCCAGTTTGCGGATAATCTTGCCGGGCGCGTCGGCAACTCGGGCGAGCCGACTCCCGAAAGCCACGCGCGCCGCAAGCTCGACGCTTTCGACCAGCTTGCTCATCACCTCGTCGAACAGATCAATCTGTTCGTCCGAAAATCTGCCCGAACCGTGGATAAACAGGTCCGTGACGTGTCGCAACACCTCAGCTCGCTTTGACAGATCTTTGCTCGCCACCACGCTTTCGAGCTGCTCTATCAGGCTTTCCTGCGCATTCATGGGATTGGTCCAAACATGTAGCGACCGCGAACGTACGATTGCGCCTGTTAGGCAACGTTCTTGGTCAATATCACCGCATTGAAATCGAGTTCGGCGTGCGGAACCGGTCGGCCGAACAGATACCCCTGCGCAAAATCCACGCCGGCGGCCAGTAAGGCCTCGAACTGCTGATGGCTCTCGACACCCTTGGCGGTTGTCGCAATGTCGAGGCCGCGCGCCAGCGCGAGCACTGAAGCAACAGCCGCCCCACAATGCCGGCGACTGGCAATGCCCTGCGCTATCGACTTGTCGATTTTGATCTTGTCGAATGGAAAGCTCGTAAGGTAGCTGGCCGCAGAGTATCCCGCGCCACAATTGTCGAGCACGATGGAGACACCAAGATTTTTCAATTGTCGGATCGTCAGAAGATGTGTCCCCTGGTGTCGCTCCAACAGCGCCGTATCCGCGATTTCAAGTTCCAGCCGATCCGGCGGCAGACCTAGACTCGACCAAAGCGCACAGAATGATGTCGAACAAGTTGCCCTTGATCAATTGGGCGGCAGAGATATTAACGGCAAGCCGGACATGCGAAGGCCAAGTGACCGCATCTAGGCAAGCCTTTTGCAAAATCCACTCTCCGAGCGGAGCCATCAGTCCCGTCGATTCCGCCAACGACAGGAATTGATCGGGAGGAAGCACGCCTTTCGACGGATGATCCCAGCGCACAAAAGCCTCAACACCGCAAACTGCGCCCGTCCTGGCCTCGATCACTGGCTGATAATGCACTTCGAACTCATTGCGGGCAATTGCCTCGCGCAATTCGCTTTCCATCGACTTTTGCATGTCTGCAGCTTCAGTCAGTTCGGGCTGAAACACACGGAAATCGTTTCGACCACCCGACTTTGCGGCATAAAGCGCCAAATCCGCCTTTTGCATTAGAGCCTCAGCACCCTCGCCATGTTCTGGCGCAAATGCAATTCCAATGCTCGTTCCAACGCCGACCCGGTGGCCGTCGATATCGACCGGCTGCTCGATCAATCCAATAATCCTGAGCGCAAGCCCGATGGCGGCCTCGCTTTGATTCATTTCGTTTTCTTGGATAATCGCGAATTCATCGCCGCCCAGACGTGCCACCATGTCGGTGTCACGAAGCGACGACTTCAATCGTCGAGCAACTTCGACGAGGAGCTTGTCGCCGGCGGGATGTCCTAGCGTGTCGTTGACGTTCTTAAATTTGTCGAGGTCTAGCATTAGGACGGTAAAGCTAGTGCCGTGACGCTGAAAGCGCTTGGCGGCATCGTCGAGTTTTTCGGAGAACAACGCGCGGTTCGCAAGACCTGTAAGCAAATCATGCTGCGCAAGGAAGGCGATCCGCTTTTCGTTGCGTGCCCGATCTGTGATGTCCTCATGCGTAGTAAGCCAGCCGCCATTCGCCATCATGTGACGGGCAATCGCAATCACCCGCCCGTCTGCGAGCTCGCGAATTTCGTTCGTCTCGCGCACATTCCGCTTGAGGTAAGTTTCAGGCTCAACGCCGGCAAAATCGGTACCTTTTTCGCGGCGGTGTTCCAAAATCTGGGTGAGCGAGGTCCCCGGCTTTATCTGGTCGTGGCTGAGGTGATAGATGTCACCATAACGAGCATTCGAAACGACGACCCTCTGCTCTGCGTTGAACATGCATAACCCCTGCGACATGTTGTTGAGAGCAAGGTCGAAACGTTCGTTCATGGCTTCTAACTCGGCAGCTTTTTCCGCAAGCAGTCGCTCGCCGAGTTTCTGCTCGGTGACATCTTCATGAGTTGCGACCCAGCCGCCATCCGGCAGGGGCTTGCGCTGAATGAGGATCTGGCGACCGTCGGCCGGTTCGTAATTCTGTCTTGACTCCTTCGGTATCAATTGGACATGTTGATCGACGGTCATATTGCTGGTTTCGCCGCGCTCGGCATAGTGCTGCAAATCGAACTCAATGGTATGCCCGGCATAACCAATTCGTCCGGCAGGCCGTACATTTCCTGGTAGGGCTTGTTTGAGATTACCAATCGCTTGTCCACATCGAATAGGCACAGGCCTTGCGACATGTTGCTGATGGCAACCTCGAACCGGTCATTGGCGCGCTTTAGTTCCGTGGCGCTCTCAGCCAACAGCCTCTCGGCTTGCCGTGCTTCCGTGATATCCTCGTGAGTCGCGACCCAGCCGCCCTCCTTCATCGGCTGCCGGGATATGCGTATCAATCGTCCATCAGAAAGTTCTTCAATTCGGCTGCCATGGGCATCGGTCGGAACCCGGTCCATTACTGCAATCTTGTTTGCGATGGCGGCTTGACCTGTCTCACCTTTGAGAATGCCGCGGGCGACAAGGTTTTCCGCGACCACATTCACATGTGTGCCGACCTTCAGGAGGGCCGGAGGTAATCCGTAGATTTCCGCGTAGCGGGCATTCCAGGTAACAAGCCGCTTCTGCCGGTCAAACATGCTCAGCCCGTGCGGCATGTTGGCCAAAGCAGCCGCAAAACGCGCGTTTGCTCCGACCAACGCCCTACTCTTTGCGGCCAGACTGTTGGTCTGACGCACGAGGACGATTGTGCCGAATAGGATGACGACTGTAATCGCGGAAACCAGCAGACCGAACGTATAGAGATGCCGATACCAGGGCGCCAGCACGTCCGCGCGGCCGAAGCTAACAAGGACTACCAGAGGAAGACCGGGAACGGCCTTGTAACTGGCGATCCGAGGCACGCCATCGACAACACTTAGCGTTTCATAAGACCCAGATTCCGATTTCGGTAGGTGTTCGGCGAGCAGCGGGGCGCTTGCATACGATCTACCGATTGCGGCTTCCAATGCCGGTTCTCGGGCAAGAAGCTGGCCATCACGATGTAGCAGCAGCACTGAACCATTGCTGCCCAAATTAATGGAGCGATAGAGCTTGGTGAAATATGCCTGATCGATGGGCGCCGTGACGATGCCCGCAAAACTACCGTCCGGGTTGCTCAGCCGGCGCGATGCCGCGGTGAACCATCTGTCACTAACCGCCGAACGATAGGGCGGCGCTATAAACAGCGCATCACCGGCGTTATCGCGCTGAGCAATGAAATGCGACATGCCGGAGATGTTGTTGCGCGGCAATGCCTTGTCATAGGAGTGAGCAATGACTTCCCCTGACGCATCGGTCCATCCAATGGCGACGAGGATGGACGAACTTTTTTGAACCTGGCGCAGAGCCGTATTGGCCAGGGCGATATCCGGCAACTTCTCCGACAGGGTTGTCTTGCGAATGGCTTCTGCGCGAACCAGGGCACGATCTACATCTTCGAACGTCAGTGCCGTGTGCTCGGCAAGAATGTTCGCAAAGCTCCGTGCATCGGCCTTCGCCGATGCGATCCTGTCCCAATAGCGGGTCTGCAGGTCAGTGAGAAACAGGGCAATCGTCGAGAGACAAAGAAGCGCACCGAGCGCTGCAATCGGCGCTCCAGGTGATCGTACTATCCGTCGAAGGACACCCGGCATGACTAGCCCACTTGAAGGAAGCCTGTGTCTCAAAGTCGCCCGACAACCTTAATATTTCGTGCGTAATATCATCCGATGTCCGCCTGAATGTCGTAGTCCTACGGGTTTAGATGTAGACTGGTGTTAACTGAGTAGGTGCAGCTTGCGGGAACTCAAGGAGTACGAAACGGACCAAGATGGTAGAAACGCGGCACAACGCTCGTCACAGGGCCTTGAAGGTCGGCACAGTCGATTTCAACGGGGGCACAATCGATTGCACCGTCCGGAATCTTTCGCTCACGGGCGCATCGATCGAGATCGAGAACCAAGATGGGATTCCCGACAAATTCACATTGGTCGTGCCAGGCGACAAGCTCTATCTGCGCTGCCACGTGGTGTGGCGAAAAACGTACAGGATTGGGGTGCGATTCGATTAAGCCAGGCAGTCTTTTGACGACTACTACGACTGGTCAGCAAGTCCCTGAGGTGCGAACAGCCAGCCGACCGCGCTAAAGTTGCCTTCGTCATCACGCGCAGCAAAGTGGCAGATGTAAAACAGGTCGGCAGGGAGTTGAAAAGAAATTCGCTTGCAATGGACATCGGCTCGCCTCCGGTTGACGTCCGTGCTTGGAGGTTGAGCCGACTAAGCTTCGGCAGCGCGCATGTTGGCGAGTGATCCAATCGAACAAGCGCCTTCCAATATCCGTGCCCAACCCGCTATGATGGGCTCCTGGACACGTTTGAGACATGCCAACGGGGGCGGCATGGCGAGCATAACTCCTCGTTCAACTTGGGCTTGATTTCACCGCCTCGGTCAAAATTTATCTCTCGAAGCAATTAAGGCGGCTCATGCGGGGGCAGGCATGTCCGTTCACGGCGTCCGAACGGACCTTGCCTTTACAGGAACTGACTTCCGAGAATGACCCATAACCGACTTCGCTTGTGCGCCCATCAAGCCGGTCGCTGGCCCGAGCCAATTTTGAATGCGATAGGCAGGTTCAGCCCATCGGCTGATCGGTAGACGCTGGCGCAACGTTCGAACGCGGTTCGGATCAGGTCTTGAGTTCTCCTGATCTTGCTTCCTAATGACAGCGCCGGTCAGAACGAGACTGCCCAACCCGCCTCGCCAAAGGGTCTCCGTATCGGGGACGAAGTAGGTTGCAGCGTGCTCTGTAACCTTCACCTCCGTGAGGCCAGCTCGGTCTAGCAACCGGAGGAATTCGCCCGAGTTGGAAAAACGAAACACATTGTGGCCCTGTGGCACGTCCGGCGGTGCCGACACGCCAATCTCGGCAATGGCGTCACGGAAGATGCCTTGGATACGTTGGCGCGACGGGTCATCCCACCACGAAAATGCAATGCGTCCCCCGGGCGATAAGGTACGTACGCACTCTGCTACGGCAAGTTCTGGCCGGGGAAAATGTCCTAGCCCAAAAGCACAGACGACTGCGTCAAACGTGTGATCAGGAAATGGGAGATGTTCTACGTCAGCCTCGCGATATTCGATCGTCGGGTACAGTCGCTGCGCCAGTTCTATCATCCGCGGCGACAAATCGACACCGACCGAGCGTGCGCCGCGATTTGCAGCTTCGGCTGAAAGAGCACCCGGCCCGCTCGCGACATCCAGCAGACGTGTACCGGGGTGCAAATGCACATCGTCGAAAAGAGGATTAGTAGCTAGAGCAGTCACTGCCGCAAAAAATGCGTTATAGCTGTTTGCCAAAGCATCGTGACCTTGGCGTTCAAAGGCCCGCAGTCGTTCCGCCTCGCTGCCCGACAGTTCTGCTGGAGACACAATCATCATCCCGTAGACGTAAGTCCGCTCAACAATAACAGGCTCTCGGAGAGCGGCAACATCCTAGATGTCAGGTTTTGGCACCTTTGAGACATGCCGCCCATTACGATGAATGTCGGTTTTCGGGCGTAAAGCGGAAGTCACGCGGACATCGCCAGACCGTCGTGATTGACCCCTGAACGGAGTTAGGCATCTGATTCTGCTGTCGCGCGACGGCTCCGATTTTGTATGGTGGTCAAGTCGTAATCGGCTGAGGAAGCGCTCATGAGACGCCGCGCCTTCGTCATGGGAATGGGCGCGGCTCTCACCGCCGCTCTTCCCAGCGGACTGAGAAGCCAACAAGCCCCTCATCGGGTTGGCGCCCTGATCGGGGCATCAGGCGTGAACGTGCCCTCATTCGAGGATGAACTTGCAAGACTGGGCTGGAAGATCGGGCAAACCCTGAAAATCGAATATCGCTTCAGCGGCGGCGATACCACAGTCACACGTGCCCAAGCCCGCGAGTTGCTTGCACTCGACCTCGATGTACTGTTCGTACAGACCAACACCGCGATGGCGGCGGTCCATGCCGAGCACACTTCCATTCCGATTGTATTCGCGATGGTCAGCGACCCGATCGGGATGCATTATGTCGAAAGCTTCGCCCACCCCGGTGGCAACGTCACCGGCTTCACGCCATTCGAACCGTCGCTGGGAGGCAAATGGCTCTCAACGCTGAAGGAGATTGCCCCGCACATTGAGCACATCGGCCTGATCTACAACCCCGAACCCGGCAACAATGCTGGGGCGTTCCGCAAGGCGATCGACGAAATCGCCACTCAGCTCAAAATTGCCTCGATCGAAAATCCGGCAGGAGACAGCACCGACATCGAGCGCCTGATCACCGATCTCGGTAAGAGGCCGAACAGCGGGCTGATTTTTCTTCCGGACCGCTAACTTCTGATCGGCGCGAGCAAATGGTGGCGCTGGTCAATCGAAACCGCCTGCCCGCGATTTATCCCCTTCGCTATTTCTGCACCGCGGGTGGTCTAATCTCCTATGGGGTGGATATAAGCCTCGTGATCCGAGGAGCTGCGACCTATGTCGACAGGATCTTGCGCGGGGCGAGGCCGTCCGAGCTTCCAGTCCAGGCCCCCACCAAATTCGAGCTGGTCGTGAACCAGAAGACCGCCAGGCTGTTCGGGCTGCAGCTTCCCCTGACGCTGCTCACTCGCTCGGACGAAGTGATTGAATAGGTCAACTTGCTGCGGCGCATGAGTCCGGTTGTGGCACAAAGCAGACGTTTTGAAGGCCAGCCCAGATGTCCGCTTCCGAGGGCAATGCGGACATCGCCAAGTCCATGAGCGTTCCGCATTAAGTAGCGTCGGCCAATGCTTTCTAGTTTCCAATTGCGCAACCGTGCGCGTCGGAAAATACAAAGTCCGCCATCATGGCACGACGAATGGGGAAAGCTTCTTTTTCTCTGGGCTCTGCGGACCCAAAACTTCGCTCTCGCAGGCGACGACTAAATCAGCCCAGACCCCACTTCAACGAAAATGAACTTTGGGAACAATCATTGTGAGCATGAAACGCAAATCAATCTGGGCACTCCGAGAGCGTCACTGGGCCTTCGTCGAGAGGTTAGCCAGACGGCCTAGCTACAACCGATTAACCCAATTCGAGTTCATGCTGCCCAATTACGAAAAGTATTTTGGACCCATCCGCTGGCCTCGCTCGGCGGCCGCTCCGAACGATCAATTACGCAAGGCGTTGTTGCTGGCGAAGTTGTTGGATCAAGTCGATGCACGAAGGCTTGAGATCGAAGAGGATTCTGCGAGACGGGCCAGTAAGTAATCTGAATTCGTTGTCCCCCGGACGTACGGGCGACGCGGATGAACTCCGATCGCGGGTGCGCGACACGCCCTCGATCGGAGCATTCTTTTCATTTAACGAGATTGAAGATGAACGACATTGCCGACGAGGCCGAGCAGGCATTTCGCCGCGATGAGAAACCGGCTGAAAGGCTGAAGGAATACCAGCTCGAGCAGCAAGCCATCCGATTGAACTATAGAGACTCCGCCGTGAGCGGCGAGAGCGTGAAGCGAAGCAGTAACCCCATTTTTTGCGACCACAAACATTCCAAAGGGAAGAGATTATGATCGACATACAAAGCGACGAAAGGGCAGCAATGGACTTTCTCGCATCGGCAATTCAACCGTTTCAAGAATTAGCGGGATCCCTGGCGCTGTTACTGACTTTCGTCACAATCGCGCGGCAGGGACCTCGGGTAACCATCGTCGACATTGCTCGCGCGACTGGACACAAACAAAGCTCGACAACTCGCCAGTGCCAAGACCTCTCGAACGTAAATCGCGACGGAGCCATTAGGCTGCCGAACTCGTCGAGCAACGCATTGAAGGTTTGTATCGCTTCAACTCGTTGACGCCCAAGGGTCATGCGCTAGTGCGCGGGATGGCTGGCACCGGACGGAAGATGGCGGCTTGATCGGATCGATCCGCTTGGCCCTGATGCTGCTAGTCGCTACGTATTCGAACCTTCAACGAGCCGTCCAAGTCGTAAGCGTCTACCATTCTCTCAGTGAGTTTTCGTTGGAGATCAGCGGTTTCGGTAGCGCCGGGCGCAGCGGTAAGTCTCATTTGCAGAGATTCTTTACCTTCTAGAATTAACCTAAGGCCGTGCAAAATCGCGAGATTAGCATTCTCTCGCTCGCTATGGCCTAGCGGATAATAGACGCCACGGCGCAACTCCTCGTCCGTAAAATGGTATCCCAGCGCAGCCGATATCTTTGAAAGCAACTCGACGTAAAATGCGTCACACCGACCACGCCACGCTTGTACGATCTGCGGATCGGTCTCCCCTTCCTTCATTCCTCGTGTGAGTTCACCGAATAGCGATTGCCACGCGGCGAGCACGGCACGGTTCTTTTTTGCGTCGATGCCTTTCGGCAGAAAAGCGAGGTCGATCATATTGACCGCCTTAACGTGATCGTCAGACAACCGCGTGGCGCGATTTGCCATCATCACCTCAAAGATCAGTCGTTTGCGGTTTCGGTTCTCACTAGCCCTTTCGATCCATTTTTGAGTTTGCACCGCAATCACGGGGCCCGCTACGGTCGCGAGCACTACCCACCACTCGATTGCCATCTCTAAAACTCCCAAGCATCCCCGAAAAGTTTTCCGCGACCAGCAGGCACGTCAATCCTTCCGGAAGGGCACCATTCTCAAATCACGTTCCCGGCGGTCGCGGTCCTTGAAACCGAATTCCGCACTTCTTCGCGATCGACGCTTGCTCGACCGCGACCATCTGCCCCTTCATTTGAGACAACTCGGCCGCCGTCTGCTTGTCGCCGCCGACAAAAAACGCTGCCGGCCAGAAGATGACAATCGCCGCGGCGGTGGCAACTCCATCTTTTGTGCGTTGGCTGTCCTGCGCGCCGGATAGCGTGGCCGCCCTGGTCGAAATAGCTTGAGCTTCGAGCGCGAGCTGTTGGCAGGTGTAGCTCTGATAGGCGACCGGCGAAACATACGCTGGTGTAATCTCTGCCGAACTTGAGGCACAACCGCTCAACGCCGCGCCAAGCGCGACAATTCCCAGAATACGCATTTTGATGATCCCCCCGGCCGGGGCGCATCAAAGCGCAACTTCCGGGAGAGAGCAAGATGCGACGGAGCGCGTTGATAGTTATCAGAACGTGATTTTCGCCGGAAGTTTAGTCTCGATGTCACACCAACCGGAGCGTCAGCTGCCGACGATCGCGAGAAGCTCAAGGTCTACCAGCGTGATCCATATCACAAAATCAAAAGGCCTCGCCCCCTATCGAGCGTGAGTGAGGCACAGACTTGCTTTGAGCCTGATGCCGTTCACATGCAACGGTTAGCCTGAAGGGATATCGCAATGACCTACAGCACAACCAAAATCGAAACCTCCGATTTGAACGCAGCCGAACTCGACACCGTCGTGGGTGGCTGCGCAACAGTACTTTACGAGGTTCCGTGCCCGATCGGACATTTAACAATTCTCCGGCCCGTCGAAGGACAGACTGACTGTCCGTTGGCGGTGGTCCAGTATCATCCACGGGGCTGACGCGGAGAAGGAACAGCTGGGCGCGGGGCCAACACCCGCGCTCGCCGTCGTTATCGGCGGCGATTGCCGAGACCCCGTGGAAGTCAGACCGGGCGATTGCGGAGGATATTGGGGTCGACCAAAAGACAGTCGGCAAGGCTCGCAGACAATCAACTGGGGAGCGCCCACCATCGACAGGCTACCAACCGGTGAGCTGATTTCCGACATCGTTTTAGGCGAGCAATCCAGTGTTTTGGGGCTGTGCCTGCATGCCCTGCTTGGTACGCTCGCCCTGACAGCTGGCCAGCAATAGTGCGAGAGCCAAGATTACCAGGATGCGCATTGGCTGATCTCCCGAAACCAGAACGTATCAGTCGGCGCCCTTGCGGCCAACTGTAAATGCGCGCGTGGCAGAGGCCCTGAACGCTTTGGTTGTCACTTGTCCCTCTTTAACTTGCGCTTGCCCCAATGCATGTCTTTACGATCAATAAACACCCGAACGACGTGGCGGTTCAAGGCACGCAACATCCCGATGTGCGCGTGCATTAATGGCCCGCGGCCTTCAGCGGCCATCATCAGCGCCTCGATCGCGGCCTGCCATTCGTCGAGCTGCTGCTCGGCCTTTGCAAGGCTGGTGATGTAATTGCCGGCGTCAAGAAGAGTGACGAGTTGGCTCCCGTCGGGGAGGATGATTGGATCATCGAACTTGCGGGACCAGGACATCACTTAAAGGTTCGAACAAACCCGGGCGTGTCGCCCTGCTTTGCAGGGTAGTATCGCTGAGGCCGTTTACCGCATTTTTCGCAACGCATCTTGGCGCCGACCTCGTCCAGCGTCATCGCGCTGAGCATCGGTAGCTTCTCGCGGATCATCCTGAACGGCACCCACACCGTTCCTTTGCAACACTCGCAACCAATCCAATCGTATCGCTCGGCTTCAAGCTGGGAAATGGTGCGGTTGTCGGACATCCGCGCATCAAAACGCCGACCGAACGCGTAAGCAAACCGTCCCACAGCTTAGGCTTGAGGGGACAGTGTGCGGCGGATAGACAAACGCCGTAGTTCTACGGATCTCCGCGCTCAGAACATTGGCTGATAAAAGCTGCGCCGAGGGATATAAATGCGCACCGGCCAACGCCGCTGCGGCGTTGTGCTTTTACGGTGCAATGAAAAGAAGCCGCCAATTAAGACGGCCACGGCTCTTTGAAGGGGTCGTGATGGATGAAGTTTTCGATGAAAGATTGGGCTTGGGTAGCTCTCGGCCCGCTGGGCGCGACCGCTGCGATATTGAGCGTTTTATATTGGCTCTATCGGATCGGATGGTGAGCAGAGGCACAGATTATGAACTGGTGTCGCTAAATCGATCTGGCTATTATCTTCCAGTGAGTAGATTTAACAAGCTCGAGTTGTTTCTTCTCGTAGTAAGCATCGTATTGATGGGCGGTGTTTTAGCGGTATTGGCTCACGATTTGATTTTTCGCTAATTGTCTTCATCTCGATAAACCTCACTCCGGCGGCCGTAGCTCGCCCTTGAGCCAACCAGTCGTCTTGTCGGTTGTCATGGGATCGGGGCCATCGCATTCAAAGCATTGCATGGTGCGCTGTCCCTTGCCGCCGGGAGGTAGCGCTAGAAACAAATCAGCCCCGCAATTGGGGCAAGTCGGTCGCTTGGCTTGGCCCATGGTTAGGATTTTCGCGCCCCTTCCAAAGCCCGTCAAATAAAATCAGCTTGCATAACCCAGGGGTGTCCTGCCTGTGGAATACGCGGCCAAAAGCAAAACCCCGTCCGAAGGGCTGGCTTCGAAGGGGGCAGGTGCCGTTTGAAGGAACCTTATGGCGCCGCCGCGCAAGCGCCGAGAGAGGCTCTACTATTGGTTGTTCGGATCAAATATCACGATCCCGCGATGTGGCTGGAACCACTTGCGCCGAAGGGTTGTTGGAACGCCGCGGCGCGTTTCATCCCGAGACTAACCGCGCGGCGCGGGAGGGCTCCGCCATTCACCGCTAACCCTGGCGGGGCCTTTCTCGTGCAGCACCAGCCGTCTGTCTCGCGGATGACTGCCGGGATAAAACCCGCAATTCCGTTCCCATGGGTCGGTGTAAAAGAGGTTGCCGACGCGGCGCGCGATCCGCCAAGGCTCGATGTCAATCTCACACGCCGCGGGCCGCCAACTGAGGCGGCCTCTTTGATTTAGATCAAGTAAAACTCGAGAGACCCGGATCGAACCTGGGCCATGACGAGAGACAGAGACTGGCTTCAGATCCTTGGGTACGCTTGGCTCATCGTGCTTGCCATTGTGGCAACCGGATTCGTTTTCGGTTGGCTTTTTTAGGATGCGCCAACAGTCGGGCCGCTCAGGTGACCTTCGAACGGATCGGGCCACTGCGGATCGCGGATGTAGACAATCACCGTAATCTTACGGGAGCCCACTTTCATAAAACCTTCGCACGGCGGTCGTAAAAAGGCAGTGTCGGGGAATTTCCGTGCTCGGCATCTAACCAACGCCACCTAGCGATCATATTCCGCTAGGGCGGCGTTGCGCCTTTCCACTTCACTCAGAGGCGATGCATGCTGGCGGAAAAGTTCTTTCTGGTTCTAGAAGTGCTCATAAGCCGCACCAGTCCCGACGGATGTCCGCGCGTGGAAAGCACTTCGGGGCACGTTCCGATCAAGCTCCCACGCAAAAGCGGCAAGTAGTCTCCGCGCGGACAATCTTTACTTAGTGGTCTTCTCACATTGGACCGTGAGACGGATGGCCACTTCGGCTGAGCCGTCGTACACTTCAAGGACATGATCGCAGAGCAGGCAACGGTACTCGCCCTTGGTCCCTCTGCCGGAAGCCACTTCAATGCGGCGGTAGCCAGCCTTGCATTTGGGACAGATGATATCCGACGACCTCATGTCCGGAAAGTACCACCTGGCGCTCAAAGTTCCAACTGGGGAACTCGCCTAACTCAAGGTTTTGCGGGTCGGCTTGTCGGATCTTGAGCTGGGCGGCAGGGCGCGATGAAACCGGACGGGGCAATCTTACGCAACATCATTGAGGGTCAGACAGTCGAGGATTCTCGCGGTGCAAGTCTCCAACCGACTGTTCCGAAGAGCCATCTCGCTGCCAAGCGATTGCGGCGAACCCAGCGAAGTCTAACCGCATGATTGCGGAGAGACTGGATTGGGCCAAACGCACGCGCCAGTTGAAGACGATCGGCCCAGGATCGACGACCCCCCAGGGGCGAACATTCGTGAAAACAAGCACGCGATAACCCGGTGTTTACCTCGGCCTTCCATAGTGCCGTTAACGTTTTCTTCACACGTTGCGGGAGCGGCACACATGGTTCACCATGGCGTAATCGACAAAACACGAAGTCAAGGCGCGTGAAGCAGCTTGACACAGACCGGGAGCGCGCAATCGTAGAGCGGTGGCGGCCCAACGTCGCGCGCATGACGCTCCTGCCCGGCGTGCGGCTCAGCCTGCAGCTCGGCATGTACGCCGGCAGGCCGTCGAGCCCCACGGCGCTCGTGGCCGAAAAGACTTTCGATGCGGAGTCAAAGCAGCTTAACAGCATGGCCCGCGCGCTGGGGCACCTCAAGGTGTCGCCTCTGTCCATCGGCGAACCGACGAAGACAAAATATAGCGAGGCGGTGCCGGTGAATTCCAATATGACAATGGCGGAGGCGGCTAGGGAGCTGCGCAAATCCAGGCGTTGGCTTCAAGATTGGCTGCGCGACCATCCCGTGGATGCTGCGGGAATTCCTTTCTACGCTCCTCTTGGCCGCACCAAGACTTTCTCGGTCAGTGACCTGGAACGCATCCGAGCTACAGCCCGCGAGGAAGAACGATGCCGCTTAAACTCATCCCGCCCCGGAAAGGCAAAACGCCGAACTACACCATCCGGGGCACCTACCTCCGAGTCTACGTTGAACGAACTGCGGGCACTCCTAACAAAAAGGACGCCGGCAAGACCCTCGACGGTATCAAGCGCGCAATCGAACGCGGCGAATATGCCGCAAAGGCAGAACCCGCAGTAAAAGAGACACGCCCGCCGACCTTCGCCAATGCCGCGCTTGCCTATTTGCGGGCCGGCGGCGAGGGCAAGTATATCAGCCCCATCATCGAGGCGACCGGCGAGCACGCCCTGCGCGACAAGCTTCTCTCGGAGATCGATCAAATGGCGATCGATAACGCCGCATCCGCGCTCTATCCGAACGCCCCTGCGACGACCACCAATCGTCAATTCTATACGCCGGTGTCGGCGGTGCTCAAACGTGCCGGCATCGAGCGCGAGGTTAAGCGGCCGAAAGGATGGCGCGGCAGCAAGGCGACGGAGTGGCTAGAACCAGAGCAAGCCTTCCCGCTGATTGACGCCGCCTATGATCTCGAACCCGAGTTTGGTTTGTTCTGTCTCACGCTGCTCTATACCGGGATGCGACTGAGCGATCCGATCAAGTCCAAGCTGCGCGATTTGAAGTTAGGTGAGGCCCTGCTTTACGTGCCCGATACAAAGAACCGCGAGCCGCGCCCGGTGCATTTACCGCCCGTCGTGGTGCAGGCGTTCCGCGATCAGCCGCCACGCATGTTGAGGCCGCGCAAGGCAGACGGCGTGGCCTTGGCGAACGGTGTAGCCGGACAGTCGCGGCGAGACGCCGGCGTGCCGTTCCTTGATCGCAACCCCGATGAGAAGCTATTTCGGTTTCACGTCGGCGGTCGGCTTCGGAAGATGTTGGCGCTCGCCATGAAAAATGCTGGCCTCAAATTCGCACCGCGGCAAGGAGGCTTTCATCTGTTCTGCCACACCTACGGCACATGGATGACCCGCTATGGCGATCTGGATACCTACGGATTGGTGCGAACCAAGCGATGGAAAGACCCGGCTTCAGCTGATCGCTACAATCACACGATCGCCAGCCCCGAGGCTAGGCGGGCCGATCTAATGCCGGGCGCCCAAATCCGGGGAAAATCCGTGGAATTGCCCCGGCCCAAGCGAAAAGGCGAGTAACTTCAATGACTAGAAAATCCTTCACACGGGAGAGGTCCAAGGTTCGATCCCTTGTGCGTCCACCATCGCCTTGAACGAAAATTACACTCTTTCGACAACACCCGGCGGCGCGCAAAATCCGTGCGGCCCATTTGCAATGCGGCGGAAAAATCTCCGGCCTAAATTCCAAGAATCCAGACCGCAACGATGGTTCCAAGCACCGCCAGGCCGGAAACCGTCCAGCCCGTCACGTAAACCGCGCCATCGGTTTTGGGTTGATCGACCATCGTATCGTGCCAGTGGGCCATAACACCCTCCGAGAGGTTGCCTCTGGTAGTTATGTCGCCGCCAGCGGCTCAAGGTTCAAACCCCACGCTAACAATCGCGGCGGTGGCTGGCGGGTTCCGTTGGTCCCTCAAATATAGCAATACCGCCCGGCGGCGACGGCCCTTGCCGCGCTTCCCCCTACTTCCCCTGCCTGACCGCCAACGCCGGCTTTGTCACGCCCTCCAGCCCCGTGAGCATCAGAATGGTCAGCAGCGCATTCTGCGGGCCGTAATACGCATCGACCGGACGGTACCATTCGTTGCGCGAGTGCCAGTTGCCACCCTCGCCGCCGCCGCCGATGGTGACGGCGGGAATGCCGAGCGACATCGCGAGGTTTGAATCGGTGCTGGAGCCGGCAAAGGTGACGCGGGGCCCACGCGTAATCGTCGACACCGCGCGCTGGGTGGCCTGCACGATCGGGGAATCCATCGCGACGATGCCGGCGGGGCGGTCGCCGATCAGTTTGATCTCGACGGCAAGCTTGTCGGATTTCCAGCGCGCGTTCTCTTCGGTCACCGCCTGCTTGACGAGATCGAGCAGCCGGGCCTCGAGTTTCAAAAGTTCCTCGGTCGAGTTCGAGCGCATGTCGACCGCCATTCTGGCTTCGCTGGCGATGGCGTTGACGGAGGTGCCGCCGCTGACGGTGCCGACCGTGAACGTGGTCTTCGGGTCGGACGGCGTCTGCAGATCCGATATCTTTGCAATCGCCCGGCCCATGGCGTGGATCGCGCTCGGCAAGCCGAATTCCTGGAAGCTGTGACCGCCGGGGCCCTTGAAGATCATCTCGTAGCGATGACTGCCGGTCGCCTGGTTGACGACGCGGGTAATGCCGAGCCCGTCGATCGAGATGAAGCCGTCGATATCCGTATGGTCGCGGAACAGCGCCTTGACGCCGCGGAGATTGCCGAGTTCCTCTTCGCCGACGGTGCCGACGAACATCACATCGCCCACGGTCGCGATCTCGTTCGCATTGATGGATTTGATCAGCGACAGCAGCGCGGCGAGCCCGCGCGAATCGTCGCCGATACCGGGCGCGAGCGTGACGCCCTCCTTCTCTTTCACCGCCACGTCGGTGCCTTCGGGGAATACCGTATCGAGATGCGCCGAGACCACGAGTTTCGGCCGACCGCCGCCGCTGCCCTTGCGCACGGCGATCACATTGCCTTCGGCATCGATGGAGGCATTTTTAAAACCCAATTCCTGAAAGCGCTTCAGATAATATTCGGCCCTGATCTTCTCCTTGTAGGGCGGCGCCGGGATTTCGGTGATGCGTTTCTGCTCGGCGAATGAATTCTCGTCGTCGGCCTTGATGTCCTCCAGCGTCTTGATGACCTTGGGATGGGCAAGAATGCTGCCATAGGCGGCCTCCACGGCCGATCCGGCGGAAGACGCGCTTTGCGCAGCGGCTTGCGTCGACAGTGCGGCCGCCGTCGTCAAGAGTGCGATCGCGAACATCGACAGCACGAGCCGGTTTTTGGTTTTATTCTGTTTGCTCATTTGCACCCTCTGCCTGATCAGTCCTGTCCAGCGGATCAAGCCGCACCTAAGCCTGCATCCTTCAGCCGTTCAACCAGCCAGCCGGACAGGCGCGGGTCGAGCAGTCCACCGACATACACCTCCGGCGCGGTGACGGCTCTTTTCGCCAGCGTCACGAACACCCCGACTTGGTAGGCAAACCACAGATGCGGATCGGTCAGCGCGCGCAGCTTGTGCTGATCGTGTTCCCGCGGCTGATGATTGCTCGACTTCCTGACTTCGATCGCGAGCAGGTTGTCGGGAATCTCGCGCTGGTGCACGACGATATCGGGATAGACGGATTTTCCGATCTCGTCGTCGGTCGAGATGATCGTGCCCTTCGGCAGCCGCAGCGTTCGCTCCCCCAGCCGGTTGTAATCGCAATCGACTTCCCATTCGGGAAATTGCTTTTCGACGTACACGGCGAGCCGGTGGGTCAGCGTGCGCTCGCCGAGATCCTTTTCGAGCAGATGGGTCTCGCGGGCGTAGAATTCGGCAAGCGCATCCACGACCTTGTTCAGCTCGGTTTGCATGTCGGCTTGCATGTCGCCTCCGTCAAACATATTAAGCCGCCGCGTTCGCGGCGGTTTGACGGTCGCCGTTTCCCTTACATCTGCACTTCGATCAATCGCGGTCCGGGCTCGGCGATGCCTTCCGCCAGCGCCTTGTTGAAATCGTCGACATTGGTAACGGCACGCCCGGCAACGCCCATGCCCTTGGCGAGCGCGACCCAGTCGAGCGTCGGGCGGTCGATCTTCAGCATGTCCAGCGCACGCTGTCCCGGCTCGCCGGCGCCGACGCCATCGAATTCGCCGCGCAGGATCTGATAGATGCGGTTGGCGAACACGATGGTCAGGACGTTGAGGCCTTCGCGGGCCTGGGTCCACAGCGATTGCAGGGTGTACATCGCGCTGCCGTCGCCGACCATGCAGATCACCTTGCGGTCCGGGCAGGCCACTGCGGCCCCGGTCGCGACCGGGGTCGAAAACCCGATCGACCCGCCCATGTTCTGCAGCCAGTCGTGCGGGGCGGCCGCCGCCGTCGGGGGGAAGAAACCGCGGCCAGTGGTGATGGATTCATCGACCACGATGGCATTTTCCGGGATCGCCATCGCGATCGCCTGCGCGATCGAGGCATGGGTCAGCGCACCCGTCGGCTTTGCGATCTCAACCAGCGCCTGCGGCTTGGCGTCGGCCGGCTTCGCACCCAGGGCGGACGCCAATGCGTCCAGCGCCGCGACGGAATTTTCGCCACCCGAGGTCATGCGGTGGACCTCGCAGCCGTCGGGCTTCAGCATGCTCGGCTTGTTCGGGTAGGCGAAGAACGCCACGGGATCGTTGGCCTCGACCAGAACGATGTGCTTGAAGTCCTTCAGGATCGGCAGCGCCTGCTCGATCACGTAAGGAATCCGGTCGATCGAGAACCGTCCCTTGCCGCGCGCCATCCGCGGATTGTAGGTCTGACCCATCACCTTGCAGCCGGTCTTGCCGGCAATCCGGGCGGCCAGTGCCAGCCCGTGCTCGGTCAGCGCGCCGCCGGTGAGCAGCAGCAGCGTCTGCGCACCGCCGCGCAGCACCTTCGCGGCGTTGTCGACGGCTTGCGGCGAATAGCTGACACGCTGGGAATCCGAGGGCACCTGCGCGATGCCGTCGGCCTCGTTCCAGGCGGTGTCGGCGGGCAGGATCAGGGTGGCGATCTGGGGCGGCGAACTCTTGGCCGCGGCGATGGCGGCGGCGCCATCGGCGGCGACCGATTTCGCGTCCGGCGAGGTCCGCACCCAGGCCGACATCGGCCGCGCCAGACCCTCGATATCGGAGGTCAGCGGCGCGTTATATCCGATGTGGTAGACGGCATGCTGGCCGACGATGTTGACGATGCCGGAGTTCGCCTTCTTGGCGTTGTGCAAATTGGCGAGTCCGTTGGCGAGGCCGGGCCCGAGATGCAGCAGCGTCGAGGCCGGCGTGCCCTTCATGCGGAAATAGCCGTCCGCCGCACCGGTCACCACGCCCTCAAACAGGCCGAGCACGCAGCGCATGCCCTCGACCCGGTCGAGGGCTGCGACAAAATGCATCTCGGAGGTGCCGGGATTGGCGAAGCAGACGTCGACCCCGCCCGCAACCAGGGTCCGCACCAGACTTTCCGCACCGTTCATCATTTCACTCCCGTTCGAGACGCTTCCTGAGGTTCCCGAAAACAGATCAATCATTCCTGACGGCATTCGTCAAAGGGTCCGCGGACATTGCTGCCATCGCCACGGGCGCGGTGTTTTTTAACCGCTGGGTTCGAAAATCGCCGCGCTCACGGGCTCGTTGCTTGCGAAACCGCGCCAATTATGGCCTGTCTCGCAGTGAGACTGATTTCGAGCGAGGACGAATATGACCCGGGCATTTGCTTTGCTGTTTGCTGCGGTGACGTTGCTGGCCGGCGCCGGCCAGGCGGGAGCCCAAGGCTACCAGGGAGGATATCGACAAGGATACCAAACTGGATACCAACCAGGATACCAGGGCGGAAACCGACAGGGATACCAACCTGGATATCAGCAGGGGTACCAGGGAGGAGCCCAGGATTTCGACATGCGCGACATCATGGGAGGTGGGCCCAACTTCTTTCAGCGCGGTGGTGGCTCAAGCCCGATCCCGCGCGAGACCGTGAACTTCACCGGTCAGTATGCCCCGGGTACCATCTTGATCAACACCGCCGAGCGGCGGCTTTATCTCGTCCTCGGCAACGGCCAGGCGCTGCGTTACGGCATCGGCGTCGGCCGCGACGGTTTTCGCTGGGGCGGCGTCCACCGCATTTCGGCGAAGAAGGAATGGCCGAGCTGGACACCGCCATCACAAATGCTGGCGCGGCGGCCCGACCTGCCGCGGCACATGGCGGGCGGCATCGACAATCCGCTCGGCGCGCGCGCGATGTATCTCGGCTCGACGCTCTACCGCATCCACGGTTCGAACGAGCCGGAGACGATCGGTCAGGCGGTGTCTTCCGGCTGTTTCCGCATGACCAACGAGGACGTGACCGATCTCTATAGCCGCGTCTCCGTCGGAACCACGGTCGTCGTCAAGAACTAGCCGGGCGTCCGGCGGGGAACCCGCGCCGCGCGAGCGCGGCGCGATGGAACCCGACAGGTATTCATTGCGCCGGCGCAGTGATTGCGGCAGCGTCGATGCGATGAATCTGATTTGCCGATCCCAGCAGTTGCGCAGATGCGCGGTGGTTTTGGCCGCCGTCGCGCTCGGAAATGGGCTCTGGCTGCCGGAGGCATCGGCGGAAATTCCCGCCATCGCCTCGCGTCAGCGCGCCGAGAAGAAGACATTCACCGACAACGAAATCCTCGACGGATTTTTCAAGACCGCGTTCGGCGCCGAATATCATCTTGCCGGCCGCGTCGACCGCATCCGGAAATACGACGCGCCGGTGCGGGTCTTCGCCGACGGCAACCGTCCGGATCGAAAGGCGCAGCTTTCCAGGATCGTCGCCGACATCGCAGGGCGCGTTCAGCACCTCGACATCGCGATGACGGAAACCAGCGAGGGCGCCAATGTGCAGGTCAAGCTGGTGCGCGACCGCGACCTCTTTCGCACCATCACGACCTTCTACGGCGACGAACGGGCGCGCGAGATCAAAACCTCGCTCGATCCACAATGCCTTTCGGGATTTCGCAAGAACGAGAAATTCGAAATCGAGCATTCCGACGTCATTCTGACCGTCGACAATGGCGACTTCATCTTCTTTGACTGCGCCTATGAGGAACTGCTGCAATCGCTGGGACCGATCAACGATACTTCTTCGGTGCCCTGGACCATGTTCAACGACAACGTCTCGATGGGATTCTTCGACGTCTACGACCAGTATATCCTGAACGTCCTGTACGATCCGCGCATCAAGGCCGGCATGACCCTGCAGGAGGTCAAGGCCGTGCTGCCCGACGTGCTGACCGATGTCCGCCTCTGGGTGCGGAAGGTCAACAACCTGTCTGATTAGACCATCAGATTTTTGAAGCGGAACCGCAGATCGCCTTGAGCGAGGCCCATTCGCCTGGGGTCAATAGCGGCGCGCCGCCCGGCGGCCGATCCTCCTGGCTCATGCGCGCCAGCCGATCCTCCGTCAACGGATGGCTCGCCAGAATGGACAGGCTATGGTCGCCTTCCTTTCCGGTGACGCGAAACATCAATTCGCCCATCGGTTTTGGCGAGCGGCCAAGCCGGTGCATGGTGTCGATGGCAAAGGTATCGGCATTTTGCTCGGCTTCGCGCGAATAGGACGCCGTCACCAGCGAGCGCGACGCGAATATCAAGGCGCCGGAGCCGGTGATGTCGCCGAACAACAATCCGATCAGGAACGACGTGCCGCCATTATAGATCAGGTTACGCGTGCCATCGCGGTGTTTCAGATGACCAAGCTCGTGCGCCAGGATGCCCGCAAGCTCGTCGGCATTGTCAGCCTTGGCCAGCAGTCCGCTGAACACATAAACCTTGCCGCCGGGCAGCGCGAACGCATTGGCAATGGGGCTCGACAGCACCGCGGACTGGATCGACGGATCGAGGCCGGCGGATTCGCGAATGGCGTTCACGAGCTTGCTGAAGGCCGCCTGCCCCGGCGCATCGTCGCAGAGCTTGCCGCCGAACAGCGTCTTGACCTGACTTTCCGCGACGTCGCCCAGACGCCGTTCGAACGCCTGCGGCACCAGCGGTGTCAGACGGTCCGCAGCGAGGGGGACGCCGAACAGGACCACGGCGACGATCGAAACCGTCGCCGCCACCGACCAGCCCACGATTCGCGCCACGCCGCGCCGGCCGGGAACATTCTCATCCAGATGGGTGCAATGGGAGATCAACTCCGCGGCGATAGCGGTATCGCGGATCTCCAACCGCGCCAGTGGTGGCGCCGTGAGACAGCTCACGCGAAGCAGGCCGGCCGGACCATCGGCGCGGCGGATATCGGCATAAGACCATGCGATCGCCGTTTCCGACGGCTCGTTGATTTCAAGCCGGTCGGTGAATGTCAGGGTGACCGCGCGCCGGCGGCTCGACAGCCCGTCGAAATAGATCGCTGCACCGCCCGGTCCCGGCGACGCCGACGCATTTTCCGGGCCGCTATCCATCGCCACCAATGCTCATACGTTAAAAGCCCGCTACATCCAGCCCATCGGCAAAGCCCTCGCCGAGCGCGTTGGCCAGGTCGCCCCTGGCCGAGACATTCGCCGCCGCCTCGATGTGGTGGACGGTCATCGAGGCCAGCACCCGCACCCAGAGATCGCGCATCAGGTAGACCCGCATCACCACATTGACCGCCAGCGCGAACATCAGATAGCCCAGCCCCGCCAGGATCAGCAACGGAATGCTCCTGGAGAATATTTGCGGCGTGAAGAACTGATCGAACGGCGATCCGCTCATGCTTGCCACCAGCACCGCGGCAAGCCCCAGATAGACCGCGAACACCACGCCAAGCACGAGGGCCCAGCCGATCACTTTCCAGTAAAGCCCGATCAGCGCGCCGCGGCGCATCGTCGATTCCAGACGCACATCGCCGAACCGGATACCCGACAGCCACCAGCGCCATTCCACCGCCTTGAAGCCGGCATAGACGAACGGTGCGAGCGGCGTCACATAGAGGGCGATGGGCACCAGCAGCCATAGCCACCAGCCGCGCTTGAAGAATTCCCAGCCGCGTCCCTCAAACCTGCCCTGAAGATCGCCGTAATAGGAATGGCGCATCTTGTAGCGCTCGAGCGCCGCTTCACGCCATGGCAGGATCAGCCCGAGCGTGAGGATCATCAACAGGCCCCAGAGCGCTGCCTGCGCCGCATAGGCCCAACCGGAGCCGCTCATCCAGAATCGGACCCCGCGCCATACCGTGCGGGTCAGGCGATACCGCCGCGCACGGTAGATCGCGAATTGTCCGAACAGGTAGAAAAAGGCCAGCAGGGGAAAGCTGGCGAACGCCTTGAAGCGCTCGGCTTCGAGGCCGGCGAGAAAATAGGCCAGATAGACCGGCACGATGATCGCAAGCGCGATCAGAAACCCGATCAACAGCTCCTTGCCTCGGCCGGTGTATTCCGCCGCATCGCCATCGATATGGGTGTTCGACCACAGATGGCGGCGGATGTCGGTGGCGAGCCAAAATCGATAGAAACCGACCGTAATCAGTTCGAGCCCGGCGCCGCGCGCCACCAAATGGAAGAATTCACCGCGATTGCCCGAAAACGACACCGGCAGCGGCGGCGGATGCCGCGGCACGACATTCATCTGATTCACTGATCAACCCCCAAAACGGCAGGTAACCCAGTACGGGACCATAGATCAGAAGCTTGTCAGTGCCAAATGAGATCCGGTTCGAGCGCACCTCACGCGGATTTTTCGAAGAGCTCCCGTCCGATCAGCATGCGCCGGATTTCGCTGGTGCCGGCGCCGATTTCGTAAAGCTTGGCGTCGCGCAGCAGCCGCCCGGTCGGATAGTCATTGATGTAACCGTTGCCGCCGAGCAACTGGATAGCATCGAGCGCGCATTGCGTTGCCTTTTCCGATGCATAGAGAATGGCGCCGGCGGCGTCCTCGCGGGTGGTCTCGCCGCGGTCGCAGGCCTTTGCGACCGCATAGACGTAAGCGCGCGAGGCATTCATCGTGGTGTACATGTCGGCGACCTTGCCCTGCACCAGTTGAAAGGTGCCGATCGGCTGGCCGAACTGCTTGCGCTCATGCACATAGGGCATCACCACATCCATGCAGGCCTGCATGATGCCGAGCGGCCCTGCCGCCAGCACCGAGCGCTCGTAATCGAGGCCCGACATCAGCACGTTGACGCCACGGCCGACTTCGCTCAGCACATTCTCTTCCGGCACTTCGCAATTATCGAACACCAGTTCGCAGGTATCGGAGCCGCGCATGCCCAGCTTGTCGAGCTTCTGCGCGGTGGAAAATCCCTTCATGCCCTTTTCGATGATGAACGCGGTGATGCCGCGCGGGCCTGCCGCCGCGTCGGTCTTGGCATAGACCACCAGCGTATCGGCGACGGGACCGTTGGTGATCCACATTTTGCTGCCGTTGATGATGAAGCGGTCGCCCTTCTTTTCGGCGCGGGTCGCCATCGACACCACGTCGGAGCCGGCGTTCGGCTCCGACATCGCCAGCGAACCGACATGCTCGCCCGAAATCAGCTTCGGCAGATATTTCCGCTTCTGCGCTTCGTTGCCGTTGCGGCGGATCTGGTTGACGCAAAGGTTCGAATGCGCGCCATACGACAGGCCTACCGCCGCCGACGCCCGCGATATCTCCTCCACCGCGATGCAATGCTCGAGATAGCCGAGCCCGGTGCCGCCATATTCCTCCTCGACGGTGATGCCGTGAAGCCCGAGCGCGCCGATTTTCGGCCAGAGGTCCCGGGGGAATTGATTGCTCCTGTCGATCTCCGCGGCGCGCGGCGCGATCTCGTTGCTGGAGAACGCCTGCACGGTTTGGCGAATCGCGTCCGCGGTTTCGCCGAGATCGAAATTGAACATCCGATGCGCGTTGGGAATCATGGCGGGCCTCCGGGCAAATCATGCTGCTTGCTGTGCACAGCCTTATTCCCTGAAAATAACCTTGTCACGGGGCGAAGAGGCTGAAAAGGGAGCATGGGCCGGATTGGCGTTGCAGTGCGGCGGAATGCACCAAACTCTCCCTTGCCCTGACGCATACAACGGGATGTAATTCCCCCAACACCACGCTTCCGGGCCCCCCATCAGGAAGCGAACAATCAGGGAGCTGCCCGATGCACGGGACGATCGATACCGTTCAGAACGTCAATCAAGAGGCCGCGGCGCAGCGGGCCCGTTCCACCCCGCTCGCGGAGTTCGATCCCGGCAATCCCGAACTGTTCCGCTCCGATACGTTCTGGCCCTATTTCGACCGGCTGCGCCGGGAAGATCCGGTGCATTACTGCAAGGACAGCATATTCGGGCCATACTGGTCGGTGACCAAATACAACGACATCATGGACATCGAGACCAATCATGCGGTGTTTTCGTCGGCGTCTTCGCTTGGCGGCATCACCATCCGCGACATCGCGCCCGACCTGCGCCGCGAAAGCTTCATCGCCATGGATCAGCCGCGCCATAGCGCGCAGCGCAAGACCGTGGCGCCGATGTTCACGCCGACGCATCTCGACCAACTCGCCATCAACATCCGCAAACGGTCGGCCGAATGCCTCGACAATCTGCCCGTCAACGACGTGTTCGACTGGGTCGACCAGGTCTCGATCGAACTGACCACCCAGATGCTCGCGGTGTTGTTCGACTTTCCCTGGGAAGACCGCCGCAAGCTGACACGCTGGTCCGACGTCGCGACGACGATTCCCGGTCCGGACGGCCTCGTTCCTACCGAAGACGCGCGGCTGGCGGAATTGCTGGAATGCGCGACCTATTTCGGCAGGCTCTGGAAAGAGCGCATCGATCAGCCGCCGAAGAACGATCTGTTGTCGATGATGGCGCACAGCGAAGCCACGCGCGACATGGATCCGAAGAATTTCCTCGGCAATTTGATCCTGCTGATCGTTGGCGGCAACGACACCACCCGCAACACCATGACCGGCAGCATCTATGCGCTGAACAAGAATCCGGACCAGTACAGGAAGCTGCGCGAAAATCCGGCACTGATCGACAGTTTCGTGCCAGAGGTGATCCGCTGGCAGACGCCCTTGGCGCATATGCGCCGGACCGCGCTCGAGGACATCGAGTTCCGCGGCAGGCAGATCAGGAAGGGCGACAAGGTCGTGATGTGGTACGTCTCAGGCAACCGTGATGAGGAGGTAATCGATCGCCCCTACGAGTTCATCATCGACCGGGCCCGGCCGCGCACCCACCTCTCCTTCGGCTTCGGCATTCACCGTTGCGTCGGACTCAGGCTCGCCGAGCTGCAACTGAAGATCATCTGGGAGGAAATCCTGAAGCGGTTCGACAATATCGAGGTGATGAGCGAGCCCAAGCGGGTGTATTCCAGCTTTGTGAAGGGCTATGAGGCGCTGCCGGTCCGTATCGCCGGCTGATGTGCGGATTTCGCAAAAAGCGCGTTCCCGGGGATGATCCGGGGGTGCGAATACAACCTGCGCAAGCTAATGTGATTCCCCACGACCAACAGTTCGGGACCGAACAGCGATGAACATCCAGACCACAGTCCGAGCCGACAAGGCCGAGCTTCAGCGACTGGCCCGTGAAGAGGCCTATTCCACGCCGCTGAAGGACTTTCATCCCGGCGCGCCCAGGCTGTTCCAGAACGACACGCTGTGGCCCTGGTTCGAGCGGCTACGCAAGGAAGAGCCGGTGCACTATTGCACCAACGCGCCGATCGAACCTTATTGGTCCGTCACCAAATATAACGACATCATGCATGTCGATACCAATCACGGCATCTTCTCCTCGGACGTCAGTCTCGGCGGCATCTCGATCCGCGACGTGCCGCCCGGCTACGACTGGCCGAGCTTCATCGCGATGGATCAGCCGCGGCATTCGGCCCAGCGCAAGACCGTGTCGCCGATGTTCACGCCGACGCATCTCGACGAACTCGCGGTGCTGATCCGTGAGCGCGCCGGCAAGGTGCTGGACGCGCTTCCGCGCAACGAGACCTTCAATTTCGTCGATCGGGTGTCGATCGAACTGACCACGCAGATGCTGGCGACGCTGTTCGACTTTCCCTGGGAAGAGCGCCGCAAGCTGACGCGCTGGTCCGACGTCTCGACCGCGCTGCCAAAAAGCGGCATCGTTGAATCGGCGGAACAGCGCCGGGCCGAGATGGACGAGTGCGCGGCCTATTTTTCCAGGCTCTGGAATGAACGCGTCAATTCCGAACCGAGGAACGACCTGCTCTCGATGATGGCGCATAGCGATGCCACCCGGCACATGGACCCCGACAATTTGATGGGCAACATCATCCTGCTGATCGTCGGCGGCAACGACACCACCCGCAACACCATGAGCGGCTCGGTGCTCGCATTGAATGAATATCCCGACCAGTACCAGAAGCTGCGTGACAATCCGGCGCTGATCGACAGCATGGTGCCGGAAGTCATTCGCTGGCAGACACCGCTGGCGCATATGCGCCGCACCGCGCTGGTCGACACCGAAATCGGCGGCAAGCAGATCAAAAAAGGCGATCGCGTCGTGATGTGGTACGTCTCCGGCAACCGCGACGAAGAGGGCATCGACAACCCCCACGAGTTCATCATCGACCGCGCCCGGCCCCGCACCCATCTGTCGTTCGGCTTCGGCATCCATCGCTGCGTCGGCATGCGGCTCGCCGAACTGCAATTGAAGATCGTGTGGCAGGAAATGCTGAAGCGCTTCGACCGGATCGAGGTGGTGGGCGAGCCGAAGCGGGTCTATTCCAGCTTCGTGCGCGGCATCGAATCCCTGCCGGTACGCATTCCAGCTTGACGGTGGGCACGCTTGCGCTTTGCCCATCCTGCATGCTGAGATCGTAACGAGGGCACAGGCGCTCTTCGCGCCGTGCCCGCCGTTCACCGGATTCATAGATACCGACATGGATCGACCAGCATCTTGAGTGCCGCCTTCAACCCGCCGAGCCTTGCCGAAGCCGTCAACGCCAGAGGTTTCAGCCACGCTGCCGGTTTTCGCATCATTGCCGTCGAGCCGGGCCGGGCCGAGGTCGCGCTGACGCGCCGGGACGATCTGGTGCAGTTCTTCGGTCATTTCCACGGCGGGGTCATTACCGCGCTGGCCGACCATGCCGCCGGTATCGCGGTCACGTCGGGGTTGCCCGCCGGGCGGATCGGGGTCACCGTCGAGATCAAGGTCAACTTCCTCGCGCCCGCTGACGGCAGCGAACTGGTCGCCCGCGCCAGGACCCTGAAAATGTCGGGGTCGATCGGGGTTGCCACGGTCGACGTCTTCAGCAATGACGGTGCTTCCGAAACCCTCTGCGCATTCGCCACCGCGACCATGCGCGCCCTCGATCTGCCAGCCGAGTTCCGATGACCACAGCCGAACCAGACGAATATGCCGACATCCGCGACGCTGTCGCCAAGCTGTGCGCCCAGTTCCCCGGCGAGTATTGGCGCAAGCTCGATCGCGAGATGGCCTATCCCAGCGCCTTCGTCGACGCGCTGACCGAGGCCGGCTATCTCTCGGTGCTGATCCCCGAGGAATATGGCGGCGCCGGTTTGAAATTGTCGGCCGCAGCCGCGATCCTCGAGGAGATTCAGCGCGCCGGCTGCAATGGCGGCGGCTGCCATGCCCAGATGTACACCATGGGTACGCTGCTGCGGCACGGCAGCGACGCGCAGAAGGCAAAATGGCTGCCGAAGGTCGCCACCGGCGAATTGCGGCTGCAGGCGTTCGGCGTCACCGAGCCGACCAGCGGCACTGACACCTCGTCGCTGAAGACCTTCGCCAGGCGCGAAGGCAACGGCGATTATATCGTCAACGGCCAGAAGATCTGGACCAGCCGCGCCGAATATTCCGACCTGATGATCCTGTTGGCGCGGACCACGCCGAAGGAGCAATCGCGGAAGCGCACCGACGGCTTGTCGGTCTTCATCGTCGACATGAAGGCGGCGAAGGGCAATGGGCTCTCGATCAGCCCGATCCGCACCATGATGAATCATTCGACCACGGAAGTGTTCTTCACCGACATGCACGTGCCGGCCGAAAACCTGATCGGCGAGGAAGGCAAGGGCTTTCGCTATATCCTCTCCGGCATGAATGCCGAGCGTATCCTGATCGCATCCGAATGCATCGGCGACGCCAAATGGTTCATCGCCAAGGCTTCCGCCTACGCCAAGGAGCGCGCGGTATTCGGCCGTCC
This sequence comes from uncultured Alphaproteobacteria bacterium, assembly GCA_963747165.1. Taxonomy (GTDB): domain Bacteria; phylum Pseudomonadota; class Alphaproteobacteria; order Rhizobiales; family Xanthobacteraceae; genus Bradyrhizobium. The sequence goes on along the minus strand of CAVVEA010000019.1, from coordinate 172,090 downwards.
GATCGGCCAGAATCAAGGTATCCAGTTTCCAATTGCAAAGGCCTATGCGGCGATGCGCGCCGCCGAATTGATGGTGAAGGAAGCCACCCGCAGATACGAAGCCGGGCTCGATTGCGGCGCCGAGGCCAACATGGCCAAGATGCTCGCGGCCGACGCCTCCTGGGACGCCGCCAATGCCTGTGTGCAGACCCATGGCGGTTTCGGCTTCGCGGAAGAATACGACGTCGAACGCAAATTCCGCGAGACCCGGCTCTATCAGGTGGCGCCGATCTCGACCAATCTCATTCTGTCTTATGTCGCCGAGCACGTGCTGGGCATGCCCCGCTCCTACTGAGAACAAAAAATGCTGCCGCTTGAGGGATTGATCGTCATCGCCGTCGAACAGGCGGTCGCTGCACCGTTCTGCAGTTCGCGGCTGGCCGATGCCGGCGCCCACGTCATCAAGGTGGAACGGCCCGAGGGCGATTTCGCCCGCGGCTACGATGCGGCGGCGAAGGGACAGAGCAGCTATTTTGTCTGGCTCAACCGCGGCAAGGATTCCGTGGTGATCGATCTTGCGACGAAGGAAGGCCGCGCCAGCCTCGAGCAACTGATCGCGAGCGCGGACGTGCTGCTGCAGAACCTCAAGCCGGGCTCGATGGACAAGCTCGGCTTTTCGCTGGAGCGTTTGCGCACGGATTATCCGGCGCTGATCTGCTGCACGATCTCGGGCTATGGCGACGACGGCCCGTACGCCGATCGCAAGGCCTATGATCTCCTGATCCAGGCCGAGAGCGGGCTTGCGTCGATCACCGGCGGACCGGAGGGGCCTTCGCGGGTCGGCATTTCGGTGGTCGATATCGCGACCGGCGCCACGGCGCATGCCTCCATCCTCGAGGCGCTGTTCGCGCGTTCACGCACCGGCAAGGGCGCCGACATCCGGATATCGATGTTCGACGTCATGGCCGACTGGCTGGCGGTTCCGCTGCTGAATTCGGAAGCCGGCAATCCGCCAAAGCGGATGGCCCTCGCCCATCCCTCGATCGCGCCTTACGGTGTCTTCCGCTCCAAGGATGGCAAGGAAATCCTGATCTCGATCCAGAGCGAGCGCGAATGGAAAAAGCTCTGCGCGGAGGTGCTGGGCCAGCCCGACCTGCCGAACGATCCCCGCTTCGCCAGCATGGTCGAGCGCGTCCGCAACCGCGCGCTCACCGACAAGACGGTCGGCGACAGTTTTGCGACGTTGACGCGTGACGATCTCCTGAAGCGCCTGGCAGATGCCGACATCGCGTTCGCCGAGGTCAACACCATGGCCGATCTCGCCGTGCATCCGCATCTGCGTCGTATCGAGGTGGATACGCCGAATGGCAAGGTGGCCTATGCCGCGCCCGCCGCGATCTTCGTGGGGCAGCCGCGTCACTATGGCGCCGTGCCCGGTATCGGCGATACTCCTCAAGCCCGGACCAAATCCTCATGAGTGAAAAGCCCGATCTCGATCATTTGCGCCAATGGATCGGCCGCACCACCGAGGCCTCCGATATCGTCACCGCGCAACTGGTGAAGGGCTTGCGCGCCACGCTGTTCCAGAAGATCGGCGAACCGAGGCGCGGCGATCCGGCGCCGTGGACCGTGCATTGGTGCCTGGCCCAGCCGGTGTTTCCGATGTCGGAACTGGGCCCCGACGGTCACCCGACGCGCGGCGGCTTTCTGCCGCCGGTGCCGCTGCCGCGCCGGATGTGGGCCGGCGGCGAACTCGAATTCTTCGAGCCGCTGCGGGTCGGCGACGAGGCGACGCGCACCTCGCGCATATCGGATGTGACGATGAAGACCGGCAGCACCGGCGTGTTGTGTTTCGTCTCCGTCGAACATCTGGTGACGACGTCGCGCGGCACCGCGATCCGCGAGCGGCAGGACATCGTCTACCGCGACATGTCGACTTCGCAGGCCGCGCCGGCCAAACCGGCTTCGCCGCCGCCATCGGCGCAGCATCGCGAAAGCCACATGGCCGATGCGGTGCTGCTGTTTCGCTATTCGGCGCTGACCTTCAACGGCCACCGTATCCATTACGACCGCGATTACGTCACCAAGGTCGAGGGCTATCCCGGACTGGTGTTCCACGGCCCGATGCAGGCGGCGTTCCTGGTGGAATTCGCGGCCAAGCTTCGTAGCGGCGCGGTGCCGAAGAAATTCAGCTACCGCGGCCTGCAGCCGCTGTTCGAAGGCAGCGAGTTCAGCGTCAACGCCAACGACACCGGAGCAGGCATGGAGCTGTGGACCGCGAATTCGTCAGGTCAGCCGACGATGAAGGGCACTGCGACGTGGTGAAGTTGATCTGATCGTCATTGCGAGCGAAGCGAAGCAATCCAATCTGCGGCTGTATCGACACGGATTGCTTCGTCGCTTCGCTCCCCGCAATAACGGTTGAGGCATTTCGAGCAATTTGAGTACGCGATATTGTCCCGCAAATCCGCCAAGAGCAGTGCTTCAACGGTTACCGTCAAACGGGCGACGCTCGACTTGTTGCGAGCGTTCGGAATCCGAAAAGTGTTCGGAAATCCCGGCTCGACGGAATTGCCGTTCCTGAGCGATTGGCCTGACGATATCGATTACGTGCTGGGCTTGCAGGAAGCTTCCGTGATCGGCATGGCCGACGGCTACGCCCAGGCCACCCGCAATGCCGGCTTTGTAAACTTGCATTCCGCCGCAGGCGTCGGCAATGCGCTCGGCAACGTCTACACCGCGCACCGCAACCAGACGCCGCTGGTGATTACTGCCGGCCAGCAGGCGCGCAGCATCCTGCCGCTGCAGGCGTTCTTGTATGCCGAGCGCGCCTCGGAATTTCCGCGGCCTTACGTCAAATACAGCGTCGAGCCCGCGCGCGCCGAGGACGTGCCGGCGGCGATCGCGCGTGCCTATTATGTGGCGATGCAGCCGCCCTGCGGGCCGACCTTTGTCTCGGTGCCGATCGACGACTGGACCCATCCAACGCAGGCGATCGAAGCCCGCAGCGTCAGCCGCGAACTTGGTCCCGATCCAGAGTCGATGAAGGCGCTGGTCGCGGCACTCTCGGCCAGCAAGCGGCCTGCCCTCGTGGTCGGCCCCGGGATCGATCGCGCGCAGGCCGTCGATTTGGTGGTGCGGGTGGCTGAGAAGGCCAAGGTAGCGGTATGGGTCAGCCCGTTTTCGGCGCGCTGCAGTTTTCCGGAGCGGCATCCGCAATTTGCAGGCTTCCTGCATGCCTCGCCGGCGCAGCTTTCGGACGCACTTCGCGCTCATGATCTGGTGGTCGTGATCGGCGCGCCGGTGTTTACCTTCCACGTCGAAGGCCACGCCGCGATCTTCGACGGCGCGACCACCCTCTTCCAGATCACCGACGATCCCGATGCGGCGGCGGTAACGCCGCTCGGCAACAGCATCATCGCCACCATGAAGCCCGCATTGGCGATGCTGCTCGAGTTGCTACCGGAAACCAGGCGCGCAGTGCCGACGGGCCGCATCCTGCCACCGGCACCGGTTGCGGCCGATCCGATTGCCGTTGAATATTTGCTGCATGCGCTCTCGACGGCCATGCCTGACAACGCCGCGCTGGTGGAGGAAGCGCCCTCGCATCGCCCGGCGATGCAGAAATTCATGCCGATGCGCGGGCAGGACAGTTTTTACACCATGGCGAGCGGCGGCCTTGGCTACGGGCTTCCGGCCGCCGTCGGCATGGCGCTCGGCCGCCCCGGCATCAGGACCGTTTGCCTGATCGGCGACGGCTCCGCGATGTATTCGATCCAGGCGCTGTGGACGGCGGCGCAGCGCAAGCTGCCGCTGACGGTGGTGGTGATCAATAATTCAGGCTACGGCGCGATGCGCTCGTTCAGCCAGGTCATGCAGGTGCGCAACGTCCCCGGCCTCGATCTGCCCGGCATCGATTTTGTGAAGATCGCGGAAGGCATGGGTTGCGACGCCGTGCGAGTCGGCAAGGCATCCGAGCTAGCGCCGGCGTTGAAGCACGGTCTGGCGCATAAGGGCGTCAGCCTGATCGAAGTGATGGTGGATTCCGCGGTGCCCCTGCTTTACGCGCAGACGGGCAGAGTCTAGCGCTGGACCGCTCCAGTTTCCGCCGGCGCGAGAGCTGCCGTCCCTTTCGTGGGGTCAACCAGTGCTTGGAGGTAGTCGCGTAGGCTCCGGCTCGCGAGCCATCGGATGTCGTCATGCCAGCGGCGCATTTGGGGCAGAGTTCGTTGATCTCGCGCAAAGCGTGCATGCGGCGAAGGTACGTAGATTGCGGCGTGGGGCAACTTTGGAGGAAGCTATAGAGTTTGAAAAAGGTTGCAATTGCGGCTTCGGCCTTCGCGTGCGCGGCAGTGCTCTCCTTCGGCTGGTCTGAGCAAGGCGGTGTCTCGCTGTCGATCGAGAGTGCCCAGGCACGAGTCGGTCGACCGCTGACCCCAATGAGCGCTGCGGGTGTTGCACGTCGACACACGCGTCGAGCCGTGTACGGCGCCGGCGTCGTAGGTGCTGGCGTCGTCGGCGCTGGCGCTTACTACGCAGGTCGCGGTTACTATGGAGGCGGCGGCTACTACGGAGGCGGCGGGCCTTACGCGTATTATGGCACTGGTTACGGCTATGGCGGGCCGGGTGACTACGCGGCGCGCAACGGCTTCGTCTGCCAGCCCGGTACCTGGTTCCGAGGCGAAGACGGCATGCAGCACCCCTGCCAGTGAGACAAGGGCAAGGAAGGCGGCTGAAGGAGCCGCCTTCCTGTATTTGCACACGCTCTAACTTTGGTTTGGGAAGCCGGCTTGCGTCCCTCTACTTCCCGTAAGTTTCCCGCATCTTCGCCTGGATCTTCGCCATGCCCGCGATCCAGCGATCGTAGTTTTCGGTCTTCTTGCGCATGTAACCCGCGACCTGCGGATGCGGCAGGATGACAAATGTCTCCTGCTCGATCCCGGCCAGCGCATCGTTCGCCACCTGCTCCGGTGTCAGGTCGCCGTCGCCGGATTGCGGGCCTTTCGGGATCGAGCGCAGCATGTTGGTATCGACGCCCTGCGGACACAGGATCGAGACCTTGATGCCGTGAGCCCTGTGCGAGATCGCCAGATTCTCCGCAAATCCCACGGCGGCGTGCTTGGTGGTCGAATAGGCCGGGCTTCCGACCTGCGACAACAGGCCGGCCGCGGAAATCGTGTTGAGGAAATAGCCGCCGCCGCGCGCCTTCATGCGGGGGATCAGATGCCGCGCGGCGTAGACATGCGCCATGACGTGGACCGCCCAGCTCCGCGCCCACGGTTCGTCGGAATTGCCACCGGCGTTCTCGGACAGCGGATCGAACCCGCCGCCGATGCCGGCATTGGAGCAGAACAAGGCGATCGGGCCGAACTGGCGTTCGGTTTCCTCGATGACGTGAAGGACATCCTTCTCCTTTCCGACATCGCATTTGAAGGCCGCGCCCCCGATGGGGGTGGCGACGGTTCGCGCGCCGGCCGGATTGATGTCGGCGACAACGACTTTGGCGGCACCGGCGCGATGGAAAGTTTCGCACAGCGCCCGGCCAATACCGTCGGCGCCTCCGGTGACTACAACGACTTTGCCGGAGACCTGCATCGTACCCTCGGTTGTTAGCCTCAGCTGGTGAGAACGAGATCGAGCACCGCGGTGTAGTGGCAGGCTGCGCCGCCCAGCACGAAGCAATGCCAGATCACGTTCTGGAAGCGCAGCCGCTGCCAGGCGTGAAAGATCACACCCAGCGTGTACAGCGCGCCGCCCGCGACCACGAACCACAGCGCCATGGCCGGCAGCGCCGCCACCACGGCATCATACAGCATGAAGCCGCTCCAGCCCATCGCCAGATAGAGGCCAACCGAGAGCCGGTCGTAGCGGCCCGGCAGCACCAGCTTGATCACGATACCGACAATCGCCACGCACCACACCCCGATCAGGAGCGCGATGGCGAAGATGCTGTCCTTCACTTGCATGATGAACGGCGTGTAGGTCGCCGCGATCAGCACATAGATCGCCGAATGATCGAAGCGTCGCAGCACCCATTTGGCCCGCGAGATCGGCCAGAGATTATAGGTCGCCGACAGCACCAGCATCGACAACAGTCCCGCGACATAAATCGAAACCAGGACGACTTCGAACGCCGTGGCGTAGACGGCCGTGAGTACCACCAGCACGGTGGCGGCAATCAATCCGAAACACACGCCGACAATGTGTACGACACCGTCCGCGATCAACTCGGCCCGATCGTAGTTCCAGCGAACCGCGCCGGCCGCCTTATGCGCCGAGGTCGAGGCGAGCTGCTTGAGCTTGAAGACGGTCATGGCGGCTCCGGCGGGTTGCAGCGAAGCGATAAAACATAGGTCTTGCGAGGTCAACGAACGTTCAAATCCCTCGCCCCTAATCGCGTCCGAAGTGTGAAACTTGATTTCGACCCGCTAATCGCCACTTTAGGGGGTGGTTCTGCAGCTTTTTCCCTCCCTCACATCGCATCCTCCGCCCCCCGCATGGCCCTCAGGTTTTCAGATATCGTCGAGGAAGCGCGTCTGTCGGCGCGGGCCTTGCTGGATTACGGCGACGCCTTTTTCAATCCGACGGTACGGCTCGGCGTCACCGGGCTGTCACGCGCCGGCAAGACGGTATTCATCACGGCGCTTGTCCACGGCCTCACCCGCGGCGGCCGCTTTCCGATTTTCGAGCCCTACGCGACCGGGCGGATCGCCCGCGCCCGGCTGGAGCCGCAGCCCGACGACGCGGTGCCGCGCTTCGACTATGAGAACCACCTCCACGCGCTGATCGAAGAGCGCCGCTGGCCGAACTCGACGGTCGACATCAGCGAGCTGCGGCTGGTCATCGACTACCAGCGACAAAATGGCGCGGACCGCTCGCTCACGCTCGATATCGTCGACTATCCCGGCGAATGGCTGCTCGACCTGCCGCTGCTCAACAAGAGCTATGAGCAATGGTCCGCCGAGAGCCTCGCCTTGTCGCGAGAGCGTCCGCGTGCGCGGTTGGCGGCGGAGTGGCACGCGCATCTGGCAACGCCGAGCGCCGAGGGACGCGAAGACGAGCAGGCCGCGCTTTCGGCCGCGCGGCTGTTCACCGAATATTTGCGCGCCTGCCGCGACGAACGCTTCGCCATGAGCTTGTTGCCGCCGGGCCGCTTCCTGATGCCGGGCAATCTCGCGGGATCGCCGGCGCTGACCTTTGCGCCGCTCGACGTCGCCGCGGATGGGCAGGCGCCCGAAGGCTCGCTGTGGGCGATGATGCGGCGGCGTTACGAGGCCTATAAGGACGTGGTGGTGCGGCCGTTCTTCCGGGATCATTTCTCGCGGCTCGATCGCCAGATCGTGCTGGTCGATGCGCTGGCCGCGTTCAACGCCGGCCCGGAGGCGCTGCATGATCTCGAGGCGGCGCTGGCGGGAATCCTCGAATGTTTCAGGATCGGCCGCAGCACCCTGCTCAGCATGCTGTTCCGGCCCCGGATCGACCGGATCCTGTTCGCCGCCACCAAGGCCGATCATCTGCACCATAGCAGTCATGATCGGCTGGAGGCCGTGCTGCGGCGAACCGTCAACCGGGCTGTCGCACGGGCCGAGGACACCGGCGCCGGGCTCGATGTGGTGGCGCTGGCCGCGGTGCGCGCCACCCGCGAGGCGCAGGTGCAGCGCGGCCGCGACAGGCTGCCCTCGATCCTGGGCACGCCTGCGCCGGGCGAGATGGCCAATGGCGAGGCCTTCGACGGAACGGCGGAGGTCGCGACCTTTCCCGGCGATCTGCCGGATGATCCGGAAGAACTGTTCAAGGGCGAAAGCGCGTTTCGCGGGCTTTCCAGCGCGCCGGCCGAAAAGAGCGACTATCGCTTTCTTCGCTTTCGTCCGCCGCTGCTCGAACGCGACGGCACCGGCGAGCCCGCTCTGCCTCACATCCGCCTCGACCGCGCCCTTCAGTTCCTCATCGGAGACCGACTGCTATGAGCGAGCGCCCTCATCATCGTCGTCCCGCGACCTTCAAGCTCGACGACCCCAGCGTGGTCGTGATGGAACCGGACGACAAAAGCCGCCCGCCGCGCGGCACTGTCCATGTCACCCCGGAAACCGATCCTGCGCTGCTGCCGGTCCCGATCGAGGCGCCGCTGCTGCCGGTGCGCCGCGGTTTTCGCTGGGGCGCACTGTTCTGGACCGCGCTCGGCGGTCTTGTCGTACTTGGCCTTGGACTCAGCACCACGCGTTTGATCGAGGACCTGTTCGCGCGCAGCGAAGGCCTCGGCTATCTCGGGCTGGTTTTTGCGTTCGCCGCCGCGCTGGCGTTGGTCGTCGTTGTCGCGCGCGAGGCGCTCGGACTGGCGCGGCTTGCGGCCATCGAAAAGATGCATCTGCGCGCCGCCGCGGCGCTGCTCAATGACAATCGCGCGGAAAGCCGGGCCATCGTGCGGGATCTCGTCAAACTTGCGCACCAGAACCCGCAACTGGCGCGCGCCCGCGCCACGCTGCAGGGTCATGCCGACGACATCATCGACGGCGCCGATCTGATCCGTCTCGCCGAGCGCGAATTGATGACGCCGCTCGATCAGGAGGCGCGACGGCTTGTCTCGTCCGCCGCGCAACGGGTCTCGATCGTCACCGCCGTCAGTCCGCGCGCGTTGATCGACGTGCTGTTCGTGTTCGTGGCGTCGCTGCGCATGATCCGGCAGCTGGCGCGCCTCTACGGCGGACGGCCTGGCGCGCTCGGCATGATCAGGCTGATGCGTCACGTCATCGCCCATCTCGCCATCACCGGCGGCATGGCGGCGAGCGACAGCCTGGTGCAGCAGGTGCTCGGCCACGGCATCGCGGCAAAGCTTTCGCAACGTCTCGGCGAAGGCGTGCTCAACGGCTTGCTCACCGCCCGGCTCGGCCTCGCCGCCATCGACGTGACCCGCCCGCTGCCGTTCACCGCCCTGCCACGGCCCGTGCTCAGCGATCTCGCGAAAGACCTGCTGCGCAAGCGCGACAGCGAGGAGTGAGATCCTCCCCTTGCAGGAGAGGGAGCGCAACGCCGCCTGCGCAAATTATCGATTCGAATTTCAAACAGCCAAGGACAATTGTTCGGCCGTCATTGCGAGCGAAGCGAAGCAATCCATCTCGCAGCGCAAAGAAAGAATGGATTGCTTCGTCGCTTACGCTCCTCGCAATGACGTTGATGTAGTTCTGCATGCGTCTTCGTCCTCGCGACGCACTGCGCCCGAGGTGTTGCTGAATTTTCCGCCCCGAAGAGGGCGTGGGGAATGCCGGGTGCCCGCTGCACCCGCAGTCTCGTGTGCACTTTTATTGGTAGAACGCACACGAGTAACAACGAGTACACCGGAATCGCCCGGCATTCCCGCACGCAATGGTTTTAACGGTTTACTTCGTACTCTCCCCGGTGACCGGGCTCTTTTGCCACCGTCGCCCGCGGACTAACGGTGTGTCCGCACCCGGTAGGGCCGACACAACATCCGCGAACTTGACGCCAGCGTCGGGGCGTCAGGACCACACGACTTCGCCGTACGCAACAAGCGTCTCTCGTCCGCGTGCTGTCGATCGCTCACAGGTTCAAAAGAACCCGCCCTGCGATCCCATCGCGCGCAAGACGCTGCCGCGTCCACCGCATCCCACCCCGCGTCCGTGACGATCGCGATACGCCCCTCTGTGGGACGGGATGGCGCGAATTTGTAGAGATGATTTGCACGACGGGTGAAGCGAAATATTTTTGCAAAGAGGACTCGACAGCCCTGTCAAAAAATTGCCCGACGGGCAAATCAGTACCGTAGCCGGACGGAGCGCAGGAGATTGAATCAGGTGTAAACCGCGCCCGACACAGCCACCGCCTGATTAATCTCAATATCCGTCCGGCAGCGCGATACCCGGGAAAAGCCTGCCCGGGCCGCGAACGGTGTGCGCCGCGGGTTGTACGCGCCAGCTTGTCCAGTGCTTCTCGTCCGATGTGCAGTACAGGAGATATTCGCCGGGGGCGCGCGACGACTCGCGTCCTGCTGCCTGACTGCAGGCGGAGACTTTGTTTATAGCGAGGACGTCCCTGATCTCTTGCGTAACCTCCAGCCAGGGTCCGGGAAATTGCTCCGATGGCAACAGCATCGGACGAGCATCGGCCGTGCCAAGCAAACACGTCAGACCCAGGAGCGCCAAGCTGCAATGATATGCCGCTCTGACTAGCTTACGCGGAATTGATTCCATGATCGCTGCTCCTTTCCCCGCGGTCGGTTGCAGAAATTCAGCGATGGACGAGCGCTGCCGCCTCATCGCTCCCGTGGACCGCCTTCGCTAATCCGGCTCCATTCGACCGCACGAACAAGAAACGAGAGGCGGCAGGTATTTCTGCGTCGGCGCTGCCATCCTGGCCGATGAGGACCAATCCCGCTCCGCCATTCGCCACGGTCAAAATGACAGGCTCGCCCTTCCACGTTTTGATCGGCTCCATTCCGATGAGAAATTCACCCATCGGCTGGTCAAGATATTGGAGCCTGAGTTGCGGAGCGACCTCAGCCGCAGCAAGTCCGAAACCCAACTGTCGAGCGCGCGCATAAATGTCCGCCAGCGACGCAGTATCGGCCTGAAAACCGAGTTCGGCCGCCGACACCGCAATAAGCTCAACGTTTGTTTTCGTGGCGCTAACGGTGAAGGCCGGTCGCGCGAGAATTTCCTCAGCCGAACCTCCGATGCCACAACCCGCTGCATCCAACGCGTTAAGGAGGGCAAACGAATTTGCAAACGTCCCCACTGCAATCGTCTTCCACACCGGAGCAGCGAGGGCGGATTTGACCGGAATTGGCGGGGTATTGGCTGCGGGGACTTTCCTGAGCGTCAAGCGGTTCCGCAGGACATCGCGCGCTGTACATTGAGCGCTGGCTTCGCTCGCGAAGAGGACGATGCATACGGTGCAGAGCATCGCAATCAGGAGGGTACCGCCACCTTGTCTTCGTCTCGAACAATGCGGTATCGCGTGGCAACCGCCTTCCTTGTCAGCAGTTCGGTCCATGGCGACCTTCTTGCGCACGTTATTGCGCGCGCCAATGCAATTCGACAATTCTTTATGGCCCGCCCGCGGGTTCGCAGCTGGGCCGGCTGTTGTTCAAAAATAGCGTTTGGGTCTCACCGCAATCCGAGTTTTCGAACGACCAGATTGAGAACAGCGCGCTGCTTTCAAGCGGCTGCGCAGCTGACCCGAATGAGATAAGGATACTGCGGTGGCGTGTTGCGGTATGTGAACCAGCTTACATCCGCTCCGACTTTTCCTTGTCGGTATGCCGCCTATGGGCACATCGCAACGGAGCTGTTGCCGGCACAACCCGGTCGCGAATGGACCCAGAGCGGACGTGCTGTCTGCGGAGCTAACGATGCCCGTATTGCGCCACGACCGCATACCACAAGGCCATGGCTTCCGGCGATTTTGGGTTGCCGACCGGCAATTTACGCACGGCCGTCTGCACCATGATCAGCTTCGATTCGGGGTCGACGAAGAGAGCCTGTCCATGAATACCCAGGAGAAGGAACATTCGCCGCTCGCCCGGCAAGATCCAGACCTGATAGCCGTAACCCCAGGACTGGGCAATCGTGTTGCGGAGGTAACTATCCCGTGGCACCGTCGTCGCTTCGAGCAGCCACTGCCGCGGGACAATCTGCTGGCCGTTCCAGGCGCCGTCATTTGCCAACATCAATCCCAGGCGTGCCCAGTCGCGTAGCGTCGCGATGAAGCAGCAGTAAGCCACCTCTTGCCCTGTTGGATCGATCGCCCAAGCGGCGTCGGACTCGGCACCGAGCTTTTGCCAAATCCGTGTCGCAAGATAGTCGGCAAGCGGCATGTGGACCGCACGACTGACGACGAGGCCGAGCACCTCCGTCTCCGAACTGGCATAGGCAAAGCGTGTATTCGGCGGCGCATCACGCGTGTTGATTTGGCGAAGCGCGGCAATCGCGCCGACCGGGTTATTCCCCAGCAGCGCGACGTGCAACTTGAAAATGTCGTCGTCCAACCGATAGGTTTGTTCGCGAAAAGCGACGCCTGAAGACATGTGAAGCAGAGCGCGCAACGGCGTGGCGCCGTATTCCGTACCCGCCAATTCCGGCACATAGGTTGCTGCCGTATCGTCGATGGAATGAATCGCACCTTCGGAAACAGCGATGCCAACCAGCAAGCCCGTAAGAGTCTTCGCCATCGACTGTGAGAGAAAGCGATCCTTGTCCGTTCGGGCATAGCGATAATGCTCGAACAGGATCGTGTCACCGCGCGCGATTAGCAGGCCGGTCACGGGGTGCGTATCGAGATAGTCACCAATGGCCTTCTGCCGCCCGTCGTAATGAAAGACTGGTACGATTTCCTCGGCCGCGCGCTTCAAAACCGAAGGCGTCGCCGGTTTTTGCAAGGTGCGCATCGGGTGCACCTTGTCGAAGTGACTGTACGTCCCAACCATGAAGTCCTGCCCGTCACCGGGCGGGTATTCAAAAGGGGGCACGGGATATCCCCTGGAGGCGCCATAGGCCTCCGCCTCGGGACCGGTGTCGGAGAACACCGGACCCGATTCCGCGAAAACAACGCCTTCGAGAACGACCATCGAAACGAACGTGACCAGCAGAAGGCGGATCATGGTGCCCCCCAAGCGCAAAGGTATTCGGGAGTATCGGTACGCGACCTTACCACCGATCAGCTGATGTCGGGTATCGGCTGCCGCACTACGTGTTGCCGGCCCCTCATGACCGTTGTTGAGCGATGAACGGGCCTGGTCCAGACGCGCGCCGACTTCCGTTGATGATCCCAAACGCGGACATCGGGTCCTCGCGAAGATAGCGCGGACAAGAGGCGCCTCACTGCGCGGCTTTACCTGCGAAAGTCCTTGGATAAGCAAGAGCAGAATGCGCGCGCTGCACGGCAAGGTCTGCGGATAGAGGACTAATACCGGAGATATCGCCGTATCGAGCGGCAATATCCGCCTACCGCAACTCGACACGTCGGCACTCTTCCGCATGACATGCAACCGATGTAGGCTGATTGGCAGGCCGCCAGCGGGCAGTGCCGAAGGCCCGCCGGAGTATTAGCGGTTTCTTGCCCACGGCGGGCTTTACAATCTTTTGTCCCCACGTTTAGGGCCGACTCGTTTTTTTTGGAGTCGGAAGAGAGGCTAGCGCCTCGTTGATCAAACACGCCCCAAGGAGGACAGCATGCATTTCTGTATGATGGGACAATACACGCCCAAGGCTCTCAACAGCATTCTGGAAAACCCGAAAACCAGTCGTTATGAGGCGGCCAAAAAGCTGATCGAAGCGGCTGGTGGCACATTGATCTCAATGTATAGCACCGCTGCCGATGGACCCGGCGTTTTGGTAATATTCGATGTGCCTGACCCCAATGCCGCACCGGCCATTTCCGGCACTGTGGTAGCATCCGGTGCCATCCATAATGCGAGCCTGACTCGTTTGTGGACGCAGGATGAAATCATGCAAGTTCGGCAAAAGGCAGTCCAGCTTCGTGGCTCGTACACGCCGCCGGGCGGCTAGATAAATTCCTGGCAGCCCGGTCGGGCAACGTCGAATATCTCAATGATTGGTGGCAGCTGGAACTCTGCCACCAATCATGCGGCTATTGCGCACAAGAGATGAGGCTCAGCGCCTTCGCGGTCCCTCAAAGATCAGGGTCGTCCGCCGGTAAATCCCAAATTGCCACGCATCGCAATGGGCTACCTGTTTGCTGCAACGCATGAATCCGGGTGTGGCGCTTTTCGGCCCTGACGGGTCGGGCTGGCGATGTCCGCTCATGCAGGTAAAAGGCGGAAATCTCCGTCGAACGGCCGAGCACGATTGATGACTCGGAACGGACATTGGGTCACCGATTTTGACCAAATTATTTGTGCGGTGCCTCCGGCGAACACGAGGTCTTTGGGATGGGCGGGAGATGGTGTAGCGTTGCTTAGAGCTGCTCTTCGAGACGGGACGTGCCGACGTCGCCGTTCGCGGTGGATGGGCAGCGGAGAATGCCGTCGGCGGGCATCGCACTCTCAATAAACCGACAGCCCTTTTGTGCCGGTCTCTCATCGAGCACCCGTCGTGCGCACGGGCACACACGATTATTGCGAAATGATTATTTTTCAGGGAGGAGGTCTATCATGCCAGCCTTTCGTGATCGATTACAGGTGCTGTCGGCAACCATTATCTTGTTGGCAGCAACCATTACCGGCGCAATTGCCCAGAAGAAATACGACACGGGTGCGACAGATACTGAGATCAAGATCGGCAACATCATGCCTTATAGCGGACCGGCTTCCGCTTACGGCGTCATCGGCAAGACAGAGGCTGCGTACTTCAGGAAGATCAATGCGGAGGGTGGCATCAACGGTCGCAAGATCAATTTCATCTCATATGATGACGCCTACAGCCCGCCGAAGGCGGTCGAACAAGCCCGCAAACTCGTTGAGAGCGACGAAGTGCTGCTTATTTTCAATCCTCTCGGCACCCCGTCCAACTCAGCAATTCAAAAGTATCTGAACGAGAGGAAGGTGCCTCAGCTGTTCGTTGCAACTGGTGCGACAAAATGGAACGATCCGAAACAGTTTCCCTGGACGATGGGCTTTCAACCCAATTATCAGAGCGAAGGTCGGATTTATGCCAAGTATATTTTGAAGGAAAGGCCCACTGGCAAGATCGGTATCCTTTATCAGAACGACGACTATGGAAAAGATTACGTCAAAGGCATTCGGGACGGCCTGGGCGCCAAGGCGGCTTCGATGATTGTCGGAGAAGAAAGCTATGAGACCAGCACCCCTACCATTGATTCGCACGTCGTGGCGCTCAAGTCGGAGGGAGCAGATATTTTCATCAGCATCACGACACCGAAATTCGCGGCGCAGTCGATCAAGAAAGTCGCTGAGCTGGGTTGGAAACCGCTGTTCATTCTCAACAGCGTTGGCACATCTACCGGGGCGGTCATGAGGCCCGCAGGTTTTGAGAACGGACAAAACATCATCTCGGCCGCTTACAGCAAAGATGCGACGGATCCCCAGTGGAAGGATGACCCCGGAATCCAGCACTTCGATGCATTTCTGACGAGATATTTTCCGGAAGGCAATCGCGAAGACAATTCCGTACTAACCGGCTACAACGCGGCGCAGATGATGGTCCACGTACTACAGGCATGCGGCGACGATCTTACCCGCGAAAATGTCATGAAGCAGGCCGCGAGCATCGAGGGTCTGCGCCTGGAAGGACTCTTGCCCAGCATCACGATCAACACCAGCGCAACTGACTTCGCTCCGATCAAGCAATTTCAGCTCAGGAAATTCAGGGGCGAGCGTTGGGAATTGTTCGGCGATGTCATCGGTAGCGAGGTCGGCGGGTAGCATCGGGGGCCACGGCCACCTGCGGCGCCAATCTTCGTTTCCCGAATTCCGTCCTGACCGATCGGACTCACCCGCATCGGCACTAATGGGAGCGGACCACAGTTCGCTAGAGCGAGATGACTTTTCTTCGAGTTCGTCATCCCGCTCTATCTTTTGTTTGAGCATGATCTCCGGGCAAACGCTTCGCGTTTGTCCCGAGGGAAAACCGGTACCCGCTTTTCCGGATCATGCTCTAGCGTCGCGAACTGGTCGCCGCCACCGTCAGAGCGATTGCCGCGGGATCGCAGCAGAGCACCATCAAGAGTATCAGCCATCGAACCGCGGCTTCGGGCGCGGTACCGGCCATCATCGCGAGATACTGGATTGGGCCTGCGGATGCTTCGACACGGAAACGTTCACCGACCAGCGCCGCGCGTTGCGTCTGTAATCCAACCAGCGTTGCCGTTGCCGCCTGCCGCTGCGTATCGAGTCCATCCCGCGTCAGACGCTGTTGCGTTGCGATGTTGATGGCGCGGGTTACCCTGCCGCGCCGCGTCGATTCGTCCACGGCCCGATCGATTTGCGCAACGCGGCTGTCCAGGTCGGCAACGGCCGCCGATTGCGCCGTGACGCGGGCGTCGAGCGTTTCAATGCGTTCGGTGACGCTGGAACGCGCCGAGGCCGCCACGCCGACATGCGCCTCGACCAGTCTGCCGAACACGCCGGCGGCGTTGATGAGTGCAAGGCCGGCAACGAGGGTGACCATGACCGAGCGCATTTTCCATCCGACCCGGCGCCAATGCGCGGCCAGCCATCCGGCTATAACGAGTTTGCCGGCCTCCATCGTGGCGGCGAGCACCATGACGGCAACCGGAGCCCCAGGGAATATTTCAGCCATGCCCGTGACTGAAAAGTATGCGGCAACGGTCGCCAGTGCGAGAGCTGCAACAAGGGCAAAGGCGCCACTCGCGCGCGCCGGAGTGGCCGGAACGGCCTCCGGCACGGTGGGTGCAGCGGAAACCGTCAGCGGCGCGCTCGGCGCCTCTTGCTTGGCCTTGGTTGCCTTCGTGCGCTTGGGCGCCGCACGGGGCCGGCTGCGTTTCGCTGCAGGCGGGGGCGCGTTGCCGGATGGTTCAACACTTATGTTTTCCAGCTTTGTGGCCACTAATCGAGGGGTTCGATTTGAGGCATTAGCCAAGCCGTCAAACGGGTGGCCACTGCGCACAGGGCTGCCGTCGCGCTCCGTCAGTTCGGTCGCGGAGATCCCTTGCGTGGTTGCGCTGCCGGTCATGCGGCCCCCCGCGTGGTAACGGCGAAAGCCAACTTCTCCTCGGCGAAAAACCGGAGTGCGCCGTAACCGTCCGTGTCAACCGCGTACCTGAAGCTTCCGTCAACGGTCGGAAACACGGCAACGATCGTACCCGACAAGTGATTGTCAGCTACGTTCTCGATTTGCTCGCCAATTGCAAACTTCGACATCGAAAACTCCTTCAGGAATCATCGATTCGATTATATCTCCTCCGGCTGGCTGTCGCTTCTTAATGAAGTACCTCCGGGAATTTGGTACGCTGGTTGTTGTACTAATGTCTCATCTTCGTCCTCGGAGAGAGCGGTTCCTGGCAGGGCATGCGAGCCGATCAGGGCTGGATCCGAGTGGCCCGGGAGGCATAAGAAAAGCCGGTGTTCTCCGCGCGCCCTATTAGATCGGCCAGAAGATATTGTGTGGCGGTGCGTCGGGACATATCACGCTGGCTCGCCCCGTACGACATCAGGCCGCCATCCTCGCAGCCAACTCCACAAAGCGTTTGTGCTCGCCAAACAGCATTGGGCAAGGCAACTGGATGACAGCATCGGCGCGTTCGCGGGCCAGTAGATTTTGGGAGCGCCCTTGACGTCTCACGGATCCAGCCTGCGCTTAAGAAGCTCAATGGCTGAAGGCGGGGCCGCCCCCGGCGCGCAGTCGGACGACGGGCGCGTGTCATGCAGGCGCCTCCGGGCGTGCCCGTTCATCAACATTAAATTTCACGGCAGCCCTTTCGCAAATGACGCTCGCGGGAAACTATTGCCGGCCCGGCGGGTTGGAGTTCCGGGAACTGGAAAGGCTTCTGACATGAAAAAAGCAGTATTGGCGTTAGCGACCGCTGCCACCATCGGTGTCA
This sequence comes from uncultured Alphaproteobacteria bacterium, assembly GCA_963747165.1. Classification (GTDB taxonomy): domain Bacteria; phylum Pseudomonadota; class Alphaproteobacteria; order Rhizobiales; family Xanthobacteraceae; genus Bradyrhizobium. The sequence goes on along the minus strand of CAVVEA010000019.1, from coordinate 154,618 downwards.
CTGCCTTGGTGACACCATCACCAGCTCAAGCATGGCGGGGTGGCTGGGGTCCCGGTCTTGCAGGCGGACTGATTGCTGGCGCGTTGATCGGTGGCATAGCGTCCAGCGCCTACGCCTATGGCCCGGGTTACGGTTACTATGGCGGACCCGGATACGGCTATTATGGCGGCTACGGCGGGTACGCCCCGGCTTACTACCGCGGCTATGCTCCCGCCTACTACGGCGGATATGGATCGAGCTACTACGCTCCCGGCTATTATGGCCCTCGGTATCGGCGTCCATACGCGTACTACGGTTGGTGATCGCAAGGCGCGACGCTGAAGTCCGGACAACGAAGGCCGCAGAGATGTCTGCGGCCTTTTTTGTGGCGACCTGGTCCGGTTATGACGAGAGACGAATTGAGCTTGGGTGCGAGACAGTCCGCTTCTGACACTTTTCGGACATGGTGCCGCTGGCCCCGCATCTCGGTTTGTTGAGGGATGAACGCACCCAGCTCAGGCGCACGCCGACTTCTGTTGATGACTCGGAGCGGACGTACTCAGAAGCTTGATTTCCAGCGCACCGAGCCAATCTGAACGGCTTCGCGGGGTCTCAAAACGGCGCTTTTGATCCGAACCGGTCACGTACCAGTTTGCCAACGATCGACCGGTTGCGCGGTCCCCAATACTCGCTGACTGCTTCCTGCCGATATGATATGCTAATGCTCCTCGCGGAGGAGAACGGATTCCATGGCATGCCCCCCGACTGCGGGGGCGAGACGAGATATGCGGCTAGGCCACATGATGGGAGGAGGCTATGACGATCGAAAGCATTCTGAGGCGGAAGGGCACCGACGTCACAACAATAGCTCCGGAAGCCAGCGTCAAGAGGGCGGCAGACTGGCTCCGCGCTAAGAATATTGGCGCTCTCGTGGTGACGAGTGAGGACGCAATTCTTGGTCTCATTTCCGAACGTGAAATCGTTCATGCCTTTTCTCGCTATGGCGAGGCAGCCGGGTCGATGACTGTGAAGGAAATCATGCAATACGGTGCGACCACCGTGTCCCCGGACGAGAGTGTCAATCACGTGATGAAGCTGATGACGCACCATCGCGTGCGCCACATGCCGGTACTACGCGGCGGCAAGCTGGCCGGGATCGTCAGCATCGGCGATGTCGTCAAGCATCGACTGGAGGATCTGGAGCTTGAGACGAACGTCCTGCGTGACGTCTACAACGCTTCACGTTGACGGCTCGGGCATCGGCCCATAGGCGTGCCCCGTTTTGCGATTCCAATTTGGACGACAGCCAACTCGCTGGCTTGCCCTGCATGTTCGCGGACGCCTGGTGATGTCCGCTATTGCAAGGTCCGGTTTTGGCGCCAAGCTGACCTTAGGCAAGTGGGTGATGTCGGCTAGTGGTGCCGTCCTGCCTCTGGTTGCCCACCAGTCCGACGTCCGTTTTGCTTCACATTGACACCAGGTCCCGAAACTAGAACACAATAAGCAATGGACAGAATGCTGCCGTGCGCGCCGGTTCGTCGGCTGCGACGCATCGGCAAGCCGGAGATAAACGGGGACGCGAATGGAGCTATCCTACTCCCAGAACCTCGAGGACTATCACCTCTCGCTTGCCTTCGCGGGACAGACCACTGGGACCTATATCGATGTCGGTGCAGGGCATCCGATTGCCGACAACGTGTCGTTCTGGTTCTACGAGCGCGGCTGGCAGGGCATTGTGGTCGAGCCGCAGCCCGAACTTGCGGCGCTGTACCAGCGGCTGCGTCCGCGCGATCTCGCGGTTCGTGGCCTGGTCGGACGTCACTGTGGCGAAATCGACTTCCATGTGGTCGAACGTCTGCACGGGCTCTCGACGACAGTGGAAGATCTTGCGCAAAAGGCAAAGGCCTTCGGCGTCGAGTATCAGACCGTTCGCATGCCGGTGACCACGCTGGCAAGATTATGCGAAAAACACGATCTGGGCTCCATCGACTTCCTCAAAATCGACGTTGAGGGCGCCGAAGGCGACGTTTTGTTCGGCGGCGACTGGAAACGCTTTCGACCCAAGGTGATCGTCGCCGAAGCGGTGACGCCCATGGCGTTGGAGCCGGCATGGCAGGACTGGGAACCGTTCCTTATTGCCCAGGGCTACCGCTTCGTTCTGTTCGACACGCTCAACCGGTTCTATGTCGCGCAGGAACATCGTGAGATCATGGCGCGCCTCCCGTCCGAACGGGCGCCGTGGCACGCGGTTCGTCACATGCACGAGATAGGCCGTGCTCCCGAAAATAAGCAGCATCCCGATCACGCGTTGGCGCAAGATCTCGCGCGCGGATTTTGGGCGAGCCTGCCTTACCTCGATACAAGCCTCATAACTTCGCTTTTGGGTCGGGCGCGCCGAATTGCAAAACCCGACGACTTCGCAGCGCTTGCATCCACCGTCGATACCGAACAATTTCGTGCGGCGCTCGGCCGGATCGCGTGCGGTTATGACGGCGGACAGATCGTTGATGAGTGAGAGACCGCGAACCCGGTCACGGTCTTGGTCGTGCAAAAAAACGCTGGCGATGCCCCAGGCTGGACGCTCCAAAATGTCGCCTTACATCAGTTCGCCGCTACTGACTCACGCCTCACCCTGTGAAAATATGCTAGACTAGAGTTGGTACGAAGCCTTTGTCTTAGGGTTCGGAGGCCACATGAGACGGCGCGAGTTCATCAAGCTGCTGGGCGGGGCGGCAACGGCGTGGCCGTTCGCGGCGCGTGCGCAAGGGACGGCAAAGCCGGTGATAGGGTTTCTCGACCCGAGGTCCTCGCCGGATTCATTCTCCAGTCAGATGGCCGGGTTTCACCGAGGCCTGAAGGATATCGGCTTCGTCGCAAACGAGAACGTCGCGATCGAATATGCGTGGGGCCGTGATCAATTCGACCGGCTGCCGACATTGGCCTCCGAACTGGTCAGCCGGCCGGTCGCCGTCCTGGTCGCGTCCGGAGGATCGCGCGTTGCGGTCATCGCCAAGGCTGCAACAACGACAATTCCCGTCGTCTTCGCGGTTGCTCATGATCCGGTAAAGCTCGAGCTTGTTGCCAGTGCTGCCAGGCCGGGCGGCAACGCGACCGGCATCAATTATTTCAGTGTCGAACCATACGCGAAGCGGCTCGAGCTGCTTGGCAAGCTTTTGCCACAGAGGGCACGCGTGGCCGTGCTGGTCAATCCCGCCGACGCTGCAACCACGCAGGCTACGTTGCGTGAGGTAGGGTCCGCCGCCGGTACCCTGGGGCTGGAAACGATAACCTTCAATGCCAGCAGCAGCCAGGAGATCGATGCTGCCTTCGCGGACCTGGCGAGCGCGCATGCCGATGCACTCTATGTGGGCGGCGACACGTTCTTGCAAAGCCGCCGCAATCAAATCGTCACCATGGCCGCGCGCGATGGTCTGCCGGCAGCCTATCCACAACGTGAATGGGCCGAGGCCGGCGGGCTGATGAGCTATGGAACGAGCTTCCCCCATGTCTATCGCCTGATCGGTACCTACACCGGGCTCATTCTCAAGGGCGAACCGCCCTCGGAGTTGCCGATCATCCAGCCGTCCAAATTCGAATTCGTCATTAATCGAAAGACCGCGAAGCTGCTCGGCCTCGCGATCCCGCCGACGCTTATCTCGCTCGCCAGTGAAGTGATCGAATGAGACGCCGAGTCGCGCGAGCAGTTCGATATCGCGTCCGACCAAAGCCCAATTGTGTCGGTGATGGGTCGAGCCCGATATTGTCATGAATGCCGGCAGAAAAACCTTGCCCGGCAGGGGAAAGAAGGGTGTTGGGATGATGCCGGATAACGTCGCCCTGTTCGCCACCATTATCCTGCTGCTTCCGATGATTTATTTCCTGCTGGCGGCGCCCGCCTTTCTGCTGGTTAGGCTGGACATCGGACCTGTGGCCCTGCTGTTGCGCGCCATGTTCAACGGCTATTTCCTGACCCTGGCCATTGCCGGTGTAATCGGGACGCTGGCCGTTGCCATGGCTGGTCGCCTGTTTTTAGCCATTGGCATTGGCTTGATCGCAGCGTTCGCGGCCTCGTCGCGCCGCTGGTTTTTGCGGCGGATGGACGCCCGGCTTCGTGACAAGGATGCTGGCGATGCCGATGCCGTGCGCCGGCTGCGACGGCTTCATTGGGGCGGCATGCTGAGCAATGCGATCCAGCTTGCCGCCATCGTGGCCAGCATTCCTTATATCGCTGTGGCGCCGGCTTAATCAGGTTTGACGAACCAGGCTGACGACGTCGGCTCATCGGCGGCATAAAGCGGACATCGCGGTCGCGCGCCGAGGTTCGGAAGTGAGCACCCCGACCTCGCCATCATCGGATCGCGTTGCCGAAAGTGGCGTTCACGCGAACCGCAGCTCTCCAGCCCGCTTCGGGTGCACGCACTGCTGCTGCAATCCGCTAATCCATCGGAATACCCGCCACACTTGTTACTCCCACCGTTCGATTTCCGGTGCCAAAACTATCTCACGGCCAACGAGCGATGAGCCGCGAATGCAATCGCGCTTCAACCTCGAGGGCGGGATTTCGCAGAAATCAGGAGGTTTCAAAAGCCATGACTGCATCAACTGAAAACGGACGGAAAGGCGGACAGCCTGCCATGCACACGCCACCGGTCGTGTCGTCACAGGCGTGGAAGGCGGCACGCGAGCAGATGCTCGCAAAGGAAAAGGCCCACACCCGCGCCCGTGACGCCCTCGCCGCCGAGCGCCGGCGAATGCCGTGGATGGCGGTGGAGACGGCGTATGCGTTCGAGGGGCCCGCGGGCAAGGCCAACCTGCCCGACCTGTTCGACGGCCGGCGTCAGCTGATCGTCTACCGCGCCTTCTTCGAGCCGGGAGTGTTCGGCTGGCCCGACCAAGCCTGCCGGGGCTGCTCCATGGTGGCCGACCAGGTCGCCCACGTCGCCCACCTGAACGCCCGTGACACCACCCTCGTCTTCGTCTCACGTGCGCCTCAGGCTGATATCGCGCGGCTGAAGGCGCGGATGGGCTGGCAGATGCCGTGGTTCACCATCACGGACAGCTTCGACGCCGACTTCGGCGTGGACGAGTGGCACGGCACCAACGTGTTCTACCGCGACGGCGACCGCGTGTTCCGCACCTACTTCATCAACAGCCGCGGCGACGAGCAGATGGGGAGCACCTGGAACTACCTCGACATCACGCCGCTGGGACGCCAGGAGGTCTGGGAGGAATTCGCCCGAGGGCTATCCCCAGACCCCGACCTACAAGTGGTGGAACTGGCACGACAGCTACGTCGCAGACGCAGCGCCCGACAAGAAGTGGGTCGAGGTGTCGGACGCCGGAGAGGCGGCGCTCCGGAACCAGCCCGCGAGCACGAAGCCATGAGCCAGGCCTGTTCCGGCGGATTCGATCGCCAGGCGAGCCGCCGGAACGCCGGCGCGCTCCGGGTGGCCGACGGGCTGGCGCTTGCGGCGTCGCCGACTTTCGCCATCATGGCACTGCTGACCGGCATCCGTGGCCCGGCCGAGATTCTCTGCTCGGCCGCGCACGCATCGCCGCTGAGCGGAATGGTCACGATGTGCCTGCTGATGAGCGCCTTCCACGCGGCCCCATGGCTGAAGCTGATCCGCGCGAGCGGCAGCCGGTAGGTCCCAGGGGTCCGCGATCGGCCGTAGCGCAAGGCTCCGCCATAAAGGCCGGTCGCGAATGTCTACTCCTGGGCACAAGGCAGACGTGCCGCTCTCGACGAGTGATTAAAGCATCCGTGAGGCCGCGCCCGGTAGGACCTAAGTCCAACTACTCGCCGCCACTATTGCAGCGCTAGAGTTTTTGGCTAGTGCTAGGTTTAGTCGCCGAGAGTGTCGTTGTTCAGCCTGGGAAGGGAACTCATCATGTCACGTCGAACCATCATTTCGGTCGCTGCATCGGTCATTTTCGGCATCGGATTTGTTGGCACTATTTCAACTGACGCCTCCGCATATTATCGCGGTGGTGTTTATCGTGGCGGGGTTTACCGTGGCGGCGTCTACCGTGGTGTACGCCCGGGAGTGGCGGTGGGCATCGGTGCTGCTGCGGTCGGCGCTGCCGCGGTCGGTGCTGCTGCCGCGGGCGCTTATTACGGGCCAGGTTATTACGGCGCTCCCGCCCCGGTTGGCTGTCCATACGGCTACTATTATTATCCCCCCTACAACCGCTGCGTACCCACGCCATAATCGCTGTAATATGGGCGGACATCGGAAGAGCGGGAGCAATAGCCGCCGCTCCGTCGAACAATCCGAGTGAATGAGCTCTTTGTGAAACCACTGGCCAAAAAGCGGAACACTGTTCCTACGTGCGCGGTGGGACGGGAGCACCTCAATAGCTATCTGATAACTGTTTCAATGAAGGCGCCTGCCATTGGCACTTTTCAGACATGCTAACGCACACCGAAAATGTCTGCTTATTGGGGGTGGTCTCAACCGGTCGACGCAACACTTTATCTTAGAGGGAAAAGATGGAGTGTGGGATGGAACGAAGATTTCATAGAGGTTTTACTACGGCAGAGAAGACGGAGCTATGGGATCGCTGGAAGCGCGGGGAGTCGCTGAAGGCGATCGGGAGAGCTTTTGGTAAGGAGTCTTCGTCGATTTATTTTCTGGTGGCTCCGCACGGTGGGATTCGTCCTGCGGAGCGGCGCCGCTCCAGGTTGGCATTGACGCTTGCGGAACGCGAGGTGATTTCCAGAGGTGTTACGGTACATCAATCGGCCCGGTCGATCGCAAAGCTACTTGGCCGCTCACCCTCGACGGTGAGCCGGGAAATGAGCCGCAATGGCGGCTATAATCGTTACCGAGCGACACTTGCGGACGAGAATGCGTGGGCGCGATCTCGTCGTCCAAAATGTTGTAAGTTGGCGATCAATTCGCGGCTTCGGCGGTCAGTGGCAGGGAAGCTCAGATTGGATTGGTCACCCGAGCAGATAGCCGGTTGGCTGAAGAGGACGCATTCTGAAGACGAGTATAATCAGGTGTCACACGAGACCATCTATCGCAGCCTGTTTGTCCAAGCGCGCGGCGTACTCAAGAAAGAGCTGCTTCGCCATCTTCGATCGAAGCGTTCGATGCGTCGCTCCAGGCCGGTTGATCCGAATGGCGATAGACGGGGGTATATGAAGGATGCTGTCTCAATCCGTCAGCGACCGGCTGCGGTTGAAGATCGGGCGGTGCCTGGCCATTGGGAGGGCGATCTGCTGTCCGGGCCGAACAACACCTACATCGCGACCTTGGTCGAGCGTCAAACGCGTTACGTGATGCTGGCCAAGGTGGCAGGCAAGGATACTCGAACGGTAGTCACCGCACTCATCAAGCAGGCGAAGAAGCTACCAAAGGAGCTGTATAAGTCCTTGACCTGGGACCGGGGCAAGGAACTGACGGCTCATCGTCGATTTACGTTGGCGACCAACATCGACGTCTATTTTTGCGATCCGCAAAGCCCGTGGCAGCGCGGATCGAACGAGAACACCAATGGCCTGCTGAGACAGTACTTTCCTCAGGGCACCGACTTGTCGGTGCATTCGCAAGCCCATCTGAACAAAGTGGCTCGTCAGCTAAACGAACGACCACGTGAGACCTTGCAATTTGAAACCCCAGCAGAGAGATTTAACGCCTGTGTTGCGTCGACCGGTTGAGCCGGCAGGGGTAGACCGGAAATGATCGACGGGCAGCCAGAATGACGCGAACAACCCAAAGCAGACCTCGGATTTGGGACGAGGTGCAGTGCGCTATTTCATCGCTGATGCGCCGCGTCTCTTCCCCTGCATCGGCCGCGTGAACTCGCGCTCGATGAAGCGATCGACCACCGGGCTCACGGTCCGATTCTTCAGCGTGAATATTGCAAACTGCCACGGCCGAACCGACAACTCGACAGGCCATATTTTCACCGGCGATTGGGACGCGAGCCACCGCCGCATAGCCGCGATGAAACTCACCGAGCAGCGTATCCTGGGAGAAGGTCATGAAACTTCCCCGTCGAGCATTTCTTCAACTGGCCGCGGGCGTAGCCGCCCTCCCGGCCGTGGGCCGCACCGCCAGGGCACAATCCTTCCCATCGCGACCGGTGCGCATCATCGTCGGTTTTGCGGCCGGCGGCACGACCGACATCGCCGCACGCCTAATTGCCCAAGTGCTGTCGGAACGTCTCGGCCAACAATTCTTCATCGAGAACCGACCCGGCGCCGCCACCAATTTGGCGACCGAGGTGGCTGTGCGCGCGCCCGCAGATGGCCATACGTTGCTTGCGGTGACAGCGACAAACACGGTCAACGCGTCGCTCTACGAGAACCTCAACTTCAATTTCGTCCGCGATATTGCGATGGTCGCCGGTATACTCAGCTCGCCGCTCGTGCTTGAGGCGCATCCATCCGTCCCGGTCAAGACGGTTTCCGAGTTGATCGCCTACGCCAAAGCCCATGTGGGCGAAATCACTCTGGCATCGTTCGGCTTCGGAACGATATCGCACGTGACCGGCGAGCTGTTCAAGATGATGAGCGGCATCAACATGCTCCACGTGCCGTATCGCGGCTCGGCGCCCATGGTCACTGATCTCATTGGCGGGCAAGTGCAGACCGCCTTCGACAACCTGCCGGCGTCGATCGAACAGATCAGGGCCGGCAAGCTGCGAGCCCTCGCGGTGACGAGCGGGATACGATCGGAATCGCTGCCGGACATTCCAACCGTGGCGGACGTCCTGCCGGGCTTCGAGGCGAACGCATGGGTGGCCATCGGTGCGCCCAGAAACACACCTGCGCAAATTGTCGACAAGCTCAACACGGAGATCAATGCGGCCCTTGCCGACCCCAAGATCAAAGCGCGCGCCGCTGAGCTCGGCGCCACGGTATCCCCGGGGTCACCCGACCACTTCAGCAAGATGATCGCCGAAGAGACCGAGAGATGGGCCAAGGTGGTCAAGTTCGCAGGCATCAAGCCGGAGTGATCCCAGTCCCGCCGCCAAGTAGCCTGCGGGTGGAATGAACCTTTCGAATTTCTCCTCATGGCACCCTTTGAGACATGCCAACTGCATTGTGCAATGTCCGCTTTCAGGGGCAACGCCGGTGACCAATGTGGAAGCTGGATCGCCGGGCCGCTACAGGCACGTGACCCGTTCGGCGGCGAGATAGCCGAACAGCAGGCCAATCCCGAACAGCAGCACCAGTCCGGCCGCGCCGAATTCGATGCCGCGCATCACCAGCGCGCCGCGGCCTTCGCCGGCGCCGCTCAGGCGCTGCGCCAGATCCTTGGCGAACACCGCGATGACGGCGATGGTCGCCACCGTGATCGCGGTGCCGAACCCCATCACAAAGGTCGCGGCGATGCCGGCCCAGAACAGGCCCTGCGCCAGCGCGAACACCAGCACCAGGATCGCACCCGAACAGGGCCTGATACCGACGGCCAAAATCGCGCCAAAGCCGCGCCGCCAGCCGCCGGGACCGGCGAGCTCGCTTGGGTCCGGCCCATGGGAATGGCCGCAATGCTCGTCATGGACATGATCGTCGTGATCGTGATCGTGATGATCATGATCGTGGTGGTGGTGATGGTCGTGGCCGTGATCATGATGATGGTCATGCCCGGCCGCCGCCATCGCCAGCGCCGGCCGCGGCGCCTGCAGCGCGCGCATGAAGCCGCCGCCCTTGGTCCAAACCAGCCTGAGACCGAAGGCCGCGATCAGGGCGTAGCTGACAATCTCGATCGCCTTCTCGGCGCCGCACATGGTTTTGGCGGTGGCGTTCAGGAGCCAGGCGGAAATCCCGACGATCGCGACGGCGACCAGCGACTGCATCAAGGCGGATGCGAACGACAATGCGATGCCGCGCCGCGCGGTCTCCTGGTTGGCGACCAGATAGGAGGAGATCACCGCCTTGCCGTGGCCGGGCCCGGCGGCGTGAAAAATACCATACGCAAACGAGATCGCGAGCAGCGTCCAGACTGCGCTGCCGTCAGACTTCGCGGCGCGAATGGTCGAGGACATCTCGCGATAGAATTCCGACTGTTTTGACAGCAGCCATCCGACGATGCCGCCGACCTGCGGCTCGGCGGCGCCCGGTCGCGGGGCGCCGAACGGCGATTGCGCCAGCACGACGTGAATGAGGCTGTCGAACAGGACCAAGGCCGCCGCCGCAGCGATACACAGCGTGAGGCCGCGCGCCAAACTCGAGCCGGATTTCGGCCTCACGGACACTCCACCGTGATCTTGTTGGCGAACATCGCGCCGTAATTCGAATTGTCGCCGCCGAGGAAGGTCTGCTCGCCAAGCTTCTGGGCATTGGCGCTGCCGTCGTTCGGGCGCTGGAATTTCATCTGGCAGGTGGCGGGCGCCCCTACCAGCCTGACCGGATCCTTGTCGGCGAATTTGAAGTCGATGAAGAACGCCGGATCGAACACTTCCAGCGCCAGTTCCTTCGATTTCAGCGGGGTCTTCAGCGGCAGGGTGAAATGCAGCGTCAGCGCCGCATCCCTGTATTCGAGGAAATAGTCGACCGGCTCCTGAAACTTCTCCTTCTTGCCGTCGGCTTTCGCGAAGGTGAAGAAGCCGAATTCCTTCAGCGATTCGACGTTAGTCTGCGCCAGCGGCGCCAGTTCCTCGCGGCTGTAGGTGCCCTTGGTCTTGGTCTCGATGCCCTGCAAGGCATAGGTCGAGAACATGTCGTCAAACGTCCAGGCGTGACGGACGCCGGTGATGGCGCCGTCGGGAGCGTAGATCAATTCGCTGGTCGCGGTGATCCAGACATGGGGATGCGCCTGCGCGGCGCTGGAAGCAAGCGCGAGAGCGCAAGCGAGCCACAGCGGACCAAGCCACCGGCGCATTGTCATTTTCACGTCAGGCCGCCTCTGGTGTTTCAAGCAGCCCGCGCCGGCGCAGCAGCGCGTCCGGCTCCGGCTCCCGGCCGCGGAACGCGACATAGGCGTCCTCCGGGTCGCGCGAGCCGCCCGACGAATAGATGTCGTCGTGCAGGCGTTTTGCCGTCGCGGGGTCGAATATGTTGCCGGCCTCCTCGAATGCCCCGAAAGCGTCGGCGTCCATCACCTCCGACCACATGTAGCTGTAATAGCCCGCCGCATAGTGATCGCCGGAAAAGATGTGGCCGAATTGCTGCGGCCGGTGCCGCAGCGAAATCTCCGCCGGCATCCCGATTTTTTCCAGCTCCTGGCGCTCGAACGCCTGCACGTCCGCAATCGCCGAGGCCGGCTGGGTGTGGAATTCCAGATCGATCAACGCCGAGGAGACGAACTCGACCGTGGCAAAACCCTGGTTGAATTTGCGCGCGGCGAGGAAGCGCTTCAGGAGATCGTCCGGCAGCGGCTCGCCGGTCTGGTAGTGCCGGGCAAATTGCCGCAGCACCTGCGGCTGCTCCTGCCAGTGCTCGTAAAGCTGCGAGGGCAACTCGACGAAATCGGTGAATACGCTGGTGCCCGACAGCGAGGGATAGGTCACGTTCGACAGCATCCCGTGCAGGCCATGGCCGAATTCGTGGAACAGCGTCCGGGCATCGTCCGGCGACAGCAGCGACGGCTGGCCGTCGGCGCCCTTGGAGAAATTGCAGACATTGAGGATCAGCGGCGCGACGGCGCCGTCGAGCTTCTGCTGGTCGCGCAGCGAGGTCATCCAGGCGCCGGAGCGCTTCGAGGACCGGGCGAAGTAGTCACCATAGAACAGCGCCTTGTGCTGGCCGGCAGCGTCCTTCACCTCCCAGACCCGGACGTCCGGGTGCCAGACCGGGATATCCTTGCGCTCGCTGAAGCTGATGCCGAACAGGCGGGTGGCGCAGTCGAACGCGGCCTCGATCATGTGGTCGAGCACGAGATAGGGCTTGATCGCGGCGTCGTCGAAATTGGCGCGGCGCTGGCGGAGCTTTTCGGCGTAGTAGCGCCAGTCCCAGGGCGCCAGCGCGAAATTGCCGCCCTCCTCCGCCACCAGCTCCTGCAGGGCATCGCGATCCGCCAGCGCCCGGGCGCGGGCGGGTTTCCAGACCCGCTCCAGCAGCCCGCGCACCGCTTCCGGCGTCTTGGCCATCGAATCCTCCAGCCGGTAGGCGGCGAAGGTCGGGAAGCCCAGCAGCTTCGCGCTCTCCTCGCGCAGCTTCAGGATCTCCAGGATGGTGGCGTTGTTGTCGTTGGCATTGCCGTTGTCGCCGCGCGCGGTGAAAGCCTTGAACACCTTCTCCCGCAGGTCGCGCCGGGTGGAGCTTTTCAGGAACGGCTCGACCGAGGACCGCGACAGCGTCACGATCGCCTTGCCGGCCATGCCGCGCTCGCTGGCTGCGGCCTCGGCCGCCGCAACGAAGCTGTCGGAAAGGCCGTCGCGATCGGCCTCGCCGAGTTCCATGAACCATTCCTGCTCATCGCCGAGCAGATGGTGGCTGAACGACGTGCCGAGATGCGCCAGCCGCTCGTTGATGTCGGCCATCCGGTTCTTCGCGGTCTCGTCGAGCCCGGCGCCGGCGCGGTGGAAGCGGGTGTAGGTCCGCTCCAGGAGCCGCGTCTGCTCGGGCGTCAGGCCGAGCGTGGCGCGGTTGTCGTGCAGCATCACGATCCGGCCGAACAGCACCGCGTTCATCATGATCGGATTCCAGTGCCGCGCCATCCGCATCGACACCTCGGTGTCGATCTCGAGCAGCGCCGGATTGGAATGCGCCGAGACCAGGTCGTAAAACACCGCCGACACCTTGGAGAGCAGCCTTCCGGAGCGCTCCAGCGCGGTGATGGTGTTGGCGAAGTCCGGCGTCGCCGGATCGTAGGTGATCGCGGTGATCTCGGCGGTGTGGTCGGCGAAGGCCTGTTCGAAGGCGGGGAGGAAATGCTCCGGGGCGATCTCGGCGAACGGCGGCGTCTCGAACGGCGTCTGCCAGGCCTGCAGCAGCGGGTTTTCCGGCGCCTGCGAGGGGTCCAATGTTACCAAGGTTTCCGACATGACAATTCCCGATTTCGTCGCAAATGGATGGTGCAATCTATAGCACGCCATCGGGCTTTTTTGGGCCTTTTGCGCTTGATAGCGAGGGGCTTTTCAGAGAGATTGCGGCCCCGAAACAGGACTTCTCCACATGAGCTCGCAGCCCTCCCCGACCGCCTCCCGCCAGATCGTCTGGCCCAGCGTCGTCACCGTCATCAGCGCCGCGATCCTGATCGGCGCCGAAGTGTTCGGCGCCGCGTTCGCCGGCGGCTGGGCGCTGGCGATCCTGTTCGGCCTCGACGACACCGGCGCGCACATCCTGCAGGCGGTGCTGTTCGCGGTCGGCGTCTTCATCATGGTGGCGTTCATCCGCGCCGCTCAACGCGTCGAGCCGTTCACGCGGCGCGCGTGAGGCGACGGCACGACAAAGCCGCTTGCGGGCTGCGTCAAACGCTCACACTCCGTTAAAGAAGCTTAACGTCTGTTCAGATTCTGCTTGGTGCGAACGCCGCGCGCGCGGCACTGCAAGCACATGTTAGGCAAATTTGTCCCCAGCCTAAAAAATTTGTTGCGAAGCGGAGTCAAAAGCCCTATTTGCACTCTTGCCCAATTTCGCACGTGCCTGTGGTCGTGTGTCAGTCGGTAGGTATCCGGACAAGAGGCCGGACAGCCGCCAAGGGATGAAGAACCGAGGGTCGCTCAAGTCAGTCTGGACTTGAGAGTCCAGCATCTCTCTCAAGAGATGCCGTTGAAGGTCTCTTCGCTCCTTGCAACCGTGACTGGCAGCCGGAGGCGAACCGGCGCACCTCGTTCTCAACGGGGGACGCGACTTAAAGCAACGACGGATCGGGCTTTTTTGGTCTCTGCCGGCTTTCCACCAGCCGGCGCGAATACCGAAGAGGCTTGTCCTTCATTGCCAGGTGTGCGGGCGGGATCCTTCCCAACCAATCCACGGCAGCACAGTTCGGTTTGAGTCTTTTGGCTTCGTTGCGCCTCCATCGCGCGATGTGGCCGGAGCGCTCTTATCCGAGATCATTTTTGAACGTGTCCCGTCGCTGGGCCGTTTGGAGGGTGCTATGACCGAACGTATTCAGGAATTCCTGCGCAACCGTCGCAACGAGGGCCAGGACGTCGAGCCGTGCCTCGTCGTCGACCTCGAAGTCGTGCGCGACAACTACCAGACCTTCGCCAAGGCGCTGCCGGACAGCCGCGTGTTCTATGCGGTGAAGGCAAACCCGGCGCCGGAGGTGCTGTCGCTTTTGGCCTCGATGGGCTCGTGCTTCGACTGCGCCTCGGTCGCCGAAATCCAGATGGCGCTGGCCGCCGGTGCAGCCCCGGAGCGGGTCTCCTATGGCAACACGATCAAGAAGGAGCGTGACATCGCGCGCGCCTTCGAGCTCGGCATTCGGCTGTTCTCGGTCGACTGCTCCGCCGAGGTCGAGAAGATCGCCCGCGCCGCTCCCGGCGCCAAGGTGTTCTGCCGCATCCTCTATGACTGCGCCGGCGCAGAATGGCCGCTGTCGCGGAAGTTCGGCTGCGACCCGGAGATGGCGGTCGACGTGCTCGACCTCGCCAAGCGCCTTGGCCTGGAGCCCTATGGAATCTCGTTCCATGTCGGCTCGCAGCAGCGCAAGGTGAAGGCGTGGGATCGCGCATTGGCGATGGCCTCGACGGTGTTCCGCGACTGTGCGGAGCGCGGCATCAACCTGTCCATGGTCAACATGGGCGGCGGATTTCCGACCAAGTATCTCAAGGACGTGCCGCCGGTGGTGCAGTACGGCCGGTCGATCTTCCGCGCGCTGCGCAAGCACTTCGGCAACCAGATCCCGGAGACGATCATCGAGCCGGGCCGCGGCATGGTCGGCAACGCCGGCATCATCGAGACCGAAGTCGTCCTGATCTCCAGGAAGAGCGACGAGGACGAGGTGCGCTGGGTGTATCTCGACATCGGCAAGTTCGGCGGTCTCGCCGAGACGATGGACGAGTCGATCCGCTACGCCATTCGCACGCCGCATGACGGCGCGGAGATGACGCCGTGCGTGCTCGCAGGTCCCACCTGCAATTCCGCCGACGTCATGTACGAGAAGATGCCGTACCCGCTGCCGGTGACGCTCGAGATCGGCGACAAGGTGCTGATCGAAGGCACCGGCGCGTATACGTCGACTTACTCGTCGGTGGCCTTCAACGGCTTCCCGCCGCTGCGGACGTACCACATCTGACGATGTAGCGAGCGCTGCCTTTCACCTCTCCCGCTTGCGGGGGAGGTCGGCGCGAAGCGCCGGGTGGGGGAAATCTCACAGCTCGTTCCGCTGAGGCACCCCCACCCCGGCCCTCCCCCGCAAGCGGGAGAGGGAGCAGAAAAATCGGGAGCCGGTCCGCCGGCTCCCACCCCTCCCGTGCCAATTTGCCGACAACGCGCCGCTGGCCCCAAGCCGCCGGACGCGAGGACTGACGTGCCATGACTGCCTTGCGGAAGACCCCCGTTGCCCTCCTCCCCGATGCCGCCCGGTTCGCGATCCGCGCCGAGCACGCCTCGGACGTCGTCGCGCGTGAAGCGCTGCTCGATGCCTGCTTTGGCGACAACCGCCATCTGCGCACCTGCCAGCGCCTGCGCGACGGACGCACGCCCGCCGAAGGCCTCGCGCTTTCGGCGGTGGCCGAGGGCCGGCTGGTCGGGACGCTGCGGTTGTGGCACGTCAGCGCTGGCGGCGTGCCGGCGCTGGTGCTGGGCCCGCTGGCGGTCGATCCGTCGTGCCGCGACCTCGGCGTTGGCGCCGCGCTGATGAACCACGCGCTGGCGACAGCGAAAGCGCGCGGCCATGGCGCGGTGGTCCTGCTCGGCGATGCGCCCTACTATGCCCGCTTCGGCTTCTCGGGCCTCAAGACCGGCGAACTGTCCCTGCCCGGCCCGTTCGAGCGCGACCGCCTGCTCGGCCTCGAACTGCGCCCGGGCGCGCTCGACGGCGCCTGGGGCATGATCGCGCCGATGGGGGCCGTGACGCCAAGGCGAGCAACTCGTGCAAAAAAGCTGCTGCGAACAGCGCCGCAGGCGGCCTGAGCCATCATGCCGGCAAGCCAGCCCGCGACGCGCGACGCCCCGAACCCACGCGGCCGAACCGTTACCACCATCCTGCTGATCATGCTGGTGTTCATGATCGTCAGGGACATCTTTGCGCGCCGGCGGGGAACAGCCGGCTAGAAGTTGCCAAGGCGACGCCGTGTCCACCCAGATAGCGAGGGCTTGCGCGGGCCCGGAAAAAGCTCGTAAACCGCGCCAAAGCCAGATCGAGGTCCGCAATGTCACGCCGTCTCATTTCCACCGGATCGCCGTTTGAAAAGACCGCCGGCTACAGCCGCGCCGTCATCGATGGCGATTTCGCCTTCGTCGCCGGCACCACCGGCTATGATTACACCACCATGACCATGCCGGCGGATGTCACGAGCCAGTCGCGGAACTGCTTCAAGACCATCGAAGCGGCCTTGAAGGAGGCCGGCTTTGCGATGGCCGATATCGTGCGTGCGACCTATTACATCACCGACGCCAAAGACGCGGATGCGCATCTCGCGGTCTGCGGCGAGGTTCTCGGCGAGATCCGCCCGGCGGCCACCCTGCTGGTCGTCGCGGGCCTCTACAAGCCCGAGATGAAGATCGAAGTCGAAGTGACCGCAAAGCGCCGCTCTGCCTGATCGCCCCTCTTTGCCAACGCATCCCCTTTCCGGAGACGAATTCCATGAACCCGCCCTCGCCGCAAATCCACGCGAAAATTTCCGGCCCGATTGTCATGATCGGCTTCGGCTCGATCGGCAAAGGCACGCTGCCGCTGATCGAGCGGCATTTTGCGTATGACAAATCGCGCTTCGTCATCATCGATCCGCATGAAGACGGCGAGATCGCCAAACAGCACGGCGTGCGCTTCATCAAGCAGGCGATCACCAAGGACAATTATCGCGAGGTGCTGGTGCCACTGCTGACCGCCGGCGGCGGCCAGGGGTTTTGCGTCAACCTGTCGGTCGACACCTCATCGGTCGATATCATGACGTTGTGCCGCGAGATCGGCTCGTTGTACATCGACACCGTGGTGGAGCCGTGGCTCGGCTTCTACTTCGACAAGAATATCGGCCCCGAGAAGCGCTCGAACTACGCGCTGCGCGAGACGCTGCTGGCGGCCAAGCACAACAGCCCGGGCGGGCCGACCGCCGTCTCCACCTGCGGCGCCAATCCCGGCATGGTGTCCTGGTTCGTCAAGCAGGCGCTGCTCGACATCGCCCGCGACACCAACACCGAGTTCAACGAGCCGAACAGCAGGGAAGGTTGGGGCCGGCTTGCGCAGAAGCTCGGCGTCAAGGGCATCCATATCGCCGAACGCGACACCCAGCGCTCGAAGAAGCCGAAGCCGATGGATGTGTTCGTCAACACCTGGTCGGTCGAGGGTTTCGTGTCCGAGGGCATGCAGCCGGCCGAACTCGGCTGGGGCACCCACGAAAAATGGATGCCGGACAACGGCCGCAAGCACGAGACCGGATGCGGCGCCGCGATCTATCTGCTGCAGCCCGGCGCCAATACCCGCGTGCGTTCCTGGTGCCCGACGCCGGGCGCGCAATACGGCTTTCTCGTCACCCATAATGAATCGATCTCGATCGCGGATTACTTCACCGTGCGCGACGGCCAGCGCGTGGTGTACCGCCCGACCTGCCATTACGCCTATCACCCTGCCAACGACGCGGTGCTGTCGCTGCACGAGATATTCGGCGCCACCGGCAAGATGCAGCAGAAATGGCACATCCTGGACGAGAACGAAATCGAGGACGGCATCGACGAACTCGGCGTGCTGGTCTACGGCCACGGCAAGAACGCATACTGGTACGGTTCGCAGCTCTCGATCGAGGAAACCCGCGCGATCGCGCCTTATCAGAACGCCACCGGCATGCAGGTGTCGTCGGCGGTTCTCGCCGGCATGGTGTGGGCGCTGGAAAATCCCACCGCCGGGATCGTCGAGGCCGACGAAATGGATTTCCGCCGCTGCCTTGAAATCCAGCTGCCGTATCTCGGCCCGGTGAAGGGTTTTTATACCGACTGGACGCCGCTCGCCGACCGGCCCGGATTGTTTCCGGAGGATATCGATACGGCGGATCCGTGGCAGTTTCGGAACGTGCTGGTGCGGTGAGGGCTGCTGCCGTCATTCCGGGGCGATGCGCAGCACACTCTGCTGTCATCACCCGCGAAGCCGGGGCATGACGACCGTGGCGGCGGCTCGGGTGACGATCTCTCTCACTTCTTCAAATAATCGAACGCCACGCTGCCGAGCCCCAGCGTCAGATCCGCCTTGAAGTGCAGCGCGGAGACCACCTCGCGCACCGGCAGCCGCGCCACGTCCGCGAGTGCATGCGGAAATAACCCCAGCGCTGCCGGCCCGGTCCACGCCTCTTTCAAGGTGATGTCCTCGAGATGGAAGCGCACCAGCTCGCAGATCCGCGGGCTGCCGTCGACATGCGGGATGATCTTCAGAATGAAGTTCGGCGCCTTCATGCTTTTCAGCACGGCGTCATGATCGACCGGACGGTGCTTGTAGCCCATGGTGGCGGAGGCGCAGAGCACCGAGCCGTAATGCAGCGATCCCACCAGCACGTCGCTCTCGACCTCGATTTTCGGCGTCGCGCGCTTCTTGGGAAATCCCCACAGCTCGCGGCCGCCGGCGATCGGCGCATCGTCGTCCAGATACATCGCGTGGGTATAGGCGCCCTCCTCGCCGTTGAGGCGCACCGGAATCACCTGGCCGGTTTCGGTGTAGTCGCCGAACCCGGTTGAGTCGGGCATGCGGATGAATTCGTATTTGACGATCGCTTCGGTGACTTCGAGCGGCTCTGGCACCACGGCGGCCAATGCCTCCGGATCGGTCCGGTAGGTGATGACGAAATATTCGCGGTTGAAGAACCGATAGGGCCCCGGCGGAAACGACGGGTTGGTTAGCGGCATCGAATAGGCGGTTCGCCTGATATCCTCGATCTTCATCGCTTACCTCGTGTGCCATCTTCGTTGTCGGGACTATGCGACAGCAGAGGAGAACAATCGAGGCTGTAAAATCGGCAGCGATAGCCGACCGGCGTCATTTTTCCTTGATCGGCGCGGCCGTCTTCTCGGCTGGAGCTGGCGGCAGCGCGGGCGCGCGCCTGTTTTCTGCGCCTCGGCATCGGGGCGCGCCGGCTCGGGCGCGGGCGTGGTCGGGCGCTCGCCGCCGGGTTTTGATTGAGCCGGCGTATTGTCCTGCGGCGCCGGTGTGGGAGAGGATTGCAGCGGCTGCGTCGCCTGCGCGACCTGCGGAGCCGCTTGCGGATCGTGAGCCGCAAGTTGGATCACCGAAAGACCGAACATCGCCAAACCGCCCGCGACCATCGCCGAGGCCAGCAGCAGTTCCTTCCTGTAAACGCGTTTCCTGTCGTCCGGGGACATCACATTCACCGCCATTGTTGCCGAGAACAACGGCTGCTGGAACGCATTGTTCCCCGCGGAACCGCGCCCAACCCGGAGCTTATCCAGCGCTAAAGTGCCAGCAACCCGGCCTCGCCGTCTTCCAGGGCGAACGCCAGCAACGTGCCCTTGGCGTTCCAGGCCAGCGCCGCGACTTGCGCGGTGCCACGCCGGCGTACCAGGATTTCCGCGCCGTCACCTATCCGCACCATCAGGATGGTGCCGTCGCTGTAGCCGGCCGCGAGAATATCCTGCTTGGGATGGCAGGCCACCACGGAGACGCGCGCCTGCAGCGGCGCCAGCATCGCGGGCTCCTTGCCCATCGGGCCGTCCTTGCTGGCGAATGGCCACATGATCACGCTGTCGGCGCCTGACGTTGCCAGGAATTTGCCGCCGGCGCTCCACGACATCGACCGCACCCGCCCGGGATAGCCGCTCATGCGCATGTGCCGGTTATCCGCCAGTCGCCAGCCATGCAGCGCCGGCTCATGCATCGCGGTGACCAGGAACTTGTTGTCCGGGCTGAACACGACCCCGAGATGCGAGCCCGCCCATTCCAGCACTTCAGCGTTCGCAGCCATATTGGGAAACCACAGCGACACGCCGTTGTAATGCGCGATCGCGAGCCGCACGCCCTTTGGCGCAAATGCCAGACCGCCGACCGTCGACGGCACCTCGAAGGATTTATCCTCGCCCTTGCCGCCGCGGACAAAGGCGGCTTTGCCGACCGACCACGCCACCGCGCCATCGGGATGCAGCGCGACATTGTCGATCCAGCGCCGCTTGGGGTCGGTGGCGAGCACCGCGACCTCGCCCTTGCCGTCCAGCGCGACGAGCTTGCCGTCATCGCCGCCCATGACGATGCGCTCGCCATCCGAGGTCGCGCAGAGGATCCCGCCGCCGGCGACAGCGACCTTCGAAATCTCGCCGTCCGGGCTGACCATCGCGACGCTTTCCTCGGCGCCGACAAAGGCGGCGCGCTCGCCGAGGAAATACGCTGAGGTGACGGGCATGCCGAGCGCAACCGGGCGCACCCGGTCGGTGACCGAGGCGATGGAGGCGGCGTTATCGCCGGGATCGAACTCTTTCATCACGTGGTGATGCAGCGTTCGAAGCCGTCACGGATCGTCTGCTCCGGCAATTCGCGGCCGATGAAGACGAGACGGCTCTCGCGCGGTTCGCCGTCTTTCCAGGCGCGCTGGTGATCGCCCTCCAGCATCATGTGGACGCCCTGGAACACATAGCGGTCGTCGTCGTCGCTGAAGGCGAGAATGCCCTTCGAGCGCAGGATCTTCTGGCCCTCGCTGGCGACCAGGTTCTGCAGCCACGGCATGAATTTGGTGGCGTCGAGCGGCTTGTCCGATCGCAGCGACAGCGATTGCATGTCCTCATCATGGTAATGCTTCAGGCCGCCATGGTTGTGGCCGTGGTCATGATCATGGTGATCGTGGCCGTGGTGATGATCGTGGTCATGGCCGTCGCCGGCTTCGAGAAATTCCGGCTCGATCTCGAGGATACGATCGAGATCGAACGCGCCGCGCTCCAGCACATCCGCCAGCGCCACCTGGCAGCGCTCGGTGCGATGCAATTTGGCGTAAGGGTTGATCGCGCGAATCCGCGCCTCGACTTCGGCCAGTTCCGGCCTGGAAACCAGATCGGTCTTGTTGAGCACGATGACGTCGGCGAATGCGATCTGGTTCTTGGCTTCCGGCGCGTCCTTCAGGCGGTCGCTCAGCCATTTGGCGTCGGCCACCGTCACGACCGCGTCGAGCCGCGCATTCTTCTGCACGTCCTCGTCGACAAAGAAAGTCTGCGCTACCGGCGCCGGATCGGCCAAACCGGTGGTCTCGACGATGATGGCGTCGAACTTGCCCTTGCGTTTCATCAGCCCGTCGAGGATGCGCACGAGATCGCCGCGCACGGTGCAGCACACGCAGCCATTGTTCATCTCGAAGACTTCTTCGTCGGCGCCGATGATCAGGTCGTTGTCGATGCCGATCTCGCCGAATTCGTTGACGATGACGGCGTATTTCTTGCCGTGGTTTTCCGACAGGATTCGATTCAAGAGCGTGGTCTTGCCGGCGCCGAGATAGCCGGTCAGCACGGTCACGGGAATTTTATGGGAGGTCAATTCAGACATAATGGCTCCAAGGCGGGGACTGCGGCGCGCCGTCGGCGGGGTGGCCCCTGCCCTAATAGCCGAGCGCGCTCGTCAATGCCCTTATATTGTGCCTCACCATATCAATGTAAGTGGGGGCGTCGCCCTTTTCGCCGGTCAAACTGTCGGAATACAGCGTTCCGCCGACCCTGGCGCCGGTCTCGGCCGATATCCGGCGGATCAGGCGGGGATCGCTGATATTTTCGAGGAACACCGCCGGGATTTTTGCGGCCCTGATCTGGCTGATAATGCCGGCGATGTCGCGGGCGCTGGCCTCGGATTCCGTGGAAACGCCGAGCGGCGCGATGAATTCGATGCCATAGGCGGATGCCAGATAGCCGAAGGCATCATGGGTCGAGATCACCTTGCGGCGGCTTTGCGGGATTTGCGCGATCGCCTCGCGCACCTCGCGATCGAGCGTTTCCAGCTTTGCCAGATAGGCTTCCGCATTGGCGCGATAGGCTTCGGCATTGGCGGGGTCGGCGGCGCCAAGCGCGTCGCGGATATTGGCGACATAGATCCTGGCGTTGGCCACCGATTGCCATGCATGCGGATCGGCATCGGAGCCCGACTTGAGCGGCGCGATCCCCTTGGTCGCGACAATGATCGGCGCCTTGTTGCCGGAGGCTTGCAGCAAGCGCGGCAACCAGCCTTCCAGACCGAGGCCGTTGACAATGAGAAGTTTTGCGTCTGCGATCTTCCTGGCGTCCGCCGGCGCCGGCGTATAGACGTGCACATCGCTGTCGGGACCGACCAGCGTCGTGACGCCGACGCGCTCGCCGCCGACATTGCGCACGAAATCACCAAGGATGGAAAAGCTGGCGACGACGTTCAGTCGATCCTGCGCGCGCGCGGGAAAGATCGCCGCTGCAAGCACCAGACAGATCAGCGAAAGACGTCGCATCGCCGTCATGCTTCGAGGTGGCGGCCGGGGAACAGCTGCCGGAGCAGTCCGCTCACGCTGCCGAACAACACCGAGACGACATACAATCCCGCGGCCACCAGAATGATCGCGGGGCCCGACGGCACCCGGGTCTGGAACGACAGCACCAGACCGGCATAGCCCGACACCATGGCGCTTGCGACCGCGATGCAGATCATGCCGGTGATATCGCGCGACCAGAACCGCGCGATGCCGGCGGGAAGGATCATCAGTCCGACCGCCAGCAAGGTGCCGAGCGCGTGGAATCCATTGACGAGGTTGATCACGACCAGCGCAAGAAATGCCAGATGCGCGGGCGCGCCGGCCCGGCTGACCGTGCGCAGGAAAACCGGATCGACGCATTCGATCACCAGCGGGCGATAGATCACCGCCAGCACCATCAGCGTGATGGTGGCGTTGAACGCGATCACCAGCAGGGTCTGGTCGTCCATCGCCAGGATGTTGCCAAACAGCACGTGCAGGAGGTCGATATTGGTGCCCTTTATGGAAACGATGGTGACGCCGAGCGCCAGCGACACCAGATAGAAGGTCGCCAGCGAAGCGTCTTCCTTCAGCTCGGTGGTGCGCGCGACCACGCCGGCGAGAATGGCCACGGTAAAACCCGCGACCAATCCGCCGAAGGTCATCGCGAACAGATTGAGGCCTGACAGCAAAAAGCCGATCGCCGCCCCCGGCAGGATCGCGTGCGCCATGGCGTCGCCGACCAGGCTCATGCGTCGCAGCATCAGGAACACGCCGATCGGCGCGCCGCCCAGCGACAGCGCGATCACAGCCGCCAGCGCCCGGCGCATGAATTCGAATTCGAGGAAAGGCGCGATCGACGCGTTGTAAATCATCACGCGGCCCGCGAGGGCACGTCGTCGACGCCGCAGGCCGCGGCACTTTCGTCGAACGCTTCGCACATCCGCCGCGCTTCCATCAGGTTCTGCGCGGTCAAAACCTCGGCGGTCGGCCCCCACGCCACCGGGCCGCGCGCCAGCAACAGGGTTTCCGGGAAATTGGCGCGCACCAGATCCATGTCGTGCAGCGCCGCCAGCACGGTGCGTTTTTCGCTGTGCCAGCGCCGCACCAGCGCGATCAGATCGGCCGACGTCTTGGCGTCGATGGCGTTGAAGGGTTCGTCGAGCACGATCAGGCGCGCATCCTGCAACAGCACGCGCGCGAACAGCATGCGCTGCATCTGCCCGCCGGACAGCGTGCCGATGCTGCGATTTTCAAAACCGTTGAGGCCGACGGCGGCGAGCGCCTGCGCGATCTTGTCGCGTTCGGCCTTTCCCATGCCGCCGAAAAATCCGACGCTGCGCCAAAGCCCCGTCCCGACCAGATCGAACACCGAGATCGGAAAGCTGCGGTCGATATCCACGCTCTGCGGCAGATAGGCGATGTCGCGGATGTCGAGATCGCCGGTCACGATCGAGCCCGCCAGCGGCTTGAGGATGCCGGCAATGCCGCGGAACAGCGTCGATTTGCCGGCACCGTTCGGACCGACCACCGCCACCAGCGCGCCCGAGGCTACCTCGCCATTGAGATGATGCACCGCCGGGTGGCGGTCGTAGCCCAGGGTGACGTCGCGGAATTGGAGTTGCGCGCTCATGCTCACCTCATCGAAAGCCACACGATGGCCCAAAGCCCGGCGCTGACCGCGAGCGCAGCACCGAACCGGGAGAGCACCGTCATGCGCAGGATCGACCACGGCGCAGGCTGCGCCGGATGCGGCGTGGCCGGCCCGTGGCCATGATGATGGCCGTGACCGTGCGCGTGTTCGTGGTCATGGCTGTGGGAATGAACCATGAGAATATGTTATATTATAACATTACGGCTGTCCATTGGGCCCATTTACGAGGACTCAGGGCCTCCCGATCAGCATCGCGATCGCCGCGGCCAGGAACGGGAACGGCACCGAGACCGCGGCGCGGAACCAGACGAACCGGGCCGGCATGAACGGGATTTCCCACAGAATCAGTCGCTGGAAGGCGAACAGCGCCCAGGCGATCACATAGGCGACCACTTGGGGCGCACCGCCGCCGGCCTTCAGTGCCACCGCGCCGAGCGAAAAGCCGACCACCGGGCCGCCGGGGGTCGCGGCACCCGCGATCACGGCGGTGAGGACGCCAAGCCAGCCCGAATCCGGACCGAGCCAGCCGGTGATGATTTCCGCCGGGATCACGGCTGCGATATATCCCGAGCCGATCACGCCGAGCGCGATGCGCGGCACGATATTGATGAAGTCCATCGACCCTTCGCGCAGCGATGCCTTCAGGATCACCCCGCCGCGCCGCCATGCGATAAATCCGAGCACCAGCACCGAGCCCCACAGCGTGACGTCGATGATCAGCGCGCTCATGGCGCGTCCTCTGGCGCGGCCTTCGGGTACATCCGCACATAAACGAACCGCCCGAGCGCGCCGGCCAGCACCGGCAGCGGCAGCGAGATCGCGATCCGCCACAGCGTGAAGTCGGCGCCCAGAATCGGCAACTCCCAGGCGACGGCGCGGCCGTAGCCAATCAAGGTCCAGCTCACGACCATGGCGATGGTCGCGCCGAAATCGGCGCCGACCGTGAGCAGCGCGCTCGCCACCGGATAGGCGGTGAACGGCCCGCCCGGCAGGATCGCGCCGAACGCCGTTCCGATCAGCAATCCTTTCACGCCGGAGTTCGGCCCCAGCGATCGCGACACTTTCTCATGCGGCAAGATCTCCGCGATGAACGCGCCGAGCAGGCAGCCCGCCAGCACCCGCGGCAGGATACCGCCGAACAATGTGAGATCATGGGTCAGGATTTCCAGCACGCCATCGATGCCGTCGCGCCGCCACACCAGCGTGACGCTGACCGCGACCAGCACGGCGATCACGATCATCGACCAGCCGATCGGCTTGCGGATCCGGCCAGGGCGCGGCTCGGCATCCGCCACGTCGTCGGCGGGCGCCGGGTCTTTTAGCGGAAGTTCGGGCAAGGCAATGGGGTCTGGCGCGTCATGAGGCTGGGCCAGACCTGCTTAGTCGCGCCGGCACAGTGACGCAAACGGAACAACGGCAAGACCCATGCGCGTCCAAGGGGCGCCTATGCGGGATTGCTCACGTCAGATGCCGCATCAGCGCCAGGCCGGCGAACAGGCCAGCAATCGAAAATACCACCGATCCAATGACGTAGAACAATGCCAGCCCGATCTCGCCCCGCTCATAGAGCAATACCGCATCGAGCGAGAACGCCGAGAACGTGGTGTAGCCGCCAAGCACCCCGGTCATCAGGAACAGCCGCCAATGCTGCGACGCTTCGCCCTTGAACGCGAGATAGCCCGCGATCAGGCCCATGACGGTAGAGCCGGTAATATTGATAATGAAAGTGCCGTAGGGAAACCCCGTGCCGATGCAGCGCGCGCACAACATGTTGACGGCATGGCGCAGCGACGCGCCGAGACCGCCACCGACAAAAACCAGAAGATAGTTCATTCCAGCTTTTCCCCACCCCCGCCAGGATCAAGCCACCCGGCTGATGACAGGTTTTGCCGGAAGCCCGCGGTCCCCGCAAGGATCGGAAGCCTGCGGCGCAAATGAAAAGGGCGGCGGTTCGATGCCGCCGCCCCCGGTATTCATTGCCCAAGCATCAGGCCTTGGAGAACAGCTGGTCGACATACTCCCAGTTCACCAGATGATCGACGAACGCCTTCAGGTAATCGGGGCGGCGATTGCGATAATCGATGTAGTAGGAGTGCTCCCAGACGTCGCAGCCGAGGATCGGCGTGGCGCCATGCACCAGCGGGCTTTCGCCATTGGGCGTCTTGGAGATTTCGAGTTTGCCGTCCTTCACCGACAACCAGCACCAGCCGGAGCCGAACTGGCCGACACCGGCGGCGGCGAAATCGGTCTTGAATTTCTCAAGCCCACCGAGGTCCTCGGTGATCTTCTTTTCGAGGCGGCCGGGCAATTTGGCGCCGCCGCCATTGGGCTTCATCCAGTTCCAGAAATGCAGGTGGTTGTAGTGCTGACCGGCATTGTTGAAGACCGCGGGATTCTTCCCGAAAGAAGCCTTGACGATCTCCTCGAGGGATTTGCCCTCGAATTCGGTGCCCTTGATCGCGTTGTTGCCGTTGGTCACGTAAGCCTGATGATGCTTGTCGTGGTGGTATTCCAACGTTTCCTTCGACATATGGGGCGCGAGGGCGTCGTGGGCGTATGGAAGATTGGGAAGCGTGAAGGTCATGGGATGATGTCCGCAACTGAGGGAGACAAGGTCTAACGGGAACCCTTATAGAAGGTTCCAGCGGTGTTAAACAGGGGGACGCGCGGCGCGCAGGGCGGGGTTGAAATGAGCATCGAGATCGAAGTTCTGAATGGAGACGCATCCTGGCCGACGGCAAAACCGCTGTTCGACGCGGTCTGGCCCGCCGAAACGGTCAAGAAATTGCCATGGGGCCACATCGAGTGGGCTCACGCCGATTTGCGGGTGCTGATCGATGCGCCGTTGGGCGGCGGTGTTCCGAGTGGTCTTGCCTGTCACGTCGGCATCTATTTCCGTAACGTCACCTGGAACGGACGCAAGTTCGACATCGGCGGCATCGGCGGCGTGTCGACCCGCGAGGATTGCCGCCGCCACGGCTATGCCAGCATCGCGCTCAACGCCGCCGTCCAGACCATGCGCGACCACGAAGCGCTGCAGTTCGCGCTGTTGTTCTGCGAGCCGCACAATTTCGCATTTTACCAGTCGCGCGGCTGGCACCCGTTCGAGGGCGAGATCTATGCCGAACAACCCTCAGGCCGAATCCGTTTCGAGGCGATGGCGCCCTTTGTGTTCGATTTCAAGCGGTCGCCTCGGCAGGGCACCATCGACCTATGCGGCCTGCCTTGGTGACCATGCGCGGCAAGGGCTAGCGGATTGGCCTCTTGCCCCATAATATGTTGATCATAATCTCTTGCCCGGCCTTCGGCTGCTCGCCATCTGGTGACCCATGACGATCGACGCCCCGCTCGACGCGCCCGCGGTCACCGCCGCTCCGGTCAACCGGCTGGTGACGGGGCCGATCCTGCCGACGCTGTTGAAGCTCGCGCTGCCCAACACGGTCGCGATGTTCGGCACCGCTTTGGTTGCGGTAGCCGAGACCTCCTATATCGGCCGGCTCGGCATCGAACCGCTGGCGGGGATCGCGCTGGTATTTCCCTTCACCATGTTGACGCAGATGATGTCGGCGGGCGCGATGGGCGGCGGCGTCTCCTCTGCGATCAGCCGCGCGCTCGGCGCCGGCGACCGCGACCGCGCCGCCATCCTGGCCTTGCATGCTGTCATGATCGGCACCTGCGGCGGACTTTTCTTCACGGCGATGATGCTGCTGTTCGGCCGGCAGTTCTTCATGCTGCTGGGCGGGCGCGGCGGCGTGCTGGAGCAGGCCTGCAATTATTCGCAGGTTCTGTTTTCCGGCGCGGTATCGATCTGGCTGGTCAATACGCTGGCGTCGGTGCTGCGCGGCACCGGCGACATGAAACTGCCGTCGGCAACACAGATATGCGTCGCGATCGTCCAGATCGCGGTCGGCGGCGCGCTCGGTCTCGGCCTCACCGGCCTGCCGAGACTCGGAATGCACGGCGTCGCCGCCGGCCAGCTCATTGCATTCTCGCTCGGGGCGATCTTCCTGCTGTGGTACCTCGTCAGCGGCCGCAGCCGGCTGAAACTCAATCTTGCGACCTTCAGGTTCGAGCGCGGCATGTTCGTCGATATCCTCAAGGTCGGCGCGATCTCCTGCCTGTCGCCGCTGCAGAGCGTGCTGACGATTCT
Organism: uncultured Alphaproteobacteria bacterium; assembly: GCA_963747165.1. Taxonomy (GTDB): domain Bacteria; phylum Pseudomonadota; class Alphaproteobacteria; order Rhizobiales; family Xanthobacteraceae; genus Bradyrhizobium. The sequence goes on along the minus strand of CAVVEA010000019.1, from coordinate 126,386 downwards.
GATCTTCACCAAGATCCTGGCCGGCTTCGGCACCGAAACGCTGGCCGGTTACGGCATGGGTTCGCGGCTCGAATTCCTGCTGATCCCGATCGCGTTCGCCTTCGGCGTCGCCTCGGTGCCGATGGTCGGCATGGCCATGGGCGCCGGCCTCGTGTCCCGCGCGCGCCAGGTGGCCTGGACGGCGGGCGCCGCGGCGGGCCTGACCGTCGGACTGGTAGGTCTCGTGGTGGCGATCCGGCCGGCGCTGTGGGTCTCGCTGTTCACCAGCGATCCCGGCGTCACCGCGGCGGCCTATTCGTATTTCGCCTGGGCCGGTCCCGCGTTCGGCTTTTTCGGGATGGGGGTCTGCCTCTATTTCGCGTCGCAGGGAGCTGCGAAAGTCGGAGGTCCGGTGCTGGCGGGGACCATCCGATTGCTGCTGGTCGGGCTCGGCGGCTGGTGGCTGGTGTCGATCGCAGCGCCAGCCTGGACATTGTTCGCGCTCGTCGGCGCCGCCATGGTCGTGTTCGGCCTCAGCACGGCTTTGTCGATTCGACTGACGCGCTGGGGCAAATGATCCACACCCCTTCGAATATCACATTGCACAAATTCGATTTGTTGTTATGCAAGCCCGTTCCGCGGGGAAGATACATGGCTTGCAGGTTTGGGTTCATCGTTACGATTTTGGCGGCGCTGTTGGGGGCACTGCCCGCCAAGGCGCAAAGCGGTGGCGAGGTGAGCGGCATCTGGCTGACCCAGGCGGGCGACGCGAAGGTGCGCGTCAGCAAATGCGGCGGCGGCATTTGCGGGGCGATCGTCTGGCTGAGAGAGCCGATCGATCCCGCGACCGGCAAGCCCCAGGTCGATGACAAGAATCCGAATCCCGCTTTAAGGAAACGTCCGATCATCGGGCTTGCGCTGTTCAGCGGCATGCAGCCCGCAGGTCCCAACAAATGGTCCGGCCAGATCTACAACGCCGATGACGGCAACAGCTATGCCAGCAGCATTTCGGTGGCAGGTCCGGACGCGCTCAAAGTCGAAGGCTGCGTCGGCGCGCTCTGCGGCGGCGAAAACTGGACACGCTCCGCGCGCTGAGATTTCTACGCGGGCGGCTAGAGCGGGATGACTTTTCTTCCGAATCGTCATCCCGCTCTATCTTTTTGTTTGAGCATGATCTTTTCGGAAAGCCGGTACCCACTTTTCCGGATCATGCTCTAAGCCGCCATCGCCTTCAGCGCGGTTGCCGCCGAGGCATAACCGCCCCGGGCGCCGTCGATGAAATGTACGTGATCGCTGCGCAGCGCCGAGGGCGTAAAGCAGGTCATCATCGCCGCATCCTGCCGGTGCAGGCCAAAGCGCGCGATCCCGTTCGAGGCGGCGGCTGTGAGGCGCTGCGTCAGCGCGCGCTCCAGATCCGGTGAGCAATCGAGGATCATGCGCAGGCCGTCGTCATATTTGCGGAAGTCCGAATTCTCCACCACCTGCTGCACATAGGTTTTTGGCACGAAGCCGCCAACGCTGATGCCAAAGCGCATCACCACATAGGCGAACAGCGTGTTTGCCAGCACGAAAGCATGCCGCTTCAACGCCGATCCTCCGCGCATGGCGCGGGCCTCGAATTCGAGACCGGCCGGCGGCCATTTAAGCGGCGGTCCGCCGGGCGGCACCGGACGCCCCGCATCCGGACTGCGCTCCGACAACGCGATGATGTCCTCGATCAACTTGCGAAACGCGGCCGAATCGGCGCCGCGCGCCGGCACCACCAGCACCGACAGGATCAGACCCTGGGTGGATGGAATTTCCTCGAACCGGCACGATAGCCCGGTCAGATCAGGCTGGGTGCCGGGCGGCGCTTTTGGCACGGCGAACTCACCGCGCTTCATCGCGGCATCCGCCCAGCCGAGGCCGCCGCCGGAGAACATCGCGTAGGACAGATTGGGCGAAGGCCCGAACCGGGCGACGCGGACATCGAGGCCCTGCGCCCGCACCGCCGTGACCGGCACCAGAGCCACCCGCATCACGAGGCTGAGACTTTCCTCAACCCAGGTCGCGGTGGCGGCCAGCGCCTCGCGGGCACGAGCGAGATCGTCGGGCGACACCGCGAAGCTCGCGCCATCGCCGCCGAACACGAACGGAAACTCGCGTCCTTCCAGTGCATTGGTGACCGCTGCGATGACAGACGCCCCGGCCATGTTCACCGCCTTGTAACGCGCCTCCGCGATCGCCTTGGTCAATTCCACGATATCGGCAACCCCGATTGACCAGTCATCCGGCAGGGGCGAATACATCGCCGGGTCCATCAGCCGGCCAAAGCCGCGAAAGACGCGAATGCCGCCATAGAAGGTTTCGCTGCCATCAGGCGTGGCCATGGGTGCGTATCATCCGGATTGTTTGAACAGATACGGGCGGGTGCGCATTCGGGTTCACAACGTTATCCGAATTGCCGCGCGGCAGCGGCTATTTTGTGCCGCCGCGGCTTTTCGCATATTTCCCTGCCCACATGAACAGCGAAAAAAATCTGCAAGAAGGGGAAATGGGCCGGCAACCTATTGGCCGAATTCGCGTCACGCCACCAGCGCGACGTTCCGGAATGCCTTCACCAGCGGCCGTTCCAGTTTGGCCCCCATGCCCGAAAGAATTTCGTAGGCTCTCTGACGCGGCATGGCCGGCCGATAGGGTCGCGACTCGATGAGGGCTGCGAAAATATCCGAGATGGTCAGCAATCTGACCAGATCGGAAATCTCCGGCGCGGTCAGTCCATCGGGATAGCCTGAGCCATCCAGATATTCATGATGGTGCCTGACACCGTCCAGAACCTCGGCGCTGATGTCCGGGATATCCTTCAATAGTTCGTATCCGATCACCGGATGGCGGCGCATGATCTCTTCCTCGCCGGGATCGAGCCGGTCGGGCTTGTCGAGGATCGTCAGGGGAATTTGGGCTTTGCCGATATCATGGAGGGTCGCGGCTATGCCCAGTCGCTTCACATCGTGACTGGAGAACCCGATATCCAGCGCAAAGCCGACCGCCACGCCTGTCACCAAAAGGCAATGCTGAAACGTGCCCTCATGATACCGGCGGACATCATCGAGCCACGCCGCGAGCCCGTTTTGCGAGATGCTGTTGATGATGGCGGATGTGGTGCGTTCGGCTTCCGACAGGTCGATCGGTTCACCAGTCCGTATCGCTGAAAACAACGAGGCGAACACCGCCGCGCTGGCGGCGATCTGCGGGAAGGTAACGCCAAGATCAGCCTGTTTCACCTTCGCGGCGGCTTCGATCTGCGCCAGTTTGGAGACGATTTCCCGTGGACGGGAAACCACGGAGGTGGCGCCGAGCGCATAGGCCTGCATGATCATGGAGCGCACGTGGTTCTGGACCACGAACAGTTTTTCGGAAACCGAGCTCAGCTCCTGCATGACCAGCCTGAGCTGTTCGACGCGGTCCCCATGGCGCAGATCGGCATCCACCATCAGCACGCCGCTTGAGTCTAGATTTTGTTCTCCAACACCCAAAAGTTGTATGGCGACGCGATGCTGCGGCTCCAGCATCGCGCGGACCGCCGGTATCTTGGTAGGATCATCGGTAACGAATTGAACAAACATTCCCTAGCCAGACGCAAAAACTGACACCGCAACCTTAAATTTCAGCGCGATCCGATCCTACCGAATTACTGTACGGCTACTTTCCTAATGAATTGCCGATATATCTGTCCGGCCAAGTAGTTGTGGGCGACATGACGCGGGTCCGCGCCACCGCCGCGGCCATGAATATGGCCATGCCACGCGGCTTAACGCCGAAAAACACGCGTGATCGCCCCTGGCTCATGCGTTGGGCGCCATCCCCCGCAGCACCAGCCGGTTGAGCCGGCCGGCAAAGGCCGCCGGGTCTTCCGGCAATTCGCCGTCGAGGATTTGCGCCTGCTCCAGGAGCAGGAACGACAAATCCGCCGCGACATCGCTGGCGCCGGAAATCGCCGCGACCAGCGGATGACGCAGGTTGATCTCCAGGATCGGCTTTGAGCCGGCGCCGCGATTTTGCCGCGCCAGCAAACGCTCGAGTTCGCGGTCCGGACCGTGGCTGCCGGCGACCAGACACGACGCGCTCGACGTCAGCCGTTGCGAGGCGCGCACATCGGAGACTCGCTCGCCGAGCGTGGCCTTGATCAATGCGATGGTCGCGGCCTCGTCGGTGTCCGGTTTGGTCTCATCCGTGCCGTCGTCGATGCGCGGGATCAGGCCAAAGTCGATATCGCCCTGGCTCAGCGACTTCAGCGGCTTGCCGTCGAAATCGAGCGGCGCCGAAGTCCAGAACGCGTCGACCGGGTCGGTCAGCAGCAGCACTTCGATGCCGCGCGCCGCAGCCTGTTCCAGCTTGGGATTGGATTTGAGCCGCTCGATGCTGTCGCCGGCCAGAAAATACACCTCGGTCTGATTGGGTTTCAAGTCCGCGATATATTGCTTGAGCGAACGCTTCTCGCCCACGGTGGTGGTAAAGCGCGACAGCGCCAGCAATTTCTCGCGGCGCTCAAAGTCCTCATAGATGCCTTCCTTGATCACCGGGCCGAAGGCGTCCCAGATCTTCGCAAAATTTTCCGGCTCCTTCTCGCCAAGCTGCTCCAGTTCTGAGACCACGCGCCCGGTCACCGCTTTGCGAATTTGCGCCAGCTGCGGATTGTTCTGCAGCATTTCGCGCGAGATGTTGAGCGGCAGATCCTCGCTGTCGACCACGCCGCGGATGAAGCGCAAATAGGCCGGCAGCAGGTCGGCATCGTCGGTGATGAAGACCCGGCGGACATAGAGTTTCACCTTGCCCTTGCGCGCGGGCTCGAACAGGTCGAACGGTTTTGTCGATGGCGCGAACAAAAGCACGGCGTAGGAATAGCGGCCTTCGGCGCGGTAATGCAGCGTCATCGCCGGCTCGTCGAAGGCGCCGGCGATCGACTTGTAGGCCTGCGCATAATCTTCCGGCTTCAGTTCGGATTTTGAGCGCTGCCACAGTGCGCTCGCCGAATTGATCTGCCGCGGCTCGCCCTCCTCGGGCTTGAGCAGGATCGGAAACTGGATGTTGTCGGAATAGGCGCCGACGATGCGCTCGATCTCGTAACTCTCCAGATACTTTTTCGCCTCGGGCTTCAGGTGAAGCACGATCTCCGTTCCGCGCGCGATGCGCCTGGCGTCCTCCTCGCTGGCGGCCGCGATCTCGAATCCACTGCCGCCCGATGACGACCAGATCCAGACCTCGTCCGACCCGGCGCGGCGGCTGGTGACGGTGATGCGGTCGGCCACCATGAAGGCGGAATAGAAGCCGACGCCGAACTGGCCGATCAGGCCTGCACCATCCTTGGCCTCGCTCAGGCGCGACAGAAACGATCTGGTGCCGGAGCGCGCGATGGTGCCGAGATTGTCGATCAGTTCCTGGCGGTCCATGCCGATGCCGCTGTCGATGACCGAAAGCGTATCGGCCTTCTTGTCGGGCACGATCAGGATGTTGGGCAACGCCCCGTCGGCGATCAGGTCGGGCGTCGCGATCGCCTCATAGCGCAGCTTGTCGCAGGCGTCCGAAGCGTTCGAAATCAATTCGCGCAGGAAGATATCGGTCTCCGAATAGACCGAATGCACCATCAGATGCAGCAGTTCGGCGACCTCGGCCTGGAACGGCTGGGAGACGGGGGCGGCGGTGTCGGCGGTGGTGTTCATTGTCGGTCTCGCTTAATCGCAGGGCGGAATGGCAGCACGGAAAAATCCGGAAAAGTCCGATATAGCAATGCGATTTTTGGTGGCAAGCCGTCCAGATTTTTTCCCGTCATTCACGGGGCGGCCCATCCGAAATCGCTGCGAGGTATCGCCGGACCGAAATATCGAACGCCGCCTTTGCATCCGCCTCGATATTGCGACCCCACCAGGCCCCGTAAATGCGATCGAACGCCAGCGGCTCGATTGCCCGTGCGACCCTTCGAACGGCTTCGGCATTCAGCGGGATGTAGTTCGGAAAGCTGTACATGAAGCTTACCGAACGGCGGTCCATCGCCACCATCGCGACGTCTCCGGTCAGCAGCGCCCCTCGCCCTTCCGCGCCGGCGCGCCAATGCAGGATGGTGCCTCCGGCGAAATGTCCGCCGGTGCGGACAAGAACGATGTCATCGGAGAGCCTGAGGCTGTCACCCGACCACGAGACGATCGCCTGACACGGTCGCGTGATCCATTGCCGATCGTCGCCATGCAGATAGATCGGCACGCCGCCGAAAGCCTCGCTCCAGTCGGCGACCGCGCCATAATAGTGTGGATGCGAAACGGCAATCGCCTTGAGACCGCCGAGCGATCTGACGAGTTCCGCCGCCTCGTTGGTGAGCAAGGGCACGCAATCCCAGAGCACACAGCCGTCGCCTTCCCGCACCAGCAGCGCGCGCTGCCCGATCGCGAAACTGGGCTCGACACCCAGTCCGAGAATGCCGAGATCTTCACGCCAGACCAGCTTGTGACGTTTCGCCAGTTCCTCGCGGGTCAGCCATGCCTGGCCGTTCCAGTTCACGAATTGCCGCTCGTCCTCGCAGACCGGACAGGCCGCCGGCGGCTCACCGCTTTCGGGAAACTGGGCACCGCATTGTTCGCAAGTCCAGAACGGCAAGTCTTGCTCCCGTTATCCCAACCCAACATCCAGCCAGCCGAGCGCGTTGACCGTCACCTTATCACCTTCCCCGACGATGACCGTGGTGGTCTCGGCCTCGACGATCGCAGGGCCCGCGAAGGCGTGGCCGGGCTGCAGCGCATCCAGTGCATAGACCGGGACCTCGCGCCACGCGCCGAAAAACGCCTGCCGCGTCGTGCGCGGCGCGCAGGCGGTCGCTGACGCCGCAGGTCTTGCGTCCTCGCCGCGCCGTGACACTTCGCCGACCGCCGCGACGCGCGCATTGACGAATACGACTTCCTGGTCACGCGAGGCGTAGGTGTAGAGATCCTCGTGGCGGCGGTGAAAGCGGTCCTCGATTGCGTCAACCAGCGAGGCGGCATTCCAGTCGAGGCCATCGAGCCCGACGTCGATCTCGAAGATCTGTTCCCCGTAGCGCATTTCCGCTGAGCGTTCGATGGTCATGGGGCCATTAAACCAGGAGCGAAGGCGGGCCGCAGCCTGTTGCTCCAACTGGTAAAACAGCGTTCGCACCTCGCCCGCCGAAATGCGTGCGCCCGCGCCGTAATGAGTGCGGCTCACTTCGTAGCGAAGATCGCTGGTCAGCATGCCCCACGCCGACAGCACCGAGGCGGCGGTCGGCACGATGATGCGCTTGATCTCCAGTTCGCGCGCGACTTCGCTCGCATGCAGGCCCGCCGCACCGCCAAAGCTCAACAGCGCGAAGCGACGGGGATCGACGCCGCGGCGCAGCGTCATCAGCCGGATGCCATCCGCCATCTTCAGGTTGATCATGCGGGTGATGCCGGCGGCGGCTTGCAGCCGCGACAGACCGAGAGATGAGGCCACCCGGTCGACCGCGGCTTCCGCGGCCGCGCGATCGAGCGGACGCTGCCCGCCCATGAAGGCGGCGGCATCGAGATAGCCGAGCACGACGTTGGCGTCGGTGACGGTCGCCGCAACCCCGCCATTACCGTAACAGGCCGGCCCCGGCACCGAACCCGCGCTTTCCGGACCGACCCGCAGGGTGCCGCCGGCGTCGACGCTGGCAATGGAGCCGCCGCCAGCCGCGATGCTGGCGATGTCGAGGCTGCGCAACGCGATGCGCTGCCCGGCAAGCATGCCATCCGCCGAGAGCGAGGCGCGGCCTTCCGAGATCAGCGAGATGTCGGTGCTGGTGCCGCCCATGTCGAACGGCACGAGATCAGGAATGCCAAGCAGATCGGCGCATCGACGGCCGCCCGAAATACCGCCGGCGGGTCCGGACAGCACCGTGCCGGCGGCAAGCCGCGCGGCTTCCTCCACCGGCGCCATGCCGCCATGCGACAGGATGATGAAGAGACTGCCCTTGAAGCCCGCCTCGGCGAGGCGCTGTTCGAGATTGGTCAGATAGTGCCGCACCAGCGGCCCGACATAGGCGTTCACGATCGTGGTCGAGACCCGCTCATATTCCTTGATCTGCGGCAGCACATCGCTCGATCTGGAAATGCTGGCGCCAGGTAATTCGCGCGCGAGACGCTCCACGGCGGCGAGTTCGTGCACCGGGTTGAGGTAGGAATGCAGAAAGCACACCGCGACCGACGTGGCGCCGGAAGCGCTGATCGCGGCGATGGCGTCGCCGAGCGATCGCTCGTCAAGCGGCGTCACGATATCGCCGCTAGCCTTGAGCCGTTCCTTCACGCCAAGACGCCGCTCGCGCGGCACCAGCGGTTCGGGCGGCGGCGAGCGCAAATCGTAGCGGTTGTCCTTGAGCCCCTCGCGCATCTCGATCACGTCGCGATGGCCCTCGGTGGTGAGCAGCGCGACCTTGGCGCCCTTGCGCTCCAGCAAGGCATTGGTCGCAACCGTGGTGCCGTGGACGATCCGGTCCGTCACCGCGAGCATGTCCGCGCGCGACAGCTTCAGTCGACGCGCCAGTTCCTCCAGTCCGGCCATGACGCCGATCGACTGATCCGACGGCGTAGAGGGCGATTTCGCGAATACGGTCCTGCCAGCCTCGTCGATGGCGACGATATCCGTGTAGGTGCCGCCGACGTCGATCCCGATCGTGAACATCATCGGGAATCCTGCCGCGTCGCCGCCGCGCTATCCTGCGTGAGGCCCTGTTCGCGGTCGCGCTGCCGCGCCTGCGGCAATCTTCGCGCCGGCGGGCCCCAGCCGCCACCACCCGAGGAGCGCACTTCGAGGCAATCGCCCGGGCGAATCTCGATGCCGACTTCCTTGGTGCGCAGCACGCGCGGCGCGCGGCCCTCGGAGATCAGACGATAATCATGCGGCACGCCGTCCTCGCCACCAAGCATGCCGCAGGGGCCATGGCGCGCGCCGTCGCCGGCGGTGTTGGCAAGTGCGGGCATTTCGGTTTCCAGCACCAGATCGAGCGCGACGCCGAGGCCGCCGCGAAACTGGCCGTCGCCGCCCGAGCCCGCGCGAAATTCATGGTGGCGGAAATGCAGAGGAAACCGCACTTCGGCGACTTCGACGCTGCCGAACTTGATGCCGCCCACGGTGTGCCATTCGCCGATCGACGACCAGCCGTCGCCGCCCGACGAGGCGCCGCCGCCGGGCCGGGCCTGAAACATGTGCCAGATGAAATTTCGCCCCGAGCGTGGGTCCTCGCCCTGGATCGCAATCCGGAAGCGGCGTCCCCAGCCGGCCATCGCGCGTTCCGGACACGAGGCCGACATCGCCTTGATGATCGCCTCCACGATCTCGTTCGAGGGATGGCTGGTGCAGAGCGTTACCGGGCGTCCCGGATCGGCCCAGACGATGGTGCCCTGTTTGGCGATTACCCTGAGCGGCCGCAGCGCGCCGGCGTTCTTCGGGATCTCGGCGTCGATCAGATAGGCGAACGCCATCACCACGGCGGCCTGCATATTGGCATGCGAGGAATTCACAAAGCTCGTCGACTGCGGATCGGAGTCCGACAGATCGACCTCGATATCGCTGCCCGACTTCGTGACCTTCGCGGCGATCCTGATGTCGTTGCGGCCGTGACCGTCATCGTCGAGAAAAGCTTCGCCATGAAACACGCCGTCCTTCCAGGTCGAGACCACCGCGCGCGTCTGGGCTTCGGCGGCGTCCAAAATCGTTTCGACCGCGGCCTCAACCACCGGCGCGCCGAATTCTGAAAACAGCCGCGACAGCCGGCGCTCGCCGAGATGCGCCGCGCCAACCATCGCCGCCAGGTCGCCGCGAAACTCGCGGGGATTACGGATGTTCAGCGCCAGCAGGTCGAGCAGATCGTCGCGCAGGCGGCCGGCTTCGCAGAGCTTGATCGGAGGAACGCGCAGCCCCTCCTGAAAGATCTCGGTGGCGCCGGGATTGTAGCCGCCATGGGTGGCGCCGCCGATGTCGCTTTGATGGGCACGGACGATGGTCCACAGCAACCGCCGCTCGCCGTCGAAGATCGGCACAAAGGCGGTGAGATCCGGCAGATGACTGCCGCCATGATAGGGATCGTTGAGCAGAATGACGTCGCCCGGCTTGACATCCTTGAAGCGCGCTTCGACCGCCAGCGTCGCCCAGGGCAGCGCCCCGACATGCACCGGGATGTGATCGGCCTGCGCGATCAGGCGACCGCTGGTGTCGCAGATGCCGAGCGAAAAATCGCGACTGGAATTGAGGATCTGCGAATAGGAGGTGCGAAGCATGGCTTCGCCCATTTCCTTCACGATCGAGCTGAGACGATGCTGGACGACGGATCGCGTGATGGGATCGATCTTGGTGGACATGCGCTCCTGCTGACAGAAAGTTTGCGAAGGACGGAAAGGCCGTCAGACTGAGGCTGAGACCTCTTCCAGCGCATCGGACGCCGCGGTGACGATGGTATCGATATCGGCATCGGTCATCGGCGTCGAGAGTGCCATCAATCCGTAGCCCGCGGCCAGCACCCCGCGATTGAGCAATCCCCGATTGAAGATCGCCTGACGCTGCGCTTCCTGCTCGGTCATGTAAGCCGACCGGTAGTCGCGGACCGGACGATCGGCAAAATGGATCTTCAGCAGCGAACCCAGCCCGACCGTGCCGCCCGGCACCCCATGACGACGGAAGGCGTCGTTGATGCCGGCGCGCGCCGCCGCACCGATCATGTCGAGACGCACGAACGCCGCGTGGTCGAGCATTTCCATCGCGGCAATGCCGGCACGCATGGTCACGGGATTGGCGGAGAACGTGCCGCCATGCGGCAGCGCCGGCTTGCCGGAGCTCGGATCGAACACCGCCATGAATTCCCGCTTGCCCCCGACCGCGCCGACCGGGAAGCCGCCGCCGATGATCTTTCCGAGCGTGGTCAGGTCGGGATCGATATTCCAGAACCCCTGCGCCCCGCGATAGCCCAGACGAAACGTGATCACCTCATCGAAGATCAACAGCGCCCCGACTTCGCGGGTGATCCGGCGCAGCGCTTCGAGATAGGTCTTGTCCGCCGGCGCTAGTCCGGCGCGGTTCGGCATCGGGTCGACCAGGACGCAGGCAAGCTCGGGACCGTGTTCGCGGATCAGGCTGACCGCGGCCTCGGCATCGTTGAAGGGGATGGTAACGACATCGGCGAGCACATTGTCCGGCGTACCCTTGGCATAGGCCACTGAAACCGGAGCGTTGCCGCGCCACGCCTCGGGCGTGGGATCGAGGCTGACCTCGGCGTAGTCATAGGAGCCGTGATAGGCGCCTTCGCATTTGGCGATCTTGGGGCGGCCGGTAAACGCCCGCGCCGCCTTCAGCGCCATCATGACAGCCTCGGTGCCGGAATTGGTGAAACGGACCCGTTCCACCGACGGCAAGCGCGACGCCAGCAGCTCGGCCAGTTCGATCTCGGACTCGGTCGGCATCCCGAACGCCGATCCCAGCGCGAGCTGCCGGGTCGCGGCCTCGATCAGCCGCGGATGCGCATGGCCATGGATCAGCGAGGTAAAATTATTGATGCAGTCGATATATTCGTTGCCGTCGACGTCGAAGACCCGGCAGCCCTTTCCGCGCGCCGCATAGATCGGATAGGGCTTCATGAAGACGGTGGTGCGGGTATTGCCGCCGGGCAGGCTGTTCAGGGCTCGATCGTAGAGCTTTTGCGAACGCGACTTGGAATCCGGGTACATCGTGCCTTCACCTGCGGCCGCGCAGCGGGGGCGAAAATTTCAGAACGCGTGCATTGGCGTAAATAATTATTGGATCGCACGCAAACGTCTCGGACGACACGCCCTGTCATGGCCGGCAACAGCGCTCTCCGCGGCAGCCGAACCGGCCCCACCCGTTTTCCGGAAATCGCAGCAGATTCGATGCCATTCGGGATGCCCAAAGTGCGGCAGCCTCGCGTTTGCTCGGGCGTTTTCCACCCTTGGCTGCCGCCGGCCGGAGCAAATTCTCGCCTGGAGGGAATTTTCCCAGTAGATTCAGCGGTTAACCAAATTTCCAGAGAAGAATCAGCGTCCAGTTTCGCTCACATAGGAATCCTAATAAACTCTTAAAAGTTACTTTTCAGTACACCCTTTAAAGGCTAGCTTTTTGGTATGGCCACAGAAAAAGCCGAAACCGACCGAGTTCCAGTGACGTTAGCGCTCTCCACCATCTCCTATCTCGAAAAACTGGTGAGACAGGGCACCCACGGCACCAGCGTACCCGGCGTAGCAAGGACCCTGATCGAGGAAGGCATTCGGCTCGCCATCAAGGACGGGCTGCTTGCGATCCGCGACAATGGCAAGACGTCATGACGGGAACCTTGAACGGAGCCTATGGGGGCCCGGCGGTTCGGACGACAGCGAGGCCAGCAGTGATCACTCGCAGCTTGGAACCAACAACATGCTCGCCAACCAGCCCACCTACCAACCCACCTGGACGCCCGAACGCGTCGAACTCCTGAAAAACCGTTTCGAGGCCGGCCTGTCCTGCCGCGAAATCGCCTGCGACATCGGCGTGAGCCGCAATGCCGTGATCGGCAAGCTCTCCCGTCTCAACCTGAGCCGCGAAAAGGACGGCAATACGCGACGCCCGGCGCGCAAGGAACCCGCGGCCAAGGCGCCGCGCGGCAGAGCGGTGCCGAGGCTGCAATATCAGATGCTCCGGACGCTCTACGCCGAGCCGGAGCCTGCCGACGACCAACCGATCCACAACGGACACACCTGTTCCTTGCTGGAACTGAGCGCGGAGCGATGCCGCTGGCCCATCAGCACCCCTGGCGCCGAGGATTTCTGCTTCTGCGGCAACACCCCGATCGACGGCCTGCCCTATTGCCCGGGCCACACCAGGCTCGCCTATCGCCCAGGCTCGCGCCAGCGCGTCGCGCGGGGCTGAGCGTCGGGGGCTGCGACGCCACGGCGATTCCGAAACGAAAAGGCCGCTCGAACCGAGCGGCCTTTTGATTTCCCTCCCGATTTCGGCGTCGATCTGAACGACGCCGCCCATAACTCGACTCCCGATCATCTCGCCTTCGCTGAGAGCTAGGATGCCCTTAGGAGGCCTTGGCTCTCTCGACGTCCTGCGTGATAGGGACCCTCTTGGTGCCCGCTGTTGAGGGGCCGGTCTCGTTGGCTTCGAACAGTGTCTCAACTCTCTTCAGTCGTTCCGCGGTATCTCCGGAGATTTCGCCGCTCGCACTCAGGACGTTACGAATGGCGGCAAGGCCTTTCCGGCGCTCGTCGACATTTTCAGGCAGCAATTTCGGGATCGCCATAAGCGTGGCTTCCGGATCGAGTAGCAGGAGAAAGAACTGCTCCCGCGCCATCGCCTTGAACTGCGCAAGCGTCGTTCGCGATCCTCGTTCGGTCAGGCGAATTCGACGCAGCGCCTCGACCCCGCGTTCGTCGACGACCCCCCGAGCCATGCCGATATAAAGCAGGCCGCGGATTGTGCACTCCTGCAGACCACCCTCGGTGATGCGCGACTTCAGTTCCGCGATGCGAGCTTTCAGGAGCTCGCGATGCAGCAGCGACTTTCCCGGCCTGCGTGGCCGGGCGGCCTCCGGGTCGACGCCGACGGCAGCCTGAAGCACCGGCGATCCATACATGGCGAGAAACATCGACTCGGAGAGCTTTTCCTGCGTTTCCCGCCAGGCATCAAGCGCCTTGACGATCTCCGCGGAAGCCTTTTCCTGGGCGGCGATGAACGGATTGTCCGATGCCGCGGGCCTGCGATGCTCGCGGACCTGCTCGGCGGCCTTTGCCACCGACGGCATCAACGGATTGGCGTCGGTGAAGGCCTCATACGACATCCGAACCGGATGCCAGCGCTTCAGCCATTCCGCCACCTGCGGCGTGACGACGGCCTTGACCATTGGCTGCATGAACGCGCGGTAAAGCGACAGATTGATTTCCGAGATGCGCGCGGCAGTCGCGAACCGGCGTTCGTCCTCCGGGGAGTTGCCGCCCATGGCGCGAATGTCATCCAGCGTCCGCTGCTCGCATCGCATGACCCACTCACCTGATACGAGATCCGGGCGGGTGGTGTCGCCGGTCTTGCGTTCGAAAGTCGCTTCATAGAGGCCGGGAGGCAGCACATCGATCAGGTCGATATTGCTGGAGAATTCATTGTGCTCTTTCTTGGCCACGCCGCCGGAAACGAAAATTCCGAGATGACCGACGGTCTCATGGACGGTGTAAACAATGGTTTGGCCGAACGACCTGATCTCGTCGACATCATCATAGAGGTCGAGAATCCAGTCGAGTGCCTGCTGTGGCGGTGTGATGTTGTCGCCCTTCGAGCAGAACACCACGATCGGTGAGCGAATATTGCGGAGGTCGACGGCGGTCCCGTCCGATGTCTCGATGCGGCCCGCTGCCAGCTTGTTGCCGACGAACAGCTCGTCGACGATGAACTGGATCTCTTCGGCATTGAGGTTGACGTGCCCGCCCCACCAGCGCTCAAACTCCAGGTATCGGGGGGCCTCGGTGTCGACCTTGGAGTAAACATTGTACTGCTTGGTCCACAGCGTGTTGGCTGGATTCTGGCTCTCGAAGTTCTGCACCAACCAGCCGCCGTCGAACTTGCCACCGCCCATGTCGCTGGTGAGCGCCGTCAGCCAGCTTCCGCCGAGCAGACCGCCCGAATAGCGCATCGGGTTCTTTCCGCGAACGCCCGCCCAATACGACAGCGGCGCTCCGGCCACGATGATCGGGCCGAACAGCTCGGGCCTGATTGCGGCCAGGATCATCACCGCCCAGCCAGCCTGGCAATTGCCAATGACGCACGGCCTTCCATCCGCCTTGGGATGAAGCGAAATGACCTTTTCCAGGAACTGCGCTTCGGCGCGGGCGATATCTTCAATGGTCTGACCCGGCATGGGGTCGGGCATGAAGCCGACGAAGTAACAGGGATGCCCCGCTTTCATGGCAACCCCGATTTCACTGTCCGCCTTGAAGCCGCCGATACCTGGACCATGTCCGGCGCGAGGATCGAACACGACAAAGGGGCGACGAGCGGGATCGATATCAACTCCGGCCGGCGGAACAATGCGCACCAGCAGGTAATTGACCGGCCGCTTCAGCGTCCGGCCGTCCATCACCAGCTCTGCCTTGTAGTCGAGGACATTCGGGACTGTCTCAGCGAGATGGTCGCGATACTGATTGCCGCGCTGGCGCATCACGTCACAGAACAACACACTGCGCTGAGCCGCATCTGTCATGTACTCGAAGGCGGCACCGAAAAAACCAAGCGGCGTGCTACCTGATGCCTGCTGATTGTCAGTCGACATTTTTCAGCTCCAACTTTTTCATGATACGCCGGTTATTTTCCAGCTGGTCCATACTGCGAGTGCGTTCTGCGAGGGCCTTGAGATAAATCAACTGCGCGTCCCGAATTATTTGCAATTTGCAAGTTCGGGAATCAAAATAAACGGTACCTGGATACGCCAGTAGGCGACGGAGATGCAGAAAGAACAACATTCAGGAGATCCAACCATGGTGAACATTGACGACCTGCTGCCCTCAGCCAAGGAAATCCGGAAACAGTCCGCGCTCAAGGAAGCTGAAAAGGCCGAAGAGCACATGCGTCATATGGCTGCGGCCGACGCCGAAAAGCAGGCACTGATCGAAGAACTCACCAAGCCTTCAGGCCTTTCGGAAGACGAAAAGATCAAACGCGCTTCGAATGTTATCCAACGCGCGGTCCGAAACGGACTGCACGAGGTCCAGGTTTACCGGTTCCCGAACATTATCTGCACGGATCGGGGTCGAGCTATCAACCAGATGGAAGCAGGCTGGGAAAACACGCTCACCGGAATTCCAAAGGAGATCTACCACCTTTGGAAGGATTACCTGCAGCCACGCGGTTACAAGATCGCCTATCAGATCATCGATTTTCCCGGTGGGATACCCGGCGATATCGGCATCACGCTGAGTTGGTGAAGAGCGTTATTCGCCGACCCGCATGATCAAACAGGGCGTCAACTGGGAAGATGGCGATGGCAAATGAAGACCCTTCTTCGAAAATGAAACGGAAGCTCTATGAAAAAGAGCTGCGCAAGCTCCAGGTCGAGCTATGCCATCTCCAGCAATGGGTAAAGGCCAAAAGCCTGCGGGCGGTCATACTGTTCGAAGGACGCGATACCGCCGGCAAGGGCGGCACGATCAAGGCGCTGACCGAGAGAGTGTCCCCGCGCGTGTTTCGGGTGGTGGCACTGCCCGCTCCCTCTGACCGGGAAAAAAGCCAGATATTTTTCCAGCGTTATGTACAGCATTTCCCCGCCGCCGGAGAAATCGTGATCTTCGACCGCAGTTGGTACAATCGCGCCGGCGTCGAATATGTGATGGGATTCTGCAGTCCTGAAGAACACAAGCGCTTCCTCTCGCTTTGCCCGGAAGTCGAAAAATATATCGTCGACGGCGGCATTATTCTGATCAAGATCTGGCTGGAAGTCGGCATGGAAGAGCAGGAGAAGCGCTTTTCCGCGCGCATCGACGATCCGCTCCGCCAGTGGAAGTTGAGCCCGATGGATGTCCAATCCTTCGATCGCTGGGACGACTACTCCAAGGCGCGCGACCTGATGTTCAAGGCCACGGATTCGAAGCATGCTCCGTGGTATGTCGTCCGTTCGGACGACAAGAAACGCGCGCGCCTCAACTGCATTTCGCACGTGCTGAAGTCGATCCCCTACAAGCGCCTGTCGCCGGAGCGGGTCAAATTGCCGAAAAGGTCTGACAAAGGCCGATATAACGATCAGGCCATTTTGCGCAGGGTGAAGTTCGTGGCTGAGCGATACTAGGGGCGCGCGGATTTCGATGCCGACCGATCGCTTGTAACCGTACCTGCGAGGGCTTGCATTCGGGATCCGGCAAGCCGACCAAGCCGTCTACTAGAAGCGGAGTTTACGATGGCCGAAATAAACAAGCTCTCCGTTGGCAAGCTGCTCGACAAGCTGCGCAGCGACGATGCACAAAACACCTCTCGGATCATGCAGCTCGACGAGAAAATCAAGACGACTGAAGAAGAGATACAGCGCCTGAGAACGGCAAGACTCCGACTCAAGCGGGGCCGACCAGCACCCGGGCGCGATTGATTGAGATACCTTCTCTTCAACTGCGCTGCACTCGTGAATTGAGTGTCATTATCAAACTCGCGGGCGTGATTGCACCGTCAGTGACGTATTGATTGGCCCGTTCGGCGAGCAGATCTTGGCCGGATTGATGCACTTTCGCCGCTTGGAAGCTCGGCAAGCGTTGCGGAACGCTTTTTGAGACTCTTATGAGTTGTTATCCTCCAAGAGCTATTGCGACACCGACCAGCGCGCTACCGAACGCCACCATCGAAAGGCCCGCCGCCCAGGGATGAATCCCGCTGCGGTATCCGAACGCATAGCCACAGCAGAACAGCATCACGATGGCGACGACGTTGGAGACGCGCAGCGCCAATCTAGCGTCGGTTATGAAAATGAACGGGATGACAACCGGGAATGTTGAAAGGAAACTCAGCAGGCAAAGGCCCAGCGCTCCGATCCAATCGCGCTTCGTCAGCCTTGGACGCCCGGATGTCTCGGGAAACCGATGGAGTTTTTGCCGCATCAGTTCCAGCTGATCCGGGGGAAAAACCGATGCCAATAGCGGTGGCAGTGCGTCGGCGATGATGCGTTGCGCCGTTTCAAGATCCGGTGCCTGCCGCATTGCACGCAGTGTCAGATTCCTTCGTGCCTGATGGTTTATTCGAGCCAACAGATAAACGCCGGCGTCGATGATGCCCCACGCCAGGTTGCAGCCGAGCGCGGCGAACAGCATGGTGTGAACCTTGATGCTGTCTGCCGTTGCGACGCCAAGCGTACAGGTGAAGGTGAGAGCCATGATCAGGCCGAACAAGGTCTCTGAGATCCGCTCCACCGGATCCAGTACGCGCTTGAAAGGCATACCCGAAACCTCTGACATGGAATTGATCGTTCGCCGCAAAAGTTGCGGTTCACTTCAGCCCGGAGAGCAGACCCTCAAGCGTCGCGGCGCGGTCGAGCCCTCCTACCTTGTCTTCGACCCCGTCGGCGCGCAGCAAATCTCGCGCTAATCCATGGGCGCCAACGATGCGCAGGCCAATGCCGCGGCTCGCAAGTTCGGCGTGCAGATCGCGCAACATGCGCGAGCCTGCGAGGTCCACATACGGCGCAGCAGAAAGATCGCAGACGACCAGGCGGATGTCGGTGGGCGCAGTCTGACGAAGGCGATTCAAGACAGCTTCCAGGACAGCATCGGTATTGACGTAAATCAGCGATGCTTCGGGACGAAAGACGATGACACCAGGCAGCGGCTCGTTCTCGGGGTGGCGTGCCAGGTCGGAATAGCTGTTGGTTCCGGGAATGCGACCGAGAAATGCGACGTTTGGGCGCGAGGCGCGGAAGAGCAACAGCACAATGGAGGCCAACGCGGCAAGCAGGATGCCTTGAAGTATTCCAAGAAGCAGAACACCCATGAGAGCGGTCGCCGCGGCAAGGAAATCCAACCGGCTCACTCGCCACATGCGGAGCAACGCCGGAAAATCCAGCAACCCGTACACGGCGGTCAATACCACGGCAGCGAGCACTGCTTTCGGCAGATTTTCAAGCAAGCCGGTCAGGAAGAGCAGGCAAAGCGCAAGCGTGATCGAGGCGAAGACAAGCGCCAGCGGTGTGCGAGCGCCAGCCTTGTCATTCACGGCCGATTGCGACAGTCCGCCGGCCACCGGGTAGCCGTGCCCCATCGCCGCCGCGAGATTGGCCGCACCGATGCCAAGAAGCTCTTGCCGGGGATCGAGCGTGTATCCGTGCTTGGCAGCGAAAGTGCGCGCGGCCGACACACCTTCGATATAGGCCAGCAGCAAGCAGCCGGCAGCCAACGGAACGATTCCCTCGACATCGCTCAATCTGAGAGCCGGACCTGCCAGGGTGGGTAAACCAGCGGGGATTTCCCCCGTCGTTGGCACTCCCATCGCTGGCAGCCCCAACAGCGTCGCGGCGGCAATCGACAGCGCGACGACGCCAAGAGCAACCGGCTTCCCGGGAAGCAGCCGGTCGCCGAATACCAGCAGCAGGATCGCAATGACCCCGACGACAAGAACGAGGTACTGCGTCTCACTCAGCTGCCCGGCGAGCGTAAAGGCCCGTTCGAAGAAATTGTGGCCGCCGCCCTTCACGCCGAGGAGGCTTGGCAGTTGAGTCATCGAAATCGTCAGGCCGGCGCCGGCCTTGAAACCCACAAGAATGCTATCGCTGATCAGCTTCACCAGCACGCTGAGCCGCAACAACCAGGCGAACAGACTGAGAAGCGCCACGGTGAAGGCAGCCAGGCTGGCGATCTGCGCGTACCGTTGCACGTCCCCCTCAGCCATAGCTCCTACTGTTCCGGCAATCATCAGCGAAATGGCGGAAGTCGGCCCGACGGCAAGCTGGCGTGACGATCCGAGCAGGGCATAGCCCAAACCACCCAGCAGGTAGCCGTAAATGCCAGCCTGAGGAGGCAAGCCTGCGAGGCCAGCATAGGCAAGGGACACCGGAATTGCGTAAGCCGCCAGGGTTATTCCTGCGACGATGTCGCCGAGCAGCCAAGGGGGGCGGTATTCAGCCAACCAGCGGGCTGGAGGAAACCACCAAAGCCAGATCGTCTCTTTCCAGTGTCTCTTCAAATCCGCCATGCAGTGCTGAAAAGTCCTCAATTGGTTCGATTTTGAATATCGACCCCATGAGCTGGGGTCGCTTGATTCATATCAACGTGTTGCCGCTCCTCGAGCCGAACATTGAAATGCCTCCGCTGGGCGATCGCGCTTGGCGTGCGGGTATCCAACCCCTGCCGGCTCTCGAGACGATCGCAAGCCGGCGGATTTGTTTTGTCTGCGTCCGCATCGACAGTTTTCGATGTCTTCATCATTGTTGCTCGCCCCACTCCCGCACCCCCGCCACCGCCGATGTAGATGAAGCAAAGCCCGGCGCATCCTCAAACCGCCCGCTTTAGATTGGGCGCAGTCGGGTTCGAGCGTGACGTCAATTAGACCTCCCTAGCCGCTGTTCGAGCATGCCCGTGCTCTTCCATTCGGTCAGCTTCAGGGGATAGAATTGTCCAATGCCCAGGATGACGGCGATGAAATCGGCGCAAGATCATCAAGCTGATTTTGGAACGGCCCCGTTGTCAGAGGCCGCAGCCGAAAACTCCGTTCAAAGAGAGTGGCAAGACTTCCCGTTAGTGATCGCGACGATGCCAGCGACCGACCAGCAACGGACGGTAGCGATCGGCGTCGTTATCGTTCTGGCTACCGCCACGACCGTTGTCGCACCGATCGCGAGCCTACAGGTCGGCCGAGTTGATGCCTTCATTCCGGTTTTGCAGACTGTCGTGGGCGTTGTCGATCTTGTCACGGCAACCTTTCTGTTCGCTCAATTCTCGATCCAGCCTCAGCGCGCCCTTCTCGTGCTCGCGAGCGGTTACATATTCAGCGGCTCGTTCGCGTTCTTGCAAACGCTGGCCTTTCCAGGCGGATACGCCCCCGCTGGTCTGATCGGTGACAGATTTAACACCCCAGCCTGGATGTACGTGCTTTGGCACACGACGTTTCCGGCGGCGATCCTCGTCTATGCGCTCTCCAAGGATACGACCGAAGCCGCCAGCCTGCCGGGCAGGCCGGCAATGACGGCCATTGCAATCACTGTTGCCTGCGTCCTTGCGGTGATAGCTGGACTGACCTGGATTGTGACGGCGAAAACGGAATATCTCCCGGTCCTCTTCACGACCGACGTGAGGTTTCGCACGCGGCTTCCCAATCAGATCAACATTGCGCTCTGGCTATGGGGTTCTACCGCGCTGGCGGTGCTACTATTTCGCCGACGTACAATCCTCGATCTATGGTTGATGGTGACTTTGCTTGCCTACATGCCAAACTTCTTGGTGGCGATCATCGGCAGCTCGATACGATTTACCGTCGGCTGGTACGCGGCTCGTTGCTTTATTCTCGTCGGAAGCTGCATGTTGCTGGGCGTGTTGCTCGTCGAAACAACGCTTCTCTATTCCCGCCTCGCCAACGCGATCATTTTGCAGCGACGTGAACGCACCAACCGGCTTTTGACAGTGGACGCTGTCACGGCCGCTATCGCTCATGAACTGAGGACGCCATTGGGGGTCATTGCGCTTAATGCCGATACAGCCCTCAGTCAGCTGCGGTCGAACCCTCCCGAACTGGAAGACATGGACGACATCCTTACTGACATTGGGGCCGAAAGCCACCGCGCCGGCGCCATCATTACAAGCATCCGCGAACTGTCGAAAAAGACGGCTGATCGAGGGGCGCCGGCGAGTGTTGAGGATGTTGCTCGGCTCATACTAAGATTGCTGCAACATGATCTTCAAATCAACGAAGTTTCCGTCGCTACAGAGTTTCAAGGCAACCTACCCAAGGTGCAGCTAGATAACACGCACCTCCAGCAAGTTCTCTTGAACCTCGTCAAAAACGCCATCGACGCAATGGACACCGTGCCCCCTGAAGCACGACGGCTGCGGCTCACAACGAGTTTCGACGGTCACTCGACCGTTTTGCTGACGGTCCAAGACTCCGGACCCGGAATTCACCTGGAGGATCGAGAGCGGATATTCGACCCGTTCTTTACAACAAAATCTGGCGGTATGGGGTTGGGTCTCGCTATCTGTTTTACCGTGGTCGAAAATCACGGAGGCAAATTGCGGCTCGTCAAGTCCGACTCCGACGGCTCCATCTTTGAGGTCGCAATACCAGTCGGCGGGCGCGCGGCCGAGTAGCGCACGCGCGGAGGCACCCGCAAGCAGACATTCGGCGCCTCGAAACTTCGCGATGCTGCGTTATGCTTCCGAGGGCTGCGGAGGAAATCGGTCCAGCCGCAGGCAAACTGAAGGGTGCAGTCAAATGCCTCTCTGGTCGATTCCGATCATATATGCTTTTGCGAGTTTCGTCGGTGGGATTACCCTGCCACGACTTGAGCAGGCATACTTTCCACGCGCTTCCGGCATTTCAGTTGCCTCGGCTCAGGCGTTCCTCTCGGCTGTAGCTTCCGGCATGATCACGCTCACCGGCATCGTGTTTTCCGTCGGCTTGGTTATGGTGCAATTCGGTGCCATCGCCTACTCACCGAGGCTCGTTCTTCTGTTCGCTCGCGACCCAAAGCTATTTCATTCGCTAGGTGTGTTCATTGCCACCTTCACTTATTCTCTTTCCGTTCTTCTTTATGTTGATCGCAATGGGTCCGGAGGCGTGCCGCTGATCTCCGGCATCGCAGTCGCTGGATTGCTTTCGCTCAGTATGCTGCTGTTTGCCGCACTGGTGAAGGGCCTGAGCGACCTCCAGATCACCAACGTGCTTCACCGGATCGGCGACAAGGGTCGCGAGATCATACGCGAAACGTTTCAGCGTCTCGATGCGAAGGCAAATAACCAATCGGAGGACGGACCTGGCACAGGCGATCATCCTGAACCGGGTCCGGTCGTCCAAACGCTGACGCATGTCGCCGCGCCGCGCACGATTGCCAAAATCGATATCGACGACCTGGTTCGCCAGGGACAGCGGGCAGGCGCCGTCATCGTGATGGCATGCGGGGTCGGCGACACCCTCGTCGAGAATACGGTGCTGTTGCAGGTCCATGGTGCGAAAGCTGCACTGCCCGAAAGCGAACTCATGCGGGCCGTCCACCTGGCGTTCGAACGAACGTCCGAACAGGACCCAAAATATCCTATTCGTCTTCTCGTTGACGTCGCCATCAAGGCGCTGTCGCCAGCGATCAATGATCCGACTACGGCGGTCCAGGCTATCGACCAGATCGATGATTTGTTGCGTCGGCTGGGAGGGCATGATTTGGACGCCGGGTATGCTCACGACGCGGATGGCGTTTTGCGTCTCATCTTCCCGATGCCGACATGGGAGGACTATCTGGCGTTGGCATTCGACGAGATTCGCCAGTACGGCTCTGATTCCGTGCAAGTCATGCGGCGCCTGAGATCGGCGCTCGTTGGGCTGGCCGATTCGGTGACAGACGATGCGCGGATCGGGGCGGTGGGGCGATATCTCAAGCAACTCGATGCGGCTGTCGATCGCTCGCATCTCACTGCGGATGATCAGAAAACGGCGCGCCAGGAGGATCGGCAAGGCCTCGGCCTATCGCGCCGAATAGCCGAAACCAAAAGACTTCCGCGTTGATCAGAGTTTACGACCGAACACAGGGGAAAGCATGAAGAACCGCGAAGCCACGGGGTCCGCACTCGCCAACAAGCGGCGTCAACCAGACGAGCTTGTTGAGTCCGTTTCATGCCGGAAAATCGCAGGGTTGGATCGAACAAACGGCGACGCATTTAACCGTGGTCGCTACTTGATGTACGAAGCAATTCGCTCCGATTGAACAACTGCATTGCCAAGGTCGGCAAATCCGGCGAGGTCGTGGGGTGCCGCGGCCAGGCCAATCCCTTTCACATCACTGAGGCGTGGCGCCCATACCTCACGGGTCTCGAGAAGGTAGACTCCGTAGACCGCCCGCATTTCAGTCTGCTCGCTAGCCTCGAACTCCTGCTGTATCGAATAGGCCGCGAGCGCAGCATTGGTGACGATCGATGCCTCGATTAGCGCCTGCCGGTACCCCGGGTTGCGTGCGACATCAGGGCCGAACGTCGCAAGCAGCTTGTTTGCGGACGCTTGGATGACGAGTAGCGAGCGGTCGAGAATATTGCGAAGCGAATGTCTTGTGGCTACGGTCAAGTAGTCGCCTGGATTTAGAAACACGTCGACGGCTGTGGTTATAGCCCCACAACCACTATGTCCCAGCACAACAATAAGCTTCAAAGTACCACCCAGGTGCTCCACTGCATATTTCAGGCTGCCGAGCACCTCCGTTCCGAGGCCGTTACCTGCGACGCGGATCACAAAGAGATCATTTGGCCCCTCGTTGAAAATGAGCTCGATCGGTACACGGGCATCCGAACAGCCGAGTACGGCCGCGAATGGACGTTGTTTTGGTATTCCAGCGCCGCCCGACATGAGACCCAAATCGCGCGGATCGACCGGGATGAATTGCTGAATCACACCACTCTCGTCTTTTAGGTGATCGAGAAGCGTGGAGAAATCCCGATTGCCGTGATTCAGCCGGAGCAAGGCCGTATTACTATCCGTCGGCAATGGTTTCGGCGGAATACCGTCCGCCGCATATCGATAGATGATGTCGACTGTTTTCACCTTACCCAGCTCAAATCTAATGGGTCAACATGCGCGCGATTACGAGCGAGCCGTGTAGCAGCGAGTCATTGCGCGTACCCATGAGCACCTCCGTTGCAGCGGCAGCGACCTTCGCGAACGGTGAACTGCAATCGCGCGACCGTATTTTATACCCTAGTGCGTTAGGGCCCCTGACCTATTGATGCAGGTCACGCATTTGGTGCAAGAATTAGATACCTATGGCCGCGAGCGGTCTTGCATCGCCAAGAATCGGATGGCCCTTGACCATTGATCTGACTAGGCTGGTTGCTCGAATACCTTTCAATAAATTGGTGGTCGGTGGCTGGCCCATCATGGTTGATCGAGCCTGGAATGCGTCCAAAGCCTGTGCCCCTCGCCGACTCTCGCTTGGTGTGGCGCTTGGAATAATTGCATCCGTATCAGGTGTCGCCGATGCGGACGCCCAGGAGGCCGAACCAAGGTCCTACACGAACACGCCGATCGGGCTGAATTTCCTGATCGCGGGCTACGTCTATGCTCAGGGCAAGATCGCGTTCGACCCAAGCACGGCCATCGCCGACACCAAATTCCACTCCAATACCGAGGTGCTGGCCTATGTTCGATCCTTCGATGTCGGAGGCCAGTCGGCCAAATTCGATGTAATCGTACCGGCGTCGTCGTTCTCCGCGCAGGGAATCGTGAACGGCCAGCCGCGCGAGCGCGAGATGTCGGGCCTCGGCGACCCGCGATTTCGCGTCTCGTTCAATTTGCTTGGAGCACCCGCGCTGTCGGCAAAGGACTTCGCGAACTACAAGCAGGATCTCATCGTCGGAGTGAGCCTGCAGGTCTCCGCCCCGCTCGGGCAGTACGACGACAGCAAGCTGCTCAACCTCGGCAACAATCGCTGGTCGTTCAGGCCCGAGCTGGGGATTTCCAAGGCTTGGGGTTCGTGGACATTCGAGGTCGCCCCCAGCATGACATTCTTCAGCAACAACACCGACTTCGTCGGCGGCAATACCTTCGCCCAGGCGCCGATCTATGCCGTGCAGGGACATATCCTCTATAATTTCCAGTCCGGCGTATGGATGGCGCTGGACGGAATCTATTTCGCGGGCGGCCGTACCGCACTCAACGGCGTGAAGAGCGACAACGAGCAGGCGAGCACGCGGGCCGGCTTCACCCTCGCCCTGCCGATCGACACCCATAACTCTCTGAAGCTGTCCGCCAGCACCGGCATTACAACTCGCACCGGCAGCGAGTTTAGCGCCGTCGGCGTCGCGTGGCAGTATCGCTGGGGCGACGGTTACTGAGCAAGCGGGCAGGAATATCGGTTGCGCCTGGCGAGGACCAAAGTTCCCCTGCCGTTGAGAAGAAGACCGCGAAACAGATCTGGCCGCGCGGAATATGAAGCTTGAACCGATTACTTCTCGCCCAGATACGTCGCGCCAAACGCCGCCCGATAGATGGCCCAGTACGCAGCGCCAACCAAGCCGGCGCCCCCCACGATATTGCCGAGCGTGACCGGAACGAGATTATGGATAATCCCGGATATCGTAATGAGCGAGGCGTCGAAATCGGTCGGAACGTTGCCCGTCCGGGTCAGCAGCCAAGCCAACGGTAGAAAATACATGTTGGCGACGCAGTGCTCGAAGCCGGCCGCTATAAAAGCGGAGACCGGCAATATGAGAGCGAGAATCTTGTCCGTGACCGACCGGCCCGCATATGCGAGCCAAACCGCCAAGCAGACGAGCACATTGCACAGAATGCCCTTGAAGAAAAGGGTCACAACGTCGGGCTGGATCTTTGTGACAGCCGTATGCAACACCGACAACCCGATGCGGCCGCCATTCATGTCGAGATGATGTGAAAAAAAGACCAGAACAACAAGTCCAAGGGAGCCGACCAAATTGCCGAAATACACGATGACCCAATTGCGCAGCATTTCTCTCGTTGAAACTTTTCCGCTCGCCCACGCCATTACGATCAGGTTGTTACCTGTAAACAGCTCGGCGCCTCCCACCAAGACAAGAGCCAGCCCAAGCGAGAACACCAGTCCGCCGACCACGCGTGTGGTAGCGAAGCTGAGCTCTGCGTCGCTGGCGACAATGGTATAGTAAAGCGCTCCGAGGCCGATGCTGCCGCCAGCCACGATCGCCAGCATGAAGGAGGCTTGAAGTGGCAAATTTGCCTTCTTGACCCCGACCTTTTCGACTGCCTCTTTGATCTCGGCCGGACTGTAGGCGTTCAAGTTGAAGATCGGTGGTTGCGGCACAGGTGCTCGGTCAGCCATCCTGTATCTCCTCTACGCAGGTTCTTGTTGTCCAGATCGGGCAGCGACCGACGGGCGCGCATGACTGTTTGGGACCGCCTGTTCGATCGCGCCGGGAGGTTCCCGACTGCACGGGCCATGCATTCTTGAACCCGGAGGATTACAGGACCAAAGCATTCGCCGCGCCATCATTCTCGACAGGCCCGCCGGCGGGCTGCGGCACCTGAAGACCTCGGCGGAAGCAGCTAAGAACGTCCACTCTCGCCCCAGAACGAAAGAGAAGTGGGCTCAAACATTGTCGCTTGTTTACCCTCGGGAGAGGCGAGCCACCCCTTCAGTTCCTGATCCGACTTCGGCTGCCGGCCCTTCATTCCTTCAAAGGCATTACGCAACATTTGGGTTTCGGCTTTCTTTGCTTTCTCTTTCTCGGTCTCACTCATCGATGATCACTCCTTAGAAGGTAAACGAAGACAGTTTCCAAAAGCCGGCCGCACGCACAACGGGAAATGGGATTCGCCAATGATAGGGCCTGAAAACGCCCGCGGCGAAAATTCCAGATCGGCGTCGCTAGAGCGAAATGACTTTTCTTCGAATCGTGATCCCGCTCTATTTTTTTTGTTTGAGCATGATCTTTTCGGAAAACCGGTATCCACTTTTCCGGATCACGCTCTAGCCGGCGCTACCCGCAGCCGTCAAAAGACCGACGATCTGCACCGCGATGACCTTCACGATGGTCATCGAGGGGAAGATCATGGCATACCCAATATCAGGACGATCGGTCGGCGCCATTTTAGTCGAATAGACAAGAATGGCGGGATTTCCAGTCGCGCCCGATGCGACGCCAACGAGGTCGTCGTATGGAATTTTCAGAAGATAATGGCCGGCCAGCAAGACGATGAGCGCAGTCGTCAGCAGAACCGCAACACCGATAAACAGCATCGTGAACCCGGATTCCGCGACGGTACGGACGAAAGGCTGTCCGGCGTTGACGCCGACGGTGGCGAGGAACATCGCAAGGCCGAAGTTTCGTAACACGATATTTGCCGGCAACGGCATGGTCCACAGCATGGGGCCTGTGCGACGCAATTTGCCAAGGATAAGAGCAACGATCAGCGGTCCGCCGCCAATTCCGAGCGTCACGATGCCCACACCCGGAACGGGAATCGGAATAAGCCCGAGAAGGACGCCAAGGACCATCCCGATCCCGAGCGACACGTAGCTGAATTCCGCCGCCGCCTTGACCGTATCGCCGAAGTGGCGGCGGATTTCTTCCTTTCGGTCGGGAGGCGTCAGCACCCCAACGCGATCGCCGAATTCCAGCATCAGGTCGGGCGCCGGGACCAGATCGGCGTCGTAGCGACGAACGTGAAGCAGGTGGGTTGGGTAGCCGGCAGGCATTGGAAGACTAGCAAGCGGGACACCTACCATACTGGCCTTTCCGACGAAGACCCGGATGTAGTCGAGGTCGGCACGGTCGCTGGCCAACCGGCCAGGTTCCAGTCTCCCAAGCTGGGCCGCCGCCTTCGCGATCGCCTCATTGCGCTCGGCAACGACCATGAGTCCGTCGCCCGCGGCCAGGACAGTATCGGCTGTCGGGACGAAATTGCGCTCACCCTTTCGGACCATGGTCACCTGCAGGTCGCCCAGCGCTTCCGTCGTCAGATCGCCAAGCCGGCGGCCGGCAAAGCTTTCGCCGATCGAAATCTCTCCCATGTGGAAGCGCTGCGCCTTTGTCGGGAATTTAGGTTTCACGATGCGCGTCATGAAGTAGATGCAGAGGATGGGACCGATGACGCCGAAAGGGTATGCGATGGAGTAGCCGATCGACGGTTCCTTGTTCTTGACGACGTCAAGCGCGGCCTGCAGAGTCGCGGTACTCGTCATCGATCCAGCGTAGATGCCCAGGGTATGTCCGATTTTGATGCCGAAGATGTGCCCCAGGCCGAGTGCAACGAGCAAGCCCACTAAACAAGCGACAAGCGCCAGCAGGTTGTATTTCTGCCCGACGCCCACCATCCCCTCGAAAAATTGGCGGCCATAAAGGATGCCGATCCCATAAAGGAACATGATCAGGCCCGTCAGCCCGATCGGACCTATGATCTGAGCTTTGGGTGCGAATGCGCCGATGGCGAGCCCGACGAAAAGAACTGCGCCGACGCCAAGCGAGAAGCCGAAGATGTTGATCTGCCCAACCAGGTAACCCACGCCTATCGCCAGGAAGGCAGTCAGGATGGGCTGACTGCCGATGATATCGCGAGCAAGGTCCAACATGGCTGATCTCCCCAGATCGACTGCTATCGGTCAGCGTGCTTGACAGCCCGCAGCTCGGAACTGTTCGATAACTCGATTCACCAAATCCCGGCTCGGTACGGGGGTATCAAGGTGCTTGTAGTCGAGGCCGATTGCCTTCCACTTGAATGAACCCATCTGATGGAATGGCTGCACCTCGACCCATTCGACGTTTTTCATGGGCGCGACGAACCGGGCGATCCCCTCGACGTTGGCCGGATCGTCGGTTTCGCCAGGCACGAGGGTGAAGCGGACCCAGACCGGCTTGGACAGCGAAGCAAGGCGCTCGGCGAAGCGCAGGGTCGGCGCAAGGTCCCGGCCGGTCACCCGACGATAGGTGGCCGGATCCGAACTCTTGATATCGAGCAGAACGTGGTCGATCGCCGCCAGGTACGACTCATCCGCACGATCGCCCAGAAATCCCGACGTCTCGATCGCCGTGTGCAGCCCCATTGCCTTGGCGCCGGCGAATATTCGCCGGGTGAAGGCAAGCTGCACCATGGGCTCTCCGCCCGATATCGTCAGGCCTCCACCCAGACTGCGAATCGCGGGCGCGAAGTCGCCGAGGCGCCCGAGCACGTGATCGACCGAAACGTAGGTGCCGTCCTTGAGGTGCCAAGTGTCCGGATTATGGCAGTAGGTACAGCGCAGAAGGCATCCCGAAACGAACAGGACAAGGCGCAGGCCCGGCCCGTCGTAGCGCGACGAGGTCTCATAGGAATGGCAGTACCCGAATAAGCCCTCTTCGTCCTTGATTTTGTCTTCGTCAGGGGCGTCGGGCGAAATCCCCACCCGGATGTCATAACGACTTCCGGGTTCAAGCGGCTGCACCGTGGACATGGCAGCACCTCATCAGATTTGGCCGTGGAAAGTGCGGCTGATTACGTCTCGCTGCTGCTCCGGCGTAAGGCGAATGAAGTTCACGGCGTAGCCCGACACGCGGATCGTTAGTTGCGGGTACTTGTCCGGATTCTTGATCGCGTCCTCGAGCGTCTCCCTGTCGATCACGTTCAGGTTCATGTGAAAGCCGCCCCGCTCGAAATAGACGTCGAAGGCCTTGACTGCCTCGTCGACAAGCTTGCCTTCCGACAGATGCGCCTTCTGCGGAGCGATGGAAACGGTGTAGCTGATGCCGTCTTGCGCGTCCTTGTAGGGAAGCTTTGCGACCGACAGACAGGATGCGAGCCAGCCATGGCTGTCGCGGCCGTGCATCGGGTTTGCTCCCGGCCCGAACGGCTCGCCTTTGCGACGGCCGTCGGGGGTATTTCCCGTGGCCTTGCCGTACACGACGTTCGAGGTGATCGTGAGGACGCTCTGCGTATGCGTCGCGTTTCGATAGGTCGGGTGCTTGCGGATCTTCTCCATGAAACTGGTGACGATGCTGGATGCGATCTGGTCGACGCGATCGTCGTTGTTGCCGAATTGCGGTGTGGATTTGTTACCTTCGTTTTGATAGTCGACGATCAATCCGGTCGCGTCGCGCGTGACGCGCATTTTTCCGTACTTGATCGCGCTCAGACTATCGGAAACCACCGAAAGGCCGGCGATCCCGAAGGCCATCGTTCTCAGAATGTCGCGATCGTGCAGCGCCATTTCCAGGCGTTCATAGAAGTACTTGTCGTGCATGTAGTGGATACAGTTCATCGCATGAACGTAGGTGCGGGCCAGCCACTCCATCGTGGAATCGAACTTGGCCATCACGTCGTCGTAGTCGAGGAAATCGCCAGACACCGGCAATGTCGGGGGAGCAACCTGATCGCCCGTTACCTCGTCACGGCCGCCATTGATCGCATAGAGCAGCGCCTTCGCGAGGTTGACGCGTGCGCCGAAGAACTGCATCTGCTTGCCGAGACGCATCGCCGAGACGCAGCAGGCGATACCGTAGTCATCACCCCAGAACGGCCGCATCAGATCGTCGTTTTCGTATTGCAGCGAGGATGTGTCGCGGCTGACCTTGACGCAGTAGCGCTTGAAGGCGGCCGGCATGTGGTTCGACCAGAGAACCGTGATGTTCGGCTCGGGGGCGGGGCCGAGATTGGAAAGCGTGTGCAGCATCCGATAGCTGCTCTTGGTCACAAGGGCGCGACCGTCGAGATCCATTCCGCCGACGCATTCGGTGGCCCAGTAGGGATCGCCGCTGAACAGCGCATCATAGTCGGGCGTACGGAGGAAGCGAACGATGCGGAGCTTCTGCACCAGTTGGTCCCAAAGCTCTTGCGCCCGCGCTTCGTCCAGAATGCCGGCCTTGAGGTCGCGCTCGATGTAAATGTCGAGGAAGGTAGAGATTCGCCCGATCGACATCGCCGCGCCGTTGGCTTCCTTGATCGCGCCGAGATAGGCGAGGTACGTCCATTGGAACGCTTCCTGCGCATTCGAAGCGGGCTTCGATATGTCGAGACCGTAGAGTTTTGCCATCGCGGTGAGGTCCCCGAGAGCACGCCTTTGTTCGGATAGTTCCTCGCGCACCCGGATGATTTCGTCGGTCGGCCACATATCGTCGATCTGCGCCCGTTCATCGCGCTTGACCTCCAGCAGCCGATCCACGCCGTAAAGCGCCACTCGCCGGTAATCGCCGATGATACGACCGCGTCCGTAGGCATCCGGAAGCCCGGTGATGATCCCGGACCTGCGGCAATTCATGATTTCGGGCGTATACGCATCGAACACGCCGTCATTGTGCGATTTTCGGTATTTCGTGAAAGCTTCGTGCACGAGCGGATCGGGTTCGAATCCCGCGGCCTTGATGCCTGCCTCGACCATCCGCAGTCCGCCATAGGGGAAAATCGCCCGCTTGAACGGCTGGTCGGTCTGAAGGCCTACGATGACTTCATTGTCGCGATCGATATAGCCGGCCTTGTGGGCGAGCAGCGTCGACGGGGTTTGAACATCAACCGCGAGCACGCCCTTCTTTCGCTCATCGGCGAAGTACGGCTGCAGTTTTGCCCAAACCGCTTTTGTGCGCTGCGATGGGCCTGCGAGAAAGTCCTCATTGCCGGCGTAAGACGTGACGTTCCGGACAATGAAATCGCGAACATCGATGGAAGTCTGCCAGTCGCCTGGACGAAACCCCTTCCAGCAATCTCCGGTATCGGCTTCCTTCCTTAGAGCTGTGCTTGCTTTCATGATGCGTCTCCCCGGCGGTATGCGATTGGTTGCCTTGGCGTCCACGGTCGACCGGAACTGCCGCGACTGGTCCGAGGCAGGCCAATCATTGTAGCGCCGGGTCCATGGCACTTGATTTATGTCAAGCCAAACGGACGGCTTGATTGGTGCGCCCGTTTCCATGCCACGCCTATGCATCGAACACGGTAGCGATGCATGTCATTGCGTTTCGGCTTGGCCGGCCTTGACCCAGATCAAGGGAAATGGAGAGAGTCACTCTCTCGGGAGCACCAGCGGCGATTTGGCGGGAGCAAAAGCGGAAAATCGCGAGGGCCACATACGCTCAAACCCCGGTCGCAGACGATCCACGACCCCGGCTCGACTTCGCTCGCCAAGCCATAACGTTCCAGGTGCTTCACCCGGCCGATCATGAGGCTGCGGTTCTCGCGGATGAGATTGGTTGCTCCCTCCCCTGGCCCGCGGTCGATGACCGCTGCTTCCGCCGCTCGGCCTGCATCTTGTCGAGCCGGGTCCGTCGCAATGCTTGATTTAGATCAACATCGTCGGGGCAATGCGCCCTTCAAAAAAGCAACAGGAGGACGTTTTCTTGAAGCGCGTTCTTTACCGTTGGGTTGCTGCTGCTGGGATCCAGCGCGATAGCCCAAGAAGGTCCTGCAAGAGCGGGCAATGAGGACTTATGGTGAAGCCCGAGGACGACACCCTCATTCACGCACGTCTGAAGACTCCGAAGTCCGCTGCCCTGGCGGGGATCGTCTTTTCCCTGCTGATGTTCACTATCTTTGGGCTGCTTCGGCGCTCCATTCCGGCTGACCCGCTGGAATCCGGCGCATGGCTCGCCACCGATACGAGGACGATCACGCTTGCGTTGAACCTGGTTCCTTTTGCCGGCGTTGCCTTCCTGTGGTTCATTGGAGTGCTCCGTGATCGGCTTGGTCAGCAGGAAGATCGCTTTTTCGCCACGGTGTTTTTCGGCAGCGCCCTGTTGTTTCTGGCCATGTTGTTTGTTGCAGCCGCGGTGATAGGCGCGGTTATGCTTTTGGCCTCCATTGCTGAACCGAATGAATTGATGAGTTCCGCTATCTTTCGCTTCGCGCGTGCCGCCGTCTACATCGTTAACAATGTGTACGCTACCAAGATGGCGGCCGTTTTCATGATTTCAACGTCGACTGTTGTGATCTACACCGGCATCGCTCCGCGCTGGATCGCTTTTATCGGGTACCTGTTGGCGTCGGTGCTGCTGGTCGGCAGTTACTACATCGGGTGGGGCTTCGCGGTATTGCCCATCTGGGTCTTCCTGATGAGCGTATATATCTTGATGGACAATCTACGCAGACCTGCCGTTTGATGATGGAACACCGCAGGCTTGCCCTTCCTTGGCTTCGTAGTATTCGGCTGAGAACTTGATTGACCATTGCGAGAAGAACGAACTCAATTTCTGGGTGGGCTTTTCGACGCCGAGATGCTCGGCGACATGCGCCTTGCGCAGCCACGTCACCGCCGATGCGAGGCCGGCGGCGCGCTTGAGCTTCTCAACCGCCGCGACGCCGGCGATCTCCGCCTGCCGATAGCGAAAACCGACTTTTTTTATCACATACATGCGCTTGATGGTTTCATAGCTCTTGAGTACGAGCCGAACGAACCAATGTTTTTTGGCCTGTGGCCATGCTGCCGGGTACACTGGCAGCACCAACAGCTTGCTCTTGGCGATGACCGTCGCCAGCGGATGCAAGAGCTGCATCCAGGCTGGCCAGGACGCGACCTTGGCAAACAATACCGCATGCATGGCCGTTGCCGCCCCGAAAGAGATCGGGAGCCAAAGTACCGCACCCATGATCACGAGCAATGCGGTGTTTGGCGTGAGATGCCGGCATTTCCGGAACACCCATGCCATGCCGCTTTCAAAGGCAGTATGCACGGCTTGTTCGAACGCCCGATAGCTAATCTTCCGCCGGAGCCATGACCAGTTCCGGCGGATCGACAGGCTCCACTGTCGACGTTTCGTTTCGGAAAGGGGAAGGAAGCGCACCGCGCCGGTGATGACGGTGACGATGACGTTGCCCAAAACCTTGGCCGCGAAGAGCGGAAGCCGGACGATCTGCATTGCTAAAGGGAAGGCGTAATCAAGCAACCGCATCAAGATCGAAAGAATGAAACGCAGGATTTTGTTTGCGGCGAGCGCGACAAGAACGAGTGGGATGATAATCACATCGTCGAGCGCACCGCGGAAGCGGCTTTCCTCGGTCCATGCCGGGTTATGATGATCGGTCACGGTGCAACGGTTCCGGGCTAAAGACAGGGATCGCGCCGGATCAAATCAGCAAACCGCAGGGGCCAGCGGATGGCCTCAGGTAGCGGTCGTTGAACGAAAGTCCGATGTCGAGTTCGGGTCAAGCTCATCGTTCTCGCCGTCGGCCGCTCACGTCTCCCAATCGGCACGTCTCTACGAGCGAAAAATCGGGTTTAACCATCCAACACCCCGACCTCACAGCACGGGGATGGTCCGGCTCTTGCCGCCCCCCAACAGAATTTCGCCGCTTGTCGCTCGAAGTCTTGAGATGGATCAAGGTTCGTACGAGGACCGAACCGATAAATTTACAAGATGGACTCGGCGCTGGCCTATTGCAGCGAGATCCGGATCCCGCTCCGGTTGGCAGCAAATTCCAGACCCGCCTCGAGCCCCTGAAGCGTGATGTTCACACCCTTGTTGTTGGTCAATTGCACACCGCCAAAGCCACCAACCAAAGCGCCGCCGGCGCCAACGGCGTCGTAGGTGCCGGAAAAATCTTTCAGTTCACGCAGTCCCGAAACGCGTCCCGTCAGTCGCATCGCCGATGCTCCGATCGCGATGCCGAGGCTCAGACCGGAAATCCTGAACGGATAGTCGCGACCGCGATACGTCAGGACACCGCGCCCTCTACCGGCACCCACGATCAGGCCTGCCTTCGCGAATACGACGCTGACGTAACCCGGAGCTTGTGCGTGCGACGGCGTAGCCAATCCGGCCGCTCCGACCAGGATCAACATGGCAAGTCCCATAGAATGCTTACCCATCAGGGGGCCTTCCGGGAGCTGCGCCCATGATGGCCAGCGCCAACAGCAATTTCGTGCAATGCAACATCCGTCCCTTCAACCCGGTGGGATGGTGGAGCGAAGAACCGGAGCGGGATTGCAGTTTTGATCAAGATCAAGGCCGCTCGTTTGAAACCAACCGCCCAAAGCCGCAGCGCGGCTCAAGCGGTGGCTTTGCTGCGAGGCCAGAATGGCCCGGCGGTCGTGTATCAGGGTCTCCAGGCGATGAGCGGCCACGTTCAGGGTCGTCACATCCAGTGCATTTTCGTCGCCTGTTGTCGCCTTGAGGCGCTGAGCTTGAAGAACCCGGTCGATCTCACGCTCAATGTCCTCCCCCAAACACCAACGCCTTCAGCGGCAGGAAAACCGCCTGCATGCGAAGGACCAACGCGTGAACGAGGGCTACAGTATCGACGATGTGCAGATAGACAAACTTCAGCGTGCCGATATCCTTGGATTGAAGCAACTCATGGTTGTTTGAATAGACATTCGCAATGCAGCTGCTTCCCGGAGGGACGCCGTCCAATCCGCCCTCGTAGAGCGGCTCGAGATACGCAAGGACAGTGCCGGGCGGGCCGATCTTTTGCATCTCGGTGAGCAGGTTGGATCCGGTAATCTGCCCGGCGGCTATCACGTTCTGTACCTTGCCGACATAAAGGGGAATAATTGTCATCGGCTTACTGATGCAAGTGGCCTCCGCTATCATGCCGACCTTGAGCACCTGCGCTTCGATCTGATTGAACCCTGCAAAAAGCCTGCTCTCGCCTGCGCCCTCCGGGATGAGGATGCCCGCCGCCCTGGTAACGGGCGCCGGCTGGACGATGTCTCCGACCCTTAACACGAACTGGTCGACCCGCCCGTCGACTCCTGCATAGGTGGTCATCTTGCTCAGCTCGACCTGAGCTTCGGCAAGTCCTGCTTCCGCACTTGCCTTCTGCGCCGGCAGGACAGCCGTGAGCCGGGTTTGTGCGGACTCCTTGGCCGCCGCCGCCGCGTCAACGGCGCCCTGCCGTTGTGCCACCATCGTCTGGAGCTTTTCGATCTCGCGCGCCGCAACGATATCCGCGTTGCGCTGCTGCAACTGCGACTTGGTCCGCAGTTCGTCCTTTGCCTGCTCCAGGGATCCCTTTGCTTCCTGAAGCTTGCCCTCGCTGGTCAGGATGTCGGCTTGTGCCGTGACCATCCCCGCCTCCACCTCGACGACCAGAAGACGCGCGCGCTCAAGCGCGGCTTCCTGTCTCGTGCTGTCCATCTTGAACAGAGGGTCGCCCTTTTTCACCGGCTGATTGTAGTCGACATAGACTTCCGTCACGCGACCACCCACCTCGGGAAACAGCGAGATTGTCCGGAACAGGGAGGTCGCGTTGCTCGACGACGGATGATTGTAAAGCACCACCGTGATAAGGAGCACGGTCAAGATCAGGCAAAGCGTGATTCCCCAGCGAAGTTCGTACCAGACCGAGAATAACGTGATTTCCTTGCCGAGGCGCTTGCCCTGCACGAAGCGGCGGAACAGAAAATCCGGAACCAGCGTCAGCATGGAGCACAGCATGAGCTCAACCATGAAGGGCTCCCTGCTTCTTCACATGGGGTTCGTCGACTTTCGCAGCCTCCGGCGAGCCGGAAGGCGAAACATCCGCCGGCTTCCCGCCGGCTTCCTGTTCAGCCATGGCTGCCACTGAACTTGCGATGCGGTTTACCGGGGTCAGGAAGTCCGGAATAGGGATGAAGGCAAGCACGATCGCCGCAAACCAGAAAAGGTGCTCGTGCGTCAGCAGCGCGAGCAGGCAGAGCAAGGCGATCAGGTCGAACAGAATCTTCTGCGACTTGTGCGCCATTCGTTCCGGAAGCGAGTGGATGGTAAGGAAAACCACACCCGTCAGAATGACGCATGCGACGACAAACACCAGCGTGACGTTGAAAAGCACGTCGGTTTCGCCCGGCGCCGTGATAAAGAACGGCATATGCGTTGTCGCGATTGGATTGGGTGACGCTGTCAAAGAACGACCTCCCTGGCATTTTGCGGTGGCGCCGCGGCTTTGCGCGATTATGGACCGATCCCGTTTCCCTCGGCAACCGGCCTCTTTTTCAGATCGGGCAGCGGTAGTAGGCGATCTCCATATCCATGATCCCGGGAAACACCCGCGAAATCTTGTTCGGCTCAACAATCTTCAGGCTGAATTGGACGTTCGAGAGCATAATATCGGTTGCGCAGCCCGCAACGATATTCACGAGCTGACCGTCCTCCTTCCTGGTCTTGATCTTGCAACTGGCAAACTTGCCCCTGAGACGGTCGGCTTCGACGATGAATCCGCCTCCGTGCTGCTCGGAAAATGGGCCGAACCCGATCTGGTTCGTCCGCCCTTTCCTGATGAACACCTGGCTGCATTCATCCGCACTTGTGGCCCAGGCGCCCGAGAGATCGAGGGCATGTGCTTCCCCCAGAAAGGTCAGGCCTATCGCGCCAGCCATTGCCAATTTGAGTAACCGGTACATGCCCTCTCTCCGTGGGTTGGCTTTTAGCGAGTGCCGACAGGCCGTTATTGTAAGCAAAACGCCCAATCCGGCCGGTACGCTTGATCTGAATCAAAGAGCAATCCCGCAAACGCCAAACAGGCGAGAGAGTCATGAAGGAAGGATCAGCCATGCCCGAGCAGATCGACGAGGCGGAGAAGCGTGTATGGTTCGGACAGTTAAGCAAGCCTCCGGGCCTGACCGAAGACGATAGGGTCAAGCTTGCTTCGACTGCGGTCCAGCGGACCGTAAGGAACGGCCCGACCGAGGTTCAAATCTGCCGATTTCCAAATTTATTGCGGAGCGATATAATTTATGGCGGAGCGATATTGAGGGCGGCAGGCCGCGCCATCTCGCGACCTGGCCGCCTCACGCCTATTTCAAGCGTATCGTTACTCCCCCCACCGCAGCCGACAACTCGGCGCCGACTTTCGGGCCGCTGAGCTGCAAGATCACACCATTGGCGTTCTGCAACTGAACGCCGCCGGCTCCGGCGGCGACAGCGCCGCCAGCGCCAATCGCGCTGTAAGAGCCTTCAATCGAACCTGGCCCGCTCAGATTGAGGGCTCGTCCGACAAGCTTGGTGGTTGAAGCACCGATCGTGAAACCGACGCTCATGCCTGAGACCGTGAAGGGATAGCGCTTGCCTCGAAAGACCAGCACGCCTTCGCCGCCCCCGACCCCGACGATCAGTCCACCCTTGGTAAAGACCACGGCAACCTGGCCGGTTTCCGCTCGCAAATCCGTCGTGACGGTCGATGATGCGAGCAGTACCGCAATAACGAATTGAAGAATGCGAATTCCACGTTTGGTCATGACTTCTCCCTTTGTAGGTTTTCGTCGGGCAGATTCCCCAGGGACACGCGTGCTCCTGACGATCCACGGCTCCGTCATCGTCACGCTCACCAATATCGGATAACGCCATGACGGGCCCCATTGATCCAGATCAACGTCCCGAACTGCGCGTCGGGAAAGCGTTTCCTTTCCCGACTGCCGCATCTGCCGCGGCAAGTTCCGGACGAACGCCATGCTTCGACATCTGCTGCGTGTTCTCGTCT
Organism: uncultured Alphaproteobacteria bacterium; assembly: GCA_963747165.1. Lineage (GTDB taxonomy): Bacteria > Pseudomonadota > Alphaproteobacteria > Rhizobiales > Xanthobacteraceae > Bradyrhizobium. Next base: position 87,872 of record CAVVEA010000019.1, on the reverse strand, counting down.
TCTACGCGGTCGTTACGCTTGTGTTAGCGGTTGCGGCCTTCGCTGACGACCAACCCGCAAATCGGGCTATCCAGGAGGAAGTGTGGGCGATCCCCGTTACGCTGCCCACGATCGCCTACGTGGTTCGCCCCGTTGGCAACGGACCGTTTCCGCTGGTGATCATGAACCACGGCGTTGCTCACGACCCGCGAGAACGCAGCTTCTTCCCCGTCGTCGAGTTCAGGGACGCCGCCATGTGGTTCGCGCGCAAGGGCTACATGGTCGTTGCGCCGACGGGCTCGGGATACGGCGCTGCGGCTCTCGATATTCCCGAACGCGGGCTATATGGACCGTTCTTCTCCAAAATCGGCAGCTGCGATAACCCAAATTTCGCCGATGCAGGCCTCGCCGTCGCCCTGCTCGACAAGTGGATCATCGACTACATGGCCGATCAAAAGCTGATCGTGCCCGACAATGTCGTCGTGGTCGGTCAATCCGCCGGCGGCTGGGCAGCGATCGCGCTATCAAGCCGGAACCTCCCCTCGGTCAGGGCAATCATCATCTTTGCCGCAGGGCGTGGCGGACGCGTCGGCGGCGAGCCAAACAACAATTGCGCGGCCGACCAGCTGGTTGAGGCGACAGGTGAGTTCGGACGTACCGCCCGGGTCCCCATGCTCTGGATCTACGCAGAGAACGACACGTTTTTTGGACCAGCCTTATCCAGGAAGATGCATGAGGCGTATACCGGCGCAGGTGGTAGTGCCGAATATCATATGCTTCGGCCTTTCGGAAATGAGGGGCACTTCCTGATCGATTCAGCCGACGCCATCCCGTTGTGGGCACCGCTGGTGAGCAAGTTCCTTGATAAACACCAATAGCAACAAGACAGGTATGGTGGAGCCAGGACATGATCGAGCAGCCCTCCCGCCGATTTCGTTCTTCATTCATCTATCCCTCGGCAACGCTGCTGGTTCTGCTGCTGTTGCATGGCAGCATCGGCCCAACTTACGCACAGCAGACTTTCCAAACCAGCGGTACCCAAGCGAACGGGAAGCCTGCAGGCCAAGAGTTCGCGCCCCGCGGCGAGCGAATGGCGAGAGAGATCACATATTCCGATTGGCGCAAATTCTGCTTCAAGACGCCCGGAACGAACATGGTCTGCCGGACCACGATCAGCGGCACCTTCGAAACAGGTCAGTCCGCCGTCCGCATCGACCTGATTGAACGCGAGGGCGACAAGGCCGCGCGGCTGCAACTGTTTCTTCCTGTCGGCTTGTACCTGCCGGCCGGCGTCAAGATCACGATCGACCAGGGCACCGCCTATCGGATTCCCTATGTGTGGTGCCTTACCAACACCTGCATCGCAGCCGATCTGGTCGATCCTGGGCTACTGAAGGAAATGGGGACAGGCCAAAAGCTTCTGCTTGAGGTTGTCGATTCCAGCGTGCTGACGGTGAGCACCTCGCTGCCGCTCAATCAGTTCGCTACGGTCCGGCAAGGGTCTCCGACCCAGACCTTTGAACAAGCCATCGACGAATGATGAAGTATCGAGGTACGTGACGGCCACTGATCTATGCCAGCCCGGCCGATGCTTTCTCGATCGGTTCTATCAGCGACATCGCCGAAAACGGCTTTGTGAGATAGGCGATGCATCCCGATTCAAGCGCCGCCATGCGGACGGCCGGGTTGTCGTTAGCAGTGATGTAGATCACCGGTACGGAAATTCCCGCCGCTTTGAGACGATGCCTCAGCTCGATACCGGACTCATCGTTCAGGTTAATGTCGAGGACGACGCAAACTGCCGCTTCGAAATCGTCATGATTTTGAAAAGCCTCCGCCGACGGAAACAGGATGCTATCGTACCCGTATTGCCGAAGCAGTCGCTTTACTCCCCTGAGTGTTCCGGGATCATCATCGACGACAAAGACGACATTTCGATTTGACAAAGACGATATCCTTGGCCTGTCCGCCGACGAAGTCTTGAACGTCCGCCAAGTACTGAAATCATCTCGGACCGATCAAACCCATCAAGGAGGACACATGGTTTTTCGAACTTCCATGCGTTGTCCTGATATGCCTCGCACAATGCGATTCCTAGTGTCCAATGGGACAATAGGAACTTTAAATCCGAGAGATCGCCTAAGCTGATTGTCCGGTACCCGACCTGGCGACCAAAACGCCAACCCGCTCGCCAAGAGAGACAAGTTCCGCCAAGGTTCGGACTTGCATCTTCTCCATTACCCTGTGGCGATGGGCCTTTATCGTGCGCTCGGTCGTGCCCAACGCGTTGGCGATCTGCTTGTTGGTCTCGCCGCGAATGACATGTTCGAAGACTTCCCGCTCGCGCGGCGTCAATGTCGCGATATGAGCGCGAACGATGTCGAGCTTGCTCTTCAGGGCACGCGCCGCTTCATGATGCGCCAAAGCCCGCTCGATGGCGTGAAGAAGGTCGTCCGACGATACCGGCTTGGTCAGAAAATCCTCCGCGCCCGCCTTGATGGTCCGCACCGTGGTCGGAACATCGGGATAACCGGTGAGAAACACGATAGGCAGCGTCGCGCCGAGTTCGGCCAAGCGACCCTGGAGCTCCGGACCGCTCAGTCCCGGTATCCGCACGTCGAGCAGAATGCAGCCGGGTGCGCTTTCACTCGGCAAGCAATCCAGCAAATGCTGGGCCGACGGGTAGGTCACGACCTCGTAGCCGGCTTTCTTCAAACGACGTTCGATCGCCGTTCGGAAGGAAACATCGTCGTCAACCACATGCACATGCCCAGGCAAGAGTCTCTCCTACGACAAGCCGAGTGGCGGAGACAGATGAAACACTGCGGCCCCACTGGTCTGGTTCTCTGCCCAGATACGTCCCTTGTGTGCTTGAACGATGACACGTGCGATCGGCATGCCTATTCCCATACCTTGCTTCTTGGTCGCAAAGAACGCGCGCGTTTCCCCTGCTATCACCTGGATTGGCGTGAGCAGCGCAACGACGCTAGACAACAATGCACTGAGCCGCGTGCTCATTTCGGCAGGACCAACGTTGGAACTTCATCAAAGTTAGCACCGGATCCTGAGCGTGAGAACATACATGCTGGGCCGCTCGTTGAGGCATTCGGCTACCGACGCTGCGCCCGCGAACAGTCCTGGACAATGGCCTTCCGGTCATTGTCCCTTGGGCCAATAGCCGCCGTACACGTTGTGGTTTAAGGCAATGGTAGTGGAATGGGGCGAAGGGGATGCTGCCGACTCCTTGTCGCATCCTCACGGGTGCGAAAAATTGCCTCAAGCAGGGAGAAATCCATGTTTGTCAACGTCAACGGCCATCCCGGCAGCAGGCCTCGGGTACTCGGAGAGCTTGGCGAGCTCTCCCGCGCACGGGCGATCCTCAGCGAATTCAAATACGACAAGGGCGCGGAGATTTACGGAGAGACCGAGCCAGCCGACTATATCTACCAGATCGTCGACGGCGCGGTTCGGAGCTACAAGCTCCTTTCTGACGGCCGCCGTCAGATCGGGGCCTTTCATCTGGTCGGCGATATCTTTGGTCTGGAAAACGGGGCGGTTCACCGGTTTACCGCAGAAGCCATCGTCGACACGACCGTGCGACTGATGAAGCGGTGCAGCCTGGAGCATGTGGCCGAAAGCGACCCGCTCGTCGCGCTCGACCTCCTGAATATGACGACCAGCAACCTTCAGCATGCTGAGGATCACATGCTGCTCCTGGGACGCAAGACATCCGTTGAGCGCGTTGCCGCATTCCTGCTGGAGATGGATCGTCGCCTCACTGGCGCCGGCGTGATGCTCCTTCCGATGTGTCGGCGCGATATCGCCGATTATCTCGGCCTTACGCTCGAAACCGTATCCCGGGCGCTGTCAGATCTTCACGGCAGAGGTATGCTCGGCTTCCTCGGCCAGACCCAGCGGCAGATCGTTCTGCTGGACCGGGGCCGGTTGGCCGAACTGGACCTTTAGGCATCAAAAAGCCGGACCGCGTTTCCGGCATCAGGACGACCGCACCATCGCGTCGGCGCGGCGCTCGGAAGTTCCTGTGACGCCCGCCGGCTCGGTCAAGCCCCCAAACCACACCCAGTGAACTGCGGCCTGCAACGGCGACCCGCCAAGCGAGAACCTTGATACAGATCAACGGTCCATCTTCCGAGCTCCAGCTTCAATGGTGAGCGTCCACGCGACCGTGACCGGAGCCTCCAATGAAAGCTCTTTCTGCGGAAGAAGCCGTTGCCATGATTCCCAATGGCGCAACCGTCATGGTCGGCGGCTTCATGGGAGTTGGGACGCCGGAACGCTTGCTGGACGAACTGGTCAGGCAAAGGAAAGCCGAACTCTCCATTATCAGCAATGACGCCGCGGTCCCCGGCAAAGGTGTCGGAAAATTATTCGACGCAGCGCTGGTCTCGACGCTGACCGCGAGCCACATCGGGCTCAATCCGCACGTACAAAAACAGATGATGGCCAACAAGATCGCGGTCCGCCTGGTGCCTCAGGGCACGCTCGTCGAACGCATTCGGGCCGGCGGCTGCGGCCTCGGAGGCGTACTGACGCCAACGGGCGTCGGGACGGTCGTCGATGAAGGCAAGCGCCGTATCGAAGTCGACGGAAAAAGCTTCTTGCTCGAGACGGCACTTCGCTCGGACTTCGCGTTGATCCATGCATTTCTGGCCGACTACCTCGGCAACCTTGCCTACGCGCTCACCGCGCGCAACTTCAATCCCATCATGGCAATGGCGGCCGACACCGTGATCGTCACGGCGGAGAATATCGTTCCGGTCGGTGTCATCGGGCCAGACCATGTCGTAACGCCAGCGCCGCTCGTCGATTATCTCATCGCCAACGGGTGAACCATGGATGCTCAGTCAATCATTGCGCGACGCGTGGCGCTCGAACTCCGGCCGGGCAACCTTGTCAATCTCGGCATCGGGATTCCGACCCTGGTCGCGAACTACGTTCCGCCCGACCTCAAGATATTCTTCCAGTCGGAAAACGGATTGATCGGCACCGGACCGATTCCTGAACAAGGCTTGGCTCATCCCTTGCTGACGGATGCAGGCGGCCGGCCGATCAGTGCCCTGCCCGGCGCGTCCACCTTCGACAGCGCGATGTCGTTCGGATTGATCCGGGGCGGACACGTCGACGTGACCGTTCTCGGCGGCCTTCAGGTCGATGCTGAAGGACGCCTGGCGAACTGGATGATCCCCGGCAAGATGGTGCCTGGGATGGGTGGGGCGATGGACCTGGTGAGCGGAGCGAAGCGCGTCATCGTCGCGATGCAGCACGCCGCGAAAGGGAAATCGAAGATCGTGCAGAAATGCGGCTTGCCGCTGACCTCTTCCCGGCCGGTCGATCTGGTCGTCACGGATATGGCCGTGATCGGCTTTTCAGGCGGGAAGATAACGCTGTGGGAGACCGCCCCAGGCGTCACCGTTGCCGAGGTTATGGCGGTGACGGAAGCGGAACTTTCCATTCCAGCAACCGTTCCGGAAATGAGGATCTGACCCGCCATCGTGCACGTTCGAGGATTCGACATGGGCATCTTCAGGAACTTCAGTGAATTCAGGGCTGCGGTTGGCACCGAGATCGGGACCAGCGAGTGGGTTGAAATCACTCAGGATCGTGTCAACCGCTTTGCGGACGCGACCTGCGACGTGCAATGGATCCATGTCGACCAGGACCGGGCAAAAAATGAACTGCCGGGCGGCAAGACCATCACTCACGGACTTTTGTCACTTGGCCTTGCGCCGATGTTCATACGCTCGCGGCCAGCGGATCGCCTGCGTGGCCGAGCTGATCGCAGCTTCATTACCGCTGAGGTCTGCAAGCAAGCCCTCCTTGCAGGCTATCTGACGTCACATCAGGGCGCGCAGGTCACCGGCGGCGCGTAAGCGACCGCGGTGCGACCGGCGGAAATGCGTGGTGGTGAGAGCCGTCGGGATCAAAGATGAAGCATACTTGGTATGTTACTTTTGAAGTACCAAGAAGAGGCACATTGATCCGAAGGCGAAGCCCTCGGTCGACCAAAACGTTTGAGACCGAAACGGAAGCCAAGAATTTCGCGCGAATGAAGTTCGACGAAGGGCTAATCGTCACCGCCGGCACCATCATTCCTCACGTGCCGAGACGGGCGATCGCATCCGGAGGCATTCCGTCCTGGCTTGAGCAAGGAGAGGAACAAGAGCCAGCGGATCCGGACAGCGCCAAGCAACAACCAGGGAAGATTGAATAGGCCGCTACTGCGACCACGCTCACGCAGCACGCTGCATGGCTGACGCGTATGAGCGATAAACAACGCACGGGCCACGAATGGGAGTTAGCAGGAATGCGGCAAATCGTACCGCCAGCCGCAGTTCGTCGATTGTGTTTTGAGTGTTGCCATTGTGGCACGGGGGCTCAGGAGGCGCGCGCCTAGGGTAGCCAAAATGCGGTCGCTCTTCATGGGTGACGCAAACAATTCCTTCTCGGTAGTGATCGCAGCTAGCGCACGCCGCCAGCCGGGCCTCGCTCGATCACCGTGCGGGCACCGTTGCCCATACGAATTGATCCATCTCAAGCCAGGTCATCGAGCTCTCTCTACTCAATGCCCGTCAACGGCGAAGGGAACCTGTCCATGAAGAAATTCGCAATCTGCCTGACGCTCGCCGGAGCGATGTTGGCGTCCGTCGCCCATGCTCAAGCGACGATCGATATGCCTCGCGTCACCTGCGCGAAGTATCTGGCGATGGCGCCCGCCCAATCCGTAGATTTTTCTGCGCGGATGAGCGGCTGGTAATGATTGCAAGACGCACAAGTCGGATACTGTCATGAACGCGATGCCGAAGAATTGGCGCTAGGGTGATCTGTCACCGAACATTGGCGCGAGTATCTGGCCTGCGTGCGGGCGGAACGTCCGCCCTTGGATACGAGCGGAAGCCTTCATTGCATTACGCAGTCACGGTGGGGCTTTTCGCACTGGCGGCCGGATTGATTGCTCCTACCTCAAGCCGATCAGAGGATATGATCGCCCGTCAACAAGCTGGGCTCGATACTGCAGCAGCTGCCGACGATCCTTACTATTATTTTTCCAATCCGTTCAGATTGAGCTCTCAGCCCCAGCTGAAGCAGTCGGTTTTTGGATTTGCGGGTCGCACGAACTCTGGAAATCTCGGGAGCACGTTCGCCTACGGCGTTGGGGCTCCCGGAACGAAATTTTACGACAACTACATAGCAGGCGGAGCCTATCAGCGAGACTTTGTTCAGTTTAACAGCGGGCTCCTCATTGGCGCCGAAGTAGGAATTGCTGACCGGTTCGGCAATTACCGGATTTGTTGTGACACCATTGTCTATTCAAATCGCCTCGTGCATTCAGCGGAGTTGTGGGGTGGTGTCTCTCTTCGACACGAAGGCTTCGCGTTGTTCGATACGGTCCGGATTTCACCCGGCGTTGTGTTTGGATTGAGCGCCATATCAAATCCAATAGGCCAGGAAGGCTTGCATCAGATCGACCACCAGGGCAGCGCCAAGGTACTCTTCTACCTGGGCTTTGACCTTGCATTTGCTTTGGCAAATTCCCCCAACACCGAGTTGGTATTCCGCGTTCAGCATCGCTCGGGCGGCTATGGCACGCTGGGGGGCATGAAGGAAGGCAACAACGCCAACGTGGTCGGAATACGTCAACGCTTCTGACCGAAACCCGCACCCGAAGATGTACCTGGCGCCGCTTCAGGTCGAACTCCGTCATTGTCCCGTCGCGACAATCCAACGCCTGAAAGGCGCTATTGCCGCAAGCGGCTGGCCCAGCGGCGGCGCTGCGTACTTGAAACCTTGGTTAAATTTTGGATTTTCGATTGTTCTTGGGTGTTGCCATTATGGCACGGGGGTCTTCGGGTTCAAGCGCTTAGAGTTGCGCTTGGAAGTGGAATCAACCAAGCGGTCGTTTCTGATTGATAGTCCAGGGGCGACGGGGATGGAGATCATACAATGAAGAAGTTTTTGCTGGCTACGGTTGCTCTGGTAGCGTTAGTGGGCATCGCCGCTCCGGCGTCCGCTGCGGATATGGCTGTCAAGGCAGCGCCTGTGCCTTACGTGGCCCCGATGTACAACTGGTCGGGTTTCTACATCGGCGGCAATGGCGGTTGGGGCTCGAGCCGCAACTGCTGGGGCATCGTTCCGGTAGGCGGTGCGGTCATCCCTGACGGGTGCCTCAGCAAGTCCGGAGGCGTCGCCGGTGGCCAGCTCGGCTACCGCTGGCAGACCGGTCAGTTTGTCTTCGGCTTGGAAGGCCAGGGCGACTGGGCAGATCTGCACAGCTCGCATGTCAGCATTTTCGATCCGCGGTTTTCGACCGCCACAAAAGTTGATGGCATAGGTCTTTTCACCGGCCAGGTCGGTTGGGCCTGGAATGCGGCGCTGCTGTATTTCAAGGGCGGCGCGGCGGTCACGAGCAATCGTTATGACGTATTCACCACACTTACAGGCGTTGGGTTGGCCTCGGCAACCTCGACCCGCTGGGGTGGCGTCGTGGGTGTCGGATTTGAGTACGGCTTCGCTCCGAATTGGTCGGCCGGTATCGAATACGATCACCTGTTCATGGGCGACTCAAACAATTCGTTCTCGGTGGCGAATCCCCTGCTTGCTGGTTCGCTCAATCGGATCAGCCAGGACGTGGATATGGTCACATTCCGCGTGAACTACCGCTTTGGCTGGGGCAGCCCGGTTGTAGCGAAATACTGATCTCGCCCTTTCTCCAGGAAAAGAGGCCGGCAGAAATGCCGGCCTTTTTGTTGACCGGTACAAATCTGCAGCTAGCCCGGTATCCACACCGATGCTTGCTCACCAGATCCTGTTGCCAAACCACCCAAAATGCGGTTGCCGCGCTACCAGGACCGTCGGCACCACCGCGTATCGCTTTTCCCGTGAGCGTTGCAGCTTTGGCTCCCGCATCTTCGGCTTGGGGAGTTGCAACTCCCTGGCATCAGGCGATGGTAGTTGCGCAAACGCCGCTCGCTCCTTGGCTCCGAGCGAGGCGCCGGCAATCATTGCGGGTGCGTGGACGCCAACCTCCGCGCCCGCGACCTGCGCCGGAATGATCGTCGGAAGACTGGTATCGTAAACAATGCGCTCCGGCCATTTCCGATCGGTAAGAATGCGGATCACAGGTGAATTGGCAGTTGCCTTGGCCGCCACCGGGAATTTCGGGAGATATGCGTCCACGATAAACAGCAGCGCGAGCAATACTCCGCCAACACAAAGAAAATAACGCGCGAGTGGCATGGGTTGCTCCACCGCGAAGCCGTCACCGGTTCGAGTTGCACTCAGGCATGGTCCCGTCCAGGCGCCGACATCCATCACCTCGACGTCGCACGATCGGCGACGTCGGCTAGATGCGATTTGCCGCGAGAACGGCCCAATCAGCGCCGGCCAACACGATCGACCGGACCGCCGCGGTTCATGGGTGTTCCCACGACGCCGACGCCGGGGGTCACGACGGCGCGCGCGACCGGCCGTGGGCGCAGCACAACGCCCGCTCTTACAATGCAGCCGGCGGGATATTCGACGTACTGGCAATATACGACTGCATCAGCATGCTTTGTACTGGTGATCATGAAGCCAGCCACGAGCAGCACCGAAGCCGATAATGTGGTCGAGAGTTTCATCTTGGTCTCCCTGGGTCGGAAGCTCCAAATACTCTGCTGGAACGATCTGCACCTTCATGCAGCCTTTCAAGCCAATCCGGAGCGTAACAGGGAAGCTGACAAGGGCCTTGTGCGACAGCTTGATACAGATCAAGGCCACGTCAGTCGCATCAAGGGCCGGCTGCAAATCGGCTACATGAGCCCTACTCGGGCCACCAGCGTTTCTGTGGTATTTCCCCCTTCGTTGCCGCCCGCCATCAGCGTCATCCTTAACACCTCAAAAATCACGGCAGTCGACCAGCCAAACAACAGCACGCCGTTCATCGCAGTCATTGGCCCAAGCAGATGCCAGCGCTCGACCGGGGTCACGTCGCCGTAGCCGAGTGTCGTGTAGTTGACGAAAGCGAAGTAAAGCAGATCTGTGTCTGCAGGTGCCGCACTGACGATCGCGTAAATCAATGACCAGACGACGACCTCGGCAAGGTGCGCCATCATCAAGACCGTCACGGTGGCATCATCGCGATCAATCGAAGCGATTGATATGACGTCGCCAACTCATCCACGATGCGTGTCACCCGTATTACGGCCACCATCACCATGGCATGAATCGTAATGTTGCAAACACTGGCGACCGCGCCCACGAGATAGGACGCAACATACGGATGCCTCTGGAGCCGTACTGCCGGACCATCCACGGCACGGCGATTTAATTTGACCATCCTCTGACGAGCACGCCTAATCGATGATGTGATATCCACCATCGATATACATGACATCGCCGGTCATCAGTTTCGCACCGTCGAGCGCAAGAAAGGCCGTCGCCACACCGACGTCATCGATGCTCACCAAGCTCCGGGTGGGAGCCTTGGACTGCACCTTGTCCATCAACTCGTCAAAGTCGGGGATACCTGAAGCCGCGCGCGTTGCCAGCGGCCCCGGCGAAATCGCGTGCACGCGGATGCCTTTGGGACCGAGTTCGGCTGCGATATAACGGACGGCAGCTTCCAGCGCCGCCTTCGCGACCCCCATGACATTATAGTTCTGCACCACCATCTGGCTGCCGTAATAGGTCATGGTGAAGAGCGTGCCGCCGTTCTTCATCAGCGGCTCCGCCAGATGCGCCATCCGCATGAACGACCAGCAGGAAACTTCCATCGTCTTGAGGAAGCCGTCACGCTGAACATCGACCACACGCCCGTGCAACGCCTCCTTCGGGGAGAAGGCGATCGAATGGAGCAGAAAATCGAGCCGGCCCCACTCCTTCTCGATACGCGCAAACACCTGTTCGGTTTGCCCTTCGGTATTCACATCCAGCGGCATGAAGATCGGCGCCTCTAGCTCCTTCGCCAGCGGTTCGACGTGCTTCTTCGCGCGGTCGTTCAGATAGGTGACCGCCAGTTCCGCTCCCAATGCCCTGAACGCTTTCGCACAGCCCCAGGCGATCGACTGATCGTTGGCGATGCCGACAATGAGCCCTTTCGTCCCTTCAGCGCAACCTTGGTCTTCCGGAAATACTGGAATGGTCACGACGCCCTCTCACGCTTGAAGGTCGGCGACGAATTGCGGTTCCAGATCAGCGACAAGGTATGCTGCGCAATCATCAGCTCTTCGTCTGTTCTCACGACGTACGCAGGAATGCGGCTGCCAGCCCGCGATATCAGCAGCGAGTGCCTGGCATTTTCATCCGGATCGAGGGACACGCCGAGCCATTCGAGCCGTTCAGCTATTCGGGCGCGAATGCCGGCCGAATTTTCGCCGATACCTGCAGTGAACACGAACGCATCAACACCCTGCAACGCGGCGGCCAGCATTCCGGCATACAGCCCCACCCTGTTCACAAAATAGTCGACCGCAAACGCCGCGCGAGGATCGCTGGAGCTTTGAAGCTCCCGCATGTCGTTACTCACGCCTGATAGTCCCTTCAATCCGCAGTCGCGATAGAGAAACTCCTGCACCTCGGCGGGCGACATGCCCTTTGCGGTCATGAGATACAGAATGACGCCCGGATCGATCTGTCCGGTCCGCGTTCCCATCGGAAGTCCATCAAGCGCGGTGAAGCCCATCGTGCTCTCCACGCTCCGTCCTCCGTGGATGGCGCACATCGAAGCGCCACTGCCCAGATGAGCGACAATGACACGCGCTTTGGCGATTTCGGGGGCGAGGTTCAGCAAGGCCTTCGCGATGTATTCGTACGAAAGTCCATGGAATCCGTAACGCCGTACGCCCTCATCGTGCAGCCGGCGGGGTATGGCGTAATGATCAGCCAACTCATCATGGTCGCGGTGAAACGCAGTATCGAAGCATGCGACCTGGGGCAGTGTGGGGAATTTGGCCAGAAGCGAACGGATCGGCGCCAGGTTGTGGGGTTGATGAAGTGGCGCAAGCGTCGTGAGCCGCTCCAGACGTGTAACCACACCATGGTCAATCAATACGGGGCGATCATAGTCGGGACCACCATGGACGACCCGATGCCCGACAGCGAGTGGACTGAGCTGAAGTTCGTCCCGCAGCCATGCGCCTGCGACCAGCATTGCAGCCGGAACATCTGAGATGCTCTCGATCGGATAGGCGCGGTCGGCCAACGTATCGCCGGTCGGTCCGCTGGCCCGCAGCCGCGGACGGCTTCCAATGCCGTCCATCTGACCCTTGATCTCTCGTCGAAGCCTGCCCTCCCCATCCAGCGCGAATACCTGGAACTTCACGCTTGAGGAGCCGGCGTTGACGACCAGGATCGTATCCATGGCGGTCACGCCGCAGCTATTTGCGCGCGACGCCTGCGCGCGTCGGCGTAAAGGGTCGCAACCGCGCAGGAGGCCATACGGGCTCTCGGTGTATCCGCTCGAGAAGTCAGCACGACGGGAACGCGGGCGCCGAGAACGATGCCGGCACCATCGGCCTTGGCGAAATAGGCAAGATTTTTGGCAAGCATGTTGCCGGATTCAAGATCCGGCACCACCAGGATCTGGGCCCGCCCCGCGACTTCCGATTTTATTCCCTTGATCCTCGCTGATTCCATGTCGATCGCGTTGTCAAACGCGAGCGGCCCATCGAGCAGCCCGCCCGTGATCTGGCCGCGATCCGCCATCTTGCATAGGGCGGCGGCGTCGATGGTCGACGGGATCTTGGATGTGACGGTTTCGACTGCCGAGAGGATGGCGACACGGGGAGATGTGCCAATTCCGATCTGCGTATAGAGATCAATCGCATTCTGCACGATGTCGCGCTTGACATCGAGATCCGGAAAGATATTGATCGCGGCGTCGGTGATAAAAAGGGTCTCGCTGTAGGCCGGCACATCCATCACGAAAACATGGCTGATCCGCCGGTCCGTGCGTAGGCCGGTGGCCTTTGCGGTAACACTTCGCATGAGTTCATCGGTGTGCAGGCTTCCTTTCATCAGTATCTCGCCCTTGGCAGCGTGAATCAGCTCGACGGCCTTTGCCGCGGCGGCCTCGCTATGAGGGACGTCGACCAGCTCGAACCTGCTGATATCGATGCCGTGCTTGAACGCGGCGGCCTTGATCTTCGCTGATGGTCCGACAAGTATCGGCTTGATGATGCCAGCTTCGGCAGCGTCGGCCGCACCGCGTAGCGAGCTTTCGTCGCACGGATGCACAACGATAGTCGCCGCCGCCGGGATCGCCTGCGCTGCGGCGATGAGACGATCGTATTTTGTGCCAGGCTTGGCTTCGTCCGTTTTCATGGATACAGCACTCATCATCCAACTCCCAATGAGCTCAAAAGGGGCGGTTTCGGCCGATGCTCAAATCTCTCACTCCTTGCAGCCCGCCATGAGGATTACGCCGCGTCCGACGGGAGCCTTGACATAGGTCAAGGCCTGGCCTCTCGCGGATTTGCCAAATTTGGAAAGGTACCCGACGTGCTGTCGCTGGAACTGCACACAATCAGACAGCGATGGAAGTACGGCGAAGCCCAGGCGGCATACGCCTAAACTTCGGCCGCGACGACCTTCTCCCCCTCTGGCAAAGGTGCGCTGGCTTGATCCGCGCGAATCCAGGCCATCATCAATTCCCAGGCCACCGCAAGGATAATGGGTCCGATAAACAGGCCCACGATGCCGTGCGCAATCGTTCCGCCCAGCAAACCGATGAAGATCACGAGCGCGGGTGTGCTCAGACCGCGCCCCATGAGCATCGGTTTCAAGACATTGTCAGCCAGTCCGACGACGAGCAAATAAATCGTGATCAGGAGGGCAGCCATGAAAGCCTTGGTGGTCCATATCCAGATGATCACGGGAATAAGAACAATCGCCGACCCGATCTGCATGATTGCGAGAACCAGCACGGCGAAAGCCAGCACGCCGGCGCTAGGCACGCCGGCAAGTTTCAATCCGATTCCGAACAACAGCGATTGAAGAACTGCGATGCCGATGACCCCCTGGGATACCGTACGTATCGTGGCCCCCGCCAGTGCGACAAAATCCTGGCCTCGCTGCGATACGAGGCGAGCCTGGACGCTCCTGATCGCCGCCACAAGCCGCGGTCCTGAGGGGAACAGAAAGCCGGCGAGCAGCACCGAGGCGATAAATTTAAGAGTACCGAGACTCGCACTGCCCGCGAACGCGAACACCGGTCCGGCCAACGGCTTCAGATGCGGCGCTATTTCGCTCAAAACGGCCCTGAGGTTGGTCGAGGCCTGATCCCACAAGGTATAAAGCTGCGCCCCGACAACTGGCCAGTCTTTGACGCTTTCGGGAGGAGAAGGAACGATCAAGCGACCGGAGTCGAGCTGCCCTGCGAAGCTTCGCAAGCCCTCGATCAAGCCCAGCCCGAGCCAGGTCGCAGGCCCGATGACAATAGCAAGACTCACGACCGTTATAATCACGGCCGCGAGCTTTGGCCGATCGCCGAGATGTACCGACAACCAATTGTACACCGGATACAAAGCGACGGCGAGCACCACGCTCCAGGCGAAAATCGGTATGAATGGCTGAACAAGGATGAACGACCAATAGAGAAGGAAAGCCAGCAGCCCGAGGCGGATCGCCAGCTGGATGATCTCTTCACCCGATCGGTTCTCGCGGAACACCTGCAATGGCATGTTCACCACATCGACGCGGTCGGCAGGGCAACGATCGCCCATACTGGAACCCGGTGACCAGCCGTCTATTTTGACCCGACAATTCAATCCTACGGGTAATCTTCGAACCTCTCGCTTGATCCAGATCAAGCCTTGGCTGTGGACCGTTGCCCCTCTCCCATCATCGTTCACAGAACTGCCGTCATCCTTGTTTCGGTGCGAGGCCTCTCGGTCATGCAGAAAGCTGCCGACTATTCTGCCGTGGATCGTCTCTGCGACGAACGCACAATCGAAATACGCGCACTTCGACCGGATGACAGGGAGGACATGCTCACGGCGATCGGCTGCACCAGCCCTCAATCGCTCCGACGACGCTTTTTGCGCCGAAGCGCGGTTTCTCGGAAACCGAGATCGCTTTTTTCATGAACATCGATTTCGACAATCACGTCGCGCTTGTCGCACAACTGGATGAGGACGGGCGGCCGTCGATCGTTGGAGGTGGGCGTTACATCGTTGTCCAGCCTGGCCAGGTCGAAATAGCCTTCGTCGTGGTCGATACGTATCAGGGACAGGGGATCGGAGCGGCCCTCATGCGTCATCTGGCTCACCTTGCGCGCGACGCAGGGCTGAAGGAACTGGTCGCCGAGGTCTTGCCCGAGAATACCGCGATGCTGAAAGTGTTCAGCAAATTCGGCTTCCGGCCCGGCTCCAAACGAGAGCCGCAGGTCATGCATCTAACCATGCAGCTTGCCTGACCGGGAGAGCGTGCCGCTCGCCATTCGAGCGGCGATGGCCGTTCCGATCCCTGGGACAACGTCCTCAAGGCGCGCGAGGCTGGGATGAAACCGCCTCCAGGGCATCCGTTTTCCGGACAGTGCTGGCCGGCAACGGCATACCGCCAAAGGATCGAGAACGCAGCATCTTGGTCACTTCGCGGTTCATTGGTCCGCTCCGTCTTCTTCTCCCAACCACGGAGCGATCCACAGAGCGAGATCGGCATAGGCGCGACTGAAGCGGAGCAGAATTCTAGCGATGAAAGTTCGGATCTTCTTGCACGAATGAACGTCCGAAGCGGGCGGGCTTAGTCCGAAGTTCCTGGTATTCATGACGGAGCTCTCTCTCGCGCTCGACGCGCGGCGCTGATTTGGAAGGCTTCGATGACCAGATTTGACGCCGGGGAGCGGTCGGTCCCTCGCCTTCCACGGGCGATCGTCGCACCTTGGCTAGCCGGTGATCGGTTCGTCCGAGCCAATCCGGCAAGACTTCGTCGGTAATGGTCAGTCCACCTTTGCCGTCCGACCGGCAGGCGCGCCATCGCCTGCTCTCAGGCCGTAATCCGAACACATACGCGAGCCTGGTATGGCTATATTATTCGACCGTCACCGACTTAGCGAGATTACGCGGCTGGTCGACGTCGGTTCCCAAGACAAGCGCGGTGTGATACGCTAGAAGCTGCAACGGCAACGCAAAGACCAGCGGTGCCACCAAGGGCGGCATGTCCGGAAGGGTCAGCATGGCCCATGATCCCGGTGCCGCAAGCGATGCCCCTTTGTGATCGGTAATGAGGATCGCGCGGCCCTCGCGAGCGATCACCTCATGCATGTTCGACATGGTTTTTTCGAAGCTCATATCGCCGGGTGCTATCACGACGACGGGCAAATCCTTGTCGATGAGCGCGATCGGCCCGTGCTTGAGCTCACCCGCAGCATAACCTTCGGCGTGAATATAGGTCACTTCCTTGAGCTTGAGCGCTCCTTCCAGTGCCAGCGGATAGCTCGTTCCGCGGCCGATGAATAGCGCGTCGCGGGACGAAGCTATCCTGCGAGCGAGCTGACGGATCTTTGGTTCCAGCTTGAGCGCGCACGTCATGTAGCGTGGAACATCGGCGAGCGCTTGCACCAACGGCACCACGTCGTCCGCCGGGAGCACGCCCCGGTCGCGCCCGGCCGCGATAGCGAGGCAGGCAAGTGTCGCCAGTTGGCAGGTGAATGCCTTGGTGGAAGCGACGCCGACTTCCGCGCCCGCGAGCGTCGGCAATACCATTTCGCTGGCGCGCGCCATTGTCGAGCTTGGCACGTTGAGAACCGAAAGGATGCGTTGCCCACGGGCTTTGGCGAATTCCAGCGAGGCCAGCGTGTCGGCGGTCTCTCCGGACTGCGAGACAAAGATCGCCAGGTTGCCGGGATCGAGCGGCACGCTGCGGTAACGAAATTCGGACGCGATATCGATTTCCACCGGGAGCCCGGCGTAACGTTCGAACCAGTACCTGGCAATCAGCGCGGCGTAAAAGGCCGTGCCGCAAGCTGTTATCGATAACCTGCTGATAGCCCGAAAATCCAGTCCCACGTCTTTCGGCAAGTTGATCGTGCCGCCGACGACATCGACGTACTGCGCCAGGGTCTGGCCGACCACACTCGGCTGTTCATGAATCTCCTTGAGCATGAAGTGCCGATGCCCGCCCTTCTGGGCGAGGACGGCCGAGCCGGCGATCTTGGCCGGCGAGCGTCGCAGGTGTTCGCCCTTCGCATTTATAAAATCGATTCCCTCCCGCGTGACGACGGTGACGTCGCCGTCTTCCAGGTAGCTGATCATGTCGGTAAATGGCGCGAGCGCGAGCGCGTCGGACCCAAGGTACATTTCGCCTCGGCCGTAGCCGACCGCAAGTGGCGATCCTTTGCGCGCTCCTATTATCAAATTTTCGTAGCCTTCGAACAAGAACGCAAGTGCAAACGCTCCTTCCAGCCGCGGCAACGCCAGCCGTACCGCATCGACCGGCTTGCATCCTTTCTTCAGCTGTTGGCTTACGAGATGAGCGATCACCTCGGTGTCGGTATTCGTGACAAAACGCGCGCCAGCCAATTTGAGCTCATCGCGCAATTCGCGATGATTTTCGATGATGCCGTTGTGAACGACGGCAACGCCATCGACCGTGTGCGGATGCGCGTTCCTTTCATTTGGGCGGCCATGCGTGGCCCAGCGCGTGTGGCCAATGCCTATGAGGCCGGCGAGTGGTTCGCAGTCAAGCTTGTTCTCGAGGTTCTTGAGTTTGCCGACTGCGCGCCGCCGCGCAAGGTGACCGCGTTCAAGCGTGGCAATACCGGCGGAATCGTATCCTCGATACTCAAGCCGCCTCAGCGCATCCATAATCGGAGCGGCGGCTGGCCCTCGACCCACGACACCGACGATTCCACACATCCTCTTCTCCGATTCATCTGCCATCCGCCGCGTCAGGCATAATCGTACTCTGCACTGGAATGTGATAATGGACCGGTTCAACGCCGAGCGCTCGGAAACAAACGGATTATAATCCGGGAGCTGGCAGCGGTGTCCCCGCTGTTTGATTAGTCAGGACTGAGTAGGCCGAAAGAGCCGCTCCAAAAAATAAAATGATACCCTTGGGATTATCATCCAATCCGAAAGGCCGGCCTTGTAGACGGTGCTTGCCTCGGCACCCCAACCACCAACTCTGTTTCGGTCTGTTGGTTTGGCTTACGACGGGACACGGGACAGGATTTCCAGTCGAAGTTATCAGGGGCGCAGGTAACTCCAGCCTCGCTCCTGCAGCTCCATGAGCCGGACTACTCCAGCTTTGACGACCTTCGCCTGCGGGACGAGAGGAATATCCTTTGCCTCGGCTCTTGTCATATTTTCGCGGGTATTCCCGCATGCGGAAAACGCGACGTGCGGCATGGCCTCGCTCATGGACTTGATGCGCGCTTTGACGGGAGAGGTGTCGTCTCGCAGCATGTGCAGTCCGGGTCCAAAGGCAACAACTTCGATCTCAACCTTTTCGCCAATCTCGCGGTAATGCTGAGCCACGTTGCTCACGTTATTGAGTGCGAGATTTCATAACGGCGGGGTCATTGACGTCGACCTGCACAGCCACCCGGTGCAACTGCTTCTGGTTGGCGGGGGCACTGGTCTTGGCGGGAGAGCTGATCTGCGTGCTCAACAACAGGGCGAGCGCAATGCAGGTCACTCCAGCGAAGATGTTATTCATGGGATTCTCTCCTTGAGTGTGCTGGCTCAAGTGTACGACGCAGCGTAGTCATGCACGAATGTGCGGGTCAAGACGTTCCATCAAGTGAGCGCGCGCTCTACGTGGTGGCGTCGAAAGTTGCAGCTACTCCCTTTTGACTACCTCACTCGCGACATCGACAAACGACCGGTGAAGGCAGTGTCATGAGATCCAATTTGAATTATCAAGATTTGAGTTATCACGATGGGCTGGCAGGCAATTGAAGCGGGACCGAAATACCAAAGCCCCGTTTTTCTGGTGGATCAAGATACCGGTGACATAACCACTGCACATGGGGCAGTGAGCCATCGCGTTTCATTTCATGGCGTTTCATTTCAAAGGGTGGGCGCGCCGATTGCTTTGTCCCAGGCCCATTGGCCACCGGAATCCAAAACGGTCGAGCGTTCGCGCGAAAAAGGCACTGTGGTTGCACGTGTGTCCGTTGCTGCAGCCGCGTGTGTTCTCTGGCTTTTCATTGGAGCCTTGTGGGACAATGCATTTTGCGGTGAAAGCGATACCGGCGACCAAGCTTTCGTTGTAACGGAAAAGGGACATAAGACCGCGCGGGCCAACGCCAAGTTGGACGAATCCTTGCTGGTCTCGCAGCTGGCTGAGACGACGGTCGTCGAGCAGACGCAAATTCAAAAACCGGGCCGTGAGAAAGTCGAAAGTCCTGCAAATCGGTCGCCCCTCGCTCAGCCGGGTGATGCATCACAAGGCAAAGCGGCGCAGGCCCCGCAATCGGCCCCGGCGGCTGCGTTGGACCGCAAGCAAGCGCTTGAACAGGAGTGGTTTGCGCGTGCGCTTACCTCGTCGATGCGAGGAGAGCTAAATGAGGTGCGGTCCGCGGCTGATGCGGAGATCAAGCAAAACCAGGCGCCTGATCAAGAGCGGCTGAGAGCAGATAGCCTCGCGCGTCAACTAACCTCCCTCCGCGCCGAACTCGATGCCGCGCGAGCCGCGGGCCAGGAAGGCGCGCAAACCGCCGAGGCGGAGAGCAGGCAAAGGCAGGCGCTGGAACAGGAGCGCAACCAGGAGCGAGACAGGGCCGACGCCCTTGCGAAGGAGCTAACCTCCCTCCGGGCCGAACTCGATGCCGCGCGAACCGCGGGCCGGGAAGGCGCGCAAGCCGCCGAGGCGGAGATCAGGCAAAAGCAGGCGCTGGAACAGGAGCGCAACCAGCAGCGAGACAGGGCGGACGCCCTTGCGAACGAACTAACCTCCCTCCGGACCGAACTCGACGCCGCGCGGATCGAAGGCCCGGACGTCGCGCAAGCCACCGAGGCGGAGATCAAGCAAAGGCAGGCGCTGGAACAGGAGCGCAAGCAGGAGCGAGACAGGGCCGACGCCCTTGCGAAGGAGCTAACCTCTCTCCGGGACGAACGCGATGCCGCGCAAGCCGCGGCCCGTGAAGGCGCACAAGCCGCCGAGGCGGAGAGCAAGCAAAAGCAGTCGCTCGAACAGGAGCGCAACCAGCAGCGAGACAGGGCAGACGCCCTTGCGAAGGAACTGACCTCCCTCCGAGCCGAACGTGATGCCGCGCAAGCCGCGGGCCGCGAAGTCGCACAAGGCGCCGAGGCGGGGATCAAGCAAACGCAGGCGCTGGAACAAGAGCGCAACCAGGAGCGAGACCGGGCCGACGCCCTTGCGCGCGAACTGACCTCCCTCCGGGCCGAACTCGATGCCGCGCGGGCCGCTGGCCGGGAAGTCGCGCAAGCCGCCGAGGCCGAGAGCAAGCAAAAAAAGCAGGCGCTGAAACAAGAGCGCAACCAGGAGCGAGACCGGGCCGACGCCCTCGCGCGTGAACTAGCCTCCCTACGCGCCGAACTCGACGCCGCGCGAGCCGCGGGCCGGGAAGTCGCACAAGCCGCCGAGACAGAGATCAAGCAAAAGCAGGCGCTGGAGCAAGAGCGCAACCAGGAACGAGACCGGGCCAACGCCCTCGCGGGCGAACTAGCCTCCCTCCGGGCCGAACTCGATGCGGCGCGAGCCGCGGGCGTCGAGACCGCGCAAACCGCTGCGGCGGCGAAGATTGAGCAGGAGCAGGCATTTGGGAAGGAACGCGAAAAGACCGAAACGCTCGCCCGTGAGCTTGCCGCGGCGCGGAAGGAGGCCGAGGCGCGTTCCGCACTTCTCGCTGCCGCGCACGCTGAAGCGTTGCAGGTAACGGAGACCAACAACGCCAACACAGCGCAACACGAACGGGCCCTCACCAGCGAGCGCGAACGCGCCGACGCGCTTGCGCGCGAACTGACCTCCGCCAAAAACGAACTCGAAGCCGATAACCGGCAGATCGGATCCCTGAATTCTCTTCGTGCCGTGCACGCACGCGCGGCGGCCGTTGATCGCTCGCAGGAGCGGATGGCCAGGTCGTCTTCGAGACCGATCGAGGTAAAGGGGCGCTCGCAGGAACAGATTTCCGCCAAAGCCGCCGCTTTCGCCTCGCGACCGTCGCCCGTTTCGGAATTGCCGCGTCCGGAGGTGCCGTCGGCCGCTCGCGAAGCCGCGCCGGACCTGGTTCCGAACGCCGCCATCGGCACAGAGCGATCCACGGCGCCGCGCGCCGTTTCCCTCCCCGTTGCAGATGAACAGAGGCTGCTTGCTCGCGCAACCGCATTGCTCGGGCAAGCTGATATCAGTGCCGCTCGTCCGTTGCTTCAACACGCTCTTGAGCGTGGCAGCGCGCGAGCTGCCTTTATGCTGGCCGAGACTTACGATGCGCGCGTGCTGCAATCGTGGCGCGCAAACGGAATCTCCGGCGATCGTACGAAGGCGCGCGAGCTGTATGAACGGGCGCAGGCAGGCGGCATTGAGAATGCAAGGGAGCGGATCGAAGCATTGAAATGAGGATCGGCTCATAGTTCGAACAGTTCACCGAAGTTGGCCGAGAGCGGAGATGCCCATGTCGTTCTTGAAGTTCTCAGCAATCGCGTTCGCTGTGCTGGGCCTCCAGTTGCCCGCCAATGCTCAATCCCTCGCGACGCGGGAGACGCCGACGGCCGGGGCGGTCGCGAGGCGGGCCGATATAACCGCGAAAGAACGCATCAATGCGTGGACTGTCGGGCTCGCCGGTGGGCTCATCGAAGGTGCCCCGCTTCGCCTCGCCGCAGAGATCGCCCGCGTTGTGAACCAGGAGGACAAACTTCACGTCATCCCGATCGTGACGGGCGGCGCGACCGAAAATGTCAACTCCCTATTATATCTCAGGGGTGTTGATGCGGCCATCATCAACACGGATGCTCTTGACGATTACAAAACCCAGGTGCCGCTTATCAAAGGACGCCTTGTCTACATTCTGAGCCTGTTTCCGTCCGAATTGCACATCTTCGTCCGTCCCGAGATCCGGTCGCTCGAGGACCTCAGGGGCAAAAAGGTCAACTTCAACACACAGGGCACGGCAGCCGCCTATTCCGGTCCGCTGATCTTCAGCCGGTTGGGTCTGGACGTGGAAAAGATGTTCATTCCGCATCAGGTGGCATTGGAACAAATGAAGCGCGGAGAAATCTCGGCCGTTGTGTTTGTGACGTCAAAGCCCGTTGACGCCTTTCTCAAGGGCCGCTGGGATCCCGGATTCAAGTTTCTCGCTACTGAGTACGACAGCAAATTCGAAGACTATTATCTTCCATCATCCATCGATGCGACCGATTATCCGAACCTGGTACCGAAGGGTGAGCGGATCGCGACGATAGCCGTCCCCACCATCCTGGTGGCCTACAACTGGCCTCAACATTCCAAGCGATACCGGAGCGTGGGACGCCTGGTAGATAACCTGTTCAGTCATCTCGACAGATTGCAGTCCCCCGGCTTCGATCCGAAATGGAAGGAAGTCAACCTGCGCGCCAGAGTGCCGGGGCTCGAGCGCTTCCGGCCAGCACAGGAATGGCTTGATCATTCGCAGGTCGAAACAGCCCTGCCATCACAATGAAGAGTGCGGCCGCTATCGTTGCGACCGTACTCTCAAGCCTGAGCCAGGCCCTGTGGGCTCAAACCGGCGATGCCGTTGATCGTCCGGAGGCTTGCTCACAGTTTGAGGGCAGTGAGCGGTTGAAGTGTGTCGACGAGCTGTTGGCGGAGATGGCTGAAACACCCGTCCCCGCGCAGCCGCACGGCCCCAACTGGATCATCAGCGAGACGACATCGCCGGTGGACTATAGGCCGCAGATCGCCGCGTTGACGATGGCGCACGCGTCATCGCAAGACGCCCCGTCCTCGCTCGCCATCCATTGTCGCGCCCAGCGCACTGAACTGACAATTTCCACGGAGGGCACCTGGAAACCGGCCAGCGATGGTAAGGTGAAGGTCGTATACCGGATCAACGAAGAGCCGTCAGTTGAGCAGCGCTGGAGACCCGCTGAAGCGAGAAAAAGTCTCGCCTTTCCGGGCGACGTCGTTCGCTTTTTGCACTCAATACCGGATAGCGGCCAGATTTTCGTTAAGGTGTACGCTGGAAAAGATCCGCCGAATGAAAGTACGTTTCAACTGGTGGGTCTGGATCCCGTCCGACGTAAGATCGCGTCAGCGTGCAACTGGCCCCAGCCCTGACCGACGCAGGGTTGCGCCCTTCTCAAGCCCATTGGCGGTTATTCGCACGCAAAGCATGCACAGAGCCTGCCTGGGCAGCCGGCCAAACAGCAACGGAAACTTCGTTCTTTTGCGATGTTGCTCAATCACAGCGAGTTCGGGGAACATGATTTCCGGGAAGGACGATCGAGCTGTCATTGTGCGATATGGCGAACGCCGCGAGCACCGTCCGGTTGCTGATTTCAAGCTTCTGATAGATGTGATGCAGGTGCACCTTGATGGTGCCGTCGGCAATATTCAGCCGGCGCCCAATTTCCTTATTCGACAACCCTTCGGACACCAGCGCCATGATCTGGCGCTCGCGGTCTGTCAGCACCGTCAGCACATTCTCAGAGATCGCGATGTTCGTTTGCTCCTGCTCCCGAGGTACGGCCTGGCCGGGCGCGGGCAACGGCAACAGCCTCTGGCCGTCCGCGACCTGCCGCAAGGACTGCACCACAATGTCGAGCGCCGCATCCTTAAGAAGGACACCGTAGGCACCGGCGGCGGCGGCCATAACCAGTTCGCGGTCTTGAACAGATGCGGTAAAGAAAACCAGCCGCGTGGAAATTCTCTCGGAGCTGGCAATGGTGAGAATTTCAAGCCCGGTCAGGCCGGGCATCGACATGTCGAGCATGGCAATGTCCGGCACCAACCTCCGAATCGCCTCGATGCAGCTCGGACCGTCACTGCAGCATGCAACAACTTTGAAGCCGTTCCGCGCTTCAAGAACGCTCGTCAAGCCTTGCAGAACGACAGGATGACGGTCTGCGATCACCAGGCTGGTGCAACGCATGGGCGGTCCTCGGTCCCTTCCCTCGTTCACCAATGTTTCAGCACCCACGAATATTCCCCGGAGTCACAAAAGTTAATTCTCGGTGGAGGCGAGGCATTAGTGACGCCGCAGCTTGGCGTACGGCGCGCGCCTTGCACGTTGCTGGCCCTCGGCTTGAGCCGAGGATCAGACCTGCACAAACTCCCAAGTTTCATGGCCGCCTGGGGCCTGGTCCGCCTTGCGGTGGATCAAGTTGCGATAATCCGACCGGACGCGATCAACGACGAACCGCAGCGAGCCATTTGGCGAACATCTCCAGCGCCGGCCGTCGCTTCCAATTATGGACATCAACCGTTGGTTGATTATGACGCTTGGACCACCTATAACCAAAGGTATATAGGGATATTGGGGATTAGGCTCTATACATCTTGCAATATTCATAAAAGCTTCACGAAGGCTTGCGCGCAGTTTGGAATTTGATGACCAAACGTTTTCTATTCCAATGAAAGCGGAGTGCCCCACGGACTGAACAAACCCAAACATTCCGACACAAGACGTCGACACCAAGACTTCCAATGAAACAACATCCTTGAACCCGTGGGCAGATGGCCAAACGGGAAACGCCGGGGTTTTGCCTGTCGCGCGTCAATTTGCGCAAAGTGCTGAGAGGCTCACAATACTGGGAGGCTCACAATGCGGTGGCGACAATCTTTTTCAACCATACTCGTTGGCAAAAGCATCTTACTCAGGGAGGGACTTGCCGGAATCCTGCATTCAGCAGATTTTCGTATCCTGGCCTCGGTATCATGCGCTGACGATTTGCTCGCAAGTAAACTCCAGCAAGAGCAGCAACTGTTTATCGTTGTCCATACCGGTGATGATTTTGCCGCCGCAATCGAACAAATCGAACTCTTCAGGGAGCAGCACCCGGATGGTCGAATTGCGGTCGTGGCCGACCACTATCGGCTAGACGAACTGGTTTCAGCATTTCACGCAGGCGCCAACGGCTATTTCGCCGACGTCATGACGTGCGATGCGTTCATCAAGTCCATGGAATTGCTGATGATGGGTGAAACAATTTTCCCGCCGGCCCTGTCATTCGTTCTGGATTCCGAAGGCGACAACCTCGGCAAGGAAGTCAGCCACCCCGGCGAGGCGCTACCGGGCGACGAAAGCAACCAGGCGATCCTCGTCACAACAGACGACGGGTTCGCGCCACAGCTTTCTCCGCGGGAGAAATCAATTCTGCGCTGCCTGATCGAGGGCGACTCCAACAAGTGCATCGCGCGAAAGATCGATATCGCCGAAGCCACCGTGAAGGTCCACGTCAAGGCGATCCTGCGCAAGATCCGGGTCCATAACCGGACACAGGCGGCGATTTGGGGGGTCAACCACGGGTCAAACCATCAGCCTCGGATATGAGCAAGCGCGGCTTCCAAAGCCGGTCGAGGCGATCTCCGAAATCAGGCAAATCGAGGCGTCGCTACCACCAGGCGTGATCTACACATGCAGATCACCTTGACGATCGCCTGATCCGCAAGAGCGTCAACCGAAGGACGCAAGGCGCGGCACGACTCGGCAAATAGCCGGCGGCCACGGCGTTCAAGCGACTTTGCTTGCCGGCGCCAGCTGGATTTGAAGTAAGTGAATCACGACGATTGATGGTCATCGCATCGCTGTGCGCTCCACCCGAACGCCTGCCGACCCACGGGAGCGGAATACACTCACGAGGCGTTCGCGCCGCCGTCAATGCCTGTCCCGGCTATCTTCAACCGCTGACTGACGCGCAACCTTTGGGACGCCGTTCACACACGTGACGGCTCGCGAGCTCCCCGTCTGAAGACCTTGATTGGCCTCGTGCCCCGTCGTGTCGGTCAAGGGCCATGCGCCGCTCCCGCCCGCCGAGGCCAAGCCGCTAAAGGACCGCCCAGGCTTGACCGCCGCTGTGCGCGTTAGCGCGTGCATCGAGCGGCATTGAGGGGAGCATGCTCCGCAGGGGGCCAAACAAAAGAATGTGATGGAAGTGCGCGAGCAACGGCGTCGCCCGCGCAGGCACGGCAGAGCCACGCAAATACATCGAATCCGAACAAAGCACTGATTTAAGATCACATGGGAATTGTGAGGTAGTCCTACGTTGGGAGTTACCCAAAATATGGGACGGGCTTAGACTGTGGAGGCCTAACAGGCAATCCCATTAGCAGGCAGTCGCTGTCCCAATTGATACGGCAATTCATTTTGCGCGTGTAGCAGCAATCCCAGTTGCGCTCCGCTCCCTGGAGGTCAGGATTATGGCAACCATTATCGGTACTGAACTGGACGATCCCAATCTCAACGGCACAGCGGGAGCAGATACCATCTCGGGCCTCGGAGGACGAGATCACCTCTACGGTGGCGCCGGTAACGATACGCTGTATGGCGGCGCCGGTGACGACGCCATGCACG
Organism: uncultured Alphaproteobacteria bacterium; assembly: GCA_963747165.1. Classification (GTDB taxonomy): domain Bacteria; phylum Pseudomonadota; class Alphaproteobacteria; order Rhizobiales; family Xanthobacteraceae; genus Bradyrhizobium. The sequence goes on along the minus strand of CAVVEA010000019.1, from coordinate 61,441 downwards.
GTGATGCTGGCGCCGACATCATGTACGGCGGGGCCGGCAACGACGACTACTACGTCGACGATGTGAACGATTTCATCAGCGAGACGACAGTGCCCGGCGTCGACGACGGCGGCAATGACAGGGTTTACAGCACCGTCAGCTATACCCTGAACCCGTTCCTCGAGCGGCTGGTACTGCTCGAATCCGCGGTCGCCATCAGCGCCACGGGCAACGCCCAGGTCAACACGATCGTCGGCAACTCCAACGCCAACATCATCAGCGGCGGCGGCGGCAAGGATACGCTTACCGGCGGCTCGGGCGCCGATACGTTCGTGCTCGGCCCGGCCAATGCCGCCAACACCGTCACCATTACCGACTTCGCGGCCGAGGACAAATTCGGCATTACCGCCAGCGACTACGGACTGAGCCAGGGCAACGGCCTCGTCGACAATGGCTCCGGTACACTCGTCCTCGACCCGACCTGGTTCGCCACCGTAACCGGGAGCCAGGGCACGGTCGCCGGCCACGGCCAGTTTCTGTACAATACCACTACCCGCATAGTGACGTGGGACCCGGACGGCTCCGGTGCCGCCGCTGGCATCGCGCTGGCGAAGCTGCAGGCAGGTGCCGTCGTCACCGCCGACAACTTCGCGATTTCCGGGGCCACCAGCAACCCCGTGGTCGGCAACATCTCGATCAACGATGTCACCATCACCGAGGGCGACTCCGGCACCAAGACGGCGACGTTTACCGTAAGCCACACCGGCACCGCGGCATTCTCGGTCGACTATGCCACGGCCAACGGCACGGCGACCGCCGGCTCCGACTACGTCGCGACCTCAAACACTCTGAACTTCGCCGCCGGGTCCGGAGCGGCGCAGTCCCAGACCGTATCGGTCACCATCAACGGCGACACCACCGTCGAGCCCAATGAGACGTTTTTCGTCAATTTGTTGAACGCGACCGACGGCGGCACCGTCGTCAAGAGCCAGGGCATCGGCACCATCAGCAACGACGACGCTGTCGCGGCCGTGGTCGGCGACATCTCGATCAACGACGTCACCATCACCGAGGGCGACTCCGGCACCAAGACGGCGACGTTCACCGTGAGCCACACCGGCACCGCGGCATTCTCCGTCGACTATGCCACGGCCAACGGCACGGCGACCGCCGGCTCCGACTACGTCGCGACCTCAAACACGCTGAACTTCGCCGCCGGGTCCGGAGCGGCGCAGTCCCAGACCGTATCGGTCACCATCAACGGCGACACCACTGTCGAGCCCAATGAGACGTTTTTCGTCAACCTGTTGAACGCGACCGGCGGCGGCACCGTCGTCAAGAGCCAGGGCATCGGCACCATCAGCAACGACGACGCCGTCGGCAACATCTCGATCGACGATGTCACGATCGCAGAGGGCAATGCCGGGACCTCGATTGCCACCTTCACGGTAACCCGGACCGGCGGAACCGCAGCCTTCGACCTGACCTACGCCACGGCGGACGGCACGGCGACAGCCGGCAGCGACTATGTCGGGCAGCCGAACGGCACGGTGAGCTTCGCCGCCGGCGATCTCAGCAAGACCATTTCGGTCACCATCAACGGCGACACGACCGTCGAGCCCAATGAGACGTTCTTCGTCAACCTGTTGAGCGCGACCAACGGCGGCACCATTGTCGACGCTCAAGGCCTGGGCACCATCGCCAACGACGACGCCGCGGGGGGCGTCGGCAACATCTCGATCAACGATGTCACCATCACCGAGGGCGACTCCGGCACCAAGACGGCGACGTTCACCGTGAGCCACACCGGCACCGCGGCATTCTCCGTCGACTATGCCACGGCCAATGGCACGGCGACCGCCGGCTCCGACTACGTCGCGGCTTCAAACACCCTGAACTTCGCCGCCGGGTCCGGCGCGGCGCAGTCCCAGACCGTATCGGTCACCATCAACGGCGACACCACCGTCGAGCCCAATGAGACGTTCTTCGTCAATCTGTTGAACCCGACCGGCGGCGGCACCATCGTCAAGAGCCAGGGCATCGGCACCATCACCAACGACGACGCCGTCGGCAACATCTCGATCGGCGACGTCGCGATCGCAGAGGGTAATGCCGGGACCTCGATTGCCACCTTCACGGTAACCCGGACCGGCGGAGCCGCCGCCTTTGACCTCACCTACGCCACGGCGGACGGCACGGCGACGGCCGGCAGCGACTATGTCGCGCAGCCGTCCGGCTCGGTGAGCTTCGCCGCCGGCGATCTCACCAAGACCATTTCGGTCACTATCAATGGCGACACGACCGTCGAGCCCGATGAGACGTTCTTCGTCAACCTGTTGAACGCGACCAACGGCGGCACCATTGTCGACGCTCAAGGCCTGGGCACCATCACCAACGACGACGCCGCGGGGGGCGTCGGCAACATCTCGATCAACGATGTCACCATCACCGAGGGCAACTCTGGAACCAAGGTCGCCACCTTCACCGTCAGCCACACCGGCAGCGCGGCCTTTTCCGTAAACTACGCCACCGCGAACAGCACGGCAACGGCCGGCACCAGCGGCACTGCCGACTACGTGGCGACCTCGGGCACGCTCAACTTCGCTGCCGGCACCTCGACGCAGACGGTGTCGGTGACCATCAGAGGCGACACGATCTATGAGCCCAACGAGACGTTCTTTGTCAACCTGACGGGTGCGACCAACGGCGGCACCATCACCAAGAGCGCAGGTCTCGGCACCATCGCCAACGACGATACGGCGCCGGTCGGGCCAGCCGTCGTTGCGGTTCACGACATGAGCGCGATCGCCAGCGGGATTGGCAGTTGGGATCCATCGGGGCTTGCATACGACCCTGCAACCGGAACCCTATACCTCGTGGACTCGGAGGTCGACGAGGTCACCCCGCGCGGTGCGGCCAACATGTGGGCGCTGAACCTCGATGGCACGCTCAAGCCCAACGGGGCAATCAGCCTCTATGGCTACACGACCGAGCCGACGGGCATCGCGTTCGACCCAGCCACCGGAAAATTGTACATAACCGATGACGATGTCTTCAAGATAAACGTCACCAACGTGGCCAATCCGTCGGTCCTACTTACGTCATTCGCAACCAAACCCCTCGGCGGCGACGATCCCGAGGAAGTCGGGTTTAACCCGGTCAACGGCCATTTGTACATCGCCAACGGCTCCGACATTGCTCATCCCAAGATCATCGAGATCGACAGCGCCGGCACGCAGGTTATCAGGAATATCCCGTTGCCGGCGGTCATCAAGGATCCAGAGGCAGTCGTCTACGATGCAGCCCATGACGTGTTCTTTGTCGGCATCGAGAACGGCAAGGATATCTGGATGGTCGACCACAACGGAAACATCTTGAACGACATCAATATTTTCGCCAACTACCGCAATCCCCTGAACAACGGCAGCGTCAATCTAAAGGGATTGACCCTTGCTCCGAGCAGCGACCCCAATGACGATCCGTCGGTGTTGAGCCTTTACGCCGCCGATTTTGGGATTTCGCACGTCAACGATGGCCGACTGTTCGAGATTTCAAACCCATTCTTTTGGAACCACCCGGCGCCGGCGATCTTGACCAACAATTTAACCACGGTTCAAAATCCTGACGGATCAATGACTGTGTCCGGCGTGCAGGTTACCGATTCCGATGCTTTTGCCTCAACCGGTACCTTCAGTCTTGCTGCGACAACCGGAGCTGCGGCGTCGGGGACCAGCATAACGCCGACGACGAACTCTGGTTCGTTGACCAGCATTAACAGTGTCTTGGCGACGGGCGTCACGTATCACCCGGGAGTTACGCCACCCTCGACTGACATCGCGACGCTTACCGTCAAAGACAGTTTCGGAGCGGCCGACACTGAAACTTTTGTCTTCGCTCAGCCTGGGTCGGGGCCCAACATCACGCTGCAAGGCACTTCCGGCAAGGACGTGATTTTAGCGACCAATAGTCAGGACGTGCTTATCGGCGGCGCCGCACAGGACCAGTTCGTGTTCGCGCCGTCTTCTTCAGGTCCATCGGTGCAGCACACGATAACCGACTTCCTGGCGGGCGTGGACAAGGTCGACGTCAGGCAATTCAGCAATATTTCAGCCTCGGCTCTTCCGACCGAAACCCAGCAAGGTAGCGACACGCTGGTCACGCTTGATAGTCATGACACCCTGCTGTTGAAAAACGTCGCTGCCGTAAACCTGCACACCAGCGATTTCATCGTCCATGCTTAGACAGGCACGGCGAGGAAATCGGCGGCGCAAATCGTTGCTTTTCGATGCTTCAAGCCGAATGCTCGCGGCGAGAGCAAGTAAGCGCGCATATGCTCATGCTGGCCAGGCAGCCCGAGCGCGTTTTTCAGGGCGTTCCAATCCGGGCGCCGGCGAGAGCACCACGATCGCGGCGAGACCGGCCCACGGCACTAGACGTAAGCGGCGACACGGAGCATCCGAAGTATTCGGCAACTCGGGCGAAGTATCGAAGTGTCAGCGAGGAGGAATGGCACCCTTCAGGCGTGCGAAATAATTCTTGTAGAACGAACGCAAGTCCGGATGTGAACCACCGTCCGCCATCTGCAGTGTAGGACATGCCAAGGTCGGCTGTTTTCCCCACGAGTATGCCATGTCGAAGGGTCGCTCTTTCACCGGGACCTTCTCGTCCCAGATGGCCAGCATCATTTCCGTCTCGGTCACCGTGGGCAATCGGTAATAGGGGGAGTATTTACGGCCAGGGCTTGTGCAGACTTGCCCGAATGTCTGGAAGACCGGCACGATGCGGGTGCTGGGAATGCCAGCCTCCAGCGCCTGGTCGATGCGCTGGCGGAGCGAGGCGTAGGTGCACCCGGTCAGCTCGTTCCTGACATTGCAAGGATACGGATCGATGCCGATGTAGTCGGCCCCATCCTTCAGCTGCGCGAACTCGGTCGGGCCGGTGGAACCGTTCAGAACCACCACGAACGTCTGGCCGCGCGGATCGAGGGAATGGATTAGCGCAGTGCGCTCCGCCAACCGCTGCGGTGCGTCCGGGCACAGCGCCGGATGGGGCTCATCCGCGATGTAGTAGATGCCGCTGAACTTCGGGTTGTCCTTGATCGCCATGACGGCATCGGTGATCTGCCTATCACTAAGCTGCCACGAACAGCCACCTTTGTTGCCTTTGTAGCCATTGCCCAACCAGTAGACACCCTTCATCCCTTCCGGTAGCGCTCTGAGCGCGGGCAGAGTGCTCACGTCGGCAAGATTGAACCCGGCCGAAGCCGCCCCGGCGAAGTCGCCGCGCAAGTTGACCGTGAAATGCAATGGCTCGCGCGGCTCGGCAGCAACAGCCTGGGCCATGCCCCCGAGCGTAACTGAGATCACCAGCAACCCGATCCTGCTTAGGACACAGCCACCGACAGCGGCGGCGGTTGAGGCGCCGAACACCCTCTTGGTAGTAGGATCACGCATGATGCTTCTGCTCCAACGCCACGCCAGCGCCTTCCGTGCTGATACAGGTCCTCGTTCCCCATCCCTCTCACGCTTCACGAACGCACCGATCTCGACGAACCTCACGCGGCATTGGGGTTCACGTGCAGGAGATTTTCACTAAAGTCGCCGTACCGATAACGCGCATGCCTCTTCAGGTCGACCTGGGTAATCACTGCAGTGATGGCATCTCGCAGATCGTCCCCTCCAAATGCGGAGCGTCGCAGTAGTCCCAGCGCATTCTGCGCCACCTCTCGCGGTGTGCTTCCCCACTTGACTGCAAAAAGGACCTTATCGACCATCGGCGCGAGCAGCGTCGCCTCCGTCGCACTGAGCAGCGGCCCACTGTCGATCACCACGCAGTCATAGCTCCCTTCCAGTTGGCGCAGAAGCTTTGGCACCCGTTCGCCTGCAAGCATCGCGACCGGATCCGCCGAGTTGTGCGACAGAGGCAGATAATCGAATCCCAAGCCCGGAGCGGTTCTTATCAGCTCAGCCGGCGGTTGGCCTTCCAGGACATGCAAGATCCCGCCGTCAGCGGCTCCTCCAAGCTCGGTCGCGATGGATGGGTGTCCGAAATCGAGATCGATCAACAGAACACGGCGCTGAATCTGCGCGGCGTAAGCCGCGAAGCTGATTGCCAGCGTCGTCTTTCCCTCGCCGGGCACGCTGGAGGTGACGAGGAACATCTTGGGCGACTTTTGCGGACTAGCCAGCTGCAGCGCGGCAGCAACAACCGATCGAATAGCCTCGGTATACCGTGCGTCCTGCGGAACCGGCTGATGCGGGTGGAGCTTACTTCGGCGGGCGAGCAGCGGAGTGACCCCAACGCAGGAGATGCCAAGAGCATCGGTCACGTCTCGCTCGGTGCGCAACGACCCATCGAGCTGATCGAGTAGGACCGCCACCAGACCGGCGCCGATTGAGGCGAGCACCATGGCTGGTAGAATAAATAGCAGCGGACTGAAGGAGCTCGGGCGAGTCGGTAAAGACGCGGACGATAATACACGCACGTCCGGCTGAGCGTTCCCCCCCTCGAGAATTGCCTTTTGACGCTGCACAAGGCTGTCATAAAGTTGAGCAAAAGCCGTTGATTCACGCTGCAGCTCGCGCAGCCGCGCCTCGGGCTCTCGCACCTCGTTGCTGGCGTCCTGCAAAATGGCGATCCGTCGCTCCAAATTTTGCACCCGCGTCTCCAGAGTGCTGCTCTCCTCGGTCAACTGGCTCTGATTGACCGTTTGGTCGATCCTTAACGAAGTCGGTCGCGCGTGCCGTTCCGCGAGATCCGATCTCGCGACGGCGAGCTGGCGGTTTAGATCGACGAGTTGCTGGTCGACCGCATCCGTCCGGCTCGCTTCGGAGAAGCCGTGCTTGATGCGATAGCTTTGCAGTGCAGCGTCGGCGCGCACGACCTCAGCTCTGACAAGAGGGATCCGCTTGCTCAAGCTATGCAGAGCGTCGTTGCGATCGGCGAGATTCCGCTCTGTGAGAGTTGCCAAATAGAGCTCCACGCTCCGATTCGCGACTGTTGCGGCGAAGGCTGGATCCGTGGAGGTGTATGTGATCCCGATCATCCGCGAGCGAGTGTCCTTGAACGCGTTGATGCGGTCCGTGAAAGTATCGATAGAGAACTCCTGGGCGCCAAGCACGCCTCGCATCTCCCTCGGCCCAGGTCCCCCTTCAGCGACAAGACTATCAAAAACACGCTGGAGATGGGCTTGCGAGAGGAGCGCCGCGACATGGGTCTGAACTGCGGCATCATCAAGCACGCCGGCAGCGCTGAGATCACCGGCGCCGCTGCTGCTGCCTCTCGGCGGATCGACGATGACCTGAGCGGTCCCGGTATACCGGGGCGGGAAGACCAGCGCGATGATCCCGACCAGGCCAACCGCGACCCCGGCCGCCACGACGATCAGCTTCCATCGACGACGGAGAAGGTTGATGAGCTGGCGCATGTGAAGTGCCGTCGCCTGTTGTGTGTTCATAGCTTCGTGTCCGCCGTTAGATGCGATTGTCATAGCCGAGCTCATCTGCGCGTCTTCCACCAAACGAGAGCTTCGAGACGGAGGCAGCTTCCAAGAAGCAGAAGACGACTCCGAACCAGAAGATTGGATGGCGGATGATGAAGTGGAACATGCTGAATACCACGAAGGCGCAACAGAGCGCCGCCAGAGCCGGAAGCCTGGCTCTCGTGGTCGCGAGAAGCAGCGACGCATAGAGCCCGGCGATGGCAAGAAGTGCCAACAGCCCTCCCTGGGCAAACAGATCGAGCGGAGTGTTGTGGGCCTCGAACTTGGCGGGGGGTGAGCGCTTCCACGACTTCTTCGTCAAGTGCGGGCCTGGTCCAAGGCCCAGCATCGCGGCGCCCATGCCCTTGTCGAGGGCTTCCGCCCAGAGGTGAAACCGCAAGTCCCCCTGGCTATCCTCGTTATAGAGCGCCTCGGATTTGGCTTCCAAACGATCGGCCGCTGCGGGAGCGAGCGGAAGGGCACCGACTGTGAGCACCGGCAACCCGAGCAGAGCGAGGCTTACTAGCGCCGCTCGAAGCGTCAGGCCTCCTTTGAACGTTTCCAGCCACAGCGAGGACTTGATCGCGAGAAAGACAGCGCCCGCGGCCAAGATGCCCATGGTAAAAGAATTGCTCTTGCTGAGCACGCCGACGGAGAAGGCGAGCACGGCGCAAGCAGTCGCCGCGATCACCTCCACACGCGTGGTCGCGTTGTCCGCGAGATGAATCGAAAGCACTGTGAGCAGCGCACCCACGAGGCCGAGTTGGTTTGGGTCGTGCGACCAACCTCTCAAGCGATCGAAGAACCAAGGCTCGACTGGAAGCGGGAGGCCGATCAAGCCGTATGCCTGAACCACCTGCAAGCCCAGGGATGCAGCACCGAGCAACACGACCAGCCACGTCACGCGTCGCCGATGGTGATCGCTCGCCAGATCGAGAGCCATGGCGCAGGCCAGGCCAAACAGGAAAAAATAGGCGATGACGTCGTGAATCATATGCGTGGTGTCGAAGAACAGCTCGGTCGCGAATCCCACCATCGCCCCGACACTTTCGGCGACGATCAGGACCAGCCAGAAAGCGACCACACGGATGAGCGCCGCATTCGATGCCCGAGCCGGCCGCCCAGCCTGAAGGCACAGGAACAGACCGAGCCAAACGGCGAGGCACAGTTCGCCTGGCCCGAACGGTGTCTCGCCGAATCGCAGCTGGGTCGCCGTCGACAAAAGCAGCCCGAACGCGAGCAGCGAATCCAGAATCATGGGATTGCCCCCGCAATAGGCGGGCGCGCAGGCTGGTCCAACGCACGATTTGCGTCGGCGACGCATTGATGTTGCTGCGCGGACGGATGTGCAATGTCGCTCATCCTTCGAACCTTAGAGCAGCGGCCGATACCGCGAGCGGCGAATCCGTATTATGCCTCCTCTTGGGTAACCGGCTCGCATCTGACGGACATGCTCACCAGCCGCACGGCGAACGTTGCAACACTCGCCCTTTTTCAATTCGCTCGATAGTCACGGCTGGCTCAATGATCAACCCGAGGGCACGTGCAGCAGGCTGAGACTCGTGCGGGAAGACGTTGGGATTCGCATCGAGAGGCAGCCTGGTATACGAGAGCGCCTCCGTGACGGCATCCCAGCAAGCCCCGGTCACCTACAAGTGCCGGTCTCTTAGGAAGTAGTACTCCACATGGTTCTAAGGAGTACCCCGCAAGGTTCACTTTCAGCAACGTGAAGTCATTTGACCCGGGCATATGACCCATGATTTTCTTGTTTGCTATGATGTGCCTTCGACTCCCGACAATTTCCCTGAAGACCGGCCTGCTCGCGGCGGCGCTGTGCTGTTCGCTCAACCCGGCGCGAGCGGAATACCGCTTGCAGGGCGGAGACGTTGTCGAAATTTCTGTGTCCGGCGTTCCCGAGCTGAGACAGCGTGCCCCGGTCCAACTCGACGGCAGCATCACGTTCCCCGTTATCGGCACGTTCATGGTCGAAGGCGTCGAGCTTTCCGAGATCCGAGGCAAAATTCAATCCGCCGTGGCCAGCAAGATATTTCGCATCCGGACACCGGACGGCCGGGAACTCTCGCGGATGTTCGAACGGGACGAGGTGGCGGCGACGATCGTGGAGTATAGACCGGTCTTCATCAACGGCGACGTGACCCGCCCTGGCGAGCAGACGTTCCGCCCTCGCATGACCGTGCGCCAGGCTCTGGCGTCTGCCGGTGGATTTTCTGCTCTGGCCCGGGCTAACGCGACGTCGTTCGATGCGGCTAGTCTCCGCAGTGAGTATATCACGACTTGGTTGACCTTGGCGCGGGAGCACGTGCGGGTTTGGCGCATCAAGACAGAACTCGGGGAAAATATCGACCTCGATCAAAAAGCCATTCCGCCGGCGCCGGTTCCAGACGAGACGATGTCGCAAATCGTGAATCTCGAAATCCAGCACCGCACCGCAAGTTCCTCGGACCACGAACGGCAAAAAGACTTTCTTCGGCGATCAATAGAGCAGGCGGACAAGCAGGCCCAGGTCTTGTCGGAGCAGAAGCAGGACGAAGATGAGGGGGTTCAGGCAGATGACAAGGAGTTCCAGAAGGCCAAGGCAGCCTATGGCAACGGGGCCCTGCCGAGCTTTCGCGTGGCCGAGTTCCGCCGAGCTGTGCTGTTTTCGTCGACCCGCCAACTGCAGACCACCAATCAACTTATGCAAGTGAAGAGATTGCGCGCCGAGTTCGCAAGAGAACTCGAGAAGATCGACGATCAGCGCCAGATACGATTGCTCGCGGAATTGCAGGACGCCACCGTGAAGCTGACCGGCGAGCGCGCAAAGCTGCGGAGTGTGGAGGAAAAACTGCAGCTGGCTGGCCTGAGGCCTCCACGGAGTTCGGACAGCGCCAGCAAGGCCGATATCACCGTGTTCAGAAGCAGCATGAACGGGAAGGAACGCCTTACCGCCGACGCCGATACCGAGCTTCAGCCTGGTGACGTGATCGAAGTCGCCTTGCGTCCGGAAGGCGTCGATATCGCCGCGCAATAGACACCAGACACCGCTCGCTTGAGCCCCCTCTTGATTGGCGCTGCGACCGAACGCCGAAAGGGCCCGCGGCGTTGTCGCCATGGCTGTGCACGGCGCGTTCACCGAATTCCGTGTAATCCTGAAGGCGATATTCTAACCCGGAATAGCAATTGGTCTCGCGTCGGGCTCGCGTTCTAATTCCTCTATCATCGGATAGAGGTGCGCCCATGAGGGTCCCGGAATTCAACCAAAAATTCGGAACCGAAGCCGGTGAGGATCTCATCGGCAGCACCATCAGGCGTGATCAGCTCCATGGGTTTGGCGGCAACGACCGGCTCTACGCCAACGGCGGCGATGACCAGCTCTATGGCGGAGCCGGGAACGACCTGTTGGACGGTGGAACGGGCGCCGACGTCATGTATGGCGGGGCTGGCGACGATCTCTATCGGGTCGACAATCTTGCCGACATTGTGAGCGAGCAGACCACCTCCGGCGTCGACGACGGTGGCGTCGATACGGTGGAGAGCTCGATCACCTACTCCCTGGGCGCATTCATCGAGAAGCTTACTCTGAAGGGGACGGCGGCGATCAACGGGACAGGCAACGACCTCGCCAACAAGCTCGCGGGGAACGAGGCGGCCAACGTGTTGAGCGGACAGGGTGGCGACGACCTCATCTACGGCAACGGTGGCGATGACACCCTGATCGGCGGCGCGGGCAAGGACGAACTCTGGGGCGGCTCAGGTTCGGACACGTTCGTATTCCGCGCCCCCGACGCTACCAGCACCGACAAAGTCAAGGACTTCTCGGCCGGGGACCATATCGGGATCTACGCCAGCGACTACGGGCTGAGCCTGGGCCACGGTCTGGTCGATGACGGAACCGGCAAGCTGATTCTGGATCCCACTTACTTCGCGGCCGTGGCCGGCTCGGCGAGCTTCGTCCAGGGCACGTCGTCCGGTCACGGGCAGTTTGTGTTCTCGTCGTCGGCCTCGACCCACACGTTGATGTGGGATGTAGACGGCGCGGGCGCCTCGCACGGCGTCGCGCTCGCCACCTTCAACCTGGACGCCACGCCGAGCGCCGCCGACTTCGTCGTCTTCAACGCGCTCCCGACCGTGACGGTGAACGGCTCGCCGGACCCGGTGGCAGAGCGTGCGGGGGCTCGGGTCGCCTTCACGATTGATCTGTCTGCCCCGACGAACCAGGACGTGCTTCTGACCTACTCGACGATGGACGGTACGGCGAGTCGCCGGCACCGACTTCGTCGGCGTCAGGAATGGCCAGGTGACGATCCCCGCCGGCAGCACCAGCGCCACCGTCCTGATCGATCTGCTCGCGGATGATCTGCCGGAGTTCGTCGAGTCCTTCAGGCTCCACCTCGACTCGGTCGTGGCCGTGACCAGCGGCACGGAGCTGTTCATTGGCAACGGCACAGCCGACGGCTCCATCGGGCCGCTCGCCCCCGCGGTCGTCGGGAGCACCGACATGGCGGCGCTCGGCAGCACCGATCCGGCCGGGATAGCCTATGTGCCCGGACAGGGGTTCTTCGTCAGCGACTCCGAAGTTGAGGAGACCCCGTTCTTGCGCACCACGAACCTGTGGAAGCTGCAACCCGACGGCAACCTCATCGGAATCATCCAGCCTCTTGAATTTCACCGGTGAGCCAACGGGCCTGGCCTTCGACTCCGGCACCGGTCGCCTGTACATCTCCGACGACGACAAATTCAAGATCTTCTGGGTCGATCCGGCCAACCCCACCGTCAAGCTGGGGGAATTCGATCTCAAGCACCTCGGCTGCAACGACCCGGAGGATGTGGCGGTCAATCCGAACAACGGCCACCTGTTCATCGTGAACGGTGATCAGGTCGCAGGCCCGACAGCGCGCTCGATCGTCGAGATCGACAACACTGGCACGCAGGTCTACGCGACCATCACCCTCCCCGCGGAAATCATGGATCCCGAGGCGCTGGTCTATGACGCCAGTCACGACGTCTTCTACGTCGGCGGCGGCTTCAGCTCGAGCATCTGGGTCGTCGACCACGGCGGCACCATCCTGCAAAAGCTCGACGTCCTCGCTGGATACCGCCATGAGGTCAACAACACGGCAGCCGCAGTCAAGGACCTGGAGCTCGCGCCGAGCAGCGACCCCAACGACGATTCCGGCAAGCTGAACCTCTTTGTGGCCGATTACGGGTGGTCGCACGTCAGCGACGGCCGCATGCTCGAAATCGACCTCCAAGGCGGGCTGCTCTTGGCATAGCCCACCATCCGGCGCTGGGACCGAAGCCCGAAATGCCTCGCGGCGCAGTCGCCGAAGTGTGGATGTGTAATCCTGATGGGGGTCTTCTCAACCTAACCCGGAATAGCAATCGGTCTCACGTCCGCTCGGGTGTAAGTTCTGTTATCGGACGGAGGTGCGCCCATAGATTCCATAGGGCGGGGTTAACAGGCAGTCCCTGTCCCATTTGATAAGGCAATTCATCAGCAATTCATTTGCGGGTCTAGCAGCAAACCCAGTTGCGCTCCCCGGAGGTCGGGATCATGGCAAACATTATCGGCACCGAACTTGACGACAATCTCACCGGCACAGCAGCAGACGATACCATCTCGGGCCTCGGCGGGCGCGATCACCTTAACGGTGGCGCCGGTAACGATACGCTGTATGGCGGGGCCGGTGACGACGCCATGCACGGTGATGCCGGCGCCGACATCATGTACGGCGGGGCCGGCAACGACGACTACTACGTCGACGATGTGAACGACGTCGTCAGCGAGACGACAGTGCCCGGCGTCGACGACGGCGGCAATGACAGGGTTTACAGCACCGTCAGCTATACCCTGAACCCGTTCCTCGAGCGGCTGGTGCTGCTCGAATCCGCGGTCGCCATCAGCGCCACGGGCAACGCCCAGGTCAACACGATCGTCGGCAACTCCAACGCCAACATCATCAGCGGCGGCGGCGGCAAGGATACGCTTACCGGCGGCCTAGGCGCCGATACGTTCGTATTCGGCCCGGCCAATGCCGCCAACACCGTCACCATCACGGATTTCGCGGCCGAGGACAAGTTCGGCATCACCGCCAGCGACTACGGACTGAGCCAGGGCAACGGCCTCGTCGACAATGGCTCCGGTACACTCGTCCTGGACCCGACCTGGTTCGCCACCGTAACCGGGAGCCAGGGCACGGTCGCCGGCCACGGCCAGTTTCTGTACAATACCACTACCCGCATAGTGACGTGGGACCCGGACGGCTCCGGTGCCGCCGCCGGCATTCCGCTGGCGACGCTGCAGGCAGGTGCCGTCGTCACCGCCAATAACTTCACGATTTCCGGGGCCACCAGCACCCCCGTGGTCGGCAACATCTCGATCACAGATGTCACGATCACCGAGGGCGACTCCGGCACCAAGACGGCGACGTTTACCGTAAGCCACACCGGCACCGCGGCATTCTCCGTCGACTATGCCACGGCCAACGGCACGGCGACCGCCGGCTCCGACTACGTCGCGACCTCAAACACGCTGAACTTCGCCGCCGGGTCCGGAGCGGCGCAGTCCCAGACCGTATCGGTCATCATCAACGGCGATACGACTGTCGAACCCGATGAGACGTTTTTCGTCAACCTGTTGAACTCGACCGCCGGCGGCACCATCGTCAAGAGCCAGGGCATCGGCACCATCACCAACGACGACACCGTCGGCAGCATCTCGATCGGCGATGTCACGATCGCAGAGGGCAATGCCGGGACCTCGATTGCCACCTTCACGGTAACCCGCACTGGCGGAGCCGCAGCCTTCGACCTAACCTACGCCACGGCGGACGGCACGGCGACCGCCGGCTCCGACTATGTCGGGCAGCCGACCGGCACGGTGAGCTTCGCCGCCGGCGATCTCACCAAGACCATTTCGGTCACCATCAACGGCGACACGACCGTCGAGCCCAATGAGACGTTCTTCGTCAACCTGTTGGGCGCGACCAACGGCGGCACCATCGTCAAGAGCCAGGGCACTGGCACCATCACCGACGACGACACCGTTGGCAGCATCTCGATCGGCGATGTCGCGATCGCAGAGGGCAATGCCGGGACCTCGATTGCCACCTTCACGGTAACCCGGACCGGCGGAACCGCAGCCTTCGACGTCAACTATGCCACGGCGGACGGCACGGCGACGGCCGGCAGCGACTATGTCGCGCAGCCGACCGGCACGGTGAGCTTCGCCGCCGGCGATCTCACCAAGACCATCTCGGTGACCATCAACGGCGACACGACCGTCGAACCCGATGAGACGTTCTTCGTCAACCTGCTGGGCGCGACCAACGGCGGCACCATTGTCAAGAGCCAGGGCACTGGCACCATCGCCAACGACGACACCGTTGGCAACATCTCGATCAGCGATGTCACGATCGCAGAGGGCAATACCGGGACCTCGACTGCTACCTTCACAGTAACCCGGACCAGCGGAACCGCAGCCTTCGACGTCAACTATGCCACGGCGGACGGCACGGCGACGGCCGGCAGCGACTATGTCGCGCAGCCGACCGGCACGGTGAGCTTCGCCGCCGGCGATCTCACCAAGACCATTTCGGTGACCATCAACGGCGACACGACCGTCGAACCCGATGAGACGTTCTTCGTCAACCTGCTAGGCGCGACCAACGGCGGCACCATCGTCAAGAGCCAGGGCACTGGCACCATCGCCAACGACAACTCCGGGGGGGGCGTGAAAGTCCCTCAATTCCACCAAATGTTCGGAACCGACGCCGGCGAGGATCTCAACGGCACCGCGGGGCGTGATCAGCTCTATGGCTTTGGCGGCAACGACCGGCTCTACGCCAATGGCGGCGATGACCAGCTCTATGGCGGAACAGGAAACGACCTGCTGGACGGTGGAACGGGCGCCGACGTCATGTATGGGGGGTCTGGCGACGATCTCTATCGGGTCGACAATCTTGCCGACATTGTGAGCGAGCAGACCGTTGCGGGCGTCGACGACGGCGGCATCGATACGGTGGAGAGCACCATCACCTACGCGCTGCCTATGTTCATCGAGAAGCTGACTCTGAAGGGAACGGCGGCGATCAACGGCACAGGCAATGACCTCGCCAACAGGCTCGCCGGGAACGATGCGGCCAACGTGTTGAGCGGACGGGCTGGTGGCGACGTCATCTACGGCAACGGGGGCGACGACATCCTGATCGGTGGGGCGGGCAAGGACGAGCTGTGGGGCGGCACAGGCTCGGACACTTTCGTGTTCAACTTCCCCGACCCCACCAGCACCGACACGGTCAAGGATTTCTCAGCCGCGGATCATGATCATATCGGGATCTACGCCAGCGACTATGGACTGAGCCTGGGCCAGGGTCTGGTCGATGACGGAACCGGCAAGTTGATTCTGGATCCCGCTTACTTCGCGGCCGTGGCCGGCTCGGCGAGCACCGTCCAGGGCACGTCGTCCGGTCACGGGCAGTTTGTGTTCTCGTCCACGGCCTCGACCCATACGCTGATGTGGGATGCGGATGGCGCGGGCCCCTCACACGGCGTCGCGCTCGCCACCTTCAACCTGGACGCCACGCCGAGCGCCGCCGACTTCTTCGTCTTTAGCACGCCTCCTACCGTGACGGTGAGTGCCGGCCCTGGTCCGATACCCCAGCGTGCGGACGCTCAGGTCGGCTTCACGATCGATCTGTCTGGCCCGACGAACGAGGACGTGCTTCTGACCTACTCCACGATCGACGGCACGGCCGTGGCCGGCAGCAACTTTGTCGGCGTCTCGCATGGCCAGATGGTGATCCCAACTGGCAGCACCAGCGCCACCGTCTTGATCAATGTGCTCAATCATGACGTGCCGGCCGTCGAGTCCTTCAACCTCCACGTCGATTCGGCCGTGGGCGCGACCACCGGCACGGCGCTTTCCATTGCCGGCAGCACGGCCAGTGGCTCAATCGCGCCGCTGCCCCCCGAAGTTGTCGCGATCACCGACACGGCGGCATTCGGCAGCCAAGACCCGTTCGGGCTGGCCTATGTGCCCGGCTTGGACACTCTCTTTATGGTCGACCCGAACGGATTGAGCCATGTGAACAACCTGTTCGCGCTGAACCTTGACGGCACCCTGAAGCCCGACGGCGTGAGTTCGCTTGGCTTGGGCCTACAGCCGGCGTACTTGGCGTTCGGCTATAAGCCGGCGGGCTTGGCGTTCGACCCCAGCTCCGGCCGGCTGTACATAGCCGACGACGACCAGTTAAAGATCGAATGGGTCGACCCGGCCAATCCCACGAAGGAGCTTGGGGAGTTTTCAGCCCAGGCGTTGGGCAGCACCGACACGGAAGACGTGATGGTGAACCCCAACAACGGTCACGTCTTCATCGTGAATGGTGGAGACTTCGGAGCGCCCAAGATCATCGAAACCGACGCCACCGGCTCGCAAATCTTCTCTACCATTGACCTCACAACAGCGGTCCAGGGGCAAATTAAAGGCAGTCCCGAGGGGATCGCCTACGATGCCGCCCACGACGTGTTCTTCGTCGGTGGCAACAATTTCGATATCAAGGTCGTCAACCGGAGTGGCGCGGTCCTGGATGACATCACTCTGCTTTCCAACTATCGCAATCCCACCGGCAATATAGGGGTCGATATCCAGGGCTTGACATTGGCGCCCAGCAGCGACCCCAATGACGATCCGGCCAAACTGAACCTTTATGTCGCCGACGCGGGCCTTTTGAACGGCCACAACGACGGCCGGCTGATCGAGATCGACCTCCATGCCGGGCTGCTTTACGCGTAGCGCGCCATCGGCTGCGGCGTGACGAGGCCTGCTCGCGATCGCATCCACGCAAGGTTCTACCGATGATCATTGAGCTATTTGGCCCACCCGCAGCAGGAAAAACCACTCTCGCGCACGCGTTGGCGACGGCGCTCGAGAAGAATGGCTTCGACGTCCAGCTGATTGCGAGCTCCCGGCCGGCGGAACGTGGCTCGATCCAGGTCGACAGCACACGAGCCTTGTCGTGGTGCAGAAGTGCGTTGGCCGCCCCTCTGAGCAGGGCGGCCAAGTTGGTCAGCGCCGTGCCTGTTCTGCTCGCGGGCGCGCGGAGCGACGAACTCTCCGCGAGCTTGATGGACCTCATGCCGCCTCGCAGTCTTTTGTGGTCGGTTCGCTATCGCCGATTTCTTTCCTTGCTATCCCGCTCCTGGAAGATGGCCAGCACATCTGATCGGATCGTCATCTTCGACCAGGGCTTCCTGACGGCGCTGTGCTCGATGGCGCTGCTGGCCCGGTCCGTCGATCGAAGCGTCATTGTGCGCGGGCTGGCGTTGATCCCGCGCCCGAACCTTCTCATTCGCCTCGACGCGCCCCGGGAAACACTGGAGGCTCGCCTTCGCGCGCGTCTGGGCCGCCAAGGCGCGCTCGAGCGATTGTTCGAATTCGATCTGCAAACAAATCTTCAGCAAATCGAGACGACCAATGAGGTGGCCCATGTGCTTCAGGAGCAAGGCGGCCGTATGATCCATGTGAACTCCCTGGACCGACGACTGCTTGAAAAAGCGGTCGATCGGATCATGCGAGAGGCGAGGTCGTCCTGGGACGAGGAGACAGATCCGGTCAATCGATCCCTTGTTGAGAGACAACGCATCGTCCGAGTCGCCAGATGACGCGCAATTCCGACTTACGCCTTATCGGGGTCGATGCCGCGGCGACCGGAGAGACGCTCAAGGGCGGCTTCACGCCAGCCATGGGAGCGGCCCCCCTCAAGGCCATGTCTAAGGAAGACCGACCGGGCCAGCCGCTCGCGCGTGCAAGCATTGCGGCGCTCGCCGTGTTCGTTGTCGGCGCCGGGCTAAGCTATGTGGCGCAGCTCGTAACCGCCCGGATCATCGGCCCGGACAGCTATGGAGTCTACGCCTATGTCCTGGCCTGGGCGACTCTGCTGGGGTACTCCTCGACACTGGGCTTCCACGTCTCCCTCCTGCGCTTCGTGCCGGCCTACCAGGCCAAGGAGGAATGGGGGCTGGTCAGCGGCGTCATCCAGTATTCGGAGCGCGGCGCGGCGGGTACCGCAGCCGGCATCGTCCTAATCGGCGTCTGCGGGATCCTCGCCCTGCACGGCTCGATGCGACCCGAGCTCGCCTATACGTTCCTCCTGGGAATCGCAGCGGTGCCGTTTCTTGCGCTGCATCTCATCGGAGCTTCGGTCGTTCGTGCCTTCGGCGGAGTCGTAGCGGCTCTCGCGCCGGAACGTGTTGTCCGCGACAGTCTGTTGCTGGCGATCATGGCCGTCGCCTTCTGGGGCAACTTCTACCGTCTCGATGCCACGCTGGCGATGGGGGCGACGCTCGTCAGCTCGCTCGTCATGCTCGGCCTGGTCCGCTACTTCCTGCGTCACCTGCGTCCGCCTTCCCTCGGCCACGCGAAGCCGGCGTATGCGGCCGGAGACTGGTGGCGGCCAACGTTGCCGCTCACGGTGATCATGGCCGCGGACAATTTGATGACCCGCTCCGGCGTCATCGCGCTCGGTCTGGCCGGCAATACGCGGGCTGCAGGCATCTTCGCCGTGGCCTTCAGCATGGCGATCCTGACGGCATTGCCGCGGATGGCGGTCGCCACCGTGTTCGCGCCCACCGTCTCGGCGTTGTTCGCCCGGGGGGATCAGGCGGGGCTGCAATCGCTCAGCGCCAAGGCAGCTTGCTTGTCACTTCTCGGCACAACCTTCACCGCCATCCCGCTGCTGCTGCTCGAGCAGCCTCTCCTCGCGTGGTTCGGTCGCGATTTCGTGGCAGGCGCGCCGATCGTCACAATCCTGGTTCTCGGCCATGTGTTCGCTGCCGCATGCGGACCTCAACAGCACCTCATCACGATGACCGGACACGAGCGCACTGGCGCAGCGATACTCGCCATATGCGCCGGTTCGAGCTTCATCGCCTGCATGCTGATGATCGATTTGCTCGGAACGACAGGGGTCGCCCTCGTCATGACGGCAGCCCTTATCGCCTGGAACGTCGCGATGGGCGTCTTCATCCACAAACGCCTGCACCTGATGCCAGGCTTGTTCGCTTCGTTCAAAGCCATGCCGCGAAGAAGGCGCGCGGCAGATTGTGGGATCTGATTTTGCCGGAGGTGCTGCGATGCGTCACGAGAGGGGATCTGTTGAGGTGGACTATGCGGTCCCCTCGAACTCGGAGAGAGAGACCGTATCGGTTCAATCGAACGACGCGGGACCAGCTCTATCGAGCAAGGCAGCTATCCGGAGTTTTTTCAAATCTCTTGAGCAGAAAGGCATTCGCTACTGTCACTGGAAAAGCAATATCCGCCTTGAAGAGACGCTTGCGGCGGCGGAAGACATCGATCTCCTCGTTGACCGGCGTGATGCCAGGCTCTTCTACGAAGCCTTGCTCGAAAATGGCCTAAAGCTGACGCAGTCGCGCTCCGGCATCGGGCATCCAGGCGTCTTCCACGCGGTGGGGCTCGACGAGACGAGTTCCGCGTCGGTGCATGTGCACGCCTACTTTCAGATCGTCAGCGGCGACAGCTTGGTCAAGAGCTACCGGCTGCCGATCGAAAGATACCTTCTGGAGCAGACCCGCTACTTGCATGGTGTGAGGGTCCCCACGCCCGAAGCGGAACTCGTGCTATTCGCGCTCCGGATCGCGCTTAAGCACGTCGGTCCGATCGAGATCCTGATCGCCAATCGCCACTATCGAACGGTTTCGAGGGAGCTGGGCTGGCTCCGCGAAGCGGCGAATGCGGAGCGCGCTGAGGCGCTTTGCACCGCTTGGTTCCCAAGCATCGACCCACCGCTGTTTCGACAGTTGTTGGATGCCATCGAGGCCGAGCGCGCCGTGGCCCGACGCATCGTCCTTGGCTGGCGCGTCGCCCGGCGGTTGCGCGGATTGCGGAGGCTGAGCCCGATGCTTGGAGCGGTTTCCCGGCTCTGGCGGGTGCTCTCCTTGCTTGTTAAACGGTTCCGGCGTCGCAGAGACCTGGTGCTGCAGACGGGCGGCATGATCGTTGCGCTCGTCGGCCCGAAGGCGACCGGCAAATCCACTATCGGTCATGCGCTGGCAACTCGGCTAGGCCCGCATCTCGACGTGCTCTGCGTTCACGCCGGCAAGCCGCCCGCGACGGCGCTCACTCTGTTACCTCGCCTTCTTGTGCCGGCGGCGCGCCTCCTGTTCTCGAAGGAGCGCGCCGGCGAGTACGAGAAGCCTGAGCGCCGCCGGGAGAAGCGATATTCGTTGCTGTACATCCTCCGGATGACCCTCCTCGCCTATGATCGCCGCAAGCTGCTTAGCCGGGCGCTGCGAGCTGCGACCGCCGGCTCTGTCGTCATCTCGGACCGGTATCCCTCGGAAATCGTTGGCGCCATCGACAGCTGCTGCTTTGACGAAGCGGCGCTCGCAAGATGCAGCTCTCCACTGAAGCGCTGGCTGATGAACCGTGAGCGTGCCCTCTACAAAGGGTTGCCCAAGCCGGGCCTCCTCCTTCGCCTGGAGGCTCCGATCGAGACGACAATCGAAAGAGACGCGCGGCGGCTGAAGCAGGGCGGCCCGGATGCCGCGGCGGTGCGGCGACGTTGGGAGTTGGAGAGCCGGCCCGATTCCTCCGGAACGCTAGCGATCCGGATCGATACGAGCCGGCCGCTGGATGAAACCGTGCGAACAGTAGTAGGAGCCGTCTGGTCTGCTCTATGAGGGCCGGCCGCCGTCGGGCCGAGTACCAGCAACCAGGAACAAAGGGAGAGCGCTATGTTGACCCCGCATGTGCTTTACGTTGGAGGTAGTGATCATCATCTGCGAATTCCCTTCATCCTCGCCGTCAGGGATTGCGGGTTTCGGGTGACAGCAGCGGGCAGCGGCGATTGCACGCCTTTCGACAAGGCCGGCATTGACTTTCATCCCTTCCGCTTCGAGCGTTTCATGAATCCTTCTTCTGATTGGACGGCACTCAAGACACTCTCGACGATCCTTCGTGACGTCTGTCCGGATTTGGCGCAGGGCTTCGACACCAAACCATGTTTGCTCCTCCCCTTGGCCGCCCGCGCCATGAACCATCCTGCGATCGTGCGCACGATCTGCGGGCGGGCTTGGGTCTACTCGTCGCGCTCGCCGCTCGCCTTGGCGGCTCGTCCGGTGTATCGCGCGATGCATCGAGCGGCGGCCCGATCGACTGCCGCCACTGTGTTCGAGATGGACGAGGATCGAGCCTTTTTCGAACGCCACAGGATGACAGGGAAAAACGGCATCGTAATCCCGGCCGGAGGCGGCGGGGTCGATGTCGAGGGATTCAGACGGGCCTTTGCCGAGTCCCCTCCTACAGAACAGCTTCGCGGAGAGCTCGGTCTCGGCACCTCCCCGGTCATCATCACCGTCACGCGGATGACGCGGCATAAAGGAATCCCGACACTGCTTAAGGCAGCGGCGTTGGTGCATCGGGCTCGCCCGGATGTGAAGTTCCTGCTGGTGGGGCCGCGTGAAAGCGAGGGACCGCTTGCGGTCACGCAAGCCGAGATCGACGAGCATGCCCCCTATGTCATCGCCACTGGACCGCGATCCGACGTCCCGGCACTGCTCAGGCTGGCCGACGTTTTTGCGTTCCCGACGGAGTATCGCGAGGGCGTGCCTCGCGCACTGCTTGAGGCAGCTCTTGCCGGCCTCCCGATCGTGTCGACAAGCATGCCAGGTTGCTGCGAGGTGATCCGCGACGGCTGGAGCGGATTCCTGGTGCCACCGCACGCCCCCGATCGTCTGGCGGGGAGGATCATCGACCTGCTTCGTGACCGGAAGACGGCGGGAACCATGGCCGATCGTGCTGAAGAGCTGGTTGCGCAGAAATTCAGCCTGCGGGCGATTGTCACTCGTCATGTCGCACTGTATGCGGAGCTGCTGGCGCGGAATTCCCGACTGGGCGTGGACGAGCTCAATTCGACCCAGCTTGCGCAGCAAGACGCAAGCCATCGAGGACAGCGCGGCCCCAAGCTGGTTGGCTGGCGAAGAGATCGCCCTGGTGCTCTTGACCTGGTTCTCCGTCTCGCGATGCGCAACACCCTTGCGCGCAGGGCTAGCGAGCGATGACCTCCCCGCCTTGAGCGCGGGGCACGACGAAGTGGACGCCGGCTTGCCGAAGAAGACATGACCAAGCATGGAGCCAGTCGGAAGTTCCCTTTGGAAGAGCGCAAGCGGTTGATCCAACTCCCGGATTGGCGCGGCTGAGAGTTTGCGTACTGGCTACTGCTTGACGGAGGCGAGCGCAATCTTGTCCTTACCGCGCCGGACGCGAGCCTGGATATCGAGAAGCTTGCGTTCGGTGGCATCGAGCAGCTCGCACCGCTCACGCGCACGCCCGTCGGCGAGCAACGGATTGCCGTAGCGCATGAGCCGCTCGGGCGTGCCGTGGTGCTTTATGCCCGTTCTCAATGGCTTGCACCAAAAGCGCCGGGGAACTTCCGTCTAGTGCGGCTGCCCGTTGTGACCCGCCTTCCATCGGTCGATGAGATCGCAGATCGGCATCCACTCGAAAGCGCCAACCAGCGAGGCGAATCGGTCTTCGCACCGATGGAGGTTGACGCGTTGGCGAAATCCATTGGCGACATTGATCCCGGCCGCCCGCGGTTGGCCGGGATCGATCTCCCACGGGTGGATGTAAAAGATGTAAGGCGTCCCGGAGCGCAGGATCGCATGCACGCCCAAGAGCCACAGCGCGTAGGGAACGAGCCGAAAATAGCCACCGCCGCCCCAAGGGATCCCACGCTTTCCCACTCCAACTCGGATGCACGAGATGCCTGCTTCGTAGAAGCCCTCGCGCAGCGACACGATCGGCCGGCCGGCGTGCATGCCGTTCAGTCGCCCGTACCGATCGTGCGCGACGGTCGGCACGACGGAGGAATCGTAGTCGAACCCTGCATCCTGCAGGATCGGAATCGCCCATTCGGTGATGGAGAAACAAGGCGCGCGGTAGCCGCGGACCGCCTTGCCGGTCAGGTCCTCGAGGTATCCCTTTGACCGCAGGACGTCTGACCGAAACTCACTGGGCCGGAGCGAGTAAACATGCTCGTGACCATACCCATGAGACGCTACCTCGTGGCCCGCCGCGGCGATCGTGCGCACGAGATCCGGACACTTCTCGGCCACCCATCCAAGCACGAAGAAGGTAGCACGCGCTTTGCGCGCGTCGAGAATCTCCATCATTCGCATCGTGTTCCGCTCGACCCGCAGCTCACATCCTTCCCATGCCTCGCGCGCGATCACACCCTTCAGGTTGTCAGTGTGGAACCAGTCCTCGACGTCGATCGACAGCGCGGCCTCGGGAGAATCCGGATACTTGGTGGTCATGCTCGCCATCGCAACTCGCCTCACAGCAGCCGGTGCCCGCGCTTGCGGAACTCCCGCACGTGTTCAGGTTTGGGAAACGAAAAGTAATCGGCATGATTCATATCGAGCGGGCTCGACTGTGCTCGGCCCGCGCGCAAGTCGAGCAGCACGCGTATGACAAGCTTGGCACCTTCGCACTTGGTGCCCTTGATGACCCGGTCGAGCGAATCGAATGTCCTGATGGCGAAAGCCTGTGTCGCCAGCACGTCTCCCGCATCGAGTTTCTCGGCCATGCGGTGCACTGTCATCGTTACCGCTCGCTCCCCTCGCAGCATCTGCCAAAAGGTCGGCATCATGCCGCGATAGGTCGGCAGCCGCCCGGAATGGATGTTGATGCAGCCGTGCCGCGGGACGCCGAGAATTTCAGGCTTGAAGACCTCCGGCGCTGCTACGGATACGATCACGTCCGGCGCAATGGCGCGGACTTGCGCAATGTATTCCGGCTGATTGACCGATCGCGCCGGGACAACGGGCACTCCCGTGGATACGGCGAGCGATTCGATCGAACGGCCGCGCAGCCGGGCATCGATGACGCGCAGGCCCTGACGAAAAAGCCCCCACGGGCCATAGAGGCCGCGCATGCGGCGGAGCGTCTTCCACATCGGTTCGTGGAACGCCCGGTCGATCGTGATGCCGCAGATTTCGATGTCTTCACGCGGATACTCTGCAAAAAAAATATCGAAAAACCGAATGACGTAAAGCGGATCGTCCTCGGTCACGAACAGCACCCGCAGTTTGGGCAGCGGCGCTTCGGCGGCTATCACATCCTCCTGCCGGGCAGCCGATGTTGCGTCCTGGGATGGCGGCACGATGTGTCCGGTGGCTGCCCGCGACAGGTCGCCGTCGGCCGATCGCGGTGTCGGCCGCGCCGAAAGATCCATCGCTTTCATTTCTCTTGTGTGATGAGGCGATGGCGCAAGCCGAGGATCGCCGGCATCGCGGTTCAAACGAATCGTTTCGGCCATGGCGCGTGCCTCGGGTCGCCTTGCTGCATGGATCCGCGACAAAGCGCGAAGTCTCGCTACACGAGGGTAATAACTACCACGGCGAGCCTAGAAACCCTTTGTGTATGAGGGAGTATACCCAGATGGGGTTATGCAGCCGCGTTGTTATCGGCTTCGCAGCATGCCGCGGCTGCTCTGCACATCGACGCCGGCCGGGCGCACAGGTCACGTTGCCTCGTGTGGCTGGCGCGCTGGGCAATTTGGCCGGATCGCGCATGAGAACGGATCGACCCTATCCATTTATGGGCAAGTGCACGCTGAGACGCGCGCCTTCTAACACTTGCTGGTCATAACCCGGGGTAGTCATGCGGCGAGAACGCGCGGGAGAGTAAGCTCTCCTGCCTAAGCGGCGCGGCGAAGCACTTCGGGGCGCGAGCCCGCATTGTTTGTATCTGCTCGCATCTCTGTGCACCAGCGCGTCCGCAGATCTCGCCTAAGCGACCAGCAATGATCCGACTCCCGGGAGAAACATAATGGCCATGCTGACGCCGACTCCATTCATGATGAGGCCGAATCCATTTGATCATCTCGCATTGTTTCATAATTTTCTTCGCAATTTTTCCGGGTTACGGCTGACGCTGGGCACGGCTCTGCGCATCACCGCCGACATCGGCTCGATCTGGATTGCGTTTCTGTTCGGCTGGCTCATTGTTGACGGCAATGACCTGGCCGCGCTGGCCGCCCGGGATTCAGCAAGGATAATGCCGCTGATCGGGCTACTCTCGGTCCTGGCACTCGCGGCCTACATCGCCGTCGGGCTCTATACGTGCACGCGCAGCTATAGCCTGTTGGCGAAGATTTGCCTGATCGCTGCGGTCAATCTCACTCTTTTGGTGATCGCCGGCGCGATCTTGTCACTGGTGAAGCCGCCGACCGGCCTTGGCTTCGGGGTGCTGGCCACGACCATCATGGGTTCTGTCATTCCGCTTTCCCTCGCACGTGTCGGTTCGGCAGTGCTGCGCATGGAGAATTGGCGTGGAGACGGCAACGGGCAGCATGAGGAGGCCGACGAGAACAAAGTGCTTGTCATCGGCGGCGCAGGTTATATTGGCTCATCCCTGGTCGAAAAGCTGCTGAACCTGGGTTTGCAGGTCTCGGTTCTCGACGCCATGCACTACGGTGAAGAAACGCTGTCTCATGTCGCCGGACATCCGAATCTCACCATCATCCGCGAGGACTTCCGTCATATCGAAGCGCTTACCCGCGCGGTGAGCGGGGTGGGGTCGGTGATCCATCTCGGCGGGCTGGTGGGCGACCCGGCCTGTGCGGTCGATACCGATCTCACAGTCGACGTGAACGTGACGGCAACCAAGGTCATCGGCGAAATAGCCAAGGCACGCGGCGTGCGCCGGTTCATCTTCGCGAGTTCCTGTTCGGTCTACGGTGCCTGCGACGAGGTCGTGAACGAAGAGGCGCATTTCAATCCGCAATCGCTCTATGCGCGCAGCAAGGTTGCCTCCGAAGCGGTGCTCGAGAGCCTCAACGATCGCGACTTCGCGGTTACCTGCCTGCGTTTCGCCACCATCTACGGCATCTCCGGCCGGACCCGCTTCGACCTGGTCGTCAACCTGCTTTGCGCCAAGGCCGTCCGCGATGGAGCGATCACCGTCTTTGGCGCCGATCAGTGGCGGCCCTTCGTGCACGTCGAGGACGTTGCGCAAGCGATCACGATGACGCTGCGGTCGCCGATCGACCTGGTCGCGGGCGAAGTCTTCAACGTCGGGAGCGACGCGCAGAACTACACTTTGGGCGACGTCGCCGAGTTCATCAACAGGCAGGCACCCGACGCCGAGATCATGTCCGACGACACGTTCGTCGACAAACGCAACTACCGGGTCTCGTTCGAAAAGATCCGGTCCCGGCTCGGATTCGAACCCGCCTGGACTCTTGAGCGCGGCATTGCGCAGGTCCTCGCGATCGTGCGCTCCAACCAGGTCGGCCATTATTCGCTGCCGACGTACAGTAACGTTCTCTATTTGAAGGAACGTGGAGCCAAGAGCTTCGGCAGCTTCAAGCTCACCGGCTGGGAGAACGAGCTGATGAACATCGATCATATCGATTCCACCGTGAACCGATCGGCCGCCTAGGGGGCAATCCATGCAGTATCTTCGCCCACAACGCTCATCGATGCCGGCAGGTCTGCGCACCCGGCCTCGACGCGTATCGAAAGCGCCCGCACCGACGGCGCGCACCGCCCCGGCCAGCATACCGTGCTTCCGGCCGGCCATCGGCGAGGAAGAGATCGCGGCGGCAACAGCGGCGCTGCGGTCGGGATGGCTTACCACCGGCCCCAAGGCTCGCGAGTTTGAGCAGAAGTTCGCCGCCTTCATGGGCGACGGCGTTGAGGCCGTCGCCGTGAATTCGGCGACGGCGGGGCTACATCTCGCATCCGAGGCATGCGGAATCGGTCCGGGCGACGAAGTGATCGTGCCGACGCTGACCTTCACGGCGACCGCCTCCGTTATCCGCTATCTCGGCGCGGAAGTCGTGCTGGTCGACGTCGAAGAGCGCACTCGTTGCATCGATCTCGATGACGCCGAGCGCCGTTTGACGCCGCGCTGCAAGGCGATCATACCGGTTCACTTCGGCGGCCTTCCCTGTGACATGACCAAAGTGCTGGCCTTTGCGCACCGTTACGGCCTGAAGGTCATCGAAGATGCTGCTCATGCGCTGCCGGCACGCTGCAACGGACGGCTGATCGGCTCCTGGGAATCGGATGCCTGCGTGTTCAGCTTCTACGCCAGCAAGCCGATCACCACTGGCGAAGGCGGCATGATCGTGACACGCGATCCAAAAATCGCTGCACGTGCGCGCGTAATGCGCACGCATGGGCTCGACCGGGACGCCTTCGATCAATTCCGCAAGGTTGGCGCCTCCTGGGCTTACGACGTCGTGGCGCCAGGTTTCAAATACAACCTCACCGATTTCGCTGCCGCCATCGGCGTGGTCCAGCTCTCGCGGGCCGAGGCGCTGCAAGCGTCGCGGCAACGGGCCGCCGAACGCTACCTCAAAAAACTGACGGGCCTGCCGATCGAGTGCCCCGCTTCCGCACCTCCCGGTGACCTTAATTCCTGGCATATGTTTCCGATACGGGTCCATGAGAGTGCACGTGCCAGCCGTGACGACCTGATCGCGGCCCTGACCGCGGAAGGCATCGGCTCATCGGTCCACTATCGGCCCTTGCATGAGATGACCTACTGGAAGGAGCGCTATCACTGCGAGCCGGGCGAGTTCGCCGTCGCCAGCCGCTATTTCAACGGCGCGGTCACGTTGCCGTTGTTTGCCGGCATGACCGACGCCGAGGTCGATCGTGTCGCCGCCGTCGTACGCGAAACCCTGGGGTGACGTGCCATGCGATCCAACCACGATCGCCGGGTGCCAGTCTGGCCGTCGCAGAGGACGATGGCAGTGAAACGCATGGTGGACGTCGTGGGATCGGCTGTCGGTCTCCTGCTGCTGCTGCCGGTGCTGGCCATCGTTGCGGTCGTTATCAAGCTCGACAGTCCCGGCCCGATTTTCTTCCGTCAGGAGCGGGTCGGACTGCGCGGCCGCCCGTTCCGCATCTTCAAGTTTCGCACCATGGTGGTAGGCGCGGCCCGCGCCGGCACGGCACTTACGGTGCGCGGCGATACGAGGATCACGCGGGCGGGAGTGGCCCTGAGGAAACACAAATTCGACGAGCTTCCTCAGCTCTTCAATGTCCTGGCTGGCGACATGTCGATCGTCGGACCGCGACCCGAGGTACCGGAATTCATGAAATTCTACACACCGGATCAGCGCGCGATCATTCTCTCGATGCGGCCGGGAATCACCGACTACGCAGCCATCCTGTTTCGCGACGAAAATTCTCTGCTCGATCGGGACCGCGATCCGATCGACGTCTATCGCCGTGAGATCATGCCTGCCAAATTCGCCTATTACGAGCGCTACAGTCGCGAGATCAGCGTGCTGAACGATTTGCGTATCATCCTGGCGACGGTGTTGCTGCTTGTTGTGGGTCGGGTACCGCCGCAGCTCGGAATCGAATGCAGGTTGCCGCCGCCGCGGCAACACAAGAACGAAGCGGAGGCAAGCGTGTGAAACCTTTCCCACCCATTGCTGGCGGTGCGCACGCTGTGTCGGTAGAGCTTCCCGCGATTGAGATGACGCGCATGATACAAGCACAAGGCCAGGTGACAGGTTTTGACCGCGCCGATCGACGGGGTCGTTCAGCAACTCGTGGCGCATACGAGCGGAGGATTCGTCACGCCCGCGCAACCGCTGGCCGTCGTCGTACCGTGTGACAGCGAACTCGGGATCGCGGCAAATGGTGTCGAATCCTGACATCGTGCGCCTGCACGACCTGCCACGGGCCGTCGTCTCGGAGGGAATGCGCGAATTGTCACGTGTGCGAGGAATGAGGGGATCCGTGTGCAGCATGAGACGCATGGCAGATTGGCGTCCGCTCGAGAGAGTGCAGGCCGTATTTTCACCGACCGTGGCATTGCGGCGTGGGACCAAGCTGATGGCCGCAGGCAAGACCGGACCGGCGTTCCAACTCTATGCCCGCGCCGGCCGTACCGGGTTGGCTGAGGCGGAGTACCGCGTCGGGCGCTGCTATCTCGATGGCGTTGGTGTTCCGCCCAGCCGCGCCGAAGGGATCCGTTGGCTCGAACGGGCGGCAGATCACGACCACGTCGAAGCTCAATCGCAGCTCGCAATCATCTACCTCCATGGCGCCGCGGGCGCGCCGGACCCAAAGAGTGCTGCGAGCTTGTTCGACGTCGGCGACATTGCAGACCCGGACTACGTCACGGCGATGCGGCGGGCGCGCAAGGCCGCGGAGGCGGGCTCGGGCGAGGCGCAGGCGGTGTTGGGATTCATCCTGACCTCCGGCCCCCCGGACATGCGCAACCTCGATGAAGCGGATCTGTGGTACCAGCGCTCAGCGGCAGCCGGCTGCCCGCAGGGTATGCTGGGCCATGCGCTGGCTTTGAACCGCAAGGGCGGCGACCAGACGGTAAAACGCGAAGTCGCCGTGCAATTGGGCAAGGCCGCGGAGGCGGGCCTCCCGGCGGCGCTGTATCTGCTTGGCGTGATGAGCGAACGCGGCCTCGGGGTGAGCCGCGATGAAGAGGCTGCGGCGGAACTCTATCGACGTGCTGCGGAGAAAGGCCATCGCTCGGGTCAGGCACGCTGGGGCAAGGCGCTGATGCACGGCATCGGGGTGGATGCAAATCCATCCGATGGCGAAACCTGGCTGCGTCGGGCCGCGCTCGCGGGCGATTCGGAAGCTGCCGCTGCGCTCGGCGATCTCCATGCGACCGGCGGAAATCTGCCGCCAAATCATGCGGAAGCAGCAAGTTGGTTCCGTCGCGCGGCCGAGGCCGGTCACAAGAGCGCGGCGCGCTCGCTTGGCCTGCTCTATTTTGCCGGTGCCGGCGTCCCGTACGATCCCGAGCAGGGCATGCAGTGGTTCCGCATCTCCGCTGCGGCCGGGGATGGGCCGGCGCGCTCCGAACTCGGCAATCTCCTGCTCACCGGCATGGGGGAAGAGGACGATCGTGTCCGTATCTACAAGGGGTTCGAGCAGGCGGCGGCATCGGGTGATCTGGTGGCTGCGTACAATTGTGCCGTCTGCCTGTCTCATGGTGTTGGCGTGCCGCGCGACGACAGGGAGGCGGCGCTGTGGCTGCGCAAAGCCGCCAACCGAGTCCCGAACGCGCAATTCTGGTATGGCCGCATTCTGGTCGAGGGACGAGGCGTGGACCGCGATCTTGCAGAAGGGCGCAGATGGATTGCGCGCGCGGCCGAGACCGGCATGGTGGACGCTCAGGTCGCGCTCGGCGAGATGATGCTGACCGGCACCGGTGGGGGCTGCGATCCGCCGGGTGCCCTGGCATTGTTCGAAAAGGCGGCAGCGAAAGGCCATCTCGCCGCCATGTTTGCAGCCGGCATCGTCTATGGAGGCGCTCACGGCGTGCCGGCAAATCATGGTGCCGCCCAGCGTTGGTTCCACACAGCGGCCGATCACGGGCATCCCGCGGCGCAGATGATGCTGGAGCGTCATATCGCGGCAAACGCCGCGGACCAGGTCGATCCGGATGACGCGCGCCACCGCCTCGGCGAGCCGCCCGCCGATGCTCCGAAGACAGCCGGCGAGGATGTCGCTGCGCCATCCGCGGAAGTTGCAGGCGACGAGGCGATACCGAACTCGGGTAAACCCGAGACCGGCACATCTTGACGTGCAAGCTGGCTTAACCGGTTTGCGTGCGCCTTGCCCGTCGCAATTCTGCAAAAGAAGTCCGGTTCATTTGTAAGAAACGGCAATCTTGCGTTTATGAACCCGTCTGACGACAACTACGACCAGAAGGCCGATCCATACACCAATCGTACTGGTCGCGAATTCGCCTGCGCTCGCGATCCGGCCCGGGATCCACAATTGCACGAACTCCAATGAGCCAGCGCATAAGGTGAGCAGGACGCCGCGCGACAGCAACTGCATGGGGCGCTGGTATCCAATGGCCAACAGGCCGCCCGTGAAAAAATATGCGACGAAATGCTCGCCATAATCATTTCCCAATACGTGAGGACGCATGTTGCCTGGCACTACGGACAGAACAATGATGATGAGCGCGGCCAGCGCGGCGCCCGTGCGGCTGAGCATCACGAACTTCCTCACCGCGTCTTTCCTTTCCTCCGGCAGGCTGTCAGGGAGCGTCCCGCGAGGACACGGTCGCACGCAAGCCGACGTGGCCACCATCAGCGCTTCATCCTCGGCGATCGGGGCACCGGCTGTGGTTCGAGCTGGCTCATGGTCCGTCGCGTGTGGGATGCTCATTATCGGCACGGCAGGTGTTTCAGCAGCGGCAATGCTCGTTCGCGCTGCCTGCAACGATGCCGTGGCGGCATTTGGCGCGAGCGGAACCATCGTCGCCAGCCATCGCACAAGCAGATCAATCGCTCTTCCTGCCAATATCCTTGACGAGACGTACGATGCTCGGCAACGCGACTTCGCCCGCTCCTTTGCGTTTGAGCATCGGCAACGATGCTGATCCGTTCTTGTGCCCCGGAGATAGCACTTGTGGGACATCCAAACCGGGGAACGGCGCCTCCGGCAACTTCTCCAAGGCAGCCGAAGCGTCATCCTTTGCCGAGATGAACGGGCCATTACTCATCGCCCAAATCGCGGCCTGCGTGCGGTTGTGGACCCGAATCCTTCGGAGGATCGCTTTGACGTGAACCTTCACGGTGGCCTCCGCGATGGCCATCTTGCGCGCAATGGTCTTGTTGGAATCACCCTGGATCAGGCAGCGCAGGATGGATTGTTGTCGAGCCGACAGCCGCGGCGTGTAGCTGCTCTCGGCTTGAGGCACATGTCCATTCGTTTTAAGCTCGGACCCGATCATTTCACCAGCGTCACTACCATCGTCATCGTCGTCATTCGCGTGTCCGTCGTCAGCATCATCTTCATCGTCAGCTGCATGGCCGTTGTGACCTGCTCCTCCGCCATTGCGGCTGCGGTCTTGCCGCTCAGAGATGAAAGTCAAAATTTCCGGAGGCAAGAGTGTCACACCGAGCATGACCAATTCGAGGGATTTGATGAATGTGTCGCACGTCGCAACCTTGACCAGATACGCGTCGGCGCCCAATCGAAACGCCGACACCATGTCGGTCAGCTGATGCTGATGAGCCAGCACAGCAACGCGCCCCGCCCGATACCGATGCTTGAAAAACTCGATTTGCGCCAATGCCGCATCGAAATCATCGCTGACATCGATGATGAGCAGGATGGGTTGCTCTGGCGGGAGCGAGTGCAGGGCGGGATCGTCAACGCCAGACGCCGAAGCAAGGATGCGAAAATCGGCCGCACTCAAAATCCGGGCCAAGCCTTCCCTCAGCAGCACATTTGGCCCAACAAGAACGGTCCCAATAGGGACGGTAGGTCCCCGCTGCATGCCAGCCCTCGCTGATCTGGAACGGCCCAACGGCCGGCCCGTGTCGGTTTCCTGCCCTGCCCCCCTTCAACCTCAATCAGCGAAACGCCACCCCGCGCTCCGATCAGCTGTGTTCACATACCTTCGCTGGGTGACGGCCCACCGGACCGCCGCCTGCGTCATGCGCCCGTCACAAAGCTAAATGAATGTCCAATGCAATCAAACGGTCATAGTGCTTATACCTTTCGTTATACGAAAGCAGACCTTGGTGTTCGGTGCTTGGCGCGGCTGGCGCGAGCAGCTTGCCAAGGAGCAGATCGGCGCGCCCCGCGCGATCGAGCTGCTGCTCGATCTGCCAAACGCTGAGGTATCCGACTGCGCCAGAATGATCGACGGGTGGCCAGGCGCGCCGCCATCATGGACTGGCGCTGTAGGCACGCACGTCAGTTCGAGCGCGCAGGCGGCAACTGAAGTTCCTGCACACGCGACTCGACTGCGTCAAACCACGCTCGGAAATAACTGGACCGTGACGCAAGAGTGTTATAATTTTGTCATTGTCTGGGCTGGTGTACCATGGGCTGCGTGAGTGTTATCCTAGCAGACCGCTATCCCGTATTTCTGCGCGGTC
This sequence comes from uncultured Alphaproteobacteria bacterium, assembly GCA_963747165.1. Classification (GTDB taxonomy): domain Bacteria; phylum Pseudomonadota; class Alphaproteobacteria; order Rhizobiales; family Xanthobacteraceae; genus Bradyrhizobium. The sequence goes on along the minus strand of CAVVEA010000019.1, from coordinate 28,060 downwards.
TCATCAGTGTGCTCCGCGAGCAGGACGATTTCGATATTGTGGCAAGTTGCTGCAATGGCACCGAGTGTATTCAAGCCATTCGGAAGCTGTCTCCAAGCATAGCGCTCCTCGACATCTCCATGCCAGGCCTGTCCGGACTGGAAATTCTCGCGACCGCAGCGTCGGAAGGATTGTGCACACGGGTGCTCTTGCTCACCGCATCGATGGAAGCGCATGAATTGGCAACCGCCGCAGCCAGGGGCGCCTATGGCGTCGTCCCCAAGGATGCGTCGCCTGAGACATTGATCCGCTGCTTACGGCAGGTAGCAGCGGGCCGGAGAATGTTGCCCTTCGTGTCGTCGGGCGAAGAACCCCGACAAGTGCAAGGACGCCGTGTGCGAAACGGTGACACTCAGGATGTACTCTCCATGCTGACGGAGCGGGAGCGGCAGATCATGCAGCTGGTATCAGAAGGACTTTCGAACAAGAAGATCGGGCACTGGCTGGAAATTTCCGATGGTACGATCAAGGTCCATCTGCACAACATCTATCAGAAGCTCGCAATCAACAATCGAACCACTCTCGCGGCATTGGCGATGTGCCGGCAGACTGAAAGTGCCTGGCTGATCAGATCGCACCGACCCATTCCTTTCGCCACTCCATGGACTCGCGTCGCTCCCCACAGTGGGGGCTGCGATACTCATCTCCCGGATCAACCAGTCGCAATTGTCCGTCCTGACGATGATCGAGCGCCGTAGCCCGGACCTGCTGATCCTGAGCGCGGCCGTCAACGTCATCACCAGTGTTGTCTTCATCAGCATGCTTGGGCCGACAGAAGCAGCGATCGCAACAACCATCGCGCTTATTGAAACGTGGCGATGGCATTCGAACTCCTGACCCTGGTTTCAAGCAGGCGTAGCCGGCGACGCAGGATCATGGCGTCAATGGCGGCGCTCGCAGCGGGCCTCCGATGACTATTATTGAGTCATTGGTTTGCGTCCAAGCGGTCGACCTTACGCTCCGCCTTTCCTTCTGCCGCTTCCACGAACGAATTTTCGAGCCAAAATTCGGACAGCAAAAAGCCCTCGAAAACGGAATATTTTCAAGGGCTTGTTGACTGGTTGCGGGGATAGGATTTGAACCTATGACCTTCAGGTTATGAGCCTGACGAGCTACCGGGCTGCTCCACCCCGCGATAAACCGTTACACGCCTTGCCGAAAACCGATGCCGGAACGAATTTGGTCCACGCCTGAGGGCGCCGATCGAACCTGTCCGGAGGCTTCCTGATAAGGCAACCCGGGCGAACGCCGTTGGGTGCGAGGGGTATGTACCAACGCAAGCCCGGTTTGGAAAGGCCCAGCGGGCGACTTTTGAGGATTTTATGACGGCCAAAACGCGGATTTAACCCGCCAAATCCGCCCGCGAGCGCGCTCTTGCCAGAAAGACGGCAAAAGCCCAGCCTTCGGAGCAGAATTTGGAACCAGAAGAAGAGCCCGGCCGATACGCGCCGGACACGAGAATTGGGGGGATACACGTGACGAATGCGTTCGATTTTATCGTGGTGGGCGGCGGCTCCGGCGGCTGCGCGGTGGCGGGCCGGCTTTCCGAGGATCCCAACACCTCGGTGGCGGTATTGGACGCCGGCGGCAAGAACGACAATTGGGTGGTGACGACGCCGTTCGCGCTGGTGCTAATGGTCGCCGGCAACGTCAACAACTGGGCCTTCAACACCGTGCCGCAGGCTGGCCTCAACGGCCGGATCGGCTATCAGCCGCGCGGCAAGGGGCTCGGCGGCTCTTCCGCGATCAATGCGATGGTCTATATCCGCGGCCACCGTTCCGACTACGATCAATGGGCGTCGCTCGGCAATCCCGGCTGGTCCTACGCCGACGTGCTGCCCTATTTCAAACGCTCGGAAGACAATACCGATTTCGGCGGCGAGTATCACGGCAAGGGCGGCCCGCTCGCCGTCAACAAATTGCGCACCGAAAATCCGGTGCAGCAGACGTTCCTGCAGGCGGCGCAGGAAGCGCAGTTTCGCTTGCGGGAGGACTTCAATGCCGAGGACCACGAAGGCCTCGGCATCTACCAGGTGACGCAGAGAAACGGCGAGCGCTGGAGCGCGGCGCGCGCCTATATTCATCCGCATATGGGCAGCCGCGCCAATCTGCGCGTCGAAACCCACGCGCAGGCAACCCGCATCCTGTTCGAGGGCAAGCGCGCGGTCGGCGTCGAATACCGGCAAGGCAAGGAGTTGAAGCAGATCCGCGCCCGGCGCGAGGTGATCGTCTCCGCCGGCGCGTTCCAGACGCCGCAACTATTGATGCTGTCGGGCGTCGGCGACGGCGCTGCGCTTGCAAAACACGGCATCGCCAGCGTGCATCATCTGCCCGGCGTTGGACAGAACCTGCAGGACCATCCCGATTTCGTTTTCGGCTACATGTCGGACAATCCGAATTTCAATGGCATCTCGTTGAAGGCCTTGCCGCGGCTGCTGCGTGCCATTGGCCAGTACCGCCGCGAACGCCGCGGGCCGATGACTTCGAATTTCGCCGAATGTGGCGGCTTCCTGAAAACCCGCCCCGACCTCGACGTGCCCGACATCCAGCTGCATTTCGGCATGGCGCTGGCCGACGATCATGGCCGCAAGCGCCACAATGGCACGGGCTTCACCTGCCATGTCTGCCTGCTGCGGCCGAAGAGCCGCGGCAATGTCGCGCTCGCCAGCGCAGATCCTCTTGCGGCGCCGTTGATCGATCCGAACTTTTTTGGCGATGCTGCCGATCTGGAAACCATGGTCGCTGGCTTCAAGGTCACGCGGCGGCTGCTGGAGGCGCCGGCGTTACGCGCGTTGCAGAAAAAGGACATGTTCACGGAAGGTGTGCGCAGTGACGACGACATCCGTGCCGTGCTGCGCGCCCGCGTCGATACCGTCTACCACCCGGTCGGCACCGCCAAAATGGGCACTGATGCTCTTGCCGTGGTCGATCCGAAGCTCAGGGTTCACGGCCTCGAAGGCCTGCGCATCGTCGACGCCTCCGTGATGCCGACCCTGATCGGCGGCAACACCAACGCGCCGACCATCATGATCGGCGAGAAGGCCGCCGACATGATCAAGGCGGAGATGCGGGTGAATTGATTTCTTCGTCATGGCCGGGCTCGTCCCGGCCATCTACGTCTTCCTTGTCACTACACCGTCAAGACGTGGATGCCCGGAGCAAGGCCGGGCATGACGAATTCAGTTCAGCAAGAACCCGCCATCCACCGTCACCACGGTGCCGGTCATGTAGCGCGAGGCGCTGGAGGCGAGCAGCATGATGGCGCCGTCGAGATCGGATTCGGCGCCGACCCGGCGCTGCGGAATCCGCTTGGTCAGTTTCTCGCCTGCTTGTGTCGACCAGAAATCGTGATTCATCTCGGTGTCGATATAGCCTGGCGCCAGCGCATTGACGCGGATGCGGTTGCCGGCCAGTTCCAGCGCCATCGCCTTGGTGGCCTGGATGATGCCTGCCTTGGAGATCGTATAGGGCGAGAGAAACTTCATCACGCCCTGGCCCAGCACCGAGGCGATATTGACGATATTGCCTTCCTGATTTCGCGCGATCATCCGCCGCGCCATTTCCGTCGCCAGGAAATACGCGCCCTTGAGATTGGCGTTGATGACGGAATCCCAATCCGCTTCGGTCTGGTCGACCGCGAGTTTTTCAATCGCGATGCCGGCATTGTTGATGAGCACGCTGACCGGCCCGAGCGCGGCTTCCGCGCCATCAACTGCCGTTGCGATCGAGGCGATGTCCGTCACGTCCAACTGCACCGCGACGGCGCGGCCGCCCTGCCCGCGAATTTCTTCCTCGAGGCTTTTCAATTTGGCGGTCTGGCGCGCCGCCAGCACGACCGCGGCGCCATGCGCGGCAAGAACCCGCGCGAATTGCCGCCCCAGCCCCTGCGAGGCGCCGGTGATGAGAATGGTTTCTTTACTGACGTCGAATAGACCGGGCATGACGAATTCCTCAGACGATCGCGCATTGATACAGACGATTTTCGGGATCGCAAACCGGTTTCGTCGATCGGTATCGGGAACCCCAATTGCAGGCAGAGAATGGTCGTCCATGAACAGCTTCGATGCCGTGGTCTGTCTCGGCCTGGTGGTCGCCGTCGTCACCGGCTTCAATGCCGGCTTGCTGCGCAGCGCGGTGACGATCCTGGCCTATCTGATCGCCATGCCGATCGCGGTCTGGGTGATGTCGCTGGTCGGCCCCGCGATCGACGGCAAATCCGGCTCGCCCTGGGCGGAGAACTCGGTGCTGTTCTTCGGGATCTTTCTCGCCGCCGGAATCGTGCTGGGAAAATTGATGCGGATGGCGCTCGACGATTTCATCGGCAATGAAGCCGGCATCGGAGATCGCCTCGGCGGCGCGGCGCTAGGCGCCATCCGCGTCGGTCTGGTCGCCATCACACTGGTGCTGATTTTCGATTCGCTGGTGCCATCGGATCGCCAGCCGGCATTCCTGACCGGCTCGCAGCTGCGACCGCTGCTGTCAGTGGCCGGACAGAAAGGTTTCAAGTCGCTGCCGCCGGATATCGCGGCCACCATCGACCGCCTCAAGAAAGACCGGCGGATCTAGAGCCCGAACGCAACGTGCGCGCGTACGCGCCCCTGAAAAGCCCTGCCCTGATATGCATTGCTGTACCGCCGGGTCCCCTTATCAAGGTCGCCCGACTTGGCTACAAGTGGGCCGACCGACTTCAAAAACACCTGACATAACGGGAGTGAGACAGTGGATCTTGGAATCAAAGGCCGCCGCGCCATCGTGTGCGCATCGAGCAAGGGCCTGGGGCGCGCCTGCGCGATCGCGCTGGCCGCCGAAGGCGTGCATGTCACCCTGACCGCGCGCGGCGCCGAAGCGCTGGCCAAAACCGCCGCCGACATCCGCAAAGCGAGCCCCGGCGTAACGGTAACGGAGGTCGTAGGCGACATCACCACGCCGGCGGGCCGCGAGGCCGTGCTGAAGGCCTGTCCCGATCCGGATATCCTGGTCAACAATGCTGGCGGCCCGCCGCCCGGCGATTTCCGCAACTGGACCCGCGACGACTGGATCAAGGCGCTCGACGCCAACATGCTGACGCCGATCGAACTGATCAAGGCGACAGTGGACGGCATGATGGCCAGAAAATTCGGCCGCATCGTCAATATCACCTCGGCCGCGGTGAAGGCGCCGATCGAGGTGCTTGGATTGTCGAACGGCGCCCGTACCGGCCTCACCGGCTTTGTCGCAGGCATTGCGCGCAAGACCGTGATCAACAACGTCACCATCAATGGCCTGTTGCCCGGCCCCTTCGATACCGATCGCCTGCGCGGGCCGGTGGCGAAGATAGATGCCGAAAAGCGCGGCATCACCGTCGACCAGTTGCTGGCGGAACGGGCCAAGCTCAATCCCGCCGGACGCTTCGGCGATCCCGAGGAATTTGGCCTCGCGTGTGCGTTCCTCTGCGGCGCCAAGGCGGGTTACATCACCGGACAGAACCTCCTGCTCGATGGCGGCGCCTTCCCGGGCACGCTGTAAATGAAGGCCGTCTGGTATGAACGGACGGGCGCGGCGCCCGATGTGCTGAGCTTTGGCGAGATGCCGACGCCGGTGGCCGGTCCGGGCGAAGTCCGGGTCCGCCTCGAAGCCTCCGGCGTCAATCCCGCCGATGTCGGCCGCCGCGCCGGCAGCTATCGCGCGCTGGAATTTCCGCGCGTGATACCCAACAGCGATGGCGCCGGGATCGTCGATCAGGTCGGTGACGGGGTGACGCGGCTCAGCGTTGGCCAGCGGGTCTGGCTGTTCAACGGCCAGCGCAATGGCCGGGCCTTCGGCACCGCGGCCGAATATATTTCGCTGGCCGAACGTCTGGTGACGCCGCTGCCGGATAACGTGTCGTTCGCCGCCGGTGCGACGCTCGGCATCCCCGGCATGACCGCGTGGTGCTCCCTGTTCGGCGACGGGCCGGTCGCGGGCCAGACCGTGCTGGTCACCGGCGGCGCCGGCGCGGTCGGTCACTATGCCGTGCAGCTGGCGAAATGGGGCGGCGCGCGCGTGATCGCCACGGTCAGTTCTGCGATGAAAGCGGAACAGGCCCGCCTGGCCGGCGCGGATCTCGTGATCGACTACAAGACCGAGGACGTCGTGGCAAAGGCGATGGCCTTTACCGAGCGGCGCGGCGTCGATCGCGTGGTCGATGTCGATTTCGGCGGCAACATCGCGACCACTTTGAAATTGATGGCGATGAACTCGACCATTGCGGTCTATGCCACCAACGGCAATCGCAACCCAGTGGTTCCGATGCGCGAGCTGATGGAACGCTGCATTGCGCTGCGCGCGCTGGTGCTGTTCGCGCTGCCGCCCGCGATGCTTTCGGCCGCCCAGGCCGACATCTCGAAATGGCTCGTTGCCGGACAGCGCCTGCACAACATCGCCGCGCAATTTGCGCTGTCGGACACCGCGCGGGCTCACCTCGCGGTGGAAAAAGGCGACAAGCTCGGAACGGTTGTGGTCGACTGCGCTCGGTAGATCATCACACCGGCGTGGTGCGCTCGTCGCTCCAGTCCAGGCCGAAGGCATCCAGGCCTTCGGCGAGGTAATCGCTGACCAGGGGTTCGCCGAGCAGATAGCTCGCGGTGCGCTTGTTGCGGCCATCGGCCGCCTCGCGCCGCAGATCGTCCCACTCATCGATGCCGCCGTCGCCGCGACCGAGCCGCATCAGCGCCACCAGATCGATCTGCTCGTCCTCGGTCATGGCGTTGATGAAGCCGGTGATCTCTCCCACCACGGGATCCTCGCCATTATCCTCCAGCACATCGACCATATTGTCGTCGGAAGCATTCGACCCGGAGTCGGGATCGGACGCGCCCTCCTTGACGTCGAATTCACGGGTCTTCTCGATCAGAAACCTGACCTTTTCAACGGAAATGGCGAGTTCTGGCATCGATGCACTCCGCGGCTTTGTCATGCCTATCAACGCGCAGGCGGGCGAGATGATCCATTGCGCTGGTTGCCGGAAACCCGCATCTTTCGCCCCAAGCAATAGAAGATCAAGAGGAAACGCGGATGCACTGGAATGTCGGCAGGGTCAAAATCACCAAGATCGTCGAACTGGAAACCGTCGGCAGCACCCGGTTTGTCCTGCCGCAAGCCACCAACGAAGAAATCCAGAAACTGCCCTGGCTGATCCCCCACTTCGCCAATGAGGAAGGCCGCCTCAAGATGTCGATCCACTCGCTTGTGGTGGAGACGCCGACGCGCCGGATCGTGGTCGATACCGGGCTTGGCAACGACAAGGAAGGCCGCAAGGTGCCGACCTGGAACAACCGCAACGACCCGTTCCTCGAGACCATGACGGCGGCAGGCTTTGCGCCTGACAGCATCGATACGGTGTTGTGCACGCATCTGCATGTCGACCATGTCGGCTGGAACACCAAACTCGTCGGCGGCAAATGGGTGCCGACCTTTGCCAATGCCCGCTATGTCTTCGGAAACTCCGAATTCGAGCACTGGCGCGACCACAGCGATGAGCCCGACAAGATCGCTGTTTTCAACGACTCGGTGAAGCCGATCGCGGATGCCGGCAAGGCCGATCTCGTCGCCAGCGACGCCAGGCTCTGCGATGAGATCACCCTGATCCCGACGCCCGGCCACAGCCCGGGTCATATGAGCATTCACATCACGTCGGATGGCGAACAGGGCTTGCTGACCGGCGATGTCGCCCACCACCCTTGTCAGATGGCGCATCTCGACTGGTCCTCGACCGCGGATTCCGACCCCGTGCAGTCGGCGGAGACGCGGCGGGAATTGTTCTCGCGCTTTGCCGATACGCCAACCCTGGTGATCGGCGGGCACTTCAACGCCGGCCACATCCGACGCGACGGCGATGCCTTCAAATTCATCGTTTAGCAGCCCTGCAATGCGGCTCTGCAGTTGAATTTCCCCGCCCGCTGTTCCATGAAGCATCCAGCCAACAGAAATTCCAAGGGAGTGAGGCAAAATGAAGCTTGTTCGTTACGGGGCCATTGGCCAGGAAAAGCCCGGTCTGATCGATAAATCGGGTCAGTTGCGCGATCTCTCCGCACATGTGAAGGACCTCAATGGCGAGGCCTATGCGCCAGGCTCGCTGGCCAAGCTGGCCGCCCTCGATACCGCCAAGCTGCCCGCCGTTGACGGCAAGCCGCGGCTCGGCGCCCCCGTCACCGGCATCTCGAAATTCGTCGCCATCGGGCTCAATTATATCGACCATGCCAAGGAGACCGGAAATCCGATTCCGCCGGAACCGATCTTCTTCCTGAAGGCCAACACCGCCCTCTCCGGCCCTAACGACAATGTGGAGAAGCCGCGCGGCTCGACCAAGCTCGACTGGGAAGTCGAAATCGCCGCCATCATTGGCACCCGCGCCAAATACGTCTCCGAGGCCGACGCGCTCAATCACGTCGCCGGCTATTGCGTCTGCAACGACGTCTCCGAGCGCAATTTCCAGATCGAGCGTCAGGGGCAGTGGACCAAGGGCAAGTCGCATGACACCTTCGGTCCGGTCGGTCCGTGGCTTGTCACCAAGGACGAGATTCCGGACGTACAGAAATTGTCGATGTGGCTCGACGTCAACGGCGAGCGCCGCCAGAGGGGATCGACCTCGACCATGATCTTCTCGATGGCGAAGTGCATTTCCTACGTCTCGCAGTTCATGACGCTGCTGCCCGGCGACATCGTCACTACCGGCACCCCTCCCGGCGTCGGCACCGGCATGAAGCCGCCACAGTTCCTCAACGCCGGCGACGTGGTCACGCTCGGCATCGAAGGGCTCGGCGAGCAGCGCCAGCAAATCGTCGCGGCGTGAGGCGTGCGGCACTCCACTTGCGACCGTCATTGCGAGGGGCGTAGAGACGAAGCAATCCAGTCTTACCGCTACGCCCTCTCTCTAGAATGGATTGCTTCGCTTCGCTCGCAATGACTGTTGATCTGCCGTTCGCGTATTTTGCAAGGAAACCAGATGAAACTCACCTTCTCCCCGGCCTCGCCATTCGCCCGCAAGGTGCGTATCGCCGCCATCGAACTCGGCCTGATCGACAAAATAGAATTCGTCCCGACCACCGTCGTGCCGGGCACGCCCAACGATGAATATTCGAACCTGTATCCGCTGAAAAAGCTGCCGGCGCTGATCCTGGATAATGGCGATGTCATCGTCGACTCCTATGTCATCGTCGAATATCTCGACGAACTGGCCGGCGGCGGAAAACTGATCCCGGCGTCGGGCGCGCTGCGATGGAAGGTCAAGAGCGACCATTCGCTGCTGCAGGGCATGCTGGATTCGATGCTGCTGTGCCGCTACGAGAAAATGGTGCGGCCGCAGGGGCTGCAATGGCAGGCATGGTCGGACGATCACTGGAACCGGGCATGGAAGGGCATGGCGCATTTCGAGAAGCAGGCCGACATGCAGTCGCGACCGCTCGATATTTCGCAGATCGGTCTTGTCTGCGTGCTCGGCTATGCCGATTTTCGCTTCGCTGATTGCGGCTGGCGCAAGGCCTATCCGAAGCTCGACGCCTTCCACCAGAAGATGCTGGAGCGGCCGTCGGTGAAAATCTCGGCGCCGCCGCCGGCGTAAGCCGCTTTGCGAGAGGAGCGGCGATCATGCGCGAGGGCGGCAATCAATTGCGGCGCCTCGGCTTCGCTGCCCTGCTCGCGCTCGCCGCATCCAGCGCGCCGGCTCAATCCAGCGAGCCCTGCGGAAAGCCGGTCACGCTTGATGACGGCTGGCCCATCGCGTCGCCCGAAAGCGTCGGCCTCGATGGCGCGCGCCTGTGCGACATTGCAACGCGCCTGAAGGCCACCGACGCCGACGTTCACGGGGCGGTCATCGTCCGCCACGGTAAGCTCGTGTTCGAGCAATATTTCCCGGGCTACGACAACCCATGGTCTGCCCCGGAAGGTCGGTACGATTTCGACGCCACGACCAAGCACGACATGCGATCGGTGTCGAAGAGCGTGACATCGCTGCTGGTGGGGATCGCTATCGACCGCAAGCTTATCGCGGGCGCCGACGAGCCCGTCGTCAAATTCTTCCCGGAGTTTTCCGCGCTGCAAACGGCGGGATGGGACCACGTTACCCTGCGCCATCTCATGACGATGTCGTCGGGCATCGAATGGGACGAGAACCGTGCCTGGACCGATCCCAAAAACGACGAGCCGCATCTTGGGAAGGACGCCGATCCAGTCGGCTATGTGCTGACGAAGCCGATCGCCGCGCCGCCTGACGCGATCTGGAATTACAATGGCGGCGGCATCGACCTGCTCGGCAACGTCCTCGCCCGCGTTTCCGGCAAGAGCTTCGACGATTTCGCGCGCGAAGCGCTGTTCGAACCGCTCGGCATTGCCGACTGGAGCTGGGAAAAATACCAAAACGGCAAGTTTTCGGCGGCCGCCGGACTTCGCCTGCGCCCGCGCGATGCCGCCAAGATCGGTCAGCTCGTGCTCAACCGTGGCGCGTGGGGCGGCCGGCAGATCGTGCCCGCCGATTGGATTGCGCAGTCAGTCAGGCCGCGCTTTCAGACCATCGGCTATTTCGGCGGCCTGTTCTTCTATGGCTATAATTGGTGGCTCGGCCGCTCGCTATCGGGAGAACAGGAAGTGAGCTGGATTGCCGCCCAGGGCCTGGGCGGCCAGCGCATCTTCATCGTCCCCAGCCTCGATCTTGTCGTGATGACCACCTCCGGGCTTTATACGAGCCCGCGCCAGAGCAACGCACCACTCGACATTCTCAGCAATTTTGTGGTTCCGTCGGCGCGCGACTAGAAAAACGCGCTGTGATCCAACCAGCCAGGAAGGCACCATGACCAAGAGCTTCACCGCCGGCGATCTCACCATCCACCGCATCATCGAGCAGGAAACCACCTTCCTGCCGGCGCTGGACATGCTGCCGGGCCTGACGCCGGAATTGCTGGCCGAAAACAGGGCGTGGATGCAAAAGGCCGGCGCGATCGACGCCAGCGATGTGCTGATCCTGTGCTTCCAGTCCTACATCGTGAAAACGCCGCATCACACCATTCTGGTCGACAGTTGCATCGGCAATGACAAGCCGCGGCCGCTGCGCCCGAAATGGAACATGAAGACCGACGACACCTATATGAAAGCGTTGGCGGCGGCGGGTTTTTCCATCGGCGATATCGACTTCGTGATGTGCACGCATCTGCATGTCGATCACGTCGGCTGGAACACACGGCTGGAGAACGGCCGCTGGGTGCCGACCTTTTCGAACGCGCGTTATGTATTCGGCAAGACCGAATTCGACTACTGGACCGAACAGCACGCGAAGACAGAAGTGCCGCCTTTCGCCGACAGCGTGCTGCCTATCGTCGAGGCCAACAAGGCCGAGATCGTGCGCAACGATTATGCGATCGGCGATCATGTACGCATCCTGCCGACACCGGGTCATACGCCCGGGCATGTCGCGTTCACCTTCGGCCGCGGCAAGGACGATGCCGTGGTCAGCGGCGACCTGATGCATTCACCGCTGCAGGCGCGCTATCCAGAACTGTCAGCCAAATTCGATGTCGACCAGGCCGCTGCGGCGGCGACGCGGCGCGGCTTCCTGGAACGCTATTGCGACACCGACACGCTGTGCTGCACCGCGCATTTTCCCTCGCCCTCGACCGGCAGAATCCGCCGCGCGGGCAATGGATTTGCCTGTGAGGCGGTGAGCTGAAGTCTGGCTCTCGAGCGTGGAATGCTCGTGCCGCCTCCGCTATGTCACCTCTCCCGGAGGGAGAGGTCGCGAGCATCTTGCGAGCGGGTGAGGGGCTGAGGTCTATCGTTGGTCCGTACCCCTCAGCCGGATCGCTGAAGCGATCCGACCTCTCCCGATGGGAGAGGTGGGGCCGGGCCGACTGGATGAATCTCAGTCGAACAGGCTCGGCGTGTGGTTCACCACCGCGCCCTCGATCGCCAGCATCTTGAGTTTTGTTACCACGCCGCCATTGGCGGAGAACCCGCCGGGCTTGCCGCCGGCGGCGAGCACGCGATGGCACGGCACCACGATCGGACAGGGATTGCGCCCCAGCGCCTGCCCGACATCGCGCGACAGTTCGACGCCGCCGAGCCGCTTGGCGATGTCGCCGTAAGTGAGCGTCTTGCCGGGCGGAATGGTGCGCGCGATATCGTAGACGCCGCGATGGAATTCCGGCACGTCGTCGAGATCGAGCACGACGTCGGAAAGATCGTTCGGCTTGCCCGCGAGCAGTTCGACGATCCCGTCGATGGCGGCCTGCACCTCGGCCGGCGGTGGCGCCTCGGCGATGTCGCCGTAGCGCTGGCGGATGCGGGCGCGGGTCTTGTCCTCGCTTCCCATCGGCAACTGAACCGCATTGATGCCGCGCGGCCCCCACGCAATACCGCACCGGCCGATCGCGGTATCGAATAATACAAAATGCTGGTCGGTCATGGCTGGCTCCGGATTTCCTGGCTCCATGTCGTGAGCTTGCTGTCTGGCTGGAATATGGGCTTGGAAATTATTGCTTTCCACCCGAATTCCGCGGGAACCGGGTGGAATCAACAGCCCGGTCCATCTCGCGTCCCCCATGGGCTTCGGACGATTTCCATGGAATGATTGTTGTCCCTTAATCGCCTCCCCCATCCGCAACCCATCCAAGCCCCCATGCAAAGCCTTCGCGTCAACGGATACGACATGGTCTATCTCGAGGTCGGTCAGGGTCCGCCGCTGGTGTGCGTGCATGGCTCGCTGTGCGACTTCCGCATCTGGTCGGCGGTGCTCGGCCCACTGACACGAAAACACCGGGTCATCGCGGTGTCGCTGCGGCACTTCTTTCCCGAGCATTGGGACGGGGTCAGCGACACCTATTCGATCGCGCAACATGTCGACGATGTGATCGCTTTTATCGAAAAGCTCGATACCGGGCCGGTCGACCTGATGGGGCATTCCCGCGGCGGGCACGTCTCGTTCCGGGTCGCGCAACGGCAGCCTGATCTGTTGCGCAGGCTGATTCTCGCCGAGCCCGGCGGCGAGCTCGATGCCACGCTCGATCCCGAATTCAAACCGGGCCATTCGCCGCTCCTGGCGAGGTTCAAGGTATCGGCGGAAAAGATTGCGGCCGGCGATGTCGACGGCGGATTGGCGTTCTTCATGGATGCTCTGGAAGGCCCCGGCGCGTGGAATTGCCTTCCCGCTACGCCGAAACAGTTGCTGCGCGACAACGCAATGACGTTGATCGGGCAGGTCCGGGACAACCGTCCGCCATTTTCAAAAGGCCGATGCGGGAGCAATCCGGTCTCCAACACTGTTCATCGGCGGCGCCAAAACCAGGGGTGCATTGCCGAAGGTGCTCCATACCCTGGCAGCGCATGTGTCTGGTTCGAAAATGGCAATGATCCCGGGCGCCACCCATCCGATGTTCGAGCAGGCGCCGCAGAAATACTGCGAGATCGTGCTTGAGTTTCTGGCGGGAGGCTGATTGCGATGCAGACGATCAACGTCAACGGATACGACATGGCCTATCTCGACGTAGGTGTCGGCCCGCCGCTGGTCTGCGTGCATGGCACGCTGGGCGATTTTCGCACCTGGTACGCGGTGCTCGGCCCCTTGTCGAAAAGGCATCGGGTGATCTCGCTCAGCCTGCGGCACTTCTTTCCCGAACATTGGGACGGCGTCGGCGACGACTATCTGATGTCGCAGCATGTCGCCGACGTGATCGCCTTCCTTGAAAAATTCGATGCCAGCCCAGTGGACCTGATGGGGCATTCCCGCGGCGGACATATCGCGTTTCGCGTTGCAGGGCAGCGTCCGGATCTGTTGCGCCGGATGGTGCTGGCCGAGCCCGGCGGCGAACTGGATGCCTCGCTCGATCCCGCCGCCGTTCCCGGTCCCTCACCCCGCGCGGCAAGGTTTACGGCAGCGGCCGAAAAAGTCGCCGCCGGCGATATCGACGGCGGGCTGATGATCTTCTTCGATACGATCGATGGCGAAGGCGCCTGGGCGCGTCTGCCGGCCGCGCCGAAACAGCAGTTGCGCGACAACGCGCGCACGCTGATCGGCCAGGTCGGCGAAAATCGCCGGCCCTACACCAGGCGTGACGCGGAATCGATCAGGACTCCGACGCTGCTGATCGGCGGCGCCGATACCAAGGGCGCCCTGCCCGCGGTGCTGCGCGCGCTGGCTCCGCTTATTCCCGGCGCAACGACCGCGATGATCCCGGACGCCCGTCACTGGATGTTCGAACAGGCGCCCCAAAAATTCTGCGAAATCGTGCTGGAATTCTTAGCGGCGTGAGAGCGTGTCTCCGCTTCCTAAGAGGAGAAGAGGGAAGCAGCATGCTTGATGCGTGAGCGCGATCGTCATGTTTTCGTCGCCGAAAATACGATCGCCTGCAGCGGCATGCGACCGGGATTGGCGCCGAATTCACGACCAAATTCCTGCGTCAGCGCATCGACGATGCGATCAGGCTCGATGCCGCCTCGGGTCCGGACCTGATCGATGAGCGGATTGCCGTAAACCGCCGCGCGCGCGAAATTCGCGATGTCAGGAATCTGCTTCTCCAGGCTGATGACGGCCGCGTTGATGCCGCTAAAACCCGCGGCGAGCAGAAGTTCCTTGACCGGATCGATCTGATGGCAGGAGAACGGCACATTGTAGAACTGCGGCGGATCGGCGGGGAAAAATCGTCCCGCTACCTGATGCGCGATCCTGCCGAACGGATTGTAGCGATGCGAGTCCCAGACGCTGAAGACGTAGCGGCCGCCGGGGGCGAGCACGCGGAAAACCTCGGAACAGGATTTGGCCTTGTCCGGAAAGAACATGATGCCGAACTGACACATGACAGCATCGAAGCTGCCGTCCGCGAAGGGAAGCGCCGTGGCGTCGGCGGGCTGGAACTCGACCTGCTCGCCGGCACGAAATTTGGCGCGCGCGACCTCGAGCATCGGCGGATTGAGATCGGTCGCGGTCAGCCGCGCGTCCTTGGATAACGCATCGCGCAGCCTCCGCGTGACGATGCCGGTGCCCGCCGCCGTTTCCAGCACCCGCGCTGGATTGCCGGCCGCAACACGCCGCGCGATATCGGCGGCATAGTCGACAAAGATTATCGGTCCGAGACCCTGATCGTAGTAGTGGGGGATGCTGCCGACAAAGCCTGCTGCGTCGTCGCTCATGACGGATCTCCGATCGCCCCTGCCCGAGCATAGCGCATGCGATCGCGCCTGCGTCCTTGACCCCGGTTTCTACTCCCGCTAGTTTCCGAATTCGGAATTCCGTATTCCAGATCAGGGTACCGCCATGATCCCGCTAGACCCGCTGCCGAACCTCATCGATCAGGTTTATGGACGGATCCTGGAAGCCATCATCGACCGTACCCTGCCGCCGGGGCACCGCATCCGGCAGAATGAGCTTGCGGAAAAGCTCGGGGTGTCGCGCCAGCCGGTCTCGCACGCGCTGCATTTGCTGCACCGGCAGGGCCTGGTCGCTGAAAGTGGCCGCAAGGGCTTTGAGGTCACCCGGCTCGATCCCTTGCGTATCCGCCAGCTCTATGAGGTGCGCGGCGCCATCGACGCGCTGGCGGCGCGTCTCGCGGCCGGGCGCGCCAAGACCGACGCAGCGGGGCGGACGCATCTGGAGGCCACGCTGCTCGCCGGGCGAGCGTCCGACAAGAAGACGCCGCTGTCGACGCTGATTGCGCTAGACGTCGATTTTCACCGCGCGATCTATCGGCTCGCCGGCAATGCCGCGATCGAGGAGATGATCGCGCCGCAATGGCCACATATGCGCCGCTCGATGGCAACGGTGCTGGCCGAACTGGATTATCGCCAGAGTGCCTGGACCGAACACGAAACCATCGCCGCGCATATCCTGTCCGGCAATGCCAAAGCCGCGGAAAGCGCGGCGCTGGCGCATGCGATGGGCGCGGGACGGATGACGGAAGAGAGACTGAAGGCGCCGGAGCGAGCGGCGTAGCAAGAAGGCGTCATTCCAGGCCTGCGCCAGGAGGCGCATCCTGGAATGACCAGATTAAGCGGACAAAAAACCACGGAGGATCCACCATGAAACTGACGCAACAGCAGATCGACGATTTCAACCGCGAGGGCTGGCTGTTCCTGCCGGAGCTGTTCAGCCCCGAAGAGGTGGCGCTGCTGGCGCAAGAGGCGGTGGGCATCTACGACACCGACCGCCCCGAGGTGTGGCGCGAGAAGAGCGGCGCGCCGCGCACCGCCTTTGCCGCCCATCTCTACAACGAGGCGTTCGGGCTGCTCGGTGCGCATCCGCGCATGATCGATCCGGTCGAGCAGATCTTCGGCGAGAAGGTCTACATGCATCAGTACAAGATCAACGCCAAGTCAGCCTTCACCGGCGACGTCTGGCAGTGGCACCAGGACTACGGCACCTGGAAGCGCGACGACGGCATGCCGCGAGCCGCGGGCGATGAACATCGCGATCTTTCTCGACGAGGTGATGCCGATCAATGGCCCGCTGATGCTGGTGCCGAAGAGCCAGACCGCCGGCGACCTCAAGGCCTCGCACGACCTCGAGACCACCTCCTATCCGCTGTGGACGCTGGACGAGGAAACCGTGACGCAGCTGGTGGAGAAAGGCGGCATCGTCGCGCCGACCGGCAAGGCCGGCGGCATGCTGATGTTCCACGGCAATCTGGTGCACGGTTCGGCCGGCAACATCACACCCTATCCGCGCAAGATCGTCTATCTGACGCTGAACGCGGTTTCGAACTACATCCGAACGCCGACGCGGCCGGAATATATCGCCCATCGCGATTTCACGCCGATCGAGACCGTGGATGACGACGCTCTGCTGCGGCTTGCACGCGCGCATCGCCAGGCGGCGGAGTGAAAGGTATGCACCGTCATTCCGGGGCGCGCGTGACACGCGCGAACCCGGAATCTCAACGTTGCCATTGATCTCCGGATTCCGGGCCGACGCGAAACCGCGTGTCCCGGAATGACGGGATAGTTCAACCGGATCACCCCCATGAACCTTCATCACCTCCTCAACGCCCGGCGCGCAGCCGGAAAGCCGGTGCGCGTTGCGCTGATCGGCGCCGGCAAATTCGGCTCGATGTTTCTCGCGCAAGTTCCGCACACCCCGGGGCTCGAGGTGCCACTGATCATCGATATCGACCGGGATCGCGCGCGGGAAGCGTGCCGCACCGTCGGCTGGGACGAGGCGCGGATTGCCGCCACGGCTTTCACCGACGACGGCGCGCGCGCGATCGCGGCCGGCGCGATGGACGTCGTCGTGGAAGCCACCGGCAATCCCGCCGTCGGCATTCGTCACGCCCGCGCGGCGATCGCGGCCGGCAAGCATGTCGTCATGGTCAATGTCGAAGCCGACGTGCTGGCGGGGCCACTGCTGGCGGAGGAAGCGCGCAAGGCGGGCGTGGTGTATTCGCTGGCCTATGGCGACCAGCCGGCCCTGACCGCCGAGATGGTGGACTGGGCGCGCGCCACCGGCTTTCGCGTGGTCGCCGCCGGCAAGGGCACGAAATATCTGCCGGCCTATCATGACGTGACGCCGGCCGAGGTCTGGAGCCATTACGGCCTGACGGCGGGCGAAGCGCAGTCGGCCGGCATGAATCCGCAAATGTTCAATTCGTTTCTCGACGGCACCAAATCCGCGATCGAAATGGCGGCGATCGCCAATGCGACCGGGCTCGACGTGCCCGGCGGCGGATTGTTGTTTCCGCCCTGCGGCGTCGACGACCTGCCGCATGTGATGCGGCCGCGCGACAAAGGCGGCGTGCTGGAAAAATCCGGCGTGGTGGAAGTGGTGTCGTCGCTGGAACGCGACGGCCGCCCGGTGTTTCGGGATTTGCGCTGGGGCGTCTATGTGGTGCTGGAAGCGCCGAACGACTACGCCGCTGATTGTTTCAAGCAATACGGCCTGAAGACCGACGCGAGCGGGCGTTACGCGGCGATGTACAAGCCGTATCACCTGATCGGGCTGGAATTGAACATCTCGATCCTGTCCGCGGCGCTGCGCGGCGAGCCGACCGGCCAGCCGCACGGTTTTCGTGGCGACGTCGCGTCAGTCGCAAAACGCGACCTCCGCGCCGGCGAAATGCTCGACGGCGAAGGCGGCTACACGGTGTGGGGCAAATTGATGCCGGCAGCGGCCAGCCTTGCCGCCGGCGCGCTGCCGATCGGACTGGCGCACCGGGTGAAACTGAAGAACGACATCGAGCACGGCGCGGTGGTGCGCTGGAATGATGTCGAGATCGACGCCAACGATGACGCCGTCAAGACACGGCGGGCGATGGAAGCGGCGTTTTCGGAACAACGCAAAGCCAGTTGATTTGCGCGTATTCTGACCGCAAAATCGCTATCCGCTTTTGCGGAAGATGCTACGGCAGCAGGCGGCTCGAGCGCGCCTGCCTGAACCATTTGCGGAACATGGCTTCGGTGTCCATCATCTCGGTGAAGCCGGCCTGATTGATCTTGACCGTGGAGACGATCGAGGGCGGTCCCGGCTCGGTCTGGCCGTAGCGCATGCTGTAGTCGGCATACTGGAACGACAGGCCGACAAAAGCTTCGAGGCCGGGCGCTATCAGATCGTATTTCCGCCGCAGCGCGTCCCATGGCGCAATCCATTCCGGATAAGTCTTCGCCAGAGACAGCGGAACGGCATGCCCGGTTTCATGTCCAGCGCTTCCGCAATCGCCGGCCAGACATTTTCCCAGGTGAAGACGTCGCCATTGGTGACGTTGAACGCTTCGTTGCGGGCGGCTTCCGCCTCTCCGGCCCAGGCGATGGCGCGCGCCAGCAGATCGACATCGACCGCCTGCGACACCCGCGCCGCACCGCCGGGATAATCCAGCGCCCTGCCCGCCTCGCGCAGCATGGCGGCATAGACGCCGAGCGGCGGGATCAGGTCCATGGCGCCGCCCATGGCCTCGCCGACGATCAGGACGGGCCGCAGGATGCTCCAGTGCCAGGCCTTGCCCGCTTGCTGCTCGCGCAGGAAATTCTCCTGCGCCCAATAGAAATTCGGCTGCTCGTACATTTCCGAGCGGCCTTCGCGCGCCGGGACAACGAGAGGGCGTACATGCACGCCATAGGCCTTGGTGCCTTGCAGCAGTGAAACGTGCCTGAGCGATGGCGCCGCCGGTTCGAGCACCGCCATCAGATTGCGCAGCATCAGATCGTTGGTTCGGATCTGGTTCTGATCGCGCCAGCCATCGACCAGGTTCGGCGCCTCATAGAGCGCGGCGTAAACAAGATGGGTTGCGCCCCGCAATTCCGACGCGATAGCGGCACATTGCCCGGCATCGGTCAGATCGGCCTGAACGTGGCGGGCGCCGTACAACTGGCGCGGCTGGCGCCGCGACAGCGCAACGACTTCGCAGCCGCCGACTTGACCGAAGTGGCGCAAGGCGGCATTTCCGACCAGCCCGGTCGCGCCGGCGACCACAACCTTCTTGTCCGCCATTTGCAGAACTCCAGAGACAATTGCCTGTGCAATTAACTAGCAGATGAAGGCCGAGTGCGTCAGCCTATGGCGTTCACTTCGCAACTGCGTTCTGGCGCGGCAGACCGGTAACGCCCTTGATTCCGCGAGATTGATTGGTCATCCTGTGGCCGGTCCGGAATTTTCAGATTTCGATTGCGCTCCCAAGCCAAGGGTCTTTGTTTTCAAGGTCTGGCCTTCAGGTACCAAAATCTCAACGTCGGCTCGTCGGCGATACAGAAAAGCGACAATCAAGATCGTTACCTCTCGTCGAGCCATCGACACAAAACAGAGGAGGAAACGGATGAAACGTCGTGAATTTCTGAAAGCAGGAGGCGTCGGTCTTGCTGCGAGCGCAGTTGCTGCGCCCGCAATCGCGCAATCGATGCCGGAGGTGAAGTGGCGCTACGCGACCAGTTGGCCGAAGTCGCTCGATACGCTTTACGGCGGATGTGAATTTTTCTGCCAAGCGTGTGGCCGAAGTCACCGACAATCGCTTTCAGATCCAGCCGTTTGCCGGCGGCGAACTGGTTCCGGGCTTGCAGGTGCTGGACGCCGTGGCGAACGGCACCGTGGAGATCGGCAATACCGCGCTATACTACTACTGGAGCAAGAACCCGGCCTTCACCTTCGGCACGGCGCTGCCGTTCGGCCTCAACACGCGGCAGCATATCTCGTGGCTGTTGTTCGGCGGCGGCCAGGACATGCTCAACGACCTGCTGAAGGAGTATAACTGCCTCGGCATTCCGACCGGCAGCACCGGCGCGCAAATGGGCGGCTGGTTCCGCAAGGAAATCAAGACCAGCGAGGATTTGAAGGGTCTTAAATTCCGCGTTGGCGGCTTTGCCGGCACCATCATTGCGAAGGTCGGCGGCGTGCCGCAACAGATCGCGGCGGGCGATATCTACCCGGCGCTGGAAAAGGGCACTATCGATGCCGCCGAATGGGTCGGCCCCTATGACGACGAGAAGCTCGGTTTCGTGAAGGTGGCGAAGTATTACTATTATCCGGGATGGTGGGAGGGCACCGGTCAGGGACACAACATCGTCAACCTGGAGAAATGGAATGCGCTGCCGAAGCACTATCAGGCGG
>CAVVEA010000019.1:0-2500 GCA_963747165.1 uncultured Alphaproteobacteria bacterium | reverse complement strand
CAAGCGCAGCCCTGGCGCGTGTTCGTCCGCGAAGAAAGAGAAACGAAGACGGCGAAATCCCGCCAATGGAGCTCAACAATCCTGAAACTGTTGGCCCCTGATGTTTCTAAAACGATCCGATAGAGAGCGTAAGCTGATCTGAAGGATCATCCTTAGAAAGGAGGTGATCCAGCCGCAGGTTCCCCTACGGCTACCTTGTTACGACTTCACCCCAGTCGCTGACCCTACCGTGGCCGGCTGCCTCCTTGCGGTTAGCGCACCGTCTTCAGGTAAAACCAACTCCCATGGTGTGACGGGCGGTGTGTACAAGGCCCGGGAACGTATTCACCGTGGCATGCTGATCCACGATTACTAGCGATTCCAACTTCATGGGCTCGAGTTGCAGAGCCCAATCCGAACTGAGACGGCTTTTTGAGATTTGCGAAGGGTTGCCCCTTAGCGTCCCATTGTCACCGCCATTGTAGCACGTGTGTAGCCCAGCCCGTAAGGGCCATGAGGACTTGACGTCATCCCCACCTTCCTCGCGGCTTATCACCGGCAGTCTCCTTAGAGTGCTCAACTAAATGGTAGCAACTAAGGACGGGGGTTGCGCTCGTTGCGGGACTTAACCCAACATCTCACGACACGAGCTGACGACAGCCATGCAGCACCTGTCTCCGGTCTAGCCGAACTGAAGAACTCCGTCTCTGGAGTCCGCGACCGGGATGTCAAGGGCTGGTAAGGTTCTGCGCGTTGCGTCGAATTAAACCACATGCTCCACCGCTTGTGCGGGCCCCCGTCAATTCCTTTGAGTTTTAATCTTGCGACCGTACTCCCCAGGCGGAATGCTTAAAGCGTTAGCTGCGCCACTAGTGAGTAAACCCACTAACGGCTGGCATTCATCGTTTACGGCGTGGACTACCAGGGTATCTAATCCTGTTTGCTCCCCACGCTTTCGTGCCTCAGCGTCAGTATCGGGCCAGTGAGCCGCCTTCGCCACTGGTGTTCTTGCGAATATCTACGAATTTCACCTCTACACTCGCAGTTCCACTCACCTCTCCCGAACTCAAGATCCTCAGTATCAAAGGCAGTTCTGGAGTTGAGCTCCAGGATTTCACCCCTGACTTAAAGACCCGCCTACGCACCCTTTACGCCCAGTGATTCCGAGCAACGCTAGCCCCCTTCGTATTACCGCGGCTGCTGGCACGAAGTTAGCCGGGGCTTATTCTTGCGGTACCGTCATTATCTTCCCGCACAAAAGAGCTTTACAACCCTAGGGCCTTCATCACTCACGCGGCATGGCTGGATCAGGCTTGCGCCCATTGTCCAATATTCCCCACTGCTGCCTCCCGTAGGAGTTTGGGCCGTGTCTCAGTCCCAATGTGGCTGATCATCCTCTCAGACCAGCTACTGATCGTCGCCTTGGTGAGCCGTTACCTCACCAACTAGCTAATCAGACGCGGGCCGATCTTTCGGCGATAAATCTTTCCCCGTAAGGGCTTATCCGGTATTAGCACAAGTTTCCCTGTGTTGTTCCGAACCAAAAGGTACGTTCCCACGCGTTACTCACCCGTCTGCCGCTGACGTATTGCTACGCCCGCTCGACTTGCATGTGTTAAGCCTGCCGCCAGCGTTCGCTCTGAGCCAGGATCAAACTCTCAAGTTGGACTTGAAACTTTGAACCGGCTGATCACAACGTTTGACGAGGTCCCACCATATTTATTGAACGCGATTCACATCGCGAACAACGATGGTGTAACCTTTTTAAACGTGTACCGCCGAAGTCTTTCGTCCAGTCTCGAAAGATGAAAACCGAAGTTTTCAAGTATTCGAGATCCGCAAGGACTCCGCCGTCCACGTTTCTCTTTCTTCATCTTCACTTGTCAAACAGCCCGGGGTCCGAAAACCCCTCTCCCATCACGGGAGCCTTCCGCCAGAAAGCTCCCGAGAAGCCTTCCGAAGACCTCATTCGACGACAAATGACAACCGATTGTCATCGGCTGTTGATTCACTCATCTTAGTGAGGAGCTTCACGGGCACGAAAACATGCCTTGGCCGAGGACCAAGGCAGCGCCGCGCTCAGTGGGCGGTTTATAAGCCCGCCCGATCGGCGTTGTCAACGGTTGTTGTCAACAAATCGTCGCATCATGCACGAGAATCTTGCGACCGCAAAGAAGTCTCGATTTTTAGGGACTTTACGCCGTACTTGAGCCACAATCCTGCGACGTTCTGGCATACAATACATAGGTATTAAATCGCCGGATGCCAGTGGGGGCTGACGACGTTCGGCTACCAAGGGATTGGCGATCCTCGATGAGCCCATCGCCTTTCCTTACGGACGGGTAACATCGAGAGATCTGCACACCATTAATGTTCGTGATGCCGGCCGCCTTTTGGCCTTTGTCCCCGAACAGTCATGCGGCACGCCGCGCTCCCGCATCTCCCCTGCAGAGGGCGAATGCGGGCTAAGGATGGACGCAGGTCTCGGCGAGTGACGACGGAATTTGGGGGGACGGCGGGT
>CAVVEA010000018.1:0-331303 GCA_963747165.1 uncultured Alphaproteobacteria bacterium | reverse complement strand
AGATTCGAACTCCTGACCCCTAAATTCGTAGTCTAGTGCTCTATCCAGCTGAGCTACGGGCGCGTTTTTCGCTGGCATTCGAGGGCGTAGCCCACGGAAGCCGCATGCATTCGGAAAACTTTTCAAGATGTCGCGAAAGCGCGCCATAGCTACCGGCTCCGGCCGGGCTTGGCAAGGTCCGGAAAACGGCATCTGCGCCCTCGTCATTCCGGGGCGCGCATTGGCGCGAACCCGGAATCTCGTGCCATTACCTCTGGATTCCGGGTTCGATGCGGCGCATCGCCCCGAATAACGGCGAAAACAGCGGGTCGGCGCTTTACGCCCGGGCGCGCTCGTTGCGGACGCTCAGGAGTTCCACCGGCCGGTCCGGAATGGCGATCCGGAAGGTGGCCCCGATGGTGCCTTCGACCAGATGGATGTCGCCGCCATGGGCGCGGACCAGTTCGGCGGCGATGGCCAGGCCCAGCCCGCTGCCGCCGGGCCGGCCCGAGGTCTGGAACGCCTCGAACAGGTGGTCGCGGGCCTTGGCCGGCACGCCGGGGCCGGTGTCGGAAACCTCGATGATCGCCACCGAGCCTTCGCGGCGGCCGGTGATTCGGATCTGCTGGATGGCGGCGTCGCTTCTCGGGCGGTTTTCCAGCGCCTGCGCTGCGTTGCGCACCAGGTTGAGCAGCACGCGAAACAGCTGATCGGGGTCAGCGTCGATCGAAAGCCCGCGCTCGATCGCGGTGATCCAGACGATCGAGGCATCCGACGCAAGGCCGGCGGATTCGCGGACCTCGCCGACCACCGGCTCGATCAGGATCATGCGGCGGTCGGGCGCGGCCTCCTGCGCGCGGCCGTAGGACAGCGTCGACTGGCAGAAGGCGATGGCGCGCTCCAGCGAGCGCATCAGTTTCGGCGCGAAGCGCTGCACCCTGGGATCGGGCACGCTGGCGAGCTGATCCGACAAGAGTTGCGAGGACGCCAGAAGATTTCGCAGATCGTGGTTGATCTTCGATACCGCAAGGCCGAGCGCGGCGAGCCGGCTCTTCTGATGCAGCATCGACACCAGGTCGCGCTGCATGTCGGACAATTCGCGCTCGGCGACGCCGATCTCGTCGCCGCGGTGACTCGGCACGATGATTCGCGCCGCACTTTCGGGATTTTCGTGAAAGCCGACCAGGTTCGCGGTCAGTCGCCGCATCGGCTGCACGAACAGATAATGCAGCGCCAGATACACCAGCCCCGCGGCCAGCGCCGCGATCCCCAGCGAAACCAGCAGCAGATTGCGGGAAAACCGGTACATCGCCTGGCGCAACGGCAATTCATCGATCACGACCTCGATGAATTGCCCGCCGCCGGGCGCGGGCCCGATCACGCGGATCGCCTGGTTGCCGGTCTCCAGCATGGTCTCGAATGAATCCACGATCGCGGACCACACCGTCAACGTGCGCATATCGACATCGTGATCGATTGCCGGCGGCAGGCCGGCGCTGGCCAGCAACCGGCGCTGCTGACCCATCTTGATGGCGACCGCGCGCGCACCGATGCTGGTGAGGATTTGCCGTGCCAGCGAATCCGGCACCATCCCCAGCGGCGCGGCATCCAGCACCAGCGCCGCGGTGTTCGCCGCCGCCAGCCGGTCATTGAGCCGGTTCATTCGGAAATTCGCGATCGCCGGCACATAGATCAGCATTCCGGCGATCAGCACCAGCGGAATGGTGAGCAGCAGCAATTTGCCCGACAGGCCAAGCCGGCGCGACGGCAGCGGCCGCGGCGTTTGCGTTGTCGGCTGTTCGTCGCTCGTGGACACCGTCGCTGCCCTCAATGGCTCGCTGGTCAGGATGCGTTTTGATCCGGAACCGGTCAAATTACGGATCGCTAATGTGCGCCGGTTCCCGATCTAGTGCGCGTGGGGCCAAGCCACCATCCTCGCACCTCAAAAACACCGCGAATATCAGTATATTCACGGAAATTACGCCGTTTCGAAGAATCCCGAATGTGGCAAGCGGCCAGATTGACGAAAACGGGTCGCTCCCGTATAAGCCGCGTCAATTGTCCGCGATGACCCGGTCCGACCGGGGGCGGCTCTTTTGGGCCGGAAACGGCCTATTTTGGGCCGGCCAGCATCACCGGACTTACCTCATTTATCAGGCAAAATTGCCCGGTCAGCGGAGAACGACCCGTGAAGCGGACTTATCAACCCAGCAAACTGGTGCGCAAGCGCCGTCACGGCTTCCGCGCCCGCCTCGCGACCACCGGCGGCCGCAAGGTCCTCGCCGCTCGCCGCGCCCGGGGCCGCAAGCGCCTGAGCGCCTGAGCCGGGCTTCCCGGAGATTCCATCATGGATCGGCTAAGGCAGCGGGCGGACTTCCTCGCCGTTGCCGATGGCGCACGGGCGAACAGCGCCGCCTTCGTGCTGCAAGGCCGCTTGCGCGACGATAACGGCCCGATCCGGATCGGATTCACCGTTACCAAGAAGAACGGCACCGCCACCGAGCGCAATCGCATCCGGCGCAGGCTTCGCGAACTGGTGAAGCGGCTGGACGCCATATCAATGCGACCGCACAGTGATTATGTGCTAGTCGGCCGTCGTGCCGCACTGACCCGCGATTTCGCCACCATGCTCGACGATCTCCGCTCGGCGCTGCATCGCCTCGAGCGGCAGCCGCCCAAAGCGCCGGACGCAAGCCGCAAACCGAATTGAATGACGAGACCTTGAACGATGACCGATAATCGCAACACCATCCTCGCCGTCATTCTGTCCGGCCTCGTGCTGATCGGCTGGCAATATTTCTTCAACATCCCGCAGATGGAAAAGCAGCGCGCCGCCGAACGCGCGCAGAGCGAATTGGTGAAGCCCGCGCCAGCAGGCAGGAACCGCCGCGGCTCCCACGACCGCCCCGCAGACCGGTGCCGCGCCGAACGCGCCCGCGGCCAATCAGCCCGCTGCCGCGACGCCGGTCGTCACCCGCGAGGCCGCCGTTGCCGCAGGCCCGCGCATCAAGATCGACACGCCGCGCGTCAGCGGCAGCATTGCCCTGAAGGGGGCGCGCATCGACGACATTTCGCTGGTGCAATTCCGCGACACCGTGGATCCGCAGTCACCCGCGATCGTGCTGTTCTCGCCGTCTGGCACCGCAAGCCCCTATTACGCCGAGTTCCTGTGGATTCCGGCCAGCGGTTCGACCGCGAAGATTCCGGGTTCGGATACGGTCTGGCAGCAGGAGGGCTCCAACAGCCTGACGCCGACGACGCCGGTGATCCTGAAATATGACAATGGCGACGGGTTGACCTTCCGCCGCACCATTGCCGTCGACGACCGCTACCTTTTCACCGTCAGGGACGAAGTCAGCAATGTCGGCAATGCGCCGGTCACGCTCTATCCCTACGCGCTGATCTCGCGCGGCGGAACGCCGCCGGTCTCGGGCTACGCCATCCTGCACGAAGGCTTTATCGGCTATCTCGGCGAACAGGGCTTGCAGGAGCACACCTACAAGAACATCGACGACAGCAAAATACAGATGGACTCCTCGGGAGCCCGAGGCATCGCCTTCCCCAGGGTGACCAACGCCTGGCTTGGCATTACCGACAAATACTGGGCCGCGGCGCTGCTGCCCGACACCAATGCCACCCTGGAAACTGCGCGCTTCTCGACTGGCGGCGCGGTCAAGCGTTATCAGGCCGACTACATGCTCGGGCCGCAGACCATCGCAATCGGCGGCAGCGGCGGCGCCAATGCGCGGCTGTTTGCCGGCGCCAAGGAAGCCAGCGTCGTCGGCATCAACTTCCCGTTCGCCGGTCTCGGCGGCTACAACAAGGAGCTCGGGCTCAACCATTTCGATCTGTTGATCGACTGGGGTCATTTCTACTTCATCACCAAGCCGATGTTCCTGGCGCTGGACTGGTTCTACCATCTGGTCGGCAATTTCGGCATCGCCATCCTGCTGGTGACGGTGCTGGTAAAGCTGCTGTTCTTCCCGCTCGCCAACAAATCCTACGCCTCGATGGCCAAGATGAAATCGGTGCAGCCGCAACTGGCCGCGCTGAAGGAACGCTATCCGGACGACAAGGTGAAGCAGCAGCAGGAGATGATGGAAATCTACAAGAAGGAGAAGATCAATCCGATCGCCGGTTGTCTTCCCGTGGCCCTGCAGATCCCGGTGTTCTTCTCGCTCTACAAGGTGCTGTTCATCACCATCGAAATGCGCCACGCGCCGTTCTACGGCTGGATCAAGGATCTCTCCGCGCCCGACCCGACCAATCTGTTCAATCTGTTCGGGCTGATCCCGTTCGATCCGGTCGCGGTGCTCGGTCCGCATATCGGCGCTTATCTGGTGCTCGGCATCTGGCCGATCATCATGGGCATCACGATGTGGTTCCAGATGAAGCTCAATCCGACGCCGCCGGATCCGACCCAGAAGATGATCTTCGACTGGATGCCGCTGATCTTCACCTTCATGCTGGCAGGCTTCCCGGCGGGGCTGGTGATCTACTGGGCGTGGAACAATCTGCTGTCGGTGCTGCAGCAGAGCTTCATCATGCGCCGCAACGGCGTGAAGGTGGAATTGTTCGACAATCTCAAGGCCACGTTCGCGCCGAAGAAGGCGGAATCGAAGACCTGACGAACTGCTGAAGCGTGGGGCCGCACGCTTCTGATTTGTTTCTCGTCATTGCGAGGAGCGAAGCGACGAAGCAATCCATTCTTTCTTGCCGCTTTATGGGTTGCTTCGCGGAGCCTGTCATCGGGCGGCGCTCTGCGCCGACCCGTTGGCTCGCAATGACGTCTGAGGCATGTTTGCGCCTCCAAGGAAAGCCCTTCGCATGACCGCCGAACCCGATGCAGACCTGATCGAGCAGGGCCGCAAGCTGTTCGCCGGCGACTGGCAATTTATCTGGGCCTCGCCCTCGATCGAAACGCTGCCGCCGATGGCGGCGATGGAGGTCGCGTTCGCCGGCCGCTCCAATGTCGGCAAATCGAGCCTGATCAACGCGCTGACCGGGCGCAACGCGCTGGCGCGGACCTCCCATACCCCGGGCCGCACCCAGGAACTGATCTTCTTTGAAGGTCCCGACCATGCCGGTCTGCGGCTGGTCGATATGCCCGGCTACGGTTACGCGTCGGCGCCGAAGGCCAAGGTCGCGTCATGGACGGCGCTGATCCACAAATTCCTGCAGGGCCGCAGCTCGCTCGCCCGGGTCTATGTGCTGATCGATGCCCGGCACGGCCTGAAAGAAGTCGATCTCGACGTGCTGAAGACGCTCGACAAATCCGCCGTAAGCTATCAGGTCGTCCTCACCAAGGCCGACCAGGTGAAGCCGGCCGAACTCGAGCAGCGCACCGCCGAGGTTCAGGCCGCGCTTGCCAAACATCCCGCCGCCTTCCCGGAGCTATTGGTGACGTCGTCGCGCACCGGCGCCGGGATGCCGGAATTGCGCGCCGCCATGGTGCGCCTGCTCGGCGAACGCGGCTGACGATGCCCTTGCGCGCGTTCCGCATCCTGATCGTTCTGGCCGGCATCATGGGCGCCGACGGCGTCATCCTGGCGGCGGCTTCCGTCCATCAGGCCGACGCGACGCGACTGGCTTCAGCCTCATCGATGTTGCTGTTCCACGCCACCGCGGTGCTGGCGGCCGTGGCACTGGCCGAGCGCGGCGTCATCCATATCCGGATCGGACTAGCCGCCGCCTTCGGCTTTGTCGTCGCGACAGCCTTGTTCGCCGGCGATCTGACGCTGCGGCAATATGCCGGCCACGGGCTGTTCCCTTTTGCCGCGCCGACCGGCGGCACGCTTCTGATTGTGAGCTGGCTGTTGCTCGCGGTGGCGGCGGCCTGGCCGCGGCGGGGTTAGGGCCGGCGCTTTCTTCCCTCTCCCCTTGCAAGGGGAGAAGGAAAGGATGCAACGGCACTTTGCGCCGTGCCCGCCAATCAGATAGAAACCGCCCCACCCTGCTGACCGAAAGACCCGCTTCATGACCGACGCGCCGCATATCAGTCCGCTCGATCAGGCCCGCATCCTGTCCGAGGCGCTGCCGCACATGCAGCAATATGACGAGGAAACCATCGTCATCAAATATGGCGGCCATGCCATGGGCGCCGAAGACCTCGCCAAGGCGTTCGCGCGCGACATCGTTCTCTTGGAGCAGACCGCCATTAACCCGGTGGTGGTGCATGGCGGCGGGCCGCAGATCGCGCAGATGCTGCAGCGGCTCGGCATCAAGTCGGAATTCGCGGCGGGCCTGCGCATCACCGATGCCGCCACCATCGAGATCGTCGAGATGGTGCTGGCGGGCTCGATCAACAAACAGCTGGTCGGCTACATCAACGAAGCCGGCGGCAAGGCGGTCGGCCTGTGCGGCAAGGACGGCAACATGGTGACGGCGTCGAAGGTGACGCGCGCCATGGTCGATCCGGATTCCAACATCGAAAAGGTGGTCGATCTCGGTTTCGTCGGCGAGCCCGAGAAGGTCGACCTGACACTGCTGAATCAGTTGATCGGCCACGAGCTGATCCCGGTGCTGGCGCCGCTGGCGACGTCGAAGAACGGGCAGACCTTCAACGTCAATGCCGACACCTTCGCAGGTGCAGTGGCGGGCGCGCTGAAGGCCAAGCGGCTGTTGCTTCTGACCGACGTTCCCGGCGTGCTCGACAAGTCCAAAAAGCTCATTCCGGAACTGTCGGTCAAGGACGCGCGCAAGCTGATCGCCGACGGCACCATTTCCGGCGGCATGATCCCGAAGGTCGAGACCTGCATCTACGCGCTCGAACAGGGCGTGCAGGGCGTGGTCATCATCGACGGCAAGACGCCGCACGCGGTCTTGCTCGAATTGTTCACCAATCAAGGCACCGGCACGCTGATCCACAAGTGACCCGCGCGATGTCCCCGCCGCAAAAATCCAGGCGCCGCTTCCGCGCAGCGTTGCGGCGATATGGGGCGCGGACGGCCTTCGCGCTGCCTGCCGCGGTGATTTCGTTTCTCGTGTCGTCGGCACCGGCGTTTGCCGATTTGAAACTCTGCAACCGCATGAGTTATGTGGTCGAGGCCGCCATCGGCATCGACGACAAGGCCACCACCGCGACCCGCGGCTGGTTTCGCATCGATCCCGCGGCCTGCCGCGTCGTCGCGCAGGGCACGCTGGCCGCCGAACGCATCCTGCTCAATGCCCGCGCGCTCGGCGTTTACGGATCGTCGCCGATCCCGCAAAGCGGCGGCGACACGCTGTGCATCGCGTCCGACAATTTCGTCATCGCCGCCGCGCGCCAATGCCGCAGCGGGCAAACCCCGGCGCCCTTTACCCAGATCAACCCGACCAGGACCGACGACGGCAATCTGGTGGCTTATCTCGCCGAAGACAGCGAATATGACGACGAGCAGGCGCGGCTCGCCGGCATTCAGCGGCTGCTGGTGATCGCGGGCTACGACGCCGCGCCGATCGACGGCGTCGACGGACCGAAGACGCAGGCGGCGCTGACAGCGTTCCTGAAGAATTGCGGGCTGACCGCCGACATCGTGCAGTCGCCGAATTTCTTCACGACCATGATCGACGCAGTGCAGTCGCCATCCTCCACCGGGCTGACCTGGTGCAACGACACGCCGCACAAGATCATGGCCGCGGTGGCCACCGACGACGGCAAGACCGTGATCAGCCGCGGCTGGTACCGCATCGAGCCCGGCAAATGCCTGCATCCCGACGTCACCGGCCAGCCAAAGCAGATCTTCAGTTTCGCGGAGGCGGTTGACGCCGAAAACCGGACGGTGAAGATCAAGGACAAGCCGCTGAACTGGGGCGGCACCACGCAACTTTGCACCCGCGAGAGCAAGTTCGAAGTCAACGAACAGGGCGACTGCGGCAGCCGCGGCCTCGCCGTCACCGGCTTTGCCGCCGTCGACATGTCAGGCGGCGGCAAGACGCTGCGCTTTGCGATGCCGTGATGGAATTTGATCCGCATCCCTCTGCGTCGTCCTCCCCGCGAAGCGGGGACCCTACGCCGTTCGGCGAGCCCGAGACAGGTCCAGCGGTGACAAGTACTTTCCTTAAGACAACACGTCCGTGGATATTCGACCGCCGCAACGTACGCGGGTGCCCGCCTTCGCGGGTCGATGACGGAGAGATCGGTAATGACCATGAAATCACCCCGCCCCTTCGCCCATGTCGACACCTGGGTGTTCGATCTCGACAACACGCTGTATCCGCACCACGTCAATCTGTGGCAGCAGGTCGATGCGCGGATCGGCGAATTCGTCAGCGCCTGGCTCAAGGTCTCCGCCGACGAAGCGCGCCGGATCCAGAAGGACTATTACCGCCGCTACGGCACCACCATGCGCGGCATGATGACCGAGCACGGCGTGCACGCCGACGACTATCTCGCTTATGTGCACCGGATCGATCATTCGCCGCTGCAGCCGAACCCGGCGATGGGCGCGGCGATCGCGAAACTTCCCGGACGCAAGCTGATCCTGACCAACGGTTCGACCGATCACGCCGATGCGGTGTTGGCGCGGCTCGGGATCGGCGATCACTTCGAGGCGGTGTTCGATATCATCGCCGCCGAACTGGAGCCGAAGCCGGCGCCGCAGACCTATCGGAAGTTCCTCAGGGCGCACGGGGTCAGCCCCGGGACCTCGGCGATGTTCGAGGACCTGGCGCGCAACCTCGTGGTACCGCACCAGCTCGGCATGACCACGGTGCTGGTGGTGCCCGACGGCTCAAAGGACGTGGTGCGCGAGGACTGGGAACTGGAAGGCCGCGACGCCGCCCATGTCGATCATGTCACCGACGATCTGACCGGGTTTTTGGAGAGGGTGGGCGCGGGTTAGGGTTGGTCTCCGCCGGAAATTCAGCCGTCATGCCCGGACTTGATCCGGGCATCCATCAACTAAGGAAGGGTCTTGAACTAGGAAGAGTCTCTGCGAAGGAGATGGATTGCCGGGTCAAGCCCGGCAATGACGAGTGGAGGGCCGACGACGCGTCGGTGAGCCTTGACTCCCAGCCCCCAAATCCCGACAAAAGCTTCCCCGATCGCAGCCATAGTCTCGCTTCCCAAGGAAATCTCGATGTCTCTCGCTTCCCTCGAATCCACCGTCAACGCCGCGTTCGATGCGCGCGACGGCATCTCCACCGCGACCAAGGGCGAAGTCCGTGACGCGGTCGATCATGCACTGGATCTGCTCGACAAGGGCGAGGCGCGCGTCGCCGAGCGTGAGGCCGGCGGCAAGTGGAAAGTCAATCAATGGCTGAAGAAGGCGGTGCTGCTGTCGTTCCGCCTCAACGACATGAGCGCGATACCGGGCGGTCCCGGCAAGGCGTCGTGGTGGGACAAGGTGCCGTCGAAGTTCGAAGGCTGGGGCGAAAATCGATTCCGCGATGCGGGCTTTCGCGCCGTGCCGGGCGCGATCGTCCGCCGCTCGGCCTTTATCGCCAGGAACGTCGTGCTGATGCCGTCCTTTGTCAATCTCGGCGCCTATGTCGATGAAAGCACCATGATCGATACCTGGTCCACGGTCGGCTCCTGCGCGCAGATCGGCAAGCGCGTGCACATCTCCGGCGGCGTCGGCATCGGCGGCGTGCTGGAGCCGTTGCAGGCCGAGCCCGTGATCGTCGAGGACGATTGTTTCATCGGCGCCCGCTCGGAAGTCGCCGAAGGCGTGATCGTCCGCAAGGGCGCGGTGCTGGCGATGGGCGTGTTTCTCGGCGCATCCACCAAGATCGTCGATCGCGATACCGGCGAGACTTTTATCGGCGAGGTGCCGGAATACGCCGTGGTGGTTCCCGGCACGTTGCCGGCGAGACCGCTGAAGAACGGCCAGCCCGGCCCGTCCACCGCCTGCGCCGTGATCGTCAAGCGCGTCGACGAGCGTACCCGCGCCAAAACCAGCATCAACGAATTGCTGCGGGATTAAAATCGAACCGAAATCTGTGGATAGCGACCAATCTACCGGACAGCGGCCGGTCGATACCAGAACGCGCGCAGCCTCGCGCTGGGACCAGTTCAGCGAGCTGGAATTTGTCGCCCACAGCGCTGGCCCATCGCCCGAGTTCGCATGTTAAGCGAGGGCATGACTGACGCGCTCTCCGCCCTCTCCATCGCCCGCGACCTGCTACGCTGCCCTTCGGTAACCCCGGCCGATGCCGGCGCACTTGGCGTGCTCGAAAAAATCCTGAAGGATGCCGGTTTCGAGGTGCATCGCGTCAGCTTCGGCGAACCCGGTACCGCCGACATCGACAACCTCTATGCCCGTATCGGCAACAGCGCCCCGCACATCAGCTTTGCCGGACATACCGACGTGGTGCCGCCGGGCGATGAGACGGCGTGGACCCATGGTGCGTTCTCAGGCGACGTCACGGACGGCTTTCTCTACGGGCGCGGCGCCGTCGACATGAAGGGCGGCATCGCCTGCAGCGTCGCCGCGGTGCTCGATTATCTCGCCGCCCATGGCGGCCGGCCCGGCAAGGACGGCCAAGGCTCGGACGGCCAAGGCTCGATTTCGTTCCTGATCACCGGCGACGAGGAAGACATCTCCGTCAACGGCACCATCAAACTGCTGCAATGGGTCACCGCGCGCGGCGAGAAATTCGACCATTGCGTGCTGGGCGAGCCCAGCAATGTCGAGGAGCTCGGCGACTGCATCAAGGTCGGCCGCCGCGGTTCGCAATCGGGCACGCTGTATGTCGATGGCGTGCAGGGCCACGTCGCCTATCCGCACCGCGCCTCGAACCCGGTGCCGGACATATCGGCGCTGATCGTCGCTCTCAGCAGCGAGCCGCTCGATCAGGGCAGCGCGCAATTCCAGGCGTCGAACCTCGAATTCACCTCGGTCGATGTCGGCAACACCGCCAGTAATGTGATCCCCGGCCAGGCCCGCGCCAAGTTCAACATCCGCTTCAACGATCGCCACACCCGGGAGACGCTGCGGGCGCTGGTCGAGGCGCGGCTGGAGAAGGCCGCGGGCAACCGGATCCGCGCGCGCATCGTGTGGGAGCCCTCCAACTCCAACGTGTTCGTGACCAAGCCCGGCGCCTTCACCGATCTCGCGGTGGCGGCGATCGAAGAGGTCACCGGCCGCCGGCCGGAATTGAGCACCTCCGGCGGCACCTCCGACGCGCGCTTTATCGCCAGCTATTGTCCGGTGATCGAGTTCGGTCTGGTCGGCCAGACCATGCACCAGGTCGACGAGCGCACGGCGGTTTCCGACCTGGAAAAGCTGACCAAAATCTATCGCGGCATACTGGATCGATATTTCGCATGACCGGCAAGATTCTCGTTCTCACCGCGATCGACGATGAGCTCGACAAGGCGCGCGCGCCCGCGGGCGTGGAGGTGATCTATAGCGGCGTCGGCAAGGTCAACGCGGCGAGCGCCGCGACGCTGGCGCTCCTGGTGTTGCGGCCGGCGCTGGTGATCAATTACGGCACGGCCGGAAGGATCGGCGAATCCGTGCACGGCCTCGTCGAAGTGGCGCATGTCATGCAACGCGACATGATGGCGATGCCGCTGGCGCCGCGCGGAAGCACGCCGTTTTCGTCGGAGCTCGACCGGCTCTCCTCCGGGTTCGGCCAGGTCACCTGCGGCACCGGCGACAGTTTTGTCACCTCCAGCGATCCGTGGCTGAACGAGAACCATATCGACATCGCCGATATGGAATTGTTCGCGATCGCCCATGTCTGCCAGCGACACTCGATGCCCTGGCGCGCCTTCAAGTTCATCACCGACGACGCCAATGACGTCGCCGCCGAACACTGGATCGCCAACGTCGCCCGCGGGCAGGATTTGTTCTGGGATGCGATGGAGAAAATTACAGCCTAACTGTCATCGGGCTCGCCGGAGGCGAGACCCGGTGGCGGGTATGACGGCGGTGTTTGTTGCGCCCTAATAATCCACCCGCACCAGAAAGAGCCCGTCCGGCGGCGCGACCGGACCGCAGGCGGCGCGGTTTCGGGCGGCCAACGCGGCGGCAAGATCGTCGGCGCTCCAGCGGCCCTCGCCGACCCACACCAGCGAACCCACCATCGAGCGCACCTGGCTGTGCAGGAACGAGCGCGCCGAGGTCACGATGCTGACGGCGTCGCCGTCCCTGACGACATCGAGCTGGTCCAGCGTTTTCTCCGGCGACTTGGCCTGACATTCGGTGTCGCGAAACGTGGTGAAGTCATGCTTGCCGATCAGACGCTGCGCGGCCTGATGCATCGCCTCGGTATCGAGCGGCCGCGGCAGCCGCCAGGCGTGGCCGATCTCGAGCGCGAGATTGGCGCGGCGATTGGAGATTCGATAAAGATAATGCCGCTTTTTCGCGGAAAACCGCGCCTCGAATGTATCGGGCACGATCTCGGCCGAGAGCACGCCGATCGGATGCGGCCGCAGATGTGCGTTCAAGCCGTCGCGAAACCGGCCCGGCACAAAGTGCTTGGCAATGTCGCAATGCGCGACCTGCCCCAGCGCATGCACGCCGGCGTCGGTGCGGCCGGCGCCGTGAACGCGAACAGGCTCGCCGCAGATCGCCTTGACCGCGGTTTCCAGCGCGCCCTGCACCGAGGCGCCATTGTCCTGGATCTGCCAGCCGCAGAACGGCGCGCCGTCATATTCGATGATGAGCTTGTAGCGGGGCATATCGATCCATTCAGGCCGTCATCATCCGCGAAGGCGGATGATCCAGTATTCCGTGGGGTTTCGGTTCAATCCTAGAGCGCGCGGCGTACTGGATACCCCGCCTGCGCGGGGTATGACAGGGCTAGGCGAGCCGCATTGGCGGCTTCAGCGGCGTGCCGCGCAGAAATTCCTCCGCCTTCATCGGTCCCTTGCCGGCGCGCTGCAATTGCACAATCCGCAATGCGCCGTCCCGGCAGGCAATCGTGAGGCGATCGTCAAGCAGATCGCCTGGGGCGCCCGATCCGCTCGCCATGGCGCAGCGCAGGATCTTGACGCGCACGGCTTCGCCGTCGATTGCCATCTCGCACCATGCGCCGGGAAACGGCGACAGCCCGTGAATATGGCGAAGCACCTCATGCGCCGGCTTGCTCCAGTCGATCCGCGCTTCCGCCTTCTCGATCTTGGCGGCGTAGGTCACGCCCTGATCGCTCTGTTTTGTGAGCTGCAGCTTGCCGCGCTCCAGCGCCCCGATCGCGCGCACCATCAGATCGGCCCCGAGCGGCGCCAGCGCGTCGTGCAAGTCGGCCGCGGTCATCGTATCCGTAATCGCCAGGCGTTCGGCCATCGCCACGTCGCCGGTATCGAGGCCGGCGTCCATCTTCATGACCATCACGCCGGTCTCGGCATCGCCTTCCATGATGGCGCGGTTGATCGGCGCCGCGCCGCGCCAGCGCGGCAGCAGCGAGCCGTGCAGATTGAAGCAGCCGAGCTTTGGGGCATCGAGAATGGCCTGCGGCAGGATCATGCCATAGGCGACCACCACCGCCGCATCGGCGTTGTGGGCGCGAAATTCTTCCAGCGCTTCCGGGGTCTTCAGAGTTGCCGGCGTCGAACACGGGAATGCCGAGCCGCCGCGCTTCGATTTCCACCGGCGTCGGCTGCAGCTTCATGCCGCGCCCGGCGGGTTTTGCGACGCGGGTATAGACCGCGACGACCTCATGGCCATGGGCCACGAGCTCAAGCAGCGTCGGCACCGCGAAATCCGGCGTGCCCATGAAGATCAAGCGAAGCGGCATGATGAGTAGATCCCGATGAGAATTCAGTTTACCCGTCATGGCCGGGCTTGTCCCGGCCAGCCACGTCTTGACGGCCCAAAAGGAAGACGTTCGCGATGCCCGCGCACCAAGGCCGGGCATGACGGCTAGATGAGCACCTCTGGTAGCCCTACTCCGCCGCGCGCTTGGCGGCTTTGGCAAACTTCTTCAGGACGCGGTCGCGCTTCAGCTTCGACAGATAATCCACGAACAGCACGCCGTTGAGGTGATCGATCTCGTGCTGGATGCAGGTGGCGAACAGGCCGTCGGCGTCTTCCTCATGCACCTTGCCGTCGAGATCGGTGAAACGAATGCGCACCCGCGCCGGCCGCTCCACTTCCTCGTAATATTCCGGGATCGAGAGGCAGCCTTCCTCGTAGACCGACATGTCTTCCGACGACGACAGGATTTCCGGATTGATGAAGACCCGCGGCCTTGGCTTGCTCTCGCCGTCCTCGTCCCGTTTGGCGAGATCCATGGTGATCAGCCGTAACGGCTGCGCGACCTGGATCGCCGCCAGCCCGATCCCGGGGGCATCGTACATGGTCTCGAACATGTCGTCGGCGAGCTTGCGCACCTCCGTCGTGACTTTTTCGACCGGTTTGGAGACAAGGCGCAACTGCTTGTCCGGAAGGATGATGATTTCTCTCAATGCCATGGCGGGCGATTTAAGCTGCTGATTCGGCGGGGTCAATCCGCCGCCCGCGATCCCTTAGCGGGTTGTTAACCACGTTTGTTAGGCTGGCGTTAACCACGAAAATTAAGCTTCGATTTACCATAAATGTTCCCTCTTCGTTCGCATTCAAGGCCGAATCGGCTACAAGGACGGCATGAACGAGATTCTTTTCATGATCGGCGATTGGCCGGTGCGTACTGGCGAACTGCTGATCGGTTTCGGCGCGCTGGCGCTGGTGTTGTTGTTGACCATTGCCATCGTGATCGCGCGCTCCGGGCGGCGCGGCGCGGAACTGGCGATGGCGCAGGCGATCCGGGCCGACGAACTGGAAGAGCGCCTGAGCGAGATGCTCCGGGCGCAGAGCGAGGCCACCGGCCGGGTCGATGCGATGGGACAAGCCCTGGTCGGCCGCCAGGCCGAGATGGCGCGCGCCGTCAACGAGCGGCTGGATTCGGTCACCCACCGGGTCGGGCAGTCGATGGAGCAGACCACGCGCAACACCATGGACTCGCTGCGGGTGCTGCACGAGCGGCTCGGCATCATCGATAATGCGCACAAGAACCTCACCGACCTCACCTCGCAGGTCACCACGCTGCGCGACGTGCTCGCCAACAAGCAGTCGCGCGGCGCCTTCGGTCAGGCGCGGATGGAAGCGATCGTGCAGGACGGCATGCCGAAGGGCTCCTACGAATTCCAGTACACGCTTTCATCGGGCAAGCGGCCGGATTGCGTGGTGTTCCTGCCGGATCAGCGCCCGCTCTGCATCGACGCCAAATTTCCGCTGGAAGCGATGACCGCGCTGCACGACGCGCGCAGCGAGGAGGAGAAGAAATTCGCCACACAACGATTGCGCGCCGACGTCATGAAGCATGTCAGCGACATCGCCGAGAAATATTTGATCACCGGCGAGACCCAGGACACCGCGCTGATGTTCGTGCCGTCGGAATCGGTCTATGCCGAAATCCATGACGGTTTTGACGACGTGATCCAGAAGGCCTATCGCGCCCGCGTGGTGCTGGTGTCGCCGTCGCTCTTGATGCTGGCGATCCAGGTGATGCAGCAGATCCTGAAAGACGCGCGGATGCGCGATGCCGCCGACCAGATCCGCACCGAGGTGCTCAACCTCGGCGACGATCTCAATCGGCTGCGCGATCGCGTGCTGAAGCTGCAGAACCATTTCAGCCAGGCCAACGAGGATGTCCGGCAGATCCTGATTTCCGCCGACAAGATCGAAAAGCGCGCCGGCCGGATCGAGGAACTGGATTTCAGCAAGACCGACGCGCCCGCCGAAACCCCGCGCCTCGTCAAATCAGCCGCCCCCGACCTGTTTCCGCTGCCCCGCGCGCTGCAGGCGGGGGAGTAGCACCGCCGCCCGAATATGCTAGCACTGCGGCATGACCAGTGCGCCTGACAGCCTGCCCGAAACGTCGATCAAACCCCGCGCCTCCTGGCGCGAGGGCCTTGCGGTATATCTGCAGCCGCGCGTGCTGATCGTGCTGCTGCTCGGCTTTTCCTCCGGCCTGCCGCTGGCGCTGTCGGGTTCGACGCTGCTGGTGTGGATGCGCGAATCCGGCGTCGATCTCGGCACCATCGGCCTGTTCGCGCTGGTCGGCACGCCCTACACCCTGAAATTCCTCTGGGCGCCGCTGGTCGATGCGCTGCATGTGCCGTTCTTCACGCGAGCCCTGGGCCGCCGGCGCGGCTGGCTGGTGTTCTCGCAATTGCTGCTGATGGCTTCGATCCTGCTGCTGGCGCTGACCGACCCGGCGCGTTCGCCGCTGTTCGTGGCGCTCGGCGCGCTCCTGGTCGCGGCGATGTCGTCGACCCAGGACATCGTGGTCGATGCGTTTCGCGTCGAAAGCCTGCCCGAGAGCGAACAGGCCGCCGGCATGGCGTCGTATGTCGCGGCGTATCGGATCGGCATGCTGGTTTCGACCGCCGGCGCGCTGTTCATGGTGAGCGCGTTCGAAAGCACGGGCCTGGCGCGGTCTTCGGCGTGGATGTGGGGCTATGTGGCGATGGCGGCGCTGGTGCTGATCGGCACCGTCACCGCACTAGCGGCCACCGAGCCCGAACAATCGGCGCGTGCGGAGGCCGCAACGCGGACGGAAACCGCATTTGCTCGCGTGATGCATGCCGCGATCGGCGCGTTTTCCGAATTTCTCACCCGCAAGGATGCCTGGACGGCGCTCGCCTTCGTGGTGCTGTTCAAATTCACCGATGCGTTTTCCGGCACCATGACCGCGCCATTCGTGATCGACCTCGGCTTTTCGCGGAACGACTATGCCGCCATCGTCAAGGGCGTCGGTCTCGCCGCGACCCTGATCGGCGGCTTTGCCGGCGGCTATGTGGCGCGGCGCTACTCGCTGGCGGCAAGCCTGTGGATCGGCGGCGTGCTGCAGGCGATCGCCAATTTGTCGTTCTCGTGGCTGGCACTGGTCGGCGTCAATCAATGGGCGCTGGCCTTCGCCATCACGGCGGAAAATTTCACCAGCGCGATCGGCACCGTGATCTTCGTCGCGTATCTGTCGGCGCTGTGCAGGAATCCGCTACACACCGCGACCCAATACGCGCTGCTCACGGCGCTGGCCGCTGTAGGCCGCACCTATCTGTCGTCGGGGGCGGGATATGTGGCGAAGGCGACCGGCTGGCCGTTGTTTTTTGCAATCTGCGTCATAGTCGCGGTGCCGAGCCTGATACTGCTGGCATGGCTGCAACGGCGTGGCCATTTCGAGACGCTGGAGCCGGTGAAGGTTTAGGCGCGGTAGCGGCGCTGAGACGCGCACTGTCACTCAACAATCTCCGTCGTCATCACCGGCGAAGGCGGGTGATCCAGTATTCCGGAGAGCTACGTCGACATTCGAGACGTCTCGGCGTACTGGGTCGCCCGGTCAAGCCGGGCGATGACAGCGATATCTGTTGCAACGACAGCTTCAATGCTTCGTCACCACGCTCCATTTGGTCACCACGGCTTCGCTCATCTGGCCGGCGTCCTGCGCGCAGGCGACCTCGTCGACCTTCACCGAGATTTCCTTGCCGATAAAACCTTTCAGCTGCGCGGCCTGCGCCTCGCTGTTGGTGATGAGCTGGAATGTTTCCGGTCCGGTTTCCAGATTGCAAAGGCCATTCGGCGGCGGCAAGCGGCGCGGCTCGCTGGTGAGCTGATAGGTGGCGACACGCTTGCCGCTCTTGCCGCCGCGCACGCGCATGCTGTTGAGTTCGCCGGAAAGCACGTCGCCAGCGCTGATTGGCTTGCCCGCCTTCGGGACCGCGGCGGTCTGCTGCGCCACGGCGGCGGGCGCGGCCGATGTCACCGCCATGAATGCCGCAAAAGCCAGCAGGCTGCCGAATCGTGAGTTCGTCATGTCGATCATTCCGTTTTGTGGTGGTTAGAACAACGTCCGCTGCCGCATCGCGGCGGACAGCGTACCCTCATCGAGATAGTCGAGCTCGCCGCCGACCGGCACCCCGTGCGCGAGCCGCGTCACCTTGACGTTGGCCTCTTGCAAGAGGTCGGTGATGTAATGCGCGGTGGTCTGACCATCAACCGTTGCATTCAAGGCCAGGATGATTTCCGTGACGCGCGGATCATGGGCACGCGCCACCAGCGCGTCGATGGTCAGGTCCTGCGGGCCGACGCCATCCAGCGGCGACAGCGTCGCGCCAAGCACATGGTAGAGTCCGTTGGTGGCGTGCGCGCGCTCCAGCGCCCAGAGATCGGCGACATCGGCGACCACGACGATGATGGCGCCGTCGCGGCGCGGATCGGTGCACACCGTACAGGGATTTTGGGTATCGATATTGCCGCAGGTCTTGCAGACCTGGATCTTGTCGATCGCCACCTGCAGTGCGCCGGCCAGCGGCGTCATCAGCGCCTCGCGCTTCTTGATCAGATGCAGCGCCGCGCGCCGCGCCGAGCGCGGGCCAAGCCCAGGCAGCCGCGCCAGGAGCTGGATCAGGCGTTCGATTTCGGGACCGGCAACCGCAGAAGCCATCTCAGCTGAAGCCCAACCCCGGCGGCAGACCCAATCCGCCGGTCAGCGACTGCATCTTTTCCTGCACCGCGGCCTCTGCCTTGCGCTGCGCGTCGTTATGGGCGGTCACCAGCAGGTCCTCGAGGATCTCGCGCTCGTCCGCCTTGATCAGCGACGGATCAATCTTCACGGCCTTCACTTCCATTTTCGCGGTCATCCGCACGCTGACCAGGCCGCCGCCCGAGATGCCCTCGACCTCGACCTGGCCAAGCTCTTCCTGCATCGCCTGCATCTTCGATTGCAGCTGGGCCGCCTGCTTCATCATGCCGAGAAAATCAGCCATGAGTGCTTCCTTCTGGATTTCGATCAATCGTCGCTGTCGGAACTGTCGGCCAGGTCTTCACCGCTAACATCGGATTCCGGCGGCTCGGGGGCAAGCTTGCGCACCTCGACCACCTTGGCGCCGGGAAATCGCGCCAGCACCTCCTGCACCCGCGGATCGGCTTCGGCAGCGCGCTCACGCTGGTTTTTCTGCAGTTCGTTCTGCGAGCGCAGCGTCGGCTGTCCGGGCTCGTTGGAGACGATCACGGTCCAGCGCCGCCCGGTCCATTGTTCGAGTTTGCGCGACAGATCGTTGATCAGCGTCCGCGCGGCGCTGCGCTCCATCGCAAGCTCGAGCCGCCCATCCTCGATGCGGACCAGCCGGACATCGGCTTCGAGCGCCGCTTTGGTCAAAAGGTCGCGTTTTTCAGCGGCAAGCGCCACCAGTTCGGGAAAGCTTGCAATCCGGAGCGCCGGCGCGGACTCCGCCTCCGCCATCGGCGCGGTCATCTGCGGGCGCGCCGACGCCTCGGCGCTGGCACGCGGCCCGGAGACGCTCCCACGGGGCGGCGGCGACTGCATCGACGAAACGGGGGCCGCCGGCGCGGCGCGCGACGGCGCAGCACTTGCCGCGACCACCGGCGATGCGCCGCCGTTCTGCTCCAGCATCCGGATCGCCTCGTCCGGCGTCGGCATATCAGCGACATAGGCGATGCGCACCAGCACCATTTCGGCGGCCGCCGCCGGCCGCGTCGCCGCTTGCGCCTCGGTGATGCCCTTCAGCAGCATCTGCCACATCCGCGACAACACCCGCATCGAGAGCTTTGCGGCAAAATCGCGCGCGCGCACGCGCTCGGTCTCGCCGAATGCGACATTGTCGGCCGTCGCCGGCACGATCTTGACCCGGGTGACGAAATTGACGAATTCGGCCAGATCGGACAGCACCACGATCGGATCGGCGCCGGTGTCATATTGCTCGCGGAACTCCTTGAACGCGCTGGCGATGTCGCCGCGCGCCAGCAAGTCAAAGAGATCGATGACCCTGGTGCGGTCGGCAAGCCCGAGCATCTGCCGCACCGCATCGGCGCGCACAATGCCTGCCGCATGCGCGATCGCCTGATCGAGCAACGACAGCGAATCGCGCACCGAGCCTTCCGCCGCGCGCGCGATGATGCCGAGCGCCTCCGGCTCGACCTCGACATTCTCCTTGG
Source organism: uncultured Alphaproteobacteria bacterium (assembly GCA_963747165.1). Lineage (GTDB taxonomy): Bacteria > Pseudomonadota > Alphaproteobacteria > Rhizobiales > Xanthobacteraceae > Bradyrhizobium. The sequence goes on along the minus strand of CAVVEA010000018.1, from coordinate 311,459 downwards.
CCGCGATGTTGCCAAGATGCGCCATCAGCACGTCGGCATCGACCCGGCGCATATCGAAGCGCTGGCAGCGCGACAGCACCGTCACCGGCACTTTTCGGATTTCGGTGGTGGCGAACACGAATTTGGCGTGCTCCGGCGGCTCCTCCAGCGTCTTCAGGAACGCATTGAACGCCGCGGTCGACAGCATGTGGACTTCGTCGATGATGTAGACCTTGTAGCGCGCGCTGGCCGGCGCATAGCGCACGCTGTCGTTGATCTGGCGCACATCGTCGACGCCGGTATGGGATGCGGCGTCCATTTCCAGCACATCCATGTGCCGGCTTTCCATGATCGCCTGGCAATGCACGCCCGGCACCGGCATGTGAATGGTCGGCCCCTTCACCGATCCGTCCGGCAACTCGTAGTTCAGCGCGCGGGCGAGAATCCGCGCCGTGGTGGTCTTGCCGACGCCGCGGACGCCGGTCAGGATCCAGGCTTGGGGAATCCTCCCGGTTTCGAACGCGTTCGAGACCGTGCGGACCACGGCGTCCTGGCCGATCAAATCCTCGAAGCTGGAGGGGCGATATTTCCGCGCCAGCACACGATAGGGCGTGCCGGCGGCGGGCGCGCCACCGCGGCCTGAGCCGCCTTGCCGGGCGCTATCGGTTTCGTCGGGGGATATCGCAGGTGTGCCAGCGTCGGTCATCGATCGATCCGCAAATGATTGTCTCTCGAAGCCGGCTTGCGGAGTAACGGAACGGAATCGGACGCCGCGCGGCATCGCCGCTTTTTGCGCGATTCGCTCAAAAAAGCAGGTAGGAGACTGACGAGCGACCCGATCCGGACCTCGTTAGGGCTGCTTCCTTCCGGACCTGACCCGGTTGGCGAGTGGCTCGTCCACCGCCAATCTCCCGGTCCTTATTTGGGGCCAAAAGCCCCGGAAAGCAAGCGGGGGTGGGTCCGGTTTGCGGGGCTTGTGCGGAAACGCGGAAAGGCATTAGTTGCCGTCATGCCCACTGACGCTCCCGCCTGGTCGCTACATTCACAGCTCAAAAAGGACACCATCGACATCGGCGACCTGCCGCTGTGCCGTGTCCTGGTCATCAAGGATGCGCATTACCCCTGGCTGCTGCTGGTTCCGCGCCGGAGCGAGGCCGTGGAGATCATCGACCTCGACGAGGTCGAACAGGCGCAGTTGATGACGGAAATTTCCCGCGTCGCCCGGGCCCTGAAAGAGATCACCAAATGCGACAAGCTCAATATCGCGGCGCTGGGCAATCTGGTGCCGCAACTGCACGTCCATGTGATCGCGCGCCGCTCGGGCGACGTCGCCTGGCCGCGTCCGGTCTGGGGGGTGATGCCGCCGCTCGCGCATGACGCGGAGGAAGTGCAGAATTTCATCAGCGCGCTTCGCCGCAAAATCTGGCTTGGTTGAGGATCATGACAGCATTCGATTCGTTTCCGCTGGGGCAGCCGGCCTTCATCAGCAATATTCTCGACCGCGCCGCGCATCTGCGCAGCAACGATGCCAAACTGATGGCGATGGAGGGCCACCGCGACGCCCGCGCCTATGTGGTCTATCGCGACTCGCTGGTCGTGAAGCAGACGGCGGACGGTCCTCGCGCGCTGCTTAGCGTCGACGAGGCGCTGAAATTCGGCGCCAACCCCGGCACGATCTTCTTAGGCTTGCGCGACGGCGCCGCCGTGTTCGGCATGGGCATCTCGGCCGCGGCGGTGGAAAAACTGCTGACCCGCGACGATGTCGCCGTCACCGAACTGCGCGGCATGGCGATGCAGGGCGCGGTGCCGCCGGATCAGCTTTCGGCGATCGCGATGGCGAAATCGATGGTGAGCTGGCACCAGCGCCACGGCTTCTGCGCCAATTGCGGAACCCGCACCGCGATGAAGGAAGGCGGCTGGAAGCGCGACTGCCCGAACTGCAAGGCCGAGCATTTTCCGCGCACCGACCCGGTCGTGATCATGCTGGTGACCTCAGGCGACAAATGCCTGCTGGGCCGGCAGAAGCAGTTCCTGCCCGGGATGTATTCGTGCCTGGCGGGATTCGTCGAGGCCGCCGAAACCATCGAGGACGCGGTCCGGCGCGAGATCTTCGAGGAATCCGGAATTCGCTGCACCGACGTCAATTATTACATGACGCAGCCCTGGCCCTATCCGTCATCCCTGATGATCGGATGCACCGCGCGCGCCACCAACGAGGATATCGTGGTGGATCGCACGGAACTGGAGGATGCGCGCTGGTTCGACCGCGCCGAGGCGACCCTGATGATCAAGCGGCAGCACCCCGACGGCCTCGCAGGACCGCATCCGTTTGCCATCGCTCATCATTTGCTCGGGCGTTGGCTGCATGCGGGCTAGCGCCCGGATGCATGGCGGGAACTCGCCATTGCCCTCACCTGTTAGATCCGGACCCTGGTTCCGGCACGACGCGGAGCCGAAATGACGGATCCCCGAATGAATTTTTTTGACACGGCGGCGCCAAAAATCCCTCCGCGCATCCTCTGCATCGGCATACCCGTGCGTGACCTGACGTTCCGCGTGCAGGGCCTGCCCGCCCGCGGTTCCAAGGTGAACGCCAGCCATTTCGACGAAATCTGCGGCGGCAACGCGCTCAATGCGGCGATCGGAATCGTCCGCCTCGGCGGCCGGGCTTCAGTCTGTGGCCCGATGGGCGACGCCCGCGAAACTTCCAGCCGCTACATCTTCGACAAGCTCGGGCATGAGGGTATCGACACCACGCACCTCATGCATATGCCGGGCCTGGTGACGCCAATCTCGGGCATCATGATCGACCCGAGCGGCGAGCGCACCATTGTCACGTTCCGCGATCCCGAATTGTGGAAGGTCCGCCTGCCCGCCGCTGACACGCTGCTGGAGGACTGTGACGCCATCCTGACCGAGAGCCGTTGCGCCGAATTCTGCACCGACCTCTGCGCCGAAGCCCGCCGGCGCGGCATTCCCGTCGTCGTCGATGCCGATCGCGCGATGTCGCTGCGGGAGGGGTTGCTGACCGCGTCGTCGCATTTGATCTTCTCGAGCGAACCGCTGCAGGAGACGGCCGGGATCGCCGACGACGGTGAGGCGCTGAAGAAGATCGCAAAACTGACGCCGTCCTTCCTGGCGGGAACGCGGGGCCCGCAAGGCACGATCTGGCTCGATGAGCATGGAGCCCTGCGGCAGACGCCGGCGTTCCCGGTTCATACCGTGGACACGCTGGGCGCGGGCGACGTGTTTCACGGGGCGTTCGCGCTCGCCATCACTGAAAATGAGGACATACCGAGCGCGCTGCGTTTCGCTTCGGCCGCGGCGGCGCTGAAATGCACCCGGTTCGGCGGTGCCTTTGCCGCACCGCAACGTGCTGAAGTTGAACAGCTTTTGAGCCATGGCCCGGCGGCCAGCCCGGCTCCCAGCAACCAATGATGGGCTTGTATTAGAAGATTTTTCTATATATGAGGGGAATACGCCCCATAAATGGAACAAAGTTCTTCTCATGACCGATCTAGCCGTTCAGCTTCACGAGCCCAACCGCCGCCTCGACGCCATCGATCGCAAGATCCTGGCGGTGCTCCAGGAGGACGCCTCGCTCTCCGTCGCCGAGATCGGCGACCGGGTCGGACTATCGTCGACACCGTGCTGGAAGCGGATCCAGCGGCTGGAGGCTGACGGGGTGATCCTGCGTCGGGTGGCGCTGGTCGACCAGAACAAGATCGGGCTCGGTATTTCGGTCTTCGTGTCGGTCGAAAGCGCCGACCATTCCGAGGCCTGGCTGCGGACCTTTGCCGCCGCCGTCAGCGCCATGCCCGAGGTGATGGAGTTTTATCGGATGGCCGGCGACGTCGACTACATGCTGCGCGTCGTGGTGGCGGACATGCAGAGCTATGACGTGTTCTACAAGAAACTGATCAGCGCGGTGCCGTTGAAGAATGTGACGTCGCGTTTTGCGATGGAGAAGATCAAGTCGGTCACTGCCCTGCCGATCCCGGCGGCATGACCTGATCGATTTTTATTGCAGTCATTTTCCGTCGGCAGGTATCTTGGTATTCCAACACGGCCGTAACGGTATCTCCATGCAGTCGCGCCGTAATTGTACCCTTGGGGTCTTCACCGCCGATTAGTGATGTTGCGATATCCCGTTTGGGATGGGGCGGGGACGAAACATCGCGACATCTTGCTGGCCAGCCTGGCTCAACGCCACGGCCCTGTTGCTCGTCAGCTTCGTTGCCGTCGCCGCGCTCTCACTGCAGGTTCGTCCCGGACTCGAAGTCGTCGCTGTCGCCTTTCCGCCGTGGTGGAGTTCGCAGCAGGTTTTCGAGGCTACCGCATCGGCGGACGCCGCCATCGTCAGAACAACCGCCGTTGCCGCCATTCTGGTGGTCAGACCCGACGCGCATGAAGGCCTGGCCCGTTTGCGCGAGGCCGGCGCGTGGCTGACCATCGATCCCCAGGCCGTTGCCGGCTGCTTCAACACGGACAAGGAAATTTGAACATGAATACCGGTAGCACGGACCTGGACGCTCTGCGCGAAACCGCCAGCAAGGCGCTGATCTCGCTGCTCTGGTTGCATGTTCCGATCGCAGCGGCCATCGGCATGGCGCGCGGCGCGGATTGGCTGATGCCGACCATCCTCATGGTCGCATTTGCCGCAGCGGCCACCTTGTCGTGGCGCACCGCGGGCAACGGGCTTTCGACCAGTCTCGTCGTCGCCGTCGCGCTGATGGGCGGAGTTTCGGTGTTCACGTTCCAGATGTCGGGACATGCCTGGCAGATCGACGTGCACATGTACTTCTTCGCGGCGTTGGCCTGCCTTGTCGCCTATTGCGATTATCGGCCGATCCTCGCCGGCACCGTCGCCGTCGCGCTGCATCATCTGGCGCTGAATTTCATCGTTCCGGCGGCGATATTCCCGGGCGGCGCTGATTTCGGCCGTGTGGTTCTTCATGCGGGCATTCTCATCGTCGAGGCCGCGGTGCTGGTCTGGGTCGCCCATCAGCTGGCGCAACTGTTCGAGACCACAGCACAGAAGACCGCCGAGGCTGAAGCCGCGAGCGCCGCGGAGGCGCGCGCCAACGCCCACCGTGCCGAGGCCGACCAGAAAGCCAAACAGGAACGCGATGTCGCCATGCGCGGGCTTGCCAGCGAGTTCGAGCGCAAGGTCGGCCATATCGTCGAGGCAGTCGCCGTGGCGGCGCGCGAAATGCAGGGCATGTCCTCCTCGATGAGCAGCAGCAGCGGAGAAGCCGCGCGAAAGACCGCCGCCGCCGCCTCCGCGTCGACCCAGGCCTCCGTCAATGTCGAAACCGTTGCCTCGGCGGCCGAGGAACTGACCGCCTCGATCGGCGAGATCGCGCACCAGGCCACGCGCTCCGCCAGCGTCACCGGCAAGGCGGCCGACGAAGCCCGTCGCACCAACGCCGTCGTCGAGGGCCTGCTCAGCGGCACGCAGAAGATCGGCGAAGTGGTGACGCTGATCCAGAACATCGCCAGCCAGACCAACCTGCTCGCCCTGAACGCCACCATCGAGGCGGCGCGCGCCGGCGAGCACGGCAGGGGCTTTGCGGTCGTGGCAAGCGAAGTCAAGGCGCTGGCTAATCAGACGGCGCAGGCCACGGAAGAAATTTCCACGCAGATCCAGAGCATTCAGACCGCGACCGGCGAAGCCGTCAGCGCCATCCAGGCGATCGGCGGCACCATCGCCGAAATCAATCAGATCTCCACGGCGATCGCGGAAGCCGTCGAACAGCAGGGCGCGGCGACCCGCGAGATTTCCGGCAACGTGCAGCAGGCCGCGAACGGCACCAGGGAAGTCAACGACAACATTGTCGGCGTCGCCCATGCCTCGGACGAACTTGGCACCTCAGCCTCGAAGCTGCTCGAGGCCGCCAACGGACTGTCGTCGCAATCCGACCGGCTGAAGTTCGAGGTCGGCAGCTTCCTCGGATCGGTGCGCGCGGCGTAGACAGATTCCCGCGAACAAATACTGCTGTCATCGCCCGCGAAAGCGGGCGATCCAGTATTCGGGAGAGCTTGTTGGAATCGAGAAGCCACGACGTACTGGATACCCGCTTTCGCGGGTATGACGATCGCAAGGGTCCCGCGCCCGCTTCGCTCAAATCTTCTGATTATATTCGCCGACTTCGGGATGGGTGCGCAGCACCGAATCCATCGCCTCGAACAGGTCGCGCATGCGCTGTTCGGACACCGGACTCTCGACCACGACCACCAGTTCCGGCTTGTTGGATGATGCCCGCACCAGGCCCCAGCTGCCATCCTCGACGGTGACGCGCACGCCGTTGACGGTGACGAGATCGCGGATGTTTTGTCCCGCGACCTTCTCGCCGTTCTTCTGCATCGCCTCGAAATGCTTCACCACGCTGTCGACGATGCCGTATTTGGCTTCATCCGCGCAATGCGGCGACATCGTCGGCGACGACCAGGTTTTCGGCAGCGCGTTCTTCAGATCCGCCATCGACTTGTCCGGCGCGCGGTCGAGCATTTCGCAGATCGCGATCGCCGAGATCAGGCCGTCGTCATAGCCGCGGCCGAGCGGCGCGTTGAAGAAGAAGTGGCCGGATTTCTCGAATCCCGCCAGCGCGCCGAGTTCGTTGGTGCGGCGCTTCATGTAGGAATGGCCGGTCTTCCAGTAGGCCACTTTGGCGCCCTGCTTCTGCAGCACCGGATCGGTGACGAACAGCCCGGTCGACTTCACGTCGACCACGAACTGCGCGTCCTTGGTAATGGCGGACATATCCCGCGCGAGCATCACGCCGACCTTGTCGGCGAAAATCTCCTCGCCGGTGTTGTCGACCACGCCGCAGCGATCGCCATCACCATCGAAGCCCAGGCCGACATCGGCCTTGTGCTCCAGCACCGCGTCGCGGATGGCGTGCAGCATTTCCATGTCTTCGGGATTGGGATTGTATTTCGGGAAGGTGTGATCGAGTTCGGTGTCGAGCGGCACCACTTCGCAGCCGATCGCCTGCATCACCTGCGGCGCGAAGGCGCCCGCGGTACCGTTGCCGCAGGCGACCACGACCTTCAGCTTGCGCTTCAGTTTCGGGCGCCTGGTGAGGTCGGCAATGTAGCGCGCCGGGAAATTCTCGTGAAACTGATACGAGCCGCCGGCCTTGTTCTTGAAATCGGCATTGAGCACGATCTCCTTCAGGCGGGTCATCTCGTCGGGGCCGAAGGTGAGCGGCCGGTTGGCGCCCATCTTGACGCCGGTCCAGCCATTGTCGTTATGCGACGCCGTCACCATCGCGACGCAGGGCACGTCGAGTTCGAATTGCGCGAAATAGGCCATCGGCGTCATGCACAGGCCGATGTCATGGACCTTGCAGCCCGCGGCCTGCAGGCCCGAGATCAGCGCGTATTTGATCGAGGCCGAATAACCGCGGAAATCATGCCCGGTGACGACTTCCTGCTTGGCCCCGAGTTCCGCGATCAGCGCTCCCAACCCCATGCCCAGCGCCTGAATACCCATCAGGTTGATTTCCTTGCCGAACAGCCAGCGGGCGTCGTATTCGCGAAACCCGGTTGCCTTAACCATCGGCTCGGACTCGTAAGCGTAGGTATTGGGAACCAGTACGGATTTCGGCTTCGGAAACATTAAGATGCCTTGCGGTGAAAGGGATAAGGAATGCACCACAGGCATAGCGAATGCGCAGGCCCAGCGGAAGCCGGGACGGCCGTTTTGTGGCGATTAGATTAATAGCAGCGGATCGGCAGCAGAGCCGTCTTTACTGCTCCAGCACCATCCTGCCGTTGGCGTATTCGAACCGTTTCAGCTTCGACAGGAACGACAGGCCGAGCAGGTTTTCCGACAGCGCCTCGTCCGGCAGCACCATGGCTTCGACGTCGCGCACCACGAGACCGCCGATATCGATCATGGCGAGCCGCGTCCGCGCCGCCTTGACGGTGCCGTTGGCGGTGGTGACCCTGGCGTTGAAATCGCCGCGTGACGGGCGAAATCCAAACCGCGCCGCCGAGGTTTCGTTCAGCGCCACAACAGACGCGCCGGTATCGACCATGAAGCCGATGCGCTGGCCTTCGATGCGGCCTTCGGTCTGGAAATGGCCGCGGGCGTCGCGCGGGAGGCTGATGCTGCGAATGCCGGCGGGCGCGCCGGTCTCGAAAGCGGCGGCGTTGACCGTCGCCGTGCCGGCCAGCGCCGGCGTCGCCGTCATCTTGTCCGCCATCTGCGCCATGACGGTACCGAGGCCCACCATGATGGCCGCAAGGATCATTATGTTACGCATGACGCCACACTCACCAAAGGACGCAGGATATCAGACGTCAGCGACAAAGCCGCGACTAAAGCCGGCGGCCGAGGCGGTCATTTTGACGAAAAGGATGAGTGAAGGGTTAACGGGCGAGCCGTCATGCGCGAGCCTGACCCGCGCATCCATCAATCTCCAACTGACTCTCGCGATGGATTGCCGGGAGCGCGGACAAGTTTACATCGTTTGCGCAGGGCAGACTACCATGCGCGGCAATGACACTGAGAGAGAATCACGTCCCCCGCGGCTTGACGCGCCGGGTCGGCATCGCGCTGGCCGGGTCCTCCGGCCAGGGATGTCTCGGATAACGCCCGCGCAGATCGGAACGCACCGCGGCATAGCTGCCGCGCCAGAATCCCGGCAGGTCGCGCGTTACCTGCACCGGCCGGTGCGCCGGCGACAGCAACTCCAGCACCAGCGGCACGGCGCCCTTGGCAATCGACGGATGGGTATTGAGCCCGAACAATTCCTGCAGGCGGACCGCGATCGTCGGCCCCTGCTCGGCCTCGTAATCGATTGCGAGCATGGTGCCCGTCGGTGCCTCGAAATGCGTCGGCGCTTCGCGCTCCAGCCGGGCCCGCAATTCCCACGGCAGCAGCGTCATCAGCGCATCCGACAGATCCTGCGCCGAAAACTGACTCAGCGAGGTCTTGTCATGGAGCGCGGGAACCAGCCATGCCTCACGTTGCGCCGCCAGCGCGTCATCGGACAAATCAGGCCAGCCTTCGCCTTCGGCCTGGCGCAAGAACATCACGCGGTCGCGCCATTGCTTGAGCGGTTTCGACCAAGGCAGCCGTTCGATGCCGGCGGCGATCAACCCATCGGCCAACACGCGCGCGGTCTCCGCTGACGGTGACACCGCCATCGGTGCTTCCGACAGCGTGATGGCGTGCAGGGTTCGCTTGCGCCGCGCCCGCAGCGCCATCGCGCCGCGGTCGAAGCTGATATCGTCAACGCTCTCGATGTGATCGGCGAAGCGCGCTTCGATGTCGGCCTGCGCGATCGGCGCCGCCAGCAGGATGCGCCCTTGCGCGGCGGTGCCGGTCAATTCCGCCACCGCAATGTAGGGCGCACGCGCCAACGCGGAGGTCTGGTCGACGGTGGCGCCGCGCCCGTTGGCGAGCACGAAACCGCCATTGCCGCGATTGCGCGCGACGCGATCGGGAAAGGCAAAGGCGAGCATGATTCCGGTCGAGGGCGAAATATCATCATTGGGCGCGCCCTCGGTCGAAGCCACCTGCGACGCCCAGCGTTGCGCGAGACTGCGCGCGCTGCCGGCGCGCGGCGAGCGGTCGCGGCGAAACTGGTCGAGGCGGGCGTCGAGATCGACGCTGTCGCCGCCAAGGCCGCGCTCGGTGAGTACAGCGGCAATTTCGGCGGCTTGCTCGCCCGCGCCGAGACGATGCGAATCCACGATCATCCGCGCCAGCCGCGGCGGCAGCGCCAGCGCGCGCAGGCTCTTGCCTTCCGTCGTAATCCGGCCATCGCCGTCGAGCGCGCCGAGTTCGAGCAACAGACTTCGCGCCTCCTTCAGCGCGGGCACGGGCGGGGAATCGAGGAACGCCAGCGTGGTGGGATCGCTGACGCCCCATTGCGCGGCGTCGAGCAGCAGCGAGGAAAGATCGGCGCTGAGGATTTCGGGCTGGGTATAGGCTGCGAGCGACGCGGTCTGCGGTTCGTCCCACAGCCGGTAACACACGCCGGGCTCGGTGCGGCCAGCGCGGCCACGGCGCTGATCGACCGCGGCGCGCGAGGCGCGCACGGTTTCCAGCCGCGTCAGGCCGATGTCCGGCTCGTAGCGCGGCACCCGCGCCACGCCGGAATCCACCACGATGCGGACGCCTTCGATGGTCAGCGAGGTCTCCGCGATCGACGTCGCCAGCACCACCTTGCGTTGGCCCGGTCGCGCAGGCGCGATGGCGCGGTCCTGCACCGCGGCATCGAGCGCGCCGAACAGCGGCACGATTTCGACCGCGGCATCCTGGACCCGCTCGCCGAGGAAATTCTGCGTGCGGCGAATTTCCGCAGCACCCGGCAAAAACGCCAGTACCGAACCGGGATCGGCGCGCAACGCCGTCGCGATCGCATCCGCCATCTGCCGCTCGAGCGGCACATCCGGCTTGCGACCGAGATAGCGGGTCTCGACTGGGAAAGCGCGGCCTTCGCTTGATATCACCGGCGCGTCGCCGAGCAGTCTTGCCACCCGCGCGCCGTCGAGCGTCGCCGACATCACCAGGATACGCAGATCCTCGCGCAGGCCCGTTTGCGCGTCGCGCGCCAGCGCCAGCCCGAGATCGGCATCGAGCGAACGCTCGTGAAATTCGTCGAACAGCACGGCGGCGACCCCGGACAATTCCGGATCGTCGAGGATCTGCCGCGAGAAGATGCCCTCGGTGACGACTTCTATTTTTGTCGCACGCGACACCTTGGAGCCGAACCGCACGCGGTAGCCGACGGTCTCGCCGACGCGTTCGCCGATGGTGTGCGCCATCCGCTCCGCACTGGCGCGGGCCGCGATCCGCCGCGGCTCCAGCATGATGATCTTCTTGTTTCCCATCCACGGCGCATCGAGCAGCGCCAGCGGCACCCGCGTGGTCTTGCCCGCGCCCGGCGGCGCCACCAGCACCGCGGTATTGTGGCCCGCGAGCGTCCGCGCCAGTTGGGCCAGCACGGTGTCGATGGGGAGAGGGATGTCGAAAGTGCGGGGCAAGGTCTCACATCCGTCATCACCCGCGAAAGCGGGTGATCCAGTAGACGCTGGTGTCACCGATCGCAAAGACCGGGAGTACTGGATACCCCGCATGCGCGGGGTATGACAGCAGCATTCGCATCACTTCCGCGGTTCTGACACCCGCCCGACGCTCTCATAGACAAAGCCGTGCGCCGCCATGTCCTCCGGGCGATAGATATTGCGCAGATCGACTACGACGGGCTGCGCCATCTCGTCCTTCAGCCGTTCCAGATCGAGCGTGCGGTATTGCACCCATTCGGTCACCACCACCATGGCATCGGCACCGCGCACGCAGAGATAGGGATCCTCGCAATATTCGATATCGGGCAATTCCTTGCGCGCCTGCTCCATGCCGACCGGATCGTGCGCGCGCACTTTCGCGCCCATGTCGAGCAGGCCGGTCACCAGCGGGATCGACGGCGCCTCGCGCATATCGTCGGTATCGGGTTTGAAGGTGAGACCGAGCACGGCGACGGTCTTGCCGCGCAGGCTGCCGCCCGCCGCGTTCGATACCTTGCGCGCCATCGCGCGCTTGCGGTTGTCGTTGACCCCGAGCACCGCTTCGACGATCCGCAGCTGCACGTCGTGATCGAGCGCTATCTTCACCAGCGCGCGCGTGTCCTTTGGGAAGCACGAGCCGCCGAAGCCCGGCCCGGCATGCAGGAATTTCGAGCCGATGCGATTGTCGAGCCCGATGCCGCGCGCCACTTCCTGCACATCGGCGCCGACCTTTTCGGCGAGGTCGGCAATCTCGTTGATGAAGGTGATCTTGGTGGCGAGGAAGGCGTTGGCGGCGTATTTGATCAGCTCCGCGGTGCGCCGTGCCGTGAACATCAGCGGCGCCTGGTTGAGCGACAGCGGGCGGTAGATATCGCCGAGTACTTTCCGCGCCCGTTCGTCCGAGGTGCCGATCACGATGCGGTCCGGGAATTTGAAATCACGGATCGCGGCGCCCTCGCGCAAAAACTCGGGATTGGAGGCGACCACCGCATCGGCGGCCGGATTGGCCTCGCGAATCAAGCGCTCGACTTCGTCGCCGGTGCCAACCGGCACCGTCGACTTGGTGACGACCACGGTGAAGCCGTCAAGGGCTGCTGCGATCTCGCGCGCAGCGGTGTGGACATAGCTGAGGTCGGCGTGGCCATCGCCGCGCCGCGACGGCGTGCCGACCGCGATGAACACCGCGTCGGCCCCGGCGACCGGTCCGGCCAGATCAGTGGCGAAGTCCAGCCGGCCGGCCTTTACATTGGATGCGACCAGCGCATCGAGGCCGGGCTCGAAGATCGGGATTTCGCCCCGGCGCAAGGCTTCGATCTTGCCGGCGTCCTTGTCGACGCAAATGACCTGATGGCCGAAATCCGCGAAACAGGCGCCTGAAACCAGCCCCACATAGCCCGTTCCGATCATAGCGATGCGCATCTCATAACCCGCCGATAATGGTTAACGACAGCCGTTTGGCCGGCGGGTCTTAGCGCATGATCCGGCAAAGGGGAAACTGGAAAGCACGGGAAATCGGCATGACATTTGTATGAATAAAGGAGAAAGAAACCGAATCCGCCGATGATGCCGCCACTCTACGCCGGAAAGGGACACCGATGACACCAAACGGCACATCCGCCGTCGCCCAGCGTCCCGCCCCCCTGGTGGCGCCATTGCAATCAGCACCTGTGCGACTCGATTGGGTGGACTACGCCAAGGGCATCTGCATCGTCATGGTGGTGATGATGCATTCGGTGCTGGGCGTCGAACTGGCCGCGGGCCAGACCGGTTTCATGCACCCCCTGGTCGCCTTCGCAAAGCCGTTCCGGATGCCGGACTTCTTCCTGATATCGGGGCTGTTCCTGGCGGTGGTGATCGACCGCGACTGGCGCACCTATCTCGACCGCAAGGTGGTGCACTTCGCTTATTTCTACGTGCTGTGGGTGACGATCCAGTTCGGCTTCAAGGCGCCCGCCTTCGCCGCCGAGCAGGGCTGGGCCCATGTTGGCTTGCTGTATCTGGAATCCTTTATCGAACCGTTCGGCACGCTGTGGTTCATCTATCTGCTGCCGGTATTTTTCGTGGTCACAAAATTGGCGCGGCCGCTGCCGCCGCTGGCGATCTGGGTCGCTGCGGCATTGCTGGAAATGGCGCATATCGCGACAGGCTGGACTGTCATCGACGAGTTCTGTGCGCGCTTCGTCTATTTCTATTCCGGCTATCTGTTCGCCGATTTCGTGTTCGCCTGGTCGGACCGCGCGCGGGCGCGTCCGGCATTGGCGGTTGATGGGGCTGGCCGCGTGGGCGCTCATCAACGGCGGTCTGGTTCAGTTCGGCGTCAGCGAATGGCCGCTGATCTCGCTGACGCTCGGGCTTGCCGGCGCCGGCGCCATCGTCATCTTCGGCACGCTGCTGGCGCGGGCGCAGTGGCTGGATTTCCTGCGCTATTGCGGCGAGCATTCCATCGTCATCTACCTGGCGTTCTTCCTGCCGATGGCGGCGACGCGGACGCTGCTGCTGCGCACCGGCCTGATTCAAGACATCGGCGCGATCTCGCTGCTCGTCACCCTCGCCGGCGTCGCCGGCGCGCTGGTGCTATGGCGGATCGCCCTGGCGGTCGGCGCCGATTTCCTGTTCGAGCGCCCGGCGGCGTTCTGGATCGCACCGAAAAAGCCGCGCGCGACGCTGCAGGCGGCGGAGTAGATTTTCGCGCAACACCCAAACTGTCATCGCCCGGCTTGACCGGGCGACCCAGTATTCCAGAGGCAGTGCGGCCAATCCTCGCCGCCGCGGCGTACTGGACCACACGCTTTCGCGGGTGGTGACGATCGGTGGATGACGGCCTTCGCACCCTCACCCGGCCCCTTCGATCTTCACGCCGTGCTTCATCTCCGCCAGCTTCTCGCGAAACCCCTCGGCGTCGCCGAAATCCGCAAAGCCCTGGTAGTGCGGATGCGGGCCGAGCACCCGCCGGGCGTGCTTGATCGGACACCAATAGACTTCGGTGCGTGACGCCACCTCGCGGATGAACGCGACCGCGCCGTTGGCGTAGGAGCAATAGGCGCAGTTGATCTTCTCGATGATGTTGAGATAGGCGAGATGGTGGCGGTCGAACACCAGATAATCGCGGCGGCTCACCTTTGGAATCCGGTAGATCGGAAAGCAGATCGCCTGATACGCCATCACCCAGAGATCGAGCAGCGCGATCGGGACGATCAGCGAATAGATTACCGGCGCGGACAATATCATCAGCGGATTGGCGTCGATGAGATAGCGCGACACCCGCGTCTTGATCTCGCGGTGGATTCGCAGCACTTCCTGCTCAAACACGATCTTGCGGTTCTCGAGATGGAAACGCAGTTCCTCCCGCCGCTTCGCCAGTTCGACCTCGATTTCGGTCTGGACCTCCCGCAGCTTCGCCATCAAATCGTCGAGCTGCGTGGTCATGGATTTTGTCCCCTGGTCCGCCTGATCCCGCCAAGGGGTCATGGAACGGCGGCCGATGCAACTCATTCCGGGAGCATTTGGAGACGCAAAAATCACCGGACATCCCGTCCCCGAGGCTGTCAATCGCCGCAAAAATCCTTAAGTTTCGGCCATGCCGAAAACATCCGAAAAGAAGCTTCCGAAGCCCGTCGCCGTCAAAGCCCCCGCCAAGGGCGACCATGTCTTTCTGGTCGACGGCTCCTCCTATATTTTCCGCGCCTATCACGCGCTGCCGCCGCTGAACCGCAAATCCGACGGGCTGCAGGTCAATGCCGTGCTCGGCTTCTGCAACATGCTGTGGAAGCTGTTGCGCGACATGCCGGAGGACAACCGGCCGACCCATCTCGCCATCATCTTCGACAAGTCGGAAATCACCTTCCGCAACAAGCTTTATCCCGATTACAAGGCGCACCGGCCGCCGGCGCCCGACGATCTGATCCCGCAATTCGCGCTGATTCGCGAGGCCGTCCGCGCCTTCGACCTGCCCTGCCTCGAACAGGCCGGCTTCGAGGCCGACGATCTGATCGCGACCTATGTGCGGCTGGCCTGCGAGCGCGGTGCCACCGCGACCATCGTTTCCTCCGACAAGGACCTGATGCAGCTCGTGACCGACTGCGTCACCATGTACGACACCATGAAGGACCGCCGCATCGGTATACCCGAGGTGATCGAGAAATTCGGGGTGCCGCCGGAGAAGGTGGTCGAGGTGCAGGCGCTGGCGGGGGATTCCACCGACAACGTGCCGGGCGTGCCCGGGATCGGCGTCAAGACCGCGGCGCAACTGATCGTCGAATATGGCGATCTGGAAACGCTGCTCCAGCGCGCCGGCGAGATCAAGCAGCCGAAGCGGCGCGAGGCGCTGATCGAGAACGCCGAGAAGGCGCGGATATCGCGGCAACTGGTGCTGCTCGACGACAAGGTCAAGCTGGACGTGCCGCTCGACGACCTCGCCGTGCACGAGCCCGACGCGCGCAAGCTGATCGCGTTTTTGAAGGCGATGGAATTTTCCACCCTGACCCGCCGGGTCGCCGAATATGCGCAGATCGATCCGTCGGATGTCGAGGCGGACGCCAGCAACAAGAGCGCGGCGACCGGTCGATCGGCGGGTTCTTCGCCGCCTCCGCCGCGCGCGGCCGGCGGAGACCTTTTCGCGGATCAGGAAGCCCCGCCTTCGCCGGCGAGCGGCAAAGCCAGTGCGGCCGCCGCCCCGAAAGGCAAACCGGAAAAATCAAACATCGTTCTCACCCCGCAGGCGCTGGCCGCCGCGCGCGCCGAGGCGGCACGGAAGACACCGGTCGATCGCAACAAATATGCGACCATCCGCAGCCTCGATGCGCTCAACGCCTGGATCGCGCGGGTGCACGACGCCGGCTATTTCGCCATCGATGCCAAGGCGAATTCGATCGATCCGATGCAGGCCGAGATCTGCGGTATTGCGCTGGCGCTCGCGCCCAACGATGCCTGCTACATCCCGCTCAGCCACAAACAATCGGGCGATGGCGCCGGCCTGTTCGCTGCCGGCCTTGCGCCCGACCAGATCAAGGCCGGCGACGCGCTCGCGGCGCTGCGCCCGCTGCTGGAATCGCCGGGCATCCTGAAGATCGGTTTCAACATCAAGTTCAACGCCGTGATGTTCGCGCAGCATGGCGTCACGCTTTGCAACCATGACGACGCCCAGCTGTTGTCATATGCGCTTGACGCCGGCCGCAACTCGCATGGGCTCGACGCGCTGGCCGAAAGCTGGCTCGGCCACGCCACCATGAGCCATGGCGAGCTGACCGGAAGCGGCAAGGGCAAGCTCTCGTTCGATCAGGTCGCGATCGACCGCGCGACGGCGTACTCGGCCGAGGATGCCGACGTGATCCTGAGGCTGTGGCAGGTGCTGAAGCCGCGCCTCGTCGCCGAGCGCATGACATCGGTCTACGAGACGCTGGAGCGGCCGCTGATCTCGGTGCTGGCGCGGATGGAGCGGCGCGGCATCTCGATCGATCGCCAGGTGCTGTCGCGGCTATCAGGCGATTTCGCCCAGACCGCCGCACGGGTCGAGGCCGAGCTTCAGGAACTTGCAGGCGAGCCGATCAATGTCGGCAGCCCGAAACAGATCGGCGATATCCTGTTCGGCAAGATGGGCATATCCGGCGGCACCAAGACCAAGACCGGCGCGTGGTCGACGTCGGCGCAGATTCTCGACGAACTCGCCGAGCAGGGCCACGAGTTTCCGAAAAAGATCCTGGAATGGCGGCAGGTTTCAAAACTGAAATCGACCTATACCGACGCGCTGCCGACCTATGTGCATCCGCAGACCCACCGCGTCCACACCACCTACGCGCTGGCGGCGACCACCACCGGCCGGCTGTCGTCGAACGAACCCAACCTGCAGAACATTCCGGTGCGCACCGAGGACGGCCGCAAGATCCGTCGCGCCTTTATCGCCTCGCCCGGCCACAAGCTGGTGTCGGCGGATTATTCGCAGATCGAATTGCGGCTGCTGGCTGAAATTGCCGACATCCCCGTGCTGAAGCAGGCGTTTCGCGACGGGCTCGACATCCACGCCATGACGGCGTCGGAAATGTTCGGCGTGCCGATCAAGGACATGCCGGGCGAGGTGCGCCGCCGCGCCAAGGCGATCAATTTCGGCATCATCTACGGTATCTCCGCGTTTGGGCTCGCCAACCAGCTCGGCATCGCCCGCGAGGAGGCCTCCGCCTACATCAAGAAATATTTTGAGCGCTTTCCCGGCATCCGCGCCTACATGGACGACACAAGGGAGTTCTGCCGCAAGCACGGCTATGTCGAGACGCTGTTCGGCCGGAAATGCCACTACCCCGACATCAAGGCCTCCAACGCCTCGATACGCTCCTTCAACGAGCGCGCCGCGATCAACGCACGGCTGCAGGGAACCGCGGCCGACATCATACGCCGCGCCATGATCCGGATGGAGGAGGCGCTGGCGGAAAAGAAGCTCTCGGCGCAGATGCTGCTGCAGGTGCACGACGAACTGATCTTCGAGGTGCCGGACAACGAGGTCGCCGCAACCTTGCCTGTCGTGCAGCACACCATGCAGGACGCGCCCTTCCCGGCCGTGCTGCTGTCACTGCCGCTGCAGGTCGACGCAAGGGCGGCTGACAATTGGGACGAGGCGCACTAGCCGGCTCTACGCGGGACGCTTCTTGCCTCTCCCGCTTGCGGGGGAGGTCGACGCGCTCGAAGAGCGCGGCGGGTGGGGGCTCTCTCCCGGAATTCCGGCATCCGTTATGCGGCACCCCGCCCTCCCCCGCAAGCGGGAGAGGGAGCGCACCGTCGCCGCGGATCAATTGCTCTCGGTACAATTTACGAAATGACATCGCGATGCTGCGCGCGCTAGACACGCGCAAATCCTTGCGCGAGTCCCTCCATGCCTCACCTCACTTCCCTGCTCGGTTTCGCCCTGGTCTCGCTCGGCATTGTGCTGACGCCGGGGCCGAACATGATCTATGTGATCTCGCGCTCGATCACGCAAGGCGCCAACGCCGGGCTGATCTCGCTCGGCGGCGTTGCGCTCGGCTTTGTGTTCTACATGCTGTGCGCGGCGTTCGGCATCACGGCGCTGTTGTTCGCGGTGCCCTATGCCTATGACGCGCTGCGATTCGCGGGCGCGGCGTATCTGCTGTGGCTGGCCTGGCAGGCCGTGAAGCCGAACGGCCGCTCGCCGTTCCAGGTGAAGAAACTCGCGGTCGACAGCCCCCGCAAATTGTTTGCGATGGGGTTTGTCACCAATCTGCTCAATCCCAAGATCGCGATGCTGTATCTGGCGCTGCTGCCGCAGTTCATCGATCCCGTGCAGGGCAGCGTGCTGACGCAGTCGCTGGCACTTGGATTCATCCAGATCGTCATCAGCGTCGGCGTCAACGCCATCGTCGCGATGGCCGCGGGATCGATCGCGGTGTTTCTTGGCACGCGGCCGACATGGCTATTGGTGCAGCGCTGGCTGATGGGCACCGTGCTGGCAGGCCTCGCGATGAAGATGGCGCTTGAGGCCAAGCGGGCGTAGCGCCGCGGTAGGCCGTCATCATCCGCGAAGGCGGATGATCCAGTACGCCGTGAACTCCGTTCCGGCCCGAAACGCTTCGGACTACTGGATACCCCGCCTTCGCGGGG
Organism: uncultured Alphaproteobacteria bacterium; assembly: GCA_963747165.1. Classification (GTDB taxonomy): domain Bacteria; phylum Pseudomonadota; class Alphaproteobacteria; order Rhizobiales; family Xanthobacteraceae; genus Bradyrhizobium. The sequence continues at coordinate 292,853 of CAVVEA010000018.1, read as the reverse complement.
CATGACGAGCGTAGCTCAATCCAGTTTCGCTTCCATGCCGCGCTTGGTGGCCGGGCGCGCCATCAGCGCGTTGTACCAGCGCTCGACATGGGGGAAATCCGCCAGGTCGACCTTGTGGCGCGGATGCCGCCAGGCCCAGCCGAGGATGGCGAAATCGGCGACCGACAGCGGGCCTGCGACATATTCATGATCCGCGAGCCGGCGATCCAGCACGCCATAGAGCCGGCGCGTCTCCGCCATGAAGCGCTTTAGGCCATAGGCGCGGTCCTGCTCGTTCTCCAGCGCGATGAAATGATGCACCTGCCCCGGCATCGGCCCGAAGCCGCCCATCTGCCACATCAACCACTCATAGACCGGGATGCGCTCGATCAGCGGCCTGGGCAGGAATTTGCCGGTCTTCTCACCGAGATAAAGCAGGATGGCGCCGGATTCGAACACGCTGACGCGTTTGCCATCCGGCCCCTCGGGATCGACAATCGCAGGGATCTTGTTGTTGGGGCTGATCGCCAGGAACGCCGGCGCCATCTGCTCGCCCTTGGTGATGTTCACCGGGAATACCTTGTAAGGCAGCCCCATTTCCTCCAGCGCGACACTGATCTTGCGGCCGTTCGGCGTGTTCCACGTATGCAGTTCGATGGTCATTTCTTGCTGTTCCCCCGCTAGGACCTGGATATCCAGTAACCCGGAACCTCAAGGCCCTACAACCGCCGTTTCCAAGGGGCGTCCCCGCATTCTCCCGCTGTTGACGGCGCGACATCGGCGCTGGAATGTGCGCCAGTCCGCCGATAGATTGCGCCCGCACCAGCCCGCGAGAACATGCCTTGTCCAAATCAGCCTCCCGCGCCCGCCTCGCCGAGATCATTCGCAAGCGCTCGTTCGGCCGCGGCGAAATCACCCTGGCCTCGGGCCGCAAGAGCGATTTCTACTTCAACCTCAAGCCGACCATGCTGGATCCCGAAGGCGCCGCGCTGCTCGCGGAACTGACCTACGAGGCGTTGAAGGACGATGGCCTGGATTATGTCGGCGGACTGGAAATGGGCGCGGTGCCGCTGGCCGGTGCGATCGCGCAGCTCTCCTGGATCAAGGGCCATCCGATCGCGGCGTTCTTCGTGCGCAAGAAGCCGAAGGAGCATGGCGCCCGGCTCGCGGTCGAGGGATTGGCCAAGGGCGAAAGCCTACAAGGCAAGCGCGTGGTGATCGTCGAGGACGTCACCACCACTGGCGGCTCGGCGCTGAAGGCCGTCGAGGCGGTGCGCGACGCCGGCGGCGAGATCGCGCTGGTGTTCACCATGGTGGACCGCGAAGAAGGCGCCGGCGAAACCTTCGCGCAGGCCGGTCTACCGTTCCGTTCGCTCTACAAGGCTGGCGAATTTTTGAAGGGTTGATCGCCTGGTCGGACTGCATTTCTTTTCCACGCATTCGACGCTTGCTCATAGCTCGTTTACCATCTCGCACTAATGTGAATCCGTAGCGCGACACCATCTCGCTACGGGGTTGGTTGCGTGGGGTGGAGTAAGCGTTGCGTACAGAGTTGCCTTATCCGCAGATGCGGCGCCGCATGATGCTTGTCGCCGCCGTCACGCTCGCCGGTTCGGCGATGCTGGCGCCGGGCGTGGCGTCGGCCGAAGGCCTGTTCGATTTTCTGTTCGGCGGCCTCCAGAAGCAGCAGCGGCAGGCGCCCGCGCAAACGAATTTCCTTGCCGATCCGTTCGGCCTCAACCAGCAGACCGCGTCGCCGCCGCGCGCCGTGGCTTCAAGCGGTTCCGGGGCGGCGTTTTGCGTCCGCAGTTGCGACGGCAAGTATTTTCCGCTGATGCGCGGCAACGCCTCGCCGGTTCAGATGTGCCAGGCATTCTGCCCGGCGAGCCCGACCAAGGTCTTCTTCGGCAGCACCATCGAGGGCGCGTCGTCAGGCAATGGCGAACGCTACGCCGACAGCGAAAACGCGTTCGCCTTTCGCAAGGCGCTGCGCGCCGACTGCACCTGCAATGGCCGCGATCCCGCGGGGTTGGCTCCGGTCGACCTCACGCTCGACACCTCGCTGCGTCCGGGTGACATCATTGCCACCACCAGCGGGCTGGTGGCGTATTCTGGCGTCAGGGTCGGGAACGCCCAGACCGCGGAATTCACACCGGTTGCTTCCTATCCGGGTCTCACCGCCGATGTCCGCGCGCGGCTCGGCGAGATGAAGGTCGCGCCGGTGGCCGCGGAGATGATCAGCGAAACGTCCTTGACTGAGGCCGACCGCAATATCGAGTTGCCCACGGGCTCTGTACAGAAAGCGGTTTCGACCGGAGCGAAGCGCGCCGAGGTGAATTAGGCGGCATTGAAAACAGCCTCATGGTGAGGACCACGCAAAGCGTGCGTCTCGAACCATCTGGCGTGCTCTCCAACTCATCCTTCGAGACGGCGCTACGCGCCTCCTCAGCATGAGGACTGCATGCGGATGTTCATCGCCCCACGATGACGCCGATCACGTTCGGCGCCGACAGGTATTTTTCCTCGATGGCGGCGCGCGCGGCGGCGCGGTTTTCCGGCGTCAGCAGGCCGCGTTTCTCGGCGAGGATCATCCAGCAATAGCCCCACCAGTCCGTGAGCATGCCGTGGTCGTCGACAAGGTCATAGCCCTGCTCCGCGGCGAAGATCCGCGCCTGGGCTTCGTCCAGCGTATCGAGCCAGGCGTGGTCCTGAACCGAGAACAGCTCGTCGCTGAAATCGTCTGTGGTGTAGCCCCACACCGACATGCAGACCGCGTTGAACTCGCGGTCGATCGCGTCGTCATCGACCACCTGGCGGCGGGACGCCTGGTGCAGCCGCGACAGCGAGCGGGCGAAATCGGCAATGCGGGTGAGGGCGAATTGATCGAAGGCGATGGTGGACATGTAGTCCTCGAAATCTCGGAGAGACGCTAGATGTTGTATCGGCAACGTTCCGAATCACTATGATATATCAAAGACTTGCTAAAGTGTTCTTAATTCGTTCCAGATCAAGTTCTGATACTCGGGCGTCACCAGCCAATTGATTTCAGCAGTGGCCAAATTAGAAAGCCGCATGGATAGGAAATGGCGTCACCTTCTTTGGTTCTACCCAGCCGGCGCGCTCCTAACGACGGTGGACTTGGTTCAGACCGCGTATTCGAGTGGTGGCTTTCAGCGTCAACACAGCATGGTTGATCTTCTCGTACTCGCAGCCCCCTATTCGGCCGCTACGCTTCTGTGGCCCGTTCTTTTTGTGACAGTGGCGTTGCAATATTTCGGTGTGTTGCCCGCCATAATGACGCTTGGAGGCCCCTGAGTTGGCGACCTCGTTGCTTCAGCTCACATCGCCGACAACAGCTTGTCCCCGCAATAATTGGCGTAGAACTTTCCGCCGCATTGCCGGCGAATGGCGGCGCAGCGTGCGGCGGGCGAGGCGTTTGCGGGAACGCTGAATGAGCAGCTCAGGCCGTCGGCGCTTTGGACCGCCCTGCCGCCGGCAGCGAATGCCGCACTGGTGGCGCTGATGCAGAACACCAACAGCGTTGCGGCGGCAATCTCGATCGTCAACCTCATGGCCGGTCCTCCCAAAATTGTGGTGACATCTCCTGCCTTGAAGATGTGAAGATACCACTGTCGGGCATCGAGATTGCGGCAAATCGGCCCGGTCCTTGCATAAAAAAACCATGCATGCACCGCACAAACGAGGCCTCGGAGCGGGTTTCGATCCCGGGCCAACGCGCGTATTATTTCGCGAGACTCAAACTCTCCAGGATCCCAAGAATTGCCAGATCAAGCCTTCCAGGGAAGTTTTCAGGCGCCGGGTCAGCCCATTGACGAGCTGGCGCTGGCCGAGATCAAGGGCGCGATCCTCGCCAAGCTGCGGCTGGCGATCGGCAAGGACGCCGGCATGGCCACCCGGCAGGATTGGTACAAGGCGGCGGCACTGGCGCTGCGCGACCGCATCGTGCACCACTGGCTGACCGCCGAGAAGCAGAGCTACGATGCCGGCCGCAAGCGGGTCTATTACCTCAGTCTCGAATTCCTGATCGGCCGGCTGTTCACCGACGCGCTGAACAATATGGGACTGCTGCCGGTGTTCGAGGCGGCGCTGGGCGATCTCGGCGTCGGACTGTCGGATTTGCGCAAATGCGAGCCGGACGCGGCGCTCGGCAATGGCGGCCTCGGACGGCTCGCGGCCTGTTTCATGGAGAGCATGGCGACGCTCGCCATCCCCGCCATCGGTTATGGCATCCGCTACGATTTCGGCCTGTTCCGGCAGATCATCGCGCAGGGCTGGCAGCACGAATATCCCGACGAGTGGCTGGGCTTTGGTAACCCCTGGGAATTCCAGCGGCCGGAGGTGGTCTACCAGGTGCATTTCGGCGGCAGCGTCGAACATGTCGAAGCCAAGGGCCGCGACCGCGCCACCTGGCATCCGGCGGAGACCGTACAGGCCGTCGCCTACGACACCCCGATCGTGGGCTGGCGCGGCCAGCACGTCAACGCGCTGCGGCTATGGTCGGCGCGCTCGCCCGACCCGCTCAAGCTCGAGGTCTTCAATACCGGCGACTATCTCGGCGCCGTCGCCGAGGAAGCGCGCGCGGAATCGATCTGCAAGTTCCTCTATCCGAATGACGAAAGCCCGGCGGGCCGCGAGCTGCGGCTGCGACAGGAATATTTCTTCGTCTCGGCCTCGCTGCAGGATCTCGTCAAACGCCATCTCGTATCCGACGGCCAGTTGCGGGGTCTGGCATCAAAGGCCGCCGTACAGCTCAACGACACCCATCCGAGCCTCGCCGTTGCCGAACTGATGCGGATCCTGGTCGATCTGCACAATTTCCGCTGGGACGAGGCGTGGAAGATCACCGTGGCGACGCTGTCCTACACCAACCACACGCTGCTGCCGGAAGCGCTCGAGACCTGGCCGGTCGAATTGTTCGAGCGGCTGCTGCCGCGTCATCTGGAGATCATCTACAGCATCAATGTCAGGCATCTTGCGCTTGCCGATGCGCGCTGTCCCGGCGACGACGATTTCAAGGCCTCGGTATCGCTGATCGACGAGAAATCCGGCCGCAGGGTACGGATGGGACAATTGGCGTTCGTCGGATCGCACCGCATCAACGGCGTCTCGGCGATGCATTCCGACCTGATGAAGGAGACGGTATTTCACGATCTCAATCATCTCTACCCGGCCCGCATCACCAACAAGACCAACGGCATCACCTTCCGCCGCTGGCTGATGCTGGCCAACCCCAGGCTGACGAATTTGTTGCGCGAGGCCTGCGGCGAGGCCGTGCTCGACGATCCCTCGCAGCTCGAACGCCTGGAAGCCCGCGCCAGCGACAGCGCATTCCAGCAGCAGTTTCGGAGCGTCAAGCACCACAACAAGATCGCGCTCGGCAAGCTGATCGGCGAACGCCTCCATATCCAGGTCGATCCGGCGGCGCTGTTCGACGTCCAGATCAAGCGCATCCACGAATACAAGCGGCAACTGCTCAACATCATCGAAACCGTGGCGCTCTATCACGCGATCAAGGACGAGCCGCAGCGCGACTGGGTGCCGCGCGTAAAGATCTTCGCCGGCAAGGCGGCGGCGAGCTATCGCTACGCCAAACTGATCATCAAGCTGATTAACGACGTCGCCGACGTCGTTAACAACGACCCAGCCATTGCCGGACGGCTGAAGGTCGCCTTCCTCGCCGACTACAATGTCAGCCTCGCCGAGGTGATCATTCCGGCGGCCGATCTCTCCGAGCAGATTTCGACCGCGGGCATGGAAGCCTCCGGCACCGGCAACATGAAGCTCGCGCTCAATGGTGCCCTGACCATCGGCACGCTTGACGGCGCCAATCTCGAAATCCGCGATCACGTCGGGCCTGAGAACATCGCCATCTTCGGCATGGAGGCGCTGGAAGTGGTGGTGCGGCGCAAGCAGGGCCTGGATGCGACCGATGTGATCCGGCGTTCGCCGCAGCTGGCGCGCGCGATCGGCGCGATCGAGAGCGGGGAATTCTCGCCCGGCGATCCCACCCGCTTCGAATCGATCGGGCATGCGCTGCGCCATCTCGACCATTACATGGTGAGCGCGGATTTCGACGCCTACTATCAGGCCCAGCGCGGCATCGACGCCCGCTGGCAGGTGGTCCCGGCCTGGACCCGCGCCAGCATCCTCAATGTCGCGCGCATGCCGTGGTTCTCGTCCGACCGCACCATTCGCGAATATGCCGAGGATATCTGGAACGTGCCGGTGCGCGGGACTTTGTTGCAAGCGCCGGGCGTGCCGCGCGAGGCGACTCGCTGAACCGGAACCTTTCCCCAGGATCGTACAACCATTACATCCCGCGTCATTGAATTCGTCCGGAGAGCCGTGATACTGCGCGGGAAGTTACGGTCGTCGTTGCGAGCCAACGGGTCGGCGCGAAGCGCCGCCCGATGACAAGCTCCGCGAAGCAATCCATCTCGCCGCGGAAAGAAAGAGTGGATTGCTTCGTCGCTTACGCTCCTCGCAATGACGGCGACGGACCGTTGATGTTTCGAGGACTCTCATGCTCGCCAGGACCTCGCACCTATTCGACGACGCCACCCGGGTGACCGCGGGCGACAGCCGCTGGCAGGGGCAGACCAGCGACGACTACTGGGCCTTTGTCGGCCCGTTCGGCGGCGCCACCGCCGCGACCATCCTGCGGGCGCTGATCGATCATCCGCAGCGTTCAGGCGACCCGCTGTCGCTGACCGTCAATTTTTGCGCGCCGATCGCGCAAGGCGCGTTCGATCTCGACCTCCGCCTGGTCAAGGCGAACCGCTCGAGCCAGCATTGGTGTGTCGAGCTGACGCAAGGCGGCACCGAGGTTGCGACCTTGGCCACCGCCGTGTTCGCCGAACGTCGTCCGTCATGGTCGCACCAGCAGGCTGAATTTCCGAAAGCCAAGCCGTTCGAACAGATCCTGCCCTATCCGAAGGTGGCGGCGCCGTGGGTGAAGCAATATGATTTTCGCTTTGTCGACGGCGATCCGGATTTCGGCGCAAGACAGCGGCCGTGCCGGCGAGCGCGTTCTCCAAACTCTGGATCGGCGACCGCGTCCCCCGCAAGATCGACGCGGTGTCGCTGATGTCGATGTCGGACGCATTCTTCGGCCGCGTCTTTCATGCGAAGCGAGAACTGGTGCCGTTCGGCACGGTGTCGCTGACCACTTATTTTCATGCCGACGCCGAAGACCTTGCGAAGGAGGATACCAGCCGACTCCTCGCCGTCGCCGACGCGAAGATCTTCCACAAGAGTTATGGCGACCAGACCGGCGAGCTGTGGTCGCCCAATGGCCGTCTGCTCGCGACCACGACCCAGATTGCGTATTTCAAGGCATGAAACGTTTTCCAGCGCAGTGGATAGCGGCCCGCGCCAGGAAAACGCGCCAAACAGGAGATTGGAGCCCAGGCTCCCGGGAATATGCGGACGCGGCCTTCGTTCGATCTGTTGAAAGTCGTGCCTGATGCCTGAAACTGAACCATCGAAAAAGCCGCGCGTCGCCCTGCTCGGTATTCCGATCGAGATCGGCGCGTCACAGCGCGGCACGCTGATGGGGCCGGATGCCTTGCGCACGGCGGGCATCGGCCGCGTGCTGGAGCAACTGGGATTTGACGTCGAGGATCACGGCAATCTCGCACTGTCAGGCGTGCCATCCGCCGACGGCCTGCCGCCGGCAAATGCCAAATATTATGACGACATCAAGGGCTGGATTCGCGCGCTCAGCGAGCGCGCTTTTTCGCTGGCCAGTTCCGGCGCGATTCCGATCTTCATGGGCGGCGATCACAGCCTGTCGATGGGATCGGTGAACGGCGTCGTGCGATACTGGCAGGAGCTTGATCGGCCGGTCTTCGTGTTGTGGCTCGACGCCCATGCCGACTACAACACGCCGGCCACAACCCTGACCGGCAATATGCACGGCATGTCGGCCGCGTTCCTGTGCGGAGAGCCCGGCCTCGATGGCCTGCTGGGCGACCATCCGCGGGTGAGCATCAATCCCGATCAACTCGATCTGTTCGGAATCCGCTCGATCGATCCGCTCGAAAAAGAGCTGGTGCGCGACCGTCGCGTCGCGATCGCGGACATGCGCGCGATCGACGAATTCGGGGTCGGCGTCCTGATCCGGCGGGTGATCGAAAGGGTCAAGGCGCGGGGTGGCGTGCTGCATGTCTCCTTCGACGTCGATTTTCTCGACCCCGCGGTGGCGCCGGGCGTCGGTACCACGGTGCCGGGCGGCGCGACCTATCGCGAGGCGCACCTCATCATGGAGCTGCTGCACGATTGTGGCCTGGTGCGATCGGTCGACATCGTCGAGCTCAATCCCTTTCTCGACGAACGCGGTCGCACCGCGCGCGTCGCGGTCGAATTGATCGGCAGCCTGTTCGGCCTGCAGATCACCGATCGGCAGACGCCGACCAATGCGGTGCTTCCGGACGGCAGCTGAGAGCCGATCGACTATCTTCGATCACAGAAAAAATTTTGAACGGGACGACACCATTCGCGTAGTTCTACGGGTGTGAAATTATACGAGCATTATCAAACGAGCACTATTGTGGGTGGCACCTACCCGGGGCCACTTCAAGGACCAAACATGCCTCCATCCGGTTTCGTTCGTTCCGCCTGGTCCGGTCCTGCCGTGGTGGCAGCCACGCTCGGCCTGATCGGGTTTGCAAACCTCAGCTTCGGCGCTGCAATCGTTGGTGAGATGCGTCTCACCCAACCCAGCCCGAAAGCCGCCGCAGCCATTGACGCGATGAAGGCCGAGTATCGGCGTCCGGCGGCAATTCCATTCCCGAAAGAAAACCCCTACACGCCCGAGAAGGCGGCGCTCGGCAAAAAACTGTATTTCGATACCCGCATCTCGGTCACCTCGGCGCAGTCCTGCGCGAGCTGTCATAGCCCCGGCTTTGGTTGGGCCGACGGATTGGCAGTCGGCGTCGGCCACGGCATGGCCAAGCTCGGTCGGCATTCGCCGACCATCGTCAATGCCGCCTGGGGAGGGATCTTCATGTGGGATGGCCGGCTTGCGAACCTTGAGGAGCAGGCGCTCGGTCCGATCCAGTCTCCCGGCGAGATGAATATGCCGATCGCGCAGCTGATGGAGCGGCTGGCGACCATCGCCGAATACAAGCCGCTATTCGCGGCGGCTTTTCCCGGCGCCGGTCTGTCGCCGAAGACGCTTGCGGAGGCCATCGCGACCTACGAACGGACCGTGGTTTCCGAGCAGGCGCCGTTCGACCTCTGGATCGAGGGAAACGAGCAAGCGATTTCCGACGAGGCGAAGCGGGGCTTTGTCATCTTCAACACCAAGGCTCTGTGCTCATCGTGCCATGAAGGCTGGAATTTCACCAACGACGGCTTCCAGGACATCGGCCTGCCGAGCGCTGACGTTGGACGGGGACAATTCCTGCCCGATGTCATCAAGATGAAACACGCTTTCAAAACGCCGGGGCTGCGCGAGATTACCCGGCGAAGTCCCTTTATGCATGACGGCTCGATCGCCACGCTTGAGCAAGTGGTCGACCATTACAATCAAGGCGGCGTCGAGCGGCCGAGCCGCTCCGACCTGATGAAACCGCTCGGTCTCACGCCGCAGGAGAAAACCGAACTGGTCGCCTTCCTGAAAACTTTGACCAGCAATCTCGATCCGACCACCGTGCCGGTCCTCCCTCGCTGAACGAAATACCTCAACCGCAGGAACATCCAATGCGCAAGCTAAGCTCCCTAACCCTTGTCGTCCTTGTTGGCCTGTCGGTTGGCGCCCTCGCCGCCAACCTGACGATAACCCAGAAGGGCCGCGTCTTTTCGTCCGAGAGCGTCACCATCAAGAAGGGCGAGGCGCTGACCTTCGTGAACGACGACAGCGTGCCACACAACATCATCTCGACCAGCAAGGGCAACGAATTCAACCTCGGATCGCAGCCACCCGGCGCCGCGACCGACGTGACGTTCAAGGAAGTTGGCGAGGCGCAAGTCATCTGTGCCATTCATCCACGGATGAAGATGACGGTGAAGATTACGGACTGATTTCACTGGAAATTCGCCGGAGAGACTCGCATGTCAATTCGTTACAAGTTCTTTTGCGCCTTTAGCCTTGTCATCGCCCTCGCCTGCGGGCTTGCGTTTTATGGCATGCGCAGCATTGCAACCTCCGGCGATCTCGTTGTGCGCCTCTACGATGGCCCGCTGATGGGAATCAATCACGCGCGCTCGGCGCATGCCGCACTGAACGCGGCACGGCTTCTCATGCAGACCGGGCTCCGTGACGGCGCGCCGAAGGAAATGGTCGCGAAAATCGAAAAACTGCTGACCGGAATAGCGGACGACCTGAAAGTCGTGCGGGAGCGGGTGAAAACCAAGGAAGTCACCGCGGCTCTGGAGCAGACCGAAGCGAGCCTTCGCGACTGGTCGGAAACCGGACTGAAGATTGTCAAGCCGCAGGCCGGCGGGCTCACGACGCTTCCGATGTCTTTCACGGTGACCAAGAAGGGCGATGCCGCCGTTGCGGCTATTGACGATCTTGTGGAAATGGTCGCTGCCTATGGCTTCGACTACCGCACTCAAGCCGAGGCGACGGTTGCGGGTGCCCACACCACCATGCTCGCGCTTGCCGTTGCGACGGTTGCGATCGGGCTGGCACTCGCGATCGCTTTCGCGCACTCCATGAGCAAACCGATCTTCGCCGCCATGAAGATCGCCGAGAATGTCGCCGCCGGCAACTTCGCCGACCAGATCGATTTTCGACGGCGCGATGAGCTCGGCCGCCTTCTGAAATCTCTTGCCGTGATGCAAGCCGGGCTGAAGGACCGCGCTGAACAGGATGCCGCCCTGATGTCGTCCAAGGACCACGAGAACTCCGAGCAGGTCAGTCGGCGACGACGCATGGAAGCGGAAATCGAGGCTTTCCGTTCCACCATCAGCTCAGTCCTTAGCAATGCGGATGCCATGACAGGCGAGTTGACCGAGACCGCGCGAACCTTGTCCTCCATTGCCCAGGCGGCCGGCCAGCAATCGATTGAGACATCATCGAGTGCCGAAGAGACATCCGCCAACGTTCAGACCGTCTCCACCGCCGCAGGCCAGCTCGGAGATTCCGTGCAGGCCATCGAGGGCCAGCTCCACGAAGCCACCGGTATTGTCCGGCGCGCCTCCAGCATGGCCGGCGAGGCCAACGAAACGATGGGCGCGCTCGCAACCGCTGCTCAGCGGATTGACGAAGTGGTGGGATTCATCCGAACCATCGCGGGCCAAACCAATCTGCTGGCTCTCAACGCCACGATCGAGGCTGCGCGGGCGGGCGAGGCCGGGCGCGGCTTCGCCGTGGTCGCTTCGGAAGTGAAGGCGCTCGCGACCCAAACCGCCAAGGCCACGGAGGATATCTCATCCCAAATCGCTGAGGTGCAGTCCGCAACCAAGCGGGCTGTGGACAATGTTAGCGCCATTACCGCCGTCATGGGCGAGATCGACCGCTTCACGGCGACGATCGCCACCGCCGTGAACCAGCAGAACGCGGCAACGGCCGAAATTACCGAAAATATCCGCCAGGCTGCCGCCGGAACGCAAGACGTCGCACGGGGCATTGCAGGAACCGCGGCGGCAAGCGAGAACACCAACCGCTCGGCGGACCTGGTGCTCAGTTCGGCACACGGCCTGTCGCAACAGGCCGCCGAACTACGCTCGTCCGTCGACCGCTTCCTGTCCAATGTCGCGGCCTGACAAAAAAGGGCGGCCTTGCGACCGCCCATTCCGTCATTGCGGACGCTCGTCTGCGGAGCTATCCGGAATCCAGAGGTTGTCTAACCCATATCGAGATTCCGGGTTCGCTTCACGGCCCGGAATGACACCGAACTTCACTCCGCCGCGAGCTTCACTTCCGGTGCGGCGGCGCGGACTTCGGCGTCGACCTGGGCCTCGAACTTGGCAAAATTCTTCTGGAACATGCCGACCAACGCGCGCGCCGTCTTGTCGAACTCGGCCTTGTCCTTCCAGGTGTTGACCGGATCGAGGATCTCGCTCGGGACGCCCGGCAGCGCCGTCGGCACCGCAAAGCCGAAATACTTGTCGGTGCGGAATTCGACCGATCGCAGCGAGCCGTTCAGCGCCGCCGTCAGCAGCGCACGCGTCACCTTGATCGGCATCCGGCTGCCGGTGCCGTACTTGCCGCCGGTCCAGCCGGTGTTGACCAGCCAGCAATCGACATTGTGCTGGGCAATCAGCTCGCGCAGCATATTGCCGTAAACGGACGGATCGAGCGGCAGGAACGGCGAACCGAAGCAGGTCGAGAATTCCGGCTGCGGCTCGTTGCCGAGGCCGCGCTCGGTGCCCGCCACCTTCGCGGTGTAGCCGGACAGGAAGTGATACATCGCCTGCGCCGGCGACAGCTTGGCGATCGGCGGCAACACGCCGAACGCATCGGCCGCCAGCATCACCACGTTCTTCGGCTGACCGGCGCGGCCGGTGCGCGAGGCGTTGGGGATGAACTCGAGCGGATAGGCGGAGCGGGTGTTCTCGGTTTTCGAGCCGTCATCGAAGTCGGGCGCCCTGGTATCCTCGTCGAGCACCACGTTCTCGAGCACCGCGCCGAAGCGCTTGCTCGCGGCATAGATTTCGGGCTCGGCTTCGTTCGACAGCTTGATGCATTTGGCGTAGCAGCCGCCTTCGAAATTGAAGATGCCGTCCCTGCCCCAACCGTGCTCGTCGTCGCCGATCAGCGTGCGCTTCGGATCGGCCGAGAGCGTGGTCTTGCCGGTGCCGGACAGACCGAAGAAGATCGCACTGTCGCCGTTGGGCCCGACATTGGCCGAGCAGTGCATCGGCATCACGCCCTTGGCGGGGAGATAATAGTTCAGCGTGGTGAACACCGACTTCTTCATCTCGCCGGCATAATAAGACCCGCCGATCAGGACGATCTTGCGGGCGAAATCGATCGCGACCACGTTCTCCGAGCGCACACCATGGCGTTTGGGATCGGCCCTGAAGCTCGGTATATCGATGATGGTGAGTTCGGGAACGAAATCCCTCAGCGCCGAGGCCTCGGGCCGGATCAGCAGCGTGCGGATGAACAGCGAATGCCAGGCGAGTTCGGTAAAGACCCGGGTCTTGATCTGGAAGCTCGGATCGGCGCCGCCGTAAAGATCCTGCGCGAACAGCGTCATGCCTTCGGCATGCCTGAGGAAGTCGGTGTACAGCGCGTCGAACTGTTCCGACGTGATGGACTGATTGCCGGCCCACCACATGTTCTTGTCGGTGGTGACGTCGCGAACCGTGAACTTGTCCTTTGGGCTGCGGCCGGTGAAATCGCCGGTGTCCGCGCACAGCGCGCCGTCGGCCGACAGCACCGCCTCGCCGGCAGCGAGGGAATATTGATAAAGCTGAGGCGCACCGAGATTCCAGTGCACCATCTTGAGATTTTTTAAACCGAATTTATCGGCGCCGAAGGCACCGTTATGCACGCCCGTCTCTTGCACGAAAAAATCCTCCTAGAGCCCGCGTATCTCCAGCGCGAATGCCGCGAGACGCGCCTATGTCGCGGTGGACCGTCAATATAGCCTTCCGGCCCCGGTCCGGCGACCTATTACTAATGAACGCCGGGCTTGCCAAGCCGATCCACCGTATTTGGTTTATTCCAGAACGGCCCTTGATTTCGATCAAATCCCTGCCCGGCCCGCGCCTGACGCGCTGGGTATTTGCCCCCTTGTTAGCGTCACCATGCCGCGACGATCCGCTGCGACGGTCGCGCTTCACTTCGAAGCAATTCTTTTGCGACGCACAATTCCGGGGTTAACGTCGTGAGCTCGGCCGTCGCTTCGGAATCAGCCGATCCGAATCGCACTTTCGCCGGGACCGCGCCGGTTCAACCGTCGGCTGCGATTCTTGCTATCCCCTAATTTCGCTATCCCTTGGCGCGGGCCTCGCCCGCCAGCCTGACCAGCATCTTGCGCAACGCCGCACCGCTGGTGACGCGTTCGGGAAAATCCAGCCGCAGCACCGCCGCGCCAGCCTGCATGTCGATGCCATCGGGATCGCAGCCGGTGCAGCGCCAGTCCGCGGCCCCCGCACCGAGCAGCATGGTCGCGTAGAGATTCATGGCGTCGCGGTGATCGGCATTCATGTGGTCGATCGCGCCCTGCTCGGCTTCGAGCAGCGCTTCGGCGTCCGAGATATCGGTGAGAAATTGTTCGGGCGTGAGGTCCACAATCCGCCCGAAACCCGCCACTAGATGCGCGCCGGTGGACCTGATCCGGAAGAAGGAAAAATCCTTAAATTCTACAAAGGCTTCCGCGGAGGGATGGGCGTTGAGATAGCGCCGCCGGAAGATCGCCACTTCGTCGCCGCTGGCCTGCTCGGCCCGGCCCGCCAGCATGACCCGCGAGCCCTCCAGCGGGTCGCCCTCGGCCCGCTCATCCAGCATCAGCGAGACCCTGGGATCGCCAAGGATGTTTTGCGTATGCAGCGCCAGGCGCGAAATCAGCAGGATCGGCGAGCCATCGGCATGGCTCGCAAGGTTGACCAGCGAGCAGTAAGGGTCGCCGCTGCCGGCCGCCAAAGTCGCCAAAGCCCCCTGCCGGCTCCGCCGCAGCAGCGAACGGGCTAATTTACCGGCGTTGAAGTCAGCCATTTTCTGCATCAACCATATTCGCACATCTCATTGCAAAATGAGCCTTTTCCGGGCAGAACTGGTACCTATATAGACCAGGAACCGAAGGTTCTTTGGTCGTTTTGCGGAACTCGGTCACACTTCAGCCCAGCTTGCATTGCTCGTTGACCGTTACGAAGCCCCCTTATGCGGCGCATAGCTGGATTAGCACCGTGTTTCAGTCAATTTCGGAAAGCAGGCTCATGCCCACAATCGCCCTGGTCGATGACGACCGCAACATCCTTACATCCGTCTCGATCGCGCTCGAAGCCGAGGGCTATCGCATCATGACCTACACGGATGGCGCCTCGGCGCTCGATGGCTTCCGTACCAGTCCACCGGACCTTGCGATCCTCGACATCAAGATGCCGCGCATGGACGGCATGGAGACTCTGCGCAGGTTGCGGCAGAAATCCGATCTGCCGGTGATTTTTCTCACCTCCAAGGATGAGGAGATCGACGAATTGTTCGGCCTCAAAATGGGCGCCGACGATTTCATCCGCAAGCCGTTCTCGCAGCGCCTGCTGGTCGAGCGTGTCAAAGCGGTGCTGCGCCGCGCGGCGCCAAAGGATCCGACCGCGGTGCCAAAGGAGACCGATGCCAAGGCGCTTGACCGCGGATTGTTGCGCATGGATCCGGAACGTCACACCTGCACCTGGAAGAACGAGCCGGTGACGCTGACGGTGACGGAATTTCTGATCCTGCAGGCGCTGGCCACGCGCCCCGGCGTGGTGAAAAGCCGCAACGCCCTGATGGACGCCGCCTATGACGACCAGGTCTATGTCGACGATCGCACCATCGACAGCCACATCAAGCGGCTGCGCAAGAAGTTCAAGGTCGTCGACGACGATTTCGAGATGATCGAGACCCTGTACGGTGTGGGCTACCGCTTCAAGGAAACCTGATTTAAGGGCATCAGGCATGCGGTTTGACTGACGTCGCCGCCTGTCTGGGCTAGGATGCGAACGCAACGCGCATCGTAAGGCGTCATCGAAACAACCGGCAGTTTTGGCCATTGCTTGATCGAACGCAGCCTGATTCAAGCCCGAATGCCGAGGACACCTCGTCGTCCCTGGTTCTGGACGGCGTTGCCCTGGAGAGCCCGCCTGCACAAGGCTGGCAGCGGCCGCTCGGCTGGCTGAGCAGGGCCGGGCAATTCTTTCTGGCGCTCAGCTTCTCCAGCCTGACCCGCCGCATCGTTTCGCTCAATCTCGCCGGCCTGGTCGCGCTGGTGGCGAGCATCCTTTATCTCTCGCAATTCCGCGCCGGCCTGATCGACGCACGCGCGCAAAGCCTGCTGGTGCAAGCCGAGATCATCGCCGGTGCGATCGCGGCCTCCGCCACCGTCGAGACCAATACCATCACCATCGATCCCGACCGGCTGCTCGATCTGAAGCCCGGTGAAACCTATGGCGCGCCGGACGAATATTCAGGACTCGATTTTCCAATCAACCCGGAACGCGTCGCGCCGATCCTGCGCCGGCTGATCACGCCGACCAAGACCCGCGCCCGTATCTTCGGCGGCGACGGCGGACTGATTATCGACAGCCGCAACCTGTATGGCAGCGGCGACGTGCTCCGCTTCGAACTGCCGCCGCCCTCGGCCGAGAAGCCCGGAATCGCGGAGCGAACGATGATCGCGATCCGCACCTGGCTCAACCGCGGCGACCTGCCGCTCTATCGCGAGCTTGGGCCGGAAAACGGCAACGGCTATCAGGAAGTCGTGCAGGCGCTGAACGGCCAGAAGAGCAG
Source organism: uncultured Alphaproteobacteria bacterium (assembly GCA_963747165.1). GTDB lineage: Bacteria > Pseudomonadota > Alphaproteobacteria > Rhizobiales > Xanthobacteraceae > Bradyrhizobium. Next base: position 276,466 of record CAVVEA010000018.1, on the reverse strand, counting down.
CATCGTGCGCGTCAACGACCGCGGCGAGGTGATCGTATCGGTCGCGGTGCCGGTGCAGCGATTCCGCGCGGTGCATGGCGCGCTGATGCTCTCCACCCAGGGCGACGACATCGACCAGATGGTGACCGCCGAGCGCCTCGCGATCCTGAAGGTCGGCGGCGTCGCTTCCGCGGTCATGATCATGCTGTCGCTGCTGCTGGCGAGCACCATCGCGGGCCCGGTGCGCCGGCTCGCCGACAGCGCCGAGCGTGTCCGGCGCCGGATCCGGACCCGCATCGAGATTCCCGACTTCACCCGCCGTCGCGACGAGATCGGACATCTCTCCGGCGCGCTGCGCGACATGACGGACGCGCTCTACAACCGCATCGAGGCGATCGAGATGTTCGCCGCCGATGTCGCCCATGAATTGAAGAACCCGCTGACGTCGTTGCGCTCCGCGGTCGAAACGCTGCCCTTGGCGCGAAGCGATAACAGCCGCTCGCGGCTGCTCGCGGTGATCGAGCATGATGTCAAGCGGCTCGACCGGCTGATATCAGACATTTCCGACGCCAGCCGGCTCGACGCCGAATTGCAGCGGCAGGACATGACGCGGGTCGATCTTCGCCGCCTGCTCACCACCTTGACTTCGGTCGCCAACGAGACCCGGCTCGGCAACGACATCGCCGTCGAATGCCGTTTCGAAGGCCGCGGTTCGATGGACACGTTCTCGGTGCCGGGCCACGATTCGCGGCTCGGACAGGTGATCTCCAATCTCCTGATGAATGCCCAATCCTTCTCGGAAGCCGGCGGCCGGGTGCGCATCGTCTGCCGCCGCATCCGATCGGAAATCGAGATTGTCATCGATGACGACGGGCCGGGAATTCGCGAGGATGCGCTGGAACGTATCTTCGAGCGCTTTTACACCGACCGGCCGCATCAGGGCTTTGGCCAGAATTCGGGGCTCGGGCTGTCGATCTCCAAACAGATCATAGAAGCCCATGGCGGACGCATCTGGGCTGAAAACCGTGTCGGCCCCACCAATGCCGATGGCGAGCCGACGGTGGCTGGCGCGCGCTTTGTGGTCAGGCTGCCTGCGCCATGACGAGCCGCGCCAGTGTCCACGCCTCGGCCGTGCTGGTGGACAATCGCGCCGTACTGATCCGCGGCCCGTCGGGCGCCGGCAAGTCGCGGCTGGCGTTCGATCTCATCCTCGCCGGGCGTTCCGGGCAGATCCCCAAGGCCGTTTTGGTGGGCGACGACCGTGTCCATCTGGACACACATGACGGACAAATCGTCGTCCGGCCGGCATGCGAATTGGCCGGCCTGATCGAGATTCGCGGCCTCGGAATTCGGCGCTGCGAGCACGCGGGCGCGGCCATCGTGGGTCTCGTCGTCGATCTGGCGGCCGCCGATGCGGAGCGCCTGCCGCCGCCGGAAGCGCTGCTGACTGACGTTTCTGGTGTCAAAATACCCCGAATCCCCGTTGCAGCGGGCCATGCGGCCCTCCCATTAGTTGTCGCCGCCCTGACGACAACCGGGAGTTCGATTTCCATCCAACCTTCGACGGATTGTCTGAAGGGAATTGGTAACCATATGAGGCCCACTATCGCGACCGAATAGACCGGCGCAAGGCTCCCTTCCCTATCGTTAGATTCCGGGAGAATCGCGAAGATGCCCTCTTGCGCGGGGGCTCTGGATGGTCAAAGTGGCGCGTTCGTGCGGTGCACCAAAAAGCACCCGCGAGGAGTTTTTCGATGATCGGTCTAGTACTTGTGACCCATGGGCGCCTTGCCGACGAGTTCAAGGCGGCGCTCGAACATGTCATGGGCCCGCAAAAACAAATCGAGGCGGTCACGATTGGAGCCGAGGACGACTCCGATCTGTGTCGAAGCGACATCATTGAAGCGGTCAACCGCGTCGACAGTGGCGATGGCGTCGCCATCCTCACCGACATGTTCGGCGGCACGCCTTCCAATCTCGCGATCTCCTGCATGAGCCGGCCGAAGGTCGAAGTGCTCGCGGGCATCAATCTTCCCATGCTGGTCAAGCTTGCCAAGGTTCGCGAAGAACGGTCGCTCCCAGATGCGATCGCCATGGCGCAGGAAGCCGGCCGAAAATACGTCACCATCGCCAGCCGTGTTCTCGCCGGCAAATGAGCGACGACGGCACGGCGCCCGAACATGAGCCGGGGCCGGGTGTCCCGTCCGGCGCGGTATCGCGCGAACTTCCCATCATCAACAAACGCGGCCTGCACGCGCGCGCCTCGGCGAAATTCGTCCAGATGGTCGAGCGCTTCAACGCCGAAATATGGGTGACAAAAGGCAGCGAGACCGTCGGCGGTAACTCCATCATGGGGTTGATGATGCTGTCCGCCGGGCCGGGCACGTCGATCGTTGTTTCCGCGATCGGCCCCGATGCCCAGGCCGCCGTCGACGCCATCGCTGAACTGGTGGCCAGCAAGTTCAACGAAGAAGGTACGTAACGCCTACTTCGCCGGCGGCACGATGTAGACCTTCCAGCCGATCGCCGGACCGGGATGGCCCCGGAAGAAACGTTGCGTGGTGATGGCGAGACGTTCGGCATTTTGCGCATTCGCCGTCATCCAGGCGTCGCAGTCCGGCAGCCGGCTGTCCGACGTATCGCAGATGCCGATGAAGCCGAGCCGCCTCGCTTCCTCGAGCGACGTCAGCCCCGACGACCAGACCTCGCCGGGCGTAAACGGCGCCGGATGATCCGGACTGTAGAACGTCATCGGCTCGCCTATCTCCGTGGTGCCGGCAACCACCGCCCATCGCGTCTGGAAGCGCGTGCGCCACGCCTGGGTCAGTTCGCGGGCAAGGTCGGAGCGCGCACCATAGCTGGATGCGCCATTGGGATTACCGACCATTTCGCGGACGGCGATGCTCGGCGAGGCAGCAAGCACCGCCAGCGTGATGGCGAGCCAGATCGCGGCGATATGAAACAGTGCCACTTTCTGCAGGCGCAGCGACGGGATCGCCACCAGCGCCAGCGGAACCAGAAAGAACAGCGAGATGCCCCAATCCGTTTTCATGTAGACCGTAAAGATCAGGCCGCCGAGCGGCGGTCCGATCGCGACTACGATCTGGATGATCCAGATGTTGAGGGCCTGCGGCCGATTCACGCCCACGTTCGCACCGCGCGACCAGGACCGCGTCAACAGCGCCGAAGGTTGCCGCGCCGCGATCATCCACCAGCGTGGTCTCCACGCCAACGCCAGCACCGCCAGCGCCACCGGTATGGCGAGCAGCGCGAGATTGTGGCCGATATAACCGACGATGAGTTGAATGTTCTGCGCGCGGCTCGATAGTCCATAGACGTCGCCGGCATAGGTCAGCGGCACGAAGTCCACTTCCTTCAACCAGACCAGGTGTGGGATCATCGCAACCATCAGCGTCGCGATCGCGACCCATGGCGCCGGCGAGCGCAGGAACAGCCAACGGTCGGGATGAACCAGTGCAGCGATGCCGATGGCGCCTATCATGGTCAGCACCCAGTATTTCGTCATCAGCGCCAGCGCGCCGGCAAGACCGAGCCAGAGACCTGATCGCACGCTGCGTTTTTCGAACGCATGCAGATAGGCCAGCACCAGCAGCGGCAGCGTGACGAGCTGCAGCAGATCCGGATTATATTTGAAGCCCTTGAAATTGAAGATCGGATAGAGCGCGAGCATGACCACCGCGAAGAAGGCGCGGCGGCGATCGACCACGCGCAGGCTGATCAGCCAGGAGATCACGAGGCCACAGCCGAGCGTCGTCATCGCCAGCGCGTAAGTCGCCCAGTCGGAAACCGGAAATATCCTGAACCAGAGTCCGGCGACCCATCCCGCCAGCGGCGGATGTTTGCCGTAGCCGAGCTGGAACTTCTGGCCCCAGGCGAAGGCTTCGGCGACGTCCATATGAACGTCCTGCGCCGCCTTTAGATTGACCAGGATCAGGGTCCACAGCGCGGCATGAACGGCCGCGAAACTAATCACTAGCCAAAGGCTGGCCTTCGGATCGCTGGCGCCCGCCGCGAGCCAGGCGGCCACGCGCCGGACGGTCAGCCGGTGGCGGACGCGCGAGGCCGCGGACAACAATGATGCAGTAGACATGGCCCTGTGCGTACCGCGTTTTCGGCATAAGTGGAATCAGCTTGGCGTGAACAAGCCCCGCTAAAAGCTTGCATTTTGGTTGCCGCGCCGGGGTGCCAATGCTATCCCGCGCCCATGACATCCATCCCTATTTCCAACATCCGCAACTTCGCCATCGTTGCGCATATCGACCATGGCAAATCGACCTTGGCCGACCGCCTGATCCAGACCACCGGCGGCCTGCAGGCGCGCGAGATGAAGGAACAGGTGCTGGATTCCATGGATATCGAGCGCGAGCGCGGTATCACCATCAAGGCGCAGACGGTGCGGCTGACGTACCCGGCCAAGGACGGCAAGACCTACACGCTGAACCTGATCGACACCCCCGGCCATGTCGATTTTGCGTACGAAGTCTCACGGTCGCTGGCGGCCTGCGAGGGGTCGCTGCTGGTGGTCGATGCCAGCCAGGGCGTCGAGGCGCAAACGCTCGCCAACGTCTACCACGCACTCGACGCCGGCCATGAGATCGTCCCGGTGCTCAACAAGATCGACCTGCCGGCGGCGGAGCCGGATCAGGTCAAACGGCAGATCGAGGACGTGATCGGCATCGATGCGTCGGATGCGGTGATGATCTCGGCGAAAACCGGCCTCGGCATCGACGACGTGCTGGAAGCCATCGTGCACCGGTTGCCCGCGCCGAAAGGCGACCGCGACGCCTCGCTGAAGGCCTTGCTGGTCGATAGCTGGTACGACGTCTATCTCGGCGTCGTGGTGCTGGTGCGCATCGTCGACGGCGTCATGAAAAAGGGCCAGCGCATCCGGATGATGGGCACCAACGCCGCCTACGACGTCGAGCGCGTCGGCTTCTTCACGCCGAAGATGCAGCAGATCGATGAACTCGGCCCCGGCGAAATCGGCTTCATCACCGCCGCGATCAAGGAAGTCGCCGACACCCGCGTGGGCGACACCATCACCGACGACAAGAAGCCGGTGACCGACATGCTGCCCGGCTTCAAGCCGGCGATCCCTGTCGTGTTCTGCGGCCTGTTTCCGGTCGACGCCGACGATTTCGAGACGCTGCGCGCGGCGATGGGCAAGCTGCGCCTCAACGACGCCAGCTTCTCGTTCGAGATGGAGACCTCGGCTGCACTCGGCTTCGGCTTCCGCTGCGGCTTCCTCGGGCTGCTGCATCTCGAGATCATCCAGGAGCGCTTGTCGCGCGAATTCGATCTCAATCTGATCGCGACCGCGCCCTCGGTGATCTACAAGATGCACCTCACCGACGGGCAGGTGATCGAGATTCACAATCCGATCGACATGCCCGACGTGGTGAAGATCGCCGAGATCGAGGAGCCGTGGATCGAGGCCACGATCCTGACGCCGGACGAATATCTCGGCAGCGTTTTGAAACTCTGCCAGGACCGGCGCGGCGCGCAGAAGGAGCTCACCTATGTCGGCAACCGCGCCATGGTCAAATACGAACTACCGCTCAACGAAGTGGTGTTCGATTTCTACGACCGGCTGAAATCGGTCTCCAAGGGCTATGCCTCGTTCGACTATCATCTCACCGACTACAAGCCGGCCGACCTCGTCAAGATGCAGATCCTGGTCAACAACGAGCCGGTGGACGCGCTGTCGATGCTGGTGCACCGCCAGCGCGCGGAGGGCCGCGGCCGCGCCATGGTCGAGAAGATGAAGGAGCTGATCCCGCCGCACATGTTCCAGATCCCGATCCAGGCGGCGATCGGCGGCAAGGTGATCGCGCGCGAAACCGTGCGCGCGCTGCGCAAGGACGTCACCGCAAAATGCTACGGCGGCGACATCACCCGCAAACGCAAACTTCTGGAGAAGCAGAAGGAAGGCAAGAAGAAGATGCGGCAGTTCGGCAAGGTCGACATCCCGCAGGAAGCTTTCATTGCAGCGCTGAAGGTGGATAGCTGAGGGGTCGCACCGAAGGGGCTGAATTTCAATCCGTAACATGTTACGTTTTTGCCATGGCCTCGACCCCGAAAAAGGCAAAACCCCGGACGCCGCAACAGCGCATGGCATTGCGCCGCGAGCGGTTGCGCACGCACGGGCTGCGGCCGCTGCCGGATTTACGCCATCCCAAGGTTCGGGCTGATCTGCGCCGGCAGGCGAAATTGATGGCGCGGCATCCGGAAAATGATGCCCTCGATGCGTGGAATGAGGCGGCTTACGATTGGGTCGCCTGGAAATGAAGCGCGGCGATGTCGTGCTGGTCGTGGTTCCAAGCAATTCGGCGCGCCATCGGCCAAATCATACGGAAACATCCGAACACCTCGATCGCGCGCTGCTGGTGGTGCTCGGACTGGCGCGGTGACGAAAATATGGCCGGCATCTGAACGTCCCCATGCCCCGCCCTTCTTGATCGGCAGCGGCGGATAGGCCACCATTGTGCCTTCGCCAACGAGAATTTCAAAAAAGTGCGAGGAAACGCATGAACAAGCTTCCCGGTTTAGGCCTCATCGAGCGCGCGCGGGCGCTGGCGCCGCTGATCGCGCGGGAGGCCGATGAGATCGAGCGGACGCGGCGGCTCACCCAGCCGGTGGTTTCCGCCCTGATCGAGAACGGGCTTTATCGCGTGCTGCTGCCGCAAAGCCTCGGCGGCACCGAGGCGCCGCCCGAAGTGTTCATGCAGATGCTGGAGGAAGTGGCGAAAGCCGATGCAAGCACGGCGTGGTGCCTCGGCCAGTGTTCGGTCTGCGCCATGACGGCGGCCTATCTCGATGCCGACGCGGCGAACGAGATTTTCAATGCGCCGCCCGGCATTCTCGCCTGGGGCGCGATCGCCCACGAGGTGCACGCCGTTCCCGGCGGCTATCGCGCCAATGCGCGCTGGGACTTCGCCAGCGGCTCACGCCAGGCGAGCTGGCTCGGCGCCCATGTCCAGATCGTCGAGGCCGACGGCAAGCGGCGACTGAAGTCCAATGGCACGCCGGAGGTGCGCACCATTCTGTTCCCGATGGCGAGCGCCACCATGTACGACGTCTGGGACGTCATCGGCCTCAACGGCACCGGCACCAATTCCTATTCCGTCGACAATCTGTTCATCCCCGAGAAATTCGCGGCGCTGCGTGACGATCCCGCGGCATTGCGCGAACAGGGGCCGCTGTACAAGCTCACCACCAACATGGTGTTCGGACTGGGCTTCGCCGCGGTTTCGGTCGGGGTCGCGCGTGCCACGCTCGACGCAGCCATCGAACTGGCGCGTGGCAAGGCGTCCGTCGGCATCAAGGCGATGCGCGAGAACAATGCCGTTCAGGGCATGATCGGCCGCCACGAGGCCAGCCTGCGCGCGGCGCGGGCCTATCTCTATGCGACCGCCAGCGAGGTGTGGCGCGATCTGACCCTCAGTGGAAAACTCACGGAGGACCACCGCGCCGCGCTTCGGCTTGCCTCGACCTGGACCATCCATCAGGCGGCCTCGGTGGTCGACGCCGCCTATCACATGGCGGGCGCGACAGCCGTGTTCAGCGCCAACAAGTTCGAACGCCGCTTTCGCGACATGCACGCCATCGCCCAGCAGATCCAGGCCCGCGACACCCATTACGAGGATGTCGGCCGGATGATCCTGGCCACCGAACCCAGAACGGCGGTGAACAAATCTTAGGCAATTGATCCGCGGGAGTACGCCCTCGGACTTGAGCCGAGGGTGTACGCGGTTTGGCGCGATCGCCGGTTCCATTTCCTGCCGATCGCGCACCACCTGCCGGTAGTACTGCGGCCTGAAAATTTAACCTCAAATTATTAAACTTTATCTGGGACGTTCCGGGCTCTCCATCCGGCGGGACTGCGGTTCTCTCATGTTTAAACTTCGATCTATCTCTGCGCGCGTTATCCTGACCATTTCGCTGACCGTCGCGGTCGCCTGCGGGGTGCTCGGAACCTTTTCGATTATTCAAGAGCGCGCGTTGATGCGGCTTGCGCTCGACCAGCAGCTCAAGCTGCAATATGACAGCGTCATGGCCGCGCTCGACTATGAAGGGCGCGCCGCGCTGGCGGTCAGTGCCGTGATCGCCAATCTGCCGCCGGTGGCGGAGGCCGTCGCCAAGGGCGATCGCGACGCGCTAATGCCGCTGCTGCAGGCCCCGCTTTCGGCGATCAAGCCGCAGGGCATGCCGCTGATCAGTTTTCACACGCCGCCCGCCACCGCTTTTTTCCGCGTTCATGAGCCGAAAATCTTCGGAGAAGATATCTCGGCCCGGCGCAAGACCGTGGTGGTGTCGAACACGACCGGAAAGCCGATTGTCGGTGTCGAACCCGGACGGGATTCGCTGGGCGTTTTCGCCATGACGCCGATCATGCGCGACGGAAAGAGCGTCGGCGTCGTCGACATCGGCGTTTCCTTTGGCAAGCCGTTCGTCGACAATGCCAAGCTGCGCTTCGGCGTCGATCTGGCCGTGTATCGTTTCGACGGCAAGGCCTTCAGTCCTCTCGCATCGACCCTTGGCGACGGTTCGACCGCCACCCAGGAGGAGCTGAAAAGCGCATTCGACGGCGGAACCCTGCGGCGCGACGCCACGCTCAACGGCCATCCGGCCGCGCTCTATCTCGGTCAAATCAAGAACTATGCCGGGCAGCCGGTGGCGGTGATCGAACTGGTCAAGGACACCACTGAATATGAGGCCGCCGCGACAAGTTCACAACGCACTCTCATTCTCGGAACCCTCGCTATTCTCGCCGGCGCCGTCCTGCTGGCGTTCCTGCTCGGCCGCGGTCTGTCGCGCCCGCTGGCGGCGATTACCGCTGTCATGAATCGCCTCTCGAGCGGCGATATCGATGTGACGATTCCGGGCGGCGAGCGAAACGACGAGCTCGGCATCATGGCAGTGGCGGTGGACATGTTCCGCCGCAACATGATCGAGGCCCGCGCGCTGCGCGAGACCCAGGACGTCGCCAAACAGCAGGCCGAAATCGAGAAGAGAACGCTACAACGCCAGATGGCCGACCGCTTCGAGACCGATGTCAAGAGCGTGGTCGGCGCCGTCGCGCAAGCCACAACCGACATGCAACGTGTCGCCGGCGAGATCACCGCCAGCGTCAGCGGCACCTCGGAGCGGGCCGCCGCTGCCTCGAACGCATCCGGCGAGGCCTCGGCCAGTGTCGGCACGGTCGCGACCGCCACCGAGGAACTGGCCTCCTCCGTCGCCGAAATCGGCCGGCAGGTGACATTTTCCAGCGGCATTGCCGACAAGGCCGTGGCCAAGGCCGCGCAAACCACGGAAATGGTCGGGAGCCTTGCCGCCGCCGCCGAGAAGATCGGCGACGTGCTCAAGCTGATTGGCGCGATCGCCAGCCAGACCAATTTGCTGGCGCTGAACGCGACCATCGAGGCGGCGCGGGCCGGCGACGCCGGACGCGGTTTTGCGGTCGTCGCATCCGAGGTCAAGGAACTCGCCAGCCAGACGGCGAAGGCGACCGAAGATATCGCCGGACAGGTCGAGGCGATTCAATCCGCCACCGCGGATTGCGTTTTGGCGATCGGCGACATCAGCGACACCATCCGGGAGATCAGCGGCGTCGCCACTACCATCGCTTCGGCGGTCGAGGAACAGGGCTCGGCGACGCGCGAGATCGCGCGCAGCGTGCAACAGGCTGCCGCCGGCACCAGCGAAGTTTCACGCAATGTGGCGGGCGCAAGCCAGGCCGCCGACCAGTCGCGCGCCTTGGCCGACAACGTCATGGTCGCATCAGGCGAACTCAACCAGCACACCAACGCGCTGTTCAAGAGCGTCGATACTTTCCTGGCCGGCTTGCGCAACGCCGCCTAGGCGTGGGCCGCTTCGCGGGTTCGGCGACCAGAGGCAGCGCCACCCAAGCGCAATACGACGGCAAGTCGCGTAAAGCGGCGAACGAAATAACCTCTGGGAAACCTGTCTTCCGGTCCTCAGGCGTGTGCTCTAAGCTGTCGACCTGACTGCGTCGGCAGGATGTGGGGACGGGCCGCAATGAAGAGCATGACAAAGAGCGCCGGAAACAGGAGCACGGCGAAAGCAGTGTCTTCCGATCCCGCGGTCGATGCGGTTTTCAACGCCTATCCAAAACCGATCAAGGCAAAATTGCTCGCCTTGCGGCGGCTGATCTTCGACACCGCCAGGACCACCAGGGGCGTCGGCGCGCTGCAGGAAACCCTGAAATGGGGGCAGCCGAGTTACCTTACACCGCAGACGAAAAGCGGCAGCACGATCCGGATCGATCGGATAAAATCCGCGGCCGATCAATACGCGGTCTATTTCCATTGCCAGACCGATCTGGTCGAGACTTTTCGCGAGCTTTATCCCGATCTGAATTTTGGCGGCAACCGGAGCATTCTGCTCAAGGCACAGGACAGGCTTCCCGAGCCGGAGTTGCGCCACTGCGTGGCGCTGGCGCTGACCTATCATTTGAACAAGCGCAAGTCTGCGCGGACAAAGTAGACGCCGAGATCAAGCGATTGCGATTGGCGCGCCTCACTTGTGATTGCTGATTCCGTGCCAGGCTTGCGCTATAGAGGGAGCCGATGAACCCGCGCCTGATTCCCCTCGCCCTGCTGTCCTTGGCCATTGCCAGCGCGACCTGCGCGCGGGCGCAGGACAAGGGCAGCGTCGATGCAAAGCCGCTGCCGCCGCTGGCCAATCCCAGAGATCCCAAACTGGGCGCCAAGGAGCTGTTCGGCCGCAAGGTGCTGCCGGCGGCGCTGCCGACGCGCGTGGTCGGCTTCTATGCCAAGGGCTGCATCGCGGGGGCGGCGGCGCTGCCGATCAATGGCGAGACCTGGCAGGTGATGCGGCTGTCGCGCAATCGCAACTGGGCGCATCCGGCCATGGTGGCGCTGCTGGAGCGGCTGGCGGCCAGGGCGCACAAGGACGCGGGCTGGCCGGGGATATTGGTCGGCGACATGTCACAGCCGCGCGGCGGCCCGATGTTTACCGGACACGCCAGCCACCAGGTAGGCCTGGACGCCGATGTCTGGCTGACGCCGATGCCGAACCGGAAATTGTCGCGCAACGAGCGAGAGGAAATGTCCGCGGTCATGATGGTGCGTTCCGACCGGCTCGACATCGATCCGCATGCCTGGACGCCGAACCATCTCGCCGTGATCCGCGCCGCCGCGCTGGAACCGAGCGTGCAGCGGATCTTCGTCAACGCCGCGATCAAGAAAGCGCTGTGCCGCGAAGCCAGGGGCGACCGCAGCTGGCTCTCCAAGGTGCGACCCATGTACGGCCACGATTATCATTTCCACATCCGCATCAGGTGTCCGGCCGGCGCGGGCGAATGCGAGAGCCAGCCGGAACCGAACGAAGGCGAAGCCTGCAGCGCCGGTGATCTCGCCTACTGGTTCAGGGATTCGGTGCTGCATCCGAAGCCGCCGAAAGAGCCGCCGAAGCCAAAACCGCCGATGACGCTGGCGCAACTGCCGGCCGCTTGCCGCGAGGTATTGGCCGCGCCGGACGCGAAGCCATAGCAGCCCTCAATGGGCTATCCATGCAGCGTCGAACTGCGCTAGAATGCGGCGTCGCGGCGCCGTAAGCCCGCGATCCCCGCACGGCGACGGCCCGGCAATTCCTACCCAACATCTGCCAGCAGATGCGCGGCATTGCCGCGCATGCTCAGTTCTTCTAAATCCCGTGAGGATCCATCATGCGCATCAGTGCACGCAATCAAATCAAGGGCACCGTCATCGACGTGAAAAAGGGCGCGACCACCTCGCATGTCCGCGTCGATATCGGCAATGGCCAGATTGTCACGTCCTCGATCACCAACGAAGCCGTCGATGACCTCGGCATCAAGGCCAAGGGCGCCGTTACCGTGGTGATCAAAGCCTCCGACGTCATGATTGCGGTGGACTGATGATGCGCGCACCTCTCATCCTCGCATTGGTCTTGCTCGGAGCCGCACCTGCCTTGGCGGCGGAAGAACCGAGCGGCTGCGACAAGTTCAAATGGAACATCGACCATCAACGGGCGATGTTGACCGCGCCGGGTCGAACCAAACTTTCGTCCGGGGCAGAGCTCGCCGCTCTGCCGTCAACCGGCATCACACTCGGTTTGCGCGCGCCAGCCGACGCAAAACAGCCCTCGCCGCCCGAACGCGCGCCAAAGGAGGGCACCTTCGCCGGCTTCACGAGCATCAAGAGCGCTCCGAAGGCCGGCATCTACACGATCAGCCTGTCGGTGGGCGGCTGGGTCGACCTCGTCCAGGACGGACATTTCCTGAAGCCCAAGGCCTTCAGCGGCGCCACCGATTGCGACGGCATCCGCAAGACCATGAAGTATGAGTTGTCAGCCAGCCCGTTCGTGCTGCAAATCAGCGGGACCAGGGAAGATTCGGTGTCGATCGCCATCCTGCCATCCGAATAGACGAAGGGAGCCTTTACCAAGGCTCTGAGCCTGCTATTGTTTTGACCAGCGATACCCCGGCGGGCCGTAAGCCTCCGGGATGGACGGAACGGCGCTTCCGCCTGTCGCATCATACCCAGCCAACGCCTGATTTGCGCGCGCGTAGCGCCGTGAATATTTTGGGAGCGCCACCATGCATCGTCTTGCCGGAATTTTTGCCGCCTTCGTGATCCTGTGCGGATCGACCCTCCCGCCTGCGCTGGCGCAGGACAAGAACCTCACGATCTTCGCTGCGGCTTCGATGAAAAACGCGCTCGACGACATCAACGCCGCCTATACCGCCAAGACCGGTGTCAAGATCACCGTGAGCTATGCGGCTAGCTCGGCGCTCGCCAAACAGATCGAACAGGGTGCGCCTGCGGACGTGTTCATCTCCGCCGATACTGACTGGATGGACTACGCGATCGGAAAGAAAAACATCAACGAGCCGACCCGGGTCAATCTGCTCGGCAACAGCATCGTGCTGATCGCGCCGAAGGATTCCAAGATCGAAAACGTGACGATCGTCCAGGGCTTCGATCTCGCCAAGCTGGCGGGCGACGGCAAGATCGCCACCGGCGACGTCAAGGCGGTTCCGGTCGGCAAATACGCCAAGGCGGCGCTGGAGAAACTCGGAGCGTGGCAGGCCGCCGAGCCGAAATTCGCGATGGCCGAAAGCGTGCGCGCCGCGTTGACCCTGGTGGCGCGCGGCGAAGCCGCACTCGGCATCGTCTATTCGACCGACGCCAAGATCGAGCCCGGCGTCAAGATCGTCGGCACATTCCCGGCGGATTCGCATCCGGCAATCATCTATCCGGTCGCCGCGACCACCACAGCGAAAGCCGAGACCGCCGACTATCTTGCCTTCCTGCGCTCGTCGGCTGCCAAGACTATCCTTGAGAAATACGGCTTCAAGTTCCTGGTCAGCCCGACGACCTGAAGTACGTGTTCGATATCTCGCCGACCGAATGGACGGCGATCCTGCTGTCGCTGCGGGTCGCCATCATCGCAACCCTGGTGGCGACGCCATTCGGCATCGCGCTGGCGTGGCTGCTGGCGCGGCGGGATTTCTGGGGCAAGTCGGTTGTCGATGCGCTGGTCCATCTGCCGCTGGTGCTGCCGCCGGTCGTCACCGGCTACCTGCTGCTGCTGACCTTCGGCCGGCGCGGCCTCGTCGGCGCTTGGCTGGCCGACCATCTCGGCATCGTGTTCGCGTTTCGCTGGACCGGCGCGGCGCTGGCCTGCGGCGTGATGTCGTTTCCGTTGCTGGTACGGCCAATGCGTTTGTCGATCGAAGCCATCGACCGGCGGCTTGAGCAGGCCGCCGGGACGCTCGGCGCGGCACCCTGGCGGGTGTTTGCGACCATCACCTTGCCGCTGGCGCTGCCCGGCGTGCTGGCGGGCATGGTGCTGGGCTTTGCCAAAGCGATCGGCGAATTCGGCGCGACCATTACCTTCGTGTCGAACATTCCCGGCGAAACCCAGACCATTTCCTCGGCGATCTATTCGCTGATCCAGACCCCGGATGGCGACACCGCGGCGCTGCGGCTGGTGGTGATCTCCATCGTCATTGCGATGAGCGCCCTGATCGCGTCCGAATGGTTCGCACGGCGCGCCACACGACGCCTGCACGGGAATTGATCATGCTGCGCGTCGACATCACCAAAAAACTCGGTGAATTCACGCTTGAGGCCTCGTTCACCAGCGAAGGCCGCGTCACCGGGCTGTTCGGCGCTTCCGGCGCCGGCAAGACCTCGCTGATCAGCATCATCGCGGGATTGCTGCGGCCCGACCGCGGCAGCATCGTCATCGACGGCGATGTTCTCGACGATACCACTGCGCGCGTGCACGTTCCGGCGCATCGCCGCCGCATCGGCTATGTGTTCCAGGATGCCCGGCTGTTTCCGCATCTCGATGTCCGGCAGAATCTCGACTATGGGCGACGGATGAACCGTCTCGCCAATGATCCCGCGCAGTGGGCGCGCGTTACCGATCTGCTCGATATCGGCGGTTTGCTCAATCGCCGGCCCGGTCAACTCTCCGGCGGCGAACGCCAGCGCGTCGCGCTCGGGCGCGCGCTGCTGTCAAAGCCGCGGTTGCTGCTGCTGGATGAACCCTTAGGCTCGCTGGACGAGGGCCGCAAGGTGGAGATCCTGCCCTATCTGGTGCGACTGCGCGACGAGGCCAATGTGCCGATGGTCTATGTCAGCCATGACGCCGCCGAGATGCGCCAGCTTGCAACGCAGATCGTGATGCTCCGCCACGGGCGAGTGACCGCGTTCGGCGGGGTCAAGGTGTTGCCGCTCGCGGGCGCGCCGGCCTGAAATCTACTCAGCGAACGATGGCTGGACCGGCAATCGCGACACCGAGCTGACTTCCTGGGTCGTGCCGCGATGCTGATCGGGCTTTGCTGTCGCAGCCGTTTCCGTGCCAAAACGAACGCGATAGACCTGCAGGTTCTCCATGACGCGCTGGACATAGTTTCGCGTCTCCGCGAATGGAATCCGTTCCACCCAATCCACCGCGTCGACGCTGGGATCGCGCGGATCGCCGTATTGCTTTACCCATTGCTGGACACGGCCGCGGCCCGCATTGTAGCCGGCGAAGGTCATGATGTGGCAGCCGCGATACTCGCGTAACAGCGCGACTAGTTCGGCCGAGCCCATCTGGGTGTTGTAGACGGGATCGGAGACCATCCGGTCCCAGTCGTAGCTGAAACCGAATCGTTTGGCCGTGTCGCGCCCGGCTTCCGGGGTGACCTGCATCAGGCCGACCGCTTTGGCCGGCGACTGGTCGCGCTGGTCGAACGCGCTTTCGGTACGGACCACCGAATAAACCACACTGCGTTCGATTTCGGGACCGACCGGGTTGGGCTGCGGCACCCCGATGGCAGGGAAGGCATAGTGGTCCAGCGCCAGGCCGCGGGCCAGCGCCGTCTTGCCGATCTGCAGCATGGCGCGGGCATCGTTGCGGCGCGCGGTCACCTCGCCAAGCGCGGCCAGTGTGGCGACGTCGATGCTCTGCTCCGCCAGATCGGCCACAAAACTCACGACAAGGTCACGCTCGCCAACCGCATAGAGCATATCGGCGGCGCGCACGAGTTCGTCCGCAAGCGGGGAATCGTTGCCCGGATCCGGCTGCGGCGGAGGCCGCAGCTCAACCCGATCGCGGCCGAGCTTGGCGCGCGCCAGCTGTCCGTAATAGGCCGTGCCATGACTGGCGGCGGCCTCATAATCAGCGCGCATCCTGTCCATCTCGCCGGCGGCCTCGGCCGCGCGGCCGCGCCAGTAATTCGCCCGCGCGAGCACGATCGGATTGGCTGATCCGTCATCAATATGCGCGAAATGTTCGCGCGCCTTCGCCGGATCGTTGAGATAGCGCAACGTGATCCAGCCGGACATGAAATGAAATTCGGCCCGGTAATTTTCACTGGCCGGCAGCGCGGCTTTGCTCACCACTTCATAGGCGTTCTGGAACTCACGCAAATCGAGCAGCTTGCGGGCGAGCACCCGCCGTTCGCGCCACCATTCATCGGTGTCCTGCAACGCCATCGTCGCAGGCGGAGCCGCCAGCATCACACGGGTGGCGTCGGCATACCGATCGTGACGCATCATCCAGCGAATGCGGCACAGGGTGTAGCCCAGATCCTGCCGGGATTCGGTTGAGACATCGTCGAGCATTCCGGGCGCCTTGGTTGCGCCCGACATGACCGCGGCACACGCCTTCACGATCGCGACGTCGTCGCTGCCGAGGCGATGCGCGACGCGCATCGCGCCCGACAGATCCTTGGCGCCGATGCGCTTGTCCATCCGCGCCCGATGGTCTTCGCGGGTGAGCAGCTCGCGGAACGCATCGAGCGCCTCGGCCTCCGCGCGTTCCGACAGCTCCTCCGAGCGCCAGGCGGTGCGCACCTGGCGTTCGGCGCCGTCACGGTCGCCCTCGGCCAGTAGCGCCCGCGCCAGCGCGAACCGGCCCTTGGCGCTCAAGGGCTGATCGCCCGTGAAGCGGTGAACCGTGGCGGCGTCGGCCTTGTCCTGCCACAGGCGCGCCTCCGCCCGCCGGCGCAGCTTGCCCATGCTCGGCCAGCCCGGATTGTCGGCGATGAAAGCCGCATAGCGGGCAAAACCCGCCTCGCCGTCCGGATGGCGCAGCATGAACCATTCGACCAGTTTCTGGGCCGCCGGATCGCCGATGGTTTTTGCGATCGCCGTCGCTTCGCCGATCTTGGCCTTGCGCGCCAGATCGATCGCCTGCTTTACCGCCGCGAGGTCGCCGGACAGTTGAGGCGTCGCGGTTTGCGGAGATTTCTCGACAGAAGCTGCCGGCTTGCGCCGCGCCGCCGCATGGACGGCATGCTTGCCCTTCTTGAGCGCGGCGTGGCGGTGATGACCTGCCTTGGTTGCCGCGTCGCTCTTCCTGGCATGATGAATTTGCTTGTGGCGGGCAGCCGCCATCGCGTCGTTCGAAAGCGCAACCAGCATGGCGAAGCTGAAGCAAGTCAGCGGCCGGAAACCTCTGTTCATTCCGTGATCCTCCGCGAACCCCGTGGCACGAATCACGAGATCGCACGATCCGTACGGCTAGAACTGTGCGAAGGGTATCACTCTGCCTGATTGCAACTGTCACGTTTCGGCAACAGCGCGCGGGAAAACGCAGTACAATGGAGCCGAAACGTGGCGGTAGAATCGTCGGGGTTGCATGGCGGACTGGCTCAATCGAACTGTCCGAGCTGCCGGAGTTGAGCGCACGCTCCGGGCTGGTCAGGCGCTCTTCCGGACCGGACAACGGACGACAGGCCTATACGAAGTCGTCACCGGAAACGTCCGGCTGGTGCGCGTGGACCGTGCCGGACGTGAGGCTGTGCTCCATGTCGCCATGGCGGGGGAAACGCTCGCCGAAGCCTCGCTGTTCACGCCGGCCTATCACTGCGATGCGATTGCGATGACCGAGACAGTGGTACGACTTTATCCCAAGGCATTGGTGCTTGGTGAATTCGAGCACAATCCCAAGGCGGCGCAAGCCTTCATGACAATGCTCGCGCGCCAGGTGATGAGCCTGCGCGCGCGTCTTGAACAGCGCAATATTCACTCCGCCCGTGATCGCATCTGGCATTATCTCACGCTCAACGCCGGTGCCGACGGACGCACTGTCAAGGTGACCGGCACGCTGAAGAATCTTGCGGCCGAACTCGGTCTCACCCATGAGGCGCTATACCGGACACTCGCGGAGATGGCGGCCGCCGGCGAGATCGAGCGACTGAACGGAAAAATCAAATTGGCAAAGCCCGCCATATGATCTGGATCATATGTGCATCCCGCGCCATGGCGTATTGAGGCGACAAGGGCGCGCTGATAATGAGGTCGATCATGTCTTTATGGTCATGGAGGGCCGGCCTTGCCGGCGTAGCGATTGTTGCGGCGACCGCCTATGCGGCGGCGCAAATGCCCGACCACCATCGAATGCACGGGCCGATGAACCCAGGCGATAGCGGCCAGCAGCTGATGATGCCGCAGCATGGCACGCAAGGCCAAATGATGCACGGTCAGCATGGCATTGAAGGCGGGATGAGCCCGCACGGCATGATGATGGGCAGCGAAGCTTCCGGTCAGCCTGTCATGCCCGGACAAGAGGCTTTCGGCACGATCCAGGAGATCGTGCGAATCCTGGAGGCCGATCCTGCGACCGACTGGTCGAAGGTAAACATCTCAGCGTTGCGCGAACATTTGATCGACATGGACGAGGTGACCATGCGTGCCGCGGCGGCGGAGCGCGCGCTCGACAACGGCGTGGAGATCACCGTGACCGGCGAGGGCCGAACGCTCGAAGCAATCAAGCGCATGGTTCCCGCGCACGCGCGCGAGCTAAGCCAACTCGGCTGGAACGCCAAAACCGAAGAGGTGTCGAACGGCGTCAAGCTTACCGTCACCAGCACCGACGCCAGGCAGGTGACGAAGCTCCGGGCGCTCGGCTTCATGGGGATCATGGTGCAGGGATCGCATCATCAGCAGCACCATCTCATGATGGCAAAGAACGAGTTCGTCCACTAGATGTGTTTCAAGCGGATTCTGATCGTCGCAACAGCCCTGCAATCCCATGAGCGTTGACCGGATATGGAAGACTCTGGTTGCGGGCTTATGCGGAACTGCCGCTCACTCCGGCCTCATGTATCTTAAATACCGAATGGGTCTGCTGGCGTCCTTTCATCCCTACGAAGATCTGCAGCAGGCGTTGAGCCAGTTGGTCGGCAGTTCAGTTCATCCCTTCGTTCCCTGGGCGCTTTCATTCCTGAATGGCTCCGTCTTGCTCGGGTTCATGTTCGGTCGGGTCTACCGGGCACTGCCAGGTCGAAGCGGCGCTGCCAAAGGAGCGATCTTCGGTGTACTCGGATGGATTGTGATGGGCCTGCTGTTCTTTCCGGCGCTGGGTCGAGGCCTGTTTGCCACTCAGGCAGGACTTGGCCTTCAGCCTGCCCTGTTCTCGCTCTTGATGCTTCTGACCTACAGCGTGGTCATGGGCATCACATATTCCATGTTAAATCCAACGGATGCAGCAGCGCGCTAAACCCCGGCGACCGACGACCACATCTCCGACAATTTGCGCTTCAGCCGCGCCCGCCGCGTCGATGGCGCGGTTTCCTCCTCTTCCTCCGGCAACCGCAGTCCAACGACATTGACACGTCCGCCGCCGATGCTGCGCGCCACCAGCACGATCGAATCGAGTTCCAGCGTCGCACCTTCCTTCGGCGCGTGATCGAGATGGACGTCGAAATAATCCGCCAGCGTTAGCTTGGCGTGTTCGTCATCGGTGGCGATGCCGTAGATTTTCGCGAGGTCGCCGAGCGTGATCTCGCCGGAGACGACGAAGTCTCCGAGCAAATGCGGGTCGGGCGCCGAGCTCGGCGCCATGTCGACAAAGAAGCGGTCCAGCGCTTCAGCTTTCTCCGGCGGCGCCAACAGGTAGATGTAGTCGCCGGGGGCGATCGGATCGGCCTCGACAGGCGAGAGAATCCGCTGGTCGCGGATCACCAACGTCGGCTTTGACCACGATGGAATGAGCCCGCGCCGGAAATACAGGCTTTTGGAGCGAACGGGATAGCCGACCAATTGCTGCTCGAGCTGGCCGGGCAGATCGAGCTCGACACGCCGCGGCCCACGTTCGGTTCGCGGCAGCGCCACATGCAGCCGCCGCGCCGCGGCCGCCAGCGTCCAGCCCTGCAGCAACAGCGAGATGATGACGACGACAAAGGCGACGTCGAAATAAAGATACGCTTTCGACAGCCCAACCAGCATCGGGATCGACGCCAGGAAGATCGCGACCGCGCCGCGCAGGCCGGTCCAGGCGATGAAGACCTTCTCGCGCCAGTTGAACCGGAACGGCGCCAGACAAAGAAACACCGCGAGCGGCCGCGCCACCAGCATCAATACCAGCGCCACGATGACGGCCGGAATGATGCTGCTCAGCAGCCGCTGCGGCGAGACCAGCAGACCGAGCAGTACGAACATCACGATCTGCGCCAGCCAGGTCGCAGCGTCGAGGAATGTCACCACCGAATTATGCGCCCGCGTCGGCTGGTTGCCGATGATGATCCCCGCAAGGTAGACCGCGAGAAATCCCGAGGCGTGGGCGATCTGCGCCGCCCCGAAAATCACCAGCGCGGCGGTGCAGACAAACGGCGCGTGCAGGCCCTGCGGCAGCGCCACCCGGTTGAGCGCCAGCACCACCAGCCGTCCGCCAATGACGCCAACGATGGCGCCAAGCACGGCCTCGCGGCCGAATTCCAGCGCGACATGCAGAACCGAACTTTCGCCGATCGAAATCAGCTCAACCAGCATCAACGTGAGAAACACCGCGAACGGATCGTTGGTGCCGGATTCGACCTCGAGCGTCGCGCCGACACGGGGGCGCAGGCGCAGGCCCTGGGCGTGCACCAGGAGAAACACCGCCGCCGCGTCGGTCGACGCCACCACGGCGCCGACCAGCAACGCCTCGGTCCAGTTCAGATCGAGCGCATATTTGGCGACCGGCGCCGTGATCAGCGCCGTCAGCAGCACGCCTATGGTCGCCAGCACCATCGATGGCGCCAGCACGGTGCGGATGCTCTGAAACCGGGTGCGTAAGCCGCCGTCGAACAGGATCAGCGCCAGCGCCACCGAGCCCACCAGATAGGTGGTCCGCACATCGTCAAATCGCAGCTGGCCCGGACCGGAGTCGCCGGCCAGCATGCCGATGAACAGGAATACCAGCAGCAGCGGCGCGCCGAAGCGCAGCGCCAGCAGGCTCGACAGGATGCCGGCCATCACCAGAACGGCGCCGAGAAGAATGGCTATGCTGACCGAATCGAGAGAAGCCATGAACCTCCGCAATCATCGCAAATACTTGCGCAAACACCGCAATTGCATCCATATCGTCGCCACAGTTCGACGCCAACCCATTTCTGTGGCCAGCGGCAATGTGCCCGATTTACCGGCGTTTCTGACTTCACCGGCACCGCGTATCGATGGTATCAGCGCCATGATTGTGGGATTCTGCGCCATATTCGAATCAAGTTGATCCGATGATGCCGTTCCGGCTCGCGATGAGATGTTGACGATGGACCTGAACGACATCAGCGAATTTCTGTTCTCCGCCGCGCGGTCGGTCGGCGCCGAGATCAGGTCGCCCTGGTTTTATCTGCAGCTCGGTCTGATCCTGACCGGTGCCGGGATCGCCTACGCGGTCGGTGCCGCGGTTCGATCGCGGATCGAGGTGGGCTCGCTCGCCATGGGCTGGCCGGCGCCGCTGCGGCTGTTCATGCGCGTGCTGGTCGGCAGCGCTTCGACCGCGGTGTTCGCGGTGCTGATGACGCTGGCGCGCGTCATCATGCTGACGTCGACCTGGCCGAGCCGCAGCTATCTGCTTTCGGTCGCCGCCAACCTCGCCTTCGCCTGGCTGATCATCCGCCTCGTCACCTCGGTCATTCGCAATGAATTCATCGTCCGGCTGGTGTCGCTGTCGGCGTGGCTGGTGGCGGCGCTGAGCATTCTCGGCGAGCTTGATCCAACCATCGAGGCGCTCGAACTCGGTATCTGTCGTGCTTGGAGGTCTGCGGCTGACGCCGCTGCTGCTGATCAAGCTCGGGGTGCTTTTGGTGGCGGCGCTATGGTTGACCAATATCGCCAGCAACTTCGTGGAAAGCCGGATCACGCGTTCCGCCGATCTGACGCCGTCAATCCAGGTGCTGCTGGTCAAGATGATCCGGCTGGCGCTGATGATCTTCGCTGTCGCGGCGGTCATGAGCGCGGTCGGCATCAACCTGTCGGCGCTGGCGATCTTCTCGGGCGCCGCCGGTGTCGGTATCGGCTTCGGCCTGCAGAAGATCGTCGCCAATTTCATCAGCGGCATCATCCTGCTGGCCGATAAATCGGTGAAGCCCGGCGATCTCGTCACCATCGGCGACAGCTCCGGGCGCATCAGCGCCATGAAGACGCGTTACATCTCGGTCGCTGCCGGCGACGGACGCGAATTCCTGATCCCGAACGAGGATCTGGTGACTCAGAAGGTCGTGAACTGGACCTACACCGACAAGAACACGCTGGTTAAAGTTGGTTTCGGCACCAACTACGATGCCGATCCGCGGCTGGTCTGCAAGCTCGCCATCGATATTGCAGCTGCGGCGCCGCGCGCCATCAAGAACAAGCCGCCGAACTGCATCCTGGTCGAATTCGCCGAGGCCGGAATGAAATTTTCCCTCACCTTCTGGATCGCCGATCCCGACGGTATGGATAATGTCAAAAGCGACGTGATGTTGTCGTTATGGGAGGCGTTCAAGCGCGAGGGTATAAGGGTGCCGTACCCGGTGCGCGAAATCCGCGTCCGCGGCGGCGCGCTGCCGGTCGAGACCACGGTGGAGGTCCCGAACTGACGTCGATTCGCCCGGCTGCCGAGCGCGCGCAGGGGATGCCGAATTGGTTCCTGAAATTCGAGGGTTGCATGCCCTGCGCGGCTTGCGCCAAAAGCTCCAATCATTAGATTGGGGCCTCAAATCAACCATCCTTGCCAAGACATGATCCGCCGATGAGCTATATCGAAGCCACCGATACCTCCCAGCGCAAGACCGGGCAGATCAAGCTGCATGGGCCGAGCGGATTCGCCGGCATGCGCAAGGCGGGCGCGCTGGTCGCCAAATGCCTCGATGAATTGACCGATATCGTCAAGCCGGGCGTACCGACCTCGCAGATCGATGATTTCGTTCGCGACTTTGCCTTCGGCCATGGCGCCTACCCCGCCACGCTGATGTATCGCGGCTATCGCTATTCGACCTGCACCTCGATCAATCATGTGGTCTGCCATGGCATGCCCGGCGACCGGGTGATGAAGGAAGGCGACATCGTCAACATCGACGTCACCTTCATTGTCGAGGGCTGGTATGGCGATTCCAGCCGGATGTATGTGGTAGGCCCGATTGCCCGCAAGGCCGAGCGGCTGATCGAGGTGACCTATGAAGCGATGATGCGCGGCATCGCCGCAGTGAAGCCCGGCGCAACCACCGGCGATATTGGTCACGCCATCCAGAGCTTCGTCGAGCCGCAAGGCATGAGCGTGGTGCGGGATTTTTGTGGCCATGGTCTCGGCCGCATGTTCCACGACGAGCCGAACATCATCCATGTCGGCCGGCCCGGCGAAGGCGTGCTGCTCAAGCCCGGCATGTTCTTCACTATCGAGCCAATGATCAATCTCGGCAAACCGCATGTAAAGATCCTGTCCGACGGCTGGACCGCGGTGACGCGCGACCGCTCGCTGTCGGCGCAATTCGAGCATTCGGTCGGCGTGACCGCAACCGGCGTCGAAATCTTCACGCTGTCGCAGCGCCATGCCGAGAAGCCGCCGGCCGCAGCCTGATTGCTGCCACAGCTCTCATTTTGACGTGATCGATCGCCGCACCGCTTGATCGGCGGATTGATGTCGTGTATATGCACGAGATGACAAGTCATCAGAATATCCCGGCTTTGGCGCGTACCTTGCTCGACGCCTGCCTG
Organism: uncultured Alphaproteobacteria bacterium; assembly: GCA_963747165.1. Lineage (GTDB taxonomy): Bacteria > Pseudomonadota > Alphaproteobacteria > Rhizobiales > Xanthobacteraceae > Bradyrhizobium. The sequence continues at coordinate 253,004 of CAVVEA010000018.1, read as the reverse complement.
TGTCACAACGTTCGCATGGCCAGCCGCATTGTCAGCCGCGCCTATGATGAGGCGCTTCGGCCGACGGGATTGCGCGCGACCCAGGTCGCGGTGCTGGCCGCCGTGGCCGCGCGCGGCGCGCTTTCGATCAAATCGCTGGCCGATTCGCTTGAGATGGAGCGGACGACCTTGACCCGGAATCTTCGGCCGCTGGAGGAGCAAGGGCTGGTCGCGATCGCGCCGGAAGGCCGCCATCGCAGCCGGATGCTGACGCTGACGACGGCCGGCAAAGCCGCACTCATGAAAGCCCTGCCGCTGTGGGAAAAGGCCCAGCAATCCTCCATGCACCAGCTCGGTGAGCCGCGCTGGCCGGTGGTTCAGAAAGCTTTGGCAGACCTCGTCAGCAAGATGCACCGCACGGCGTCCTAGGACTTGACCGGGATGCGCCCGCGATGAATTTCGATTTTGGAGTGTATATACACTAAGAGAAGAGGAGTAAGCACCATGGGTAAATTCGACCGCTTCGCCTTCAGCGCACAGCCTTCATTCAACGAGGCTGCGACCAGGGAGGCGTTCTCCCACGCCGTCCCGCTCAAGACGCTGGTGATCTATTGCTACGATCCGCGAGCCGCCGAGATTCCGCAGGTCGTCGCCAAACTGTTCGGCGACGAGGTCTTTCCGGGAGAGGTCATTCTCGACGGCGGGGGAAACCGCGTCGCGTCATCGACGACGATCTTCCCGGTGATCGTTGCCGGCGGCCGCGCCGTCGATGCGCTGCGGTCGATTACGGTCGCGCAGCATTTGTTCGGGATCCAGAACATCGTCGTGGTCCATCACTCGCACTGCGGCGCCACGAGTTTCACGGCCGACGGGATCATCAAGGCCTATGAGCACGAGCACCGTCTCGATATCTCCGCTCTCTATCCGCGAAGCAGCATCTGCATCACCGACTATGAAGCTTCGCTGAAGCACGACACCGCGCTGATCCGGTCGCATGCGGGTACGCCTGGGCATGTCAACATCTTCGGCTATTTCTACGACATCGATACGCGAACGCTGACCGAGGTGGTCCGGGACATCCACAGGGATTGATCCCGCGTCTGCTTCAATCTTTGACAATTCGCGGTTGCAAAACCCGCGCGACACGGCATGGTTGGAACACTCCAAGAGTATTCCAACCATGCCTGCGAAATCCAGCGAAGCACGCGACGAACCTGAGGATACCGAAGCGCCGCATTATCTCGGCCATCGCGAGCGGCTGCGCGAGCGCTTTCATTCCGCCGGGGCCGACGCCTTGAGCGATTACGAACTGCTGGAGATGGTGCTGTTCGCCGCCCAGCCCCGGCGCGACATGAAGCCGCTGGCCAAAAAGCTGATCGCGAAATTCGGCTCATTCGCCGAGGTCATTCACGCGCCCGAAAGCCGGTTGCGTGAGATCAAAGGCGTCGGCGATGTCACGATCAACGGCCTGAAACTGATCGCGGCGGCCGCCCACCGCATCGCCAGGGGCGAGTTGAAGCAGCGCACCGCACTGTCATCCTGGAATGACGTGATCGACTATTGCCGCATCAGCATGGCCTTCGCCGACAAGGAACAGTTCCGCATCCTGTTTCTCGACAAGCGCAACCAGTTGATCGCGGACGAAGTGCAGCAGACCGGCACCGTCGATCACACGCCGGTCTATCCACGCGAGGTGATCAAGCGCGCACTGGAACTATCCGCCACCGCGATCATCCTGGTGCACAACCACCCCTCCGGCGACCCGACACCATCGCAGGCGGACATCCAGATGACCAAGGCCATCATCGATATCGCCGCGCCGCTCGGCATCTCCGTGCACGATCACATCATCGTCGGCAAGAACGGGCATGCGAGCCTGAAGGGCTTGCGGCTGATGTAGGTCTGGACGCTCTGCCCCCCGGCGACGTCTGCTTGCGATACGGCGGGCGCGTTCAAGACTTGCCTGACGCTGCCTGCGGCGAGTGGAAGATCATGCAGGTCGTAGTACCGTGGGCGATCAGTCTGCCGTCGGATGCAAGCAGCCGTCCCTCCGCGGTCGCGATCGAGCGGCCGCAATGGATCACGCGGCCCTCGCCCCGGACCTCGCCGGTCTGTGCTGACATCGGCCGGATGAAACTGAGCTTGAATTCCACGGTGGTCTGGCCAACGCCGGCCGGCAGTTTGGTCACGACGGCAAGCCCCATCGCCGAGTCGAGGATCGCGGTGGCGAAGGCCCCGTGAACCGTGCCTTGCGGATTATAGTGCTTCTGCTCCGGGATCGCGGTGAAGACGACCAATCCCTCTTCCGCCTCGATCAGCCGCATGTTCATCAGCGCCTGCATCGGCGCAAGACCGAACGTTCCGTCGCGCATTCCGCGAACCTGGTCGAGCCCCGAAAGATTTTCCGTCGCGCTTTGCGGCAACGGCGCCGGTTCGGCCGATGGCCCGATTGCCGGATTGGACGCGTTCGCCATGAAGAGTTCTCCCGAATGCCTGCCGTAAGGATCGTCGCTGGGCGCCCATCCAGGCGCCTGGCCCATCGCCCGGGAGCCTGCGGCGTCCACATGTGGTCGGATGTAGCCGCTTCAAGCCAATCAGTCTGGCCGGTTTCGGACGTGGTCGTCCGCGCGTAGCGGGGATCCCGGATCGGCGCGGCTTGACGAATTTGTTTGTATAACATACAAACAAATCCACGAGGCATCAGCGAGCGTTGACGGACCCAAGACGCATGAAAAGCGCTTCCGCGAACGACACTCCGGGCGATCCCAAGCACAGCGTGCGCGCGACACGCATGGCGGGCCGGCAGATGCGCTCGCGTCTGCTCGATGCGGCGAGCCGCCTGTTCAAGGCGCGCGGGCTGGCGGCGGTTTCGATCGCCGATATCGCCGCCGCCGCCGACGCCTTTCCGAGCCAGATCACCTATTACTTTCGCACCAAGGAGGCGCTGTTCGTCGAGGCCGCCTGCCGCGACGTGCTGTACGTCGCGCTGGCCGCCGAACAGCATGCCGGCCAACAGCTCTCGCCGGCGGCTTACACGCGCGCGCTGGTCGACAGCGTGATGGGATCGGACGCTGTCGGCTTCTTCGTCGAGGCGATGACGCTGACCCGCCGCCGCCAGGATCTCGCGCCGCTGGTGGAGCGCACGGTGGAGCGGCTGCACGCCGAAGGTTTGCGCGCCTATGCAGCCGAGATGGCCGCACGCGGCTGGCAGTCGCGGCTCGATCCCGAAACCAGCGCGCGGCGATTCTGGACCATCGCGATCGGGGTCACGCTTGAAGGCCAGGCCATGGGCCGCGCGTCCGGCGATCTCGCCGCCGAGATGCTGCGCCTGCTCGGCACGCAGGCCGATGCGCCTCCCGAAACCACGCGGCTGAGAGTAATCAGCAGCCCAAAATCCACTCCCGGCGGTTCGCCGGCGGGCAAGGAGAAGCAACCATGACCGCCCTTCGGATGCGCGCGCGGGACCTGATGACCGAGCAGGAACTGATCGAGGTCCGCACGCGGTCGACCTGGAAAAGCGTTGCGTTGATCGCGCATGCATGGACGCTCATTCTCGGTTCGATCGCGATGGTCGCGGTGTGGCCCAACCCGTTTACCTTCGTGCTGGCGGTTGCGATCATCGGCTCGCGCCAGCTCGGGCTGGCGATCCTGATGCATGACGGCGCGCATGGCTGTCTGGCGAACGGCGAGAAACTGAACATGGCGCTCAGCCAATGGTTCTGCGCCTATCCGGTGTTCGCCGAAACCGGCGCCTATCGCCGCTATCATCTGCAACATCACGCCCGCACCCAGCAGGAAGACGATCCCGACCTGATCCTTTCCGCGCCCTTCCCGATCACGCGGCCGAGCTATCGCCGCAAATTCTGGCGCGATATCACCGGCCAGACCGGCTATGCGCAGCGCAAGGCGCAGTTTCTCAATGCGCTCGGCGACAAATCATGGCCGCTGGCGCAGCGCGCCGCGCACTTCCGCGACAGGCTGGGCCCGCAGATTGTATTCAATCTCATCTTCTTCGCAGCACTAGCCGCGGCCGGCGTGTGGTGGGCCTATCCGCTGCTGTGGCTGTTGCCGCTGATGACCTGGATGATGGTGATCACCCGTATCCGCAATATCGCCGAACATGCCGTGGTGCCTGACAGCAACGATCCACTGCGCAACACCCGCACCACGCGCGCAGGCTTTTTCGAGCGGCTGTTCATCGCGCCCTATTACGTCAACTATCATCTCGAACATCATTTGCTGTTCTACGTGCCCTGCTACAACCTGCCGCGCGTTCACGGCATTCTCTCGCGCGGTCCCTATGCGGGACAAATGGAAGTGCAGCCGAACTACGCCGCGGTGCTGCGGCTGGCGACCGCGAAGCCCGCCAACGAGGACAGGCCCGGCATGCTCGCCAGCAATGTTCGCCGTGCCCGCGCTGGTGCTGCCGTCGACCGCAACCAGGTTTCATCCGGCTTTTAGGCGCGGAAGCGGCGCGCAATCGTTAGCCCTGTCGCAGCCGCTACTGATCACTCCGGCATAGTACCCGTTCGCTATGCGCCAGACATTGTCAGCGCGCCCCCACGCAGAAACCGGCGTACCTCGTTGAGGAAAACGGCCCAGGCCGGATCGCGAGGCAGGAGAATGTGGTTGCGGCCCTCGAGTGTGACGAACCTTGCTCGGGGAATACGGCTTGCGATCAGCCGACCTTGCTCGAATGGCATTGCGGCGTCATCGCGGCAGTGAAGCACGAGCGTCGGCGTCACGATGCCCGGGAGAAGGTCGAGGACATTGAGATCGCCACTCGATCGCTGCACCCGGGCAGCATTTTCGGCTGAGATCGAGATTCGCTGCAGGTCATTCAACCAGCCTGTCTCCTCGAGCGTGGCATCAGGCAGCAACAGCGATGTCAGGATCTGCCGAAAGGCAGGGTTGTCCCAGCCCTGCCGCGTAAGTGTGATTGTCGCCTCGCGCCGCTCGATTTCGGCGGCATTTCCCCAATACCGCCAGCCCTGCGCGAAAGCGCCGTAGAGCACGAGCTGGGACACCCGCTCGGGGTGACGTGCCGCATAAACAATCGCCGTCGAGCTGGCTCGCGCACTCCCGATGAGCGCGAACCGATCGAGGCCGAGCGTGTCGACGACCGCCTCGAGGTCGCGAACGAACGCATCGACAGAGAACTCGGAGGCTTCCCAATCGGAAAGACCATGGCCGCGCTGATCATAGTGAACGAAGGCGTGGTCCTTCGCGAACTCTTCGGTCCAGTGACGCCATATCGGGCTCTCCCAGTTGAAGGCAAGATGGCTGAGCCAGTGCGCCGCCCACACCACCGGCGGACCATCGCCGACGCAGGCATACGCGATCCGGACATCATCCGAGGTTCTGCAAAACTGCACCTCATGCAAGGCAGGGCGAGCAGGCAGTCGCTCCGTAGCGATCAGAGCGGCCGTTCTATCGTCAGCGCGCGTCCGCGCGTCGGCTTGAAGGGGCAGTTGCGCTGCCTGCCGCAGCGCACCGGTGCACACCACGTTGAACTGTTCGAGCCGTCGCTGTGCACTCTGAAATTGCTCCTCAGCCTCACGCCAGCGGCCGGCGACACGCAGCAATCGAACCAGCGTGGATTGAGCGGCCTCGTTGGCGGGCTCAAGGAGGCTGAGCGCACGCGCGTAGCGCAGCGCTTCATCAGGCGCGTCCTCAAGACGGGTCACCAGCGCCGTAAGAAGCCGCACGCGAAGCCGCCGCGTCTCCTCACGTTCCCCGGTGCACCAGCTCTGAAACTCCTGACAGTCCGGCAAATCCAGGCCTTCGAGGAAATCGCCCTCGAGCGCCTCCGTCGCCTCGCGCAGTAGCTCGGTCGAGATGGCATCGGCACCGTTTCGAGCAACGCTGCGCAGGGACAAGATGTCTATCGTGACCCGGTCGAGGTCCAATCCGACATTCTCGCGATCGGCGATGATCCTTCGACAGTCAGGCTCGTCGACGACCGGGCGCAGGCGGCTCAAACTCCACCGCAATGCGGCCCGGGGATCATCCGGGACGGCCCAGAACATGGCGCAGAGCCGCTCGCGGCTGTGCGGACGCGCGGTGACGGCGAGATAGGCGAGCAGCGCCCGCGTCTTTTTTGACGGCGGCAGCCGCATTTTCATGCGATGGCGCTGCACGGCAAGATTGCCCAACACGGAAACGCGCAGCAACTCTTTCCCCTTCATGGCCCGGATGCCTTCGAGAAAGATCTGGATACCCGCCACAAGGCCGGGCACGACAGTTCAACTCGAATTCATAGCAATCAGCAGATCAGCATGTGCAATCCTTCGACGCTTCCGAAGTGTCATGCGGCTGCGCCATCAGGTCTTGGGCTTCGACGGACGTAGAAGAAACGCTCGCGGAACATAATGCCTTGTCGCCGCGCCATTTCTAGCAGCCGCCGGATTGGTCCGCAAATTCCAACGCAAGTATCCGGCTTTTTCCACGCTGACAACAACGGTTTTTCCCACGATCGACCTGCAAGAAGGCCGCCGAAGATCAAATCGGAGATTTACATGACCATTCGTAGAATGGCTCTGGTGCTGTGCTGCCTGGAGCTTGCCGCAATCGCCCACGGACTTCACGCCCAGGCCAAGCCGGAGGCGATCGCAATGACACCCCCGGAAATGAACTGGGGCGCGCAGGGCGGCTTGGCAATGGCGGGCATGGAACAGGTGAATCTGGTGGGGGATCCATCCAAGCCCGGCCCCTATACGCTCCGCTTGAAGTTTCCCGCTGGATACAAGCTCGCGCCACATTCGCATCCGGACTCTCGCGAGGTGACGATCCTCTCCGGCACTTGGTACACGGGCTACGGCGAAAAGTTCGATGGGGCGGCGCTCAAAGCGTTGCCGGCGGGAAGCTTCTACACCGAGCCCGCAAACCTCGCCCATTTCGTCGAAGTGCGGGAGCCGGTGATGATCCAGGTGAGCGGCACCGGACCGAGCGGACGCGTGTTCGTCAAGCCGGCCGACAATCCGAGGTAAGCAGCGCATCCCGTTAGCGGGCCCCGAGCGGATGGCGACTTTCCGAAGACGGGTACTACCGGGGCAATTTTTCCGTCCAGATGCTCGGCGAGCGGAGGCCGAACAACAGCTCCTGACCGAGAAGGTACCGCGCGGGATGACGATCGCAGACATCACGCTTACAGCGTTCACGCTATGCAACAGCCTTCGTGTTGTGGCGTACGTTCCGCAGATCGCCAAGGCGGCGAGGGACCGTAGTGGTGCGGAAGCCATCTCACTTGGGACGTGGGGTCTATTCCTCATCTCGCATGCGTCGGCAGCGGCCTATGCACTCGTGAACCAAAAGGACTGGACGATGGCGTCGGTATTTCTGGGTAACGCCGTCGGTTGCTGCGCGATCGTCCTGATTGCCGCTTGGAAACGCTCCCAACATCGACGCCGGCGGATCGGGGAGACCGCGTAGTACGGATTTAGGCCGTTGACCTCGCAGCATCGGCCGCGACGGCAGCACGCCGTCGCAGCAAATCACGTTCGCGCGTATTGCCGGCCTGCGTCGCCGCGGCTTCGAACGCGGCGCGGGCTTCCTCGTAGCGGCCGAGCTTGTGGAGCAGGTCGCCGCGAACGCTTCCCAATAGATGATAGCTTTTAAGCGCGGGTTCGTGCGCCAGGCGTTCCACCATCGGTAGCGCCGCTGCCGCGCCATCGGCCATTCCGACCGCCACCGCGCGGTTGAGTTCAACGATCGGCGAGCGCGCGAGCACCGCCAGTTCCTCATAGAGCCCCGCTATGCGCGGCCAGTTGGTTTCATCCGCCGTCGTCGCCTCGGCGTGGCAAGCGATGATCGCGGCCTGCAAGCTATAATAGCCGCCCGCGCCGCCGAGTTCACGCGCGCGCGCCAGCGCCTGCATGCCGCGGCGGATCTGGATCCGGTCCCAGAGCACACGGTTCTGGTCCGGCAGCAGGATCGGCTCGCCCGCGTGGTCGGTGCGCGCCGCGGTACGGGACGCATTCAATTCCATCAGGGCGAGCAGTCCATAGGCTTCGGGCTCATGCGGCGCGATCGAGGCGAGCACGCGACCGATGCGCAACGCTTCATGGCAGAGCTGGGGACGCAGCCAATGCTCGCCGCGCGCGGCGGTATAGCCTTCGTTGAAGATGAGATAGACGACCTCCAGCACCGATGACAGCCGCTCGGAAAGCTGTTCGCCGCGCGGGGTCTCATAGGCCAGCCCGGAGTCCGAAAGCGTTCGTTTGGCGCGAACGATGCGCTGGGCGATGGTCGTCTCCGGCAGCAGGAACGCGCGTGCGATCTCCCCGGTGGTCAGGCCGCAGATCATCCGCAATGCGAGAGCCGTGCGGGCCTCGCGCGACAGCAGGGGATGACAGGCGGTGAAGATCAGCCGAAGCAGCTCGTCGCCGATGTCGTCGTCGAGCGCCGCGTCCCAATCGGGCATGGCCTGCTGCTCCTGCTCCATGTCCCCGGCGACCATCGCGTGCTTGCGCGCCAGCATCTGGCCGCGGCGCAGATGATCCAGCGCCCGGCGTTTGGCCGTCGCCATCAGCCAGGCGCCGGGTTGCTCCGGCACGCCCGCCGCGGGCCAATGCTCAAGCGCAGCCAACAAGGCTTCCTGCGTCAGATCCTCGGCCAGCGGCACGTCGCGCAGCATCCGTGAAAGACTGGTGATCAAGCGTGGCTGCTCGACCCGCCAGACCGCAAGGATCGTGCGATGCGTCGCTTCATCGAAGCCTGCGGCCGTCATGGCCGACGGCCGCAGGCTCGCGCCCGCCTCAAGGACCGGCAAAGGCGCGAAGCTCGCATGTCCCTTCCCAGCCCGGCATATGATCGAGGTGCAGTTGCATGAATTCCTTGGCCATCGCCAGGGCCTCCTCCTTGTCGCGCAGTTCGAAGATCGCGTAGCCGCCGACGACCTCCTTTGCCTCCACGAATGGGCCGTCGGTGACGCTGAGCTTGCCGTCCGCGATCGTCACCTGGGCGCCCATGGAAACCGGCGTCAGCCCGCCACTGTCGATCATGCGGCCTGCCTTGATCTCCCGGTCGGCGAGCTTGTGCATCGCCTGCATCATTTCCGGTGTCGGATTACCCGGGGCGCCGGGATGTTTGACGAGATACATGAAGCGCATCAAGGGAACTCCTGTTCAGGCGAGCCGCGGCCACCGGGCCTTGCGGAAGGGTCTCGCTCATGGAGACGACGAACCGGCCGGGTACGAATCGACACGGGATTTTTGGAAAAATCATGAGATTCGAAAAAAAATCGTGCCCGCGGGCCTTCATAACGCGACAAGACCGGTCAAAGACTGAATATCCGGGAAAATGAAATCCGGGCGCGGCACGGAGGCGTCGAGTGCAATCTGGCGGCGATTGATCCAGGCAATGGTCAAGCCAAGCGGTTTACCGCCGACGAGGTCGGTGAATTGCGATTGTCCGGAGTGCAGGATCTCGTCCTTCGTACAGCCCGCATTCTCGATCAGATAGCGAAACAGTGTCCCATCGGGCTTGTAGCCCCCGGCGCGCTGCGCCGTGCAGATCAGATCGAAATTTTGCTTCAGCGGCGTCAGCGCCAGAAGATCGTCGTCGATATTGGAGACCACCGCCAGTTTGTAGCGACGCGACAGCCGGTCAAGCGTGCGGACGACATCGTCGTAGAGGAAGAAGCCCGGGAAAGCCTCAAGATACCGATCGATCAGCCGGCTATCGCCCGCGACACGGAAATGGGCGAAGGTTTCGGCCAAGGAGAGTTCGCAGATATCGCGATAGGGCCGGTAAGGGTCCCAATAATGCGCGATATTGCGATGTTCCCAATATTCCCAGAACGCCTGGACGTCGAGATGACGCGCACCGGCGTCGGCAAGGATGCGTTCAAAGGCGCCGTAGGAGCTGTCGCGAACACTGATCAGCGTACCGAACACGTCGAACGACATCATCGCAGGCCGCAGACGCGCGGGAGTTTCAATGCTCATCAAGCGAATTCCCGACGATGGCTGTTTCCGAACCCGTGAATTGCGGCCCGCCGGCCTCCATGTCGCTATTGGACCGTCCGGAATCGTCCAAAAACTACTGCCGCAGCATGATCAGCGGATCGGCGCTATCAGGCACCCGCCGCCATTGCGCGTTGTCGTCGGCCTCGAATTGCCAGGTTTCGCCCTTGGCCGACATCAGCACCATCTGGCCGTGATCGAGCCGCCATTGTGTCGGCGCGAACGCGGCGATCGCCGGATCGCATTTCGGCTTGAGAAACACCTGAAAATTATCCGGGCTCGATTCGTTGTTGGTGAGCGTCAAGCCGCAGACGGTCTGGCCGCTGCTGCCGCGGACCATGGACCAGTCGCCGATCATCTGGTCCATCGATTTGGCGAGCGAGCGCGCGGCGGCGAGATTCTGCAGGATGTAAATGCCCTCGCCCTGCCTCAGGCCCTCGAAGATTCCGCTCTCGACTTCGGTGAAGTCGATCACCGGCTGTCCCGCGGCATCCTGCAGCCGCACGATATCCAGCCCCCTGACGTTCCAGGCCGTGATCTCCTTGGTGAACGGCAGCGCCGCGGCGCAGCCGGGCTCGAGTTCGAGTTTCAGACCTTGCGCCGTGGCGTCGTTCTTCAGCGTGACAACGCAGGTCTTGCTGCGCTCGGTGGTCGAAAGCTCCCACTGGCCGACCATGTCCTTTTTCAAGGTCGAGGCATCCTGCGACCTCGCCTGCGATCCGCAGGCGATCAGTACCGACAGCGCCGCGAGCGCAATGCCGAGGCGGCCCGTCATCAACGGCCCTTCACCGGGGTTTCCGCGACCGGGGTCAGCGGCGGCTTTCCGGCGAACCAGGCCTTCAGATTGTCGACCACCAGCTGATCCATGGCATTGCGGGTCACCACCGACGCCGAGCCGATGTGCGGCAGCAGCACCACGTTCTGCATGGTGCGCAATTCGTCCGGCACCTGCGGTTCGTTGGCGAACACGTCGAGCCCCGCAGCAAGAATGGTTCCGGATTTGAGCGCGGCGATCAGGGCCTGCTCGTCGACCACCGAACCACGGGCCACATTGATGATGACGCCGCGCGGCCCCAGCGCCTTCATGACATCGGCGTTGATCATCTTCGCCGTCGAAGCGCCGCCGGGGACGATCACGATCATCGTATCGACCGCTTTCGCCATCTCGATCAGATCGGGATAATGCTGGTAGGCCACGCCGGCGGCCGGTTTGCGCGAGTGATAGAAGACTGGAACGCGCGAGGCCTCCAGCCTGCGTCCGATCGCTTGCCCGATCCGGCCCATGCCGACGATTCCGACCTTGCGATCCCTGAGCGAGCCGACGCTCAATGGATAGTTCTGCGTCAGCCAGAGGCCGGAGCGCAGATAGCGATCAGCCTTGACGAATTCGCGCAGGGTCGCGATCAAGAGCCCCATCGCGACGTCGGCGACCTCCTCGGTCAGCACGTCAGGGGTGTTGGTGACGACGATATTGTGTTCGCGGGCGTAGGCGGAATCGACGTGATCGTAGCCGACGCCGAAGCTCGCGACGATCTCGAGTTTCGGAAACCGCGACAGCGACGCCTTGTCGGCGTGCACGGTATGATAGGTCACCGCGACGCCGCGGATTTTCGCGGCGATGGCCGGATTGAGCCGCTCGAGGTCGTGCTTGGTTTCAAACGGATGTAGTACGAACTGATCGGAAAAACCGTTTTCCAGGATTGGCCTGCTGGGCCCATAGATCAGCACATCGATCTTCTCTGAAGAAATCGTCCCGGCAGCCATCAATTGTCCTTTCCAAGCGCACTCTCGTGCCAGCGCCGCAATACCAGATGGGAAGTTAGCGCCAGCAGCCCATAAATGACAATCCCGGCGGCGGAGAGCAACAGCAAGGCGGCGAACATTCGGGCAATGTTGAGGCGGTAGCCGGATTCCGCGATTCGGTAGGCCAGTCCGGAGCCCGCGCCGGCGGAGCCGGCCGCGATCTCGGCGACCACCGCGCCGATCAGCGACAACCCGCCCGCGATCCGCAATCCGCCAAGGATGAAGGGCAGCGCGGAAGGCAGTTTGAGGTGACACAGGGTCTGTATCCGCGACGCGCCATAAAGTTGAAACAGGCCGGCCAGATTGCGATCGACCGAGTTCAGTCCGAGCGTGGTGTTGGACAACACCGGAAAGAACCCGACGATCCATGCGCAGACAACGACGGCGGTCTGTTGCGGAAGGTAGATCAGCAGCAAGGGCGCGATCGCGATGACCGGCGTCACCTGCAGGATCACTGCATAGGGAAACAGGGAATATTCCAGCCACTTCGACTGGTTGAACAACAGCGCCAGCGCGATGCCGCCGAAGGCCGCGGCAACGAAGCCCTCCAGCGTGGTCAGCAACGTCACCAGCAGCGATTGCGACAGCACCGGCCAGTCGCCGACCAGCGTCTGGAAAACCGCCGACGGACCGGGCAGCACATAGGGCGGAATATCGTTGAGCCGCACCACCAGTTCCCACACCGCAACACCAGCGGCGAGGACGAGGACGGGAAGCAGGATCCGGACGACACGAACGATGCTGCTCTCCGGGGCAATTTGCCCGGCGGATATTGGCCGTATCTGCAAGGAGCTCATGAACCGGACCGTCCCGGATCTGGCGGCTTCAGCGCCTTCGAAACCATGCGGCAATAACCGGCATAATCGGCCGATGTGCGAAACTCCTCATCCCTCGGCTCCGGGGCGTCGATGCGAAACTCGGCATCGAGGCGACCGGGCCGCGACGACATCACGATCACCCGCTGCGACAGATACACCGACTCGAACACCGAATGGGTGACGAAGACGACGGTCTTGCGCAGATTGCGCCACAACGAGAGCAGATCGTTGTTGAGCCGGAAACGGGTGATCTCGTCGAGCGCCGCGAACGGCTCATCCATCAAGAGTATATCCGGATCAGTCACCAGCGCGCGGGCCAGCGAGACCCGCATCTTCATGCCGCCGGACAATTCGCGCGGGAAAGCGTCGGCGAATTCGGAAAGCCCGACCTGCGCCAGCGCGTCACCGACGCGCGCATTCGCCTCGGCGGCCGGTGCATGCGAAAGTTTCAGCGGCAACCGCACATTCTCCCGCACGCTGGTCCACGGCATCAGCGTCGGTTCCTGGAACACAAAGCCGATGGAATGGCCGGGGTGCGCCTGATCGGCAGGCTGGGAAACGCCGACCGTGCCGGATGTCGGCGCGCTCAGGCCCGCGATCAGCCGCAAGGCTGTGGACTTTCCGCAGCCCGACGGCCCGAGCAGGGACACGAATTCACCCCTCGCCACGTCAAGGTTTAATGGCCCGAGCGCCATGACGCCATTGTCATAAAGCTTGGTGACGCCGCGCAGGCTGACTGCGAGGCCCTCGCTGCGGGAACGGGCTTCGGACAAGGCTGCTTGTTCCGCCATCGCGCCGCTAGTTCTTTGGCCGCAGGTCGAGGCCGACGCCCTTGTTGGTGAAGCGCAGCGTGTAGGCGTCGCGGAAATCGATGTCACGGCGCACCACGCCGGCGCGCACCATCTTGTCGAAGAAACTCGCGACTCGCTGATCGTTCATGGCGCCGATGCCGTCGCGCAGCGCATCGCCGGAATCGACGATGCCATATTCCTTCATCTTGGCCACGGAGTAGGCCAGCAACTCGTCGGTCATTTCCGGGTTGAGCTTCTTGATCATCGTATTGCCGGGCGTGTTGTCGCCATACAGATAATGGTACCAGCCGATCACGGAGGCGTCGACGAAGCGCTGAACCAGATCCGGCTTCTTGTCGATCAATTCGCGGCGGGTCTCGATCAGGGTCGAATAGGCGTTGAAGCCGTTATCAGCCAGCAGGATGATCCCCGGCTTGAACTTGGCGGCCTTTTCAACCGCGAACGGCTCCGAGGTGACGTAGCCTTGCATCGCGCTTTGCCGGTCGGCGAGAAAGGGTTGCGAGTTGAACGTGTAGGGTTTGACCTTGTCCTCGCTGAAACCGTATTCCGACTTCAGCCACTGAAAATAGCTGGCGATGCCTTCCTTGGACACGAACAAAGTCAGCCGCTTGAGATCTTCCAATTTGGCGATCTTCGATTCCGGATGCGTCAGGAACACCTGCGGATCCTTCTGGAACATGGCGGCGACCGCCACCACCGGCACCTTGTTGGCTACCGCGTCGAACGATTGCAGCGTGTTCGCGGTCATGTAGAAATCGAGTTTGCCGGCGATCAGCGAGATGCGATTGTTGTCGTTGGGACCGCCCGGCACGATGGTGACGTCGAGCCCGTAATTCTTATAGGTGCCGTCGGCCAGCGCCTGAAAGAAGCCGCCATGCTCGGCCTCGGCGACCCAGTTGGTTCCGAACGAGACCTTGTCCAGCGTGGTTTGGGCGCCGGCCGGCGGGATCGCCAAAACGGCGGCCACCAGGCCCGCGGTTAACGCTCGCAGCAAAAGAGCCGGCTTCATGGTTGGACTCCGTTGATCGTTCTGGCCCATGATAGGGAGCGCTGGACGCCGGTACGTCGTCCTGGGCAGGTCTTGTTGAATAGGGCTTGTTGAGCGGGTCTTGTTGGTCAGGGCTTGTTGGTTAGGTCTTGTTGGTTAGGTCTTGGCCGGGAATGAATGCAAGCTACCCTGCAAATTTGTCTAAAGAAATGTTTCGCTCGATGACTTCAGCTGTTCCTCCCCGCGACTGGACCGACATCCACTGGCCTGACCTCGCAGGCGAGGACCCGGCGCGATGGATCGCGGTGCTGCCGCTGGCGGCCACCGAACAGCACGGCCCGCATTTGCCCCTCGGCACCGACGTCATCATTGCCGAGGCCTATCTGGCGCGGGTGCGCGAGCTTCTCCCCGACAGCCTGCCGGCGACATTCCTCCCGCTGCAGCCGGTGGGCATCTCCACCGAACATATCGGCTACCCCGGCACACTGACGCTGCCGTCGGACGTCGCCCTGAAGACCTGGATGGCGCTGGGCGAGAGCGTTGCCCGCGCGGGCATCAAGAAGCTGGTCATGGTCACCAGTCACGGAGGCAACAGCGCGGCCATGACCCTTGTCGCGCAGGATCTGCGCGCGAGATACGGGCTTCTTGCCGTCACCACGGGATGGTCTCGCCTCAGCGCGGCGGAGACCTGGTTTTCAGCAGAAGAAGTGCGACACGGCATCCATGGCGGGGCGGTCGAGACCTCGATCATGCTGGCGCGATATCCGCAGCAGGTGCGCCAGGACAAGATCGCCGATTTTCGGCCCCACAGCATTGCGATGGAGCAGGACTATCGCTGGCTCGGCGCGCATCGGCCGGCGCCATTCGCCTGGCAGACCCAGGACCTTCACGCCAGCGGCGCCATGGGCGATGCGACGCAGGCCTCCGCGGAGTTGGGCCAACGGTTGCTCGACCACGGCGCCCGCGCGTTCTGCGAGTTGCTCGCCGATGTCGATAAATTCGACACAGGCGTTTTCTCAGGCGGTCCCGGCGATCCGGATTTTTCCGGCTAATTAACTGTAAAAACTGAGAAATAATCCACGAAACCATATTTCCGGGGCGCGATTCGAACCGGGTTGGAAGCGGCCTCGTCCAACGGGCATGCGGACCACAACGGGCCGCCTTCAACTGGATGGAGTTTTCCATGTCGATCAAGACCAGAATTGCCGCGCTTGCCCTCGCTACCCTTGCCGTTACCGGCAGCATCGCCTCCACCTCCCAGGCCGAAGCCAAGGGCCTCGGCTGGGGCATCGGAGCCGGCCTCGTCGGCGCCGCCGTGGTCGGCAGCGCGATCGCCGCCAGCAACAACGGCTATTACTATGACGGCTATCGCCGCTGCGGCTGGGTCCGCCAGTTCGACGCTTTCGGCAACTACATCGGCCGGGTTCGCGCCTGCAACTACTGATCGGCTGAAAACGCTCTCATTGTGGATCCTGCGTCCGGCACGGGCGCCTCATCCACCCCGTGTCGAACCCGACCCGCCCGGCCGTCCCCCCGGGCGGGTCAACTTTTTGAATCCTGCTTTTCGAATCTCAAGCGAACTGGACCGGTGAACGATGTTGCACACGCGTCACACGGCAATGTCATTCAACATCGACATCTGGAACTTACTTGCGATTGCGAATTAGTCGCAATAAGATTTGCAATTATCGGCACTTCTGTTTGATCTGGCTTTGACGGCAAGAATCGGCAACTCAGAAAGAACCAGCGGACTTGGATGCAGTGATGACGAAAGACACCGCTGGAATGCTGGCGCCGGAAATATCCGCAAGATGAGCCGCTGCAGCCGATCCTTGGAGCACGTATTTGGGGCCGTCGGCCTGAGCCTTTTTGCGCTCGACGCTCCCGCGATGGCCGCCGACGCCAGTCTGCCTGTCAAAGCGCCTCACATTCAGTCGGTATTCGACTGGACCGGTCTCTATATCGGCGCGCATGCCGGCTACAGCCGCGGCTCATCGAGCGCGGTGCTCAGCGATCCCGCGACCGCCACGACCAACAGTGTTTTCAGTGGCATGATCGGCGGCGTGCAGGCCGGCTATAATGTTCAATTGCCGTCCGGGATGCTGCTCGGCGTCGAGGCCGATTTCACCTTTCCGAATTACCTCACCTCGAATTCGATCGTGTCGACACTGGCGACGGCAGGCTCCAACGTCACCGAGCAGCTTGATTATGTCGGCACCGCGCGCGGCCGCATCGGTTACGCCGCCGGCCCGTGGCTGACCTATGCGACTGGCGGGCTCGCATGGGCCGGCGAGCGTTTTCGCAACACGCCCGCCATCGGCAGCGATGAGAAGAAGCTGAATACAAGGCTGGGCTGGGTTGTCGGAGGCGGCGTCGAATACGGCTTCGCCCCACATTGGAGCCTGCGGCTGGAATATCTCTACAGCAAGTTCGGAACCGCCGACATCGTGTTTCCATCGGGAACGCAACACACCTCCAGCCTGGATTTCCAGTCGCTCCGCGTCGGCCTCAACCGCAAGATCGACTGGCCGGGCGGCAGTTTCTCTCCTAAGACCTGGACCGATACCGAATCCGATCGCTGGGAAATCCACGGCCAGATGACCTATCTGCCGCAGGGCTATCCGGGATTCCGCGCGCTCTATACCGGCCCGAACAGTTTCACGCCGGCGCCGCAGGCGCAGGCGACCTGGAGCAACAGCCTGTTCCTGAACGTCCGGCTGTGGGAAGGCGGCGAGGTCTATTACAACCCTGAACTGCTGCAGGGATTTGGCTTGAACGACACCGTTGGCGCCGGGGGCTTTCCCAACGGCGAGGCGCAAAAATCCAACTTCCCCTACCCGCATTACAACACCTCGCGGCTGTTCCTGCGCCAGACCTTCGGATTTGGCGGCGAGCAGGAGGAATTGGCAAGCGGCCCGGCGCAGCTTCCGGGCAAGGTGGACGTGTCGCGGCTGACGCTGCAGGTCGGCAAATTCGCGGTGCCGGATATTTTCGACGGGAATTCCTACGCCAAGGACACCCGCAAGGATTTCATGAACTGGTCGATGTGGGCGCCGGGCGCGTTCGACTATTCGGCCGACAAGGTCGGGCTGACCTATGGCGCCACCGCCGAGCTCAATCAGAAGCAATGGGCGCTGCGCTCGGGCTATTTCCTGATGCAGTCGGTCTCCAACGCCAACAGCTTCGACACCCGGATTTTTGAGCGCGGCACCTACGTGCTTGAGCTGGAAACGCGCTATTCGCTGTTCTCGCAGCCCGGCAAACTGCGGACCATCGCGTGGCTCAACAGCGCCTTTTCGGGAAGCTATCGCGAGACGCTGAACAATCCCGCGCTTGATCTCGACATCGCGCAAACCCGCACCGGCCGTATCAAATATGGCTACGTCATCAGTCTCGAACAGGCGCTGAACGACGAAATCGGCTTGTTCGGCCGCTGGAGCTGGAATGACGGCAAGACGGAGATCATGGCGTTCACCGATATCGACGCCAGTCTCTCGCTCGGTGCCTCCATCAAGGGCGTCAAATGGGGCCGGCCCGACGACGTGATCGGGATCGGCGGCGCGATCAACGGCATATCCAGAGACCATCGCGACTTCCTCGCGGCCGGCGGGCTCGGCGTTCTGGTCGGCGACGGCGCGCTCAACTACCGCCACGAGCGCATCCTCGAAACTTATTATGCGTACGCGCTCAACAAGCAGATCACGCTGACCGGCGACTATCAGCTGATCACCAATCCCGCCTACAACGCTGACCGCGGACCGGTCCATGTCTTCTCAGGACGTCTGCACGGCGAGTTTTGAGGCTTCGCCGCCCCGCGCCGTCGACCGCGCGTCGTTACGCCGAAGTCGCCAGCCTGCACCAGCCCCTGAAATTATTTCCGCGACGCACCTCGCCGCCGCATAAGTGTCGCCGTCTCCTAGGTTCGGAGGACGCCGACGCTGTGGCGCGTTGTTAGGATAAGCGCGTCGATCAAAGCCGCCGAACTGACCGGTGGGCGCCTTCATCGGCGCGAAGGTCGCGAATTGCCGCGACAAAAAAGGATAGTCCAGATGAATAATTTATTGGTGCGCGATCAGGCGAACGGCCGTCATTCCAATTCAAATCCGACGCTCCCTCGCTGGCATTGATCGTTGTCATTTGCGCTTTAGGCATCTTGGTCTCGCTGTGCGCAGCGACCTATGGTCTGGACCTGACAGCAAGCCCGCCCTGGGATCTAAAGATGTCCTAGCCGTCGGTGGGAAACCCTCCCGTGCGCTCGAATGATCGTGACGGTGCAGTCGGATCGCGCGCATCCTTCAATCGGGGGACGCGCAATCCTTCTCAGTCGGCTTATGGGAATGACGATAGGAGCACATTCAAGGCCACCGATACGCGCAGGCACCTCCACACGCGGAACTGTGTGGCGCGAGAAATTCGGTGCAAAGTGCTGCGCGAAATTCGTCTTCCTTCGCCGCGGCAACAGTGCGCCCGGCTGCGACGTTGATTGACGTAACTTGATTGGGCACGCCGGAGCCAAATCCATCGAGAACCTGCCAATGTGTCACTGTGGCACTCCCGAGGATTTTTTGAATGAGTACGATTTCACGCCTGCGGCGGGTTTCTGAGCCGGCCGCGTCGGCGGCCGGACGCCGGGATCGTCAACAGCTCAGCGATTTGATCAGCGTCGTCTACGATGCCGCCATTGATCAATCCCTTTGGGAAACGGCCATCGAAAGAGTTGCATATTTCGTGGGCGGCGTCGGCGCGGGGCTTTTCTGCAAGGACGTCGATGCGCAACATGTCAACTCACCTCACCGCGCCGGAATTGTCTGGCCGCTGCCGATCGCATTGTTTCGGCCAATTTATCCCTCCGCAGTGGGACACTTTCTCGGAGAGATCGAACAACCGATCGCGACTGCCGACCTGATGCCCTACGATGAACTCACGGCGACCGCGCTCTATCGGGAATGGGCTCATCCCCAGGGCCTTATCGACTTCGTGAGCGCCGTTCTCGACAGATCGGCAACAAGCGTGGCTCTGTTCGGGGTGTTCCGCCATGAGCGCGATGGCTTCGTCGACGACGAAACGCGTCATCGCATGCGGCTGGTCGCGCCTCACATTCGCCGGGCGATCCTGATTGCCAGAATGTTCGATCTCAGGATCGCGGAGGCCGGGACATTCGCCGATACGCTCGATGGGCTTGACGCCGGCCTGTGTCTCGTCGATGAGCGCGGGCGTATTATTCACGCCAATGCCCCCGGACAAGCCATTCTCGATGCGCGCGACATCCTTTGCGACGTCGGCGGCCGCCTCGCGGCGTGCGACGCGGAGGTCAACCAGACATTGCGAGAGGTATTTGCGGCCGCTGGAGAGGGCGACGCAGCTCTCGGCACCAAGGGAATTGCGGTGCCGCTGATCGGCAAGGATGGCGAGCGTTATATCGCCCATGCGTTGCCGCTAACCTCAGGCGCGCGGCGGCGCGCCGGCCTCGCCTACACCGCCGTGGCGGCCTTGTTTGTACGCAAGACCGCATTGGCGATGTCCTCGCGATCCGAGGTGATTGGAAAAGTGTTCAGACTGACGCCGACCGAGCTGCGCGTGCTGCTCGCCATCGTCGAAGTGGGCGGCGTTCCCGAAGTCGCGGCGGCGCTCGGCGTTGCCGATACCACGGTCAGGACGCATGTCGGCCGCCTGTTCGAAAAGACCGGCGTCAAGCGACAGGCCGATCTCGTCAAGCTGGTCGCGGGATATTCCACGCCGCTGGAAGGCTGATCCCGCCTGGCTCACCCCGCCGCCGAGAACGAATCCGGCCGCGCCATGGCCCAGGCCTCCCGATAGCGCCGGTCGCTGGTGCCGTCGATCAACTCCCCCGGGCGGAGCGACGGATAGAGCTGCGCGAACGACTGCACCTCGGTGGTGGAGGCCCGTTTCGAGAAATGGATCGGCCGCAATTCTTGGGGATGTTCGAGCCCGGCGGCGGCGATCAGTTCGGCCAGCGCATGCAGGGTGGCGTGATGATAGTTGTAAACCCGCTCGATCTTGTGCGGCACCACCAGCGCACGGGCGCGGGATGGATCCTGCGTGGTCACACCGGTCGGACATCGGTCGGTATGGCAGCTCAGCGACTGGATGCAGCCCAGCGAGAACATGAAGCCGCGCGCCGAATTGCACCAGTCGGCGCCGATCGCCATCGCGCGCGCCATGTCGAATGCCGTCGCGATCTTTCCGGCTGCACCAATGCGAATGCGATCGCGTGCGTTGATGCCGATAAGCGCGTTGTGAACGAAATTGACGCCCTCACGCATCGGCATGCCCAGATGATCCATGAATTCAAGCGGGGCCGCGCCGGTGCCGCCTTCATTGCCGTCGACCACGATGAAATCAGGATAGATACCGGTCTGCAGCATCGCCTTGCAGATCGCCAGGAATTCCCAGGGATGACCGATGCACAGCTTGAACCCGGCGGGTTTGCCGCCGGACAGCCGCCGCATCTCGCCGATGAAGGCCATCATTTCCAGTGGCGTCGAAAATGCGCGGTGGGTGGCCGGCGAGATGCAGTCCTCGCCCATAGCGACGCCCCTGATCTTGGAAATCTCTTCCGAAACCTTGGCGGCGGGCAGCACGCCGCCATGACCGGGCTTGGCGCCCTGGCTGATCTTGAGTTCGACCATCTTGATCTGGTCGTCGGAGGCGACGCGCGCGAATTCTTCCGGATTGAACGAGCCGTCGCGGTTGCGGCAGCCGAAATAGCCGGAACCGATCTCCCAGATGATGTCGCCGCCATTCTCGCGATGGTAGGGACTGACGCCGCCCTCGCCGGTGTCGTGCGCGAAGCCGCCCTTCTTGGCGCCGGCATTCAGCGCACGCACCGCGTTGGGGCTGAGCGCGCCGAAGCTCATCGCCGAGATATTGAAGACCGATGCCGAATACGGCTTGGTGCAATCCGGCCCGCCGATGGTGACGCGAAATTTCTCGCCGGCGGCGTGATTCTTCGGCGCCACCGAATGATGCATCCATTCGTAGCCGTCGCGATAGACATCCTCCTGGGTGCCGAACGGCCGCTTGTCGAGTACCATCTTGGCGCGCTGATAGACTAGGGCACGGGTGTCGCGGCTGAACGGCATGCCGTCCTTCTCGCTCTCGAAGAAGTACTGCCGCATCTCCGGCCGGATCTCTTCCAGCAGAAATCTTATGTGCGCCGAGATCGGATAGTTGCGTAACACCGCGTGGCTCTTCTGCATGAGATCGCGAATGCCGAGCAGCGTCAGCGCGCCGAAAATCAGCATCGGGACCAGGACCAGATCGAACACCTTGCGATCGACAATTCCGATACCGAGCAGCAACGCCGTGACCACGGCGCAAATGGTCAAAACGATGAAGCGTGGCGAGAACGGAAGCATCAGCGTTTCCATGGGACCCCTCCGGCAGATTGTGCCGTATTATTGTTCGGCCGCAGCCTAATCCAACTCTCGCACAATGCTGTACACGATATCTGGCGCAACGCTCATGGATATGACAGCGGAAGGCCACGAGGCTAGCCAATCCTCCGACGTCGAATCAATCTTTTCCGTGCCGCGCCATGTCGCTCCGCCGGTCGAGCTTTTTGCGGTGCAATGTAACCACCGAGGAACCTGTCCCGGTCGATGCCGGTTCAGTGGCTGTGCGGCCGCATCTCGTCGGGAATCCCGCTGCGCTCCAGCCCGTTTTGCGCGAGCCACGCATCGGTGGAATGGATCCCGCGCGCGATATGATCGTCGGTGCGCGAAAAATCGTAGGGCGATCCCACCAGCGGACACAAAGGCGGCACCACGAAGTATTCGATGTCGGGCGCAAGGCCTTCGAGTTCGCTGACCAATTGCCGCGCGATCAGCAGCGTCAGCGCATGTAGCGCATTGGCCACCGCGCCGACCGGCGGCGCATGCGCGGCGCAGGCATAGCCTGTCGGCAGGATGATCAGGCGCTTCGCGCCCTTGGCGACCGCGACCCGGATCGGGGTATTGGACGAGATCGCCCCGTCGGCCAGATAAAGATCCTTGTGACGGATCGGGGCGAAGGCGCCGGGAATGGCGGTGGAGGCAATGATCGCCTCGGCGGCCGAGCCTTCCGACAGCACTACGCTGTCGCCCGAGATGATATCGGTGGTGACGATATAAACCGGGAGCTTTGCTTCCTGCAGATTGCGATAGGGCAGATGGTCGTCGATGAGTTTTTGAATGCCGTCATGCGGGATCAGGAAATCCCGGCGCCAGACAAATCCCAGCAGGGTCCGCCACGTCACCGGGAAAACATCGTGCCGGCGCAACCCGCGCCAGATGTTTGCGAGCTGCAAAACGCCGTTGAGCGTGGGATCGCCCGCATAATAAGCACCGTTGAGCGCGCCGACGCTGGATCCGACCACCATATCCGCCGATATTCCGTGCGCGGCAAGCGACTGCATCATGCCCACCTGAATGGCGCCAAAGCTGCCGCCACCGGCGAGCACAAAGGCCGTCCTGACAGGGCCAGCAGGGTTCGTTACGGACAAGGCCTCGGTCGCTCCCCATACTCGACGCGTTGACGACGGGCCACGCGGCGTTCGGCCGCGTTATAGCAGCGGGCCCGGGCCGCGCCACCGACAAAAGCTTGTCCGGCCGAACGGATGTTCAATGCCCGGCTGCGGCGCAACCGCCGACCCGCCCGCCAAGAGTGTATCGCCGCGACGTTGGCGGCGACTATCTGTCAGCCCGGGTGATCGTGGTGAGAAGAGATCGCAGCCGCATCGCGAATTGGGGCAGATGCCCGCGACCGCGGCTACGTGGGATCGGGCAAACCTACCACGCGGCGCAGACGACCGCCCAGTTGATCAGCGACCAGAGGACGAGGCTGATGGCGATGGCACCAATCCAAGGCACCGGGGAAGAATACCGGATCAGCGGAACCGATTGCCTTGATTGGGGCACGATGCTCCCCTCCGGTCTCGCGACGGGGAGCTCACCACTCTCTGTCATCACACTGGGCCAATCGGTTGAGCTGATGGCAACGAGTAGATCAACTTATATAGAGATTGTATGTCCATTAGCGTGCATGTCGTTCAGCCAAGGCGACGAAAACGGGCGGCGTCCACAGTGTACCTCATCGCTCGCCGCGAGCCGACGCGGCTGCGCTCCTTCGCAACCGGACAATGCTTGGCACCGTTGACCGAACGCCGGGTCCGCAACACGCGGCTCAGCGCTCGACGAACGCTTTCTCGATGACGAAATGGCCGGGCTCGCTGTGGCTGCCTTCGAGAAAACCGCGCGCTTCGAACATCTGGCGCAGTTCCTCGAGCATGCCCGGGCTGCCGCACATCATGATGCGATCGGTCTCGATGTCGAGCGGCGGCTGGCCGATATCGTCGAACAATTGTTCTGAGGTGATCAGGTCGGTGATGCGGCCGCGGTTGCGGAACGGCTCGCGCGTCACGGTCGGATAATACAGCAACTTCTCGCACAATAGCGGGCCGAACAATTCGTCGTCGCGCAGCTTTGCCACCAACTCCTCGCCATAGGCGAGTTCGGAAACCTGGCGGCAGCCATGCACGAGCACGATGGTTTCGAACCGCTCGTACACTTCAGGGTCCTTGATCAGGCTGGCAAACGGCGCCAGACCGGTGCCGGTCGACAACAGCAGCAGGCGCTTGCCGGGGAACAGATTGTCGGCGATCAGGGTGCCGGTCGCCTTGCGACCGACCAGGATGGTATCGCCCTCCTTGATCTGCTGAAGTTTCGAGGTCAGCGGCCCGTCGGCGACCTTGATGCTGAAGAATTCGAGTTCTTCCTCGTGATTGGCGCTCGCCATGCTATAGGCGCGCAGCAGCGGGCGGCCATCGACCTCGAGCCCGATCATGGCAAACTGCCCATTCTGGAATCGGAAGCCGGTATTTCGGGTTGCCCTGAAGCTGAAAAGCGTGTCGGTCCAGTGCCGGACAGAAAGAACTTTCTCTCTATGGAATGCGCTCATGTGTTTTGGTTTTTCCGATTGGCTTGATGTAGAACGAATGAGTTGTTGGTCCGCGATATCGCGCAAATCCCAGCAATTATCGGCGATTCCGTCTGTGACCTACGACACTTTGAGAGATAGTCAACAGGCGCCGATGCGCAATTGCGCACTCGAAATGACAGTCGATTCATCTGAAAAAATGGTCCACCGCGGCTTCATCGGAACACGCGAGCGCGCGCAATTAACTTGCCGAATTTGGCACCGTACCGGCCATTAATTGCCGCGCCCGATCGGAAATTTCGCTAAAAACAGAGCTGCCCAATCGGGCATACGGACCGTTGGAAAAATGCATGCCAGGCCTTGAAGCATTTCGATCGGGAAAACCGGGCTTCTATCCGGACCAGTCGGTCTATGCGGCCTATGCCTGCGCTGCATTGGGCCTGCGGTTTGACGATATCGACGGCGGCACCGGACTTCTCTTCAGCGTCGCTTCCGCAACCAAGAGCGTTCATTTCGGCGCCGGACGATGTTCGTGGTATCCGCAAAATAACGCGACCGCGTCGGCGCTGGCGTCCGACAAATATTTCACCAAGGTCATTCTCGAGCGCGCCGGCATCGCCACGCTTGGCGGCGAATATTTCTTCCTGCAGCAGCGGCACCGCGCCCATCGGCCTGCGGGTCATGAGCGCGACGATGCGCTCGCCTGTTTCAGACGATTGGGTGGGGCGGCTTTCGCCAAGCCGTTGACGGGATCGCGCGGCGATTTCGCGCAGGCGCTGCACGACGAAGCCTCGCTCGTCCGATATCTCGATGAGGTCTCGCCCTATTACGACGCGGTATTGATCCAGCCGATCGTGTCGGGGACCGAATACCGGGTATTTCTGCTGGACGGTGAAATGGTCTATGCCGCGCGCAAATATCCGCCGTCTGTTGCGGGCGACGGCGAGCGCTCGATCCGCGAACTCTTGATCGCACACAATGAAGGCTTGAGATCGCACGGCCTTTCGCCGGTTGCGCTGAACGCAGGCCGCGATGCGTCGCTCGACATCGTGCTGCCTGAGGGCGAGCGCTGGGAAATCCCCGGGCGGATGAATCTGACCGCGGGTGGAACCATGCTGCTGGAAGCGCCTCGCTCCGAGGCCACATTGGCGCTGGCGAGGGAGGCCGTCCGCGCGCTTGGACTCCGTGTCGCCGCCGTGGACCTGTTCACGGATATCGGCGGAGATCCCGCCGCGATCCGGATCATCGAGGTCAATTCCAATCCGTCGATCCGACTGCTGGAGCAATCCGGCCGGGGCGATCTGATCCTGAAGATCTGGCATCACACGTTTCTGGCGATGGGACTGCTGGATGTTTGATCTCCCAAAATATGGCGACGGGGTTTGCCTGGCGCGGATGGCGGAGTTGCTCGACGTCCTCGGCGTCGATCGAGCGGGGCTCTCGCGCATCTCGGTCGCCGTCACCGGATCGAACGGCAAAGGCAGCACGGCGGCGTTCTGCGCCGGCATCGCTCGCACCTATGGTTTGCGAACCGGCCGCTTCACCTCTCCGCATCTCTATCGTTTCAACGAACGGTTTCAGGTCGATGGCGCCGACATCGGCGATGACGACCTGGCGCGGCTCGTTTCGCGAATCGAGATTGCGGCCGCGGCCATCTCGGCGCGCCGAGAGGAGACATTCGGAGCCTTCGAGGCGATGTTCGCACTGGCCTGCCTTTATTTTCAGGAATGCAAATGCGATCTTGCGGTGTTCGAGGCCGGCATCGGAGGCCGCTACGATCCGGTGCGCCTGATCGGCGCCCTCGTCACCTGCGTGACCTCGGTCGATTACGAGCACGTCGAACTGCTCGGCGATTCCCTGGAAATGATCGTATCCGACAAGAGCGATGCCTGCGCCTGCGGTGGAACCGTCGTCTACGGCGAGAATTGCGCGGGTCTGCGGCCGCATCTTGCCGAATATAACCGCACTCGCGATGTGAAAGGCCTGTTCGTGCGCGGCGAGATCGGGATCGGCGGCGAATCCGCCTCGAGATCCGGACAGCGGTTTGACTTCTGGTTCGGCGAACATGATTTTCGCGGGCTTGAGATGAACCTCAAGGGCGGCTTTCAATTCAACAACGCCGCCATCGCCGTCGCCTTGTTGCTGCTATGGTTGGAACGCACCGAGACCAGAGCGGCTCGTGACAAAATAGAAGCTGCGGTGCGATCGGGCCTCCGCGAAGTCCATTGGCCCGGACGGCTTGAAGCCATCAGGCAGTATCCGCTCACGGTGGTCGACGTTGGCCACACCCCCGACGGCATCAGGCAATCGCTCGCAAGCCTGAAGGCGATCTACGGCGCGGAGGGCTGGATCCTCGTGGTCGGCGTCTCCTTCGACAAAAAGGCCGATGAGATCGTGGGTGCGCTGGCGCCCTCCTTTGACACGATCATCGCCACCACGGCGCACCACAAGGGCGCAGAAGCCAGGGATATCGCCACCGCGGTGCGCAAGGCCAATCCGCAAGCCACCGTTCACGTCGCAACCACCGTCGCGGACGCCTTTGCTATCGGCCACGGGCTCGCCGTGTCGCAGGACCGTAAAATCTATGTGGCCGGCGGGTTGTTTCTGGCAGCCGAATACGCCGTTGTCGCTGGCGGCGGTCGCGCGCAGGATCTGAAGTTTTTCTGACCGGAAAAGCAAAACGAGGATGCCCGGGACGAGCCCGGGCATGACGAAGACCGTGATGCGCGAGGGGCCCTTGGCTAGTTGCTGGTCCCCTGGGTATCGTCGAGCACTTTAAAAGCCTCCTCGAGCTGCGGCGAGATCGCGACGTTGAGTTTCTCGCCGGTGGGCAGGCGCGCGACGAACCATTTGTTGTAGAGCGGAATCAGATCGCGGTTCGAACCGAGCTTGCGGAAAGTGCGCTCCACCACCGCCGTGAGCTGGGGCTCGCCTTTGCGGAACATGATGCCGTAGGGATCGTAGGACAGATATTCGCCGGTGACGCGAAACTTGTCCTGCGACTTGTGCCGTGCGATCAGGCCGTAGAGCAGGATGTCGTCGGTCGCGAACGCATCGGCCTTGCCGTCCACCAGCATCTGATAGGATTGCTCGTGGTCGGCCGCGGTCACGATGTTGAGGCCTAGCGAAAACTTCTTGTCGATATTGTGCATCGCCTGCTCGTTGGTGGTGCCCTTGGTCACCACCACGGTCTTGCCCTTCAAGTCGACTGGGCCCGAGATGGCAGAGGCCTTCGGCACCATCAGCTTGGTGCCGGCCACGAACATCAGGGGCGAGAACGCCACCTGCTTGCCGCGCTCGGCGTTGGCAGTGGTCGATCCGCATTCGAGATCGATCTTGTTCTGCACCACCGCCGGAATGCGGTCGTCGGAGGTGACCTTGACGTATTCGATCCTGAGATTGGAATCGTCGACCTCGACGCCGATCTCATCGACGATGGCCTCACAGAGTTCGAGGCTGTAGCCGATCGGCCGGTTGGCCTGATCGAGGAACGAAAACGGCGGCGAGCTTTCGCGATAGCCCAGACGCACGACATGCGTCTTCTTGATATTGGCAAGCGTCGGGCTCAACCCTTCGCTGCCGGTCTGCGCACCCGCGGCCGTGGTCAGCAAGACCACAGCGACAAGCCAGCCTGCCGCTGGTAGGGACCTCTTCAAAGGGTAGCCCATGGCTTACCGCTCCTATGCGTGGCCGGCCTGCATGCCCGGCACTTCGCCGGGGATCATATCGGGCGGAACGACATCGTCGGGACCGAGCTCGTGCTCGGGCGCGAGTTCGCCCTCCCATTTCGCGACCACGGCGGTTGCGAGCGAATTGCCGATCACATTGGTGGCGCTGCGCCCCATGTCGAGGAAGGTGTCGATACCCATGATCATCAATAGCCCGGCCTCGGGAATACCGAACTGACTGAGCGTCGAGGCGATCACGACCAGCGAGGCGCGGGGCACGCCGGCAACGCCTTTCGAGGTGATCATCAAGGTCGCCAGCATCGCCAGCTGCGTGCCGAGCGACATCTCGATGTGGTAGGTCTGTGCGATGAAGATGCTCGCGAAGGTACAATACATCATGGTGCCGTCGAGATTGAACGAATAGCCGAGCGGCAGCACGAAACTCGAGATCCGCGACGAGGCACCGAAGCGATTGAGGCCCTCAAGCGTCTTCGGGTAGGCGGCTTCCGAACTCGCCGTGGAGAACGCGATCATCAAGGGCTCGCGGATCAGCCGTAACAAATGACTGTATCTGGGCCCGATGACGATGAAGCCGACGGCAACCAGGATGCCCCACAGGATCATCAGCGAAAGATAGAAGCCGCCCATGAAGACGATCAGCTTCCACAACACGCCGAGGCCGTTCTTCGAAACCGTCGCCATGATCGCGGCCCAGACCGCGAGCGGCGCAAACAGCATGACGTAACCCGTCACCTTCAGCATGATGTGGCCGAGATCATCGATCAGCGCCAGCATCGGCTTGGAGCGCTCGGGCATGGCGCCCATCGCCACGGAGAAGAACACCGCGAAGATCACGATCTGCAGGATCTCATTCTGCGCCATCGCGTCCGCGATCGAGGTCGGAATCAGATGGGTCAGGAATTTTTCGATCGAGAATGCCGATACCGGCAAGCCCGTCGATTGCGCCTTGTCCGGCAGGGTGCCGGGGAAATTCGCGCCGGGCTGCAACAGGTTGACCATGATCAGGCCGAGCAGCAGCGAGATGAAGGAGGCGCTGACGAACCAGCCCATGGTCTTGGCAAAGATCCGCCCCAACTTGGAGCCGCTTCCCATATGCGCGATGCCGCCGACCAGGGTCGCGAACACCAGCGGCGCGATAATCATCTTGATCAGGCGCAGGAACAGCATCGCGATCAGGTTTACGTCGGCTGCGATTTCCACGCGGCTATCGGGAAGATAGTTGAAGACCAGCGTCCCCATCACGATGCCCAGCGCCATCGCGATCAGAATGTACTGCGTAAACCTGTTCGACATTTCCTCTTACCCCCCCAAGATCCGGCGCCTTCGAGTTTGGCAGATTCCGGGAGCGACGCAACACGCATCCGATACCAGCACGTTTGCCTCAATGTTCCCGTTGCGGAATGAATGTCCGCCGACTAGCGTCGTGCGCAGCGCACAATCTGTGCAGTTGAGCTTTTTCTACGCGCTCTGTTGCATCAAGAATCGCCATTTGAGGAGGGAACGCGATGAACGACACCGTCAATCGCCAGATCTTGCTGATCGAAAAGCCCGCGGGAAAACTTGGACCGGAACATTTCAAAATGTCCAAAGGCCCCGTTCCGGAGCCGAAAGACGGCGAAGCCTTGCTGCGGGTGCGTTATATATCGCTCGATGCCGCGAACCGGGCGTGGATGCACGGCGCCACCTATCGCGCTGCGGTAGAGGCCAACACGGTGATGGCCGGCGGCGGCATCGCCGAGGTGGTATCGTCGAAAGCGCCGGGGCTTGCGGCCGGTGACATCGTGTTCGGCGATACAGGCTGGCAGGAATACGCGGCAGTGCCGGCCAAGCATCTGACCAAGATGCCGAAGGTCGAGCCGATGACGCATCTGCTCAGCGTCTACGGCATCGCCGGCCTCACCGCCTATTTCGGGCTGCTCGACGTCGGCAAGCCGAAGGCCGGCGAGACCGTGGTGGTGTCGGCAGCGGCCGGCTCGGTCGGATCGATCGTTGGCCAGATCGCCAAAATCAAGGGGTGCCGCGTGGTCGGCATCGCCGGCGGCAAGGACAAGTGCAACTGGCTGACATCGGAACTCGGCTTCGATGCCGCGGTCGATTACAAGGACGGCGCGGTCTTCAAGGCCCTGAGGGCCGCCGCGCCAAAGGGTATCGACGTCTATTTCGACAATGTCGGCGGCGACATTCTGGAAGCCTGTCTGGCGCAAATGAACAATCGCGGCCGCATCGCCTGTTGCGGCGCGATCTCGCAATATGACGGCGCGCCGTCGGCGCATGGGCCCCGCGGCGTGCCCGGCCTGATCGTGGTGAAGCGCCTCACCATGCAGGGATTTATCGTCATGGACTTCATGGATCAGCGCGATGAGGCGTTGAGCGACCTGCAGTCCTGGGTCGCCACCGGCAAATTGAAGGTCCAGGAAGACGTCATCAATGGTCTTGAGAACACGCCGAAGGCGCTGATCGGACTATTGGCCGGCGAAAACCGCGGCAAGCGGATGGTCAAGGTATAGGGCCTTGAAACCTAGTCATGGCCGGGCTTCGTCCCGGCCATCCACGTCTTCCTT
Source organism: uncultured Alphaproteobacteria bacterium (assembly GCA_963747165.1). GTDB lineage: Bacteria > Pseudomonadota > Alphaproteobacteria > Rhizobiales > Xanthobacteraceae > Bradyrhizobium. The sequence continues at coordinate 222,453 of CAVVEA010000018.1, read as the reverse complement.
GCTCAAGCGATTTCAAGATGTGGATGCCCGGCACAAGGTCGGGCATGACGAGCTACATCTCAAATCACCCTCAAGGTCCTGCCTGCGGGACCGTTTGCGGAGCGGGAATTTCGCTCTTCCGCCCCGCGAGCCAATTCTCGAAACGCTGCACCACCACAAAGAACGTCGGCACGAACAGTACCGCGAGGCAGGTCGAGGCGATCATGCCGGAGAACACGGTGATGCCGATCGACTTCCGGGCGCTGGCGCCGGCGCCGGTGGCAAGTACCAGCGGCACCACGCCAAGGATGAAGGCAAACGAGGTCATCAGGATCGGCCGGAATCGCGCGCGTGCCGCGTCAACGGCCGATTCCAGCAGCGGTTTGCCGTCCCGGACATGCAGTTCCAGCGCCACCTCGACGATCAGGATGGCGTTCTTGGCCGACAGCGCGATCAGCAGGATGATGCCGATCTGCGTATAGAGATTGTTCTCGATCCGCAGCCCAGTGAGGACGATCATCGGGCCGAGCAATGACAGCGGCACCGCCAGGATCACGGAGATCGGCGCGTACCAGCTTTCATATTGCCCGGCCAGCACCAGATAGACCAGCAGCAGGGCAAGGCCGAACGCGAAGTAGATTTGGCCGCCGACGACCTTCTCCTGATACGACATTGCGGTCCACTCATAACCGGTGCCGGGCGGCAGGGTCTTGGCGGCGATCTCCTCCATCAGCGCCATCGACTGGCCGGAGCTGTAGCCCTGCGCCGGCAGGCCAATCACCGTCGCGGATGGATACAGATTATACAGGCTGATCAGCGACGGGCCCACCGCCGCCGTGATCTTCGTTACGGTGCCGAGCGGGATCATGTCGCCCTGGCTGTTGCGCACCATCAGGTTTTCGATGTCGCGTACGGTCAGACGAAACTGCGAATCCGCCTGGGTGTAGACCTGGAAGGTGCGGCCGAACTTGTTGAACTGGTTGACGTAGGTCGAACCCATGTAAGAGGAAAGCGTCGAGAATATCTGGTCGGTCGTGACATGCAGGGTCTGGGTCTTGATCCGGTCCACCTCGACGTCGAATTGCGGTACCATCGAGCGGAATGAGGAGTTGAGGCGCTGCAAGGCGCTTTGCGTCTGCGCATTGGCGACCATGGCGCCGGTGATAGCCTGCAGCTTGCCGAAGTCGGAATTGCCATCGCGGAGCTGGACCTGCATGGCGAAGCCGGCGGCGTTGCCGATGCCCTGAATCGGCGGCGGCGGGATCACCAGAATCCGCGCCTCCGGAATCGCGGCCATCTTCTCGTTCAGCCCGACGAACAGCGATCGCAGATCCTGGCCTGGGCCGCGCGCGCTCCACTCCTTCAGGATCAAATAGGCGACCCCGGCATTGGCGAGGCTCGACGAATTGTCGAGCGCCGATATGCCGGCGATGCTGATCACCTGATCGACGCCCGGGGTCTTGCCCGCCAGTTCGCTGATCTGATCGAGTACGCGCTGGGTGCGGTCGAGTGCCGCTCCGTCGGGCAGTTGCGCGGCAACGAGCAAATAGCCCTGGTCCTCGATCGGAATGAAACCGGTCGGCACCCGCGACAGGCCGTAGCCGGCAACTCCGATTACGATCAGCGCAAATATGACCGACAGGCCGCTGTGTGCGACCAGACGGCCGATCAGCCGGGCATAGCCCCTTTCGAGCCGGTCATACACCGCGTTGAAGCCGCGATAGAACCAGTTGCGCTGCTCGGGCGGCACCGGGGCGCGCAGCCACAGCGCGCATTGGGTCGGCTTTAGTGTGGCGGCATTGATGGCACTGAGCAGCGCGGTCGCGGCGATGACGAGCGCGAATTGCGAGTACATCCTGCCCGTCAATCCCGGCAGGAAGGCTGCGGGCAGGAACACCGAGATCAACACCAGCGTGATGCCGACGATCGGCGCGAACAGCGCGTCCATGGCGCTGATCGCGGCGTCGTGGCCGGACATCCCGCGCTCGATATTATGGGCCGCGCCCTCCACGACGACGATGGCATCGTCCACCACAATGCCGATCGCGAGCACGATCGCAAACAGGGTCGAGATGTTGATGGTGAAACCGAGCGCGGCCATCGCCGCGAAGGCGCCGATGATCGTCACCGGCACGGTGGTCGCCGGCACCAGCATCGCGCGCCAGTCCTGCAGGAATATCAGGATCACGACGAGCACGAGCAGGCCGGCCTCGATCAGCGTCTTGTAGACTTCCTTGATCGATTCCGAGACGAACTTGGTGGTGTCGAACGGCGTGTCATATTTGATGTCCTGCGGAAACTGCAGGGCCAGCGCCGCCATCTTCTTCTCAACCGCCTTCTCGACCTCGAGCGCATTGGCACCCGGCGACTGGAATACGCCGATGCCGGTCGCCGGTTTCTTGTTGAGCGAGAACATCTGGCTGTAGGTCTGGGCGCCGAGTTCGACCCAGCCGACGTCGCGCACCCGCGTGACGTCGCCGCTAGTGCCGGTCTTGACGATGATATTCTCGAACTGCTCCCGGTCGTCCAGCCTGCCGTTGACGTTTAGTGTGTACTGGAACGCCTGCCCTTGGGGCGTCGGCGGCATGCCGACCTGGCCCGCGGTCACCTGCTGGCTCTGCTGCTGGATCGCCTGAATCACGTCCTGCGGCATCAGCGAGCGCACCTGCAGCTTGTTCGGATCGAGCCAGACCCGCATCGAATACTGGCCGGCGCCGAACACCGTCACGTTGCCGACGCCCGGCAGCCGCGACAGCTCATCGCGGATGTTGATGGTGGCGTAGTTGCTAAGGAACAGACTGTCATAGGTCGAATTCGGCGACGTCAGCGTCACGAACAACAGGATCGCCGTGGATCTCTTCTGAACGGTGACGCCCTGATTCTGCACCGACGTCGGCAACTGCGACAACGCGCTCGACACGCGGTTCTGCACCAGCACCTGCGCGAAATTGAGGTCGGTGCCGATCTTGAACGTCACCGTCAGCGAATAGGTGCCGTCGGCGCCGCTATAGGACTGCATATAGAGCATGTCCTCGACGCCGTTGACCTGCTGCTCGATCGGCAGCGCCACGGTATCGATCACGGTCTTGGCGGAGGCGCCCGGATAGCGCGTCGTAACCTGTACCGTCGGCGGCACGACGTCGGGATATTGCGCGACCGCGAGGCTGAACAAGGCGACGCCGCCGATCAGGATCATCAGGATCGCGATGACGTTGGAAAGGACCGGCCGCTCGATGAAGAATTTCGAAATCATGACCGGTCCTATTTGGTCGGTGTCGCCGACGCTTCGATCTTCTGCAATTGCGGATCGACCTTCTGGCCGGGGATCGCGCGTAACAGCCCGGCGATGACGACGCGGTCATCGGGCTTCAGGCCGCTTTCGATCACGCGCAAATCGCCCTCGACCGACCCGGTCTGGACCTTGCGCTGCTCGACGACATTTTCGCTGTTGACCACCAGCAGATATCGTCCGCCCTGATCGCTGCCCAATGCCACATTGGGAACGAGCAGCGCGTTCTGCTGCTGGTCGAAGGGGACGCGGACCCGAACGAAAAATCCCGGCAACAGGACGCGATCCGGATTGGGCAGCACGCCGCGCACCGGGAGCGTGCCGGTCGACTGGTTGAGGGTCGGCGAGGCGTAGTCGAGGTTGCCCTTGTGCGGATAGCCGCTCTCGGTCTGGAGCCCGACCTCGATCGGCAACTGCTTGAGATCGGTCGCCGTCATCCCGCGCCGGCGGGCTTCTTCCCGAATCCGAAGGACATCCTGTTCATTGACGTTGAAATTGACGTAGATCGGATCGAGCTGCACGATGGTGGCAAGCTGGGTCGGCGACGACGCGCCGACCAGTTCTCCGATCGAAACGAGATGCGCGCTGACGATACCGTCGAAGGGCGCAACCACTTTGGTATAGCCGTAGTTGACGGCCGCGATCCTGGTGTTGACCTGGGCCTGCTGCAGATTGGCCTGCGCATTATCACGGGCGGACGTGGAGGTGTCGAGCGTCGCCTGAGAGACGGCTTGCCTTTGCACCAGATCCGACTGCCGCTTGAAATCTGCTTCGGCTTGTCTCAGCGATGCCTGCGCACCGGCCTCGGCCGCCTGCGCCTGTTCGAGCTTGAGCTTGTAGGTGTCGGGCTCGATCGTGAACAGCGTGGTGCCTTCCTTGACGAAAGTGCCGTCCTGGTAATCGATCGATTGCAGAAAGCCCTGAACGCGCGCGACCAGATCGACGGTCTTGATCGGCGCGGTGTTGCCGGTCGCATCGAGAAAGCGCGTGATAGTGCGTTGCACCGGCGGCGCAACTTCAACCTTCGGCGGCGGCGGCGGAACAAAACTATTTTGTTCGCAGGCACTTAACGCGACGAACGCCGTGATGGCGAAAGCTACAAGGCAGGCGTTGGCGGCGCGCGCCCGCGCGGCGCCGTGGAGTCTGCTGCATGCTGGCGAACGCGTCGGCTTCATTTCCGTGCCTCAATCGATTCGTTCTGGAAAGGCTTGTTAATCAGCAATCGGCTCTTGGCTATCCCATAAAAATAGCAACAATCCGCTTGCAGTGAAACTCGAAACCGAAAATGATGCGGCCCGCGATAATTTTTATGACGACCTTTTCAGAATTTCACTTCCATTGAAGCGGCGGCTCCAGCACCAACGACAAGGATTTCGTAAAATGATCAACACGTTGAGACGTGTGGCGACGCTGTGGGCGTCGATGACGATCGTCATATTCGCGATAATAACGCCGGCATTTTCGCAAGCCCCGACCGATGCGCAACGTAGCGCCATCCGATCCGAATGCCGCTCGGACTATGAGGCCCATTGCGCCAGTGTCCCGCCGGGCGGGGCAGCGTCGCTGCAATGCCTGCAGAAGAACATGTCGAGCCTCTCATCAGGATGCCAGGCTGCGGTGCGCGCGGTAGAGCCGCCGGCCGCGCCCAAGGCGGAAACCGCTCCCGCCGCTGCGCCCAAGGCCGAGCCTGCTCCTGCCGCCGCAACGGCCAAGCCGGCGGAACCCGCAGCTCCCGCGCCCCCGAAGGCGGCCGCAAGCACACCGTCCAAGAAGCCCAGCGACGCGCAGGTGGCCGCGATCCGCAGCGCGTGCCGCTCAGACTATCCGAAAGTCTGCGCCGGCGTGCCGACCGGAGGCGCCCCGGCGCTGCAATGCCTGGAAAAGAACAAGGCAAGGGTCTCCGGCAATTGTCAGCAAGCCCTCAACGCGGCGAGCGGCGATGCGACAACACCGGCAGGCGCCGCTGCGGCGACCGCCAGTCCGGGAGCCGCCCCGGCAGCGGCGGCTGCACCGGTGTTGGTGCTGCGGCCGATGCGGCCCCGCGAGGAACTTTTCGTGCTGAGGTCGGCCTGCGGCGGCGACGTTCGCGCCCTTTGCGGCGGGGTTGCGCCGGGCGGCGGCCGCATCGTGCGATGCCTGGCCACGCAGGCCGCTTCGCTGTCCCCCGCCTGCAAGGACGTGCTCGCCCAGTTCGCGGCGCAATAGCAAAAGGCGCGCAAAATTCTGCCGGCGGAATTTTCGAGCGACCGCCGGCTACTCGCCGCGAAAGGCGAGGATCAGCTGGATCAACCGGACCGACAAGGCGATGTAGCAGAGCGACATCACGACCTGATACGCCACATGCCAGTCCAGTTTGGCGAGTTTATAAAGACCATCCAGGAAATTCAGGACCAGAAGGATAACACCAAACAGCTCAACGCCGCGGCCAACGAGGCCGTGACGTAAATAGCCGAACAGCACGATCGCCGGCTCGTTACTCGAGACATGGGCTCCCGCCGACACGATCAACGTCCCGATAATCATTTTTTCGACGTGACCGAATAATTCCTTGGAGAGCGGCTCCAGATGCTCGGCATAGAAACTGAGCCACCTGCTCCTGATACCCGACATGGTTTCTCCTTGCGACAACGACCATCGGAGTTTCAATACAACGGCTCCGCGATCAAGGTGCAAGACCGCGGATGGCCCGATTTTTTCAAAGCGGCCCAAAAGGGCTGCAGCGCATGATCAACCGACGGTCAGGAAAGGAATAAAAAATGCTGCGCATCGTTTTGATTGCAACTCTGTTGTGCGCTTCGCAGGCCGCATTCGCCCAGGAGCTGACCGCCGAGCAACGCAGCGCCTGCATGGGCGATTATGAAAAATTCTGCAAAGGCACCACGCCGGGCGGTGGACGAATCATCGCCTGCCTCGCCAGATCGAACGACAAGCTGACACCGGCCTGCAAGAAGGTGCTGGCGGACGCAGAAAAGAAATAAGTCGGCGCGGCGCCGATTTCGGTAGCCCGCGCGCTGGAAAATTGATTATTCAACCAGGGATGTCTGCAATTCGAGGAGCGAGATTGTGCGTATCGCCGTGATCGGCGGAGGCCCCGGAGGCCTCTACTTCGCCTATCTCTGGAAAAAACGTCACCCCGACGCCGAAATCGATCTGTTCGAGCAGAACCCCGCCGGCGCCACTTGGGGCTTTGGCGTGGTGTTTTCCGAACAGGCGCTTGAATTCCTGCGCGCCGACGATCCCGATACCGTCGACGCCATCACGCCGAGGATGGAGAGCTGGAAGAACATCACACTCAATCTGCGCGGCGAGAGCGTCGAGATCGACGGCGTCGGCTTCTCCTCGATCGGCCGGCTTGATCTGCTCACGATCCTGCAGCAGCGCGCCTCCTCGGTGGGCGTCACACTGCACTACGACACGTCGATCCAGTCCGTGGACCAGTTGGCCGGCTACGATCTGATCGTCGCTGCGGACGGCCTGAACTCGCTGGTGCGGCGCACCTTCGAGCATGAATTCGGTGCATCGGTGTCCCATTCGTCCAACAAATTCGCCTGGTACGGCACCACCAAACGCTTCGCGACGCTGTCGCAAACCTTTGTCGAAACCGACCTCGGATCGTTCAACGCGCATCATTACCGGTACGCGCCTGACATGAGCACGTTCCTGATCGAATGCGACGCTGCGACATGGCAGCGTTACGGCTTTGCCGACAAGACGATTGAGCAATCGCAGGCGATCTGCGAACAGGTCTTCGCCTCGACGCTGGACGGACACCGGCTGGTGTCGAACAAATCGGTGTGGCGCAATTTCCCGTGGATATGGAACGAGCGCTGGTCGCACGAAAACATGGTTCTGATCGGCGACGCCCTGCATTCGGCGCATTTCTCGATCGGCTCGGGGACGCGGCTTGCCATCGAGGATGCGATCGCGCTGACCAAGGCGCTGCAGGCGGAACGGGATATTCCGGCGGCGCTTGCCCGTTACCAGGCCGAGCGGCAGCCGATCGTGAAGAAACTGGTGACGGCGGCGCGCACCAGCGCCGACTGGTACGAGAAATTCCCGGAGCATATGAAACTCGACCCGATGGATTTTGCCTACAGCTACATCACCCGCTCCGGCCGTATCGACGATGCGCGACTGCGCGCGATGTCGCCGGCCTTCATGGCGCGCTATGAGGCATTGCGATGACGCGCGAGATCGCCGACCGGGTACCTCTGGACTGCCCTGCCACGCGGGAAATCGGATTTGCGATCCCCGCGCAATACAACGCCAGCCGCGTCCTGTTCGACAACCTCGCAAGCGGTTACGGCGATAGGCCCGCGCTTATCGGTCCTGCCGGAACACGCAGCTATGCCGAGCTCTGCGCGGAAGCCTCGCAATGGGGACACGGCTTGCAGGCGCTGGGATTAACACGCGGCGACCGTGTCCTGATGTTCCTCGACGACACGCCGGCCTATCCGGCGGCGCTTTTCGGCGCGGTTCGGGCCGGTTTCGTGCCGCTGTTGATCAATACGCTGACGCCACCCGACCTGCTGCAGTTCTATTTGTCGGATTCGGGCGCATCCGTCGCGGTCGCGGACGCCGAATTTTGTGCCCGCTTCGACGCGATGGCCTGCAAGGATACGCAACTGCGCACGCTGATCGTGACCAACGGCAGCGCAGACGATCACGCGGTGCCTAATACGATCGTCGCACAGCCGTGGCTCCGGGATTTCGCCACCCACCTTGCGGAAGCCGAGACCCATCGAAACGAGATGGCGTTCTGGATGTATTCGTCGGGCTCGACCGGCCGGCCCAAGGGCATCGTCCATCTTCAGCACGATATGGCCTATAGCGAGGCCGCGTTCGCGCGCAATGTGCTCGAGCTCAAGCCGGACGACATCTGCTTTTCGGTGCCGAAGATCTTCTTCGCCTACGGTTTTGGCAATTCGATCACCTTCCCGTTCTCGGCGGGCGCGGCCACGCTGTTGCTGCCGGGCCAGCCGAAGCCGGCGGCGATCTTTGAAGCGATCGCGCGTTTCCGGCCGTCGGTTTTCTTCGGATTGCCGACGCTCTACACCTCCCTGACCAAAGCCGAGGGCGCGGCGCAGACCGATTTTTCCTCGCTGCGGATGGCATTGTCCGCCGCCGAGGTGCTCTCGGCCGAGGTCTTCAACGGCTGGAAGACGCTCACCGGCCTTGAGATCGTCGAGGGGCTGGGTTCGACCGAAGTGCTGCACATCTATCTCAGCAATCGCCCGGACAAGAAAAAGCCCGGCGCCGCGGGCCTGCGCGTTCCCGGTTATGAAATTGCGCTCAGGGATAAGGACGGCCGCGAGGTCGGCGACAACGAGGAAGGGATTTTGTGGGTCCGCGGCGATTCCAACACGCCGCTGTACTGGAACCGCCCTGACAAATCAGCCGAGACCATCCGCGAGGAAGGCTGGATCTATACCGGCGACCGCTTCGTGCGCGATGCCGACGGTTTTCACTTCTTCCGCGGCCGCGCCGACGACCTGATCAAGATCTCCGGCCAATGGGTCTATCCGCTCGAAGTCGAGCTTTGCCTTGCCGAGCATCCCGACGTTCGCGAATGCGCCGTATTCGCCGCCGAGCTGCCGGACCGCCGCATGACCTTGAAAGCGGTGGTGGTGATGAACAGCGGCGCGTTCGATGAAGGCGACGCGACCAGGATGCTGCAGGATTTCGTGAAGGCAAAGCTGCTGCCGTACAAATATCCGCGCGAGATAAAATTCATCGACGAATTGCCAAAGACCGGCACCGGCAAGATCGACCGCCAGGCGGTGATGAAGATTTAGAGGCAGAATGCCTCAGCAGTCTCGGTGTCGTCCCCGCGAACGCGGGGACCCATAACCACCAATGCCCGCTGTCGCGCTGGATAGCCGCTCCAGCCTTCACCCAATATCCGCTGGTGGCTATGGATCCCGGCTCGCGCTTCGCTTGGCCGGGAAGACGAGGAGTAATCGTCAATGACGGAAAAGCGCCACCTACCCCGTCAGTCCCGTTCCGCCATAGAGCCAGGCGAGATCGCGATAGTAATCCTCCGACGTCTTGGCGCGCATGATGGCGTTGCGCAGGCGGGCGTGTTCGCCTGCGGGGTGATAGATGTGCTCGCCGATGGCGCGGGACAGAAGCTGCACGCGCGCGGTGCGCGGGAAGCGCTGCGAACGATAGCGCTCGAGCGCGCTGGCGTGATCGTCCGGATAGGCTCCGAGCATGTGCGACAGGCACACCGCGTCCTCCATTGCCTGGCAGGCACCTTGCGCGAAATATTGCAGCATCGGATGCGCGGCATCGCCCACCAACACGACGCGGCCGTCGACCCAGCGCTCGACGGGATCGCGGTCGCACAACACCCAGAGCCGCCAGTTCTTCCCGTGGCGAATGATCTCCTGCGCCCGCGCATGCACATGGTGAAACCCCTGCATCACCTCGTCATCAGAGACCGGTTTGCCGGCCACCGGCTCCGGTGCGTCATTGTGATAGGTCACGACGAGGTTGAACACTTTCCAGCCCGACAGCGGATAATGCACGATGTGGCATTTCGGGCCGGCCCACAGCGTCGCCGCGTTCCAGCGCAAATCCTCAGGCATTTCCTCGGTCGGAATCACCGAGCGGTACGTGGTGTGACCTGATACCCGTGGCGGCCCATCGGCGGTAACCTGCTTGCGGACATTCGACCACAATCCATCGGCGCCGACCAGCAGCGAACCAGTGATGCGCTCGCCGGAGGCTAGCCGCGCCGTCACAGATGTGCCGTCCTGATCGTAACCGATCACTTCGCTGCTGACGCGCAGCTCGATCAGATCGTGGTCCTGGCAGGCTTTCAGAAACACGCCATGCAGATCGCCGCGATGCACCATCGCATAGGGGTTGCCGAAGCGCGAGCGGAACGCATCGCGCAGATCGACATGGGTGATCTCCTCGGCCGTGAGCGCATCCATCAGGCGGAGCTGATCGATATAAACAGCCATGCCGCGCGCGGCCTCGCCGACGCCGAGATAGTCGAAGGCGTGAAAAGCGTTCGGCCCCAACTGGATGCCGGCGCCGATTTCGCCGAGCGCTGAGGCCTTTTCCAGCAGGATCGAACGGATGCCCTTTTGCGCCAGCCCAAGCGCTGCGGCCAGCCCGCCGATGCCGCCGCCGGCGATCAGGACCGGTCGCTCGCCCGTCATCAATTCGCTCTCCCAAGATGTTCGAGCGCGTCTTCGGCGCGCAGCGGCACCCGCGACGCCTCGTTGTTGAGATCGACCAGTTGCGTCAGCAGCGCCATCAGGGTCTTGCGGTCGGACGGCTTCAATGGCTGCAGCATGCGCGCCTGGGCGCGTTCGACCGACGGCACGATCTCGCGCAGCAGCGCCGCACCCGCTTTGGTCAGATGCAGCAGCTTGACCCGCTTGTCGACGCGTCCGGGCTTGCGCTCGATATAGTGCTTCGCCTCCAGCCGCTCGATCACGCTGCCGAGCGTCGAGCGGTCGAAGGCGATCACCGCCGAAAGCCGTGTCGCATCGATGCCGGGATGGGTGCGGATCGCAACGAGGGCGGCATATTGCACCGGCGTCAGATCGTGGGTCTTGCATTCCTCCACGAAGATCGCGACCGCGATCTGCTGCATCCGGCGAAACAGATAGCCCGGCTTGGTGTAGACGGCATCCATGGTCAGGGGCGCGGACTTACTCGGCATCGGGCTGCTTGTCCGGTGCGGCGTCCGCAAACGCCTTGTTGGCTCTTGCGGCCGTCTCGGCTTTCAGCAGGCGCGGATAGGCTTTGAGGTCGACGCCGAAACGCCGTGCGTTGGCCAATTGCGGAACCAGACAGAGATCGGCCATGGTCGGCGTGGCGCCAAAGCAGAACGGGCCGGGTTCATCCGCGATCAGGATTTCGCAGGCCGCGAGCCCCTCGCGGTTGGCCCACGCCGCCCACTCGGCCACTTTTTCCTCGGGCAGACCAAGTTCGCGCAACCGCGCCAACACCTTGAGATTTTGCACCGGATGGGTATCGCAGGCGAGCGCCATCGCGAAGGCGCGGATTTTGGCGCGGCGCAGCGGTTCCTTCGGCAGCAGCGGCGGTTCGGGATGGGTTTCCTCCAGCCACTCGATGATCGCCAGCGACTGGGTAAGGATCGCGCCCGCATCGTCCTGCAGCGTCGGCACCAGTCCCTGCGGATTAAGCGCGAGATAGGCGGGATCGCGCTGCTCGCCCTTGCGCAGATGGTGCGGCAGGTGATCCGCGCTCAACCCCTTCAGGTTCAAGGCTATTCTGACCCGGTAGGACGCGCTGCTGCGGAAATAGCCGTGCAGCTTCATCGGAACCTCCCTCGATTCTTGGTGTTTTGCTTGGGCTGCGGCATTGACGCTATCCACATTGTAAGTATGCTGTCAATAATTCGAACAACAACCACTCGGGAACAACGGGAGGCTCGCCATGGAAGCCGTACAGAAGACGCCGGAACGCGAGGCGTTCTACAAGAAGATCGATGGCGAAAATCTCTCGGCGCTCTGGAACGTGATGGGCGACCTGATCACGCCGGAACCGAAGAGCGCCTGCCGCCCGCATCTGTGGAAGTTCGACGCCATCCGCGACTACATGACCGAAGCGGGCAAGCTGATCACCGCCAAGGAAGCCGAGCGACGGGTGCTGGTGCTGGAAAATCCGGGGCTGCGCGGACAATCGAAAATCACCACGTCCTTGTTTGCCGGCGTGCAGATGGTGGTCCCCGGCGATATCGCGCCGGCGCACCGCCACAGCCAGTCGGCACTACGCTTCGTGCTCGAGGGCAAGGGCGCCTATACCGCCGTCGATGGCGAGCGCACCGCGATGGAGCCCGGCGATTTTGTCATTACGCCGTCGATGACCTGGCACGATCATTCCAACGAAACTTCCGAGCCGATGTTCTGGCTCGACGGCCTCGATATCCCGATGGTGCAATTCTTCGACGCATCCTTCGCCGAAGGAGCGAACGAGGACCAGCAGAAGATCACGCGGCCTGCCGGCGACAGCTTTGCCCGTTATGGCCACAACCTTCTGCCGATCGATGAGAAGCGCAAGTCAAAGACCTCGCCGATCTTCAATTATCCCTACAGCTACACCCGCGAGGCGCTGGAACAGGCAAAAGTGCGCGGCGAGTGGGATGCCTGCCACGGCCTGAAGCTGAAATTCTCCAATCCCGAGACCGGCGATTTCGCGATGCCGACCATCGGCACCTTCATCCAGCTGCTGCCAAAAGGCTTCAAGACCGCGCGCTATCGCGCCACCGACGCCACGGTGTTCGCCGCGATCGAGGGCAAGGGCCGGTCGCGGATCGGCGAGCAGACCTTCGAATGGGGTCCGCGCGATCTGTTCGTGGTGCCGAGCTGGCAGTGGGTCACCCACGAGGCGGACGAGGATTCGGTGCTGTTCAGTTTCTCCGATCGTCCGGTGCAGCAGAAGCTGGACCTGTTCCGCGAAGACCGCGGCAACGCCTGACGTCTCATATCGTCATTGCGAGGAGCCAACGGGTTTCACCGCCAATGCAGCAGCCGCGCCTCCAGCCAATTGATCAGCCGCCCCACCGCCAACCCGAACAGCGACAGGATGACGACACCCGCGAGCAGCTGATCGGTCTGCATCAGATTGCCGGCCTGCAACACAAAAGCGCCGATGCCGAACTGGGCGCCGATCATTTCGGCGCTCACCACCAAGAGTAGCGCGACTGAAGCCGTGATACGGAATCCCGCCAGGATCGACGGCAACGCCCCCGGCCAGATCACCCGGCGGACGATCAGGTGAAACGGCACATTGAAACTCTGTGCCATCCGGATCAGGTTACGCGGTACGGAATCGACGCCGCTGTAGACCGAAATCGCGGTGGAAAAGAACACGCCGAGCGCGATGGTGGCGATCTTCGGCTCTTCGCCGATGCCGAGCCAGAGGATCAACAGCGGCAACAGCGCGATTTTCGGAATCGGAAACAACGCCGAGATGAAGGTGATGCCGACTCCGCGGGCCAGGCTGGAGAGGCCGATGGCAAAACCGATAATGATTCCGGCGGCCGTTCCAAGGATCCAGCCGGTTCCAATCCTCATGATCGACCAGGACAGATGATGCCAAAGCGCGCCGCTCACCGCAAGCTTGTAGATCGCAACCGCAATCGCGGACGGCGCCGGCAGGAACAGCGGATTGACCCAGCCGGTGCTGCCGGCCAACTGCCACAACCCGATCGCCAGCGCGAGAGCGATCCAGCCGGAAGCGCGGCCCGCCATCGGCGTGAAGCCGGCGCCACGAAACGCGACCTGCCGCGCCTCGGCCTTGCCATCGGCCTGCGGCAAACCTTCGGTGGCGCTTGAGCGTTCAAGCATGCTGGACCTCGCGCTCGGCATCGATCGCCTGTTCGCGGATCAGCGACCACAACTGGTCCTGCAGCGCGAGCAGCTGGCCACGTGCTCCTATGCCCCCGCGTTCGCCCCGCGTGAGTGGAATCGTGACGACCTCTCGGACCTTGCCCGGCCGTCGAGACAGCACGACGATCCGATCGGCAAGCCGGACCGCTTCCTCGAGATTGTGCGTCACATAGACCGCGCCCATCGATCCATCGGCGAGCAGGCGAATGAAATCCTCCATCAGCAATTCGCGGGTCTGCGAATCCAGTGCCGATAGCGGTTCGTCCATCAGAAGGATCGCGGGCCGCACCGCCAGCGCGCGCGCGATGCCGACGCGCTGCCGCATGCCGCCTGACAATTGCTTCGGGTAGGTAGCGCGAAAATCCGACAGGCCGGTGCGGCGCAGGGCGTCGTCGACGACGGCACGGCGCTCGGCGATGCCGAGCGCCGTATGCAGCAGCGGGAATTCGACGTTCTGTTCGACCGTGGACCAGGGCAACAACGCAAAATCCTGAAACACGAACGTCAGCGGATTGAGGCTCCCGGGCGGCGGCGCGCCGCGCAGTTCCGCCGCGCCCGCACCTGGCCGCAGCAGCCCGCCCAGGATCGACAACAGCGTGCTCTTGCCGCAGCCGGAGGGCCCGACAATCGCAACCACCTCGCCGGCGCGAACCGTGAACGACACGTCGTCGAGTACGTCGAGCGCGCCGAAGCGGTGGCTGATATGGTCCGAGATCAGATCCATCAGGTGTTGTCTCCGAAGCTTGCGATCCATTGCGACACACTCGAACCATCCCCGTCATCCTGAGAGCGAGACTCGAAGCACAGCCCTGGGTTGAGGTGGTATTTCCCGTCATTGCAAGGAGCGAAGCGACGAAGCAATCCACACTTTTCTTTGTGCTCCAGTAATGGATTGCTTCGCTGCGCTCGCAATGACGGTTTGGTATTGAATTGGCGCATCAATCCGGCTTTACAAAATCCTTGACGATGATGGCGTCGGCATTGAATCCCTTGTCGACGAAGCCCTGCTCCTGCAACCATTCGATCTGGTTGCCGACATTCTTGACGTCGAGCTTGCCGTCGGGATCGATATAGGCGCAATTGCCGACCACCTGCTCCACCGGCAGGTTGGTGTATTTGGCGATGATCTCCAATAGCGACTTCGTCTTGTCGTTGATCGGCGCCTTGCCTTCCTTCACCGCCGCCAGAATGACATCGTAATATTCGCGGTCGGCGCGCGCCAGCGCACCGAGAAGCTTTGTCACCAGCGGCGTGTTGGTCAATGTCTTGGGCGAGGCGAACACCGCCCCCAGCTGCCACGGCGTCTCGTCGCCGACCCAACCCAACAGCTTTGCACCATCGGCGTCCATCAGCGTCCGCGCGGTCGAGGCGGGCAACAAAGCGGCATCGACGGTTTCACCCTTCAGCGCGGCCGCGGCATTCGACAGCGACTGCAGCGGCAGCACTTTCACCTCGCTGAGCTTGAAACCGTATTTGTCGGCGAGCAGGCCGAGTGAATAGTGAAAGCTGGAGCCCGTCTGCGTTACCGCGACGCGCTTGCCGGCGAGATCCTTCGGGGTCTTGAGGCCGGCCGCATAGGCATTGTTGCTGGCAAAATAGCCGATCAAGGGATAGCCGGCCTTTTCGCGGCTCATGCCGCCGATCACTTTCAGCGTGCCCTTGCCGGCGAGATTATAGAGCCCCGCGGTGAAGGCCGTGATGCCAAAATCGATATCGCCCGAGGTAGTCGCGACCGCGATCGGCTGCGCGGCATCGAAGAATTTCAATTCGACATCGAGACCGGCGTCGCGGAAATAGCCCTTGTCCTGCGCGATGAACACCGGCGCCGATGACGACAGCCGGAGCACGCCGATCCTGGCCTTCAGCGCTTCGTCGGCCCGGGCGAGCCCGGTCGCCGCGATCGCAAGCAAACCCGCGACCGCGAGCCGCGCGATTCCGGCGCGAATGTACCGCAGCATCCAGTTTCCTCCGTCCTTGGTCACAGGCCGTCTATCATAAGCCTTCCGGGATCGCTTGATCCTGCCCGAGGAAGGCCCCCTGTTGTTTCAATTGCTGTTGCAACTTTTCCACCGCGATGTCACGCAGGATCGTGTTGCCACCCAGCGCCAGCGCCGCGGCGGCGCCCGCCGCCTCGCCCATGACAAAACACGCGCCGGAGACCCGCGCCGCCGACTGCCCGTCATGGGTCATTGAGGCACAGCGGCCTGCCACCAGCAGATTGTCGACACTTTCGGGAACCAGCATGCGATACGGCAATTCATTGAAGCCGCGCGATTCCGGGATCGGCGGAAATTTGAAGATCACGTCACCCGCGACATGTGATTCCATCGGCCAGCCGTTGACGCCGATCGTGTCGTCGAACGAAGCACAGCCAAGCACGTCCTCGCCTGAGAGCATATAGCCGCCGACCACGCGCCGTGTTTCGCGGATGCCGAGCTGCGGCGGCAAATCGACGATGTAGGATTTCTCGAACCCCGGCACCGTGCGCAGGAAATTGAAGGCGTTGACGGCCTGACGGCGTCCCTCGATCTCGCCCCGCGTCAGATCGTCCGGTTCGAGGCCGTTGATCGCGGTCCCGTCCTCGCGCGCAAGCTGGGTGAAATTCACCCGCCATTCGATTTGCGAACGCTGCGGCCGCACGATCGCAGCCTTGCGCGGGAAACGATGCGTGCCCGCGGCTTCGGCCTGCTCCATCAATGCCGGGATCGTCCGCCAGGCATCACCGGCCTTGTCGGGATCGATGCCGTTGAGGCGGAACATCATCGACGGATACAGCATGCTGCCGGCATTGTCGCCGACCTCATAGCGCGCCCCGGCCCAGGCCGCGAGATCGCCGTCGCCGGAGCAATCGATGAAGATATCCGCAAGCACGGCCTGACGTCCGGCCTTGGTCTCGACCATCAGGGCGTTGATGCGACGCTCATCCTGCATCACCACGCCGGCGCCGAGCGCATGGAACAGAATGTCCACCCCGTGGCTCGCCAGCAGGTCGTCGGCCGCAATCTTGTAGGCCGCGGTGTCATAGGCCTGCGCCAGGATCTTCCCGAGGATCAGATGCGGCACATTGAGTCCGCCGAGACGATCGATGCGACCGAGCAGATCGGAGGCGACCCCCTGCACCACCCGATGCATTTCGCCATGGACATTGGCATGCAGCCCGCAGAAATTGGTGACACCCGCCGCTGTCCCCATGCCGCCGAGGAACCCGTAACGCTCAATCAGCAGCGTGCGGCGGCCCGCACGCGCGGCAGCGACCGCGGCGGCGATGCCGGCGGGTCCACCGCCGAGCACGGCCACTTCATACTCGCCATACAGCGGCACCTGACGTGCAGGCTCTTCGATGGTTTTGGATGTCAAATCAGCTTTCCCGGATGGTGAATTGGTGATCATGCCCCGAACGAATGTTTATTGCTATCGCGTGAAGGGGCTGCGCGGCTAGTCGAGCTTTCTCACCTTTCCATCCTTGAACTGCACATCCATCGTGAACCCTTCATGAAGCTGAAGCGCCAGAAAACCGTCGCGCACGGCATTCGGGCTTTCATCGATCAACTCCGTCATGACGCGATCATTGATGCTGTAAGTGATATGATTGCCCCGGGCCACCAGTTTAACCTCGTTCCAATCACCGATGTGGACGACCTTGAGCAACTCCTGCGTATCCGCGAACCTCGTCGCGCTGCGCTGGTTCTCTGCGTTCCATGTCGTCCTCGCGCCACGATCGCTCAGCGTTGCCCGTCCGCCGGCGACACCGGCCTCGTCGTACAGGGAACCATCGAATTTCCCGGTCGCATCGATATCCGCCTGATAACCGCCGACGCGGCAGGTCTCCGGATCCAGCATCCGCGAACGAAACTGAATCCCGGAGTTGCCCTCGGGTGTGAGGAATCTGTATTTCAGACGTAATTCGAAGTCGCGCAGGCGATACGGGAGAACCAGGAAGGTCTGTTTTGAATTTTCCTTGGTTTCGTGGCCGCCGAGAACGCCACCCCTTGAATACCAATAGTTCGGGAGCCCTTTCCAGATCTTGAGATTGTCGCCCCCAATGATCGTTACAAATCCGTCGGCTCCGCCCTTGGGCAATTCGCGCAATTCAAGCGGTCCAGGCCCTCGTTGCTTTTGGGCCTGGTTTTGCGCTGCTTGGCTTTCAGCTTTTTGGCTCCGAGCTTCGGCGCCTTGAGCCGGAACCAGCATCATGCTCGCCGCGGCAAGGCAAATGATCGTTCGATTTGTCGAGCGGCAGGCCATTTTGATGTCCCTTGGCGGATCGAAAGATTCGATCAACTCGCATGCTTGATGGTCTACGTCTTGCCACCCAGCCAGTTGGCCGCGCGTTTTTCGGCGAACGACGCAAGCCCCTCCGAGGCTTCCCTGGTCTGGCGCTTGGCCGCATGCATGCGGACGAGGCGCGCATAGGCGTCGTCTTCCACGCTCATTCCGCCGAACGAGCTTTCCATCGCCAACGCCTTGGTTTCGGCCAAGGCCTCGGGGCCGTTGGCCAGCAATTGCTCCACGACTTTTGAGCCAGCCGCTTCCAGATCGGCCAGCGGCACCACCTCGTGCACCAGACCGATGCGGCGTGCCTCCTGCGCGCCAAACCGCTCGCCGGTCAGCGCATAGCGGCGGACTTGGCGGACGCCGATGGCGTCGCATAGTTGCGGAATGATGATCGCGGCGGTCAGCCCCCAGCGAACTTCCGTGATCGAGAATAGCGCGTTGTCGGCCGCGATCACTACGTCGCAAGCAGAAATCACGCCGGTGCCCCCGCCGAAGCAGCCGCCCTGAACCAACGCCACGGTCGGGATCGGCAGCCGGTTCAATCGCTGCACGGCTTCGAAAGTGGCTTGCGACACCGCCTCGTTCTCGGCAGGCGATTGCGGCCTCACGTCATTGATCCATTTCAGGTCGGCGCCGGCCTGGAAATGCTTGCCATTGCCCTTCAGGACGACGACGCGAAGCAGAGGCTTTCGGCTCAGTTCATCCATCGCCGCGAGCACGCCACCGATAAGGCCCGCATCATAGGCATTGTTGACCTCCGGCCGGTTCAACGTAACCGTCGCGACACCGCGTTCGTCGAGTTCCCACAGGACTGGATTGGCTGGCATTGAAGATCCTCTCGCACCAGGGCGATCGTTATTATTCCGCCGCGTCGAGGATGGTCTTGCCGATGGTGTTGTCGACAACGACCGGCGTCTCGAAAAAGCTGATCTCAGGGGGCGCGCCATAGCGCTCGGCAATCATCTTGCGCCATTCGGCATTGTAGACGCGGTCGGCGGCTTCGCGGCTCTCCCACAGATAGCAGCCGCCGCCGGTCCGGCTTTCCGCGTCGAACAAATAATATTTTCGAATGAGGCCGGCGAGGCCCTGGTACTTGGGTGCCGAGCCCTGAAACAGCTCAGCCGCTTTCGCGGCATCGATGGTGGAGGGCAGCTTGAAACGGACAATCGCGGTAATCATGGTTACGTCCTCCCCGCTCTGCTTTTATTTTCCGACATTTCCCGGAACAACGGACTTGCGAACAGGATGCGGCATTTCCGCGGTCGCGGCAAGGTCGTCCCGCCCGTGCGCCTGGCGATGGCGGGGCCTGCATGACGACAGGTTGCGCTACGAAGCAAGCCCATGGAATATGGCGCTTGGTCATCTTGCTCGCTAACAGGACATTCTCCCGATGCGGATATGCATTTTTGGCGCCGGCGCCGTCGGCAGTCATCTTGCGGTGCGGCTCGCGCTGGCCGGACATGAGGTCTGCTGCGTCATGCGCGGGCCACATCTCGAGGCAGTGAAGGCCAAGGGCCTGAAGCTTCGCGTCGGTGACGCCGAGTTCTCGGCGCGCGTCAAGGCATCCGACGACCCGGCGGTGCTGGGTCCGCAGGATGTCGTCATCAGCACATTGAAGGCGACGGGCTTGAGCAGTCTGGCCGCCGGGTTGCGGCCGCTGCTGCGCGCCGATACAGGCATCGTATTCGCCTTGAACGGCATTCCCTGGTGGTACGATATCGGCCTTGCCGCCGATCATCCGCCGCCGCCCGACCTCGGCTTTCTCGATCCAGGCGGCCAGTTGCGCGCCGCGATCCCCAGAGAGCGCATCATCGGCGGCGTGATCTTTTCGTCGAACGAGGTCGTCGAACCCGGAATCGTCGCCAATCTCTCGCCCGATCGGAACGTGCTCAGGGTCGGCGAATGCGACGACCGTGCGACCACCCGGATCGAACAACTGCGCGCCGCGATCGAGGCGGCGTCGATCCAGTCGCCGCCGGTCGCGCGGATCAGGGAGACGATCTGGTCCAAGCTGTTGACCAACATGTCGTTGTCGGTGCTGTGCCTGCTGACCGGACAAACCGCCAGGGCGGTCCGGGACGATCCGGCGTTGCGCGATGTGGTGCCGCGCCTGCTCGATGAGGCCAACAGCATCAGCCAAAGCTGTTTCCCTGACGTCCAGCGCGCCACCCGCACCGGACCGGCGCCCAATCACAAGCCTTCCATATTGCAGGATTACGAGCTCGGCCGGGCGATGGAGATCGACGTGCTGGTCCGCGCCCCCGCCGCCTTCGCGAGGACCGCGGGACTTTCCACGCCGATGCTCGATTTGATGGCGGCCCTCGCCATCCGTCAGGCGCGGGAAAAGGGACTCTACGCAGGTTGAACCGCAGCGAGGATGCAGATGTAATCCGAACTTTCGTCGAAAAATGGAAGGCTGCAGCATGCGCGTCAAGGACAAGGTCTGTGTGGTTACGGGAGCGGCGAGCGGGATTGGCGAGGCGGTGGCCCGCGCCTATGCGGAAGCCGGCGCGCGCGGCGTGGTGGTTGCCGATCTCAAGGCGTCGCGCGACCGGCTGGCGAACGTCGCCGGGGACATCGACGGGCTGGCCGTAACCGCCGATGTCGGACAGGAAGCCGACATCCAGGCGCTGATCGCGGCGGCCGAGGCGAAGTATGGGCCGGTGGACGTGTTCTTCTCCAACGCCGGCCTCTCGCGCAAGGGACAAGAGACCGCGTCCGATGCGGACTGGGACGTCAGCTGGCGGGTGCATGTCATGAGCCACGTGTTCGCGGCGCGCGCGCTGGTGCCGGGCATGCTGGCGCGAGGCTCCGGCTATCTCCTCAATACCGCATCCGCCGCCGGCCTGTTGGCATCGCTGAACTCGATGCCCTATGGCGTGACCAAGAGCGCCGCCGTGGCGCTGGCGGAGCATCTCGCCATTCAATACGCCGACCGTGGCATCCGCGTTTCCGTGCTGTGTCCGCAGTCGGTGCAGACCGGCATGACCACACCCGGCCCCAGCGCCGCGCGGGTCGACGGCGTGCTGCAGCCTCCTGAGGTGGCGCGCATGGTGATCGAGGCGATGGAAGCCGAGCGCTTTCTGATTTTGTCGCATCCGCAGGTTCACGAATACATGCAGCGGAAAGCCTCGAGCGTCGAGCGCTGGCTGACCGGAATGCGGCGGCTGCGCGACAAGACCTATGGCGCACAGCGCTCAGGCTGAGGTTTTCGGCGCAAATTCCTCAAGCAGACCCGAATAGGTTTTCGCGGCCGGAAACGCATAGCAACCACGCCTGGACGTCGTGAGTCCCAGGCCAGCCAGCGCTTCGGCCTGCTTCACCGCAGCCGCGACGCCGTCCACGACGGGAACGCCGAACTTCTGCGAAAGCGCGGCAGCAAGATCGGCCATCCCGGCGCAACCAAGGACGATGGCCTCCGCGCCCTTGTCCATCGCCAGCGCAATCTCGGCTTCGAGCTTCTCCTTTGCACCGGCGCCCGGCCTTTCGAGGTCGAGCACCGCGACATTGCACGCGGTAACCGACGCTCTTTCCGCAAAACCATAACGGCGCACGAGTTCTTCGAGCGGCACGACCGAGCGCGGCAGCGTGGTGATGACCGCGATGCGTTTTGCAACCTGTCCCGCGGTCACCAGCGCCGCTTCGCAAATGCCGACCACCGGGAACCGCGCGACGGATCGCGCGGCATCGAGCCCGGTATCGTCAAAGCACGCGATAATGCCGGCATCGGCATCGGGCGCGTTCAGGAGCGCCTGGATCAAGCCGGGAACGGCAAAGGCTTCGTCATAAAAGCCCTCGATCGAGGCCGGTCCCATCGACGACGTTACCGTCGATATTTCGGTCCCCGGTGCCGCGACGGCGCGCGCCGCGGCAGCAATGGTCTTCGTCATTGACGCCGTCGTGTTCGGATTGACGATCAGGATTTTTGTTGCAGGCATGATCCAACCTAACACAGAAAAGCCATCCGGATGAAGCCATCGGGCTACTCTTGCCTGGAGGCCGCGCTGGTCTCGACCATGCCGGTCCACGCCGTGAACGCATCCAGGATTTCGTTCATCACCTCCTGATTGTTCCGCCCCGAGCGCGCCGGAACGTGGAACGAATGATCGGCCGCTTCGACGACATGCAGCGACGCCGAGGGTCCGAGGCTTTTGACGACCGGTTCGAGCAGGCTCAATTCCGCAAGGTTGTCGCGGCTGCCTTGCAGAAACAGCATCGGGATATGGACCTCGTCCAGGTGTTTGGCCCGATCGGTGGACGGCTTGCCTGCGGGATGCAGCGGAAAACCCACAAAGGCCAGGCCATCGACACCCGCCAGCGGCGCCTTTGCCTGCGCTTGCGATGTCATGCGTCCGCCGAACGATTTTCCGCCCGCAATCAGCCGCAACTTGCCGCAATGCTGCTCGGCTTTCGCCACGGCGGCTCGCACGGCCGCTTGTGCGACCGCCGGCGGGTCCGGCCGCTTGCTGCCTTTTTCCATGTAAGGAAACTGATAACGCAAGGTCGCAACGCCGCGTTCGCAAAGGCCCACTGCAAACGTCTCCATGAATGGATGGGTCATGCCGGCGCCCGCGCCATGGGCGAAGACAAAACACGCGCGCGCCTGCGGCGGGTGGATGAGAAGCGCGGAAACGGAATTCGCACTCCCGATCTCGATCTCAAGTTTTTGTGCGCTGACGGTTTGCATCTTGCCGATTGGTTGCATTCTGCGTGCCGGTAGTCCTGATCAGAGCATTGTACGCGGGATCGGGACGCTTCGATACCGGACAATCCGCGAGCCTGACCAGCGATGCGCAAACCAGATTGACAGCAAATCGGCCATGTGGTCGTAAGTGCCTCCGTTGCGGGGACATCGCTCCGGCAAAATCACCAAACCAGGGATCGCAGTATGAGTGTGTCGCGGGATTCGATCAACGACGACAGCAACACATTCGATCCTCCGCGCCACGACTGGACAAGGGCGGAAGCCGAAGCGCTGTACGATCTGCCGTTCGCGGATCTCATCTTCCGGGCGCAAAGCATCCATCGGCGCAACTTCGATCCCAATCACGTCGAGATCGCAAGCCTGCTCAGCATCAAGACTGGCGGGTGCCCGGAGGATTGCGGCTATTGCTCGCAGAGCGCCCGCTACGACACCGGCGTCAAGGCGACCCGGCTGATGGACACCTCTGCGGTGGTCGAGACCGCACGGCGCGCCCGCGATGCCGGCGCCGGCCGGTTCTGCATGGCCGCTGCATGGCGCAATCCCAAGGACAGGGATCTCGACCGGGTGTGCGAGATGGTCAGCGCGGTCAAGAACCTCGGCATGGAAACCTGCGCGACGCTGGGCATGCTGAGCGAGGATCAGGCGCGGCGTTTGCAGGAAGCGGGGCTCGATTTCTACAATCACAACGTCGACACCTCACCCGAATTCTACGGCCAGATCATCACCACCCGCACCCTGCAGGACCGGATCGAAACCCTCTCGCATGCGCGCAAGGCGGGGCTCAAGGTCTGCTGCGGCGGCATCGTCGGAATGGGAGAAACCGTCGACGATCGCCTGGGCATGCTGATGCTGCTGGCCAATCTGGAGGCCCACCCCGAAAGCGTTCCGATCAACATGTGGAATGAAGTCGAAGGTGTACCGGTCAAGAACACCGCCGAACGTCCCGACCCGATCTCGCTGGTGCGCGTGATCGCGGTGGCGCGGATCATGCTGCCAAAGAGCGTCGTGCGGCTGTCGGCGGGCCGTCAGTATATGACGGACGAATTACAGGCGCTGTGTTTCGTGGCCGGCGCCAATTCCATCTTTATCGGCGATACCCTGCTGACCACCAGGAATCCGCAAACCTCCCGCGATGCCGGCCTGTTTGGCCGCCTCGGCATTGCATCGAAATTAGACAGCGCGCCCACCGAGATCCAAATCAGCGACGAAGCCGCCGTCAAAGCCGCTGTTTGACGACGATACTTTCGGCGACCGGATTTGCCCGGAACGGCTTCCGCCATCCTTCAAACGAGGGAGCGCTCGCCGAGAATTTCGGTTTTCATTGAAACTGCAGTGACTTGAGCGTTGGCGATCCCGGCATGACTCGAACATGCGACCTACGGTTTAGGAAACCGCCGCTCTATCCAGCTGAGCTACGGGACCGAAGGCCCGCGGGGTAGACGCGGGCACTCGAAAGCTCCATACCAGAGCACACGAATGATCGCCAGTGTCCGGATGGCGCCGATATTCGCATCGGCCGTGCAACCTGCCCCATTGCAACCCCTCGTGATGTGTCGCGCCTGTCACAGCACGCGAGCGGCACGCAACTCGAGCGGGAAAAACCCCAAGTTCCCGGGTGACAAGCCGGCCCGGAATGGCGACAATCCGCGTAGCCAATCATGGCGACAATCCGTATAAATCATGTCGTGAGATTCGTCTTGATCGTGCGTGAGGAAAATTGTCCGTGACCGCATCACGCAAATCCGTGCTGCTGACGGCCGCGGTCGCCGGCTGCATCGCGCTGCCGCCAGTGCGCGCCCATGCACAATGGTGGAGCACGCGCACTCCGGTCGATTTCGAGGAATGCGCCGACCTCGCCGAGAAGTCCGCGACCAAGGAAACGCGGGCGTCGGAGCTTGCCGCATGCAACGCGAAATTTGCCGGCCGGCGTAAACCCGGCGGCGGCTATACCTATTACGACTTTATGCAGAACCGGAGCTTCGATATCGCGGGGCCCAATCCGACCGCAGAAGAGCAGAAGCACATCGACGAGCAGTATACCGCTTTCCTCGACAAGCAGCGGCGCAGCTTCATCGCAGCGTCGCTGATGGAAAAGCAGCAGCAGGAAGGCTCGGTACGCAACGAGCCAGCCTCGTTTCGCGATGAGCAGGCCTCTCTGCGGAATGAAAAGACGTCGATACCCCTGCCGGTGGAGGCGCCCAACAAGAAGGCGGCCGAGCTGAAGGCGCGCGCGCGAGCGAACTGCGCGAAACATTCCACCTTTTCCTGCGAGTGGCCGGTGCTTTCCGAGAAAATCAAGAATCTGAAGAAAACGCTGTTTGGCGCTTCGACGAGCAAGGCCAAGCGCGGCTGACCAGACACGGCCGACATTTAAGTCTGCCCATCATCGCATCGGCAGCAACGGGTCTTCAATACGCGCGATGATGGACGCGCTTGACCGGGTGCCGCGAAACCGGCTTTGGCGCGGGCACCACGGGTTCAGACATCGCCTGCCCGGCTCGCTGCTCCTGCAATCGCGCGTCATATCCGGGCGACGGCGTGACCGTCGGCGGCGCGGCACGGGCCGGCGCGATCGACGTCCAACCGCCGAGAGCCGCGACAGCAGCGATGGCACAGCTCGCGTAAAATCGTTTCATGGCTTTCCTCCGGCGTGACCTCTTATGCGAAATTCGCCGTTCATGGTCGCGATTTCAAGGCACGTGCGTGTGATGAAGTAAATCCTACTGCCTGATTTGCTCCGGCGTAAGGCGGGGGGAGCCCTTGCCGGCGGCTTCCGCGTGCTTGATCAGCGCGACAACACGGCGCGACAACGGCACCTGCAGCCCGCGCCGGTCGGCAATCCCGGTGATGACGCCCTGCAGATAATCGATCTCGGTGCGGCGGCCGCGCTGCAGGTCTTCCCACATCGAGGAGCGCGCTTCCGGATCGATCTTCATGGCTCGTCCGAGCACCAGGCCGAACGCCGCGTCGGGCAGCCGCAGCAAAGACGGTATCCAGCCTGACGGGAGCGGCGTCGATGACACCGGCTTGATGCCTTCCGCCCTGATCGCGGCCAGCCCCTCCGCCATCTGGTCCGCGAACAATCTGCGCCAGGATCGCTGCGCGAGCTGCTGGCGCAGCGGCAGATCGGCCAGCGCGTTAAGCGCGTTATTGAGATTGAACAGCAGCTTGCCCCATTGCACGCCGGCGATGTCGGCGGTGGCGCGCATTTTCAGCCCGGGCACCGAGAGCTGGTCCGCGGTGCCTGCCTCGTCCTGTTCGAGCACGATGTCGCCCGAGGTGGCGCGATGAAACCGGCCGTTGCCGAGCGCGATCACATTGAACGGGACCATCCCCGCCAGCACGCGCCGCGCCGGCAGGTGCTCGCGCAGCACCGATACATTGCCGACGCCGTTCTGCAGGCTGACGACGACAGCGTCAGCTGGAGCATGCTTTGCGATGGCGTCCGCAATTTCGGCAGTATCCGCGCTCTTGACCGTGACCAGCATCACGCCGGCGTCGCCAAATATGGAAGGATCTTCGGACAGCGTCAGCGCGTTCGATGGAAGTCGCCGATCAAAACCCTCGAAGCTCGTCAGATGCAGCCCGTTACAGCCGATTTCCTCGATGACGCGCGGGCGTGCCAGCATCACGACATGCCGGCCGGAAGCCGCCAGCATGCCGCCGACAAAGCAGCCAATGCTGCCGGCTCCCGCGATGCCGATCGGCCTGTTCGAAATCATTCCGCCATTTCCATCAGTGCCGCCAGGCTCGATAGCAGAATTGCCGTGCGATGCCCATCGCGTGACGGTGGAGGCCAACGGCCCTGATGGCCCGTGCCTTGTAACGGTCATGGCCCGCCGTTATGTTTGCGTTGGGCAGGGCACGCGTCAGGAGAGAACAATGGGTTTACTCGACGTACTCAACGGCATGCAGAATGGCCCGCGCGGCCCGAGCAATCCGAACGCTCAAAGCAGCGGCGGCATGTCGCCGATGACCATGGCGATCCTTGCGCTGCTCGCCTACAAGGCGGTCAAGCATCTCGGCGGCAGCCAGCCAAGTGCGGCGCCGGCGCCGGCCCCATCGCCGGTGAATGCCGGCCTGCCCGGCGGCGGCATGGGCGGCGGAGGTCTTGGCGATCTTCTCAAGGGTGGTTTGGGCGGCCTGCTCGCGGGCGGCGCTGCCGGAAGCGTGATCAGCGGCGGGCTCGGCGACCTGCTCAAGCAGTTCCAGCAGAACGGTCAGGGGGAAGTCGCCAATTCATGGGTGAGCCCGGGCCCGAACAAGTCGATCTCGCCGAATGATCTGGCGAATGCGCTGGGCGCCGACAAAATCGATCATCTGGTGTCGCAAAGCGGAATGTCGCGCGACGAATTGCTGGCCGGACTCAGCCAGCACTTGCCCGACGTGATCAACCATTTGACACCCGACGGACGCCTGCCGACCGAAAGCGAATTGTCGGGCCGGATCTGACGACAGTCGATACGGCCGCGGCTTGCGCCGCGCGATATCATCATTTGAGGCTTTCGTTTTTCGAAAAGGGACGACAACCATGAGCGGCATTCTCTGGGTCATCATCGTCGGCTTTGTCGCGGGGATCATCGCGCGCTTGCTTTCGCCGGGCCCGAACAATCCCAGCGGATTCATCCTGACCACCGTGCTCGGCATTGCCGGCGCGTTTCTCGCGACCTGGATCGGCCAGGCCATCGGCCATTACGGTCCCGATCAGGGCGCCGGATTTATCACCGCAACGGTCGGCGCTCTGGTGGTGCTGTTCATCTGGAACAGGCTGGTGGCGAGGCGGATGATTTCCGATCCGGGCAACAGGTAGAGGCGGATTGGACCTTTCTCCCCGTCATTGCGAGGAGCGCAGCGACGAAGCAATCCATTCTTTCTTTTTCGTTGAGCGATGGATTGCTTCGCTCCGCTCGCAATGACAACTCTACGTCTCACGTAATCAGATGCAGCCCGGCATCCATCCGCACCAGTTCGCCGGTCATGTTGCTCGAGGCCGGCGTCGCGAGAAAACACACCAGGGTCGCGATATCGTCGGCGGTTGAAGCGACCTTGAGCGGCACCTTGGCGATGACATTGTCGCGCACCTGTTTGGCGCCGGCCTCGCCGCGGCCCTTGGTGAACCATGGCGTATCGATATAGCCGGGACACACGGTGTTGACGCGGATCAGCGGCGCCAGCGCGCGCGCCAGCGAATACGTGATGGTGTTGAGCGCGCCCTTGCTCGCGGCGTAGGCGATCGACGAGCCGATGCCGCTGATGCCTGCCACCGACGAGACGTTGACAACCGCCGACGCGCGCCCCGACGCCTTCGCGCCCGCTTCCAGCAGGCTGCGTGCCGCCCGGACCATCTGGAACGGACCGATGGTGTTGACGCCAAACAGCCGCTGAAAATCCTCAGCCGACAAGCCGTCCAGATTATCGTGCGCCATATGCTTGGTGGTGCCGGCGTTATTAATCAGCGCATCAAGGCGCCCCCAGGGGGCTGCAGCGGCGACGATCTTCTTGCAGTCCTCGTCGCGGGAGACATCGCCCTGCACCACGACCACTTCGCCGCCCGCGCTGCGGCAGAGATCGGCGGTCTGCTCGGCTTCCTTCTGGCTGGAAGAATAATTGACGACGATGCGCGCGCCACCCTTGGCCAGAATGGCCGCGGTCGCGGCCCCCAGGCCGGACGCCGAACCCGTTACAATCGCGCACAAACCATCCTTCGACATCCGCATTTCCCCATATCGATTTTGAGCCTCGTAGCGGGCTACCATATCGCGCGGGCAGATGCCTGCAAATCCGCGAAAGTTTCGTTGGGCGGAATTAGTTCTGGCTGCATGTCACCCTCGCAGGCTGCCCTGCGGAGACAGGCGCTTGTCATGGCCATGGCTTTTGCCCATCATCCGGTGCAAGAAAACACCGCACGCGGTGCCTGGCATGATGGCCGGGCCGGATGTGTGCCAATTCAAGACGGGGAACGCTGTGGCGGAAAGTGAGAACATTGTTGCCGAGACCGCGGAACGTATTTTCGCCGATCTCGCCGACGCCCAAACCATCAACAGTGACAAGAAAGGCAGCTGGAAAGCGCCGCTCTGGCAGGCGCTGACCGAGGCGGGCCTGCCGCTGTCCTGGGTGCCGGAGGATTGTGGCGGCTCGGGCGCCAGCATGGCCGAAGGTTTCAGCGTGTTGAGTTCGGCCGGCCGCTTCGCGATTGCCGTGCCACTCGCCGAGACCATGCTGGCGGGGTGGCTGCTGGCACAAGCCAGGATTGCGTCGCCGGACGGCATGATGACGATCGCTCCCGTGAGCCCCAAGGACCGCATTGCGCTCAACGCCGACGGCACCCTGTCCGGCCGCGCCCGCGGCGTTCCCTTTGCCAAGGATGCGAAGCACATCGCGGTGCTGGCGCAGGGAAGCGGCGGCCTTTCAATCGCGCTGGTCGAGGCCACCAAATGCCGGATCGAATCCGGCCTCAATCTCGCCAGTGACGCCAACGACACCGTGACGTTCAGCAACGTTGTGCCGGTGGCGATCAAGCCGGCGCCCAAGGGATTCGACCAGGCGCGGCTCATGCTGATGGGCGGCGTGGCGCGAAGCCTGCAAATTGCCGGCTCCCTGGAATCGATGCTCGATATCAGCGTGCGCTACTCGAACGAGCGCGTCGCGTTCGAGAAGAAGATCTCGAAATTCCAGGCGGTGCAGCACAATCTCGCAAAGCTCGCCGGCGAATCCGCAGCCGCGCTCGCGGCGGCGACTTCGGCGGCGGATACCCTTGCCAACAGCACCGCGTTCGACGACGCCGCCTTTCTCGAAGCGGCGGCGGCTAAAATCCGCTGTTCGGAAGCAGCTGAAAAAGGCAGCGCGATCGCCCATCAGGTGCATGGCGCGATCGGCTTTACCATCGAGCACATCCTGCATCGCTACACCCTGCGCGCCCTCGCCTGGCGTGACGATTTCGGCTCCGAGAGCTACTGGGCGGTGGAACTCGGCAAGATGGTTGCCGCGCGCGGCGCCGACGAATTGTGGCCGCTGGTCGCATCGCGCTAGAGTATGTCCATGAACAAAACCCAACGTGCGGGTTCCTTCACCTCTCCCTGGGGGAGAGGTCGGCGCGAAGCGCCGGGTGAGGGGTTACGGCCTAACGATAGACCGTACCCCCTCACCCCAACCCTCTCCCCATGGGAGAGGGAGCGCGCTTCCGATGCTGCAAGATTCCGACTCTCAATCTCAAAAACACATCTGCATCCGGGACGAGTTAAAAAATGACCGCAGCCCTCCGTTTCGATCCGATCCGCCTGCCGCCCGAATGCGAGAAACTGCGCAAGGAAGTGCGCAAATTCCTCGCCGACGAAATCGCCGCGGGCACCTTCGATCCGCACAAGCCCAACCGCGAAGACACCGACGCGCCGGAGTTCAGCCGCCGGGTCGGCGAACGCGGCTGGCTCGGCATGACCTGGCCGAAGAAGTATGGCGGCCACGAGCGCAGCTTCCTGGAGCG
Source organism: uncultured Alphaproteobacteria bacterium (assembly GCA_963747165.1). Taxonomy (GTDB): domain Bacteria; phylum Pseudomonadota; class Alphaproteobacteria; order Rhizobiales; family Xanthobacteraceae; genus Bradyrhizobium. Next base: position 192,349 of record CAVVEA010000018.1, on the reverse strand, counting down.
CTACGTGGTGACCGAGGAGATGCGCGTCGCCAACGCGCCGACCCGGCGCTTCTTCGTGGCCGACCGGCAGAGCGGGCCGGTGCTGCTGAAATACGCGCCCGAGCACATCAAGATGGACATCCTGCCGCGGATCTGTCGCGGCGAGGTCTGTTTCGCGATCGGCATGAGCGAGCCGAATTCCGGCTCCGATCTGTTCGCGGCCAAGACCAAGGCGACCAAGACCGACGGCGGCTGGCTGATCAACGGCACCAAGATCTGGACCTCGTCGGCGCACATCGCCGACTACATGATCGCGATCTTCCGCACCTCGCCGCCCACCAAGGAAAACCGTCGCCACGGCCTGACGCAGTTCCTGGTCGACATGAAGACGCCCGGCATCAAGGTCAATCCGATCGGGCAGATCACCGGGCAGTTCGAATTCAACGAGGTGGTGTTCACCGACGCCTTCATGCCCGACGATCACGTGCTTGGTGAAATCGACGGCGCCTGGAAGCAGGCCACCTCCGAGCTCGCCTATGAACGCAGCGGGCCGGAACGCTTTCTGGAAACCTATTACGTGCTGACCGAACTGGTTCGCGCGGTCGGAAAGAATCCGGATACCCGCAGCGCCGAAGGCATCGGGCGGCTGGTGGCGCAGCTTCACACCATGCGGCGAATGTCGGTCTCGGTCGCGGGCATGCTGCAGGCCGGCAAGGAACCGGTCGTGGAAGCCTCGATCGTCAAGGATATCGGCACGGTTTGGGAGCAGCAATTGCCGCACCGGGTACGCGACCTCGCCGCCTTCGTCGATGCCGATGCAAGCAACCACGAGACCCTGGAAAACCAACTTTCGTTCGCGATCAAGACCGCGCCCAAACTGACAATCCAGGGCGGCACCACCGAGGTGCTGCGCGGTATCATCGCCCGCGGACTTGGTCTGCGCTAGGCGTGGCACTCTTTCTAACCTCTCCCATCGGGAGAGGTCGATATTCGAACGAAGTGAGAATATCGGGTGAGGGGTTACGGTCCCTCGATAGACCGCCCCCTCTCCCCATGGGCGGGGTACGCACTTCGGCCGCTTCAGTACTTTCATTCATCGGAGACCAGGACATGAGCAAGTTTACAGACATCGGCGTCGACAAGGTCGGGCACGTCGGCATCATCGAAATCCGCAAACCGCCGCTGAACTTCTTCGATGTCTCGCTGATCAACCAGATTGCCGACGCGCTGGAGGAATTCGACAAGGATATCGAGATCCGCGCGTCGGTGCTGGCCGCACAAGGCAAGGCATTCTGCGCCGGCGCCAATTTCGGCGATCCGGCCCGGCAGGAGGCCGAGGAACGCGCCAAGACCGATCCGGCCTCGAACCTTCCGATCAACCACCTCTACGTCCAGGCGGTCCGCATCTTCCGCAACAAGAAGCCGATCGTCGCGGCCGTGCATGGCGCCGCCATCGGCGGCGGGCTCGGTCTGGCAGTGTCGGCGGATTTTCGCGTCACCTGCGCCGAGGCGCGCTTCGCCGCCAACTTTACCAAGCTCGGGTTTCACCCCGGCTTCGGACTGACCGCGACGCTTCCCGAACTGGTCGGCAAGAACAATGCGGAACTGATTTTCTATACCAGCCGCCGGGTGACCGGCGAGGAGGCCACAAGGATGGGCCTCGCCAATATCTGCGTGCCGCAGGACCAGGTCCGCGCTGAGGCCATGAAGCTTGCCCAGGAGATCGCCGAATGCTCGCCGCTCGGCCTGATCTCGACCCGCGCCACGATGCGCGCCGGCCTCGCCGATCGCGTGCTGGCCGCGACCAATCACGAACTCGTCGAGCAGAACCGGCTGCGCACAACAGAGGATTTCAAGGAAGGCGTCAAAGCCACCGCGGAACGCCGCGTCGCGAACTTCAAGGGACGGTGAAGTCGTTTCGAATGCGTCGTCCCGGCGAACGCCGGGACCCATACGCCGTGCCCTATCGATAGAGCGCGAGCGTAGACATCTTCATTCATCATCAGCATCTGTGGCTATGAGTTCCGGCGTTCGCCGGGACAACTCGCTGAGGATGCGGGTTACTTCTTCGGCACCACCAGCGCATCGACAATCGTAACACCCTGCCCCACCGGATGCACCAGCACCGGATTGATTTCGATCTCGGAAATCTCCCCGCTAAACCGCGCGGCCAGCGCGGAGACCTGCGATATCAGTTGCGACAGCGCCGGGATGTCCGCCTTTGCTGCGCCCCGAAACCCGTTGAGCAATGGCGCGGCCTTCAGTTCGGCCAGCATGGCGGAGGCCTCAACTGCGCTGACCGGCGCCGGGCGGTAGACCACGTCGCGGAACAGTTCCGTGGTGATGCCGCCGAGGCCGACCATGATCATCGGACCGAAGGTCGCATCCAGCAAGGTGCCGACGATGATCTCGACGCCCTTTTTCGCCATCGGACCGACCAGTACGCCCTGAATCACCCCATCGGGCCGATGACGGCGCACGCTTTCCTTAAGCGCTTCGTAGCCCAGGAACACCTCGCCCTTGGTCGCGATATTGACGCGCACGCCGCCGACCTCGCTCTTGTGCGGGATGTCGCGCGACTGGATTTTCATCACAAGCGGGAATCCAACGCGGGCAATCGCCGCGTCCAGCGCGCTTTTCTCGGTCACCAGCACCTCATCGGGCAACGCGATGCCGGCCTCGCGCAGCAGCGACTTGCTGTCGAATTCCGAAAGCGTCGCAGACTTCAGATGCGCGGCGATATCGCGCAGCGGCGATGCCCCGGGTTCAGCCGGCGGCGCAAGCCTGAACTTTGCGCGCGCCACCATCTGTCGCATGGCGACGCCGACATGCGTCAACCCCGAAAGCACCACCGCGCCGGATGCCGCGAGTTCCTTGCGCGCGAAGTCGGACGGCAGCGTATAGGAATAGAACACGACCGGCTTGCGCTGGGCCTCGACGATCGGTTTCAGTTCCGCCTGTTTGAACGGCATCCGCGTTTCGCTCGACAGCGACAGCACCACCAGGACGGAGTCGACCTCGTCGGATACGTCGAGCAGATCGATGCTCTTCTGCAAGCCGCCGCTGTGCACGCCCTGCGCGGTAACGTCGATCGGGTTGCCGGTCGCTCCATAGGACGGCAGCAGTGCGCCGATCTCCGCCTGGATCGGTTTTGATAATTCCGGCACCTGCAAGCCCTGCATCGAGACCGTATCGGCGCCCCAGATGCCGGCGCCGCCCGACACCGTGAGAACGGCAATGCGGTCGCCTTTCGGAAGCGGGTTGGTGGTGAGGATCGCGGCGATGGTGACGGCCTCGTCGAGATCGTTGGAGACGATGAAACCGTACTTTGCGAACACCGCGTCATAGGCGGCGGACCAGCCCGCCATGCTGGCGGTATGCGACGCCGCGGCGCGCTCGCCGGCACCGGAGCGGCCGACTTTGGTCACGATGACAGGCTTGCCGGCTTCGGCCGCGCGGCGGGCGGCGACGAGGAACTTGTCGACGTCGCGGATGCCCTCGATGAACAGCAGGATCACGTCGGTGGAGGCATCCTGCACCATATAGTCGAGGAATTCGCCGGCGCCGAGGTCGGATTCATTGCCGGCGCTGATGACGTAGCTGAGCGCCACGCCCAGCGCCTTGGCGCGGTGATAGATCGCAAAGCCGATGCCGCCGCTTTGCGCCACAATGCCGATACGCCGTTTGGTCGCGACCAATGGCGGCGCGCCCGGCTTGATATCGACGGTCGGGCTGAAGGTGGCGGCGACGCGCTGGACCTGGCTGTAAAAGCCTTCGGCATTGGGACCGGAAATCCGCATGCCGCTCTTTTTCGCCAGCGTCACAATGGCGTCCTGCATGGCGGCGCTGTCGCCGCCCTCCTCGGCGAATCCCGACGAGATGATCACCGCGTTCTTGACGCCCACGGCGGCGCATTGCTCGAGCGCGCCGAGCACCGCGCGCGCCGGGATGATGACGATGGCGAGGTCGATCAGCTGCCCGACATCCGCGATCGAGGGGTAGCATTTCAGCCCGTCGATATCGCCGTAATTGGGATTGATCGGATAGATCTTGCCGGGAAACTCGTTCTTGCGCAGCATCGACAGCAGCCGGCCCGGGATCTTCTCCAGATCACGCGAGGCGCCGATCAGGGCGATGCTGGCAGGGGCAAAAAATGAATCGAGTGGATGCGGCATTCAGAACGGTCCCTTTTTGTTTTTATTGTTTAGCACTCTTGAGACCGTCATTGCGAGCCAACGGGTCGGCGCTAAGCGCTGCCCGTCGACAAGCTCCGCGAAGCAATCCATTGCCGCCGAGGAAAGACGGATCGCTTCGTCGCGGAGCCTGTCATCGGGCTCGCCGAAGGCGAGACCCGTTGGCTCCTCGCAATGGCGGAGGTAACGATCGCAGCGCTCACGCCACGAGATGAAACATGACGCCGCCGAGAACAAATGAATCGCCTGATACCGCGTGACCCCTTGCCTTGGCGGCATCGCACACTTTGGCGACATTCGCGACCTTGAACGTCAGGCCGCTCATGAGGTCGCTCGCTCCCTTGACGAAGCGGAAGCTGCAATTGGGAAGCTTCAGCTCGGGCTCGCCGCTTTGATTTTTGGAGGCGGGAACTCCGATGATCTTGCCCCAGTGCTCGGCCAGCACCTCGGGTTCCCCGCTTTCCATCTCCACGCCGACGAGGGCTTGCGTCACGTTCCTGCGGATCGATTGCTGCCAGTCCGGCCCGGCCGGCGGATAGACACCGAGAATGTCGTCGCTGCCGGCGGTGTGATTGAATTCGATGAACGCCGCGCGGCAATCGCGCGGATGCAGTTGCACGCCGTGATAGGGCGCGTGATCGATCACATTGGCGACGCGGACGCCCATCGCCTTCGCATGCCGTCCGCGCTCGTCGGGATCGTCGCAGCAGAAGATCGCCATATAGCCGCCGCGACCGCCGGTCTTGTCGATGAAACGCCCCGCCGCGGTACCAGGCTGGAACGGCGCCACCACCTCGAGCAGGATGGTATCGACCGGCAGCAGCGCGTTTTCGAGGCCATATTTGGCAACGTTGCCGTCGCGATAGCAGACGTTGAGACCCATGATGCCGGCGATATCGCCAATGACAGGTTCGAGATGCGGCGCCACCAGGCAGATTTGCCGCAGCCTCATATAGCCAGCCATCTCAATGACCCTGAAACACGGGCTTGCGCTTTTCGACGAAGGCTTTCGCGGCTTCCTTGTGATCGGCGGTCTCGCCGGAGCGCGAATGATGGATCGCCTCGGCGTCGAAGCACTGCTCCAGCGACATGTGTTCGGCGTTGTTGATGTTGCGCTTGATGTAGCCCAGCGTCACCGAGGGGCCCTGCGCCAGCGACATCGCGAGCTCATGCGCCGCCGCGTCGACCTCTGCGTCGGGAACGACCTTCGTCACCATGCCGAGAGCGTAGGCTTCCTGCGCCGTCAGCACCGGCGAAGTCAGATAAAGCTCGCGCGCCTTGGCGCTGCCGAGCAAATGGGTCAGGAAATAGGTGCCGCCGTAATCGCCCGACAAGCCGACCTTGGCGAAGGCCGTGGTGATCTTGACGGAAGCCGACGCGACCCGGAGATCGCAGGCCAGCGCAATCGAAAGCCCGGCGCCTGCGGCGGCGCCATCGACCTGCGCCACCACGGGTTTCGGCATCTCGTGGAGAATGCGCGAGACTTCCATGCCGCGCCGGAGATTGGCCATCTTGGCCTCGAACGGCAGCGGCGCCCGCCCTTCCGCCATCGACTTGACATCGCCGCCGACGCAGAACGTGCCGCCGGCGCCCTTGAGCAGAACGGCGCGAACCTCGTGGTCCTCCGCCGCCCGCCGCGCCGCCTCGACCAGCCCCCGCGTCATGTCCGGATTGAGCGCGTTGCGCCGGTCGGGCCGGTTCATGGTGATAGTGAGCAAGCCCTGGTCGAGTTTCTGGAGGACCATTTCGTTGTTCATGAGATTTTGCCTTTGTGTTGTTCGTTATTATTCGTCGCCATCTCTCCCGTCATTGCGGGCGCAGCGAGGCAATCCAGAACTCGCTCCGAGAAAGCATGGATTGCTTCGTCGCCGCGCTCCTCGCAATGACGGACTATTTCTTCACCAACGGGCAGCGCGACAGTTCCATCGACTGGAACGCGTCGTTGCCGGAGATGGTCGCGAGCAGCTTGTAGTCGTCCCAGCGGGCTTTGGATTCCGACGGCTTCTTGACCTCGAACAGGTACATGTCGTGCACCATCCGGCCGTCCTCGCGAATCCGGCCGTTCTTGGCGAACACGTCGTTGATCGGAGTTTCCTTCATGATCTTCATGACCACGGCTGAATCAGTGGTGCCCGCGGCCTTCACTGCCTTCAGATAATGCGTGATCGAGGAATAGACGCCGACTTGCGCCGCGGTCGGCACCCGCTTGACGCGTTCCATGAAGCGCTTGGAAAACGCGCGCGTGTCGTCGTTGAGATCCCAATAGAACGCTTCGGCGAGCAGCAGCCCCTGCGCGGTCTCAAGACCGACGCTGTCGATATCGGTCACGAAGGCGAGCAGCGGCGACATCTTCTGGCCGCCCTTCATCAGTCCGAATTCGGCCGCCTGCTTGATCGCATTGATGGTGTCGCCGCCGGCATTGGCGAGCCCGATCACCTTGGCCTTCGAGCTTTGCGCCTGCAGCAGATAGGACGAGAAATCCGAGGTATTGAGCGGATGCCGGACGCTGCCCAGCACCTTGCCACCGGACTTCAGCACCACATTGGTGGTGTCCTTTTCCAGATCCTGTCCGAAGGCGTAATCGGCGGTGAGGAAGAACCAGCTGTCGAGGCCCTGCTTGACGGCGGCGAGGCCGGTGACGTTGGCCTGTGCGAAGGTGTCGAAGACATAATGCACGGTATAGGGGCCGCAGGCTTCGTTGGTCAGGCGGATCGATCCGGGACCGTTGAAGATCACGATCTTGTTGCGGGCCTTGGCGATCTCTCCGGCCGCGAGCGCGGTGGCGGACGCCGCAACATCGAACAGCATCTCGACGCCCTGATTGTCGAACATGTCGCGGGCGATATTGGCGGCAAGATCGGCCTTGTTGAGATGATCGGCCGCAATGATCTCGATTTTGCGGCCGAGCACCTCGCCGCCGAAATCTTCCGCGGCCATCTTCGCCGCCGTCTCGCTGCCCGACCCGGTGATGTCGGCGTAGAGACCGGACATATCGAGGATGCCGCCAAGCTTCAGCGGAGGCTTGCTTTGCGCAAATGCCGCGGTCGCGGCCACGGCCAGCACCGAGGCAAGAACGCCGGAAAGAACGCGCTTCATGGAAGCCTCCCTGTCGACATGCCGCGTTGTCTTGCGGCCTCAATTTCTGTTGCCGCGATCATGCCGCATGCGATGCGCACCGGCAAGCAGCGAGCGGGATGCGACGGTCGCGGCGTGATATTTCCGCAAAACGGAATGCGCTCGTATTTGCGCGATTCAGGCCAGAAGCCCTTTTCCCGGAACGTGGTTGAGCTCGAGCCTGATCCCGTCGGGATCTTCAAACAGCAGCGAGTAATAACCGGGCGCCCATTGATCCTCGCGCGGCGCGCGAACGATCTTCACATCGAACGAGCACAGAAAACCATGCAGCTCATCAATGTCGGCACGCTCGCGGGCGCGAAAGCAGAGATGGTGCAGGCCGACACGATTTTGCTCGAAGGCCGCGCCGGCGTGCTCCGGCGCCGGCGCACGGATCGCCACCGCGGTACGGCCGCCCACGCAATAATAGACCTGGTCGGTGTCGATGACAGGCTTCATGCCGAGAAACGGCAGCAGCTTGCGATAGAATTCGCGGGACCGTTCGAAATTCGACGCGGTCAGGAAAATATGTGCGATGCCGTTTACTTCCATCGACTTCCCCTTCGCCCTGAAAACGATTTCGGATAATGAGCCGGTCTGCCTGTCGTCAGCATACAGCAATCGGACCGGACAGTGAGCGGCGCATGAACCCGGCAACAGCAACGGCACAGCGCTGGGAAACGTTTGTCGCGTTGGCGTTGCCGTTGGGCGTCATGTTTGTGGCTGCTGCGGCCGGTCCTGCGCTGGCGACGGGGTGCTCCTTCGAACGGCAGGGTGAGGGCCGGGTTGCCGCCGTGATCGATGCGCGCACATTTCGCCTGGAGGACGGTCGCGAGGTCCGCCTCGCCGGTATCGAGCCCGTGGCGACCAAAAAAGCCGCGCCGACGCTGGCGGCCCTTGTGGGCGGCCGCGAGGTGACATTGCGAGGTGAGGACGACACGCCCGACCGTTATGGCCGCCAACCCGCTTTCGCCTTTATCGATGGTGGCGAAACATCGGTCCAGGGCCTGCTTCTGGCGCAGGGCGAGGCACTGGTATCGGGCACCGTGGCGGAAAAAGACTGTGCTTCGGCGCTGTTTGCGGCGGAGGCTGCGGCGCGCGAGGCAAAAAGAGGCATCTGGGCCGACCCCGCCGCCATAAAAAACGCGGAAAGTCCGGGCGATATTTTGACGGGGATCGGGCGGTTGACGGTGGTCGAAGGCAAGGTTTTGTCGGTCTGTCAGGCAGGGGCGATAACATACCTAAACTTCGGACGAAGCTGGACACGGGGCTTTGCTGTGACTATTTCAAGGCGCGTGCTGACGGCGCTCGAGGCGACCGGTGTTGCCGTTAAGTCGCTCGAGAATCGGCGGATTCGCGTTCGAGGCTGGGTCGAGGCGCGCCGCGGACCGAGAATCGAAGTGCTCCGGGTGGGGCAGATTGAGTTGCTGGGCGCGAATTAGCACTCTGGATAGGTTAGCACTCTGAATAGGTACGAGTAGCCGAAGTGGCAGGATGCGTGGGACGGCACGAGACCTGGATGAGCCGCCGCCTTTGGGCTGCGCCCGTTCTGCTGTGCGCGGCCTTGACGCTTGTGGCCTGCGGCGACGCCAACCGGTTCCCGGTTTCCTCCACTCCACTGCCCCAGGCCAAGCCGGCACGTACCGTGGCGCAGAGCCCAGCCGCGGAACGCGAGCACGAGCGGATCCTGTCATCTTACGGCGGTTCCTATGACGATCCGAAGCTCGAAGCGCTGATCGGCAAGACGGTTGACCGGCTGGTGGCAGCGTCGGATCGGCCCGACCAGGCCTACAAGGTGACGATCCTCAATTCGGGCGCCGTGAACGCGTTCGCGCTTCCGACCGGGCAGCTTTACGTGACCCGCGGGCTGATCGCACTGGCCAGCGACACCTCGGAATTGTCCTCGGTGCTGAGCCACGAGATGGCGCATGTGCTTGCCAAGCACGCCTCGATCCGCGAGGACCAGGCGCGGCAGGCCGCCGTCGTCACCCGCGTCGTCACCGACATGGGCAACGACCCCGATCTGACCGCGCTGGCACTCGCAAAGACCAAGCTGACGATGGCGAGCTTCTCGCGCGCCCAGGAATTCGAGGCGGATGGTATCGGCGTCGGGATATCGGCGCGCGCCCATTTCGACCCCTTCGGCGCGGCGCGTTTCCTGACATCGATGGAGCGCAACGCGGAGCTAAAAGCCGGCAAGACCTCGCTCGATCCACGCGCGCAGGACTTCCTTTCCTCGCACCCGGCGACGCCGGAGCGGGTGGAGAACGCGCAGGCGAGCGCGCGGCGCTACACCTCGCCGCAGGGCGGCGAACGCGACCGCGAAACCTACCTCGCGGCGATCGACAACATCGTCTATGGCGAGGACCCGAGCGAGGGCTTCGTTCGCGGCCGGCGCTTCCTGCACCCCAAGCTCGGCTTCACCTTTGCCGCACCGGATACCTTCACGCTCGACAATACCGCGCAGGCGGTGATCGGCGTGCGCGAAGGCGGCACGCAGGCGATGCGCTTCGACGTGGTCAGGGTACCGGCGGAACAGACGCTCGGCGACTATCTCAATTCCGGCTGGATGGAGAATGTCGACAAGGCCTCGACCGAGGATCTGACCATCAATGGCTTCCCGGCGGCATCCGCCCAGGCCAGCGGCGATCAATGGCAGTTCAAGGTCTATGCGCTGCGCTTCGGCAGCGACGTCTACCGTTTCATTTTCGCCGCCAAGCAGAAAACCACCGAAAGCGACCGCAACGCGCGTGAAACCGTGAACTCCTTCCGCCGGCTGTCGCTCGAGGAAATTCAGTCCGCCCGGCCACTTCGAATCAAGGTCATCACCGTGCAACCCGGCGATACCGTGGAATCGCTGTCGCACCGGATGGCCGGCGTCGACCGCCCGACGGAGCGCTTCCGCGTCCTCAACGGCCTCGACGCCCACGCCCAGGTCAAGGTGCGCGACCTCGTGAAGGTCGTGGTGGATTGAACTCCATCGTCGTCCAAGCGGACGCAGGGACCCATAGCCACCGGCCTCGATTGCCTCAGAAGGTCTCTAATCCAGAGCCACAACGATAGCGCACGGAGTAGGGTTTCCCGCGTTCGCGGGAACGACGATGAATGATCAATAAAAAAGCCCGGTCTTTTCGACCGGGCTTTTGACGATCTGAACCTGCAAGAACAGCTTACGCGGCTTCATCCGCGACGGCGGTATCGTCGCCATCGGTATCGGCGTCGCCATCGGCATCACCGTCCGCCTCGACCTCGGTCTCGGCTTTGGCGCCGCGGCGCGGACTCTTGGCGAGCTGGCTTTCGATTTCCTTCACCGCCTCGGTTTCAGTCCCGTGCTGGACGACGGCGATTTCCCGCGACAGCCGATCGAGCGCTGCTTCATAAAGCTGGCGTTCGCTGTAGGACTGCTCGGGCTGCAACTCCGAGCGATACAGATCGCGCACCACCTCGGCGATCGCGACGATATCTCCCGAATTGATCTTGGCTTCGTATTCCTGGGCACGGCGGGACCACATCGTGCGCTTGACGCGCGCGCGGCCCTTCAGGGTCTCCAGCGCCTTCTTGACCAGGGCCGGCTCCGACAGCTTGCGCATGCCGACATTGGCCACTTTCGCGGTCGGCACCCGCAGCGTCATCTTGTCCTTCATGAAATTGATCACGAACAGTTCAAGCTTGGCGCCGGCGATCTCCTGCTCTTCGATGGCCAGAATCTGGCCAACACCGTGCGCGGGATACACGACGAATTCGTTGGTCTTGAAGCCCTGACGCTGGGTCAAAACCTTCTTCGGCTCCTCGACGCGCGGCGCAACAGCCGCCGGTTTGGCGACGACAGGCTTGGTCACCGCCTTGGCAACGACAGGAGCCTTGGCGACGGTCTTCGGAGCAGTCTTGGGGGCAATTTTCGAAGCAGTGGTCTTAGAACCGGTCGCTTTCGCGGCAGTTTTCGCAGTCTTGTTTGGCATTGCGCTTCTTTTGTTTTTTGAGGATTTTGCAGCCGAGGCCTTGCTGGCTGTCCGGGTGTCCTTGAGAGAAGCCCGGGCGCGGCTTTTGGTTGCACCGCGGCTGGCCACGGCGGCTTTTTTAGAACCCTTGGAAGCACTCTTTTTACGCGTTTTCTGTGACACAGCCTGCGCGCGGAACTGCCACGCCCCTGTTCGATGTTTTCACGGGAACCCATAGGGACCACAACGGTGGCAATGCCGGGTTCGGCTTGTATATGTGCCCAATATAGCACATTTTCCGTGAAAATCAATGATTTACGCCCCATTTGGAGGCTGTGCGGGGCGGTTTCGGCCATATCAAAGGTATTAGGGTTAAGTCCTGTGACCGGAATGCATGCGAACGGGGCCGGCTTTTCAGTCAAAAACCTCGCCTCGAATCAGTCGCCGGTCCCCGGTGCCGGAGAAAAATATTTCTCGAATTTACCTTCCATCCCCTCGAAATCCTTGGCGTCGGCCGGGGATTCCTTCTTCTGGGTGATATTGGGCCAACTCTTGGCATACTCGGTATTTACTTCGAGCCACTTTTCCAGCCCGGGCTCGGTGTCCGGCTTGATGGCGTCGGCGGGGCACTCGGGCTCGCACACGCCGCAGTCGATGCATTCATCCGGGTGGATGACCAGCATGTTGTCGCCCTCGTAGAAGCAATCGACGGGGCAGACCTCAACGCAATCGGTATATTTGCATTTGATGCAGGCTTCAGTGACGACGTAAGTCATCCAAGGCTCCGGAACGGGTCAAATTCGAGTGGGTTGCGTAGCGCAGGAACTCCGCAGTCGCAAGTGACGCAGAGCACTGAAAAGCGGTGTTTTCAAGCGCTTCGACGCGGGATGAATTCGCGGGAATTAGATAGTTACTCCCGCCGATCCTGCAAATCGTCGTAGAGCACGCGCGCAGCAGCCGCATCGCCGCGCCGTTCGGCAAATCCCACAACCCTCAGGATACGAACGCTGCGATCGAGCCCGATCGTCAGCACGTCGCCGGGCTTCACGGCATGGCCGGGCGCTTTCTCGCGCACGCCGTTGATGCGGACATGGCCGGCCTCTACCAGCGCGGCGGCGCTGGTGCGGGCCTTCACAACCCGCGCATGCCACAACCATTTGTCGAGACGCTGGCGCTCCAAGCAACACCATTTCGAGAATGGATCTCGCGCTAATCCTTGCGGTTGGCGGTGAGCTGTTCCTTCAGCGCGGCCAGTTTCGCAAACGGCGAATTGGGATCGACCGGGCGATCGCGCTCACGCGGCGCCGCGCTGGTGGCGAACTGCCGGTGCGATGGGCCGCCGTCGCGCTTGTCGCGGCCGCCTTTGTCGCGATCGCGACCGCCCTTCTCGCGGCCACCGCCGAATTTGCCCTTGTCTCTGCCCTGGTCCCGGTTCTGGTCGCGGCCCTTGCCCTCGAAACGCTCGCGCGGGGGACGGCCCTTGTTCTCACGGGGCTCGCGAACCGGCGCGCCTTCTGCCGCCACGGCCGCCTCGGTTGGCGCCTCGGTACGGGGCTTGCGGAACTCGTTGTTGCGGTCGCGCCGTCCACGCCGATGCCGCTCGCCCTTGGCCGCCTCACCGGCTTCACTGGCCGCGGCGGCAGGTTGCGCGCCTTGCGCCGGACGATCCCGATGGTGATGGCGGTTGCGATCATGACGCGGCCGGCGTTCTTCCGACCTTCCACCGGGCCGCCAGACCTCGACCATGTCAGGCGCAGCAACGGCATCGGGCGTGGCCGCGGCGGCAACCGCGTCGGTCGTGGCGGCATCGCCGGCGGCAGCCGTCTCCGCCGGGGGTTGGGTCGTAACCTGATCCTGCGGCGCTTCCGCCGTTGCAGACTTGGTCGGGGCGACCGGATCAGCCTGGGCTTCGGCGATGGCCTCGTCGGCTATTGCCTGGTCGGCCTCGCTCGAAATCTGACCGAACGCGATATCAGGCAGCAGCGTCGCGGAAGACACTGCGACCGCCTCGCTGGCCTGCGGCGATTCGTTGCTGACACCAACGATCTCGCCTGCCTCGATCACCACCGGCTCCGGCGCAATCGCGTCGGCTGCCGCAGCTTCGGGCAGCGCCGTCTCCGCAGATGGAACCTCCGACGCTGCCACATCTGCCGGCGCGGGTTCCACCGCAGCGGCTTCGATCGCGGCCGGCTTTGGCGGCGGCGCCGGGCGGCGCTCCATCCGATAGCCGAGCGCACGCAGAACCGAGGCAAAATCCTCTCCGGCCGAACCGGTGAGTGACGTCATCGCCTGAGTCACGACAAAACCGCGGCCATCGAAGGCGCCGGCCGGCTTTTCGCCGGGCGAGGTGTCGCGCCAGGCCAGCGCCGGACGAATCAGATCGGCGAGCCGCTCCAGGATATCGACCCGCACCGCGCGTTCGCCGCATTGCCGGTAGCCCAGCACACGATAGGCATCGCGGTCGAGCAACTTGTCGACCGGAAACGACGTGCGGCCGCTGCCCGCCAGATGCTGCGCACCCGACAGCGCCGACATGTCGACATTGTTCTGCTTTTCCGCCCACAGCAGCGACGCCAGCGCGCGCGCCGCCGGCTTCAAGAGGGAAGGAACATAGATGTGATAGGCGCCGAAGCGAACGCCGTATTTACGCAAGATCGCGCGCGACGGCTGATCGAGATCCTTCATCTCGGCGGCAATCTTTTGCCGCTCCAGCACGCCAAGCGCTTCGATCAGCTGAAATGCGATGCCGCGGGCGATCCCCGTGATGTCCTCGGCCTTGGCGAGGTCGAACAACGGTCCCAGCAGTTTCTCGATATGCGTCTTCAGCCACAGATCGAGCCGGGTCTGCACCGCCTCGCGTGGCGCGCCGCTCAAACGTTCGTCGGAAATGATGCGGACCCGCGGATGCAGCGCGTCGTCGGCCGCAACCAGTTTCGCTACCGCGTCCCCCGTCCAGCGGATGGTGCCGTCCGATGCCAGCACGAACTGTTCGTCCGGCGCGGCCGCGAGCTTCTCGGCGCGGGCGTCGATTTCACCGGCCAGCGCCTTCTGGGCGGTGGCCTGCAACGCCTTGGCGTCGGAACCGGCCTCAGCCGCATCGGGCGCAAAGGTGAAACCGTCGAGGCGGCCGATCACATGGCCCTCTACGATCACTTCGCCGGTCTTACCTATTTCCGTATTCAACATCGTGTTTTCCCGCAGGCGGCGCATCAATACACTGGTACGACGATCAACGAAACGCTCCGTGAGCCGTTCATGCAGCGCATCGGACAATTTATTTTCAACTTCGCGCGCAATCCCCTGCCAATGGTCGGGATCGGCCAGCCAGTCCGGACGGTTGGCCACAAAGGTCCAGGTCCGGACTTGCGCGATGCGGCCCGATAGCGTGTCGATATCGCCATCTAGGCGATCCGCCTGCTCGACCTGGGCGGCAAACCAGGCGTCCGGGATCCGGCCCTTGCGCATCAGGAAGCCGAACAGGGTCGTCACCAGTTCGGCATGAGCGGCCGGCGCGATCTTGCGATAATCCGGAATTTGGCAGGCGTCCCATAACCGTTCCACCGCGGCGGCCCCATGCGCCATTTCGCGCACATCGGCGTCGCGCGCGGCGTGATCCAGCACACGGAGGTCCTCCGCGATCGGCGCGCGGGTCAGCGCCTCATGCGAGGGCGTCAGCGCCAGCGACACCTGAAGCGCGCCGAGCGACGAGAAATCCAGCTTCGAATTGCGCCATTGCAGCATCTTGACGCTGTCGAAGCTGTGGTTCTGCAGCGCGTTGACCAGTTCCGGTTCGAACGGCGCGCATCGTCCGGTCGTACCGAAGGTGCCGTCGCGGGTGGCACGGCCGGCCCGGCCGGCGATCTGCGCGAATTCGGACGGATTGAGGCGGCGGAACTGATAACCGTCATATTTGCGGTCGGAGGCAAAGGCCACGTGGTCGACGTCGAGGTTCAACCCCATTCCGACGGCATCGGTCGCGACCAGATAGTCGACGTCGCCGGACTGGAACATCGCCACCTGCGCATTGCGGGTGCGCGGCGACAGCGATCCCAGCACCACGGCCGCGCCGCCATGCTGGCGCTTGATCAACTCGGCAATGGCGTAGACTTCATCAGCCGAGAACGCGACGATCGCGGTGCGCCGCGGTTGCCTTGTGATCTTGCGGTCGCCGGCGAATTCGAGCTGCGACAGCCGCGGCCGCGTAACGATGCTGGCGCCCGGCAACAGCCGCTCGATGATCGGGCGCATGGTGGCGGCGCCGAGCAGCAGCGTTTCGTCACGGCCGCGCCGGTGCAGGATGCGATCGGTGAAGACGTGACCGCGTTCCAGATCGGCCGCGATCTGGATTTCATCGACCGCGAGAAACGACACATCGAGATCCCGCGGCATCGCCTCCACGGTGGAGACCCAGAACCGCGCCTTCGGCGGCTTGATCTTTTCTTCGCCGGTAATGAGCGCAACGGAATCCACTCCGGCACGATCAGCGATCTTGTTGTAGACCTCGCGCGCCAGAAGCCGCAGCGGCAGACCGATCACGCCCGAGGAATGCGCGAGCATCCGTTCGATCGCAAGATGGGTCTTGCCGGTGTTGGTGGGCCCGAGCACAGCGGTTACCCCGGCGCCGGGAGCCCGTCCGTTCGCGAACGTGGGGGCTGAAGAAGAAAAGGCCATATTTTACGAGGTTTCTGCGTCGCAGGCGTTGGACGCGTATTCTTCCGCAAAAGTGGGTATCGGCTTTTGCTTCGCAATCAAGTCTACGCAGATTGCGTCGACTTGGCTGCGCCAGAATACGCGCAAGGCTAGAAGTGTTTCACAATGCGACGCATTCAGGTCGCGGCTTAAACTCTGGAACGAGTTCGGAACGAATTGCGCCCGAATCGCTGACTCGCACCAACTCCGGCTTCGTTCACCGCAACATCTCGCGTTGACGCTCCGATGGCGGCACTAGATCAAGTTTGGCGCGGCCCGGCAAGGGACGCCATCGTGCTGAAATCCTTAAATCTCATGCGCAGCAGGATCGGTCCAAGAGTCAAGCCGAGAGTGGGCCGTGCCGGCCGGATTCTCGAACGCGAAACTCCAGGGAGATCTGCCCATCGCCAAGTTCCCGCATCCACCGGCCGCGGACGGTCACTGCGTCTTGGCGACCCGCGGCGGCGACGCCTGGGTGATGAACTGGGTGGCTTCCAGCATGGCGGTGCCGAGCGGCGTCGGAATCACGATCCGGAATGGAACCAGGATGCGGGTGCCGGCGATCGGCGCGAAGGCGATTTCGATGTTGCGCTGGGCGGCGAGATATTTGATCACCGGGCGATCGGGGATGTAGCCGGCGATCGGCGTGAAATAGATCGCGCAAACCACCACCGGGCCGCGATAACCCTTTTCCGCCTTCACCGTTTCCATGCGCTTGAAATCGAGTTTGAGATCGTAGCGCATGCGGCCGTCGAACACCGAAGCTCCGGTGCGGCAGGCTTCCGGGCTGAGCGGCTCGCCCGTCCCCGGCACCCGCAGCATCGAACCCGTCATCGGATCGTAGACGCCGCGGCGGTGTGCCTCGGTGACCGGAAGCCGGTCCGGATCGAGCGGCGGCTCCGGCTCGATCGCATATTCCTTGACGTTGCCGCCGGACAGGACGATCCGGATGTTTTCGGTCTTCTTCGAGGTAGTCGTGGAGGCGGAATAATTGGTCGCCACCAGCGCGCCGTTGACGACGCGACCCTGCGACGCGCCGGTGCCGGAGCCGCCAGCAAACGTCTTCAGCAGCCCCGAAGTGCCGCCGGAAGCCGCGGCGGAAAACTGATCGTCGGAAATGTCGATCGTCCAGGCTCCCTTGCCGACGGGAATACCGGCCAGCGTCGCCTCGTAATGGGCTTCCAGCTTGCCCTGGGCGAAGGCGGACGGCGTCGCGAGCAGCACCCATGCGCCAGCGCAAAGCCCGCTCGACACCCGCAGCGCCGCTTTGACCATACGGGGGAAAATCATGCTGCAAACGGTCACTGAAGGGTGGTCCTCACCTGGGCGCGGTCTACCTGTCATCTAAGCAAAAATATCGGGCTAAACAACGAATTGGCGCAAATCCGCATCAAACCGCGGGCCGCAAGCGCGAGCGCATGATGTTGGCGGCGAATACGCCGTTTATATGATGGGTTAAGGCGCCGGAACTCCTGCGAAATCCACCGCCAAAGGCGCCTCGATATGCCTCGAAGGAGCCCGCAAAACCTTGACGCCCCGTCCTCCTCCCCCTATACGTCCGCGGTTCCCTAGATGGACGTGATTTTGACCCCCGAGGATTCATGCCTGGGGATGGAAGAGGATTTCTTGAGATGTCGCGGCGCTGCGAACTGACGGCCAAGGGCCCGCTGGTGGGCCACAAGGTGAGCCACTCGAATATCAAGACCAAGCGCCGGTTCCTGCCGAACCTGTGCAACGTCACCTTCATTTCCGACGCGCTGGGGCGGAACGTGCGGTTGCGGGTTTCGACCAATGCGATCAAATCGGTCGACCATCGCGGCGGCTTCGATGCGTTCCTGCTGAAGGCCAAGGCGGCCGAGCTTTCGCCGAGGGCGCTCGAATTGAAGCGCCAGATCGAAAAGAAGACGGCTGCGGCGAAGGCGAGCTAACGCTTTCGTCAAACCGTACCGGAGAGTTTTTGACGGCCGGAACGCGAGATCCGGCCGTTTTGTTTTTCGCGCGCGAGAGCCGCGAGATTCCGGAAATTGCAGCGATCGCCTATTTCGGCGTCATCGAGGGCAGCACCACCGCCTTGCGCGGCGGGGCAGAAAGCCGCTTCAGCAAATCGGCGGGGAGTTTGACGCCGCCGATGTCGTAACCCGTGGCGCTGACCGGCGGCGCGACTTCGCTGGCGGTGGGAATGCCGGTTGCGGGGGAGGACGGCACGGCCGTTGCGACCGGCGCGCTGGGCGGGGTGATGACACGCGTCACCACATGCTCCCGGACAAGTTCATCCTGGTCCGGATACCACATGCTGCTGGGTGCCGCGCCATTGGCCCGCTCGGCGAATTCCTTGCTCAATCCGAACTGCTGCAGCCGCTGCTGTTCGGTCTCGATCGCGGCGCGACGGTCGGTCGCCGTCATGCCGCGAAACGCCGGCTGATGAAATCCCAGTCGCGCAGCCGGCAGCATCAGGCGCTGCTTGCCACCGAGAAACACGATGGTGCAGGCCGACAGGCAATCCTTGGTGACGAAGGTCGCGAGATTTCGGCTCCTGATCAGATCGGATATCTTCTGCGCTTCGAGGATGCGGCCGCCGGTGGAATTGAGCTCCACCGTCTTGAGGCCCACCATCGCGTTGAGAAACTGTTCGAATTCCTTGGCCACCCCGAAGGTGATACCGCCGGAGAATTGCAAGGTCTGTCCGTTGCCGACGACATGAAATTCATGCGCGCCGACGCGAGCGTCGCCGGTGACGATTTCATAGATGCCGGCGACTTGCGCCGCTCCAACCGTCGCGAAATTTGCCGCGACCTCGACGACGCCGAGCAGCACCAGCGCCTTGGCGGCGGCCCCCCAGAATTGCTTGCCGCCTTGCCGGTAGCGGGTCGCCGAACGCCAGACGCCCACCGCCAGCCAAACCGTCAACAGCGCGGCCGATAGCCAGGTGACGATCAGGGAGACCAGCCACAGCAGCGGTTGCGCCGCGCCCTGCCGGTTGATGGTGTAGGCCAACACGGCGACCGTGACGCCGACCATGAGCGCGCCGAGAATGCCGTTCAGCCAATACGACACCGGCAGCGAAAGCTCGCCGCGCCAATGCCGCGCGAAATAATTGCGCGATCGCGATGCCGGCTGCGGCAAGGGCGGCGACGACACAGACGCCAGCGGCGCTTCGGGCATGACGCGCGCATGCGATGGCTTGCTGCGGGCCGGACGGTGCGGCGACGGCCGTTGCCCTCACCGGATCTTTTTGCTCGAGTTGCAGCACGGTGGTCTGCGCGAAGCGATCGTAAAAAGTGTCCCGCCGCCGGACGATCGAATCCGCGGCTTCGAGCGTTGCGATAATCAGCGGGAAGCCGGTCCCGATCCAGCACAACGAGTACATCAAGGCGCTGAGCGGCTCCGAGCCCGGAAACAGCACGCCAACGGCCGACCACAGCCAGAACGGCGCCAGCGGCAGCGCCAGCGCCGCATAGCGCCCGTTCAATGCCGTCGGCGGCGGCTGCAGTCCGTCCATTCCATCCGCCAGACGAAGCCCGCACATCCTGCGGCCGGGACTTCCCCGGCCATGGTCGAGCCAGAAGCGCAGTCCGATCAGCAGCGGCAGGATGAAGATCTGCAGCGGCCAGCCACGCACCGGCTTGCCCCTGGCGTCGAGCATGTGACGGACTTGCACGACTTTGGTGACGTCGCCGTCCTGGGTGATTCTGTTGAGGTTCAAGGTGCGGGCGGTCGGCAGGCCGAACAGGCTTTGCCGGCAATCGGTGATCGAATTGGCGCCGAATTCGGCCGCGACCGGCACGCCCTCCGGCACCGCCTCCAGCTGCCGGCAGTCGTACATATAGAACGGGCCGGAAAACTGCACTCGCCCGTTGGAGAGCGGAAACAACGCCAGTGCTGCAAACTGCAGAACGGCGCCGATCGCGACCACGTCGATGACAATCGCAGACATCCGCCGCCAGAATCCGCCGCGCGCAAATTCGACGCTGTCTGTCCTGCCGGGCAAATTCAAACCCTGAGAATGCGATTTTGAGGAGCGGGGAACCAGCCTTCTGCCATCGCCAGACCCCGCGCGATGCTGCCCCGGTTCGGTTGATCTGACAAGTCGACGCAACACCGTCAAGAGACGCGGTCCCACGCCATGATTTCGCCGCGGATTGCGCAACGCGTTGTCCCGGTTACGCTGCGGAAGTCGGTCGCGGCGGATGTGTCCGGACCCATACGAAGATTTGTCAGCTACTTCCGCGGACAACGGCACACTATCGAACGATTGACGATTCCGAACGGCCCCAATCTCAGTCTGACGGGAGTCCGCGAGCCGCATATCCACGTCCACGGCACGACCACGCTGGCCCAGATCGAGGAAAGCTGTGACCATCACGCTGCCGGTCTCGGCCTTAGCCTCGCCTTCCGCCCGTCGAACCATGAGGGCGAGCCGGTTGACCTGGTCCAGTCGGCAAGACAGAGCGCGGACGCCATCATCATCAACCCGGCTGGCTATTCCTTCACGTCGATCGCCATCCTCGATGCGATCAAGGCTTTTGAAGGGCCGGCGATCAAAGTCCACATCTCAATATTCACGCACGCGACGCGTATCACCGGCATTCGAGGATTTCATCTGCCCCGACCGGCGTGCGGGCTCGGGATCTAAGGGCTCGGGTCTTACAGCTGTATCGCGGCAATGCACGCACTCGCGCAAATGGCGAAGCCGGCCGGAGCCCTCTCGCTGTTCTATCGAATGTTGCGATGGTGTCCGGCGCTTCCTGAGACGAAAGTGCTAGCACAAACCGGTATTATGGTAATGTAGTCGTACGCTTTGCGATCGGAGAGCCAGCACTCATTAAGTCGATCGTAAAAATAATACGCAAAAATACTTTCTAACACTTAGCCGATTTCCTGGAGAGCCCGCATGGCACTTGGATTTGGAGGAAGCCGCTTCGCGCTTCTGCAACTTAACCTCGGGCCAAAGGCCGTCTTGAGCGCCGCGCTCTTGATTGCGGTGAATACCCTGCTGGTGGCGGGGGCCGGATACTGGTCGCTCTCGCGCGACTTCGACACCCGCGCGGTACGCGACATCGACGCCAACCTGCGCACGCTGAGCATCGCCTTCGGCGAAGCCTTCCCAGACGCGAAGATCGCCATTCGGAACGGCGTCGTGGATCGCATTGAAATTCCGCGGATGCCGGAATTCGGCGATCACAAGATCGTGGACCGGGCGACATCCTATGTCGGCGGCAATGCCACGCTGTTTGTGTACGACGAAGCATCGCAGCAGTTTGTCCGCCGCACCACCAACGTGAAAAAGGAAAACGGCGATCGGGCAGTCGGCACCCAGCTCGCGGCCGATCATCCTGCGCAGCCAATCCTGCGCCACGGCGAGGCCTATAAAGGCCCGGCGGTTTTGTTCGGGCAGCGTTTCTACACCGCCTATCAACCGGTGTTCGGCAACGGCGGCAAAGTGATCGGCATCGTCTATGTCGGCATTCCCACGGCGCAGCTCGACAGCATGCTGTGGCAGGCACTCACCGCCATGGCGGTCGGCGCGGTCATCGCCGCCTTGCTCGTGCTCGGGATGACCATACTGATGGTCCGCCGCGTCACCAAGCCGCTGCGGACGGTAACGGAAGCGCTGACCGGCCTCGCCGAGGGGCGGATCGACATCGACATCCGTCATACCGATCGCCACGACGAAATCGGCGCGATCGCCAGGACCATCGACGTTTTCAGGAACAACCGGATCGAGCGCCGCCAACTCGAAGCCGAGCGCATCAGCGCCGAGAAGCTGGCGATGGACAAGCGCAAGGCGGAACTGAGCCAGTTTGTCGAGGATTTCCGCACCAAGATCGGTGGGATCATCGAACGGGTGCTGAAATCTTCGGGGCAATTCGAACAGGATGCCCAGCAGCTTTCGGTGACGGCGCATTCGACCGCAGAGATGTCGGGTCAATCCGCCAACGCCTCCAGGCAGGCCTCCGAACATGTCCGCACCGCCTCGACCGCTTCCAACGAACTGTCGCAGTCGATCGTTGAAATCAGCCGCCGGGTTCAGGAGTCGAACAGTGTTGCGGCCGAGGCCGTCAAGCAGGCCAGCGCCACGGACGAGCGGATGGCGGAATTGTCGGCCGCGGGCGACCGGATCGGCGACGTGGTGAAACTGATCACGTCGATCGCGGAACAGACCAACCTGCTCGCCCTCAACGCCACCATCGAGGCCGCACGGGCCGGCGATGCCGGCCGCGGATTTGCCGTGGTCGCGCAAGAGGTCAAGACGCTGGCGGGCCAGACCGCGAAAGCCACCGACGAGATCAGCGCGCACATTGTCAACATGCAGCGCGCGACCGGGGAATCGGTCGATGCCAACAAGGCGATCGGTCTGACGATCGAACGCATCAGCGAAATTACCGCTTCGATTTCCTCCGCGGTCGAGCAGCAGGGCTCGGCGACCCAGAGCATCGCCAAAGGCGTCGAAGCCGCCGCCAGCGGCACCCTCGATGTCGCCGACAACATCGAGCGCGTCGCCAAGGGCGCCGGCGAAACCGGAACGACGTCAGGTCAGATGCTGAAATCGGCCCAGGCGCTGTCCGAGGTGAGCGTTCACCTCAAGGACGAAGTCGAGAAATTCCTGGACAGCGTCCGCGCGGCGTGATCGTGGGCGACATCGCTTCCGGTTGGCCGGAGCGTTAAGGACCACTCGCGTCCCTTTCCTCGATCATGCCTGTGGCTCGGTCGCGGCCGACACTTGATCGGGCGGGGTTTCTGGGGTCAAATTTGATCGCTGGAGGCGCGAAAGGGAGCGGAACATGATCAGAAGCGTACTATTAGCCGCGTTCGTTGCAGCATTTACTCTGGGCACGGCGGTCGCGCAGGAGAGCTGCGAGACCAAAGCGGTCGGGAAAGATGGCAAGGCGCTCGCGGGCGCTGCCAAGACCTCCTTCATGAAGAAGTGCATGGCCGATTCCTGCGCCACCAAGGCCGTCAGTCAGGACGGCAAGCCGCTCGCGGGCGCCGCCAAGACCAGCTTCATGAAGAAGTGCGAAAAAGGCGCCTGACTTTCCCGGAGGCACCGTCGTTGCGCGGCCGAACCTATTTTTCGGCCGCGGCCTCCAGACAATGGTTGATATGGGCGGCCCGATCCCTGGGGGGCACCTTTGCCGCTTCAGCCTTCTGATGGCATTCCATGGTCCTGAGTTGCTCAGCGCGCCGCTTTTCCGCAGCCCCGCGGAATTCGGGCGCGACAGTATTCGGATCAACCAGCTTCTGGGCAGAGCCCGGTTCGCTGAATGCGACGGCCACCATAAAAGCCAAGTAGCAGAATGATCGCACGGCAGAACTCCCCGACCTGGTCATAGAAATCCGGCGCTCACATCCAGAGCATGCATGGCCAGAAGCAGCGACACCGCCAGTCCGGTGCCGCAAAACAAGCCAAGGGTCTTGAGCGTTTCGACATCG
The DNA here is from genome assembly GCA_963747165.1 of uncultured Alphaproteobacteria bacterium. Taxonomy (GTDB): domain Bacteria; phylum Pseudomonadota; class Alphaproteobacteria; order Rhizobiales; family Xanthobacteraceae; genus Bradyrhizobium. The sequence continues at coordinate 169,005 of CAVVEA010000018.1, read as the reverse complement.
ACCTGGGTTCCTGACGTGCGCAACATAGCTTTTGCGAGGGCAACCATTGCGTCCTCCAAATCTTCTTCCGACCCCGATGGGCCATCACCCATTGATAGCTCGGTCCGGGAGCGGCCCCTATGAACGAGGTCACAAGTCCGCCCTATCGCCAGCGACATCAGCCCAGCCTCAGCAACACCGGCGAATGCCGCTCGAACACCTGCCGGCCGTTCTTGAATCCCATCAACATGTCCGGCAGTTCGGCGATCGCATTTCGCCCGCTGGTCGTATCCAGCACGATGATGTCAGCCGGGTTGCCGGGCGCGATGCCGTAATCGCGGAGGTTCATCAGGCGCGCGGGTAACGCGGTCACCAGATCCAGACAGGTGTCGAATTCGCTTAAGCCGGCATAGGCCGCGTTGGCGTAGAGGTTGGCCATCCGCAGCAGCGAGGCGTCGCCGAACGGCGTGAAGGGATTGAGCACGTTGTTGGTAGCGACCGAACACAGCACGCCTTTTTCGACGAGCTTGTGCGCCGCTGTCAGCCCCCGCGGCGAATTGTGGGTGGCGTCGCGGCCCATCAGATAGAGGTCGGTTGCGGGAAGCACGGTGACGGCGACGCCGGCGCGCGCCAGCAGCGCCGCGGCGGCGTTGAATTCTTCGGGCGGCAGCGCGGAGAGTTTGGAGGCGTGCCCGATGGCGACGCGGCCCTGATAGTTGCGGCGCTCGGTCTGCCGGCAGACTTCGTCGAGGTGCCGCCAGGAGGGATCGAGATCGAAGTCGAGGTGCAGATCGACATCGACATCGAACGCGCCAGCGAGATCGAACAGTTTTTCCAGTTGCGCAAAAGGATCGGTGTCCATGTACGGGCAACCGCCGATCAAATCGCCGCCGTTGCGCAACGCCTCATGCAGAAGCTCTTCGGTGCCGGGATCGTTGGTCAGCCCCTCCTGCGGAAACACGCAGATCGTGAGCTCGATCGCCCAGGCGTAGTCGCGCTTGAGCGCCTTGATCGCCTCAAAACCGCGCAGTCCGATGCGCGGGTCGATCTCGACATGGGTCCGCATCCGCGTGGTGCCGTGAACAATCGCGCGCTCAAGCACACGGGCGCCGCGCGCATAAACGTCCTCGACGGTAAAATCGCGCTTCATGGCCGCGACGGCGCGAATGGCCTCGCCGACGCTGCCGTGGTCGTGCCCGCAGCGGCCGAGCAGGCAGGCCTTGTCGAGATGGATGTGGGTATCGACAAAGCCGGGAAGCACCAGCCTGCCGCCGACATCGATCTCGCGGCTTTCCGAATCAAGCTGTGGCGCGATCGCGGCAATGCGGCCCCCGGATACCCCGATATCGACGGGTGTGGCCGATGAGGGCGTTACGGCACGGCGGAAGATCAGGTCAAAGGCGGTTTTCGCGGTCATCGGATCGGCAAGGCGGCGATGAGGGTGAGACTATCGAAGGCGGGCGACACGGGCAGCTCCAGATTGTGTGCAGGATTGGGCGCGGATTGTTCAAAATATGTGCATGCAATTTGGATGCCGGATTGTAGTATTTTCTGGAAGTCGCGAGATCGCCCCGAGGTTCGCCTGATGTCCGTTGCCGCAAAAGCCGAAACCGCAAAACTCTCGGACGCCGAGATCGTCGAGGCCTATCTCACGGCATCGATGGTGCCGGATCCGGATCGCGCGGCGACCTACATGAAGCCCGGCACCGTGATCACCTTCACCGGCGGGCGCGAATTCGATCACCCGCGCGGACCGACCGGTTTCAACGCGCGGCGCTATCGCTGGGTGAAGAAGAAGATGGACCGGTTCGACGTCTGCCCCGGCGCCAGCGAGACCGTGGTCTACTCGATCGGCACGCTCTACGGCGAATGGATCGACGGCACGCCGTTCGAGGGCAATCGCTACGTCGATCGCTTCGTGGTGCAGCACGGCCAGATCGTGAAGATGGATGTCTGGAACGACAGCGCCGAACGCATCCTGGTTCAGCGCGGCATCGAGGCGTGAGCGATATTGTCGTCATTGCGAGGAACAACGCGACGAAGCAATCCACCTTTCTTCCTGGCGAGGCAATGGATTGCTTCGTCGCGTTGCTCCTCGCAATGACGGTTTGAGCTACCGCCCCCTTGCCACCTTCGGCAGCTTGACCACGCGTTCGCCGCGGTCTTCCTCGGCATAGGGCGCCAGAATATCCAGCAGATCGCGGCCGCGCTGCGGCGCCGGCGCGACCAGCGCGCGGCTCGCCACCGAATCCAGATGACTATGCATCAGGCCCATCACCTTGGCCTCGTCGCCCTTCACCAGTGCTGCGATGATCGCGCGATGTTCGGTGATGGCGCATTCCGATGAATGCGGGCGGCTGAACAGCGACAGCGTCAGGCAGCAGCGATAGGCGACCTCGCTGACATAGCGCACCAGGATCGGGCTGTTGGTCATGCTGGCCAGCAGAATATGGAATTCGGTGGCAAGCCGGATCGAGACCGCGTCGGAGCCGTCGCGCGCCGCGTCCTCGGCGTCGACATGCGCGTTCAGCGCCGCGACCTGGGCCTTGGTCAATTTGCCGGCCAGTTGGCGGACCACGAGACGCTCGAGTTCGATCCGGACATCGAAGGCGTCGCGCGCTTCCTGCCAGCTCGGCGTCGCCACGACAGCGATGCGGTTGCGGCGAAGTTCGACCAGGCCTTCGGCGGCCAACTGCCCGAGCGCATGCCGCGCGATGGTGCGGCTGACCCCGAAGCGTTCTCCGAGCGAGTCCTCCGGCAATTTCGCGCCCGGCTCCAGCGCTTGCTCGATGATGGCGCGGCGCAGCGCGCGGCAGATCACGCTGACCTTGTCGGACGGCTCTGCGTTCTTGCTGGCGGTGCGCGGCGCCATGGGCGAATCCCGGGGCAATATTCGGTTTCAATGTGCCCTCCTCTATCACACTCGTCCAGCCGCCGAGCGCCTCAATTGCATGCAGTTTTGCGCCCAAATTGCCCAAATCGAATCCCTGCTCTCGCCGGCTTTTCGTGGAATTCGCTGACGAAACAGCCGGATTTTGCTGGCATCGCGCTTGCATGCACTTGTTGCCATGATGCGTATGCAGCCAATTCCGGCGTTCTCCGGCAGCCCGGTTCCATCCGACAGCGGCAGCGCGAGCGCGCCGATCGCGATCGAACTCTCGGACGTGTCGGTGACGTTCGGGCGCGGCGACCGGGCGGTGCCGGCGCTTTCGACCACCACGCTGCGGGTCGCCGACGGCGAATTCATAGCCCTGGTCGGGCCCTCCGGCTGCGGCAAGTCCACGATTCTGCGGCTGGTCGCGGGCCTGGTGCAGCCGTCGACCGGCGTCGTGATCCTGGGCGGCCGCGAGGTCGCGGCCAAGGCGCTGCGCATCGGCATGGCGTTCCAGAATCCGACCATGCTGCCCTGGATGACGATCGAGCAGAACATCATGCTGCCGCTCAAGATCGTCGAGCCCTATCGGTCGCAGTTTCGCAAGCTCAAGCGCACGGCCTTTCGCGACAAGGCCAATGCCTTGCTCGAACAGGTCGGCCTGAAGGGTTTCGGCCGCCGCTTTCCCGTGGCAGCTCTCGGGCGGAATGCTCCAGCGCGCCAATCTCTGCCGCGCGCTGATCCATGAGCCGCGGATGCTGCTGCTGGATGAACCGTTCGGCGCGCTCGACCAGTTCACCCGCGAAGAACTGTGGTCGATCCTGCAGGACCTCTGGATCCTGCATCGGCCGACCGTGCTGCTGGTGACCCACGATTTGCGCGAGGCCGGTTTTCTCGGCAGCCGCATCTGCGTGATGAGCGCGCGGCCCGGCCGCGTGCTCGACGACCGGCGCGTGACGTTCGCCCGCCCGCGCACCGTCGCCATGACCTTCGAGCCGGATTTCGTCGCGCTCAATCAGCGCCTGCGCGAATTCATCGTCGACGCGCGCACCGCCGCTGCGGCAGAGGGAGCAACCGGCCATGCCTGAGCTCGATTTCCGCCAAAAAGCCTGGTCGGCCGGACTGATCGTGCTGTTCTTTGTCGGCTGGGAACTGTTCTGCCTGATGACCGGGCATGTCCGACCTGGTGCTGCCGCGTCCGTCGCAGATTATCGTCACGCTGGTCGTCAAATTTCCGGTGCTGTGGCCGCACATCATCCAGACGCTCGCCACCACGATGGTCGGTTTTGTCCTTGGCGTCGCGCTCGGCGTCGTGCTCGGCGCGTTCATCGGGGTTTCCAAGACCGCCTACGACACCGCCTACCCGCTGCTGGTCGGCTTTTCGTCGATCCCGAAAGTCGCCGTGGTGCCGATCTTTGTGCTGTGGTTCGGCTCCGGCACGGTGCCGGCGGTGCTGACGTCGCTGTCGATCTGTTTCTTCCCGATCGTCGTCAATATCGCGACCGGACTTGCGACCACCGAACCCGAACTGGAGGACGTGCTCAAGGCGCTGGGCGCCAGCAAGTTCGACATCCTGTGGAATGTCGGCCTCCCCCGAACGATGCCGTTCTTCTTTGCCTCGCTGAAGGTCGCGATCAGTTACGCCTTTGTCGGCGCGGTGCTGTCGGAGACCGTCGCGTCCAACCGCGGCATCGGCAACGTCATGATGACCGCGTCGTCGAATTTCAACGTGCCGCTGGTGTTCGCCGGACTGTTCGTGCTCGCCGGCCTCGGCGTCGCGCTCTACGCCATCTTCGCCATCATCGAGGCCCGCGTCACCGGCTGGGCCACCCGCAAGAACGATCTGATCACGACGTGAGAAGAGTTTCGCCAACCGCCATCTAACAGAGTTGAGGAGATCACCATGTTAGCCAGATTGAGTGCCGCGCTGCTCGGAGTAACCTTGTTCGCGGGTGCCGCCGCGGCGGAGGACACCACGATCAAGTTCACTCTGGGCTGGAAAACGCAAGGCAGCGATGCCGCGTTCTTCTATGCCAAGGACAACGGCTTCTTCAAGGAGGAAGGCCTGAACGTCGTCATCGATCAGGGCGAAGGCTCCGGCGCCACGGTGACACGCGTGATGTCCGGCGCCTATGACGCGGGCTTCGGCGATATCAACGCCATCATCCAGAACGCATCGACGAGGCCGCGGACGCGCCGGTCATGGTCTACATGATCTGGAACCAGCCGCCATTTGCGATCGTCGCCAAGAAAACCAGCGGCATCAACTCCATCAAGGATTTCGAGGGCCACACGCTCGGCGGCGCGCAGGGCACGCCGACCACGCGGCTGCTGCCGGTGTTCGTGCAGAAGAACGGGCTGGAAGGCGAAAAGATCAAAGTCTCCAACATGGCGCCGAACCTGCAGGAGCCGATGCTGATCAAGGGCGATATCGACGCAGCACTGGTGTTCAATATCACCAGCTATTTCAACCTGGTCTTGAACCGCCAGGATCCCGACAAGGATTTCAAGTGGTTCTCGTTCGGCGATTACGGGCTCGATCTCTATTCCAACGGCATCATGGTATCGAAGAAGCTGCTGGCCTCGAATCCGAAGGCGGTCGCCGGTCTGGTTCGCGCCATCAACAAGGGCGTCATCGCCGTCGGCAAGGACCAGAACGCCGGCATGAAGGCGACCGTCAACTACGACAATCTGGTCAACGCCGAAGTCGAGAAGCGCCGTCTGCAATATTCCTTCGAGAAGCTGATCGTTTCGCCCGAGATGAAGGAAATCGGCGTCGGCGACGTCAAGGATGACCGGATGACGCGCGCCATCGGCATCGTGGTCGAGGGCTATCAGCTCGCCCGCGCGCCGGCGCCGTCGGAAGTGTTTTCGCGCGAATTCCTGCCGCCGCGCGCCGAACGCGAACTGGTCTATACGGCGAACTGACGCGAAGCCCGATCGCGGTCATGTCCACGGACGTTACGGCTGACGCTCTGTTCTGTGGCCCTGACCGCGGTCTTCTTTGCAATGTCGTGCTGCGGCACGACAACGGCATCATCACCTCGATCTCCGAAGGCGCGCCGCCGTCGTCGGCGCGGCGGACATTCGTCATCCCGGCCCTGGTCAACGCCCACGATCACGCCCGCCCCACCGCGTCCTCGTTCGGCGCCGTCGACATGCCGCTGGAGAGCTGGATCCTCCGCTCCGCCTTCGGCACGCCGCCCGATCCCTATCTCGCCGCCGCCTCCGCGCATGGCGCGCTCGGCGCGCGCCGGCTGCGGCACGATGATGATCCACTACACACGACCGAGCGGCACCCTGCCGCTGGTCGAGGAGGCCAAAGCAGATCGCCCGCGCGGCCAATGAAGTCGGCATCCGCATCGCGTTTGCGCTGGCCGTGCGCGACCAGAACCCGGTCGTGTATGGAGACAGCGAGCCCGTGCTGTCCAGCCTGTCCGCCGAGGACCGCAAGGCGGTGGAGGACCTGTTCGTCAAACCCGCGATGTCGCCGCGCGACTATCTCGCGCTGACAGAGGATATCGCGTCAGCGATAGCAGGGCCAAAGATCGATGTGCAGTTCGGCCCCGCCGGAGTGCAATGGTGCTCACGGCCGCTACTGGAGGCGATTGCCGAGAATTCGGCGCTGACCGGCCGCCGCGTTCACATGCATCTGCTGGAAACCATCTATCAGCGCGCTTATGCCGACGAGCATTTTCCTGGCGGCGTCGTCCATTATCTCCGCGATATCGGCCTGCTGTCGAACCGGCTGACGCTCGCCCATTGCATTCACGCCCGGCCGGATGAGCTGGAGATCATCGCGGCATCAGGCGCGCGCATTGTGACCAATTTCTCTTCCAACCTGCATCTGCATTCCGGCCTCGCGCCCATCGCCGCCGCGCACCGCTGCGGCTGCGCCATCGCGGTCGGCGTCGACGGGCTGGCGCTCGACGAGGACGACGATGTGATCCGCGAGATGCGGCTGGTGCAACTGGCCCATGGCGGCCTCGGCTTCAAGCGCACCTGGACCCGGCCGGAATTTTTCGCCCTCACCATCCGCAACGGCCGCGAGGTCACCGGCGCCCCCGGCACCGGCGAGCTCAAGCCCGACGCGCCCGCCGACTTCACCGTGCTCGACCTCGATCGCCTCGACCGCGACGCCATCATGCCGGTCGACCCGCTGGAACTTCTTTTCGCGCGCGGCAACGCCTCGCTCGTGCGCGATGTCGTCGTCGATGGCTGCACCATCGTGCGCGATGGCAAGCCCACCGGAGTTGATCTAGCCGCGATCGAGCAGGAGCTGCGCGGGATGTATCGCACTGGGATCAAACAGTTCGGCCGGCTGGAGCGGGCGTGGTCGCCGCTTTCGACGTCCCTGGGCAACTGGTTCGAGACGCAATTGACGTGCAGCTAACGCGCCGTAGCGGAAGCGAAGCTGCCCGAAAATTTCATTCGAACGCCGGCGGAAATCTGCCGTTGCGGAAGAACACAGTCGGCTCGTCGTCATAGTCACCCATTTCGGGATCGCCGGTGGAGGAGAAGGCGACGACGCCCAGTTTGCTCAGGGCCAGTCGCTCCGCCGTGCGCAGCGCGCCAGTTGCCGTCTTGCAGGCGATCGGCGTATCGGCCTTCAGGTTGCCGCCCTTGCCGGCGTTGAACGCCTGCACGAAGTAGCTGGTCTCACGGGCCATCAGCGCTCTCCCTGGGTCTGTCAGCAAGGCGGCTGACGCGCGGCATCGCGAGCCACGATCAGCTTTTCATCGCCTGCATAAGCGCCGAAATCCGCATGGTCGCGAAATTGGAGAAAGTGTCCGACACCGCGTAGGGCAGGATGATCTGGTCGTTGTGCCGCATCGCGCCGCAGGTATAGACGACGTTGGGCACGTAGCCTTCGCGCTGGGAGGGCTCGGGCCGCAGCAGCGGCTCGCGCGAGCGCGCCAGCACTCTCGAGGGATCGTTCTTGTCGAGCAGCGCCGCGCCGATCGAGTATTTGCGGACCGGGCCGACGCCATGGGTCAAAAGCAGCCAGCCTTCATCGAGTTCGATCGGCGATCCGCAATTGCCGATCTGCACGAACTCCCAGGGGAATTCCGGTTTCAGGATGGCCTGGCCGCCGTCCCAAATGTGCAGGTCGTCCGAATAGATCAGATACAGGTTCTCGTTGTCCTGCCGCGCGATCATGGCGTATTTGCCGCCGATCTTGCGCGGGAACAGCGCCATCCCCTTGTTCTGCGCCGCGGTGCCCCGCAGCGGGGCGAGCCAGAACGAAATGAAATCGTGGGTGGCGATCAGTTCGGAACGGATCGCCCGGCCGCTATAGGCGGTGTAGGTGGCGTAATAGGTCTTGCGGCCCTCGTCGGTGAATTCGACAAAGCGCGCATCCTCGATGCCGTTCGACTGGGCTTCGGTGACCGGAAAGATGACGCGCTCGCTGAGCTCTGCTTCCGGGTTGAACGTCAATTCGACATGGTCGCCGTCCGGTGCGGATACGCGACGGCTGATGCGGGGGCTGGAGGCGAGGCGAGCGGTCGGATCGACGGTCAGGCTGCCGTCGGCGGCGATGGTGCCGGCGCGAAACGTCAGCGACGACACATGCCCTTCGCCGATGGCGCGGAGACTGAGAACGAAGCGCAAACCGCCCTTCGGGGCATTCGATTGGTCGGGGTGCGGCACGATCGACGGGTTGAACAGGGCCGAAGCCTCGAACGAGTATTCGTTGAGAAAATAGGCGCCGATCAGCTGGCGCTGGGCTTTGGAAAAGCTGCCGTGCGCGGCCAACGCCTGCTCCATGACGTCGGCGCGCGCCTCGAACGTCTCCAGCAGGTTGCGATGCCGGCCCTCGAAATTCTCCAGCACATCGGCAAGCTGGTGGGCGACGGCATCGGGACCCAGCGCAAGCACCCGGTCGACGATATGATTGGCGCGGGTCTTGTCGGTCGGGTTGAGATCGCGCGGCTCGGTCGCCGGCTTGAACGGGCGCACGATGACGCGCGCCGGATCAGGTCGCAGATAGAGCGCCTGCCGGTTGAGGAAAGTGGCTTGCGACAAGATGCCCTCGGCGCGTTGGAGGAAACTCAGGGGACGGTACTGGAAAACGCTAGAAGGATTTCAGGCGCTCAACGCGCGCAGCGGCTGGGTGCGTGTCAGCCCGGTATTGGAACGCGCAAGCTGACGTATCTCGGCAAGACCGAGAAGATAGGACAAGACCGAACTCGCCGCCGAGATTTTCATTGGCGCGGTCCGGATGCAGTCCGTCGCAGCAACTGCCGGTCTCGGGGTCGGCCAGTGCGACGGACAAGTCGTTGCTGCCGAGGAACCACGCGAAGACGCGCGTTGCAAGGGCCTTCCACTCGGCATCGCCTTCCGCCCGCCACGCCGTGAGGCAGGCCGCGATCGTTGCCGTGGCTTCGACCGGCTGCTGATCGAACGCGCGCGGTGCTTGACGCTGTTCGCCGAAGCCGGCGGTGCCGACGGGGCGGAAATGGCCGGCCGGCGCGGTTTGCTGCGTCATCAGCCAACGCAGGGATTTCAGTCCGGCATCAACATAGACCGGCGTTCTGGTCGCCATGCCCGTCAGCATCAAGGCCTGCGGCAGCCGCGCATTGTCGTAGGCCAATCCGGCCTCGAACCAGACCCAGTCCGGCGTCTCGACGCAAGCCAGAAGATCCATCAGCCGGTCCGCGAGAGCGAGCCGGACCTCGCGGGCATGCAGATCATTGGCAACGACGGCGCAATAGGCGTCCAGGCCCAGCAGCGTAAAACCCCAGGCCCGCGGCGAACGGAATGCTTCGGCGGTGGGGAGCGCTTGCGCGAACAAGGCCGCGGCCCAGCGGCGCCGCGACGGGCTGGCATCGCTGCGCGCGGCCTCACCGAGGGCCCACAGCGTTCGCCCGTGGCTGTCTTCAGAGCCAAACTCTTCGAGCCAGCGTGCGGTTGAAGCCCATGAAATTGCGAAATCGTTTGGCGTCGGGATTCCACGCATGCTGCACGAAAGCGGCAAAGCGGGCGGTGAGAACGTCCGGCAGCGGCTCTTCGCCCGGCGTGTTGAGGGCGCAGGCCAACAGCAGCGCGCGGGCATTATCGTCGACGCAATAGCCGTGGCTGCGATCGGGCACCGAATGCACGGCATGCTGAAACAGGCCGGTATCGTCGCACATCGACAGGAAATGGCCGATCTGCATGTCAGGCGCCGCATCGTTGGCCGGTTCCGGCAAGGCCTTGTCGGAGGGCGCAAAGGTCTTGAGCCAGTGACCCTGCCGCGCAGTATCGAACACGGACAAATAACGTTCGGCGGTACGCTCCCATGTCATCGAGCGACTGACGGCGTAGGCGCGCTTGCACATCGCCTGGCGGCGCGTGTCGTCGGTGAGCAATTGCGCGATTTCGTGCCCGGTCGCCGCGGCGTCGCCGAACGGGATCAGAACGCCGCGCCCTTCCGCCAGCAATTCCCGCGCGTGCCAGTACGGCGTCGAGACCACCGGCTTGCCCATTCCAAAACTGTAGGCCAGCGTACCCGACGTCATCTGCGCCTCGTTGAGATAGGGCGTTACATAGACATCGCACATCGAGATGAATTCGAGCAGCGTGGGCTGATCGACGAACTGGTCGAGGAACACGACGTGGTGTTCGACGCCAAGCTCTCGCACCCGCGCCATCAGGCTCTCGCGATAGGCCTCGCCCTGGTCGCGAACCAGATTGGGATGCGTCGCACCGAGCACGACATAGACGGCATCGGGACTGTGCTGCAGGATCGACGGCATGGCGTCGATCATCACTTCGATGCCCTTGTTGGGAGACAACAGGCCGAAGGTCAGAATGACCGACCGTCCGTTAAATCCGAGCCTGGCTTTCGCCGCCTCGGGCCCGACAAACGCAGCGTCCGGAATGCCGTGGGCAATCACCTCGATCTTGTCATCCGGGACCTGATAGACGCTGCGCAGCAACTCGCGTCCCTTTTTGGCCATCACCACCACCTTCGAGGATGCCTCGACGATGCGTTCCATTACCGCGCGCTGCGCCGGTGTCGGCCTGGCCAGCACGGTATGCAGCGTCGTCACCACCGGCATGGTGAGGCGCGACAACAGCACGAGGATGTGGGCACCGGCCTCGCCGCCGAAAATTCCGAATTCGTGCTGCAGACAAACGGCGTCGAACCGCCCGGCGTTCAGGAAGTCGGCCGCGCGCACATAGTCTTCGATATTGTCGTCCTTGATCTGCAAGGCGACCGAGGCGGGATAATCATAGGCCTGACCGTGGTCGGTCATCGCCACAATGCTGGTCTCGAGGTTGGGACTTGAAGTTGCTACCGCCTGCTGCAGATCTGTGGTGAAGGTGGCGATCCCGCACCGGCGGGGAAGCGAGTTGCCGATGAAGGCGAGACGGCGGAGCGGTGTCACGTCTGCGCCTCGACAATCCCGTCTGATTTCGGTGAGCGTGCGGCGACATCTTCGATAGCCATAGCTTGTCCTGACCCGTGGCGCGCATATCGGAGCGATATGCCGTTGGTCGTCGATTTAGATTTGGCGTGGCTACGTGTCGCGATTCGGGACATGCGCTGCTGCAGCGATCCGATCGCACTGCTTGGTCAGATGGCTACTCCGGCAGGCGAATACAACCGGTGCGCCCGCCTAATCGCCATCGTTCCCGTTTGCCGGGCAAAATTGTCGACGGAGGAATGGCAGTATTCGACCAATCGTTGCCGAAATCAGGGGCTTTCATCGATTTCGCGGCTTTCGCCGACTGCGGTCGGCATATTGTTGCATCAACGTTAAACTAATCGGGATCAAATGAGCCACGAGATGCTTGTCTCCGTATTCGCGGCCATTCCGAGCTATGGCCCGGACCGATTTCTTTTCGCTCATTTTGAAATGCCAGTCATGATGGTTCTCGATCATCCCCATGTGCCCGCTGTCGTTCTCGTCGTAGAAGACGAGATGCTGCTGCGAATGCGCGCCGTCGATATGGTGGAGGACGCCGGCTTTACGCCGGTCGAGGCCGTGGATGCCGACGAAGCTGTCGCGATCCTGGAGTCGCGTTCCGATATCGCGTTGCTTTTCACCGATATTCAGATGCCCGGCAGCATGGACGGCCTGGGGCTGGCGCATGCGGTGCATGAGCGCTGGCCGCCGGTCAAGATCATCCTGGTCTCCGGCCAGTTGAAGGCGCCAAACATCGACATTCCCGCCGACAGCCGCTTCTTCGGAAAACCGCTCAAGGCCGGGGAAATGATTGCCGAGATCCAGGACATCATCGGCCGCGCCTGAGCGATCAGCGAGCCCGAAAGCCGGCGATATTCGCGCGATTGCGACAGAAATGACGCCAATTGTTATGAGCGGAACCCGACTTATGATGGTATAGTTGGCGATGTCTAAAATCGACCGTCAAGACCATAGCCATTCGAACGCAGGCGTAGCGCCTCCCCAGGAATTCCTGGAGGCGGAGAACGTCAGCCTGCGGCTGCTATTGGCGCAGGCCCAAATCGATGCCCGGGGCTTGCTCGCTCAAGCCGGCATCGACGCCAGGGAACGCGAGGCCGCTGACAAGCTCCAGAAGCTGATCCTCGAAGAACTGCATCACCGGATCAAGAATACGCTGGCGACGGTCAGCGCCATTGCCTCCCAGAGCCTGCGCAACGTGTCGGGCGCGGAACATGCGCAGCAGGCCATCGAGGGTCGGCTGCTGGCGCTCGGGCGGGCTCACGACCTGCTCTTGCAGGCACGATGGACAAGCGCGGATCTCGGGAAGATCGTACGCGGCGCGACTGAGGCTTTCGACAGCCCCGATGTGCCGAAATTCACGATTGCCGGGCCTGATGTGCGGATGACCTCGGGAGCCGTGATCGCGATCGCGATGACGCTCAACGAGCTTTGCACCAACACGACCAAGTTCGGCGCATTGTCGGCGCCCGATGGCCGCGTCGACATCCACTGGACGGTTGATCCCAACTCGCAGCGTCTGCATTTGACGTGGACCGAGAAGAACGGGCCCCCGGTTCGAACTCCGGATAAGCGCAGCTTCGGCACGCGGCTGATCGAGACGCTGGGCAAGCAACTCAAGGGAGAGGTACGGTTGACGTATGAGCCCAGTGGCTTCGCCTACAGTTTCGACGTGCCGCTAGCCTCTTTAACGTCGACCTGACGCCTCGCCGCGGGGCGTTTGAACCTCGCGTCAGGAAACCTCCTCCGCCGTGTCAAACACAGATCGGCGCTCCCTTGCAACCGACGATACTCCACCTCGCGCGGAACCTTTCCCGGTTGAGCCTGTTGGCTGCCCGACACAATCAACCGGAGAACAAGATGAAGAAGTTCGCAATCGCTCTCGCAGTTGGCGCAAGTGCGCTGTTCGTTACTGCTGCGTCCGCCGCGCCGCTTTCGAACGGTATGACGACCTTGCCTGATAACAACGTCGAGAAGGTCCGCATGGTATGCGATGAGAACGGCCGTTGCTGGCGCGAACGCGGCGAACGGCGCGTCATCATCCGTGATTCATACGGTTATGCCCCCCGCGAACGTTATATCGAGCGTCGCGGTTACGAAGATCGCGGCGGCATTGGCATCCGCGCTCCGGGAGTGAGCGTCGGCATCGGCACCGATCGCTACTAAGCCACAAGGATCCGCTGAAAAGGCCGCAGACCAGTCTACGGCCTTTTTTTGCTGCCGATGGGGTCCGTTATCCAAACTTCAAAGCCGAAACGATCAGACCAATTCGCCCATGCTGGCTGACGCCGAGGTCTGCCTGCTCTTTGAGCATTGGACATCGAGCGCCAGGCGGATTCGGTCACTTGCGAGCAATCCGAAAGTGCGTTCGCAACCTTCCCTGGCCAGTTCCGTTTGTATTTCTTTCCAGCTGTCAAATTTGCCGGTGTTCGCCAGATAAACAGCCCGCCGATATATCTCGAGTCTTCGTCTACGCATCACGCACCCCTGTGCAATCCTTGGCGCGGCATCGGGCACGGCGGCTGGCGATGAAATTGCATCGCGAAAGCCGCGCCACACAGGCCGACAAATGTGCGGGGAATGTTGAAAGTCTAGATGGCAATTCAGCGGCAATGATTTCGTCGACTGAAATTTTCCACGTTGTCCTTTGGATTTCGTGGACGACTGCGCTTCGAATGTAACAGGCCGGTGTCTTTTTTTCGACGCGTCAGTCTTGATGACGCAACTCTAGAGCACCGCAAACGGCGCACGCGCCGCGCTGGTTTCAAACGAGCCGGACTTGGCGTCGTCCCATCCAGTCAGGAACTGACGATGGATTTGCTCCAAGGCTGCACCGACTACAGTCGCGCCTTCAACGAACGAGGCGAAAGCGGAATACGAAAGATCCTGAAGCCTGCGATTTCGGGAAACCATTCGGCGGCCTCGGGAGACACCAATGTCAAAACCGCGGCCGGCACTTCTCCCCCGATCAGCCGATCGATCGCCTTGGCGTGCCCCTCGCTCAGCCGAATTTCAGGCGCCCCCGCGGCCGCGATCGCGATCCGGACGCTCGCGCTGGACGCAGATCGTTCCTCCCCGATCGCAACTTCCTTACCGGACAGATCGGATACCGACTTGATTTCAGCCCGCGCCATCAAAAGGGCAACGAGACTGTCGGTGTTATCAGCAGGCGCGGGCGCAGCGTTTTCCACACCGCCTGGCCGGGCGGCTTCGGTTCGGACGGAAGCTTCGGCATTATCCGCTTTCTGCTGCGGCGCCGGAACCGCCGAGGCGGCCGTCACATGCTCGGCGAGCGCCGTCGCAGCCGCGACCTGCTGCTGGATCGATCTCGCATTGGAATTGGCGGCCGGTTCCGCGATCTTGGCCGGCGCCGTCGCAGGCTTGGCATCGGATTTGGCCGCTGCGATGCCCGAGGTCTCCAGCCGGGCCTGCAGGGAACGAGGCGAGAGCGGGACGCGAAAGATCTTGAAGCCTGCGATTTCGGGAAACCATTCCGCCGCTTCCGCCGACACCAGCGTCAGAACCGCCGCCGGCACCTCGGCGTCGAGCAACCGGTCAACCGCCTTCGTCTGACCTTCGCTCAACTGGGCCGCAACCGCGCCTGCGGCCGCGATCGCGGTCCGGACGCTGCCGTTCGAGGCGGATCGCCCCTCATCGATCGCAATATCCTTGCCGCTCAAGTCGGATACCGACTTGATATCCGCACGCGCCATCAGCAGGGCCACCAGATGATCCGTGTTGTTTTCGGCATCGCCGGGACGGCCAGCAGGCGCCGCTGCGGCCGTGACCTGCTCCGCGAGCGCCGTCGCCGCCGCGACCTGTTTTTGGATCGTTCGGGTTTTGGAATTGGCGGCGGCACCAGCCTCGGCAGGCGGCGCCGTGACGGGGTTGGTATCGGACTTGGTGTCGGACTTGGCAGCAGCATTACCTGCCGGTTCCAATCCTGCCTGCAATGAATGAGGCGGCAGCGGGATGCGGAAGATCCTGAAGCCTGCGATTTCAGGCGACCACTCCGCCGCTTCCGGATACGCCGAGGTCAAAACCGCAGCCGGCACCTCGCCGTTGATCAGCCGGTTGAACGCCCTGGCCTTGCCGTTGCTGAGTTGGACCTCCGCCGCCCCCGCCGCGACGATCGCGGTTCGGATATCGGCGCTGGACGCGGACTGCCCGTCATCGATCGCAACGCTCTTGTTGGTCAGATCGGCGACCGACTTGATTTCGGGGCGCGCCATCACGAGCGCGAACCGATGGCTTGCGTTGTCCGGCGGCGCCGCCGCATCTGCTGCGGCCGCGACCTGCTGCCGTATCGTCCTGGCATCGGAAGCGGTTCCCGCTTCCGGCATCCTGCTGGAATTTCGCGCGGCCTGCTTCGGCATATGGGCGTATGCCTCAAGCTTCGATCTTTCACCGCGGATCTCCGCCGCGCGGCGGGCCACAACATTCGCCGAACGTTGCACAGGTTGCGCGGGGGCCTGTCGCACGGACATCGACGACGTCGCGCGCGACCAGGCCATATAGGATTGGCAAGCGCTGTTGCACGGCAATCCGTCGACATACACGATGTCAGGAGAATCCGGCGGCGCGGCTTGCGAGGTTCCTGCGGCACCCAGCATCAACATGCAGGTCAGCATCACCGATCTCTTCGACATGACTACTCCATTCGGGCGCGGATATTGGCGGCGCCGACTACTCGACAGCGATCGCGCACGGAGGAAAATTCGAAATCCGTGCAGCCGATCCAACAGAATTTCGCACCGGCTGATTGCCGGGATGCGGACGCGCCGTTACGGCACGTTCAGAAAAATCCGGCGCTCAAATCCAGGCCGTAGGTGGCCAGACAAAGCGCCGCCCCCAAGACGAGACCGGCAAACAGGGCGATGGTCATGAGAGGATGAAGGTCGGAGCGAGTACCGGGAATAGCGCGTATCGAAACGTTTGAAATAGTATTCATCGTAGCAACCTCCAAATGTCAGCACTCAAAACTCAACTGCCCGTTGCCAAAAACCCCTGTGCCGCAGGCATAACTTGAATTTCGAATGTGGCTAATGCGAGGAAAGCGGCGAAACATCGGGGTTTTTCGAATCCATCTCTGGCGCAGGCCGCTCCAGGGCTGATGCAGCGGCCGGACGCCTCACCCATCTCGGCGGCGTCCGGTCCGTAGGCTGAGTGCACGATGACGCCTTGCGCCGCAGCTTCTGCGAGCGATACCCGACCGACATCGGCGGCCTTTGGTGAACGATTTCGCCGGTATCATGTTAGCGCGCGCGGACGCAATGCTGTTGACTTGGATGACGTTCCTCTGTTTCGCTTGAGGCTCAGTATTGAGTTCAAAGGAGTTTTTGCATGCGTGGATTGTTTCGTCAGGCGGCACTCGTGGCTATTACCTCGGCGTCGCTGCTCTCATTAGCTTCGGCAGATAGTGCAAAAGCGCCGGTTTCCGAAAAGCCGCATCGCATCGCCATTCAAGTCGATCAGAACGATCCGGCGATCATGAATCTCGCGCTGAATAACGCGACCAATGTCATCGAGTATTATCGCGCAAAGGGTGAGGACGTCGACGTGGACGTCGTCACTTATGGCCCGGGCCTGCACATGCTGCGCGCAGATACGTCGCCGGTAAAGGACCGCATCAAGGCGCTCAAGGATGTGGCGTTTCCCAGCAAGGTTCAGTTTTCCGCGTGCAACAACACGAAGGAAGGCATGGAGAAAAAGGAGGGGCACCCGGTCGACGTGCTCTCGGAGGCCGTCATCGTTCCGTCGGGCGTCGTCCGGTTGATGGAATTGCAGGAGAAGGGCTGGAGCTATATCCGGCCTTAAGCGGAATTACCGACCGTCGCTGGCCGTCTTGATTTCGGCCAGCACGGTCTGGATCAAGATCCGGTTGCCTTGAAAGAGAAGAGATCGTGATCGGATCACGATCTCTTCTCTTGTTTGAGCATGATCTCCGGGCAAATACTTTGCGTTTGTCCCGAGGAAAAACCGGACTCCGCTTTTCCGGATCATGCCCTACCGCTTCTCCGATGTTACCTTGTTGGCCACCGGCGCCCACTTGCAGGCCGCCGCGATTTTGTCCCGGACCGCATTCAATCCGGCCAGCTGGAATGTCGCCTCGTGGCTCGGATCCGGCGCATCGAGCACGTTGATTTTCAGCCGGCCGCCTTCCGGCAGCGACTGCAGAAGTCCGACCGGATCGTCCTGGTAGATCGCGGTCTTGCGATCGGCGGACGCAGTCCAGGACAGCTTGACGACGGGCAGATCGTTGATCTGGTACTCAACCTGGATTTCGCCAGCGCGCGACGCGCGCCATGTTCCTTCGGTGCGGACCAGCAGCTCGGTGCGGCGTCCACGACATCGAATAGCAAGAATGTTCGGCGCATGCTTGACGCTGAACGGCAAGCGAATCGCCGCTGTGATCAGAGGGGCGTAATCCACGGGTGAAGTGGTCTCGCTCACGACCCAGTTCGTATCTTGAGGTTTTGCAGGAGTATCGACGGCTTTCGCCGGTACATTCGGGGCGACTGCCGCCGATGGCTTTTCCGAAACCACCCCGACAGGCAACTCCGACCCGCCGATGGCGGCGGTCTTTTCCGAGGCGGCGGATTTCTCCGCGGCCGCGGATCCAGCGGACGTTTCCGGCAGAACCTGCTTCAGGCATTCGAGCTGCGCCGTACGCGCCTTCTGCAGACAATCCAGGCGCTGGGCCGGATCATTGGCCGGATTAGCGCAAATCACGTCGGCGCGGCGAGCCGATTGGAAGCAAGACTGCAGGCCTGTGACGGTATCATTCGCAGATTGCGCGTAAACAGCCGCGCTCACGCTGCAAAGCAACACGGCTATGACCGGCGTTCGCATCATGGTTGCCCACTTTGCTTGGTAGGACTGGTTCGATCCAGCCATTCCTGGGCGGCCTGAAAACGCTCGAGGCCCGGGGCGCGCGTCTTCAGATTGACGTCCTTCCATTTTGGATCGAAGCCGGGCGCCTGCAGCTTGTCAACCCGGCCGTAGAGTTCCTCAACAAAACGCGCCACCCGACGGTAGCGCGGTGAACCGGGGCGCCAGTTGAAAGTTGCAAGAAGCGTCGGAACCGCGATCGTGGGAATCCGTTCGCCTTTGCCGACAAAGTTGGGATAATCGGTCGGCTCGAGATAGGACGGAAGATAGTAGTCCTCGAATTTCGAGCTGTATTCGACCGGCAGGAATTTGAAGCCCTGCTCCCATTTTCCCTTTACGAATGCGTCGACCGGCTTCGACGTCACAAAGACGACGCCGGCAATCTCGCCGCGTCGTAGTTGCTCGAGCGCCACCGGGTGCGGGATAAACGTCTTCTCAACTTCGACACCGAGGCGGCTGAAAATCAGGGGGCCGGAATAGGCGGCGGCGGTGCCTTGGGTGTTGAAGTTGACTTTCTTGCCCGCCAAGTCCGCCAGCGATTTAACCTCCGGCCGAACGAAGATATGCACTTCGGAGGGAAACAGATTCAGTATGTAGGTAATGCGCTGCTGGATTTGCGGGACCTGCGATTTGTATTCTTCAAGCGAGTCGCTGTTGATGATCGCCGCATCGACGCCCTTGAGATAGAGCAGATCATTGACGTTTTCGGTGGGACCGCGGGTTACGATCGGAAGGACCTGCATGTTGCCGCCATCATTCACGACGCGCGCAATCTCGGTCGCGAAACGGATCGGCGCACCCTCCAGAAGTCCGCCGGCGAGACCGATGGTCCAGGCGTTAAGCCGTTCTCGAAGCTCGGCTGCACTCGAAGGGTCGGATGAACGCGGCGCGTGATGGGCTCGACGGGCTTGCGCGATGCTCGAACTGCCGAGCGCCAACGCCAGCATCAACATGGCCGTTACTCTTGTTACACGAGTCATCGTAATTCCATTCAATAAGAACTGCGTCTCGCGCGAGCGCGGACGAGTCCGTTCATTTCGCGAAGATCCGTTACCGGGAGCGAGCAGACATAAAGCCGGCACACCAAATCATGAAAAACTAGCAATAGACTTTGTGGCAACCTTCAAATGACAGCACCCCGCGCGTCAACCGACCGTTGTCAGAAACCCTTGTGCCGCAAGGATAATTTGATTTTCGATTGTGGCTAATAAGAGGTGAAAGTTTGACGTCCCATTTTGGGACAGAAAAACCCGAAGCGTAATTCTTTCCCATCTCGCTCGGTATCGCTACCGCGCATGTAATGGGGATGCGCAAGGACGACGAAGACTAACCGAATACCGTCACCATCGAAGACGCGGGACGGCATTCCGCCATCCCGCGCCATTCAATCGCTCGCGTCACGCCGCGCGGACGAGATCCGCGTTGAGATGCTTCAGCCGCGGCATCACTTCCTGCTTCAACAGCGTCAGCGAGTGATGCCAGGCTTCCGGCTTGTGCTTGTAGTCGAAGCCGAACACCAGCAGCGTGCCGAAGCCGCCGACCTCGCGAAAGATCTTCTCGATCTTGTCGGCGACCGTCGAAGGCGAGCCGACGATCCAGTTGTGACGGGCGCAATAGTCGACGGTGACGTCCGTGTCCGGCACGTCGGGAGTGTGCTTGAGGTAGTCCTTGAAACCGAAATGGCCGAGCAAGGGCAAGAAATACTCACCCATCATCCGGCCCATCATGTCGCCGGCCGACAGCTTCCAGGCTTCCTCGTCGGTATCGGCGATGAACACCTCGCGCACCAGCCGCCAATCGGAGCGGCTCGGGTTGCGCCCGGTCCGCGCCGCGCCGGCCAGCACCGAATCCCAGTGGCTTCCGACATAGGCCGGGTTGAGGTTGAGGCTCATCGGAATGAAGCCGCGCTCGCCCGCGAGCTTCAGCGTGTCCGACCCCTTGCTCAGGCCGGCAACCCCGATCGGCGGATGCGGCGCCTGCTTCGGCTTGAGATGCGGCTTGAGAAAATCGAACATGGTGTCGGGCTTTGTCACCGTCCAGAATTTTCCCTTGTGGGTCCACGGAGCATCTTCGGTCCACATCCGCAGGATGATCTCCAGTGCCTCGCGGGTCATGTCGCGGTTCTGGCCGGACATGCCGTCGACATTGAACATCGCCCAGTCGCTCGGCAGGCCGGACGCCGCAACGCCGAAATTCAAGCGGCCGCCGGAGAGATGATCGAGCATCGCGACGCGATTGGCGAGTTCGGCGGGATGATGATAGGGCAAGAGAAAACCGCCGGGACCGAGGCGAATGTTCTTGGTCTGCAAGAACGCCTGCGCCAGCAGCAGATCGGGCGCCGGGTGCGGTTCCCAGGGCGCGGTGTGGTGCTCGCCGATCCAGGCTTCCTGATAGCCGAGTTCATCGAGCCATCGCAGCACCTGCAAATCCCAGTCGTGACCCTCTTTCAGCCCGCACTCCGGCGGATGCGAGGGCATCGCGAAATATCCGATCTCCATGGGGGTTCCTCTCGTCTGTTTTTCAAACGCGTCTTGTGCGCGCAAGCGAAAGCATAGCACGCGAAAGCTGCGGCGGAGGTATGACAAAGTAGCCGGGGTGAGCTTCGCGCGTATGACGAGGCGCTCGCTTCCCTCTCCCCTTGTGCAAGGAGCGAGGGAAGTCGAATGGAGAGGAGCTAAGAGTAGAACCGGGAGAACGCCTTCACCGCGTTCCGAACGTGGTCGTGCCGAACAGGTCCTTGTGCTCGTGCGGCGGCGCGCGCCAATAGGCCGGCGGCGCCTCGACATGTCCGCCGAGTTCCGCTGCTGCATGCCAGCCCCAGCGCGGGTCGTAGAGCATGCCGCGCGCCAGCGCGACCATGTCGGCCTTGCCGGATGCGATGATCTCCTCGGCCTGCTTCGCCTGCGTGATGAGGCCGACCGCCATGGTGGTGACGCCGGTGGCTTCCCTGAGCGCCTTAGCGAATGGCACCTGATAACCGGGCCCGAGCGGAATCTTCTGCAGCGGCGACACGCCGCCGGAAGACGCGTCGATCCAGTCGACGCCGCGCCGCTTCAACTCCCTGGCAAACTCGATGGTCTGCGCGAGGTCCCAGCCGCCCTCGACCCAGTCCGTGGACGATACCTTGATACCGATGGGCTTTTCCGCGGGAAACACCGCGCGGATCGCGTCGAACACTTCCAGCGGATAGCGCATGCGGTTCTGCAGCGAGCCACCATACTGATCGGTGCGCCGGTTGGAGATCGGCGAGAGGAATTGATGCAGGAGATAGCCGTGCGCGCAGTGCAACTCGAGGCCGTCGAGGCCGATCCGCTCGGCCCGCTTCGTCGCAGTGACGAAAGCCTCGCGCACGCGCGCCAGACCCGTTGCGTCGAATGCCAGCGGCGGAGCTTCGCCTTCCTTGTGTGGCACCGCAGAGGGCCCTTCCGCCCGCCAGCCTCCTTCCGAGATCGGGATCAACTGGCCGCCATCCCACGGCGTGTGGCTGGACGCCTTGCGGCCGGCATGGGCGAGCTGCATGATCACCGCGGTGTGGGAATGCCGGCGGACCGACGCCATGATCGGCTTCAGCGCCGCCTCAGTCGCATCGTTCCACAGCCCGAGACAGCCCGGCGTGATGCGGCCGATCGCCTCCACGGCCGTGGCCTCGATGCAGAACATCGCCGCCCCCGACAGCGCCAGCGTGTTGATATGGGTGAAATGCCAGTCATTGGCCTCGCCGTTCTGGGCCGAATACTGGCACATCGGCGCCACCATGATGCGATTGGGCAGCGCAAGGCCGCGCAGTTTGATCGGGGAAAACAGGGCGCTCATTTGGGGGATTTCCGGATGGGAGGGGAGATCGTTGCCTCTCTATCTAACGAGCCGCCGCGCTTTCCTCAACCGCATGACACCAATGCGGGGTCACCCTATTGTTTGATTCCCTATTGCTTGATTCCTGCGGCCTTGATCACTTCCATGTTGGACGCTGTTTCGCGGACGACAAGCTCGTCCATTTCCGAAGGCGTCATCGGCAGGGCCTCGACGCCGAGCTTCTGCAGACTTTGCTGCATCGCGGGCTCGGTCAGCACCTTCTGGCCCGCGGCATGAAACGTCGCGATGATGTCGCGGGGCGTCTTTGACGGCACGAACACGCCGAACCAGATCGCGCTCTCAGCGTCCTTCAGCCCGGCCTCGCGCGGCGTCGGCACGTCAGGCAGATCGGCAACACGCTGGGGTGTCGACACCAGCAGCGCCCTCACCTGCCCCTCGCGGATCAAGGGAAGCGCGGTCGCGAGCGGGCAGAAATAGAAATCGATACGCGCACCCAGGATATCGGTGACCACCTCGGAGCCGCCGCGATAGGGCACGTGCGTGGCCTCGATGCCGGCCGCGAGACGGAACTTCTCGGCGCTGATATGCACCGCGCTGCCGATGCCGACGGAGCCGAACGAGATCGATCCCGGCTTGGCCTTGGCGTCAGCGATAAAATCCTGCACGGTTTTCCAGGGCCGCGAAGTCGGGACGATCATCACATTGGCACTGGATCCGATCATCAGCACCGATGCGAGATCCTTGGTGGCGTCGAACGCCAGATTGGGAAAGATCGCGGGCGCGATCGTCAGCGCCGACGAATGGGCCAGGATGCTGTAGCCGTCGGGATCGGCCTTCGCTACCACGGCGGTGCCCAACGTACCGCCGGCACCGGCGCGGTTCTCGATCACGATTGGCTGGCCCAGTTCGGCGGCAAGCCGGTCGAATACCAGGCGTGGCACCACGTCGGTGGCGCTGCCCGCGCCGAACGGGATCGTCACCTTGCTCAGCCGCGACGGCCAACCTTCCGCATGCACGGCGGCGCCCGCGAAGAAACTCGAAAGAATAAAGATCAATTGAATGGACTTACGCATCGAAGCTCCGTTTTCATCGGCCGCGGTGATGGGCATATCAATTCACGGGGGCCAGCAGCGGGAGCGTTGCAAGAACCGTTCCGGAAAAGGCGCGTTCGCCAAACGGGAGACCCGGCACTTAGGTCCCGGTGCGCGCGGAGTCTTGTCATCGGTCCAGCCGGAGACCGGAACGGTTAGCCTGTCCGGGACGATGACGGAAATTCACTCCACCAGCGTGAACTGCAGCAACAGCGTGCGTTGGAGCATCGAGAAATTGTCGTCGGATATCATGGTCAGGACGGTCTCACCCTCCGGCGTGACGTGAACGTCGATGCCTTCCATGTTGTCGACTTCGTTGCCCAGATCAGCGTCGAAGATCGCGGGGCCGTCGACCACCGCGCCCGGCGCGATCGTCTTCAGCGGGATGCTGCGGATGCGGATGCCGACACCCGAGAGCCAGGAAAACCTGCGCTCCAAGATCAGCAGTTCACCCGAAGCCAGCAGCACCGCATCGCTGATGTCGAAATTATTGTCGCGGCGAACGCTGAACTGGCCTGGCGCCTTGCCGCCGATCAGAAAGGCGATCAAATTGCCCGCGGCATCGAGACCGCGTTCGGAAAACGCGATCAGCGTGCCGGCTAGTGGCATGCCTTTGGGCACCATCACCAGCGCCTCGAGGCCCTTGTTGCGCGGCAGCTTGCGCAGCGCCGGCGGTGTAGGCACCACCTCGCCCCGCGCGCGCGTAAATCCCTTGCTGAAATCGTAGCGCAAAATCTCGTTGGCACGCTCCAGGCCGACATACACCAGAGAACCGTCCAGTGCGATCGATTCGGAATCGTACCAGCCGCGTGCGGTGATCGGCCTGCCGTCGGCCCCGAGCAGCGGCGCCGCCTCGACATCGTCGAGCCCGGTCATTTCACGGCCACGATAGACGATCCGGCCGGTGAACCAGCTTCCCTTGTCGCTGATCGAAATGAAGCGCTCGCCCTTGGCGTCAAGCCGCAGCGCCGACAGCCCGCCAAAGCCGCGAAAGCTCGAGGTCAGGATCAGCCCGCTGCGATACTCCAGTGACCCGAACCGCACCCGCGCACGGTCGCGGGTGTCGAACGCGGGGATCGGCCGGGCGTTGACCTCGATCGAGACCGGGGATGCAACCGAGAATTCGTCCGGAATGGCCGGCTTCGGCGGCGGCTGCGTCGCGTGTTGCGCCCACGCGATCCGCGGCATCGCCAGCGCTGAAATCCCCGCCGCCGTGGACTTCAGGAAGCGACGACGGCTGGGATCCGCACGCATGTTCTCAGGAATGCAGTCTGCGCCGGGGGCCTGTCCTGGCGGGGGCTGCGCCATGGGTTTCGCTGAACAGCTCGGCGAGCTTTTCGGTAATGGCGCCGCCGAGCTCTTCGGCGTCGACGATGGTGACGGCGCGGCGGTAATAGCGCGTGACGTCGTGGCCGATGCCGATCGCAATCAGTTCGACCGGCGAGCGGGTCTCGATTTCCTCGATGATGTGGCGCAGATGCCGTTCCAGGTAATTGCCGGGATTGACCGACAGAGTGGAATCGTCGACCGGCGCGCCGTCGGAAATCATCATCAGGATCTTGCGCTGCTCGGCGCGGCCGAGCAGGCGCTTATGCGCCCAGTCCAGCGCCTCGCCGTCGATGTTTTCCTTGAGCAGCCCTTCGCGCATCATCAAGCCCAGATTCTTGCGCGCGCGCCGCCACGGCGCGTCGGCGGATTTGTAGATGATGTGCCGGAGATCGTTGAGGCGCCCGGGATTGGGCGGCTTGCCGGCGGCAAGCCACGCCTCGCGGGATTGCCCGCCCTTCCACGCCCGCGTGGTGAAGCCCAGGATTTCCACTTTGACGCCGCAGCGTTCCAGCGTGCGCGCCAGAATGTCCGCGCAGGTCGCGGCCACCGTGATCGGACGTCCGCGCATCGAGCCGGAATTGTCCAGCAGCAGCGTCACCACGGTATCGCGGAAGGTCGCTTCCTTCTCATGCATGAACGACAGAGGATGATAGGGATCGGTGACGACGCGCGACAGCCGCGCGGGGTCGAGGATACCCTCTTCGAGGTCGAACTCCCAGGCGCGGTTCTGCTGCGCCATCAACCGGCGCTGCAGCCGGTTGGCGAGCCGCGCGACGATGCCCTGCAGATGCGCAAGCTGCTTGTCGAGATAGCTACGCAGCCGCTCCAGCTCGTCATGGTCGCAAAGATCTTCGGCGGCGATCACCTCGTCGAATTTCGGCGCGAAGGCGTGGTATTCCGGCCCGCGCGGCTCGTTGGCGCCGCGCGCATTCGGCCGCGTCGCCTCGCCGGGGGTCTCGTCGTCGCCGAGTTCGCCGTCATCGAAGGTGTCGCTGGTGGAGGCCTGCGCGCTTTCCATCGCGCTCTCCGACATTTCGTCGGTGGTGGCCTGCGCCTGGTCGGCGCTCATTTCCTGCGCCGCGTCGCTGTCGGGCGAGCCTTCAGCGCCGGATTGATCGTTCTCGCCGTCGCGGTTGTCGTCCTGGTTGTCGTCGTCGTCGGACTCTGCGTTGCGATCGTCGCCGAGTTCGAGCGCGGTCAGCAAATCGTGCACCGCGTCGCCGAATTTCGCCTGGTCTTCGGCGAGCCGGTCGAGCCGGTCGAGCCGCGCGCCGATCTTGTCTTCCAGCACTGGCCGCCAGAGGTCGACCATCTTGCGCGCGGCGGCTGGTGGCGCGAGGCCGGTCAGGCGTTCGCGCACCAGCATCGCCAGCGCGTCCGACAATGGCGCATCTGCGCGGTCGGTGATCTCGTCGAATTTGCCACGGTGGAAATGATCGTCGAGCATCGCGGTGAGATTTTTCGCAACGCCCGCCATGCGCCGCGAGCCGAGCGCCTCGACGCGGGCCTGCTCCACCGCTTCGAACACGCCGCGCGCCTGCGGATTTCCCGGCATCAGCTTGCGGTGCACTTTCGGATCGTGGCAGGCGAGTTTCAGCGCGATCGAATTGGCGTGGCCGCGCACGATGGCGGCATCCCGCCGTGTCATCTTGCGCGCCGGCTCGGGCAGCCGGGCTTTGCCCGGCGCCAGCCCGGGACGTTCGGCGGCGAACGTCACTTCAAGCTCCGGCGCCTTCGCGATCGCGCGCAGGCAAGACGTCACCGCGCGTTTGAAAGGCTCGGTCGGCGCTTCCTTCGATCCGGTACGGAACTTCTGGTTGGACGTTGTCATCTAGGCCTCACCGCGGGTCGTCCCCGCGAAAGCGGGGACCCACAACCACCGGCGGTCGTTAGGAGAGCGCCACGTTCACCGAAGATTCCGCGAGCTCCGCGTTGAAGCAGCGCTGATAGAATTCGGCGACCAGCGGCCGTTCCAGTTCGTCGCATTTGTTGAGGAAGGTGACGCGGAACGCAAAGCCGATATCGGTGAAGATCTCGGCGTTCTCGGCCCAGGTGATCACCGTGCGCGGGCTCATCACCGTCGACAGATCGCCATTGGCGAAGGCGTTGCGGGTGAGATCGGCCAGCCGCACCATCTTGTTGACGATGTCGCGGCCTTCCGAGGTGCGATAGTGATGCGCCTTCGCCAGCACGATCTCGACTTCCTCGTCATGGGCGAGATAGTTCAGCGTGGTGACGATCGACCAGCGGTCCATCTGACCCTGGTTGATCTGCTGAGTGCCGTGATAGAGGCCGGACGTATCGCCGAGGCCGACCGTGTTGGCGGTCGAGAACAGGCGGAACGCCGGATGCGGCTTGATCACCTTGTTCTGGTCGAGCAGCGTCAGGCGGCCGGAAACTTCGAGCACGCGCTGAATCACGAACATCACGTCGGGCCGGCCGGCGTCGTATTCGTCGAACACCAGCGCGATGTTGTGCTGCAGGGCCCAGGGCAGAATGCCGTCGCGGAATTCCGTGACCTGCTTGCCGTCGCGTACGACGATGGAGTCCTTGCCGACCAGATCGATACGGCTGATGTGGCTGTCGAGATTGACGCGCACGCAGGGCCAGTTCAGCCTTGCCGCGACCTGCTCGATGTGGGTCGACTTCCCGGTGCCGTGATAGCCGGTCACCATGACGCGGCGGTTCTTGGCAAATCCGGCGAGGATCGCCAGCGTGGTGGCGCGATCGAAGCGGTAATCCGTATCGACATCCGGCACATGCGGGTCGACTTCGGAATAGGCCGGCACCTCGAGGTCGCTGTCGATACCGAACACCTGCCGGACCGACACTTTCATGTCGGGCAAGCCGGCGATCGCTGATCCGGCAGAATCTTGCACTTTGGTCATTGCGGCGGTCGTCATCAATCCTCCGAGGTCCCGGGCGTTCCCGAAACCAGATTTGCGGCATGGCTGCGGATGGGTTGCTTTCAGGAACCTATCAGAGAGCAAGGGCGGGCAGAAGCCCGCGGCTCAATCAAAGTTCCGTTGCATTTTCATCAAGATAGGTACTGGCCTCGGTTTTTGGAAGGCTGCCCTGCGAATCACGCCGTACTTTCAACCCACCAACAGGGGAGACCGGACCAGCAACACCCTGGATGGCACTTTCCATCGGCGTCGTTAGTTATGCTAGGCGTCCGTCCGAACCTCACCTCGATACCAGCACAGGAATTTTGTGGCCTCCTTCATCGACTCCCTGATCGCGTTCGTCTCGGCGCATGCCGGGCTCGCCTATTTCACGTTGTTTCTTGCGGCTCTGCTGGAAGCCGTTCCCGTCGTGGGCTCGGTTATTCCGGGCTCGACCATCATTCTGGCGCTGAGCGCGCTGGTGCCCGGCGGCGAATTGGGGCTCGCGCCGGTGCTGGCCGCAGCAATCGCCGGCGCGCTGCTCGGCGATGGATCGGCGTTCTGGATCGGGCATCGCTCGCAGCGCGAAATCCTGAGTTCGTGGCCGCTGTCGAATTATCCGCGCCTGATCGCACAGAGCGAAGCGTTCTTTCATCGCTGGGGCACGCTCGCGGTGTTCTTTGCCCGCTTCGTACCGCCGATCCGCGCCTTCGTGCCGGTGACGGCCGGTGCGCTGGATATGGCACCGCTGCGATTTTACGCCGTCAATATCCCGGCGGTCCTGCTCTGGGCGCCGGCGCATATTCTGCCCGGAATTCTGGCGGTCTCCGCACTGCACGAATATGCCGGGGTTCCGCATCACACGGGGATCGGCAAGCATTACTGGATGCTGACCGTGATCTGCGGCGCGCTGATCGTCGCGCTCACCACCTGGGCGATCCGCCGCCGCCGTGGCGGGCTGGAGCCGACGACGGAGCAGATTCGAAAGGATTTCGGCTAAATCCTCACGTCGGGCTGCGTCCGGGCGCCGGACCGATATAGCGGGCGCGGGGACGGATCAGCCCGCCATGCCGTAATTGTTCGCTGGCATGCGCGATCCATCCGACCGTGCGCGCCATCGCAAACAGCACGAGTTCGTGGCCCGGCGGCAGGCCCAGCGTGTGCACCAGCACAGCCAGCGCGTAGTCGATGTTGACGAATTCGCCGGTCGCCTCAAGCGATGCGCTCTGGAATCTCCCTGGTCAGTTTCTCCGCCGCACCGGCACGCGCGAGCGCTTCCAGCAGCGCATGCGCGCGCGGATCGCCGTGCTTGTAGACGCCGTGGCCGAAGCCCGCGAAACGCTCGCCGAGCGCGACCCGCTCCCGGATGACGGGCGCCACGTCGCGATCGACCAGTGTCCTGACCAGTTGCGCCGCCAGCACCCCGGCGCCGCCGTGCTTCGGCCCTTTCAGCGCCACCAGGCCGGCAATCATCGCGTCGTAAAGATTCAATCCGGTCGAAGCCGCGCAGCGCACCGTGAAGGTCGAGGCGTTCAGTTCATGATCCGCGAGCAGCACCAGCGCCCGGCGGATCAAATCCGCGGCATGCTTGTGGCCCGGCGCCCATGCCCTGGCGATCTGGAGATGAAGCGGTTGCGCCGATGAGCCGCCGTTGAGCATGGTGGCGACCACCAGACGCATGATACGGCCGCCGACCATGGCGCGCCCGTCGGCGGCGCGGGTATACGCGCGTGGATCGGCGCTTGCCGCCAGCGCCAGCACGGCGATGGTGCGATCGATCGGCGGCGGCATGGCGCGCTGCTTCAGCGACCGCGCGCATTTCCCCTGACACATGCGGACAATTGTCGGACGAAAACGGATCGGCGGCGGTCACATCCCACAGCAGCGTCGCAGCATGTTCGAGCGTGTCCTTCTCGGCCAGGTCGATGCAGTTGACGCCCCGGTAGATCGGCCCTTCCTCGGTGATGGTCGAGATCGACGAATCCATCACCGGCAAATCGGCGTCGAAACTTCTGCAGCCCGCGCGGCTCCGGCGACGGCGTCCGGCGCTCCTTGAGCCCGCGGACGTCCTCCGCGCGATAGCGATGGCTGCGCGAATCCGACGAGGGCTCGGAGCGGATCAGCCCCCGGCTGACATAGGCGTAGAGCGTCGCCGGCGAAATCGCGAGTTCGGCGGACGCCTCGCGGGCGGAAAGGTAAAGCCCGGCGGATTTTTTCATATTGATTTATATAATCAAGATTGATCAATCTGTCGAGAGGGTCGACCTTTGAGTCCTCAAAGGAGACCGATCATGAACATGCAACTTTCCAAAAGCCCGATCGGGCTGGACGGCGTTCCCGCCGCCGAAACCGTGCTCAGCCATGTCGATGGCGAGCGCGGCGAACTGATCATCGCCGGCGAGCGCGTTGGCGATCTCGTGCGCAAGACCGGTTTTGAAGGCGTGACCGCGCGGCTGTGGAGCGGCGGAACCGGCCAGCCGGTCGGCGAAGCCACGGTGCGCGCCGCGTTCGGCGCCGCGCGCGAGCGCGCCTTTGCCCGACTGCCGGACTTGCTGGGCATTGCCCGCGGCCTATCCATCGTCGATGGTTTCCGCGCCGCCATCGCCGGACTGCGCGCTGAAAACGGACTGGCGCACGAAGCCACCCTTGTCGGCGCTTTCCCGGTGATCGCCGGCGCCCTGGTGCAGCGTGCGAGGGGCGCGGACCCGATCGCGCCGGACCCGGCCGTCAGCCATGCCGCCGACACGCTGTCGATGATGCTTGGCCGCAAGCCCGCCGCGCGCGAAGTGGCGGCGCTCGACGCCTATTTCGTCACGGTGTGCGATCACGGCATGAATGCCTCGACCTTCACCACGCGCGTGGTGGCCTCGACCCAGGCCGACCTGTTCGCCTCCGTGACGGCGGGATATTGCGCGCTGACCGGGCCGCTGCACGGCGGCGCCCCGGAGCCGGTGCTGGAAATGCTCGACGCCATCGGCAGCCGCGAGCGCATCAAGCCATGGGTCGACGGCGCGCTGGGGCGCGGCGAACGGCTGATGGGATTCGGCCACCGCGTCTACCGGGTCCGCGATCCGCGCGCCGACGTGCTCAAGGGCGCGATCGAGCGGCTCGCCGGCGGCGGCACCGATCTGCCGTTTGCGGGCGAAGTCGAGGCCTATATCCGCGCGGCGCTGCGGCGGAAAAATCCGGACCGGCCGCTCGACACCAATGTGGAGTTCTTCACCGCGATCCTGCTCGACGCCCTGAAGATCCCGCGGCAGGCCTTTACGCCGATTTTCGCGGTCGCCCGCGCCGCCGGCTGGACCGCGCACGCCCGCGAACAACAGCGCGGCGGCCGGCTGATACGACCGAGTTCAGCCTATATCGGCCCGATGCCGGAGTGAGATGATGGCGTGATGATCCCGTTCCTCATAGGTGAGGACCTTCTTCTTTGGCGTCATTTCTTCGACGCCGAGCCCCCAAGCCAGGCGGTTTAAGTTCTTCATCGCAGCAATCCGCTACAGCCTCATGGTGAGGAGCGCATCTCGCGCGTCTCGAACCATGGAGCCGCGATCGGTGCGCGTTGCCATCCTTCGAGACGCGGCCAGGTGGCCGCTCCTCAGGATGTGGTCGGAGAACTATTGACAGGCTTTCAGGATGAGGGGGGTCGTTAGACTCAGCTCGCGCCGCGCACGACCGTCTTGAGATAATTATACGCCTTGATGATTTCGATCAGGCGATCCTCGGTGGAACGGTCGCCGCCATTGGCGTCGGGATGGTGCTGCTTCACCAGCGCCTTGTATTTCGCCTTGACGGTCTCGAGCGTCGCCTCAGGGCCGAGCCCCATCACCTGCAGCGCCTTGCGCTCGGCGTTGAAGACTTTTCGGGTTTCGACCTTGGCCTCGGCTCCGGCGCCCGGACCCGGCCGCCAACTGCCGCGGCCGTTGAGTTCGCTGAACATGCTGAACGGATCGGAGGCGCCTTCGAGGTCGGCCTCGGGGCTGCCCTTGCCCTTCTTGGAGCTGGTGTTGGCGCCCATCTTCCAGGTCGGGCGATGGCCGGTCAGCGCATCCTTCTGGTAACGCGCAACCGCATCCGCATTCATGCCCTGGAAGAAATTATAGGACTGATTGTATTCGCGGACGTGGTTGAGACAGAAGTGCCAGTACTCCTTGTCGTTGGCCCGGCCCTTGGGCGCACGGTGCGGCCCCTTGTTCTTGCAGTCGGGCCACTCGCACATCGCGGATGCTTCGCGCGCCTGCGCCTGCTGCTTCGCGCTCAGCTTGTTGGGCTTGATGCGAATGGAGTCGAAGAATTTGGATGAATCAATCGGCATGGCTGACTATGACAACGCAATGCGAAAAGCTTCAAGTCTTGACATTGCGAATCCCTCACCTTCGATGCGCCATTGACGAAACGCGGTCACGGACGTATTGCCGCCGCCATGAGCGCTGAAAAAACCGTCCAACATACCATCACAAACAAGTTGCGTGAAGCTTTCGCGCCCGAAAGCCTCGACGTGTCAGATGAATCGCATTTGCATGAAGGCCATGCCGGCCACAGGCCAGGCGGCGAGACACATTTCAGGGTCTATATCGTATCGAAGGCGTTCGAAGGGAAGAGCCGGATCGAGCGCCACCGCATGATTAACGCAACGTTGTCAGGGGAACTCGCAGGCTCCGTTCACGCGCTCGCGATCAAGGCGCAGGCGCCGGGGGAAACCGGCGGCTGAGATTCCGCATTCTCTCCGCCGTCATGCTCCGCGCATGCGGGGCATCCAGTAATCCGAGACTTCAAGGCTGCATTTTTGGCGGCGCGGCGTACTGGATCGACCGCTTTCGCGGACGATGACGACCGGAGACCGCTTCTAAAACGCCGTACCCGCCCGCTTCGGCTTTTTCTCCTCGACCTCGGCCTCGCGCGGCACCGGCACGATCCGCAGCGCCGTGATGCGGTTGCGTTCACGGCGCAGCACGCGGAAACGGAACCCGTGGAAGGTGAAGCTCTGGCCACGTTCCGGAATCGAGCGCGCCTCGTGGATCACCAGGCCGGCAATCGTGGTCGCCTCTTCATCGGGCAGGTCCCAGTCCATCGCACGGTTGAGGTCGCGGATCGGCACCGAGCCGTCGACCACCACCGAGCCGTCGGGCTGGGCGCGGACGCCGGCCACCACCACGTCATGCTCGTCGGAAATGTCGCCGACGATCTCCTCCAGGATGTCCTCCAGCGTCACCATGCCTTCGACTTCGCCGTATTCGTCGACCACCAGCGCAAAGTGGGTCTTGCGGCGGCGGAAGGCCTTGAGCTGTTCGGACACCGGCCGCATCTCCGGCACGAACCACGGCGGCAGCGCGATGGTCGAGACATCGATCTTCGAGCTGTCACCTTCGGCGGCGCGGATCGCGCGCAGCAGGTCCTTGGCATGCAGCACGCCGACGATATTTTCAGGCTTGTCGCGCCACAGCGGAATCCGGGTGTATTCGGTGGCCAGCATCTCGCGCACCAGCTCTTCCGGCGGCAGGTCGGCGTTGATCATCACCATTTCAGTGCGGTGAACCATCACGTCGGAGACCTGAAGCTCGCTCAGATCCAACAGCCCGCCGAACATGTCGCGGTCCTGCTTTTCGACCTTGCCTTCGTGATGAAGCAGATCGACCGCGCCGCGCAATCGCTCGGTCGGCGACAGGATCGGCTGGTTGATGCCGATCTTGATGCCCAGCGCCTGCATCAACAAGCGGACGATCGCCTCGATCACCGTGAGCAGCGGCCCCAGCACATAGACCATCACCTTCATCGGACGCGCGACCAGGAGCGATACCCGGTCGGGCGCGTTGATCGCGATGGTCTTCGGCAGCACTTCGGCGAAGATCACGACCATCACCGTCATCACGCCGGTGGCGTAGAGCACGCCGACTTCGCCGAACCAGGCGGTAAAGATGCCGGTCGCTAGCGCGGACGCGCCGATATTGGCGATATTGTTGCCGAGCAGCAGCGCGCCGATCATGCGTTCGCGCATCGCAAACAGGCTGGAAACGACGCCGGCCTCGCTGTTGCCCTGCTTCGACAGCCGCAGCATGCTGGCGCGCGAGGCGCCGGTCAGCGCGGTTTCGCTCGCCGAGAAGAAGGCGGAAACCAACAGACATACGACGACGATGGAGAATGCAAGCCAGTCCATGGCGTGAACTTCACTTCATCTTGGTTGCAGCGTGATCTCCGGGGATCACGCCCGGCGCGCCAGCTTGCGCTGAAGAAAATCGCGTACCAGCGAAGGCTCGACGTCGGGCGCAATCACCGCGCGGCCGACGGCCTGCAGCAGGATGAAAGTGAGCCTGCCGCGCTTGACCTTCTTGTCCTGCGCCATCAGCGCCATCAGCGCGTCGGCGTCGCCGAGCCCTTCCTGGCTAAATCCCGCGATGTCCTGCAAATGGGTCGGCAGGCCCACGTCGGCAAGGTGATGCGTCACCCGCGCCGCGTCCTGTTCCCCGATCATCCCGAGTTGCGCGGAAAATTCCGCCGCCAGCACCATGCCGACGGCCACGCCCTCGCCGTGGAACAAGCGGTCGGAAAAGCCGGTCGCAGCCTCCAGCGCATGGCCGAAGGTGTGGCCGAGATTGAGCAGCGCGCGCTCGCCGGTCTCGCGCTCGTCGCGCGCCACGATCGCGGCCTTGGCGCGGCACGAGGTCGCGATCGCGTGTTCGCGGCCCGACCCGCCGGAAAAAATATCGGCGTGGTTGTTCTCCAGCCAGCCAAAGAACGCTTCATCGCCGAGCACGCCGTATTTCGCGACTTCGGCGTAACCGGCGCGGAACTGGCGCGGCGACAGCGTGTCGAGCACGGCGGTGTCCGCGACCACCAGAACCGGCTGATGAAACGCGCCGAGCAGATTTTTTCCCCGCGGCGAGTTGATTCCGGTCTTGCCGCCGACGGAGGAATCGACCTGCGCCAGCAGCGAGGTCGGCACCTGCACGAAATCGACACCGCGCCGCAGGATCGCGGCCGCGAAACCGGCGAGATCGCCGACCACGCCGCCGCCAAGCGCGATCACCAGATCGTTGCGCTCGATCCTGGCTTCGATCAGCGCTTCGCTGACCCGCTCGAGCCCGGCATAGGTTTTGGAGCCCTCGCCTTCGTCGACGATGATTCGCGCCGTGGCGATGCCGGCCTCCGACAGCGAGGCCTCGGTTTTCTCAAGCCAATGCCCGGCAACAGTGCGGTCGGTGACGATGGCCGTGCGGACGCCCGGCCGCAACGCGGCGACGCGCGCGCCCAGCGAATGCAGCACGTCGCGGCCGATGACGATGTCATAGGCGCGATCGCCGAGCGCGACATCGACCGTGATCGGGTTGGAATGTTTCAGCGGCACGGTCATCGCGTGGCGTCCATGGTGGAGGTATCCTGTGCGGCGGGAGCCGCTTGGCCGCATAGCCAGCCATGCAGCGCCTCGATGCATTCATCGACGATCTTTTCGTGCGGCACGTCGCGCGACCAGATCGTGATGTCGGCGCGCTGATAGACCGGTTCGCGTTCGCTGATCAGGCGTCCGACGGTCGCGGCGGGATCGGCGGTCTGCAACAATGGACGGTCGGCGCGGCGTTTAACCCGGCGCATGATGATATCGGCGTCGGCCTTGAGCCAGATCGAGATCGCCTTGTCGCGAATCCGCCCGCGGGTTTCCTCGCGCATGAAGGCGCCGCCGCCGGTTGCGATCACCGCCGGCCCGCCGTCGAGCAGCCGCGCGATCACCCGCGCCTCGCCGTCCCTGAAATACGGCTCACCATGGGTTTCGAAAATGTCCGGTATCGACATCCCCGCCGCCGCCTCGATCTCGATGTCGGCGTCGAGAAACGGCAGCCGCAACCGCGCCGACAGCCGCCGCCCGATGGTGGATTTGCCCGCGCCCATCATGCCGACCAGCACAACCGAACGCGTTCCCAGCGCCGCGGTGATCTCGGCGTCCTGGGATGCGCTGGCGCCGGCCGGTAAGGCTGTCTCAGGCATCGCGAATCGGCTCTGTCGCCGCGGATTGCAGCGTTCGACACCACCTATACTACCCCCGCCGACGCCGTTGCCAGAGAGACTTGCAACTGACGGGGGAACATGTTGGTAGTCGGGCCCGGCCGCCCCCGATCATTTCAATGGTTAACACGCCGCCTGAGGCTTGCTCATGCCCAGCCTGTTCCGCTTTCTGACGGTCGTCGCCATCATCGGCGGACTGGTCTATGGCGTCATCTTCGCGCTGGCGAATTTTGTAAATCCGAAGCCGCGGGAAATGACGGTCACAATTCCGGCGGACCGGTTCCTCAAGAGGTAGAATACAGGTTCGTCGAGCAGCAGGCATTAGGGGTGGCGATGCGTTCCAGCAAGACCTCGGATGTCAGACTGACCGGCCTGTTCCTCGACATGCTGGCGGCGGAACAGGGCGCCGGCCAGAACACGCTCGATGCCTATCGCCGCGACCTCACCGATCTTTCGGAGTTTCTCGGCCGCGCCGGCAAGGCCTTTGCCGCCGTCGAAACCGAGGCGCTGCGCGACTACCTTGCCGACCTCGACACCCGCGGCTTCAAATCGTCGAGCGTGGCGCGCCGGCTGTCGGCGATGCGGCATCTGTTTCGCTTCCTGCTGAGCGAGCGGATTCGCAGCGACGATCCGGCGGCGATCCTGTCGGGGCCGAAACGCGGCCGCGGCCTGCCCAAGGTGCTATCCATAGCCGACGTCGACCGCCTGCTGGTGCACGCCAAGGCGCAGACGGAAGCGCCGGAAGCCTCTGCGTCCCAGCGACTTCGCGCCTTGCGGCTGTATTGCCTGCTCGAGGTGCTCTACGCCACGGGCCTGCGGGTTTCGGAACTGGTGACGCTGCCGCTGTCGGCGTCGCGTCGCGACGCCCGCATGATCGTGGTGCGCGGCAAGGGCAACAAGGAACGGCTGGTGCCGCTGAACGAAGCGTCGCGACAGGCGATGGCCAGTTACCTCGCCGCGATCGAAGCGCAAAAGCCGGTGGCGAGGAAGAACGCCGCCGCCTCGAAATGGCTGTTTCCCTCGTTCGGCGAGAGCGGACATCTGACGCGGCAGCATTTCGCGCGCGACCTGAAGGAACTCGCCGCCGCCGTCGGCCTGGCGCCGCGGCTGGTCTCGCCGCATGTGTTGCGCCATGCCTTCGCGAGCCACCTGCTGCACAACGGCGCCGATCTGCGCATCGTCCAGACGCTGCTTGGCCATACCGACATTTCGACCACGCAGATCTACACCCATGTGGTCGAGGAGCGCCTGAAAAGCCTGGTGCGCGACCTGCATCCACTGGCGGAAAAGTAGCCGCGTACTCTCCCTGCTTGACTTCTGCGGCGTCTGCCGTGAAAGAGCCATTTCCCGCCTGCGACCTCCTTAAGCGCCTTAGCCAAACGGGGCCCCGGCTTGCGTCGTAATACGCGCTAAATTATTGAAGACACGCGCTTATTCGCACGAGCCGAAATCCGCTTCGCTCTCACCTGCGTTCGTCCTTATATTGATTTGATGCCGGATCCCATGCGCTCCTATCTCGATTTCGAAAAACCCGTCGCCGAACTCGAGTCCAAGGTCGATGAATTGCGCGCGCTGGCGGCGACCGGCAGCGACATCGGCGATGAGATTTCGCGGATCGAGGACAAGGCGGAGCAGGCGCTGAGCGAGCTCTATGCCAATCTGACGCCGTGGCAGAAGACCCTGGTGGCGCGCCATCCGCAGCGGCCTCATCTGACCGACTTCATCAATGCGCTGATCGCCGAATTCACCCCGCTCGCCGGCGATCGCAAGTTCGGCGAGGACGAAGCGCTGGTGGGCGGGTTCGGGCGCTTCCGCGGCGAGAGCATCTGTGTGATCGGCCAGGAGAAAGGCGCCACCACCGAATCCCGCATCAAGCATAATTTCGGCATGGCCCGCCCGGAAGGCTATCGCAAGGCGGTTCGCCTGATGGAGATGGCCGACCGATTCGGGCTTCCGGTGCTGTCGATTGTCGATTCGGCCGGCGCCTATCCCGGCATCGGCGCGGAAGAGCGCGGCCAGGCCGAGGCGATTGCGCGCTCCACCGATGCCTGCCTGTCGCTCGGCGTGCCCAATGTCGCGATCATCACCGGCGAAGGCATGTCCGGCGGCGCCATCGCGATTACGACCGCCAACCGCGTGCTGATGTTCGAGCATGCGATCTACAGCGTGATCTCGCCGGAGGCGGCGTCCTCGATCCTGTGGCGCGACGGCACCAAGGCGCAGGAAGCCGCGACCAGCATGAAGATTACCGCGCAGGACATGCTGCGGTTTGGCGTGATTGATTCGATTCTACGGGAGCCGTCGGGCGGCGCCCATCGCGATCCCGCCGCCATGATCGCGGACACCGGCGACGCCATCGCCCAGGCCCTGAACGACCTGCGCAATCTCGATCCGGACGCAATCCGCAAGCAGCGCCGGCAGAAATTCCTCGATATCGGCCGAAAGCTGGGCTGAGGCGGGCATTTTTGCGGAAAACGGCTCCGGAACGGGGCCCGAATCGCGACCCCCCGGGTTTCTCAAAAACCGGCGATTTCGGCCCCAATTAGGCCCAGACACCGATATTTAACCTCTGTTGACCATGCCTGGTGGGGAACCGGCGGCGATGCGTCGACCGGCTTGCGAGACGCAGGGCAGAAGGATAGTATTTTAATCAATGGCTTCAGGGCATGAACGCTATGTTTGGGGTGCGAAAATGCCCGGTGGGTGTGGAGCTTTGCATTGACATATCGCTCGCTCGTTCGCGCGCTCATCACGTCCGCCGCGCTCGCGGCCGGTGTCGCGCTGGCCGGCTGCAACAGCGACGAAATCTCGCTGGCGAATAACGCCAAGGCCAACCAGCCGGTGCCGCCGAAGCTGGTCGCCGACATGGCCGAGAAAAACATGGACCTGCAGTCGCCGATGCTGGTCCGGCTGTTCAAGCAGGAAGCCGAGCTCGAGGTCTGGAAACAGGATCGCAACGGCCGCTTCGCGCTGTTGAAGACCTATCCGATCTGCCGCTGGTCGGGCGACCTCGGACCCAAGGTTCGCGAAGGCGACCGTCAGGCGCCGGAAGGTTTCTATTCGATCTCGCCGGGACAGATGAACCCGCAATCGGCGTATTATCTTTCCTTCAACACCGGCTATCCCAACGCGTTCGACCGCGCGCTCGGACGCTCCGGCTCGCAGCTGATGGTGCATGGCGACTGCTCCTCGCGCGGCTGCTACGCCATGACCGACGAACAGATCGCGGAAATCTATTCGCTGGGACGCGAATCGTTCTTCGGCGGCCAGCGTGCGTTCCAGCTGCAGGCCTATCCGTTCAAGATGACGCCGGTGAACATGGCGAAACATCGCAACAACCCGAACATGCCGTTCTGGAAAATGATCAAGGAAGGCTACGATCATTTCGAGGTGACGCGGCAGGAGCCGAAGGTTGATTTCTGCGAGAAGAAATACGTGTTCGACGCCGCCAAGCCGCCGGACGCCACCAAGGACCCGGTATTCGACGCCTCGGCCAAATGCCCGGCTTACGTGATCCCGGCTGAGGTCGCCGACGCCGTGGCCCAGAAACAGCAGGAAGACCAGGCCGAGACCGCCAAGCTGATCGCCAGGGGAACGCCGGTCGCCCGAATCAACACCGGCATCGACGGCGGCATGAACAAGGTGTTCGCCGCCAAGCTGCCGGATGGCAGCACCGGACTGTCCGAAGGCGGCGACGGCCAGGGCCTGTCGCTGCTGGCGCTTTCCCGCGCTCCCGGCACCATCCCTTCCCACGTCAATCCGCCGCGCGGACCGGTGACCTCGCCGGAGGAACCGCTGGCGGCCTCGATGGCGCCGGCGACGGCGCCTGCATCCGCGCCCACGACGCGGGTCGCATCCGTGGCGCCGACCGCGCAATCCGACGGATTCTTCAGCAACCTTGCCCGCAAGGTCGGCCTCGGCTCAGCGGACACCACCGCCAGCGCGCCACCGCCTCCGGCCAAGCCGAAAGTCATCGAGGCCAAGCGCAGCGCCCCGCCGCCGCGTCCGGACGCAGCCACGCCCAAAGCTTCGACACCCGCGCCCGCCGAGGTCAAACAGGCCGCCGCCCGTCCGCCGCTGAAGCCGTCAGACGCACAAGCCGCGGCGCCCGCCGCCAAAGACGGCCTCGTTGCCGGCGCAGCGCCGATCGTGCCGCCGAATTCGTTCGACAGCCGCTTCTCGGCGTTCAAGTAAGAAGTCTCAACGTTCCCGCAGAAATCGAGTCGTCCCGGCCAAGCCAGCAGGTCCGGGCTTCGCGCGGCCGACGACCGGCTCATCGCAAGTCGGATCAATAACCACTGATTTTAATTTGACGAAGAGGCGGTGCAACCGGCCTCCCACAACCACCAGGACCGGTGGTTATCGATCCCGGCGTTCGCCGGGACGACGATGACGAGTTGAAACGCGCTTTACGCGCTCACGCGTACTTGCCGTGGCAGTGCTTGTACTTCTTGCCGGAGCCGCAGGGACAATCCTCGTTGCGGCCGACCTTGCCCCAGCTCGACGGATTCTTGGGATCGCGGTCGGCAGTGGAAGCGGGCACCAGCGACGCGCTGGCGAAGGCCACTTCGTCCTCGCCGGTATTCGGGTCGAATTTGTGCGCTTCCATCTGGGGCAAGGGCGGCTGCTCTTCCGGCGGCACGATTTCGACGCGCATCAATTGCGCCGTCACCGCCTCGCGCAGATGCGCGATCATCGCCTCGAACAGGCTGAACGCTTCCGACTTGTACTCCTGCAGCGGATCGCGCTGGCCGTAGCCGCGCAAACCGATCACCTGGCGCAGATGATCGAGCATGATCAGATGCTCGCGCCACAGATGATCCAGCGTCTGCAGCAGGATGGTCTTCTCGACGTAACGCATCACATCGGGGCCCCACTGCGCCACCTTGGCCGCCATGTGCTCGTCGACGCGCTGCTCGATGCGCGACAGCAATTCCTCGTCGGCGATGCCTTCTTCCTTGGCCCATTGATCGACCGGCAGGTCGATATCGAGCACGCGCTTCAATTCTTCCTTCAGGCCGGCGACGTCCCACTGCTCGGCATAGACGTGCTCGGGCACATGCTTGGTGACGACATCCTCGACAAAGGCTCGGCGCATGTCGGCGACGGTCTCGGCGACGCTCTCGTCCTTCATCAAATCGATGCGCTGGTCGAAGATCACCTTGCGCTGGTCGTTCTGGACGTTGTCGAACTTCAGCAAATTCTTGCGGATGTCGAAGTTGCGGGCCTCGACCTTCTGCTGCGCCTTCTCCAGGGCCTTGTTGATCCAGGGATGGATGATGGCCTCGCCCTCTTTCAGGCCAAGCCGCGTCAGCATGGTATCGAGCCGGTCGGATCCGAAGATCCGCATCAAATCGTCTTCCAGCGACAGGAAGAATTTCGAGCGTCCGGGATCGCCCTGGCGTCCGGAGCGGCCGCGCAACTGGTTGTCGATGCGCCGCGATTCATGGCGTTCGGAGCCGATGATGTAGAGTCCACCCGGCTTGTTCACGGTCTTCGCTGGCTTGCTGCCCTTGGCGGGTTCGACCTCGACGACATCTTCCGCTTTCAGCACGAGTTCGCGAAAACGCTCGATGTCGGCCTTGATGCGCTCGATCTTGGCGGCTTTCTCGGCCTCGTCGGTAATATCAGCGGTCTCCTGCAGGATGCGCATATCCAGCGAGCCGCCGAGCTTGATGTCGGTACCGCGGCCGGCCATGTTGGTCGCGATCGTGATCGCGCCGGGCACGCCGGCCTCGGCGACGATATAGGCTTCCTGTTCGTGGAAGCGCGCGTTCAGTACCGCGAACAGTTTTGCGGGTTTGCCGGCGCGCGCCGCGGCGTAGAGCTTCTCCATCGCGTTTTCGTTGCCGAAATCGATCTGCTTGTAGCCGTGCTTCTTCAGATATTCGGCCAGCACCTCGGATTTCTCGATCGAGGCGGTGCCGACCAGCACCGGCTGCAGGCGCGCGTTGGCGCGCTCCACTTCGGCCAGGATCGCGGCGTATTTCTCGTTCTGGGTACGATAGACCTCGTCGTCTTCATCGAGCCGCGCGACCTGGACGTTGGTCGGGATTTCCACGACCTCGAGCTTGTAGATGTCGAACAATTCGTCGGCTTCGGTCAACGCCGTGCCGGTCATGCCCGACAGCTTCTCGTACATCCGGAAATAGTTCTGGAACGTGATCGAGGCCAGCGTCTGGTTTTCCGGCTGGACCTGCACGTGCTCCTTGGCTTCCAGCGCCTGGTGCAGGCCTTCGGAATAGCGGCGGCCCTGCATCATGCGGCCGGTAAACTCGTCGATGATGATGACTTCATCGTCGCGGACGATGTAGTCCTTGTCGCGGGTGAACAGCGTATGCGCGCGCAGCGCCTGGTTGATGTGGTGCACGACCGAGACGTTCTCGACGTCGTAGAGCGACTCGCCCTTGAGCTGGCCGGCGTCGCGCAGCAGGGTTTCGATCTTTTCCATGCCGGCTTCGGTCAGCGTCACCGTGCGCTGCTTCTCGTCGACGTCGTAATCGCTCTTGTCGAGCTGCGGGAAGAAGGTGTCGATGGTGTTGTAGAATTCCGAACGGTCGTCGAGCGGGCCGGAAATGATCAGCGGCGTCCGTGCCTCGTCGATCAGGATCGAGTCGACTTCGTCGACGATGGCGTAGAAGTGGCCGCGCTGGACCATGTCCTCCAGCCGGTACTTCATGTTGTCGCGCAGATAATCGAAGCCGTATTCGTTGTTGGTGCCGTAGGTGATGTCGCGCGCATAGGCTTCCTTGCGCTCGGCATCGTCGAGGCCGTGAACGATCACGCCGGTGGTCATGCCGAGGAAGCTGTAGATCTGCCCCATCCATTCGGAGTCGCGCCGGGCCAGGTAATCGTTGACGGTAACGACGTGAACGCCCTTGCCGGCGAGCGCGTTGAGGTAGACCGCGAGCGTCGCCACCAGCGTCTTGCCTTCGCCGGTCTTCATCTCGGCGATGTCGCCCTCGTGCAGCACCATGCCGCCGATCAGCTGGACGTCGAAATGGCGCTGGCCGAGGGTCCGCTTGGCGGCCTCGCGCACGGTGGCGAAGGCCGGAACCAGGATATCGTCGAGCGTCTTGCCGTCGGCGATGGCTTTCCGGAACTCGGCGGTGCGCGCCTTCAGCGCCTCGTCCGAGAGTGCCGCGATCTCCGGCTCAAGCGAGTTGATGGCGTCGACGCGGGACTGGTATCCCTTGACCCGCCGGTCATTGGCGGAACCGAAAAACTTGCGAGCGAGCGCGCCGATCATCCAAAATTCCTGTCTTTGCGGTTCGGCGTTGCAGCCATGAACTGGTCTACCAAGTCGACTATCAACTCATCGTGACGCATCGCGGAGCCGATCCCGACCCGGGAGCATCCGCCAAATGAGTGGGAATTGCGCAATCCAAGGTTCAACGGCCTAAAACGCAGCCAAATAAGCGCTTTCGCCATTGACTTAGGTTTTGCAGAGATATGGCTGGCCCACAGCCTTGTCAACGGCGCCAGGCTGTCAAGGAATTCATCATTTTGACAGACTTTTCGCGTTGCCAATGCCGCATGATTGGGCGAGTGTCCCGCCGCTCCAAACAGCCCCTGCCTTTAAGAGATAAGGATTTTCCATGACCTGTTCGTTCCCGGAAACGAAAACCGGCCCGCGCCTGGGCCTCGCCTCCGCCGCCGTGACGGGCTGTCTCGCGATGGTCCTGCTCGCCGGCCTTCCGGTCCGCGCCGAGGAGGCCAATCCGGTGCTGGCCAAGGTCAACGGGATCGAAATCCGCCAGAGCGACCTCGCCCTGGCCGAGGAGGAACTGGGACCCAGCCTCGCGCAGATGGACCCCGCGACCAAGAAGGACAACGTGTTGTCGTTCCTGATCGACATGAAGATCGTCGCCAAGGCCGCCGAGGACAAGAAGGTCGAAAACAACGAGGATTTCAAGAAGCGGCTGGCGTTCACCCGCAACCGGCTGTTGATGGACAACCTGCTGGCGACCGAGGGCAAGGCCGCGACCACCGACGACGCCATGAAGAAGGTCTATGAGGAGGCCTCCAAGCAGATCACCGGCGAACAGGAAGTTCACGCCCGGCATATCCTGGTCGAGAGCGAGGACGAGGCCAAGGCGGTCGCGGAAGAGCTGAAGAAGGGCGCGGATTTCGCCGAGCTCGCCAAGAAGAAGTCCAAGGATCCCGGCGCCTCCGACGGCGGCGATCTCGGCTTCTTCACCAAGGACCAGATGGTGCCGGAATTCTCCACGGTCGCCTTTGCGCTGGAGCCCGGCAAGATCTCGGACCCGGTGAAGTCGCAGTTCGGCTGGCACATCATCAAGGTCGAGGAAAAGCGCAACCGCAAGGCGCCCGATTTCGAGCAGGTCAAGGGGCAGATCGAGACCTATGTGACCCGCAAGGCGCAGGCCGAATACGTGGCCAAGCTGCGCGAAGCCGCCAAGGTCGAGCGTCTGGACAAGCCCGCCGAGGCCGCGGCCAAGACCGACGCCAAGCCGGATGCCGCCAAGCCCGCCGACGCCAAGATGGCCCCGGCGAAGAAGTAAGACAAACTCCACCGTCGTCCCGGCGAACGTCGGGACGACGTCCATGGAAGATCGAACCGCGCGCCCTCTCCCGCGCCGACGATTGAGGTGATACAGAGCGCTTCCCTCGCCTCGAAGCCGGAAGCCGTCAATGTCCACCCCTGTCTCGCCGCTCGCCCCGACCGAAATCCCCGACATGCCCGTGATCGCGGGCGTGAAGCTTGCGACCGCGGCCGCGGGGATCCGCTACCAGAACCGCACCGACGTGCTGCTGGCCGTGATGGACAAGGGCACGACAGTTGCCGGCGTCTTCACCAAATCGAAGTGCCCGTCCGCCCCGGTGGAATGGTGCCGCGCCAAACTGAAAAGCAGCGGATCTTCCAAGGGAGGGTTTGCCAGGGCGCTGGTCGTGAATTCCGGCAACGCCAACGCCTTCACCGGCAAGACCGGACGGCAGTCGACGGCGCTGACGGCCTCGATCGCCGCCAAGGCCGTTCCATGCAAAACCGACGAGGTATTTCTCGCCTCCACCGGCGTGATCGGCGAACCGCTCGACGCCACCAAGTTCAACGGCGTGCTCGGCACGCTGGCCGAAAGCGCCGTGCCGGGCGAATGGATGAGCGCGGCACGCGCGATCATGACCACCGACACCTTTCCGAAGGTCGCGACCGCGACCGTGAAACTCGGCAAGGCCAAGGTCACCATCAATGGCATGGCCAAGGGCGCCGGCATGATCATGCCGGACATGGCGACCATGCTGGCTTTTGTTTTCACCGACGCGCCGATCGCCGCCGGCGCACTGCAGTCGCTGCTCAAGACCGGCGTCGAAGACACTTTCAACGCCGTCACCATCGATGGCGACACCTCGACATCCGATACGCTGCTCGCTTTCGCCACGGGTGCAGCCGCCGCCAACGGCGCGCCGAAGATCAGCCGCGCCAGCGACCCCCGCCTGAAGGCATTCACAAAAGCGTTTTACGACGTGCTTGCCGATCTCGCCGAGCAGGTGGCGCGCGACGGCGAAGGCGCGCGCAAGCTGGTCGAGATCATCGTCGAGGGTGCCACCACCAAAGCCTCCGCGCGAAAAATCGCGATGTCGGTGGCTAATTCGCCGCTGGTGAAGACTGCGATCGCCGGCGAGGA
Organism: uncultured Alphaproteobacteria bacterium; assembly: GCA_963747165.1. Lineage (GTDB taxonomy): Bacteria > Pseudomonadota > Alphaproteobacteria > Rhizobiales > Xanthobacteraceae > Bradyrhizobium. The sequence continues at coordinate 124,089 of CAVVEA010000018.1, read as the reverse complement.
TGCCAATTGGGGCCGCGTGGTGATGGCGGTCGGCAAGGCCGGCGAGCCCGCCAACCGCGACAAGCTCTCGATTTCCTTCAACGGCATCCGCGTCGCCAGCCGCGGCGCGCGCGATCCGTCCTATGACGAGACAGAGGTTTCGGACGCGATGAAGAACCCGAAGATCCAGATCAAGATCGCGCTGGGGCTGGGCAAGGGCCGCGACCGCGTGCTGACCTGCGACCTCACCAAGGAATATGTCGCGATCAACGGCGATTACCGGTCGTGAAGCTCACTTTGGTGGTCGCCTGCGCGCTGGTCGATGCCGACAAGCGCGTGCTGATCGCGCAGCGGCCGGAGGGCAAGACGCTCGCCGGCTTGTGGGAATTCCCCGGCGGCAAGGTCGAGCCCGGCGAGCGGCCGGAGCAGACCCTGATCCGCGAACTGCACGAGGAAATCGGCATCACCGTGAGCGAAGCCTGTTTGGCGCCGCTGACCTTCGCCAGCCACGCCTACGATGATTTTCATCTGCTGATGCCGCTCTACATCTGCCGGCGCTGGGAAGGCCAGGTGATCGCGCGCGAGGGCCAGAACCTCGCCTGGGTCCGCGCCAACAAACTACGCGACTACCCGATGCCGCCGGCGGACATTCCGCTGATTCCGCATTTGATTGATTTGCTGATGTGAGACGACGGGTCGCACGCACCCCCGCAGTCGTCATACGCGGGCTTGACCCGCGTATCCATCATTCTTCGAGAGATTCATGCGTAGCGAGATGGATTGCCGGGTCAAGCCCGGCAATGACGACCGGGTAATGTGGACGCTGTGCGGGACACGATCACTCAGCGCCTCTTCGGCCCCTTCACCGCCGCTTCAAAACTCGCCTTCGCCGATCCCGGCTGCAGCGGCTTCTGCTGGCTCTCATGCGGCGCCCAGCCGGACAGCCAGATCACATCGAAGGTGGCGCGGATGCGGCCGTCGGCGTCGGCGAAGCGTTCGCCGTAAATCTGCGCCATCCGCAGCATGGTGGCGCGGCGGGTCGGGATCCGCCGCCGCTCGACCAGAATATTGGTCGCACCCATGCGCCTGAGGTCCTGCATCAGCGCGAAGGCATTGTCATAACGCACCACAGCACGATCGACGTCGGTGACCGGCAGCGCAAAGCCCGCGCGCTGCAACAGCGCGCCGACATCGCGCAGGTCGGCAAACGGCGCGACGCGGGGCGACACCCCGCCTTCGAGTTCGGCTTCGGCCGCCGCAAAGGATTGCCGCAGCTCGGTCAGCGTATCGCCGCCGATCATCGCCGCCAGCAACAGCCCGTCGGGCTTCAGCGCCCGGCGGATCTGCGCCAGCACGCCCGGCAGATCGTTGACGAACTGAAACGCGAGCCCGGAAACCGCGAGGTCGAGCGATTCAGGCGCTAGTGGGATTGGCTCGGACTCCACGTCCGGCAGATCGATCTGCGCGAGTTGACCGACGCGCCCAGCCACCGCATTGCGGACCTGATCGCCCGCCGTGCCGATATCGGCCGCGTGCTTGAATTCCCGCAGCACCGCATGCAGCCGCTCCGCCATGTCCTCGGCAACGCGATCGAGCAGAAATGTCGCGGCACCTGAGCGCAATGTCCGTAACTGCCGCGCACGCAGCAATGCGCGGTCGAACAGGATGGGCGCGGCGTTCGGGTTCGGAGCCATGCCGGTTTGGTACGACGGTCGGGCTACATCTGGCAATCCGGCACCTTGAGCAACGCGCAAGCCGACGCTAGCCTCAGCAAATGGACGCTGAGGCAACCCCATCCCGTTCCATCGCGACCCACCTGCGCGGCGCGTTGCGATTGACGCACCGCGTCTGGTCCCACGCCGCGCGGCTGGCGCTCGACATCGCGTTGCCGACGCTGTGCGTCGCCTGCCGCGAGCCGGTCGACGGCGAAGGCGTCTGCGCATCGTGCTGGGCCAAGCTGTCGTTCATCGCACCGCCTTATTGCCCGCGGCTCGGCATTCCCTTTGTCTACGATCCCGGTCCCGGCATGCTGTCGATGGAGGCCATCGCCGATCCGCCGGCCTATCAGCGCGCCCGCGCCGCCGTGCGCTACGACGACGTCGCGCGGACGCTGGTGCATTCGCTGAAATACCAGGACCGCACCGATCTCGCGCCCGCGATGGGCCGCTGGATGGCGCGGGCCGGCCACGAACTGCTCAAGGAGGCCGATGCGCTGGTTCCCGTCCCGTTGCATTGGCGGCGCGGCTGGAGCCGCCGCTACAACCAGTCCGGCGCGCTGGCGCGATCGATCGAGCGGCAAAGCGGCGTCAAGGTGCTATCCGAAGCGCTCCGGCGCGTCCGTCCGACCCAACAGCAAATCGGCCTATCCCGGCCGCAGCGAGCCAGCAATGTGCAGGGCGCCTTCAAGGTTGCCGCCGACCGTAGCGCCGACATACAGGGCCGCCGCGTCATCCTGATCGACGATGTGCTGACTTCAGGTGCCACCGTCGATGCCTGCGCCCGGGCGTTGCTACGCGCCAAGGCCGCCCAGGTCGACGTGCTGGTGTTCGCCCGGGTTGTGGACACCCATAAAGCTCCCATATAATCAGGTACTTCCAAAACAGGGCGCACCATGACCGCTGCCATCGAGATCTACACCCGCCCGGGCTGCGGCTATTGCAGCGCCGCCAAGTCGCTGCTGACGCGCAAAAAAGCCGCGTTCACCGAACACGATGTTGCCACCGATTCGGCGCTTCGTGAGCAGATGTGGGATCGCGCCGGGACCGGCGCGACTTTTCCGCAAATCTTCATCGGCGAAACCCATGTCGGCGGGTGCGACGAGCTTTACGCCCTCGACCGCGAAGGCAAGCTCGACTCATTGCTGGCGGGCGAAAAGGCCAATTCATGAGCGCTGATCTCACCTTCACCGCCGCCATGGTGCAGATGCGCACCGGGCTCTTGCCGGAACCAAGCCTCGAACAGGCCACTGGATTGATAAGGCAAGCCGCCGCGCAAGGCGCGGACTATGTGCAGACCCCCGAGGTCAGCAACATGATGCAGCTGAACCGGACGGCGCTATTCGAGCATCTCGCCGCCGAGGAGGACGATCTTTCCTTGAAGGCTTATCGCGCGCTGGCCAAGGAACTGAACATCCATCTCCATGTCGGATCGCTGGCGCTGCGTTTTTCGCCCGAGAAGGCCGTCAACCGTTCGTTCCTGATCGGGCCGGACGGCAACGTGCTGGCGAGCTACGACAAGATCCACATGTTCGATATCGATCTGCCGGGCGGCGAGAGCTATCGCGAATCCGCTAATTACCAGCCGGGCGAGACCGCCGTGATCTCGGACCTGCCCTGGGGCCGCATCGGGTTGACGATCTGCTACGACGTGCGTTTTCCGGCGCTCTATCGCGCGCTCGCCGAGAGTGGCGCCTCGTTCCTCACGGTGCCCTCCGCCTTCACCCGCAAGACCGGCGAGGCGCACTGGCATACGCTGCTGCGTGCCCGCGCCATCGAGACCGGCTGCTTCGTGTTCGCAGCCGCGCAAGCCGGCATGCACGAGAACAAGCGCGAGACTTTTGGACACTCGCTGATCATCGATCCCTGGGGCGTGGTGCTTGCCGAGGGCGGCGTCGAGCCCGGCGTGTTCATGGCGAAGATCGATCCCGCCAAGGTCGAAACCGCGCGCAGGACCGTGCCGTCCCTGCAGCATGGCCGCCGCTTCAGCGTGGCTGACCCCAAGGCCGGCCCCGAACATCTGCACCTGGTGCGGGGATCGGCATGATCCGGTACAATCTGCGCTGCGACCGCGGCCATGCGTTCGAGAGCTGGTTTCAAAGCTCGGCCGCCTACGAGACCCAGGAAAAACGCAAGCTGGTGAACTGTCCCTCCTGCGGTTCGGCCAAGGTCGAGCGCGCCATCATGGCCCCGCAGATCGTCAGCAAAAAGGGACGCGAGACCGCGGAGCCGGCGCCTGCCGCTGCTACCGAGGTCGCAGCCCCCGCGTCGACGCCGTTGCTGATGGCGCAGGAGCGCGAATTGCGCGCCAAGCTTAAAGAGTTGCGCGATCATATCGTCAAGAACGCCGATAACGTCGGCGAACGCTTTCCCAACGAAGCGCGGAAAATGCACTACGGCGACATCGAGCACCGCCCGATCTATGGCGAGGCTTCGCCGGAGGAAGCACGCTCCTTGATTGATGAAGGCGTCGAGGTCTCGCCGCTGCCGGTATTGCCGGACGACAGGAACTGACGCCTCGCGTCGATAGCGAATTATTCCACGTCATTGCGAGCGAAGCGAAGCAATCCGTCAATTGGCTCGCAGGCTGGATTGCTTCGTCGCGGAGCCTGTCATCGGGCTCGCCGAAGGCGAGACCCGTTGGCTCCTCGCAATGACGGCGAACGATCGAAGGACCCCTCCATGCATCCCGAGACGCTGTCCTCATGGCAAGTCTGGGCCGTACTCTCCGCCATATTCGCAGCCTTGACTGCAATCTTCGCGAAAGTCGGCGTCGAGGACATCAATCCCGACCTCGCGACCTTCATCCGCACCGTCATCGTGTTGATCAGCTTTTCTCTGATCCTGTTTGCAACCGGCCAATTCAGCAATCCCGGGCCGATCTCGACGAAAAGCTGGATCTTCCTGGTGCTGTCGGGCCTCGGCACCGGAGCCTCCTGGCTATGCTATTTTCGCGCGCTAAAGCTCGGACCGGCAACGCTGGTGGCGCCGATCGACAAATTGAGCGTGGTGCTGGTGGCGCTGTTCGGCGTGGTGTTTCTGGGCGAGCGGCCCTCGCTCAACGGCTGGCTCGGCATCGCCCTGATCGCCGCCGGCGCGGTGCTCATCGTCATCAAACGCTAGACAGAAACCAGCAGCGCCACGCCGACCACGATCAGCGCAATGCCGGCGAGTTCACGCCCCGACAGCGGCTGCTTGAACGAATAATACGCCACGCCTTGCGCGAACAGCACCTCGATCAATGCCAGCGTGCGGACATTGGCAGCCGCGGTCAGCGCAAAAGCCAGGAACCAGAACTGCGAAGCGAACGCGCCCATGAAGCCCGCCAGCAGCGAGGGCTTCCACAGGCCGAAGATTTTTGCGAGCACGTCGGGCGCGCGCACCAAAAGATAGATCGACAGCACCAGCGTCTGCACGAACAGCCCGAACACCAGCGTGTAGGACGCCGCCGTCACAAACGACACGCCGGGCACCACGATCACCGCGCCGCGAAAGCCGACCGCCGACAGCGCGAATGCCGCGGCGGCCGCGAGACCCAGCACCGTCGGCTTCAAATCGGCAAAACCCTTCTCGGCGCCAGGCCGCAGCGCGGCGATGACGACGCCGGCGGTGGCGATCAGGATCGCGATCACCTTCAGCAAGGTGAGATGGTCGCCGAGAAACACAAAACCGAAAATCGCGGTCTGGATCGCCTCGGTCTTCAGATAGGCCGTGGTCACCACGAACGAACGGTCGTTCATGGCGAGCAGCATCATGCCGGTGCCGACGATCTGGCTGAGCGCGCCGAGCAGGAGCCACGGCCAGAACGCCGCCGTCGGCCACGGCACGGCATCGCCGGTCACCGCAATCACCACGGCGAAGAATACAATCGAGAACGGAAAGCCGAACAGGAAGCGGATATTGGTCGCGCCCCAGGTGCCGAGCGGCGCCGTCAACGAACGCTGCATCGCATTGCGCGCGACCTGCCCCAGCGCCGCGACGATGGTAAAGGGAATCCAGAGCGTGGCGATGCTGATCATGTCGGAAGAAATCGGTTGAAAGGCGGGAATGGCTCATCACCGTGCCGGGCATGGCCGATGCGGTCAACCGGAACGGCGTCATGACAGCGATGCGAAAATTGGAAAATGCAGCGGCGGCTTGGCGGAGTGATCGCTGGCGAGCCGGGGCAAGGTCGCCGTTCGCGCGTATTGGTGGCGGCCGATTGATCCGAGGGAGATCGCTGACGAGAGTTACAGCCCCTCTGCCACCACCATGTAGTTCACGTCCATGTCCGACGACAGATTCCACCGGTCGGCGAACGGGTTGTAGACCACGCCGGCCTGTTCGGTGATGGAGAGCTTGTTGTCTCCAAGATGATGGGCGAGTTCCTCGGGGGTGACGAACTTGTCCCATTGATGGGTGCCGCGCGGCAGCCAGCGCAGGACGTATTCCGCGCCGACGATGGCCAGTGCAAAACTCTTCCAGTTGCGGTTCAACGTCGAGATCACCATCAGCCCGCCGGGCTTGAGCATCGCGGCGCAACGATTGAGGAACACGCCGACGTCGGTGACGTGTTCGACCACTTCCATCGCCAGCACGATGTCGAAGCGCTCGCGCACGTCCATCTGCTCGACGGTGGTGCAGCGATAGTCGATCGAGAGATGCCCCTTGTCGGCGTGCAGCCGCGCCGCCGCGATGTTGGTCGCGGACGGGTCCACGCCGATCACCTGCGCGCCGAGCCGGGTGAACGGCTCGCACAACAGGCCGGCGCCGCAGCCGATATCGAGGATGCGCAGGCCGGCAAGGCAGTTCAGACTTTTGACGTTACGATCGAACTTGCGGCAGGCGGCGTCGCGGATATAGCTCAGCCGCAGCGGGTTGATCTTGTGCAGCGGCGCCATCTTGCCCTTGGGATCCCACCATTCGTCCGACAATTTCGAGAACTTCGCGACCTCGGTGGGGTCGACCGTGGATGACGGAGCGCCGGAGAATCCTGAGGAATTTTGCTGCATGGCCATGGGGTGCGCGTCGCTCCTATCGCGCAGTGATGTAGTTGCGAAATTCGAGGGGGGAATCGATGGTCGAGATGGTTTCCTTGCCCTCGCCGACGCCGAGGATGGTGACGTCGCCGTAATTGAGGATGCGGCCGAGAATGCTCTGGTTGACGTCCACGCTCTCGACCTTGTCGAGGCTCATCTCGAACGTCCGGCGCTTGATGAAGCCGGTCTTGTGGACGACGCGCAAATTGGTGACGTCGGTCTCGGTGGTCCAGCGGTGGAACCAGCCCTTTACGGTCCAGTACAGCGCGGCGATGGCCGCCACGGCCGAAGCCGAAAGGCACAAAAGGACAAGGCCTTCGGTGACGGTGGTGCGCGATGCAATGAACAGGATGATGGCAACCATCCAGGCCGCGATTGCCGGCCAGTAGAATACCCAGTGCGCATTGGTCGAATACAGCACCTTTTCCCCGGGCTGCAGGATATCGTCGATATAACGCCCCATACGATCAGCCTCAAATACCGCTACGCCACGCTGTCCCGCGTTAAGGGGATCGGCCGGAACCCGGTTGCTTGCCCCCGAACGCGCCGCTATGTATACGCGCCTTTTGGCCCGCGCGCTCCGATTTCCGTCCGGGTTAAGTAGTTATCCTCTTAAGGGAATGCACCAGTCGTCATGGGCCGTCTCGTGATGAAATTCGGCGGCACCTCCGTCGCCAATATCGACCGCATCCGCAACGTCGCGCGGCATGTCAAGCGCGAGGTCGATGCCGGCCACGATATCGCCGTGGTTGTGTCGGCGATGTCCGGCAAGACCAATGAACTGGTCGAATGGTGCCGCGACGCCTCGCCGATGCACGATGCGCGCGAATATGACGCCGTGGTGGCATCCGGCGAGCAGGTCACCGCCGGGCTGCTGGCGATCGCACTGCAGGCGATCGGCGTTCAGGCGCGCTCGTGGCAGGGCTGGCAGATCCCGATCAAAACCAGCGACGCCCATGCCTCGGCGCGGATCCTCGATATCGACGGTTCCGAACTGATCAATCGATTTCGGGAACGCAAGGAAGTCGCTGTCGTCGCCGGCTTCCAGGGCATCAATCCGCAGACCGGGCGAATCACCACGCTTGGGCGTGGCGGTTCCGACACTTCGGCGGTGGCGATCGCAGCCGCCATTCATGCCGACCGCTGCGATATCTATACCGACGTCGATGGCGTCTACACCACGGACCCCCGTGTGGTGCCGAAGGCGCGCCGGCTCGACAGGATCGCGTTCGAGGATATGCTGGAATTGGCATCGCAGGGCGCCAAGGTGCTGCAGGTCCGCTCGGTGGAGCTTGGCATGGTGCACAACATGCCGATATTCGTCCGCTCCAGTTTCGACAAGCCCGAGGATATCGACCCGCACGCCAACCAGCCGCCGGGCACGCTGATCTGCAGCGAGGAGGAAATCATGGAAAGCCACGTCGTCACCGGCATCGCCTTTTCCAAGGACGAAGCGCAGATTTCCGTTCGCCAGATCCAGGACAAGCCGGGGGTTGCGGCTTCGATCTTCGGGCCGCTGGCGGAGGCCAATATCAACGTCGACATGATCGTGCAGAACGTCTCGGAGGATGGCGCGACCACCGACCTTACCTTCACCGTACCGGCTTCGGATTACAGTCGCGCCCGTGACACCATTACGTCGTCCAAGAGCAAAATCGGCTATGCCCGGCTCGACAGCGCCACCGATGTCGCCAAGGTCTCGGTGATCGGCAGCGGCATGCGCAGCCATGCCGGTGTCGCCGCGCAGGCGTTTGCCGCGCTGGCCGCGCGCAATATCAACATCCGCGCCATCACCACCTCCGAGATCAAGTTTTCGGTGCTGATCGACGCCGCCTATACCGAGCTGGCGGTGCGCACACTGCACACGCTCTATGGGCTCGATCAGGCGTAGAAGAATTTTTCCACAATAGCGGCTCCAAACGCTTAGCAGGCGCAGCATCGCGCTGACACAGACGTTATGGCCACTGGCAGGCGTTTTGCTTGGCAAAACAAGCCTCAATTCGCTATACGGCCTGATGAGGTGGCTGCCGCGAACTGTGCGACAGTTTTGGCCATGCTGATTCGGCCGGGTTTCAGTCTGGTGCGGCGCCGAATCACTAAAATTGTTGTTTTTCTTGAGCTTAATGCCAGCCGCCGGCCACCCGGCGTGCTGGCTTCGTAAAGGAGGGGTTTGGCACATGCGGAGCGCGTCGGGAGGCCCCCGCGTCTTGTTGAGACGGCTTCGCGAAACCATGGCGGAGCAGGTCTCGGCCCAGGAACGGCTGGACAAGATCGTGGTACTGATCGCAGCCAACATGGTGGCCGAGGTCTGCTCGACCTATGTGCTGCGCGTCGATAACACGCTGGAACTCTACGCCACCGAAGGCCTCAACCGCGACGCCGTCCACCGCACCGTGCTGAGCGCCCATGAAGGCCTGGTCGGCCTGGTGGCGAGCGAGGCGACACCGCTCAACCTCAGCGATGCGCAAAACCATCCGGCGTTCTCGTTCCGCCCGGAAACCGGCGAGGAAATCTATCATTCCTTCCTCGGCGTTCCGATCCTGCGCGCCGGCAACACGCTCGGCGTGCTGGTGGTGCAGAACCGCGCCAAGCGCACCTATGTCGAGGAAGAGGTCGAGGCGCTGCAGACCACGGCGATGGTGCTGGCGGAGATGATCGCCTCGGGCGAACTGGCCGCGCTGGCGCAGCCCGGCGCCGAACCCGCGGCGCGGCACTCCCTGCACAAGACCGGCGCGATCCTGTCCGACGGCATCGCACTCGGCCATGTGGTGCTGCATGAGCCGCGCGTCGTTATCACCAATTACATTGCCGAGGATCTGCCCAAGGAAATCAAGCGGCTCGATACCGCGCTGACGAAGCTGCGCGCCGATCTCGACCGTATGCTGGAACGCGGCGATGTCGCCGAGAGCGGCGAGCACCGCGACGTGCTGGAAGCCTACCGCATGTTCGCCAACGACCACGGCTGGTCGCACCGGCTGCACGAGGCGGTCGCCACCGGCCTCACCGCGGAGGCTGCCGTCGAGCGCGTGCAGTCCGACACCCGGGCGCGCATGCTGCGCTCCACCGATCCGTATCTGCGCGATCGCCTGCACGATCTCGAGGACCTCGGCCATCGGCTGATGCGGCAATTGGTGGGGCAGGACCACGCGCCTTCCCGCGAACAGCTTCCCGACAACGCCATCCTGATCGCCCGCGCGATGGGACCCGCGGCCCTGCTCGATTATGATCGGAAGCGGTTGCGCGGACTGGTGCTGGAGGAAGGCACCGCCAATTCCCACGTCTCGATCGTGGCGCGCGCGCTTGGCATCCCCGCGGTCGGCGAAGTGCCGAACGCGCCGGGCATTGCCGATCCCGGCGACGCCATTATTGTCGACGGCACCTCGGGCTCGATCTACGTCCGCCCCTCGGCTGAAATCGAATCGGCCTATGCGGAGCGGGTGCGGTTTCGCGCCCGGCGGCAGGCGCAATATTCGGCGCTACGGGACAAGCCCTGCGTCACCAAGGACGGCCAGCACATCGAACTGATGATCAACGCCGGCCTCGTGATCGACCTGCCGCATATCGACGACACCGGCAGCGCCGGCATCGGTCTGTTCAGGACCGAGCTGCAATTCATGGTCGGCCAGAGCCTGCCGCGCACCAGCGACCAGCTCGCGCTCTACCGCGCCGTGCTCGATGCCGCAGGTCCCAAGCCCGTGACCTTCCGGACGCTGGACATTGGCGGCGACAAGGCGCTGCCCTATATGGAAACCGTGATCGAGGAAAATCCCGCGCTCGGCTGGCGCGCGATCCGGCTCGGCCTCGACCGGCCCGGGCTGCTGCGCGGCCAGATCCGCGCGCTGCTGCGCGCCGGCGGCGGCCGCGCGTTGCGCATCATGTTCCCGATGATTTCAGAGGTCGCCGAATTCGACCAGGCCAAGGGCATTGTCGAGCGCGAACTGACCTATCTGCGTCAGCACGGCCACGCATTGCCGGAACGAGTCGACGTCGGCACCATGGTCGAAGTGCCGGCCCTGCTCTATCAGCTCGACGAACTCCTGAAGAAAGTCGATTTCGTCTCGGTCGGATCCAACGACCTGTTTCAGTTCCTGTTCGCGGTCGACCGCGGCAATGCCAAGGTCTCCGAACGGTTCGACACCATGTCGGCGCCGATCTTAAGGGCATTGCGCGAGATCGTGCGCAAGGCCGACACGGCCAAGAAATCCGCCTCGCTGTGCGGCGAGATGGCGTCAAAGCCGCTCGGCGCGCTGGCGCTGATCGCACTGGGCTATCGCTCGCTGTCGCTTTCGGCCACCGGGCACGGCCCGGTGAAGGCGATGATCCTCGATCTCGACGCCAAGAAGGCCGAAGCCGTGATGGCGCCGCTGCTCGATGCGCCGTCCGGCTCCGTATCGATCCGCGAGCAGCTGACGGCATTCGCGGAGGCCGAGGGCCTGTCGTTGTAGCGGTGCTCCGACCCGACGAAACTGCTTGCCTTTATTTACCGAATTTGAGAACGACCATGCTGCCCGAAGCCAAACTCGACATTCTGCTGGCCCACCACGCCTCACTCGAGGCGCAGCTGCTTGGCCAGGTGAACTCGGAAAATTACGTGCGGATCACGCGCGAGCTCTCCGAGCTCAATCCGCTGATCGACGCCGTGAAGACCTACCGCGCCGCCAATGCCGAGATCGCCGGCATCGATGCCTTGATTGCCGATCCTGCGACCGAGCCCGAAATGCGCGGCATGGCGGAAGCCGAGCGCGAAACGCTGCAGGCGCGCATCGTCGAGCTGGCGCAACAGATCCGCGTGGCGCTGTTGCCCAAGGATGCCATGGACGACCGCAACGTCGTGCTGGAAATCCGCGCCGGCACCGGCGGCGACGAGGCGGCCTTGTTCGCGGGCGACCTGTTCCGGATGTACGAGCGTTTCGCAAGTTTGCTGGGCTGGAAGGTCGACGTGATCTCCGCCAGCGAAGGCACCATGGGCGGCTTCAAGGAAATCATCGCCGAGGTGCAGGGGCGCGGCGCGTTCGCCAAACTGAAATTCGAATCCGGCGTGCACCGCGTGCAGCGCGTACCCGACACCGAGACGCAGGGCCGCATTCACACCTCGGCGGCGACAGTCGCCGTGCTGCCGGAGGTCGAGGAGGTCGATGTCGACATCAAGAGCGACGATCTGCGCATCGAGACCATGCGCTCGCAGGGCGCCGGCGGCCAGCACGTCAACAAGACCGAATCCGCGATCCGCATCACCCACATTCCGACCGGCATCGTGGTCAACATGCAGGACAGCCGTTCGCAGCACAAGAACCGCGCGTCGGCGATGAACATCCTGCGCTCACGCATCTACGATGCCGAACGCCAGCGCATTGATGCTGCGCGCTCGGCGGATCGCCGCGAGAAGGTCGGCTCCGGCGACCGCTCCGAGCGCATCCGCACCTATAATTTTCCGCAAGGCCGCGTCACCGATCACCGCATCAACCTTACGCTCTACAAGCTTCCGCAGGTGATCGCGGGCGAAGCGCTTGGCGAACTGGTCGATGCGCTGACGACGGAACACCAGGCAGCGCAGCTCGCCGCCCAGGGCGCCGCGGCGTGACAGAACCCTTCGCCGGACAAACCGTCGAAACTGCGCGGCGTGCGCTCGCAGCCCGGTTCCGGACCAGTTCCATCGATACCGCCGAACTCGACGCGCGGATGCTTGCGGGCGCCGCGCTCGGTCTCGATCTCACCGGGATCATCGCGGCGGCGAGCCGGCTTGTCACGGCCGACGAAGCGGTTCGTCTTGAGCAATTCACAAATCGCCGCCTCGAGGGCGAGCCGGTCGCGCGCATTCTCGGGCTCAAGGAATTCTGGGGATTGCCGTTGCAACTATCGGCCGCGACGCTGGTGCCAAGGCCCGACACGGAAACATTGGTCGAACTGGCAATTGAAATGTCGCGTGCCCGGCCCGGTCCACACCGGTCGTTGCGCGTCGCCGACATCGGCACCGGCTCGGGTGCGATTTTATTGGCGCTGCTGTCCGAACTGCCGGAGGCGCATGGGATCGGCACCGATGTCAGCGTCGCCGCGCTGGCGACGGCAAGCGACAATGCGGCTCGCCTGGGTTTTGGCGATCGGGCCGCTTTTGTCGCCTGCGATTATGCGGCGGCGCTGTCGGGCCAATTCGATCTGATCGTATCGAACCCACCCTATGTCCGGTCCGCGGAAATCATGGACCTGGCAACCGAGGTCCGCGATCACGACCCGCTTGGCGCGCTCGACGGCGGCGGCGATGGCCTCGATGCCTACCGGGCACTCATTCCGCAGGCGGCGCGGCTGCTGGCGCCGGACGGCGTCCTCGCCGTGGAGGTCGGGCATGACCAAAGCGGCGACGTCTCTAACTTGATGGCAGCGGCAGGGTTAATGCCTGGTGTCCCTCCCAAGGCCGATCTGGCCGGCATCCCGCGGGCTGTGGCTGGCCGGAAACTGCCCTGATAAAGCCCGATTGGGAGGCAAAAAACCACTTGGAATATTCCCCCGGAGCGACTACGTTCCCGCCACAACATCGGTCCAGGGTTTACTGGCCCCGTAGGTGCTGCGGGTGAAGGCCAGAGTTCTCAAAGCGAGAGCCCGCCCCGAGTGAAAGGTTCCAAAAGGCAGGTCAACTTTAGCGCGATGGCTTTAGAGAGCTGCGCTGCTTCTGACCGCAAAGCGAACGAAAGCCTGATATTGCGCTTGAAAACTCACGCGAGAAATCTGTGCTTGTTTTGGCAGGCTAAATGATTTGGTGCAGCCAGCGAAGCAGGCTGGACTGTTGGGGAACGCGTCTTTGTTGACCGCGACGCACGGCAAAACCTTTCTGGAATCGAACGGCACTGCGATTCGGTGCGTGTAACGCGTGCCTCGTCGGCGAAGCGACATGAGAACGGCAATCCGAGACTGAAAGCTTCAAGGCTGGAAACTTCAAGGTTGGAAACTTCAAGGCTGAACACTTCAAAGCGAATCAATTCAGGGCTGGAATAAAGGCGAGACATGAGAAACGGTCAGAACAATAACAAGCGGATGCGTAACCGGAACAACAACAATAATAATAGAAACGACGGCAACCGGCGCGGCCAGAACCCGATGACCCGGGTGTTCGAGTCCAACGGACCCGACATCAAGATCCGCGGCACCGCCTCCCACGTTGCCGAGAAATACGTGCAGCTGGCGCGCGACGCGCGCTCTTCCGGCGATCCGGTGGCCGCCGAGAATTACTACCAGCATGCCGAACATTACTTCCGCCTGATCGCCGCCGCCCAGGAACAGTTTCGACAGAACCAGCCGCAGCCGCGCACTGAGAATGAAATGGCCGCGGAGGACGGTGACGACGAAAGCGAAAGTTTTTCGAATTTCGGACAGGAGCCCGGCTTCGTTCCGGCGCAGCCGCAACCGTTCGTACCGCGCGACAACAACCCGCGCGATCACCAGCGCGACGGCCAGCCTTACCAGCCGCGCGAACAGCATCAGCCGCGCGAGCATCGTCCGCAGCCGCAGTATCAGCCGCAACCGCAGCCGGTGATCGCCGATACCGGCAGCGTTGATCGGCTGCCATCATTCATCACCGGCCCGCAGCCGCAGATCAATGGCAGCCCGGGCGGTTTCGAGGGCAGTGGCGGCGGCGAGCGCTTTCCGCGACGGCGGCGCCGGCCGCATGGCCCCCGCCCCGAAGGCATGGCCGCACCGGCCGCGCCTGGCGAGGATTTCAATCCGGGGAATGAATAGTTAGTCCGGAGTTCTTCGACACGAGCGGTTGCCGCTTTGGCGGGAACCGCGCGGAATGATCAACCATCATCCTGTCGTCGACGACGGCACCAGCACCGGCTGCAGGGCCGGAATGAGCCGCGTGCGCTCGCGGTGCGCCGGGATCGCGCGGTAGACCTGCTTGGTGGCTTCCACGATGTGGACGCCGGCGAACGGCAGCGACAGCGCGGCGCCGACGCGTTCCCACGCTATTGCCGAGCGCAGGAACCAGCCACCCGCGACCGGCGGCATGAACAGCGCCTCACCCCACGCCGTCGGCGTGAACCAGGTCTGCCGCAGCAATTGCGTGATCTGCGAGCGCGAATAGGGCCGGCCGTGACCGAACGGGGTGTTGTCGGTCCGCGTCCACACCCCGCGGCGGTTCGGAATAATTGCCATCATCCGCCCCGACGGCGACAGCACGCGCCACACCTCGCGCAGCAGCCCTTCGGGATCGTCGGACATTTCCAGCGCATGAACCAGGAGGATGCGGTCGACCGCCGCATCCGGCAGCGGCAACGAGAATTCGTCAACCAGGGTGGCCAGCGCCGGCCGCGCGGTCGGCCATTTCAGCACGCCCTGCGCCGCCGGCATGAAGGCGATGCAGCGCTCCGAGTCCTCGCGGAACAGTCCGAGATAGGGCGTGGGATAGCCAAGGCCGAGCACCCGCAGGCCCTGCGCGTCCGGCCAGCGCGCGCGAATGCCGCGATTGATCAGCCGCCGCGCCACGATGCCGAGGCGCTGCGAATAGAAACCGCGAAGGTCGATCACATCAAGGGTCATGGCCGTAATGTAACACGCAAGCGGGCCTGCATACGCCCCGAATATCGCATTGCCTGCGAAGCGTTAACGCCATATTTCGTGCCTATATGGGCCTGTGTTAGCGTCGCCGCGTCGCGCGCATTTGCCGGAAAATGCCCGCCTGGATCATGGAGATATCATGGCTGCCGAGATTCGCCTGTTCACCTGCCTCACCGACAATTTCGGTTATCTGATCCACGACCCCGATACCAAGGCGACCGCCTCGATCGATGCGCCGGAGGCTGCCCCCATCGTCAAGGCGCTGGAGCGCGAGGGCTGGACGCTGACGGATATTCTGGTCACCCATCATCACGGCGACCATGTCGGCGGCGTCGCCGAACTGAAACAGAAATACAAGTGCCGGGTGGTCGCGCCGCATGACAAGTCGACGAAGATCGCGAATGTCGATCTGCGCGCGGCCCAGGGCGACGTCGTGAAGATCGGAAGCCTGCTGGCGCGGGTGCTGGAAACGCCGGGCCACACGCTCGATCACATCAGCTACGTGTTCGACAGCGAGAAGGCGCTGTTCGCTGCCGACACGCTGTTTTCGATCGGATGCGGGCGGGTGTTCGAGGGCACCTATCCGATGATGTGGGACTCGCTGTTGAAACTGCGCGCCCTGCCCGATGATTTCAAACTCTATTGCGGCCACGAATATACCGCTGCCAACGTCAAGTTTGCGCTGACGGTCGAGCCGGACAATGCCGCGCTGAAGGCGCGCGCGGAGCAAGTGACGCGGCTGCGGGCGGAAAACAGACCGACGATCCCGACCCTGCTTGGCGAGGAGAAGAAAGCCAATGTGTTCCTGCGCGCCGACGAGCTGTCGGTTGCCGCCGGCGTGCGAATGAAAGGCCGGGGCGCGGCCGAAGTGTTCGGCGAATTGCGCGAGCGCAAGAACAAGTCCTGACAGGCAATCCTCATGGTTGAGGCGCCGACCGCCGCCGACATCATCGCGCAGCTCGCGCTCAAGCCGCATCCGGAAGGCGGGCATTATCGCGAAACGTTTCGCGATCCGCACGTAGATGCCGCGGGACGGGCGGCATCCACCGCGATCTATTTCCTGCTGGCGCGCGGCGAGCGCTCGCACTGGCATCGTATCGACGCCGTGGAGATCTGGCACTATTACGCCGGCGACGCGCTGACGTTGCGAATTGCCGACGACGGCGGCCAGCGCGTCGTCAGACTCGGTCCCGGTCTCGCCGCGGACGAACGGCCGCAGGCGATCGTACCGGCGCAGGCGTGGCAGGCCGCCGAAAGCACCGGCGACTGGACGCTGGTCGGCTGCACGGTGGCGCCTGGATTCGATTTCGCAAGGTTCGAACTGGCCAAGCCGGACTGGTCCCCTCCCCGCTGAAATGTGCGCATGCGCGCGAACGGCGAAGCAATCCGGTCGCACTCACTTCGCCATAGCGCCTCGCCGCCAAACCATATCCTTCGCCGCGATCAAGCCGCCGCCGGCGATCAGCACCGCGGCGATGGCGATCACGGCGCTCGGCTTGGCGAAGCCCGCCATCATCAGGAACGCGGTCGAGAGCAGCGGCGTGGCGTAGGACGCAGCCCCCAGCACGCGGATATCGCCGCGCTTCATCCCGATATCCCAGGTATAGAACGCCGCGCCCACGGGGCCGACGCCGAGCGCAATGATCGCGAGCCACTGCGCGATGGTGTCCGGCCAGACCGTGACTTCCACCATTGCATGCACCGCCGCCGCGAGCAGCGCGGTAGCGAGACAGAAGCCCGCCACCGCGTCGGTCGGCACGCCCTTGAGCTTGCGCGACATCACGGAGTAGGCAGCCCACACAAAGGCGGCGACGAAGGCCGCGATCAATCCGGGAACCTGGCCCGGCGCGAAACCGCCGCTGCTGTTGCCTGCAAACAAGAGCACCGTACCCGCCAGTCCAAGCATGGCGCCGACGACATGGTGAGGCGCCAGCCGCTCACCTGGCAGCAGCGAGGAAAACAGCACGATCAACAGCGGCCAGAGATAATTCAGCAGGCCTGCTTCCGCCGGCGGCGCGAAGCGCAGCGCCAGGAAATACAAGGCGTGGTACCCGAACAGCCCGCCGACCCCGACGATCCAGGCTAGCGGTGGCTGTCGCAAGGCGCGCATCGCCTGCGGCCGCCCGATCCATGTCAGGGACCCGACCAGTGCGCCGATCGCGAACGTCATCGCCGCCAGTTGAAACGCCGGAATTTTCCCGGTCGCCACCGTGAGCACCGACAGCAGCGACCACATCAGGATCGCGGTCAGTCCGATTAGCGTGGCAGTTCTGGGATTCATGGGACCGTCATTGCGAGTCAACGGGTCGGCGCCAAGCGCCGCCCGATGACAGGCTCCGCGAAGCAATCCATCTATCTGATACTACGAAAACTGGATTGCTTCGTCGCGAATGCTCCTCGCAATGACGAAGTCAGGTCACACCATATACTGCCCGCCATTGATGGTCAGCGTCGAGCCGGTGATGGCGCCCGCTTCGTCGGCGGCGAGGAACACCACGGCGCGGGCGATTTCCTCGGGCTCGCCGAGCCGGCTGATCGGGATCAGCGGCAGGATGCTTTTCTCCAGCACCTCCTTCGGCACCGCCTGCACCATCTCGGTATTGATATAGCCGGGGCAAATCGCATTGACGGTGATGCCGCCCTTGGCGTTCTCCAGCGCGAGCGCCTTGGTGAAACCGATATCGCCGGCCTTGGCCGCCGAATAATTGACCTGGCCGAACTGCCCTTTCTGGCCGTTGATCGAGGAGATGTTGATGATGCGGCCGAATTTCCGGGCGCGCATGCCTTCGATCACCGGGCGCGTCATATTGAACAGCGAGCCGAGATTGGTGTTGATGACGGCATTCCATTGCTCGAGCGTCATCTTGTGGAAGGCGCCGTCCTTGGTGATTCCGGCATTGTTGACGAGCACGTCAACCGGCCCCAGATCGGTTTCGACTTTCTTGATCCCGGCGGCGCAGGCATCGAACGAACTGACATCCCATTTGTAGACGGGAATGCCGGTCTCGGCCTTGAATTTTTCCGCCGCGGCGTCGTTGCCGGCATAGCTGGCGGCAACCTTGTAGCCTCCGGCCTTCAGCGCCTTGCTGATCGCCGCACCTATGCCCCGCGTCCCCCCCGTCACCAATGCAACACGTGCCATGTCGTATCCTTCCCTAAGCGCTTTTGAACTACACTTCTTATGTAACGCCGAATTAAAGTAAGCTGGTTGACCAACATCAAGAACAAAACGCCCGGCACAAGTGCCGGGCGCTTCACTTTAACAAGACTTAACGCAGCTGCGAGATGATCTTTTCATCATGCAGCGCCGCATGTTTAGTCGCGTGCGATGCACATGGCGATGCCCATGCCGCCGCCGATGCACAGCGTGGCGAGGCCTTTCTTGGCATCGCGCTTCTGCATTTCATGCAGCAGCGTCACCAGCACGCGCGCGCCCGAGGCACCGACCGGATGGCCGATCGCGATGGCGCCGCCATTGACGTTGACCCTGGAGGTATCCCAGCCAAGGTCCTTGTTGACGGCGCAGGCCTGCGCCGCGAAGGCTTCATTGGCCTCGACCAGATCGAGATCGCCGATGCTCCAGCCGGCCTTCTTCAGCGCGGCGCGCGAGGCCGGGATCGGGCCGGTGCCCATGATCTTGGGATCGACGCCGGCCTGTCCCCAGGACACGATACGGCCCAGCACTTTCTTGCCTTCCTTGGCCGCCTGCTTCGCGGTCATCAGCACCACCGCGGCCGCGCCGTCGTTGATGCCGGAGGCGCTTCCGGCGGTCACGGTGCCGTCCTTCTCGAAGGCCGGCTTGAGCTTGGCCATGCCATCGAGGGTGGCGCCGTGGCGCGGATATTCGTCGTCGCTGACGATGATGTCGCCCTTGCGGGTTTTGATGGTGACCGGGATGATCTCGTCCTTGAACTTGCCGGCCTTCTGCGCCGCCTCGGCCTTGTTCTGCGAGGCGACCGCGAACTCGTCCTGCTGGGCGCGCGTGATCTGGTACTGCCGGGCGACGTTCTCGGCGGTGTTGCCCATGTGGTAGCCGTTGAAGGCATCCCACAGACCGTCCTTGATCATGGTGTCGACGAGTTCGACCCCGCCCATCTTGACGCCGCCGCGCAGGTACTGGGCGTGCGGGGCCATGCTCATGGATTCCTGGCCGCCGGCGACGACGATTTCGGAATCGCCGTTAAGCAGCGCCTGATAGCCCAGCGCCACCGTGCGCAGGCCGGATCCGCAGAGCTGATTGACGCCCCAGGCCGGGCTTTCGACCGGGATACCGGCGGCGATCGAGGCCTGGCGGGCGGGGTTCTGGCCCTGCGCCGCGGTCAGGATCTGGCCCATGATCACCTCGGAGACCCGGCCCGGCTCGATACCCGCGCGTTCCAGCGCGGCCTTGATGGCGATGGCGCCGAGATCGTGGGCCGGCGTGGTGGCGAACGCTCCGTTGAAGCTGCCGACCGGGGTGCGGGCGGCGCTGACGATGACGACATCGTCTGACATGGACATCTCCTGAGTTTGAGGTTCTTGGGCCTTGCGGCCTTCGATGGCGGGCGGCCGGATGGCGGGCCTGTCTCTACTCTCTATCCTGTTAACGTCGTTGAGGCATGTCAATCGGTCGGAAGCCAAATTCACGCCGCGCCGCATTCAAAATGATGTTCTTGGCGATTTGCTAAGCAGTGCCTATGCTTTGGAATTAACCGTGTCGCACAAAACGGTAGCCGAACCTTATTGAAAATGCTTACTTTGCTGCGATGCGTTGCTTGTTAGCCCTGCGGCGATGCCGCCGGGTTCCCGTCCTCGGTGTGCATGTGTGAGCCCATGGCGAAAACAGACCAACCCACCACGATCAAGAAATACGCGAACCGGCGGCTCTATAATACCGGCACCAGCACCTATGTGACGCTCGAGGATCTCGCGGCGATGGTGAAAGAGGGCGAGGACTTCCTCGTCTACGACGCCAAGACCGGCGACGACATCACCCGCTCGGTACTGGCGCAGATCATCTTCGAACAGGAAAACAAGGCGGGGCAGAATTTGCTGCCGACCACCTTCCTGCGGCAGTTGATCAGGTTCTACGGCGACAGCATGCAGATGGTGGTTCCGCGCTATCTCGAACAGTCCATCGACACGCTGACGCGCGAACAGGAAAAATTCCGCAAGCAGCTCACCACCACCTTCAGCATGACGCCGTTCGCGCCGCTGGAGGAACATGTCCGCCGCAACATGGAAATGTTCGAGCGGACCTTCTCGATGTTTAAGCCGTTCGCAGCGCCGCGTGCGGGAAGTGACGCCGAACCGGAGAAGGCCCCGGAGCCGGCCGCGGGAGAAGACAACATCGACGATCTTCGCCGTCAGATGAAGGACATGCAGGATCGCCTCGAGCGCATGTCGAAAGAGCCGAAGAAGGAAGAGTGAACTCTTCCGTCGTCCCTGCGAGCGGAGCGACCCATAGTTACCGGCGCTAACTTTCGCCGAAGATCTCTACCACCATCGCCCTATCAATAACACACGGCGTGTGGGTCCCGGCGCTCGCCGGGACGACAGGAAATATTTCGACGCGGGGATGTTCTAGCTCGCCGCCGGCAACGCTGCCTCGGCCCGCGCGCCCCAGGGCCGATCCGAAGACGCAAGCCCGATCAGCCGGCCCTGGATGTAATCGCAGCCCCAGTCGCGCAACATGGTCGCCGACTCGTCATCCTGAACCCATTCCGCGACGGTCTTGATTTCCAGCCGGCGCGCCAGATCGATCAGCGTCTGCACGAAGGCGCGGTCGTCGGCCGAGCGCGCGATGTTCTGCACAAAGGCGCCGTCGATCTTCACGATATCGACGCCGAGCTTGCGCAAATTCCGGAACGAGGTGTAACCGGCGCCGAAATCGTCGATCGCGATCCGGCTGCCGAAGTTCTTCAGCCGCGTGACGAAGCCGCGCAGGCCGTCGATATCCTGGATCGCGACGGTCTCGGTGATTTCAACGATCAGCCGCCGCGCCACATCGGGATGCGCGCGCATCAGCATTTCGATCGAAGCCCACCAGTCCGGGTCCATCGTGGTCTCCGGCGAGATGTTGAGGCTGAGCTGCACATCAGGCGATTCCGCGAGTTCAGCCACCACGAGTTCAAGGACGCGGTGATCGACCAGCCGTATCAGGCCGAGCCGCTCGGCGACCGGAACGATGTCCGGCGCCAGCAGCACCCGCCCGTCATCCTGCTCCATGCGGATCAGGCACTCGTAGAAGGCGGTGTCGCGCGAACGCGCCTCGACCACCGGCTCGAATGCCATCGCGATCCGGCGCTCGTTGAGCGCGGTGACGATCTCGTCGGTGACCCGGATGTTGACGCGGCGCTGGGCTTCGCGTTCGACATTCGGCCGCCACAGCGAAAACGAGCCCGAGCGGCGGCGCTTCGCCATATCGAGCGTTTCCTGGGCGCGGTTGATGGCCTCGTCGGCGTTACGTGCGTAGCGCGGCACGCTGACGGCGCCAATCGACGCCGTCACGGACACGGGCCCCGATTTGGTCGGCACCACGTCGTCGCGAATAGCCGCCAGGAACCGCTCGGCGGCGACATTGATGTCGTCGACCGTGCAGTTCTTCAGCACCAGTCCGAATTTGTTGCCGGAGAAGCGGCCGAGTACGTCGCCGTTGCGCAGCCGCACCCGAATCCGCCGGGCGATGTCGGATATCACCGCGTCCGCGACATCGAAGCCGAAGGCGTCGTTGATGCGCGCCAGATGATCGATTCCTATCAGCATGAAAGCGAACGAGGAGCGGAAGCGCGCGGCTTCCTCAATGGATTCGGCCAGCGTAGCCACAAGATGGGTGCGATTGAGTTCGCCGGTCAGCGGATCGTGCCGCGACAGCCGCATCAGTTGCTCGTCGCGGGCGTGGCGTTCATTGTTGAGGCGGACGATGCCCTGCACGCGCGCCGGCTTGCCGTCGGCGCCGGGGAACCAGCAGCCGGATTCCTCGATCCAGAGCACCGGGGCGGACGTACTGGTGCGCACGCCATATTCGATCCGGTAGGGGACGCCCTCGCCGCCGCGGACAGGCGCCGAATGTCCGAGCGCGTCCGAACGGATCGAGCGCAGCGGCTCGATCAATTTTGCGAATTCCGCGCCACTGGCCCGCACCGTCGCCGGTATATCCGGGAAAGCCGAGGCGGCTTGATCGCTCCAGACAATGGCGTCGGTTGCGAGGTCCCACACAAAGGCCGCCTGGCCGAGCGACGCCAGGATGGTCGAAACTCGCGGAAGGGTGGCTGCCAAAATCGCCTCGTTTCAGGACACTGCCGAGTGATTCCCGGTTCGAGAATACTGCCTGCTTCGGCTTCGGCCCCGACCCTACGCCAAGTTGATAAATATTCCGCAAACCATGTTGGCAAGCCGCCGGGAACAAGCCGCGGAGCACCGGCATGGTCCTTGCGACGGCAGAATCGAAGCGGGGGCCAGCGTCCCAAAACGTGACAGTTCAGCCGGATCTCGATCAGCAATGTCAGGCAGCGATCGACCAGAGCAGATGGTAAACGACGGCGCCGTCGCGGACGCACCGGCTGCCTGCGTCGCGCTGGTGCCGTTGGATCAGGCGGCGCAGCGGTCAGGAACTGGACGGCCGCCGGCCCGGCCCAGCTCGCTTTTTGTCACGCAGTTGATTGCGACCGCCAACCATGCCCCGCAAACCCGGGGCTTGCGGCGGGCGACCGCCGCCGATGCGCAGACCGCTTATGGGACGAACCGGCGGCCGATCCTGGGCGCCGGCTTCAGGACCCGGCACACCGCTTAAATTTGGACGTCCGGGAGCGTCAGCGTCGCGGCGGTTCGTCGGGCGACGTCGGCGCGCTGGTGCCGGGCTGCAGTCCCGGGGACGCGACCTCCGGCGATGGCGCGTGCGGCGTAACTTCGGGCGGCAGGACTTCGGGGTGAACGGCTTCGGGACGAACGGCCTCGGGGGGCAAGACCTCCGGGTGCGATGCTTCGGGCTTAACGGGTTCGGGCTGCGGGGCCTTCGATTGGGGGCGCTCCCGCAGCACGGATTCGGCGATCGAAGTCGCAGCTGGCGCCGCGGGCTCGGACTTGGGCTCGGGATCAGGCTTTGGATCTGGCTTGGAATCGGGCTCGGGATCGAACGACGGTTCGGGCGAAGCAACTTCAGGCGCCTGCTTGCCCCGCCTGGAAACTGCGGCAGGCGCGGCGGTCACCGCCATCCTGCGCCGCGAGCGCAGGGCCAGACCGGACAGGAAATCCACCAGCGCCAGCAACGTCAGCAGGAAAAAGGTCGAGCTGCCGAACCGCGGCCACAGCAGAAATTCGGCGGCCGCGCCGCCGAACACGATGAGCGACAACAGATGGTCGGTGAGGTACTTCGCGCCGGGACGCGCGCCCTTGATGACCTCGGACAGCAGCATCAAAACGGCAAGCGCCAGCAGCATGTCGCTCAGTGTCACCGGCCATTCGGCACCCGACAGCAGCGCAACCTTCAGCACCGGGTCTGTGAAGGAGACGCCGGGCATCAGGAAGACGATGATGTTGTAGATCGCGAGCGGAATCAGAAGAAGCGGAAAACCGACCATGGACATCGGCGAGGCCTTCATTTCAAGCTACCACGGGCATCCCGGCGAGCGCGGTCCGGCTCGAACTCGTGACAAGCCGTCTTACCGCACTCGTTGGCCGAATTCAGGCATATTTCGCTGTCGGCGGCTTCCAGGCCTCCGCTGGCCTCAGGATTCCTTCTTGGCCTTCAGGACCTGGCGGCCCTTGTACATGCCGGTCTTCAAATCGAGGTGGTGCGGACGGCGCAATTCACCGGAATCCTTGTCCTCGGCATAGGTCGGCTTCTTCAGCGCGTCGGCCGAGCGACGCATGCCACGCCGCGAGGGCGATGTTTTTCTACGGGGAACGGCCATGTCGGTGTCCTCTAGGGGTGTTGTCGGAGGCATCGTCCCAAAGCGGACGGCTGAAGCGATTTGGGCCACGAGCTGAAATGCCGATAAGGCCGCGCTTATAGAGGATGGGATGATCCAAAGCTAGGTCCGAAATACCCCCAAATGGCTCAAAAAGCGCGATTTTCGCTCCAGCATCGCTGCAGGCCCGAGGACTGGGCCCGGGCCATATAGGTGCCCGCCAGACGCCGGACGCCCGGACCGGGATTACGGGCGCTGCGCCGGACAGGATTGGGCAGGATCGCCGCCAAGAGCGCCGCTTCGCGCGGCGACAAAGCAGATGCCGGGCGGCCAAATGCATAAAGGGCGCCGGCCTGGGCGCCGAACTGGCCGGATGGACCGAGTTCGGCGATGTTCAGATAGATTTCCAGGACCCGCTGTTTCGGCAGTACCAGGTCGATCCACAGCGCCAGCGGGATCTCCAGTGCCTTGCGGACCACGCTGCGGCCCGGCCACAGGAACAGGTTCTTCGCGACCTGCTGGGTGATGGTGGAGCCGCCGCGCGCGACCTCGCCGTCCTCGGCGTCGTCGATCACCTCGCGCAGCGCGTCCCAGTCGACTCCGTGGTGGCTGCAGAATTTGGCATCCTCTGAGGCGACCACCGAGCGCGGCAGCCACGGCGAAATCGCGCCGAAATCGATCCATGGCCGCGACACCGGCGCACCGGTCAGCCAACGCCAGGCCATCAGGGTCGAGACCGGGTGGCCGGCGCGGTACAGCGGCGCGAGCAGATAAGGCAGCGCCAGCACGGCCAGCATCATCAGCAGCAGATTTCGGGCAATGCGCAAATTGGGCGTTTCCGGTTCAACGCATGGAAGACGGATACACGAATAGGCCGGAATCCAATGATACCTCCGCACTGGTTGGTGGTTTTTCCAGCACTTTTAAGGCGGTGTGACCCGCCGCACTGGAATTGACGAAGCCTGTGCCATAACCGATTGTCCCGCCGAAACTCGATCTGGAGCTGTTCTTGATGACCACCGGCATTGCACATGCAGACTTTGCGAAGCGACTGGACCAGACCGCCGACGATACCGAAGCGCTGCTCGCCAAACTATTATCCGATACGCTGTTGCCCGATGAAATCGCGCGGCCCAAACGGCTGGTCGAAGCGATGCGCTATTCGAGCCTCGGCGGGGGCAAACGCCTGAGGCCGTTCCTGGTGGTCGAGAGTTCCGCCGTGTTCGGCGTACCGCGCGAGGCCGCCCTTCTCGCCGGTGCCGCGCTGGAATGCATCCACTGCTATTCGCTGGTCCATGACGACCTGCCGGCGATGGACAACAGCGACCTGCGCCGCGGCCGGCCTACGCTGCATAAGGCCTATGACGACGCCACCGCGATCCTCGCCGGCGACGCGCTGCTGACGCTGGCCTTCGACATCATCAGCCGCGACGATATCCACAAGGACGCCAATGTGCGGCTTCTGCTCACGCGCGCGCTGGCGCGGGCATCGGGGGTCGGCGGCATGGTCGGCGGCCAGATCCTCGACCTCGCCGGCGAAGGCCGGTTCGGCGACCGCGAGCCGGTGGACGTCGCACGGCTGCAGCAGATGAAGACCGGGGCGCTCCTGCATTACGGCTGCATCGCCGGCGCCATCCTCGGCCAGTCCTCGCCCAAGGAGCATCAGGCGCTCAACGACTACGGCCGCGCGCTCGGCGAGGCCTTCCAGATCGCCGACGACCTGCTCGATGTCGAGGGCGACGCCGCCGCGCTCGGCAAACAGACCGGACAGGACGCCGCCCTGGGCAAGACCACGTTCGTCACCCAGCTCGGGGTCGAGGGCGCCAAGCGGCGCGTCGGCGATCTGCTGGCGCGCGCCGATTCCGCGCTCTCGATCTTTGGCGCAAGAGGCGACGTGCTGCGCGCCGCCGCGCGGTTCGTCGCCGAACGCAAGAACTGAAGGCGCAGATGGCTGGCAAGGAATTCGAGGAGCTTCTTCTTCGATTCAGGAAAATGCCAAAGCCGGTCCGCGTGGTCTATGCGCGGCCGCGCACCTTCTTTTCGATCGCGATCGGCATCGCCGCGTTCTTTTTTCTGCCCGGCTCGCTGCGGCTGGCGACGCGCCTCCTGATAAGCTGGGATATCTTCATCGCGCTGTATCTGCTGCTGGTCTACGGCATGGTGCTGCGCAGCGGGCTTGCTCACATCAAGCGCAACGCGGTGCTGCAGGACGATGGCCGCTTCCTGATCCTGCTGGTGACCGCGCTCGGCGCGTTCGCCAGCATCGGCGCGATCGTGTTCGAGCTCGGCGCCGGCCATCGCGGCACGCCGGAACTCGGCTTCGCGACAGCGACCATTGCGCTGTCATGGGCGGCGGTGCACACCGTTTTCGCGCTGCATTACGCCCATGAGTTCTACCGCGGCGCCAAGCCCGGCGGGCTCGATTTTCCAAAAGGTCACGAGGACGAGCCGCCCGACTACTGGGATTTTGTCTATTTCTCGTTCGTTATTGGAATGACGGCGCAGGTCTCGGACGTTGGCGTCACCGACAGGATGATCCGGCGCACCGCGACCGTGCACGGCATCATCTCCTTTGTCTACAACACCGCGCTGGTCGCACTGATGGTCAATATCGCCGCCAGCGCGATCTAGACTGGCAAGGCGCGCGAAATCCATCGCCGTCGTCTCGGCCTTGAATTGGGACCATGACCCCTGCAGTCAAGACTGAGATGAGCTGGGCCCGGGCGTGTTCGATAACGCGCGGGCTGTGGTCATGGGCAAACTCCCGACATGATGGCCCCGTATGAGTTGCAACCTACCGCACGTTCCTGGCCGGTAAGCGGCTGGCCCGTCGCCGCTGAAGTCGGTCCTTGGGAACGCCTGATAATAACTTGCTGTGGTGCCGCCCTGGGACGTGCCACTCGCTGCCGGTCGTCGGTCTCGCGCTTGGCGACCGGCTTGCGCGCCTGCCGCTTCTCGCATTCATTATCGTCATTGAGGAA
The DNA here is from genome assembly GCA_963747165.1 of uncultured Alphaproteobacteria bacterium. GTDB lineage: Bacteria > Pseudomonadota > Alphaproteobacteria > Rhizobiales > Xanthobacteraceae > Bradyrhizobium. The sequence continues at coordinate 96,961 of CAVVEA010000018.1, read as the reverse complement.
CGAACCCTCGCCGCAGACGATCTTGCTGCAGCGATCGCCGTCGGCTTCGAAGCCGTGCTGGCAGACCAGCGGACAGACCCGCGATGATTTCAGCTTGATGGTCTCGAGCGCATCGAGGCTGGCGAGCTTGACGGCGAGCCGGGTTCCGGCGTGCCGGTTGAATAGCGCCATCGAGCGCTGCGACGCGGTGTTCCATTCGCCATCGGCCGCGCCGGTGAGACAGCCGACCCGGCGCAGTTCGGCCTGCACCGATTTTGCGACATCCGCGGGAGACGGTTTCGCGACATCCGCCGGCGAAGGCGCGGGGTTCAGCGAGGCCACATTGGTATTCTTGTCGCCTTGAGCTTTGTCAGCCTGGGGTTTGTCTGTCGTGGGCGAACCGGCAGTCGCTCGGTCCACACCGGCGTTAATGGAAGCAATCTTCTCGGAAGCTTTGTCGGTCGCGGTCGTCTCGGTGGCGACGCGATTCCGTTCGGCCTCGGTGGCCTTCTCCTGCGCGATCTGCTTGGCCTTCTCGGCGGCAATGCGGGCCTGTTCCGCCGCTTTCGCGTCTGCCTCGGCCTTGACCTGTTGCGTTTTTTGCGCGCCCTCGGCGGCCAGCCGCGCGCGCTCCTGTTCGGCCAGTCGCGCCTTTTCGGTCGCCGCAACGCGCGTCTCCTCGGCGGCAAGCTTGCCGAGCTGGATCCTGGCGAGGTTGGCGTAGAAACCGTCGGAGTACTGGGCGAGGAAGGCGTTCAACGCATCCTTGTTGCCGACCTGCAGCGCCAGTTCATAGTCCCGGCGCATCTCGGCCTGGGGATTGAATGCGGGTGCCGACGGTGCGGCGGTTTTGGCCGGCACCAGCGGCACATCTTCACCCCCGAGCGAACCATACACATACGGCTCCTGCCGATTGGAGGTGGTCTTCAGCACGTCGTCGCGCACAAATCCGAACGCCCGGCGCACATCCAGCCCCGGCGTGGTCAGGTGCCTCGACAGCGCGATCGTGAATGGGCTGTTGCTGCTGTCGCCGTCCGCCGCCGTGGAGCCGGCCTTGGCGGAATAAGCAATCAGCATATTCGGGCTGGTCGGCTCGATCTTGGCGAGACCCAGCCCGATCGCGCGCGAGGCGATGGTCCGCTTCATGCTCTTGGTGAACGGATTGTCGCGACAGGCATCGAGGATCACCAGCCGCAAGCGCTTGGCGGGCTCGATCGCCAACAGCACGCGGTCGAGCGAAAACGCCTCGTCATACACGTCGGTGTCGCGTTCCAGTTTCGCATCCACCGGAATCAGGTAGTTGGTGCCGTCCACTTCCATGCCATGGCCGGCGTAATAGACCACCGCGATGTCGGCATCGCGCGCGCGGTCGGCAAAGTCGCGCAGCGCGCGACGCGTTTCCGCGGCCGGCAGGTCGTGGCGGGAATCGACCACGTCGAACCCGGCGTTCTTCAGGGTCGTTGCGATCACCGCCCCGTCGTTAACCGGGTTTTGAAGCTGCGCCACGTTTCGGTAGGCCGAATTGCCGATCACCAGCGCCACGCGTTTTTCGGCCCAGGCCGGCTGACACATCAGCAACAGCGCGGCGGCCAGGAAAAAGCGGTACAATTTTCTGGATGTGAGCGAATTCATGATGGCACTTCCGATATTTCGGCCCTTTGATAGCACTGCAGCAGGTCTATCAGAAGCCTGCGCCGCGCTTTGTGAGGGAGATCACGATCCGGCAATCCGGCCGCGCCACCCTGTCATTGGTCGCGCCAGCCCGCCTCCGGTTCGCCCTTTGCCGATCGTGTTTTTCCGTCCAAGATCGGGCCATCGACAAGAAATCAGCGGAGGGAACCATGCGTGGCATTGTGTTCAATGGCGAACGCGAATTGGAGTTAATGCAGTTCCCCGACCCCACGCCCGAGGCTCACGATGTCGTCATCGAGATGAAGGCGTCCGGCATGTGCGGCAGCGACCTGCATCAATATCGCCGGCCAAAGGGGCAAGGGCAAGCCAGCGGCATCCCGATGCGGGATGGACCTGTCATCGCCGGGCACGAGCCCTGCGGCGTCGTGGTCGCGGTGGGCACCACCGTGGACGCCCGGGAGGCGCATATCGGCCAGCGGGTGATGGTCCATCACTATCAGGGCTGCACCCAGTGCAACCATTGCCGCTCCGGATGGCAGCAGCTCTGCCAGGAGGTGCCGGTGAAGGTCTATGGCAACAACGCCCATGGCGGCCACGCACAGTATCTGAAGGTTCCCGCCAATACGTTGGTGCCGTTGCCTGACGAATTGTCGTTCTCGGCCGGCGCGGCCATCGCCTGCGGTTCCGGCACCGCCTATAGCGCGCTGCGGCGGATGAACCTCTCGGGTAACGATACGCTGGCGATTTTCGGCCAGGGGCCGGTCGGGCTGGCGGCCACGCAATACGCCAAGGCGATGGGCGCCCGCGTGATCGCGCTCGACATCAGCCAGCAGCGGCTGAACCGCGCCAAAGCCTTCGGCGCCGACGAGGTGGTCAATCCCGGCTCCAACGACCCCGTCGCCGCCATCAAGGATCTGACTCATGGACGCTACGCCGATCTGACGCTGGACACCTCGAGCAATCCGGACGCACGGTTGAACGCGATCCGCTCGACCAAGGTGTGGGGCACGATGTGCTTCGTCGGCGAGGGCGGCGAGGTCCATATCGACGTCAGCCCGCATCTCTTGCGCCGGCAATTGACGCTGGTGGCGTCATGGACGTTTTCGAATATCATTCAGGCCGACTGCGCGCGGTTCTCCGTCGAGCGCGGCGTCGACGTCGATAATCTGTTCACCCATCGCTGGAGCATCGATCAGGCGGACGAGGCCTACAAACTGTTCGACAAGCAGATCGACGGCAAGGGCGTGTTTTTGATGTAGGCCAAGCCGTCCTCCCGGGGCGGGCGCGAGGCGCGCCTGGAATTTCGCGCCTACGACCTCCGGATTTCCGGGTCTGCGTTTCGCGCATCCGGAAATGACGAACACATAGCGAAGCAAGGAGCACCAATGTGAGCCACGATCGTTCCACCGTCGAAGCCGTCGTCCAGCACTATTTCGATGGCCTCTACGAAGGCAGCGCCGACAAGCTCGGCGCCATCTTCCACCCTTCCGCCGATCTACGCTGGCTCGAAAAAGGCGAGTTGCAGGTGCTGACCGTGCCTGACTGGCTCGATCGCGTGCGCAAGCGGCCATCCGCCAAGGCGGAAGGCAAGCCGCGCGAGGACTTCATCGTCACCATCGACCGCTCCGACGATTCCACCGCCTTCATCAAGGTGCGCTGCCAACTGCCGCCGCGCTACTTCACCGACTATCTGGTGGCGATGAAGCTTGCCGATGGCTGGCAGATCGTCTCAAAATCCTACCGCTACGACATGCGGGAGTGAATGCCGCTGCCTTGACCTCACCGCGCTTCCGGGCGAATTGAGGGGCAGAGGATTTCGCAACCGTGGAAGCCGAGTTCCAGATATTTCTGATCCTGCTGGCGGTGCTGGCGGGCACCGCGCTGCTGGCGCGGCGGATCAACGTCGCACCGGCAATCCTGCTGCTGCTGGCCGGTATCGTGCTGGCGTTCGTGCCGGGAATGCCGTCGCTGCAATTGCCGCCGGAACTGGTGCTGCTGCTGGTATTGCCGCCGCTGATCTATTCGGCCAGCGTCGCCATGAGCTGGCGCGAATTCAAATTCAATCTTCGCGTCATCATCCTGCTGTCGGTCGGCTGCGTGATTTTCACCGCCTTCGCGGTCGCCGCCGCCACCCACTACCTGATCGGGCTGCCGTGGGGAGTTGGCTTCCTGTTGGGGGCCATTGTCGCCCCGCCGGACGTGGTGGCGCCGCTGGCGATCGCTCGCAAACTCGGGCTGCCGCGGCGCATCCTGGTCGTCCTCGAGGGCGAAGGACTGGCGAACGACGCCACCGCGCTGATCCTGTATCGCTTCGCGGTCGCGGCGATTTCGACCGGCATGTTCTCGCTGCCGGGGGCGACCGGGACATTCGTTGGCATCGTCGCCGGCGAGGTGCTGTTCGGCGCGGCGGTAGGCTGGCTCAGCCTGAGGGTACGGCACCACGCGCGCGATCCCCAGGTCGAGATCACGCTGTCGCTGATCACGCCCTATATCGCCTACTGGATCCCCGAACATTTCGGCGGCTCCGGCGTGATCGCAACCGTCGCCTGCGGACTCTATATCAGTTGGAACGGACCGCTATGGATTTCCGCGGCGACGCGTTTGCAGGGCATCTTTTTCTGGGACCTCGTGATCTATCTGATCGAGGGACTGCTGTTCCTGCTGACCGGATTCCAGATGCGATCGCTGTTCGAGAAATCGAAAGCGTTTCCGCTTGATGACATCCTGTCCGCAACCGCGCTGGTCGTCGTGATCGTCATCGTCGCGCGGTTCGCCTGGGTCTTTCCCGCGACTTATTTGCCGCGGCTTTTGAACAAGCGCCTGCGGGCGCGCGATCCGTCGCCGCCGTGGCAGTGGCCGTTCGTGATCGCGTTCACCGGCGTGCGCGGCGCGGTCTCGCTGGCCGCGGCGCTGGCGCTGCCATTCGCGCTGCCCGGCGGCGGGGGCTTTCCCTATCGCGACCTGATCCTGTTCGTCTCGTTTGGCGTCATCTTCATCACGCTGGTCGGACTGGGGCTCGGGCTGCCGCTGGTGGTCCGCTGGCTTGGCGTCGCCCAGGCCGGCCGCAACGAACACCAGGCCGAGCGTGAATTGGAAATCGCGGCGCGGCGCGAGGCGCTGGCCGAGGCGCTCAAGTCGCTCGACGCCATGACCGACGACCGCGAATTGTCCGACGAGGTGGTCAAGCTGTTGCGCGCGCGGCACGAGACCCGCGCCAACCAGCTGCCTGACAGCCTCGACCCCGATACGCATGATGTCTCGGCGGCCGGCACCGACCTGACGCGGGAGTTGATTTCCTCGGAGCGGAAATTCATCCACGTGCTGCTGCGCGACGGCAGGATCACCGACGAAATCCGGCGGCGGATCGAACGCGATCTCGATCTGGAGGAAGCGAGCCTGGCCAATCGCGAGTATCGGAGGGTGCCGTTGTAAGAACTTCATCCGTCATTGCGAGGAGCGAAGCGACGAAGCAATCCACTCTTCGTTCCGACGAGCTGGCAGATGGATTGCTTCGCTTCGCTCGCAATGACGGAGGCTTCTTCCTTGCGCCGCCGTTATTCCGGGATGGTCCGAAGGACCAGACCCGGAATGACGTCTTCTTCCGCCCCCTACTCCGCCGCTGCGGTCCGCGGCCGACCGACATAGCCGGTGGCGTCGCCGAAGCGTTCGACCATCACGGCCGGCAAATCCTTGGCTTTGTGGGTCACGCAGCCGCCGGAACGCACGGCATAGCGGTCCTGATGCCGGAGATGCGCGGGCGCCTCGCCCTGCTGCAGCGCGCGGGCGCAATCCATCACCAGTTTGCGGAAGTGCAGGATGCCGAGATCGGTCGGCCCGAGATGTTCGCGGGTGCGGTCGGCGATCGGGCCCTGGCTGTCCTGCACGGCGGCGTCCTGTTCCGACACGCCCTTGATGCCGGTGTAGCTTTTGGTCTTCTGCAGTTTGCGGTCGATCAAATAGTCGTTGGCCTTGTTGCGCAGCGGAATGTAATTCTCGTCGACTTCGGAGATGACGCCGTTGCCGCGATCATAGGCCTCGCGCTCGGCCTGCGTCAGCGGCCGCTCCGGATTCCAGGCATAGGTGTAGATCCAGCAATTGGTGTCGGTGACGGGAATAAAACTCTGGCCGAAGATATTTTCGCCCGGCATCGCGCTCGGCGCATAGGCATGCACCGGCATCAGGAACTGCGCAATGCGCCAGTAGATGTTGTCGCTGTCGGTGAGCCGGCCGCCTGCGATGACCAGCCCCGCGTCATGCGGATTGACCTTGATGACCGGCCGCGGGTCTTCCGCGATCCAGCGCATCTGATCGACATTCATGCGCGCGATCGGATTGACGAAATGCTTCCTGATATCGAGCACTTCGTCTTCGTCCTTGTCGAAGCTCAGATGCGCGAAGGTGAAGTGCGCGGTGTCGATCGAGCCTTCCAGCGCCTGCACCCAGTTGCAGTCCTGCCATTTCTTCGAGACGTAGCGATGCGAGGCCGGCACCAGCGCCATCTCCAGATCGGGCAGTTCCGGCATGGCGTCCGCAGGCCCCATATAGGCCCAGATCATGTCGCCCCATTCCCGCACCGGATAGGATTTGATGCGGATCAGGTCCTTGGCATTGAGATCGGGATAGGAGGTCGGCATGTCGACGCAGCGGCCGTCGGTGTCGAATTTCCAGCCGTGATAGACGCAGCGGATGCCGCATTCCTCGTTGCGGCCGAGCCAGAGATTGGCGCCGCGGTGTGGGCAATATTGATCGATGACGCCGACCACGCCGCGCGAATCGCGAAACGCCAGCAGCTCCTCGCCCAGCACCACGATCTTCTTCGGCGGACCATCGGCTTCCGGCAATTCCTCCGACAGCAGCACCGGCATCCAGAACCGGCGCAGCAATTCGCCCATTCCCGTGCCGGCGCCGCTTTCGGTCAGGAATTTATTATCTTCTGCGCGGAGCATGGGGGCCTCCGGGTTGTTGTTGCTTTTGACCGAGATTGGCGCAGGCCGAGCGAGGCGTCAACGCGTGCGCTGAACGAAAGTACGGCGCAGCTCCACAAAGAGCCCGTCACTCCGCCACCGGGCGGCGCAACGCGCCGACCCGTTGTCGCGGTGGGGACGACGGAGTGTAGCACGTTCGTATTTCGTGCGCTGCGACCGATTCGGTTTTCAAAGAGAACCGACGGTTTTGAGGCCGTCATTGCGAGCGCAGCGAAGCAATCCACCTCGCGGCGCAAAGGAAGAATGGATTGCTTCGTCGCTTCGCTCCTCGCAATGACGTTGATATAGTTCCGGATACGACTGCGCCCTCGCGACGCGAGGCGTCCGAGGCATTGCTGTATCTCCCGCCCCCAGGAGGGCGTGGGGAATGCCGGGTGCCCGCTGCACCCGCGGCCTCGTGTGCACTTTTATTGGTAGAACGCACACGAGTAACAACGAGCACACCGGAATCGCCCGGCATTCCCGCACGCAATGGTTTTAACGGTTTCCTTCGTGCTCTCCTCGGTGACCGGGCTCTTTTGCCACCGTCGCCCGCGGAAGATGTGGCATGTCCGCGCCCGGTAGGGCCGACATGCGTTCCGCGAACTTGACGCCAGCGTCGGGGCGTCAGGACCACACGACTTCGCCGTCCGCTGCAATCGTCTCTCGTCCGCGTGCTTGTGGATCGCTCACAAATCTTTCGATCCGCCCTGCGATCCCATCGCGCGCAAGACGCTGCCGCGTCCACCGCATCCCTGCCCAACGTTTGTGACGATCGCGAAACGCCCCTCTGCGGGCCGGGACGGACGAATCAATAAAGCTGTTTCTACCAAATCGCGAAGCGGAATATTTTTGCAAAGGGGGCTGGACACACCTGTCAACAAAACGCCCGACGGGCAAATCAGTTGCTCAGCCCGTAGGGCCGCTTAGCGAAGCGCAATCCGCCGCTCACCGACACAAAGCGGCGGGTTACGCCTTCGGCTAACCCGCTCTACAGGCTACACTCACGCGTCCTTGCGAAACAAATGGCTATTCCGGAATCGGATTCCCCGGTGCGGCCTCATAGTCCTTGGCGCTCGCCACGATTGCACCTTTCGCCTTGGTGCCGGGCATGATTTCAAATCGGGGGTCGAAATCGACCAATGTCGATGCGAGCTGCTTCAGGATGGTGACGTCGCCCTGCACTTTTGCGGTTCCGTCCGCAAGCTGGGCTTCAAGGGTTTTCGCCCCCATCATCGTCTGCTCCAGATCGGTACGATTGATCGTGAGGACCAAATCAGGCTTTTCAGCCTGGAAACCCTGGATGTTCGTAAGCGTGGCATTCTCCAGCTCGACGATGAATTTCTCCCCATTGTCGGGCGTGACGAGGTTCATCGTGAATCGCATGCCTTCCGCCTTGCGGCTGTCCATGCGAATGGCCAGAAAATTGAGAAACAATTCGGTCGACATGGCCCGGACCACGTCAGGGCTGCTCGAACTGGCGGTTTCGCCTTGCGGGATTCCTGTTCGTAGCTCATACGCCGCTGCGAGGTAGCTGTTCCTGAGACCCGGGTTTTCCTGCTGGTATCCGAGCTGTTCGAAAATGTCGGCCAGCAGATCCTTGGCGTCCTGATTCTGCGGTTCGGCCAGCACCAGCTTGTTGACGATTTCCTGCGCGTGGAAATAGCGCCCCTCGTTGTGCAATTGCTGGCCTCGGGTCATGATTTTCGAAGCCCCGCCCATCATCTCGACATAGAGCGGCGCGGAATCGCCCGGCGAAAGCGGTATCAGGGTTGTCGGGTTGCAATCCCAAAAGCCGAGATAACGCTGGACGACACCGCGGCTGTTGTGTTCGGGAGAGCCGTGATAGCCGCGGCAGAACCACTTGTTCTGCAATCCCTTCGGGATCTCATAGACGTTGTGAATCTCGTTGATGGTCACGCCCTGATTGGCGAAATGCAGCACCTGGTTGTTCATGTGCGCGTACAAATCGCGCTGGCCGCGAAGTACTTCCTGAATCCGATCGTTGCCCCACCGCGGCCAATGATGGGAAGCGAACATCACCTGGGCCTCCAGGCCGAAGCGGAACAGCGCTTCACCGATGTACTTCGACCAATTCAGCGGATCCCGCACCGGCGCGCCGCGTAATGTATAAATGTTGTGAAGCGACGCGATGACGTTTTCGGCCATCCAGAGCGCCTTCATGTCCGGAATATACGTGTTCATCTCCCGAGGCGCTTCGGTATTCGGCGTGTTCTGAAAGATCATCCTGACGCCGTCGACTTCAAATTCCTCGATCGGCTTTTCGACGTAACGGGTGGGCGCAATCAGACCGACCGCGCCGGCCGACACCGCCTGTCCGAGACCCTGGCCGACATAGCCATGCGGGTTTGCGGGCAGCAGCAAGCCGTATTGGTAGAATAGGCGCCGGTTCATCGCGTTGCCGGCATAGACGTTCTCGGAAACCGTAAAGTTCATGAAGTCGATGGGAGCGATAACCGGTACCTTCCCGGACCTCACATCGGCTTCGTCGACGATACCCCGCACGCCGCCCCAGTGATCCGCATGGGTGTGAGAATAGATCACCGCCGAGACCGGCAGGCCCTGGCCCACGTGCTGCTGGAACAATTTCCAGGCTGCGCGGACAGGCTCCCTTGATACCAGGGGATCGAAAACGATCCAGCCGGTCTTGCCGCGAACGAAGGAGATGTCGGACAAATCAAAGCCACGCACCTGATAGATGCCCGGGATCACCTCGTAGAGTCCGTAATTGTTGTTCAACTTGGACTGACGCAGCAGCGAGGGATGAATGCTGTCGAAGTCATCTTGCTTATCCAGAAACTGAAACCGCTCCATGTCCCAGGCAACATGGCCGGCATCCGCCATGATCTTGAGGTCCTTCATCGGCGCGAGAAGGCCCCGCTTCTGCTCGTCGAAGTCCCTGGTGTCGGCAAATGGCAGGCCGGTGCGCGCCTGTTTGAGCGCATCAAGCGTGTATTTCGAAGGCGCCTTGCCCTTGGGGTGAAAATGTCCCTGCAACGGGCTTTGCGGTTGAGATGGCGCCTGCGCGTTTGCCGGGCTGTCGTCGAGGACCAATTGTCCGGCCACCGCAAAGGCCGTTCCAACCGCTGGAAGAGATTGAATGAACTCCCGCCGTGTAGACATCGCTTCCTCCAAATCGCTTGTTTTTAAAACAGAGAAGAATCGACACGTGTTGCTTTATCTCTCCGCAAAAAAGAAGTCTGCTCGAATGGCAGCAGGATACTGACAGCACGTGTAAACAATAAACCTGGCGCAATAGATCGCCTGGCGCCTTGATCTGCCTCAACCGATCCGGTCCTTAACGGATGGAAGCTCTGCCAATTGTCCAGGGCTTTTTGTTAGCGCCCCCGGCATGTCGGGCGAATACATGGTGACGCTGGAAAACACTCCGAAGCGGCACAACATGGTTGTGTGCACATGCCGTGCCGTCGGTCAGCTTGTGGCACAAATGCGAAGTGCAGCGATGTCCGCTATTTGGTCGCTATCAGAGGAAGAACGGACTTCGCGCGGACATCGTGTTTTTGTAGATGCTGCGGTCATACGAGGCAGGCCGCTGCAAGAAGTGGGGTGGCACGGGAAGCTTGGCGAGCCGCCTCAGAGGTTCTGCGCGGTTGCTGTGAGCAGCACATCGTGCCCGCACGAAATCCGCGGGCGTTGAAGTGTTACTGCGTCAGAAATCTGTATATGACAATCAGAGCCACCATGCTCACGAAAATCAGCAGTGCCGGAAGGGATTTTCGGATCATTGGCCTCGTCGAATGGCGCGCAGCCGATAGACCGGGCTGAAGTTTAGGCCATCTCTGCAACCGCACGACTTTGCCCTCTGTCGTTGGTGTGCGAGCTTTTGGTTCCGGCGCCGCGCCCGCGCCTCCCATTTCGCTGTAATAAGCGCCGTAGACCTCGCGAACGGCCAGGGCCGTGGACTCGGCCTCGCTCATCGTCTCGAGTCGGGCTCGATAGTTAGTCAGGAAGCTCTGTGCGTTTGACGGAAGGTCATCGAAACCACCGAGCTTGGCCATCATGAGCCAAGTGGCAAAATCCGCCTCGGCCCTTGTGCGAGCTTTCTTGGCGATACTGGTGTTGGAGCTAGAGGACATGGTGGTCCGGTTGCTTTCGGCCGCTCAAACTCGCCGGCGTTCATGGCGATCGTTGGATGGTTCGCTTGGGTATTTCGGTTGCCCGCGATACCGATTAAATCACGATTCCAGCCTGTACAACTGACATCCCTTCCCGACCGACAGATCTCCGCTGTTGGGGGCTAAACGGACTCTCCGCGAATGATGCATAGGTCAATTCAGGACCCGGAGCGGAAGTCAACATGCACATGCCGCCATGGCGCAGCAGCATTGATTTGGCGGCCGATTGACCCAGGTCAAGACGAATATCGGCGAGAACCCACAAATGACGGCGACTCGGGATCTCGCGCCTACTTTCGTTCGGCTTCAGCCTCTTGCTCCAGCCGCAAAATATGCGCGCGCAGCGCATCGAACCGCTCTTCGGTGACATCGCTGAACAGCGGATCCTTATGACCGGTTACGGCCGAAGCGATCTCCGTCCAATCTCGAGGTTTAAGGGCCTTAAGCGCGGCAGGAAAGAAATCTCGATCTTCCATCATCATGTGGCGCCGCTCGTGCACGATGAAATCGCGAACAATGGTATCGACATCTTGCCGAAGAACTTCGGCATCCGCGAGCACGCTCTCGACCGCGTGAGCGACACGGCGCAAGCGTTCAGCCCCTTTGTGGTGTTCGCGAGCCAGATCACCGACCTTCGCAGCCGCAACCGGATCGCGCGTTCTTAGCTTGGCAAAGACCAGGTCTTCCTGGGGATGGTGATACACTTCCGGGTAGACTTCGAAATAGCTGATAACCGCGCGAATAACCTCGTAGTCGGGGCGGTCTCCCCGGTCGAAAACCTCAAGTTCCCGCTCGAGGATGGCAAGCAGCTTCTCAATATTGCGATGCTCTTGGGACAAGCGCTCAATGATCATGGCAGCGCTCCACACAGTGAACCACAACAAACTATCCCTGACGCGGTATCAGCTTTTGCGGCAGATCAAATCTGGTTCGGAATAGGGGGCGGCGATTTCAATTTTTGGACCAGCCGATATGAGACTACGGCGAAGCCCCGACGTCGTGAATAAGCGTCGCCGCTCCAAACCTAACGACTTCCGAGTTTGGCACTTTTCGGACGTGCTGCCGTTGACCCCGTATGTCCGCTGTTGAGAGATGAACGGAGCTAGCTCAGACGCGCGCCGACTTTCGTTGATGAACCAACTCGGACATTCTGACACCGGTGATCGGCACGCTCCACGGCGCAACCGCTCAGCCCCCTTCAACCCCCGAGGCGCAACAGGCGCAACCTTGACCCCTCAGTTCGATGTCAGTCTGTCAACTCGATGTTAAATCGAGCAACACCTGTCGACTTGGCGGCGAATTTGACTGTCTTTCCGGACAGTGCAGCCAAGGTGCCCGAAGCAAACTTGAAGACCGCTTTTCCGGAGTTTTCGAAGCCTGCAGCTTTGCCGTCTTTCATGATAACGGACCCGGTGCCTTCCGTGAGTTGCGTAACCGCAAGTCCCCCGGGCGCTCGGTGGATTCCACCGGTATAAAAAAGCGTTCCCTGGGGCCCCTCCCACTCACCGATCGAGGACCCTGTGTATACAGCCCCTTTCAAGAGGCCATCCAGACCGAAGCAGGAAAATTGGTTGCTCGAAAGGCTATGCCCAGTCCGGTCGCCTATGGGCTCCTGGCTTGCGGCGCCGACAAAGCTGCATTCATACCGCCCGATCGTTTCTGCAAGCGCAAATCCACTTGCGCCGATCAAGCCGAGAGCGGAACCGACAAACGTGGCGATGAAGCGCTTGCGCATTGGGTTCTCCTCCTCGTTAGGCGCCCCCATTGGCCTCCTTGTTTTTAAGTAGAAGACGCCTTGAATACATGCATTGATTTGTATCAACCGCGAAGATTCAGTCGTCCAGGCCGCGACGAAAATCGCCCGAACTGAGCTGGCAGGAATGTCTGAGTTTGGACCCACAACGGACGTGGCGTTTTCCTCTGTCTGTCTCTCGATTTGGCGGGTACGATTGTCCCTCGAGCAAGCCTCGGGGGCACGACTGCGATGGGCTTCTGGCAAATTGCCTTACCAATTCGATCATTTTGCGCGCGGACCGTCGTTGCTTCGCTGACGAGTGCAATCCTGCTTGTTTCACAGGCGTACGGTCAGGCTGACGTCGAGCACAAGCAGGTCATGATGTTGCATTCGTTTGGTCCTCGCTTCAAACCCTGGAGCGAATACGCCGAGACTATTCGTGCGGAAATCAGTCGGCAGTCGCGAACCCCCGTGGATTTCGTGGACCACTCCCTCGTGAATGCGCGCGTCAGCAACGTGCAATCAGAAGCGCCGTTCGTAGACTATCTTGGCGCTCTTTACGCCGAGCGCTCGCCCGATCTGATCATCGCCATCGGCGCGCCGGCAGCGAACTTTGTTCAGCAGCATCGTCAGCGTCTCTTTCCAAGAGTACCTATGGTCGTTACCGCCGTTGACCAGCGCCGGGTCCAATACGAAAACCTGACTGGAAATGACACGGTAGTCCCGGTTACGAATGATGTTCCCGTTCTTTTCGAGAACATCTTGCGGGTTTTGCCCCTCACAAAGACCATCGCAATTGTAAATGGCGCTTCCCCGATTGAGCGGTTTTGGACGGCGGAAATGCGCCGGGAACTCGCGCCACTGACGAGCCGGGTCGAACTGAAATGGTACGATGAACTTTCATTCGAAGAAATTCTCAAGGACGCAGAAAATCTTCCACCTCATAGCGCGATCTTCTCGGTTCTCATGAATGTCGATGCGGCAGGGATCGTGCAAGAAACCGGTAATGCCCTAAACAGGCTCTCTTCAAGGGCTAACGCGCCGATTTTCTCTTACGATGATTCCTATTTCCAAGGAGCGATCGTCGGCGGTCCAATGTTCTCGGTTCTTGAGGGAAGCCAAATAACGGCGGCCGTCGCCATGCGCATCCTTAATGGTGAAAAGGCAGGTAACATCAAGACCCCACCCATCAAATACGCAGCGCCGAAATATGACTGGCGGCAGATGCAGCGGTGGGGAATTAGCGACAGCATTCTGCCTGCTGGCAGCACAGTGTACTTCCGGGAACCAACGGTATGGAAGCGCTATTCGGCGCAGATTGCGCTTATCGCCGCCGTTATTCTCTTGCAGACCGTGCTTATCTCGACCCTGCTACATGAGCGTCGTCGGCGTCTACTTGCCGAAGTGCGGGCCCGTCAGCGCATGGCGGAGCTTGCACATGTCAACCGCTTCTCGACCGCTGGCGTACTGACCGCCTCAATTGCTCACGAAATCAACCAGCCGCTTGGGTCTATTCTGACCAACGCCGAAACCGCACAGGTAATTCTGAAATCTCCGAGCCCTGACATCGTGGAACTGAAAGAGATCGTTGACGATATCGTGCGGGATGACCGACGCGCCAGCGAAGTCATCCGCAGGATGAAGAGCCTCCTGGCAAAGGCACCTTTCGAACTGAAAAGTCTCGATCTCAACGACATCGCGCGGGAAGCCGTCGAATTTCTTTCGACGCTGGCTATCGCACGAAAGGTCGAACTGACCAGTTTGATCACGCAGAACCCGCTTCCGATTCTCGGCGACCACATCCAACTTCAACAAGTCGTTCTGAACCTTGTGGTGAACGGAATCGACGCGATGAAGGATATGCCTATCGAAAACCGCATCATCAGCATCCGGACTTTGCGCGTCGGAAAGTTTGCCGAGCTATCCGTGTCGGATCGCGGGCTTGGCATTCCCGAAGACAAATTAAAGGAGGTGTTCGAGCCGTTTTTCACCAGCAAGACGGAAGGCATGGGAATGGGGCTGTCCATCGCGCGCACCATTGTCGAGGCGCATCATGGGCTGATATGGGCCAAAAACCGGGATCACGGCGGCGCGTCGTTTCGGATCAAACTTCCTCTTTCGATGGAAGCTACTGAAACCAAGCAGGCTGTAGCCAGCGGAATAACGTGAAGGTAAAGCCGCACTTTCTTCCGATGTTTGTTAGGCCATGGCTCCGATAATTCGCGTTGGCGTATACGGCAAGTTGGACTAACCCACCTTCCGCAATTACACCGGCCGTTCGCCCTTCACCGTCACCCGCGTGCCGGCGCGGGTGTGCGGCCAGTAGTCCCACATCGCGCGGTGCTGGGTGCAGCGGTTGTCCCAGAACGCAATCGCGTTCTCGGTCCAGCGGAAGCGGCACTGGAACAGCGGATTTTCCGCATGCTGGTAGAGATAGCTTGTTATCGCGTGGCTCTCGTCGCCGGGAATGCCGATAATGTGCCGCGTAAAACCGCGGTTGACATAGAGCGCCTTCTTGCCCGTCACGGGGTGGGTGCGCACCACCGGGTGCTCGGCGCGCGGATAGGACGGCCGGTCGGCTTCACCGTAATTGGCGTAGAGCCCGCGATAGATCGGCTCGCCATCATGCAGCGCGGTGAGCCCGTCGAGATAGGCCTTCATCCGCTCCGATAGCAATTCATAGGCCGCATACATGCTGGCGAACAGCGTGTCGCCGCCGCGCGGCGGGCATTGCCGGATATGGAGGATCGAGCCCATCGGCGGCTCGACATCGCAGGAGACGTCGGAATGCCAGCCTTCGCCATTGGCGCGCGGTAAATCCTTGTCGGCATAGATCTTCATCAGCGCCGGGTCGTCGCCCTCATGCGGCGCGGCGGGATGGATGTGCAGTTCGCCAAACCTTCGGCCGAAGGCGAGATGCTGCTGCGGCGTGATGTGCTGGTCGCGGAAGAAGATCACGAGGTTTTCGGCCAGCGCGCGGTGGATCTCGTCCATGGTCCGGTTGGAGAGCGAACTTGCGACATCGACGCCCGATATTTCCGCGCCGATGATCGGGGTCAGCTTCTCGACGCCGATGGTTTCGTACGGCGCGGTTTCATCGGCGATGTGCCGATAGCGGGGTCCCTGCTTGCTGGCGAGCGAGCTCATGAGCGAAGCCTCCGAGAAAGAGCTTTTCACGCATCGTAGCCCGGATGGGTCCCCAGGTCACGTTCGCTACCTGCCTTATTCCGCCGCGGTCACAGCTTCAGCCGCTGGCTTGGCGCCCGCACCATACTTCTGGTCGATATAGTCGATCACCAGCGCCTTGAAGTCGGTGGCGATGGTCGGGCCGCGCAGGGTGCGGAATTTCTTGCCGTCGACGAACACCGGCGCGGCCGGGGCTTCGCCGGTGCCGGGCAGGGAGATGCCGATATTGGCGTGCTTGGATTCGCCGGGGCCGTTGACGATGCAGCCCATCACGGCAACGTTCAGTTCCTCGACGCCGGGATATTGCGTCTTCCAGCCCGGCATTTCGTCGCGGATGAAATCCTGGATCGAGCGCGCCAGCTCCTGGAAGGTGGTCGAGGTGGTGCGGCCGCAGCCGGGACACGCCGCGACCAGCGGCACGAAGGTGCGGAAACCCATGGTCTGCAGCAGTTCCTGCGCGACCTGCACTTCCAGCGTGCGATCACCGCCGGGCTCGGGCGTCAGCGAAATCCGGATGGTGTCGCCGATGCCCTGCTGCAGGAGAATGCCGAGCGCCGCGGATGAGGCCACGATGCCCTTCGATCCCATGCCGGCCTCGGTAAGGCCGAGATGGATCGCATAATCCGAACGCGAAGCAAGCGTTTGATAGACCGCGATCAGGTCCTGCACGGCTGAGACTTTCGCCGACAGGATCATCTTGTTCTTCGGCAGGCCGATTTCCTCGGCGCGCGCCGCCGACAACAGCGCCGACTGCACCATCGCCTCGCGGGTCACCGCGCGGGCATCGAGCGGATTGGCCGACGTCGCGTTTTCTTCCATCAATTTGGTGAGCAATTCCTGGTCCAGCGAGCCCCAATTGGCGCCGATCCGGACCGCCTTGTTGTTCTTGAGCGCGATCTCGACGATGTCGGTGAACTGGCTGTCGCGCTTGTTCTTGAAGCCGACATTGCCGGGATTGATGCGGTATTTGTCGAGCGCCTCGGCGCAGGCCGGATAGTCGGCGAGCAGCTTGTGGCCGATATAATGGAAATCGCCGATCAGCGGCGTGGTGATGCCGCGCTTGCGCAGTTCGTCGCGGATATGCGGCACCGCGGCTGCGGCCTCGTCGCGGTCCACGGTGATCCGCACCATTTCGGAGCCGGCGCGCGAAAGTGCCGCGACCTGCGCCACCGTTCCCGCGACATCGGCGGTATCGGTGTTGGTCATCGACTGCACCACGATCGGCGCGCCCCCGCCGACGGCGACATTGCCGACCATGACCTGGGTGGTTTTATGCCGTGCCTTGGGGCCGGCGACGTCGTTCTGCGGTGGCTTTATTGGCTGGTTCATGGGGTCACAAATATCAGGTTATGGTGACATTCACCAAGGGAGGGATGTTGAGCGGGCTCTCTTTATCTTACTAGAACCGGATCGGCAGCCATTTCCGATGGTACCGAAAGGCCGACAGCAATTGCTCCGCAATAGAATTTTCTTTCGTCTGTTCAACAGCTTATCCCGGCCATTTCGGCCCAAAGCAAGGCCTTTGCAAAGAAGTGGCCCGGGAAACCATGACCGCTATATTGGACGAAAATTTCCCAGTTAAAGGTGAGGTAGCGCACATGAAGGACCGAAGCGGGCTGATCACGACCACGGAACTCGCCGAACTCCTCGATCAGCCCGATCTCAGGCTGTTCGATGGTACGACCTACCTCGAATATCGGCCGCCCGGCAGTGGAATTCCCTATATCGCCGTGCCCGGGCGGCACACATTCGAGGCCGCGCATATTCCCGGCGCGGACTTTCTGGACTTGCAGGGCGAGTTTTCCGATTCCAGCACCGAGCTTCGCTTCATGATGCCCGCGACCGCGCAGCTGGAGGCCGCCTTCGGCCGCCATGGAATTGGAGCCAACAGCCAAGTGGTGCTCTACAGCATCGGCACCGCGATGTGGGCGACGCGATTCTGGTGGATGCTGAGATCGCTCGGTTTTGAGAACGTATCGGTGCTCGACGGCGGGCTCGACAAATGGAAGGCGGAGGGCCGCGCCATCGAAACCGGGCCGGCGCGGGGATACAAGCCGGCGAGTTTTACCGCGAAGCCGCAAAACGGATATTTCGTCGACAAGCACCAGGCGCTTGCGGCGAGCACCGATCGTAACACCGTCGTCGTCAACGCGCTCAACCCGCAACTGCATAAGGGCCTGGAGCCGAGCCGTTATGGCCGCCCCGGGCGCATTCCCGGCAGCGTCAACGTTTCGGCCGCAACCCTGTTCGACCCGGAGACAAAGGCCTTCGTTCCGCTGGCGGACGCCGCGGCGAAATTCGTGGGCCAGGGCATCAGCAAAGACAAGCACGTGGTGGCCTATTGCGGCGGTGGCATCTCGGCCACCATCGACCTGTTCCTGCTCTACCGGCTCGGTTACGACAACCTTACCCTTTACGACGGCTCGATGGGCGAGTGGGCAAAGGATGCGTCGCTGCCGATCGAGACCGGTTAGAGCCGGCCGCGATCAGGCCGGAACGTTGGGATCCGGCACCACCTTCGGCCCGAAGGCCTCGGGCTTGTTGACAAGATAGAGCCCGGCGATCACCAGCAGCGCTGCGGCGCCGAACGCCAGGGTCAGGGTGTCGTGCATGATGAAGTAGCTCGCCACCACGCCGAACAGCGGGGTGATGAAGGTAAAGGCCGATAGTTTGCTGGCGGAATAGGTCTGCACCAGGCTGAACCACAACAGGAACGTCAGTCCGACCACCCAGAACGCCTGATAGGCCATCAGCGACAGCGCCAGGGGTCCGGGAATGCGGGTAATGGTTTCGCCGAAAAACCACGCCGCGGCGCCCAGAATAGGAATCGACAGCGCCACCTGATAGCCCAGCGCCTTTTCCGGCGCCGCCTTGCGCAGCGCGGTCCCCTTCGCGATCAGCGTGGTCGCGGCCCACAGCGCGCCACCGCCGACGATCAGGAGATCGCCGAACAGGACTTTGGCATCGACATTGGCTTGGGGCACGCCGATCGCCAGCGCCACGCCGGCAAAACTCAGGCCCAGCCCGCTCCATTGCGAGGCGCGCAACCGCTCGCCGAGAAACTGGTAGGAGCCGAGCGCCACGAAGAATGGCGCGGTATAGAGAAACACCACGGCGCGCGACGCCGTCGTCAAGAGCAGCCCGCGATAGATCAGCACGAATTCGACGCCAAACAGCAAGCCCGCGAACAGCCCGGGGCCGAGCGTGCCGTCGCGCACAAGGATTTTCGCCCCGCGCAGCCGCGCGATCAATAGCAGCACCGGCAGCGCGCCAATGGAGCGGATCAGCGCCTGCAGCATCGGCGGAATATCCGGCAACGCCAGTTTAACGGCGATCTGGTTGAAACCCCAGCTCAGGCACAGCATCAGCATCAATGCGATGGCGCCCGGACTGAGCGGACGCCCGGCTGACGGTATCCCCTGTTGTGACGACATTCATCCTCGTGGCCGGCTTACCGCCGCGTTGTTGGGGCATGATCCTGAAAAAGCCTGTCCCGGACTTGATCCGGGATGGCCTTCCGGTTTTCGGAAAAAGGTCATGCCAAAAAAATTACGTTTGCTGGCAATGCGCGCAAGTGCCGGTGATCTCGACCACCGACAGTTTCGGCGCAAATCCGGTGGCGCGCGCGGCGGCGTTGAGGCCTTGCGCCACCGGCGCAGCGGGAATTTCGCCGACCGAACCGCAGCGCTCGCAGATCAGGAACGCCACCATCGCCGCCGTGTCATGGTCATGCGAACAGGCGAGATAGGCATTGCGGCTCTCGATGCGATGGACGAGGCCGTTCTCCATCAGGAAATCGAGCGCGCGATACACCGTGATCGGCGCCGGCCGCGGCATCGATTTGGCGAGTTCGTCGATCACCTCATAGGCGCCGAGCGGCCGATGGCTGGACAACAGCGCCTGCAACACCTGACGGCGGATTGGCGTGAACTTCTGCGACCGCTGCTCGCAGACCCGCTCGGCATGATCGATCCCGTCCGCGGTGCAGCGGTCGTGATCATGGTCCGGCGCCGGAAAGGTCGGTTTTGTCAGGGTCATTGCCGGCGATGTGTAGCATTTTAGCGGATAATCCCAAATCCCATGTCCCGCGGGTTCCCGCGGCTCCCGGAGATTAAGCCATGTGCTTTCAGCGGAGCAGCCTTCTCCAAACCTGCCAGGCCCGTTAACTGGCCTTGTCGAATTCATAAGCTAGCTTATTATATCGTAAGCTTATGGAGATGACCCCTGATGTCCCGCGGTTCCGTGGATATGAACTTCCTGTTTACGCTCGGCGAATTGCAGCGGCTGGTGCGCGCCTATGCCGACAAGCAGGCTGCGCGCTACGGCATTACGCGCGCGCAGTGGGCGGTGCTGGCCAAGGTGGAGCGCGCCGAGGGCCTGAAGCAGTCGGAACTGGCGGAACTTATGGAAATGCAGCCGATTACGCTGACGCGGCTGATCGACAAGCTCTGCGACAATGGCTGGATCGAGCGGCGCAGCGACGATAGCGACCGCCGGGTCAACCGGCTTTATCTGCGCAAGGCCGCGCGCCCGCTGCTCGGAAAATTGGGCGGGCTGCGTTCCGAGCTGACCGCGACCGCGCTCGAAGGCATCAATCCGGCCGACGCCCACCGCCTGCTCGCGCAACTCGAAGCGATCAAGGAAAACGTGCGCAACGCCATTCAAAATCCGGCCGGCGAACCGCCAAGAAAGGAGCAGCGCGTTGGCTGATCCAGTCCTCAAATTCCCGCCCGACCAGAAGGGCAATCCGCCACCCGCGGCCCCGAAGGCCGAAGCGAAGCCGCGACGCCGTCGTGCGCTGGCCTTTGTCCGGCGTTTCCGCCGGACCTTCCTGCTGGTGGTGCTGCCGCTGCTGGCGCTGGTTGGCGGAGTGATTTTCTATCTGAACGGCGGCCGCTATGTGACCACCGACGATGCCTATGTCGGCGCGCAGAAGGTGCTGATCACCCCCGACGTCTCCGGCAAGATCAACAGCGTCGCGGTGAAGGAAGGCCAACAGGTCTCGACCGGCGACGTCATGTTCCAGATCGATCCGGTGCCGTTCCAGCTGGCGCTGGCGCAGGCGCGCGCCAAGCTCGACGACGCCAAGACCAGCCACGACAACCTCGTCGCCAATGTGAAGCTCTATTCGCAGACCATCGAACTGGTCAACGCCGGCATCGCGCTCAAGCAGCGCGACGTCGAGCGCAAGAATTCGCTGGTCAAGAGCGCGGCCGGATCGCAGCTCGATCTCGACAACAGCTCGACCGCGCTGGTCACGGCGCAGGCCCAGTTGCAACTGGTCAAGCAGCAGAACTCGACCGCGCTTAATCAACTGCTCGGCAATCCCGATCTGCCGCTCGAGCAATTTCCGGCCTACATGCAGGCCAAGGCCGCGCTCGACGACGCCCAGCGCAATCTCGATCTGACCACGGTGCGCGCGCCGATGAACGGGATCGCCACCCAGGTCGACCAGATCCAGCTCGGCCGCTTCGTCATGGCAGGCAGCCCGGTATTCTCTGTCATCGACACTGCCAACCCGTGGGTCGATGCCAACCCGAAGGAATCGGATTTCACCTTCGTCGCGGTCGGCCAGTCCGTCACCCTCGACGTCGACGCCTTCCCCAATCATGTGTTCAAGGGCACGGTCGGCTCGCTCAGCCCCGGCACCGGCGCGCAATTCGCGATCCTGCCGCCGCAGAACGCCACCGGCAATTTCGTCAAGGTGGTGCAGCGCGTCCCGGTGCGAATCTATTTCGACAAGAATGACAAGTTCGTGCAAAAGCTGAAGGCCGGCATGAGCGTCTACGCCTCGATCGACACCAACCATCGCCGATCGCTTTCCGCCCTGCTCGGCTTGTCGGCAGTGGCGGGCAAAGAGGACTGACGCCCGATGGCGGATTCAGCCGCAGCGCCTGTTGCCGTTCCCGGCCTGCGCCGGAACATGGTGACGATCTGCGCCATGACCGCGACCATCATGCAGGCGCTCGACACCACCATCGCCAATGTCGCGCTGCCCTACATGCAGGGCTCGCTGTCGGCGTCGCAGGACCAGATCAACTGGGTGCTGACGTCCTACATCGTGGCGGCCGCGATCATGACCGCGCCGGTGGGCTGGATCGCCAACCGATTCGGGCGCAAGCGCATTTTCATCGTTTGCTCCGGCGGCTTCACGATCGCTTCGGTGCTGTGCGGGCTGGCGCAGGACATCAACCAGATGGTGCTGTTTCGCCTGCTGCAAGGCGTGTTCGGCGCGGCGCTGGTACCGCTGTCGCAGGCGGTGATGCTGGATTCCTACGCGCTGCACGAGCGCGCCAAGGCGATGTCGATCTGGGGCATGGGCGTGATGATGGGCCCGATCATGGGACCGTCGCTCGGCGCCTGGCTGACCGAGACCTATTCCTGGCACTGGGTATTCTTTGTCAACCTGCCGTTCGGCATCTTCACCGTGCTCGGCCTGATGGTCTTCATGGATGAAACCAAGAAAAATCTCAACCTGCGCTTCGACTGGTTCGGATTCGCCGCGCTCGCGGTCGGCATCGGCAGTCTGCAGATCGCGCTAGATCGCGGCGAGCAGCTCGGCTGGATGGAATCCAACGAGATCATCGCCGAGTTCATCATCTCGGCCGTCGGCTTCTATTATTTCTTCGCCCACTCGCTCACGACCGACAAGCCGTTCATCCAGTTCGCGATCTTCAAGGACAAGAACTTCGTCGGCGGCTGCGTGTTCATGGCGGTGATGGGACTGGTGCTGTTCTCGACCATGGCGCTGTCGTCGCCTTACCTGCAGAACGTGATCGGCTATCCCATCATCACCGCCGGCCTGCTGCTGGCGAGCCGCGGCTGCGGCACCTTTGTCGCGATGATGCTGGTGGGCAAGATGTTGCGCTATATCGAGGCGCGCACGCTGATCGTCTCCGGGCTCAGCCTGACCTGCCTGTCACTGTTCTACATGACCGGCTGGACCGATCAGACCGGCGTACAGGAGATCGTGACACTCAGCATCGTGCAGGGTTTCGGGTTTGGCCTGGTGTTCGTGCCGCTGAGCACGGTGGCGTTCCTGACGCTGCCGAACCATCTGCGCACCGACGGCACCTCGATGCTGACCTTGATGCGTAATGTCGCCTCTTCGATCGGCATCTCCGTCGTCATCGCGCAGCTGACGGAGGGATCGCGGCGGACCTATGCGATCCTGTCGGAGCACGTCAATCCGTTCAACCACGCCATGCAGATGCCCGACGTACGCGGCATGATCGACATGAGCACCGATAAGGGCCGCGCCATGGCGGACGCCATGGTCAGCCTGCAGGCGCAGATGATCGCCTTCGCGCAGGACTACCAGATGGT
Source organism: uncultured Alphaproteobacteria bacterium (assembly GCA_963747165.1). Lineage (GTDB taxonomy): Bacteria > Pseudomonadota > Alphaproteobacteria > Rhizobiales > Xanthobacteraceae > Bradyrhizobium. Next base: position 73,982 of record CAVVEA010000018.1, on the reverse strand, counting down.
GATGATCTTCACGCTGTGCGCGATCCCGCTGGCGATCATGATTGGTTCCAGCAAGGCCGCGCTGCGCAAGCAGGCGATGGCGCCGGAACATGCGGTGATGGAGTAGGATTGCTAGACACTCGGCGTTACGGCCGTCATTGCGAGGAGCGCAGCGACGAAGCAATCCAGCTTCAGTCGCCATCAGCCATGGATTGCTTCCATGGATTGCTTCGCTTCGCTCGCAATGACGGAAAATTTCAATCCTGCACCCGACGCTTCGAACGAACCCATCCCCCACAAAGCGCGGGGCGAGGCCAAAAATCTCACACGTCGAAAAACACCGTCTCGTTGTCGCCCTGCAGGTGGATATCGAAGCGATAGACCGTGTTGCCGTTGCCGGGCTGGCGCGACGCGATCAGGGTGCCGCGGCGATCGGCGGGTACCTGCGCCATCACCGGGTCGGCCGCGTTCGCCGCCTCGCCGTCGAGATAGATCCGCGTATAGAGATGCAGCAGCATGCCGCGCGCGAACATCGCGATCAGGATGTGCGGCGCCTGCGGCTTGCCGTCGGGATCGGGCACCGAACCCGGCTTGATGGTGTCGAACGCGTAGCCGCCATTTGCATCGGTGCCGCAGCGGCCAAAGCCCCTGAACGCCGAATTCGGCAGCGCGCGCTTGTCCTGCGGATCGGCAAAGCGCCCCTGCGCATCGGCCTGCCAGATCTCCAGCATGCAATCCGGCACCGGCTGGCCGTCGCCATCGAACACCTGGCCCTCGATGCGGATGCGCTCGCCGGAAACGTCCGGGGTGACGAGGTTGTTGGTGAAGGCGTCGTTCCAGTCGTATTTGCCGTTCGAGGTCAGGCCATAGGCGAAATACGGGCCGACGGTCTGCGATGGCGTAATGCCCTGCTCTTTGGTTCCCTGCACTATTTCGTCTCCATCGGCGTGGCCGTCACGGCCGCGCAGCACAATGTTGAAGCGGTAGCACAGCGCCCATTCCGGCTGGGTGTTTTCCAGATCGAACGAAGAAATCATCCGCAGCCGCGCCTTCTCGTCCGTCACCGAATTGAAGATTGGATCGAACGGAAACAAGGGATCGCCGGGGAAATACATCTGCGTCACCAGCCGCGAGATGAAGGCGTGGCCGAACACCGAAAAGTGGATGTGCGCCGGCCGCCAGGCATTGTGGTGGTTGCCCCACGGATAGGCGCCGGGTTTCACCGTGACGAACTTGTAATAGCCTTGCGCGTCCGTCTGGGCTCGGCCCGCGCCGGTAAAATTCGGATCGAGCGGTGCCGGATGCTGATCGACGACATGGATATAGCGGCCGCAGGCATTGGCCTGCCAGATCTCCACCAGCGTATTCGGCACGCCGCGGCCGTCTTCATCCAGTACATGGCCGTGCACGATGATGCGCTCGCCGAGCGGTTCGCCCTTGTGCTGGGTGGTGAGATCGTGATCGTTCTGGCGCACGGTCTCGTGGCCGTAGACCGGCCCGGTCAGCTCCGACAGCGTATGGCGCATGATGATCAGCGGCTTTTGCGGCGAACGCTTCACCGTGCTCTTGTAGGCCGGCGACAGCCGCGGCGGATGCGCCGCGTTGCTTGCGATGGGGTAGCTCAAAGTCATCTACGTCTCCTTCGGAACCGGTCCCGTCATTGCGAGGAGCGAAGCGACGAAGCAATCCAGGCTGCTGAACTATGGATTGCTTCGCTTCGCTCGCAATGACGGCCTAGATGGTCGCCGTCAGTTCAACTTCTCAATCGCCATCGCAACGCCCTGTCCGACGCCGACGCACATGGTCGCCAGCGCCCGCTTGCCGCCGCGTTTCTCCATCCCGTGCACCGCGGTCATCGCCAGGCGGGCGCCGCTCATGCCGAGCGGGTGACCGAGCGCAATGGCGCCGCCATGCGGGTTGACGAAATCGGCATCGTCCTTGACGCCGAGCTGGCGCAGGCAGGCTATCCCCTGGCTGGCGAAGGCTTCATTGAGCTCGATCAAATCGAAGTCGCTGATTTTGAAGCCCAGCCGCTCCATCAGCTTGCGGGTTGCCGGCACCGGGCCGATGCCCATGATGCGCGGCGGCACCGCGGCCGAAGCCAGGCCCAGAATGCGGGCGCGCGGCGTCAGCCCGTGCTTCTTCACCGCCGCTTCCGAGGCGAGGATCATCGCGGCCGCGCCGTCATTGACGCCGGAGGCATTGCCGGCGGTCACCGTGCCGGGATTGCGGACGATCGGCTTCAGCTTGGTGAGGCCTTCGAGCGTGGTCTCGGGGCGCGGATGCTCGTCCTTGTCGACAACGACCGGTCCGGCCTTGCCGCCGGGCACCGACACCGGGGTGATCTCCTCGGCGAAATAGCCCGACGCGATCGCAGCGCCCGCGCGCTGCTGCGAGCGGATCGCGAACGCATCCTGATCGGCGCGCGAGATCTGGAACTCCTCGGCGACGTTCTCGCCGGTCTCCGGCATCGCGTCGACGCCGTATTGCGCCTTCATCAGCGGATTGATGAAGCGCCAGCCGATGGTGGTGTCGATAAATCTCGGCCGAGCGCGAAAACGCTTCCGACGCCTTGCCCATCACGAACGGCGCCCGCGTCATCGACTCGACGCCGCCGGCAATCGCGAAATCGATCTCGCCGGCGCGGATCGCGCGGCCGGCGGCGCCGACCGCGTCCAGTCCCGAGGCGCAAAGACGATTGAGGGTGGCGCCCGGCACCGATTCCGGCAAGCCCGCCAGCAGCAGCGCCATCCGCGCCACATTGCGGTTGTCCTCGCCGGCCTGGTTGGCGCAGCCGAAATAGACTTCATCGACCGCGGACCATTCCAGCTTGGGATGGCGCGCCATCAGCGCCTTGATCGGCACCGCCGCCAGATCGTCGGCGCGCACCTTGGCCAGCGAACCGCCGAAGCGGCCGATCGGGGTCCGGACGGCATCGCACACGAATACATCACCCATCGAATCTCTCCCTGAATGCCGCGTTTCCGCGCTGACCGGCTTGAATTGATGGCGAGTTTTAGGAGCCGCTGCGGCCGAGGTCAATTGACGCCTGCGCCTGCGGCGATGCTTTGGCGCAAGAGCCGTTATGCCGGTGCGTCCGGAGGGTGATTGTGACCAGCCGTGGATGGAGTGGAAAACCCATGGGACCGCGGCAAACCGATAGGATCGGCCGGTAAAATTTTGTAGTTTGCGGCCCGCAATGACGATCCAGCAATCCATCCCCGTTCCATCGGACACAGCGCAGCCCGCAGAAGCGCCGGCACGCGTCACGCCGATGATGGAACAATACCTTGAAATAAAAGCCACCAATCCCGGACTGCTGCTGTTCTACCGGATGGGCGATTTCTACGAGCTGTTCTTCGAGGATGCCGAAATCGCCTCGAAAGCGCTCGGCATCATGCTGACCAAGCGCGGCAAGCACCAGGGCATGGATATCCCGATGTGCGGCGTGCCGGTGGAGCGCTCCGACGATTATCTGCATCGGCTGATCGCCAAGGGTCATCGCGTCGCGGTGTGCGAGCAGATGGAAGACCCGGCGGCGGCGCGGGCGCGCGGCAACAAGAGCGTGGTCCGCCGCGACGTGGTGCGGCTGGTGACGCCGGGCACGCTGACCGAAGATACCTTGCTGGACGCGAGGGCCAACAATTACCTGCTGGCGATCGCACGCGCCCGCGCATCCGCCGGCGGCGACCGTATCGGGCTGGCGTGGATCGACATTTCCACCTCGGAATTCATCGTCACGGAATGTTCGACCGGCGAACTGGCGGCGACGCTTTCGCGGATCAATCCCAATGAGGTGATCGTTACCGACGCGCTCTATGGCGATGCCGAATTGGGGCCGGTGCTGCGCGAATTGCCGGCGGTGACGCCGCTGACCCGCGATTTCTTCGACAGCGCCACCGCCGAGCGGCGGCTGTGCGATTATTTCGCGGTGGCGACCATGGACGGCCTCAGCGCGATGTCGCGGCTGGAGGCCGCGGCGGCCGCAGCCGCCGTCACCTATATCGACCGCACCCAGGTCGGAAAACGCCCGCCGCTGTCGCCGCCGTCGCGCGAGGCCGCCGGCACCACGATGGCAATCGACCCGGCCACGCGCGCCAATCTCGAACTGACGCGGACACTGGCCGGCGAACGGCGCGGTTCGCTGCTGGACGCCATCGACTGCACCGTGACCGCAGCCGGATCCCGCCTGCTTGCACAACGGCTTGCCGCGCCGCTCACCGACAGTGCCGCGATCGCGCGGCGGCTGGATGCGATCTCCGCATTCGCGGCTGATACCGCCGTGCGCGACGAAATCCGGGCCACGCTACGCACCGCGCCGGATATGTCGCGCGCGCTGGCGCGACTGTCGGTCGGACGCGGCGGCCCGCGCGACCTCGCTGGATTGCGCGACGGCATTTTGGCGGCCGATTCCGCGCTGGCGCGACTGGCGGAGCTTGAGGAACCGCCGGCGGAAATCGCCGCCGTCATGGACGCGCTGCGCCGGCCGTCGCGCGAACTGGCGCGCGAATTCGAACGCGCGCTGGCCGAACAACTGCCCCTCATCAAACGCGACGGCGGCTTTGTGCGCGAAGGCTATGAGGCGGCACTGGACGAGACCCGCAATCTGCGCGACGCCTCCCGCCTCGTCGTCGCCGCGATGCAGGCGCGCTACGCCGAGACGACCTCCGTCAAGGGCCTCAAAATCCGCCATAACAACGTGCTCGGCTATTTCGTCGAGGTGACGGCGCAGCACGGCGACAAGCTGATGACGCCGCCCCTGAATGCGACCTTCATCCATCGCCAGACCTTGGCGGGACAGACCCGCTTTACCACGGCCGAGCTCGGCGAGATCGAAGCCAAGATCGCCAATGCCGGTGACCGCGCGCTCGGGCTGGAGCTGGAGATTTTCGAGCGGCTGTGTGCCATGGTTGCCACGGCGAACGAGGATCTGCGCGCCGCGGCGCACGCGTTCGCGCTGCTAGACGTCGCGACCGCGCTGGCAAAACTCGCGGTCGACGACAACTATGTGCGGCCGGAGGTCGACGCCTCGCTCGGCTTTGCCGTCGAGGGCGGCCGGCATCCGGTGGTCGAACAGGCGCTGAAGCGCGACGGCCAGCCGTTCATCGCCAATGCCTGCGACCTGTCGCCGGGACCGGCGCAGAAGTCCGGCCAGATCTGGCTGATCACCGGACCTAACATGGCCGGCAAATCGACCTTCCTGCGCCAGAACGCGCTGATCGCGCTGCTGGCGCAAATCGGCAGCTTCGTGCCGGCGTCGCGGGCGCGGATCGGCATCGTCGACCGGTTGTTCTCGCGGGTCGGCGCCGCCGACGATCTGGCGCGCGGACGCTCGACCTTCATGGTGGAGATGGTGGAAACCGCCGTGATCCTCAATCAGGCCAGCGAGCGCTCGCTGGTCATCCTCGACGAGATCGGGCGGGGCACCGCGACCTTCGACGGGTTGTCGATCGCGTGGGCCGCGATCGAGCATCTGCATGAGGCCAACCGCTGCCGCGCATTGTTCGCCACGCATTATCATGAACTCACCGCGCTCTCGGCAAAATTGCCGCGACTGTTCAACGCCACCGTGCGGGTCAAGGAGTGGCAGGGCGACGTGGTGTTCCTGCACGAAGTGCTGCCGGGCTCGGCCGACCGCTCCTACGGCATTCAGGTGGCCAAGCTGGCAGGCCTCCCCGCGCCGGTGATTGCGCGCGCCAAATCGGTGCTGGCGAAACTCGAAGCCCAGGATCGCGGCCAGACCGCACGCGCGTTGGCCGACGACCTGCCGCTGTTCGCGGTGCCGTCACGCGCCGCCGCTGAACCCGCGCCGCCGAGCGACGCGGAAAAGCTGATCGAGGCCGTCAAGGCGCTGCATCCCGACGAGATGTCGCCGCGCGACGCGCTGGAGGCGCTGTATGCGTTGAAGGCGAAATTGCCGAAACAGTGAACGGCCCTCATCCTGAGGAGCCGCGAAGCGGCGTCTCGAAGGATGCGATGCAGCGCGGCTCTCATGGTTCGAGACGCGCGAAGACGCGCTCCTCACCATGAGGAACGCACATCTTCACCGTACGAGCCTCCTTCGCCCGTTCCACCAGAGCCCCAGATTCCAGCTGACGCAGATCGCGAGTGCGAGGCTGAGGCCGATCGCCGAGCCGAATTGCAACGCGGCGACATGCAGCACCGCGATGGCGATGCCCAGCCCCATCAATCCCCCGGCGCTGTTGGCGATCACGGCAGCCGTCGGCGGCCCGCCGATGCGCGGATGCAGGATCAGCATCATGGAGGTGAACACCACCGGAAACAGCGCGATGATGCCGCTGATCTTGGGACCAACCCAGCCGGACAGCGTGACGACGGTTGCCACCAGCGTTGCAACCAGCGAGGCGCGCAACGGGATGTCATACCAGCGCCGCTTGATCAGCGGCATCTTGACGTGGCGGAAACGCCGCAGCAGCGGCACGCAGATTGCAAAAGCAACCGCGTTCGCGATCAGGCCGCCAGCGAGCGTCCATTGCATGGATCGGATCAACGAGGCGAGCAAGATCCACACCGCGACCGCGGCCAGGCAACTGACGACAGCGCTTTGGCGCTGCGCCAGCACGACATAGGTCAGCCCCAGGAAGATCGTCGCGGCGTTGATCGGCAGGCTGGCCAGCGCGCCTTCGGCGATGAAGGCGGCATCGTGATCGAGCGCAAGGAAGACGTAAGACGGCCCCGCGGAAATCGGCAGCGTCGCGACCAGCGCCCCGATCACCGGCCCCGAGCGCTCGGTAATCATGGATGCCGACACCACGAACGCGGCGGTGATCGCCATCCGCAGCACCAGCGTCAGGATGAAAGCGAGGTCGGGGGACATTTTTTGGTCGTCGTCCCGGCGAACGCCGGGACCCATAGCCACAACAGTTCGTGTTGCACGAAAGCCGTCGAGCAGCGTTTCTTGAAACAAGAGGACACGGCGTGTGGGTCCCGGCGTTCGCCGGGACGACGCGACATCACACCCGCTGCATCGACACCGATATCTTCGGGCCGTTCTTGATGGTCTGGTAGACCACGCAATAGCGCTCGGTGAGTTTCAGCAGGAGATCGAGTTTCTCCTGCGGTGCATCGGTATCGACGTCGAAACGCAGGCGGATTTCGGCGAAGCCGACCGGCGCCTCCTTGTCGACGCCGAGCGTACCGCGAAAATCGAGATCGCCCTCGGCGGTCACATTTCCGGTCTTCAACGGCACATCAATCGCGGTGGCCACCGATTTCAACGTCACGCCGGCGCAGGCGACCAGCGCTTCCAGCAGCATGTCGCCGGAGCACAATTCAAGCCCGGATCCCCCGGTTGCAGGATGCAGGCCGGCCACCGCCAAAGCGCGGCCGGTCTCGAGCTTGCAGGCGATGCCCTCGTTCTCGGTCGAACCGCGGGCTGTCAGCGTGATGACGGCGGCTTTCGGATCGGATTTGTAGCGTTCCTTGATCGGGGCCTGCATGGCGCGGAGTTGGGCGGCGTCCATTATTCTTGTCTCCATTCTACAAAGGCGGATTGGATGTAATCGGTTGGCGCACGAATGTCACCACCACATCGCCTCGCCCGCGGTCGATTTCGCCTCCCGGTCGGGCACATTGCGATCGAGCGAGCGGTCCAGCGCGGTCAGCACGCGGCGCTTGAAATTGTCGAACAATGGCGAGTTGCGGTCGCGCGGCCGCGCCAGATTGATCCTGATCTCCTCGAACAGCCGGCCCGGCCGCGGCCGCATCACCAGCACACGATCGGCCAGCACCACCGCTTCGTCGACATCGTGGGTGACCAGCACCAGGGTCGGCCTCGTCTCGGCCCAGAGCTCGAGCAGATGATCCTGCAAATCGCGCCTTGTGAATGCATCGAGCGCGGAGAACGGCTCGTCCAGCAGCAGCACTTCCGGCTGCGGCACCAGCGCGCGGGCGATCGCCACCCGCTGCGCCTGCCCGCCGGACAGTTCGCGCGGCCACGCCTTGGCTTTGTCCGTTAAGCCGACCTTGGCCAGCGCGGCAGTGACTTTCTCGCGGCTGACATCGGCGGGCAGCTCCGACAGGCCGAAACCGATATTGTCGGCGACGCTGAGCCAGGGCAGCAGCCGCGGCTCCTGAAAGATGATGCCGATCTTGGCATGCGGCGCCGAGATCCTGATGTCGCCGAGCGTCACGGTGCCCGACGTGGCGCGGTCGAGGCCGGCGATGGCGCGCAGCAAGGTCGACTTGCCGCAGCCGGAACCGCCGATGATGGCGACGATCTCGCCAAGATTGATCTCGGCGGAAAAACGATCGAGCGCGTTGACGCCGTTGGGATAGGTTTTGCCGAGGCGATCGAGCACCAGCATCAGGCCGCTCCGCTTTGGCCGCCGAAGGCGTCCTGCCAGCGCAACAGCGGCGCGGTGGCGATCTCGATCAGCCAGTCGGTGGTCTTGCCGAGAATGGCGAAGATCACGATCGCCGCCAGGATCTGCGCCGGCTTGCCGAGCTGCTGGCCGTCGAGCAGGAGATAGCCAAGCCCTTCGGAGGCGCCCATGAGTTCGGCGGCGACCACGAACATCCAGCCCAGCCCAAGGCCGACCCGCAGCGCCACGACATAGGCCGGCAGCACCGCGGGCAGCAGAATGCGCCGGATCATCGCCGGTCCGCTCAAGCGGAAGGTGCGGCCGACTTCGACGATCTTGCGATCGACCGACAGGATCGCGCCCATGACGCCGAGATAGACCGGGAAGAAAACCCCGACCGCGATCAGCGCGACTTTCGAGGTTTCGAAAATGCCGAGCCACAGGATGAACAGCGGCACCCAGGCCAGCGACGGGATCGCGCGCAACGCCTGCACCGTCGGATCGAGCAGCCGCCGCGCCAGGCCCCAGTAGCCGGAGACGGCGCCAAGCACGGTGCCTGCGATCACGCCGAGGCCGAAGCCCGCGAACACCCGGGTCAATGTCGCCGTGACGTGGCGGGAGAGCTCGCCGCTGCGGGCGAGCTCGACGATGGTCGCGAACAGTTTTGTCGGTGGCGGCACCAGCCGTCCGCTGGACCAGCCCCGCGCGACGATAATTTCCCAGGCGAGCGCCAGACCGACCGGCAGCAACAAACCCAGCGCCGGCCGCGCGAATCGCCGCAGCCGGCCGGATGGCGCGGGCGTCGCCATCGCGTCGGTTGGTTCAGGTGCGGATAGCTCAACCGTCATGGCCATAGCAAAGACGCTTCTCGCGGAGGATTGCAAGGCGGCGGATGGCTACTCACACTCTTGGCTAGTCGTCCCCGCGAACGCGGGGACCCATAACCACCGGCCCTTGTAATGAACGAAGGGCATCAGCCACCGGACAAAACAGCGAGGCCGCGGCGTATGGATCCCGGCTCGCGTGGAGCCTGTCATCGGGCCGGCCGGAGGCCGGACCCGTTGGCTTGGCCGGGACGACACCGCTTGTGCAGCAACGATGCCGGTCGCCCCCGTCAATTCGTCGGCAGTGGAACCTGATCGTCGATCAGCGCATCCAGCGTCGCCTTGACGTCGACCTTAGCATCGACCACGCCGGCCTGCTGCAACGCCAGGCCCGCCGCCAGAATGGAGTCACGCTGCGGCGCGCCGATCCGGCTGTGGGTCAGTTCGGTGCGGTCCTTGAGTTGCTTGTCGACCACCGTGTCCGGCAGTTTGGTCACCGCGATGAAGGTCTTCTTCAGGTCGTCGTAATTCGCCACCGAATATTTGCGCGCCTCTTCATAGGTGGCGAGCACGCGGCGGACCACATCCGGATAATCCTTGAGGAACTGTTCTCGGACGTTGAGAATGCCCCAGGTATTGGCGTCGGCCTTGCGGAAGAACAGTTTGGCGCCGTCCTCGACTTCCGCCTGCGCCATCATCGGATCGAGCCCCGCCCACGCCTCGACATCGCCGCGGATCAGCGCGGTCTTGCCGTCGGCATGCTGCAGCAGCACCGGGGTGATATCCTTCTCGGACAGGCCGGCATCGAGCAGCGCGCGCACCAGGAAGATGTGCGGATCGGTTCCCCGCGTGACCGCGACGCGCTTGCCCTTGAGGTCGGCGACGGTCGCGATCTTCGAATCCCTGGCGGTGACCAGCGCGGTCCATTCCGGGCGCGAATAGACATAGATCGACTTGATCGGATTGCCGTTGATCCTGGCGACCAGCGCCGCGGAACCCGCAGTTGAACCGAAATCGATCGAACCGGCGTTGAGGAACTCGAGCGCCTTGTTGGAGCCGGCCGACTGCACCCAGACGATGCCGATGCCGTCCTTGGCGAATTCCTTTTCCAGCAATCCCTTTTGCTTCAGCATCATCGAGACCGGATTATAGGTCGCCCAATCGATGTGAATTTCCTTGAGCGGATCGGCGGCGTAGGCGCCGGCCGGCATCAGCACCGCGGTGGCGACGACGGCAGCAAAGGCGCGCCGTGAAATTTGGGACATCGTCGTTATCTCCATGGCCGTGGATTGATCGAGGCAGATTGCAGGCGGGCGTCACGGCAAGCGGCCGTTTGGCTCCGGCGGCTCCCGAAAACACTGTTTATTTCAATGAGTTAAATGAATGCGTCAACGAGAAAATACCTGCCGCCAACCGGCGGCGGCGAGAACAGTTTTGCTTAAAGCGCGGGGAATGCAGCATGGATCTGCTGTCAGCCCCGAGGAATGTTCCCGTGACAGCGTTCGCGCCGTCCGATATCGGGATAGGACATGGACAGTGTTGTGACCGAGCCCCGCCTTGAAGCCGACGAGCGTTTCGATACCGCGCGGATCACCGCCGCGGTCGATGCGCTTGCGGAAAAGCATGCCGGCCGCGAGGATCTTTTCCGTACCGCGATGGCGCAACTGCTCAAGGCCGAAATGGTGGCGGCCCGCGCGGTGGCGCAGGCGGTGCTGCTGAAGGACCGGCACGGGCGCCGCTGCGCCGAGCGGCTGTGTTTCGTCCAGGACGAAATCATCCGCATCCTCTATGCCGCCGCCACGCGGCATCTATATCGCTCCCCGATTCCCTCCGGTGCCGAGCGCATGGCCGTGGTCGCCACCGGCGGCTATGGCCGCGGGCTGATGGCGCCGGAATCCGACATCGATCTGCTGTTCATCCTGCCCTACAAGCAGACCGCCTGGGGCGAGCAGGTCGCCGAAGCCATTCTGTATTGCCTGTGGGACATGGGCCTGAAGGTCGGCCACGCCACGCGTTCGGTCGATGAATCGATCCGGCAGGCGCGCGGCGACATGACCATCCGCACCGCGATCCTGGAGACGCGATTCCTGACCGGCGACCAGCCGCTCTATGACGAACTGGTGGAGCGGTTCGACAGGGAGGTGGTGCAGGGCACCGCAGCCGAATTCGTCACCGCCAAGCTCGCCGAACGCGAGGAGCGGCATCGCCGCGCCGGACAATCGCGTTACCTGGTCGAGCCCAACGTCAAGGACGGCAAGGGCGGATTGCGCGACCTGCACACGCTGTTCTGGATCGCGAAATATGTCTACCGCGTGCGCGAAACCGACGAACTCCTGGAACACGGCGTATTTGACGCGCAGGAGTACCGCACCTTCCGCCGCTGCGCCGATTTCCTGTGGTCGGTACGCTGCAACATCCATTTCTTCTCCGGTCGCGCCGAAGAACGGCTGTCATTCGACATACAGCGCGAGATCGCGATCCGGCTCGGTTACACCTCGCATCCCGGCATGCAAGATGTCGAACGCTTCATGAAGCATTACTTCCTGGTCGCCAAGGATGTCGGCGATCTCACCGCGATCCTGTGCGCCAAGCTGGAAGATCAGCAGGCCAAGCCGGCGCCGGTGCTGAGCCGCATGATGGCGCGGCTGCGGCCGAACACGCAGCGGCGGCGGCTGCCGGACAGCGACGATTTCATCGTCGACAACAACCGCATCAATCTCTCCGCGCCCGACGTGTTCAAGCATGACCCCGTCAACCTGATCCGGATCTTCCGGCTGGCGCAGAAGAACAACCTCGCCTTCCACCCCGACGCGATGCGCACGGTGACCCGCTCGCTGAAGCTCGTCAACGCGCCGCTGCGCGAAAATCCGGAAGCCAACCGGCTGTTCATGGAGATCCTGACATCGAACGATGCGGAGATCGTGCTGCGGCGCATGAACGAGACCGGCGTGCTCGGCCATTTCATTCGCGCCTTCGGCAAGATCGTGTCGATGATGCAGTTCAACATGTACCACCACTATACGGTGGACGAGCATCTGTTGCGCTGCGTCGGCTACCTGCAGGACATCGAACGCGGCGGTAACGACGAATTCATCGTCGCCAGCGATTTGATGCGCAAGATCCGCCCCGAACACCGCGCGGTCATCTACATCACCACGCTGCTGCACGACATTGCCAAGGGCCGCCCCGAGGATCATTCGATCGCCGGCGCCAAGGTCGCGCGGCGGCTGTGCCCGCGGCTGGGATTCAACGCCGCCGACACCGAGACGGTCGCCTGGCTGATCGAGCAGCATCTGACGATGTCCACGGTGGCGCAATCGCGCGATCTTTCCGACCGCAAGACCATCGAGAATTTCGCCGCCGTGGTGCAATCGGTCGAACAGATGAAGTTGTTGACGATCCTGACCACCGCCGATATCCGCGGCGTCGGCCCCGGCGTCTGGAACGGCTGGAAGGCGCAGCTGTTGCGTACGCTTTATTACGAAACCGAACCGGTGCTGACCGGCGGCTTCTCGGAGGTCAACCGCGCCCAGCGCATCGCGGTGGCGCAATCGGAATTCCGCGCGGCCTTCACCGAATGGCCGGAACAGGACCTCAACGCCTATATCGCGCGGCATTATCCGGCGTACTGGCTCAAGGTCGAGCTGCCGCGCAAGATCCGCCACGCGCGCTTCCTGCGTTCCAGCGAACAGGCCGGCCACAAGCTCGCGATCAATGTCGGCTTCGACGAAACCCGCGGCGTCACCGAACTGACCATCCTGGCGGTGGATCACCCCTGGCTATTGTCGATCATCGCCGGCGCCTGCGCCTCGGCCGGCGCCAATATCGTCGACGCACAGATATACACCACCACCGACGGGCGCGCGCTCGACACCATCGCGATCTCGAGGGAATACGACCGCGACGAGGATGAGGGACGCCGCGCCACGCGGATCGGCGAAATGATCGAGGACGTTCTCGAAGGCAAATTGCGTCTGCCTGAAGTGGTGGCGCGCCGCGCCGCAGGACGCAGCAGGGTGCGGCCGTTCGTGGTCGAGCCGGAAGTGATCATCAACAACCAGTGGTCGGACCGCTACACCGTGATCGAGGTGTCCGGCCTCGACCGGCCGGGCCTGTTGTACGAACTGACCACGGCGATATCGAAGCTCAACCTCAACATCGCCTCGGCCCATGTCGCGACCTTCGGCGAACGCGCCCGCGACGTGTTCTACGTCACCGACCTGCTCGGCGCGCAGATCAACGCGCCCACTCGACAAGCCGCGATCAAGAGCGCGCTGGTCCATCTGCTCGCCAGCGACGACGCGGTGTCGCAGCCGGCGGCGTGATCAACGCCCATCAACGAGCGGGTATAGGCTGCCGACCATGAAACTGCCCCGCCAGGCCCGCGCCGTCATTTTCGATATGGACGGCCTGATCTTCAACACCGAAACCCTTTACCGGGATGCCGTTGTTGCCGCGGCCGCGGAGGCCGGCCATGACCTGCCCCTGCCGTTCTATCTTTCCACGATCGGCATGTCGATCGAGGCGACCCGCATGGCGTTCAGCCAACGCTACGGCGAGCAATTCGATTTCGATGGCTTCTGGGCGGCGGCATCGGCACAATATGACGGGATCCTCAAATTACAGCTCTGCCTGAAGGCGGGCGTTGTCGAACTGCTCGACTTTCTCGACAGCACCAGCCTGCCACGCGCCATCGCCACGTCATCGCGACACGAGGACGTGCAACGTAATCTCGGGGCGCAAGGCATGTGCGACCGATTCGAGACCGTCATTGCGCGAGGCGATTATTCGCGAGGAAAACCACATCCCGACCCGTTTCTGAGGGCCGCCGAACGACTGGGGGTCGAGCCTGAATTATGCGTGGCCCTGGAGGATTCGTATAATGGCGTGCGAGCCGCGTCCGGCGCCGGGATGATGACCATCATGGTGCCGGACCTGTTGCCGCCAACGATCGAAATGCGAGAGCTGTGCGTGTGCATCGTCCAGGACCTTCACGAGGTCCAGACCTTGATCAGATCGCAACCGGTTCCCTGATAATTCGCCCGCTAGTCTAGAATTGGGTAATCGGTTCCAGCGCTTCCCCGGTGCGGAGCGCGCGCAGCGGCGCGGTGTCGCAATAGACCCGCTCCTCCCAGATTTTGCCGGCCTTCAGGCGGAATTTGTCGACGCCGCGCCAACTGAATCGCGTCCCATTGGCGAAGCGGCTGGTCTGCCACTCGATGATCACGACGTCGCCGCGCGCAGTCCAGTCTAGCAGCTGCCAGACGAAATCCGGCGCTGCCGCGGTCTGCACCTCCAGCAGGCGATTGAGCTCGCTGCCCATGATCGTCCGGCCCACCAGCGGCGTGTGCAACAGGCCTTCCGAATGCCACAGATCGAGAAACGCCTGGCCATCCCGCGCCGCCCACGCCGCCGCAAATCGCGTCACAAAATCCTGAATCTCCGCGTCCGTCATCGATCGTCTCCATTCTGTTGTGTGCGGAGACGCTAGCGACAGCGCCGCAATCGGTCTGGCGGGTTACGGACCTGACGTTTTCCTTGCATCGCCTGTGGCTGCCTTCTTCAACACCACGCCTTCATGCTCCAGCAGCCATTGCTTGCGTTTGAGGCCGCCGCTATAGCCGGTCAGCGACCCATTGGCGCCAATCAGGCGATGACAGGGCACGACCACGCTGATCGGGTTGGAGCCATTGGCGTGGCCGACCGCACGCACCGCCCCGGGCATATCGATCTGCGCGGCCAAGGCGCTGTAGCTCATGGTGGTGCCCGCGGGAATGGCCGGCAGCGCGGTCCACACCTTGCGCTGGAAGGCGGTTCCGGCCACGCGCCATTTGATCGCGGCGAGGGAAACGAGGTCGCCGGCGAAATACCGCGACAATGCCGCCCTGATATCGCGCGGAGCCGGCGCCTCTTCCAGGAGCGCCGCGCCATATTGCAGCCGCAACAGCTCTCGCATTCGCGGCTCATGATCTTCCCAGTCGAGCGCGCGCAGCGCGCCGTCAACATCAGTGACCAGCAAGGCGATGCCGATCGGCGTTCGCAACCGGTCGAGCGTAAATGTTTCAGGCGGCTTCGCGCTCATGGATTCTTCCGGTCGGGGCAGGACGCGCGACGCCCGCGGCCCACAGATGCAGCGCCGCATAGGCGCGCCACGGCCGCCATCGCTCGGCGCGCGACAACAATTCCGATGGCGATGGACGCTGTCCGTCAGCCGCCATCGCGCGCATCAGGCCGATGTCGGCGGCGGGAAATGCATCGGGCTCGCGCAATTCGCGCATCGCGATGTATTGCGCGGTCCATTCGCCGATGCCTGGAAGCGATCGCAGCTTCGCAATCGCCTCGTCGAGGCTCGCGCCTCGGCTGAAAATCGCGGGATCGGTGGAAATAGCCTGCGCCAGCGAGGTCACCGCCATCGCCCGCGCCTTCGGCATGCCGAGAACAGCAAGATCGGCGCGGACCATGCTCGCGGGCGTCGGAAACAGATGGCTGAGGCCCTCGCCGTCCGTCATCGCCGCCGGCAGCGTGGCGCCGTGCGCCTCGACCAGCCTGCCAAGCAATCGGGTCGCCGCCGGAACCGTGATCTGCTGGCCGAAGATCGCCCGCACCGCCAATTCAAAGCCGTCCCAGGCGCCGGGAACGCGCAGGCCCGGACGCGCCGCGACCAGCGGCGCCAGCACCGGGTCGAGCGAAAGATGCGCGCCGATCGCGTCGGGGTCGGCGGCAAGATCGAACACCCGGCGCACCCGCGCGATGATCTGCGGCAACGCCGCCATATCGGGAAAACGCACCGAAACGTCGGCCCTGTTGTTGCCGGCCGGCGCGATGCTGATCACGCCGCAGACCCCGCCGATCGCAATCGTGCGCCGGTAGACATCCCCCGAAACAAGCTCGACACAAGGGATCGCGCGCGCGGCCAGAAAAGACAGCATCGCATCCCAGTCATAGGGCGGTCGATAGGCGAGCCGAACCGACAGCGCGCCGGCCTCGCGTTTTGTCTTGTCGTGGGTCCGCCGCAGCGTCGCCGGCGCACGTCCGAACATCTGCAAAAACGTCTCGTTGAAGCGGCGCACGCTGTTGAAGCCCGATGCCAGTGCGACCTCGGCCATCGGCAGCGAGGTTTCGTGGATCAACTGCTTGGCGAGCAGAACCCGCCGCGTCTGCGCCACCGCGATCGGCGATGCCCCGACATGCCGGTGAAACAGCCGCCGCAACTGCCGCGCGCCGACGCCGAGCCGGTTGGCGAGGCGCTCGACATCGGCCTCGTCGAGACCGCCGGCTTCGATCAGGGCGAGCGCCCGGGACACGGTGTTGCCGGTGCCGCGCCAGAACGCGAGATCCGGCGAGGTCTCCGGCCGACAACGAAGACATGGCCGAAAGCCGGCCTGCTGCGCCGCGGCCGCGGAAGGATAGAACGATACGTTCTCGAATTTCGGGGTGCGTGCCGGGCAGATCGGACGGCAGTAGATGCCGGTGGTCTTGACGCCGACGAACAGCCGGCCGTCGAAACGGGCATCGCGGGTCGAAATCGCGCGGTAGCAGGCGGTGCGGTCCATGTCCATCATGGAAACATCGTCCATTGCGCCGAGCCTGTCTCGCGGTTTTCGGACATCGTCATTTTCGGTCAATGAGCCTGCCGCGGCAAGGTCATCGACGTGATTTGCGTGAGGCGTAGGCCCTAAGCCGGAATTTCGCCAAATGTCTTGCCGACAGCCAGAGGCGCAAGGCGAATGAGCCGAGAGTCCTTCACCGCCGCCTGGCGATGCTTGACCGCTTCGCGGTAAACGGGATCGCGGATCATCTCGACGAAGGCCCCGACGCTCGGATATTCGGCGATGAAGCAGCGATCCCAGCGCTCGTCGGAGGGGCCGATCAACATCAGTTCGAACCTGCCTTGCCACACCACCTCGCCGCCGAGCCGTGTAAACACCGGCCCGCTGTCGCGGCCATAGGCTGCATAGGCTTCGGCGCCCGTGGCTTTTCGTCCGTCAGGATAGGCTGCGCGATCAAGCAGCCTGACGAGGTTGAGCATGTGAATCGGTCCCTCGCGATTGTTGTCGCGAAACTGGGCGAATACTTCCTTCGTCGGATCGATATGGCCTGTCATGTTATTTTCCGTTGTGGCCGCAGCCAGCCGTCACAGCCTGCGCTGCCGCATGCTACCATAAGGATGCAGATCTCTTTGTCTTTGTCTGCGTCTTTGGGGGAAACCATCATGAACGCAATCGCCAACCTATTGGTGGTGCTGGTCGCAGCGCTGCATCTCTATTTTCTGGTGCTGGAGATGTTTCTCTGGACCAGGCCGCTGGGCCTGAAAACCTTCCGGAACTCGCCCGAGAAAGCCGCCGATTCCGCGGTGCTGGCCGCCAATCAGGGACTTTATAACGGCTTTCTCGCCGCGGGCCTCGTCTGGGGATTGGTTCAGGGCGTCCCCGGCTTTGCGTTCCAGATCAAGGTGTTCTTTTTGCTCTGTGTGATCGTCGCCGGTATTTACGGCGCGGTTACCGTCAGCCGACGGATCCTGCTGGTGCAGGCGGCACCCGCCGCGGTCGCGTTAATCCTGCTTTGGCTGGCCTGAAATCGTTCATCTTTTGCGCCCGGCCTTGCCTTGCATTGCAGCATGCCTTCCTCCACTATCTTGCGAGCGACGGCGTCCACTGGGGTCTTGATCGACCGCCGGACCAGACCATCGGCAAAATCAGACATTATGAGGAAAGCAGCGATATGAGGAACGGTATTTTTCATTGGGTCATTGGCACCGCGACTGCCATCGCACTGTCGGCATCGCCGGCATCGGCGCAAAAGAAGTACGACACCGGCGCCAGCGATACCGAAATCAAGATCGGCCAGACCGTGCCATTCAGCGGACCGGCCTCCGCGTATGCGACCATCGGCAAGGCCCAGGCGGCCTACATCAAGATGATCAACGATCAGGGCGGCGTGAACGGCCGCAAGATCAATTTCATCCAGTATGACGACGCCTACAGCCCGCCGAAGGCGGTCGAGCAGGTCCGCAAGCTGGTCGAAAGCGACGAAGTGCTGCTGACCTTCCAGCTGATCGGTACGCCATCCAACGCGGCGGTCCAGAAGTATCTCAACCTGAAGCAGGTGCCGCAGCTGTTCGCCGCCACCGGCGCCTCCAAATTCACCGACCCGAAGAATTTTCCCTGGACCATGGGGTTCAACCCCAACTACCAGACCGAGGGCCGCATCTATGCGCGGTATATTCTGAAGAATTATCCGAACGCAAAGATCGGCATCCTCTATCAGAATGACGATCTCGGCCGGGATTACCTCACCGGCATCAAGGCCGGTCTCGGCGACAAGGCCGCGACCATGATCGTCGGCGAAACCTCCTATGAATTGGCCGACCCGACCATCGACTCGCAGATCGTCAAACTGAAATCGGTGGGCGCCGACCTGGTGTTCGATGCCTCGACACCGAAATTCGCTGCCCAGGCGATCAAGAAGATCGCCGACCTCGGCTGGAAGCCGGTGCATATCCTCGACATCAACGCCACCTCGGTCGGCGCCGTGATGAAGCCCGCGGGACTGGAAAACTCCAAGGATGTCATCAGCGTCAATTACGGCAAGGATCCGCTCGATCCGACCTGGAAGGATGACGCGGGCATGAAGAAGTATTTCGACTTCATGGCGAAATACTATCCGGAAGGCGACAAGGACTCCAGCTTCAACACCTATGGCTACTCCACCACGCAGTTGCTGATCCATGTCCTCAAGCAGTGCGGCGACAACCTCACCCGCGAGAACGTCATGAAGCAGGCGACCAGCCTGAAGAACGTTCAGCTCGATTTGTCGTTGCCGGGAATCGTCGGCAGCACCTCGCCGACCGACTACCGCGTCAACAAGCAATTGCAGATGATGAAGTTCAATGGCGAGCGCTGGGAGCTGTTCGGACCGATCATCGAGGACGACGCCAACGGCTGAGGCCAGCCGCAACTCCCCGTGAATTGATGCTGCCGGCGCCGTGCATTGCCACCGCGCCGGCAGATTAATTTTCAGCCACTTTGGCCGGCTTGACTTCGCGCATCCGCCCGCCGGCATCGTCTTGCAATGCCACATCCCTTCATCCAGTATCTCGTGAGCGATGGCGTCCGGCTGGAACCGAACAGGTCCTTTCGGAGAAGACCATCGGCCAAAACAAGACAGATAGGGAAGCAACGATATGAGGACTGGTATTTTTCACCTGCTCACCGGTGCGGCGATTGCGATTGCACTGTCGGCATCGCCGGCTTCGGCGCAAAAGAAATACGACACCGGCGCAACCGATACCGAGATCAAGATCGGCCAGACCGTGCCGTTCAGCGGACCGGCTTCGGCCTATGCCGGCATCGGCAAGACGCAGGCGGCCTACCTCAAGATGATCAACGATCAGGGCGGCATCAACGGCCGCAAGCTCAACCTGATCCAGTATGACGACGCCTACAGCCCGCCGAAAGCGGTCGAGCAGGTCCGCAAGCTGGTCGAAGGCGACGAGGTTCTGTTCACCTTCCAGATCATCGGCACACCCTCGAACGCGGCCGTCCAGAAATACCTCAATGCGAAAAAAGTGCCGCAGCTGCTCGCCTCGACCGGCGCGTCGCGCTTCTCGGATCCGCAAAACGCGCCCTGGACCATCGCGTTCAATCCCAATTATCAGTCCGAAGCCCGAATCTACGCCAAGTACATTCTGAAAAATCACCCGGACGCCAAGATCGGCATCCTCTATCAGAACGACGATCTCGGCCGTGACTACCTGACCGGCCTGAAGGCTGGCCTCGGCGACAAGGCGGCGACGATGATCGTCGGCGAAACCTCCTACGAACTTTCGGATCCGACGATCGATTCACAGATCGTCAAGCTGAAGTCGCTTGGCGCCGATCTGCTGTACGACGCCTCGACGCCGAAATTCGCCGCACAAGCCATCAAGAAGGTCGCCGATCTCGGCTGGAAGCCAGTCCACATTCTCGACATCAACGCGAGCCCGGTGTCGGCCACGCTAAAACCCGCCGGGCTCGACATCTCCAAGGACATCATCAGCACCAATTACGGCAAGGATCCCGGCGATCCGCAATGGAAGGACGACGCCGGCCTCAAGGCCTATTTCGCCTTCATGGACAAATATTACCCCGAGGGCGACAAGCTCAATACCGTCAACACCTATGGCTATTCGACCGCGGAACTGCTGGTGCACATCCTGCGCCAGTGCGGCGACGATCTCACCCGCGAAAACATCATGCGGCAGGCCACCAGCCTGAAGAACTACACCGGCAGCCTGTCGCTGCCTGGCATGTCGGCCAATACCTCGCCGACCGATTACCGCATCAACAAGCAGATGCAGATGATGAAGTTCGACGGCGAGCGTTGGCAGCTGTTCGGACCGATCATCGAGGATACCGGCGCCGCCGGCTGAGTGCCGTCACCCGACGTCCCGTCTCGATTTGCTGCCGGCGCACCCCGCCGGCAGTTTCGGTTTGGCCGGCGCGAATTCAAGCGACCTTCGCACCATGGTTAACAATGCGGAAATGCCCGTTTCCCAAGCACTTTCGAGCTTCCCCGCCGCGTCAGCCTTAATCATCGCTTAACGCAGCCTTAAACCCCGCCCGCTAGTCTATCGCGTCTGGTGGCGTGGGCGTTTGCGTAATGGCGTGGGCACGGAAAAAGCGCGGCGGCCGCAAGGAGCCGCAATTCGGGCTCGGCGCGTCGCTCGCGCAATTGCGTCTCCGCCCCCAGGATCGCGTCACCAGCAGCGACGACGACGATGACGACGAGACGCCGAAAAAGCCCAGGCGCAAGGCCCGCGACGCCGAGGAGGACGACGCTCCGCGCGAGCGCAAGCCGCGTCCGAGCCCCGTGAGCCGCAGGCGCAGATCGAGGATGCGCTTCATCAGCCTGCCACGGCTGATCTACTGGTGCGCGGTGCTCGGCCTCTGGGCCGTTATCGCGCTGGTCGGGGTCGTTGTCTGGGTCGGTGCGCATCTGCCCGCGATCCAGTCCCTCGAAATCCCGAAACGACCGCCGACGATCCAGATTACCGGCGTCGACGGCAGCGTGCTGGCGACGCGTGGCGAGATGGCCGGCGTCAATGTCGCGCTGAAGGACCTGCCGCCCTATCTGCCGAAGGCTTTCATCGCAATCGAGGACCGCCGGTTCTATTCGCATTACGGCGTCGATCCGGTCGGCATCGCGCGCGCGGCGGTTACCAACGTGCTGCATCGCGGCGTTTCGCAAGGCGGCTCGACGCTGACCCAGCAACTCGCCAAGAACCTGTTTTTGACCCAGGAGCGCACGCTGCAGCGGAAACTGCAGGAAGTCGAACTCGCGCTCTGGCTCGAGCGCAAGCATTCCAAGGCCGAGATTCTCGAACTCTACCTCAACCGGGTCTATTTCGGCTCAGGCGCCTATGGCGTCGAGGCGGCGGCGCAGCGCTATTTCGGCAAATCCGCCAGGAACGTCACGGTGGCGGAGGCGGCGATGCTGGCGGGGCTGGTGAAATCGCCGTCGCGGCTGGCGCCCAATCGCAATCCGGAAGGCGCGGAGAAACGCGCCCAGACGGTGCTCGCAGCGATGGCGGACGCCAAATTCATTACAGCTGCGCAGGCAAAGGCGTCGATCGGGCACCCCTCCTACAACGTGAAGACCGCGGGCGCCGGTACCGTCAATTACGTCGCGGACTGGATCGGCGAAGTGCTCGACGATCTGATCGGCCAGGTCGAGCAGAACATCGTCGTGGAGACCTCGATCGATCCGAAACTGCAGGCGGTCGCGGAAGCGTCCGTGATCGACGAACTCGCGGCAAAAAGCGTGAAATTCAATGTCACCCAGGGCGCGCTGGTGGCGATGACGCCGGATGGCGCCGTGCGCGCCATGGTCGGCGGCCGCAATTACGCCGACAGCCAGTATAACCGCGCTGTCACCGCGAAACGCCAGCCGGGCTCGGCGTTCAAGCCGTTCGTGTTCCTGACCGCGATCGAAGCCGGTCTGACGCCGGAGACGATCCGGCAGGATGCGCCGCTCGACGTCAAGGGCTGGAAGCCTGAGAACTACACCCACGAATATTTCGGCGCGGTGACGCTGACGCAGGCGCTGGCGATGTCGCTCAATACCGTCGCGGTGCGGCTCGGGCTCGAAGTCGGCGCCAAAAACGTGGCGCGCACCGCGCACCGGCTCGGCATTTCATCGAAGCTCGAGGCCAATGCGTCGATCGCGCTCGGCACCTCAGAAGTTTCGCTCACCGAACTGGTCGGCGCCTATGCGCCGTTCGCCAATGGCGGCCAGGGCGTCACCCCGCACGTCGTCACCAAGATCCGCACCAGCGAGGGCAAAATTCTGTACGCGCGCCTTCCGGAGCAGCTTGGCCAGGTGATCGAACCGCGTCATGTCGCGATGATGAACCGCATGATGCAGGAGACACTGCTCAGCGGCACCGCGCGCAAGGCCGAGATCCCGGGCTGGATGGCCGCCGGCAAGACCGGCACCAGCCAGGATTTCCGTGACGCGTGGTTCATCGGCTACACCAGCAGCCTCGTCACTGGCGTCTGGCTCGGCAATGACGACAATTCGCCGACCAGGAAAGCGACCGGCGGCGGCCTGCCGGTAGAAGTCTGGACCCGCTTCATGCGCGCCGCCCATCAGGGCGTCCCGGTCGCGACCTTGCCGGGCTCGCAGGCGGGCGGCTTCTTCTCGAACTTCGCGCAAGCGGCCTCGCAGGTGAACGCGCCGGCGCCCACTGCCACAGCGCTTCCTGCGCCCCAGCCGGTCAGCGGCGGGGCGAGACCGGCCCCGACCCGAACATCGGTACGCCCGGAAGCTGCGGCGGGACTGGATGGCTGGCTGATGGACCGCTTGTTCGGAAGGTAGCCGCGTGTCGTCCCTGTTTTTTCCAGGGACGACGACGGCGGAGAGGTTACGGCGATCTAATCCTGAATGCCGTAGCGATGCAGGTCGTTGCCGTGGGTGTCGAGCCAGGTCTTGGCGCGCTCGACGTGATCGCAGACCTTGGCAACGACGCGCCAGAATCGCGCCGAATGGTTCATTTCGACGAGATGCGCGACCTCATGGGCGGCGAGATAGTCCAGCACGTATGCCGGCGCGAGGATCAGCCGCCACGAGAATGACAATGAGCCCGCCGAGGTGCAGGAACCCCAGCGGCTCGACTGATCGCGGATCGAGAGCCGCTTCACCTTGACGCCCAGGGCCTGCGCATAGGATTGCGCCGCCTTCTGCAGATCCTTGCGCGCCTCGCGCTTGAGGAAATCATGGACTCGCCGGTCGATATGCTCGACAGCGCCCGCAACGCAGAGAATCCGCTCGCCGCTGTCGCGTATTTCGGTCCACACCGTGCCCCGCACACCGGCGCGATGCACGATCCGGTGCGGAACCCCGCGCAGCGGCACCACGGTGCCCGAATGAAACGGCGCAGCCTTCGGCAGACGACCGAGGCGCGCAGCGATCCACGCGCCATGACGTCGCGCGAAATCCTTGGCGTCGGCCAATGTGCCGCGCGGCGGCATGGTTAAGATCGCTTCGCGATCGCTTGGATGAATGCGCAGCGTGTAACGGCGCGCGCGGCGATGCCGGCGCAGCCGAACCGAGTAGATTTGCGAGCCGTGCTTGACCAAAAGAGTCGAGGGTTCGTAAGGCCGCCGATAAAGGAGGGCGCGAGTAGCCATGTCTGTAAGTCCGGGGAGCAGGAGTTCGCCCGGATTCTGCCATATCCGCCGCCAGTGAAATCGCTCGGCGCAAAAACAAATCATTTGCCCAATATACAGGGGCTGGCCGGGCTTTCGCCCCTACCGGCAGGGGCTGGAACAAAAAATTTGCGCCAAAAAGAGCCTTCGACAGGCCCTCGAAAGACTGAGGCCACACTCATTCTTTCAGAAAGCCCCGAATCTGGGTTTCCTCGGGTTAATTCAGAGGGTTAACTCCCACCTCAAATCGAGGTCGGCACGTTCCATCGCGAACATCAGCGCGCGACAGCGACGTTTATTCCGCTGCCGCTGCCAACGAAGGCTTTACGTTTGCCGCCGACACCATGAAATCGGAAATGCGTGGCACGATTTCCGATTTGAAACGGGAACCGTTGAAGACTCCGTAGTGCCCGACGCCTTTTTGCACATAGTGCACCCGGCGATGGGCGGGAATCCTGCTGCACAGCGCGTGCGTCGCTTCGGTTTGCCCGAGTCCGGAGATGTCGTCGTTCTCGCCTTCCACGGTCATCAGCGCAACGCGCGTGACCTTCGAGGGGTCGACCAGCTTGCCGCGATGGGTCATTTCGCCTTTCGGCAGCGCATGCTTGACGAACACGGTGTCGACGGTCTGCAGATAATACTCCGCGGTCAGGTCCATCACGGCGAGGTATTCGTCGTAGAAGTCGCGATGCTTGTCGACCAGATCGCCATCGCCCTTCACGAGATTGCTGAACAGGTTCTTGTGGGCGTCCATGTGGCGGTCGAAATTCATGCTGATGAAGCCGTTGAGCTGCAGGAAGCCCGGATAGACGTCCCGCATCACGCCGGGATGCGGGAACGGCACTTTGGTGATGACATGGCTGCGGAACCAATCGATGCCGCGCTCGGCGGCGAGGTTGTTCACGGCGGTCGGGTTGCGGCGGGTATCGATCGGGCCGCCCATCAGCGTCATCGAGAGCGGAACGAAGGGATCGCGCTCGGCCTCCATGACCGAAACCGCTGCCACGACGGGCACCGAGGGCTGGCACACCGCGATGACGTGCATGTTGCCGCCGAGTACGTGCAGCATCTCGATGATGTAATCGACATAGTCATCGAGATCGAAGCGGCCCTCGGTCAAGGGGACCATCCGGGCATCGGACCAGTCGGTGATATAGACCTCGTGGGTCGGCAGGAAGGCTTCCACCGTGCCGCGCAGCAGCGTCGCATAATGGCCGGACATCGGCGCCACGATCAGCACACGCGGCTGCGGCACACGCAACGGGCGCGTCAGCCTGCGATCGAAGTACAACAGGCGGCAGAACGGCTTTTCCCAGACCGAACGAATTTCGATCGGCGTGCGGACGCCATTGACCTCGGTATCGTTGAGGCCCCATTCCGGCTTGCCGTAACGGCGTGTGGTCCGCTCGAACAATTCGCAGCCGGCGGCGATGGACTTGCCGAGCTCGGTGCGCGTCCACGGATTAAGTGGGTTCTGAAACAGCAGTTTGGTCGCGTCGGTGACGGCGCGCGCGGGGTTCAGCGACGCGTGCGCCATTTCGTACATCCAGTACATCGGCGTCGTCAGCGCCGGACTGCCTTCGGCCACCAGTGGCGGTGCGCCGCCAAACTCACCTATCGGCATTTGTCCCCCAAATCTCTTTTTGCATCGCAGCATACTGCCGAATGGCCAATAAAGCGTCAATCCACCCAACCGTATAACTACGGCGCGGAAACGCTAAAGACCCGTCAAAAGCTTGGGATAAGTGACTTATTCACCACTTTGGAGCAGCGAGCCGTGGCGGCGGGCGCTCTTCAAGAGCCCAAGAAATATCGCGAATGACGCAATAAGGAGCACCGCGTTGATCGCGAGCGCCTGCATCATCAGGTCTGCCCGGAATATATGGTCGATCAGCAGCGCCCGCATCCCCTCGAAGACGTAAGTCGGCGGCAGTGTCCAGGCGACATATTGCAGCCAGTGCGGCAGCACCGTCACTGGATAGTAGATGCAGGCCAACGGCATCACGCCGAACATCAGCGTCCAGACGATACTCTCGGCGCCGAGGCCGTTGCGCAGCACCAGGCCCGAGACGAAGATGCCGAGCGACCAGCTGGTGAAGATCAGATTGCAGAAGAACGCGATCAGCGGCAGCCCGATGGCGTAGAAATTGAAATCGAAGAAGTACATCGCCAACAGCGTCATCGGGATGACCCCGATCGCGAGCCGGATCAGGCTCATGATCGTCAGCGCGATCAGGAACTCGATCGGCTTCAGCGGACTCATCATCAGGTTGCCGAGATTGCGCGCCCACATCTCCTCGAGGAACGAGATCGAAAAGCCGAGTTGCCCGCGAAACAGGATGTCCCAAAGGATGACGGCGCCGATCAGGGTGCCGCCGGCGCGCGCGAAAAATCCGGCATTCTGCGCAATGTAATTCTGCAGGAAGCCCCAGGTGATGATCTGCAGCGCCGGCCAATAGATCAGCTCCAAGAGCCGCGGCCACGACGACAGCAACAGATACCAGTAGCGCAGGACCATCGCGTTGATCCGATGCGGCGCGATGCCCCAGGCCATCACCCGATCGCTCATGACGCGCCTTCCTGAACGCGGCCGCGGGCGACGTCGAGAAACACCTCCTCCAGCGTCGCCCGGTTATAGCGGGCCATGATGTTGTCGGGAGTGTCATCGTCCTCGATACGGCCGCGCTTCATGATAATGACGCGGTCGCAGAGCCGCTCTACTTCCAGCATATTGTGCGACGCCAGCAGGATGGTCGCCCCATGGGTCTTGCGATAGGTCTCGAGATGCCGCCTGATCCAGTCGGCGGTGTCGGGATCGAGCGAGGCCGTCGGCTCGTCCAGCAGCAACAGCTCGGGCTGGTTGATCAGCGCTTTCGCCAGCGCCACCCGCGTCTTCTGCCCGGCCGAGAGCTTGCCGTTCGGGCGATCGAGGAACTCGGCAAGATCGAGCTCGGCGGCGAGTTTGTCGATACGCTCGCGCAGGTTCTCGACGGCGTAGAGGCGGCCGAAGATCGAGAGGTTCTGCCGCACCGTGAGCCGCATCGGCATATCGACATAGGGACTTTCGAAATTCATCCGGCCGAGCACTTCCGCGCTCTGGTCGGGCATCGCACACCCCAGCACCCGGATGCGCCCGGAGGTCGGCAGCACCAGGCCCATGATCATCGCGATCGTCGTGGTCTTGCCGGCGCCGTTGCCGCCGAGCAGCCCGGTGATGCTGCCGCGCGCGATCCGAAACGACACGTCGTCGACGGCGCGGGTGGTCTTGTAGAGCTTTACCAGGTGCTCGACCTCGATCGCGGCGGATCCTGCGGGATCGATCGCGGGCACGCCGGAAGATGCTGGGTCATCATTGATCATGCGGGGCGTTCATTGGGCCATCGCGACGGCTGGCGCAAGACTTTTGGACCATGGGGACCGGACCTGATCCGGCGGATTTGTGGTCGGGCGCTTGCGCGGGTAAACTTCCGGGATGACCGACGTCGCTGCCTCCGATTTCCGCCATCCGCGCCGCTATGTCCGTCTGGATACCATCTTGCGGCTGCGCTGGCTCGCGGTGCTCGGCCAGCTCGCGGCGATTTTCATCGTGGTGCAGGGCCTCGAATTCGACGTCCCGGTGATCCCCTGCGTCAGCATTGTCGGCCTGTCCGCCCTGCTCAATCTGGTGCTGCAAACCACATTCAACCCGATGCAGCGGCTGGAGCCGGCCTATGCGGCGGCGCTGCTGGCATTGAACATCGTGGAACTGGCCGGACTGTTGTTTTTCACCGGCGGCCTGCAGAACCCGTTCTCGTTTCTGTTTCTCGCTCCGGTCCTGATTTCGGCGACGGCGCTGCCGATCCGACTGACGATCGCGCTCGGCGCGCTCGCCATCGCATGCGCCTCCGTGCTGGTTTTCTTCCATATGCCGTTGCCATGGGAGAGCGACGAGCCGCTGGTGCTGCCGCCGATCTATCTGTTCGGCGTCTGGCTCTCGATCGTGGTGGCGATCGGAGTTACCAGCCTTTATGCGTTCCAGGTCACCGAGGAAGCCCGCCAATTGTCCGACGCGCTGGCCGCCACCGAACTTGTCCTCACCCGCGAACAACATCTGACGCAGCTCGACGGTCTCGCCGCCGCCGCCGCGCACGAACTCGGCACACCGCTGTCGACCATCTTCCTGATTTCGCGCGAGCTGGAGAAAACCGTCAAGGACGACAGCCCGTTGGCGGGCGATCTGAAGACCTTGCGCGAGCAGGCGCAGCGCTGCCGCGACATTCTGGCCAAGATCGCGCAGCTTTCCGCAACCGGCGCGCCGTTCGACCGCATGCCGTTGTCGACGCTGATCGAGGAAGTGGTGGCGCCGCATCGCGACTTCGGCGTCGACATCAAGGTGCGCATCGCGGTCGCGGGCGCCCGCGAACCGGTCGGCACCCGCAATCCGGCGATCCTCTACGGCGTCGGTAACATCCTGGAAAACGCCGTCGATTTCGCGCGGGCGACGGTCGAGGTGAACGCCTGGTGGAACACCGAGACGGTCGAGATCGTGATCTCCGACGACGGTCCGGGGATCGCACCGGACATGCTGAAGCGGATTGGCGAACCTTATCTGTCGCG
The DNA here is from genome assembly GCA_963747165.1 of uncultured Alphaproteobacteria bacterium. Lineage (GTDB taxonomy): Bacteria > Pseudomonadota > Alphaproteobacteria > Rhizobiales > Xanthobacteraceae > Bradyrhizobium. The sequence goes on along the minus strand of CAVVEA010000018.1, from coordinate 45,572 downwards.
GCGGCGCAGCGCCGACGAGGCCCAGAGCGAGCACCACGGCCTCGGGCTCGGCGTGTTCATCGCCCGAACCCTGCTCGAGCGTACCGGCGCCAGGGTCTCCTTCACCAACCGTACTTTTCCTGATCACGGCGCCGTGGTTCAGATCGCGTGGCCGCGCGACCGCTTCGAGGCAAGCGAAATCGCTGCCGAACCAGCGACTTAGTGTCGCCTTGGATCGCTATGACGGTTGACCTACTTTGTGTGGCCTTGGCAGCGCGGCATTGCGACGCCATATGGTTAGAAAGCGCCCGACAGGAGGATGACAGGACCTTGACCGCCATCGCCGAACTGAACGACCACGCCGATCGCTCGCTCCTGATCGTGGAGGACGACAAGCCGTTTCTGGAACGGCTGTCGCGCGCCATGGAAACCCGCGGCTTCACGGTCACATCCTGCGACACGGTGTCCGATGGACTGGCGCAAATCGGGAAGGCCGCGCCGGCCTTCGCGGTGGTGGATCTGCGGCTCGGCGACGGTAATGGCCTTGACGTGGTGTCGGCGCTGAAACGCAAGCGTCCCGAGGCCCGCGCGATCGTGCTGACCGGCTATGGCAACATCGCCACCGCCGTCACCGCCGTGAAGATGGGCGCGGTGGACTATCTGTCAAAACCCGCCGACGCCGACGATGTCGTCGCCGCGTTATTGGCGAGCGGCACCGAAAAGTCCGAGCTGCCGCAGAACCCGATGTCGGCGGATCGCGTCCGCTGGGAGCACATCCAGCGCATTTACGAAATGTGCAATCGCAACGTCTCTGAAACCGCACGCCGGCTGAACATGCACCGCCGCACCCTGCAGCGCATCCTGGCGAAACGCGCGCCGCGGTAATCCTTGCCTAAAATTCCCCATGCCCCTGTGGGTCAATCAGGCGGTTGATCCGTTGCGCCGCGGCGATCGCAAACCGCACCGTCATCAGCTTGCGGGTCGGCGCCGGCAGGCGATGCTCCGGCGCCTCGCAATGCAGATGCGCGCCATAGGCGTCGGCGACGATCAGGCCGGTTTCCGGCGGGAAGATTTCGCACGGCAAATCCTGCGTGAAGGCAAAGAACAGCCGGTCGCAATGCATCCGGTAGTCTTGCCATTTCTGATCGGCGCGCAAATCCTCGACCGATGATTTGATCTCGACGATCCAGATCTCGCCGCGCTCATTCAGCGCCACCAGATCGGCTCGCCGTCCCGAAGGCAGCGGCAATTCGCTGATGCAGGAAAAACCCAGCGAGCGCAGCAGCCGCGCCGTGCCGCGCGCGATCGCCAGCGCCGTTTCCGACTGACGACGGTCCGGCGCGGGGAGGAGATTGATCTGGCGGGCGGTCGATTCCATGGCGTGAACCATATCCGATTTCGGACCGTCCAACAGGCTGGCCAGACCTCGCCAGCCGTAAATTTGTCCGCCCCACCCTGTTTCCACCCCTCACGCCAAGCGAGGGGAACCCGGCTTCAGGGAGCCGACCATTGGAGGAAGACCATGAGACCCATCATCACCATCCCTGCCCTCGCCTTCGCGCTTGCAGCCCTGCCATTATCGGCGGCGTTTTCGAAAGCCATCGCCAAATCGACCGTCGAAGTCGCCTTCGTTCTCGACACCACCGGCTCGATGGGCGGATTGATCGAGGGCGCCAAGCGCAAGATCTGGTCGATCGCGACCGCGATCGTCGATTCCAACCCCGACGCCGACATTCGCATGGGCCTCGTCGCCTATCGCGACATCGGCGATGACTATGTCACCCGGAAATTCGATCTCACCACCGACATCCAGGACCTCTACGCCAATCTTTTGGAGTTGAAGGCGCGCGGCGGCGGCGACTGGCCGGAAAGCGTCAACGAGGCGCTCGACGTCGCCGTCAACAAGCTGCGCTGGACGCCACATGGCGACACCAGGCGGATCGTGTTCCTGGTCGGCGATGCCCCGCCGCATATGGACTACGCGCAGGATACCAAATATCCGACCACGCTCGCGGTAGCGAGGCAGAAGGACATCATCGTCAACGCAGTGCTCGCCGGCAACGCCCGCGATACCGAACGGGTGTGGCGCGATATCGCCCAGAACGGCAACGGCCGCTTCATTCCGATCCCCCAGGACGGCGGACAGGTAGTCATCATCGAGACGCCCTATGATGACGACATCATCATCCTGCAAAAGGAAATCAACGGCACCGTGATTCCCTATGGTTCGCGGGCGCTGCAGAAACACACCGAGGACAAGACCCGTCAATTATCGCAAGCGGCGGCCGTAGCGCCGGCGCAGGCCAGCGAAATGGCGAGCTATCTCAACAAGCGCGCCAAGGTGTCGTCGGAAGCGGTCACCGGCGACGGCGACCTGGTCAGCGACGTTGCATCGGGCCGGCAGAAGCTAGGCGCCGTCAAGGACGACGAATTGCCGGAAAATCTGCGCGCGCTGAAACCCGAGCAGCGCGTGGACGAGCTCGACAAGCAGATGAAGCAACGCAAGGCACTGAACGAAAAACTCGCCGCGCTGGTCGCCAAGCGCGACAAGTTCGTCGCGGAAGCGCGCGACAAGGCGCCGCCGAAGGCGTCGTCGTTCGATCGCGTCGTCGAGGAGACGCTGAAGGCGCAGATCAAGCGGTGAGATGACGATTTAGCCACGCCTCTGCACGAGTCGTCCCCGCGAAGGCGGGGACGACGACGATTTTTCCCAGCGTTAGCGCGGGAACCCACGCACTTCTGCCAACTTATCTCTCGGCCGCTGACAACTCAAGGAGGCGGATCGATGAGGGCTGCCGCGGCATGATCGACGACCTCTGGTACAAGAACGGCGTGTTCTATTGTCTCTCCGTCGGCACCTATATGGACGCCAACGGCGACGGCATCGGCGATTTCAAGGGGCCTGCTGCGCCGGCTGGATTATCTGCACGGGCTTGGCATCACCGCGATCTGGCTGATGCCGTTCCAGCCGTCGCCCGGCAAGGACGACGGCTACGACATCTCGGACTATTACGGCGTCGATCCGCGCTACGGCACGCTCGGCGACTTCGTCGAATTCACCCATGGCTGCCGGCAGCGCGGCATCCGCGTCATCATCGATCTCGTCGTCAACCACACCTCCGATCAGCATCCGCTGGTTTCGCGACGCGCGCAGCTCGAAGGATTCGCCCTATCGCGACTGGTATGTCTGGTCCGACAAGAAGCCCGCCAATGCCGACAAGGGCATGGTGTTTCCCGGCGTGCAGAAATCGACATGGACCCGCGACAAGGAAGCCGGCGCCTGGTACTTCCATCGCTTCTACGACTTCCAGCCCGACCTCAACACCTCGAACCCGCACGTGCAGGCCGAAATCCTCAAGATCATGGGGTTCTGGATTCAGCTCGGCGTCTCCGGCTTTCGCATGGATGCGGTGCCGTTCGTGATCGCGACCAAGGGCGCCAAGGTCCGCAAGCCGGTCGAGCAATACGACATGCTGCGCTCGTTCCGCGAATTCCTGCAATGGCGGCAGGGCAACGCCATCATCCTCGCCGAAGCCAATGTGCTGCCCGAAACCGACATGGAATATTTCGGCGACGACGGCGACCGCATGCACATGATGTTCAATTTTCATGTCAACCAGCACCTGTTCTATGCGCTGGCCTCCGCCGACTGCCGTCCGCTGGCGAAATCGCTGACGGCCACCAAGCCGCGGCCGGCCACCGCGCAATGGGGCCTGTTCCTGCGCAACCACGACGAACTCGACCTCGGCCGGCTGACCAAGGCGCAGCGCGACGCTGGTGTTCGAGGCATTCGGTCCCGACAAGAACATGCAGCTCTACGACCGCGGCATTCGCCGCCGCCTGGCGCCGATGCTGGGCGGCGACCGGCGCCGGCTCGAACTCGCCTACAGCCTGATGTGCACGCTGCCGGGAACGCCGGTGATCCGCTACGGCGACGAAATCGCGATGGGCGACAATCTCGATCTGCCCGAGCGCAATTGCGCCCGCACGCCGATGCAATGGTCGACCGAGCCGCATGCCGGCTTCACCGAAAGCGACAAGCCGTGCTCGCCCGTGATCGACAAGGGGCCTTATGGCTACGAGCACGTCAACGTCGCCAAGCAGCGCCGCGATCCCAACTCGATGCTGAACTGGACCGAACGCATCATCCGGATGCGCAAGGAAGTCCCGGAGGTCGGCTGGGGCGACTTCAAGGTGATCGCGGCGCGCGATCCGGCGGTGCTGATCATCCGCTACGACTGGCGCAACAATTCGGTGCTGTTCGTGCACAATCTCGACGAGAAGCCGCGCGAGGTTTCGTTCGCGGTCGGGCTTCCCGGCGATGCCGGCAAGCTGCTGGTCAACCTGCTGTCGGAAGACCACAGCCAGGCCGACGAGCGCGGCAAGCACACGCTGATGCTGGAGGCCTATGGCTACCGCTGGTATCGCGTCGGCGGCCTCGACTATCTGCTGAAGCGCAGCGACATCGATACCGACGCGACGGGAAAGACCGCACATCCGGCGTAAGCGGTGACGACGGCGGATTTATCAGCCGATGATCACGCCTTCATTGCCGCGCAAATCGAGCGTGCCCTCGATCTTCTCGCCTTCCCGGTCGAGGAAGGTCGAAAGCAGGATTTCGCCGTCAAGGCCGATCGTACTCGGAGGCGATCGAAATCGGCTCGGCACCGAGATTCAGCGCGATCACCACCGCACTCGCCCTCGCTCTGCCGGCGATAGAGCAGCAGGTCGCCCTCCGCCGCGATCGGCACGTAGTCGCCCGCCATCAGCTGCGGCAATCGCTTTCGCAGATCGATCAGCGCCTTGTAGAGGCTCAGGATCGATCGCGCGTCCGCGTCGAGATTGACCACGTTCTCCTGGACGATAATCATCCGCCAGCGGCAGCCACGGCGCCGACGTCGAAAATCCGGCATGCGGCCGTCGCGTCCCATTGCATCGGCGTGCGGCAGCCGTCGCGGCCGACGCCGATCCCCGGGCACGTTCTTCTCGAAGGGATCGCGCACCTGGTCGGGCGCGATCGCGACCTGATGCATGCCGATCTCGTCGCCGTAATAGAGCGTCGGCGTTCCGCGCAAGGTCAGCAGCAGCATCGCCGCGACACGCGCCTGCTCGCGGCCCGACCCGGCTCGCCACCCGCGGACGGTCGTGATTGCCGAGCACCCAGTTCGGCCATGCGCCCGCCGGCAAGCGCCTTCTCGTAATCGGCGATGATCTTCTCGATTGAGCGCGCGCTCCACAACGTCGACAGCAGCGCGAAGTTGAACGGCATCTGCGCGCCGGCAAGGTCGTTGCCGTAATAGGCCACCAGGCGGTGCAGCGGCAGATAGACCTCGCCGATCAGGACGCGGTGCGTCGAACTCGTCGATCACCCGCCGCATCTCCGCGATCACCTCATGGACCTCGGGCTGATCGGTCGAGTACTGCGTCAGGATCTTCTCGTGCGGCGGCCGGCCTTCGCGATAATGCGGGTTGGGCGGGTTGTCGCGAAATTCCGCGTCCTTGATCAGATGCCAGATCACGTCGACCCGAAAACCGTCGACGCCCTTGCGAAGCCAGAACCGCATGACGTCGTAGATCGCCTGGCGCACTTCCGGATTGCGCCAGTTCAGATCCGGCTGCTGGGCGAGAAAGGCGTGATAATAATATTGCCCGGTCGCGTGCGTCGTATTCCCAGGCGCTGCCGCCGAATTCCGACATCCAGTTGTTCGGCGGCCCGCCGTCCGCGGCCGGATCGCGCCAGATGTACCAGTCGCGCTTGGGATTCTCGCGCGAGCTTCGGCTTTCGATGAACCAGGGATGCTGATCGGAGGTATGGTTCGGCACCAGATCGAGGATCAGCTTGAGACCGTTTTCGTGCGCGGCCGCTACCAGCGCGTCGAAATCCGCCATCGTGCCGAACAGCGGATCGATGCCGGTATAATCGGAGATGTCGTAACCGAAATCGGCCATCGGCGAGGGAAAGATCGGCGACAGCCAGACCGCGTCGACGCCGAGCTCCTGCAGATAGGGCAGCCGGTCGATGATCCCGGCGATATCGCCGACCCCGTCGGCATCGGAGTCCTGAAACGAGCGCGGATAGATTTGATAGAAGATGCCGTACCGCCACCAGGATTCGTCGCTCTGCGTCATCTTCGAAATCATGCTCTGAAACGGCGGTGCAGGGCAACGCCGGAATCGGTGGCAGGTTCAGCTAAAAAACCAAATGGAGATGACAGAGGGGCGTCAACTGCCTGCAGTTTCGGCTCAATTTTCAGCTCAATTTTCTCTTGGCGTCCCGCAAAAAATCGGCAATGTGCTGGGATGACCCAGGAAACCAACCAGGAAACCAAGGCGAAAGCCGGTGCGCTCATTATCCCGGTAACGCTGTTCGAGCAGAACTGCACGCTGATCTGGTGCGAGGCCACCAAAAAGGCCGTCGTGATCGATCCCGGCGGGGAAGTTCCGAAAATCCAGGCGGCGATCAAGCAGGCCAATGTCTCGGTCGAAAAGATCTGGCTGACGCATGGCCATATCGACCATGTCGGCGGCGCCGCCGAATTGCGCGACGCGCTGAAGGTGCCGATCGAGGGCCCGCACATCGCCGACAAGTTCCTGCTCGACAATGTGGTCACGAGCGGTGCGCGGTTCGGCATGACCGGCGTGCGCGATTTCGCGCCGGACCGCTGGCTCGAGGAGGGCGAGCAGGTCTCGATCGGCGAGTTGACCTTCGACATCCTGCATTGCCCCGGCCACTCGCCGGGCAGCGTGGTGTATTTCAACAAGGAAATGCGCTTCGCCCATGTCGGCGATGTGCTGTTCAGCGGCTCGGTCGGGCGCAGCGACATTCCCGGCGGCAACCACGACACCCTGATCAAGTCGATCACCGACAAGCTGCTGCCGCTCGGCGACGATGTCGGCTTCATCTGCGGTCATGGCCCGGGCTCGAGCATCGGGCAGGAGCGGATGACCAACCCATTCCTGACCGGGGCAATGTGAACCTCAAGGACGCCGTGCAGTATCCCTAGTACTCACAGCTGCGACGCGGGATCAGGTGGATGACCCAACAAGACCAGGGCCGCATCGACGAACAGCGGGCGCTCTCCAAACACATCCTGCCCAGTTCAGGCACCATGATCGGCGTCTGCGCGACGCTGACCGGACTGGTCAAGCTGGCCGAACCTCATATCGGCGCAAGCAGGGTCGACGAATACGCCGCGCTTGCCTCGCTGCTGTTTCTCGCCAGCGCCATCGCATCCTATGTTTCGATCCGGCATCCCGATCGCCGGCAACTGAGCGAGCGTTGCGAGATCGTGGCCGACCAGTGTTTTCTGGCCGGGCTGATCGGTATCGCGGGGATCACGCTGTTCTTTGCTTATGAGGTCATTTGAAGAGAACGGCATCGCGACAAGACTTGGCACGCATGGAGCCGCGGTCTATTCGGCCGCCATGCCCGTCACGCGCTCATCCGAACCAACCTGCGCAAGGTGCCGCGCGCCCCAGTCGCGAATGGCGGCGATCACGGGGACAAAGCTTTTGCCTTTGCGGGTGAGCCTGTATTCCACCTTCGGCGGGACGACGCCATAATCCCTGCGGTCGATCAATCCTGACTCGGTCAGCGCCTTCAGTTCGCGGCTGAGCACGCGCGGCGCGATTTCCGAAGAGCCTTCCGAACCGCGCAGCAGGCCGGTCCGGATTTCGCCATAGCGCCTCGGACCATCCTTCAGATCCCAGACGATCCGCAGCTTGTACTTGCCGCTGATCATCTTCTGGAACGCTGCGACCGGGCACCCGCAGGTCAGCGCCGATTTTGCCTTTGTCATGCCGTCACCTCCGGTCATGTCATTTATCGGCCCGTTCCCATGACGGGCACGTGCAGGGAACTCCTCAGTATCATTTTTGTCCATACTTGCATTGTCGCCCCTCCCGACGCCAGATTACGGAGCCCGAGCCGCTATCGCCGGCATTGTTCATCAGGGAGCGCACCATGAAACATTTCATGATCAAATATCAGTTTGCCAACGGCACCACCGAGCAATGGCATCAGGAAATCGCAAAGTTCATTGCCGCGCTCAACAACGATTCTGAGCTGAAGAACAAGATTAGCTACCGCTGCATGAAGAACCGCGACGATGCCAGCTACACTCATCTCGCGGCGGCGACCGACGAACAGGCCATCAAGACCCTGCAGGCGCGCGATTTCTTCAAGCATTACACGGAAAGGACCCGGCAGGTCGCCGGCGGCGATGTGGTGGTGACGCCGATGGAATTGATCGCGGAGACCGCGCAGCGATAAATCCATATCAAGAGGATCGCTCTTCTTCCCCTCTCCCCTTGTGGGAGAAGGGAAGAAATCCACCTAGCGCGAAATCATCGCGCGAATCCGCCGCGACAGATGATCGAGGTCGAACGGCTTGGTGATCATCTCCATTCCCGGCTGCAGAAAGCCTTCCGATATCGCGACGCTCTCGGCGTAACCGGTAATGAATAATATCTTCAGATCGGGCCGGGTTTCGCGCGCCTGATCGGCGAGCTGGCGGCCGTTCATGCCAGGCAAGCCGACATCCGTGACCAGCAAATCGATCCGCTGCCGGTCGCGCAGGATTTTCAGGCCGGACGGTCCGTCGACCGCTTCCAGCGTCCGGTATCCCTGATCGGCGAGCATCTCCAGAATCACCGCGCGCACCACCGGCTCGTCCTCGACCACCAGCACGGTCTCTCCGGTGGCGGCGTATTCCGCTTCCCTGACCGCAGACGCATCTGGAACGGCGGCGTCGCCGCGATGGCGCGGCAGATAGAGTTTGACGGATGTCCCCTGCCCCAATTTGCTGTCGATCGTCACATGGCCATTCGACTGCCGCACAAATCCGTAGATCATCGAAAGCCCAAGCCCGGTGCCTTGCCCGATCGGCTTCGTCGTGAAGAACGGATCGAAGGCACGCGCGGCCACTTCCGTGCTCATGCCGGTTCCGGTGTCAGTGACGGCGATGCAAATGTAATCGCCGGACGCAAGCGCGGGCGTATCGGCGCTGACGCCTTCGAGCCGCGCATTCGCGGTTGTAATGGTGAGCCTGCCGCCAGCGGGCATGGCGTCGCGGGCGTTGATGGCAAGATTGAGCAGCGCGCTTTCCAGCTGGTTGGGATCGCACAGCGTCAGCCACAGATCGTTTGACGCGGCGATTTCGAGATCAATGGTCTCGCCGATGGTCCGGCGCAGCAGATCCTCCAGCGACACCACCAGATGATTGACATCGACGCTTTTCGGGACCAGCGGCTGCCGCCGCGCAAAGGCCAGCAACCGGTGCGTGAGCGCGGCGGCGCGGTTGGCCGATGTCATCGCCGCGTCGATGTAGCGCGCGACGTTTTCGGTCCGACCCTGATTGAGACGGGTCTGCAGAAGATCCAGCGATCCCACGATTCCGGTCAGGAGATTATTGAAGTCGTGGGCGATGCCGCCGGTCAGTTGCCCGACCGCCTCCATCTTCTGGGATTGGCGCAATGCGTCTTCGGTGGCTTTCAGCCGTTCGGCCGCGGCCTTTTCCGCGGTCACATCGCGGGCAACCGCATAAATGTGATCCCGATCCGGCACGCCCGTCCATGACAACCAGCGGTACGATCCATCCCGGTGACGAAAACGGCTTTCGAACCTGACCGTGGCTTCGCCGGCACCGAGCTTTTTCACATTTGCCCGTGTCAATCCGCCGTCGTCGGGATGCTCCAGCCATTCCGACGTGCGGTTCAATAATTCGGCCTCGCTCCAGCCAAGCGTCCTGGTCCATGCCGGATTGACGGTTCGCCAGACCCCGTCGCGGTCGGCGACCACCAGCAGGTCCTGCGACACGTTCCAGATCCGGTCGCGTTCCCGGGTCTTTTCCTCGACCCGCTGCGCCAGCGTCGCATTCAGTTCGGCGAGCTGATCGGCGAGCTTGCGATAGCGCTCTTCGCTTTGCCGAAGCGCCAGATCCGCCTCGACCTGTTCGGTGACGTCGGTGTGGGCGCCGACCAGACGTATGGCTTTTCCGTTCTCATCGCGCTCGATGGTGGATTTGACCGAAATCCACCGCGTCTCGCCATCGCTGGGGCGAATGATCCGGTATTGCACGGTATATTCGCGCACCTTGCTGGCGATGGCATCGCGAAATTTCTTTTCGGTGGCTTCGCGATCCTCGGGATGAATGCGGCGGACCCAGTCCTCGTGCGACTCGTTAGCCGCATCGGGCGGCAGGCCGTGAATCAGCAGATATTCCGGCGACCGGCGGTTGCGGAAGCCGGTTCGCAGATCGACCTCGAGGCCGCCGATGCGGCCGATCTGCTGCACGCGCGCCAGTTCGGCCTCGCGCTCCCGCAATGCCGCGGCGGCGAGGTAGTCCCGGGTGACGTCGCGGCAAACCACGAGCACGCCGCCGATGCCATCGTCTTCGTCGATCGGGCTGTAACCGTAGGTCCAATAGACCTGCTCCAGCCTGCCGTGGCGCGTCACCGGAACGAGTTGGTTCTCATGCCAGGTCGCGCCGCCGCCACTCATCACCTGTTCGATCTGCGGACCGATGATATCCCAGATTTCCGCCCAGCATTCCCGTCCGCCCTGACCCAGCGCGCTCGGGTGGCGCTCAGGTCCCATGGTCTGACGGTAGGCGTCGTTATAGAATTGAATGAGGTTTGGCCCCCACCAGATGAACATCGGATGGTTGGTGTTGAGCAGGATGCGCACCGCCGTGCGCAAACTTTGCGGCCAGGTCTCGGGTAGCCCCAGCGGACTGGTCGACCAGTCGTAGGCCCGCGTCAACGCGCCCATCTCCCCGCCGCCGGCGAGGAAATCTGCAGAGCCCGGCCTATTGATCTGCAACATTCAGGACGATCGGTACTGGTTCCGCTCAATTACCGGCCGGAACTTAGCCGCCTGTCGCAATCCCCGCAAACGCGGCGCGCGGCATTCCGTGGCAAAAATATCCGGGAATGACGGAACCAATTGCCGGTTGCCTGCGCGCGTGCCGCATTAACCGTCGCGCCAGAAGCTGGCGGCTACGCCGATACCGCAGACATGCTTATTTCATGAGGCCCGCGGCCGTGAGCGCGCGCGTGATGACGGCACCGACATCGATCGCGCGACGTGGCTCGCGCGGCGGCTTCGGAGCGTTGTCGAGCGTCTTCAGCGGCCATAGCACCGAGGTGAGATCCGGCGCCCGCGCCGGCGCCTGGGGCGCCGCAGGGATTGGTTTCGCAGCTTCCTTTGGTACGGCTGAAGTGACCTTCTTTGCAGCTTCGACGCGCGCCGCCTTCGGCCGGCGAATCCATTCGGTGAGGCCAAAGAATTTCGCAATGTGATACGAGGACGAGATACCGGCCTCGATCAGGAACGCGCCCTGGGCGCCGTAGCGTTTGTCATTGTCGCCGATCCCGAGCGGAGTGCCATGGGCCATATCGGTGATGGTGTAGGATTCGACGATGGTTTCGCCGTCGGCGTTCCACCAGACCTGGCGGGGATATCCGTCGACCTCCCCCTCCGACATCGGCGTCGAAGGCAGTTGGTGCACGTCGAGCCACTGCTTGACGATCTCATCGGCGTTGGCGGGGTTGACGGTGCGGTCGGCGCTGCCGTGCCACACCGAGAGTTTCGGCCACGAGCCTTTATGACCAGTAGCATTGCGCACCAGATCGCCCAACTCAGTGGCGGGGCGCGACGGCGACTGCAGCATTCCGCTCAAGGCTTCCCGCATATTGGTCGCAACGCCGAACGGCAGGCCGGCGATGATGGCGCCGCCCGCGAATATTTCGGGATAGGTCGCAAGCATCACCGACGTCATGGCGCCGCCAGCAGAAAGGCCGGTGACAAAGATGCGATCCCGATCGATGCCGATATCCTCAACCGCCCGCGCGATCATCTGCCTGATCGAGCAAGCCTCGCCGCGGTCACGCGCGGTGTCGTCCGGATTGAACCAGTTGAAACATCCATTGGCGTTATTGAACGGCTGCTGCTGCGGCATCAGCAACGCAAAACCGTAATGTTTCGCCAGCGTCGACCAGCCGGCGCCCAAATCGTAAGCAGCGGCGTTCTGACCGCATCCGTGCAGAACAACGACAAGGCCAGCGGCCGTCTGCAGGTTGTCAGGTGCAAACGAGAACATCCGGAGAGAGCCGGGATTCGAGCCGAAGTCGGTGGTTTCGACGAGAGGGCTGCGCGTACCTGGCCTCAGGTTTCGCGCGAAATCGCCAAAGCCATTGACGCCATTCATCTTTGGCAGGCTTCGCAGGAATTCGACATTTTTGGCGAGGGACACCGGCAGCTCCTTGGAGAGTGAGTTCTTCTAACCTCTCCAAGTAAAGATAGTTGCTGCACTGCAAAATAAAAAGGCCGTGTGCTGTCAGTCCCCAAGAAACCCAAAGGGGCTTGAAGGGGGATATTGAGATGATTCTTCGAACGAATCCTCTCGGAATTGAGGCAATCGACCTTAATTGGCTTCAGACGGCGGCGCGTCGCATCGATGTCAAAAAGCCGGCACAGGCGACGATCGACAGCGCGAACAGCGCCGATGCCGCAAGCAGCGCCATCCGCGCCGATTGCGCGGCTTCAACCGCGAAGAATACCGCTCCGATTGCGGCGACACCGGCGGCATTGGCGATTTGCGCTGTGGTGCCATACATCCCCGCGCCCGAGCCGGCGCTCGCCGGCTTCACGGTAGAAAGCACGGCGCTGGACAATGGCGCCATCACCAGCCCCTGCCCGTAACCGAAAATCGCCAGCACCGAGGCCAACAGCGTCGCGGAGGGCGCTTCTACGCAAGCAGCCATCAGCACCAGCAGCGCGAGACCAAGTATCTGAACCGCGCAGCCCTCGATCAGCACCCGCGTGCCGCGATGCCGTGCCCGCACGCCGCTATGTCGCGAGGCGATGACGAAGGCGAGCGCCAGCGGCAGGAATACCAGTCCGGCCTGCAGCGGGGGAATCCGCAAGCCGCGCTGCATGAACATTGTCATGACCAGATAGAACGACAGGTTCGCAAAAAAGAAAAAGAACGCCGCGCCAAGGCCGCGCAAGAACGCAAAGTCCGACAGCAGCGCAAGATCGATCAACGGCATGCCATCCCGCCGCGCGACCGCGCGCTCGAGCCGCAGGAAGGCCGCGATGATGGCGACACCCGCCGCCATCACCAGCCAGACCCACGGCGCCCAATGCACATCTTGCCCGAACAGCAGCGGCCCGATCAGACACAACAAGCCCGTGAACAGGACGATCGCACCGGGAACGTCCAGCCGCGTGCCGGCGCGGCGCGGCGCCAGCGGCATGATCGCCGATGCCGCCGCCATGATCACCAGCCCGAACGGCACGTTGACAAAGAACACCGCGCGCCAGCCCAGTCCCGCCAGATCCGTCGTCACCAGTACACCGCCAAGCAGAAAGCCAGTCGCGCCCGCGAGGCCGAGCACCACACCGTAAATGCCGAAGGCGCGGCCGCGCGAGGAATCGGAAAACAACAGATGCAGGGTGGCAAGCACCTGCGGCACCATCAGCGCCGCGGTCCCGCCCTGCGCCAGCCGTGCGGCGATCAATTCAGGCCCGGATCGCGCCAGCCCGCACCACAGCGAGGTCAGCGTGAAGCCGAGAACGCCGGCCAGGAACACGTTCCTGGTGCCGTGGATATCGCCGAGCCGGCCGCCGGTGACGACCAAAGTGGCATAGGCGATCAGATAGACCGCGATGACAGCCTCGATCTGCGCCGCGCTGGCGCGCAGCTCGACGGCGATGGTCGGAATCGCGACGTTGACGATAAAGGCATCGACGCCGAACATGAACTGCGCCGCAACTACGATCGCCAGCACCCACCAGCGGCGCGATGATTCCACCGGCGTCGAAACAATCTGGTGCATGGGGCAAGACCTTGTCCGAAATCTGCGGCTACGGACGATCTCAGGTTTCGATCCTGCCCGCGATTACCTCCGAGGTAAGCATTCTCAGCTCTTGGCCGATATCCTCCAGCCAGGTTCCCTTTGGCATCGTCGCCCTGCCGAAACCGACTTGTCGTCAACTACGGCGCAATGCGCTCGAGCACCACCATCATCCGAAAAGCAATTTGTCTTCGAACCGTCTCCGGTATTTTTTCCTCAAGCGCGAGCATGGCAGGCACCAGCGGCGCAGGCATCAGCGACCAGCGCTTAAATCCCCCGCTCAGCGGATAGGCGAGCAGGCTGAGCCAATTGACGCTGCGGACGCGCAACGAGGGAATTGCCTCCTCAACGCGGCGGCGCGCGGCCGGCGTCGCAAACATCAGGGTTGGAACGGCCTGATTGGCGTCGAACGGATCCCGATCGGGATTGATCACAACCGGCACGAACGGGTCGGCGTTCATATCTACCGGCTCCTCGTGAAAGCGATTGTAGAATAGTCGAGCGAGCGAGGTCATCGCCGGCTCGATCATCGCGAAGCGTCCGCCTGGTTTCAGCACGCGCGACGCCTCGTTGAGAAAATCAACGGGACGCTCCAGATGATGCAGCACATCAAGCATCACCACGCCGGCAAAGACTCCGTTTGGAAATGGCAGGCGATGCGCATCGGAAACGACGTCGATACCCGGAAACGACAGGATGTCGGTGGAAATGACATCCGGGCGAATTTCCTTGATGTGAGCCGTGCCGCTGCCGATATCGAGCAGGCGCCCCTCGGGGCAGCTTTCGAGCAGCCGGCGATGGAAATCGCGATACAAAAGCCGAATCGTCGCCTTGTTTTCCCAGACGTTGCGATGAGCCTGCTGCCGCTGGTCCAGACCGGACGCATGTTTGATCGCGGCCAACATGCGGTCAAACGGCCTTGAGCTTGCGATATGCGAACCACACCATTTTCAACAGCAGCCAGCCATCCCGGAAACGGGAGATCTGGGTCTCGCCGAAAGTACGGGCCTTGTAGTGGATCGGGGTCTCGATGATCTTGAGGTTCTGCTTGGCCGCGCCGAAGATCAGATCGAAATCCCCGAACGGATCGAAATTGCCGAAATAGCCGCGTTCCCGCGCGAGCACCTCGTAATCCTTACGCAACAGGACCTTGGTACCGCACAGCGTATCGGTGAGCCGGGTGTTGACGAGATAGCTGAACAGATACGCGAAAAACCGGTTGGCGATCAGATTAAGCGGGCGCATCGCCTCCTCCTCCATCGGGTAAATCAGCCGGGTACCGTTGACGAATTCCGCCTTCCCGGTCTCGATCACGGCGTGATATTTCGGCAGCGCCTCCGGCGGCATGGTCAGATCCGCATCCAGAATCATCAACACGTCGCCGGTCGCAGCGGCAAAGCCCTTTCGCACCGCGTCGCCCTTGCCCTTGCCGTCCTGCTTCAGGACCTTGATGTCCCAGCTATCCTTGTAGGCGTCGCGAACGCGTTCGCATTCCTCGAAGGTGCCGTCGCTGGAATTGCCCTCGACGAACAAGATCTCCTGGGCGGACCCAAATTTGGGCATGCGCAAAATCGCGTTTTCGATGTTGCCCTTCTCGTTGCGGCAGGGAATGAGAACGCTTGCGGAGAATTTTCGATCCGGGAATTGGCGAACCGGACGCCCGACGATGTAAGTCCGCAGGCACAGTTGCCTGATCCCGGGCAACGGCGCGATATAGCGATTGATGAACGGCCCAATTCCGAACCAGCGCAACGGAACCAATTGCCTTTGTTCCTGGCTGATCACCTCAAAATCCGCGAGATCCATCAAATTCAAGAAATCGACGGTGGCGATGTAGTTGATCTGGGATTGCCGGCTCTTGAGTTTCAATATCTCGCCAAGTTTTAAAATCGGCTCCCACAAATGCGAGTAGTAGGCGATGATGATTCGCGTAGATGGCGCGCACAATTGATGCACGAGTGTCAATGTACCATCGATGTCCTCGAACATGCCGATGGTGTCGGCGATCACAATGTAATCGAACGGCCCCTCGATTCCTGCCAGCGTCGCCGGATCTTCCGCGTCGCCCAAGACGAAATGCAGATGGGGATACAGCGCGTTGGCCTTGGCAATGGTTGTAGCGCTGAAATCGACGCCGACGCCGTAGGACGGCTCCAGCGCAGCGAGCAATCCTCCATTGCCGCAGCCCAGTTCGAGCACCCGCTTTCCAGGCGGAATCAAGAACCGCATGAATTTCTGGTCGCCCTCGCGATAAGCGGCGTTGAACTTGCCGCCGCGATATTGTTCTCCGGCATGGGCTTCGAATTGGTCGAGTAATTCACGCTTTCGCCGGCTGGAAAATTGCGCCGGTCCAGCTTGATTGGGCTGAATTGAATTCATTGGGGCCTCGAATTGACTCGCGACTGATTGTTTTTCAGGAGCCGGCACTTCTTGCGAGATGTCATTTGCGAATCAGCAGAAAGACCGTGCGTAATTCGATCAACTTGTCATCCGCCTCGAACCGGACCGGCGCAGGTCCGAGCAGGTCCAGATTTGATGCGCTCTTCACCGCTTCCGAGTTGTGAAAGTAATTTTTGTCGATGACGTAGGCACCGACATCCTCTGTGACCACTTTCTCCGTGAAGCTGTTCGTAGTCCCCCGCCTGTCCCGAAGGTGTTCCTGAGTCAGCCGGGGCACGCCCGCAAAGTAATTGACGAAGCCCTCACCATACTGCGGAAACGGGACTCGATAGGCGAAATCGATGACTCGTTTCATCCCCGCAGTTTGGGTGCTGATCTCCTTCATATCCTCCAACGCGGACCGCGAGTAGTCAGATCTGGTGGCCAATAGGCTCCTTACATCTGGCAAGGTGAGAACGGCCAACAACATGGCCGCGCCCCAAGCAATCGCTGCAGCGGAAAAACGTATCCTGGAATTCCAGGCTTGCGCAAACAGGTAACAAGCCACGACACATGCCGGCAGCGTTGCGGAAACGCCCGCCGTATAGTGCGAATCATAGTGCTTCAGCACGATAAGCGCTGAAAGCAAGGCAGCAAGACCCGCGCCGATTCCCATGATAGCAACGCTGTGATTACGCCTGTCTCTAAATCCGACTACCAGACCAGCGATACAAAGTGCCCCACCGGCAATCAGAGCTAGCGCCACGGCGTAGGTCTTGTCGACCGGAATGGACGTGATCGCGTGCCAGACTTTCCTTTGGTCAACGACGATCTGATCGCCGGCTCCATAGAGATCCGAGCCCATGATTACGTTCCAATGAAATCTCAGCAGAGCTCTGAACGAATCCCACCCGATAATAAACGTGGCAACAAAAAGGATGGCCGCCACAAAAGTGAGAACGAATAGCGCGACAAGATTGGCACCCCGGAACCAACCGGTTCGGTAAAAAACGGCTTTCCAAAAAATGGCGGAAGCAAGCGCTAGTGGAACGTATATGTAAGAAAGCTTGTTCAAATACGCGAAGGCGCCAACGCAACCGGCAAGAATGACCACGACAGGGTCGATTTCTCGCTCAAAAGCAAGCCGAACCAGAACCACCAGGAACAGGCTGTTGACAAGAATGGCGATCGACTCAAATCCGGGCGACATGAATAACAATATCGTCGCTGGCGTCGATACCAACCATATCAATAGCCCGAGGATGGTTGCGCCCGTTGAAACCAATCTGAGGGCCGTTCGAGCAAAGATAAAGACACCTGCCGCCCCGACAAATGCGGCTATGCAGACGATTGCCTCGTGGTAATCCTCTACGTGATCGATGACGTCGCGAAAAAACGGCTCCTGTCCTCCGGCGGCAAAGGGATGCCCCGAACACACCAGGGCTAGCCAGCTCATCAGATAGAACTGGACCCCCGGATGGTTCGTCAGGCCGATGGCCGGGTACATCCGAAAATCAGCGAAGCGGTAAGCCAAATTCAGCGCATTCGCGAGGCCTAACGGCTCATTGTCGTTGACGGTACTCCAGAAGCCGATTGGATAGGCAACAAAAAGAAACAAAGGGATGAAAGAAAAGAGTCCCGCCAAAAGGAGGGGCCAAAGTAACAATTTGCGCCCGCTGAATTTCATTGTCTCAAGCCAGTCCTTTGGTTTCCGCCGCAGGCCGTGCGACGATAGAAATTTTCCACCTGAAGGATTGACTGCGATCATGGTTGGAATTGCCGTCTTTCGATCAGAGAACAAATAGCCACAAACCTCTCGGGTGGCTCGCCACAACATGGAAATTGCAGTTTAACAGCAAGACAGGTAGCAGCATGCTTATTATACTGTCGACGCCTCATTTTGAAATGTACAGCTGCAATGGTCCAAAGACTGATTGGAAGCTTGGCGGTTCGGCTTTTCGGGCTGGCCGCGAGACTCGGCATTCATCGCCTTCCGATTCTTGAGCCGACCGTCCTGAAGCTTTATGCGATCTACAAAAGATACTTCGAAGCCGGCCCAATCGAGAGACTTCAGGAATTTGTACCGGCTGGGTCCCTGGTTATCGACGTCGGGGCAAACGTCGGTTTCTTTTCGCTGCGCTTCGCAAAATGGGTCGGCGATAACGGCAAGGTAATCGCGATCGAACCGGAGGATCGAAATTACGACAGCCTGATCTCGGCGCTCAAGCGCGCGGGCCTCTTCGATCGCGTTGATGCCCTGAAGGCCGTTGCTGCCGCTGCGCCCGGCAAGGTGTTTCTTGAAATTAACCCACTTCATCCCGCGGACCACAAGCTTTCCCGGGACGGCACCGGGTTGCCCGTAACCGCCGTGACGCTCGACGGTCTCGTTCACGACAAGGGCCCTTTGACGCCGGCTCTGGTGAAGATCGACGTTCAAGGCGCGGAGATGCTGGTGCTCAAGGGCGCCGCCGGCATTCTGAGAACCGCCGGACCGGCGCTTTTCATTGAGCTGCACGAAGAGGGACTGCGAAGGTTCGGGACGTCTGTGTCGGCAATTTTAAACCATCTCTCGGAGGCCGGCTACGAAGCCTATTGGCTGATGCGGACGGGAACGCATGAGAAGGCGAGCCCGGCAGAGATTCATCGAAAGGTCGCCAAGATCGGCTACGTCGACGTCCTGTTTCTGAAGGCCGCGGCTCCTGGCGCGGCGGCGGCACCAGCTTTCGCGTCGTCTGCATCACTGAATGCGCGAGGACAATAACCCAACCCGTTCGACGTCAGGTTCTACGAAGTCCCAGGCTCCAGCGAGCCGGTAAGCGACGCGCGCTGCGACAACTCGATCCAGTTGCCGTCGGGATCGCGCACCATCGAGACCCGCGCTGTGGTGCCGAGCGTCACCGGCGCGCGGGCTTCGCGGCCGCCATGGGCCAGCACGTAAGCGTGTTCGCGATCGACCTCGAACACCTGAAAGGTGATGTAGCGCCAACCCCTGCCCTCAAAGGACGCATCGTCCGGCGCATCGGCCGCAAGCTCGACGATCAGCACCGTGTCGCCGGCCATGAAGGTCACCAAGCCGTCCTTTCCCGTGGTCTCGCCCTGTGTCAGCCCAAGTGCCTCCACGTAGAACCGTCGATGCGCGGCGACGTCGCGAACGCCAAGGCGAATCCCGATGCGTTCGATCCCGAACATTCCCTTTGGCACCAGCAAAACCCGGTTACCCTCCGGATCGGTTAGCGGCTTCGGCGTTGTGATGCCGTCTCGCGCGATCAGAAGCTCGCGATAGCCCGAGGGCGGCTTTTCCGGAAGCGGCTCATAGACCTGATTGATTTTCAAAACCGAACCACAGAGGTCGTGGCGATGCTGCTTGTAGCCGCGGCGGATCGGCTGCGTGTACTCGAACGGCAGCCCGATCTCGTTCTGCCAAAAAGCAAGTGCCTCCGGCGCGTTGTTGGTCGCGAAGCCGATATCGATGCGGGGTTTGGCCAGTTTCATGCTGAGTTTACCCGAAAGCCTTCGTCGATGCCGGGAGCGCTGTTCATGGTTGTCCATTGTTGTGAGGAATGGTGTTTGCCGATGCGACCGTCAACGCTATGGCAGACTTGGCAGGACGACAATCCCTACGCCTAGCGCAAACCTGACCGGCTCACTTTGTCTTCGCGCATTATTGTGCCTAAGGTGCACGGCGAGGCCGCCCCCCAATGACACCACGAAAGCCGAAAATTCTGCTGAGCGAAGGCTCGAGTTTGTCGTCGCGCGAGGCCATCACCGCATTGGGGCTGGGCGGCCACCGGGTCGAACTGCTCTCGAGCGATCCGATGTGTCTCGGGCGCTTCTCGCGTTTCGTATCCCGGGTCCATCAAGTGCCCGCGTCGGGCGCCGATCCGGATGGTTATCTGGCCGCCGCGCTCGAAGCCGTCAAAGCCGGCAAGATCGACGCGCTCATTCCGGTGCATGAGCAGGCGTATCTGTTGGCCGCCGCGCGAAACCAGCTTCCGGCCGGGCTCGGAATTGCGCTCGCCGATTTCGACGCATTCGAGCAGGTGCAGAGCAAGGCCAGTTTCGCGGGCCTGCTGACGCGGCTGAAAGTGCCGCAGCCGCTCACCGAAATCGTTCGCTCGGCGGATCAATTCGCCGTGGAGCGGCCCTATCCGTTTTTCGTCAAGGCCGCGTTCGGCACCGCAAGCACCGGCGTCTGGCGGGTGGGCGACGTGCGCCGGCGCGATGCGCTGCTCATTCAGCTCGAGCAACAGAATGCGTTCGCCGATGGCCTGCTGGTTCAGGCCGCGGTGACCGGATTGCTCGAGCGCACCCAGGCGGTTTTCGACCACGGACGTCTGGTCGCCAGTCATATCTACCGTCAGGTGGTCGAGGGGCCGGGCGGTGGCGACATCCTCAAGATCAGCGTCGTCAGTGCCGGGGTTCGCGAAGCCGTCGAGCGGATCGGGCAGGCACTGCGATGGCACGGCGCCCTGTCATTCGATTACATCAGGGATGACACAACCAAGACACCGCATTTCATCGACGCGAATCCGCGGCTGGTCGAGCCGATGAATGCATGGTTGAGTGGTGTCGATCTGCCGGGCGCCCTGTTGCGGATTTCGCTCGGTGAGACGCCGCCGGTCCAGGCCGACGGCCGCGAGGGCGTGCTCACGCGCCTTGGATTGATGGGATTGCTCGATGCGGCGCGGCAGCGCAATCGCCGGCGCGACATTCTTCAAGAAATCGGGCTGCTGGTCGCAAGTTCCGGGCGGTACCGCGGCTCTCGCGAGGAACTGGTGCCGCTCCTGACCGATCCCTGCTGTGCGATTCCGATCGGCGTGGTCGTGGCAAAGCTGCTGCGCTCGCCCGAAGCGGCCGCGCGATTCTCGGAAACGACCGTGGCGGCTTACAGCCTGACCCCTTCGGCGATCCGCCGCTTGCGCGAATGGCAGGCAAACGTGACGGCGCCGCCCCTGTCCAGCGTCATGGCGGCCGGCGATCCGAGCGGCACCCCGACCCGCTGATCGGGGCCGAGACCGGCGAGCCGCACATACGGCTGGTGGGGCAGGACCGGCTGGCCGCAACGCGCGTCGGCGGGACGACCGCCTGAACCGCTGTCTGCTGGCTCGTGATCAAGGAAGCAATGCCCCACGCGCGCGGAGAGCAGCCCGACAGCCGATGCTGCGATGCACCACTTGCGGTAGCGCCGCGGTCACCATCAACTTCGCCTACAAAGGCGACACAATCGTGTCGGATAATTGTTCAAGGAAGCGGCTGCCGAGATGCGAGCCCACCTCGGCCCAGGCTGCTTGCTTTCGGGATTGAACCCGAGCGGGGCGGGGGCGTCTTGATGAAAATGCAATCGGGAATGTCCCGCGCGCGGCACGACAACGATCGCGTCGACAAGTGATCGGTGCCGCGGCCCGGCACTAGAAGGTCATGTGTAAAAAACGAACCGGAGGAAATATCCATGAAGAGACAGCCGAGTTATCTTGTTGGATTTGTTGCTGTTGCCATCGGTGCGACGCTTGCTGCGTCGTCAACATTTGCTCAATCGGTGGATACCGCGCGCATCGAAGCCGCCGGCCAGAATGACTGGCTGACCTACCACGGCTCCTACAAGTCTTATCACTACAGTCCGCTCGCCCAGATCAACGCCAGCAACGTCGCGAATCTGAACGTTGCCTGGATCCATATTCCCGGACGATCGACCCGCGGCCTGCAGTCAATGCCGCTCGTGGCCGATGGCGTGCTCTACTACACGGGCTCCTACAGCCGAACCTTTGCGCTGAACGGCGCCACCGGCGAGTTGATCTGGTCCTATTTCCCGGAACTGGACGAAGCGCTGATCGCTCGCCAGACCCACTCGCCCTACAATCGCGGCGTCGCGCTCGGCGAGGGTAAGGTCTATGTCGGCACGATGGACGGCCGGCTCATTGCGCTGGACATGAAGACCGGGAAGGTCGCCTGGGACACCAAGCTGATCGATTCCCAAAAGCTGACGGTCGGCTTCACCGGCGCCCCCCTTTACGCCAAGGGCACGGTGGTGATCGGCTCGCAGGGCGGCGAATGGCCGGGCCGCGGCCCGATCTTCGGAGTTGATGCCGCAACCGGCAAGAAGAAATGGGAATTCCTGACTGTCGCCGGCACCGACGAAGCCATGAAGACCTGGGGAAGTAATTCCTGGCGCACGGGCGGAGGCGGCGGCTGGATGCCGGGCACCTACGACTCCGAGACCAACACGATTTTGTGGGGCACCGCCAACCCGGCGCCGCTCTACGATTGGTCGGGCAGCGATTTCAAGACCCAAGGCGCTCGCCCCGGTGACAATCTCTATACCACCTCGGTGATCGCTCTCGATGTCGATACCGGCAAGCTGAAATCCTATCATCAGGAACTGCCGCACGACGCCTGGGACTTCGACAGCGCGGTCGGCGAGTTCGTGATGCTCGAGCGCGACGGCCAGAAGCTCGTGGTGCATCCCAACAAGAGCGGCTTCATCTTCGTCTACGACCGCAATCTCGCGGTGAAGAACGTCTGGCGGCTCGTCCAGAACATCAATTTCGTCAAGGACATCGATCCCAAGACCGGCGAGCTGATCGGTCGCCGCGACTTCGCCGCGGGGAAGGTCACCGAACCGCCGCTGTGCCCGTACATTGGTGGCGGTGTCAGCTGGAACGCCGGTTCCTACAACCCGAAGACGGGCCTCTACTACAAGATCGGCCAGGAATGGTGCATGACGCTCGATGTCCAGAAGACGACGCCGGTGACCGCCCCACAGGCCCAGCTCAACATCGGCGCCGATTTCAAGATTGCACCTCCTCCGGGCGGCGAGATTTATGGTCATCTCGACGCGCGCGACCCGGTGACCGGGGCAAAGAAATGGGAGGTTCGCTTCCCCGAGCCGCCGATTGCGAGCGTGCTGTCGACCGCCGGGCAATCTCGTGTTCGTGCCCGACTCGCGCGGCGTGGTTCACGCCTACGATGCCGAAACGGGGACCGAGCTGTGGAATCACTCCAACGGCACCGGCCATCAGGGTGGCATCGTCAGCTACTCTGTCGGCGGCAAGCAATATATCGCCATGACCGCCGGCTTCGGCGGCATGCTGTCGGACGACTACGCGCGCGACCTTCGGCGGCGTCTACAAGAGCATGCCGCGCGATGATGGCGCGCTCATCGTCTACAGCCTGAAATAGGCGATTGGGATGGCCTGTCGGGGAGCGAGCAAGCTCGCTCCCCGTGCATTCAAACCGGGCTGATGCGCCTCTGCAGAACCAGAACTCATGAAACTGGACATGGACGTTAAGGCACTACTCTTGGCCGTGCTGGCCGTCTCGTTGACATGCGCCCTGCCCGCCAGGACGCAGCCTGCGGCCAATGCACCGGACAGCGGAGCATTCGATGTCGGACAATTGTTCGCATCGACCTGCGGCTTTTGTCATTCCGATGGGGGCCGCGCCGCCGGCAGGGGGCCGCAGCTCATGAACTCGCCCCGCGACGACGACTTTCTCCGAAACCGTATCAAGAGCGGCAAGAACGGCGCGATGCCTGCGTTCGGTACAGCCTTCACCGACGCGCAGATCGACGACATCATCAAGTACATTCGGTCATTGAAACCGCGTGAAGGATGAGGCCGTGAGATCCGGTCCATCCGCTACCTGAGAAAACGGCATGAAAGCAATTCTCCCCCTTATCGTCGCCGCCGTCATCGGCCTGATTGGCCGGGCCGAGGCGCGGTCTCTCGACACCATCCGCTCGTTCGGAGCGATCGGACTGTGCGCCCACCCCAACTCGCTTCCATTCGCCAGCAAGGCAGGCGATCCTCCCGGGTTTCAGGTCGAACTGGGGCAGGCGCTGGCACGCGAGCTTGGCGTTTCGCTGAAGCTCGACTGGATCATCACCCAGTACCAGATGCGCAGCGCCGGCTGCGACATCATGATGGATGTCATCGCGGATCGCGAGGCGCAAGGCGAAACCCGTCTGAGTATCTCGAAGCCATATTATCGCACGGGTGTCGCGCTCGCGGTGCCTTCGGCCAGCAAGCTCACGTCGTTCAAGAGCCTTGACGAGCACACCAAGGTCGGGGTTCAGGTCGGATCCATGGCGGCGATGATCATCAGTCAGCGTCACGTGCCGACATCGACCTTCGGATTCGAGGTCGACAGCCTTGAAGCCCTGGCCAATCGCGAGATCGACGCGGCGGCGGTCACGCCGACCATCGCCGCCTATTTCAATCTGACGCATCCGGCTCAGGCGGTCCGGATATTGGATCTCGACGAGAGCGAGGCGAACCTCAATTGGAATGTCGCCGTTGGCATGGTTCGGCCCGACGAGAAGTTGCGCGATGCCATCGAGGCGGCCATGGAGCGTTTACGTGCCGACGGCACGGTCGACCGAATATACCGGCGCTACGGTGTGATCCTGCAATCGCCGAAATAGCTGGACGCCGTCCGCCGGTGCGCGTCGGGCCGCGTCGTCGCCGCGGGCGCGCGTTTCTCGGAAAACAACCGTGGCGGCCTGCCGTTTGACGCCCTCGGCGATCCGCCGTCTGCGTGAATGGCACGATGCCGCATAGGCGCAATGCCCAAGGGCGATTGCCTTGGCCTCCCCCACCCCGTAGTTTGGGCAGAGAAACCCAAGACAACTCCCTCAAAAACAATAATTCCGGAGAGAAAAACCCATGGCGCGCCTGAAATTCGGAGCTTTCCTCGCTCCCCACCATCCCATTGGCGAGCATCCGATGCTGCAGTTCCGGCGCGACCTCGATTTCGTCGAGCAGCTCGACGCGCTGGGATATGATGAATTCTGGTGCGGCGAGCACCACTCCTCGGGCTGGGAAACCATCGCCTCGCCGGAGATGTTTCTGGCCGCCGCCGGCGAGCGCACCAAGCGCATCAGGCTCGGCACCGGCGTGGTCTCGCTGCCTTATCATCATCCCTTCAACGTCGCGCAGCGCATGGTGCAGCTCGACCACATGACCGGCGGCCGCGCCATCTTCGGCTCGGGACCGGGCGCCCTCGCCTCGGACGCGCACACTCTTGGCATCGATCCGATGACGCAGCGCGACCGCCAGGACGAGGCGATCGCGATCATTCGCCGGCTGTTCAATGGCGAGCGCGTCACCGCCAAAAGCGACTGGTTCACCATGAACGACGCCGCGCTGCAGATCCTGCCGCTGCAGGAAGAGATGCCATTCGTGGTGGCGTCGCAGATTTCGCCCTCGGGCATGACGCTGGCCGGCAAATACGGCATCGGCATCATCTCGCTCGGCTCGATGTCGACGCAAGGCCTGATGGCGTTGCCGACGCAATGGGGCTTTGCCGAGGATGCCGCCAAGAAGCACGGCACCACCGTGAGCCGTTCCGACTGGCGCGTGCTTTTGAGCTGGCACATCGCCGAGACCCGCGAGCAGGCGCATCGCGAGGCCGGCGCCGGACTGATGCGCTGGCATAACGAATATAATGTCCGTACCCTGCAGCGGCCAGGATTGCAGCCGTTCACCTCGCCGGAAGACGCCATCGAGAAGACCGCCGGCGGCGAGAATGCAGCCTCCACCATCGGCACCCCCGATGATCTCGTCAAAACCATCAAGAGCCTGATGGAGGTTTCGGGCGGCGTCGGCACCATCGTCGGCTTTGTGCACGACTGGGCCAACCCGGAAAATACCCGCCGCAGCTGGGACATGGTGGCGCGCTATGTGATTCCGGAAATCAACGGCCACATCGCAAAACTGCGCGAAGTCGCAGAAATTCCTGATCGAGAACCGCGTCGTGTTCGAGCGCGCAGGCCAGGCCGTGATGGCCAAGATCATGGAGAACGACAAGGCAGCGGCGGCGCTTTCCCTGACGGGCCCCGGCCGGGTGGCAATCCCGACCGTCAACGCGCCAGACCTGCAGAAGGAAGCTGCGAAACGCAAGGCGTAGCGGAGCGACGTCGCGCTGCACTCGAACACCCCTTGTCGGCGGCGGCGGGCCGGAACCACAAAACCTGTGGCGCGCGGCTTGTCGCGCCGTATGGATCGGGGACGAGCCTGCCTTGCCGTGCTTGAGCCTTTGCGCGGCCGGGTCTTAAGCGTTATTTACCTCCATGGGTCATGCTGGCGGCTACCGCCGACATATTCTGGAACTAACCGGAGCAATTGCCATGTCGATGCAAAATGTGGCTTCCCCCGCGATCACCTTCACGCCGCCAAAACGCAATTCGCTCACGCATATTCCGGGCGACGAAGGCTGGCCCATCATCGGCAAGACGTTCGACACCCTCGCCGATCCCAAGGGACACATCGAACGGCAGGCTGCCAAATACGGGCTGATCTATCGCAGCCATATCTTCGGCGAAACCAGCCTCGTGCTGCTCGGGCCCGACGCCAATGAGCTGGTGCTGTTCGACCAGGCCAAGCAATTCTCATCCACCCATGGCTGGGGCCGGATTCTCGGGCTGCTGTTTCCGCGCGGATTGATGCTGCTCGATTTCGAGGAGCATCGCCTGCACCGGCGCGCGCTTTCGGTCGCCTTCAAATCCGGACCGATGAAATCCTATCTGACGGCGCTCGATAGCGGCATCGCGGCGCGGGTGGCGCAATGGCGGGCGCAGCCGGGGCCGATGCTGCTTTATCCCGCGATGAAGCAGCTCACGCTCGATCTCGCCGCGACCTCGTTTCTCGGCGCCGACATTGGGCCGGAAGTCGACGAGATCACGCGCGCCTTTGTCGACATGGTGGCGGCCTCGGTCGCCGTCATCCGCAAGCCGCTGCCCGGCACCCAGATGGCGCGCGGCGTTCGCGGCCGCAAACGCATCGTCGCCTACTTCTCCGAGCAGATTCCGATCCGCCGCGCCAAGGGCGGCGAAGACCTGTTCTCGCAGCTGTGTCACGCCACCCACGAGGACGGCGCGCTGCTCTCGACCCAGGACATCATCGACCACATGAGCTTCCTGATGATGGCGGCGCACGACACCCTGACCTCGTCGCTGTCGTCTTTTGTCGGCGCTCTCGCCGCGCATCCGCAGTGGCAGGAAAAACTGCGCGACGAAGTCATGGCGCTGGGCATCGCGGCCGACGAGCCGACAACATTCGACAATCTCGAGGCCATGCCGCTGACCGAGATGGCGTTCAAGGAAGCGATGCGACTGAAACCGCCGGTGCCTTCAATTCCGCGGCGCTCCATCCGCGACCTTACCTTCAAAGGTTACCCGATCCCGGCCGGCACCATGGTCGGCGTCAATCCGCTGTTCTCCCACCACATGCCGGATATCTGGCCCGATCCCGGAAGTTTCGATCCCCTGCGGTTCACCGAGGACGCGCAGCGCGGCCGCCATCGCTTTGCCTGGGTGCCGTTCGGCGGCGGCGCGCATATGTGCCTCGGGCTGCACTTCGCCTACATGCAGGCAAAATGCTTCGCGCGGCATTTCCTGCAGAACCTTAGCGTCTCGCTCGAGCCCGGCTATACGCCGGACTGGCAGATGTGGCCGATCCCGAAGCCACGGGACGGATTGCGGGTAACGCTCAAGCCGGTTGGGTGAACGGATCAGGCGCCGATGCCGACGACGTCGATGCCGTCGGCGCGTCCGCGTATCGGCAGCCGCCCCAGATCGTGAACCGCGAACGGCGGCGCTGAACGGAACTGCTCCATCGCGGCACGGGATGCGAGAAAGCCGCCATCGACATTGCGGCTGAGTTCCTCGAGACGCGCTGCGGTGTTCATGACGTCGCCGTTAAAAACGATGGCGCGTTTGATGTCGCCGATCTCGCCAACAATCACCGGCCCAAAATGCAGGCTGCCGCGAATCTTCGGCACGGCGCCAAACTCGCGCTCGAATTGTCCCGATGCGCGCGACAGCTCGTCGCGCATCGCCACGAAGCAACGCAGCGGACGGTAATCCACCGCGCCAGCGCGTTCGGTCCAGGTCACGATCACCTCATCGCCGACATAGTCGAGCACCTCGCCGCGATAATCCACGACCGCAAGGGTGAGCAGACGAAACGTACGGTCGAGAAGGCGGTGAATGGCGATGCCGCCGAGCCGCTCGGCGAGCCCCGTCGATCCCGCAATGTCGACAAAAAGCACAAAGCGTTTTTCCTCGACCGGCGTATGGTAGCGCCCGATGAAAAAATTCAGGAATGCGCGCGGCCCGATGATGTTGGTGATTCCGAGAGCCAGATTCATGACGACCGAGAGCACCGCGGAGTAGATAAAACTGGACCAGAAAATCCTACCGGACGTTATGGGGGTCACTCCGGCGATGACCTCACCAAGCTGAAACCCCTGGATGACGGTGATGGTCGCCAGATAGATCGTGCTCCGTATCATCAGATTGGTCAGGAACGAAAAACCACCGAGCCACTCGCGCAGCGGTCCATCCAACACCAACAGCTCGACGCCCCCAAGCGAGATGGACATCAGCAGGCCATACAAGGCTCCCACCGCCAGATACGTGGGCGAAGTATGGCCCTGCGCGAGGTTGAACACGATGCCCGCGATGCCCCCGGCAGCGACGATGGCAACAAGCAATCGCAGTTTTCTTTCAACTCTTGCGTTCATGTCGACCATCAACCCTGTTGCCGCAGACCGCGAACATGCGCGGGCTCGGTCGGCGGCCTTCCCGAACAGGGCGCGACCAGCTACCGCTATTCGAGAAACGTCGTGAGCTGAGCGCCTTCGTCCGCCACGAACACCGCGATAAGTTCGGCGGGCTCGGAGTTGCTGGCGTTGGCCGATATCAAATGCGTCGCGCCGGGCGGCTCGAAGAACGACTGGCCGACCTTGAAGGTCTCGACCGGACCGCCGCCGAGCTGCGAGCGGATTTCGCCTTTGGTAACGTAAGCGGTGACCGAGCCTGCGTGGCGGTGCGGGCGGGTAAATCCGCCGGGCCCGTAGAACACCCGCACGATGGTGACGCGCTTGCCCGGCACATTCGGCAGCGCGTGCGAGGTGATCGGTTCCACGGTATCCTGCGTCGACCCCGCGGGATCGCTGCTGGCGCATAGTGGCGCCACCACCGTCGACACCGCGTCCATCATGACCGGCAGCGCCTTGCCGATCACGAACGCGCAGGCGAGACCGGCGATCACGGCCATGTAAAGCGGCCGGGCTTCGGGTCGCGCCAGCACCATGGCGGATGTTGTGGACATGGGTATTCTCCCTGAGTCTGGTTCTAAGTGCCACAGCCCGGATTTGTCATTCCAGGATGGTGCGCAGCAACAGACCCGGAATGACGGGTGCTCATCCCGCGCCCTGATCAAATGCCTTGCGCAAGGCGACATAGCCCTGCTGTTGCTGGGTCCAGTTGCGGCCACCGGTGATGGCGCCATCGACCACCAGATCATGGCCGTTGATGAAACTGGATTCGTCGCTGGCGAGGAACACCGCGGCATGGGCAATATCCTCGGGCAGGCCGGCGCGCGGGATCGGCTGCGCGGTCTTGTAGACCTCGCGCATCACGTCGGGGGTTTTCTCCGCCGCCTCGACCGAGAGGCCGAGCGCCTTGCCGAAGATGCCGGTGGCGATCGCGCCCGGGGAAATGCTGTTGACGCGGATGCCGGCTTCGCCGAGCTCCATCGCCACGCATTTGGTAAGATGAATGACGGCGGCCTTGGCGGCGCCATACACCACCGAAGATGAGAAACCGGCGAGCCGGCCGGCGATGCTGCCGTTGTTGATGATGCTGCCGGAACCCTGGCGGCGCATATGCGGCGCGGCATGTTTCATGCCGAGCATGACGCTGCGCACCAATGTCGCCATCGCGGCGTCGAAACGATCGACATCGAGGCCTTCGATGCCGCCGGTCTGCGCCGGACCGCCGGCGTTGTTGAACAGGCAATCGAGACGGCCGAATTTCTCCACCGCCTGCCCGATCAGCGCCTGCATCTGTGCTTCCACCGTGACATCGGTCTGCCGAAACAGGCAATTGGCGCCGAGTTTTTTTGCCAGCGCCTCGCCCTCCGGCGCGCGGCGCCCGGCGATCACGATCTTGGCCCCCTCGGCGACAAAGATCTCCGCCGTGCGCAGTCCGATGCCGCTTGTCGCGCCGGTGATCACCGCGACCTTGCCGTCCAACCGTCCCATGTCGCTCTCCTGTTGATATCCCAGAGATTAGTTGATGATGGCCGACTGCACCATGGTCCTGAACTGGTTGCGCAGCATGATGCGGTCGCCGTCGCTGACCTGAACCATGTAGATGGCGATCAGCTGCTCCTTGGGATCGATCCAGAACAGGGTGCCGGCGTTGCCCGCCCAGCCATATTCCCCGAGCGAGCCCGGCAGCGCCGAATCCCCGACGCTGGTACGAACCTCGAAGCCGAGGCCGAACCCGAGCCCCGGCGGCCGGCCCGGCCGTACGCCGACGTGATCGGAGGTCATGAATTCGAGCGTCTTGCTGCCGAGCAACCGCTTGCCGGCAAACTCGCCGCCGTCGGCGAGCATGATCGCGAAACGAAGATAATCGTCGATCGTGGAGGTGAGGCCGCCGCCTCCGGATTCGAAGCGGGGTTTCTGCGCCACATCGAAGCGCGGCGTCATCGGAGGTCCTTCCGGATTTTGCCAGGGCTGCGCGGCGCGGGAAAGCTTGTCGGCCGGCACGAAGAAGCCGGTATCGGACATGCCGAGCGGATTCAGGATGCGTTCGTTGAGGAATTCGCCGAGCTTCTTGCCCGACACGACCTCGACCACGCGGCCGAGCACGTCGGTCGAGACGCCATATTCCCAGCGATCGCCGGGCGAGAACCGCAACGGCAGTTTTGTCAGTTTTGCGACAAATTCCTCGGTAGAGAAATCGCGATTGCCGATCTGCGCCTCGATATAGGCCGCGTTGACCAGCGACTTGCCTCGGGTGCCATAGATCAAGCCGGACGTATGCCGCAGCAGGTCCTGCACCGTCATTTCGCGCGCGGGTTCGGCCAGTTCGAGGGCAGGCTTGCCGTCCGCGACCTTCTCGGTGCCGACCTTCATCGATCCCATTTCGGGCAGATATTTCGAAACCGGGTCGCTGATCTGCATCCGGCCTTCCTCAACCAGCATCATCGCCGCGACCGAACGATCGGCTTGGTCATGGAATAGATGCGGAAGATCGAATCGGCTCGGCGGCGCGGTCGCGAAAACCCATCGTCTTGTACCAGGCGATCTTTCCGCGCCGCGCCACCAGCATCACCGCGCCCGGCAGAACACCGGATTCGATGTGCTTTTGCGTCACCGCCTCAATGCGCGCGAGCTGGCTTGACGACAGGCCGACATCTTCCGGCATCGCCGCGATCGCGAGAACAGGTTCCGCGCCTGCGTTCCCGATCGCCGCGATTGACAGCACGGCCAGCGCGACCAGGGCGCGATACTGACGGATCATCGGTTTCCTCCCATTATTCTTGCTTGTTGGCGACAATATTCCCGCTGATCGGGAACAACGCAAGCCATGCTTCAAATGCACCCTTAGGTTGTTATAAGGTTCCGACATCACTTTATGACACCGGATTGCCGATTTTGCCCTATGCTCTCCCTACCGGGATGGACTGAACGTCGGACCTTTGTGACCCATGATGAAATTGATCGACGAGTTTCGGCGAGGCTGGCAAGGAGCATCCCGGCCATCAGCGCTGTTCAGCGTGGGATTTGCGGTCTCCTGCCTCGCTTTATCGACCGCCGCGCGATGGTCTCTTTCCGAGATCCGGAGCGACATATTCTTCACCCCGTACATTCCTGCAGTTCTGTTTGCTACGGCCTTCGGCGGTCTCCGGATCGGGATCGCGACCGCGGTACTCGGCGGCGCGCTGGGCACGATCGTGAATTTTGGCGACACCGCCGCCGACTTTGCCAGAATGGCGCTGCTGGTGATCTATCTGATCGTGTGCGGCTTCACGATATGGGGCATCGAACACTATCGATCGATCGCCACGCAGCAGCGGGAAATCTCAAAGCGCCTGATCCAGGAGGAAGAGTATCGCAAGCTCGTCGTCGACGAACTTCAGCACCGGCTGAAAAACAAGACGTCGACCATTCACGCCGTTCTTCACCAGGTGCTGCACGATCAGCCGCAAATCTGGGCCGCTATCGACCACCGGATACGGGCGCTGTCGGCGACCGACGACCTGATCGCGAAGGTCGACGCCAGCGGCTGCGACATCAGGGATCTTCTAATCTCCGAACTCGGTCCCTACGGCCATGTCCGGTTTACCCTGAACGGCAATTCGTTGTTCCTTCCGGCCAAACTGGCCGTCAGCCTTGCCTTGATGTTTCACGAGCTTGCCACCAACGCCGGCAAATACGGCGCATTTTCCTCGGCGCGCGGGCTGTTGCAGGTATCATGGTCCGTCACCGACGGTCGCCTCAACATTGCCTGGGATGAGACCGAGGGCCCTGCGGTCGAGGCGATCGGGAATGCCGGGTTCGGCACCAAATTGCTGATGTCGGCGCTCACGGCTTTCGACGGCAGAACCGAGATCAGTTTCTTGAAGACCGGGGTTCATTGCACGATGCAGTGCCGTCTCCCGCCGGCTTGAGCCGTGCCGACCCAGGGCGCTTGCATAACCCGGCGGATCGCCATTAACGCTCCGTTAGTGACAACTCGCTGCGTCTCCGCCCGAATGGCCGGCTACACTGGTGTCAGCGTG
This sequence comes from uncultured Alphaproteobacteria bacterium, assembly GCA_963747165.1. Lineage (GTDB taxonomy): Bacteria > Pseudomonadota > Alphaproteobacteria > Rhizobiales > Xanthobacteraceae > Bradyrhizobium. The sequence goes on along the minus strand of CAVVEA010000018.1, from coordinate 12,780 downwards.
TTTTTCGGCTTCGCTTAACCAAACCTACAACGGAGTTTGGCAAGCTCCGTATCATGCAAAGCCGCGCCCCACACCATCTGCAGGTCGCCGAACCCGAACTGGGCATTCTGAAGGATGTTTTCAGAATGCTTCCGACCGGCGTGACGGTTCAGGACGAGCAAGGCCGTCTCCTGCTGGTGAACGACGCCGCCGCAGCGCAGCTGCGGATTGCCGTTGACGGGACGGCGGAACATTCAAAGGAACTTGCAAAGCGCCAGGAAGCCGGGCTGGAATTGCTGCGCGCCGGCCGCACCGCCGTCGTCGAAGAATCCCTGGCTCATCCCGGCGGCAAGCAGGTGCTGCTCACGACCCATAGGCCGGTTCGTATCGCAGACCGCAATCTGTTGCTTTCGAGCTCCGTCGATATCAGCGCGCAAAAAGCGTTCGAGGACCAGTTGTTCCGGTCGGCCTATTACGACGAATTGACCGATCTGCCGGCGCGCCGCGTCATTGAGCATCACGCCAACGGCCTTCTGCAGCGCACCGACGCGGAAGGCAAATTCGCCCTCGCATTCCTCGATATCGATAATTTCAAGCACATCAACGACTATTACGGGCATGCGACCGGGGATGCGCTTCTGGTCGAATTTGCCAAGCGCGTTGGATTGAACCTGCGCGACACGGACATGCTGTCGCGGATCAGCGGCGATGAATTCCTGATGCTCCTCAATCCGATCCAGAGCGAGCAGGAAGTGGCGGAATATATCGACTTTACGCTGCGGCGGCTGAAGGCGCCGTTCTTTATCGAGGGATCGGAGATATTTGCTTCCACCTCGATCGGCGTCAGTCTTTATCCCGATCACGGCCGCAGCTTCGACGTGTTATGTCAGAACGCCGATATCGCGATGTACAGCGTCAAGAACGACGGCAAGGGTGCGGCGGTGCTATTCGACGCCAGCATGGAGCGCGAGGCGGAAGCGCGAATGAAAGTCGAGCAGTCGCTGCGGCTTGCCATCCTGGAAAAGCGTTTTTGCTGCGCTTTCCAGGCCAAGGTCGATATCCGCACCCAGGACATCAAGGGCATCGAGGCACTGGTCCGTCTGCGCGACGACACTGGCGTCATTCAGGCTCCCGGCACCTTTGTCAATCTCGCTGTCGAGCTCGGACTGATCGACGAGCTGACGCATCTGGTGCTGGCGGAGATCGTCAAATCGATCGATCTCATCAACGAGACCTTCGGTGCCGATACCATCATCAGCATCAACGTCGCCGCGAAGCAGGCCGGTAACACTGCGTTCATGCTGTCGTTCGCGCAGGCGCTCGAGGCCACCGGCTATCCCAAGCGTTTCATGATCGAGGTGACGGAAGACGCCTTCGTGGCGAAAACCCACTTCCAGGACGAGATCCTTCCGATCTTCCGCAACCTCGGCGTTGGGGTTTCGATCGATGATTTCGGGATCGGCTATTCGTCGCTGTCGGCGCTGGCCGACATCACCGCCGACGAGATCAAGATCGACCGCTCGTTCATCACCGACATTCATAAGCGTCCGCGCAGCCAGGGCATTTTGCGGGCGATCGAGTCGCTGAGCGAGGCGCTCGGCATGACCGTCATCGCGGAAGGCATCGAGACCTACGAAGAACTGGCCTATCTGCAAGCCGCCACCAAGATCCGCTATGCCCAGGGTTACTATTTCTCCCGGCCGATTTTCCTGGAAGAACTGAAGCCGCCGGTTCGGATCCTCAGTCATGCGCGTGCCAGTTCGGCCAGCCGCCCGATGCAGGAAAGCCGCTCGGTCTATGCGCGCAACGACCGCCATCGCGGCTGATCTGCGCACGCGCGCCTGTTCAACCCGCGTAAAATGTCGGCGGCACGTGAATTCGCGCGAGACGTTTGCCGTTCTCAGCTCGCCTGCGATTCTGGCTGCCCTATTCGAACTACCGGCGGCGCGGCGCGGAGGCTGTCGGCGATAACGCAATTGCGGCCGGCGTCCTTGGCGCGGTAGAGCGCGCTATCGGCCCGGGCCAGCAAGCTGTCGGCGGTGTCGTCGCTGCGGACCGCAGCCAGGCCGGCGGACATGGTCACGACCAGGCTCGGCGAGATCGCCAGCCAGTCGAGGTCGGCAATCATCAGGCGCAATCGCTCCAGCGTCCGCACGGCCTGATCCATCGCGGCGTCCGGCAGGATAAGCAGAAATTCCTCGCCGCCATAGCGGCCGATTTTGTCGATCGACCTGACGTTGGCGAACATGGCGATGGCGAAGGATCGCAAGACTTCATCGCCGACCGGATGACCAAACCGGTCATTGATCCTCTTGAAAGAGTCGAGATCGATCATGGCGACTGAACATGGTCGTTGGCCACGTTGGGCCCGGTCAATTTCCTCGTTCAGTATCTTCATGATGCATCGCCGGTTGTGGACCCCGGTCAATTCGTCCAGATCAGCAAGCTCTTCGATCCGCGCATAGGCGCGTTTCAGTTCGCTGCTGTTCTTGTAGAGCGCCTCGCGCATCGAACTGCCATAGAGGCCCGTCGATGCAAAGCGACCCAGCGCGGTTACAAAACACGCCAGCGCGAGGAGATGCTCCATCCGGGTGAACATCGGCATGCTGATGGGCTTGTCGGTCATCAGGAACAGGACCGAGAGGCCGACCGTCGAATAGGTCCAGACAAGTGCGATTTGGCGCGCCGTCGTGCGAAGCGATGCGAAGCCGAGAATGATGAAATTGATGCATACGAAATAGAACCCGACTTCGGGCGCAAGGTAGATGGCGACCAGCTGGATCGTGATGCCGATGATGCTTTGGGGAACGGTAAGATAATGGTCTTTGAAACGATCGTTGAAATTGATCTCGGAGAGCAACAGCGCGATCGACGTGACGGTAACGCCCGACACAAGATAGAGGACCGCGCTTGCCGGGCCAGTGGTGCCTGCGACGTAGTAGAACTGCAGGATCACGGCATCGACGATGTAGCTGACGCCCTGCGCGATATACATGGAACGGCGCTGGGCCGATCGCCGGGCCAGCGCCTCGGGCGTCAATGAACGCCTGCTCTCGCCGGTTCCGACCGGCGCCGCCGCGATGGAGAGGCGTTGCATGAATACGGCCTGTAGGATCTTCGCTTCCAAGCCTAGCTTCGAATGCTTTAAGCTTCGTTGGGCGATCGCGCGTGAAGTCGCTGGAATCGGCCCGTAGGAATACGGATATACTCTTGCGCGAAAGATGCGTGCGGCAGGCGCAGGACCGCGCTCAGCTGATGCCTTCCTTGCAGCGATGCCATTCCCGCAGCGGGCTTTCGGCCGGCCCCTGGCGCGACAGCGCGAGATACTCCCCGCGCAGGATAATATTCACGACATCGCCCGCGCCGTTCTCTCCTGATGGAACGACGTAATCGAAGGCGTGGCGGCTGTAATTGCCCTCGATCTGCTTTCCACTCGGGATCGTAATTCTTTCGGCGCGGATCGACATTCGCATGCCGTCAGTGCTGCACCAGTCACCATCGATGGCGTCGGCGCGGCTGACACCGGTTTGCAGCAGCAGGGCGAGCGCGACCAGAAAGATCAGCACGCGAGCGGACATCGGCTTTCCCCCTTTTGGCAGGGAAAAATCATGTGCCAGGGTTTTTCGGCAGACAAGATGTGGCGAAGCGCAGAGACGCGTTTATTCGAGGCCCTGAACCGGCGGCGCCGCGGGCAGCTTGGGTGCGGATGGCGCGGCCCTCGGCGGCGCCGAAGCCCGAGCGATTGGCTCCGGACCTGCCGCCGTCGCATTCTGGCTCACGCGACTGGGCGCGGTTTCGCGGGATCTCTCCCGGGCAACTCGCCTCGGACCGGATCTTCTGAACCCCCAGGAATGCGCGATCGACGGTCCCGCGGTATATCCAACCACGGCGCCTGCAACCGCGCCCACCGGACCGAACACCACTGCGCCCGACACGGCGCCCAAGGCGGCGTCGCCGCCACGGCTCTGGGCCAACGCGGCCGGCGCAAGCGCCAAGGATATGACCGACGCAAGGATAAATCTCTTCATTCTGGGTTCCCACCAAACCGTCCGTCGAAACACGTGACTCCCGAATTGCGGCCCTACCAAGGAAAAATCAGGATTTGGGGCGTTTGGCACGCGGGCCGGCTTGCCAAGCCCGATGCCTGCCTTTGCCAAGACCGCTCTCCGCCCCTAAGATCGCGCGGCGCTTTGGTCCATTGTTCCAGCCTCGAAGCAATCGCATGCCTCCTGTTTCCATCCTGCTGAACCTGCTCTGGATCGTCTTTGGCGGCCTTTGGATGGCGGCGGCGTGGGTGCTCGCGGCCATTATCATGGCCATCACCATTGTCGGACTGCCGTGGACAAGGGCCGCGTTCAATATCGCTGTCTATACGTTGCTGCCGTTCGGACAACAGGCGGTGCGGCGCGACAGCCTCACCGGCCAGCCCGATATCGGCACCGGGCCGCTGGGCGTGATCGGCAACATCATCTGGCTTGTGCTGGCGGGATGGTGGCTTGCGCTGGCCCACCTCGTCACGGCGATCGCGCTGGCCGTCACCATCATCGGCATCCCGTTCGCCTGGGCGCACCTTAAACTCGCCGGCATTGCGCTCTGGCCGATCGGCAAGGTTATCGTTCCGATCTAGCGCCTGAGCTTTCTGTTTGTCGCAGCGCGATGCGGAAACCCGGCACGGCGACACAACGGCTTGAAGCCGGGCAAGGAGTCGACTGACAATCGGCGCGGGTTGAGATAGGCTGCCACGATGCAGCTCTTGCATATCCTGCAACTCCTGGTGCTGCTGACGCTGGCGAACGGAACGCCGATCGCCGCGAAAAAGCTGTTCGGCCAGCGCTTTGCCCGGCCGCTGGATAACGGAATTATACTCTATGATGGGCGGCCGTTGTTTGGTCCCTCGAAAACCATCCGTGGCATCCTGTCGTCGACCTTCGTCACTGCAGCGAGCGCGCCTCTGATCGGCCTGGATTGGACGATCGGCGCCGTCGTCGCCGCCACGGCCATGGCGGGCGACCTGTTCTCCAGTTTCGTGAAGCGGCGCCTCAATTTTCCGCCGAGCAGCCAGGCGCTCGGGCTCGATCAGGTGCCGGAATCGCTGTTTCCGATGCTGGCATGCCGCGATGCGCTTTCACTGACGATGGCGGACATCGCGCTTGGCATGGTGATCTTCTTCATCGGCGAGTTAATTCTGTCCCGCTTGCTCTATCATGTAAATCTGCGCGACAGACCCTATTAGAGCGTTTTCAACTCAAATGCGCGCGTCAGCCGCGCCGAAGGCAATGCAGGGTGATTTCCGGCGGACAATTCAGGCGCACCGGAACGACGCTCGATCCCGCGCCCACGGACGTGTAGCCGCTCATGTTGTGATACTGCCAGGCCCCGGCTCCCATGCGTCGCGGCAATGCCGCCTCCAGCTTGATCGGGATCGATCCGGGAAGGCAGAGCTGGCCGCCATGGGTATGGCCGCACAGCATCAGGTCGAAATTGGCATGCGCCGCCTGGCGATAGATTTCCGGCGTATGCGACAACAGGATCGAAAACTCGCCGGTCGGGATTTGCGCCGCCGCCTTTTCGATGTTGTCGACCCTGAAGAAGTGCGCGTCGTCGATCCCGGCCAGATGGATGCGCTGATCGCCGCGTACGATCGCTTCACATTCGTTGAGCAGCATCCGTATGCCCATGGCTTCCATCGCCGGAACCATCTGGATGGTGTCGTGGTTGCCGAGCACGCCATAGATCGGCGGCCGCAGGTGGGCGCGCACTTCCGCCACGCCCTCCAGCGCCGCCTCGAACGGACCAAAGGTCCTTCCTCGGTAATCTCCGGTCAGAACGCATAGATCGTATGGCATGCCGTCGACGAGTTCGATCAGGTGCCGCATGGCCGCTTCACTCATGTCCACATGCATGTCGCTGATGTGGAGAATGGTGTAGCCGTCGAACAGCGCGGGCAACGCGGCAAACTTCAGCTCGTTTCGCTTGACGACAATGCGCCCTGCATTCCGTTCGGCGCGCCCATAGAGGCCGGTGAGCTTCAGCGCCGCTCGAATGATCGCTGGCGCCAGGGACGAATTCTCCAGATGAAAGAAGGTAAGCCCTTGACCAAAAGTCTGCGCTTCGTGATCCTTCTCGATCCCCAAGCGCTGTCGGGCGTGGATCGGCCCGAGACGCTGCTCCAGCTTGCGGAGAATATTGATGTCCATGGAACAACTTTCTCCGAGCAGGCTCGGTCTTCCATTGGAGCATAAGGCCGAGCTGGACACTACAGAGTATTGATTTCGCGCAAACGGATTGTTTGGCCGGTGGTCAGTTGCCACGCCTGATCGGCCGCCGCGTCACGCCGCCAGTCGGCCGCGATTGTTTTCGGCGAGGATCGGGCGGACCAGCCGTCCGAAGCGCTCGGCCTCTTCGTCGTGCAGGTAGCCGGACAGGCAGAACGAGTGGCAGCCGGCGTCAATGAATTGCTGCAGTGTCGCTGCGCATTGCGCGGGATTGCCGACCACCGCGATCCCGGCGCCCGGCCGGACCTTGGTGATGCCTGTCCAAAGATGCGGCATCAGGAGATCGCCGTGCTCGCGGGCGAGCTGTTGCACCCGCTGGTTGGCCTCGGATTTGTTGTAGAGCGTCTTCATCTCCTGCTTCTGACGTTCGGTCGCGCTGCGCACCAATATATCGGCGGCCTCCCATGCCTCGCTTTCATCTTCGCGGCAGATCACCTGCAGGCGCATGCCGAAGCCGATGTCGTTGCCGCGATCATGCGCTGTTGCCATCTCCCTGATCTCGGTGATGTTGGCGGCGATCCGTTCCGGCAGGTCGCCCCAGAACAGATGCACGTCGGAATGTTTGGCCGACATTTCCCAGGCCTGACGCGAGCCGCCGCCGAGATAGAATTTCGGAAACGGCTGCTGTAGCGGTCGCGGCCGGATATGGGCGCCGGACAGCGTGTGGAATTTGCCTGCAAAATTCACCGGTCCGCGCGTGGTCCATAGCGCCTTGAGGATCGAAACTTCCTCCTCCATCAGCGCATAGCGCTCTTCCTTGGCGTAGCGCACGCCCTCGCCCTCGACTTCGCTTTCGTTCTGGCCCGCGATCAGGTTGATGCAGATGCGTCCGCCCGACATCTGGTCGAAGGTCGAGATCATTTTCGCCAGCAGCACCGGATTGATGTAACCGGGCCGGGCCGCGATCAAAGGCTTGATCTTCGCCGAACGCGCCGCCATGAACGCGCCGGTGATCCAGGCCTCCCAACACACCGAACCCACCGGAATCAGGAGATATTCGAAGCCCGCTTTTTCGGCGGCCTGCACCACGCGGTCACATAATTCAGGCGACCCCGCCACCTGGGCTTCCATCACCCCATAGGCCGTGGTGTCGCCGTGCGTCGGCAGGTACCAACCGAATTCGAGCGGACGCATGGACTTTTCTCCCTTGAGGCGCGGCTTTGAGTTGAGCGTTTTTCCTCAAGACAGTTTACAGACTCCGCCCGCCGCGACAATCGGGCCGTCGACATCATCGACCCCGGCGCGCCCGATCAGGCCAGGCGGCCATATCATCCCCGGCGCAACCGTGGCTCGGTTGGGGGCGTCGCCTGTAAGTTCGGCAGGGCGGCGGGGTCGTTTTGCCGGGCCGGTTTGCTGGCGGCAAGCATGGCGGCCATTGCCGGATTGCCTTCGGCCTCCAGCGCCACGATGGCCTCTCGGGCCCAGTGGTAGGATTCCAGAAAAATGTCGGTATGACGATCGAAGTCGGTCACATCGACCCCGAGCGGACGCGGCGGCCGCATCACCAGATCGAGCGGCGCGGTCGGCAGCGCATCGTAACGCTGGTGCGCCACGAGACTTCGCCACAGCACGTTGACCGCGCTCGGCGCGGCAGGCAGCAGCTTCTTGCGGAACGGCATCAGCATCGCCGCGATCAGTTCAAGCCGTCCCGGCAGCGCTTCATACTCGACGTCGAATGTCTCGACCTCCGGCTCGCCGAAATGCACGACCAGATTGGGGCCGCTCTTGAGTTGATGCATCGGCAACAGCGGAACGTTGTCGATCAGGCATCCATCGACAAGCATCGCGCCTTCCGGGGTATAGAACGGCGGCAATAGTCCGGGAATCGCGCTCGACGCCCGCACGGCCTGCCAGACCGGTCCCGACCGGATCAATTCGAGATTATGGTTCGAGAGATTGGTTGCGACCGCCGCGAAAGGCCGCCAGCAATCCTCGATCCGGCAGTCGCGGCCATATTGATCGGCAAGGGCGCGATCGAACACCTTGTGATCCAGCAGCGCGTAGCGCGGCCAGGTCGGCCGCCGGAAGCTGCGGCTCCTGACGAAGATTTCGTGCGTGCCGCGCTCGAGGTCCTCGGCCTCGAAGTTCTTGGCAAATCCGGCCGCCATGGCGGAGCCGACGCTGGTGCCGACGAAGATATCGAACATCACGCCTCGCTCGCGAAACGCCTTGTAGATCCCTACATGCGCGGTTCCGAGGCTGCCGCCGCCGCCAGCGACGAAGCCGATGGCGCGGCCGGACAGAAAACGGATCAAGCTGTCGATATCGAGCTGATCTTCCAGCGCGACATGGTGATGCATGAAGGAGGGCAACCTGGCAAGCCAGGCCGCAGTCCCGCTGACCTCCCCGCGCCGCCGGTCGTGAATGCGAACGAGCCGCCGTGCCGAGGGGGGATGAACCTCGCAAGCGAAGGCTTCGACACCCGTCAGAGCCGGCGCGGGCGCCTCGCCACGGCACGCGAACACCACCAGGTCGGCCTGGCGAATGGCCTTGCGCGCCCATGCCGAAGTCCTCGCGGCCGCCGATGTAAACCACCAGCGGCGCGACGTGTTCGAGTTTGTTGAGCCAGTCGGCGACTTCGCGCGCATCCAGCGCGCGCCCGGGGAACATGGCTTCGACACGGGCGGGATCGACGATCTCGGCATCGGTCGCGGCGAGCCCATCGCGCATGCGGCGATCAAACGCGTGCGGCACCGGCTCGTATCCACCGTCGATCAGGGCCACGGTTCGCGCCTTCGGCGAAGCCCGAACAGGCGTGAGGCGAGCGGTCTCCCTGGCGAAACGCAGCGCGAGCGCCGCGAGCAGCGCCTCGACGATCGCCGGCGAATCGTCTGCAAGCTGCTGGTAGGCGGCGCGGGTCAGCACCAGCACGCTGGTATCGCGGATCGCAATCACATCCGCGGTGCGCGGAACATTTGCGAAGAAACCGATTTCGCCGACCAATTCGCCGGCACGGAGTTCGGCGATCGGTTCGACATGGCCGGCCCTGCGCACCGCCAGCGCACCGTGCAACACCATGAACAATGCGTCGGAAGGCCCCCCTTGCGCCACCAGCATCTGCCCGCGCACGAGATCCTGACGCACCATCGCGCCAAAGGCCTTCAGCCGCTGTTCGGCGCTAAGCGTCCGGAACAGCGCGAAGTCCTCCGATGGACTTCCCCACGCAAATATCGCGTTCGCTTCATTCATGGGCGACCCGGCTCGCTGACACGCCGCAATGTTAACCCCGGGCAACCTGCACGGCGAGCGGTATAAGGGCTCCGTGTGCCGGCCGCCGCGAAAATGCCGCTTATGGAAGCGCTGCAGCACTGCCAGATATCATTGACGGTCGCGGGAGCACCGCCATTGAGGCCACGCTCCCTAGGAGTCGAGCCTTTACTCTCGGACTTCCGGGGCACGCCCTGGCCTGAACCAAGCCCGGTTTGGCCGTTGCCGAGGTCAGATCAATCGGCTAAATGAACCCTCGAAGCACCCGTAGCTCAGCTGGATAGAGCGTTGCCCTCCGAAGGCAAAGGTCACACGTTCGAATCGTGTCGGGTGCGCCAATCATTTAAGTGGTTTACCCCTTTCAAGGTTTTTGCCGATTCTAAGCGGGTAAGCACCGGGTAAGCACCAAAATTGAGTTGTGCTGGTGATAGACGTTTCGACGATCGGGCCCGTAGATGTGTCCCAGTGGGCAACCGATGAAGATAACCGAATTTTCCCAGTTGGCTCAAAGCCGAAAAAGCTACTGGTTTGCCCAAGCGACCCACCGCTACCGTGGTTGATACCGGGACATCGCTACCTGTTTAAGAATGCCGAAGGCTGGCAAGCAGGTCAGTTATGGGCCGAAGTCTTCGCTTGGCAATTCTCGCTAGTCGTCGGCGTTGCGGTCCCACGCTGCTTCGTAGGGATAGACGAACGAGGCATTCCGGGCGCTGTCATAGAGTTCTTTTTTGGGTATGCAAAAGAGACTGCTCCAGAACGCTTCATTCATGCGTCAGACATTTTACAGCGTTCCTTGATTGACAAGAAGCGCGGCCGCCCTCACAGCGTTGGATCCAATGCCGATATCTGTCGAGCCCTTCAAATTCAAGAGGCGAGGGAGTGGTGGGCCGCAACACTGGTATTCGATGCACTGATCGGGATTACTGATCGGCATCCAGTCAATTGGGGTATTTTAGCCAAGGTCGACCCACAAAATAAGCGTAGCTTTCGGCTGGCTCCTGCCTTCGATAACGGCACTCTAGTCTGGCATACGAGCGCACAGAGAGCAGCTTGGCCAACAATAGTCGATTGGCCGCTTATATTGACCGCGGGAAGCATCACTGGTTCTTCAAGCGGCACAATTTTCTGGTGGGCTTGAGCGTCGACGGGCCGCGCGAGCTGCACGACGCCTATCGGCGCGACCGGAAGGGGCAGGGCACGTTCGACCTCGTCAAGCGCGGCTGGAGCTACCTGCGCAAGCACGGGGTCGAGTTCAATATCCTCTGCACCGTCAACGTCGCCAACGAGAAGCATGGCCGCAGGGTCTACCGCTTCTTTCGCGACGAACTCGGCGCGAAATGGATCCAGTTCATCCCGATCGTCGAGCGGGCGTCGGCCGAGACGCTCGCCATCGCCAACCAGGGCTGGAGCGATCCTGGCGCGGGCAAGAAGCGCCTCCTCTATACGCAGACCGGCGATCTCGTCACCGACCGCTCGGTCGGGGGCGAGCAATACGGGCGTTTTCTGATCGACATTCTCGAGGAATGGGTGCGCCGCGACGTGGGACGCGTGTTCGTCCAGCTCTTCGACGTGACGCTCGAGGCCTATTTCGGCCGGCATCTCCTCTGCATCCATGCGCCGACCTGCGGCTACGGGCCCGCCCTCGAACACAACGGCGATGTTTATACCTGCGACCACTTCGTCGAGCCGGGGCAGAAGCTCGGCAACATCGCGACGACTCCGCTCATCGATCTCGTCGCCTCGCCGCAGATGCGCAAATTTGTCGACGACAAGCGCGACGGGCTCACCAAACAGTGCCGCCAATGCGAAGTACGCTTTCTCTGCAACGGCGGCTGTCCGAAGGACCGGTTTGCACTGTCGAAGGACGGCGAGCCAGGCCACAACTATCTCTGCGCCGGCCTCGAGCTGTTCTTCACACACACCCGCCCGCTCATGGGAGTGATGGGGCAGCTCTTGAAGCGCGGCCGCCCGCCTGCGGACGTGATGCTTTGGGTCAAGAACGAGGACGCGCAGCGCGACCCTTACGCGCCCTGTCCCTGCGGGAATGGCAAGAAGTTCAAGTTCTGCCACGGCGACAAGGCGCCCGCGAAGGCGATGGCGTGAATCGAGGCTCGCTCGCAGGGCTGCAAAGGCGGCCCTGGATTGCTTTGCCTCGCTCGCATTTCGCGCGTTCGCAATGACGCGGGCGATTCATCGCCGTCGGCACAATCGAGATGTTCATCACCTGCGTCCGCTCGGTCCCCTCCCCTTCGCGGACCGACCACGACCTGCGGGACGGATATCTGCGTTATGCGCGCCAGCTGATGGCGGGCCTGACGTTCCAGCTGGCGAACAACATCATCACCTCGGCGCGCGCGCCGAGTTGGAACGACATCGGGCGGCTGGCCGCGATCGCGTTTAACAGGACCTTCCTCAACTTTTTCCTTGAGCGCGACATTGTTGCAGCGGGCAAGTTTCCGATGGATGAGGAGCCCGCCGCGGCGCAGCCAGAACAGGACGTCATACCGCCGCGGTGATTCATAAGCGGGATCATCATGGCGAAGAAGCCAAGCAACTCGTCGCTCCAGCCCTTGATGGAGCCGAGGGCGCCGAACAGCAGGGTCGGGATGGCGATCAGCAGCGCGCCGCGTTCGCGGAAGCGATAGGACAGATGATGGATGCCGCGGTCGAGCGCGCCGGTCGAGAACACGACCGACATGAAACCGCCGATCGAGAGAATGAACAGGAAAACTTCGATCGACCCGAACATCGCGCCCTTGTTGAACGGGCCGACCCTCCCGGTGTCGGGATCCTTGAGGCCGTACATGCCGCTCACCGGCGCGAGCAGAAGATCCTCAACGCGGCCCTTGAGATCGAGCGGAGGGGGAACGTTCTGGAACGAGCCGGGGAATCGGGCTGCCGGTCCCGTCCAGCCTGTAGTGCCCCGACGGGATGAAGAAGGCCGCGATCCAGAAGGAGGGACGCGTCGTTCCGTGCATGCCTTCCTGCCTCCCCACTCCGCAAGTCTCCGGGGCGCACTTCATGACACCAATTTGGTTTATGTCGAACAGCAATTGGCCCTTTTAGCGATCGGGACCGGACGTATTTTCGCGTTTTTCTTAGGTCCACACCGTCAGGCTCGGAGCCAGAACATCCAGTCGAGGGCCCGCCTACCCCGACGGGATGAAGAAGGCCGCGATCCAGAAGGAGGGACGCGTCGTTCCGTGCATGCCTTCCTGCCTCCCCACTCCGCAAGTCTCCGGGGCGCACTTCATGACACCAATTTGGTTTATGTCGAACAGCAATTGGCCCTTTTAGCGATCGGGACCGGACGTATTTT
>CAVVEA010000017.1:0-132559 GCA_963747165.1 uncultured Alphaproteobacteria bacterium | reverse complement strand
TCGGTTACCTTTGGCCAAAATCGTGGTTTCCAAGTGGCTTGAGAACATAATTGGCGCCGAGTATGGAGACGTCCTTGTTGATGTTGTTCCTAATAGCGTCGACCACGATCAATTTTTTGCAGTCGAGCGCGACAAACAATCAATTCCCACGATCGGCTGTCTTTATTCGAGTAGCCCTTTTAAGGGATTTTCTGTATCGGTTGCGGCTCTTGCACTTGTTCGCGAGCGATTTCCCAAACTGCGCGTCATTTGTTTTGGGAGCGAACGCATACGCTTGGAAAGCGAATTGCCCCCTGGCACAAAAAATACTCCCTCCTCAAGATAGTCTTCGAGATCTCTATTCGACGTGTGATGTCTTGGTCAGCGCCAGCGCTAGCGAAGGATTCAATCTTCCAGCGATAGAAGCGATGGCCTGTAGAACGCCTGTCCGTCGCGACCCGTACCGGATGGCCTGCCGAGGCTTTTAAGTCGCGCTCTAATGGAGTGTTAGTCGACATTGGCGACATAGGAGCGATTGCTCAAGAAATCGAGTGGGTGCTTTACAGAGCAATCCAGATTGGCGAGCCATTTCGGAAAACGCGTATGCAACGGTGAAAAATAGCTCATGGAAAGCCAGTGCCAAGATGTTTCGAGGCTGCCCTCATACATGCACTTCAAAGAGCTAGCCGCGGAGAGATCGCCGGAAGACACGGCTGAATTGAAAATGTCTTGTAACCCTACCGACTTGATAGTCAGATAATAGCAACTCCGTAGGCCTGTGCCAAAAAACTAGTTTCCAGCTAGCTCTATAGTGAGATCAACACTCTCATCATTTATCGCCCTGCGATCAAGGGCTTGAAATCTTATAAAGTCTATCATCGTTGACTAAACCGATGGATTTCAGGCCGCCTTTGTCGAAGGCCGGCAACGGCTGCTGGGCAATCAAACCAATAATTCTAATGGGACTACTAGGGAAGCACGATGGCATGTGCAATTGTTCATGGATGTAGGGAACCAGACGGAGCTGTCGCGAACGGTCGCCGTCATATTGGAATTGAAGCCGCTTGCCTTTGGTACCGTGCTCCAACCTGATTTAATCCGCTCTCCTGAAATAATCCATTCACAAGGCCTTCTCGGCGGGGAATGACGAGCTGTTGCAGATGATCTAGGCGGCCACGAGGCCACGATTTTTCGCAGGGTTCAACCATCAAAGCAAAAATGCGGCTGTGGGGAGGAACCTGTGCCAACAGCGCGAGGTGTGTATCGTATGACCGATTTAGCCGCTCCCCGTGCTGCTTGTCGTAACGGCGATGCGAGCAGCAGAACAATGGCTCCAGCGGCAATCAGCGAAATGCGTCAGCCTTTGGCGGTCGTTCGTGAACGCCGCCGGTCGGCAACACCTATCGAGAGGGCCAAAAAGATTGCGGCATTAAGGGAGTAATCTTCGATCGGCAAATTGCCCCGCAAACAATCCATCCGGGCAAATAAAAAATATCAAGGTATAGAGGATTGCGATAACAATGGCTGGGACGACAATCGTCATCCCGCCCGCAAGATAGCTCGCTAACGCGAACGCTACGAAAAGCAGAGTGCTTATAATGTCCCAGAGTCTGATACTCCTCTCGGAATATCGTTGCGAGAGAGACGAGTTTGCTAGAAACAATATTGGACGCGAAATAAACACCGATAGGCGCAGACGTTTCTCCGCGCCAGGCAATTGTAAACAATATCATCAGTGCGAACGGCAAAGTCCCCACTGCAACACTAAACAGAGAACGAGAGTCAGCCCGTGCGACCTATATGCACGCACTCCCTCAAAACCAGCCACAGCCAGCCCCAGAAGCCCCCATCCGGCTATGTGGGCCAACCATGTCGCAAAGCTCAGGGGAGCGAAAATAAGTAGTCGCGCGACAAAACCCAACTCGCGCAGCCGAGAATCCAAAGTGCAAAAACGAGGAGCGCCATGGCTCCCGCCAACGAGAAGTTCACAAATCCGCTTATGAATGGCCAATTATAGATGAGTGGTAGAGCCACCAGCGCGCTAGGCGCAACTTGACCATTGAGCGCACGACTTACCGAGTATATTCCAGCCACGGCAAGAAGCGGAATTGCGCCGACTGCAATCCGCGCTCCGATCTCGGCTCCTAACAAGGTCCGATTCCACGCACTATTAAGTCGATACCCAAATTTCCAATAAGATGCCAATGAACGTCGTAATATTTTGATAGAAATGCCGACCGATCAAAATTCAGAAAGATATAGTAACGTGCGATATGGTTGGGTAAATCGGTGAGGGGCGGAACGTCTGTTACGAAGAATGGAACAATTGCCAGGAACGCGAGACCTAGCCACGATTTGGGTGAATTCCACCACAGGCTCTCAACGCGCATTTGCAATTCCGTTTTAGTTAAGAAGTGGAAAGCCAGATTTGCGCGTCATGCGACTGTCGTCATGCTGCAACGACCAAGTGAGATCTCTAAATAAGCGCTAGCTGCGTCATTAGAATTCATCGTACCTAGAATCAACGATCGGCCCTCGCGGAGCAGCAATCATCTTGGGCGGCAATTCTGTCTGCATGCCTGAGCCTGATTGTCGCAAGCACTAAGACACGACACGTTGTACGTCGTAGGACAAACACGCTTACAGGAAGCGTTTTCGCTTGAGCAATTTGCAAGACAAACGTCCGTAGAGTCCGCCACGCGCAGCTTGAACCTAATCGTAGCACCTTCATCTGCAAGCACCGCTTCAGAGACCCCCGAAATAATGGTTAGGATGAAGACATATTTCATGAAGACACCTCCAATGTACGCCGCCAAAGTACTATTATCCTACGCAAACGCGATGAGCTAGCCAACGCAGTGATACTCAACTTCGAGCGGAGGCAAGTCAGACAAGGTTGCCTCCTCTTGTCAAAGCTTATTCGGTCGGAAGCGGAGCGGCCGAGGATCCGACGAGCGGATCCGGTGCCGCGCCAGAGAGCAATACGCACCATTGCCGCGTATTTAGCATCACTGCTAGCAATCCGGCCCAAACCAGCACCATAACTCCCGGAAGAACCCAAGCTCCGTTTGCATCCACGCGCTTCGCGCTCAGTACCACTGCGAGTATGATCCACGTCCAGCCACGCCAATCTCGCCAATTTCGCCCGAGAAAACACAAGCCCAACATTGCGACAACCGGCACAACTAGCAAGAATGAAACAGTCTCCTGACGTGGATTGAAAAGCCCCACGTAGCACGTAGCGAGAATAAGGAGAGCGAAACCGGTAGCACGCGCGTTGCAGTGCGCAGCAACTCGCCATGCCAGCAACAAGCTGACCAGCGCGCCCCCAAGTCGCATCGCAAGTCGGGCGTGTGCGCCAATATCGACGCCCAGCCAATTGAGTAGCGTACTAATGTCCGCTTGATTTTGCCAAACCCCGGGAGCCGCATCAGTGATATGCGACAGCTGCCGTAAGTAATTAGAATATTCGACCGCGAGATAGTTCCAACTCCGAAACGCAAAAGGAAGGAGGAGGAGAACCACAACGCCAATAAGGAGTCGGATCCTGGTCTGTGAAATCGTGAAAGCGGCGAGAAGTGCCATTACGATCGCTAGCGGCTTCAGTGCGATGGCCAAAATCAACCAGAGAACGACTGCCCTCCACTGAGCCTTCATTACGGCGACCGCAGCGCAAATCATTGCGGCCGTCATAGACATCTGCATCTGCAAGAGCCAAAGTGACACCACCGCTGCCTTGGCGCTGACTGCAAGGACAATGCCTGCGGCAGCAATAGGATGCCGTGGCCAGATCTGCTTTGCGAGATAGTATACGCTGAACGTGAAAAATCCCGCCGATACCAATCCGAACAACGCGCCGGCAACCTGCAAATTTATCCAGCTCAGCGGCGTGCCAATGATAAGCATGATAGGAAAATAGTGGAAGCCGTGAAGATCGCCGGGAATGTAAAGCGGCGTTCCGGACCAAAAACTGCTGATGAAATGAAGATATTCATTTATGGCGATTGGTTGCTGGTTTGGGAGACCAAGGTTATGTACAGTTTTCCAAAGTCTCACTACGACAGCACCGAACCAAAACACCCATGTGATCCAAGCGAGCGCCGCAAAAACTTGCTCACCAAAGCGATCATAGCGACGATCGTATCGATCACCAGGTCCTTGTTGAAATTTTGTATCGGTCGACATCATCGGCGCGCGCTTGCCTGAAAAGATCGATAGCCAAACAATTCATGTACGGTATGAAAATAAACCAATTAGAGCTTCGTTGTTTGGTGCACGTCTTGCACGTCTAACGTCGGATACGGCTTCATGCAATCCCGATCTACATTTTCGTCCAGATGAACCGCCCTGGGACGGATCGGCTCAGACGGCCTCCACAATTGATTAGCCTAAATTCGCGACGAGCCAGCCTCGAAAGTGATCGGCAATTCCCTCTTCTGTACATAATCTGGACGCGAACAGCCTACCATTGTTACCAAGACGATCACAGAGAGCCCTGTCTTCCCAAAGTCTCTTTGCTGCAGATACGAGCTTGTCAGATCTGGCCGGCGGGACCATCAAAGCATTTTCACCGTCGCGTACGTAATCGGCGACGCCGCTAGAAGCTGTTACTATCATCGCTTTGCCAAGATGCATCGCTGCCACGATGGTTACGTGGCCGCATGGCACCTCAGAATTCATAAGCGGGAGCACCATGAATCGGGAATGCAGCAAAATTTTCTGGCTTGCCTCGAATGAAAGATTTACATGCACTTTTACGTTAGCGGGGATAACCAACCCCTCCAAACTGGTCGAGCGAACCACAAGTACAAAGGGGATATCAGGCAATTGGTGGGCAGCCTCCAGTAGCGTGCGGTAGTCCCGAGCGTTCCCCCAACGGCAGAAACATAACCGTGCTTATTGGATGGTGCTTCTGGAGTATGGTTAGGAATCCGCACTCCCCAGTGAACAAAGTCGAAACGTTCTTTCGATAGTTTGAAACTTCTCGCATACAATGCCCTTTCGGCTTCGGAGAACACGACGAAACGATCGATGCGCCTGAAGGCCAAACGAAATACTGGACTTTTCAGACGGCCGGGCAGTTGGGCAAAATTAAAGCTATGTGCGAAGAGTTTCGTTTTGACTGCGAACACGCTCGCAAAGATCGCGCACCACGCCGCGAGGGTTGGACCGTGCGTCAGCAAAACAGCGGCGCGGGAGCGCTTAGCAAGCCAAACAGCCTGAAAGCAGCCGCGAATTCGAGCTAGATTGAGAAATCGAAGCCTCCTCTCAATCAAATTCATCGGAACGCATTTGGCAAATTCGAAATGTGCGCCTACGTCGGCCAGGTTAGCCTCTACCCATCGCCAACTAGGATCCTCAATTTCGGAACAACACACGATTGTAAATGATCGTTCACTATTCATTTGGCACACCAAAAAGCATAATTGAGTTATTGATCAACTTCGGGCTCGCGGCCAAAGGTCAGCCAATTGCCGACTTGCGACCGATTTTGAGCTTTTGATGGGACTGGCTCCATTTTGCGAGCTCCGGGCTAGTTGTGCGTTGGCCGATACTGGCCGATCTGCTCGTGGCCCAGAACCGGGTAAGCGTTACTGTTCGCAAGATCAAGGCTAACTTATTGGAGCACTTATCTGATGTTCTTCATATTGAAAACAGTCGTACGCGGGACGGCAGTGCGGGCGCGAAGATTTCTATAGAAGCATCAATATTTCTCCGTCGTTTCCTCAGCGCGGCCAGATCAATCCAAACACACTCTTCGGGGCACCTCTCAAGCTCCTTTGGAAGAGAATTTGTCGGCTCCGATGGCGCGCGTTAGAAGTTACAATTTTCTGCGTCTGCATGGTACTGACCTACGACTTAGAATGCTCGTCCAGCTACAATTCTTTCAAACTGAGAGCAGACAAATGCAGCTTCAAAAATCGAGCTCGAGCCGACGGACACCAGCTGCGCCTATTGCAAGGCTCATACTCCTTTGTTTTGGAATTTGGTGTGGTGCATTATCGTCTGCCGTCGCACAAAAGAGAGCCAGACTCGAAGGATTTCTTGTTAGATATGCAGTAACGCACGTTGTCGCGGTCAATGGAAACGATGACGGACCTGGAACGGCCGATCGCCCTTGGGCGACAATCAGCCACGCGGCCGAACGGGCTGTCGCCGGCGATACGGTCATCGTGCGTGGTGGCCGATACGTTCTATCCAAGCAAGTTCGACCACGAAACTCCGGGCGGCCGGATGCGTGGATCAACTTTATCGGCATATCCCCGCGAGGAGCCTATATTGGACGCGGAATCAATTCAGTTGCCCGCCTTTGTTCCGGGGGTATTGAACAACGGAGCTATTCAAATCGAGGGTGTTTCGCACATTCGGGTTGCGAATCTGACTGTGATCAATTCGCACGACGCCGAAATCGCCGTCAGGGACAGCTCCGATGTCGAGTTGATTAATAACACAACAAGGGGAACTTATTCGTCCGGCATCGCGGTGTGGGACACCAACCACGATGACAGGGGAACGGAGCGGATCCGGATCATTGGAAACACCATTGTCAGAGCGACGACCTGGGACTTGGCACCGCCTGACGTGCCGCGGCAAGGTGAACCGCCCCACGAGGCGCTCAGCATTGGAGGCGCCGTCGATTTCGAGGTCGCTTACAATCATGTCTTAGACAGCGACAAGGAGGGCATCGTCATCAAGGAGACAAGCAAGCGTGGAAAGGTTCATCATAATCTGGTCCACGACTTGGCAAGACAGGGTGTTTACGTCGGCTCATACTTCGGCGCAGTCAGCGATATTGAAATCTTCTCCAATGTGATTCACGCCTGCCGCGGAGCTGGATTTGCATTGTCTGTCGAAAGCGGAAAGCCCACCGAACGGATCAATTTTCACAATAATCTTGTCTTTGACAATGACGGTAGCGGAGTTTATTTCTCGCGCTGGGGTGCGGACAACACGCGAAGAGATATCCAGATCTCTAACAATATTTTTTACCGCAACGGCCGTGGCCAACCCAGTGCTGGCCAAACTCACTTTTGGCAGACAGGTGGAATTTACCTGTATTCAACTAACATTTCCGGTGTGTTGATTAGGAACAATATTTTCAGCAAAAATAATGGATTTCAAATCGGCTACAGCGAATTATTCTTGAAGGGCGGCCGATCTTGGCGAACAGCAGCGCGCGAGCATAGCGTCCTGATCACTCGTAACCTGATTGATGACCGCAGTGCTCTCGCTTATCCAATCGAAAGTGGCGGAGCACCGTTTGATCAGGTCAAGATTTACGCTGTTAACGGAGATCGAGCGACCTTTGGCGATCCATTGTTCAGAAATCCTGCTGATCAGGATTTCGCCATGCGGAAAGTCTCTCCCGCAAACAAAGCGCATATTTTTGCCGGAACAAATTCACCGAGCTCGCAATCCGGGTGGTGGAAAAAGGACTTCCCACCAAAACTGGTCCATTACCTCGGCGCGCGGTAGGGAAAAACGCCAGCACGTTCCGCACAGTTTTCATCTTACGTTTCAACGAATCCCCCAGGATACCTGGAGCCGACTGGTCATAGCTCCTTGATCATAAGATCTACTGTTCGCAAGATATCGTCTGTGGAAAAATAAGAGCCTGATTGTGCGGGGTCACCAACAACGAAGCCAGATCGGATCGAAAGACAATCTGCCCACCCCCTTTGATTGCCGGTGAACTTCAGGAGGTTGCAGCACGATCAGACCGGTTGCGCTCGGCAGAGACATTACGCAATGTCCGCAGCGGCTGACCAATTCTGATCGAAATGGTCTGCATACTTTACTGCATCTGGATAGATGGGCGTTTTCAAAACCAAAGGTTCGCCAAACTGTTTTGCCAAAAAAATTGAGTGCAATCGTTCTTTAGCCAGTGGGCGAAATATTTAATCCCAATGAATGTGGACGCCAGACCAGCCTCACGATGTGAACAGGCGGTGAGGAGCCGGCCAGTGCCTCGTCAAACACACGAAATGCTTAAGATTGCCGGCATAGATCGATCCGCCAACCAGAACTGCATTGCGGATATGGTACGCGATCGCCGGTGCGTGAATAACCTGCCGCTTCGTTACACAGTCTATCTCTGCTTCTCTCGTTGATTCGGAGGGCGAATCCGAGATCATTTTCAAGTTGTCCAAGCAGATAAGTAACGGGTTTAAGGTCTTGTTCTTCAGCACAGAGCGTTTCATGGTCAATTCCGTGCTGACGATGCTAAGTGCCGACGATCTGTTAACGTTGTAGCATTTGACCCGATCGGACTTTTTTTGGAATCATGATCGCTATGGCGGATGAGTCGCCTGCTCTGCCCAGCGCCTCGATTTCGGGAAGACCGTTCCCAAGGGAGATGGAATGAGCAGTTACCGAAGTGCAGATCGCTAAGTTAATCAAATAAAAAAGATCGGAGTGCGCGCGTTGGACGAGGTTTGCTTTCCGCAGCGGTACAAATTGCGATGGCGCTCGCGAGAGACCGTGCCGCAAGCGTCCCATGATCAGCTCTCTTTCATTGGACAGCGAGCCAGAGCAACTAGCCGAAGGGATATTACCGGCATAGATTTGAAGTTACACAATTTCTGGAAGGTATATGCAAACCTTTGCGCTCAGGGCGATTGGAAAAAGCCGGAACTTAATCACGGCTAGCATACTTTCTGAATACGGTCTGATTGCACTTCAGTTTTTTGCTCTTCTCATCGCTTTAAAACTCAACAGAAAATTCGAGTGGCTAGCGCCTGCACTGTGGATCTTTCTTCCAGCATCGATGTCAGTGCTACTCTTCCGCGCGAAGTTTTCTGAAACTTCCAAACCGGTTGTCCCCACCTCTGGAAGCTGGTTGGCCTTCTGTCGGCAATATATTCCTTGATCCATTATCCACTGCTCCCCGTGCCCGACCCCACTTTGGAGGCGCGCTATGAAGTCTTGCTTGCTGTCTGGGGAGCTTCGAATTTGCTGACCTCGTACGCTTTCGATTCCCCAGCCTAGCGCTACTCCCTCCGGCGTTCTCGCTTCGGAGCATGAACGAAGCTGCTGCTATCACTGGGTTACCGATCACAATCGACATTGACGTTATGCCTTTGACTGAAGTCTCGATGTGCATTGGGCTTGGACTATTGATTGACCAATCTATTCGTCGCTTGCAGATCACAACACCTAGCGGAAATGCACCGCAATTCGTCGGGTTGTTGTTTTACCTTGCCATCGCTGTTCATCTGGCCAATTATTTTTGGTCGTTCATAGCGAAGCTTCAACTCGATAATTCACCGTTGCTTTGGCTAACCAAGAACAACCCGGACGCTGCAATTTCTTAACCGCGCTTGATGACGATCACATCCTGTTCGCGAACTATCCCCGCATAGTTGATTGGGCTTATTGGATCATCGCAGCACCCATCTTGCTACGGTTTTTGGTTTTTTTCACTCGAAGCTGCTGCGATCATCGCTTTCTTTTTGCCAAAAAGGGCGCTCATCGCTCTTTTAATTGGGTTTCGCATCATGCACGTGCTCAATCCACATCGTCATTGTTGGGGCAAATTTCTGGCCATGGATAATTCTTAACGTGATCATCGCATTTGTCGTTGCGACATCCAAACTATCAGAGCCGAATTCCATTTAAAATTGTAGCAAGTTTGTTTATCCTGCTGGCCCCTCCGCTTCGTTGCCGTAGCCCAGCTGGGATGGTTAAATTTCAGGCGCCAACAACAAACTTAGCTTTGAGGCGATCGACAGCACGGCGCTCGTTACGTCGTACCAACAAATTTTTTTACATTCTATTCCTACTCGTTAGGCCACATGGATTATGATCTTCCAAACCCTTCCATCGGCTTTGGGAAGTCGGATCGCCCAATGGGAGTGTCACTACTAACGAACTACTAGAAGCCGCAAGAAGGTGCGACATACGGACCTTTGGCGCGACGTCCGGAGTTGCATCCTTTCGAGCCAGAGCCGTTCACGCGGTTCGTGAGATCTTACCATCGGACGGCGCTGTTCATCTACGACACGTTTGGCGGAACCCCCTATGACTTCTACCCCCACCACTTTTACGTGCCGGTCGCCCTCGGTGACGGCTTCCGAAACCTGAACAGAACATGACGTCGTAGCCTACGTCTACAGGCAAGAGAGCGTCTGTCTTTCGTTTCACGATGGCAAGATGCATCGCAATTTAATTGCATCATGGGATCACTGGATTGATGTCACCGGCAAGTGAGCAAGGATCTGAGGCGGCGATGTCCATTGTCTATGACGGCAATTGCTCATTTTGTCGCAGTTACGTGACGCTAATGAAGCTCAGGACAGCCGTCGGAAAAGTACGACTTATCGATGCCAGGGCGGGCGGTGACGGTTCGAAGATTGTGGCAGCAGGGCTACGATCTGAATCGAGGAATGGCCGTGATTTATGCAGGACAGGTTTATCATGGCAAAGATGCGGTCATTCTGATTTCAGCGATGACTGGAAAACTGTCTCGGGCGGGAGAGCTACTGGCGGCACTCCTCAGGAACAAGAGGCGCGCCGCGATGATCTATCCTGCCATGAAGCTCGGTCGAAGGATAACGCTCAGGATTTTAGGCATCTCTCACTTCTGATTTACGCCGCTTATACCCGCTCAGAACCGACAGTGCGAAGTAACCTCGCGATCGAAAATAGCGGCATGATCGCGCCCTTTGGCTTCACCCGTGGCCAGGCCTTTACCGTTTCCATCCACACGAACCGCGGCGCGGACTTGGCAATAGCCGACTTCTCTGTTCTGTGAACGCCGAACGACGCATCCGGTGTTGCCGTCCCCGCGGATAATCGCTTCGATTTCGAAACTGCTCCACCCGACGGTTTTGAGGATCACAACCCGTCTGCCGCCTTTATGACGCGCCGGACGCGTCTGGCAAATTCTCGGCGGATGCTGATCTCTCGAAGCAGCCCAATACGCCGGCTTTGTGCCGAGTGCATGAGTTGATCGAACATAACGAATAACTCTCGCGCCTGAACAAACACTTCGGCATTGATAGCGATGGCATCAAACCCACTTCGGTCCAGACGCGCTTCAATCTCAAGGGCCGCCTCTGAATCGTCGCGCCATTCTGTGGCCGTCCGCCTCGCCTGTGTCCGCACCAGTGGCATCGCCTCAGCCGGCATTCCCCTCACCGTCCAATCGCTGCAAGATCGCTTCGATCGCGGCTACTCGATGGGCGTCCAGAATTCTCTTTTTGAGACGCCGGTAACGCAGGATTTCCCAAGAGAGCTCGACAAGATCCAGTGTCCAAAGCCATTCGATGTTGGTTTCCGGGCGGATGTCCTCAACCATCATCCGGCGGATGGCCTCATAGTCGTGGAGGCTCTCGCCGGGAAGCAAGAGCGACGGCTCCGAGAATACGAACAGTTCAGCCGGGATAGTGAGCGACGCGCTGGATGCTCTGAGCAGCTTCTCTATTGTTTCGGGTCAACATGACGCCCCTCGCCTATTCTGGCTCTTCTGCCCGCTCACCACGACATGAACGGATCCATTAGTCCGCCACCCGCACGCCTCTATCGGGTGGTTGACGCCGCTCCCCGCGGATCACCCCGTCGGACCCAAGCAGGGTTGCTTGCCAAAGCTCTTTTGCCGTCTTCAATCGGTGCAATCTGGACGTTGGCCCACCACGCGATTTCGTTGCCGTGGCGATGCAGGTCGCGATGATGATCCCGGCACAATGGCACGGTGAATTCGTCGCTGACCTTGCGTCCGAGCGTTCGGGGTTGTGCAAATTTGAGATGATGCGCATCGCAGGGCGAGCGCTGGCAGACCAGGCAGGGCTGTGCCGCGACGAATGCGAGATGGACCTTGTTTCGCCGCCGCACCTGGTTTGCGCAACGGCGAGACTGTTTCGGCCGTCGTTGGCTGTGCCGTCAGCCGTCGAACCATGGACGACCGCGGCTCCGTTTTCTGAGCTGGTCGATCTCGGTTCCGGCGTGGACCTGCGACTTGGTCAGACTGATCTTGAGCATCGCGATTTGTGGCGTCCAGCATAGCTTGGTAGGCGGCCTCCACGGCACGGGCGTCGTCCGCCGTGAGCGTGTTCTTGGCCGGCAATCGCCGATGCGCCCAAAGAGCAAGATCGTCGCCGTCCTTGAGTTCACGGATCTCGGCGACCAGCTGATCGCGCAGCGTGGCGGACGGCTCTGCGGCAAGCACTGGCTTGGGCTGCCGCGGCTTGTGGACCGAACCGTTCCGGGGTCTTCGGTTGTTTGGCGGCGTCCTGGCTCGGTTCGGCGGGAGCCTGGATCGCCGGCGAGGGTTCGGCAAGAAGGTCGGGCGCATCGAGATCGTCCTCCCCGGCAATCCCGACCAGGGCGAACAGCGCATAGCGCCGGGCGTAGGTCAGAGCCGCTCCCATCCGGTGCGGGGCGGCGGTCTCGCTGATCGGGCAGACCGGCCAGTCCGACGAGATCCATTCCCCGGAGGCATGGGCCAGCAGCGTGGTCAGCCGGATCTGGCCGGAATCCTGGTCGATGGCCGTGGTCTGGACCGTGGCGATCTCGTGCTGGCCAAGGCTCTTGCGGACGATATCGAGCCCGCTGGCGAGCGAGGCATAGCGGAAGGTCCGGTCGCCCTCGCGGGGGAACGGCGAGCGGATGGTGGCGGTCAGCGACTTTTCCGGGTTGGTGAGTTCGCCCTGGGCCTTGGCCAGGGCTGCGGCAATGGCGCCAATGGTTTCACTGGAGCGGTGCATCGGCCGCCTCCGCATCCATGAGGTCGAAGCTGATCGCGCCGGATTTGGAGCGCTTGGCCCGCAGGCCGTGCCCGGTGGCCTCCTTGGCATCCTCCGGCACCAGCTTCTTCAGGTCGGCCTTGGCGCCTTCATGCTCCTGGTAGGCCGGCCGGGTGCGGCGGTAGGTGGCTGCGAACTCCGCCCATGAATTGGAGGCGCTCATATCGACGATCCGGACCGCTTCCAGCCGCGGCCGCGGCGGCTCGACCCCGAACAGCCGGGGCTCCTCGCCGCTCATCACGCAGCGCCAGAACTTCTTCTCGGCGGTCAGCAGCAGGTGCTGGTACAGCGGATCGGCATGGACGGTCATTTCGACCCATTTGCCGCCCCCGGTGATGATCGACAGCACCGCGGACCGGGCATTGGCGACCCACATATTGTGCTGCAGCTGCGCCATGTGCTTTTCGGCGGCGGCTTCCTCCGAGAACGTCCAGGGCAGCATGAACTTGGCCTCGAACACCGCGCCACCGGGATCAACCAGGCCATCGAGGGTCGCCGCCATCCATTTGATGACGGGATGCTGGATCCGCCTCTGCACGTCCTTGATGGACGTGGCCGGTGTTGCGCTCGTACCAGCGCCGGTTGAGGTCCTCGGTGACGGTGCCGAGCTGGACGATCAGGTTGTCGGAGAGGTCCTCCGGCTCGACCTCGCCGCGCTTCTCGCGCCAGAGCCGAACCAGAGCGGCTTCGTCGCTTGCCCATGATGATCCGGGCATCCGAGCCGCCGATGAACGAGCGGCGATCCCCAGCTTTCGATTGCTTCAACATTCGCGACTCCCGCACGTTGTGCTAGGTTTTCATGTGCTAATTGCACATGTGACAATAGCACAATAGGAAACCTGTGACAAGTGCACAAGTGAGAATGGCAAGGGCTGCCCTAAATTGGACGGTCAGAGACTTAGCAGCGGCGACTGGTCTCCATCGGAATACGATTACGAACATCGAGGTCGGTCGCTATGCGGGAGATCCTGCTACGCTCAAGCTGATCAAAGACGTTTTGACGCGTGAGGGCGTCGAGTTCATCGACGAAAACGGCGGTGGCGCGGGCGTCCGTTTGCGAAAGGCCGATAAGAAGGGGCCGAAGAAAACCGGGGGCGCTTGAGCCCGCAATAAAGCGCTAGACGTTGCGGGGCTTTCTGGTCCGCGACGGTGAAACGACAGTCCGGCTTGTCGCGCGGATTTCGTGGTGGATACTTCGCACGGTCTCGACCCCGTCCGGGCGCAAATCCGCGACTTTCTCGACAGGGCTGTTAATATGCCCCAGCGGCGAACGTGAGTCGTCATGGTTCGGCTGAAGCGCGAAATCGTTCTCGATACCTAACCGGCCCTCGGGGATCGGCTACATCGAGATCACCGCAAATTTTTCAGACACCGATTCCTGTGAAGCCATGAATCGTGGCCTTTTGTAATGTTGTGTATGGAGTATCAAATATGTCTTCAAACAATCCGACGGCCGGGGCCACCGGTCCATTGGCGCCGTTCGCCCGACCGCCATTGCTCATCACCGAATCCGCCGACGAGTTTGCCGCCCTGCTCGCGGCGCTGCGGCAGGAGATCAAGCCGAACGGCATGATCGAAAACATCTACCTGGAGGATCTGGCGGCGATCGTCTGGGAGATCCAGCGACTGCGCCGCTGCAAAGCCGGCATCGTCAACAACGCGTTCCGGGCGGCTTTGCAAAGCCTGCTCAAACAGCTGTTGACCACCCCAAACATCCTGGAGCGCCTTGAAAGCGAAGCGGAGGCCGTCGCGCTCGCCGACGGTTGGTTCGCCAATCGAAAGACCGAAAAACAGGTCATGGCTATCCTGCATGAATTTGATCTGGACGAGACGGCGATTGAAGCCGAAGCGGTCAGACTGTCGTGGTCAGACCTCGAATTGCTCGACAAAATGCAGGCGTCCTTGAGATCGCGCCTCGACAAGGCGCTTCGCAGCGTCGCCGACTACCGTGACAGCCTGGCAAGGCAGATGCGGCAGAGTTCAGACCGGATCCTGGAAAATGATCCGCGTTGCATCGAACATGTCGCCAACCAGGCGGCCTGACCGTGGCCAGTGAACGGCAGATGGCAGCCAACCGCCGTAACGCGGCAAAAAGCACCGGTCCCCGTTCCGGGGCTGGCAAAAAACGCGCGAGCCGAAACGCCCATCGCCACGGCCTGACCGTGAGCCTGTCGGCACTGACGGAACAGGCCGAAGCGCTCGCCCGCGAGATCGCGGGCCCAACCTCGGACGCCATCATTCTCGATCATGCCCGCGTCGCCGCCGAGGCAGAACTTGAACTTGCCCGGGTCCGGCGCGTCAGACTGGCCATGATCGACCGCGTCACCACGCTCGGAAGCCTCAAAGCTGCCAAGCACTTTCGCTCCGCAAACGACGAGGTCCGATGGCTGATCGCCATGGACATTTGGATGACAAATAACAATGGCCCGCTACCCCCTTGGCCAACCTTGAAAGACCCCGCCGCAACGATGCCGACGCTGGAGCCGGACCGCTCTTGCGAAGCCGTGCGGCGTCTTCTCCCGGACCTGATCAAGCTCGACCGCTACGAGCGACGCGCCGCCGCCCGGCGAGACCGGGCTATCCGGCAGATTACCAGAAGATCCGAGACGGAATGACACAATCTTAGGTTGTTATTTGCGATTTGGCAAAACGAAGCCAATATTCGTGAGCAATTACAATCATTCGGAAGATCACCTCGGGCTTCCTTGTGGCCAGCCACTGGCCTTTTCGAAGCGATGAGATGAGTGACGATGAGATTGCCAAAGGTGGGAAGATCGCTACGGCGGTGCGCCGCCACCAAGCGCCGGTGGGCATCGCGTAAGCTTTAAGGATTCGGACCCGGAGGAGGAAACTCCTCACCTGCGGCAGGACGGAGTGGGTGCGTTTTTGGCAGAACGAACCCAATCCTCATGCATTTTGACTGCGGTATGGGCATAACCGAAAAAATAGTGTATAAACAATTGGTTACTTCGCTCTTACGGCGAAGAGTATGCGTAGATTTACCAGAAGTTGGAACATTTTTTTAGCGAGAAAATCTTTTTAGCGAGAAAATCGCAATGGCTGCTTTCACCAGACTTGCTGCCGTTCTGCTCATGTTTCTTGCGCTTCTCGACCCAAGCAGCGCTCAATCTCGGCGGGTCTTGAGTGACTCGAGGACGTCGGCTGGCGGGGCGGACGAGGCGCAGATCAGGTATCGGCTCAATGCCTGGACGATAGGTCTGGCCGGTGGTCTGCTGGAGGGGGCGCCGATCCGTTTCGCGACCGAGATTGCGCGCGTCGTGAATGACGGCGGCAACATGCAGGTTCTTCCGATCGTAACCCGCGGTCCCACCGAAAACGTCAATGATCTGCTTTATCTTAGGGGCATCGATGCGGCGATTATCAACAGCGACTCGCTGGAAGAGTACAAATCGCAGGTCCCGCAAATCCAGCAGCGCATTACTTACATACTGACTTTGTTTCCCTCCGAACTGCATATCTTCGTGCGGCCGGAGGTTCGATCGCTCGCGGATTTGGCCGGCAAGAAAGTCAACTTCAACACGCAAGGTACCGCCGCCGCCTATTCCGGCCCCTTGATTTTCAGCCGCCTCGGCGTCGAGGTGGAGAAGACGTTCATCCCGCACCCCGTGGCGCTGGAGCAAATGAAGCGTGGAGAGATTGCCGCCGTCGTCTTTGTGACTTCGAAGCCGGTGGACGCGTTCGTAAAGGGAAAGTGGGAGGAAGGTTTCAAATTCCTGCCTGTCGAATATGGTTCGAAATTCGAAGACTACTACCTCCCCTCGTATCTTGAGCCGGCGGATTATCCGAACCTCATTGCCAAGGACCAGCGGATCGCCACGATTGCGGTTCCTACCATCCTGGCTGCGTACAATTGGCGCCCGGCCTCGCCGCGCTATCGTCGGGTCGCGCGCTTTGTCGACGAACTGTTCGGTCGGGTAGACAAGCTGCGATCACCCGGATTCTCCCCAACATGGAAGGACGTGAACCTGGGGAATGGTGCTCCTGGCCTGGAACGTTTTCGGGCCGCCCAGGAATGGCTTGATCGATCGTATCCTAAAAAGCAAAGCGAACGTCGATGATGTGGGCTCGGCTCATCGGTGGCGTGTTCATTCTTTGGGGCGGCATCGTTTGTGCTCAATCCGCAAATGAGATTGTTGCCGGAATGGAATCGTGCTTTCAAGCGGCTCGCATCGCCGACGCGATCTGTGCCAAACTGCAAAATGATCCAGCACAGCGATTGGATTGCTTTCAGAAAACGCGCGCGGCTCAGCTCGAATGCTTGGAGCACGTGCTGTCCGAAACGCCTGCTGACCGGCGCCAAAAATCCTTCCGAGCACAGCCCGGTCTGAACCGCCTGCCATCGCCGCATCACCGAAAGCTTCCTCAGAGCGAGTTTCGCCCGAACAACCTGGCCGGACCGGTTCATCCGAACTGTCTACTGGAAATCCTTCGGCTGAGAAATCCAATAGCCCGCCGAAAACAATTGGCAGAGCGAACCCGCCAGAACTGCCAGGGTCCTCTGAAATGCCGACCGGAACGATCCGACCAGACGGGTCTCCCAAAACGGCCAATGTTCCCGTGCGGCCAACCGGTACGAATTGGGTTGTGAGTGAAACAACATCGCCCATCGATTACAGCCCGCTTGTTACGGCGCTCATCCGCTCAACGTCCCAGGTGAAGGATGCCCCAAACACTCTAACCATTCGCTGTCGTGGACAACATACCGAACTCCTGGCTCACACTGACGGAGCATGGGGCACGACGCGCGGCAACGAACTTCATGTCGATTATCAGATCAACGACCAGCCCGCGGTTGGGCAACAATGGATCTCATCCGCGGATGGAAAGACGGCTACCTACAAAGACGATCCAGTTGGGCTTCTGCAGTCATTACCAGACGGTGCACGCCTGAAGATCAACGTCGCCGACAAGGCAAGCTCCTCCCACCAAGCTGTGTTCCAGCTCGACGGATGGGACGCCGTTCGAAAGAAGATCGGCACTGCATGCAAGTGGGCGCGGACAGCAGACAAAGCGTCAACAGATAAACGATAGGCAAAACTGGATTTCTGTCACCACCCTCCCCACAGCTCTGTTTACGGTCGCAGGTAGCTCCAGCCCTTCTCTTGCAGTTCCATTAGATGAACGACGCCTGATGGAACGATGACGGCTTCGGACAAAACGGTGATCGGATGTCCCTCTTTTTTCTCCATGTTTTCCTTGGTGTTGCCGCACGCAGAAAACTGAACCGTGCTGGGGAATGCATAATCCTTTAGTTGTTTGATACGGTCCTTCACTGGCGAAGTATCGTCACGCAGCATATGTAGACCCGGTCCGTAGGTGACCAAATCCACCTTTACCTCTACGTGTTTTGCACGATAATAATCGATCACGTTGGTCGCATTGTTGAGCGCGAGATTCATTACCGCCGCATCGTTCTGATCGACATGAATGACGATGCGATGAGGCTTTGCGGCTGGAATTGCTTTTGGTTTGGCAGCCACCGCTTTGGAAGATTGGCCGCTAGCCGCGGCGGCTTTGGAAGATTGATTTGCCCTGGCTTTGGCTGCCAAAGCGACGGAGGTAAGAGACAGCGACGCGAAAACTACGAGGGTTGCCCAACGAAACCATTTGCGCATCATGGACTCCTTTGAAACCGGAAGGCTGGGTACCGAAGGACCGGAGAGCGAGAATAAGTGAGGTCAATCGCAATTCATCTGGCAACAGTAAATGCGCTACTCCATGAGGCATTAAATGCCATGGCGATCAACTTGCCAATCGAAAATAGCGACGTGATCACGCCTTTGGCTTCCGCTGGGCCGGGCATTTACCCCTTCCATCCACACGAACCGCGGCGATGACTCGGCATTAGCTTCTCTGTTCTGCGAACGCCGAACGACGCATCCCATGTTACCATCTCGGCGGATAATCGCTTCGATTTCGACCACCCGACGGTTTTGAAGATCATAACCCGTCCGCAGCCCCTTATGACGCGACGGACGCGTCTGGCGAGTTCACGTCGGATGCTGATCTCGCGCAACAGCCCGATACGCCGGTTTCGCGCGCCGAGTGCATGAGCTGATCGAACATAAGGAACAGACGCACTGTCGTAGGACCAAGTGGACGACGTGACGCAACGTCGTGACTCGCGCGCGTGAAGAGCAAGAGAGTGCCGCCACTCGATCGAATGCATCGGATAATCGGGATACTCTCCGGAGATTCCACTCGAGCGGGCATCACCGCAATGGTTGACCAAGGCAGCCGTCCAACTATGCTCGCCAATCGTCGTCCCAGCGACCCAATAACCCACAATCCGCTCAACTTCTTCGATTTGAATTTATTGGCGTTTCACGAATGCTGCGTAAGATGGCTTTGTTGCCACACAAACCAAATGACGATCATTGATATGGAAGACAGGCGGAAGAGTGAACGTTGCCGAGTCGTGAAACGCGGCTCGATTAGATTTGGCGATCACGCGATACCCTGTTTACTGCGCAGCGAGTCGCCATCTGGCGTTGCACTTGATATCCCATCATCGGCTGGCATTCCCGATCAGTTCACGCTGTTTGTTTTAGCGGAAAAGACAATCCATTCCTGCACCGTTGTTTGGCGCAGAGATCGGCGCATCGGAGTCGCCTTCTATTAGACGCACGCCCGTTCGTGTCACATCGCGTAGTCCGGTCGCCAAGAGAGGCCTAACAATGCGTGCAAATCCTAAGTTGCTTGGTTAGCTTCGCGTCGGCCTCCCTCTCCACGTCTTGCTCTAGCATCCATCGATCTTTGAATTGAGACTGAGAATCCGACTGCGCCCCCGCCTGGCGCAGTGGCCCAACGGCGATTTCATGGGCTCGTCTCGATCTTCGTCTCGGCTTGTCTTCATCGCCACCATTTTCTGTTGGCGCGACACCCAAACCATCCCAAGCGATCGGCGCTCCAGGTAAAGGCGCATAACACCCGGTCCCTGACACACAACAACCTCCGAGCACGGCGGCCGCGAGAATGAAGGCAATGCATTTCAATATCATCACGATGTCCATTTGGGCTTCGACGTATCTTACAATCTAAGGACGTACCAACTCAAGTTCCGGTGAGACAAGAACTCGTCAGTCTGCGCCGCCCTCTCTGCAATAGTCCAGATTTGATCATGGCCTACTCGATCGCCCCGTGAAGCAGAGTTCCGTGGTGTCGCGGCCTGTGGCGCTCGATGCTGGCTATGAGATTACCGAACGCGGCCGCGTGGCAATCGATTAAACTCCAAAGATTTCTTGAGTTCGGTTGAAGACCAAGGAAAATAAAAAACCAGTCAAGCCGGTGGTCGCTGAAACTGGATGCTGCACTGAGCTCGAACGCTAGCCTCTTCAATTGCGAGCATCTGACCGCGCATGAGAGCCAGCTCGTTTGCTGTGTTCTCATCGCCGACTTGGGAGAACGCCTTGGGCCAAGGGATGACCGTGCTGTCGTTGACGCCGGCATCGGGGGTGCGGGCGCCTTGTTGTAGGCCGGCAAGTGATGCTGAACGGGAAGATATGGCGCGAGCTTCCCGCACCAATTGCTGACAATCATACGTCAGGTAAGCTGATGGAGGGACGTAGGTCGATCTGGGCTCAGCCAGGCTGGGCCCGCAACCGGCCAAAACCACAATCATCGTGACTGCCGAAATGCGCATCCTTGAACCTTCCGAAGCTAACGTGAGCCAATACTGACATATCACAGAGGCTGCCCCGACACGGTCCTTTGTTTGGGATTGTGGCACCGTTACCTACGATTTGACCTCAGTCTTGGGAAGCGAGAAGCCAGACCCGTGATATGTCACGGAACAAGGTTTAGGGTGGATCGGGAGCGGATCCAATGGATCCCGGATTGCGGCAAAAAGCTAAAAGCTGCCCCCGGAAATATCCGAGATGGCGATGTCCACCTTGGGGCGGTCCATGTAGCATTAGCTCGTGAACGTGGCGCTATTCCCGCCAGTCAAATTGCGAGCGCGATCGGTTGCTATTCCTCCACGCGCCGTTGATAGCCAATAGAATTACCTGGAAACGAAAATATTGTCGGCTGCCCCCGGAGCATGCTCCTTTGCGGACGCTGGTAGACATCCTGTTGATGTCCAGCCCAGATAACGATGAACTCCCCTGACTGCCCACCGGCTTTGACTTGCCTTGCCGTATGCTACCCCTTAAGCTTTCGGGGGTCGGAGTTTAATATTGCGCTCTCGCCTTGAATTCTGGCCAATTCAGATCGGTCGCCTTGACCGCTTTACATGAGACAACCTCGCAATCCGACCCGGAACCTTCTTACTCAAAATCGACGCATTGCCTTTCGCGCGAAAAGCATCCTTTAGGCGGTCTCCTAGTTTGGTTGCCATCAGGAGCCTACAAGTTCAAATCGAATTTCAATTTGGCCGCTCAGCTTCTACTCGGACCAACTCATAGCATTCTCTATCTTGCAGAGGGTGCGGGCTGTGACACACGACCTTCCAGCTACCGGCATCGGACCAAATTGACACGGCAAGGTTCAGTGGCAACCTCATGGTTTTAGCCGCTTCCAGTTTAATCAGCGTCTCAAGGTCCAATGATGTTTTCTTTGGCTTGCTCACACGCCTCGCTCAGCAGCCCGACGGGTCTGACCATGAGACGATTCGAAAGCGCAGGCAGCGCTTACCCTGAGGATAACATCCAATTTAGCCAAGCTGTGTCTTGCCTACGCTTGCCCAGTTGTAGGACGAAAGCTCAAATTAGCTGAGCCTTGGCTAGCTGGCCCGAATAGACCGTATCTTGCGAGCGACTTTTTTGCTTTTTGCTTACGGCGAGACCCGCCAAACCGAGTGACGGAGAGACTGGGCTATTGATAACGAAACGGAGATTTTGCCTCCGCGCCTCCACCCGGGCGGCTTTACGCCGCTCTTAACGAATAGGGCATTGACTCATACCCGAAGCCAGGTCGCGAACAACAATGCGCCGATCGCTAATTAAACTGACTTTCCTTGCCACCGTCATCATTTCGACGGGTGGCTGGGTCTGGCTATTAGGTGTCGGAATAAGGTGGTTGATCGTCAAACTCTAAATCGGCGGTTGCCCCCAGTTCTCGTTTGCCAAAGAAGAAGTGCAAGCAAGACCAAGTTGGGCGTCACCCCCCGCATCTGTCTCCAAAAAAGCTGCTTGGATTGTAGTCATTAATGTTTCCCACGCGTTCGACCCTCCATAACTTGGCAGGCTCAATCTGCATCGTGGTGCCAGCGTGGCGAGGGTAGCCTGCCCACCATCAATCCGCATGATTTGCCGGGATCGATTGTCTCAATCGGGATAGCTCCTATTCCGAGCATAGACCGTTTAAAATGTTGAATACTGCCAAGAGACGCTCTTTCCGACGCCGTGACGGCAATGGCAATAGCCCGCATACTTGCGTCGGTCGGGGGTGAAGCGCTCACGCTGAGGTTAGATCCCGATTGCCCATTCAACGAAACGGAGAATCAGCCACAGCCAACCGGCCGTAGCGAGGGCGATAGTTGCGAGATAGGCGGCGTTTAACGCCGAACCGTGCCATGTTCTGTCGCTCATTTTTGCTTCGGTCACGTTTGGGTGAATTGAGCTGTAGCCTCCATACGTGAAGACCCACACGGGGCGGTCGCAAAGGCCGCTGTAGGTAGCGTTGACACCAGTGATTGCTTCGACGGGATTAGCCCGCAGCCGACGGTGGGGTCCATCATGGCGCGAGGTCGGATCGGCCGTCGGTCTTCGACGCTCGCTCAACGAACACAGTCGGGATCCCATATGCTTTGCATTCAACCCGCGCCCATTTAATCGCCTGACTGTAGTCGCGACAGCCGAGGACCATTTCGTGGCCACGGAACAGAACCAAGACGTCGCAAGCGGTTGAATTGCTGTAGCGGCGGACCTTCACTTGGGCAATTTGGCTATCGACTAGGGAATTCATCCGCGTCTTCCTTCAACAAGACGGTACCCGTTCGGTGATGCGTCAGTGAGCAACATTCCTGACTTCACTAGAAAATCATTTATAGGCTACAATCTTGCTTGCTGGCTTGGGCACGGCCGGCCATCTATCGTTAAACCTCAACCTGATCTTGCGCGATAACAACATCAACGTTTTAACCGCGCCACCTGCGCCCGCCGCTATAACAAATGGTCTCGACTTCAGCGGCCTCGTAATGATCTAAAATATTGGAGGCGCAAACGGCTGAATGGCTACATTTACGAGAATAGGCCGGAATTCATACCGTTTCGCTGCGAGATTATCCTTTTCCACAGTATTCACAGGTGATTGGCGTCCCTATCGCACGCTCCAGGGGCAACTCAAGCAAGCAGAGCCGTTGGAGAGACCGATGAAGTACTTACAATCGGAATTCCGGAAGATTTTCGAAGCGTGAAAGCCGAGAGTCAATAACCGCCAAAGACAGAGTACTCGAATGCGCCCTGTCTGTTTCTCATAAACCGTCAGAGCGCGGTTTCGCCACGAGCTGCACGCCGAGCACCGTCAGCACCGCTAGGACCGTCTCGAAGGCTGGACTCATTTCTCCTCCGAAAGATCTGTAAAGTCCTTCTCGACGCAACCCGATCTGTCACGAAAACCTTGTCATGCCTTGTGCTCGGACCACGTTGCCGATCGCTTTGTGACATGTGCCGCATCACCCGTCGCAAGCGCTTCGTTCAAGTACTTGGCTATCAGGTTCATGACCGCCGGATTTTTGGTCAAACTGAATGGCCAGGTGATGAGTACTTGTAGAGCGAGGCGTTCATATTATCAGCTAAGGTTGTTGAGATGAGGGATGGGACGGTGAGAGGTTTCCTGCGGTCTATGGACCGATCCGTTCCAGGGCCTTGTGCCGTTAGACACCTTGCCGCCGGTTGGACTGGAGCCTCGATCGGGGGGAGAGGGTTCGCTCGGGAGCATCGAGATCATCCCCTCCGACAATTCCGGACCAAAGTAACAGCGCACAGGCCGATTACACGTCAGAGTCGCTGCGACCGGATGCGGGGTGGCGGCCCCGCTGGCCGGGCAGATCCGTTTCCCGCGAGCGTGAGCCAGGAGCTCGGTCAAACGGATCTAGCCGCTCCTGGTCGTTGCGTGATCTGCACTGTCACGACCTCCTGCTGGCCAAGGGCTTTTGCGGACAATATCAAGCCCGCTGCGCGCCGAGCATCGCTAAAGGCTCGGATCCGCCCTGTCTCGAAAACGACGAGCGGAAAGTAGCCCGGAGGGGCTTTTCGGGGCTGCTGAGCTCGCTTGGGGCCTCGGCCAAGACCACAGCGACGGCGCCGACCATTTTACTGGAACGATGCATTGGCCGGCGCCGCGTCCGCGAGGTCAAAACCAAATTCGGAGTGCCTGGCCGAGGTCGCCCCGCTGCCGTCCACCAAGCAACAGCTTCTTCAATTCTGCCTCGGCGCCCTGCTGTAGAGCGGGCAGATGGGGCGGTAACTGACTCCGAACTCAGCCGATGACGCGTATCGACGGTACGGACCGCTTCCAGCTGCGGACGGCAGCGCACCTGAAATCAGCCTGGTTTTCATCGCCGCTCATCGCACATCGCCAGACCTACTTCTCGGCGGCCAATATCGTCCCTCCAAGACTGGCCCCCCGTACCCTCAGCATTTTGGTGCTGACCTGGGTGTAGCGGCGCAGCCACAGTTAGATCGATTATCTCCCACACAAAATTTTCCCCTTTGACAGCCGGGAATACTGCCCGAAAATGTTGGTAACGTCCTGATCATGGCCTTGTCATCTAACCGGTCCTTATCGTCGAAAGGTGCTTTTCGTTCTAAGCGATCGTCTGCTCGATACGGGTCGTTAGCTGGTGGGCCTAGCATACTTGGGGGTTTTGAGCCGTCGACTGTGTTCACGGCCCGCCGGCGTCCTCATGACCGCTTTGTTGTTTCGCTAGCAGGGCCTCGTCAGACATTCTCTGGTGTATCCTGTAAGCCTTGTGTTGCTGCGCCAACCTGGCGTTGGCCGTTGAAAAGGATGGTTGAGGTGCAGGCTACCTGCTTGCGTTTGCGACAGCGCAAGGTTGAGCCAGTGTCAGCCGAATGCGGGCCCTTTTTGAACTTTGATCTCGGCGGGTCGTAGTTTTGCATCAGGTTTTGAGACACCGACCGCCGATGCAACCCTGGATTGGACACCAGTAGAGGCTAGTTTTTGGATGGATCCAACCAGCTTTCGGATGAGGCACCTAGTTGGAATTACCCTCGCGGCAGTGCTGACCGCCGCCGCTCTGCGCCATATCATTCATGTCTATGCCGGTATTTCCCGCGAAGAAATTCGAACAATGGCCCTGATAACAGCCGGCGCTGGCATATTGCTCGCGATAATTCTATTCCGAAGGAGAAAGCGGCAGCCCTAATACGAGCGTTCATCCGGGTCCGCGTCGAGTTGCTTGTAATCCTCGTTCCGAAGCTCGCGATACATTCCAACGCCCGCGATGCGTTAGCAGGTCACCGTAGCTCATGATCGGCCGGCACGCGCGGAAAACCTTATTCGCCGGGTCGTTACCAGGCATGGGTTTTTCACACCGGACTTCGTTCTCCCGGGGCCAGCCTAAATATCATGTTAGCATACTCACATGCATGCACCGCGGGACGACGTGGACGGGCCAGGGGGAACTGGATCGCGGCTGCCGACCTCGACCTTCCGTGCAGGGAGGGATTGTTGCGGCGGCCGTTTGGTCCTGCGGTGTCTACCAGGGTCGAATCCACGATGCGCGCGATGATCGGGCGCCAGTCAAGAGTGACTTGGACTCGGAGCCGGCCTATGGGCCACTCGAGCAGTTGACGACTCAGACAACCGAGAAAGGTGAACTTAACTGGAAAGCCACGATGCTTGCGGCCGCAAAGGAAAGTTGAACGGTTGCGAAACATCCGCCCGGCGTCCGCCGACGGAATTCGCAAAAAAGCTTTCAACAGCTGGATCAAGCCGCCTAGCCTTGCCTAGACAGGCAACTCTTGCCGATCTTTTGACCTCTTCTAACCGTCGTTCGGTCCCGCCGTCTGGAGCCCACTTTTCCGTTTCCCTGTGAGCCGGTTCGAATACGGGCCGCTGCGAGCGGGCATAGTTCGGACGTTCGAACCTTACGTCGGGCAGCGGATACAAACAGTTATGCGTGGAAATTTTTTGGTGTTGTTTGTTCAGCGCACTGCCGATGGGGTGTAGTTAAGCGCAGTCGCCGACAACTATGTCTTGCTAGTGCTAGTTCATCGTGGACCAACGTGAGATCCGTCAAATGGCAAAGAAAAGCTGCATCAAAACAGAACCCGACTTCGACGCGGGAGGGGATGCAACGGTCGACAATATAGCGATCCGGATGGCTGAACTGCGCCATCTTCGCGAGCAGATCAAAAAAGCCAATTCCCCATGTCTACAACCGAAGAGATCTGATCCAGTGAATACGGGCTCGAACGATTCCCTTCAATCACCTGATCAATAGGTCTTCAAGCTGCTTTCCCGAACTAAGCTGCAGTTGCACCCAGCGCGGCTGTCTCCCCCTGCCGGACCACGTTTCCGACGGCTCCTTCGGGTTGCGGTACTTCGGCAAAACGGAGGGATATGGCCTGCGTTTCCGAGCGACCGCCTTCGCCCGTTTGCCCGATGCTCGCCCGACGACAACTGGTTCGGGGTTCAGAAGCTCAAGACGCTTTCTGAGATCAGCCAGCTCGCTGGCAATTTTGGTTGCCAATATCGCGTCAATACTCTCGCGGTACTTCCATAATTCGTCGACCGACATGGATGCGAGGTCGCCGGCATCAAGTGGGAAAGGTTTGTTGCTCGGAGGTTGAGTCACGATCGATGGGCTGTGATGAGCTACGGCTTCTTCCAACACGCCAAACTCCAATCCTTGGGACTTTTTTGCTTTTTACAGTATTTCCCCTGTCATGTCATTGGGAAGAAAAGCTCATTAATTCAGCACCTTATTTGCTGCATCGCAACTGGCGATGACGTTCTTCCACAGAATCCTTCGGTGTGAGTAACCAGGAAATTCGGCCAGTAGAGGAACCAGGGTGCGGCTTGTTGAGCGAAGGTATTTGAGTCAGGATCGCGCCGTGCATCCAGCGATGCCAGAGGCCAGTTTATTTCTGCAACGAGAAGAAATATGAACCCGACTTTTCGCAAGCAGCAATTATACCGAACACTCGCCAGGCTTGATCGAGAAACAGTTGAGCTCGTACTTGGCTTTCTCGCGATACTGACTTTCGGAATGGTGCTCGTTTGGATTCAGCAATAGAAGTTACCTTGCTTAACTGGGTTGTGGCGTAAAGCCCCCTTTTCTCCCCTCCAATAAATGCTCGGTTGTGACGAACGTCGCGCGGCATAGCTCAGTCACGCCGTTGCTTCCCAAATGACCCATCGCCCGACATCCGACGAACCCGTTTCTTTTGCCGAGTTGCTAATCGACAAGGTTCGGCAAGAGCAACGTTCGGCCAATGGGAAGTAGACATATTGGAATGAAGCTCTGGTTGTAACGGCTGTTACAATACGGTGGCGACCGATAGACCTAGGCAAAATATTCCGCCCCCCGATCGAAGCCGGCCTTCCTGCAGCTGCAAATCCGCGAAGGCGCAATTCTATTGTCCCATGAACCTGCTACAGCTTGTCGACACTAAGGGCATAGAAGTAACAGGGAGCGAGATTTCCTATGGCAGAGCGGTCGGGCCATCGTTTTGCCAGGTTTGCCCTTCTTCTTGACAACCAACAACGTTGGGCCTCTGCGTTTACAGTTCCAGAATTAACACAAAACGCGAGCATCAATCTTAACGCGCGATCGTCATTGCCGCGTCTAGGAAACGCGATAATTGTAAGAGCTGAGCAATTGCCTTAGCCCGGATAGTCGTCGTCCAACCGCCAAACGTTCGTTCCTACCGCCTCGTGGCATCAGCTGACACCTTTGAGAGTTAACGTTCTTTATGAAGCGCGATGACCCAAAAGCACCCAAAACGCCGAACGACCTTGCTAGGCAATTAAAGGAATTACTGCAGCTTCGTCGAAAAGTTCGCGCTGCGGAAATGGCCGCTTCATCGCGTAGCAGGCAGCGCTCCGACGAACCGATCGCCGGCGTAAAGCCGAGACCTAAGACGCCGAGCGAGAACGGCAGAAAGCTCCGCAGGTAGTCTGCAATCGTAGCGCAGACTGCTTGAGCAGCTCACTGCGTAGGACATCAAACCAGCGCCAACGAACGCTTCGCATTCTCAACCCGGCTTCTTGACCAGCGCGGCGGTGGCTTGCACGCGTCCGATCCGCATCTGACCGCTCCGTCAAAATGGCGATGCCGTGACACTTGCCCGAGATGAACAACAAGAGCCTTTCGTCAGTTAGAGACGACAGGCCATGCTCAACTTTTTTCCCAAGGCTGCACGACGGCGCTCATTCCGATGGCACATGGTGAACACTGCACCAAGGCGCGATCTCGAGACTAGTTGTTATGAAATCATCATAAAATGTTTTATGAACCCAGCGAGACGATCGGCAGACCTTGCTTGCAAGCCACGGTTTCCGCGGGCCGGATTCAACCTGACTTTCGGTCCGAATGGGCGGGCGACCCTATCGCACAGTGCGAGGCTGTTCAGTAAGCGTTGCGCTTCCGAAGAACTTCAGAAAATGTCTTCATCAAGATCTGAATATCAAGCCAAAGGCTCCAATTGTTGATGTACCAGAGATCCATCTGGACCCGCCTCGAAATCTGATCAACTGACGGAGTAGCACCACGCAATCCATTGGCTTGAGCCCATCCAGTCATCCCTGGCTTCACGTGATGCCGGAATGCATAGTCCTGGAGCAGTTTTTCAAAGTAATTATCGTGCGCGAGGGCATGCGGACGTGGTCCTATTAGCGACATCTCTCCACGCAAAACGTTAATGAGTTGTGGTAGTTCGTCGATGCTGGCCGACCGCAACAGCCTACCGATGCGCGTCACCCGCGGATCATCACGTGTGGCTTGATGAACCACATCGCCGTTTTCTTGGACGGACATCGTGCGGAACTTGAGCATCACGAACTCCCGTCCGTTGAAACCCTTTCGATTCTGCCTGAAGATAACGGGCCCGCTTCCGTCCAACCTAATGGCAACAGCGGTAAAGGCCATAACGGGCAACAAAAACAGCAGCGCGACCAACGCTATTGAAATATCAATCGCGCGTTTGACTAAGCGCTCCGTTGCACTGAAGGGCGCACGCTGGATCTCAATTGACACCACGCGCTGCCCCCCCGAGGAGGCATAATTTGTCAAGGTTCGGACTTGGGTGTCGGGCAGCAGCTTCGCTGAAATAGGAAGCGTCCTTATCTGTTCGCGAATGAAGTCGATCCTCGCCGTGTCGCTCCAAGAAACAGCCAGCAGAAGCTCCGTCGAGTTATACTTTCTAACAAAATTGGCCACGGCGTTCAGCGCGGTGGCATCGCTCAACTGTTGGACGGCCAAGTCGCCGTGCTTGCTCAGGACGAAGCGGCTAATTTCGCCCGCACCGAAGAGATCCAGCATAGCCCTTGGTCCGAGCGAAGCAATTTCTATCTCGTCGCCGACCAGCACTGTATTTCGGCGGCCTATCGCTCCGCGCGAGACGGCCCTTTCCACCAGAAGCTTGGAAAACTTCCGCTGACCCAGTAGCCCGAACGGCGCCGTCACCATCAGTAACAGAAAGGTTCCACGAGAGAACGAAACGCCAATCTTGAACACGAACGCGAAGAAGGCCAGCATCAATCCCGTGCTGAACCAAGAGACCAAAACCTCAATTATTTCAACACCCGGCTTTGCGGCCCGCTCGAAGTCGTAGTACCCGTGCCCACCCAACCTCACGATGTGAATGAAGCTGGCGATCAAGCCGAGCGCAAAATAGGCGGTCAGGTCCGGGAGTGGACTATTGAATATCCAGTGATAGAAAAAAGCACCAAATAAGCAGAATAGCAGAATAATCAGCGCATCCGTTGTCGCGAGTAAGTAGGGTATTGTCTCGCAGGAAAACGTCACGCGCGGGCGTTCATCCGACTCTGCGACCTTTCTAACCTCGGACCGGGTCAACATTTTACGTATTTGCCTAGTCTAGATTAATAATCGGGATGAAGAAAATTCTGATCTACCGCTAATAATGCCTCGGTGGGGCTGCCCGCGGCAGCGTAAACATTCCGGAGGCGTGTTGCAATGCGGTTGGCGAGGCGCAGCGGTTCGCAGAATTTCCAACGGATATCGCAGGCTGGAACCCGCGCTGCATGCAGAACGCTGGGCTCCCTATTACGCCGGCACGGGTTCTTATGCAGGTCTCGTTCTTGTGCAGGTCGCGCGTCGTGTATACAATTGGGTCGTGCGGACAATCGGATACGCATGCTCGCGATGCGACAAGAATTATCGGCGGGAACGAGCCTTGTCAGTGCTGCCCCCAGCAATCCTAAAATCCTCGACCTTGCTGCCCGCCTTGAGCGCTGAAACGAGCCAGCGCGGTTGTTTGCCCCGTCCAGACCAAGTCTCCTCGGGAGCCGACGGATTCTGGTATTTAGGATAAACCCTAGGATATGTTCGCCTTTGACGCGGTCGATTAATGTCGTCGGACCGCAACTCGGCTACGGCCGCTTCTTGAGCATGCTTCCCGCGATTAAGGTGCGCTAATCTCTGTTCCAGCGCGTGTTTCTCGGCCAAAATGCGCTCAGACAGCAGACGGCCGATCCTCTCATGGAGGGTCCACAGCTCATCAAGCGACATGCCTATTAAATCCATGTGTTCCATGGTTTGCGCGAAATAAGTTATTGATTCGAAAGCCATTATAGCATGTTAGCTTTAGGCCGTCTTTGATGGAGGTTGTATGCATAAAGGACCAGCCGAGCGAAATGCGACACAACTTCTCGCCGATTTAGGCACCGACCAAGGCTATCCTTCGGATAAGTATAGTATTTTGGCCCTTGCCTGGACCTACCTTCGCTAAGCTAACCCGGCTATGATCAATCCCTGAATGTGCACGGATTTATGTGAGGACGAAGGAATTTCAAATTTTGAAGGGATAAAAAACAGAAAATCCAGAATCCGACCTGCGAACCTCGACTTTGCTAACGAAGGTACCAATGATCTCGCAATCCAGTTCGACAATCCGATTTCGCTGTTTGCCAAGAGAGTTACGAAGGAACTCTAACAAGCT
Source organism: uncultured Alphaproteobacteria bacterium (assembly GCA_963747165.1). GTDB lineage: Bacteria > Pseudomonadota > Alphaproteobacteria > Rhizobiales > Xanthobacteraceae > Bradyrhizobium. The sequence goes on along the minus strand of CAVVEA010000017.1, from coordinate 101,721 downwards.
CGCAACCTCCGGACACCGGGCTTTAATCCGCAGTAGATTCCTGGCGCTTCTCTTGGTGGAGCGTCTTGCGCTTACAACAACCAACCGACCTGCCATAGTCGACCGCGGTACGTCTCGACGCTGCTGCCTTCCGTGTGAATCCCGGCCGACAATTCCTCAGGGCTGCATAGTCTGGTGAGCGCGGCAATGCTGATTGAACGATTGAGCATTGAAGACATCTTCGCACTAGTACCGATGAAGCGCGTCGACCAAAGGGGTTTTTTTTCAGAGACATACCGCAGCGAAATTTTCAGCTCGCAAGGAATAGGAGCAAATTTCGTACAAGAGAACCATGTTTATTCGGCGGAGCGTGGCGTCCTAAGAGGGTTGCATTTTCAGATTCCCCCTCGTGCCCAAGGCAAACTGGTCCGGTGCATCCGGGGGGCCATTCTAGATGTTGCCGTCGATATCCGTAACCAATCGCCTACATTTGGTCACCATGTCGCATTGGAGCTTTCAGCGGCAAACTGGAAGCAGTTGTGGCTGCCGCCGGGCTTTGCGCATGGCTACATTACGTTGGAGCCTAATTGCGAGGTCATCTACAAAGTAACCGATTATTGGGCGCCCGATTGCGAACGAGGACTTGCGTGGGACGATCCGAGCCTTGCCATAGATTGGCGATGCTCCTCCTCTGATATGATTTTAGCGGACAAGGACCGCCGCAATCCACGTCTCGCTGACCTCGATCTGTTGTTCCAATTCACCCCAAGGAATTCGTGAGCCATGCGCGTGCTCGTCACAGGCGGCGCCGGCTTTATCGGATCGGCCGTTTGCCGGCATTTCATCTTAGAACTCGGTCATGAGGTCGTCGTTGTCGACAAGCTGACATACGCCGGGAATTTGAATTCGCTTGCGCCCGTTGCCTCTAACGCTCATTACGCGTTCGAAAAGCTCGACATATGCAATGCCGACGGCCTAACTGCGATCTTTGCGAACTACCGACCGGATGCAGTCGTCCATCTCGCGGCAGAAAGCCACGTCGACCGTTCGATTTCCGGGTCGAACGTCTTCGTCGAAACCAATATCGTTGGAACGTTTACTCTTCTCGAAGTCTCGCGCGCCTATCTTGCTGAGAACAAGCACCTCAGCAAAGATGCTTTTCGGTTTATTCACGTCTCCACCGATGAGGTTTATGGCTCTCTCGGCACATCTGGGCTGTTCACGGAGACAACGCCATACAATCCAAGCTCACCTTACTCAGCGACAAAAGCCGCGTCAGATCACATCGCAAGGGCTTGGCACCGCACTTATGGCATGCCGGTCATCGTTTCGAACTGCTCGAATAATTATGGACCCTATCAGTTTCCTGAAAAACTTATTCCACTAACAGTATTGAACGCGCTTGATGGTCTTCCTCTGCCCGTATACGGCAACGGGTCCAACGTCCGAGATTGGCTTTATGTCGACGACCACGCTCGAGCCCTGGGCTTGATCCTTCAAAGAGGATTGCCTGGAGAAACTTACAATGTCGGCGGCCGAAATGAGCGCCGCAATATCGACGTCGTCAAGCAGATCTGCGAATGTTTGGACGAATTGCGCGCATCCAGCCAGAGACACGATCGCTTCATTTCTTATGTCACCGACCGCCCCGGTCACGATCACCGCTATGCGATCGATGCGTCAAAATTGGAAGCCGATCTTGGCTGGCGCGCCGCCGAAACATTCGAGACCGGCATCAAGAAGACCGTTCGTTGGTATACTGAGCATTCCGATTGGTGGAAACCGTTGCGCGAAAAGTATCGCGGAGAACGCCTCGGTCTTTGACCGGTCAGGAATGAGCATGCGAGTGTATGTTATCGGTACCGAGGGACAAGTAGCACATTCACTTCGTGAAGCCGCCACCCGTAACCGCGATATCGCGATCGGCTGCAGCTCGCGCCCGACCATCGATATCCTGCGTGCCGACCTCGTTGAGAAAGCAATCGCGGGATTTTCTCCCAGCATCGTGATAAATCCGGCTGCATACACTAGTGTTGATCAAGCAGAGGCTGAGCCCGACCTAGCGTTTGCAATCAATCGCGACGGCGCAGAAATCGTGGCGAAAGCCGCAAACCGACTGGGTATCCCGGTCATCCATTTGTCGACGGACTACGTCTTCGACGGCAAGAAAAACGGCGGCTACATCGAGGATGACACAGTTGGGCCGCAGGGCATCTACGGACAGTCTAAGCTCGCTGGTGAGCGGGCTGTTGCGGCGGCGAATGAACGCAACGTCATTCTTCGTACTTCTTGGCTATATTCGCCGTTTGGGAAAAACTTCGTTCGCACAATAATGGGCTTATCAGCTGACCGGGACAGGTTGTCAGTGGTGGACGACCAGCTTGGATGTCCGACTTACGCGCCGGATCTCGCGGATGCAATCTTGACCATAGCGCGTCAGATCGTATCGGCTGGTTGGCAAGAACGCTTCGCCGGCGTGACTCACGTGGCAGGTCCGGACGCAGTTACCTGGCATACTTTCGCGGAAAAGATTATCAACGTGGCAAAGAAGAATGGCGGCCCAGAAATGGCAATTGACGCAATTTCGACCGCGGACTATCACACTGCAGCGAAGCGGCCAATGAACTCGCGATTAGGTTGTGAACGGTTGGCGACCATCTTTGATGTGCGCCTCCCACCATTAGACTATTCGCTCGAACGATGTATTAAGCGTCTCCTAAGCGCCCAACACTGACAGCGGAGCATATCTCTTGAAGGGCATCGTGCTGGCAGGCGGAAGTGGTACTCGCCTCTATCCTTTAACGGCGGTTACCTCGAAACAGTTGTTACCGGTCTACGATAAGCCGATGATTTACTATCCGCTCACCACGCTTATGTTGGCGGGTATCCGAGATGTTCTGATCATTTCAACGCCCCAGGACCTGCCCCTTTTCAGGAAATTGCTCGGAGACGGCGAGCAATGGGGGATCTCGTTGTCCTATGCCGTTCAACCACGTGCTGAAGGATTAGCGCAAGCATTCGTCATTGGAGCCGATTTTGTTCGCGGCGGACCGTCCGCTCTCGTTCTGGGTGACAACATCTTCTTCGGACACGGGCTACCGGATTTACTTTCGAAAGCAGCAGCACGTACTGTAGGCGCGACCGTGTTCGCCTACCATGTTTCAGATCCGGAGCGATATGGCGTCATTGGCTTTGACGAAACCGGCAGAGCAACTTCGATCGAGGAAAAGCCGAAAGTGCCGAAGTCCAAATTTGCCGTGACTGGGCTTTATTTCTACGATGAGCAGGTGGTCGACATTGCGGCAAACATCCGTCCGTCAGCGCGAGGCGAGTTGGAAATCACCGATGTGAATAGGTTCTACCTTGAACGCGGACTCCTGACAGTTGAGCAAATGGGACGAGGTTTTGCGTGGCTCGACACTGGCACGCCTGACAGCCTTCTTGCTGCGTCTGATTTTGTTGCAACACTAGAAAAGCGGCAGGGTTTTCGTATTGCATGCCCAGAGGAGATCGCTTTCAAGCAGCGATTCATCGATCGCAACCAATTGCAGAAGTTGGGAGCAGCGTTGGGTAAGAGCGAATATGCAAGATACGTGCAAGCGCTCGCCGAAGCGACTTAATCCCGGCGCATTGAAACGGATTCTTCATCACGTGGTTATGGTGTGGCTTAGCCAGTAGGAGGCATCATGGAATGGGTTCTATTGATCTCGTTGCAATGGATAACGTTAGGTAGCCCGCCTCCACCCACGACCCAACAGATCGGACCGTTTGCTTCCGAGGAATTATGTAACAAGGCCATCGAGGCAATTAAGGCCGAACTAAATGCGCCAATACCTGGTCAACGTATTCAGACGTTTGCTCGGTTGGTCTGCTTTGCTCTGAAAGACAAGGATGCACGAAAAGCTCCCTAGACGTTTTGTCGAAAAGCAGCGGTCCTAGTGCGCGCACGCTTGAGCCCCAAGCCGCTGAAAACTCGAGCTTTCGCCCATTCGACAAAGATTTGTCGCATGACTCATAAGTGCTGGTAGGCGGGTCAAAAGGCCAGCCGAACTGCCAGGTAGGCAGGATGCTCTTTCACACATGCCAGGCAGGTCGCCGATTACCCCGGTTTCCCCGGAAAATTGGCACATAGTGCGCGCGGGATGGGACAGTTAATCTATTGTAAAGCTTGAGGGAGCATTTTCTACCGAGTTGTAGGTCCGTCATCGGAAAACATCGCACGACAGGGCTGACCGGAAGATGCTTGATCTTTTTTTTCGATCACACTTGAACGGGCTTTTCAAGGCGCGCTCGGCGAATCGCGACGCTGAGGCCGATTATTTACGCACAGCGTCAGTACTTCAGTCGATCGAAGAAGCCCTGAAGATCGCCGAGGCGGAGCATTCCGGTCTGAGTACGCGCGTGCAAGACGTCTTGGCTATCGGCGCGATTTCACTCGGTAACGGCACTGATGAATATCTCACCCGGGAACCAGCCGACACGATTATTCAAAATCAATTTGATAGACAAATCGAGAGCGGACAGCACCGCTTGGAACAACTTTCCCTTCAAATCAGTGCTTTCAGATTCTTAAGAGCTGAATTGGTGAGCCGGTTCCCCGATTTCAAATTCCAGTCCGGGAACATTAAGATCGCTGGCGGCCTGCGCTGAGATGGCGCTGCCCTGGGCGCAGGTGGGAAGGAGCGAGCGATTGTTCCAGCTATTTTGCTAAATTTTCCCGAATTCCTAAGTTTCTTTTTGAACATTTCCGGCGGATAAGGAAGGACGACGCGGGCTTTAAAAACAACCGATAACAAGAATAAACGAACGCAAACCTCACGGATATTGGCGGAAACAATTCGCCGCAATGAAAGTCGGCGACACATTTCTTGCAGACACAAGAAATGTCACGAATCTAGCCGTGCATTACTCCGTTCTTCTTGGATACTTTTTCAGAACAAAACGGATTGGGGAAAAGGACGGCAAGCCGATTTACGTGTTGAGAGAGTGAAATGACCGTCTCGTAGGTCTTCGCGAACGAAGATGGCGGGACCTTTGCCTCCGCCGACATCGCTCGGTATTCGATCTCTTCCGACAGCTCGGGCACGACGCATGTCCCTCGCTGCGCGATCTTCTTGCCGCAGGGTAACGTTCCGCGGATCAACGGCTTGAGCCACGCCTGCAAGTGCCTGTGAGATAGTCACTGGTTGCGGGGAGACCGGAACGTCGCACTCTTCCCTCGGCTTGATTTCATCAGAATCGTATGTTCATTGATAGGTCAATAAACAATAATCGCAAAGGGCATGGCGACCCGCCACTGGTACGGCACCGATAGTGGCGTTCGCCATGACGGACAAATTTCAGACCGAGGTAAAAGCTTGGCAAACAAGCAAACGGACCATCCGACGTTAGCGATAGCCATCCGCCGACTGTCGAGCTACGGGCTGAAGGCGAAGAGCAGGTCCTAATGGCATACCCGACCAACAGATGGACACCGGACGAAGACGCGTTGCTGCGAAAGCTGGTGCTGGAAAACGCAGCCCCGTTCGAAATTGCTGCTCAATTGGGACGATCGATATCTTCCGTCAAAGCACGGGCTCACTGGCTGGGCATATCACTGGGTTTCGTTTTGACGCGGCAGGTTTGAAGGCGAAAAAGAACCGGGAGGTACAGTTCCGTACCTAGAGAGTTCCCATGCACCAAAGTGAACAGACGCCAGAGCGCCGCTATGGCTTGTACGCCCGCTCGGTTGCGAAAGCGATGGCCCTGGGGATGGCGGATTATCGAACTTATATTCGTGGTGACGACGGGCACTTTGTAGGATGCCGGACGATGCTTTGCGCGGATGACGCTGAGGCGGTGGAGAGAGCTAAAGGCTATCTCGACGGTTGCGACATCGAGCTATGGTGCGGTGATCGCTTCGTCATGCTGCTTATTCACGAACCAAAGTAGCGACCCTGCCATAAGGTGAATCGCGCGCCAAGGCTGCCCGAGGACCCACTGATGCGTAGCGCCAAGTCAAAGCACCCGCACAGTCGACCATTAGCCGCGGCAATTGAAGCGCCAAAGGGGGCGGTTTTCTTGGCGCGTCGCCAATGCGGCAGTGGGTCGCTGCGCAGCGCCAGCTCAACGACAACGGCCGCGCACTTGCAGAATCGATAGGCGAGTCGATGCGCAAACTCAGCATTCCTTTGGGGCAGGCCCAAGCCAGCGCGTTCTAGCGGGCGGTCGATACCGAAACATTGCTGGGCTTCGGCGAAGTTCCTCGCGTGATCGCATCCCCGGCGCCCGCGAAAACTCGCAATAGGCAGGGGCCCAGCCGCCTTCCAATCCGTAGAACCACGGAATTTATCTATCCGCCCCGATCGCGCTTCAATGGGGCATGCGCACCCTCACCTGCCAAGGCTACCCCAAACAGCCAGACTGCTGACGGAATGGAGTAGCCGTTTGCCCGAAATTTTGCTTGCGCACCCACGTAGGGCACGGAAACATCGGGCGTCTGGGTGGAAGGCGACGAAGTGATGGTACGATGTTCGCTTGGATTTTGATCCTAGGCTCTTGGGTTGCGCTGCTCTCGTTGATTTTGCACGACGCGACCAAAGAGGACAGCGATGGCAGCGCGATTTCGATCGCCGCGAAGAAAATCAAGGCATTAACTTTTTGGGCCATGCAGACGCTGCGAATTTCGCGGGGAACGCTCTAGCTCCAGGAGAAGCGTACCGAAACCTCCTGTGGGGGTTGTAACGGCGGTCAACGCCATTGACCCATCTTCAGAGGAAATTCAACAAGCCGGGCCAAGCATAAGCAAGCAGGCACCTGCCCTGCCGCAGCCAAAGAAAAAGTGGTGGAGTAAGGACCGCCGAGTTTCGATGACTACCCCAGAGCTCGAATTGGTAATCTCGGACGCCGTCAAGAAGGCTGCGCCTGGTTGCGAAGACTTCGTTGGGGTGATCGTCCGGCACAAGAGACCGAAATCGCATCTCGATGCAAATTGGGCCATTCGGGGAGCAAAGTTCGGCAAGGCTGCTAGACCGGTGGCCGACGAAGCTCTAGCGGCCGTCGTCGGACGCATGCAACGAGAATTTCTGCTTAGCGAAGATTGATATTGACCTGAGCCCCGCTAACTCCGCCAAAAATGGGTAGAGTCCATCACCCGCTGGGGGATGGACATGAAGGCAAGTCGGTTCACGGAAGAGCAGATCATCGGGGTTTTGCGGGAGCAGGAGGCCGGGGCGAAGACGGCCGACCTGTGCCGCAAGCACGGGATCAGCAGCGCGACGTTCTACAAATGGAAGGCCAAGTATGGCGGTCTCGAAGTCTCGGACGCCAAGCGACTGAAGGCGCTTGAGGACGAGAACGCCAAGCTGAAGAAGCTGCTGGCCGAGGCGATGCTCGACAACGCGATGCTGAAGGATATCGCGTCAAAAAAATGGTGACGCCCGCCGTCAGGCGAGAAGCCGTCGCTCACCTGCAGGTCACCTACAAGGTCAGCGAACGGCGGGCGTGTTCAGCGCTCGGATCAGACCGCGCGTCGATGCGCTATCGCGCCCGCCGCCCTGACGATGAGGCGGCGCGAATGAGGCTGCGTGAACTCGCATCCGTTCGCCGGCGATTTGGCTATCGCCGGCTTCACATCCTGCTCAGGCGCGAAGGCATCGTCATGAACCATAAGAAGCTCCGGCGCCTCTACCGTGAGGAACGGCTTCAGGTCCGCCGGCGATCGGGTCGCAAGCGGGCCGTGGGGACAAGGGCTCCGATGGCACTGCCGCAAGGCCTAAACCAGCGCTGGAGCCTGGACTTTCTATCGGACGCGTTCGCCGATGGCCGGCGGTTTCGTATCCTAGCGATCGTCGATGATTTCACTCGCGAATGCCTGGCGCTGGTCGCCGATACGTCGCTGCCCGGCCTGCGTGTTGCCCGCGAGCTTGATGCCGTCATCGCTCGCCGCGGCTGTCCAGCGATGATCGTTTCCGATAACGGTACCGAGCTCACCAGCATGACGATGCTGCGCTGGTCACAGGAACACGGCATCGCGTGGCACTACATCGCGCCCGGAAAGCCGCAACAAAACGCCTTCGTCGAGAGCTTCAACGGCCGGCTACGGGACGAATGCCTCAACGAGACGCTGTTCACGTCCCTTGCCCATGCCCGCGAAGTACTGGCAACCTGGAAGGACGATTACAACACGGTGAGACCGCATAGCGGTCTTGGCAATCTCGCACCGTCGATCTACGCCGGACTCAGCGCTCCCAAGATGCAACGGGATGGGGCGCTGCGCTTTACCGAGGGCTCCGCGCCCCATCCCGTTGCATCACCGGGCCACCAAGGCTCAAATCAACCCGGGACTTTACCCATCGCTGGATGAAAGATGGGGCTCAGGTCAATCCGCGCCGCGCACCCGTCCGTTCACACAGCCCAATCGGGTTACAGAGAAATCGCCTGCGCGCGGTCTTTTTTGTTCTGCGTCCGCACTCAATTACTATGGGACAGAGCGCTCGGCAGGAGCTCTTGATCGATGCCGCGGAAGGCCGGAACTTCCTGATGCATTCACATCGGGTGTTGCGCCGTTGATACAAAAGGCTTCTGGCATCACACCAAGTGGAAGTCGCCGGGATGCGCTAGAATTTGTGAAACCGTTACGCCCTTCAATATGATCGTATCGTGAGCCGAGTCCGTGATAATCGTGTCGTGACCTGAATTAGTCTCCTGCGCGCCCGCTAGAATATCCGATACACTTGCAAATAGGGTGTGGTTGATATCAAGCGTGTCCTTGCTGACGTCAAAATCGCCAATTGTCGCACTACCGAAGCCGGCATTGAACACAAACGTGTCCTGCCCGCCGCCTCCAAAAACGTGAACGCCATTGCCGACGTTGTTGAAGGTGTCATTTTGAGACGTGCCGCTTACGACTTCAAATCCTGAAATGTTGGCCGATTTTTCCGCACCGGCAATGGTGATGGTTAGCGGTTGATTGCCCACGTTCCCATGACCGTCGTTGACTTGCGCCGTAAAGGTAATAGTCAGCGTATCACCGGCTTTAAGAAAATCCAGATCAGCATTGGTTGGGTCGTAGGTCCAGTGCAGCAGCTCTATCCCGCCATCAGTTGCCACACTGTCGAATTTGATGGCGCTGGCGGCAATCAGTGCATCAATGTCCGCGTTCGCCGGAAGTGTCGTTGACCCATTGTATTCAATGGTGGCATTCCCCGTAACGGCGCCAGTCAAGGTATCGCCGATGTCGGCGTCATTAACCGTAAGCGTGCCAGAAATTGGCGCAGCAAGTTGAGCGTGAACAAAGCCGGCAGAAATATTTTCAACTTCGAATGCGTTTGTATCGCCCGTCGCCAAAACGACCCTATCGAATGAGCCCAGGCCGGAAAACTCCACGTACCCATTTGACGAAAATGACCCTAGGTTTCCGTCTGCAAATAGTGGGCTGACGTCTGCCCCGGTGTAAGAGGCAACAAGAGTCGCTCCATGATAAAACTTGATAGTGTTGTAAGAATCAACGGAGCCCCAATACAATCCAAAAGTGTTTTCTTCTGTCGCAAATGTAATGGTTTCAGTTCCGCCAGCGCCAATGCTCAAATAGTGGGTCGTATCCACGGCCCCCGGCAAAGGTCCCATGAACGGGGCCCCAGTGACATTGATATAAGATCCGCTGACGATGCCGGCATTTCCTGTTGCAGTGAATGTGGCATTGAGAGCGGCGCTAAAGAAATTGCCGGTCCCAGCACCATTGTTGGACGATGAGCCGCTCGACTGGCCATCAAACGTCTCTGTCTCAAAGCCTATTGAGTTTGTGTTAATTCCCTGATCCAAGACGGTCGGCGTTGCGGGACCTGACACGATGACTGTCTGTGTGGGCGCGTTGGTCTCACCAACAATCGCCGGCGCATCGTTGGTCCCGGTAATCGTCACTGTGAATGGCTGGGTAACAACGCCGCCATGGCCGTCATCGACGGTAGCAGTGTAGGTAAGCGTCAGCTTGTCGCCCGCGGCGAGAAAGTCGAATTTGTGATCGGCGACGTCATAAGACCAAGCCATTGTGCCGTTGTTGGCGTTGGTGCCCGTCGGCGTTAGCGTCAGCGAGGCCTCGACCGCAGCGATGTCCGCCTTCTGCTCGATTGTCAGCGTCGAAGTGACGTCGTGTTGGGATGCGTCCTGATAAGTGAACGACGTGAAGGCCGCGGTCACCACCGGACGATCGGTCAAGTCGGCATCGGTGAACGTCACCGTGCCGCCGGCATGATCCGTCGTGGCGCTTCCAGTGCAGGCTAGTTCGGTAAGAGTTCCGTCCGTTGTGGCGATTGTAGGTGTATCATTGCTACCGGTTATGGTGACGTCGATTTGCTTGGTAATCAGACCGCCGTGCTGGTCGTCGAGTGTAATGGTGAAGCTTTCCACCTTGGTCTGGCCGGCGGCGAGATACTTAACCGCGGAATCTGCAACCGTGTAAGTCCAGGTCAGCAGGCCGCCGGTGCCGGTGCCGGTAGTGTCGCTATTCTTAACCGCGGTAAGCGTGCCTAGCGTGGTGCCAATCGGGGCGCCGGTCGCTGAAACAAGATGTACGTCGCCAAGGTCGACGTCAGTGAAGCTGATGGTCCCACTGTCGGACAAGTTGCCGGCGGAAGCGTGCCCTGTAACCACGCCGGTAAGGTTCTGCGCAGTGATGACGGGCGAGTCGTTGGTTCCACTAATGGTCACCGCCAATGGAGTGGTGACGACGACGCCATGGCCGTCATCGACTGTTGCCACATAAATCAGCGTCAGTGTCTCGCCCGCCGCCAGGAAATCGAACGCGCCGTCGGCTACACTATAGGTCCAGATCGCTGAACCAATGTTCGTGTTGCCAGGGTCGGGGACTACGACAAGGGGCACGGCCACCGCCGCAATCGCGGCCAGCTGCTGCGCCGTCAGTGACGCGGAGACATCATTGTTCTGTGCGTTCTGGAATGTGAACGAACCGAAATTCGCCGAGACCGTCGGAAGATCGCCGGCATTGATGTCGGCAAACCGGATCGTGCCAGACGCGGTATCGATCTCGGAGCTGTGGGTAACCCCAAGACGCTCGATCGAGGCACTGCCAACGGCAACAATCTCCGGCGGAAGATGATACAGGAAAGTGTCAATTAAGCTGTTCGAATTCGACAAAGAAGTTGATTTATCGCTCGTGTTCAACACGAAAAGCGTTGGGATAACGTCTTCTCCGCTCGCTAGTTTTACGAGTTGACCCGACTGGGGGGTTATCGTGTCATTCTGGGCTGTGTTCGTCTTCGGGTTAGGGTCCGAAGCGAATTTCAACGTGAACACGTCAGTGATGATCTTTTGCGCTTCCGCCGATAGCGGGGCCGTTGCCAAGAAGTTGACGGTACCCTGACCATTGACGATCGTTTGCGTCCCGGACTGATTGACCGTTGCTAGCGGAGCGAGCGTGGCCTTGTTCAACAGAACGTACGAACCCGTGGTGCCGTCCGGCTCGACCAGCACCTGGAATTTCGCGGCAGGGGCGCCGCCCTGGGCGGGAACGTCGAAATCGATCTCGACCAGCACCGCGGTGCCGCGGATGCCCATGGTGGCGACCGGCGTATCGACTTTCATGTCGCCGTGTTTTGCGGTTTCGCCCGCGACAAAGGAGATGGTCCCCGCCACCAGACTGAGCAGCGACGAATTGTTCGACCCGTTCGGGTCGTAGACCATTTCGTTGAGCACCATCCTCGCATTCGACGACAGGCCGCACACGGTGCCATCGATGAAGGTGATGCCGAGTCTTCGAATCCGGATCCGGACTGGACGACGTCGCCCTTTTCGACGTTGTCGCCGTTGTTCAGGATGATCGAGACGCCATTGCGGATCGCGGTCGCGGTGCCGACGAGCTTGCTGACATGACCGATCACCTTGGCGACGCTCGCGCTGCCATCGGCCTGCGCGAATTGCTGGTGACCCGTCAGCGCGTTGATGATGTCCCCGGTGAGATGGGCGCCGTCCGGCGATGACAGCGCGGCGCGCTTCTCGCCCTTGAAGTAGTCATGCAGAACCAGTTCCTGATTGTCCTTGGACAGGACCAGGTCGACGCCCGAGCGCTTGAAATCGCCGTTGAACAGCAGGTTCGCATCCGACACCAGAATGGCGTCGGAAGGCGCATGGCCGGACACGGAATCGACGTGAAGGTGGCCGTGGAAAGGCGCACCCATGCCGTCAACCGCCACCTTGGCGTCGAATTTGCCGGGGAAATTCAAAAGGGCGCCACCGAAAAAGAGTTAATATTTTATATAAAATTCAAGCGTCTAAGCTTGCATATCATTAGGAACTGCGCGGCGAAACCATCTCCTGCTTGTGCAGGTTAATTCGGGGCCTTCCGAAAAGAACAGATTCTCCGACGCCCCCAAGAATAGATAACTACTCTATTTACACAAGAAAAGTATTGGATATTAGAATATAAGTATTCAATCGTTATAAGATCCGCCAATGATCAATTATCTCAAATAACTGGATGTATATAGCAACCCTCTATACATTCGGCGGTCCCTCAGTTTTCTCGCGGGGGAATATAGCACCCACTTCTGAGGAAAAACTGTGAACTGAATTACAAGAGCAGCAGGTTAATCATATCGCCCGGAATATGACGCGACTACAACCTTCGCGCGCCATTTGCTTGGTTTCGGTGGAGCTTAGGTCGCAAACTACCGGTTACAGAAGCGGTTTAGCCAAGTAGCGAAGACGGAAGTCGACCCTCATGGCGGAGCGGATCAGGACCTCCTGCCCTTCTTGACGTACTGCCGCGCCCCGTTTCTGTAACAAGCAAAACCCAAAGCTGAACAGACGAGCAAAGTTGCTTAAACCTACCATCGGATTTGGTCCTCCGTCACGTTGTCGCCCAAACCGCGCCGGAGCCTTTTCAGGCTGGCGTATGAATTCAGCTTCTTAGTCAATGCTGGCGGGGTCCGAGCCAATTTGACCGTTGGACATGCTGCTGAAAAAGTAGACACCGAGAATACGCATGGGCCGCTTGCTGGACCCCGATAGAGCGCTACCCCTCGCCTTCAGAACGATTCTTGCGTCGCGCTTTTGCGAAAGCGCGGTCCGTCGCCATGAACCGAGCCAACATTGGCGCGACCAATTTTAGAGGGTCGGCGATCGGCTGCCGGGTCTCGCGGGCCAACGCCTCAGCGTAAGCAAGCAGATCTCGGTGCACAGTTGCGGGAAACTCAAGAGTAAGTTTTACCGGCTTGTCATCGGCAATGGCGCCCAATTTAAGCTTTGCCATATCTATCACCTCATCCCTTGTAAGGCTCAAGCACGACGTCACGATTGACGATGACGCGCACGAGAAACCCCTGACGGATCATCAGCGTCGGCTGAATATTGAGATTGCGCTGAACGATTTTCTGTCCGGTCTGATTGAAGCTGTCGCTGGAGCCACGACGAAGTGCCTGAATGATACCTAAGTTGTTGCCGGTGTCCGCGCCGGAACCCAGTTCGCTACCTATTCCAAGCAACGTGGATAGGAGCGCGGTTCTGAACAACGTCCCCCAATGATTGTCCACCTCATCCTCCAGGCCAGCGTAACCAGCGGTATCCGCGCCAGGTTGACGGTCGAGGACAATTGATCGGCCATTCGGCATGATGAGCCGGGTCCAGACCAGCAGCACACGCGATTGACCGAAAGCAACTTGGCTGTCGTAAATGCCGATCAATCGAGATCCTTGCGGAATCAAGAGAAAACGTCCGCTTGGACTGTCATAAACATTCTCGGTCACCTGGGCCGTGATTTGGCCGGGCAGATCCGCGCGGATGCCGGTAATGAGAGACGCGGGTATGACGTTGCCTGCTTGCAACACATAAGTTGAGGCGGGCGCAGCGACCCGGTCTGTACTTGTGGTGCGGCGATCGACTGAGGCGTTAACGAAGGCGAGTTTGCGATCCTGGCCGTTCTGCGTAAAGGCATCGTCCGCTAAGGCCTGGGCTGGCTGGCCCGTCTGAATCGAGGTGGTTGCATCGGTCAGAGCCGACTGCGGGATAGACTGCGCCTGTTCGCGAATATTGGTGGAAGCAAACAGCCGGCTCAAGCGCGCAGCTTCGAGCTCCTGGCTGATACGTTGCTGCTCGGTATCGACGCCAGTCACTATCGCCGAAGAAGCGTTTTGCGCATTGACAATCGGACGACCAAGATCACCCGGCAGCGCCGGCCCCAGCGGTGGCGCCTGGCGGGGAACGCCGGCATAGTCGCGCGGCATTCCGATAAGGCCATCAGCGACGTTGTGATGATCGGTGGTGTAGAGTTCCGACGGCGTAGAGGTGTGCACCCCATTGTTCTGCAGCGCCCACAGCACCGCGGCTGATATCGCAATCAATCCAATCGCCGCACCGCCAGCCAGCACTTTGCGGGAGAGCCTTGTAACACGCGGATGCTCCGCACGCAGCCGCATCGACGTCGCGTAATCTGTATCATTACGCCGTTCGGGTCGAATATCATTCTTCGGCGCAGCGCTCACCGTGCCCTCCCGTCCGTGCGGCTGATGCGGACGGTTTGCTGATGTTCACCGCCCAAGCGAAGTTCAGCCGCCGCAAACAACCGATCGACAACGTAGTAGTTCTGCCGAAGCCTATAATTGACGAGTTGACCTTCGCCTTCGGGGCCGATGACGAACAGCGGCGGAGCTTCGCCTTGTGCGATGCCATGGGGCATCTCGATATAGACCTTAGAACCATCGTCGAACGCGGAAATCGGTCGCCAAGGCGGGTTATCGCCTTCGATCGCATAGCGGAAGCGCAGCCGAGATATATCAACACCATCAACGATTGGCGTCGCGGCCTCGGCGCTCGCGTTCTGATGGCGCAGAGCGATCAGCTGATCCTGCGGATACTGCCACGACACCGACGCCATGTAAGTCTTCTCTACAGAGCGAAGCTCAAGCAGATATGTGCGGCGATCCGTGTTGATAACCAAATTGGATACGAGATCAGGTCTCGTTGGCTTGACCAAAATATGGATGCGCTTGGTGGGGCCTGTTCCGCTCTCGGTATCGCCGATGATCCAGCGCACGGTATCGCCAGCGGCGACCGGGCCCGAGCCCACAAGCTGCTCACCTTCCTGAAGGGCCACGTCGCTCACCTGCCCCGGTGCGGCGTAAACTTGATAGAGCGCACCCGGCGAGAACGGATAGACTTGCACCGCGTTGATGTAGCCATTGCGGGTCGGCTGCACGCGGGACATGGCGTTGGCTTTTTCAACACGCTGGCGCGGATCGCCTGACTCCGGCTTCGAATGCGCGCTACGCAATGGCTTGAGCTGCCCCGGAAGCGGCAACGGCATGGGCAATTCCACGATCTCGACCGGCTTCGGTGGATCCCCTATTTGCACCGCCGGCTGCGCCTCGTCGTCGTAGGAAATCTCCGGTGGCGACTTCAGCGGAATCGCGCAACCGGCAAGCGCCGAGATGGACAGGAGAAGGCCCGGCCAGGCAGCGTTACGAAAAAACGGCGACTTCATTGCCCGAGCTCCTTCGACCAGTTGATGGCGTTGACGTAGACTCCAAGAGGATTTTTCCGCAGACGATCTGCGTCGCGGGGCATATCGATGACGACCGTGAGGATCGCGGTCCAGCGTTCGGTCGCGCTCAGATGCGCGTTCTCATAGGAGCGCTGGATCCAGGCAACGCGGAACGAGTTCGGCGACGCGCGGATGACACTGGAGACTTCCACCGAGATCTGCAGCTTTCCCAATTTGGCGAAGGGATCGTTGGTCCGCGCGAAATCATTCAGTGCCTCAGCACCGCGATTGGTCGTGAAGTCATAAGCACGCAGCCAATCCTGGCGCAGCACGATGGCATCGGCTGGCAGTCCGCGCACATCCTCGATAAAGCGCGCCAGGTGAAAGGCGATCTGAGGGTCGGTCGGCTCATAGCTGCTATCTGCCGGTGCCACGGCCTGAACCTGGCCGAGGCGATCGACCTCGACTACCCAGGGTGTCACCGTGCCGCGGATAGATTGCCAGACGAGACCTGATGCAAGGCCGCCAGACAGGAGTAGGCAACCGAAGGCCATTAGCCGCCAATTGCTGGCTTGAACCCGAGCCGAACCGATGCGTTCGTCCCAGACCTGTGCCGCCTTCTGAAAGGGAGTTTCCGCCTTGGGGGTACGGCCGTAGCGTACCGAGGATCTTTTGAACATCAGCGTCCGCCTTCTGAGAGATCGACGGAAGCGCCGCCACCACCATGATCACCAGATCGAACGGCATGGGTTGCCGCCGAAACGCCGCGGCTCGCGGCTTGCGCGCCCTTCATGCGTACTGCCCACGCCGGTGGCCCTCCGGCGAGTGAGGAGCCGGTCGCGTCCGCGCGATAGGCGGCTGACGTGCCGGTGGCGACCGCGGCTCCGCCGCGCGCAGCTGCAGCGATTGCGCCACCAGCGGCTCCAGCAGCTAGAGTCGCGCCTGCCGCCCCAGCAGCGACGGTGCCGCCAGCAGCAAGGCTGGCTCCAACGGCCGCGCCAGCACCGAGCTGCGGACCTCCGGAGACAATGCCGTTGGCGATACCCGGACCGAAGACACCAAGGCCAAGCAGCGACAGCGCGGCAAGCACCAACTCCAGGGCATCTTCGATGGTCGGCGGGTTGCCCCCGAACCCTGATGTAAACTGCGAGAATAATGTCGAGCCAATGCCGACGACGACGGCGAGCACCAGCACCTTGACGCCTGACGAGATTACATTGCCAAGCACGCGTTCAGCGGCAAAAGCTGTCTTGCCGAACAGGCCAAACGGGATCAGCACAAACCCCGCAAGCGTCGTCAGCTTGAACTCGATAAGGGTAACAAATAACTGGATCGCCAGAATGAAGAAGGCCAATAGCACCACGATCCAGGCGAACAGCAGAATGATAATCTGCACGAAATTCTCGAAAAAGCTGATGTAGCCCATCAGCCCGGAGATCGAATCCAGGATCGGGCGTCCGGCATCGATTCCGACTTGAGCCACCCGACCGGGACTTAGGAACTCAGCAGATGACATGCTGGAACCGGAGGCCTTCAGCCCCAAGCCGGAGAAACTTTCAAAAATGATGCGGGCGAGAGTGTTCCAGTTGCCGATCAGATAAGCGAACACACCAACGAACAAGGTCTTCTTGGCGAGTCGCGCAATGATGTCCTCGTCAGCCGCCCAGTTCCAGAATATTGCCGCAAGTGTAATATCGATCGCCGCCAGCGTGGTGGCGAGGAAGGCGACTTCTCCACTGAGCAGACCGAAACCTGAATCGATGTAACGGGTGAAGACCTCAAGGAAACGATCGATAACGCCGGTACCACCCATCATCTGACCTCACCCTGTTGACGTTCGGCCTCAACCGGCGAGACTCGACCCTGATTGTCTGCCGCGGTCAGAACAGGCTGGGCATCCGCTCGCGACGTTTTGGTTGGTTTGAAGAATTGCCGGCAATTCTTTTCCCAAACCCGGTGGCAGTTTTCGAGCGACGCCGGCTGGTCCAATCTCACCGCCCGGCAGCGCGCCAATTCGGAGGCAAGCGCTTCGTCGCGCTCGAGCGACGCAACGATGCCAACGTTTTCGCCACGCAGACTGCGGATGACGACCAAAGCGCCGGTCAGGATGGTGAAACCAGCTATCGCGATCCATGTGAACTGACGAGGGGTAAGGCAGCGGCTCATCAGTGGAACATCCGAACGCTTGCAGATTGATAGCGAGGCCCTGGCGTCAGGAAGCGGTGGAGCTGCTCCCTGCCCTGGTCCTGCGCGGCGGCACGTTGCGCGGCTTCCAAACTCTGTGCCCGGCCCTGTGCCGCGATGGTCGCGGTCAGATCTGCGAGTTGCTGTGCCTGCAAAGCGATCAACTGATTGCCCGCCTGCGCCGCCTGTAGCGCGCCGGTTGCCGATTGGCTCGACATGACCAATGCTGACATCTGCGTGCGGTTGGTATCGAGATTTCCTACTACGCCGGCTTGGACCCTCAGCGTATCCTGAAGCGCTGCGACCGAGGTTTGCCACCGGACTTGCGCATTTGCGATCAACGTTTGGCTGGATATTCCCGAGGAGGCTGGGGCGTATGTCGTGGCGAAGGCGCGGTCAATCTGCTGCAGGTCATAGGCAATGCGCTGGGCCTGGACCAGAAGCTGCTGAGTGCGCTGAATTGACGATTGAATTTGCTGAAGCGACGAATATGGCAGGCGGACGAGGTTCTTCGCCTGATTGATCAGCATCTGCGCTTGATTCTGTAACGACGTGACCTGATTGTTGATCTGCTGAAGCGCGCGAACAGCTGTCAGCGCATTCTGCGCGTAATTGTTCGGATCGAACACGACGATCTGCGCTGAGGACGACACCGTCGTTGACGCAATCGAAAGTGCGACGACACTCGCTTCAGCGAGTTGACGGATACGGATCATGTTGATGGCCCTTGCTCGGAGATATTCGGAATGAGATCGACCGCCCACCCGACACCACGATAGGCGAGCCACTCGGCGGCGAAGGCGCCACGTCCGTGTTTGGCAAGAATTTTCTCTATCGCGGCCTGGTCCGATTTGGTTGAGGCCGCTGTGAAAGCGAGCGCGACATTACCGAGCCCGAGTTCGAACAGGCGATTGCCGCGCCGCGACTGGTAGTAATAGTCACGCTTCGGTGTCGCGCGAGCGAGGATCTCGATCTGGCGGTCGTTAAGACCGAAGCGGCGATAGATCGCAGTAATATGCGGTTCAATGGCGCGCTCATTTGGCAAGAACACCCGGGTCGGGCAGCTCTCGATTACGGCCGGTGCAATTGGGGAGCCGTCGATGTCCGAAAGCGATTGCGTAGCAAAGATCACCGATGCGTTCCTCTTGCGCAGTGTCTTCAACCATTCCCGCAATTGCCCGGCAAAGCCTCGATCGTCGAGGGCCAGCCAGCCTTCGTCGACGATTAGCAAGGTCGGACGGCCGTCGAGCCGGCTTTCGATGCGGTGAAAGAGATAGGCAAGCACCGGAGGGGCAGCACCGGTGCCGATCAACCCCTCGGTTTCAAAAGCCTGGACGTCGGCGTCTCCGAGCCGCTCGACTTCGGCGTCGAGCAAACGACCATAGGGACCACCGAGACAATAGGGCTGCAATGCGCGCTTCAGCGTCTGTGATTGCAACAGCACCGACAGGCCCGTCAGCGTACGTTCCGCTACAGGTGCGTTAGCGAGCGACGATAGCGCGGACCAGAGATGGTCTTTCGCTTCCGGCGTGACAACGATGGTTTCGCGAGCCAGGATGGTTGCGATCCATTCGGCGGCCCAGCCTCGTTCCGCGGCATCATCGATCAAGGCTAGCGGTTGAAGCGCGACCGGTTCGCTGGCGTCGTCCGACAGCGCACCGCCGAGATTATGCCAATCGCCTTTCATGGCCAGCGCTGCCGCGCGGATCGAACCACCGAAGTCGAAGGCGAAGATTTGGGCGCCGGGATAACGGCGGAACTGAAGCGCCATCAGCGCGAGCAGCACCGATTTTCCGGCCCCCGTCGGACCCACCACCAGGGTATGGCCGACATCACCGACATGCAGCGAAAACCGAAAAGGGGTCGCCCCCTCGGTCCGGGCGAAGAACAAAGCCGGCGCGCCAAAATGCTCATCTCGCGTAGCGCCTGCCCAGACCGCCGACAACGGAATCATGTGCGCGAGATTGAGCGTCGAAACCGGCGGCTGTCGGACGTTGGCGTAGGCATGGCCGGGTAACGACCCCAGCCAGGCCTCCACCGCATTGAGGCTCTCCACCATGCAAGTAAAGTCGCGCCCTTGCATGACTTTCTCGACCAGTCGCAACTTTTCGTCGGCGACACGCGGATCGTCATCCCAAACCGTGACGGTAGCTGTGACGAACGCCTGTCCTATCGCGTCGGAGCCGAGCTCCTGCAATGCTGCGTCTGCATCGATCGCCTTGTTATGCGCGTCAGTGTCGAGCAGCACCGACGCCTCATTTGTCATCACCTCCTTCAGGATCGCGGCAATCGACTTCCGCTTGGCGAACCATTGCCGACGAATTTTGGTCAGCAACCTGGTCGCGTCTCCTTTGTCGAGCATGATCGCGCGGGTCGACCAGCGATAGGCAAAGGCAAGCCGGTTAACGTCGTCCAGAATCCCGGGGATCGTGACGGTCGGGAATCCAATTATCGTGAGTACCCGCAGATGCGAATTGCCAAGCATCGGCTCAAGGCCGCCGATCAGGGGCTGGTCCGCTAGCACGGCATCGAGATACATCGGTATCTCTGGCACGCGGACTCGCTGGCGCTTGGTCGAAACAGTAGAATGAAGGTAGGTAAGCGTTTCCGCGTCATCGAGCCAGCCGATCTCGGGCATAAACCCCTCTACCAGTCCAAGCACGCGCTCGGTGCGGTCGACGAAGCCGCGCTGCACTTCACGAGCATCCGCATCTGGACTGCGATCACGCCCCTCGTAGAGGACACGCTCGGCGCGCGCGGGATCTTCCGGTGGCGGCAGATAGAGGAACGTAAGGAAATAGCTCAACTCATAATGCGCACCCTCCCGCTCAAAATCGGCGCGGCGCTCAACGTCAGTCAGCGCAGATGCTACATCCGGGAAATGGCCTTCCGGATATTTGCCGGCGGGATGACGCTGCGCCTCGACGAAGACAGCCCAGCCCGAGCCGAGCCGACGCAACGCGTTGTTCAATCGCCCGGCGACGCCGACGAGTTCAGCCGGCACGGCGGAATCCAGATCCGGCCCCCGGAACCTCGCGGTGCGCTGAAACGAACCATCCTTGTTGAGGACGATACCCTCGTCCACCAAAGCCGCCCAAGGCAAGAAATCGGCGAGCTGCGTGGTCGAGCGCCTGTATTCGGCGAGATTCATCATCGGCTCAAAACCCCAAATAGCTGGAAATACGAAGATGCCGGCGCACGACATCGACGAATTGCGGATCGCGCTTCGCGGCCCAAATCGCAGCAGCCTGACCGAGAACCCCGAGCAAAAGGCCAGCGATCCACAGCCGCAGGCCTAGACCGAGCGCAGCCGCCAGGGTGCCGTTGAGGATTGCGACCGCGCGCGGTGCGCCACCGAGCAGAATGGGTTCGGTGAGCGCACGATGAACAGGCACGGTGAAGCCCGGAACGGGCAAATCTGAATTGAAGAAATTTGCAGCCATCACACCAGCACTCCGCCGCCGAACGAAAAGAACGAGAGGAAGAAGGAGCTGGCCGCGAACGCGATGGAGAGACCGAACACGATCTGGATCAGACGACGAAATCCTCCTGATGTGTCGCCAAAAGCTAGCGTCAGGCCGGTCGTGATGATGATGATGACGGCCAGTATCTTGGCGACCGGGCCTTGGATCGATTGCAGGATCTGATTAAGCGGTTGCTCCCATGGCATGTTTGACCCGGCGGCCCAGGCGGGAACGGACGCGAGCACCAAAGTACCGGTGGTAGTGGCCGCCATGGCAACATCACGGCGGATACGGCGAAGCGGTTGGATCATGGCTGATCTCCTGCGGCGTGAAGGACGTAGTTGCCATCGGCGCTAAGTCGCTGGACGCGAGCAAGCTCGGTGAGCCGCCGATCGGACCCTCGGCCTGCCAACACGGCGATGAACTGGATGGTGTCCGCGATCAGGGCACGCGGCACGGTGGCGACGGCTTCCTGGATCAGTTGCTCCATTCGGTGGAGCGCACCGAGCGCCGAGCCAGCGTGAATTGTACCGATCCCACCGGGGTGACCGGTTCCCCAGGCTTTCAGCAACCCAAGGGCCTCGGCTCCACGCACCTCACCGATAGGGATGCGATCTGGGCGCAGGCGCAGTGAGGATCGAACGAGATCGGAGAGTGAGGCAACACCATCCTTGGTTCGAAGTGCAACTAGAATTCGGCGCCTTACATTGCAGTTCACGGGTGTCCTCGATCAACACGACGCGGTCGGCAGTTTTCGCAACTTCCGCCAATAGTGCGTTTGTGAGTGTGGTCTTGCCGCTCGAGGTGCCGCCGGCGACGAGAATGTTGGAACGATCCGCAACCGCGGTGCGCAGCGTCTCGGCCTGCCCAGCACGCATGATTCTGACAGCAACATAATCGTCGAGGGTGAACACGGCGACAGCGGGCTTGCGGATCGCGAAGACCGGCGCGACAACGACCGGCGGCAACAAACCCTCAAAGCGCTCGCCGGTCTCGGGCAGCTCGGCGGATACTCGAGGTGACCCAGCATGCACCTCGGCGCCGACATGGTGAGCGACGAGACGAACGATCCGCTCAGCATTGGAGGGCGATAGACGCTCGCCGGTATCGGCAAGACCATCCACCAACCGGTCGATCCAGAGACGGCCATCAGGGTTGAGCATCACCTCGACGACTTCAGGATCCTCCAGCCACACCGTGATAGCTGGACCAAGCGCGGTGCGCAGCATGCGTGCGCCACGCGAAGTCGCTTCCTGATTGGGATGGTTGATTGCCACTTTCGTCCCCCACGTCGCGACTACGAATTGCGATTGTGATGGGATGATTAGAAACGGCAGAACGTACGGTTCCGCAACAAGATCAGATCGAGCGTAGGGCTTTAGCGCAGAAAGAGAAGAGGATGGCGAGACCGGCCAGGATCAACCACCTGCTCTGTCCGCTGCGGCTTCTGCGGGCGCAACGTCGCGGGAAACTTCCTGGGCCAAGCTCTGTCCTTTGGCCAGCCGTCGCCCGAGCGCTTCGACATAGCCTTCATAGCGCTCGCGGCCCTTGGCCTGAGCGGCGGCCTGCGCCGTGTCGGGCAGCGGCGGCGTGACGGTAAGCCAGAAGCGGACGAACAGCGCCAATGCCTCGTTCGAAATGGTGATGTGCCGCTCCACCCGCTCAGCCTGTCTAGTGAGACGATCGAGCCGACGGCCAAGCGCCGCCTCCATTCGTTCCGAATTGTCCGGCGACAGATACGATGACAGAGCCGTCTCGACGACCAGTGCCTGCGGAACGCGCTTCCGGTTGGCATAATCGGCCAACTGTCCGGCGAGCTCCGGCGGCAGTCGAAACGTGTGCTTCGATCGCATGTGTTCTCCTCAGAGATCGATGCCGTCGCCAGGATCCATAGCGGCTTGGCGCGCGAGATCGCGAGCATGCTTGCGCAAAGCGCGAGCGCGCACGGTCTTGTCGTCGGGTTCTTCCTCCGTGAAGGCGAACTCCGCTACGGGATTCGCGCATGCTGGCGCGATCTCCTCGTATTCAGGAAGTTCCGGCTCCCGGCGGATGCCGGCGTTCGCTGAATCATCCATGGACGAGTCGCTTGGTACTTTGACTGCCCGACCAGGAGGGATAACCGCGCGAACACGTAACTGGCTCCAATCGTCTGACGGCGCGGCAATGCTTGGCCCGCTTGTCATCTCCGGTGGCGGCAGCACGCGCTCGCTCAGTCGATGGTCGTCGTAGTATCGGACCTTCTTTGCTCGAATCGGCGGGACGCCGGAGATAAGCACCAATTCGTCCGCGGGTGGAAGCTGCATCACCTCGCCGGGCGTGAGCAATGGCCGCGGCGTCTCCTGCCGCGAAACCATCAGATGACCGAGCCATGGGCTCAACCTGTGGCCTGCATAGTTCTTCATCGCCCGCATCTCGGTTGCGGTGCCCAACGCGTCCGAAACGCGTTTGGCGGTACGCTCGTCATTGGTCGCAAAGGACACCCGCACATGACAATTGTCGAGGACGGAGTTGTTCGGCCCATAGGCTTTTTCGATCTGATTGAGCGATTGTGCGATCAGAAAGCTCTTCAGACCATAGCCCGCCATAAAGGCCAAGGCCGAACTCGAAGAAGTCAAGACGTCCGAGCGCTGGAAATTCGTCGAGCATCAGCAGCAGCCGATGCCGACGTCGCTTTGGACGTAGCTCTTCCGTCAACCGCCGGCCGATCTGGTTGAGGATCAAGCGCACCAGCGGCTTGGTCCGGCTAATGTCGGAGGGTGGTACGACCAGGTAAAGAGTCGCCGGCCGGTCGCCTTCCACGAGATCACGGATGCGCCAGTCGCAGTGGTGGGTGACCTTGGCCACGACTGGGTCACGATAGAGCCCCAGGAACGACATGGCAGTCGAAAGCACGCCGGAACGTTCATTCTCGCTCTTATTGAGAAGTTCTCGCGCTGCGGAGGCAATAACCGGATGTGGCCCGGCCTCACCAAGATGTGCAGATGTCATCATGCTTCGGAGTGTCGCCTCGATCGGACGCTTTGGGTCGGAAAGAAAGCCGGCGACACCCGCGAGAGTTTTATCTGGCTCGGCGTAGAGAACATGAAGAATAGCGCCGACGAGCAACGCGTGGCTGGTCTTCTCCCAATGATTGCGCCGTTCGAGGGATCCTTCGGGGTCGACCAACACATCAGCGACGTTCTGGACATCGCGTACCTCCCATTCCCCCCGACGAACCTCAAGCAAAGGATTGTATGCGGCCGAATCCGCGTTAGTCGGGTCGAACAACAGCACGCGGCCGTGCCGAGCACGAAAACCCGCAGTTAGCGTCCAGTTCTCCCCCTTGATGTCGTGCACGATGCAACTGCCTGGCCAGGTCAGTAGGGTCGGGACCACAAGCCCAACACCCTTGCCGGAGCGGGTAGGCGCAAAGCAAAGCACATGCTCTGGTCCATCGTGGCGCAGATAGTTCTGCTGAAAACAACCGAGTACTACGCCATCTGGTATCGCGAGACCGGCGGCACGGATCTCGGATGAAGTCGCCCAGCGGGCTGAGCCGTAGGTTGCGGCAGTCTTCGCCTCGCGCGCCCGCCATACCGACATGCCGATGGCAACCGCAATCGAACTGAAACCTCCGGAGGCGGCGATGTACGCCCCCTCGACAAAGATATCTGGTGCGTAGGCATCGTAGGCATACCACCACCAGAAGAACGCGGATGGAAGATAAACCGGCGTGCCAGGCAAGACTTCAAACCAGGGCTGTCCGAGTTGTGGTTGGTAACCGAGCTTCCAAGCGACCCACTGCGTTGCCGCCCACATCGTGGCGAGCACAATCGCAAAGACGACGACGATCTGGCCCCAGAGAATTTTGGTCGCGGACATCGTGACCAAGGATCAACCGTCGTACGTTCCAAGAGCAAGAGCCATATTTTTTCAGGCGTACAGACGGCGGCAGCAGGCTATGAATCGGAAGTTGGAAGCGTCATACCTTCGCCTGCCGAGCTAAAGCCCGCGGCGTCGCAAACCAAACCCACGCTACGATCTGAGGAACGAGATTGAGAGCAAACGCGGTCTGATAAGCGATTTCCGGATAGTGGCCCGCTTGAGGCGTCCAGTGCTCAAGCACTAAGCCCGTGGCATATTGCCCGACGAACGCTGCCGCGATGTGGAACAGATTCAGTGCTCCGTTGGCCCGCCCCGCAAGGTCCTTAGTGAAATATTCCGCCAGGATCGCATAGCTAAGCACTATCGCGGCGCCAACCGCCGCCACAACGCCCCATAGGAAGTAAGACGATAAAGGCCATCGAAAGATCAAAGCAAGTTGAGCCGCGATGAAGACGGCTGTGACTACGCTTAAGAGCTTTTCCGGTCCGATGCCGCTCCGGCGCAGCCGGACGGCCACAACTCCCAACAGCAGCGCGCCCAAGCTGAGTGCAACCGCCATGGCCAACAAGTGCTGCACCACCGCCGCCCGCTTGAGGCCCTCGACGTCCGTGAGCCACTGCGCCGCCCAGAGTCCCTGTAAAGCCCAAGCCGTTCCGATAGAAGTCGCTGAGAGCGGCGCAAGACGCCAGAAACGCGGGTCAGCATAAATCTGCCCCAAACCTCTCGAGGCCGTTCCTCTTTCGATCGGTGCAGCCTCGGGCACGACGAGATAGACCATGACGGCGCAGCCGGCGGTGACCGCCGCGAACACATCGAAGAGTTCACGCCAGCCGATCCAGGTGAGCGCGAGCTCCGCCGGCAACGTCGCCGTTACCGCACCAAGCGCGCCAAGCATGACCATCAAGCCGTTGAGGAGCGGCAGGCGATCCGCGGGAAACCACAGAACGAGAGCCTTCAATCCGGCGGTCAAAGCAGCGGCGACGCCCAGACCGATCAGAGCACGGCCAGCGAGGAGCATCAGAAAATCGTTCGATGCGGCGAAAAGCGCCGCGCCTATTGCCGCGAATACCAAAAGGATGCTCTGAATCCGCCGAGGACCATACTGATCCAAGAGCACACCGATTGGCAGCTGGGCTGCGGCAAAGGTCAGAAAATAAACCGAAGTGAGGAGACCAAGATCGCCGGCGCCAAGACCCAATTCCGTCGCCAATGGAGCCGCTATGACCGCGTTGATTGTTCGGAAGAGATAAGCGAGGTAATAGCCAGCGACGAACGGCAGAAACACGCGCAGGATCAGTGATCGGTTTTTAACAACGTCTTCCGTCACCGCTCTTATTGCGGGTAGCCAGGTTCGCGCAGATCGTCGTGGGAGGGCCGCTGCTTCAGCTTGATTTTTGTCAATTCCGTCTCCGATGACGGTTTCAGTGAAACCGACCTCTGGTTCGCTCCGGAAAGCCTCCACTGCTGCCGTCCTCCTGAACGGCAGCAGTGCGCTTTGATACATCATCAACCCCGGTTCGTGCACCAAGGCTCGGTTCGCGGCCCGCCGACGCTACGATGGATGGCTCGCCATTCCCCTGTTCACGTCCAGAAAAGGCCGGCCTCGTCGCACTGAGGCTGTCGATTGTCTCCCGCATCAGGGGCGTTCCCAGATGAACACGTCGTCCAACTTGCCGGGCAAATTCCTCGAATCGCTCCGATCCGAGCGTACACGCCGAACGCAGCGCCGAGGTTGACATTGGAGGTGTGGTGGCCAGGTGGAAGCGCGTGTGAAGAGCGACGGTCTCATTCACGATTCTAAGATCGCGATCGAGGTGATCGAGCTGCCGGCTTAACGCGGTAAGGCGACGCGCAACCGTCGCAGTCTCGTCAATTTCGTCGTCAGAGCCGAGGAAACGATCCAGCGCGGCTTCGACCAGCGCCGATTTTGTGGCTCCCGGCCGTTTGGCTGCGGCTGCCAGCCGCGCGACCATCTGCTCCGAGAGATAAACACCGATTCTGGGTTTCATGGTTTAGAACTCGCTGAAATGCAATGAGAAAGGCAACCACTGGTGCTGCAAACGGATTAAGTCAGCATTGCCCGTTCCTGATTGGCATGGACGAACGATTTTTCGTGCATCTACGTCGGTGCAATCCCAGTTGCGATTCAATCTCGGCCTTCGGATATCCGCGCCGCCAACTCCCTCGCTCGGCAGCTCCCAGGAAGTGTCCGACCTGAGCATTGAATGCCGCCGGCTCTTCCAGATTTATGGCGTGTCCGGTGTTGGGGCATATCCAAAGACCCGCATTCGGAAGTACGGATTTCAACATCAGGTTGGTTTCGACGCACGCAACGTCTTCATCGCCCACGGCGAGCAATACGGGGACCGTCATTCCGGAGAACTCATCGCGTAGATCATGCAATGACGGTCGCAAAGCCTGGCAGCGCGCCATCGTATTCGACATACCTCGCGCCGAGTGCTGACGCAGATGGTCGACGAATTCTCGCCAACCCTTTGGATTCTTGTATTTCAGCTGAATGCGGGTAGGACCATGCGCCATCCTCTGGGCCATCTCGTCTATCCCACGCCCAATCCAGGCACGCGCGAGAACATTCGTTTCTCTCATCCAGGCGTCGCGCTGCGACAGAGGAGAGCCGGATCCAGCAGCGGCGGCGACCATCGCGCTGACTTTCTCGGGGTACTGCAACCCAAACTGCAGCGCGGCGTATGCACCCATGCTCAGGCCCACCACGTGGGCTCGCTCGATCCCAAGACCTCGCATCACGGCGGCGATGTCGCCGACCGCAAACTTCCAGCCATATAGATCGGCATCTTCCGGTACATCGCTGGGTGGATAACCACGGGCATTGTAGGTGATGCAACGATAAGCACGAGAAAAGTACTGAACCTGGACCGACCATTCCCGGTGGTCAGATCCAAATTCATGAACGAAGATGATCGGATAACCGTCGCCGTGTTCTTCGAAGTAAAGTCTTGCTCCGGCGGCATCAACATACGGCATCGCTCTTCTTTCCCTGTTCCCCAACAAACTGATCGGGGCTGAGAAACAAGCAAATAGATTGAGTTGCAACTGAACTAGATCGGAAGTCGCGCCATTGGGTACCATGGCGCGGAAATACCGGGGTTGAAGCGCACAGCGCTCAGCCTTCTCGCTGGAAGACGCCCGTCTTGTCCGACTTCGGTCGATGGCCCGTGCCTGACTGAGCCTGAAGGTTGCCGGCCAACGCGTTGAGAGCGAAGCGCAAGGACAAGTGCGGTGATCAAACAGGGCAGTCAGCCTGTTGGACGTGCAGCGTCGGTGAACACATGTGCAACGTCTCGGAACTCATCATGTCCTTGGGATGTATCCTGCACAGGTGCTTTGGCAAACGGGGCGACGCGCAGATGAGATCCACAAATGCTTTCAGAGCCCAAGCCCGCGCCTTCGCCCGAAATCCCAATTGATTACGTCGCCCGACGCCACAACCCCGGACACTTGGTGACCGAGATGCTGTTCCAGCGTCGGCCGCCACGGCACCAACTGGAAGCCGACCCCATCGTCAATCATCGCAAACCGCCCTGAGCTTAACGTGACGCGCTGGCGGTAGACGCCCGCGATAGGTTCGCCGGCGCTTGAGGCACGATAGGTGAGCCCGGTCTCGGCAGAAAGCTTTCCTCCCGCCTCGCTCAACTCCCGCCACCGCAATGTATCAAGCAGATTACGCGCAAAGATGATTCGCCGTCCCTGCCGGCGAGCTAGCCCTTGGCCGACGAGATATCCGACGCGACGATCCATGGCATCCCGAACCTCCGAACCGAAACCACCTGCCATGATAACTGACCCTCGCGCCAACAGTTGACGATCGATCCAGGTTGCGCCCGGCGCAGCAATTTGCTGCTGCAAGGTAAGGTCCGAGCGGATGGCCAGCGCGATTCTCACTCTGCCGTTAGCACCGTCATTGGTGCGCGCCTCGACGATTGCGCCTAACTGAGCGTCGCCAGTAAGTTCAAGGTCGGGAAAACGCATGTGGTGCGTCTTTCCATCGATCCCGTCAACGATCACGAAAGCGGAACCATTCAGCTCATTATGTAGTCCACGCGCGACCAGGCGGCCGAGCACCGGTTCGAAGGTATGGTCGCCATGCAATGCAAAATTGGAAACATCGGGGTCGCGGCGGGCACTGGTCATCGCCCGATGCATGGTCTTGATGATGTCTCCTCGAATCGAGAGATCGCACAGCGTGTCCTGGATGCCCGGCTTCAGCGTCCAGTGCCCGGGCGCGACCTGTTCCGCAAGGCCAAGGCGCTCGAGCTTAGCAACGCGACCAACCATCAACCGCCTCAGCTCGGGATCGCTGCTCGGGCAGCCTGGCCGCAGATTGGCGATACCTGCGCCCTCGTCCACGGCATTGCGTAACGCCCGATCGAGGTTAGTCCAGTACTCAGCCTCGACCTCGTTCTCCAGCGCGGCCTGAACCTCCCGCTCACTACGCGGCCCCAGTTCCAGCGTGACGCGCTCCTCAGCGCGAGCTCGAATCCCTTGGCTAATGTAGCTGCGGCTGATGACGAGGTCCCGCCCGTCATCGGCGCGACCGCGCATCAGGACATGGACATGCGGATTGTCGGTATTCCAGTGGTCGACAGCTACCCAATCAAGCTTCGTTCCCAAATCATGTTCGGTATCCGCCATCAGTTCCCGAGTAAATTCACGGAGATCCTGCATGTCGGTTGCGTCTTCGGGCGAAACAATGAAGCGGAAGTGATGGCGATCTCCCCTGCATCGCTCGGCGAAGGCCCGCTCGTCGGTGGCCTCTGATCGCGCATCGAACATGCGCGCATCTGTACCGTCACGCGTCACACCATCGCGTCTGAGATAGCTGACGTGCTTGGCAAGCGTTGACGATTGAAGCCGGTTGATATCATGACGGACTATGCGGGCCTTAATCACGACTCGACGCGACGGCGAGCGAACAGATAGGGCCAACGCCGCTGAACGGCCTCGGCCAAACTGGGAGCCTGACCTTTGCACCGACCGACCAAAGCCCCTGCCCGCGTGACCCGCCTTCTTTGCGGCTCGCATGACCTGACCGACAAAGCTCTTCGGTCTGACCACACCCTGTCCGTCATTGCCGATACGTCCAGGTCGAATTCGCAAGTCATCTTCGTCATGTCTCATGGTCATATCGGGGCAGCCTCAATAAGAGCGCCGGCGTGGTGCACTTTGATTTCCTTGATGTTTCCCGAGAAGCGCCGGCTGGTGGCTTCGCATCTCGCTTAGAAAACTCAAGCTGGCCAACTACATGCGGACGACGGACGTCGGCGCTTTTATCTCGCCAATTCGTGGTTCATTTGGCTTTACCTCTCCTGCCTCACATTACAATTTAGGCTGCTTCCCGACAGAACGCGATGAAGTGCAATCAGGATCATGGTCATTGCCACTCTTTGACCAGCGCACGAACAGCCTCCGTGACTGCGGCACCAAGGCCGATAGATCGGCTGCGGCGCGGATGCTCAGTGGACCATCTGCGCGCACTCCACTCGCCAGCCGATCGACAGTTGGACTACTGGCGGTTTGCATAACGAATAATGGCGAGCCGACCCTGGTAAACGACTTCGCCGCGACGGTCATCTTCCCTGAAGTTGGCTTGCGATCGATCATTGGTTCAAGCA
This sequence comes from uncultured Alphaproteobacteria bacterium, assembly GCA_963747165.1. GTDB lineage: Bacteria > Pseudomonadota > Alphaproteobacteria > Rhizobiales > Xanthobacteraceae > Bradyrhizobium. Next base: position 71,107 of record CAVVEA010000017.1, on the reverse strand, counting down.
TCGCGACATACGCTTGCGTTTCATCTGGCAACGGACGACCTGTCGCCAGATGATGTTCGTAACGCCCAGGGCCGGCATTATAGGCAGCAAGAAAACCCGGGGAGCCATAACGATCGTGGAGATCGCGGATGTAAGCAACGCCGGCCAGAATATTGTTGCGCGGATCGTAAGGATCGGCCCCGAGACCATGGCGAACGCGCAATTCAGTCCAGGTCTTTGGCATGATCTGCATCAGTCCCATCGCCCCCTTCTGCGATCGCGCCCGTAGTTTCCCCCCGCTTTCGACTCGGAGCATCGCGCGTATCCAATGTTCCGGCACACCAAAGCGTTTGGACGCCTCGGTGACAAAAGCTGCGAAGGGATCGTTGGATCGACCGCTTGCTCGGTGCGTGACCGACAAAGCCTGCTCGGCATGCGCTTCATCGCCCAATAGCGGTAATGTAAGAATCGCCACAACGCCCACGATCGCTACCCAAAATCGCAGGCCAATTATCCCGATTGCAGCCGACAATGGTGAGGTGCAGGTGCGCCGACCCGACAGTTGTCCTGCACCGCCGAGGCCGGCGGCGATGCGAAACATGTCCCGGACGAGGAAAGGATCCGTGTACTGACCGAACAACAGACTGACACGAAATTGGCGATCTGGTGACATCATGAGCCTCCCTGGTTGGTCCAAAGAGGCTGCGCCCTTGCGACAATTGCGGTCATCGGCAGCACTCCGAAATACCGTCCGTCGAGCGAGTTCGCCGACTGCCAGTTCATGAGAAAGACCTCGCCGTCGGCGACGACACGACAGCCATGCCAAATGGGCAGCAGTCGACCTCGGCTGTCGCGCTCACGCGCCATACCGCTCTCGATTTTGTCGACAGTGATAGTGGACCCGTCCCTGCAAACGGTTTGTCCAGGCAGCGCCAGCACACGCTTCAGCATCGGCGCGCCAAGGGGCAGATAACTTCGCTCGCTAAGGAACGTTGCGAGCAACTCCGGCGGTCGGACCGCGACAAGATCGGTGACAACAAGTTTGCCTATGGGCCGCAATCGGTAGAGCCCGATGGGGACGCTCTCGGAGGCGTTCCATATGTAGCATGTCAAGGATCCTGCGCCGATCGTGTAGATCAGAAACAGGGTGGCCACCAATGTTGTGAGAATCGTCGCCTGGCGGCCGTTCATGGGGCAATCCTCCGCCGATGAAGCCAGGCCTGATGGCGCGAGCGCGTGTATGGCCGGGGGGCTTCATTGACGGACAGGCGGTTGTGGACGTGATGCCAATAGTCCGGTGCTACGTCAGCCGGATTGATGCCGAGCGCTTCCACAACGTCGATTCGTTGCAGTACGCGATCAACATTTGACCAGCCGGACAGCCGCAACAGAATGTCGCCGCCGGGACGCACATAGGGTACGGTCGTGAAGCTCTCGCCGAGCGCGACAGCCTTAACAATGTCGATACGCGAGGTGATGGCGCCGAAGTCGCTTGAGGTCCGACGTACCAATGCGAATATACTACCCGGCGCAAATGAGAGGATACGTCGCTGCTTGTCGAGAATCTTCTCCTCGGCGGCGCGGCCGAAGCGAATCCAATTCTCGATGCGCTTCTCCAACCACAGGAGCTCGACATGAGTGAGGTGGGTCATGCGACTTCTCCAACAGGAGAAATTGATGAACAAACCAAGCGGCGCGCGCTCTGACGCTCGTCTGCGTCGCACGGACATTTTCGGCTCTCGTGCATTCAGCGGCGCACTTGGCCGGCATAAGGGAGCGGAACCGCAGCACGCCGCTTGGCAGGCAACACCGCGTTTGTGCCGGGATCAGAGGTTGAGGTCTTGGCCCCACGCTCCGCCCAGGCTTTCAGATCTTCCAACGCATAGACAACCCGTCCGCCGAGCTTTCGATATGCAGGGCCGGTGCCGTAGGTGCGGTGCTTCTCTAGCGTGCGTCCTGACAGACTAAGGAATTGCGCAGCTTCGGGCGTCCGCAAGTAGCGCTGCGGCAGGCCGGCGTTCGGATCGGGCATTTCTGTAGCTCCATGATCTCGTAGAACGCCGGCGGGGTCGGCGGCGCGTCGACGGTCAAGATGGCGGAGCAGAGCTGCGAAGGGGGATGCCGATCAGGAGGGGGTGAATTTGCGACACCCCTACCCAGTTTTTCGCTACTTCTTGCGGCGCGACGGCCGCAGCAGTTGGCGGTAGCCACCGCGCATCAGGGCGATGCCACTTTGCACCAGGCGAATGGTGCGGTTGCGGAGGTCATGGGTCTTCCACGCCCGTTCGGGAATCCGCTTGGCTCCAAACAAGACTGATGCGATCTCTCGGTAGGTCCTGCCCGCTGCCCATGCGTCGAGCGCGCAGAGCGCCAGCGCCAGGCGCTGCCGGCGTTGCGAGGTTAGTTGATGAAATGCGGGGCCTGCGGCGCGCCCATTGAGCGCCCGCCAGAAACGTCGCGCAGCATGCGCGCGGACTTCGAAATCACGGTCGAACCGCAATACAACGGCGTAAGTATCGCCAGCCTCCGGCGCCGCCCCGAGCCAAAACCGGTGCTCCACTCCATTTAGGCGCAGCAGAACATGCCAGCCATCCGACGCTTGCCGGAATTCGCTCGCTGACAAGTCAGCCGAACGAAGCCCGTGCTCTGCGCCGCCGACGGAGCTTCGAACAACCGGTATAATTGTCGGTAGAACTTCTGGTGCCCAAAATATCGCTTGCTCCTGCGAGGACCTCGCAGGATCAGAGGCGAAAGCAGAGGCCCCATCTCCTTCGGAATGTTGTGACCATAATCGGGTCGGGATCTGTACAGGAGAGCTCCCGGTAATCTCGATGGTAGTCCGGATTGCGACGAAGGCATTCCCAGGCAAAGCCAGTGGATTCGAGCGTCTTGGTGCGATCGTATGTCTGCGACGATCGCCAATCAAATTGAGGCATCGCGTCATTACTCCGTACAGCGCGAGCGGCAAGGATAGCAGCCCAATCATTCCGGAAATACGGGCGATGCAACGACGTGACCGCGACGTTTCTAAGAAAACTCGTTTTCTCGTGCTCGACCGGTAGGCTGGTAGCGGCGCAATTCTAACTCTTCGTGTCTCCGCTCAACAGATGGCGATAGCCGTGCTCGGTCATCCATTTGGCTCGCGACAGATGGCTATCAAACGCCCGTCGCGCGCGTTCCGGTTCTCGGTGTGGGTCGATGTGCAAGACGATCCGAACTACCTCCTGCCAATCAGCGCCTTCGGCGTCAGCATCGAGCAGCCGCAGGTAGGTCACGAGATGTTCCTGGTCATAGTCGGTCAGCGTCGGGTCTGCAGGCGCGACGTCGGCAACATCGGGATCAAGCGGAGGGTTCTTCATGAATTTCCAACGCCAGGACTGACAATATCTAATGCGCTCTTGCACCGGCCGAAAGGGATCAAAGGTTGCGCTAACATGCAGCGGATTTGAGGAGTCGACCTGATCTTGACCGAATTCCGCACCGCAAATCGACTATCCGGGCCCAAGAGCGCATGTGCGTCCGCGACTCTTTACCCCTCCAAAGTCGCTTCTATCAGCCGTGTTGGATCACTGTCGGATTCGGTCCACCCTGCCATTCGATTCGCCAGATGACCCCTTGACGTAGATTCTGAACGAGATCAGGCCGGAACGCGACGAGGCAGGTGCCGGTGACATGTCGGACCGAGGGATAGACGATTCCGTTGCTTGCAGCTTCGTTTCGAAGTCGCTTAGCGAGTCCCTGTCCGGCGGGATATGCGACATTAGGATCGGCATGCAAAACCGGACTGTCGCTGACAGTGGCCGCACGCAGATCGTGGAATGTACCGAAAAAATCGGCAATCAGTTCGGCGTAATCAGTGACATTTTCGAAACGCCCGATCGCCTCGAGTTCGCGGGTCAGGTGGTACGAGACCTCGCCGATGGCGGTTTGGACTTCATATGCGCAGTACCATGCACCGCGGTCGTCACCGTTGAAGCGGTTGCCGCCCGGCCGCGTGTGCGTAAAGGCGGCATTGATGAAGGTATAGCCGGCACGACCGAATACTAGTTCACGTGGATCAAGCCCGGGTAGCCCCGCCTCCTGCGCGATCAGCCGGCCATTTGTGACACTCTCCAAGACGGCGAGGTCTTCAAGAGCGCCATGATTGGCAGCAAGCGGAAGCAATACGGAATCCTTAAGCCGGCCGGTCGAAATCAACCGCACCGTATCGCGCTGCGCAACTTCGACCATCGGCGGCAACGGCATTCAAAGACCGCCGCGCAATGCATCAACGTGTCGACGGACCTCCAGCATTCTTGGGATGCCGCCTTCGATCATGGCATCGAGCGGACGCCGACCGCCGTACAGCGCGCCCTTATTGGGCAGGCGTACCCATTCGTCCGACAGTGGCTCGGAGAACAGCAGCCGCAGGCCTTTGAAGATGCCGATGAGGGCGCTGACGCGGGTTAGTGTGTCCTGCGATAATACGCCTGACCACTCCCCTTTCTTCATCCGGAACCAGGTACGCTCCGAGACATCGCCCAAAAGTGCACAAACCTCTGCACTGGTCAGTCGCCAAATTTCGGCTAGGCGAACTATCCCATCGACAGCAGCCGGGGTCAGCCTCTCGCGTGTCAACGTCTCCGAGAGATTCGGCGGCGCCTGACCTGGATCGGGGTCTGCGGCACCTCTCATCCCAGTTGCGAACCTCATGACCAACCTCCTGCCTATTGGCACTATATATACTGCCAATTGGCGAAAATTTCAATAGCCTTCGTCATTCAGGCTAACTACTTGCAAAAATTAAGAAAATACCACTTGCTTTCGGTAGCTTGACGATATGTTCTTATTTTGTTCTTATGCATAAAAGACAAAAATGGCTCACTGCGCGGCGCTACTGGCCGCCGCTCTGCGCGATGATCCGCACCAAAGCCAAATTCTGAAATCTGCGGACTGGATGCCCGAACTTGGCTTCGTTATCCGCCAACTGCCCGGCAAAGATGCACGATAGAGCAATTCGGCTGTCGCTGTGCCGCAAGGGAGCGTTCCTCGAAATAGGCTGCATCCGCGGACTCAATCTGCCGACGATCTCGCCGAACAACATTCTCTTCGTGGGAACTAAATTGAGATTCTAAGAGTGTCGCATGCTCAGTAATCTTGGCCCGATCGCGGCAGCCCTAATTGGCTGGATCGTATTTAATACCATCGGAAAACCGCTGCTAAGGTTCTTCGATTTGAGAGCCGACGTTCGGCGCACGATGCTTTTGTACGACAAAGTCACGGCGCGTTGGAGGCAACGCAGCAAAGTTCGCACATGGGCTTTAGGCGACGAAGACATGACGCCAGACAATTTCGAAAAGATTCAGGAAGCGGAAAACCAATATCGAGATTTGGCGGCGCAAATTCGTGCGTTCGCTGACACCCAATCGCCGACGTACTTTGTTCTGAGGTGCTTTGGGTTCAATGCACACAAGGCTTCATCCGGACTTATTGGGCTATCAAACACGATAAATGGATACGGAAGGACCCGCGCCTTTCAACGGCAAAAGATCAACGAGGCACTGAAATTTCCGGAGCAATAGCGCTGCTTTCAAAACTGCGCATGCTTCAGACGCCGCAACCTTGTCCGCCGGAAAGTCCAAGAAATCCGCGCAAATGGTCATGAAAAGAAATAGCAAATCCGTCAATCCCTGAGCTCGGCGGATTTCAAGGCTACTAAAATAACTGAAGCGCTGTAACCGGACCGTGCCTCTGTCTTGTCGCTAGCTACACCTCATGGATTTTTTTGGCAGTTGGATTTGCGTCCGGCATCTGCCAGATCCAAGGTGTACCAGACACTGGGATGCGCTTACCTGACCGGCTGAGGTGGTTCAGACCTGATTTTCACCTCTCAAAAACTCACGATCTTGCTTTGGATGTGTGAGACTCGCGATCCTAGCGCGGGACGCCACCACTCTGTCCCCTAATAGCGATAGTTCAGTCGATATCAAATGCGTTCGAGCTGCCAGTTAAGGTGACCATCTTGTGACCGCCGTCAGCGGATGCGCACGTCAGCCGCCCACCGCGTTTGCTTGCTTCCGTGCAGGTAGGAAAGACGGCTACCCACAAAAGCGACCCGATCTACCACCAAATGTAACACACAGGATCGTCGCAAGCAGCAAGCGCGAGACATGAGACAAATTGTGGCTATAATAAACTATGAACCCTGCATCAGAAGCGAATGCCACACGGAGGGTGCAACATGAAGTTTCTCACTCTTGGACTGGTTTTGGCCATCACCCCGTTCTCGTGCGCCCACGCGCAACGCTCGCCCGAGACGCTGCCGTCTGTGACTGTTGATTGCTATCCAATCGTTTGCCTCAAAGACGCAGTTGCCAGAACACCCTAACAAGGACGTCGCAATTTACAGCGACAATTTCGAGACGCCGTTGATACGCTACAGACTTCAAGTTGTTGAAAAAACAATACTCAAAATCATCAAAGACCCAAATCGGCCTGCATTTCGAACCGAGCACGGCAAGAGCGTTTGGGAGATGACACGGGATTTTACAAACAAACATCAGATCGTGAGTTGGCGAGAAGAGCTTCCTGGCGGAATCGTAAGACTGTTCACGTTTGACTTTGAAGATCTTTTGTTGGGCACAATCGACGTTTCGCCTGCGCAATCACTTGCCGCTGGCATAGAGGCCCACGTAATGAAATGCAGCAAATAAGCCCTATCTTACGCTTCATTTCATTTGCGATGCTTCCAAATTGATTTAGCGCCGAATTTGACTCACCCCACGCTCAAATCCACGCGATCCCTCTGGTGTGTCGCTGTAGAGCTTGACGCCGTCATGATCGATCAGAAGCACGGGATGGTACTGTCGCATTTGTTGGTCCTCGACCATGACCATGTGGCGATTGTCCAGCACAAGCCAGTTTCCATCGAGCCGTGCGGCAACAACAGCGTGGTACTCTTTCCGAATGTCGTCTCTCAGGATGACGATCCTAAGGTCATCAGCGGAAACTCCCGCCTCCTGCAGAGCAACGAACTTCGCGATCGCGTAGTCTTCGCAGTCCCCAGCTCCTATAGCGAGTGTGGCCAGGGGCGAGCTCCAGACATCGTCCGTACCGTAAAGTGCCAAATCGCTCTTTGGCTTTATCTTCAGATTGATTGCGCGGTTGATCTCACCGAGTTCGAGCGCGCCCTCCCAAGGTTCGTGCACTGTCAACAATGGCTAGAAATTGAAGTGCCGTCTGCGATTGACAAGATGCGCGGTTTGCCTTGCAGATCTTCAAGATTAGTCGTTCATGATCAATTTCGCGTTCTACGTCGAGCCACTTCTCCTGTAACGTGCCCGTGGTCACCATCGCGGTAGAAAGCCCGAATGGTTGGTCGGCCCAGTCGACCGATCCGGGTGAAGTCAACGTTTCAGCTGTGAGATCCATGGGTAGGCAGATCAGAGATAATCCCCACGCCAGTAAGATGGCACGCCAAGCGCTTGAATTACCAACTTTCACATCTGGCTCATTAGGATTTTCGCCCTATTCCGGTCACCTGCAAGGAACGAATCATCTCTGACGGCCGCGTCATCTCCATCTGGCGTCGATCCCGAGCGACGCTGCCGTTTACAATCGGAGGCTAACGTATTGATCTCGTTAGATCTCAAAATCCCAAAATTTACAGCTAACTCATTGATATATAGTCGCAAGCACCAAACTCCGGTCCACCCTTTCGCCCCGAGCAATTTCGAATGTCGAGAACTGGATCAAACCTTTTTGGACCGGAACGACCTCGTTCTCGCATTTCCCTTTCAACGGTATGACGAACTGCGCGCACGACAACCCAACGCGCATCGAGCCGCCCGTCCGGTTTCATCGAAGGTTGCGACAATGCCATCGCCCGTGCTCTTGATACCCGCCGCTCTGGGTTCTGATACTTTGGAAGCCCTTTCGGATACGGTCGACGATGAGATTTCGCTCGTCGGTTATTGGGCTTGTCAGAGTGACCCTTTAGTTGAGCCAAGCGACGCTCTATCTCGTTCTTTTCCGGATTTAATTTCGATGAAAGTATTGCCTAATTTTTTTGTATAGAGCCCAAAGGTCATCGACAGGCATCGCTGCGAGCTTATCTTCTTTCACGCTCCCCTCCCAGGTTGCTTATCAACAAGGTGTCAGCGGAGATCGTCGCATCTTGCTCTGCGTATTACCGAGCCTTGAATTGGACAATACACAAGGTCCGGGAGTGTCTGCTCGGTCCCATCAGGATTGCGAACGGGCCAGACGGAGTAATCCTTTTGGGGTGATCTGACCATCCCTGCCGCAATCCTCTGCAGCTACGCTCGTCACGGTATACGTGCTCTCGTTGGCCGCAGGCTTGCAGAGCTTGGGCTGAAGGCAACGGAAGAGGTATGCTTATTGCAGCAATCTGCGCGAGCCCGTCGATACAAAGCGCGGTATGTCAGGAAGACCTGCAAATCACGAACATCACGATCAAAATCGATTAAGCACGGCGGCAGAGGCAATTTCCGAACAGACACCGAGATCACAAATCTAAACGATTTTCGCGGTTTTCGATGTGCGCGTCGACTGCAACACCAGAGGGCAGTAGTGCTAGCCACGTGTGCCACGGTCGAGGCTTTGCGTCGTCAGCGCCACACCGGTAAGCAGTCGCTGCGGAACTTGGCGTCTCTTCGGTCACCGTCAGCCGGATCTTGCACCGGCTCGGCCTGAACAGAATTTCGGCATTGGAGCCGGCCGAGCCGGTGTGGCGCTATGAGCGCGGGCATCCCAGTGAACTGATCCACATCGACATCAAAAAGCTTGGCAAATTCAATCGTGTCGGGCATCGCATCACCGACGATCGCACCGGCCAGAGCAATACTCGCGGGGTCGGCTGGGAGTTCGTTCACGTCTGCATCGACGATGCCTCCCGCGTGGCCTTCAGCCAGGTCATGAAGGATGAGAGAAAAGGCTGCGCCGTCACCCATTATGCGAGTCTCGGCGTGACGGTTGGGCGCGCCATGACGGACAACGGCTCATGCTACAAGCCCTCGCCTTCCGCCAGCGCATTTGGCCGATTGCAGTTCAGAAATCTGATCTAAGCGCTCGAACGAGTTTCTTGCTTGGCGTGTCTACCGATATCACGATGGACCGCAAAATCCGCTTCACCGGCCGCCTCAGAAAAAGGGATCCTAACCAGATTAGTTGCGCAATCCAAATCAAACACAGCGCCTTGATTGCTAGAACTGCGAAATCAAACATCGCCATGGTTGCACCTTGGTCGAACACTTTTATATCGATCCCACCAGGATCCACCCGAAAGTCGGCACAACTAGGACGCGACGGCGGCTTTTCAGCAGATTTGCCGTCTAGGTCCGACGCTGGATGCGACGCGACATAGTCACAAACGGAGATAGGCCGCTTGCGCGTCCGTTCAGATTGCGGGGACCGGCGTTTACGTCCGGCGACGAAGGCTATGTGCGTGACAAGCGATCGAGCATTGCAACATAGCAACGTTGTTGCTGTTTTCATGTTGCAGCGCATCCAAAACCTCCAGTCGAGGCTGTTCGATTGAGCGAGTCTACGAAGTCACCGATGGCAGTTTTCTTCGAGGAGTCATGGTGGAATCTGGCCTCCATTATGCATCGCGAACGTTTTCAATGGGAGAGCCCCGATGAAATGGACATTTTTCGTCATTTGTGCCGCATTTTTGATCAGCCTGATGCTTTTTCTAAAGGACCGGGAAATCACAGCGGGCGTGGAAAGACTCGCTGAGATGCGGTTGGCGCATGCTCAAGATCTCGATGCCGATCCGAATTTAAAGCTGGTCTCCGAGCGCAGCCCGTACATGAGGACCGAACGCTAAGTGCAGCTTGATGTGCGAACCCTTTTTTTGAAAGCCGTTCACCGCTACAGATGACGCCTTAAGCGAACGAGCCTCCATTCAGACCGAGTACAAATTTCAGCATAGTGTGGCCTGATTGAAGAGAATCAAAGGCGAAGGGCGATGCTATGTGACCCAAATAACAACCCGCTCGCGTTGGCCCGCTAACTTTCTCAGAAGTCCTTCAATTTCCCGCCTACAAAAGCTTCGGCCCTTATTTGGTCCGAGCAGTAAGCTTGTCACGGATGACCGGTACCACCTACCGCCTCAACAGCTCGCACACCGCGAGCGTCGAGAGCGCTGGCTATCTCGTTCAACATAAGCGCCCCGGCATTTTGGATCGCCGGTATTGCGGGCTTTATACCTGCGGCGAATCAACTACTTGGGCCTGAACGATCTGTCCGAGGACACCCGCAATACGGGTTGCCAAGCCTTGCACCGCTGGTCGTTTTCACCTGAGCCGCTGTTGTCCGCTCAGATATGAGCCGGCGTTCCTTCTCTGCCGAAGCCGCGTACAAATGCAGCATAAAGGGATCTGCACCTCGCTCGAGTTCGGCCACGATGAAGGCCACCCGTTGCGCCATCAATCCCGAGACGAATGCGACATCGCGTGAAAGCCGATCCAACTTGGAAACAACGATGGTGTACTTTGCTTTCTTAGCCGCTCTCAAAGCAGCCGCAAGCTGCGGACGCCGGTCGAGAACGTCAGCGGCTTTCCCGGTCTCAAACTCCGAGTACTCGGCAGTGTCAGCATTTAATTGGGTTACGGAGTAGGATTTGAACCTATGCCCTTCAGGTATGAACCAAATGTCGTGGCGGATCCTGCCCGGGATTATAAACCCACCGATTAACTCGCTATCCCTTCTTATTTCACGATTCAAGGCAACTTGCCCTTTATATGCACTGCCGTTCCTACATGGTTATACGGCGTTGAGAGCCCGACTTCTCCATGGCCTCATAACTTCAAAATCTCCGTTCCAGTAGTAAGGGTGCATCAATAAGCTACATCCATCGATGTTAAGCGACAACATGATCAAGCCTACTCAATCCACACAGCTATTGGACTCGCGATTATTGAGTCGCGAGCAAGCAGCAGCCTACTGCAGCCTATCTCCTGGCGCATTCTCTCGGTGGGTCAGCCAAGGTTTATTGCCTAAAGCAATACTAGGCACGGCACGATGGGACTTGAAAGCAATCGATAGCGCGATAGACTCGCTGAGCGGCCTTGAACAGATTGAGCAGTCCGCATTGGATTTGTGGAGGACGAAACGTGCGCGTCGTTTTGAAGGGAATTCATAACGTCAAGAGACGTCTGGCGAACGGCGCGATAAAAAATCACTATTACGCTTGGCGCGGGGGTCCACCCATCCACGCGAAGCCTGGAACACCTGAATTCGTGCACGCTTACAACGGAGCTCACAGTAGCATCCGGCAACCGCGAGCCGGCACGCTTATGACCGTCATATCGGACTACAAAGCATCCCCGGAATTCACGCGACTAGCTCAGTCAACTCGGCGTTCTTACTCTAACTACATCAAATTGATTGAACAGGATTTTGGCGATCTGCCGCTCGCGGCGCTTACAGACCGTCGTGTGCGCGGCGAGTTCAAGACCTGGCGGGATTTATTCGCGGCTACACCGCGCAAGGCCGATTACGCCTGGACCACGCTTGCTCGGATCATGTCGTTCGCGAAGGATCGGGGCATGATCGCAACAAACCCCTGCGAAAAAGGAGGCCGCCTTTATGCCGCTGACCGCACCGACAAGGTCTGGGGCGAACCGGAAATCGTCGCCCTTCTATCGGTTGCATCGTCAGAAATAAAATTGGCGCTGATGTTGGCGCTCTGGATTGGCCAACGGCAAGGCGATCTGCTGCGGTTGCCATGGTCATCTTACGACGGCACTCATATCCGGCTTCGCCAGTCGAAAACTGGTCGGCGCGTTTCTATGCGCGCCGGCGCCCCACTGAAGGCGCTTCTGGACCGCACTGAACGCCGCGGCCCGTTGATCCTGACTAACTCATATGGCCGTCCGTGGACGTCTGATGGGTTCCGAACATCATGGTCGAAGACTTGCGCCCGCGCCGGCGTCAGCGGTCTTACTTTCCATGACCTGAGAGGTTCCGCCGTGGTTCGATTGGCACTTGCCGAAGCGACGGTACCTCAGATTGCCACTTTCACCGGCCACAGCCTCAAGGACGTCGAGGCGATCCTCGACACCCACTATCTCGGCCGCAATGTTCAGCTTGCTGAGGCCGCAGTGCTGAAGCTTGAAAAGAGAACAAAACTATAAACCGAGGTGTGAGCCACCGCGGTTTCTCACATAGGAAATGAGCACCATGCGGAATTTATTCCTGAGGTCCATTATCTGTTCGCGCGGGAACGCTCTGCCATTCCCTCACTTCGTTCCGCGCCAACTTGAGGTCTTTCGTATCGCGGACGTGCAGAGGCGACACATACAGTCTTATATTCGGCTCTGAGGGGTAAAGGCCTTTAATTTTTGCTTCAGCCTCGTCACGGGTTGAGCAGCCAACTAGATACGTATCTTGGTATGGCAAACCTCTGCCAACCGGGAGGTGGACCAGCACTACGAAGCCATCGTCAGTGTTCTGCTGCATCGCTCAAGTATGTTCCACACGTTGCGCGTTTTCCAGCCCAAAAGTTTGGCAAAATTAACCAAGCCTTACCTAGACCCCCCGTTTTATACCGAGCTTTCGCACGCTTATGTGAAATGGCCCACACGTCCAGCGGCCGCTTCGCGACTTTGTTTATATCGGAAGCCCCCCGGCTTCCCCCACAGTCGATCTACGACCCTCTCGCGCGGGGGTCATTAACTCAACTAGCCGGACAACGCTGCTTTGGATTAAACATTGCGGCTCCTGAAATCAGCTTGCTGCAAGCTGACATGGATGCTTGAGCACGGATAACATTCGGAATGCTTTTTCAGTCCCAATTTTACATCCTCATATTTCTGCCAATTACTGTTGCCCTTTACACCTAACGGCCGAGCGCCACGCCGGCATCGCCAGGTTCGAGATCCGACGGATTCGCCATTGCGACTTGCACAGGCGCTGGTTCGGTTGGCGGCACATCCGGCGAATGGTCGATGCCGTTTCGACAAAAGGGTGAGCACACAGGCCCGAATACCGGATTCAACAACTAGGACATAACGCCATGTGCGTTCTGTGCCAATTTCAGGTCCGAGCCGTCCTTCCTCCTCCACGGGCTGTCGTATATGAGAGATTTGTCGCCGCAACCTGCCGAATGTCCCTCGAAGCGAATTGGCTACGTGGATGGTGGCGGCAGTTTTTTTGGTCCAAAGACCGCATCTGACACTTGATCGACGCTCGCGCGGACAGGCGTTTCAACCGGGGAATGGAATGGTGAATCGATTGACGACGGCTCAATACACCGTGGCGATGCGCTGTTGGGGACCTCCAGCCATTGTGATGCTCGCGGCGATGGCCGCGCTGACGGCGCTGAACGTCGACGCCGCAGCAAGACAGGCGCGCCCCGCGCGACCCACCGAGGCGACGGCGCCGCGCGACGCAGGCGAGCCGATCATGGCGATCGTGTCGCTCAAGACCCAGCAGGTCACTTTTTATGACGCCGACGGCTGGATCCTGCGCGCGCCGGTGTCGACCGGCATCACGGGACGGGAGACGCCAGCCGGCGTCTTCGCCGTCATCGAGAAGGACAAAGACCACCACTCTACCCTGTATGACGATGCCTGGATGCCGAACATGCAGCGCATAACCTGGAACGGCGTCGCGCTGCACGGTGGGCCGCTGCCCGGGTATGCGGCCTCGCACGGCTGCGTGCGGATGCCCTACGGCTTTGCCGAGAAGCTATTCGAAACGACGCGGATCGGGATGCGGGTGATCATCTCGCCGAATGACGCCGAGCCGGTCGAGTTCTCCCATCCAGCGCTGTTCGTGCCGAACCGGGAGGTCATCGCGGCCGTGCCGGCCAAGGCCGAGGCGCTCCCCCGCGAGGCGGCCGAGGCTGCCAAGACAGCCGATGAGGCGAAGAAAGCCGCTGCGACCGCGGCGCGCGAGACGGCTTCGCTGACGGCGTCGCTGCGCAAGCTTCAGGGGCTCAAGACCCGCGCCGATGCCGAGCTCGCCTACGCCGACAAGGCGCTCGCCGCCGCAAAGACGGACCAGGCCAAGGCGCAGGCCGAGGACCTCAAGCAAAAGGCCGCCGCCAAGGCAGCGGACCTGCGGACCCAGTTCGACACCGCCAAGGCGGACGTGAAATCGAAGCTCGACGCGGCCGCCGTCGCAAAAGAGGCGGCCAAAGCCGCCCAGACAAGGAAGGCCGACGCCGCCAACGCGGCGAGCGACGCGAAGCTCGCGCTCGAGCCGGTCTCGGTCTACATCAGCCGCGCGACGCAGAAGCTTTACGTGCGGCGCAACACACATAGGCCGGCGCCGGATGGCGGCGGTGAAGTTTTCGATGCGACCATCGAGGTTCCGGTCACAATCCGTAATCCCGACAAGCCGATCGGCACGCATGTGTTCACGGCGATGGCGCGCAACGACGCGGGCCTGCGCTGGAGCGTGGTCACAGTCGACAACGGGGACGATGCCAAGGACGCGCTCGACCGCATCACCATCCCGCGGGACGTGCTCGGCCGCATCGCGCCGACTGCATTGCCGCGATCGTCGATCATCATCTCGGACGAGCCGCTGAGCCGCGAGACAAATTATCGCACCGAGTTCATCGCGGTGCTGAACAACCAGCCCCAGGGCGGCTTCGTGACGCGCAGGCCTACGGTCGATGTCAACATTGCGAGCGGCAACGGCTGGGACAACGACGGCTTCGGCTCCTTTTTCCAGCGCAATTGGGGTTCCCAAACTGGCGATACGCGCCGGGGCGGCGGCCAGTACTATCGTCCGGTGCAACGAGGCTTGTGGTAAGATGCGGCACGCCGCGCCTGGGCCGCATGTCCGCACTCGCAATCGTTTCCGCAAAAAAGTAAGGCCCCGGATTTTCTCCGAGGCCTTGTACTCACTTTACTTGCGTCCGTCCGCCGAATTTGGAGATTGTTGCCGCAGCCACCACTACTGTCAATCACAACGTCTAGGCAGCGGGGTGGTCAATTACCTATTCCTTTGGATCGCGGTCAAACATCGATGACAACAATGCCTTCTCTTGCAAATCTCGAACAGCCGCGCCGCCGCTGACGCGGTTCTCGCCGCGTTCATACTTATGAACTTGCTATGAAGACCGACAACAATACGGGCTGGCTCAATAGCGAGTCAATCCGAAGTAAATCAATCGCCTTACACGGATGGCGGGACAATCGGCTGGTTCATCACCGTGCTGAGGCAATCCGAATTGCGCTCCGCCGCGATCAGCAGACCTTGCTCGAGAAGGGTGAGTGTCTGGCGCGCAGCGACCAGCGCCGTATTGCCACGAATGGTTTCACCTTCGTCAGTGCCGAGCACCTCCAGCGCCGTATGAAGCCGGTCGCCAATCTGATTGTCAGAGAGCTTGAGCATTTGAGGCCTCCTAGCCGTTCACCAGCCCATCAGGTAGAGCCCATACAAAATAACAACGTGATAAACTCGCGTCGTCTCATGTTCATCAGCCCCCGCCCAGAACGGCACACTAACACATCAGTGGGGCACCACGCGATATTGCCGGAAGGGCTCATGTCTGGGCTGGTCGGTCGTCGTTGAGCGCGAGCCAGACGACGTCTTTCTTCTTGGTCTCCCGGTTCTGCTCGGGCGCATACTCGGAGAAGCTGTTCGCCAGGACCAGGCATCGGTTTCTAGGCTCCAACCATGCCCGCCAATGCGGCGAGGAGGTATGGCGAAGCGCTGGGCGAACCGGCTCGATACTAGGGGCTGATTTCGTTATCGAGAATCCACCGCGAGCGAGATTGCGGGCGAGTTCTCCCGTTCCTGACACGGCGCGGATGAGGAGCGCATAGATTACATCGCTCTACCGTCCACCGATTCTTTCATCTCGGATTGCCGTCACACCGGTGACCATATTCCGCCCATCGATAACGACGGCGATTGGAGGCGCGTGAAATTTTTTTTATCTTGAGGAACCATAAGGCTTTGGCCCGCGTTCCGCATCATCATGGAAATGCCGTCCATAACGGGCGGATTTGCTATCTCAGGAAGAGGGAGCAAAATCTGATGTGCGACTACAGTCTCCATGCCATTGCGTCCCGCGCTGCCAGAGTCGGGGAAGAGCTAGTCTCCACACGTTTTCGAGGGTCGGCGACTTTAGGTTTTGCCTCACCCGCAGAAAACGGCGTCGCCGTCTGCCTGCTACCCGGGACCGAATTGGCCTTCGAAATGAACGTGAGATATCGGGGCGGGTGGTTCAAGTCTCGTACTATCAACTTCAACGTTGCGAAGTTCTGCAAGATCGCGCCCGAGATGCCTTGCCAACATCACGATGCACTTGCTTTCCCCGACGGAAGCACGGTTTTGGTTAACTCGCTAATGCCGGGCCAACGTGTTCGGATTCTACAATTGCCCGTGGCTGGTAACGAACTTCAGACGAAAAGCCTGAGAACACCGCCGCCGATATCGCAGGCCCAAAGCGTTTAACGACGCCCTGCATGCGTCGCAGCCGTCAGCGGAAACCCAGTGGACTAAACCATTGGTCTTCCGTTCGAAGCGACGTCCTGCGCGACCGATTCATTGGCAACAGCCGTTCCTCGCGTCGCCCGTCGGGAAATTCGACAGTCCTCAAGATCATCATGACAGGTTTAGAATTTGAGGACTGCATATTTCTTTTCCCAACCTTTTTTCCTTTGGCCACATCGGGTTCCAAGTTTTCCTTGCCGGGCTTGGCCTCGCCAGATGGGGAAATATCATCAACTTTGGCGTTCGCCTCATTAGTGGATCCCTCGCGGTTTAGCCCAGTAATTTGGTCGGCAGCCGGTGCTGGTTCGGCTGCTTGCCGTTCCTTCGGCAGCGCAGCCAATTCTGGTGGGTTAGGTGGGTTAGTTGAAACAGGTACTTGAGAATTCTCTGGACCACGGTTCCGTTCAAGGAACGCCTGACAATGCATTGGAAAGACGAGTTGGCCCGAAGCCGTGAGCCCGATAGGCGAACAGCCACCCGTCTGTCCGGCGTCAACGTTTTGAGTTTGAGCCCTTGGACTTACCTCACTCACGCCAGGTTCATTGCGCGACGTTTCAGGAGCGGCCTCATTCGAAGCTCCGGACGGAGCCGCCGTGCTTGCTGTTGTTTCGGCCCTATCCCTAGGTACACTTTCCACTCCGGCCATCCTCGTTACGTCAGGATCAGGTTTCTCGGGCAGTTTCTTACCTTTGTTGGGCAGTTTTGCGCTTGCAGATGAGTGCTGGCCGGTACTGCTCTCGGGCGCAGCAAGCCATCGCAAGCCAGCATATCCGCCCCCTAAAGCGACGGAAATAGCAAGAAGATATGCGAACAAAGCGGGCATTATGACATACCGATGTAGAGGCCAAAACTCCCAGCAGCTTGGCTTTGTTCCGCCTGACACGGCGGAACGAAGATCACTGACTGTCATTGTCTGCCAAAGGCCAGAGGAAACAAATCATGAGAACGCAATGTTTTTTCGTGACAATGCTTCTCGCCGTGTGCCCTGTAGCCGCAGCATCAACCCCACCGATTGGATGGCAAAAATACGTCGTCCGAGAGACCGGGGCGAATGTTGACTTCCCCAACGAAATTTTTAGTCAAGACGCGGGTCGGCCTGATCGGGGATATGGTCGCCGCTTTCAGACTAGTGATGGCCGTGCTAATTTGACCGTGAATTCGATTGCCAACAATGATAACGACTCACCGGCTTCGTTTCTCCGGAAGCATTTCGCTCTACCACCCTCCGCGGCGGTCTATAGGAGAGTTACCGGCAGCTTTTTTGCTGTATCCGGATTTTATAACAAACGCATTTGGTATAACCGCTGCAACTTTGCGGGCGCATTCATTCACTGCATTCTGTTAAACTACCCGGCAAATGAAAAACGCCAATGGGATTATGTCGTGACCCAAATCAGTCATACGCTGGCCAGCCGCAAATGAATGGCAAACTAGACCCGCGTATCCAACGAGACGCCTAGTTGATGCGCCTTGGCTACGGTCGCGCCAACCGTCCGTTTCAGCGCCTTTGAAATCTTAGCAACACCGGTTCGTTTCTTCGCAAGCGATTTTAGCTCATGCACATCTGTTGCAGTCCATGCGCGTCTAACTACTTTTTTCTTCTTGGCCATTTCGGTTCTTTCTTGAGAACCGGGCTCTTATCATCGCACATTCAGTTTGCAATAAGGCATCGTTCATCGCCTAGTTAATTTTCCGATTGGCCTTTTAAAATTGCCGCCGGAGACGTACGCTTCGGAGCGGACTCAACCAACAGGCAACGCAGCTCGTCGATTTGGCGTGCAAAGTCTATTGCGTTGGCCTTCAGCACTTCCATCGCATGACCGTGATGACCTTCGCCCTCCAGTTCTTCGATCCTCTCGTTAAAAGCGGTCAGCTTCGCTTGCAATTTATGAATTTCGTGATGAACAGGAAAGCGCGGCCCGGGAGATTTATTATCGGCTTGCGATGCTGGCGGGTCACCGAAGGTTCTTTGCCGCTTCTTGCTCATGCCCCCTCCGAATCGCGAAACGAGTGGCACCACTCTATCCCGTTTGTAGTACAAGGGAGCACGATCTCCTGCGATCAACGGGCTTCGGCACCCTTGGCAATAGCCGGAACAGCTTTCGCCGTTTGGCGTCTAAGGCGCCTTCGGGGGCTTTTGCGCATTGCAGCATGGCCGCGATTGGGGGTCATATGCTCGAGTTGTTTCGATTTGCGCTTTGACCGTTTCCGGCACTATTGCGTGATACATTTCTTCGGACTGTTTTGCTTGTGTGATCTGAGATTCAACAATGACGTTTACTAAACCGAACTGCTTGCCCTCGCCCAATGTGCTAAGGCGCGGAATTCGGCTGCAAGCAAATTGAATGCGTTTACTTCGATACCGTTGAGAGCAAGCCCGTCGTCCCCTGTCGGTGAACCATGTAACGGGCTGGCCGATGGGGGACTGCAGCAATCACTTCACTGGCTCGCCCGAGGCTCTATCAAGAGGCGCATGAGGATGAGCAAGGCCGGTCGTGCCGGGTACTGCATAAGTGTCGGCTACTCTCGTTTCGACCCCGCGAATAGTGGTCAGAAATGCGGCCGCAACAACCAGCGCAAAGGCGACTGCAAAGCCGAAGATCGCTCTTTGTATTTGTGGTTGTTTGGTTCGGTTGAAGTTGTCCATAACAAGACCCTCCCGACGCCAAAAGTAACGCGCCACAAATTCGGCGGTTCCGTGTATCCCCTGGTACCGGTAGGCCCCCTCAAGAGTTCTACAGATTCGTGGGAGCAACCACCGGGTGGTTCCATGGCTCGCAGTGCTGCATTTCCCGTTTTTACCGAATTTCTACACGAAAGAGATCTTCTATGCCTCGTCGCGTCCCGCTCATTAAAGCGCTGACTGCCGGCCGCACGCTGCCCAAAACGGTTCATGGACCGGAAGGAACCGACCGGGCTTGGCCCGTTAGGTGCCCCGCCCAAATTTTTGAAAACGCCAAGTCTTATAGAAGCTTGGAACACCTTCTCCGACGAATTGCCGTGGTTGAACAAATCACATCGAGGACATGTCGGAATCGGGAGCGACATTCGCGGGCGACTTATTGCCGGTGAAGACGTTGGGGTGAAGGCATTGAACCTGTTACGGATGATACTTGGCTCTAGGGGTGCCACGCCCTCCGATGCGTCGAAGGTGAAGATGCCGGACGACGAAGAGCCGGATGACACTCCCAAGAAATACTTCTCCTAATCTCAGGTGGGACCGCTCACCTATCGCATGCAAGCGATACTGTGCGTTTTGCTGCCATCACAAGTTGCCCCGGGCGAGCGCTTCAATACCTTCTGGAAGATGGGCCTATCCGCCGACGGCGAAGTAATGATGCGCGTCGAGAAAGCAAGGCTTGTACATCGCCTGCAGCACCTTGCCGCGTAGGAAGATCATGTTAGGCGTCAACCCGCCGCGCGTAGCGATCCAGCGCCGCACCCGCATCGGATACATCGAATACAACATCATGGTTGCTTCGCGATCGGTGATAGTGCGACCGTTCGCGCCGAAATTCCAGGCGGCGTGGAAGCCGAGCGTCGCGCGCGGCGTCACGCAGATTTTGTCGTGTGAGACCGCACTGAGGACGATGGTGCAGGCCGAGGCACAGAGACCGTCAATGACCACAGGTTCGCCGGATGAGCGCAGGCCGTCATATTTTTTGACGTAGGCTCCGATCCGGCCGCCCCGATCATCGGCAATGCGGACAACCGCATGACCTGCCCCCACACCCGCAAGCAAGAGAACTGCCGCGAGCAAACCCGTCACGAACTTCATGTCCCTACCCTGGTTCGAGCAATCCGATTTGATCGTTTTGCGTGATGCGCGAAACAGCAGTAGCCTCGTTCGTGTTCGTGTCTTTGTCTAGGCAACCGCGAGCCAAAAAGATTAAATTCACTTCGGTCTCGGGCAACTTGAGGAGAGTTCCATTCCAATCCAAGGGTACGCGGTCTCTAACGGGAGGCGGCCGGACGAGCTGCCGGTTGTGCTGGGGCCGTTGTAATGAAGGTCATCGTTAAGAGACCGCCTCAATCGCGACTTTCTTGTGGAAGCGGTGCAGCGCCGCAGCGTCACGTCACCGTGGTTTCGACCATTTCCAGCCAGCCGCCGATGATTGCCGACGAGCTGCGGCGGGAGGCTGATGCCTTCACCGACCTCGTGGAATTTAAAGTCCAAGATCGCCCGTGATCCGGCCGGACTTTCGCTGACGCATATCCCGAAGCTCCTTCCGTTGCCCTGGACCGAGCATCGGCGCCTACTCGGTTGATGATCTCTGGGATCGAATGTTATGAAATGTCGGCGGGCATTGCACCAATCCAACGATTCATGGGCAGTTCGGTGAGCATTCGTCCGAAGGCACCTCTCTTGAGACTATTGGAAGTTTGCCTTACCGCGATGCTTACGGGCGAGCTACAAACCGCCGAATCTATCTGCGGCGTGCACATCAAATCCTCTGGAGCTGCTCCTTGCAAACGGCTCGAAAATTTGTCGCCCCCATCTAAGACCATAGTCAACGTCCAATTCGGGCGTCGGGTCATCGAAGACACGCCCTAGTACAGCGTGACTTCTTCATTTGTGATCGAATTGAAGAACGACTTCCAGCTGCCTACGCCGGTTACTGGCCACCAACAATCGCGACGCCCCCATGAGCGGAAGCACCAGCACTTGCTTAGTCGGCAGATCCTTCGAAACTTCTAGTCTGCGCTCGCGAGCAAGAGAGCCCTTCTGTTGCGAAGCGACGCATCGCGTTCGCTGGCTACTGGCCTCAATTGCCAACAAGATCGCGCGGAGAACACACGACTTGGGGCAAGCTGGCGGAGGGAGAGGAACTGGGATCGAACCTTCTCCACCCCATCCCCGGGCCGAAGAACTCGAAACCGCCTCCGCGCGAACTAAATGCGCGGATGGGTAAAATAATGCCTCCGACCATCCGAAACTCCTTTCGCCGTACTGAGCTGGCGAGGGCAGAATTGGAGACCAACTGGTACTCCGAGCTAGAAAATGCGTTATGATGCTACGAACTGACGATCCGGCCGACGGGTGAACACCATGACTGCCAGATCCATGAGCCGAACGGTCGTGCCATTAATGGCATTTGTTGCGGCCTGCAGTGTCGCCCTGGTTTTGATCATCCAATCTGTCCACCGCGAGCCGCTGGTTGACGCTGAGGTCGTGACCTCCGCGCCGGAGGTCTCGAAGCAGGCATCGCTCGCGCAAGATCAAGAGCTGGCTGCGCTTGCGGCGGCGCAATCAGAAGCAAAGTCCGTGGCAGCCGCGCTGGCCGGTTCGTCCGCCACGCCCGACAGTGGCGACGGAGTACCAGCGTTCGACATTGCCCGCATCGAGCCGACGGGCGAAGCGGTTATCGCGGGCCGGGCGGCGCCGGGCGCAACCGTTGAACTGCTGCGCAACGGCCAACTCCATGATCAGGCTGTCGCGGATCAATCCGGAGAATTCGCCATGGTCCCGCCCCGGCTTCCTCCAGGCACGTATGAGCTGAGGTTGCGATCCAGGCAGCCGGACGGCAAGCTGGCCACGTCCAAACAGAACGTGGCGGTGTCGCTTGAGCCTAGCCCGAAAGACCCGTCGGTCGTGGCGCTGATGACGCCAGACAAACCCACGGTCGTGCTGTCGCAGCCGGCTATGCCAAGGCCGATGGCCGGGGAAGTGGTTGTGGAGACGGTGGAGACCGAGCCGGGCGGCAAGCTCCATGTAAGCGGCCACGCACGCCCTGGCGCCGCAGCGAGGCTTTATCTCAACGATAGCTTCGTTAGTTCGGTAATCGCCGGCGCGGATGGACGTTTTGCGGTCACGATCAATGAAGGGGTCGTGCCCGGTAGCTACCGCGTCAGGCTGGACGAGGTTGAGTTCGAATTCCGGTACGGTGCACGCACGCGCCGAGGTGCCGTTCACAGTTTCCGACACTCTGGTTACCGCGTCTGTGCCGACGCAAGCGACAGCGTCCAGACGGCTGGAAACTGCCACCGCACAGCAGCCGCAGCTAGCGGCCGACGCGTCCACCGTTCCGCCAGACGGAGGCTCGCCGTCAGCCGTGGTTGTGCCGAGCATCACAACCACCACGATCTCCCGCGGCGATAGCCTCTGGCGTCTAAGCCGCGTCACATATGGCGCGGGCACTCGCTACGCAGTCATTTACAGGGCGAACCGGGACCAGATCCGCAATCCCAACCGGATCTATCCTGGCCAGATCTTTGTCCTTCCAACGCAATAACCCGCCGCACCAGGTGAAACTGCGCGAGTGACGCCGTGCTTGCACCCCGCACGCAAACGCTCCGACCGCAGGCCGAAGGCGTAGCCGAGGATCAGCATCCGGAACATTAGAACTGGATCGATCGAGGGGCGGCCGAGTGCAGGATAAAGCGGCGAAAGCGCGCCATAGACCCACAACAGATCGAGCATAGATGCAATCGCACCCACCCGGTGATCGTCTGGCACCCGAGTCAGGATCGGCAATATTAACCTGTCTCGAAGTCCTCTGGAGGCTTAGGGCTTCACCGAGGCTCGCGACAATGATGTTACAATGGCGGGGTTCGTCAGCGCAACGGCCGGATTTCCGGTACGCTCGACGGATTGCCAGCTCTTTGTATCTGGCGATCTTTCTCAAGAGTTGTTCTCGGTCGCCTTCTTGATACACGGGCGCACAATCCAACTTTTTTGTAGGACGCGGCGGCGACAATATGGTTGAGCTTCATTTGTCACGTTAGAGAGATTCCAACCGAACGCCGGTGAGACAATCCGTGCTCAAGTTCCTGTGTCCGAAAGTGAACAGACTCGAGAGCGACGCTATGGCTTGTACGGCCGCTCGGGAGCGGAACGCATGGCGGAATATCGGGCTTACATCCGCGGTGATGATGGCCACTTCGTGGGATGCCGGACGATGGTTTGCGCGGATGACGCCGAGGCGATGGCGAGAGCCAAGGGTTATATCGACGGTCGCGACATCGAGCTGTGGTGCGGTGATCGTTTCGTCATCCTGCTTATTCACGAACCAAAGCAGTAAACTACCACTGCTGCGAACTTGATCGCGTCGAGAAGAACGGCCCAGGCAAGGCTTCCAGGCCCATGGGAAAGCAAGCAATCTGTCGCTGAATTGCTAACGCGCTATCTCGTTAACTTCGCCACGACGGCCCTTGCGATGTCGTAACATTAGGAAGAACACCGGAACGGAGCGGCAAGCCGAGCAAGTTACGCTGTAGCCGTTGCAGGTCGGCCTGAACGCCTTATTGCCGAAAACGGCGGGTTCGACCGTCGGGGAATTTCCGCCGGTGTTTCCATATACTGGAGATTTCGCATTGCTCAACACCAGCGGCCACCTCCCTTATCTCGGTCCGGGCTTCTGCGCTTATTGTCGAGCATCGTAACCTACCTCACTCAAGGTTGGCTTACCCTCCGAAATGCTGAGACAATCCTAATCTTGAGTTGTCATTTCGAACCATTTGTCCGATTACACGGTGCCGCCGCAACAACGGACACGCGTGGCCAGGGGCGGCATGTCCGAAAAGCCAAAAGTGCCATAGCCGGACTCTGCCCGCTATTGCCAATGCCTTTCTCTGCTCCCTCCAAGGCCTATCGCGGACTTGGCCGGCGCAACATTTTCAATGAAATGCGTTCTGGCACCAAGCTTCGGCAGCTTGATCAGCGGCCTCCCACTCGCGGGCATGAAGCGATTGAGGCCGATCAAGACTGAGCGAGAGCTGCCGTATGGATGTCACAGCCTGGGCACGAGCAGAGCTCAAGTTCTGAAACGATTTCAGGTCATGCAACAGCTCGTCGATCAACTTGGACGCCACATCCTCTTCTGCCAAGCGAGCTTCGCGCAGTACCAGCTTTGCGTAACGAGCCTCCACGTATTCGCTCATTGAAACCTCCCATGCAAAACGTCGTGATCACGACGGCCTGGAAAACCTGTTCAGCCAACTCTTCACCAAATGAGCCTCGAACACTTTGGTAGGCCCTGAGGGAGCATCCGGCACGATCGAAGGCGAACCGTGATCCGCTTCCTCGAATCGGCGGAGAAGCGCGCGCAGGCGCGCGGACACCGCCGGTGATTCCCGTGACAGCAAAACGCGCAGCCTATCTCCTATTTCGTCACGGATTGCCTGATTGTGTTTTGGTTCAACGTTCATAGCTCGCACTGGCTCGCTTTGCCCCTTCAACAGCAACAAACGCTTGAACCCGTCTTCTCGCTTTGCAAAGAGTTCATGGCTGACTCGCAAATTCCGCGTGCCTACAAGATAGGCAAGCACTCTCCGCGCGCTTGGGTTCCCCCGACTTTCCTTTGCCGCGCATCCGCCACGGGTTGCGCACATTCATATGCTAACTGCGCGACCATTCGCGAGCGTCGCGGCAGCACGGTATCCTCTATCAAGTTGGAAAAGTTCACGGTTCCACGCCGCGCCGACGAAGCGGGTGTATTTATGACGAAAAAGGCCTTGCCGCACAGGAGGAAGAGATGCGGTCGCTAGCTGCACTTTGTCTCGCGTTTTTTTCGGTCACATCGGCAATTGCACACGAGCAAGATCAGACTGTGTCGGTTGGACCTTGGACGATTGGTACGTCATTCAAAGCCGAAAGGTTTGACAGCTGTGCCATGAGCCGGTCCGCCGACAATCTCAATATAACGTTCGTACGATCTCATGAGGGCTTGCTCCTGCTTCTTGATTCATCGAAATGGAAGCTCGATCGGGGGAAGGCGTATGATGTTGTGCTGGTTGCAAATTCGCGATCAGTCCAGGCAAAAGCTTTGGCCGAAACCAAAAGCGTAACGATCGCTCTGCCAGACCGCCCTCTTGGTGAGAGAGTGCGCACCGCCAATATTCTCGAAGTGAAAGGAGAAGGAGCGACATTGAGGGTGCCGCTAGACGCAAGCGCAGTGGCCCTCGAACGCCTGGATTCATGTTTTGAGAAGAATAGCCGTAGTGGGATTGAGAGTAACCCGTTCGTCGCGCCGAGTCGGAAGCCTTAAGGCAACCTCGGTTCAGAATTGGCATTTCCTGCGATGCACGTTTCTGGATCGGAATCCTTCTGCTTCAGATGTCTTAGCATAGCGTTGCAGGCTTCCTCGGCCTCCGTAAAAGTTCTTAAGGCGAGCCGGTAATTTTGATGGCGCTACCGCTTCCAGAGAGCGGCCGACCGCTTTGACGCCAGCCCATAGCGTTGCCGAAATTAAAGGGTCACTCCGGTCGATAGACAGTAAAACCTGAGACAAGCAGGACTACGAAAACGATGCACCCTTGATTGCAATCGCTTTGGACTGCAGAAGTTTGCGATGGGTCATTAGCTCGTTTCTACGATGTCGGCTGTGAGTCCGCTTCCCCCAAGAATCGACATCGTCAGTTAGACCGGCCACGTCGGAAAGTGCCAATCCCGGAAGCACCGGACGCCACGTTGTGGCATACGAGGAACGCGACGTATAGATGCGAGCGCCATGGGATGTGAGGCAAAGGCGTTACAGCGTTTCCTTGCTGGACGAGGCGCTAAGTATCGTCGCGCGCGGACTTTGGCCGTGAATTCGACGAGCCGATCGCTCTGCCGAACGGGCGCGATGCCCCCATGACTTAGGCAGCGCCGCCAATGCGTTTTGAGGTGCGCCGGACGTTAGCCGCCGGACCGATGCAAAAACGGATCAACGGACTCAGCTAGCAGGGTCGCCAATTGGGTGGCGGCAGGCGTGGACTGCTTTTCGGGCGGTAGCGAGCCGACAGAATAGACCGCCAGTCCAGAACCAGCGGCAAAGGCAGCTATCGCAATTGCAGCAAGATATTCGATCCTCATGGCGATGGTTCCTCCATCGGCCCCACAGAGACTAACCGGAAACCCTCTGAAATGGTTCCAGAGCGCTGCTTGACCTAGCCGCCGGGACAAAAGCTTCCGAACTTGGGGTCCAATGACCCGATATTCCGCGCAGCAAGTTCCTCAATACGTCGGCTCGGCGCTCCAATTGTTTCCCCTTCCGTCCGAATGGCGTCATGATGAGAAGTCAGGGAACGAAAGCTCCAGTCAAGACTTTAGAAGTACGAGACCGTCGCTCGCCGTTAACTACATGGCGCATGTCGCGGATAGCCAAAGGTTCCTACTGCAGGGCCCGCTGTTCTCAAAAACAAGCGCTCGCGCCGATAGCCAAAAGCGGCGGTTGGGGCCTCGCGAACAGCACTTGTTTTTCAGCCAAGCGCAGCGGAAACCAGCAATGCGGACGGCTACAGATTTCAATCTCTATTACGCGGCCCCTGACCCCTGGCATATTTCCCACGCGCGATTCAGGGATAAAGTCCTGCGCCGATGTCTGAAGCCATTTATCCGCCGGGACAAATCCGTTCTTGAGCTCGGTTGTGGTGAAGGCCACTTGACCCAGACAATTTTTGGCAAAGCACGATCCGTGGTTGGCATCGACATTAGCGATGTAGCAATTACTCGCGCTAAATCGCTAAACTTGCCAAATGCTAGATTTGAAAGTGCTGATTTTTTACAAGCGTCATTCGAGGGTTACGACGTGATCGCAGCCCTTGAATGCGTCTACTATCTGTCCTTTCAAGAGCAGGGAGTTTTTTTGGAGAAAGTTGCCAAAGAGCACCCTGGCAAGATACTTTTGCTTTCG
This sequence comes from uncultured Alphaproteobacteria bacterium, assembly GCA_963747165.1. Taxonomy (GTDB): domain Bacteria; phylum Pseudomonadota; class Alphaproteobacteria; order Rhizobiales; family Xanthobacteraceae; genus Bradyrhizobium. The sequence goes on along the minus strand of CAVVEA010000017.1, from coordinate 44,051 downwards.
GGGCCAATTGTGGACTACAGAAGGCACTTCAGTCATAAGCGATTGATGCACGAGTTCACGACTTTAGGGTTCACTCCGCTTAAATTTTATAACCTGTCCGTTTATTGGTATCCGCCTTCATCCAGAATTATCGCTAACCTGATCAAGCTGCCGCTTGGATACACATTGCTTGATTGGATACCAGAGTCGATGATCTACCAGAGACTATACGCACTTCGGGCTCCGAAACGCCCCTGAATCGGATATTCGATAACCCGACGAAAGCTTGCGGCCTCGGCCAGCAAGCAATTCGACCATGCAAGCGACTGCAATGTCCTATTGGGTCATTAGCGTCATTTTGGTCGTTGGCCGACGGCTTCCGGTCTTCCCCCGGGAAGCGGACATCGTCACGGCCGGTCGGCATGTCTCAAAAGTGCCAGTAAAGCTCCGAGTTGGCAAGAACTTTCTTCACGTACGCAGCGTTGGTCGGTGCAGCCATGTGTTCGGCCTGTAGGTGCGGTTCACATGACCGCTGGCCATAATGCCCTCCGCGGATCAGGTCCCGGTCAAAAGCTCGCATTCGACAATGCGATGGCACTAGTGGGTTGTCCTGATCGCCGGATCGACCGGCTCTGCATTACGTGCTGTTCGCCCTCCCAACCTTCACATCACGCCGGATGTCCGGCGCGATCTCGTTTACGCCGCAAGCGCGACGGGTTGTTTGTAATCCTCGCCCTTGGTCATCATGGCCCAGGCCATGCGCGCGATCTTGTTGGCAAGCGCGATGGCGGCGACCTTCGTTGGGCGCCGTGACAATAACGCCGCGAGCCAGGGACGATGCCCGGTTCCGTGGATCTTTGCGTAACGGATGACGGCGAGAGCGCCGGCCACGAACAGGCTGCGTAGATAGCGGTCGCCCTGTTTACTGATGCTACCGAGCCGGTCCTTGCCCCCACTCGAGTACTGCTTCGGATCGAGCCCAATCCAGGCTGAGAAGTTACGTCCTGATCGGAAGGTCCTGGGGTCAGCAACGCTCGCGACCAGGCGGTCGCCAGCATCGGACCGACCCCGGGAATGTAATGAAGACGCTGGCTCGTTTGGTTGGATCGATGCCAAGCCATGATCATCCGATCAAACTCCAAGATCTGTTGCTTGAGGCGGAGCAGTTGAGTGCCGAGCGCGGCAAGGCACGCACGGGCAACCTCAGGCACCCGTTTGTCGCTCGGGTCTGCAACAACATGCAGCAGTTCCGTAACTCCTTTGCGCCCGACCGGCGCGACAATGCCGAACTCGGCAAGGTGCGCTCGGATCGAATTGACCGCTTTGCGGTCTCAGCGTGTTGTAATCATTCTTCTACGTTGACTCTTCCTGACGCCAATGATATTGGTTGCGGGAGCAATTGCGCTGTGTCGGAGGTATGACTGCCGTGGCCGAAGCGACAGACTATGACACCATCGCCGAGCGTTATTCGGCAATGATCGACGACCTGCCTTGGAATGCTCTTTACGAGCGCCCAACAACTTTGGCACTTCTGCCGCCGGTAAACGATATCGATGTTCTTGATGCCGGTTGCGGTCACGGCTGGTACGCCGACTGGCTAGTGCGCCACGGTGCTCGCGTGGTCGCCGTCGACGGCAGCGCCGCGATGGTAGCCTTTGCGCAAAAGCGCATCGCCGGTCGCGCCCGCGTAATCCAGGCCGACGTGAGCAATCTGCGAAGTATCCTCGCCGATGAAACTTTTGACCTCGTGCTATCTTCTCTTGTGCTGCATTACCACGCAGACCTATCAACAGTTTTTGCTGAATGTGAGCGGCTGCTTCGACCAGCTGGCACGCTCGTGTTCTCGACGCATCATCCAGTTCACGATCAAGTCAGCATTCTCAATCCCGGATATTTGAATGCTGAGTTGATTGAAGAGGAATGGGGATGGCTCGGAGAGAAGATGCGCTACTACCGAAGGCCGCTGCGCGATCTGATCAATCCCCTTACCGATGCCGGATTTGTTGTCGAACGGATGTGCGAGCCAACGCCAAGCGAGGAACTAAGGCTGAAAGACCCGAAGGGATATGATCGACTGTGCCGCCTTCCCGCCTTCCTTTTCGTGCGCGCCCGGAAGGGCACCGTGTGACGGCTGTCAATGTACCCTTCCCAAGTCCGGTAATGGGATGGTCCGGCCGTACTCCTGCCCCGCCAGCCAGCGAAGCTAGCATGGGCGCCAAAGACAAGGAGCACGCCATGTCCCAGACACCCAACAACTCTCCTTGGCGTAGGGGGTGCGCGACCCGCTAGACTTTGGATCGATGAGGCGATCAACGAGCCGCGCAGGCCGCGTTGCGTGGACAGAATCAATGCGACCCGATACTCAATTCGCGCCTAGGGTTGCCGGTTCCAAGTGGTCGTTTTCGGTACCCTCGGCCTGGGGAGCGCGACGCGCTGGACTTCCGTCGGGATGACAGCGCGCCGCGCTAGGCTGCGCCGCTCTCACAGAGCACAACCTGAGTTTTACAATTCACACGCACGCGGACCGTTCCAAAATGCGCGATGCCCGGCGGTCGTGGCGTGGGCGAGGACGGAGGTAGTTTCGGCACTGGCGAAGGGGCCCGCCGTGCTTTGATAGCAGGAAGTGATGTGCCGTGAGTTACGGGCAAACTTAAGATATGGATCCTGCATCGAGTCCGACTAGATAGGTGAGAAGGAGTTCGCCAGCCACAGGCTCGCCGGCGGCTTCTAGATAAATCTCTCTTTCCGGCTGCGTAGCATACCTTGTGCTTAGGCTGGCCTTGCCATCCCATAGCGGAACCCCGTTGGATTTCAGGCGCATAATGTCTTCCCTCAGCCATTCTTCGTGGCATAGCTCCCACGATTGCCGAAGATTTTTGGCTTCAAATGTGAGGGTAGGCACGCCACCAATATCCAGAGTGAAGATGCTAGAAATCACGGTCCGCCGTTGGCTCTTTACCATTTTACTCATCAACTGATGTTGTCAGGGTCATTCGGTACCTGAAGCTGCGTCCTCCTTGGGGGCAGAACGCCGGAGCTAATGCATCGTTCCTCTTGGAGGAACACGGCAGAATTGATGGCGTTGGTCCTTCATGGTCGAAACGCTGCCAATGTTGGTTGAGAATTCCTTCCAGATAGCCTGGGACTATCTGGAGGCTACGGGCGAACTCGGGCCACCTGACACGGCGGCCCACCACCTGCTCGATACGATCGAGATCATGGTCCGACAGGGCGAGCGGCGTCGACTGCTTCTCTCTAATACGGCCATTGCCTCCTACCAGCGTTTCAAGGCCGAGCAAAGGCTGCACCTGGTCTAAGGAACAGGGCGCGCTCAACGGCGTTTTGCTTCTGGTTGTTTGGAGTAAGCGTATGAAGCCAGACAAGCGCGTCGCAACCGCGGTCGAGAAGACTCAGGACATACTGGAGCGCTACGTCGAGCCGGGCCCTCGCGACTGCGGAAGGACGATCAATCAACTGATGGACGTGCTGGACGACGACCAGCTTATTGAAGCCGTGGACGAGGTGAAAGATGGACGATCTGAAGAAGAAGGGCCAGGAGGATCGCAGCAAGATCAACATGCACGAGCCTCACGAGGTCAAGTACTGGACCAAGGAGCTGGGCGTGGACAAGGAACAGCTTCAAAAGCTAGTTGATAAGGTTGGAAATTCGGCCGCTGCCGTCCGTAAGGAATTGGCGGCGTAACCGGGTGGCGCGCGGAGATGCCGGCGGTCTCAGGAGCCGGAGCCGCGCGCTCCTTTGAGGAAAGATGAAAGATTGTTCTATCTGCTTTGGAATTGGCTGGGTCTGCGAAAACCATCCCGACAAGGCTTGGCACGAAGAACTTGGTTGCATTTGCGGCGCGGCAATGCTGTTCAGATGTAATTCGGGCGAAGAACCTGATGTGAGCCATGTGCTGATCGAAGAGCAGGACTAACTCGTCACGAACTCTACCCGATGCGCCTTAGTCTTTTCCTCCCTGGCACTCTGCTCGGCAACGAGAGCGGGACCCCTCACGATATAGACGACTGTAAGCTGCAATTTCAAAGCGGTAAATAACTGCGGTTAAAGTACTTCGCTTTCGTGCTTAGATTTCCTAACGTCATGTTGCGTTGGGAGTTGCAGTCATGGTTCGGAGTTGGACCCCGTCGATTGTCCCGGATGGTCACGATCACAGGGTTTACTTGGTAGCGGATGATCTCGGACAGGTTGGTCGCGTCTGGCCAGAGACCGACTTCGAAACAACGGATTTTGAAACGGTCGCCGTTGATCTCCTCACAGGCCAATACAAAAATCCGATCCGGGTTGTTGCCTTCAATACTGCAGAGGGCTGGTCGCAGGACGTTTCTTCAGAGATCGCCCACGAACTGCGCCACCGGTGTGACCTGCAACAGCGCGACGTTCCGTTCTTCCTCCACGATTTTGTCGACCGATACGAAGGTCGCTATCAGGATTACCAGCTTCCGTTGCCGATCCGGTTGGCCTGATCATCATGGCCTACCTTCGTCAAAAGCCGCCAGCCGGTGGCATCAAAGCCAACTATCCCGGCTTCATCGAACCGGCGTTAGCAACATCAATCGACAAGGTGCCGTCCGGCGAACGCTGGATACACGAAATCAAATTCGATGGTTATCGCGTTCAAGTCCATCTTCGAAACGCCGCCGTCAACGTATTTACCCGGCGCGGCAACGACTGGACCAACCGTTTCAGAAAGATCGCGGCCGACGCGTGGCACATCAACGCCGGATCGGCGATTATCGATGGTGAGGTGGTGGTCCCGACAGAGGACGGCACCACGGATTTTTCGGTGTTGCAGAACGAGCTCAAAGGGCGCTCCAAAAAGATCGTGATGGTCGCCTTCGATCTACTCTACCTCGACGGCCACGACCTGCGGAAGCTACCCCTGTTCGAGCGCAAAGCTCTCCTCAAGAAGATCGTCTCCGAGACCGATATCCAATTCAGCGAGAGTTTTGAGGTCGACGGACGCGACATGTACAAGCACGCTTGCAAGACCGGACTTGAAGGCGTGGTCTCGAAGGTGCGCGATAGTAAGTATGTGTCTGGCAGAGGCAACGATTGGGTGAAGAAAACCTGCGCGCAACGCGAGACGCTGGCCATTGCCGGGTTCGCGCTCGACGGAAAAAAGTGGGACGGGCTTTACCTTGGCAGGCGTAATGGCAGCGACCTGATCTACGCTGGGAAGGTCGACCATGGGTTCGACACCGCGTCGGCGAAAGATCTACAGGCACGCCTCAAGCCGCTGATCCGCGATACCCAGCCTTACAGCAAGAGGATTGCGCATCGAGGCATCTGGGTCGAGCCCTCCCTGCTGGCGGAGATCGAATACCGGGCGAAGTCCGCCGAAGGAAAGGTCCGCCATCCGTTCTTCAAGGGAATTCGGGAAGACGTATGAACTGGAACTCCATAGTGCGCTGCACCGCTATCGCCGCCGGAGCGGCCTTCCTCATTTGCGCGATGATCTATTTAGCCACCGGCCTCATCATCATGTGAGGCCGGAGCCGTTCGTTTGCAAAGCGCATCCAGATGAAGCTCACCCACAAACTCACTGAAGCCGGAGAAGCGCCCCAAGACCTGCACATGGACGGACCGCCTGCGCTTCGAGACCATGGGACACGGGAATATCCCGACACAATGCCGCAGGCGGCTGATCGATGCGGAAGGCCGCTCCTGCATCTACGCGCCGATCACGCATGACGGCAAGGCGTTCGACAGCCAGGTGGGGTTCTAAGTCGATGCGGACGGCGATTGATATGGGGCGATGTCTGGTTCTAGGCCCCCCAGACATCTCATTTCACCAGGGGCTCTGGAAAACCGGTATGGTATTGCATCCGCTAGTGGGGCTGCCGGCGTGATAGAATATCGGGCGTACATCGTCGGGGACGACGGACATTTTTTAGGGTACGAGCCACTTATCTGTGCCGACGACTCTGAAGCCATCACCAAGGCACGGTGCCTTGTTCGCGATCATGATGTGGAACTTTGGAACGGCACCCGGTTAGTTGTGCGCCTCAGTCACACTTCCCCCGGCTAGCACTCCCAATTAAGCCTAAAGAAGCGTCAAATTGAACGTTTTAGCGGCTCCATCGTCATATTTGGATGGAGCGCGCCGTGAATCAGAAGCACCTCGTCGTCAACCTTCTAGATAAGGCCAACAAGTACCGCAACTTCGCGCGGTGGGTCAGCGATGGTGAAACGGTTCAGCGAATAATGGCGCTGGCAGAAGAACTCAAACAAATGGCCCGCTGTATAGCTCGGCCCAACGAAGAAAAGATCCGAAAGAGGGCCTGGGAAATTTGGGAAGAAAACTACCGGCCGATCGGTAGGGACGTGGAGTTCTGGCTCCAAGCCGAACGGGAATTTCGCGAGGCTGAAGATCTGACAAACGAATCTTAGTTCGTAGTTCCGCCACCCCCGGATCGGCGTCGCGGGCTGAGAGGATCTGTGATGAAGCTGACACAAGCAGAGGATTTCGCCTGCTCCTAGTCATTCGGCTTTTTGTCCGGACGTTCAATAAGTTCATATATGGGAACGTGGGTGCTTTCCGACCAAGATTCTAGCGCAGCTCCGCAGACCGCGCAGATCGCGTCACCCGTATGCGGCACCAAGAACTTCTCTTCAGTGCGCCTGTACTCGGCGCCGCAATTGCATTGAACAATTGTCGCCATCCTCGAAATATGCGCTTGGGACGGTCGAATTGCCACCGCGAGCGTCAACGGGAAATACCCCTTGGCGGCCACGCTGAGCCATAAAGGGTCAGGGATCCTTCCGTAGTTCTCCGACTGCGACCGGAGTTTCAGTGCTATAAAAAGAAACCATGGTTTGTTGCGTCGGCTGAGGGCGGGGCAATGCCAATCAATCGGTTATTGAAAGACAAGCGCACCTCGGAAGAAATCGAGCTTTTGAACAAGGCCTTCAACCACGCTCTACACTTGCTGGGTGTGGTTGATCGTGACGACCCGCTTTGCAATATGGTCGCTCGCGAGGTCATCGAGGTCGGCGCGAAAGGTGTTAGCGAGCCGCGAGAAATCGCGGCAATGGCGGTGGCCCGGATTGGCCTACGGTCGCCGGCGGGCTGGCGCTGAGCGAGGGCGTCTGCTTTGTGCCCACATCCGGACATCTCTGAAGCACCACAGAACGGTGGGCTGCCTTGGCCTCAGCTGTTCGGTTGACTTTAGTGCCGCCAAACACGCGGGCGACAATTCAGTCACCTTCTCCTAAGACAGCTTATGATGCGCTGGCCGCCTGGGCGAAGTCCTTTGCACGAAAGTTCCACGTCGCTTTTGCATTCCCGTGCAATCTTAAGCGGATCGGTCAAGCGGTTTTTGGCGAATGCATCTTGACCAGACAACGCATTACAATGCCTAACATCAGGACCAACACAGGCACGGCTTTCTCCTAAGCGTCACGTTCCCCAAGCCGTCTAGCCGTCAAGCTTAGCTAACTTGGCTCGGTCGAGAAGCATAAGCTCCCGTTGTGAGGGGCACGTAAAGCGGATTAGGCCTCGATCGCGCAGCACGGATAGCGCGCGTGATACAGTCTCGAGGGTGAGACCCAGATAGTCAGCAACGTCGCGGCGGGTCATAGGCAAAATCATGGTGCTCGGCAGCGCCATGCGCTGGTCCATTTCGAGCAGGAAAGCCGCAACCCTTTCCGTAGACGTCTTCCGTCCCAAAAGCAGCATGTGGTCTTCCGCGTGTTGAAGGTTTTTCGTCACCAAACCGAGCAAGTTGCTGGCAAGACCGGATGATCTTCGTTGTTCGAGTTCACCAAACAGGCTACGCCATCTCGCAATTCTAACGGTCGTGTCTATGATGGCTTCAGCCGTAAATCGATGGACTTCGCCATTCTCAAGTCCAAACATATCACCGGGCAAGTGAAATGCGTTTATCTGGCGACGCCCATCTGAAAGCAGCTTATAGGTTCGAACGGATCCACTGGTTATTTGGTAGACGTATTCGGCGGGTTCACCTTCGCCAAATATCTCAATTTTACTGCGATACTGAAATTCGCTGCATAGGACCCGTTCACCGGCCAGCGCAGCTAAATGTCCCTCGACTGGAGTACGCGAACTTCCAACATGTCTAACGAGCATGACGGTTCCCCCCACATAGTAAAAGTACCGTATGCGGGAACCCGGCGGTTTGATCTAGCGCAATTTTCTCTCTTCCCGTATTCTTACGTGGCTGCGCTGGTGCCCTCCACATGCGGGCAAATGATCGACAGCCTTGGCGTCCATAGCATGCGCGGGGCAGGATCATTGCACCTATGACTTGCTGACCCATGTCCATCGGAAGTTGGCACGCGTCTGAGCTAGGTCCGTTCATCCCTCAACAACGGAAACAACTTTACCCGCGATCTGACTGTGTTGAGCTGGATACCGAGGTGAGGTCGGCGGACTTGAATGCGCAGGAAATCGTTCGCCGCTTTGGCCTTGGCGCGCAGAACTCCTAGGCCGTGCGCGGATCAAAATGAAAGAACCGGAGGTGGGGTCAATTAAAGAGCTTGCGAAGCTTTTCAAGGATTTCTCTTAGATTGTTGGCGTATTCCTCAACGATCCGCCGCGCTTCTTCCGTTCGCGAAGGCTTTTTCGACTTCTCAGGCCCCGACGAGGCCGGTTCGTGATCTTGTCGCTTCATTGAACCGGAGCTTTAACATTGGCTCAACTGCCAGTTGCTCATGGAACGCCGCTCTTCGTAATTGATACGGATCAAGGAATGTCCGTTAATGGGATGGTCCGGCCGTGCTCCTGCCCCGCCAGCCAGCGAAGCTGGCAAGAGGCGCCAAAGACAAGGAGCTCGCGGCGCCATCGTGCTGCGGCAAAAGTGGTCGCGTGGCCAAGTGGAACTGAGCGGACATCGTCAGGCCCGCCCCGGCATGCCTGTTTCGTGCCATGTGTGGACGGCTCCGGGTTAGCAAGGACTTTCTTCACGTTTTGCAGCATTGGTCGGAGCAGCCATGTGTCCGGCCTTTAAGTGCGGTTCACATGACCGCTGGCCATAATGCTCTCCGCGGACCAGGTCCCGGTCAACAAGCCGCATTCGACAATGCGATGGCACGAGTGGGTTGTCCTGATCGCCGGATCGACCGGCTCTGCATTACGTGCTGTTCGCCCTCCCAACCTTCATCACGCCGGTTACCCGGTGTGATCTCTTTCACGCCGCAAGTGCGACAGGCTCTTTGTAGCGCTCGCCTCTAGCCATGATGGCCAACCAGCCCAATCCAGGCCGAGAAGTTACGCCCCGATCGGAAGGCGTTTGGGTCTGCCACGGTAGCGACCAGAGCAGTGGCCAGCACCGGACCGACGCCGCGAGTTTCATCGAGCCTCATGCTCATCTCACTTGAACGGTGCCAGGCCCTGATCATCCGGTCGAACTCCAGAATCGCTCCTTGAGCCTGCGCAATTGTGTCCCGAGAATTGCGAGACAGGCTCGGGCTACTTCCGGCAATCGCTTGTCACCTCGATCAGCGACGATATCGAGCAGTTCTTCAACACCATTGCGGCCGACCGCGGCGACAATTCCGAATTCGGCAAAATGAGCGCGTATCGCATTGATCACCGAGATTTGCTGACGCATGCACAGATGACGCGTTCGATGAAGCACCATGCCGCTTTGCTGCTCGGGAGTTCTTGGTCGGCACGAACCGCATATTGGCTCTGGTGACTGCCTCGCAAATGGCCTCTGCGTCAGCCGCATCATTCTTCTGCCGCTTGACGTAGGGCTTCACGTAGGCCGGTGGTATCAGCCGCACATTATGGCCGAGCGCCTTGAGCTCGCGCGACCAATGGTGCGACGAAGCGCAAGCTTCGATGCCGACAAGGGATGGTGGCACCTTCTGGAAGAACGCCAGGACGTAGCGGCGCTTCAACTGGCGGCGAATAACGACTTGGCCGCCGGCATCAACCCCATGAACTTGGAAAACCGATTTGGCGATGTCTAAACCGATTGTCGTGATTGTCTGCATGGCTCTCTCCTCTGAATCGTGGGAGCCTTAACAGCCCCCACATCCATGGCACCGATGTGCCGGTGGAGCAGCCGTCCACAGCATCAACAGGAGACATGGCGCGCCGAAGTGGCCGCCGGCTGTTGCGACCAAAGAAAAAGCCGCCCAAAGGCGGCCTCTCCCAGAATAATTCAACATCAATGGCAGTGATGTTTCACCAATGGTGATGACCATGATGATGGCCTCGACCCCATCCATAGTGGTGGCCTCGACCACCGTGACGGCCCCAGCCATGACCACCGCCGTGGCCGTGGCCGTGAACTTGGATGATTGAGTCGTCAGCGCCGATAAATGCATTTGGGTTTGCACTCGGCATCGCCGACACGGAGAGAATTGGAGCGAGCGCGAAAGTGCAAGCTGCAAATCCGATCAATAGAAGCCGTTTCATGAGGTATTTGTTCCTTCAAACCGCTTTATCGCGGGGAATAGATAATGCGGCGGCACTGCGATTGTTCCGGTGTCGCAATGGAACCATATGATCAAGCTGGCGTTCTTCGAACGTGCCGTGGGTTCGTGGCGCACCGGGGGCTGAGGGTGCCATGTCAAAACTCAATGTCAGGATTGCCGCCATTGCTCTCGTGACCCTGCTGTCGGCCGTCGGGTATGCCGCCGCGAAAGGTGGCGGTGGCGGTCATGGAGGTGGTGGCCACGGCGGTGGTCATCACGGCGGTGGGCATCACGGTGGTGGGCATGGTGGCGCACATTTCGGTGGCGGCGGCCATCGTGGTGGGCATTTCGGCGGCCGTGCGCACTTCGGCGGTGGTAGGCCGCACGCCGTCCACAACATGAGATTCGGCGGCGTGCGCAACGCGCTGAACTCTCGTGCGCTTTCCCGCACGCTGCGCAACACGGCCGCGCTGCGCAACCCGAATATTCGCGCTCGGGTCGCCGCTAGTGCGGCGATGGCAGGCTGGTACTACGGTCGGACCGGAAGCGGATGGTGGCAACACGGCAATGGCGGATATGGATGGGTCGGACCGCTGTTCTGGCCGTTCGCTTATTTTGACATCTATGACTATGCGATCTGGGGCGGTGGTTTTGGGGCCCCGTTCTGGGACTATGGCTACGATGACATCTACGCCGGCGTGTTTGCGCCCTACGCTTACGACGATCTTGCTGGCTATTTGCCGCCGCGCGTTGCAGCACCCGGCGCCCCCGACGTGGCGCCCGACCGGCTGACGCAACTGTGCGGTGACGACAGCCGCGACATTGCTGGCCTGCCGATTGATCTGATACAGCGGGCTATTGAGCCTACAGAAACGCAGCGTGCCGCGCTCGACGAACTCGCCAATGCATCGGTGACGGCCGCGCAGACCATCAAGTCGGCCTGCCCGACAAGACTATCGCTGACGGCCCCAAACCGGCTTGCCTCCATGCAACAACGCATTGAGGCGATGATCGCGGCCGTAGCAACGGTTCAGCCGCCGTTGGACAAGTTCTATAGCCTCTTGAACGATGAACAGAAGGTGCGGCTCAATGCGCTTGGCGAGGACCAGCGCAGGCGCATCACTTCACGACGCCGCCAAATATCGTTCGTCCAGAGCTGCGACGCTGCGCAACCTGCCGGATTGAAATGGCCGACCGAGGAGATCGATGCGAGGCTGCGTCCGACTGACACCCAACGGGCGAGCCTGGCCGCGCTCCAGGACGCAAGCGCCAAGGCGGCCGACATGCTCAAGGCCTCGTGTCAGGCCGGCGATGCGATCACGCCATCGGCACGGCTCGCGGCCGTCGGCAAAAGGCTCGACACCATGCTCCAAGCAATCAAGTTAGTGCGATCATCAATTGACGATTTCTATGGAACGTTGAGCGACGAGCAGAAGGCCCAATTCGAGGCAATTGGCCCGCAGCGAACAGCCTCGTCGGATCTGCCCGACACGATGCAGAGAAATAACCGCAGGCACTATCGGGAATTGTTCGGCAATTAATTTTAGTCGCGCAGCAGAGTTCCTATGACTTGCAGCGCCCACCCGCCGCTTGGCTCGAGTCCGATACCGATGTCCGAGATGGGTCAATCGCATCAGTTTGACCGTGCGCCGATCACTTCCAGTCCTCCCCCACAAGATGGGGTAATCGGCCGGCGTTGTTGTGGATATCTGAAGAATTAGGGTGCTGCGCTTCAGGCTGATGGTGGAACGAGGTCCGTGTGGACGGCCTCAAACATCAGAAGGAGAAGCGCAGCATGGACCATTCTGCCGGACTTGACGTGTCGGTCAAGGAGACGAGCGTCTGCATTGTGGATGATGCGGGCAAGGTCGTGCGGGAAGTGAAGGTGGCGAGCGAACCTGGAGCTCTGCTGCAGGTACTGGTGAATCCCGACTACCACTTCAAGCGAATTGGACTGGAAGCCGGGCCGCTGTCGCAATGGCTTTTCAGTGCTCTTGCCGAAGCGGGCTTGCCAGTGATCTGCGTTGAGACGCGGCACATGCACGCGGTGTTGAAGGCGCAGATCAACAAGACCGACCGCAACGATGCGCGTGGCATCGCGCAGATGATGCGGGCGGGGCTTTATCGTCCGGTGCACGTGAAGACGTTGCGCAGTCAGAAGCTGCGGATGTTGCTGACCCATCGCAAGCTGCTGCAGTCGAAGGCCATCGCGATCGAGAATGACCTGCGCGCCACCTTACGCAACTTCGGACTCAAGGTGGGTGTAGTGGGGACGGTGAAGTTCGAGGCGCGCATCAAGGAACTCGTCGAGAACCTGCCCGACCTGGTCATTCTGGTCGAACCGCTTTTGCTTGTCCGGCGGGTGGTTCGCGAGCAGATCGGTATCCTGCACCGCCGCTTGCTGGCCATCGTCCGGGACGATGAGGTGTGCCGGCGCCTGATGACGGTTCCCGGTGTCGGCCCCGTGGTCGCGTTGACCTATCGTGTCACCGTCGACGTGCCCGCTCGGTTTAGGAACTCCAAGGCGGTCGGGGCGGCGTTTGGGCTGACACCTTCCAAGTATCAGTCGGGCGAGAGCGACCGAACCGGTGGGATATCAAGGTGCGGAGACGACATGATGCGAATGATGCTCTACGAGGCGGCCCAGAGCATGCTGTTCCACTCGTCAAAATGGTCCTGGCTGAAGGCTTGGGCGATGAAGGTCGCCAGGCAGCGCGGGATGAAAAAGGCGATCGTGGCCCTGGCGCGTCGGCTGGCCGTGATCATGCATCGCATCTGGATTGACGGCACCGACTTCCGCTGGACCAGGGAAGTGGCAGCGACATGAGAGCCCGACAGGATCAAATACGATAGGAGAAACATCGAGATCCACCGAGCGGTGGAATGATGTCCCTTGCGGGACGATGGATGAGGTGAGTTCGTATGTCTGCTTGGACCTACCGTCGCTTGACGGCAAGGCCGCCCAAAAGATTGTTCCACCTCGTTCTCGAATCCCATGATGGAAGGGCCTTGGTGCCGATTCCGGAGAGAAGCACGAGCCCGCGAGCGACATCGACACCGCAGTCGTGGTTAGTCTGAAAGCGCTTGACCCTGATCGGCCGATTAGAGAAGCAGACATCTCAGGGTCCTTCGGCATGTCTCAAATGTGCACAATAACCGACATAGCGACCCGCTTCCTTGCGACCTTCCCGGTTGTAATCCGTTCATATGCCTGAGCGACGCCAAACCGGCGCTACGCGCCTTCTACGCCGTCGCCATCGTGATGCTTTTTTGCTGCGGTTACGTGTTCGGATATCATCGCGGGCTTCGGCCGTGGACGGCGGGACTTTCGGATGGTGGCCGTTGGTAGTACGCTGGTCGACGTCGCAGTGGCTCTCGGAGGATAATTCACGGTGCGACAGCGAGGCGTTGCAACGGTTTGGCAGGTAAGCGGGGCCTCGATTGCTGCGTTCGTTGGTCTGTGGCTCACACCGATGACCGGCAGTTTGGCGCGTGCCGAAACCCCCGAGGTCAGCCCGGCCGGCGCGATCGGCCTTGGCAATCGCGGCTGGTCCGCTGCCGAAACCAACCACGCAACGTCTGCGAATGAACTCGAATTTAGCGCCCGCGCAGGATTTGCATCCGACTACATTTATCGCGGGACGACGCTGTCCGATCACGAGCCCGCAGCCGGGGCCGCGGTTGAAGCAAGGTTCGGCCCGCTATACGCCGGCACCACGGTGGCCACCGTCAAGCTGCCGACCCAGCCATTCGCTGAATTCACCATGGCAGCCGGCATCCGCCCGAAGATTGCAACTATCGATTTCGATTTTGGCATGACCTATTTCGCCTATCCCGGAGAAAGGCTTCCCGGCGAGACCAACGGCATCAATTATTGGGAGGCGGTTATCCGCGGCGACCGAAGCATCGGCGAGTCGATCCGTGTCGCCAGCGGCTACGCCTATTCTCCGAATGTCTCGAACACCGGCGCCTGGAGCCAATACGTGGCCGCCGGGGTGGGCTTCGACGTGCCGGGCCGCCTGCTCCCGCAGAACCTAGGCGTATCCTTCACGACCGCCGCCGGCTATTCCTGGTTCGGCAATCAGGCTCCGCAGCTCGGCGGCTTACCGTTGCCTGCCTATCTCAATTGGCAGGCGGGCGTGACCTTCACCCACAAGGCCTTCAACCTCGATCTGCGCTACTACAACACCAATCTGTCGAAAGAGAACTGCTTTGTCTTTACTGGCGATCCCAACGCACGGCTGGGCGGCCGCGTTGATCCCGTTACCAACCCGGCTGGCCTGGTCTCGAACTGGTGCGGCGCGACATTCGTTGCCAAGGCCTGGTTTGCGTTTAATTAGTTAGCTCGTTTACGGATGCGCGCTGGTAGCTATTCGGTATGTGGATGCGTAAGCAAATGACCAAACGACCACTTCAGTGCGCGTTCAACGGAGGAGGCGAAAGTGGAATTCGAAAAATCTTGAAACCTGCAACTTCGGGGAACCCGTCCGCCGCCTCTGAAGACACTAAAGCCAAGACTGCCGCCGGAACATCTCCATTCATGACTCGATCGGTCGCCTTCGTTTCACCGTCGCTCAGTTGAGCTCCATTCCCCCCCGCAGCCACGATCGCCGTACGAATCTTATCGTTAGATGCAGCGAGCTTGTTGTCCATGGCAATGGTTTTACTGTTTAGATCGGATACTGATTTGATTTCCGGGCGAGCTATGAGAAGCGCAACGAGCAGATCAGTATTGTTTGACGACGTCGGCGCCGTTCCTTCGGAATCGGTAGGTTTCGAATTATTCGCCTTCTGTTCCTGCACTGCTTCCGTCGTGGCGGTCGTTAGGAGTTCCGCCACCGTGGTGGCGGCCGACACCTGATCCTGCGTGGTTCTTGGACTGGAACCGACAGCAACTGCACCGAAGGGACGTGGGTCCGCAATGCGAGCTCGTGCAGTATCGGCACCGGCAGCGGGTTTAGCAGCGGGTTGAATTTCCGCGATCTTTGATTGTGGCAATTCGTTCCGCTTTGGTGCCGCATGTTTCGCGACATGGGTATGCCTTACTGTCGCATGTCGGGAAAAAGCCTTGGGAAGCAGAGCGAGCTCTGAAGATACCTTACGGGACCAGGCGATATAGGACCGGCAAACGTGATTGCATGGCAATCCGCCAATATAGACGGTGCCCGGCTCACCCATAGGTCTAGCCATCGAAGTTCCAGCGGAACCCAGGACAACTATGCATGCAAATATTATTGATCTGTTTGGCAAGATTTCCTCCCTGTTGACGTCTACAGGACACCGCCGGCCCGATGCGACACCAACAGGTGCTCACTGTGGCTTCATCAGCGGTTAGAAAAATTTGCTAATCGCGTGCTAACTAGCAATTTCGACCAAATCGCGTTCGCAATCAGTCATTGTTGGTAAAGGGTCAATTGGTCGAGCAGCCTCACTTCGTCCATTTGAACGTCGGCCACCTGGGTTACTGGTCCGGCCCCTTTGGAAACTGCCGCTGCCGGTTCTATTTGTCATGCTGTGGATAGGTAGCGGCGAGCTGCCGGTCACGTTGCCAAGGTTTTAAGAGGGACGAAGGCGAGCGACCTTCCGATAGAGCAACCGATTAAGTTTGAGTTTGCTATCAATCTCAAAACCGCCAAAACACTTGACCTAGTCATACCCGCCGCATTGCTGACCCGCGCCGAAAAGGTGATCGAATGAAGCGGCGATTTCCGCTTGCGGCGACACAAAGCAGACGTGCCGCTCTCCCTCGGTATATGCCCGTTGTTGAGAGAACAGTGGACTTGATTTGGAAACGCCGCCACTTCCGCTTTTGAGCCGAAGTGGACTTGACGGCGGCTATTGAGCGCTGGCCGACGTGGGCCCGTTGCCACTTACAAGATTCCCGGTGCGAGCCACGGAACTCGAGCCTTGCATTCGACGTTTGATCGACGTCAGACGTTTGCACGTGGAGGCCAAGGATGAACCCGAAAAATCCCGCCAGCTGGTTCGAACTCTATGTCCGGGACATAGAGCGAGCGAAGGTCTCTACGAGAAAGTTCTCGGCGTCTCACTGACGCAATTGAAGCAGTCAGGCGATAGCTTGAAAGCATGTGGGCTTTCCCAATGAACCGCAATGGCAGTGGAGCGACTGGGGCAATCGCCAAAATGGACGGCGCACCGATCGGTGCCGGCGGCGCGATCATTTACTTCGGCTGCGAGGATTGCGCGCAGGCGGCAAAGCGCGCGAAGGAAGCCGGCGGCCGTATTGTAAAGGATAAGTTCTCGATCGGTGATTACGGCAACACCGCGCTAGTGTCCGATCCTGACGGCAACGTTGTCAGATTCTGACGGCGCCGGAGGAATGTGATGTCTGGATGCGTGCGCCTTGGGATGAAGCCAAGGCATTGCAACGACCGCTGCCCGATGAAGCCCTCAAGATCGTTGCGCGCGGAGCGGAAAAGGAAGGTCAGGCGGCGGCATGACAATGGCAGCTCTTCGACGCAGGCTCTGCGCGAGAAAGGCCCCGCCGGGTGTTGGGGTGACGGCGGGGCCCTCCCACGCCGCGCTGTCGTAGGGGGCTATTAAGCGCGCCGCAGCATTTCAACAGCCGCCAGACCACACGGTTCCTTCTTGCCGCGCGCCATAGGACAAAAGTTCCGCCTTTACGGAGAAATTTTTTCGCGTAGCGGAGAACTATGCGCCTCACTTGCCCGCCCCCAAAACGCCAAACGCCGCCCTAGCGGAATATGATCGCTGGACGGCGTTGGATTAGGTACAGAGCAAGCATATGTCCGCATAGGCTGCACTGCGGTGCAATAGGAACCGAGGCCGTAGAACTACGGGATTTATCTCTCCGCCCCGATTGCGCTTCAATAGGATTTGCCCGCCCTCACCCGCCGCCGATACCTGAACGGTTCACGCAAGCAGGCGCGGACCAGTTCGCCTTGACCCAGAGCGAACTCGGTCCAGGACCGGCTGGTATAGCGGAACTGATATAACTTCTGATGGGTTGTCTAACTTCACTTCCAGGTTGATGCTGCGGAGCCGGGATTAGCATGAGTGGAATGCGTTTTGACTGTCTGGGAATGGATTAAAACGGTTGCGCTCGCGTTTCTCATCTCAGCGGCCCTTACCATCCCCTTGGCGGTTTGGTTGTTCTCTCACTAAGGCCATTAACTGAGGCGGAGTCGCCTTTTGGCGCATTTGAGACATGCCGACCGACTTTGAATATGCCCGGTGCTTGCCGCGAAGCGGCGGGCCTATGGTTAGTCTGTCAGGTTTCCGGAAATATGCGTTCAGCAAAAAGCCCCGGACGATGCCGGGGCTTAAGGTTGCTGGAGAGATACGTAAGCAAAAGACAGTCAGTATTTCGCTACAACCGGGCTGCCCCAGCCAAAGCGGGCGCTCGCTGAGTCCGCTCGCGGACATGTTCGTTAAGACGACACGTGCCGTCACCAAGCCGCTGAGGACGGCGAAATAAGCAGAACCGTTTCTGGCACGTGTCGGTCGTCCCACTTCCTCCAATAGCCGCTTTGCGCCAACAGCGGCCATTTGTTTCGAGTTGCATTGGCGATGCGGCAGCCCACGCTCGGCTGACAATGCAGCACCGGGCACGCCTATTGCCCACGACCCTGTTGGCTTTTCGTCACGTCGGCGGCAGCGTAGATCCCAGAGTATTCAAGCCTCGCCGATCTCACGGCCCGAATCGATCCCTACTCCGTAGTAATCGGCACGGCCCGCCGATCTGAATTTCAGAGTAAGCTCGCCTGCCCGCTGGAAGGCCTTTGCCGAATCACTCGCCGTGAGCGCGACGGTAGTGGTTATGTCCGAAAGGCTTCCGCCCGCCGCGGCCGCAAGCACCGCTGAAATCATTGTGGGTTCATCCGGTGCTTCCGCTATGATTAGCCAATCGTAGGGTCCCAAAGTCAGATACCAACTGATCAATCGAGCACCGGCGGCGGCGAACAACTCCGCGACCGCCTCGGAACGGTCCTCCGGCTTCGCAGACATCCCCTTGACGGCCGCGGCGGTGTAACGACCTTGAGAAATGTAAATCGTCATGCTGGCCTCCTCTGCATTCGCTAGTGGTCCATTCTCCGAAGTAACGTCGTGTCGCGGTGATGTCCGCATTAACATTGAAATCGAATGTCCAAAATGGGTCCATTTGCCGACTTCGGCGATCGTCCCCTCGAGGTCCGTCTTACCCCACAAGATGGGGTAATCGGCCGGCGTTGTTGTGGATATCTGAAGAATTAGGGTGCTGCGCTTCAGGCTGATGGTGGAACGAGGTCCGTGTGGACGGCCTCAAACATCAGAAGGAGAAGCGCAGCATGGACCATTCTGCCGGACTTGACGTGTCGGTCAAGGAGACGAGCGTCTGCATTGTGGATGATGCGGGCAAGGTCGTGCGGGAAGTGAAGGTGGCGAGCGAACCTGGAGCTCTGCTGCAGGTACTGGTGAATCCCGACTACCACTTCAAGCGAATTGGACTGGAAGCCGGGCCGCTGTCGCAATGGCTTTTCAGTGCTCTTGCCGAAGCGGGCTTGCCAGTGATCTGCGTTGAGACGCGGCACATGCACGCGGTGTTGAAGGCGCAGATCAACAAGACCGACCGCAACGATGCGCGTGGCATCGCGCAGATGATGCGGGCGGGGCTTTATCGTCCGGTGCACGTGAAGACGTTGCGCAGTCAGAAGCTGCGGATGTTGCTGACCCATCGCAAGCTGCTGCAGTCGAAGGCCATCGCGATCGAGAATGACCTGCGCGCCACCTTACGCAACTTCGGACTCAAGGTGGGTGTAGTGGGGACGGTGAAGTTCGAGGCGCGCATCAAGGAACTCGTCGAGAACCTGCCCGACCTGGTCATTCTGGTCGAACCGCTTTTGCTTGTCCGGCGGGTGGTTCGCGAGCAGATCGGTATCCTGCACCGCCGCTTGCTGGCCATCGTCCGGGACGATGAGGTGTGCCGGCGCCTGATGACGGTTCCCGGTGTCGGCCCCGTGGTCGCGTTGACCTATCGTGTCACCGTCGACGTGCCCGCTCGGTTTAGGAACTCCAAGGCGGTCGGGGCGGCGTTTGGGCTGACACCTTCCAAGTATCAGTCGGGCGAGAGCGACCGAACCGGCGGGATATCAAGGTGCGGAGACGACATGATGCGAATGATGCTCTACGAGGCGGCCCAGAGCATGCTGTTCCACTCGTCAAAATGGTCCTGGCTGAAGGCTTGGGCGATGAAGGTCGCCAGGCAGCGCGGGATGAAAAAGGCGATCGTGGCCCTGGCGCGTCGGCTGGCCGTGATCATGCATCGCATCTGGATTGACGGCACCGACTTCCGCTGGACCAGGGAAGTGGCAGCGACATGAGAGCCCGACAGGATCAAATACGATAGGAGAAACATCGAGATCCACCGAGCGGTGGAATGATGTCCCTCGCGGGACGATGGATGAGGTGAGTTCGTATGTCTGCTTGGACCTACCGTCGCTTGACGGCAAGGCCGCCCAAAAGATTGTTCCACCTCGTTCTCGAATCCCATGATGGAAGGGCCTTGGTGCCGATTCCGGAGAGAAGCACGAGCCCGCGAGCGACATCGACACCGCAGTCGTGGTTAGTCTGAAAGCGCTTGACCCTGATCGGCCGATTAGAGAAGCGGACATCGTCAGCTTGGCCACTCATGTCGGCTAAGCGCCAGAAGCGGCCGTTCCAGGGAGCCCTTGGTAAGTCGAGATGTGGCGCAGTGGCTTTAGGTAGACCATATCTGTTGCCCCCCTTTCGTCTGGCGGTGCCTTAGTGGTTCCACCATGGCTCCGTTTCCACCCCCCGCTCATCGAACCAGACAGGCAGCTTTCCCGCATCGGCTCTCGGACAAGACTTCACGCTTTCGCGTGCAACGCTTTCTGCCGCTTCTGAACAGTTTTCGGAGTTGATAGGCTTCCCAATCTCCAGGTCCTTCACCACGTATTGCGCCTGTCTTGAACTGAGGTCCCTTCCCTCCACCGGCGTTACCCGGCTTCCGCGGTACTGAGCCTCTCCGCCACCCCAGCGCGCCCGGCCTGTCCCTCACGGGCTTCCGGTTGGTCATCTCGGACCACGCCTTGGGGCATCCCGTGTTTCGTGTGCATTCCTTGTGTACATGCCACCGCCACTGCCCCAGCGCAGCGTCTGAACGTATGAGAAACTGGCCACGGCGTATCTTGACCGACTGCCGCGCGGCGAGGTGGTCGATCTCTTTCCTGCTCTCGCCGGACCGCTTGCCGCGCGCATTCTGGCACATGCGATGGGTGTTCCGGACGCGAGCGATGAGGACATGCAGCGATGGTCGCAGACGCTGATTTTGCTGCCGTAGATCGTACGCAATTCCGCTTAAGCAGCTTGTCGGTGAGTTACGTGGCAGGTTCTTCGCATAGATCACGTCTCGCCTGTCCCGGCAGCGCAGGCTGACGAGGCGTCGAGATGTCGCCTGTTTGCACTTGGCCAACGTCGGTGTGTCGCTGAATGTCCGCTTTGCGCCCCGTTGCGAGGACACCGATGAAGCTCGCTCGCAAATTTGCAGAGATGACGCCGGAAAAGCGTCCGCAAGACCCGCATGGAAGCCGCCAAGCGGCTCGCATGTGACAGTACTCACGCGGCGACAATCGCCTTCCATCGCGTGTCATGCGATCTAACGGTTGTTTGATTTTGCTAGGTCACTTGAGCAGGACGGTTGCTCATTCTTCAGAAGGTTTAGCCCTGCTGCTGCCGAGGGGTGTTACTCGTATTCGGCTGCGTTGCCATTGGCCCGGCATACATTGATTGTTGAAGAGGCTTCTTTTGAAGTCGCCAAGAGTTATGAGCGCGTGCGAGTTCGTGCCACCGTTCGGCCTGCGCAATCCATCTTCCCCTATTTCGGGGCTCAAACCTCGCCCGCTCTAAGCAATGCAGTTCCATTATCGTGTAATTACTATCGCTCATAAGTTGTCCTCCCCTATCCACAACCTTATTTCTTTTTCTTGCGTCAGAGTCATTATGATTATGCGGCAGAACTATTTTTAGCTTTGCTGGTTAATGGACCCGATCTTGACAGAGTCGTGGAAATATCTTGTGCCTCCTTGTCCACTGTTCAAACTTCTCTGTAGCGGTACAATGATTAGGTACAAGGTTTTTAATCAAGCAATTTATGGAAAAGAAGCTTTCGGTTTCGTGCGAGTGCAAGGGAACAGGTTTTGCAGTAGCGGATACATAACATGAAACCCGAACTGATCACCGCTTGTCAGATGTTTCTCGTTCCGTCGACGATAATGTTTGCGGCGCTTGGCGTTGCGGGAAGCGAAGGCAAGCCTCTGTGGCCGCATTGCGCAGTCGCAGGTATTCTTGGCACGGCGGTCTGCTCGCCATTTTTCTGCTCAGCCAGCCGTCCGCCTTACCGGGCGCCTTTGTAGCATCGATAGTCTTGTCGCAGAACCTGGCACTGCTTGTCCGACGTCAAAAACGCGATATCAGACGCATCTCGATTTCGGTCTTGTCGCCGTACCGCTCGATTGCATCGCTGATATAACGCGACCAGAAGCGGTCAAGCCTGATTGTTCGATCAGCGCGCCAGCGCGGGCTTCAGGTCGTCTTTCGGACGCACCAATGCAGCTATGCCTCATTCAAGGCCTGCGCAATGTCTGCGATTAGATCAGACGGGTGCTCGATGCCGATCGACAGTCGGATCGTGGAGTCGAGAACGCCTATCTTTCGACGGATTTCAACTGGAACGCCGGAGTGGGTCATGCTTGCCGGCAGGCTGGCAAGCGACTCCGTGCCGCCCAGGCTCACCGCCAGCTTGAAGATTTGCAGCGAGTTCAAGAATTTGAATGCGGCGGCCTGGCCGCCGACGATATCGAACGAAAACGTGGAGCCCGCACCAAGGCATTGTCTCGCGAACAGACGGCCGGCGTGGGAGGTTTCGTCGTGATGAGCGGGGTAGTGAACCCTCTCCACCTTGTCGTGGTCACGCAAATAATCCGCCACAAGCCGCGCATTCTGGTTGGCCTTTTCCATCCGCAAGCTCAGGGTTTCGAGCGAGCGGCCGAGCATCCAGCAGGAATGAGGATCCAGTTGTGTGCCGATCGCGCCTCGCAACACCTTGATGTCTTTCATGAGGGCCTTTGAGCCCAGCGCAGCGCCGGCGATCAGATCGGAATGGCCGCCGACATATTTGGTCAGCGAGTACAACGAGAGATCCGCGCCATGTTCGATCGGCCGCTGGAACACCGGCCCGAGCAACGTATTGTCACACGCGACGATTGGCATGTAGTCCTGCGCCTCGCCGATGTTGTCGGCGATGCGGCGGACCATCGCGATATCGACGAGGCCGTTGGTGGGATTTGCCGGGGTTTCGATGAGAATCATCGCAACCCGCCCCATTCGCATGGCGTCGTCCCCCGCCAGCTCGACAGCGGTTTCGTCGATGCCGTCGGCAAAGCCCACCGCGCTGATCGAGAAGCCGGCAAGCGTATTCGCAAGTAGCGTTTCGGTGCCGCCATAGAGCGGCTGCGAATGCAGGATCACGTCACCCGGCCGAGCGAACGCGAGAATGGTGGTCGCAATCGCCGACATCCCGGACGAGAAAAGCGCACAGGACTCTGCGCGCTCGTAGACGGCGAGCCTGTCTTCGACAATCTCGCTGTTGGGATGATTGAACCGCGAATAGACGAGGCCCGCGCCCATCCCCTCGGGCGGCTCGCGCCGACCCGCAACGTAATCGAAGAAGTCCTGTCCGTCTTCGGCAGTCCTGAAGACGAAGGTCGAGGTCAGGAAGACCGGTGGTTTGACGGCTCCTTCCGACAGTTGCGGATCGTAGCCGTAATTCAGCATCAGCGTTTCGGGATGCAGCACGTGGTTGCCGATGTGGGTCTTCGACGGAAACGGTTTCACCATGGTCTCTCTCGCTGTCTTGAGGGAACATCAAGCCCGGCGCGCACCATCGGCGGCATAAACCCTCCGATGCGCTACAACGCCAAGCTGGGTAGATCGAGCTCGTTGGCACGGGCACACGCAATCGCGCTTTCATAGCCCGCGTCGGCATGACGCATGACACCAGTCGCAGGATCGTTCCAAAGCACCCGCTCGATACGGCGCGCAGCCTCCGGCGTTCCGTCGGCGACAATCACCATTCCGGCGTGCTGCGAATAGCCGATCCCGACACCGCCGCCGTGATGCAGCGAGACCCACGTAGCCCCGCTGGCACAGTTGAGCAGCGCATTGAGCAGCGGCCAGTCGGACACGGCGTCCGAGCCGTCGCGCATCGCTTCGGTTTCGCGGTTCGGGCTCGCAACCGAGCCGCTGTCGAGATGATCGCGGCCGATGACGATCGGCGCCTTCAATTCGCCGCTCGCCACCATTTCATTGAATGCCACGCCTAGCCTGTGGCGATCGCCAAGACCAACCCAGCAAATCCGCGCCGGCAATCCCTGGAACTTGATCCGTGCCTTCGCCATGTCGAGCCAGTTGTGAAGATGCTTATCCTCCGGCATCAGCTCCTTCACCTTGGCGTCGGTACGGAAGATATCTTCGGGATCCCCTGACAGCGCCGCCCACCGGAATGGGCCGATGCCGCGGCAGAACAGCGGACGGATGTAGGCCGGGACGAAGCCGGGGAAATCGAACGCATTCTTCAATCCCATATCCTTCGCCATCTGGCGGATGTTGTTGCCATAGTCGAGGGTTGGAATGCCTTGGGCGTGGAAATCCAGCATGGCCTGGACGTGGCCGACCATCGAGCTCTTGGCCGCGACTTCGACCGCTTTTGGATCAGCCGCGCGTCGCGACTCCCACTCCGCGAGCGTCCATCCCTTCGGCAAGTAACCGTTGATCGGATCGTGTGCGCTGGTCTGGTCGGTGACAATGTCTGGCCTGACGCCGCGGCGCACCAGCTCGGGAAAAATATCGGCGGCATTGCCGAGCAGGCCGACCGAGACCGGTTTCTTGCTCTGCGCTGCCTCCGCCATAGCCGCGAGCGCCTCATCCAGCGTGCTTGCCTGCCGGTCGAGATAGCCGGTGCGCAAGCGCATCTCGATGCGGCTCGGCTGGCATTCGATCGCGAGCATCGACGCTCCGGCCATCGTCGCGGCAAGCGGCTGGGCGCCCCCCATGCCACCGAGACCCGCGGTCAGGATCCACTTGCCCGCGAGGCTGCCGTCGTAATGACGCCGCCCCACCTCGACAAATGTTTCGTACGTCCCCTGCACGATGCCCTGGCTGCCGATGTAGATCCACGATCCGGCCGTCATCTGCCCGAACATCATCAGCCCCTGCTTGTCGAGGGCGTTGAAGTGATCGAGCGTCGCCCAGTGCGGCACCAGGTTCGAGTTGGCGATCAGGACGCGCGGCGCGTCAGTGTGGGTACGGAAAATTCCGACCGGCTTGCCTGACTGGACCACCAGCGTCTGGTCGCTCTCGAGCTTGCGAAGCGAGGCGACGATGCGATCGAAGCTTTCCCAGTCGCGGGCGGCACGGCCGATTCCGCCGTAGACGACGAGTTCGCTCGGCCGTTCGGCAACATCAGGATCGAGATTGTTCATCAGCATTCGGAGCGGCGCTTCCGTCAGCCAACTCTTGGCGGTGATCTCAGGCCCATGGGGCGCCCGGATCATGCGGTCGTTGTCCAGTCGGCGGTTCATGACAGATGACCTCTCTCGGCAAGGTTTGGAAACGGGTTATTCTCAAGCACCGAAATCGCGGCGGCTGGCAATGCGCCGGCTTCGATCAGCGCCGTTGCCTTCTTAAGATCGTCGGCCATGTAGCGATCGTGACCGAGCGCCGGCACCTGCTCACGCAACACGGCAATGACCGCGGCAAGCGCAGGGCTGGTCGTATGCGGAGCACGCAGCCCGATGCCTTGCGCCGCAACCAGCAGCTCGATGCCTAGAATGATGGCGAGATTATCCGCCATGTCCGACAACCGGCGCGCAGCGTGTGCGGCCATTGAAACATGATCTTCCTGATTGGCGCTGGTCGGCGTCGAATCGATCGAACAGGCCGAGGCGCGCTGCTTGTTCTCGGCGTAGAGCGCGGCTGCCGTCACTTCGGCGATCATGAAGCCGGAGTTGATGCCGGGATTAGGGGTCAGGAACGGCGGCAGGCCGAAGTTCAGCGCGGGATCGACCAGTGTGGCGATGCGGCGCTCGCTGATCGCACCGATCTCGGACAGGACCAGCGCAATCTGATCGGCGACAAATGCGACTGGCTCCGCGTGAAAATTTCCGCCCGAGACGATCTCTCCGGTCTCAACCAGCACCAGCGGGTTGTCGGTGACGGCGTTGGCCTCGATCGTCAATGTGCTGGCTGCTTGCATCAAAAGGTCAAGCGCGGCGCCGGCCACCTGCGGCTGGCAGCGTAGGCAATAGGGATCCTGCACGCGCTCGTCGCCTTCGAGATGCGACATGCGAATGTCGCTCCCCGCCAGCAATGCTGTCAGCGCCGCGCCCGCTGCAAGTTGCCCGGCATGCCCTCGCAGTTGATGGATCTCGGAACGAAACGGCGCCGTCGAAGCCATCGCCGCATCCACCGACAAGGCACCTGTCACCAGCGTCGCGCAGAGAAGCCCATGGGCGCGCAACAACCCGGAAATAGCATAGGCCGTCGAAAACTGCGTACCGTTGATCAAAGCGAGGCCTTCCTTCGGTCCGAGCGTCAACGGCGCGAGAACGGCGGCGGCGAGCGCCTCAAGGCCCGGTACGACCTTGCCGTCGACAAGCGCCTGCCCCTCGCCGATCATGACCGCGGACATATGCGCCAACGGCGCCAGATCACCAGATGCTCCCACCGATCCCTGCTGCGGCACCAGCGGACAAATGCCGCGCGCCAGCATGGCCTGGAGTTGCTCGATGATTTCGCGGCGAACGCCCGAAGCGCCTCGCCCCAACGAGACGATCTTGAGCGCCATCATCAGGCGAACAATCGGTTCGGGCGTGGGCTGCCCTACCCCGCAGCAATGCGACACGATGAGATTGCGCTGCAGCAGCGCCGTCTGGTCCGGCGGAATGCGCCTCGACGCCAGTTTTCCAAAGCCTGTGTTGATGCCGTAAACCGGCGCTTCCGCACCCGCGGCCTGCGCCACAATCGCCGATGCAGCCTCAACGCGCGGCCAAAATGACGGATCGAGCACGACGGCTGCGCCTGCAAGCACCTGCGCCAGATCGTCGAGCCTGACCCTTCCGGGCGAAACGACCAGCGATGCGTTCCGGCCGCTCATTGCCCCCTCCACACCCGGCCGTGCAATGGGTTGAAGCCCATCCGGTAGGCGAGCTCGGCAGGCCGGTTGATATCCCAGATCGCGAGATCGCACCACTTGCCGGCTTCGAGCGTACCGGTCTCGCCCAGAACACCCAGCGCACGGGCGCCTTCCCGCGTCACACCGGCGAGGCATTCGGCAACGGTCATCCGGAACAACGTCGCGCCCATATTCATGGCCAGCAGGAGCGACGTGAGCGGCGAGCTGCCGGGATTGCAGTCGGTCGCCAGCGCCATGTTAACACCGTGGGCGCGGAACAGTTCGACCGGTGGCTTGGTCGTCTCGCGAATGAAATAGAACGCGCCGGGCAGCAGTACGGCCACCGAGCCCGACCGCGCCATGGCCATAACACCGGCCTCGTCCGTATGCTCCAGGTGATCGGCCGACAAGGCCGAGAATTCCGAAGCAAGCGCTGCGCCGCCGAGGTTCGACAACTGATCGGCGTGCAGCTTGACCGGTAACCCGAGCGCCTTTGCCGCACGGAACACCCGCGCCGTTTGATCGCCCGAGAACGCGATGCCTTCCATGAAGGCATCGACTGCATCGGCGAGTCCGGCCTGCGCCACCGCCGGCAACATCTCCCGGCAAACAAGATCGATGTATAGATCCTTGTCGCCATCGGCTTCCGGCGGCAGCGCGTGCGCGCCAAGAAACGATGTCCGGATGGTGATCGGCCGGTTGCCTCCCAGCGCACGCGCAGCTGACAGCTGACGCATCTCGGTTTCCGTGTTGAGCCCATAGCCGGATTTAATCTCCAGCGTCGTCACGCCCTCGCCGATCAGGGCGTCGAGCCTTGGTAGTGCGCCGGCAACAAGTTCAGCCTCACTGGACGCGCGAGTCGCAGCGACAGTCGAGACAATGCCGCCGCCCGCACGCGCGATCTCTTCGTAGCTTGCCCCCTGTAGCCGCAGCTCAAACTCGTGCGCGCGGTTTCCACCAAAAACCAGGTGAGTGTGACAATCCACCAGTCCGGGCGTGATCCACCGCCCCGCGCAATCGATCCGTTCGGCGGCATCGGTGTCCGATGAAAAGTCGGAACGGTTGCCTGCGAAGACGATGCGGCCATCACGCGCCGCGATCACGCCGTGCTCGATCACGCCGAGATCGGGTTGATCCCCGCGAAGTGAGGCAAGCCGGGCATTGTGCCAGATACGATCAAAGCGCTCGGCCATGGCATTTCCCTCAACGGCAGAAGCTTGACGGAGGTATCGATATGTCTATACATATAAGTGTGTTGGCGTTCTGTCCACCCGGTTTGGAAACATGTCCACTCTGCATTTCGCGTCAGCTCTGCTTCCCTCTGGGTGGGCCGACGACGTGCAGGTGGTCGTGACCGACAGTATCATCACCAAGGTTACCGTCGGCACGGCGTCAGGAGCCAACGACGAACGCCATCAGCTGGCAATCCCCGGAATAGCAAGCCTGCATAGTCACGCGTTCCAGCGTGGCATGGCGGGCCTCGCCGAAACGCGCGGTAACACCGCGGATACGTTCTGGACATGGCGCGAGACGATGTATCGCTTCGCGCTTAACATGACGCCCGAAGACACGGGAGCCGTCGCAACGCTGCTTTATGTCGAGATGCTCGAGCAAGGCTATACGCGCGTCGGGGAATTCCACTATC
The DNA here is from genome assembly GCA_963747165.1 of uncultured Alphaproteobacteria bacterium. GTDB lineage: Bacteria > Pseudomonadota > Alphaproteobacteria > Rhizobiales > Xanthobacteraceae > Bradyrhizobium. The sequence continues at coordinate 15,809 of CAVVEA010000017.1, read as the reverse complement.
TCCATCACGACCATGATGGCACGCCCTACGCGAATCCTGCCGAGATGGCGACGCGAATTGTGCGTGCCGCCGAGATCACCGGCATCGGGCTCACACTGCTGCCGAGTTTTTACGCGCACAGCTCCTTTGGTGGAGTCGCACCACATGCCGGCCAGCGGCGATTCATCTGCTCGATCGACCAGTTTGCAAAGCTGACTGCCGCCACACAGGCGGCCGTCCGCGAATTGCCCGGGGCCAATGTCGGTGTCGCTCCGCACAGCCTGCGCGCCGTGACGCCCGACGAATTGGCGGCAATCGCGCCGCTGGCCGAGGCCGGGCCGGTTCATATCCACGCTGCCGAACAGATCAAGGAAGTCGAGCAATGCCTCGCCTGGTCGGGCCGGCGGCCGGTTGAGTGGCTGCTCGAACATGCTCCAATCGATCAGCGCTGGTGCCTGATCCATGCGACCCATACAAACGCGACCGAGATCGCCGCGCTTGCCGAGCGCGGCGCAGTCGCCGGGCTCTGCCCGGTGACCGAAGCGAGCCTCGGCGACGGCATTTTTCCGACCCGTGAATTCCTCGACGCCGGCGGCCGGTTCGGCGTCGGCACCGATTCCAATGTGCTGGTCGGCGTGGCCGACGAACTGCGTCAGCTCGAATACGGACAGCGGTTAAAGCATCTGGAGCGCAATGTGTTGTCCGGCGGTCCCGGTATTTCGACCGGCCGCGCACTATTCGACGCTGCGCTGGCTGGCGGCGCCCAGGCGCTCGCACAGCCGACCGCCGGGCTCCAGGCAGGTGCACGCGCTGATATCGTGACCCTCGACACCGCGCATCCCTCGCTCGCCGGGCGCCGAGGGGATGCCGTCCTCGACGGCTGGATTTTCGCAGCGGGCTCGGGTGCCGTCGCATGTGTTTGGGCGGGCGGAAACAAAGTCGTCAAGGATGGACGCCACCGGCTCCGTCAAAAGGCGCGCGACAAATTCAACGTAGCCGTGCGGAGACTGGTGGCATGAGCCTCTCCATGGATCGCGACAGACCCCAGGCAGCCGACAAGCCGACGCTGTACAAGCAGATCCGGCTCGACATCGAGCGCCGAATTCTGACCGGCGAGTGGCCGCCGGGTCACCGCATCCCGTTCGAGCACCAACTGATGGCCCGCTATCGCTGCTCGCGAATGACCGTGAGCAAGGCGCTGTCGGAACTGACGCAAGCTGACCTTATCGAGCGGCGGCGGCGTGCCGGTACATTTGTGCGCCGTCCCAAATTCCTGTCAGCGGTCCTCCAGATCGCCGATATCCGCGCGGAGATCACCGCGCTCGGCCGCAGCTACGGCTATCAATTGATCCAGTGTTCGCGCCGCGCCGCGAACGCCGCTGATCGCGCGCGTCTTGGGGTACGCAAGACCGGCAAAGTGATCGCGATATCGTGCCGTCACAGTGCCGATAACGTACCGTTCGCGATCGAGGATAGACTGATCGATCTCGACGCGGTGCCCGAAGCGGCCATGGCGGATTTTGCGATCGAACCGCCCGGCACATGGCTGCTGCACCATGTCCCATGGACGGAAGCCGAGCATTCGATCAGCGCCATCGTGGCCGACGACCAGGCCGCAGCGGCACTGGACATTGCGATCGGCGCACCCTGCCTCGTGATCGACCGCCACACGTGGCGCAGCGCACGGACACTGACTGCCGTGCGCCTGCTCTATCCCGGCGAGTCCCACAAACTGGTTGCCCGCTTCAAAGGCGGCTGAGAGGGATATCAATGCGCATGATGTCCGGCACAATTTATGCAGCAGAACGATGCAGAAGCACGATGCAGAAGCACCCCGCGCGGATGTGAACAGACGAACAGGACCTAATCCATAGACCGGCAGAAGGAAGAAAATCATGCTTAGTTTTAGAATATTCGCCGCAAGCGCCGCTCTCCTGGTGTCCGCACCAGCCGTCGCACAAGACGTAAAGGTCGGTATCGGGATTTCGGGATGGACCGGCTTTGCGCCACTCACGCTCGCAAACCAGGCGGGCATCTTCAAGAAGAACGGCCTCGATGTGACGATCAAGAAGATCCCGCAGAAGGACCGGCATCTGGCCGTTGCATCAGGCGACATCCAGTGCGCGGCGACCACCGTCGAAACCTGGATTTCCTGGAATGCCAACGGCGTTGCGACCAAGCAGATCTTCCAGCTCGACAAGAGCTACGGCGCCGATGGCATGGCCACGCGAAACGATGTCACGTCGATCAAGGATCTGAAGGGCAAGACGGTCGCCGCGTCCGCGCCCGGCACCGCTCCCTATTTCACTCTGGCCTGGATGCTCAAGAAGAACGGCCTCTCGGTCAAGGACGTGACAGTGGTGAATCTGGAGCCCGCAGCGGCCGCGCAGGCATTCGTGGCCGGTCAGAACGATGCCGCCATGACGTATGAGCCTTACCTGTCGACGGTGCGTGCCGCGCCCGACAAGGGCAAGATCATCGCCACCACGCTCGATTACCCGATGATCATGGACACGTTCGGCTGCACACCGAAATTCCTGACCGACAATCCGAAAGCCGCGAAGGCGCTGGCCGACAGCTATTTCGAGGCGGTGGCCCTGATCGAAAAAGACCAAGCCAAGTCTTACGAGACCATGGGTGCCGATGTGAAGCAGTCCGGCGAGCAGTTCGGCAATTCTGCAAAATATCTGCGCTGGCAGGACAAGACCGCTAACCAGAAATTCTTCGCGGGCGAGTTCCAGGCTTTCACCAAGGAAGCTGCAGAGCTGCTGATCGAGATCGGTATCATCAAATCGATTCCGAAGACCGACGACCTCTTTGACGCGAGCTTCATCAAGTAGACTCGGTCACACCACGACGGTCCCGCTTCCCGACCTGGAAGGGGGGCTTGTCGCGCTCAGCGCTCCTCCTTGAGGATAGGCCTGTGATACGCCCCCTGGATCCCGTGACATCCAAGCAACGCGTGGCCTACGGCTTTGCGTTCTTCGTCCTGTTCGTTGCCCTGTGGGCATGGGCAACTTTTGGCGGCTACGTCTCGAAAACGTTTCTCGCCAACCCGCTGACCATGTTGCAGGAAGGTTGGGAACTCCTGACAAAGCACGGCTTCCTGTTCGACATCGGCATGACGATATGGCGGGTCATTGGCGGCTTCGTGCTGGCAGCCATCATCGCGGTGCCACTCGGCGTTCTGATGGGTGCTTACAAGCCGCTCGAGGCTTTTCTCGAGCCGTTCGTCTCGTTTGCCCGCTATCTGCCCGCCTCGGCCTTCATCCCGCTGCTGATCCTGTGGGCGGGCATCGGTGAACTGCAGAAGCTGCTGGTTATCTTTATCGGCTCGGTGTTCCAGATTATCTTGATGATCGCCTTGAACGTCGGGAACACAAGGCGCGACCTCGTTGAAGCAGCGTACACGCTAGGCGCCGGCGACAGCGGCATCATCCGCCGCGTGCTACTGCCCTCATCCGCCCCTGAGATCGCGGAAATCCTTCGGCTCGTTCTGGGTTGGGCCTGGACCTACGTCATCGTCGCCGAACTCATCGGTTCATCGTCGGGCATCGGCCACATGATCACCGACAGTCAGGCGCTGCTCAATACCGGCCAGATCATCTTCGGCATCATCGTCATCGGGCTGATCGGCCTCGTCTCGGATTTCCTGTTCAAGGCCTTCAACGCCTGGCTGTTTCCGTGGAAATTGGCATGACCGAGCTGAAGATCGATCAGGTCTCTCGCATTTTCCCTGCGCGTCAGGGCCATGCGCCGACGCGCGCCCTGGAACCGATTGACCTCAACGTCGGCAACAATGATTTCGTCACCATCCTCGGCCCGTCGGGCTGCGGAAAATCGACGCTGCTGCGCATCATCGCCGGGCTTGACCAGCCGACCAGCGGCCGCGTCATTCTGGACGGGCACGTGGTCACGGGACCTGGCGCGGATCGCGGCATGGTGTTTCAATCGTACACGTTGTTCCCGTGGCTAACCGTACGCGAAAACATCGCGTTCGGCCTGCGCGAGCGCGGGATATCCGAAGCGGACCGCGGCAAGATCGCCGATGGGTTCATCCATCGGGTCAGCTTATCGGGCTTTGAAAATCATTGGCCAAAGCAGCTCTCCGGCGGCATGCAGCAACGCACGGCGATCGCCCGCGCGCTTGCCAACAATCCCAAAATCCTGTTGCTCGACGAGCCGTTCGGAGCGCTGGACAATCAGACCCGTGTGCTGATGCAGGAAATGCTGCTCGGCATCTGGGAACGTGACCAGAAAACCGTGCTGTTCGTTACCCACGATATCGAGGAGGCCATCTTCCTCGGCAGTCGCGTCATCGTCATGAGCGCCCGCCCCGGCCGCATCAAGGCCGAAATCGCCGTCGATCTACCCCACCCACGATCCTACAAGGTCAAGACCGCACCCGAATTCGTCAGGCTAAAAGAACGACTCGTCGAAGAAATCCGTGCCGAGGCATTGAAGGTTGCGGTTCATGCCTGACAGCCACCCGAGCGGGCCGCAAATGCGCTGCTTCAGTGGCTTGCGCAAAAGCTTCCTGAGGCAGGGCTCGCCCGGCGATCAACGGCATAGGAAGGTGCTCGGCACAGCTGCGAAATCCGGCCGGCATTTCGAACTGAACACGGAAAAAGCGTTTGGGAGATAAATCGGGATTTTACGGACAGGCATAAGATTGTGGGTTGGCGAGAAGAATTGCCGGCTGGAATCGTCAGGCTTTTCACATTCGACTTTGAGGATCTCTTGCTTAGTACAATTGACATCTCACCAGCGCGTTCGTCCGCCGCCGGGGTCGAACTTCATGTGATGAAATGCAGTAAATCGATTTAATCCGACTGCGATTAGCGCTATCGAGTTGATTACAATACTTCGGCCCTGATACCGAGCCGATCAAGCCTGCTTTCGGCCGGCCGCGTTGAGTACTAGAATTGTCGCTCCTGCTCCTTCGAAGGCGACGTAAATGGCAATTCATGCTCCCTCGCGCACCCGCGTCCATTGCGCGGTTGCAGTACTTTCGGCGGCCTGTACGTTTCATGCCATCGTGCACGCGGCGTCGCCGGTGCCCGACGAAGTGTCTCTCAGAGAGTCGACGATTACGTGGAGCACCGTCAAGTACGCTACCAATGCGGAGAACGGATTCGTCAACGGGTCGCTCGACAAGCGGACCATCGTCGATCGCACGTTCAAGACCCACGTGCTCGAGAATCGTTATCTGAAGGTAACGCTCCTGCCCGAATTTGGCGGGCGCATTCTTTCCATCATTTACAAACCGACCGGCCACGAACAACTTTATCGCACGGAAGTAGGCGTGCCTTACGGGGTGAAGGGCGGCATTTTTTATTACGACTGGCTGATGGTGTATGGCGGCATCTTCCCCACGTTCCCGGACGCCGAGCACGGCAAGGCGTGGCTGAAGCCGTGGGATTTCAAGGTGGTGAAGGAGAGTGCCAGCGAAGTGACGGTGTCGATGTCGCTTATAGACGATTTCGAGTATTCCGCGGCACCTAGGAAGTACAGGGGCCCGACGGGTATCGAAGCGACCTACTATGTCACGCTGAAAGCCGATCGCGCCGCGCTCGATGCACGCGTGGTGCTGAAAAATCCGCACGACAAGACGATCAAATACGAGTACTGGACGTGCACGACACTCGCGCCGGGATCGGACCCGAAAAATCCTAAAACTACCGGCGGCGCCGAAATCATCGCGCCGATCCAGGCCTACAGCACGGCCGCCTGGTCGACCAATCTGTCCGACGGCGACACGAGCGCGGGTCTGGGCAAGAGCCGTTTCGAAAAACTGCGCTACTTCAAGAACTGGCCGACGATGGGCATCGCGTACGCGGCGCCCGATATGCAGGGCGGTAATTTCTGGGGCGTGATCAACCACGACAACGAAGAGGGAATCATCCGCATCGCCGACAATACGGTCACGCCGGGCTTGAAAATGTGGACGTGGGGATTTCCGTCGTTTACGAACGAAACCGACGCACGCAAAGACCCAAACGAACAGCGGCCTTACATCGAATTATGGGCGGGCGTGTCGGACAAGTTTTTCCACAGCGCTAATTTTCCCGCACTGGGCGAGGTGTCGATTCCGGAAACCTACAGCTCGACCGTCGGCATGAGCAACGTGACGCATGCGAACGAGAACATCCTGATCAATCTCTCGGCCGAGGCGTCCGGCGTAAATCTTCAGTTCTTCAGTATCGAACCGGCCACGCCACTGCGCGTAACGTTGAAACGAGGCGACGCGGTATTGTTCAACGACGCCGTGAAAGCCGACCCGAAAAACGGAAATCGCATTTCTGCGACGATTCCAGCCGGTGGCGGCGGCGAACGGGTACAGCTGACGATCAGGACCGCGGAAGGTAAAGAGCTGATCACGGCCGAGACAAAAATAAAATAGATTCTTGCCGACCGCAAGCAATTGGCAGGTTGCCCCTCGCGGGTGAAGGGACATCTTCTTTTGTCAAAGCCGCAACTTAGCGCTGGCGAAGCGGGATTATCCTTTATGCAATCGCTCGAAATGAGCCGGCGCCAGGTTTCGCATGGGAATTGCGCACTGCGACCGACTTGGCAGCCCCATTTGCCAGCCAAGGACAATCCGAACGCGGCCGGGCGCTTCTACAGCCTTTATTGCAGCAATTCACGCAGGGCTTTAACACGGCCGATCTGAAGGCGACCGAACGCGTGCTGGCCACCTTGGGTTAAAAGGGGTTGGCTCCATTGCGAAACCGGGGCCGGCGACTACGTTTTAAACGGGAGATGCGCCTTGTTATGTCTAGGGGAACCCAGGCTCGACAAATTGACGCCAGGGATCGCGGTCGCGATCGGTTACATTATCGGTTTTGCACCGGTTTTTGCACAAGACGGTATTAAAGTCGCGCCGCCGACACGACTGTCATTGCAGGTCACGAGCGATCCGCCTGGCGAGCTTTGTCGTCGCATCGAAATGCCGGACCCTAAGTCCTTCGTATCGGTGTCGTTGCATCGAACTTTCCACGACGATTTCGACGAGCATCCATTAATGAACGGAAAGTGGGTGCCACACTACGCCGGAGGCGTCTCCTGGCCGCAAGCGCGCTACTGGGGCGGCGATGGCTCCGACTTCAAACGGAAAACCATCTATAACGGCGAACAGCAGATATATGTCGATCCACACTATGGCGGCCGGTCAACGACCCCGCTCGGGCTCGACCCGTTCAAAATTCGGGATGGAGTTCTCTCGATCGTTGCAAGCCGCACGCCTCCTGCACTGAAAGAGGTGCTCTTCAACAATGAATACGTGTCGGGCATCCTGACGACCCAAAGTTCATTTTCGCAGAAGTACGGATATTTCGAGATCCGTTCGAAGATACCGGTCGGGACCGGGGTATGGCCGGCGTTCTGGATGCTCGCAGATGATGGCGGCTGGCCTCCCGAAATCGACGTGATGGAAGGCCGCGGGCAAGTGCCCGGCGATCTCGTGATGACGACGCATTGGAGGATTCCAGCCACCGGATTCATACAACACTGCGGCTTCGATTTCTCGAGGCCGGACGCAGCGACCGATTTCCACGACTACGGAGTGCTGTGGACGCGGGATCGCCTGATCTATTTCATCGACAGGAAGCCGGTGTCGGATATCAAGGTCCCGATCGGTTTTGACGATCCGATGTACATGATCGTAAACCTTGCGATGGGCTCGAAATACTTTCAAGGCGTTGGATTCGTCGACGGGGAATCTCCTGATACCGTCGAATTCGAGATCGACAGTATTTCCGCGTATCAAATTGATCCCTACTAGTCATGGTGATCATTCGCAAACGGCCTGGACGATAGAGGCGAACTGACGGGAGAAGTTGATGTTCGGTAAGTTCTCGCGTCGGCAGTTTGCCAAGCTTGCGGGTTTCTCCGCACTCGGAATGGCGACGACGCCCGCGAAATCGGAGGAGAGCGCGGCAAAACCGGCAGCCGACCGGCACGCTCCCGCCAGTTTTCCGAACGGCTTTCTGTGGGGTACGGCCACGTCAGCGTATCAGATCGAGGGCGCGGTCGATGAAGACGGCCGCGGCCGCTCGATCTGGGATACGTTCGCCCACACGCCCGGCAAGATCGGGGATGGCAGCAACGGGGACCGCGCCAACGATCACTACCACCGGTACAAGGAAGACGTTCGCCTGATCAGGGATCTCGGGGTCAAGGCCTATCGTTTTTCGATCGCGTGGCCGCGGGTGTATCCGCAAGGAACGGGAGCGCCGAACCCCAAAGGTCTCGACTTCTACGATCGCCTGCTGGACGAACTTCTGGCGAACGGCATCGAACCGTACGCAACGCTGTATCATTGGGATCTGCCGCAGCCGCTCCAGGACCGCGTGGGCGGCTGGCAGTCCAGTGACACGCCCAAGGCCTTTGGGGATTACGCAGGCTACGTCGCGGAGCGTTTGACCGATCGCGTCAAGAACATCTTCACCGTCAACGAAGCCGGAAGGTTTGTAAACTTTGGTTATGGATGGGGCATTGACGCTCCCGGTCTCAAACTGCCGCAGGCCGAACTGAATCAGGTGCGTCACCACGTCGCGTTGGCCCATGGTCTCGCCGTGCAGGCGATCCGCGCGAACGGGCGCGCGGGGACCAAGGTCGGCCCCGCGGAGAATATCGCGGCCTGCTTGCCGGCGATCGATACGCCCGAAAACGTTCGCGCGGCCGAAATCGCGACGCGCGAATTGAATTCGGGCTTCCTGGGCGTGATCCTGGAGGGCAAATACACCGACGGGTTTTTGCAATATGCTGGCGCCAACGCTCCAAAATTTACCGCCGACGAGTTGAAGATCATTTCCTCGCCGAATGATTTCGTCGGCCTGAACATCTACGCGCCGCAATATTACGTCGTCGCGGCCGACCGCGCGCCGGGTTTCAGGGTTCTACCCTTTCCGGCCTCGTTTCCGCATATGAACGTCGATTGGCTCAGGATCGGCCCGGAGACTATCTATTGGGCGCCGCGACTGGCAGCAAAGATCTGGAACATCGATACGATCTACATCAGCGAGAACGGCACGTCTTCGGCCGATGAATTGGCTGCCGACGGCAACGTCTACGACCTCGACCGCATCATGTACCTGCGCAACTACCTGACGCAGCTGCAGCGCGCGACATCCGAGGGCGTGCCGGTGCGCGGATATTTCCTGTGGAGCCTGATGGATAATTTCGAATGGATATACGGATTTCAAAAGCGCTTCGGGCTGTATCGGGTGGACTTTGACACGCAACTTCGAACGCCGAAGCTAAGCGTATCGTTCTACCGCGACGTCGTCTCACGGAATGCAATAAGTCCTTAAACGAGAGGACACCTTGGCATCGGCAACGGCACATTCAAATTCACTCGTCATGGGACCAGCAATGATCCGAAATTTGATCCCGGTAGGTCCGCTTTGCGCCAGAAGCGGACATTCCCGAGATGTCGTCTTTATGATCCGCGTCAGACATCGGCCCTAGCCGCGGCATCGGCATAGGTGAGGAATTGTGCCGGTTTCGACAGGGGAGAATTTCACCGCGAGTTCAACGCGAGCGTGATCACCTTTCCGCGAACGTCTCGTTGGCGATGGGAAACTCGCTAATTTAGGTGGGAGCCCGTGAGTGACTTGCACGATTGCGCTAAAAGCCCAGCGCCAATCCGGTGCCGCCGCGCGGATCGTTCGCACCATAGAACCTGCTCCGCCCGATCGCCTTTCCGCCAAGGCTCGGCGCGCCGACAATGATCGCGGCCAAATGGTTCGCCGGCTGCGAATCCTCGAACCTGTGCCCCATGCCCTCCAGCACTTTGCGGGTGTCGGGCGAAAGCGCGTACCGCTCCATATTTGTCACATCCGGCAGCCACTGCTGATGGATGCGAGGGGCATCGACGGCTTCTTGAATGTTCATCTGGAAATCGACCAGGTTCACGATGGTTTGCAGCACAGCCGTGATGATCCGACTTCCGCCCGGCGTGCCGAGAATGAGGATAGGCTTGCCGTCCTTCGTGATGATCGTCGGGCTCATCGAACTTCGCGGCGCCTTGCCAGGCGCGATGGCATTGGCGTCTCCCTGGACAAATCCGTAACTATTGGCGGCACCAGGGTTTGGCGTGAAATCGTCCATTTCGTCGTTCATCAACACACCTGTGCCTGATGCAACGACCCGCGCGCCGAACCAGTCGTTCAGCGTATACGTCATCGAAACAGCAGTGCCGGCATCGTCGATGATCGAGAAATGCGTTGTGTTGCTGCCTTCGTGAGGTGCAACGCCCTGCCTGATGTTGCCGGAGATCCCGGCCTTGTCCGGCTTTATTGCATCCCGGATTTTTGCAGCGTAGCTCTTGTCGATCAGCTTTTGGCTCGGATTGCCGACAAAATCCGGATCGCCGAGAAGACTACTTCTATCGGCATAGGCGTGACGCATCGCCTCGATCTCGTAATGCAGCGCCTGCGCGGATTCCCAACCCAGCTCCCGGAGTTGATATCCCTCCAGAATGTTCAGCATCTCGCAGATGGCAACACCGCCCGAACTGGGCGGAGGTGCCGAGATCACGTGATAGGCGCGGTAATCGCACTCAACGGGCGGGAGCTCACGGGTCTTGTAGCGATCCAGATCTTCCTGATCGATGATTCCTCCGCCTGCCCTACTCGCCTTGACGATGGCCGCCCCCGTCTTGCCGCCGTAGAAGCCGTCAACGCCCTGTTTTCTGATCGAACGTAACGTATCTGCAAGATCACGCTGCACCAGCCTTTGCCCAGCGACAAACGGCTGTCCCTTGTTGAGAAAAATTTCGGCGGTTGCCGGAAATTTTCTGAAATCCTCGGTCGCGGAAGCGAGCGTGTCAATATCGCCTTGCTCCAGGATGAATCCATCCTCGGCCAGTTCGATCGCCGGCTCGATCAACGCCATCCGCGTCATCGTCCCGAACTTTTTCCGCGCATATTCCAGACCGGACACTGTTCCGGGGACGCCAACCGCCAGCCAGCCGATCGTGCTCAGGCCCTTGACGATGTTTCCGTCCTTGTCCAGGTACATGTCCCGGCTCGCCGCCCGGGGCGCCTTCTCCCGAAAATCGAGAAAGGTCTTTCGTCCATCGGCAAACCGGATCGTCATGAAGCCGCCGCCGCCCAAATTGCCGGCGGCCGGATAGACCACGGCCAGGGCATATCCCACCGCGACAGCGGCATCTATCGCGCTGCCGCCGCGCTTGAGAATGTCGACACCGACCTGGGTCGCAAGGTGCTGCGCACTGACCACCATGCCCTTTTCGGCGGCCACGGGCGTCGCCGAGGCGGCGTTGGCGGCTGAAACCGTACCCAGTGTCCAGACGCAGACGGCTGCCATTGACCAAAATGGCCTGCCAATCATTGTGGTGCTCCCTAGCTTGCGGGTGAATTGCTGGGTCATGGAATGGGCCATAGAAGATGGCAGCGCATGCTCTCGACGGTCAATGCCGTATTGCGGGGCGCAATTCCGCTGACTTTTCCCTGCTAATTCGGTATCCTGCAATCCCTCCCTTGGCGGGTCGAGTGCAAGTTCCCGATCATTTACAAGGTTATGCTCAAATGCTTCTTGCGCGCCGCTTTGCCGCCGCTGTGACAGCATTCTTGCTGATCGCTGGGGGATATTCCGTCCTGCTTTTCGCAACGACGTCCCCGGCCGCGGCGGCATCCGACAGTTGCGTGAACCCGGCCGAGGTCACCGTCTTGCCGTCGCCGCTGGCGCCCTGGAGCAGCGCGCCGTTGCGCGTCATGGTCGTCTCCGAGAAGCCGGTCGAGGGCGTGCTGTCGCTGATCGCGCCCGGCGGAAGCGTCGCGGTCAAATCGCCCGACCGGCATGGCGGGCCGCCTTATTCCTGGTTCGCCGAGGTCGCAGCTCCCGTCGCCGGCACCTGGCACGCGAAGCTGGAGCGCGACCCGGCATCGGCGGATTGCAACCCGATCACCCGCGACATCGTCGTCAGCGCGCGCAAGCCGGACCCTGTGCGCATCCCTGCCGGAAGCATCTGGCAGGTGAGCAATAATTGGAACAGCACGAACGAGGCCCTGTTCTCGGCATGGATCGAGAAGCTGTTCGACGCACCGCCCGACCAGGATCTGTCCTGGAAGGCCTGGCACGAAGTGCTGCGCGACCAATCGCGTAACTTCCTGTTCAACTATCTCGGCCGCGGCGAGGACAATGCGCAGACCGGCCTTCGCCCCGACTGCGCCGACTTCGTCTACTTCCTGCGCGCCTATTTTGCTTTCAAGATTGGGCTGCCGTTCGGCTATACAAATTGCTCGCGCGGCTTCGCCGGCAAGCCGCCGCAGTGCTACCAGTGGTTCGACGTCGAGCACCCTGAGGTCACGCGTCCGCCTCCGCCGCCTGAAAAAGATGTCGCGCCGGCAGCCGACACTCCACCCGCGGAAACTCCGCGGCTGCTGGGTTTGTTTGGCCGCTCGCAGCCGGCCGAGCTACCAGCAACTCCGCCCGCGAATCCATCTCCGCCGAAGCCGAAGCGTCCGACGAATTTTGGCGAATATTTGCGCGACATCGGCGACGTCGTCCATACCGGGGCGGTACGCGCGGGCGACGACAACGCCGATTTCTACACCGTGCCGCTGACGCAACAGGCGCTGCGCCCGGGGACGGTATACGGCGACCCGTACGGCCACGTGCTGATGCTGGTGCGTCGCGTGCCGGAAGCGAACGGCACGCCGGGCGTCTTCCTGGCCGTCGACGCCGAGCCCGACGGATCGATCACGCGGAAGCGTTTCTGGCGCGGCAACTTCCTTTTTGCGCACGAACCCTCGCTAGGCACTCCCGGCTTCAAGCATTTCCGCCCGATCATGCGCGAGAAGAACGGTCCGTTGCGGCGGCTGAGCAACGCCGACATCGGCAAAAATCCGCAATACGGCGATTTTTCGCCCGAGCAGTCGCAAATAACCGTCGAGGATTTCTACGATCGCATGGACGATGTCATGTCGCCCGAGCCGCTCGATCCGTTGCGCGCGATGACCGACGCCATCGCGAGCCTCAGCGAACAGATCAGGACGCGCGTCACGGCGGTGGAAAACGGACGAAAATATCAGGCCAAGCAAACCGGCGACACCGCCATGCCGGACGGCGCTTCGATCTTTGCGACCACCGGGGCCTGGGAGGATTACTCGACCCCGGCGCGCGATTTTCGTGTGTTGATCGCCATCGATGTGGTGCGGGGGTTTCCCGATCGCTTTGCGCGCCGGTCGGATCGCTACGCGATGCCGGCCGGCAAAAGCGTTGAAGATATGAAGAACGAACTGCAGGGCGTGCAGGCTTCGGAACTTGCCGGTCGCAAGGTGTCCTATACGCGCAGCGACGGCTCGCAGTGGACGCTATCGGTCAAGGATGTGGTCGATCGGGCGGTGTATCTCGAGATGGCCTACAACCCCAACGACTGCGTGGAACTCCGCTGGGGGGCGCCCGAGAACAGCGAAGAGGCCTCGACCTGCAAGCGTCATGCGCCGCAGGCGCAGCGCGCGAAGATGTCGGCCTACCGCGCCTGGTTCCGCGAGCGGCACTGGCCGGCGCACGCCTGACGGTCCGCGTCTGCCGATCAACTGCACGCTGTCACCGAACTTCGATGTAGCCGTTGTGCACCAAGCCGACAGCAACGTTTTGCCGAATGGCTGTTTTGCGCCACAAGATGGGGTAATCGGCCGGCGTTGTTGTGGATATCTGAAGAATTAGGGTGCTGCGCTTCAGGCTGATGGTGGAACGAGGTCCGTGTGGACGGCCTCAAACATCAGAAGGAGAAGCGCAGCATGGACCATTCTGCCGGACTTGACGTGTCGGTCAAGGAGACGAGCGTCTGCATTGTGGATGATGCGGGCAAGGTCGTGCGGGAAGTGAAGGTGGCGAGCGAACCTGGAGCTCTGCTGCAGGTACTGGTAAATCCCGACTACCACTTCAAGCGAATTGGACTGGAAGCCGGGCCGCTGTCGCAATGGCTTTTCAGTGCTCTTGCCGAAGCGGGCTTGCCAGTGATCTGCGTTGAGACGCGGCACATGCACGCGGTGTTGAAGGCGCAGATCAACAAGACCGACCGCAACGATGCGCGTGGCATCGCGCAGATGATGCGGGCGGGGCTTTATCGTCCGGTGCACGTGAAGACGTTGCGCAGTCAGAAGCTGCGGATGTTGCTGACCCATCGCAAGCTGCTGCAGTCGAAGGCCATCGCGATCGAGAATGACCTGCGCGCCACCTTACGCAACTTCGGACTCAAGGTGGGTGTAGTGGGGACGGTGAAGTTCGAGGCGCGCATCAAGGAACTCGTCGAGAACCTGCCCGACCTGGTCATTCTGGTCGAACCGCTTTTGCTTGTCCGGCGGGTGGTTCGCGAGCAGATCGGTATCCTGCACCGCCGCTTGCTGGCCATCGTCCGGGACGATGAGGTGTGCCGGCGCCTGATGACGGTTCCCGGTGTCGGCCCCGTGGTCGCGTTGACCTATCGTGTCACCGTCGACGTGCCCGCTCGGTTTAGGAACTCCAAGGCGGTCGGGGCGGCGTTTGGGCTGACACCTTCCAAGTATCAGTCGGGCGAGAGCGACCGAACCGGCGGGATATCAAGGTGCGGAGACGACATGATGCGAATGATGCTCTACGAGGCGGCCCAGAGCATGCTGTTCCACTCGTCAAAATGGTCCTGGCTGAAGGCTTGGGCGATGAAGGTCGCCAGGCAGCGCGGGATGAAAAAGGCGATCGTGGCCCTGGCGCGTCGGCTGGCCGTGATCATGCATCGCATCTGGATTGACGGCACCGACTTCCGCTGGACCAGGGAAGTGGCAGCGACATGAGAGCCCGACAGGATCAAATACGATAGGAGAAACATCGAGATCCACCGAGCGGTGGAATGATGTCCCTCGCGGGACGATGGATGAGGTGAGTTCGTATGTCTGCTTGGACCTACCGTCGCTTGACGGCAAGGCCGCCCAAAAGATTGTTCCACCTCGTTCTCGAATCCCATGATGGAAGGGCCTTGGTGCCGATTCCGGAGAGAAGCACGAGCCCGCGAGCGACATCGACACCGCAGTCGTGGTTAGTCTGAAAGCGCTTGACCCTGATCGGCCGATTAGAGAAGCAGACATCAGTTCGATTTTGACGGTGAGGACTCTAGGACGCGGTAAGCCTGTCGCGTAAAGCTTGACTGAGGCGGCTGTGCCGGACGCCATTTAGTTCGTGCGGTGCGGAGGCTTCTTCTTTCGATGCTGTGTCGGCTGCGTTGCCTTTGGAGGCTGCGGAGGTTGCGGCCAGTAGGCACAGCCGAAGCTACAGCCACAGCCGGCACCGCATCCGGCGGCCAGCCTTAGTTTTTGGAAGAGCGGTGGTGGTCCAGCAGTTTCCTTGTCGAAGACATAGAACGTCGCCAAACTGACGTCGGAGATTTCCTCCTCACCAAGAAAGATTTCGTGCTTCTGCGAGGGCGGTGATGTATTCGCCGACGCTTCGCTAGTTGAGGCGCACGCACCGCTTGCCATCGAGAGAGACATGCCGGCAAACCCTAAGGCGGGTAAGGCTTTGCTCCGACGCTTGCCTATGGAAGAGCGCTTCGGCATGGCACAATTCTCCCACGTGCTTGGGCATACTGAACTAAACTGGCGTGATGAAATCCGACCGAGCTAGTTCCAGTAAAGACCAATGATGGCGGTGGAGGCTATGCCGACCCCGGCGGCGGTCAAGCCTTTGGCCAAGCGGGAAGCCAACTTCAGCGACGATAGATGACGGCCTTGATCCGATCTAGCTAAGTAGCCCCGCCCCGACCGAGTGTCCGGTTCGGGTCAATCGCGTCGGTTTGCCCCTCCGCCGATGACTTCCGGTCTACC
>CAVVEA010000016.1:0-206280 GCA_963747165.1 uncultured Alphaproteobacteria bacterium | reverse complement strand
GCTCAATGCGCTCATAACCGCTTTCGCGTTGGCTCATAATACCCCCACTATTCCCAGCGTTTCAATCAGGGACGGCGGCCGGGACACTGGACGGGGCAGCGCAGCGATTGGTGGTGACGCTTGTGTCAGGAACATCTGATTTACCCGTATACGCGCGCGAACGGTCTATATGGGAGTAGGCGACACAAGCGTCACGGCGGACCAACCCAAGCGATCACCGAATTCTAAGTCCCCGAAAAAAGCGACATCTGTTGGTGCGGCCGGAATGGAATCCTTTGCTTTCGAGTTTCTGACTAAAGCTCTTCCTCGATCCTTCTGCCTCACCTTCTTTTCTTGCCCAGGCTGACCAGCTTGCCCACAGAGCGGCCGAGGTTTCCGTGGACTGGGGATCGCGATCGCAGCAGTCATCGATCCAGCTACCGACGGCGTCTTCTGTGTCCAAATAGGATTTTGTTGCTGAACGAACGATATCGGGCGACTTGCAAGCCCGTCGCTTGCCATTTCCGACACCCTTCGATCATCCAGGCCAGAATGCCAGGCCATTCCTCGCGCAGTTTTTCCGAGAGAAGTGGATCACGCTCCGCGCTCGGGATGGTTACGGAAAACGGAATAAGATGAAGCCGTCGTCGAATTGCTTCATCGACCGAACGAAGGCTCGGCATGTGATTTCCGGCGATCAGTAGCTTGAAAATCGGGGTGAACTCGAAGAAGTCCTGGCGCATGAAACGGGCTGGAATGCTATCCCCGCCAGTAAGCGCCTTGATCTTTGCCTCAGCCCAAGGGCGGCCTTCCTCCGTTTCGCTGGCTGTGACAAGGCGAGCCCCGCGCAGTCGGGCCAGATCAGTCGGATGTCGGTCTGAATTGGAGGCTGTGAAAGTCTCGATGGGGGCCGTCTTGTGATACTCGGCTAGAATTCCTGCAACGGTACTTCATAAGCACGCTCTTCCCGTTTGCTCCGGTGCCGTACGCGAAAAACAGCGCGTGCTCGCGCGTGATCCCTGTGAGCGAGTAGCCAAGGATCCGTTGCAGATAGTCGATTAGTTCTTCGCTGCCGCCTGTGATGCGCCAAAGGAAAGATTTCCATAGGGGGCATTGGCCGCCTGGCGCGACGGCGGTGATTTTCGTGCAGTAGTCCTCCGGACGCGCGGGGCGCACGGATCCGATGCGTAAATCAACAATGCCGCCGGGTGTGTTAAGCGCCCACGGATCGGCGTCCCATTGGTCGGTTGTTGCAGCGAGGCGGGGATCGGCCCTGGCGAGGCGATCTACGGCGGCTACAGTTTTCGCGCTAGCGACAGCCATTTGATCGCGAAGGTCATTTGCTTGGCTCGCCGCTTCGCGACAGATATGCCGGGCTCGGTTAAAGGCGTGCTTAGTTTCGTCAAAGTGCCACTGCATACCATCCCATCTTAGCCATCTGCCCCATGTAGCCACGTAACGGAGATCGTCAGCGTGCCGTTCGGCGAAGCGGAGTGCCAAAGCTTCGTCCGAAAAGTGCGGGGGGCGCTGCTCATCAAGGACTATCACCTGCGCGCCTGTTCCGACATTCTGGGTCATGCTTGCTACGCACCTTGTGACAGCACGGTTCCGACCACTTACAGTGGGACCAATCATCAATCGGAGTATCCTCCCGGCTTCGCCGAAAGGGCGCTGGTCGAGTGCATGGGTTCGCTGATGCGAGAGCGGGCCCATATATCGAGGTCATCGCGCGAGTAGATCGGAAATTTGCCGGCCTTGCGGAAAGCTCGGGCCGCCGCCCAGGACAGCATACTTAGCTAGGGTCGTAGGGGCGCAGGGAATGCCGTGGGCTTCGCGGATATAGCGCGCTGCATCGGCGCGGCGCATGTTTGGTAAAATAGGTTGAGATTGCATGTCGAACTCCAGCAGTGGTTAGAAACTGCCGGATTATGCGCAAGTATCCGCGCAGATCGAATGGATAAGTTTTTATCGACTAACGCCTCGAACCGACTGTCGTTTTTCGTCTGTGCGTAGCCGCGTCTTGTGCCGGGTGAGGGCAAGCCTGATGTCGGTCTCGCAGCGCTTCGCCGCACCTAAACGGCGTCAGTGCCGCTACCACGAATGCATGAAACTCTCCTTGTTCTTGTCCGAAAAAGTGTTTACGCTGCGGCCAGCGCGGCGCCGGGTCGCATACTCAAAGATACAAATTAGATCGGCAACAAATTGGAGGCGGGCTCGCTTGGGATTGGGCCCGCGGCGGGAAAGCATCTCGCGGCCACGTCTTGCGGCGCGCCTATAGGTTTTCGGATCGCTTGATAGGACTGGCGCTAGAAGCTGAGACGTCACTGCGTCGACCGCTTCCAACTCTTTGTCGATTTCCTCAGCCGAAGCATTCCGAGCACGCAGTTCGAGAATTCGTTTGAACTGATCGCGCCTTTCCTTGTTTGAACGGAAGAATGGGCCCCCGCTGTCTGCGGTGGTTGCCCATTGATAAGCCTCCACTGCCCGCTGAAGTTTTTCCTTTGCAATAGGACCGCACTTTTCGATCGCTGGCGGCATTAGCAATCGTTTCGAGTTCGGCAATCGTGTAGCGACGAGGCCATTCATTCCCACCTTCAATAATGCAAGTGTCGGGCATGCGATTAGAGATTGGATGTTTTGTGCTTTGGTAATCCGATGACTTTGCCCATCTGCTCATTCATCGCGCCGTCAATGTAACGGGCAACCTTTTCTGCGGCGGTGAGCACCAGACTGTCCCCAGTAATGATGTAACCGCTCGTCACGCCGAGGCGTGCGTGGCCGAGAAGCGCTTTGATGGTCAGTTCGCCTAAGCCCAATTCATGAGCCGCGCTGGCGTAGGCATGACGAAGGCCATGCGGGGAGTAGTCAGCGCCGACAATCCGCCGCCACGCCTTGGGGAACACCGAAGCATAGGATCTGTCAGCGCGGCTGACGCCCGGGAAGACGTAGTCGCCATCGCGTTTGAGATGCGCCAAGATCGCGCGGGCAGGCTCCGGCAGCGGTCGCATAGAGGCGCCGGTCTTGGTGTCACCCAAGACGCAAGCAGGAGCCTTTGAAATCAACCTCGGACCATTTGAGATTCAGGATTTCGGAGCGGCGACAGCCGGTGAGCGCGAGAAGCCGGATGGCCGCGATGGCTTGCCAGTGTTCGCCTCGCCGCTCGGCGGCCTCAAGAGCTTCGCCCGAGGGAGCGATACTCCTCTGGTGCAAGTCGGAATGATCGGCGCTTGTCGGCGGGCTTGCGAATGCCGTGAGCGGGGTTGTGTTCGATGTAGCCCACTTCCTTCGCGTAGGTGAGCATGCCGCCGAGCAAGCCGACGGCGCGCACCGCGGCTGTGGGTCCACCCGTCACGCGCGCCAGTCCGCGCGGCTTTGTCTTCACTGTGGCAGCGGTCTTGCCGCTCATGACCGCCTCAAGGAAGCGCCTGATGTCGGCGCTGGTCAGGTCCTTGAGCGGTTTTTTCCCGAGCAGGGGAACGATGTGGCGCGCGATCCGGCCGCGATCGATTTCGAGCGTGCTGGCCTTCTTGGGCAAGCCTTTGCGCCCGATGATGAGCCCGGCCTCGGCCTTCGCCAGGTACTCACTGCACAGATCGGCAACGGTGATGACGTTGCCGTTCCTGGACCCGCTGCTCCACCGGATCGAAGCCTCTTTCGACATCGCTGAGAAGGCGCCGGGCCTCGCGGCGGGCCTCGTCTGGGGTCAGACGACCGTATTGCCGACCGTAAGGCGTCGAGATCGGCCCTGACGATTGCGAAACTGGATCACGAACGACTTCAGCCCGCTCGGCTTTATCCGGAGGCCGAAGCCCCGCAGCTCGTCGTCCCAATAAACCCGATCTGTTCCGTCCGGCTTTGATCGCGTCGATCGCTTTCTTGGTCAGCTTCATCGCTCGGTGCCGGGTAAGCAGGAGGTAAGCAACAAGAATGGAATTGACGGGAATTGCCGTCAAGCGCCCAAGCGAGATTTCGGTAAAAGATTTTATGGCTTAGGGGCATTGAGCGATTGTCAGAGATTGCCGGAAATTGCCCGTCCACTACCTTGCCAAGGTCGGGGTCGAGGGTTCGAATCCCTTCGCCCGCTCCAATGATTTCCTTTATTTGTAGGAGTTCTTGCAAAAAACCACCGGCCTAGACCGGTGGTTTTTTTGTTGTGGGGTCCACCTGGGGTCCACGCACGCGGATCTGGGGAGATCTCGAACATTTGGGGACGCCGATCCTATCAGCATCCATTACAAGGTTACATAGATCCTCGCCGCTTAACCGAGCGAGCAAAAGCTACAAAAATTAGGGGTTTACGTGCCCGAAAAGTACGATCCTTGGGCATTTTCGAAAGAGGAAAAAGCAATTCATTTCCGCTTTGATGGATGGATTTTACAGGCCGATCCCGATGCCACTGACGTTGGAAGAACTTGAATTACCGGCGGGAGTTAGGGCCGGCCTTCTCCACCCACCGGGTCTATTATGACGCGAATACCGAATACGAAGGGGACGAGACCGAGGAATTTTGGCAAGCCTTCGATGAAAAATTTCCTGCAGGGTTCTCCGCCCAGCTTCCCTTAGATTTCAACTTCCTCTCCTTGGCGTTATTTTTTATCGAGCAAAGGAGTGCTTATTGCAACTACTTAAAAGCAGACAGCGAAACGCGCCTTGGTTTTGCATCTAATCAGAATGTGGGGGACTCATGTCCTCCGCGGGTGGGCCCTCGCTGAGACCTACTCAAAACCTTGGTACGAGTATCATATTCATGAGAAGTTCGACTCTCTGAAAGCCGTGGGCTATCCGGGCGAAGTGTTTGGCCCTGTGCCAAACATGAAGCCTATAGCAATTATAAAGAGTTCAGCCCAATTGGGCCGATTGATCGAACAATATTATTGGAAGTTCCTTTTAGAAAAATCAGCGATTCGCGGCGACAAAATTTCGCAATCTGCGAAATCCGGGGGCCATCTGCGTGCTTCCATGGTGAAGCAAGACCACGCCCGCTGGCAATCTGCCGCGGATGAAGTTTGGCAACAAAATCCAAAGAGCCCCAAAACGACCGTCGCTTCTATCGTAAAGAAGAGATTGAAGCTCGCTAAGTCGGGAAAGCATATTTCTCGCGTGCTCACGCGACCCAAATAATTAGCGCATCTGCCGGCCACATGCGCATCGTGACCTCATAGCCTTCCCTTGTTGGCAGACGATTGCCAGTGATTCGAAGGGGATTTCTATGGCTTCCGACAATTACCTCACGACCAAGCAAAGTGCCCAACTTTCTGGCTTGTCGGCGAGCTATCTGAACAAGCTCCGCTGTCTAGGCGGTGGCAGCTCGTTTCTCAAGGTTGGGCGAAAATGTATCTATCGTCGGGATGAGTTCGAGGCCTGGCTGGCAAAGCACCAACACAGTTCGACGTCAGAATACGTCGCCGATCAAGATGGAGTTTGTCGGCCACTAGCCTGGCGACATGATCACCATAACGCCCTAACCCTCAACAAAAACCCGGCCGCACGACTTCCTTGGCGGGATCAGCGTGCGCACCGGGCTAACATAGGACTGCTAACAATGAAGAAGGTAGCTTTTCGCGCGCGTCATCGCAATCATTTCCTACGCCGCGGACCCCAGCTCGATCTGATTGCATGGAGGTCGACGCCACCGAGGAACGATAATCGCGCTGCCTCCCTCATCGCACGGCGTTTTGGTCTGAGCCCCGACCATGCCGCCACCATCGTTCGCTTGGCCGGTATCGGCCGATCCTACAATGAGAAGTGATGGTCCGCCCCGTTCCAGGGTGCCGCTTATCACCCAGCGGGCAAGCGATGCAATCAGCGAGGAGGTGGAATAGATGGCCCGGATCCGCTCGGTCAAACCCGATTTTTGGACAAGCGAACAAGTCATGGAGTGTTCGCCGATCGCTCGCCTGTTGTTCATTGGCATGTGGAATTTTGCCGATGATCACGGTCGCATACCCTGCGCGCCGAAAACGATCAAAGCGCAGATTTTTCCTGCCGATGACATGGACGCTAAGAATATTCGTCGAATGATCGACGAGTTGTCGTCGAATGGACTTGTCCGTCTCTACGAGGTTGGAGGCAAAGAGTTTTTGCTAATCACGGGCTGGCACCATCAGAAGATTGATAAGCGGCAAGCAGCCAAATATCCCGACCCTCCGAGTGAATATTCGTCGAATGCTCGTCGAACGGTATCGACTGATCTGAGAGGATCGGAAGAGATCGGAACGGATCGGACCGAAAAGAATCCTTCGCTTCGCGTCGTCGACGACTGGCCGAAGGATTTTGGCGATCAGTTCTGGCAAGCCTACCCTCGCAAGACTGAGAAGCTGGCGGCTATGAAAAAACTCGCGACGCTCCGCAAGTCGGGAACCGTGACCTTTGCCGAATTGCTGGCCGGCGCGGGGCGATACGCGGCAGCGAACATCTACACCGAACCGAAATTCGTGAAACAGCCCACAACCTGGCTGAATGCCGGGTGCTGGGCCGACGAAATCCAAACTGGAGGCTTCGATGGCAACCGAACTGCAAATACGCGAACATCTGGTCACGATGCGATCCTTGCCGTCGCGGCTCGAAAGGCTCGCGAGCTCGATCGGCAAGACCCAGTGGCCGGGACAGCCGGTGCGCCTGGATTTGCCATCGGGGATGGAGCTGACGGAGCGGGACCGCGAGGTGATCGAAACTCGGCTCAAGCAGATCACCGAGATCACCACCGGGACGAACCTGACGATCGACGACTCCGCGAAGGCGAGATTATCCCTCCTGACAAAAATGCTGCTGGCTTTCCCGGCGGCCGGAAGTGCGTCTGAGGCCGCAGCGCAGGCCCGCAGCGACATCTACGATGATGCGCTGGGGGATATGCCGCCATGGGCAATTAACGCGGCCATCAAGCGTTGGGCGAAGGGGGAGGTACCCGCTGATCTGAACATGGGCATCCTGAATTTCACCTTTGCGCCGTCCCCGGCCATCTTGCGCAAGCTAGCGAAGGTCGAGCTCGGGCCGTTTGAGGCGCAGGCGGCGAAACTGACAGCGTTGCTTCAAACCACCGCGCTTCAGCGGGCGATGGACCCGGAACCGATTCCGCGAGAGGTTAAGGCACCGTCGGGCCAGGTTTTTCGAATCGGATTGAGGCGAATGTCAGCAACGCACGAACAGGCGCGCTCTGAACCGAGGACTCCTGTAATACAGGCAAAAAACAAAGTCGGAAACTGTTTGCGCCGGGCGTCTCCGGCAACCCTGATGGCCGGCCGAAGGGCTCCCGCAACAAAGTAACACTTGCGCTGGAGGCCCTGCTTGATGGCCAGGCGGAGGCCCTTACACAAAAGGCCGTGGATCTGGCCTTGGCCGGGGACATCACCGCATTGCGTCTGTGTCTGGATCGCATCTTGCCCGCCCGCCGGGACCGGCCGGTGTCATTTAAGATGGTGCCGATCGACACCGCTAACGACGCAAAGGCCAGCGTCCGCGGCGCTCCTGGATGCCGTAGCAGCGGGCAATCTCACACCTTCCGAAGCGTCGGAAATTGGCAAGCTGATCGACGGCTATGTGAAGCAATTGAAGTCACCGAGGTGCTGGCACGCTTGGACAGGCTAGAGGGAAAAGGATCATGAGCAGGGTAATCGAGCTTCGCTTGAGGAAACTGGAGACCGAACGTAGGTCGTCGACTGCACCGACAAGTCGCGTGCATCTCCTTGGAGGCACCTCTGAGGAATGCGAAGCCCAGCTTCAGGCGATGATTGCTGAGGGCAATGCGGCCGTTGATGATATTTGCATATTCATGGTGCCTGGAGTTTTTCCGAAATGGATGGTGACCGAAAAGTGAGCCCGAACCTTCTGGTCCTTGCCTGATGTCTAGACGATCAATTCCATGAAACCTATCACATCGCATTGCATACTTTACTCAAGAAATACAGGCTGTTTCGAGCGTGACGATATAATTCGAACCTTGGAAGCGCCTGACTAGGCCTCCCAGTCCAGGCGCTCGGCGTCCTCGTCGTGACGCTTGGCTTCCCACTCGTAGCGGTCGGCGAGGGTATCCAGCGCCTTGGCGGTGTGGGGATGATCGTAGGTGATCGCCTTCGCCCAGGCGCGGTACTTCGCCGCTTCCTGGCGTTCGAGTTCGCCGCCGTCGCGCGGCACGCGGCTGGTGACGCCGCGCCGATTGCTCTTGCCGATCTGGAAACCTTCGATCATCGGCTTGCTGCGGAAGAGGTCGATCACCTCGCGCACCGGCTCGGCCGGCCAGTTGCCGTCGGCGCCCATCGGTGAGGCCGACAGCATGTCGCCGATGCGGCTGTCGGCGATGTCTTCTCGGCCGGCCGCCTTGGCCAGCGATCGGGCCTCCTTGATCCACGCCTCCAGCACCTTGCCGTCGATCGTGCCGTCGTCCGCGTTCCCGGAAGGCGGTTCCAGAGCGCCAGCAGACGGTAAGCCTGCGTGGCGACCGCGCGGGCCTGCTCAGGATTCTCGGGCTCGGGATCGACGACGCCGCTTTCCTCGCTCGGCTTGAACACCGCGCTCAGCATCTCGATGAAGAGCGAGGGCTGTTCCGAAAGCGCCCTAAGCAGCACCTTCGCTGGCCGGCGGGAATGCTCCAGGACGCTGCAGATAGTTCCACTCAAGCGCGACCAGAGCGTTCCGGTCGACATCGTTGCGCTCGTCGAGAAGCTGCAGCATCTCGGCGACGTAGTGCTGGAACATCGTCGCTTCGTTGCTGTCGCCATCGTTCTCGAACGGCTGGCGAGCGGCCTCCTGTCAGCACCTCGACGAGCAGATCGGTGGGTAGGTGAACCTTGGCGCCGCGTGTGCGCGAGCGGCAGGGCGTGCCGGGCGCGGCCGACGCCGATCAGTCTTGCGGATGGCGTAGGCGACGTCCTCGCTGTCCTCACTCATCCAGAACACCGGCGCCCGTCGCCAGTAGGTCGTCTCAATCTCCCCGCCGATCGCGGCGACCTGGTCCCACGTCCAGCGCTGCAACTGGGAGAGCGCGAAGGATCGTCAGCAGCGCGGTGTCGCCCCAGTCTTCGTCCTGGCCTTGGCGATCAGAGCCGCCGCCCACGGCTCCTTCCGATCGCGGAAGAGCGGAGATGATCAGGCCATGGGCGATGTCCCGCTCGTGAGGGTCGTCGCTGCGAACGGCCGCCTCGAGGATCGCGTCGACCTCGTCCGGAGGCCCGCTGTCGTAGAGCGCCTTGCCGATGTAGCCGGCGCATTGGTCAGCCGAGCGAGCGACAGGACGGCCGCTACCCCACCTCTCGTAGAGCGGCTGAGCCGCTTGTCGTCGGGCGGCGTCGACGTCCCGCTGTTCCGCTTGCCAGCCCGCTGCCGAAGGTTTCGGCAGCTGAACGGATTGCTGGAAGAGCCAAGCCGTTCGCTCGAGCGGATCAGCGGGCGCGAACCGATCGTAGACGGCTTCCAGCCGATCGAGGACAGGATCGGGTAGGACCACTCGGCGTCCGGGAACTGGCGATGATGGTGAAGCACGTCGCGTAGCTTGTCCCAGAACACCTCGCGGTCCGTCTTGTTGGTGATCCGTGGCTCCGCCGCCTCGAGGGCACGAGGACCGCTTCGGGATCGGTGCCAGGTCGCCGATGCGGTCGAGCAGCAGCACCCAGCGCGCGGACTGAGGCCGACGTCCGCGAGCAGCCGTTCGCTGATCGCGGCCGCGCCCCGGCCGATCAGGGGCCAAGTGACGACCTCGACTTGTCGACCGTGAAGTCGCGCCAGCGCGGCATGGGCGATGGCGTGGAAGTGTCGTGCCCACGGGGCAGGATGCCGAGCATCAGTTTCCAGGCGGCATTCGGCTCCCGCTTGCGGATCAGGTCCAGCGCGCGGAGCCGCTCGTCGAGGGTCGCGTAGGTCTGCGGAATCCAAAGCAGATGGATTTCGCGAAGGCTGTTGGCCGGCCCGTTGGAATAACGCCGCGGCTTGAGTCGATCGCATCGAGGCGCGCCAGGACGATGGGTCACGCGCGGCATCAAGTCCGGCGACCAGGCCAGGGATTCCAGCGCCCACATCAGATCGGACAGGTGCTCGGTCCCGAAGATGCCTCCTTCGTCGTGCCCGAACAGGGCGCGGATCGGCGGATCGTTCTGGTCGAGGCTGTCCTCGATTGCGGTCAGGAAGGCGCCCGGCGATGCCTCGGCCAGCAGACGGAAGTCGCGCGAGAGCGACCACCACCGCCGCTGGTCGGCATTCTGCAGCAGCTTGCCGACGATAGCGTCGGCGCGCCGGCTAGCGTCCGGAACCGTCCGAACCTGGTCGCCCCAAAGCGCGAGAAGGATGAGGACCTGTCCGATGCCGTGGCGGAGCATCCCCGAGTAGTCGCGATGGACGCCGTGGACAGCCGCCATCCAGCGCTCGTTCGGGTCCATGTCGAAGCGCGGATCGGCCGAGCCGAGCACGGCATGGACAGCGGCTTCGAAGCGCTTGATGTCGGCGCCCGTCAGGTGGTGGGCAAGCAGGAACCAAGCGTCGGACGGTGAGGCGATGCGCCAAGTCGATCCGATCTTCTGCAGCGGGCTGTCGAAATCGCCGACATAAGGCGTCAGGGCGGCGATCACGGTGTCGTAAGGCGCATCGGCGAGTTCGGAGAGCCGGGCCTGGTCGGCTTCGGCGTTTTCGTCCCATCCGCCGGCGAGAAGCGCCGCCAGCAGAGCGCGCGGCGGCGGCTCCTCGGCCCATTTCGGAAGGCGCCCCGGCGCGCCCGGGATCAGGCGACGCAGGACGGCGAGATTGCGGGCGCTGTCACGGGCCAGCGCCTTGGCGCGCGCCTCGGCGATGCCGGCGGCCGTCAGGGCGCCGGCGATCCCCTCGCGCGACGGTCGTGCGAGCGTGCGCACGTCTCGCCGCGCGATACGGCCGTTCGTCATAAGCCTGCAGGACGTAGTGACCGCGGTCCGCCAGGCTGCGAGCCAGGCCGGGTTCCGGTTCGGTGAGAAGCAGGATAAGCGGCGCCGGCGCATTGGCGAGCGCCCGCGCCGCCGCGGCGGTCGTCGCGACCAGGCTGCGGGCGCGATAAGCGGCGGCCAGATCGTCGGGCAGCTCGCTCAAGGTGGCGTGGAAGAACGCCACGACCTCCTCCGTCGTGGTCGCCTGGAGCGACAGGACGGACGGCTCGCCGCGAAGCCAGCGCAGGACCTCAGCGGCATCCTGGTCGCGGTCGCTCAGAACGAGGTCTTCGGTCAGCGGCCATTGGGTGGCGAGCGACCACTCCTCCCAGATCTCGTCGAGCTCGCGGGTCCCGGGCGGTCGTTTGCCTAGGCGGGTGGCCAGCCAAAGGCCGACGGCCGGCGTCTGTTCGATCCAGTGGACGAGGTCGTCGGCGTCGTAGACGCGAACGTCGCGCCAAGGCCCTTCGTCTGTACGCGCCTTGGCCCATTCGTCCTTCTGGGGCCAATGGCGCAGGCGTAACGAACACGTAGGTCGCGGTCGCTGGGTTGAGCGGCGCGGGCTCCGCCGTTCGCTTGCCGTAGTCCTCGTCGGCCTTCTGGGCGATGCCGCTGCGCTGGGCGCCGATCTCCCAGCCGGCGTCGCCGTGCGGCACATACTCGCTGCCGATCTCGGCGGTGGTTTGTCCGTCCCAGCCGGCGTGCCGGACGCCTTCGTCAGCGGGGAAGCGGAGTTGAACGGCGGTTCCGTGGGTGGCGCGAATCAGAAGGCGAGCAGGGTCGGTAGGCTGACGGCGCCGTCGGTGCGGTTTGCCCAATCCGAAAGATCTTCCGCGTCCGACCCAACGGATCGGCGCGCCGGGCCGGTTGGACTGGGTGATGATCGGCACCGCGGGCCCGATCACCGCGCCGGTCGGCAGGAAGCGGATGCCTGCGCCTTCCAGCGCGTCGCGTATGGCCTGGGCGTTGTTCGCGACGGGGGTGCGTTGGCCGCGCTCGAAGTCAGCGACGGTCGAGGTCGCGACCTTCGCCGCCTTGGCGAGGTCCTGCTGGGACCACGCCAGTAGGGCGCGGGCGGCCCGGACGTGCTTGGGCGTTAAGATCGGAGGGGGGACTAGACGGGGCCATGGTCATACGAAATATATGACATCCGTTGAAATTCCTCAACTCGTTCTCTTTCGTCGACAATTTACGTATTTTTGCCGACAATAGATAACATCATGGCCGAACGTCATATGACTTATCGCGAACGCGCCCTCAGCCTGACCCGGGCTCGTGGGATCGCGCGCGCGCGAGACTTCAAGGCGGCGGGCATCCCCCTGGTCTATCTGAAGCGGCTGACCGAGGCCGGCGAGCTCGTCCGGCTCGGGCCGCGGCCTCTACCAAGACCCCGAGCGCGTCGGCGAAGACGTCGCGCACGATCTCGCCGAAGCCGCCCGCCTGGTGCCGAACGGCGTCGTCAGCCTGATCAGCGCCCTTCGCCACCACGAGCTGACCACCCAGCTGCCGCACGCCGTCTGGATGACGATTCCGCACAAGGCCCGCACGCCGAGCGCCACCGGCCTGCGGCTGGAGATCGTCCGCGCGACCGGCGAGGCCCTGACCGCCGGCGTCGAACACATCGAGATCGAAGGGGTCGCAGGTGCCGATCTATGGCGTCGCCAAGACCGTCGCCGACTGCTTCAAGCACCGCCGCCACGTCGGCGAGGACGTCGCGATCGAGGCGCTGCGCGACGCCCTGCGCCAACGCAAGACCACGCCCAGCGAACTCATGGCCGTTCGCCGCCATCGACCGGGTCGCCAGCCGGATGGAGCCCTTCATCAAGGCCATGCAATGAAGGACAAGGTCCTCAAGGATCCTGCCGCGTCGATCCGTCAAAGACTTCATAACCACGCGCGGCAACACGGCGACGATTTCAACCGAATGCTGGTCCGCTACGCCATCGAGCGGTTCCTGTTCCGCCTCAGCGAGACCAAGGCCGCCGAGCGCTACGTACTCAAGGGAGCCATGCTGTTCGTCACCTGGCCGCAGCACGCCCTTCGGCCCACTGGCGACCTCGATCTCCTGGGCGAAGGCGATCCCGATCCGGCCGCCCTGACCGAGCTGTTCACCCGCATCTGCAAGGTCGAGGTGCCCGACGATGGGATCGTCTTCGACCCGGCGACCTCAAGGTCGAGCCCGCCCGCGAAGCCGAGAAGTACCAGGGCGCCCGGCTCGACCTCGCGGCCGTCTCGGACGCGCAGTTATCCCCCTTCCTGGTCGACATCGGATTCGGCGACTACGTCCACCCAGCCGCCGGAGCGGAAGCACCTTCCCGAGCCTACTCCCCGGCCTGCCCGCAGGCCAACATCTTAATGTACCCGCCCGAGACCGTCGTCGGCAGAAAAGTTCGAAGCGATGATCCGGTTCGGCGAGGCCAACAGCCGGATCAAGGACTTCCACGACATCTGGGTCACCACCCGCACCTTCCGGTTCAATTTGGCCAATCTTGGTGGAGGCGGTGGGCGGAACCCTGCGGCGGAGGGAAACCGCCATCCCGGAGCGATGCCGGTTGGCCTAACCGATGCCTTCGCCGCAATCGCCGATGAGCGCGGCCTATGGACCGGCTTCCTCCGGCGCACGCCCCGTCGCTCACTCCACCCGCCTTCCCGCAGTTGCAGGACGAATTGCGGCGGTTCTTCGGACCGGTCATCGCCGGCCTT
Source organism: uncultured Alphaproteobacteria bacterium (assembly GCA_963747165.1). Taxonomy (GTDB): domain Bacteria; phylum Pseudomonadota; class Alphaproteobacteria; order Rhizobiales; family Xanthobacteraceae; genus Bradyrhizobium. Next base: position 192,718 of record CAVVEA010000016.1, on the reverse strand, counting down.
AGCCGCCCCGAGGCTGCCCGGGGCCGCTGGGACCCGGACAGCGGCGCGTGGGCGGCAAGCTGAGCTGCGACGGCCGGCGTGCTAGGGTACGCCTGCTACGAAGTCCGCGGATCCACCAGCAGCAAGGGGGGTTTGATAGGGATCGGGCATATCCGCAACTCTACTCGCGGGCAAAAATGCCCTGCCGATGCGCACGGGCAGGGCAGATGGTTGCAGATGCATTCCGCAGATGCAGACCGCACCGCCACCAGCGAAACCAAAATCATCAACCCTAGGGCCAAAACTTTCATGGATATCCTCCTCATGAGATAAGAGGGCACGCAATTTTGTCGCGTGCCCTCCGCAGGAAGGTTCACTTGCAGGTGCGGGTGTAGCTGCAGAGAGAGAACACGGGCTGCGGGTTAGGGGGAGGCGTCGTGGTGACGGTGCAGCTCCAAGTGTTGGTGCACTTGTTCTCTGCCGCAGCAGGGGTGAAACTTGCGGCCAGCAGCAACGAGGCCGCTACCACCGCTTGGATTGTCTTGGTTGTGTTGGTGGTTTCAAAATGGGTCGTCATATTGCAGTCTCCACTCGTGATGCGCAGGTTTTGCCGTGCGCGGTTGCAGGTCGGTTGTACTCGAGTGGCGTAATCTCAGGCCAGATGCGGCCGACCGTCCAATCATCCGTGTTCAAGCTGGGGTCAACGCGGCTGACGCAGGCTGATTGATGTTTGAGGGAGCTTGAGGACTCAATGATCGATCCAACAGAAACAGATCAATCCCCCGGTCAGAAAAAAATCGATCCCAAACAGCTCAGCGTCAAGGGGGAAAAGCCGAGAAATATACCGTCCCCCTCGTCATGGCCCTTTTGGAGCTCGGGGACACAGAGCAGCTTCGTGAACTGGTGGGGGTTAAAGACCCCGGCCAATGGGCAAACATCAAGAACGACACTACTGAACTAAACCGAGCCACCCATCTGCCGAAGAGGTGCATTAAGGCAATAATCGAACGCTGTGAGAAGCTCGTCCCTCCGGTCAATTCTTGGAAACTGATTTCCTTTCTTCCTAAGGAAAAGCTCATCGAGCGTGTTCCTAGCGATCACCCGCTTTTCGCTGATGCTTGCAGGGCAATGGGACTGCCCACTCCTGCAAAGGTCGACACGTTCACGTTCAACAATCTTTTGGTGGGGAAGTGGGCCCGCCTTCTAATTGCGCGTCCGCTGCCGGGAGAGCCCGGCGCGTCGAAGTCGACGAGCATCACGCTCGTGGTGGAGAATTTTGAGATCCGGCCTGACACGCGGCGTCCGGAAAATCTGGTTATCGAGCAAATCGATTTCGAGTTCGGAAATGTAACACCCGCTGGGACAGTTGCTGTTGTGTCGCGGGGTGACACTGTCGAGATAAGAATGGATTACAAGGATTCCAGCTACCCTCAAGGAACCTTCCTTGGTCATTTTCCAACCGGCCCTGTCACCCACATCTTAGCAATCGCATTGGATGTCCATTACAATTCACGCAGTGTGATCACTAAGCCCGTGCTCTTTGTGCGGTTGGATGAATTGTTTGACGAGAAAAAGCGGTATCGGCCGAAGGATGCCGTCTACAAGAAGGTACAGTCGGTATTTAAGAAGTTTATCGCGTTCGAGCCAGCCGGATGGAGATGACAGTATCCAGGGCGCCTGCAGAAGCTGCGGCAGCTGATGTGATCGCCGAGCTGAAAAAGCTTCAGCAAAGCGCGTCGACGACGGCGACCGCAAAAAAATAGAGCGGCACGTTGTCGTGCCGCTCTGCTGAAACCCTCGCTTGGCCTTGCTATTCGATGGGCTCGTCGAACCCGAATTGGATCTTAGCAACGGGGCCGAGATCGGGCCGATGATACGCATGGGCATTTCCTTTCTGCTGCTGGTTTCGAATGTAGGAGCATAGGCGCTGGCCCCGGCTGGTCCAGCGCATCTTGGTCAATGGAATTGAGTAGAGTTGAGGGGAACTTGACCTGTGGTGACTTGGCGTGTCCGCTCAATCGCCGAGACCGCAAAGCTGGCGAAGTGCTCTGCGTCGTTAGTGAAGCTAGTTTCCCAGGCCGAAATCGTCCGCCGCAAGGTCTCATGCAGTGCGCTAGTTGTGGTGCAGACGAAGGGATGGCACTGCAAGTGGAGGTTGCCGTAATGCGAGCACTCCTGCCGCTGGAGTCCTCACGTGAACGCGGAGGTCAGGATCGAGGTTGTGGAAATGAAATGACAAAGGAATGGACGCCCTCTTGGTTGGGCCGACGTTTGACGGGATCACCGGAGTGGCGCCTGCTCCGAAATGGCTTTGAACTGTCATTGACAGCCGCTGGCCAATCCCACTGCATCAACGTCGAGGATGAAACCTCGTATCGGGTGCAGCGAGGCTACTTCTGGACGGACATTACCCTCCACCCAGGGCAAGCCTGTGAGGTGCAGGTGGATGGCTTGCCGAATTTCCAAGGGGCCAGATTGATCTCAGCCCTGGCGGCAGAGAAGCAAATCCGCGAGGACGTGGCGTTTCTTCAATGTTCCCACCAAGCCATGTCGAAGTGGCTTCTCCAGAAGGTAGCCCAGGAGCATACGGCGAAGGCAGAACGCCGGTGGTTTACCCACGAGATGCAGACGGCCTTAGATACAGCACGTCCGGAGATCGATGTCTCGTCCGTCCGTGCGCGTCTGAAGAAGCCAGAAGTACGAATCCAACTGGGCGAGGAAGTTGCGAGGCTGACGGAGTCCTTGACCCTTTGGGACGCCAACCACTACGCTTTCTGGAGCAAGCTCAACGCCCTCCATACGGAGCGCGAACTTGAAGCCTGCACGGACCTATTCGGCAAGGTAGAAAGCAAGCCGCTGACTGAGGAGCAGGCTCGAGCGGTGGTCTGCTTCGACAATCGGGTGCAGGTAGTGGCTTCGGCCGGCTCGGGCAAGACGTCCACGATGGTGGCTAAAGCCGCATATGCGATTCATCGGGGCTTCGTGACACCAGAGCGCATCATCCTGTTGGCGTTCAACAAGCAAGCGGCGGAAGAGCTCAAGGAACGCGCCGCCAAGTCGTTCGAACGGCTGGGTATGAAAGGTGTTTCAGTGGAGGCCTCGACCTTTCACGCGCTGGGCCTTCGCATCATTGGCAAGGCCACCGGCGAGAAACCGGACATCCCCGACTGGGCCACCGACGCCGTGAGCGGTTTTCGCAAGCTGACCGACATCGTCGATCAACTGAAAGACCGCTCCCTCGCGTTTCGCACTCAATGGGATCTCTTCCGGTTTTTCTTTGGTCGCGATCTTCCGCCGTTCGGGTCATCTGGATCGTCGGACGTGTGGGATGAGCAAGGCAACGGACGCACGCTCACCTACGACGGGACGCGGGTGCGTAGCCGGGAGGAGGCGATCCTGGCCGACTGGCTCTTCTACAACGGCGTGGAGTATCGCTACGAGGAACCCTACAAGTACAAGACCGCCGACGAAGACCACCGCCAATACCGACCGGATTTCTACTACCCGGGCATTGATCTTTACCACGAGCATTTCGCGCTCGACGCACAAGGCGAGCCTCCGCCAGAGTTTGCGGGATACCTGGATGGGGTGAAGTGGAAGCGTCAATTGCATTCGGAGCGCAGCACGGCGTTGATCGAAACAACGTCGCATCAGATCCGTTCCGGTGAGGTCTTCGAGCACCTGGCCCGCGAACTGACCCGGCGTGGCATTGAACTTGACCCCAACCCCGATCGTGAAGTCCCGATAGGGGGCCAGAGGCCGATGGAGCCCGCGGAGCTGATTGGTTTAATGCGGACGTTCATCAGCCACGCAAAGAGCAACTGCTTGACGATTTCGGCACTGCGTCAGCGGCTGGATTCCATGCCCCAAGAGGACTTCAAGCACCGCTACCGGATGTTCCTTAACATCGCCGCGCCGATCATCGAGGCGTGGGACGCCGCGTTGTCTGCCGAGGGCGGCATCGATTTCGAAGACATGCTCAACCTGGCGGCTACGCACCTGGAAAGCGGCCGGTACGAGGCGCCCTATGAGTTGATCATGGCCGACGAATTCCAGGACGCCTCCCGCGCCCGGGCTCGCTTGTGCCGTGCCTTAGTTCAGAAGCCAGGACGGTTCTTTTTCGCAGTGGGCGACGATTGGCAGTCCATCAACCGATTTGCCGGCGCCGATGTGTCGGTAATGACCGGTTTCCGGGAGTGGTTCGGCCACGGGCAGATACTCAAGCTGGAGCAGACATTCCGTTGCCCTCAGGCGCTCTGCGACGTGTCGAGCCAATTCGTGTCCAAGAATCATGCGCAGATCAGCAAGAAGGTGCGATCTGCGACCCCTGCCGTGGGGCCGGTGCTCCAGGCCTTCCAGGTAGATCACAGGGAGAAGCTGGCTGATGCGATCGACCAGTTCGTGGAGCGGCTGTCCCAAGGCGTTATGGATGGATCCATCCCGCCTGGGCGCAACGGTAAGGTTACGGTCTACGTGCTCGGCCGCTACAACGCCGATCGGCAATACGTCCCCGGCCGTAAAGGTCGCTTCGAGCGCTGGGTGGACGTGTCGTTCCTAACTATCCACCGGTCCAAGGGCAGCGAGGCCGACTACGTGATCCTGCCGGAGATGCTCAGCGCGCCTCGGGGACGGAGCTTCCCAAACACACGTGCCGACGATCCCGTGCTGGCTTTGGCCATGCCGGCCGGAGACGACTATCCCTTGGGCGAAGAACGCCGCCTGTTCTACGTCGCTCTGACCCGGGCTCGGCGTAGTGTCGTGATGTTCACTGCCCGTGGTCAGTGCTCCCACTTCCTTCGAGAGCTTGAAGCCGACGGCGCCGTGGCCATCACCGACACCGACGGAAAGGCCGTCCGCGAAGAAGGCTGCCCATCGTGCAAGCAGGGGGTCCTAATGTTGCGGTCAGGCCCATACGGCAAATTCCGTTCCTGCTCGAACTTCCCCGCCTGCAGCTATAAGCCAAAGCAGAGAGGGAAAGGACAGAGTATTTCGACCAACCGCGAGATCGAACAGCGAACTTCTTGGCCCACTTCTTGACGCCGGCCTAGCCCTTCTCCCACGGCCGCCCAGCTTTCCGAGACTCTAGCCGGAGCGTCTGACGTCACTGCCGCGATAGGAGCTTGTTCACCCACTGCTCCAAAGAGGATGTGGGGAATTCGAAGCCATCGAACGCCGAGAACAGCTTCGAGGTGGCCTTAGCGACATATGGGGCGATGGCCGTCACGGGAGTGTCAGCCGGCACCTCCACAAAGCCGTCGGCAGCGTCCTGATGCGCCACTGCCCGTCGGAGAAGTAGCTCATGCCTGCCCACGCGCTGAGCTCCCACCGTCAATGCCGTTCCACCGGAATAAAAGGCCCAGGCTGGCACCTTCCTCGCATTTGAGGGCACGTGCGAAGCTGAGGCCGACTGCGATCACTTCGGCAACGCGGCGGATCACAAGGGTCGGCTCCAAAGCTGTCTTGGGTTCGACCTTGTCCGTTAGATCATCCTCCATGATCCGCCACTGGTAGAACTCACCCTTTGCGGCCATGCGGTAGAAGTCGAAGTGACGGTTCCAGTCACTGGCCAAGCTGACGACCAATGTCTCCCAGCTCGTCGATCTTCCGCGGGTGGTCCTCGGTATTCCTGAAGTTGCGCGAGTCCAGCCAGGCTGGCCAACCAGTATAACGAGGGTTCGCGCCAGCGATCGTCTGGAAGAACTCCTTCGAGAAGTCGCCCACGTCCCGGGGCGGGGCAATGACCAGCGCGACCTCCCAGGAGCCGAGCACGAGCGCAGCCTCTTCCTCCTGTCGAGAGCTTCCGTTTCTTGATCGCCTCGTCGCGGCGCTGCTGCGCGAACAGCAGGACCTCCATTGTGCGGGTTTCCAGTGTCACCGCTGAAGGGCTCGCGCCATCGACCTCCGACGCGATCGCCAGGAATTGGGCGAGCCCGTCGTGGCCGAGCTGACCGCGCAGGAAGCGGCCGAAGTCAGCCTCCCGGTTTTCGAAGCAGATCTCGACGAGATCGCTTCCAGTCGGCGCGACTTGGCGACGGACGTGCTCGGGGTACCGTTGGCGCCGAGCGTCCGGAAATACACTGCGTCCTCCCGGATCACCGCCTTGCCGCTGGCGTCGTTGAGGTCACGCTTTGCGGCCACTGGCGACCGAACACCCTCCGGCACGCCCATGACGGGGTACTCCAATCCGTCGCGCTCAGCGAACCCAACCTGGATCTCGAATTGGTCATGCGAGTACCTGAGACGATGCCCTGCACCACGTCGACGTGGAACGTCGCCCGCACATCGGCCGGTCGATTGGGATCCGGCTGGAGCGTGCCGTCGTCGAAGCCAATCACAAGGTACCCGCCGTTCCTGTTCCTCAGCGCGATAGCAGCGCGGGCGATCTTCGCAATGCCTTCCGGAGCTGTCGGATCGATCCAGCGCTTGATCTCGACGTTCAGGCTCTCTGACGGGTTGGCGACCAGTCCGCCAATCCGCTCCGGTGACATATCCATAGAAACAACCTCAGCCCAGTTGTCGGCCCCGATATCACAGCTCTCAGGCGAAGAGTAGATGCCGGTGCACGATGCAAGCTTATGAGGCGTGGCCGTTCTCTTCAGTCGCGCTGCCGCGACGCCATTGACCCCGCATGATGCAGACTCAAGCCGCCTGTGAATCCCTCACGCGCATGACCGTGGCTCGCGAGTCTTCAGCGCCCGCGCCACCGCCGCCACGGCCTCGCCGCTGGCTAGCCGTTGCAGTGCCTCCGCCTCCTGAGCGTCCGTCAGGGCGCGCGGTCGTCCAAGCACCTTTCCGTCGCTCTTGGCACGTGCCAGGCCAGCCTGGGTGCGTTCGATCAGTAGGTCACGCTCGAATTCGGCCACGGCGCTGATCACGGCCATCGTCATCTTGCCGGCGGGGCTGGTGGAGTCGACACCACCCAGCGCCAGGCAATGCACATTCACGCCAAGCTCGGCGAGGGCCTCCACCGTCTGGCGCACGTCCATGGCGTTGCGGCCGAGGCGATCGAGCTTGGTGACGACCAGCACATCGCCGGCCTCGAGCTTGTCCATCAGCTTCGTGAAGCCGGTCCGCTCGCGTGCGGCGATGCAGCCGGAAACGGTCTCGTTGATCGCGCGCGTAGGCAGCACCTTGAAGCCGGCGGCGGCGATCTCCTGGATTTGGTTGTCGGTGGTTTGGCCAAGCGTGCTCACGCGGCAATAGCAAAAAACTCGGGTCATCATCAGCCTGTGCGAAAAGGATGTTCAAAACATACGGGTGATCAAAAATGATATCCACTATTTTTTGAACACACCCAGCGCGGGTGACGCCAATCGGTCGTTTTTGGACACGGCTGCCGCCGAATGGTGAGTGGCCTGGCCGGCCACTCACGACACCTAGCGCTTAATGCCGATTCTGGTTGATGGTCACGTCCGAGGGGCACTTCTGATTCTCGCGTACGCAAAGTGGCAGAGACTCAAGGCCGAGGGCTAAAGCAGAGGGCAATAAGTAGTCATGCATGAAATCATCTGCCCGCACTGCGGGAAAGCATTCAAGATTGACGAGGCCGGGTACGCGGACATCCTGAAGCAGGTTCGCGACAGCGAGTTCGAGCAGCAGTTGCACGAGCGGCTTGAGCTGGCCGAGCAGGACAAGCGGAACGCCGTCGAACTCGCCACAGACCAAGGTCGCCAGCGAATTGCAGAAGGCTGCCGCAGCCAAGGACGCCGAGATCCAGGAACTGAAGGCCAAGCTCGATGCCGGTGAGGTCGCGCGGAAGCTCGCCGTGACCGAGGCCCTAAGCGCCGTGGAAAAAGAGCGTGACGCGCTCGCGAACGAACTTGAGCAGGCGAAGCATGACAAGCAGGCCGCTTCCGAGCTGCCGAGGCGAAGCTCGCGAACGAACTGCAGAAGGCCGCCGCTACGAAGGACGCGGAGATCCAGGGCCTGAAGGCCAAGCTCGATGCCATCGAGGTTGCGCAGAAGCTCGCGATCACCGAGGCAGTCAGTGCGGTCGAGAAGGAGCGCGACGAACTGAAGAGCGGCCTCGAGCGAGCGGAGCTTGAGAAGCAGCTCGCCGAGAAGTCGCTCAAGGACAAGTACGAGACGCAGATCAAGGATCGCGATGACGCGATCGAGCGCCTCCGGGACATGAAGGCTCGCCTGTCGACCAAGATGGTTGGCGAAACCCTCGAGCAGCACTGCGAGACCGAGTTCAACCGCATTCGAGCGACGGCGTTTCCGAGGGCATATTTCGAGAAGGACAACGACGCGCGGACTGGCAGCAAGGGCGACTACATCTTTCGCGACTCGGATGAGGCTGGCACTGAGATCGTCTCGATCATGTTCGAAATGAAGAACGAGAGCGATCGCACCGCGACGAAGAACAAGAACGAGGACTTCCTGAAGGAGCTCGACAAGGATCGCACCGAGAAGGGCTGCGAGTACGCGGTGCTGGTCTCCCTGCTTGAGCCCGACAGCGAGCTCTACAACACCGGGATCGTCGACGTGTTCCACCGCTATCCGAAGATGTACGTCGTCCGACCGCAGTTCTTTCATTCCGATCATCACGCTGCTGCGAAACGCGGCGCATGAACTCGCTCAAGTACAAGTCAGAGCTTGCGCTCGTGAAGGCGCAGAACATCGACATCACGAACTTCGAGAGCGAGCTCGAGACGTTCAAGACCGGCTTCGCGAGGAACTACGACCTCGCCTCCAGGCACTTCCAGACGGCGATCGATGAGATCGACAAGTCGATCGACCACCTGCAGAAGACGAAGGATGCCCTGCTCGGCACCGATCGCAACCTCCGTCTTGCGAACGACAAGGCGCAGGACGTGACGATCAAGAAGCTGACGCGGGGCAACCCGACGATGGCGGCCAAGTTCGCCGAGCTCAAAAAATCCGATCCTCCGATGCTGGATGAATTCGCTCTCGAGTGACCACTTGGGCCTAGCGTCTCGTGCCCGGCTTCTCGCCGATCGAGTTCGCACGTTTGGGTTTCCTATAGCGTTACGTTCCGCTCACTTCGCAAGCGGTCGTTAGCGCGGCCACGCGGCCGTTGCAGCGATGCTGGAGCGCTGGAGCAAATCGGCCTGACGCTCCGGCTGACGCCTTATCATGTGGCCGTCACCAAGGCGGCCTATGCCGCTTCAACTGCGATTGCCACTTCGCCGTAAGGGCATGACATTGGCGTTGGCCCTTCCGTCGAGAGCCGCAGAAATGACGCCCACCACGCGATCAGCCGCCCGCTTGCCGGGATGATGCTGAAGGTGTGCATAAACTTCGGTCGCGGCCGACGTCGAGTGGCCAAGAATAGCGCCGGTCATCTTTAGTGATTCCCCGGATGAGACGGCTGTGGAACCCAAAGTGTGCCGAAGCGTGTGAGGTGTCACCCCTGGCAATTCTGCAAGCTTGATGGCTTCCGGCCATATCCGCTTCGTGCCAACGTAGAATTTGTCGCCTCGTTCAGCGGGAAAGAAATATGGCGACTTGCTGTCTGCCGGGATTGACCGCAGAAGTTCCAGCGCGGCTGTGCCCAATGGTCGGATCGACTCGCCCTCTTTGCTGTCAATTAGGCGGACGCCGCCACGCGCGAAATCAACTTCACTTCGCAGTAGACCCGCAGCTTCGTTACGCCGGAAACCGGACAGAGCCCAAAGGCGAGCAATATTAATAGCCTTGGGGTTAGCTCCTCGTTCCTCAACCGTTCTGAGCGCAGCGCCAAGGCGCTGGATCTCCTCCAGGGTCAGATATCTCTTTCTCTTGTTGTCAACCTTGTTCACGGCGGCGTGCGCGCAGGGGTTCTCTTTGAGGATTTCCTGCCGCTGCGCGAATGTGAATACAGCCGATAAATCACGGACCACCTTGCGGGCGGCGCCGGCTCCGCCACGAACGATCACGCGCGATCGTGGGCCCCCCTTTTCGTCTTTTGCGGTCTTTCCCGCCGCTACATCGCGAGCGAGTTGCTCGATATCTTTCTGCCGGACGTCGCTGATCTTCTTGATAGCCGAGCAGCGGTCCAACGTGATTCGATAGCCGACTAAGAGTTTGCCGTTTAGTCATCGGCTTCATCGGCTGCCCTTGTCGGAAGCCCCTCTGAATTACGCAGCCTTTCACCTCGTAAAGCTTCAGCAGGTCCGCCACCGTCATCTCGCGGCGTCTCGCCGCCCGCATGTCGGCTGGATCGCTCCCGTTTGCGGCACCGCCCAAAATCCTCTTTGCTTCATATTCTTGGCGGCTTCCGGGGTCAGGACACCATAGCGGCCGATGGTCATTTTCCGTCGTATCGCGCTGCGTCCACCGCCCACGCGATACCGGACTATAAATGTCTTCTTACCGCTCGCTTCGACACGAAGCCCGAAGCCGGCCAGCTCGCTATCCCAGAGTTCATATCGAGCGGCCTGGCTGACGGCGGCATCAACCGATCGCTTTGTGAGCCTTTAGTCCCTTCGTCACAGTCGTTGCTACTTTCTTGGGGTCCACCTGGGGTCCACCATTTGGGAAATCCCAGAATACCATGAAACACTCGGGGTAAGAGAAATGATTATAAAATAGGGGTTTTTGACACCCTGGATATACCCGGGAAAGAGCAGGAAACGACAACCCCAACCTTGCCAAGGTCGGGGTCGAGGGTTCGAGCCCCTTCGCCCGCTCCAGTTTTTCCAAGCCGGCAGAGTTTACGAAAGCCCGCTGTGCCTTGGCGGGCTTTTCGTTTTTAAGAAGCGGTCCGTCAGCAAAGTCCCAAAAAGAGGTCTCGCCATGTCCAACCGCAATCGTTCTGGCTGCCGTCATGCTCGCGGTCTCGATCGCCGCGGGTGCAGCCGAGGATGCCCAGAACAAGCATGCCCGGAACAAGGATGCGCCCACCAGGCAAGAATGTCCGACGCTCGACCATCAGGAAATCGAAGAGTTGCTCGGCAAGGCCCCGTCCTGCCAGCGCGCCATGGCGCTGTTTGAAATCTGCCAGTTCGGCGCCAGCGGCGACGTCGGCCTCGGCGTCATCGTCACGCCCGCAAATGCGAGGGCGATTTTTTGAGCAAATTGAACAGCGCGCAAAAGCGGGCCTATCAGCGCGAACAGCAGCGTTGCCAACGCAAGATAACGGAGCGGCACCATGCATCGCTTGTTCGAGGCGTTCTGCGGTGCCGGCGTCGCGCGCAGCTACTCGGACAAATTCCACAAGACCGTTCCCGCCGGCCGTATATAACGGTGGCGGCCATGCCAGCGGCCGCAATGCTGAGACCGGCCGCCACGACAATCGTGAGCGCCGGTGAATACCGCAGTGCAGCAAGCCTCGCGCGACATTGCGCGAATAAAAGCGGACCGAGAAATTCCTTCTTGAATTGTTTTGCCGGACAGAGACGCACCGTGGACGCTTCTCTCCTACGACGGATGTGATAACATTTTGAGGTCTGATCCACCTCACGAGAGACCAAAGTTCGTCTCTCGAAACGTCAAAATAAATAACAGACGCAGCCGCCCGGCTGCATAGGGAGTGACGCGATGAAATCGGCTTTCAATCGATCTATTCTTGCGCTCGCAGCAATCGCCGTTGTCGCGGGGGCCGGCCAGGCCAGCGCGCAGCAAAAACCGCTGAAGAAATACGAGTCCGGCACCAAGGAATTCTGGACCCATCCGCCGGACGACTGGTTCCTCGGCGACGAGACCGAAGCCCAGAAGGGCCTCGCGCCGCCGTCGGGTCCGCCGACCGGCTCATCGGAAGCCGAACTCGCGGCGATGATGAAAAAGATAAAACTGCCGCCGGGCTTCAAGATCGAAGTCTATGCGCTCGGGCGTGCTGGCCGCGCGGCAGATGGCCTGGGGCGACAAGGGCACGCTGTTCGTCGGCTCGTTCGGCCTCGGCAACGTCTATGCCATCAAGGACAACGGCGGCAAGAAAGAGGTCAAGACCATCCTCAAGGGGCTGCAACATGCCGACCGGCCTCGCGTTCCGCGACGGCGCGCTCTACGTCATCGCCGTCGACAAGCTGATCAGATACGACAACGCCGAAGCCAATCTCGACAATCTCGGCGACGGCAAGGTGGTCTATGACGACATGCCGTCCTATGCCGCGCATGGCTGGAAGTATATCGCCGTCGACAAGGACGGCTGGTTCTACGTGCCGTTCGGACCTCCCTTCAACATCGGCATTCCGCCGACCAGCGTGTCGCAGATCCGCCGCGTCGATCCCAAGACCGGCAACGCCGAGGTCTGGGCGCTCGGCGTCCGCAACAGCGTCGGCGGCGACGTCGATCCGCGCACCGGCAAATACTGGTTCACCGAAAACGCCCGCGACTGGATCAGCGACGACATGCCGAGCGACAAGCTCAACATGATCTCGAAGATCGGCGAGCATTTCGGCTATCCCTACTGCCACCAGGGCAACCTGCCGGATCCGAAAGTTCGCGATGGGTCACAAATGCTCGGAGTTCACGCCGCCGGTGCTCAATCTCGGCGCGCACGTGGCTCCGCTCGGCATGAAGTTCTACACCGGCAACCAGTTTCCCGCCGAGTACAAGAACAACATCCTCATCGCCGAGCACGGCTCGTGGAACCGGCATAAGTACCAGGGCGCGCGCATCATGCGCGTGATCGTCGGGCCCGACGGCAAGAACGCCAAGCAGGAGGTCTTCGCCTCCGGCTGGATCGAAGGCGACCAGGGCTATCTCGGCCGTCCGGCCGACATCATCCTGGACAAGGACGGCTCGATCCTGGTCGCCGACGACTGGGCCGGCGCGATCTATCGCATCAGCTACAGCAAGAAGTAAGGCTGAAATCATCGGAGGCTGCGGCTGCTCGGGAACGAGTGGCCGCAGCTTTTTTCGTTTCAACAACGGGCGATGGAACTCGCTCGTCATGCCCGGACTTGATCCGGGCATCCATCACAACGAAAACGTCTTGCAAGCGATGGATTGCCGGGTCAAGCCCGGCGATGACGACGGGGAGAGTAGCAATGCGGATTGCCTTGGTTGCAATGGTGCTGGCTTCGGTCACCTGCGGTCGTCGGCCCACGCCGCCGATCTCGCCGCCGGCAAGGAAAAGGCCGAACTGTGCACCGGCTGCCACGGCGAAGCCGGCATTTCGCAGACCGAGAACATTCCCTCGCTCGCCGGCCAGCCCGATCAGTTCATCCAATGGCAGCTGGTGTTCTTCCGCGCCGGCACCCGCAAGAACGAGCAGATGCAGCCGATCGTCGAGCAGCTCAACAATGAGGATATCCGCAATCTCGGCGCCTATTTCGCCTCGCTGACGCCGCCCAAGGCGCCGAAGCCGACGACAATCCGGATCTATCCCAAAAGGGCGCGCAGGCCGCCGCCGGCCGGCGCTGCGCCTCGTGCCACACCGACAGCTATGCCGGCACCAAGGCGGTCGCCCGCATCGCCGGCCAGCGCGAGGAATATCTGCTCAAGGCGCTGCACGACTACAAATCCGGCGTGCGATCCGGCGGCGGCATGGCGGCGATGGCGGATGTCGCCTATCCCCTGAGCGAAGAGGAAATCGAGGCGCTGGCGCATTATCTCGCGCATTTGTGACCTCATCCTGAGGAACGCGCTCTTGCGCGCGTCTCGAAGGATGGACCGAGAGTCGAGACGTTTCGGTCCATCGTTCGAGACGCGCAAGATGCGCTCCTCACCATGAGGCACTACCCCCGCTGCTTCTCATAGGCCTTGAGATGCGTATAGGCGATGCGCAGCCGCGGCACCGGCACCTTCGCGGCATCGCCGCGCGCGATCAGGTCGCCGATCACATGGTCGGCTTCGACCGGCGCGCCCGCCTTGATGTCGCGGAACATCGACGCGGTCATTTGCGAGCCTTCCGCGGTCAGCATGCCCCTGGTGCGCTCGAAGAACGGCGCCGCGGGGCGCATGGCCCTCGGCGGTCGCGACCGCGCTGCATTCATCGAGCATGCCGAGAATAAAATCCTTGCCGCCGGGCGCGGCCAGAATGTTGCCGACCGAGGTGCGCATCAGGCAGGTCGAGGCCGCGAGCGAGGCGAGGAACACCCATTTTTCCCACATCTCCTGCACGATGTTTTCGCTGGCCACCGCGCCGATCTTGCCGCTCGCCATGACCTCGGCGATGGCGCGGACCCGGTCCGACAGTTTGCCGTCGCGCTCGCCGAAATTGAGCGACTGCATCGGCGCGAGCTGCACCACCTCGCGCTTCTCGTTGAGCGTGGCGGCGATCGCGCAGAGTCCGCCGAGCACGCGCTCGCGCCCGAATTTCTTGTCGAGCACGTCGAGATGCAGCATGCCGTTGAGCAGCGGGATGATCGAGGTCTGCGGTCCGACCGCCGGCGCAAACGATTTGATGGCGTCGTCGAGGTCGAACGCCTTGCAGCTCAACAGCACGACGTCGAATTTCTCGGTGAGTTTGTCGGCCTGCACCGTCGGCGGATTCTTCAGCGTGACGTCGCCATTCGGGCTCTTGATCACGAGGCCCGCGCTCGGCGAGTTCGGCGGCGCGCCGCGGCCGGACCAGAAAGGTCACATCGCGGCCGGCCTGAAGCATCCGGCCGCCGAAATATCCGCCGATGGCGCCGGCGCCGACCACGAGAATGCGCATTGCTGAGTTCCTTTTCTTGTTCTTGAAGCGGGCGAATAGCGAGTGGCAAATAGCCATAGCCCAGTCGGCTACCGCTATCCACCACGCATCGTCCGCTATCCATAATTCGCTATTCGCCTCTTCCTACCACTTTTCCCCGAACGGGCGAATTTCCAGCTCGAAGGTCCAGGCGCTGCGCGGCTGCTGGTAGAGCTGCCAGTAGGAGGCGGCGACCGACGCCGGCGGCATCAGCAGATCCGGATTGTCGAGCGCTTCCTTGCCCCAGAGCTGCTCGCGGCGCTGCGCGCACCCAGGCGGTATCGACGCCGGAATCGATGATCAGATGCGCGACGTGGATGTTCTTCGGCCCGAGCTCGCGCGCCATCGATTGCGCCACCGCGCGCAAGCCGAATTTGGCGCTGGCGAAGGCCGCAAAGCCGCTGCCGCCGCGCAAGCGAGGCGGTCGCGCCGGTGAAGAAGATGTTGCCCTTGCCGCGCGGCAGCATCAGCCGCGCCGATTCGCGTCCGGCGAGGAAGCCGGCCCAGCAGGCCATTTCCCAGACCTTGCGAAACACCCGGTCGGTGGTCTCCAGAATCGGAAAGTTGACGTTGGCGCCGACGTTGAAGATGCAGACTTCCAGCGGCGCATGCTTGTCGGCGTCGTTGAGGAAGGCCGCGACCTCGTCCTCCTTCCGCGCATCGAGCGTGCGCGCGACGATCGATCCGCCTGCGGCCTCGATCTCCTTGACCAGCGGTTCGAGCTTGGCGCCGTCGCGCCTGCCCGCGAACACGGTGAAACCCTCGGCGGCGAATTTCTTCGCGATCTCGGCGCCGATATAATCGCCGGCGCCGATCACCGCGACCGTTGCGTTTCGCTTTTCCATTTGACGTTCTCCAGGCGTTGACGGCCTTATCCAGCCGAAACCATTTCCTCGACCTCGCGCAACTGCTCCTTGCCGAAAAACATCTCCTTGCCGACGAAGAACGTCGGCGAACCGAACGCGCCGCGCTCGACCGCGGACTGGGTATTCTCGATCAGTTTTGCCTTGACGTCGGCGTCCTGCGCGCGCGCGAACAGTTTTGCCGCATCGAGGCCGGACGCCGTAAACGCCTTCATCGCCACTTCGGGGTCGTCCATTTTCTTCGGCTCGGCCCACATGTGATGGAACGCCGCGTCGACATATTTCTCGAACACGCCCTCGAACTGGGCCGCGACCGCGGCGCGCATCAGATTGAGGGTGTTGACCGGAAAGAACGGGTTCCAGGTGTACGGCTTGACCCCGTAACGCTTGACGAAGCGCTCGGTCTCGAGCGCGTGAAACTCGCGCTTGTTCTTGATGCCGGCCAGCGTTTCGGCGGGGGATTTGTTGTTGGTGGCCTTGAAGATGCCGCCGAGCAGGACCGGCACATATTCGAACTTCACGCCGGTGCGTTTTTCGATCGCCGGGATCGCCTCGTGGCTGAGAAAGGCGTTGGGGCTGCCGACATCGAACAGGAATTGCGGGGCTGCTGGCTCATGGCGGTCTCCCTCCGGCTCGCGGTTTCTTATATGATCCCTATCATTCCAAGCAGCCTAGCGGTTCGTCATCCGCGGGATCAACCGGCGCGCCGCTGCGGTTCGCGGTGAAAAGCGCGTTCCGCCAGCCGCGCGGCATGATCGCGCACATCGCTGGGCCATTCGGCGATCAATTTTCCGAAACGGCCCGGTTCGCCCGCAAACAACGCGCGGATCGCATCTTCGTAATGCGGCCGGTTGCCGGCCATCACCGACATGAAACGATAGGCCGCCTCCTGCGCCCGGCGAATGCGATCCTTGTCTTCGCCGGTGCGCCGCGCTTCCTCGACCAGTTTGCGGATCGCAACCGACGCGCCGCCCCGCTGTTGCGCCAGCCAGTCCCAGTGTCGCGGCAGCAACGTGATTTCGCGCGCGACCACGCCCAGTTTTGGCCGGCCGGGCCCGCGGTTCGGCGCGGATCGGCTTCCGCCTCAGCCGCGGCAGGCGCCATGTCGCCGGCCTCCGGCAGTCGCGCCAGCACGTCCTCGACGGTCCCGCGAAAATCGATCTCGATCGGGCTGCTCGACATGCCGTCGAACACCAGAATGGACCCGTCCTTGCGCGCGGTCGAGCGCTTGCTTCACGGCACGCGCGACCTCGCGGAGATCGCCGGAGGCGACGCAACGCTCGCCTTCGAAGGCGATGTAGGCAGCTTCTGGCGTCTCGCTCATCGGCCAATCCCCAATTTTCCGAAAGATATTACCCGGATGAAATAAATCCGTCAATAAAATCCGGATAATATGTGTGGTCCGGTCGTCTCGACTTTCCAGCGTTCGGCTGGCACGACCAACCGCGGCGCGAGGGGCGCCGTGAACTCCGGGGGAATCGCCATGCTGACCGTCCATCATCTCAACAACTCCCGCTCGCAGCGCGTGCTGTGGCTGTTGGAAGAGCTGGGCGTGCCTTACGAAATCGTCCGCTATCAGCGTCAGCCGGACATGCGCGCGCCGGCCGAACTGCGCGCGATCCATCCGCTCGGAAAGTCACCCGTCATCACCGACAACGGCAATACCATCGCCGAATCAGGCGCGATCGCCGAATACATCATCGATACCTACGGCGACGGTCGGCTGATCCCGCCCGCCAAGACGCCGGAGCGGCTGCGCTATACCTATTGGCTGCACTACGCGGAAGGCTCGGCGATGCCGCCGCTGCTGCTGAAGTTGCTGTTCACCCTGATGCCGAAACGGGCGCCGGCGCTGCTGCGTCCACTGGTGCGAAAGGTCTCCAACCAGGCGCTGACCTCGCTGGTCAATCCGCAGCTCAAGCAGCACATGGCCTATTGGGAAGGCGAACTGGGCAAAAGCCAGTGGTTCGCCGGCAATGAATTCACCGCCGCCGATATTCAGATGAGCTTTCCGCTCGAAGCCGCGGCTGCGCGCGGCGGGCTCGAGCAGGGCCACCCCAGGGCGATGGCGTTTCTGGAACGCATTCACGCCCGCCCGGCCTATCAGCGCGCGCTCGAGAAGGGCGGGCCGTATTCGGTTGGCCGCTGAGGCATCGTCCGCCCGACCAGCCGATAATAATACCCGGGTATAATTGACTGCTCCTCCTGTCTCGGCTACCCCACTGGCCAAGTCCCGTCGAATTGGGCTTGCGGAGCCAGAATGCGCAACGACAACAAGAAGGCGGCGATCGCCGCCTACGAGAAAAATAAAACCATCGCCGGTATCTTCGCGGTTCGCTGCGCGGCGACCGGCCAGGTCTGGATCGGTCAGTCGTCCAACCTCGACACCATCCAAAACCGCATCTGGTTCTCGCTGCGCCTTGGCAGCCACTCCAATCGCGATCTGCAAAGCGCATGGGCCACCCATGGCGCGGAAAACTTCAGCTTCGAAGCGCTGGAACGGTTGAAGGACGAGGAACTGTCCTACGTCCGGGACGCGCTGCTTAGGGAACGCGGCGCGCATTGGCGCGCCACGCTGAACGGATCGGCGATCTAATACCTGGAATCACAAATCGGTATTGCAGCCCATCCTTCGAGACGGCCACTTCGCGGCCTCCTCAGGATGAGGTCTAACTTGTTGAACCACAAAAACCTCATGCTGAGGAGCGAGCGACGCGAGCGTCTCGAAGCATGGGCAGCAAGCGACTTACAGATCTCTCATAGTCAGTACTGGGCCGCCCGTCCGTCGCTAAGGCTGCGTGGCGTCGATCACCTCTTTCACCAGCCGTCCGAGACCCCGGATATCGCCGGTCGGATCGACGGAGTCACCGAGGCGAACGATCACCAGGCGCTGTGACGGCATGATCACGATTCGCTGGCCGAGATCGCCGGATGCAAAAAACGCGTCGCGCGGAATTCCGAGCCTGACGCGGCCTTTGGCGTGTTGGTGCTCGCTGCGATTGGTCCAGAAGCCGGCGCCGTAATCGGTATCGAGCGTGGCCGCGGCCGAGAAATCCACCCAGTCCTCGTGCAGGATCCGTCGACCGCCGATCACGCCGTCATTGAGATACAGCAATCCGAACCGCGCCCAGTCCCTGGCACTCGCCAGCATATAGCTCGATCCCTGCAGCGTGCCGGCACCGTCGAATTCCAGCGTCACGTTGCGCATGCCCAGCGGATTGAACAGCTCCCGCCACGCAAATGCCAGCGCCTGTTCGGGGCCGCCGGTGATGTCGCGGATGATCCGCGCCAGCAGCTGCGTGGAGGGACTGCTGTAGGCCCACCGCGTGCCCGGCGCGGCAATGAGCGCGGCCTTCGCGGCGAAACCGGCCATGTCGTCCTGCAGGTAGACCATCTGGCTCGAGGGATCGAAACCGGAATTGGTCTCGTCGAGCGCGAGACCGGTCGTCATGCGCAGCAGATGTTCGACCTCGATTTCGCGGCGGGGATCGTCGGCGCTGCGCCATTCCGGAACAGGCGCGGGCAGCGACGGCGAGGTGCCGCCCTGTTGCGTCAGGATGCCGATCAAGGCGTTGATTACCGACTTGGTCAGGGAAAAACCGAGCAGCGGCGTATCGACACCGATGCCATCGGCATAGCGCTCGGCGATCACCGTGCCCTCATGCACCACCACCACCGCTTTTGTCTTGCGAAACGGCGCCGCCGCGGGCTCTTCGAAGGCGTGATCGAGCGCGGCTTTCAGCTTCGGATCGGATGGCTCGACCACGGCTGCGCCCGCGATCTCGGGCAGCAGCGGCGACTTCTTCGGTGCTTTCAACGCGGCGATGTCGGCTCTGAGCAGATAGGGCTGGGCGGCTCCCTTTTGTTGAAGCACGCAGCCGAATCCCTCATGAAATACGGCGTGGCCGCCGAGCATTCCCAGAAACGAAGCTTCGATGAATTGCCCAGGCCGATCCAGATGGTAGCTCAGGCCAAAGCGGATCCGGCGGATGCCGTCACGTTCCGTGGTATCGGCGAATACGGTTTGCGAATCGAGCCCTGAGACGAAAGTCTTGGAGCAGACATTGTGGGCCACGGAGGCGGTTGCGACGCGAATGGCGCGATCGGGGCGGTAGATGACGGCCGGCGCCGCCAATGCGGCCAGCACCAGCGCGCCTGCGATCAGCTTTCGCGCACCCACCTGGTCCTCCCTGCGCCCGAGCGGCCGCGCCGGCGTGGCGTTCTTCTAGCGCGACTTCGGGACCTCGCCAACGGAAGGCAGGGCCCGCACGGTGACACCCGGCGGCGGCATATCGTCGTCAGGCACGAAGAAATCCGACATCAAGGGCACCGATCGGTCGACGCGATAATGATCGAAGGCGCGCACGCCGCTGGCGTAGAGCACCTTGTCGTCGATGCAGAATTGCCCGGTAAATTCGCGCGCCGGTTTCGTGAAGATGGCGTAAGCGGCGTCGCCCATGATCTCGGGCTTGCGGCTGGCGCGCATCATGGCGTCACCGCCCAAGAGATTGCCGACCGCGGCGGTGGCAATTGTGGTGCGCGGCCACAGCGCGTTGACCGCGACGCCGGCGGTCTTCAGTTCCGCCGACAGGCCAAGCACGCACATGCTCATCCCGAACTTCGCCATGGTGTAGGCGGTGGAATGCTCGAACCATTTGGCCTTCATGTCGAGCGGCGGCGACAGCATCAGGATATGCGGATTTTTCGCCTTCTTCAGATGCGGGATGCAATATTTCGACACCATGAAGGTGCCGCGGGTGTTGATGCCCATCATCAGGTCGAACCGCTTCATGTCGGTCATCTGCGAATTGGTCAGGCTGATGGCGCTGGCGTTGTTGACGCAGACGTCGATGCCGCCGAATTCGGCGACGGTCTTGTCGATCGCCGCGATCACCTGGGCCTCCTCGCGGATATCGCACAGGATCGGCAAGGCCTTGCCGCCGGCGGCGCGGACCTCGTCGGCGGCGGTATAGATGGTGCCCTTGAGTTTCGGATGCGGCTCCGCTGTCTTCGCGGCGATCGCCACATTGGCGCCGTCGCGTGCGGCGCGCAGCGCGATCGCGAGCCCGATGCCCCGGCTGGCGCCGGATATGAACAGCGTCTTGCCCCTCAGTGACGTCATATCATCCTCCCTGCGGTTTCTTGGTTCTATTGTGCCGCGGCCTCCGCACCACGGGTACGCGGATCGGGGGCGCCAAGCAATTCAGTGTCGGTCACGGCGATCGAATTGGCCGAGGAAAAGCCGAGCGGCTCGACCACGTAATGGCCTTTGGCCTTCAACTCCGCAAGCACGTCGTCGGCGAAGCCGCGCTCGGCCCGCACCTCATCCGGCAGCCATTGATGGTGCAGGCGTGGCGCCGCCACCGCGGCCGCGACATCCATGCGATAATCGATCACATCGACGATCACCTGCAACACCGCCGAGATGATGCGGCTGCCGCCCGGAGAGCCCGTTACCAGCACCGGTCTGTCGTCCTTCAAGACGATGGTCGGCGCCATCGAAGACAGCGGCCGTTTGCCGGGGCCGGGCAGGTTCGCCTCGAATCCCACCAGCCCATAGGCATTGGAGGCGCCCGGCGCCGCGGTGAAATCGTCGAGCTCGTTGTTGAGCAGCACGCCGGTGCCTTCCGCGACCATGCCGACGCCGTAGCTGTAATTCAGCGTGTAGGTGTTGCTGACCGCATTGCCTCGGCTGTCGACGATGGAAAAATGCGTGGTGTTGTCGCCTTCATGCGGCGGCGTCGCCGACAGCGCATCGGTCCACGGCGTCGCACGGTCGAGATCGATGCTGGCGCGCTGCTTGGCCGCGTAGCTTTTGGCGATCAGGGTTGCAATCGGCGCGTTGACGAAGGCGGGATCGCCGAGATAGCGCGCACGGTCGGCATAGGCGCGCTTCATCGCCTCGATCATGACATGCAGCGAGGGCGCCGAGCCCTGCTTCATGTCGCGCATCGAAAAACCTTCCAGGATATTCAATATCTCCAGCAGCACGATGCCGCCGGACGAGGGCTGGGGCATCGAGACGATGTCATACCCGCGATAGCTGCCGCGCACCGGGGTGCGGATGACGGGCCGGTAGGATTTGAGATCGTCCAGCGTCATGATGCCGCCGGCGTCACTGATCGCCTTCACAAGCTTCTCGGCGACCGGCCCCTCATAAAACCCGCGCGGGCCCTGTTCGGCAATCGCGGAGAGCGTCGCCGCAAGATCGGTCTGAACCAGCCGGTCGCCCTCCCGCAGCGAGGTGCTGTCGGCACGAGAAAAAATCCTGGCCGATGCGGGCCAGCGCGCCAGCCGCTTGTGCCAGGCTGGCAAGGTGTCGGCGATGTCATCCGTGATGATGGCGCCGTCGGTCGCCAGCGCGATTCCCGGCTTCACCAGATCCGCCAGCGTGAAGTTGCCGGAACCGTATTTCTCGAGCGCGATCGCAAGTCCCGCGACCGTGCCGGGCACACCGATACCGAGCGCGGAATCGCGCGACTTCGCGATATCGGGTTTGCCGTCGGCGCCGAGAAAGATCTCCCGCGTGGTCGCAGCCGGCGCGGTCTCGCGATAATCGATCGCAATGTCCTCATGACGATCCCTCGAGTGGATCACCATGAAACCGCCGCCGCCAATGTTACCGGCGCGCGGATAGGTCACAGCCATCGCGAACCCGGTCGCGACCGCGGCGTCCACCGCATTGCCGCCACGCCGCAATATGTCAGCGCCGATCTGCGCCGCGATCCTTTCCTGCGCCACCACCATGCCGTGTTCAGCGACGACGGCGTGAACGGCGTCGGCGGGCGGCGGCGAGTAAAAAGCGCGCCCCTCCTGTGCGCCCACAGGCAGGCAGGATACGAAAATCAGCAAGATTGCTGAAACTATCAGACGCCGTCCGGCCGTAAGAATGCTCATCAAAAATCCGCCGCGAGTATCAGCCAGTTTGGCCGGTGAAAACGCCAAGAGTTGTCGTAACGGAGGGCTCTCGTAACGGATGCTATATGGGGTCCGATGCGGTAAGCAAAACGCCTCCTCGTGATCGGTCAAGGACATTTCGAGCATGGCGCTGGCAGCTTCGGACGCACACATTGCTGATATGCAGCGGATTTATCCTCGCCGCGCCGCCGTCATTAGCTGGATTTTCTTCGATTGGGCCGCGCAGCCTTATTTCACGCTGATCACCACCTTCGTGTTCGCGCCGTATTTCGCCACCCATGTGGCGTCCGATCCCGCCAGCGGGCAGGCATTATGGGGTTTTGCGACGGCGGCAGCGGGCCTGCTGATCGCACTGATGTCGCCGGTATTGGGTGCGATCGCGGATTGCAGCGGCCGCCGCAAGCCGTGGATCGCGGCGTTCGGTGCGCTGCTGGTGATCGGTTCCTGCCTGATGTGGTTCGGCAAGCCCGGCGATGCGAGCGTGATCCCACCGCTGCTGCTGGCCTACGGGATCGCAACCATCGGCGCTGAATTCGCCACCGTCTTCAACAATGCGATGATGCCGACGCTGGTGCCGCCGGACCAGATCGGGCGATTGTCCGGCACCGGCTGGGCCACCGGCTATATCGGCGGCATTCTCAGTCTGATCCTGGTGCTCGGCTTTCTCGCCGCGAACCCGGATACCGGGCGGACGCTCTTCGGGCTCACGCCGCTGTTCGGTCTCGATCCGGTCACGCATCAGGGCGATCGCATCAGCGGCCCGCTGACCGGCATCTGGTTCATCATCTTCGTGCTGCCGATGTTTCTGCTGACGCCGGATTATCCCGCGAAGCTCCCGGCGGGCGAAGCGTTGCGCGCCGGCCTGGTCGAGTTGAAGCAAACGCTCGGCGAATTGCCGAAGCAGAAGTCGATGGCGGCGTTTCTGCTCGCCAACATGATCTACACCGACGGGCTGGTGTCGCTGTTTGCGTTCGGCGGCATCTATGCCGCGGGCACGTTCGGCTGGCACACGATTCAGATCGGCAGTTTCGGCATCCTGCTGGCGATCGCCGGTACCTTCGGCGCGTGGCTGGGCGGCAAGCTCGATGACAAGCTTGGACCAAAGCGCGTTATCGCTATCAGCTTGCTGGTTCTGCTGACGTCGATTATTGCCATCCTGCTGGTGGACAAGGATTCCATCCTGTTCATCAAGGTTGCCCCGCCGGAGCCGGGCGGCGCATTGTTTTCCGGCGCGGCGGAGCGCGCCTATCTGCTGCTCGGATGCCTGATCGGTGGCGCCGGCGGTCCGCTGCAGGCGGCGTCGCGCACGCTTCTGATTCGCCTGGCGCCGAAGGAGCGCATCGCGCAATATTTCGGACTGTTCGCGCTGACCGGGAAAGTGACGTCGTTCATCGGGCCGTTGTTGATCGGCGTCATCACCGCGGTGACGGAAAGTCAGAAGGCCGGCATGGCGGTGCTGGTGGTGTTCTTTGTCGCAGGGCTGGCGCTATTGGCGCGGGTGCGGCAGGAATGACCGCGACTTGCCGCAACCTCTCAACGAGTTGTCCCGGCGAACGCCGGAATCCATACACCGTGTCCCGTCGTTCGAGCACTGTGGTAGACGCCTTCCGTCACAACCGCCGCCGGTGAATTATGGGTCCCTGCTTTGGCAGGGACGACGAGAGAATAACTTCGCATCGGGCATCTCAATGCCTGAAATGCCTGACACCGGTGAACACCATTGCGATCCCGGCATCGTCGGCGGCCTTGATGACTTCATCGTCGCGGATCGATCCGCCGGGCTGGATCACGGCGGTGGCGCCGGCCTCGATCGCGACCAGCAGTCCGTCGGCGAACGGAAAGAACGCGTCCGACGCCACCACGGAACCTCTGGTCATGGGCTCGGCGAGCTTCGCCTCGGCGGCGGCGTCCTGCGCCTTGCGCGCGGCGATGCGTGAGGAATCCACCCGGCTCATTTGTCCCGCGCCGATGCCGACCGTGGCGAGATCCTTGGCATAGACGATGGTGTTGGATTTGACGTGCTTGGCGACCCGGAACGCGAATTTGAGATCGCGCAGCTCGGCATCGGTCGGCGTTCGCTTGGTCACGGTCTTCAGCGTGATGTCATCGACAACGGCGTTATCGCGACTCTGAACCAGCAAGCCGCCGGCGACGGTCTTGGCTGTCAGGCCTGCCGCGCGCGGATCGGGCAGGCTGCCCGCGAGCAGGAGGCGCAAATTGCGCCGCTTGGCGACGATCGCAATGGCTTCCTCGGTCGCATCGGGCGCAATGATGACTTCAGTCAGGATTTCAGTGATGACGCGCGCGGCGTCGGCGTCGAGCGTGCGGTTGACGGCGATGATGCCGCCATACGGCGATTGGGTGTCGCAGGCGAACGCTTTGCGATAGGCGCTGACCAGGTCCGCGCCTTCGGCCACGCCGCAGGGGTTGGCGTGCTTGACGATGACGCAGGCCGCGGTGCGCGCCGGATCGAACTCGGCGATGCATTCATAGGCCGCGTCGGTGTCGTTGATGTTGTTGTACGATAGCTCCTTGCCCTGCAACTGCCGCGCCGTGGCGACGCCCGGGCGTTTATCGGGCGTGCGATAGAATGCGGCGGTCTGATGCGGGTTCTCGCCGTAGCGCAGCGCCTGGATCAGCCGGCCGCCGAAGGCGCGGAAGTCCGGCGCATCGGTCTTGAGTTCGGCGGCGAACCAGTTCGAGATCGCGGCGTCATAGGCTGCGGTGCGGGCATAGGCCTTGGCGGCAAGACGGCGGCGCAGCGTCAGCGTGGTCGCGCCCTTGTTGGCGGCGAGTTCGTCGAGCACGGTCTGATAGTCCTGCGCCTCGACGACCACGGCGACGTCATCATGATTCTTCGCTGCGGCGCGGATCATCGCGGGCCCGCCGATATCGATGTTCTCGATGCACTCCTCGAAACCCGAGCCCTTATCGACGGTCGCCTCGAACGGATAGAGATTGACCACCAAGAGATCGATCGGCGCGATGCCGTGATCCTTCATCGCCTTCGCATGCTCGGCATTGTCCCTGATGGCCAGCAGTCCGCCATGCACCTTGGGATGCAAGGTCTTGACCCGGCCGTCCATCATTTCCGGAAATCCCGTGAGGTCCGAAACATCCGTCACCTTCAACCCGGCGTCGGCAATCGCCTTGGCGGTGCCGCCGGTGGAGACGAGATCGATGCCATGGGCGGCCAGCGCGCGCGCGAATTCGATCAGTCCGGATTTATCCGATACGGACAACAAGGCACGGGTGATGCGGCGCGGATGGTCGGTCATGGTTGGGCCCTAGCTGATAGGCCCGCCGGGTAGCACGGTTTTGTCAGCCATGAAACCGGGGCAGGCCGTACGGGGCACCTTGGCCACAAATTTCAGGACTGCGATTCCGGCTCGACGCGCGTGCCGCGTCTGGCCGAAATCTGCGGCGGTGACGTGGACGAGCGCGCAAAACTCCATCGGATGCTGGACGCATGCCGCGAATCCTGCCGGATCACGATCTGGGCGGTGCGGCGGGGACCGTCATTGCCGGCCAGGAACACGCTGTCCTCGACATCCACCTTGTCGTCGAGCGCCTCGAACGTCCAGACGTCGCGGTTCGGCAGCACCAGCATCACGCCGCGCCCGTCGTTCAGCCGGCTTACCTTGACCAGGGGATGCAGATGAAATCGCAGCACGTAATCGGTGTCATTGCCCTTGATCCGGCCGCCCGGCGCCGGCGACAGCGTGTCCTCGCCGTCGAGCCTCAAGCCGTCATTCGCGATCATCAGCACCCGGCGGTGCACGACGCCGAACCGGGCGAGATAGCCGTCATGCGATGTCGTCAGCAGCACGCCGCTGGCGACCGCCTCGCGATAGCTTTCGACATTGATCGGGCCGCTGACCACGGGCGAGCCCCGCAACAGCCGCTTCATCGCCGACAGCTCGACGAACTGGCACGACGAGGTGTCATGATAGGTCAGGGTCGAATGCGCCACGGTGGCGCGCGCGAACGGGCGCCAGCTGTCGCGGCTGGTGGAAGGCATGCCGCAATTGATGACGATCCGGCTCAGTCCGGACGACAATTCAAATGAGAGACAGCCGGCATGGGCTTCGTGGCTGACGCTTGGCGGCGGTGGCGGGCCGGTGTCCATGATCACGGTCATCGCGCCGGCGTCGAGGCGCTGAAATCCGGTATGCGGCATGTTCGCCATCGGCACGCCGTGGGTGTCGTCATAGGCGAGCAGCGTCGCCAGCAGATCGGACGGCGCGCTGCTCATGCCGTTGAACAGCGCGAAGGAGCCGTCGCCGTGACGAAAGAACCGCAGCATCGGCATCATGCGGTCAATCGCATTCAGCAGTGCCGGCGGCGGCGCGATGTTGCGGGCGGCGAAGGTTTGTCGCAGCGGCAACAGGTCGATCAACAATTCGATCAGCGCGCCGGGGTTGCGGGAGATATGCCCGCCGTCGGGCAGGATCTGCCGCTGCAATTCGTCGGACAGCTTGCGCGTGGCGGTGCGGATATGTCCCGCCTGGTTGGCGAGGCAGAGCGAGGCGTAGCACAGTGCGATCAGCACCTGCAGCCGCGGCACGCCATCGCCGATATCGAGCATGGTGTGGCGCAAATAGCGGATTTCGCGCGTCAGTCCGCGCAGGTACCGCCGATAGAATTTGCCGTCGGTATCGCCGAGCACCAGCGGCGCCTGCGACAGCAGCGAGATGACCCGGCGCGCCAGCACGTCGCCACGGCGGCTCAAGCGCCGTTTCTGCGCCGGATTCGAGATCCAGTCGTCCACCAGAGCCCGCGCGTTGGCGCGTGTCAGCGCGGTGTCGGCCGCGCGCAAATGCCGCAGCCATCCAAAGCCGAGCAGCGCTATCTCCCAGTCTTCCGACGGCGGCTCGAGATCGAAGATCGAACGTCCGTGGCAGGTGACGATCTTGCCGGCGAATACAAAGCGGCCGGCATAGATCTCGGCGGCGCGGGTCGCGTCGGCGGTACGCAGGTCATGCGGCGCGATGATCAGGCGATCGGTGCGTCCCGGCCACAGCCACGACAGCGCCAGCGAGCCGCCGCTGACGCGCGCCGCCGTGCTCCGCGCCACGCGGCTCATGATCAGCGTCGAAATGCGTCTGCGTTGAGCGACCGACACGCCTTGCCTTGATTGGGAGGATTCTGCTGCGAATCCTTTTTAATCCGGAAACGCGACCAAGACACCATCTTGAAACCCCGCGAATCAGCGGGAGGTGACGGAAATACACTGTAAAATCAAGATTTAACCAGCCGCGCGGCGTAGAAGCCGTCAAGCCCGCCCAGCCGGGGATCGGCGTGCGGCAGATGGCAGGGCAAGGTGCGCAGATCGCCTTCGGCGGTCAGGATCTCGGCCAGGCCCGCGACTTCGCCGGCATCGATCGGCGCGCGGCGCATCGTGGCCTCGGTGGCGAGAAATTCGGAGATCGCCTGCTCGCCTTCTTCGGCTTCCAGCGAGCAGGTACAATAGACCAGCGTTCCGCCCGGCCTCAGCAATGTGACGGCCTTTTGCAGCAGGCGCTTCTGCAGCGCCGCCAGCGCAACGATGTCGGTTTCCTGCCGCAGCCAGGCGATGTCGGGGTGGCGGCGCATGGTACCGGTTGAGCTGCAGGGCGCATCGACGAGTACGCCGTCGAAGCCGCCGCCATTTTTCCCGCCTTGCCAATCGGCGGCGTCGCTGACCACGACTTCCGCGTCCAGCGCCAGCCGGGTGAGGTTGTCGCGCAGTCGCGCCATGCGGCCGGGCGAACGATCGACGGCGGTAACGCGGGCGCCGGCGTGCACCAGTTGCGCCGTCTTACCGCCGGGCGCGGCGCAGAGATCGGCGATCGATTGGCCGGCGACGTCGCCGAGCAGCCGCGCCGGCAAGGCCGCGGCGGCATCCTGCACCCACCATTGACCCTCGGCGAATCCCGGCAGCATCGTCACTGAGCCTTGCAGCAGCGTGCGCACCGAACCGGTCGGCAGCGTCTCGCCGTGCAGGCGCGTCGCCCACTGCGCGGCGTCGGACTTGACGGTGATATCGAGCGAGGGCTCATGGCCGAGCGCGACCGCGATGTCCCGCGCGGTGGTTTCGCCGTAATGGGCGATCCAGCGCGTCAACAGCCACGGCGGCACATCGAGCGTCTGCGACCTGACCTCGTCGATCAGCGGCTGTCCCTCGCGCGCGCAGCGGCGCAGCACCGCGTTGACGAGTCCGGCATATTTCGCGGCGCGCCGATCCGACTGCACCAGCCGTACCGACAGATCGACGGCGGCATGATCCGGCACATCCATCCAGAGAATCTGCGCGGCGCCGATCAGGAGCGCGCTCTGCGCGCGGGGCGCGTCGGTCGGAATGCCGCGATCGAGCAGCCGCGACAGCACATGGCCCAACGTGCCGAGCCGCCGCAGGATTGTCGCGACCAGCCGCCGCATCAGCGCGCGGTCGCGATCGGAAAGTGCCTTCAGTCCGGGATGCGCCGCCGCGCCGTCGAGCTGATCGTCAAGCGTGCGATGCTTGTGCAGCACGCCGTCCAGGATATCCGCCGCGATCCGGCGCGCCGCGAGACCGGGCACCTCGGATGGCAGGGCGAATCGTTGAGGAGGCATGGAGCGGGAACATCTCGGGCGAGCGGAGCGATTCGCATTTTGCGCTGCTGCAAGAAAACAACTTTGCACCGGAATATGCCAAATATAAGAATCGCTCTACCTATTTCGTCACGGCATGAGCATCTGTAGGGCAAGCATTCACGGCCAAACTTCTTGCGCCGAGAGACCTACGCCAAGAAACTCATGGGTCAAGACTCTGAATTGAGCGGGTGAGCCCCGCTGCGGGAATTATGTGATGACAGATGATCCTTCCCGGTCTGAACCGGCCGCGTCCGACGGGGAACGCAAGCTGTTGACGCCAGCGGCCAAACGCGCGCTCGCTGAGGCTGAAGCCCGCAGGAAGGCCGCCGAGGCCAACGCCAGGCCGGCGGCAAAAGAGTTCCAGGGTCCGAAGGGCCCGGAGCCGACCCGTTTTGGCGACTGGGAAAATAAAGGAATCGCTTCGGATTTTTGACGATACTCCCCGTGCCGATTCGGGCGGCCGGGGCACGCTTGGACCATGTACCCATATGAGAGAGTAGCTGCTTACCGCAGGCTTTCCTATCAGAAGCCTTGGCGCGGGCGGCTGTCGGCCGCCTTGCCGTGGATTTTCGTTCTCGGCGTGGTGGCGGGGACCATGCTGCCGGTGCGGCACTGGGTGCATCGACTGGTTCCGGTCTCGACCGATTCGTCGCAGCTACCGGGCTGGGTCGCGCGAGACAGCGAGACGATCTGGAAACACGCCGGAAATCCTGAAGTGCGGCACCCCGTCGATGTGATCAGGACCATCGATGGCGATACGTTCGAGGCGCGGGTGCATCTGGGGCCGGGACTCGATATGACGACGCGGGTTCGGCTGCGCGGCATCGATGCGCCGGAACTGAAGGCGTCCTGTCCGCAGGAGTTGCGGATGGCGGAAGCCGCGGGCGATGCCTTGCGCGGACTGCTCGAAGAGGGCGGGGTCACGATCTATCATATCGGTCCCGACAAATATAACGGACGAGTCGTCGCCGACGTCGCTACCAGGCGAACCGAAAATATCTCGGCGGCACTGCTCGCTGCCGGCCATGTCCGCAGCTACAATGGCGGCCATCGCAGCGGCTGGTGCGCCGACGTCGCCAGATAATCTCTCAAACGAAAAAGCCACGCAGCGGCGCGGCTCTTCTTGAATTCCGGCAAGCGCTCAGTGCGACACCACCACCGGTGTGCCGATGGAGACGCGTTGATACAGGTCGGTGATGTCTTCGTTCAGCATGCGGATGCAGCCATATGATACGAAACCGCCGACCGAACCTGGCACGTTGGTGCCGTGAATGGCGTACTCGCCGCCCTCCAATGTCAACGCCGCGACGCCCATCGGATTGCGCGGCGAACCTCCGGGAATGACGTCGGGTATCCCCGGCTTGTCGCGCTTCACCTCGGCCGGCGGCGACCATGCCGGATGGCGATACTTGCCGTCGATATGGGTGGTGCCCGCCCATTGCTTGCCGGCCTTGCCGACGCCGACGGGATAACGGACAGCATGGTCCTGATCGACCACCAGATAGAGCCGGCGCTCGTTTGTCCTCACCACGATCGTTCCCGGCGCATAGTCGCCGCGGAAACCGACTACATCCGGTCGGGCTTCGGCCGCCGTTGGCATCAACATCCCCGCCCCGATGGTGGCCGCTAGCGCCACCGCGACCCTCAAAGACATCAGTCTCTCCACTTCCGTCTCGATCACCCCGTTCGCGGGCGGCCAAATTTCGTTTGGCCGGCGCATTTTTAACCGCGCGCATTAACCGGCCGTTTTCCACGCTGGCCGCGGCAGCCATTTCAGTGGGGAAGAGAGGAAATGTCGGAAATAAAGTAAATGACTGGAAAACAACACTCGTCCGTAAACGTCACACATGACGCTTTTGCCCGACGATCCCGTGGGAATGGGGCGTCGCTATCCAGGTGCGAACATGGCGCGAAGGGGCACGACGCCGACCAACGCATCCCAAACACCGTTCCGTGCCCGATTCGGGATCCGGATCAGCAGCGCACCGTGCGGATGATGCTTTGCATCGCCGAGAGCGCGCTGCGCGGCATCCGGGGAACGGCCGCGCCCGCCGCGCTTAGGCCGACGCGTCCTTCTTGTTCTGCCGGTGCGCTACGAGGTCGTCGACCACGGCGGGATCGGCGAGCGTCGAGGTGTCGCCGAGGCTTCCCGGCTCGTCCTCGGCGATCTTGCGCAGGATGCGGCGCATGATCTTGCCGGATCGCGTCTTCGGCAGGCCCGGTGCGAACTGGATCTGATCGGGAGACGCAATCGGGCCGATGTCCTTGCGCACCCACGCCACCAGTTCCTTGCGCAGTTCCTCGCTCGGTTCGGTGCCGCTCATCAACGTGACATAGGCGTAGATGCCCTGGCCCTTGATGTCGTGGGGATAGCCGACGACAGCGGCTTCCGAGACTTTCGCATGCGCGACCAGCGAGCTTTCGACTTCGGCGGTGCCCATGCGGTGGCCCGAGACGTTGATCACGTCATCGACGCGTCCGGTGATCCAGTAATAGCCGTCGGCATCCCGGCGGCAGCCGTCGCCGGTAAAATACTTGCCTTTATAAGTCGAGAAATAGGTCTGCTCGAAGCGGGCGTGGTCGCCATAGACCGTGCGCATCTGACCGGGCCAGGATTTTGCGATGCACAGATTGCCCTGGCATTCGCCGCCGAGAACATTGCCTTCGGCATCGACGATCTCGGGCTGTACGCCGAAGAACGGCTCGGTCGCCGAGCCCGGCTTGAGCTTGGTGGCGCCCGGCAGCGGCGTGATCAGGATGCCGCCGGTCTCGGTCTGCCACCAGGTGTCCACGATCGGGCAGCGGCCGTCGCCGACCACGCGATGATACCATTCCCATGCTTCCGGGTTGATCGGCTCGCCGACGCTGCCGAGCAGGCGCAGGCTCGCGCGCGAGGTCTTCTTCACCGGCTCGTCTCCGCCCTGCATCAGCGCGCGGATCGCGGTCGGCGCGGTGTAGAAGATGTTGACCTTGTGCTTGTCGACCACGGTCCAGAACCGCGAATTATCGGGATAATTCGGCACGCCCTCGAACATCAGCGTGGTCGCGCCATTGGCCAGCGGCCCATAGAGAATGTAGCTGTGGCCGGTGACCCAGCCGACGTCGGCGGTGCACCAGTAGACGTCGCCGTCGTGATAATCGAACACGTATTGATGCGTCATCGAGGCGAACACGAGATAGCCGCCCGAGGTATGCAGCACGCCCTTGGGCTGACCGGTCGAGCCCGACGTATACAGGATGAACAGCGGATCCTCGGCGTGCATATGCTCGCACGGGCATTCCGTGGTCACCATCTTGGCGGCCTCGTGGTGCCAGAAATCGCGCGAGGGGTTCATGTCGACGGCGGCGCCGGTGCGCTTGACCACGATCACCCAATCGACACCGCCGCTCTTGGCGATCGCCGCGTCGACATTGGCCTTCAGCGGCACCTTCTTGCCGCCGCGCAGGCCTTCGTCGGCGGTGATGACGACTTTCGACTGGCAGTCGGTGATGCGCTGGGCAAGGCTGTCGGGCGAAAAGCCGGCGAATACCACCGAATGGATCGCGCCGATCCGCGCGCAGGCCAGCATCGCGTAGGCGGCCTCCGGAATCATCGGCAGATAGATGGTGACGCGGTCGCCCTTCTTGACATTGCGGGTGCGCAGGATGTTGGCGAACTTGCAGACCTCGTCGTGCAGCTGCCGGTAGGTGATGTGCTTGGACTCCGAGGGGCTGTCGCCTTCCCAGATGATGGCGGTCTGGTCGCTGCGCTTGTCGAGATGGCGGTCGATGCAGTTCCAGGCGACGTTGAGGATGCCGTCCTCGAACCATTTGATGGAGATGTTGCCCGGCGCGAACGAAGTGTTCTCGACCTTGGTGAAGGGTTTCATCCAGCCGATGCGCTTGCCGTGCTCGCCCCAGAACCCATTGGGGTCGCTGACCGAACGGGCATACATCTCGCGGTATTTGGCCTGATCGACCCATGCGCGCTTGGCCCAATCAGCTGATACGTCGTAGATTTTCTCGGACATTTTGATCCTCCACCGATGCAGCCCGTGAACGCCAGCACTGCAAGCCGTCTTCATTTGTTGCGACGATTATGCGTCGCCGGGACGTGCCCGGACAAGGCGGAAACATCTAGGACCTTAGAAGCGCCCCTCGCCATGCGCGGGATCAAATGACAGGCGGCTCAACGGCCCCTCGGCCGGCCGCCGGGTGGCATTTCCGCGATCACGATCACGTTTTTCGTTATCCAAAAAATCCACGGGAAGGCCGGCTTATCCGGTTAACGGTATTTAAACACCTCTTTCGGCATAGGGTAGGGCTAGCGCTCCCTGCCATTACCCCCTAAATGGCGTCCCCGGGGCCAGCCGCCCCTGCCGGAACTAAAGAACAATAAACGGCATTAGGGTATGGTAGTTGGAGCAAGGCGTCTAAAGTCATGATGGATCAGCAGAATTTCGAGGCTGCGCGGCCCGTTTCCGCCGATCCTGCCGTTGCGCTGGCCAAAGCGCTGAAACAGACGCCCAAGACGGCCGCAACGACGGCGGCCAAGGCGGCCCCCAACACAGCCCCAAAGACCTCAGTGGAATCGCTGGCCCAGGAGCTGGGCCTGAAGCTAGGCGACCAGAACGAATTGACCATTCGCCGTATCAAGCGCGGCAAGAGCTATTCATTCGTTCGCGCCAACGGAACGCCGGTCCGCCACACCGGCACCATCAAGCGCCTGCATTCGATGGCGGTGCCGCCGGCCTATGCCGAGGTCCGCTACGCGCCGGATCCGAATTCGCATCTGCAGGCGGTCGGCCGCGATGCCGCGGGCCGGCTGCAATACCGCTACCATTCGGACTGGGAAAAGGTTCGCGAACAGCGCAAGGCCCACCGGCTGGCGCGGCTGGTGGCGGCGCTTCCCAAGATTCGCCGCAACGTCTCGATGCACCTGAAGGGCGACGAGCCGACCCGCGAATTCGCGTTGTCGGCGGTAATCGAGCTGATCGCGCGCACCGCGATCCGTCCCGGTAATGAATCCTACGCCCGCCTCAACGGCACCCGGGGCGCCACCACGCTGTTGAAGTCCAATGTCGTCCTGGAAGACGACAGCGTCGTGCTGACCTTCAAGGCCAAGGGCGGCAAGGCCGTGCGCAAGGAATGCGACGCCGCCAAACTGGTGCGCGCCATCGGCATCCTGCGCGGCGTGCCGGGCAAGCGTATGTTCCAGTATCGCGACAATTCAGGAACCGTGCGGGCGGTGTCGACCACGACGGTCAACGCGTTCCTGCGCGAGATCGCCGGCATCAAGATTTCTCTGAAGGACTTCCGCACACTGATGGCATCCGCCGTGGTGCTGGAATCGCTGTCGCGGATTTCGCCGGCGGCAAGCGCCCGCGGCCGCAAGAAGCAGGTGCTGGACGCCGTGCGCGCCGCCGCGGACGAACTTTCCAACACGCCTGCGATCTGCCGCAAGAGCTACGTCCACGATACCATCGTCACCGCCTTCGAGGACGGCATCCTCGAGCGTTTCGCGGCGACCATGAAGGGCTACCGCTCGCAGTCGAAGCGTGAAGCGCTTTTGGCCCAGGTGGTAACGGCCGCGGCGGCCTGACCTCTTCCTTCTCCCTTGGGGAGTAAGAGCTACATCCCGCCCATCTTGCAGACGCTCTTCCATTCGTCCGCCGTCACCGGCTGCACCGACAGCCGCGAATATTTCACCAGCGCCATCTCGGCGAGATGCTTGTCGGCCTTGATCGCCGCCATCGTCACCGGCGTCTTCAGCGGCTTGTCGGCCTTGATGTCGACGCAGACGAACTTGCCGGTCTTGTCGGTCGGATCGGGATAGGCTTCCTTGATGATCTCGGCGATGCCGACGATCTCCTTGCCCTCATTGGAGTGGTAGAAGAACGCGCGGTCACCCTTCTTCATCTTCACGAGGTTCTGGCGCGCCGTGAAATTGCGCACGCCGGTCCAGGCTTCGCCCTTGGCGCCTTTTGCCACCTGTTGATCCCATGACCAGCTCGAAGGTTCCGATTTCACCAGCCAGTACGCCATTGTCATCCCTCCGCCTTGAACGGCCGCGTCAGCAGACTTTCGATCGCCTCGTCGATGGTCGCAGCCCCGCGCAGGATGGCGGCGACGGCATTCGATACCGGCATATCGACATCCTGCGAAGCCGCCAGTTCGACGAGCACCGGTGCGGTGAATTCGCCTTCGGCCAGTTTTTCCCGCGACGGGATCTCGCCGCGTCCGAGCGCGACGCCGAGCGCGAGGTTACGCGATTGCGCGCTGCCGCAGGTCAGGATCAGATCGCCCAGCCCCGATAGTCCCGCCAGGGTTTCGCTGCGCGCGCCGCAGGCCCGTCCGAGCCGCATCAACTCGCTGAAGCCGCGCGTGGTCAGCGCCGCCTGCGCCGACGCGCCTAATTTCCGTCCCACAACGATCCCGGCCGCGATCGCCAGTACGTTCTTGGCGGCGCCGCCGATCTCGACGCCGCGCACATCGCAGGTGTGATAGGGCCGGAAGGTCGACGAGCCCAGCGCCTGCACCAGCACGCTGGCCAGCGCCTCGTCCTTCGCCGCCAGCGTGACGGCGGTGGGCAGGCCGCGCGCTACATCGTCGGCGAAACTCGGCCCCGACAGGATCGCGGCGGTCGCTTCGGGTGCGGCCTCCGCGATCACCTCGGTCATGAATTTGTGGGTGCCGCGCTCGATGCCCTTGGCACAGGCGATCACGGGCGTCGTCGCGACGAGATGCGGAGCGAGCGCAGTGACGGCCTCGCGCAGCTTCTGCGCGGGCACCGCCATCAGGATGACGTCCGCGCGTGCGGCGACCGCGATATCGCCGGTCACGTCGACGCTCGGTTCCAAACGCACGCCGGCGAGCTTTGGATTTTCATGCGTCGCAGCGATCTGTGCTGCGCTTGCCGGATTGCGCGCATAGAGCACAACATCGCGTCCGGCCCGCGCCGCGACGCTGGCCAGCGCGGTTCCCCATGCGCCGGCGCCAATCACCGCTACGGAATTGTAAGAGGTCATCGGCTCGCTCTCCGCCTAGAACGCCGCGCGGGTGTTGGCAAAGCCCGCTGGCGCGGTGGCGTTTTGATCCAGCAGCCAGCGCGCGCGGGGCGGGGCATCCATCGCGTCGGTCAGTCCCATCGCCAGCCGCTCCGCGCCGGCCCAGGCGATCATTGCGCCGTTGTCGGTGCAGAGCGCGGGCGGTGGAATGATCAGCGTGGTCTGCGCCTTTGTTGCGACATCCTGCAGCGCGCGTCGAATCGCCTGGTTGGCTGCGACGCCGCCGGCGGCGACCAGCGCGCGGGGCGGACCAAACTGTTCGTGAAACAGCCGCAGGCCCACGCTCAGCCGATCCGCCGTCGATTCCAGCACTGCCGCCTGAAAGCCGGCGCAGAGATCGCTGATGTCCTGCGGTGCGAGCGGCGCCAG
Source organism: uncultured Alphaproteobacteria bacterium (assembly GCA_963747165.1). Lineage (GTDB taxonomy): Bacteria > Pseudomonadota > Alphaproteobacteria > Rhizobiales > Xanthobacteraceae > Bradyrhizobium. The sequence continues at coordinate 156,362 of CAVVEA010000016.1, read as the reverse complement.
CCGGCTGGCCTCGTTGCGCACCGCCGTCTTCAGTCCCGACAAGGAAAAATTGGCATCCGCGCGCCCGAGCATCGGCCGCGGAAAGGCAAATCGCCGCGGATCGCCGCTACGCGCCGCGCGCTCCACCTCCGGTCCGCCCGGATAGGGCAGGCCGAGCATCTTTGCGACTTTATCAAAGGCTTCGCCCATGGCGTCGTCGACGGTGGTACCGAGCCGCACATATTCTCCGACGCCGAGCACGGCGACGATCTGCGTGTGCCCGCCCGAAACCAGAAACAGGCAATAGGGGAAATCGAGCGCGTCGGTCAGCCGCGGCGTCAGCGCGTGGGCCTCCAGATGATTCACCGCGATCAGTGGCGTACCGTGCACCATTGCGATCGCTTTCGCGGTGGTCAATCCCACGATCACGCCGCCGATCAGGCCGGGGCCCGCGGCGGCGGCGACCGCCGATAGCTCGGCAAAGCCAATACCGGCTTCGTTCATCGCGCGGGCGATAATGCCGTCGAGCAGGTCGACATGGGCGCGCGCCGCGATCTCCGGCACCACGCCGCCAAAGGCTGCATGCTCCTCGGTCTGCGAATGCACGACATTGGACAGAATCCTGCCGCTGCCGTCGCGTTGGCGTTCGACCACGGCGGCTGCGGTCTCGTCGCAGGTGGTTTCGATGCCCAACACCAACATCGGCGTGTCGTTATCCAATTTGAGCCCTTGCGCTATCGGTCAAAGCGGCGTTTGCGTATCCCCGGGTAGCACTGCGAGGTCCCGAAGTGCAATCGCCCGTTGATACCAGAATCCTGGGGCCGAGAATTTGACGCATGGCCGTTCTTGTCACACGCCCGCATCCCGACGATGAGGCCACCGCGACCGCGCTACGCGCCAAAGGCCTTGCGGTCTTGCTGGCGCCGATGCTGCGATTCGAACCGGTCGCGTTCCACGACGATCTCGACACCCGTTACGGCGCGGTCATCGTCACCAGCGCCAACGCATTGCGCGGCATCGAAGGCCAGCTCGCCGGCAGCCGGCTGCTCAAGCTGCCGCTGTTCGCGGTCGGCACCCGCACCGCCGCCGCCGCCCATCGCGCCGGATTCGAGAACGTCATCCCGGCCGACGGCGATGCCGCGAGCTTGCGCGACTTCGTGCTTGCCAGCGCCAAGGCCAAGGAACTGAAGAAGGCGAACCCGCTGCTTTATCTGGCGGGCGCGGATCTCGCGCGCGATCTTGCCGGCGAACTCGGTGAGCGCGGGTTTTCGGTCGCCACCCAGACGACCTACCGGATGGCGCCGGTGTCCAGCCTGCCGCGGGACGTCTGCGACGCATTCGCGGCCAGTCAGGTCGGGGCGGTGCTGCATTATTCGCGGCGCAGCGCGCGCGCTTTTCTCGAGGCGGCGCGCGCGGGGGGCGTCGAAATATCGGCCCTGGCTATCCCGCAATGCTGCATCTCGTCCGCCGTCGCCTCGATCGTCCGAGATGCCGGTGCGACGCAGGTGATGGTGGCGGCCTCGTCGGATGAAAATGCCATGTTCGAGGTTCTGGACCGTGCTTTGCGGACCTGATCGGGCTAAGAAGCTTTTTTTGAGTGACGGTGATACTGGCTCGCGCCGGGAAAGCGCGTCAAAACAAGAGATTAGCAGTTTGGTTCTGACTCGATCCGGGCCGATGCTGTAAAAGGGCAGGGCAAATCTTGGTAACCTTTCGGCCACAGGAACTTGAGGAACCGTCGCGATGATCGATGACAGGCCCGAAGACACTGGACCCGCGCCGGATTCCGGCCGGGCCAAACGCGCGCCGCCCACCATCGACCTCGAAGCGTCCGAAATATCCGGCGAGACCCGGAGTGCGGCCGGCACGGCGCATCCGGAGCCGAATCCTCCTGAGCCGGCTGCGGCGCCGGTCTCCGCTCCTGTTTCCTCGCCTGTCTCCTCTTGGGTCATCGCGATGGTTTCCGGTGCGGTCGCGGCCTCCTTGACCATCGCCGTGGCCTGGGTGCTCGGCTGGCCGGCGGTTCCAGCAACCCCGCCCGCTGCTCCCCAGGTCGATACGGCTGTCATCGATGGCCTTGTGGCGCGCATCGCCGGCGTTGAATCGAAGACCAGCAAACCGCCCGCCGTCACCGCCGATCCGGCGCAGGCGGCGCGCATCGAGGCGCTGGAAAAATCGATCGGCTCGCTGCGCAGCGAGCTCGCCGCCGCGCGTGCGCAATCGGAGAAGCTCGCCGCTGAGGCCAAGACATCCGGCGGAGAACCGTCTTCGGCATTGGATCTCACGGGGATCAACGAGCGCATCGCCCAGATCGAGCGCGCCACCCGCGCCCAGAGCGCCGAGATTGCGCAGGAGAGCGCAAAGCCGGCGGACGACGTTCCGCTTCGCCGCATCGTCGCGGCCGCCCTGCTCGACGTGCTGGTTCGGATCGGCGATCCCTATCCGGCCGCGCTGGCCGCGGCGCGAGCGCTCACCGACCATCCGGAGCCGCTGGCGCCGCTCGACCGTTTTGCGGCCTCGGGGGTGCCGAACGCCGCCACCCTCAGCCGCGAGCTGCTCACGCTGGTGCCGAAATTGTCGCCGCCTGCGCCTGCGGATTCGACCACCGGCAGCGGCATCGTCGACCGCCTGCAGGCCGGCGCGGCAAAACTGGTTCGCATCGAACGGACCGACGCGGTCGGTAACGATCGCGGCGCGATCGTCGCGCGGGTCACGGCGGCGGCGTTGCGCAACGAGATGGTCGAGGCGCGGCGCGAGTTGAAGACGCTGGCGCCGGCCGATCGCACGGCCGCGCAGGCCTGGATCGAAAAATCGGAAGCGCGCGATGCCGCGCTTGTCGCATCCCGCCAATTCGCGGCCGAAGCCATGGCCGCGCTCGCCAAGCCGCGGCAATAGGAATCCGATGATCCGGGTCATTCTGTTTCTGGTGTTGATTGCGGCCGCGGCCGCGGGTGGTGCGTGGGTGGCCGATCAGACCGGCGATGTCGTGCTGTCATGGGGCGGCTGGCGGGTCGAAACCTCGTTGCCGGTATTCGCCCTGGCGTTCGGCGTCACCGTCGCCGCGGCGATGCTGGCATGGAGCATCCTGGGCGCGCTGTGGCACACCCCGGAAAAGATCAAGCGAGCCCGGCGCGAACGCCGCCACGCGCGCGGCCGTCACGCCATCACCCGCGGGCTGCTGGCGATCGGCCATGGCGATTCCACGGCGGCTCGCCTGCATGCCGATGTCGCCCGCCGCCACGCCACGCACGATCCGCTGACGCTGCTGCTGCATGCGCAATCGGCGCAGCTCGACGGCGACCGCGACGGCGCAAGGGCTGCGTTCCGGGCGATGGCCGAACGCGAGGACACCCGGCTGTTGGGATTGCGGGGCCTGTTCATCGAAGCGCAACGCGCCGACGATCCGGTTGCCGCCGTCATGATCGCGGAAGAGGCGCTGAAACTCGCGCCGGGATCGACCTGGGCCTCGCATGCGGTGTTGGGATTTCGCTGCGCCAAGGGCGACTGGAGCGGGGCGCTCACCATCCTCGACAACAATCTCGCCTCGGGGCTGGTCGACAAATCGGCCTATCGCCGCCAGCGCGGCGTGCTGCTGACGGCGCGGGCGCTGGAACTGGAGCAGGTCGATCGCGATACGTCGCGCGAAAGCGTGATGGAAGCGATCAAGCTGGCGCCGACCCTGGTGCCGGCCGCGGTGCTGGCGAGCAAATATCAAAGTGAGGCGCATCAGGTGCGGCGTTCGATGCGGATCGTGGAGACGGCGTGGCAGAAGCAGCCGCATCCCGATCTTGCCGATGCCTATGCGCATGTGAGGTTAGGGGATTCCGCGCGGCAGCGGCTGGTGCGGGTCGAGACGCTGGCCGCCAAGGCGCCCGGTCATATCGAGGGCGCGCTGGCGGTCGCGCGCGCCGCCATCGACGCCGCGGAGTTTACGCGTGCGCGGGAGGCGCTGGCCCCTTTCATCGCGGCGCCGACGCAGCGTGTGGCGATGCTGATGGCGGAAATCGAGCGCACCGAACATGGCGACAGCGGCCGGGCGCGGGCCTGGACCTTGCGCGCGGTGCGCGCGCTGCACGATCCGGTTTGGACCGCGGACGGATATGTCAGCGATCGCTGGCGCCCGGTGTCGCCGGTGACCGGCCGGCTGGATGCCTTTCAGTGGCAGACGCCGCTCGCCGCATTGCCGTCCGACAAGACTGCGCCGATCGAATCCTCGCCCTTCGAGGAAGCCATGCTCGCGCCGCCGAAGCCGGTAGAACCGCCGCGTGAGGTCGTGAGCGAGCCGGCGCCTCCGGCCGAGCAGGACAATTCTCCAATATTGACCGCAACCGAACCGTCACCCACTCCGGTTCCCGCCGCGTTAGTCGCGCCCGAACCCGCGCCGTCACCGCCGCCGCCGTCGCCACCGACACCTGCTCCGACACCATCGGAACCCCCGGCCATTACGGCGGCGCCGCCGCTGTTCCGTCCGCGCCAGGACATTCCCAAGGTCCCGCGGTCGAGCATTCCCGTGGTGATTCCGATTGTCCGGGCGCCCGACGATCCCGGCATCGATGACGATCTGGGGCGTGACGAATTCGCGGAACAAATCAGCCCCTCGCAAGGCCAGGCCGGCGGCTGGCGCGGTTTCCTGTCGCGCTGGGGCGGGTGAGCAAAGCGTTTTCGAGCGAAGCATGCCCTCGGACTTGATCCGGGGGTGGGTACCGGGTCACGCCGGGAAAACGCGTCAAAAAGGGTTCTTATCTCCGCGCGGCTGCGTTTTTCTTGCAAAATCGGACGTTGCCCGATATCAGGTGCGAGCGTTTTCAGCCCCGTCGCCGAACGCGCCGTATGGTCCGCCGCAATAGCTCAGCTGGTAGAGCACGTCATTCGTAATGACGGGGTCACAGGTTCGAATCCTGTTTGCGGCACCAAATAGACTATTGAATAGATTAGATATTTCCTGACCGATTTTACCGTCGGACATTTCAGTTCAGACAAGGGAACCACCCCGTAACCACGGCTAATACCTTGGCGTTCCCAATGGCCCTAGACGCGGAAACGTTACTCAACGCTCCGATGTTCGCCTTAAATCAACTTGGCGTTCTTTCAGACATTTTGGCGTTCTTAAAATTCTCGGAAAAGAACATACAACAGCAAAAGAGGGTCGTACTTGAAGGAATCGATCAGCGGGTAGCTGACTCGGGCATCGAAGAACCCGAAGCCTTTGGTTATCGTCAACATCTGCTCGATAGCGCTGATTTCCGCTTCGATGTCGCCCTTCCAATGAGGGTTCGATACGCCGCCCTAGCTGCCCTCACCTCAGCCGTGGAATGGTCGATGACGGTCCTTCAGCCGAAATCACCCATATCCAAAGAACGGAACGGAACATCGAGGACAATTCACCTTCTTGAAGTATATGCGCAGCTTTGCGGGATGTCTCTGGACCGCGAAATTAGATGCATGGAGTTTCTCATATGGGTGCGCAATAGCATCATGCACAATGCCGGAGTTCTCAAAGGCTACAAATTCGAAGATCAGGTTCGCGCCGCCATCGCCGCCTATCGGCCGAACTTCACGATATCGAATTGGCACTACATCGGCGACACCGTTGAAGTTAAGCACGGCGCCCTGGAGCCGCTAATAGAACAGTGGAGTAAGATCATCCGCGATCTCTATACGGTCGCCGCGAAGAAGAACCTTCTCATCTTCAAAACTGAACAGCCGTCTAGATGATTCCAGCTCTTTTCTAGTGTATTTCTTGCAGGTGCCACCTGCAACGGATGGCGTGTCATCGGTAAGTAGCTCAACAAAACGCCCGAATAAATCACCATTCCCCAGATTGAATTTGATCGTGAAAGGACGTTCGGCGGACTAGTCGCAAAAAAGCGCATTAGCGCACGCCGGCCGGGGCGCGCCAGCGCCGTTATGCGAACCCGCGTGACCTTTCTCACATAACGGTAAATTCGTTCGACCTAGTCTCTCATCATCGCACAACGAGAGGCACATCATGCGCAAATTCATTCTGGTCGCGACGTTAGTTCTTGTCTCTGCAACCGCGCAGGCGGGCATCACCAGAGGCCCCACTCTGGCGTCGAGCGACGGGCCCGCGGCCACGGCCGGCGCTGCCGAGGAGGCGAAATTGTCCGGCAGGCAGCGTCCGTCGATGCGCTATCAGAGCCGGCAGCGGATGCAGCAGCAACAAGCAATGGCGGCGCGACGCGGCCATGCCCCGCGGTTTGGCCTCTTGAGGGCCAAGGGCAGATCGGTGCTGGCGCGCATCAAATTCGCACTGCATCGGCGCGGGATTTACTGACCAGGCGGTCTTCACCCTTCGTCATGGCCGGGCTTTCGTTATTCGTACCGGCTATCCACGTCTTCGTCTTCCCCCGAGACGCAGCCTTCGTCTTTCCCCCCGAGACGTCGCCAAGACATGGATACCCGGCAAACGCCGGGCATGACGACCCAGGTCGCGCGCCTCCGGCTCCCGGCTATTCGGCAACCGTCTGCACCACGCTGTTGAGCGCGCGCGCGCTCACGGTCGGCAGCTTCATGTCCTTGACCAGCGCTTCGTCATATTCGGGCAAGGTCTGCAGGGGCGCCTTGGCCCTCATGAGTACGATCTTGTAGCCGCCGGCCTTCAGCCGGCTCAGCAGCGTCGGCAAGGCTTCCCCGGTGTGCTTCTGGAAATCGTGCATCAGGATGATGCCCTTGCCCTGCTTGTCCAGCTTGGTCATGACGGTATTGACGATCTGGGCTGCGTCCTTGGCCCTGAAATCGAACGAGTCCACGTCGCACGAAAACATCGCGATATTGCGCGAGCCGAGATAGGCCATCGCGGCCGGATTATGTTGTAGTTGCGGAAAACGGAAGAACGGTGATGGTGCTGCGCCCAGCGCCAGCTTGACCGCGCTGAAACCTTTTTCGACTTCATCCTTGGCCTGCTGCTCGCTGGCTTTCTTGCTGTTCAGGTTGGCATGCGACCAGGTGTGGGCGCCGACGGTGTGCCCCGCCGCGGCTACCTGCTTGAGAATGGCGGGATGATAGCTGGTGTGTTTGCCGATCGGAAAGAACACCGCCTTGGTGCATTCGTCAGCCAGCGCCTTGAGCACGGCGGGCGTGTTCACCGGCCACGGACCGTCATCAAACGTCAGCACGACTTCCTTGTCGGTGAGAAAGTCGAGCTGCTTGAAATGCTCGAAGCCGAAACCCGGGCCACCTGTCGTGTCGATCTCGACCACGCGGCTGACGCCCAGCGCATCGGGATTGGCGCAGTTGCTTTTCGGCTGCGCGAGAACGGCAGGCATAGGTGCGGGAGGTGCGGCCGCGGCAAGCCTGGCCGGGATCGCCGCGGTCACTTCGATATCGTCGCGAAACGGAGCAGGCCTCGCCGACGCGGTCGCCGGCAACCGGTCGGCCTGCCGCGCGCTGACAGTGGCGGGCGCGGCCAAATTGGCGCGCGGCGACCATGTCCAGAACCACACCGCAGCGATCACAACAGCCGAAACAACACTCGCCGATATCAGACCTAACGCGTTACGCATCGCTTGCCCTTCCAAAAAACCGGAAATGGTTGGAGGAGGGCATTAATGCGAACGAGGTCTTAACGCCGCACCAACATGGGCTTGGTTCCCGCAAACAAATTTTGCCGTTTGAGGCGGGATTGCGGCATCGGTTCCGCTGCCCGGGATCGCGATTTCCGCGAAGAAAATCAGGCGTCTTTGCCGAGTGACTGTCGTCACAGTCGGCCCGGCGCTTTGAGCGCATGGTCGGGACATCAGCAACGGGCCCGCCAAGTGGGCCAACAGGAGCCCACCATGACCTCATTTCTCACCCGGACAATCCGCCAGGCTGGTTTGGCTCTGGCTGTCGCCGCTTCCTTCCAGGCGCTGGCGTCGACCTCGAGCTTCGCTTTCAGTGCGGAAGCGCAGCAGATGTGCACCGGCGACGCGTTTCGCCTGTGCAGTTCCGAAATCCCCAACATTCCGCGCATCACTACCTGCATGATCAAGAACCGCTCCAGTCTGAGCGCGGGCTGCAGGACCGTGATGGACCGCGATCTGGCTGCTCAATCGGGCAAGGTCGCTGCCAAGTAGTTCGGCTATGGCCGGCCTCCCGATCCGCCGCAACGGTGCTGAAAGCCGTTGCGGCGTTGATTTGAGCGGACTAGAACGCCCCCAGATCCAGACCGGGTAGGCGTTGCGACATGACCAGATTTCTTTTCATCATCCCTTTCGTTCTGATGGCTTCAGCGGCGTCGGCCCAGCAGGGACACGATGCCTGCGCGCGGGATGTCTCGCGGTTCTGCCGCGCCCAGATCAACGACGGCGACCAGGTCGTGCTGGCGTGCCTGAAGCAAAATCGCGCCCGCCTCAGCAAGGCCTGCGCGAAAGTTTTGACCGAGCACGGCCAATAATTTTCCTGGTCATTCCGGATTCATCGCATCGGCGGTGCCCCGGATGACAGTTGTGGGAATTTACGTGCTGCTGCCCGCGGCGGTAGCCACCGGCAGCACCTCGGCGGCGGCGCGGTCCGGCGTATCTTCCTTCCAGCGCACCGATCCGAACGGCCGCTCCAGCATGCGGCGAACCCGAACCGGATCGGGGCCGAGATGAAAATCCATCGCGCGCTGGTGCAGCGCGCGTTCGGATTGCGTCGAGCGATTGCGCTGGCGCAGATAATCCAGCCAGGTCGGGCAGTGATAGCGCTCGGTCCACAACTCGGGATCGGCGATGTCGCGCGCGATCGACCAGCCATAGGCGCCGTTGCGCTGGCGGCTGAGCTGCACCTCCTGCATCACATTGTGGAAGGCGCGCGCACTTTCCTGGTCGACGCGATATTCGATCTCGACCACCAGCGGCCCGCTGCGTCCGGTCAGCGACAGCCGCACCTCGGGATCGGCGAGCACTTCGGCGTCCTCATTGCGGGCGCCGACCGGTGGCATCCGCAGCCACAGGCCGAGCAGCGGCAGCGCGAACATCAGCGCGGCGGAAACCAACAGCGCGGCTTCCACACCAGCCGCATCGGTGAGACGCCCCCATCCCCAGCTTCCGATCGCAACGCCGCCGGCGATCGACGCCTGGAAGGCCGCCAGCGAGCGGCCCGCGACCCAGCGCGGCGCCGAGAGCTGCACGCCGATATTGAACAACGCGATCGCCGCCATCCATACCGCGCCGGCCACCACCAGCGCCGCCGCGGTCAGCACCGGCTGCCGGCTCAGCGCGACGGCGGCGATGGCGCCGGCCATCGACAGCGTGCAGGCGCGGATCGCGGATTCACCGCTGAGGCGCCTGCGCAACGCGGTGATGTTCAAGGCGCCGATCACCGCGCCCATGCCGAACGCTCCGAGCATGATGCCGTAGGTCTGCGCGCCGCCATGCAGCAGGTCGCGCGCGACCAGCGGCATCAGCGCCGATACCGAGCCGCCGACCAGGCCGGTCGCCAGCGTTCGCGCCAGCACGATACGGATCGAGGGCGAGTTGGCGATATAGCGCACGCCCGACACGATGGCGCGGTTGAGCCGCTCGCGCGGCAGCCGCGACGGCTCGCTGGTTCGGCGCCACAGAAACAGCACCACCAGCAGCGGGATATAGAGCGCGGCATTGGCGGCAAAGGCTGCGACCGCGCCGGCGGTGGCGACGACAATGCCGCCGATGGCGGGGCCAAAACTCCGCGCGATGTTGTAGCTGATGCCGTTCAACGCCACCGCGGACGGCAGGGTTTCCGAGGGCACCTGCTCGCTGACCGAGGATTGCCAGGCGGGTCCGAACAGCGCCATGCCGCTGCCGACGATAAAGCAGAATGTCAGCAGGATTTGCGGAGTGACGAGGCCGAACCATGCCAGCACCGACAGTGCGGTGGCGCCGACCAGTGCGATCGACAGCGACAGCAGCGCGACGATGCGCCGGTCATACATGTCGGCGATGGCGCCGGCCGGCATCGAGATCAGCATGATCGGCAGCATCAAGGCGGTCTGCACCAGCGCCACCTTGTCGGCGGATGACGTCATCTGCGTCATCGCCCAGGCGGCGCCGACCCCCTGGATCAGGAGGCCCAAGTTGGAGAGCAGGCTCGCCAGCCAGATGCGTCGGAACACCGGGTGCCGCAGCGGCGCCGTGACGCCGTCGGCGGCAAACATCGATTGTCTCGGCTGTCTGGTCATGACTGTTCCGTTTTGGCCCGTTGCATAGGCGCCGGCGGGCTCGGCGTTCGATTCCTCGCGATTTAAAGTGATGCCCGCGAAAGTCCTTGGCTGTCCAGTGGTTAGGCCGCTATCAGCGGTCACATTGGCCGGCTAAAAGGTTGCAAACAACGGGAGGCAATGAATGCGAATTTCGCGGCGGACGATATTGAAAGGTGCCTCGATACTCCCTTTGGCGGTGCATGGCCTTGGGTCCGGTGCTTCCGCGCAGACAAATTCCGCGGCAGCCGGAACCGCCGAAGTTCCACCGATCCTCTTTGTCCACGGCAATGGCGACCACGCGGCGCTCTGGATTACGACGCTGTGGCGGATGGCATCCAACGGCGTTCCGCGCGACCGCATGTTTGCGATCAATTTTTCCGATCCTTTGGCGCGCACCGACGATTCGGTGCCGCAGCCCAATCGGTCCTCTACCGAGGACCAGCGCCGCGAACTCGGCGAGGCCATCAAGGAATTGAAACGCCGCACCGGAGCCTCGCGCATCGCGCTCGTCGGCAATTCGCGCGGCGGCAATTCGATCCGAAGTTATCTCAAGAACGGTGGCGGCGCCGATGTCAGCCATGCCGTGCTGTGCGGCGTTCCCAATCATGGCGTCTATGATTGGGATGACGGCCTCGGCAACGAATTCAATGGCCGCGGTCCGTTCCTGCGCGGGCTGAACGAAGGCGACAGCGAGGTGACGCCGGGCACATCGTTCCTGACCTTGCGCAGCGACGGCATCGACAAATTTGCCCAACCCGATGGCCGCTTCGTCGGCAAGCCTGGCAAGCCAACCGGGATCACCGCGGAAGGCCCAGCGCTGAAGGGCGCCACCAATCTCGTGCTCGGCGCGGTCGATCATCGCGAAACCGCATTTTCCCCGCGCGCGTTTCGCGAGATCTATAAATTCATCGCCGGCCGCGAGCCGGACCGGATCGCGATTGCGCCGGAAACGGAAGTCAAGCTCAGCGGGCTGGTGACCGGCACGCCGGGCGGCGTTCAAACCAACCGTCCGGTGGCGGGTGCGTCAGTGGAAGTGTATCGCGTCTCGGCGGACACCGGCGAGCGTGCCGGCGGCCCGATCCATTCTTCGCAAACCGCCGCGGACGGACGCTGGGGACCGGCGCAGGTCGATCCCTCCTGGTATCTCGAGATCGTGCTCACATCTGCCGGTTCGACCACCACGCATTACTACCGCTCGCCGTTCCCGCGCTCCTCCGACATCGTGCATCTTCGCCCCGCGCGTCCGTTGGCATCCGCCGATGCCGGAGCCGGCGCGGTCGTGTTGATGTCGCGGCCGCGCGGATATTTCGGCCTGCCGCGCGATGTCGTGTTGTTCGACGGCAAGGAGCCGGGGGATGTGAAGCCGGGCGTGCCGACCAATTCGATCAGCACCTTGCGGCTTCCGGACGCGGAGATCGGTCGTCCCGTGACCGCGCTGTTCAACCAGGAACAGATCGTCGCGCGGGCGTGGCCGGCATCGGAAAACCGGATGGCGGTCGCCGAATTGACCTACTAACCCGGCTTCGGACATTTCCCACGCCGTCATGGCGCCAGGATTCGGGACCTGAAGGGATTGCGAAGCGCGGCGCCAGCCATATCTATTTCTGAAATCGCGAGGACGATCAGTGAGCATAGCCGAAGCCTGGGACATGCCCGTCGCGCGTCAGCCGCTGGTGCCCCCCAGCCCGCCGCGTGCGCCCGAAACCATGACCTTCTTCGGGCGGCTGGCGGCGATGCGCGAGAGCGTGATCGGCACCTGGGGGCAGCGCGCTTACGAAGAGGACATCATCCAGGGCCGTTTCTTCGGGCACAGCAGCTTTATTCTCAACGCCCCGGACGCGATCCGGCATGTGCTCGTCGATAATTACGAAAACTACACGCGAACCCCGGCGGGCTTCCGGGTGTTGCGCCCGATGCTGGGTGAAGGCTTGCTGATCGCCGAAGGCCGCGCCTGGAAGCACCAGCGGCGGACGCTGGCCCCGGCCTTTACGCCGCGCGCGGTCTCGACACTGGTTCCGCACATGTTGGCCGCCACCGACGAGACGATTGCGAAGCTCAAGGAGGCGAGCGGCGCGCCGGTCGATCTGCGCGAGGCGATGCAGCGGATGACGCTCGAAATCGCCGGCCGAACCATGTTTTCATTCGAGATGAGCCGCCACGGCGCGACCTTGCGCGACTTCGTGATGGAATATGGCTCGCGGCTGGCGCGGCCGCATTTTCTCGACTTGCTATTGCCGCTGAGTTGGCCGAGCCCGCAGGATTTTTCCCGCGCCCGTTTTCGCAAGCGATGGACCAGCTTCATTGCCATGCTGATGGCGGAACGCCGCGCCAGCGGCAAGAACGAAGGCGCGCCGCCGCGCGACCTGTTCGATCTGATGGTTGCCGCGCGCGATCCCGAGAGCGGCCAGGCCTTCAACGACGAGCAGCTCGGCGATCAGGTGGCGACCATGATTCTCGCCGGCCATGAGACCACTGCCACTGCGTTGTTCTGGTCGCTCTATCTGCTGGCGCTCGACCCGCCGAGCCAGGGCGCGTTGGCCGCCGAGGTGCAAGGCGCAACCGTGAACGGCGCGCTCGAGTTTGAGCGGCTGAAATTCACCCGTGCGGTGGTCGACGAGACCATGCGGCTTTATCCGCCGGCCTTCCTGATTGCGCGGGCGGCTGCCGGCCCGGATACCGTTGCGGGTCGCCCGGTCAAGAGCAAGGACGTGATCCTGATTGCGCCGTGGCTGTTGCACCGGCATGAAAAACTTTGGCGCGATCCCAATGCCTTCGTCCCGGCGCGCTTCATGCCGGGAGCGCCGCCGCCCGATCGCTTCGCCTATCTGCCGTTCGGTGTCGGCGCCCGGGTCTGCATCGGCGCGCATTTTGCGCTGGTGGAAGCCACGCTGGCGCTGGCCAAGATCATCGGCGCGTTCCGGGTCGAGCTGCTCGACAAGGATCCGGTGATCCCGATCGGCGTGGTGACGACGCAGCCCGATCGCTCGCCGATGTTTCGCATTACGCCGCGTTGAGAAGGCATTGCTTGGACGCTTGCGCAATCTGTTTTAGATTCCCCATGCGATGCCGCGACAGATGACGACCTTCAGAAGCGGGCACCCAGACATGAGTGATATCCAGGCCCAGATTTCCGTCCTCAAGCAGACCGCCGATCCGGCGGTGGCCGAGGCGATACAGCACCTGATCGAAAATGGCGAGGACCACCAGCTCAACCGGATCAACGCGCTGGATTTTTCGAAGCGGACCGGGCTCGACGAAGAGAAGGTGATTTCCGGCTTTCTGCATGCATCGCGGCTCGGGCTGTTCGATCTGACCTGGAATGTGCTGTGCCCCGGCTGCGGCGGGGTACTCGACGCCCATTCCACGCTGAAATCGCTGCGTCACGACGACTATCACTGCGGCCTCTGCGCCTGCGGCTACGAAGCCTCGGTCGACGAACAGGTCGAGGTCGCCTTCACGGTCAGTCCCCGGGTGCGGCGCATCGCGGCGCATGACCCGAACACCTTGCCGCTCTGGGACTATTTCAAGCAGATTTTCTGGAGCTCAGGCGTCGATTTTAACGAAGAATTGTTCGCGGAGCTTTCCAATGACGTGGTTCTGGATGCGCTCGAACTGCCGGCTCACGAGAAAGCGGTACTGTCGCTGCAATTGCCGGCAGAATTCATCATTGTATTTGAGCCGGTGACGCACGCCGCCCAGTTCATCGATGTGCAGGGTGAGCCGACCAAGGAACGTCAGCAGTTGTCGCTGATGTACAACAAGATTCAGGCGCCGGTCGGGACCATGACCTTGCGTCCCGGACCGCTGCGGCTATCGCTCGACAATCAGACCGACGTCCGGGTGCTGCCGTCGGTGTTCATTGCCGCCGACGCGCTCCATCATCTGATCGGCAAGCGCAAGCCGTTCCTCACCGCCAAGCGGATGCTGACCAACCAGACGTTTCGGGACGTCTTCAAGGCCGACAATCTCAACATCGATCAGCGGCTGAAAATCACCTCGCTGACCTTCCTGTTCACCGATCTCAAGGGCTCGACCGCGCTGTATGAACGGGTCGGAGATCTCGCCGCGTTCGATCTGGTTCGCGCGCATTTCCATGCCTTGCTGGAAATCATCTCCTCGGAAAAGGGCGCCGTGGTGAAAACGATCGGCGACGCCGTGATGGCGACGTTCATCCGGCCCGAGCATGCGATTGTCGCCGGGTTGCGCATCCGCGCCGCCATGGACGCGCTCAATGTCGAGCGCGGCACCGACGATCTGGTGGTCAAGATCGGCATCCATGAGGGACCATGCCTCGCGGTCATGCTCAACGAGCGGCAGGATTATTTCGGCCAGACCGTCAACATCGCAGCCCGCGTGCAGGGCCTGTCGACCTCGCAGGCGATCCATATCACCGGGCCGGTGATCGACGCGCCGGCGGTCGCCGCGATCCTCGACAGGCAAGCGATCAAGCCCATTCAAAAGCAGGCGGCGCTTCGCGGCATCGCCGACAAGATCGTGGTGTACGAAATACCCTGAGATTGCCTAACCGTAATGCAACCGGGACGGATTGCACGCATTGATTTTCCAGCCCATATATTGACGATCGCCGCGGCGGCGCTGAGCCTCATTTTCGGTAGACAGATTGATGCTGGACGGATTACGCCAATTCATTGCCGATATCGTTTCTCCCGGCGCGCAGCAGGATCGGACATTCGACGATACCGGATATCGTCTGGCGGCAACGGCGCTGCTGATCCACGTCATTTCGCTCGATGGCGAACCATCCGAACTTGAGAAGCACAAGCTTCACGGGCTGATCGAAAGCCGCTTCGGACTCGATCCCGGCACGGCGGATCGATTGATTGCGTCTGCGATGCTGGTGGAAGGCGAAGCGGTCGATCTCTATCATTTCACCAGCGTCATCATGCGCTCGGTGAATGAGGAGGGCAGGCTCCGCATTGTCGAGATGATGTGGGAACTGGCTTATGCCGACGGCCAGGTCAGCGAGTTCGAGGACAATGTGGTCTGGCGCGCCGCCGATCTGCTCGGCATTTCCTCGCGCGACCGGATCGATCTCAAGCATCGCGTCGCGGGCCAGCAGGGCGCTCCGACCGCGAGCAGTTCGGATATCGCCGATCCAGCCATGTGAGCTGTTGGTCGCCACCCATTCAGGCACATCGATTGTGCGGCACCGGACATGACGAATTTTTAATGTATTCGATGGGCGCCGCCGGTAGCTGCGTAAGTCCAAACCGTTGCTATCCAATTTTCTGCGCCGTGCGTTTCAACGCGCACGGCTATGCTTGCGAACGACTTGCATCATGCCCAAAGCGTATGCTCTCGTCTTGGCGGTAACCGCATCCCCTGTAATTGATTTAAGAGCATTCAATCGTGACCGAGCGTGTGACGCTTATTACCGGTGCTTCGGCGGGAATAGGCGCCGAACTGGCGCGCGTTTTTGCATCAAAAGGCCACCGCGTCGTTCTGGTGGCGCGTCGGGTGGATCGTCTGACAAAGCTGGCGGATGAAATCGTGGCCGGCGGCGGCGCGGCGCCGATTGTCATTGGCTGCGATCTCGAACAGCCCGATGCCGGCGACAAGATTGCCGCCACCCTGGCCGGCGAAGGCGTCGAGGTCGAATACGTCGTCAACAATGCCGGCTTCGGTTTGTTCGGCAACGCGATCGAACTGGACCGCAACGAACAGCTTGGCATGATCGCCGTCAACATCCGCATGATGACCGATCTGTCGCTGCGGTTTTCCGATCAGCTGATCCGGCATCGTGGCGGCATCCTCAACCTCGGATCGATCGCCGGCTTTCTGCCGGGTCCCGGAATGGCGGTGTATTATGCCTCCAAGGCCTATGTGCTGTCGTTCTCCGAGGCGTTGCGGGGTGAACTCGCGCAGCGCGGCGTGCGCGTGACCACGCTTTGTCCAGGGCCGGTGCCGTCGGAATTTCAGGTGCGGGCCGGATTTGAACCTGGGTTCGATTCGGCGATCCTCAATATCTCGGCGGCGGATGTTGCCAAGGCAGGCTATCGCGGACTGATGGCCAACAAGCGCGCCGTGTTGCCCGGCATCGGCATCAAGATGGTGCCGTTTCTGCTCCGGCTGTTTCCGCGCGGCTTCATCCTGGCGGCGGTGGGACGTTTTCAGCTGCGCAAGCGCTGAGGGAGCAAAGGGCGCATGCTTTGGCCCGTGATTTGCTTCTCAACGTGACGAAACTCACGCGAAATTAACGATTGCTTAGGTATCCTTCCGGCTCACTAGAGGCCCAAAGAAGAAAGTCGATGTCGTCTCAAGCGGGCAAAACCAGCGCCAACACCCTGATACGCTTTCCCGGCCGCCTATTCGCCGCGCCCTCGACCGCCGCACCCTTGCTGCCGGTGCTGGTCGTCCTGCACCAGGAAACCTCGACCCCGGGCCGCGTCGGCAATGCGCTGCGGGCGCTGGGGCATCCGCTCGATATCCGGCGTCCGCGCTTTGGCGACCGCCTTCCCGAAACGCTCGATAATCATGCTGGTGCGGTCATTTTCGGCGGCCCGATGAGCGCCAACGACCCCGACGAGTTCGTCCGCCGGGAGATCGACTGGATATCCGTGCCGCTCAGGGAGCAGCGACCGTTCCTGGGGATCTGCCTCGGTGCCCAAATGCTCGCCATGCAGCTTGGCGCCAGGGTCGCGCCGCATCCGGAAGGCCGCACCGAGATCGGCTATTATCCGATCCGGCCGACGTCGGCGGGGCTGGAAATCTGCCCGAACTGGCCGGGTCACGTCTATCACTGGCACCGCGAAGGCTTTGAACTTCCCGGCGGCGCCGAATTGCTGGCCGAGGGCGGCGACTTTCCAATCCAGGCGTTCCGCGCCGAGCACGCTTTCGGCTTGCAGTTTCATCCCGATGTGACCTACGCGATGATGCATCGCTGGACCACGCGCGGCCACGAGCGGCTCGAATCGCCGGGCGCCCGGCTGCGTCACCATCACTTCGCCGATCGCGCGGTACATGATGTCACCGAGCGCGCGTGGTTGAAGGCCTTTCTCGACGGCTGGCTGGCGCGGATGCCGCTGTCGGTGATGTCGGAAGCCGCGGAATAGCGCGCGTGGCTTCGCTGCGGCGCCGGCCGGCTTCTATCCCAAAGGCCTTTTCAAATTTTCAAATGTGATAGTGTCGGCCCCGCAAGCTTGCGCCCACCAACCAGCAAGCGGGGAGGCGACATGACCAGCGATCAATTCGCTGTTCTACTTGACGATTTTACGCGGTCCGCGGAATCCGGCGACGGCGCGCGCTTCGCCGGCCATTTCACCGAGGACGCGGTCTATCACGATTACATCTACGGCCCCCACCAAGGCCGCGCCGACATCGCGCATATGATGCAGGGGCTGTTTCATCGCGACGCCGCGGATTACCGCTGGGAGATGTTCGACCCGGTATTCGACGGCGAACAAGGATATGCCTGGTCGCTGTCGAGTTTCACCTCGAAGATCCCGCAGTTCAAAGGCCAGCGCGTCGTGATTGACGGCATCAGCCGCTTCATCCTGCGCGATGGCCTGATCGCCGAATACCGCGAATCCGTCAACGGCGGCGTCGCGATGGAACAGCTCGGGGTCGAGCCGGACCGCATGGCCAAAGTATTCAAGCGCTGGACCGGCTGGCTCAAGGAAAGACCGGAAACGGTCGATTATCTGGCGCGGGCAAAAGGGTCGCGCGCGAAAGCCGATCGTCCGAAGGCATGAATCGACAACAAACGTTGTCGCAGACGGCAGCGAACACAGGGAGAGCGCGGTGACCTATCAGCATATTCTCTACGACGTCAGCGACAAGATCGCGACCATCACGCTGCATCGGCCCGACCGCATGAATGCGTGGACGCCGATCATGGAGCGCGATGTGCGCCATGCCATGGAGACGGCTGCCGCCGATGGCAATGTGCGCGTCATCGTGCTGACCGGCTCGGGGCGCGCGTTCTGCGCCGGCGCCGACATGGAC
Organism: uncultured Alphaproteobacteria bacterium; assembly: GCA_963747165.1. Taxonomy (GTDB): domain Bacteria; phylum Pseudomonadota; class Alphaproteobacteria; order Rhizobiales; family Xanthobacteraceae; genus Bradyrhizobium. The sequence continues at coordinate 138,256 of CAVVEA010000016.1, read as the reverse complement.
GCCCTGAAGGGGCTCGATCCCGACGACGTCAAGCGCGCCGCCAGCGTGCCGCCATTCGACATGAACCGCAGGCCGGACTGGCAGACCCGCTACGCCTATTATCCGTCGATCCCGAAGCCCGTCATCGGCATGCTGAACGGCGCCACCGCCGGCATCGGCCTCGTGCACGCGCTGTATTGCGACCTGCGCTTCGCGGCCGACAATACGGTGTTCACGACTGCGTTCTCGCGCCGCGGGCTGATCGCCGAGCACGGCATCAGCTGGATGCTGCCGCGCATTGTCGGACACGCCAACGCGCTTGACCTGCTGATGTCGGCGCGCCGGGTGTCCAGCGAAGAGGCGTTGCGGATCGGTCTCGTCAACCGGCTGTATCCGCCAGAGCAATTGCGCGAGCAGACCTATGCCTACGCGCGCGACCTCGCCGACTTCGTCTCGCCGAGCGCGATCGCGGTGATCAAGCGGCAGCTCTATGATGTGCCGTTCCAGACCCTGGCGGAGGCGACCATCGACGCCAACCGGGAAATGGTGGTGGCGCTGCGCGGCAGCGATTTCCGCGAAGGCGTAGCGAGCTTTATGGAGAAGCGGCCGCCGCGGTTTACGGGGAAGTGAGGGAGGCGTTAGGGGCGAGGCTCGCCGAGGCCCGTCTTCGCCCAAGTGGGCTACGACGCGGCAGCCTTCGCTACGATAGGCTTGCCGAGCCGAAGCAGGCGCAGCCTGCGAAGGCTGGTGGAGCCAGGCGGGATCGAACCGCCGACCTCGTCATTGCGAACGACGCGCTCTCCCAGCTGAGCTATGGCCCCATCGCGACCGCCACAAGGTAAATGACGGCCAGCAATCGGCGCCATTTACAATCCGCGCCAAGGCCAAGTCAAGAACGGTGAAATCGCTGTTTTCCGAGGCATTTGCCCGGAACTTCCCTTGTTTGCGCGGGATGGAACCGATATTTAGCAGGAAGTCGAATCCGCGACCTACCTGCGAGTAAGCCTGCATGCGTGCCGTTCTCGACATCGTTCTCATCGTTCTTGATCTCTATGTCTGGCTGCTGATTGCGTCTGCGATCCTGTCCTGGCTGATCGCCTTCAATGTCGTGAACACGCGCAACCAGTTCGTGGCGGCGGTGGCGGAGTTTCTGTACCGGATCACCGAACCGCTGCTGGCGCCAATCCGGTCGTTCATGCCTAACCTCGGCGGCCTCGATATCTCGCCGATCGTCCTGATCCTGATCATCATGTTCATCCAGCGGGTGATCACCTATTACATCTATCCCAGCGTATTCTGATCGCGGGCACGGACGCCTGATGGAACCTTGGCGCTATTCCACCCAGGGCATCAGCGTCGCAATCCGCGTCACGCCGCGCGGCGGCCGCGACGACATCGACGGGCTTGAAACGCTCGCCGATGGGCGCGCTGTGGTGAAGATCCGCGTCCGTGCCATCGCCGAGGGCGGCGAGGCCAATCGGGCGGTGATGGAGCTGCTTGCCAAATCGCTGGGCGTATCCAGGGGCAAGGTCCGCCTGCTCTCGGGCCCGACCTCCCGTCTCAAGCAAATCGCCGTCGACGGCGATCCCGCGAAACTCGGCGACACCTTGCGAAGACTGATCGCCGCCAAGTCGGCCGAAACCAAGTCGGCCGAGACCATGACGGTTGAGACAAAGGATTGAGATGACGGCCAAAATCATCGATGGAAAGCTCATTGCGGCAGAGCTCCGCGGTCGCGTCGCCGAAGAGGTGGCGCGGGTGCAACGTGAGCACGACATCACGCCCGGGCTCGCGGTGGTGCTGGTCGGCAACGACCCCGCCAGCGAAGTCTATGTCCGCAGCAAGCACAAGCAGACCCAGGCCGCCGGCATGGCGTCGTTCGAGCATGTGTTGCCGGCCGACGTCGCGCAGGACGATGTGCTCACGCTGATCGAAAAGCTCAATCGCGACGCGAGTGTGCACGGCATACTGGTGCAGCTGCCGCTGCCGAAATCGCTGCACACCGAAACCATCATCAATGCTATCGATCCGGCCAAGGATGTCGATGGGTTGCACCCGAACAATGCCGGACGGTTGGCGGGCGGGTTGGCCGCGCTGTCGCCATGCACGCCGCTCGGCTGCATTATTCTGACCAAGAGCGTGCACGCCTCGCTCGAAGGCATGAACGCCATCGTGATCGGCCGTTCCAATCTGGTCGGCCGTCCATTGGTGCAATTGCTGCTGAACGAGAACGCCACCGTGACGATCGCGCATTCGCGCTCGCGCGATCTGGCCCAGCTCTGCGCCCGCGCCGATCTGGTCTATGCCGCGGTCGGTAGACCTGAGATGGTGCGCGGCGACTGGATCAAGCCGGGCGCCACCGTGATCGATGTCGGCATCAACCGGTTGCCCGGCGCGGACGGAAAGACAAAACTGGTTGGCGACGTCGCCTTTGCGGAGGCGTTGGAAGTCGCGGGCGCGATCACGCCAGTGCCCGGCGGCGTCGGTCAAATGACGGTGGCCTGCCTTCTGGTCAACACGTTGCGGGCGGCGTGTGCCATTCACGGGTTACCCAGGCCGGCGGTGTGATGTCTCTTCCCTCTCCCGCTTGCGGGGGGGGGGGAGGGTGCCTGAGCGAAGCCAAGGTGGGTGGGGGCTCTATTCAAAGTTAGAGTGTCGCCCCCTCGCGTATCTCCAACATCGCAAATTGTTGCGCTGAAGAGCCCCCACCCCGACCCTCCCCCGCAAGCGGGAGAGGGGGAAGAAGAGCGCACCCTCGAGGCGCGCGACGCGTCTCGAAGCTTACTTCCCCTTGGCGCGGGCGATGCCTTCCAGGATCAGTTGGTGCGCATCCTCGGCGCCGCCCCAGCGCAGTACCTTCACCCACTTGCCGGGTTCGAGATCCTTGTAGTGTTCGAAGAAATGCTGGATCTGCTGCAGCGTGATGTCGGGCAGGTCGCTGTAGGTTTTCACCTTGTCGTAGCGCTGCGTCAGTTTTGACGACGGCACCGCGATGATCTTCTCGTCGCCGCCAGCTTCGTCTTCCATCAGCAGCACGCCGACCGGCCGCACGCTCATCACGGCGCCGGGGACGATGGCGCGGGTGTTGGCGACCAGCACATCGCAGGGGTCGCCGTCGCCGGACAGCGTGTGCGGAATGAATCCGTAATTGCCGGGATAGCGCATGGCGGTATAGAGAAACCGGTCGACGACCAGCGTACCGGCGTCCTTGTCCATCTCGTATTTGATCGGCTCGCCGCCGACGGGCACTTCGATGATGACATTGACGTCGTGCGGCGGATTGATCCCGATCGAGATGGCGTCAATACGCATGGATGGCTCCGCTTCGCCTGAAGTTAGGTTCCGGCCTGAAGTTTAGTCCTGGACCGAGGCTGCGGCGTGAGCCTAGGCCGGTTTTGAAATACTTCAAAATCCGGCAACGCCTGCAAATGCCGCAGGGGTCAGTTGGTCCAGGCGAAGGCGACCTTGTCGAGCGATTTGGGCCCGAATTTCTCCGAGGAGCGCGCCACCATGCGGCCGCCGAGGGCGCGATAAAACTCCGTCGCCGGATCGTTGTCCGATAGCGCCCAGATCACCATGCTCTTCAGCCCGCTCTGCAGCAGATCGCGCCGGGCGGAGGTGAACAGCCGGCGGCCGAAGCCAAGGCCCTGGAATTCCGGCCGCAGATAAAGTTCGTAGATCTCGCCTTCAAAATGCAGGCTGCGCGCGCGGTTGCGCCCGTAATTGGCGTAGCCCGCGACCTTGTCGCCGAACACCAGCACGCTGACGCGGCTGCCCTTGCGGATCGCGCTATCCCACCATTGCGGGCCGCGGCGATTGATCAGCTTCTCCAGCTCGGCACCGGGAATGATACCCTGATAGGCCGAGCGCCAGGCTTCGTCATGGGTGGACGCCACCGCGGCTGCGTCCGCAGCTTTGGCCGGCCGAACCTCGATCAGGGTTGTGCTCATGGTTCTGATCAAAGCAAGTCAGCGCGTCGGCTTCAAGGTCCATCGTTAATTATCGGTTAACCTGTGGATTTTGGGCATCAGTTTTCACGTTTTGCTGTACCGAAAAAGGACAGGGGAGCGCTCCGGGCGACACTTCGGCGAGAATCGGCAGGGGACACCGATCCGAATCCCGCGCACGGGAACGGCGCCGTTCACGGAAAAATGCACCGGATCTGATTCGCGGTGGCTATTCTGTTCCGCGAATCCGAACCGACTGTTCGGCAGGCGTCAGGGATATTCATGCCAGCGTGCAAATCGCTTTTCGTTGTGGTTGTGCTTGGATTGATCTGTACGCAGAGCGTGACGGCGCAAACCGGCTTCGGCGCGCAAGGCCCCGAAGCCGAGCCCGGCCGCATGCAGCAATGGCTGGTGCCGTCGCCGGCGATGGATACAGCGGCGCACGCCGTGCTGTTTCGTCCGCCCGGCGACGGGCCATTCCGGCTCGCCGTGATCGCGCACGCTTCGACGCAGAACGTGCTGCGACGCGCGCAAATGCCGCAACCGGAATATCGGGCGCTGTCGGCGTGGCTGGTCACGCGCGGCTTCGCGGTGCTGGTGCCGGAACGCCCGGGACACGGCGCGACCGGCGGTCGCTACCTCGAAGATCAGGGCGGCTGCGATGAGGCCAACTATCTCAACGCCGGACGCGCCACCGCCGATGCGATCGCGGCGGCTGCGGGCTTTTTGCGCAAGCAGTCGTTTGTCCGGCAGGACGGCATGATCATCGTCGGGCATTCGGCCGGCGCATGGGGTGCGCTGGCGTTGGCCAGTGAGTCACCGCAACAGGTCTCGGCGATCATTGCCTTTGCGCCGGGGCGCGGCGGCCATGCCAACGATTTTCCCAACCAGGTCTGCGCGCCGCACACGCTAATTTCGGCGGCGGCCGAGTTCGGCAAGGCCGCGCGCGTGCCGGTGACGTGGCTGGTCGCCGCCAACGACAGCTACTTCTCGCCGGCACTGTCGCGACAACTGGCCGATGCGTTTCGTGGCAGCGGCGGCCGGGTCGAGTTTCGTGTGCTGCCGGCGTCCGGCAGCGAAGGCCACTGGCTGGCGGAAACCGAGAGCGGCGTCAAAAGCGCCGGACCGGAACTGGATCGTGCGCTGAAACCACTGAGGCCGACCGTGGCGAAGAAGCGATGATGCGGCGAGCGATGAACCCATGGCCCGACGATGACGTCATTCTTTATGACGGCGTCTGCGTGTTCTGCTCGCGCTGGATCCGCTTCGTCGCCGCGCGCGACACCAGCCGCCGGTTTCGCTTCACCGCGATCCAGTCCGCCTACGGCACCCGGCTGGCGCAGGCATTCGGCATCGATCCCGACGATCCCGACACCAACGCGGTTATCCACGGTGGCGTCGCCTGGTTCAAATCCGACGGCGCGTTGACGGTGTTATCGAGTTTGCCCGGCTTGGGCTGGGCGCGCGCCTTGCTCGCGGTGCCGAAGCCGCTGCGCGACGCGGTCTACAATCTCGTCGCCCGGAATCGCTACCGGATTTTCGGGAAGTATGAGGAGTGCTTTGTTCCGGATGCGGAGTTCAGGGCGAGGGTGATGGAGTAAGCGTTAGCTTAGTGCTCTGCCTATCCAAAAGATCAAAGCTGCTTTGAGTTGTAGGCCGAGATAGCTAGCCCTCGCAGGCTTTATTTTATGACCAAGGCAGTTTTCACTACGAAGGTTACTCCAAGCTACAAAGACCTCCCCGAGGAACGATACCACTTTCCGCGCACGTATCTAAATTATGTCCAACAGACCGTAGGCGATTATATCGTTTACTATGAGCCCCGCAGATCTAGTTCAGAACTTTCGAGTCGCGGAGGTCGACAATCTTACTTTGGCGTGGCGCGGGTTGAATTGGTAATAGAAGATCCCGCGCTGCCAGATCATTATTTTGCATTGATCGATCGCGCCACCTATTTAGATTTCGACGCCGCTGTTCCATTCTATGAGGGTGATGAGTATTACGAGAGTGCACTTAAAAAAGATGATGGAAGCACAAACAAGGGTGCCTTCGGACGTGCGGTGCGACTCATTCCCGATGGCGAGTTCGATCGAATATTGAAGGCTGGCTTTGCTCCAATTCTTGGCGAGAATCTAACGTTAGAAGCTGCGTTGCCCGGTTTTTCGGAACCGCCGGTGCCATTCGAGCGACCAATTGTCGAAATGATGGTCTCTCGTCCGTTCCGAGAACGATCCTTCATGCACAATGTGCGCTCCGCCTACTCGAATCGGTGCGCCATCACGGGATTGCAGTTGATCAACGGGGGAGGCCGTCCCGAAGTTCAGGCTGCGCACATCCAGCCCGTAGCGTCAAAAGGTCCCGATTCTGTTCGCAACGGACTGGCGCTGTCCGGAACAGTGCATTGGATGTTCGACCGAGGACTTGTTTCGATTGGCGACGATTACCAGATCCTGGTCGCCAAGAACCACGTGCCGGAAGACGCCGTTCGTCTTCTAAATAAGAATGGCGTGATTCACCTACCCAAAAACCAAACTCTCTATCCAAACGCGCACTATTTGAAGTTTCATCGAGATCAGGTTTTTAAGGGTTAGAGGCTTCTTTTCTGTTGCGGCTCAAAAATGAATGCTTAGGCCGTCATTGCGAGCGAAGCGAAGCAATCCATGCTCGAATAGCGCTGGATTGTTTCGTCGCTTTGCTCCTCGCAATGACAGGACTGGTGCTCAGCCCTTCGCGCGCGAAGCGACAACAACCTCTCCCGCCGCCCGTTCCCCGCTGTCCCGCGCTCCATGCGCCGTAGAGAAGAAGTTCAGCGAGGTGGCTTCCCCCGCAAAGAACAAACGCCCGTCGACCGGCGCAGCCAGCACTGCGCGTTTCCCGGCATGGCCGGGCAGGGCGTGGGAATAGGAGCCGCGGGCGAACGGGTCATGGGCCCAGCGCGATTCCGACAGCGGCCTTAGTTTGCGGCGGAAATCATTGCCGAGGAAGCCTGCGATCTCGTCGATGCTCTGCGCCGCCAGCGCGCCGTCGCCGGCATCTTCCAGCTCACGCGCGAAGCGTCCGCCGAAAAAACCTTCGATGCAGGGCTGGCCGAACGGGCGGAGATGAAAGGTGCCCATCGCGGTGCGCATGGTGGCGCCGCGCAGATTGCCGTCCTTCGGCAGCGCGTCGGGTTCATCGAGCGCCAGCATCACCTTGTCGGCAAGGCCGAGCGGCAAGCCGCGCGCGGCGTCGACTTTGGCCGGAAGCGCGGGATGAAATCGAATGGCCTCGCTGGCGATGAGATTGGTCGGTACGGTGACGATGACCTTGCCGGCGGAAAGCCGGCCCCGTGAGGTCTCGATTTGCACGCGCCTGGCGGAATGATCGATCAGCGTCACTTCGCAATTGAACGCAAGCGGCGCGGGCGCGCCATAGGCCGCCATCAGCGCGCCGTAGCCGCGCCGCACCCGCCAATTGATGTTGGTGTCTTCGTAGGCGTCCATGTCGAGGATCGAGACGGAATCGAGCTCGCAGCCGTTCACGTAGGTCGAGATCGCGTCGATCATCGGATTCCAGCGATTGCCGGGTTCGAGGCACGCGCTGGCGGCGCCGTCGCGGCCAGCCTCCATGGCCTTCTTCGCGGCTTGTTCGGCGCGGTCGTAGAAGGCGTCCAGCGCGGCGATGAAGTCGGCACGTTCGTCAGGCGGGAATGCCTTGTCATAGGCCTGCTCGCGCCACGGCGGCCGGGTCTTGTCGATCTCGAAATCGAATTGTTCGGCGATCCTGACGAAGGAGTTCTGGTCGGCCGAATGCAGCCAGCCGCAACCGAGGTCGAAGGTGATGTCAGGCGCCGCCATGATGGTATGCGCCCGCCCGCCGACGCGGTCGCGTGCTTCCAGCACGATCACCGAGAGGCGGGAACTCTCCAGCGCGCGCGCCGCGCCGAGGCCTGCGGCGCCCGCGCCGATGATGGCGACATCGACTTCGGAGGGGAGGGTCATGAAGAAGGCGAATAGTGAGTGGCGAATAGCGAATAGGGTATAGCAAACAAGGTGGTACGGAAACGCTTCTATTCGCTATTCGCTACTCGCCATTCGCATATTTGCTTACGCCACCGCTTCCTTGGCCTTTTCCGCGCGCTTGCGGTCGTTGGCGTCGAGGAACTTCTTGCGCAGCCGGATCGATTTCGGGGTCACCTCGACCAGCTCATCGTCCTCGATATAGGCCAGCGCCTTTTCCAGCGTCATCCGGATCGGCGGCGTCAGGCGCACCGCCTCATCCTTCGAGGTGGTACGGATATTGGTGAGCTGCTTACCCTTGAGGATGTTGATCTCGAGGTCGTTGTCGCGGGTGTGCTCGCCGACGATCATGCCCTTGTAGACCTTCCAGCCCGGCTCGATCATCATCGGGCCGCGGTCTTCCAGCTTGAACATCGCATAGGCGACCGCTTCGCCCTGGTCGTTGGAGATCAGGACACCATTGCGGCGGCCCTGGATGTCGCCCTTGTAGGGCGCATAGCCATGGAACAGCCGGTTCATGATCGCGGTGCCGCGGGTGTCGGTGAGCAATTCGCCCTGATAGCCGATCAGACCGCGGGTCGGCGCATAAAACACCAGCCGCAGGCGATGGCCGCCGGAGGGCCGCATCTCGATCATCTCGGCCTTGCGCTCGCTCATCTTCTGCACGACCACGCCGGAATGCTCCTCGTCGACGTCGATCACGACCTCTTCGATCGGCTCCTGCCATTCGCCGGTCGTCTCGTCCTTCTTCAAGACGACGCGCGGACGCGACACCGACAGTTCAAAACCTTCGCGGCGCATGGTCTCGATCAGGATCGCAAGCTGCAATTCACCGCGGCCCGAAACTTCCATCGAATCCTTGTCGGTGGCCTCCGTCACGCGTAGCGCGACATTGCCTTCGGCCTCGCGCAGCAGCCGGTCGCGGATCATGCGGCTGGTTACCTTGTCGCCCTCGGTGCCGGCGAGCGGCGAGTTGTTGACGATGAACGACATCGACACCGTCGGCGGATCGATCGGTTGCGCCTTCAGCGGCGTATCGACGGACGGATCGCAGAAGGTGTCGGCCACAGTGCCCTTGGTGAGGCCGGCAATGGCGACGATGTCGCCGGCTTCGGCTTCGTCGAGCGGCGTGCGCTCGATGCCGCGAAACGCGATGATCTTGGTGATCCGCCCGGTTTCGATCAGCTTGCCGTCGCCGCCCAGCACCTTGACGGCCTGGTTGGGCTTGATGGTGCCGGAGGTGATGCGGCCGGTGATGATGCGGCCGAGATAGGGATTGGCCTCCAGAATGGTGCCGATCATGCGGAACGGGCCTTCCTCCACCGTCGGCGGCGCGACGTGGCGCAGGATCAGGTCGAACAGCGGCTGCATGCCGGCGTCGTGCGAACCGTCCGGGCTTTCCGCCATCCAGCCCTGTTTGGCCGACCCGTAGAGAATCGGAAAATCGAGCTGCTCTTCGGAGGCGTCGAGCGCCGCGAACAGGTCGAACACCTCGTTGATGACTTCGGTCGGCCGCGCGTCCGGCCGATCGACCTTGTTGATGACGACGATCGGCTTCAACCCGACCTTGAGCGCCTTGGAGACCACGAATTTGGTTTGCGGCAGCGGGCCTTCGGCGGCGTCGACCAGCACCAGCGCGCCATCCACCATGTTGAGGATGCGCTCGACCTCGCCGCCGAAATCGGCGTGGCCGGGGGTGTCGACGATGTTAATGCGGGTGTCCTTCCACTGCACCGAAGCGGCCTTGGCGAGAATGGTGATGCCGCGCTCGCGCTCGAGATCGTTGGAATCCATCGCGCGCTCCACCACGCGCTGGTTGTCGCGGTAGGTGCCGGATTGCTGCAGCAGGCGGTCGACCAGCGTGGTTTTGCCGTGGTCGACGTGGGCGATGATGGCGACGTTGCGGAGGTTCATAGCTGTTCTTCTGGCTCGGACAATGGCTGGAGCGCGATCTCGCCGGAAAACCGGGACCCACTTTTCCGGATCACGCTCAAAAACCTGGAATTCTGAAGGGCGCACGACGCCCAAAAAGGAAGCCCGGCCAAAAGGACCGGGCATACCCTACTCGTTGCGGCGCAATATAGTCAGAAATCGCCGAAAAACAACGAGAAACCTGATCTCGTCGCGCAAAATTCATAGGCATTTCCCGGACTTTAGCCGGTCGAGGCGGATTTCGGCGAAAACGCTTAACGCCGGACCGGCCGCATCAAGGTCCGAAACCGGTTTATCGGCGCGAACCGATGCACAACTCGGCCAGATCGCGATCCATTCCTCGAAAAAACGTGTCCGGTCCCATTCGGATTGCCTGGTCTCTGTCGGTGGCGCCCTGCACGGCTTCGGCGGCCTGTTCGGATAGCGCCAGAAACCGCTCTATTTGAGCCGATTTGTGGGTTGCGATGAATTCGTCCAAGGCGTCTTCAGCCGCTTCGGTAGGATTCGCATGCTGTAATTCGTCGTTTCCGGTCCTCGTCGGCGATATCGCTGCGATCTTGATGCCGTTCAGAAGATTATAGCGATCGAACTGTTCGAAGATGAAATCGAGCAATCTTGCCAGCCGCAACGGCCGCTCGATATCGAGATATTGCTTGATCTCGGATTGTTCCCGCAGGTTCTTCAGGTCGGCGTTACCGGAGAAGGCCTTTTCATAGGCTCCGAAATCGACGAGAGACTTCGCGGCTTCCGTCGCGCGCGTCCACCATTTGATCAGCAATTCTTCGCCGCGAAACGGTAGTTGACCTGGCGCGATTCCTTTCGAACTCAGGCATGCAGGATCGGCGTCACTGCGTAGCGCCCGCCCCAGTTCGGCAATCAACGCGCGGCCGTAAGGTGAAGCGAACGCCTCGCGGACGAATGGTCCAGGCTGCTCGGTCAATCCCGGCGTCGGAAATTGTGCCGACGCCGTGGTCGCCGCACTCCCGAAAATCAACACAATGGCGCTGGCGACGACAAAACGGTTCATGCTGGCTCAAACGGGGTTCAGTGCTGGAGGGAAGCAGCCCTCAACCTACACGGACCCGTCAGTCGGATACACCCCGCGCAGCACTTCCTCGAAGTGGTTCTTGACCGATTCATTGCAGAGGCAGGCCCGCATCTGCAGCGCGTCGCGGTTGAGTACCAGGATCGAGCCGCGACGGGTCTCCAAGACGCCTTCCGCCTTGAAGGTCTGTATCACGCGGCTGGTATAGCTGCGGCCGACGCCCAGCAGGGTCGCCAGTTGCTCGTGGGTCAGCGGCACGATGTCGTTGCCATCGGTGCGTTCCATCGCCGAGAGGATCCATTTCGCGGTGCGCTGTTCGATCGAATGGATCGCGTTGCAGGCGACCGACTGGAAGATCTGGGCCAGCATGCAGTCGGCGTAGCGCGCGAACACGTTGCGCAGCGTGGCGGATTTTGCCTTGGCGGCGTCGAGCTTGCCGACATGCAGCCGCACGAACGGCCCGCCGAACTTGACCACGATGCGAGTATACGCCGGCAGGTAGCCCTCGCTGACAATTCCGCCAACCGCGCCTTCGCGGCCGACCAGGATGGTCTCGACGTCGCGGCCGTCTTCGTTGGAGACGAGATACGTCGCCAGACTGGGTCCGCAGGGAAAATGAACGATCTCGACATCGTCGCCGGGATTATAAAGCAGCTCGTTGGCGCCCGCCTCCTCATGCGCGAGGAAGGGCTCGATCAGGGCAAAGTCGCTGGCATTCAGCCGCCGCAACAGGTTGTTGAACGGCCGATCGCTGCTGTCAGCCCTTTCTCCCTGTCGCGCCGCCATCCCGAAATGTCCTCTTTCTCGATGCCGCGACAATAACTGACCGGATCGGATTTTTGTGTACACAAGTGCACAGACAAGCGGAACCTCGATGTGGTGGTTTCAGCGCGGGAACCCGTCGATGCGCTGTCACAGGCGTCGATAGCAGGCTGTCCTCCGCCGGGGTTTCGATCCCGGGCATCCGATCAAAATCTTATGTTCTGACCCGGCGAGATCATGGAACCCGCCCCTTCCGACCGCATGCCCGACGATGTGCTGATTGTCGAGGATGACCCGATCATCGCACTCGACTTCGAGGATACGATCCTGGGATTCGGAGTGAAAACCATCCGGACCGCGGGAAACGTGGCCAGGGCGCTCGAAATGATCGCCGCGCGTCCGCCGGATTTCGCGCTGCTCGATGTCGGCCTGGTTCGCGAAAAGAGCTTTGCGATCGCGGAGCGGCTGGAGGCGTTGAAAATTCCGTTTGTCTTCGTCACCGGCTATGGCGCCGATGTCAGGCTCCCGGCCGCATTTGTGGACATGCCGCGGTTGCCCAAGCCATATTCGTCGGACGCGCTGCGAGCGATACTGCAGCGCCCAACCGACAGCGGCAACAAGCGCTGAACGGCCCGGCGCTTCTGCGTTCTACCCCTGCTTAGGATCGAGCGTGGTTGACCACAACGCCACATCGGCGCGATCGCGCAACGTCACCGTCATCTGTCCGGTCGCGCCCTCGATCTTGACGTGACCGAAGAACTGCATTCCGGCCGAAGGCGGCAGGTTTTGCTTGTCCGCGCCGGGCGCCTTGATGAATTTCACCTCGGGCCCGAAGGTGTTATCGAGTTCGTTCGGTCCGAAGGTGCCGGCGTGCAGGGGACCGGAGACGAACTCCCAGAACGGTTCGAAGTCCTGGAACTGCGCCTTGTCCGGATTGTAGTAATGTGCGGCGGCGTAGTGCACATCTGCCGTCAGCCACACGGTGTTGGTGACGCCTGCGGTCTTGATGAAGCGCAGCAGGTCGGCGATTTCAAGCTCGCGGCCGCGCGGCGGGCCGTCGCCTTGCGCGAACGCCTCCGAGCCTTTTTTGTTCGGCGCGTCGTCATAGACGATGATGCTGAGCGGCATGTCGGATGCGATCACCTTCCAGGTGGCGCGCGAGTTCAGCAGGGCGCGTTTGAGCCACAACAGCTGGTCGGGGCCGATGAAATAGCTGTCGGGCCCGTAGGCGGTTTGCAGGTTGGGACCGTTGGGGCCGCGATAGCTGCGCTCGTCCAGCATGAACACGTCGAGATGCGGGCCGTAATTGAGAGTGCGATAGACCCGGCCGGGCTCAGTGAGGCTTTCACGCAGCGGATACATCTCGTGGAACGCGCGCGCGGCGCGGGCGGCGAGCAAGGTGATGTCGCGTTCCTTGTAGGCGGCGGGAAGCTGCTTGGAGGCCGACCAGTTGTTGGTGACTTCGTGATCGTCCCACTGCACGAAGATCGGTACCTCGGCGTTGAAGGCGCGCAGATTGTCGTCGAGGAAATTGTATTTGTGCGCGGCGCGGAATTCGTCGAGCGTCTCGGCGACTTTTGCCTTCTCCGGGATCGTGAGATTCTTCCAGGTCTTGCCGTCAGCGAGCTTCACTTCGGCAGGAATGACGCCGTCGGCATAGATGGTGTCGCCGGAGTGAAGCAGGAAGTCCGGCTTGTGCTTGCGCATGGTGGCGAAGGTGAACATGCCGCCATCGTCGGGATTGATGCCCCAGCCTTGCCCGGCGACATCGCCGCCCCAGACGAAGCTGACGTCGCGCCGGTCCGCAGGCGCGGTGCGGAAGCGGCCGACCACTGGCTCGCCGACGATGTCGGTATGCGACAGGTCGCGGAATTTGACGCGGTAGAAAATATCCTGGCCTGCGGGGAGATTTTCCAGCAGCATTTTGGCGGTGAAGTCGCTCTCGGGGAGTGCTGCGATCGGCGGCAGCGCACGGGCGTCCTTGAACGATTCAGTGGTGGCGACCTCGACCATCATCTGCGACGGCCGGTCCGCGCGCGCCCACACCACGCCGCCATCAGCGCCGACATCGCCCGATTGCACGCCATGCGTGATGACCGGGCGATCCGCCGCGCGGCTGAGATAGGGCATCGCCAGCGAAGCGACGCCTGCGCCCGCGGTGGTCGAGAGGAAACGGCGGCGGGACAGTCGACCGGTCATGGCAGGCTCCATAGAATATCTCTAAATCGGAAGCCTGTTACGGAAGTTGGTTGACATGCCGATGACAGCTGCGACGTCAGGATGGCCGTTTGTCCCCGTTTAATGCGCGTTGATCGAACATTTCTTGTCGGAATGATCCGCGCCCCTTCTCGGAACCGGCGTCGTTGACAGTTTTCGCGATTTCAAATTAACGTCATGACGACGGTTCCCCTCGGGGATCAAAAGGGAATGCGGTGAGGGACGCTTCCTCGAACACTATACCGTTCGAATGAAGTCCCGATTCCGCGGCTGCCCCCGCAACTGTAAGCGGCGAGCCTTTCGCCACGAGCCACTGGACACTTGTGTCCGGGAAGGCGGTGAAAGGCAGCGACCCGCGAGCCAGGAGACCTGCCGCCAGTCGTGGTCACACGCGAGCACATTGGGCGGGGTGTCCTGGTGGTAGCCGAACCTTGGCCGTACCTGGCTTGAGGGGAGACTGCGTTCGCGGTGACGTGCCACGTTAACCGCGAGTCCCATCTGATGACCTCCGTCTCCTTTCGTGCGCCGCGGCGCACGACCTTGCTGTACTCGTTTGCGCTCCCCGTTTTTCTGCCCGGTCGATGCCTGGACCCAAAGCGCGCCTGCGAGCCGCGATCTCGATCCCGTCGTGGTGATGAGCCCGGTGGCGCCCGTAATGTCCCGGCGCCGCGCCAGCGACAAGCGGGCCGCATCGCCGGCGCGGTCGCGGCAGCAGCGCGCCGCCGTTGCAACCAACGCTGCGCCTGTACCATCCCCGGCGGCCGCCGCGTCTCCGACACTCAATCTCAACGGACAGACCTCAAGCGGCAGCCGGCTCAACCTGACGCGGCTGCAAACGCCTGCCAGCGTCGAGGTCATCACGGCTGAGACCATCGCCGAACGCGGCCAGCACAATGTGCTCGACGCCGTCACCCAGAACGCGACGGGCTTCACGGCGTCACCCGCGCCGGGCAATGGCAGCCTCTCGTTCAACACCCGCGGGTTCACCGGCAACGGCACCGTGATGACGCTGTACGACGGCACGCGGCTCTATGTGGGTTCCGGCACGTTGACGTTTCCGTTCGATACCTGGTCGGCGCAACGCATCGAAGTGCTGCGCGGCCCGGCTTCGGTGATGTACGGCGAAGGCGCGATCGGAGGCGCCATCAACGTGATCTCCAAAATGCCGCCGACCACGCCGCGCAACGAAGCCGAAATTTCACTCGATACCAACATGACGAGACGGCTCGCGGTCGACAGCGGCGGCCCGATCAATCAGGATGTCTCCTACCGGGTCACCGCGATCGGCAATATGTCCGATGGCTGGGTCGATCGCGACAAGACATCGAATGTCGCGGTCTCCGCGGCGGTGCGAGTGCAGGCCAGTGACACCCTGGCATGGACGCTGTCCACCGATTACGGCGACCGCAGCCCGTCGCGCTATTTCGGCACGCCGCTGATCAACGGCCGTCTCGACGAGGCGCTGCGGTTCAGGAATTACAACGTCGGCGACAGCAACATCCGCTATCGCGACAGCTGGAATCAGCTCAAGACCGAATGGGATGTCACCGACGCCATCTCGATCCACAACGTGCTGTATTATCTCAACAGCCAGCGGCATTGGAAGGACGTCGAGAGCTATGCCTGGAATCCCGGCACCGGGCTGATCGACCGCAAATCCTATATCGAGATCTTTCACAACCAGCAGCAGATCGGCGATCGGATGGACGCGACCTTTCGCGGTCATGTTTTAGGCATGAAAAATGAATTCGTCGCTGGTTTCGACGTCAACCGGATCGATTTTGCCCACACCAATAATTCGCCCTTCAGCGGCACGTCGTCGGTCACTCCCGTCAATTTCGATCCCGGCCTGTTTCTCAGCCCCATCACCACCGTTCCGGCCTTCAGCAGCGTGACCGATCAATACGCGTTGTTTGCCGAGGACCGGCTGTCGGTCACCGATCAACTCGCGCTCGTCGGCGGCGTGCGGCAGGATCAGCCCACGGTGCTGCGCACCGACCTGATCAAGCCCGCCAACGGTTTCGATAAATCGTTCTCGGTAACGAGCTGGCGCGCCGGCGCGGTCTATGCCCCCGTGAAGGACCTCGCGTTCTACGGGCAATATTCCGTCGCTGTCGATCCGGTCAGCAATTTGATCACGCTGACTTTGCCGAACAAGGATTTTCAGCTCGCCACCGGCAAGCAGGCCGAGATTGGCGTCAAGCAATCGTTCTGGGGCGGACGCGGCGAGTGGACGCTGGCCGGCTACCGGATCGTCAAGAACAACCTGCTGACTCCCGACCCCAATGATCCGACCAAAGTCCAGCAGGTCGGCCAGCAATCGTCCCGCGGTATCGAAGCTACCTTGGGCCTTGCGCTGGCCAGTGGCTGGCGCATCGACGCCAACACCGCATGGCTGCGGGCGAAATACGACGACTTCGTCCAGTCCAAAACCGTCAATTTCGCCGGCAACGTTCCAGTCAACGTGCCCCAGAATGTCTCCAACATCTGGCTGACCTGGGCCTTTGCGCCGGGCTGGTCGGTGGATGGCGGCGTACAGATCGTCGGACAAGACATTTGCCGATAACGCCAACACGCTGACGCGCCCGGGTTATACCCTCGTCAATGCCGGCGTGCAGTGGAAGCCGGATGCGAAGACGACCATGGCGCTGCGGGTCTACAATCTGTTCGACACGATCTATGCCACCGGGGGCCCCACCACGCAGTGGCTGCTCGGCATGCCGCGCACCGCGGAATTGTCGCTCAACGTGAAGTTCTGATCGTGCGCCGCGCGGTGATCAGGCGATTGCGGCGGTGGCTGTATATCGGCCACCAATGGATCGGCATCGCCACTTGCCTGCTGTTTGCGATGTGGTTCGTGTCCGGCCTGGTCATGATGTATGTGGCGTTTCCAAACCTCGCCGATGGCGAGCGGCTCGCGGCGCTTCCCGACATCGGCTGGGAAAGGGTACGGCTCACGCCGGATCGCGCGATGGCGGCCGCCGGGCTCGCGCATTATCCGCGCGACCTGCGCTTGAACATGCTGAACGATGAGCCGGTCTATCGGCTTGTCGACGCCGATGGCCGGCACCAGACGCTCTCGGCGGTCGATGGCCGCGCCATCGACGGCATCCCGGTTGATCAGGCGCTGGCGGTGGCAAGCCGATATCACGCGGCGGCGAACGTGCAATTGACTGATCGCATTGATCGCGATCAGTGGAGCGTCACGGCGCGGTTCGATCCGATCCGGCCGTTTTTTCTGATCTCGCTCGGCGACGCTGCCGCAACGGAGCTCTATGTTTCCTCCCGCAGCGGCGAGATCGTGCTCGATACGACCCGGACCGAGCGGGTCTGGAACTGGCTCGGATCGATACCGCACTGGATCTATCCCACGGTGCTGCGCAAGGACGGCGCGCTGTGGCGGTAGGTGGTGCTGTGGATCTCGGGCATCGGCATGCTGGTGGCGGTGAGCGGCATCTGGATCGGGATCTTGCGTGTGCGGTTGCGGCGGCGCTATTCCACCGGCCGTATCACGCCCTATCGCGGCTGGATGGCCTGGCACCATGTCACGGGATTCTTCGCCGGCGTGTTTGTGCTGACCTGGATGTTCAGCGGCTGGCTGTCGCTCAATCCCGGCGAGTTTTTTGCCGGCCGTGGACCGTCGCGCGAGATGCTGCAGCGCTATGCCAGCCATGACGCGCCCAGCATGGCCGGGGAATGGTTGTCGCGGCCACCGGCGGCCGCGGTGGAAGCGCGCTTCGTCTGGCTTGGCGGAAAGCCGTTGATACTGCTTTCGGATCGCAGCGGCCGGCCAACTTCAATCGATCCCGCGACCGGCATGGCCGCGCCGTTGTCCGACGCCGCGATATTCGAGGCCGCCCGTCAACTGATGCCCCAGGCCGCGATGACGATGCAGCGGCGTCTCGATCAGTACGATGCCTATTGGTATGCGCACCACCAGCCGCGTGTGTTGCCGGTGCTGCGCGCGGGCTTCGACGACGCCGCGCAAACCTGGTTCCACATCGATCCGCGCAGCGGCGAGATCCTCGGCCGCAGCGATTCCAGCCGCCGTTCCTATCGCTGGCTGTTCAACGCGCTGCACAGCTTCGATCTCCCGTTGCTGGTGGCCTGGCGTCCGGCCTGGGATATCGTGATGTGGCTGCTGTCGATGCTGGGATTGACGATCTCGGTGAGCGGGATCGTGATCGGCTGGCGGCGGCTGGTGCGCTGATGGCTACAGCGCGGCGCCGGTCCGGAGCGCGACGTTCGCCCTTTGCAGGTTCTGCGGCAGGCTCATCAGCAATGCCTTGCGGTCGGCCACGGCGTTATGGAACTGCTCGAGCGCGATATTGAAGGCGGTCAAGGACCCCTCCTCGATGGTGCCATTCTCGAAGCAGTGCAGCGTATCGCGCAGGATCCCATCCGCCTCGGCCTGCATCTGGTCGAGTTCGTCGGTGGAATTGCTGCGGCGCGCCGCGGCAAGCATGTCGAGCAGCCGTTCGCGCAGCGTGCTGTTGTTGTTGCGTTCGTCTTTCTTCAGGTAGCCCGCAAACCATGCGCCGGCCGAGCCCATCGCCGAGAGCGCCATCAGGCCCCACCAGATGTAATCGCTGTAGCGATCGAGGAAGGTCTTCTCTTCGCCGTCGACAAAGGCCGCGGCGCCCGGATGCGCCGGGATCACGGCATCCTTGTCGGTATCCGGAGTCTCGATCTTCGCCGCTAGCGGGAACTCTGTTTTCAAGGTCTGGCGGATCGCAAACAGCTGCCGGGTGAAGGCGGCGATGGTCGATTCCGAAAGCCCTCTGCGCGCCACGATATGGTGGGAGAAACTGATGGTCTTGACTTCTTCCTCGGGCTTGTCGGGCGAGCCGCCGAAAGCGCCCGCGGGAATTTCGGAAGCCTCGTAGACCGGGTGGTTCTGCGCGATTGCTTCTGCGGAATCGATCGCCAGGAATTTTGGCGCTCCGCCGTCGCGTATCGACGCCGCGATCGCATCTGCGGTGATCTTGCTGTTGACCGGGCCGGCGGCGAGATAAGCATCGGCCTTCTGGTTGCGAATCGCGTCCGCGGCCTCGTTGACCGGAAACTGGAAGATCTCGACCTTGTTTGGATCGACGCCATATTGCTGCAGGATCACCTTGAGCAGGTCGACGTTGGCCTGGGTGCGGCCGACCACGCCGACGCGGCGTCCGGAGAGCTGCGCGATCTTGGTGATCTTCGGGCCGGCCTTCTTGGCCTTGCCCTTTGACGGTGGCGGCACCCACAGCACCGCGACGTTCTTGCGCAGCGTTGCCACCGCCTGCGCGTTCTTCGGCACTTCGAGATCGCCGCGGATAATGGCGAGGTCGGCCTTGCCGTCGGCAAGCGCCTTGGCGCTCGCGGCGGCGCCCTCGGTCTGCATCGGACGCAACCGGACCTGACTGTGAGCCTGGCTGAAAGCCTGTGTGAGCGCCTGGACGACCTTGATATCATCGCTGTTGGCCGGACCGACCGCGATCCGCAAGGTCACGGGCCGCATCGCGAAATAGTAGCCGCCCACCAGCGCGCCGACGATGGCGAGAATCCCCGCCAGCGTGACCAGCATCATCTTCCGCTTCGCCGAGCGTGGCGATGGCGGGGTCAGCGATTCGACGAGGTCGGGTCCACCTGTCATCGATCTGGCAAACAATCGTTTGAGGTTCAATTTCATATCGGCAATGCGGTTAAGCCCACATTGTAGCAAATTTCCTGCCAGCCCTGAGTTACATCGGTGTCATGGTTACCGGCGGTTCCCGGGCGGCCTCGCTGGGCGATCGTGACATGGATGCCATAGGAAGCCCCTGATGTTATAGTAAAGCTCCGGTGAAACGGGAGGCGATCATGGTGGAACGGATGTCGGCGGAGGCACGGAAATCGGCCTTGAAGGAACTGCCGGGATGGGCCGAGGTTCCGGGCCGCGACGCGATCGAACGAACCTTCAGCTTCAAGGATTTCAACGAAGCCTTCGGATTCATGTCCCGTGCGGCGCTGGTGGCTGAAAAGAACGACCATCACCCCGAATGGCGCAACGTCTACAAGACCGTAGAGGTGGTTCTGGCGACCCATGACGTCGGCGGCGTCTCCAGCCGCGACATCGAACTGGCAAAGGCCATGAACGCCATCGCAAGGCAGCTTGGCGTCGCCTGAGATCGCAAACCGCAATCTTGCGGCGGTGGCATGACATCCCCAACTTGAGAGGCGTGCGCCGCGGCGATCTGTCGCGCGATCAGAGGGAGCCTCGTGATGGCATCCGAACATACCGTGGGGTTCGAGCCGGCCGACCGGCTGGCGAAAGACCGCGAAGGCGTGCGCAGGCGCTTTTGGACCAAGCTGAAACAGGTCGCCGCCAGGCTTCCGTTCACCGAGGAACTGCTCGCGGCCTATTATTGCGCGTTCGACAAGCAGACGCCGCGCCACGTCCAGGCGGCGCTGCTCGGCGCCATCGCCTATTTCATCCTGCCGTTCGATTTCGTTCCGGACATGCTGCCGGTGCTGGGTTTCACCGACGATGCCGCGGTCCTGGCGACCGCGATACGGATGGTCGCAAACCACATCACGCCGGAGCATCGCGACGCCGCCCGCGCCGCGTTGAAGCGCGGGGTCGACCAGGAGGGTTGAGCGCCCTCGGTGTCGCCGACGGATGACCGGCGGACCAACCCCTCGACATTCAAGGGTGTCGGCGCTGAGCAGGAAATTTTCGCGCCGGGGCAAATCAGTTGATCAAAACGAGATCGGGCGGGGTTGCTCGCGAAGAGCAACCCCGCCCGATTTGTTGCACGCAATAATTATCGCTGCGGCTGCGGTTTGGCCTGACGGACCTGCGCCGAGGCGTTGCGCTCGGCTTCCCAAGCCTGGAATTGCCGGAACAACGCTTCCTTGTCGGTCGGCGACTGCGACTTAGCCGCCGCTGCCGGGGTCTGTTTGAGGAATTCGTCGAAGCGGTTGCGCGCGACCGGCTCGATGCCGTGTTGATCAAGCCATTGCTGGGCGGAAGGCAGTCGGTTCCAGTCAGCGAGCGGCGCCGTCAACGAGACTTCCTTCCACTTCGGATGGAAAGGCGGATTCTGGAAGGTCGGGAATTTGGTGAAGAAGGCGTCCACGAATACCGCGAGCTTTCGATACCGCTCGGTATTGGGAGCCCAGTTATACGCCGCAAGCACCGCCGGCACCGCGATGGTGTCGACCTTTTCGCCCTCGGCGATCAGGTTTGGATAGTCCTTCGCGGTCAAGGTCGCCGGCAGGTAGTCACGCTGCAACGGCCTGTCGTAGTCGACCGTAACCAGGTGGAACCGGTCGTCCTTGGGGAACGTGCTGACGGACTTGTACGGCTTGCCTCCCGCAACAATCACGGCATCGATCTGCCCGTTCCTCAATTTCTCCATCGCGATGCGTTGCTCGATATAGACGAAATTCGATCTGATTCCGAGCCGCTCGAACATGATCGTCGCCGTTACGAAGGTTCCGCCGTTCGGAAGGTCGACGCTGACGGTCTTGCCCTCGAGGTCCTTCAGGTTGCGGATCGATTTCGAAGCGATGACGTGCACCTCTTCGTTGTAGAGCTTGGTCACGTAAGTGAACTGCTTTTTGATGTCCTTGGCAAAACCCTTCTTCTCCAGATAGTCGAGCGTGTCGGCTCGCACGATCCCGAGATCGACGCCCTGAAGAAACAGAACGTCGGCGATGCTTTGAACGGAACCGCGGCCGACAATCGGGAGGACGCGCAACTTGTTGCCGTCATCGAGCACGGAGGCGAGGTCGGCGCCAAACTGGACATAGGTGCCGCCGATGGTGCCGGAAATCAGTGTGACCGTATTGGCGTTGAGGGCCTTCTTGGTTTCCACCGATCCGAACTGGAAGATCGCCTTGAGGCTTTCGCTGACCTTTGCCGGGTCAAACTCGCCTTCCTCGGCCGCCTGGGCCGCGAGGCCGCAAGCCATCGTCATGGCGACCAGCGCCAGTCCAAGTAAACGCTTCATAATAAACCTCGTTGGTGGAAACTAATTCTGCATTTGGCTAAGGCGCTGCTGAGCGTCCGGTGAGCCATACCGGGCTGCCCTCTGGTACCATTCACGCGCCTTGGCCGGATCGGGAGTGATGCTTCTCATGTCTTGCGTCCCGAGCACGCCCGGATCGTAGGTCTGAGCCAGCAGGAGAGCAGCACTGGCTTCCTGGGCGTCCGCCGCCCGTTCCAGCAGCAACCGGGCCGGCGCGATGTCGCCAACCGCGATCAAGCTCTTTGCCCGCTTCAACAACGCCGCGAGTTCGTCGGGATCGAGCCGCCTTACCTGCGGAGCGGCCGCGACGGGAGCCGCCGCGGGAGGAGCCGCGGCAACGGCTACGGGCGCCGCGGGGGCAGGGGCCGGGGCTGCAGCCGGCGCAACGGCTTGCGGCAGACGGACGTCGGCCGGGGCCTGACGGGCGGTCCTGAACGCGGCGGCGATCTCGTCACGCGTCGGTGTGCTCTTCGCGGTCTGCGGCAAGGTCCGTGCATTGAGGCTGGGCTGGACATCCGGCGCCGAGGGCTCGGCGCTGGCGAGCACGGTTTCGGGGGCGGGTCTAACCGGCGGCGGAGCGGCGCCGAACTGGCCCGCCGATGTGCCGACCAGCGAAGCCTTGGCGTTCGCAAACAGAGCCATAGGGTTCTCGACGGACAAGACTACCAGCAGAATGCCGGCCGCAGCGGCCGCCAGAAGGCTGGCCCTGAAAATGATGCGCGGCGAGACCGTTGTCCGATCCCGACCCCGTCCAAAACTCGGCGGCTGGGGTTCTTCGTCGTCATAGTCCGACAGAAACAGCGGCATGGATTCCTCCGGAGGGAAGCTGCCGTTCGGATTCGATGGCGTCGAGCGGTAGGACATGAACTTGGAAACGCTTGCTTCCTCGTCGAATCCGTCGCCGTTCTGTCCGCCAAATGGAGTGTTTCTTGTGCTTCGCCCCATCGTGATGCCTCCACACTACAACGCAACAACTGGCCGCCTCGGCACCAACTTTTTGTTTACTTCTGATTGTTGCCCGAGCAGCCCTTACCCAGTCCGTAGCACGCCCTGCGAATCCGCCCAAAACGCGACCGTGCCCGGTATGAATTGGGAAATATTTTGGTTTTATTGGGGCGAAGGTGGGCGCATTCGCTAAGATTTTATTAAAATCTTCGCCAATGCACTGAAATCTGCGTGTTTCGAGCCGTTTCTTCGGTGTTGTGCTAAATTGGGACGACACCTTCGAGCCGCGCGGGAATGACTTTGAGGGCCACACCTCCTGGCTGCCGGCATGCTTCCGCGCCGCCTCAGGGATGCAGGATCACCTTGCCCATCGCCTTGCGGCCGGCAAGCACCTTCAGGGCATCGGCGGTTTGCGCCAGCGGGAAGGTGCGGTCGACATGCGACGAGATCTTCCCTTCTGCGGTCCACTTCACGAGCTTTTCCAGATTGGCGCAGTTTTTCTCCGCATTGAGCCGCGTCCATGCGCCCCAGAACACGCCCCGGATATCGCAGCCTTTGAGGAGCGCGAGGTTGAGCGGCATCTTCGGAATGTCGCCGGCGGCGAAACCGATCACCAGGAAGCGGCCTTCCCAGGCGATCGAACGCAGCGCGGCCTCGGCATAGCTGCCGCCGACGGGGTCGAAAATGATGTCGACGCCCTTGCCGTTGGTCAGGCGCCGCAGGCCTTCCTTGAGATCCTCCTTGGCGTAGTTCAACCCCAGTTCGGCGCCATGCGCCTTGGCGAATTCCAGCTTTTCATCCGACGAGGCGCAGGCGATTACCTTCAGCCCCATCAATTTGCCGAGTTCGCAGGCGGCCAGGCCGGTGCCGCCGGCCGCGCCGAGTACCGCCATGGTCTCGCCGGGCTTCAGGCTGGCGCGGTCTTCCAGCGCATGCAGTGCGGTGCCGTAGATAATGATGATGCCGGCGGCGCGATCGAAATCCAGATTGTCGGGAATCTTGACGATCGCGTTGGCCGGTAGCGCGATCTTCTCGCGCGCGCCGTTATGGCCGCAGGATGCCACCACGCGATCGCCGACCTTCAGATCGGTGACGCCGGCGCCGACGCTTTCGATCACGCCCGCGACTTCAGCCGCCGGCGAAAACGGAAACGGCGGCTTGATCTGGTATTTGCCCTGGATCATCAGCAGGTCGAAGAAATTCAGCGCCGCCGACTTGATGGCGATTACCGCCTGCCCGGCTTCGGCCACGGGATCGGGCACCTCGGTCAGCACGAGATCGTCGGGACCGCAATATTGCGAGCAGAGAATGGCTTTCATGGACACACCTGAATTTCGGACGCAAAAATAAGGCCGGGTGCTTCATGCCGGATTTGAAGCCGGGCTACAATCTGATTCGGAGTCCTCGTCGCTGCGCCCTCGCAATGACGTGGGACAGGGGAACAAGCCGATGTTTGAAAAAGGCCTGCTGGCGGGAAAGCGCATCTTGGTCACCGGCGGCGGCTCCGGGCTCGGCGCTGCGATGGGACGGCGCTTCGTCGAGCTTGGCGCCGAACTGATCATCTGCGGCCGCCGGCTCGAGTTGCTGGAGGCGACCGCGGCTCAGATGCGCGGCGAACTTGGCGGCAAGGTGGCCGCGATCCGCTGCGACATTCGCGACGGGGCCAGTGTCGACGCCATGATGGACGCGATCTGGCGCGATGCGCCGCTGGATGTCCTGGTCAACAACGCTGCCGCAACCTTCATTGCGCAGACCGAGCAATTGTCGTTCCGGGCCGCCGATGCGATTCTCGCGCCGACGCTGCACGGCGCGATGTATTGCACGCTCGGTGCGGGCAAGCGCTGGATCGAATCCGGACACAAAGGCGTGGTGCTGAGCATCTTGTCGACCTCGACCATTACCGGCCGCGCCTTCACGGTGCCGTCCGCGATGGCCAAGTCCGCCATTCTCGCCATGACCAGGAGCCTGGCTGTGGAGTGGGGGCCCAAGGGGGTCCGTACCGTCGCGATCGCGCCCGGCGCGTTTCCGACCGCCGGTGCGACAGGCCAGCTTCGGCCCGAGGGCCGCGACGACGGATGGGCGTCGAAAAATCCGCTCGGTCGCGTCGGCGAACACCGCGAGCTTGCCGATCTCGCAAGTTTCCTGATTTCCAATTCCGCCGGCTACATCAATGGCGAGATGGTGGTGCAGGATGGCGGCGCGCACTTGCGCAGTTCCGGCGCCGAGGATCTCCTGCAATGGAATGACGCTCAGTGGGAAAAACAGCGCGCGGCGCGCGCGAAAGGCTGACCATCAGAGTTCCGGGTGTGGCCGATTGGTCGGTTCGGGACCGCCTTCCCAATGATCGGTTTCCCTTGTATCCATCTGCCGCGCCGCGTGCCGGGCCATCTTCCAGTCACAATGATGCGAGAATCAGACTTGATCATGTCCATACGGCAATTCCTGACAACTCTGGTGGCGAGTGTACTCGTGTGCGGGCTCGCGATGCCCGCGCAGGCCCAGAACGCGTTGCCGAAAGGCGCGAAAACCGCCGCCAAGCCGGCGCCTTCGAAACCCGACGCCGCCGCCAAACCGGAAGCCAGGCAGGCCGCCGCCGTTGCCGGTACGGCCGAACCGACGCTGATCGGCCAGTTTGGCACCTGGGGCGCCTACACCGCGACGCCGAACGGCAAGAAGGTGTGCTTCGCGCTCGCAAAACCTTCGGCTTCGAAAACCAATCCGCCGAACCGCCCGCGCGACCCGGCCTATGCGTTCGTTTCCACGCGCCCGTCGGAGAAGGTTATCAACGAAGTCTCGATCATGATTGGCTATGCGCTGAAGCCGGGCTCGGAATCGACCCTGGAGGTCGGCGGCGCCGCCTATGCGATGTATACTCAGGGCGATGGCCTCTGGATCAAGAACGCCGCCGAGGAAGAGCGAATGGTGGATGCCATGCGCAAGGCCGCCGACGCGGTGGTGAAGGGCGTCTCGGCAAAGGGCACCGAGACCACGGACACCTTCTCGCTGAAGGGACTTTCCCAGGCGCTCGACAAATTATCCCAGGATTGCCGGCGCTAGACGCCTTTCAACGTTAACTCCGATGTATTTGGTGGCTTTCCAGCGGACCGTGGAAAGCCTATCTGGTGTCCATGACTGACAGCATGACCCATTCGACCCTGGCCCGTTCCGGCGCCAACGCGGCCTTGGAAAAGATCGCGCTTGAGACCTATGTGCCGCCGGCAAAGCCGTCGCTGGTCGGTCTGTCGCGCGCCGAATTAGCCGATCAGCTTGGCGCCATCGGCGTGGCGGCGGCGCAGCGCAAGATGCGCGTGCAGCAATTGTGGCACTGGATCTATGTCCGCGGTGCCCGGAATTTCGACGAGATGACCAGCATTTCCAAGGAAATGCGCATTCAGCTCGGCTCCCATTTCACGGTTGAGCGGCCCGAAGTGGTCGCCGAACAGATATCCAATGACGGCACCCGCAAATGGCTGCTGCGGTTGCCGAGCGGCGATACGCTCGAAAAGGCCCATGAAGTCGAGTGCGTCTACATTCCGGAAACCGATCGCGGCACGCTGTGCGTTTCCTCACAGGTCGGCTGCACGCTGAATTGCTCGTTCTGCCATACCGGCACGCAACGGCTGGTGCGCAATCTCACCGCCGGTGAAATCGTCGGCCAGATCATGGTGGCGCGCGACCGCCTCAATGACTGGGCCGACCGCGACACCCCGACCGGCGGCCGTCTCGTCACCAATGTGGTGATGATGGGCATGGGCGAGCCGCTGTATAATTTCGACGCGGTGCGCGATGCGCTGCTGATCGTCGCCGATAATGAGGGCATCGGCATTTCCCGCCGCCGCATCACGCTGTCGACCTCGGGCGTGGTGCCGAACATCATCCGGACCGGCGACGAAATCGGCGTCATGCTGGCGATCTCGCTGCATGCGGTGCGCGACGAATTGCGCGACGAACTGGTGCCGCTGAACCGGAAATATCCGATTGCCGAATTGCTGCAGGCGTGCCGCGACTATCCAGGATCGTCCAATGCACGCCGCATCACTTTCGAATATGTGATGCTGAAGGGCGTCAACGATTCGCTGGACGACGCAAAACTGCTGGTGAAGCTGCTGAAAGGGATTCCGGCCAAGATCAATCTCATCCCGTTCAATCCGTGGCCCGGCACGCGCTACGAATGCTCCGACTGGGACCAGATCGAAAAATTCTCCGAATATATCTTCAACGCCGGTTACTCCTCCCCGGTGCGTACGCCGCGCGGCCGCGACATCCTCGCCGCCTGCGGCCAGTTGAAATCGGAAACCGAAAAGCTATCGGTACGCGAGCGGCAGGCGCTGCGCGCGATGGCGATGACGGATTGATCCGATGGCCCTGATCGGGCGCCTCTTCGTCATCCTGTTTGGCTTCCTTTTTGCCTGTCTGGTGGCGGGAATGATCGTGGTCGGCGCGGTGCTGTTTCCTGAATTCAGCGATCTCGCAACCGGTCCGATCGATCAAAGCGCGATCAACATCGTGCTGGGCTTCGGTTTCATCTTCATCAGCGGCTTTGCGCTCTTGCCCGCCATGGTCGTGGTCCTGATCACCGAAGCGTTCTACATCCGCAGCGTGCTCGCCTACGCGGTCGGTGGCGGCGTGGTCGGGCTGGCGTGCTATCTCGGCCTGATCCCGTTCGATCCCGCGACGCTTTCCTTCGATGGCATCGTTCGGCGGCATCTCGAGATCATGACCGGCGCAGGCATCGTTGCCGGTCTTGTCTACTGGATGATCGCGGGCCGCAGTGCCGGTGCCTGGCGCGAGCCGCGACGTCCGCTGACCCCGCCACCACCCTTGCCGTCGCATTCGCCGCCATCGTCCTAAAGAACCGCCACCGGCGTCTTTTCATCGCCAATCCCCTCGGCTAAACCGCGCGCCATGAACCGATCAGGACTTCTCATCGCGCTCGGCCTTGCGCTGGTTATCGGATTGCTGTTCGGGATCTATCCCGAACTCGATCTGAAGCTGGCCGCCCTGTTTTACGATGCGGCGACCCGGTCGTTTCCGCTAAAGCTCAACGGCATCGCCGCGTTCGCGCGCGATGCCGCGATGTGGGTGGCGTGGGCCATCGCGCTGCCGGCGATTGTCGCCCTGATGGTGAAGCTTGCGCGACCGGACCGCCCGCTATTGATCTCGGGGCGTGCGATCGTCTTCCTGCTGGTGACGCTGACATTGTCCGCGGGCATCTTCACCAATCTCACCTTCAAGAGCTATTGGGGCCGACCGCGCCCGGTGGTGGTGACGCAGTTTGGCGGCGATCTGGCGTTCGTGCCGTGGTGGGATCCGCGCGGCGGCTGCGGCCGCAATTGTTCGTTCTTCTCCGGCGAGGGCGCCACCGCGTTCTGGACCTTTGCGCCCGCGGCCTTGACGCCGCCGGCCTGGCGGCCGCTGGCCTATGTCGCCGCCACGGCGTTCGGCGTACTGACCAGCGCGCTGCGGATGGCGTTTGGCGGGCATTTCTTTACCGACGTCGCGGCCGCGGGCCTGGTGACATTTCTGGTGATCTGGCTGGCGCACGGCTATATCTACCGCTGGCCGTCGACCCGGCTCTCCGACGAGGGTATCGACGCCGCGCTGACGCGGATGGGCTGGCCGGGATATCGCCTGCTGCAGCGATGGCGTGGGCGCGAGGTCGGGCCTGCGCCGTCGGTGTGAGCGCTTGCGCCAGCACCCTTTCTGCCTGTAATCAGTTGCGCGTATTCCGATCGCAAAACCGGTGCCCGCTTTTGCGGAATACGCGCGTGTCCCGCCAAATTCGTCGGGCGGTCAATTCAACAGGATTTTCATGAGCAAGGACGTCAAGAAGGTGGTGCTCGCCTATTCGGGCGGCCTCGATACTTCGATCATCTTGAAATGGCTGCAGCAGACCTATGGCGCGGAGGTCATCACCTTCACCGCCGATCTCGGCCAGGGTGAGGAGCTCGAGCCGGCGCGCCAGAAAGCGCTGCTGCTCGGCATCAAGCCTGAAAATATCTTCATCGAGGATGTGCGCGAGGAATTCGTTCGCGACTACGTGTTTCCGATGTTCCGCGCCAACGCGGTGTATGAGGGGCAGTATCTGCTCGGCACCTCGATCGCGCGACCGCTGATCGCCAAGAAGCAGATCGAGATCGCCGAGAAACTTGGCGCCGACGCGGTGTCGCATGGTTCGACCGGCAAGGGTAACGATCAGGTCCGCTACGAGGTCGCCTATTATGCGCTGAAGCCCGACATCACCATCATCGCGCCGTGGCGCGAATGGGATTTGCGCTCGCGCGAGCAACTGATCGCATTCGCCGAGGCGCACCAGATTCCGATTGCAAAGGACAAGCGCGGCGAGGCGCCGTTCTCGGTCGACGCCAACCTGCTGCATACCTCCAGCGAGGGCAAGGTGCTCGAGGATCCCGCGGATGAAGTGCCGGATTACGTTTATTCGCGCACCATCGATCCGGAGAAGGCGCCGGACAAGGCGACCATCATCACCGTGGATTTCGAGAAGGGCGATGCGACCGCGGTCGACGGCAAGAAGCTGTCGCCAGCGATGCTGCTGACGAAGCTCAACGAGCTCGGCCGTGCCAACGGCATCGGACGGCTCGATCTGGTTGAAAACCGCTTCGTCGGCATGAAGTCGCGCGGCATGTACGAGACGCCGGGCGGCACCATTCTGCTGGCCGCGCATCGCGGCATCGAATCGATCACGCTCGACCGCGGCGCAGCGCATCTCAAGGACGAGCTGATGCCGAAATATGCCGAGCTCGTCTATAACGGCTTCTGGTTCGCGCCGGAGCGCGAGATGCTGCAGGCCGCGATCGATCAGAGCCAGCAATACGTCACGGGCCGCGTGCGGCTAAAACTCTACAAGGGCAACGTCATCGTGATCGGCCGCGAGAGCAAATATTCGCTGTACGACCAGGACCTCGTCACCTTCGAGGAAGGCGCGGTCGCCTACGATCACCGCGACGCCGCCGGCTTCATCAAGCTCAACGCGTTGCGCCTGCGCACGCTGGCCCAGCGCAAGAAGAAGCTGGGGCTGTAGGGAAACTGCAACGTTTTGCGTCGTTCCTGCGTTCGCGGGAACGACGCATAAAAAATGGCCGGGATTTCTCCCGGCCATTTTCATTTCACGAATGCCTTACCTCACCTCGGCGGCGCGGTGCCGGGAGGTGGCGGCGGCAGCGAGGCCGTTCCGCCGTTCAGCAGCGGCGTGATGTTGCGGATGGTGACGCGCCGGTTGATGCGGCTCGGTCCATCGGTCTGTTCCTTCAGATATTGCTCGCCGTAGCCTTGCGAGGTCAGGTTTTCCGCCGGCACCTGGAATTGCTGGGTCAGCAACTCAGCTGCGGATTCGGCGCGGCGATCCGACAGCGACAGATTGTCGACATCTGATCCCACCGCGTCGGTATGACCTTCGATCAGGAACACCGCGCGTGGATTGGCGCTGATCGCGCGATTGAGTCCGTCCGCGATGGTCTGCAGCTTCGACGCCTGATCGGGCGGAATTTCCCACGATCCGGTTTCGAAGTTGATGCTGTCGAGATCGATGCTCGGCATCCGTTGCCGCACCCCGGCGCTGTAACGGATTTCGTCAAGCGAGTAACGCCGGTCGATCCGCTCCACCGGCGGCGCCATCATGGTGTCGTAGATCAAGTCCGGCGGTGCGCCCTCGGCGTCGACGATGTAGCGATTGTACGGAATCCGGATCACCGGCGGCGGCAGATCGACATAGAAACCGCCGATGCCGCGCGGGCCGCGATAGCTGTTGTCGATGATGATGATCTCGCGGCCGCGCTCGTCCCTGCGAATCCGGCGCAGCAGCTGACCGTCGCGATCATTCTCGGTGATGATCTGCGTGCCATCGGGACGGATCACGATGGTGCGCGTGTCGTTGCCGATCTGCTGGGTCCTGATATCACGCGCGCCGTAGCGGAAGCGATCCACCTCGTTGTGGCGGATGAAGGCCTGGCCGCCGGGATCGCGAACGATGATCCGGCCCGGCTCGGTAATGACCGTGCGGCCGCCTTCCTGGGTTTCCCGACGTCCGCTGCGGAAGTCATCCATCCGTCGCGGACCCGGTGCCGCAGCGCCCGGAGCGATCGGCGCCAGGGCTTGGGCAGGCGGTGGCGCAGCCGGAATCGGCGCCGATACCGTCGGTGGCGGACGACGGACTGGTGGCGCAGCCCCGGGGGGAAGCGCGGTTTGTCCTCCAGCTCCGCCTGGCGGCGGAGCCGCGCCCGGAGCAGTGGGAGCCGCGCCTGGAGCAACCGGAGCACCGTTCGTCGCTGGCGGGACCGGGGGCGGTCCGCCGCGTGGCGGCGGTGTACCTGCGCCAGGTCCTGCCGGCGGCGTTGAAGGCGTAGCCTGACTGGGCGGAGCGCCTGCGGGCGGTGCGCCGGGGGGCTGTTTCGCGCCCGAGGGGGGTGGCGGGGGCGGAGGAGTTGGGGGCGCGGCAGCGGGCGGCGCACCCGACGGAGCAGGCGCTGGCCGACCGTTCGCGGGTGGCGGCGGTGCCGGAGGTGGCGCCATTTTTTGCTGAGTCGGCGGTGGGGGCGCGACGCTTGGCGGAGCCGGAGGCTTTGGTGGCGTGGGCGGCGGCGCGGCGACGGGAGGAGCCGGCGGCGCTGGATGCGGTGGTGCTGCGGCGGGAGGCGGCACATGCGGCGGCGGCGCCGGAGGTGGCGCGGGACGCGGCGGAGGGGCCGCGGCAGGAGGAGGTGGAGGCGCGGGACGCGGCGGCGGCGCTGCGGCCGGGGGCGGCGGAGCGGGGCGCGGTGGCGGGGCCGCAGCCGGCGGAGGAGGCGGCGCGGGTCGAGGGGGAGGAGGTGCTGCGGCCGGCGGCGCCGGGCGCGCAGGCGGCGGCGCTCCCTTCGGCGGCCCTTTCGGCTTTCCATCAGGACCAAGATCCTCCTTGGCCTGCGCCAGCAGCATCGGCGTTGTTTGCGCGTGCGATGGCACGCTTGCGAATTGCATCGCCGTAAGAGCTGTCGTGGCAAGCAGCACGAGACGAAGTTTTGTCATGTGGTCCAAGTCCTCGAATCCAAGTCCTCGAAAAAATTCTTGCCAGCAACGCAGCCCCGATCAGACAAACGAACAGGCGTGACGATCAACAAATAAGCGTTAGGCCGGATTGTGGCGGCTTCCAAAGCCGGGTTTGTTTTTATTTCCGAACAAGGGGAACAATCTCACGACCTCGTTCATTGCGCATTCAGGCGCTCATTTCAAACCGTAGTTTCACATTGTCCCCCGCGGCATATCGGGAATGCCTGATTTAGATGCGGCGCATTGTGCGTGAGATCAGACATCCTGGTATCTGTAGCCGGCGAAGGTGTGCGCGGACCTTCGGGCCCTCGCACCGGCAATTCCTCCGGTGTGCTTCCTGGCAACTCCTCAGGCCGTGTCGGTTCGCCGGGCTCTTGCATCGGCGGCGGCACTTCGGGACGCGGACCGCCCGGCGGGCTTTCCTGCGGCGGCTCGGTGGGCTGACCCGGCGTCGCCGGCGGAATTTCGGGCGGATCGATCCCCATCTACATCGCCACCTTGCGATTGTCGCCGAGATCGGGACACGTGCCGGTGACGGCAGCGGCCGCCATCTTCACATAGCTGATGACGGAGCCCGGCGAATCCCAGAACTCGGCGTCGTCGGGGGTGATCTTCAGCACGCGAATGTTCGGATCCTCGGCCGAGTCCCACCATGCTTTCGCCGGCGTCGAAAACAGCTGCTTGATCCTGGCGCGGTCGTTGGAGACGACGGCGGTACCGGTGACCGAGACGTATTTCTGGTCGCCGGCATTGGCGAACGACAGGTTGATATTCGGGTCGCGGGCGATTTCCTCGTCCTTGTGGCGGCGCGCGTCGGTCAGGAAATAGATCGCGTTGCTCTCGCGCTCGAGATAGGCGCCCATTGGCCGCGCGCGAAGCTTGTCGCCGTCGCGGGTGACCAGCATCGCAAAGCCGATCTTCTTCATCAGCTCCCAGGCACGGTCGGTATCGCGGGTGGTGTTGTCGTCGGTCATGTTTCGCTCCTGGCGCCGTACAGGCTTTCGAAAGCGATAACGGCGCCGATCCGGCGATGTTCCGTGCCGGGCAGTCTGGAACCTGCGTCACGCCGGCGCGTGACACACCGCCTCGATATTATGGCCATCGGCATCGAGCACGAACGCTCCGTAGTAATTGGGGTGATAATGCGCGCGGATGCCGGGCGCTCCGTTGTCGCGGCCGCCCGCTGCGAGTGCGGCGTGGTAGAAGGCGTCAACCGTGGCGCGATCCCTGGCCAGGATCGCGACATGCAGCGGCTTGTTCAAGCCGCCTTCGCCGCCAATCCAGAAATCAGGCTTGCCATCGACGCCAAAGCCGGCGGCGGGGTCATGTCCGGTCTGCTCCTGCGTTACTTCCATGACGAGGCTGTAGCCAAGCGGCGCCAGCGCCTTGGTGTAAAAGGCCTTCGCGCGCGGATAGTCGGAAACCGGAAAACCGATGTGGTCGATCATGAAAACCTCCTGCGGTTGAGGATCGATCTTCTGACCGATAACTCGGGCGGAATTTCAGCCGCGCACCAACAGCGTGTTGCTGCGGGTCTTGCCGGTCGCCGCGTAACCGCGCGCAAGCATGTCGGCGATGCAGTCCTCCAGCCATTCGTTTCGCGACAGATGTTCGATCACCACCGCGCGTGGCCACAGCGATGGCGGCGCCTCCTTGAAGAAGCCGGTCAGCACCCGGTCCTCGAACCCCTCCACATCGATCTTCAGCGCGTCGACATGGTCCACGCCGGCATCCCCGAGAATGCGCTGCAGCCGCAACGACGGCACCCTGATCGCCTTGCTCGAAGCCTGGCCCGACACGATGTGGCTGGCGCCGAGATTGTCGCCGTCGGTCTCGATCATCAATTCGCCGTCGGTCGGGCCAGCGGCTGCGGCCACCAGGATCACCTGGGCGAAGCCGGACGCGGCGCGGTTGAAGGCCAGCCGCGCATGGGTGATGGGATGCGGCTCGATCGCGATTACCTTTCCAGCCGCGCCGACCTGACGCGCCAGCACCATGGCATAGGTGCCGACATTGGCGCCGACGTCAACGAACACCCCGCCTGCGGGGGTATGAGCGCGCAGGAAATCCAGCTCTTCGAGATTGTAATCGGGATTGAACAATGCGCCGCGCTCGGTGGCGCTGGCCTGATGATAAAATCGAAACGACGCCCCCTGATACTGCACATCGACCGGACCGGCGCGCAGCAGATTGACCAGCCGCGACAGCATCGGGCGGAATGCGCCGCGCTTCAGCCTGGAACGTTGCGCCAGCGAAATGATCGCAGCCTGCGCGGCGTTCGGCGCGAAAGCGCCAAATGGCGGCGGCGTCGGATCGTTGGCCGCGGCGATGCCGGGGGGCGGTGTCGATATCGTCAAGGAGTCCTCGCGAAGCGCTTTGCGGAAGCGGCGCATGCATAGCTGACTTTAAGCGCTTCTCCAACGGCATGGTCGTCCCTGATTCCGCATGGAATGACGAGCGATCAAGCCGCTTTCTTCGCCGCAGCCTTGCGTTGGCGCAGGAAGCGGCCGAGCAGGCGGCGTTTGCCCTTGCGCGGGATCAGATCGACGTCGCTGACGAGTTTGGCGCCGTCTTTGCGCCGCTCCAGCACGATCTTGCGGCTGTGGAAGGCCTCGAGCTCGGCGCGGTGGGCGACGCTGACCACGGTCGCCTTGGGCAGCTCCCTGGTCATCAGCTCCATCATCTTGTCCTGGCTCTTGGCGTCCAGCGCCGAGGTCGCCTCGTCGAGCACGATGATATCGGGGTTGTGCAGGAACAGTCGGGCAAAGGCGAGCCGCTGCTTTTCGCCGCCGGACAGCGTCTGGTCCCATGGCGCGTCTTCCTCGATCTTTTCCTTGAGATGGCCGAGGCCGACCTTGTCGAGCGCTTCGCCGATCTCTTCGAGGCTCCAGTCCTCGGCCGCGCCGGGATAGGCGACCGCGCGGCGCAGCGTGCCCGACGGCACGTAGGGCTTTTGCGGCAGCATGAACAGCCGCCGGTCGGGATGGAAATTGACGCTGCCGCCGCCCCACGGCCACAGCCCGGCGATGGCGCGCACCAGCGTGCTCTTGCCGGTGCCGGATTCGCCGGCCACCAGCAGCCGTTCGCCCGGCTCGATCACCACCTCGGCCTCGCCGACCACGGCGGTGCCGTCGTCGAGCGTGACCGAGAGATCATGCAGGACGAGCATGGCCTCGCCCTCGGTCTCGCCGCGCTGGATGCGGCCGATTCCATCGCCGCGCTCGGCGCGCTCGAGCCCGTCGAGCGACATCATCAGCGACGCGATCCGCCGCGCGCAGGCGTTCCAGTCGGCGAGCCGCGGATAATTGTCGACCAGCCAGCCGAACGCGGTCTGCACGATGGTGAAGGCGGACGCCGCCTGCATCACTTGGCCGAGCGTCATGCTGCCGTCGAGGAATTTTGGCGCGCACAGCAATAGCGGCACGACCGGCGCGATCAGGCTCGATCCCTGCGACACCAGCGTGGTGCGCATGTGCTGGCCCGCGAGCCGCGCCCATTGCCGCAGCACCTTGGTAAAGGTCTTGTCGATGCCGTCGCGTTCTTCCTGCTCGCCGCCCAACAGCGCGATGCTTTCGCCGTTTTCGCGCACGCGCGTCAGCGTGTAACGGAACTCGGCCTCGGCCTGGTTCTTGTCCTCGGAGGTCTGCACGAAGCGGCGCCCGATCACGACGATCGAGCCGGAGGCGATCGCGGCGTAAAGCACCGCCGCGATCACCAGGAAGCCGGGAATGGTGATGCTCGATCCTCCGACCGTGACCGTCAGCGCGCCGCCGATGGTCCACAGCACCACGATGAAGGTCGATGCCGAAAGAAACGCCGAGGTGACGCCGGCGGCGAAATCCACCGGCGAGTCGGTGGCGACCCGCAGATCCTCGGCGATGCGATATTCCGGATTCTGGTGATCGCCGCTGACGAGATTGAGCTGGTAGTAGCGCCCGTTGGCGAGCCAGCGCGACACCACGGAGTTGGTCAGCCAGGCGCGCCAGCGGCGCTGGATGCCCATGCGCGTGAAAACCTGCGCCACGCCGAGCAATACGCTGCCGATCGCCAGTGGGAAGAACACCGCGGTCAGGTAGAACACGGTGGCGGAATCGCGCTTCTCGATGGCGTCGAAGATCGCCCGGTTCCAGACGTTGATGCCGTACTGGAAGCCGACATTGGTGACGATCAGGACCACAAGGCCGATCGAAAATAACCACGCCAGCCGGTCGCCTTGCCTGCCCCAAAATCCCTTGGCGCTGATCCAGAACCGCGTCAGCAGATAATCCTTGCGGGCCTGCTCGGCTTCCTCCGGCGAAAGATCAGGGTCGGGTTCGACCACTTCGGGCGGCGGCGGCTCGATCTGCTCGCCAGCCTCGTCTGCGATCTCCACGATCGGAGAATTTTTTGCGGCACGCTTGGACTTCGGGGAGGGCTTTGACATGGCGCGATAACGCCAAGAAAATCAAAAGGTTCCCTTCTGGTTCCAGATCATATGTCGTTGTTCGGGCTGTTGAAGTCAGTAGCCGTCACGTGGACCCGCCTGGGCTGGAAGCACCGCGAATCCGGCGCGCGGAAAGTGCACGACGATCTCGCCGGCGCGGGGATCATGCCGGCGAATGGCGATATGCCGCGAGGAGAGCGCAACGATTTCGCCGCTCACTTTGACCTTCCCGTAGTCATCCGGCATCACCTCGACCTTGTCGCCGGGCTTGCGCCCATTGGGATCGTGAGGGTCGGACATTTGAGCGGTTTGCGGGGTGGCGGCAGCGGCGATGTCGAGCGCGGCGGCGGTCGATAGCTCGCTTGAGCGGCCGTGGCCGACGTCTCGCACCCGCGCTTCCCATTTCATCGTATGGCCGAACTCGGCCAGCATCTCGTCGCAATTCGGCAGATGCGCGCGCACGTACCAGATATTCATGTAGGCATTGACGTCGCAAAGACCGGCCTTGTCGCCGCTGATCCAGCTCCGGCCGTCGCCGAGCTGGGCCTCGATCCATTGCAGATGCGCGCGAAACTGATCGCGCATTTGCGGGATGGCCGCCGTCATGGCGGGCACGTCGAACCTGGCGCCGCGCAGTTTCTCGCGGTCGGCGATGAATTCCTGCGGGACCTTGTCCGCCAGCGAGCCGAACACGAGGTTCACGGTGCTCTGAAAGAACGGTCGGTCGGTCCACATCGCCATGCCCGAGGCGATGCCGCGGTATCCGTTCGGAAACAGGGTCGGCTCCGGAAACCGCCGCTCCAGCTCACGGATGATGCACTGCGTGTCGCAATAGATGTCGGCGCCGATCTGCATCACCGGCGTGCGCCGATAGCCGCCGGTCATCGGCATCAAATCCGGACGCGGCATGATTCGCGAGATGAGGACCGAGGTCCATTCGATATTCTTCAGGCCGAAGACGACGCGCACCTTTTCCGAGAACGGCGACTCGGCGAAGTGATGCAGGATGATGGGGTGCGCGGTCGTCATGCGGACTCTTCGGGATGCAGTTCGCGCCTCGTCATGCCCGGCCTTTGTGCCGGCCATGACGGAAAGTCAGATCTGCCGCTCGACCATCTTCAGCTTCAGCTCGGCGATGGCCTCGGAAGGATTGAGGCTCTTCGGGCAGGCCTTGGCGCAGTTCATGATGGTGTGGCAGCGGTAGAGCCGGAACGGGTCCTCGAGATTGTCGAGGCGCTCGCCGGTGGCCTCGTCGCGGCTATCCTTGACCCAGCGGGTCGCCTGCAGCAGCGCGGCGGGCCCGAGGAAACGCTCGCTGTTCCACCAATAGCTCGGGCATGAGGTCGAGCAGCAGGCGCAGAGGATGCATTCGTAGAGGCCGTCGAGCTTTTCGCGGTCCTCGTGGCTCTGCCGCCATTCCTTCTGCGGCGTCGGCGTCGTGGTCTTCAGCCACGGTTCGATCGAGGCGTATTGCGCGTAGAAATTGGTGAGATCGGGGACGAGGTCTTTTATGACTGGCTGATGCGGCAGCGGGTTGATCTTGACCGCGCCGTCCTTCACGTCGTGCATCGATTTGGTGCAGGCCAGCGTGTTCTGGCCGTCGATGTTCATGGCGCAGGAGCCGCAGACGCCTTCGCGGCAGGAGCGGCGGAAGGTCAGCGT
The DNA here is from genome assembly GCA_963747165.1 of uncultured Alphaproteobacteria bacterium. Taxonomy (GTDB): domain Bacteria; phylum Pseudomonadota; class Alphaproteobacteria; order Rhizobiales; family Xanthobacteraceae; genus Bradyrhizobium. The sequence goes on along the minus strand of CAVVEA010000016.1, from coordinate 100,313 downwards.
CGGATCGATGTGGTTCTTGATCCAGATCAGCCCGTCGAGGATCATCGGGCCGCAATCATGGGTGTCGATATAATAAGTATCGACGCTGGGGTTTTTGCCGTCGTCCGGGTTCCAGCGATAGACCTTGAATTCGCGCGTCTCGGTTGCGCCCGCCGGCTTCGGCCAGGTCTTGCCGCCGCTGATCCTTGAATTTTTCGGCAGTGCGAATTCAACCATACTGTCAGGCTTTCGTTGTCGTCATCAATACACTCGCGCCTTTGGCGGGATGTACTGCACGTCGTTCGTCATGGTGTAATCATGCACCGGGCGATAATCGACCGCGGTCTTGCCGCCATCGTCGATCCACGCCAGCGTGTGCTTCATCCAGTTCTTGTCGTCGCGATCGGGGAAATCCTCGCGCGCGTGGGCGCCGCGGCTCTCGGTGCGGTTGGCCGCCGAATCCATCGTCACCACCGCCTGTACGATCAGATTGTCGAACTCCAGCGTCTCGACCAGGTCGGAATTCCAGGTCAGCGAGCGGTCGGTCACGGCGATGTCGCCGATGCCGCCATGCACCTTGTGGATCAGGTTCTGGCCTTCATGCAGCACCTCGCCGGTGCGGAACACCGCGCAATTGTTCTGCATCACGTGCTGCATGCTGTCGCGCAGTTTCGCGGTCGGCGTGCCGCCGGAGGCGTAGCGATAATGATCGAGCCGCCCGAGCGCCTTGTCGGCCGAGCCGTTGGGGAGTTCGGGCTGCTTGCCGTTCGACGTCAGCTTTTCCGCGCAGCGCAATGCCGCGGCACGGCCGAACACCACGAGATCGATCAGCGAATTGGAGCCGAGACGGTTGGCGCCGTGCACGGAGACGCACGCGGCTTCGCCGAGCGCCATCAGGCCGGGCACGATGGCGTTGTCGTCGCCGTTCTTCTTGGTCAGCACTTCGCCGTGATAATTGGTGGGAATGCCGCCCATGTTGTAGTGCACCGTCGGCGTGATCGGGATCGGCTCGCGGGTGACGTCGACATTGGCGAAAATCTTCGCCGACTCGGAAATGCCGGGCAGGCGTTCCTGCAGCACCTTGGGGTCGAGATGGTCGAGGTGCAGAAAGATATGGTCTTTCTTCTTGCCGACGCCGCGGCCTTCGCGAATCTCAATGGTCATCGCGCGCGAAACCACGTCGCGCGACGCCAGGTCCTTGGCGGACGGCGCGTAGCGCTCCATGAAGCGCTCGCCCGCGGAATTGACGAGATAGCCGCCTTCGCCGCGCGCGCCTTCGGTGACGAGGCAACCCGAGCCGTAGATGCCGGTGGGGTGGAACTGGACGAACTCCATGTCCTGCAGCGGCAGGCCGGCGCGCAAGGCCATGGCGCCGCCGTCGCCGGTGCAGGTATGCGCCGAGGTGCAGGAAGCATAGGCGCGGCCATAGCCGCCGGTCGCGAGGATGGTGGTCTGCGCGCGGAAGCGATGCAGCGTGCCGTCGTCAAGCTTGAGCGCGATCACGCCGCGGCAAACGCCCTGGTCGTCCATGATCAGGTCGATGGCGAAAAATTCGATGTAGAATTCCGCCGAGTGCCGCAGTGCCTGGCCGTACATGGTGTGCAGCATGGCGTGGCCGGTGCGGTCGGCGGCGGCGCAGGTGCGCTGCGCCTGGCCCTTGCCGTAGTCCAGCGTCATGCCGCCGAACGGCCGCTGATAGATCTTGCCGTCCTCGGTGCGCGAGAACGGCACGCCCCAATGTTCGAGTTCGTAGACGGCTTCCGGCGCGTTGCGCACCATGTATTCGATGGCGTCCTGGTCGCCGAGCCAGTCCGACCCCTTGACGGTGTCGTACATATGCCAGCGCCAATTGTCCTCGTGCATGTTGCCGAGCGCCGCCGAAATGCCGCCCTGCGCCGCGACCGTGTGCGAGCGCGTCGGAAATACCTTGGTGATGCAGGCGGTGCGCAGTCCGGCTTCGCTGCAGCCGACCACGGCGCGAAGGCCCGCGCCGCCGGCGCCGACCACGACCACATCGTAGGTGTGGTCCTCGATCGGATAGGCGTGACCATTGCTGGCGGGAGCGCCACTGCCGTTCGTGGCCTTGCCGTTGCCATCAGCCGCCATGGGCTATACTCCGGATGACAGTTTGAGAATGGCGTAGATCGAGGCCAGCGCCACCACGACCGAGAAGAAATTGTTGGCCATGATGCTGGCGAGTTTCAGCTTCTCGTTATGTATATAGTCCTCGATCACCACCTGCATGCCGATCTTCATGTGCCAGGCGCTGGCAATGATGAACAGCAACAGGATGATAGCGATCGGCAGCGAGCCGAGGATCTGCGCCGCCCCGGCCTGGTTGCGGCCGAGCAGCATCATCACCACCACGATGACGGGAACGATCAACAGCACCATCGCCACCGCGGTGACGCGCTGGCGCCAGAAATCCGAGGTGCCGGAATGCGAGGCGCCGAGGTTGCGGACCCGGGCCAGCGGCGTGCGCATGGTCTTCGTCGCGGACGAATCCTGCACGGTCATCGCCCGCCTCCGATCGCGTAGGCGGCGATCCACAATAGCACGGTGAGCGAAATGCCGCCGATCAGCGCGCCCCAAGTCAGCGCTTCACGTTCGCTCGGCTTGAAGCCATAGCCGAGGTCCCAGACGAAATGCCTGAGGCCGCTGAGCAGATGATGCAACAGCGCCCAGGTATAGCCGAACACGATCAGCCGGCCGATCAGGCTGCCGGTAAAGGCGTGCACATTGGCATAGGCGGCGGGCCCCGAGGCCGCCGCGATCAGCCACCACGCCAGCAGCAGGGTGCCGAAATACAGCGCCACACCGGTGGCGCGATGGACGATGGAAAGCGCCATCGTCAGGGTCCAGCGATAGGTCTGCAGATGGGGCGAAAGCGGACGTTCGATCCTGGCGGTCATCGGCGGCTTTTGACGGTTTGCGGGCCCGTTCGAGGGTCCTTCGGGGATCGCGATAGACAATTCCTATTTACGAAGTCGAAACAGCCAGTGCAACGGCGAAAATGGCCAATTGCGAACGGTGGTTCAGACCTATGGATCAGCCCTGCAAATGCGGGGAATTGACAAGGTAAGCCATCGCTGATGGCTGGTATACCTGAAGCACGATTCATGAACGCGACGTGAGACTGGGGAGATGGGAATGGCGATCGCCGGGCTCGACGGCTCCGAGCTTCTCGAGCTGGCGCTGCTCCTGGTGGCGGTCGGCGCGCTGTCGGGATTTCTCGCGGGCGTTTTCGGGATCGGCGGCGGCGCCATCCTGGTGCCGGTGTTTTACGAGTGTTTCCGGCTCGCCGGCGTGCCGCTGGAGGTGCGGATGCCGCTGTGCATCGGCACGTCGCTCGCCATCATCATTCCGACCTCGATCAGCTCGTTTCGCGCCCATTATGCCCGCGGCGCGGTGGACATGGAGATCCTCAAGCAATGGTGGCTGCCGGTCGTGATCGGTGTGATCGCCGGCAGCGTGACGGCGCGCTACGCGCCGGAACGGCTGTTCAAGATCGTGTTCGTGGCGGTGGCGTGGTTGGCGGCGGCGCGGTTGTTGCTGGCGCGCGATTCCTGGAAATTGGGCGACGATGTTCCGCGGGGACCGATGATGAGAGCCTACGGCTTCTTCGTCGGGCTGCTTTCCACGCTGATGGGGGTTGGCGGCGGGCTGTTCGCCAACCTGCTGATGACATTCTATGGCCGGCCGATCCATCAGGCGGTCGCGACGTCGTCGGCGCTGGCGGTGCTGATTTCGATCCCCGGCGCGCTCGGCTATGTCTATGCCGGCTGGCCCGCGGCGGCGCGCTATCCCGATGTCGCCGCGCTGCAAATCCCGTTTGCGATCGGCTACGTCTCGCTGATCGGGGCGGTGCTGGTGATGCCGACCAGCCTCCTGACCGCACCGCTCGGCGTGAGGGCCGCGCACGCGATGACCAGGCGAACGCTGGAAATGGCGTTCGGCTGCTATCTCTTCATCGTCGGCAGCCGGTTCGTGATCAGCCTGCTGTGACAAAGCGATGGGCCGATGCTCACCTGGTCTTCGCGTAGATATCCACATAAGTATCGCGCAAGATATTCTTCTGCACCTTGCCCATGGCGTTGCGCGGCAGCTCATCCACCACGATCACCCGCTTCGGCATCTTGAATTTCGCCAGTCTGCCGTCGAGCGCCTTCAGCACCGAGGCTTCGTCGACGGATGCGCCCTTGTCGCAGACAAGCACCGCGGTGACGCCTTCACCGAAATCGGCGTGCGGCACGCCGATCACGGCGGATTCGATCACGCCCGGCATGGCGTCGATCTCACTCTCGATTTCCTTCGGATACACATTGAAGCCGCCCGAGATCACGAGATCCTTGCCGCGGCCGAGAATGTGCACGTAGCCCTTGGCGTCGATCTTGCCGAGATCGCCGGTGATGAAGAAGCCGTCGTCGCGAAATTCGGCTTTTGTCTTTTCCGGCATCCGCCAATAGCCCTTGAACACATTGGGGCCCTTGACCTCGATCATTCCGATGGTCTCGGGCGCGATTTCCTTGCCGGTTTCGGGGTCGGTGACGCGCACGGAGACGCCGGGCAGGGCGTGGCCGACCGCGCCGGGGACGCGTTCGCCGTCATACGGGTTCGAGGTGTTCATGTTGGTCTCGGTCATGCCGTAGCGCTCGAGCACGGCGTGACCGGTGCGCGCCATCCATTCGCGGTGGGTGTCGGCGAGCAGCGGCGCGGAGCCGGATACGAACAGCCGCATATGCTTTGTCGACTCCCTGTTCAGCGCCGGGCTTTGCAGCAGACGCGTATAGAAGGTTGGCACCCCCATCAGCACGGTCGCGCGCGCCATCAGCTTGATGATCAATTCGGTATCGAATTTCGGCAGGAAGATCATCGAGGCGCGCGCGAACAGCGTGACGTTGCTGGCCACGAACAATCCGTGGGTATGATAGATCGGCAGCGCGTGGATCAGCACATCCTTGTCGGTGAACCGCCAATAGCCGACCAGCGAGAGCGAGTTCGACGCCAGATTATCGTGCGTCAGCATCGCGCCCTTGGAACGCCCGGTGGTGCCCGAGGTATAGAGGATCGCGGCGAGATCGTCGTCGGCGCGGGCGACGGTTGCGAACTCGGTGCTGGCCTTGGCGGCGGCGTCAGTCAGCGATCCCTTGCCGTCGGCGCCGAGCGTCAAAACCCTGGCGCCAACCTTCGCCGCAATCGCGCCGATGCCATCGGCCTTGGACGGATCGCACACCACCAGCGACGGCTCGGCGTCGCCAATGAAATATTCCAGTTCGTTCAGCGTATAGGCGGTATTGAGCGGCAGATAGACCGCCCCGGCGCGCACCGCGGCGAGATACAGCACCAGGCCCGGCACCGATTTTTCGGTCTGCGCGGCGACGCGGTCGCCGGGCTTGACGCCGCTGTTCACCAGCACGTTCGCCGTCTGGCCGGCGCGGGCGATCAGATCGCCATAGCTGATGCGCTCGCCGTCGAGGGTTTCGATCGCGAGCCGGGCTGGATCGTCGAGGCTGTCGAACAGGCGGGCAAACAGATTGGCGTTCATCATGGTTTTCTGGGTCGTGTTCATGCATCATTGCGGGAGGGCGGACACGGCTCAGTTGGCCGTGGCAATCCAGGAGTTCAATAGCAAAGACGCCCTTCACAAAGCAACGGAGACAGTCTGCATGTCAAATAACGGGAAACGCGTGGCCTGGGTAACCGGCGGCGGCAGCGGCATCGGCGAGGCCGGCGCCGAGGCGCTGGCGGCCGACGGCTGGACTGTGGTTGTTTCGGGGCGCCGGAAAGATTTGCTGGACACCGTGGTGGCGAAGATCACCAAGAGCGGCGGCAAGGCCGAGGCCATCGCGCTCGACGTCAGCCAGAAAGCCGAGGTCAACAAGGCCGCGGAACAGATCCTCAGCCGTCACGGCCGCATCGATCTGTTGGTCAACAGCGCCGGCATCAATGTGCCGAAGCGCAGTTGGGCCGACATGGAGCTGGAAGGCTGGGACAAGCTGGTCGAGATCAATCTCAATGGCGTGCTGTATTGCATGCGCGCGGTGTTGCCGGCAATGCGGGCGCAAAAGGACGGCTGCATCATCAACGTCGCATCCTGGGCCGGCCGTCACGTCTCGAAAATGCCGGGCCCGGCCTATACCACCACCAAGCATGCGGTGCTGGCGCTGACGCATTCGTTCAACATGGATGAATGCGTCAACGGTTTGCGCGCGTGCTGCCTGTCGCCCGGCGAGGTGGCGACGCCGATCCTGAAACTGCGGCCGGTGGTGCCGTCGGAAGCCGAGCAGGCTCGGATGCTGCAGCCCGAAGATTGCGGCCGCACCATCGCCTTCGTCGCCAGCATGCCGCCTCGCGTATGCATGAACGAGATCCTGATCAGCCCGACCTGGAACCGTGGTTTTGTCCAGACGCCGCATAATCGGGATTAGGTGTCGCAACGGTCGTTTCATTTTTCGAACAGCCAAAGACGTTTAGTTGTAGGGCCGTCATTGGGAGCGAAGCGAAGCAATCCATCGAGCGGCGAAAAAGAAAGAATGGATTGCTTCGTCGCTTCGCTCCTCGCAAAGACGTTGATAGCGTTGTGGACACGACTTCGTCCCCGCGGCGCGAGGCGCCCGAGGCGTTGCTTTTATCCTCCGCCCAAAGAGGGCGTGGGGAATGCCGGGTGCCCGCTGCACCCGCAGCCTCGTGTGCGCTCCATGTAGTAAAAAGCACACGAGTAAACGAGTACACCGGAATCGCCCGGCATTCCCGCACGCAATGGTTTTAACGGCTTACTTCGTACTCTCCCCGGTGACCGGGCTCTTTTGCCACCGTCATCAGCGGACTAACGTTCTGTCCGCGCCCGGTTGGGCCGACACAACATCCGCGAACTTGACGCCAGCGTCGGGGCGTCAGGACCACACGACTTCGCCGTACGCCGCAATCGTCTCTCGTCCGCGTGCTGTCGATCGCTCATGGATTCAAAAGAACCCACCCTGCGATCACCTCGCGCGCAAAACGCTGCCGCGTCCACCGCATCCCGCGCCGCGTCCGTGACGATCGCGATACGCCCCTTTGTGGGCGGGATGGCGAGGACTCATAAAGATGTTTCTACCAATCACGGAAGCGAAATATTTTTGCAAAGGGGTATAGACAGCCCCGTCAACAAAGCGCCCGACGGGCAAATCAGTCTTGCAGCAAACGCGCCTTTGACAAAACATCGCGCGGCCACGCATTTATCCCGCCTCACACGACGATCTCGTCCAGTTCCTTGCCGGAATGCTCGGGCACCATCAGGATGACACCGATCGCCATCGCCACCATCAGCACGGGGATACAGAGGAACGACAGCGCGAACGATCCGGTGTGCTGTTGAAGCGCAACCGTGACGAACGGGAACAGCACAAAGCCGACGAAATAGGCGATCGCCCACACCACGCCATTGGCAGCGCCGCGAATGCGGGTGGGGAACACTTCCGCCGTCAATGTCGTGCTCGGACCCCAGAAGCCGAGGAAGCCAAAACTCCAGGCGAGGCCGAATACCCACAGCAGGATGCGATTATCGGTGTAGACCCAGAGCGTGATGAAGATTGCGCCCTCGATCAGCATGATCACGAAGGCTGGCCGGCGGCCGATCGTGTCGGCAAGCCAGCCGGAGGTCCAGAGGCCAAGGAAGCCGGAAATACCCCAGAGCACATAAAACGCACTGTACTCCGCCGTCGACCAGTGTTTCTCGGTCGCCAGATACAACGGCATCCAGCCGCCGACGGTGGCGAAAATGCAGGTGCTGCAGCACGCCACGAACAACGCGATCAAGGTGGTTGGCAGCATGTCCGGCAGGAACAGCTGGCGGATGCCGACCGAGTTCGCCTTGTCGAACCAGGCGCGGTCGTCGTCGCTGACGCGGCCGCCGGCCGCCAGCGTTTCGGCGATCCGCTGCTTGCGGTCCTGCGCGCGCACCCAATAGGGCGATTCCGGGCAGGTGGCGCGGACATAGATCGCCAGCAGCGCGATCACGCCGGGCACCATCACGGCGACGCGCCAGCCGAAATCGGCCGCGACCAGTCCGGTGATGCCGCCGGCGAGCGAGGCTCCGAGGCACCAGGACGATCGGGTGGCGCTGATGACCCGGCCGCGCAGCCGCGCCGGCCACGTCTCCGCCACCAGCATCGATCCGAGCGACCATTCGCCGTTCAACGCAAAGCCGACCAGCGATCGCGCCACGACGAAGGTGGCAAAGGTCGGCGACAGCGCCACCACCGGCATCAGCAGCGAGAACAGCGCGATGTTGACGGCAAGCAGCGTACGCCGCCCGAGCCGGTCGGACAGCCATGGCCAGAAATACATGCCGGCGAGGCCGACAAACAACGAGATCTGCAGGCCGGTGCGATACTCCGGCACGGTGAGGGAGAATTCACTGATGACCATCGGCGACACCAGCGCGAAGATCACGCCGTCCATGCCGTCGAAGCCCCAGCCGAGCGCATTGGCGGTGGCGATATGCCAATGCGTTCTTGAAAGCTTGGTAGCGTCGCTGACTGCGCGATAATTCGCGTGTTGAAGATGTTTCTGCTCCAGGGGTCCAACCGGCTCGCCTGCCGGAATTGCCGCCGCCGCGGCCGAACTGTCCATCTTCGTCCTCCAGCATCGCGCCGCACCGTCGACGGCACGCTATTGGTGCCACAGCCCGCAATCTCGATAACGGTGCTGGGATAGTCGAGGCTGGACCAAGTTCCAAGCTGCGGCAAGTAGAATGCGCGCAGCGTTGCACCTCTGCGCATCAAGCGCGTGCTGTTGTTCTTGTCGTTTCATGATCCGCTCACCGAGCACCGTGTTTCGCTCAAAACTTCTGAGGGTATCGATCCCAGTCTGGAAGGGGCGACGCCAACAGAACGACAGAGGCAAGTGTTTGACAGATTGCACACACGGACCGGGCTGAAAATAGTTTCAGGCATCACGATAAATTATTGTTCGAAACTGGCTCCCGCAGGCGCCCGTAGCTGGGCCCAACGACGACACAGTCCACCAAGCAAACGGAAAGTGTCGTTGTTGCCTTCAACTGCCGGCAATCTCAGCCGGTCACCTCAATCCATCGGGAGAATTCCAATGTCGAAACGTATTGCACTGTTTTCCGCCGCCGCCTTTGGCGCGTTGGCCCTGACCGCCGCGATTGTTGCGCCGGTGAGCGCGCAAGACAAAATGATGAAAAGCGAACTGTCCGGCGAAAAGACCGTGATGGTCGGCGGCGCCGCGATGTTCCCGTCGAAGAACATCATCCAGAACGCCGTCAACTCCAAGGATCACACCACCCTGGTCGCCGCCGTGAAGGCCGCCGGCCTGGTCGAAACCCTGGAAGGCAAGGGCCCGTTCACGGTGTTCGCGCCCACCAACGCCGCGTTCGGCAAGCTGCCGGCCGGTACCGTCGACACGCTGGTGAAGCCCGAGAGCAAGGCCACCTTGACCAAGATCCTGACCTACCACGTGGTGCCGGGCAAACTGGAAGCCTCCAGCCTGACCGACGGCAAGAAGCTCAAGACCGTCGAGGGTGAGCAGCTGACCGTGAAGAAGTCGGGCGACACGGTGATGCTGGTCGACGCCAAGGGCGGCTCTTCCACCGTCACGATCGCCAACGTCAACCAGTCCAACGGAGTGATCCACGTGGTCGACACCGTCCTGATGCCGTAACGGCCTGCGCCCCTGACCAGTCCCACGGGGATGCGCGAGCGGCGAGCCGGGGGCAACCCGGCTCGCTTTTTTGTGAACGCGATGCCCTGCGGGCATCAATTTGATAGCCCGATTGACAGTAACGAAACGTCCATTACCGGCGTATAAGCCGGTATCGAATTCAGCGATGGAACGTCCGGGGAACTGACATGTCCAGCCTTGCCGTCAGCGACGAACATACCGCCTCCAGCCCGGCGAAAGTGATTCAGCCGGCCTGGGTCCGGACCGTGCACTGGATCAACGCCGTGGCGACCGTCCTGATGATCATGTCGGGCTGGCAGATCTACAACGCCTCGCCGCTGTTCGATTTCAGGTTTTCACACAGCATCACCATCGGCGGCTGGCTCGGCGGCGCGCTGCTTTGGCATTTCGCGGCGATGTGGCTGTTGATGGTCAACGGTCTGGTCTATCTCACACTGGGTTTTGTCACCGGCCGCTTCCGCAAGAAGCTGCTGCCGATCACGCCGGCGGGCGTGATTGCCGATACCAAGGCGGCGCTGACCGGCAAATTGTCGCATGACGACCTGACCAAATATAATTACGTGCAGAAGCTGCTGTATGCCGGCATCATTGTCGTCGGTGTCCTGATCGTGCTGTCGGGCCTTTCGATCTGGAAGCCGGTGCAGCTGCAATATCTGACGGCGCTGTTCGGCGGCTATGATGCCGCGCGTTACGTTCACTTCATTTGCATGGCGGCGATCTGCGCGTTCCTGGTGGTTCACGTCGCCCTGGCGCTGCTGGTGCCCAAAAGCCTGCGCGCCATGATCATCGGCCGCTGAACAAGTTTTGAGGAGACACATCATGGGCCGCATTCGTTCCCTGCTGATCCCCGGCGTCGACAAGAAACTGCTGGTCAGAGACGCCACGAAGCTGATGCCGGATCTGGCGCGCCGGCGCTTCATCACCGGCGGCGCAAGCCTGGGTGCGCTGACGCTTTTGACCGGCTGCAACGCGTCCGACAGTTTTTCCGCTGAGGAGATGCTGAAGCAGATTTCAAAGTTCAACGACGGTGTGCAGGCGGCGATCTTCAATCCCAATGCGCTGGCGCCGACCTTCCCGGAAAGCGCCATTACGAAGCCGTTTCCGTTCAATGCCTATTACGAACTCGACGACGCACCTGACATCAACGGCAAGGACTGGAAGTTCGAGGTTCGCGGCCTCGTCGACAACAAGAAGTCATGGACGCTGGAGGAGCTCTACAAGCTGCCGCAGGTCAAGCAGGTCACCCGGCATATCTGCGTCGAGGGCTGGAGCGCGATCGGAAGCTGGACCGGCACGCCGTTGCGCGATTTCCTTAAAATAGTCGGCGCCGACACCCGCGCCAAATATTGCTGGTTCCAGTGTGGGGATTCGGAGGGTTACAACTCGCCGCTGGACATGGCGACCGCGCTGCATCCGCAGACCCAGATGACGTTCAAATTCGGCGATGAAATCCTGCCGCGCGCTTACGGTTTCCCGATGAAGATCCGGGTGCCCACCAAACTCGGCTTCAAGAATCCGAAATACGTGATCTCGATGGAAGTCACCAACGAGTACAAGGGCGGCTACTGGGAAGACCAGGGCTATAATTCGTTCAGCGGCAGCTGAGCGCGCCAAACGCGCCGGGGCCTTCGTCGCGGCGTCACGTAGCGTGCGAAGCGGCGTATCTTTTTGCCATCACCTCGTCGAATGCAATTCCGATCTCGGCGATCGATGGCACCAGACCCGAAAATAATTCGAACGCGTCGGCGGCTTGATAGATGGCAAGTTCCCGCCCGGTCATGACCGTGGCGCCCTTGGCCCTGGCAGCGTTCAACAGCGGCGTCCAGAGCGGCGAATAGACGGCGTCGGCGACCCACATCCCGGCATGCAGCAGGGATTCCGGGACCGGCGTGCCAAGGTTCGGCAGCATCCCGACCGGCGAGCCGTTGACCATGCCTGCCACGCCGCGCAGCGCGTCCTCGACGCTGTGGGTCACGGTTGCTTTTGCATGACCATCGAGCCGTGCGGCCAGATGCGCAGCCTTGGCGCGGTCGCTATCGAAGATGCGCAATTCGGTGACGCCGAGACCCGCCAGCGCAAACGCAATCGCCTTGCCGACCCCGCCGGCGCCGATCAAGGCGACCGCGCCATGCGAGGAGGCGGTGACCAGCGGGGCAATGGCGCGCGCAAAACCGGTCGTGTCGGTGTTGTGGCCGATCAATCGGCCGTCGCGGACAGTGACGGTATTAACCGCGCCGATCCGGGCCGCGCCCGGCGATAATTCGTCGAGCAGTTCGACCACGGCTTCCTTGTAGGGAAAGGTGACGTTGATGCCGGCGAAACCCAGCCGCCGGACGCCTTCGAGCAAAATTTTCAGTTCCTCTTGCCCGGCGCCGGCGACCTCGATCAGCTGATAGTGGCAGCGAAGGCCGAGCGCCTCGGCCGCGCGCTCGTGCATGGCAGGCGCTGCCGACTGCGCGATCGGCGCACCGAGCAGACCGGTCAGTATGCGGCTGTTGGGAGGCGTTGTTTTTTCGGTGGCGGATTCCATGATCTCGCTACCATAACCCATGGACCCGGCTCGGCGAATAGCTCAAAGCGGAGAGTGGTCAGGCCGACTTCGACGTTGGTGCCAGCCTTCGCTGAAACGCCGATGCCATCGCGCCGACCGCCAGCATCGCCGCCGAAACGTTCAGCGCATAGGACAGGCTGCCGAACGCATCGGTAATCGCGCCGGTGACGATCGGTCCGAGGATCTGACCGATCCCGAACGCGATCGTCAGCACCGCGATCGCGGTCGGCCATTCCGCCGGCGGATAATTGAAGCGCACAAAGGCGGTGGTCGACCCAACCACGGCGAAGAACGCGACGCCGAACACCAGCGCCGATATCGCCAAGAGCAGCGGGGAATGTCCAAACAACGGCAGCGCGGCGCCGATCGCGTTGACGCCCTGGATGATCGCGGTGGAGCCGCCGCCGCTGTTGCGTGCCAGCACGCGGCGCCATACCCATGGCGTCGCAAAGGCGCTGACGCCGATCAGGCACCAGAACGCGCTCTGCGCCGGCGCGCCGCCGCCGCCATCGCGCACGTACGCGATCATGAAAGTCATGTAGGCGATGTATCCGGCGCCGAACAGGAAGTAGCCGGTGAGATAGATCAGCAGCGGTCGGATGGCGATTTTGGTAGACACCGCGCCGGCCGGGCCAGCGCCCGCATCGAATGGCGCCAGCAGCAGCGGAACGGTCATGGCGATCGACAGTAGCGTCATCGCCCACCACACGATCCACCACGATCCCGGCCCAAATGCCTGCAGCACGAACGGCGCGATCAGGCCGGAGGCGAGGATGCCGAGCCCGGGCCCGGCATAGAACAGGCTCAGCAGAAAGTTCGCCCGCTCGGGACGCGATTGCGCAATCGTCGCCGCCAGCGCGCCGCTGGCGACGAAGGCGACCGCGGCGCCGAGCCCTGCGAGCAGCCGTGCAAAACTCAAGACCATGAAATGGCCTGACATCGCGCACAGCGCCAGCGAGAGGACGCAGGCCAGCGTGCCCCAGCGTACTGCTGTGGACAGTCCGAAGCGCTGGATGAGTTTTGAGGCGATCAGCGCGCCGGCGAGATAGCCCACGGCATTGATGGTGTTCATGAAGCCCGCGGCGGAATAAGACCAGCCCAGCGTGTCGCGCATGTCCGGCAGCACCAGCGCATAGGCGAAGCGGCCGATGCCGAGACCGACCGTCGGCGTCAACGACAGGATCAGGATCAGCCGCGCGGGATGCGCGTAGGGACGGTCGGGCGCGTGCAAGGGATTACTCCGGCGGGGCCGAAGTGTGGCAGGGTCTGCGCTGGTTGCACAGGCCGCCAGCGGCAATGGTGTCTTGCCATTCGTGCAATACCGGCGCTTGAGCCCCGGTTCCTATCCGATCAGCACCAGCGCGACGCCGGCCACCGAAAGCACGGTTCCGGCGACGATACGCGGGGTGATCCGCACGTGCTTGAGCATGATCGAACTCAGCACCACCGTGACCAGCGGATAGATCGCCACCAATGGCGCCACCAGCGTGATCGGCCCATGACGCACGGCGGCGAATAGCGTCAGCGCACTCAGGCCGTTGCTGATTCCCGTTACCGCGAACCAGAACCGGCCCGGCCACGGCGCCGCGGCGATGAAGCTTCCGGTGCGGACGCGCTGCACGGTCAGGACGACCAGCGACGACACGATGTAGCCGATCAGGCAGGCCCAGAGCGGGCTCGGCCAGATCTCCAGTCCGAGCTTGACGATCGGGGGCACCACGCCGCGCAGGACGGCGCCGCCGAGCGGAAGCAGCAGCGCCCAGCTGCGCCAGTGGCCGAAGTCGCGCGGCCGGGTGACGGTGATGATCACCGCGCCGATCACCGCGATCACCAGGCCGGTGAACTGCAGCGGCCGCAACGGCTCACGCAGCACCAGCACCGCCGTGGCCACCGCGAACAGCGGCGCGAGATTGCCGAGTGTGCTGGTCGCGACCGGCCCGAGCGCGCGGTTCGAGGCAAAGGTCAGGAAGGTCAGTAGCGCCGGAAAGACCAGCCCGATGGCGGCGAAGATCGGCAGCGCGCGCCATACCACGGGTTCGCCGGGCAGGATCAGCGGCGACAGCAGGATAAAGAGCAGCGTGAAGGAGGGGACGCTGATCGACGCGCCGGAGAGCGGCTCGACGTGACGCAATCCAAGCTGTGCGGTGACGACGCCCGCGCCAAGCAACGCCGCGGAGGCAAAGGCAAGGAGAACGGCTAAATCCATGACGATCCGGCGGCGGGGGGCGGGGAAGCCTCAAGACTATTTGTCGCCCGCCGATGCCGCCTTGCCAATCCTCTCGCGGCGTTTTAGCACTCCGCCCACCGTCATTCCGGGGCGCGCGTCAGCGCGAACCCGGAATCCATCCAGCGTCCGGAATGACGAATAGAGAGTACCTGGCAAGGATTTTCCCATGGCGACCCATAAACTGCTGCTTCTCCCCGGCGACGGCATCGGCCCCGAAGTGATGGCCGAGGTGAAACGGCTGATCGACTGGCTCAACGCAGCAGGGATCGCGCATTTCGAGACCGAGCAGGGGCTGGTCGGCGGCGCGGCCTATGATGCGAGCCAGCAGAGCATTACCGACGCGACCATGGCGCAGGCGATGGCCGCCGACGCGGTGATCTTCGGCGCGGTCGGCGGTCCGAAGTGGGACAGCGTGCCCTATGAGGCGCGGCCCGAGGCCGGGTTATTGCGGCTGCGCAAGGAACTCGGGCTGTTCGCCAATTTGCGGCCGGCGGTATGTTATCCGGCGCTGGCGGAAGCCTCGAGCCTGAAGCGCGAGGTGGTCGAGGGCCTCGACATCATGATCGTGCGCGAGCTCACCGGCGGGGTGTATTTCGGCGAGCCCAAAACCATCACCGATCTCGGCAACGGCCAGAAGCGCGCCATCGATACCCAGGTGTACGACACCTATGAGATCGAGCGCATCGCCCGCGTCGCGTTCGATCTCGCGCGCAAGCGTCGCAACAAGCTGACCTCGATGGAAAAGCGCAACGTCATGAAATCAGGCGTGCTCTGGAACGAGGTGGTGACCCAGGTGCATGACCGCGAATACAAGGACGTGCAGCTCGAGCATCAGCTCGCCGATTCCGGCGGCATGAATCTGGTGAAATGGCCGAAGCAGTTCGATGTCATCGTCACCGACAATCTGTTCGGCGACATGCTCTCGGATATCGCGGCGATGCTGACCGGCTCGCTCGGCATGCTGCCGTCGGCTTCGCTCGGCGAGGTCGACGTCAAGACCAAAAAGCGCAAGGCGCTGTATGAACCGGTGCACGGTTCGGCGCCCGACATCGCAGGCAAGGGGCTTGCCAATCCAATCGCGATGATTGCCTCGTTCGGGATGGCGCTGCGTTATTCCTTCGACATGGGCGCCCTGGCCGACAAGGTCGATGCCGCCATCGCCGCGGTGCTCGCAAGCGGCCTGCGCACCGCGGATATCAAGTCCGAGGGCGGCACGTCTGTCAGCACGACGCAGATGGGCGAGGCGATCCTGAAGGAATTGCAGAAGCTGCACGGGTAAGCGCGGGCATCGACCACCTCGCGTCGTCTCGGCGAAGGCCGGGACCTATACGCCGTGTCCTCTCGTTTCCGCACCGAGGCAGAGACCATTCAAAACCACCGGCGCCGGTGGTTATGGGTCCCGGCCTTCGCCGGGACGACACGGGATCCCGTCCCGAACTCGCTAGCTCAATATAGCGGGAACCTGGTCGGCTCGCCGCCCAGATCCGACGGCGGGTTCAGCGGCTGGCGGTCGATCGGACGGTTGTTGTTCTCGCGTGCGAACGATGGGTACCCGAACGGCGACGGGAAGGCGTAGTCGGTGAACTTGCGGTCGCCCGGCAGCACCTCGGTGCCGGCGTCGAGCCACGAGCGCTTGGTGACATAGACGCGCGTGCGCGGGCCCTGCTGATAGGACACGTTGGGGCCATTCGCCCCGTAATAGGCCCGGCCGCGGTCGTCATACTGCCGCTTCGACTGCGCGTTGGCCGCGGTCATGCCGAATCCGACAGCGACAATCGCAGCTGCGGCGAGCAACGCCGCGAGCTTGGTCGCAGCAGGGAATTTCCAGGTCATCATGTCCTCACGAGCGGTTAGCCCACCATAATCTGATTTGTAGTCATTTTAGCGACCGGCGCTATACCGTCACAAGGTCAATTGGGCCACACCGCGTCACAATAATGCGGCCGCAAGCGAGAAAGTTGCATGAAAACCAGCATCTTGGCTGAGCGCCGGCTAGAGGGCGCCGCGCAGCCGGGGGTTTTCCGCGCCAGTCACCCAATCCGCCGACACCGGGGAAGGGGGGGTGACGCCGCAGCCGCCGCGCCTGAGTTCGGCGCGGGCGAATAATTCAGCCAGTTTCGGATCATTTCCGGCCGAGAGCAGGACCAGACGGCTCAGCATGCAGCCTATCGCGGCGCGCCGGGCCGGCAAGGCGTCGCCCTGGCACGACCAGCCCGAGATCTGCAGGTTAGGGTCGTCGACGCGCTTGATGAAGCCGAGGCAGGAATGGGCAGCCGAAGAATGCGCAACTTTGGCGTCGCCGGCGGGACGAAGCAGCGTCACAGGGCCGAATTTGCTGTCGATGACCCCCGCCGCCTCAAGCTCACGCGCGCTCTCGGGATCCATGCGCGCCGCCAGCTCGGCGACCGCACTCGATGGCCTCGCTTCGGCGCCGGGGCGATAGATTTCGAGCTCGGCGACCGGCTTTTGGTCTTGGGGGGTCCAGCGAAGGATGTCCCTGCGGCCGCCTTCGGGGTGCCGGAGGATCTCGTAAGTCTCTGTTTTTCCGTTCAAATCGAACTGGCTGACGGCGAAAGCCGGGTGCGATCGCAACGCCGCGCTCCAGCCGGCTTTGGCGACAGGCTCGAGCGCTTCAGCCGCCGGCATCTGGTCCCAAAGATGCACGCTGCCGATGACCAGCAAGGCCAAGGTAACCACATAGACGACAACGCGCGCCAGCATGCCGCAGAACTCGTCGGCAAAGCTCAGCGTGGTCGAATGAATTTGGGTCGGATAATCCGGCACGGACGGCCTAAAATGATCGCATCGAGTACGCAAAACGCAGGTGTAACGTTGTCTTAAACCTGTTTCTCGCATAGAAGCGCTGCCTCTTCCCTTCCGCTCACAGCGGTGGGCGGGCATTTTTGTTCGGAGAGTGAACGATGGGTTACAAAGTCGCGCTGGTCGGAGCGACCGGCAATGTCGGGCGGGAAATGCTCAACATTCTCGACGAACGTAAATTCCCCGCCGACGAGGTGGTGCCGCTGGCGTCGCGCCGCAGCGTCGGCGTCGAGGTGTCGTATGGCGACCGCACCCTGAAGGTCAAAGCGCTCGAGCATTATGATTTCTCCGACGTCGATATCTGCCTGATGTCGGCGGGCGGCGCGGTATCCAGGGAATGGTCGCCGAAGATCGGCGCCGCCGGCGCGGTCGTGATCGACAATTCGTCGGCGTGGCGGATGGATCCGGACGTGCCGCTGATCGTGCCGGAGGTCAATGCCGACGCGGTCGCGGGCTTCGTCAAGAAGAACATCATCGCCAATCCGAACTGCTCGACCGCGCAGCTCGTGGTGGCGCTGAAGCCGCTGCACGACAAGGCAACCATCAAGCGCGTCGTGGTTGCGACCTATCAATCGGTGTCGGGCGCCGGCAAGGACGCCATGGACGAGCTGTTTTCGCAGACCAAGGCGGTCTACACCAACAGCGAATTGATCAACAAGAAATTCCCCAAGCGTATCGCCTTCAACGTCATCCCCGAGATCGACGTGTTCATGGAGGACGGCTACACCAAGGAAGAGTGGAAGATGATGATGGAGACCAAGAAGATTCTTGATCCCAAAATCAAACTCACCGCGACCTGCGTGCGGGTGCCGGTGTTCGTCGGCCACTCCGAAGCGGTCACCATCGAATTTGAAAATCCGATTTCGCCCGATGAGGCGCGCGACATCCTGCGCAACGCGCCGGGATGCCTCGTGATCGACAAGCACGAACCGGGCGGCTATGTCACGCCGTATGAGGCGGCGGGCGAGGACGCCACCTATATCAGCCGCATTCGCGCCGACCCCACGGTGGATAACGGCCTGGTGCTGTGGTGCGTGTCGGACAATTTGCGCAAGGGCGCGGCGCTGAACGCGATCCAGATCGCCGAATGCCTGATCAACCGCAAGCTGATCAGCGCCAAGAAAAAGGCGGCGTAAAAGACGGCGTGAGAGCCTGGATGACCGCCTCGGAATCGCGATGACCGAACAACCTGCTGCTCCCTACCGGCCCAATCCGAAGCTCAAGCGCATCGAGAACGGGTTCGAGAGCCTGATCTTCAACAGCCGCTGGCTGATGGCGCCGTTTTATTTCGGCCTCGTCGTCAGCCTCGCGGTATTGTTGCTCAAATTCTGCATGGTGCTGTGGGAGTTCATCGTCCACGCGCCGGGCTCGAAGAATCCGACATCATCCTCGGCGTGCTCAGCTTGATCGACATCTCGCTGACCGGCAACCTGATCCTGATCGTGGTGTTTTCCGGCTACGAGAATTTCGTTTCCAAGATCGATCCCGCCGGCCATCCGGACTGGCCGGACTGGATGACCAAGGTCAATTTCGGCGGACTGAAACAGAAGCTGCTCGCCTCGATCGTCGCGATCTCGGCCATTCAGGTGCTGAAGGCATTCATGAACCTCGATACCGTGTTCGAAGCCCAGAAGCTGGCCTGGCTGGTCGGTGTGCACCTGATGTTCGTGTTCTCCGCCTTCATGCTGGCGCTGGCCGACCGCTGGAGCGGCGGCGATCACGGTGGCGAGTAGGAATCATTGAGGCAAGACCCTCATGGTGAGGAGCGCGGCTTCGCGCGTCTCGAACCATGAGGTTCCGCCATCGCTGCAGCGATCCTTCGAGACGCGCTTCGCGCTCCTCAGGATGAGGTCTGTATTTCCCCCACGCTGCGAAATTCCTTCGCGGCCTGATCGAGCACGAACAGCGAGCCCTCGGCGACGCCGAAATAGGCGCCGTGCAGCTTGAGCTCGCCGCGCTCGGCGAGCGTGCGCACGAACGGAAACGTCAGCAGGTTTTCGAGGCTGCGGAACACCGCAGCCTTCTCGATCCTTGTGGTGAAATCGGCCATGGTCTCGCGGTCGCGCTGCTCGACCTTCTCGCCCGGCTTGACGAACATCGACATCCAGCGGCCGATGAAGTCGCCGGGCGACAGCGGCTCGATATTGTCGATGAAGGCGCGGATGCCGCCGCATTGGGCGTGGCCGAGCACCACGATGTGTTTGACCCGCAGCGCCCGCACCGCATATTCCAGCGCCGCCGAGACGCCATGCGCGCCGCCGTCGGGCTGATAGACCGGCACCAGATTGGCGACGTTGCGCACCACGAACAATTCGCCGGGACCGGCGTCGAAGATCACCTCCGGCGACACCCGGGAATCGCAGCAGCCGATCACCATCACCTCGGGGGACTGGCCGCGTTCGGACAGTTCGCGGTAGCGCGACTGTTCGGTAGGCAGGCGCTGCGAGGTGAACGTGAGGTAGCCGTCGATCAGATGTTGCGGAAACGGGGTCATGCCTCAGTTGCTAACCATATGCCGATGACCGGAACAAGGCTTTCGGACGTCGTGCCGAAATGTTAGGCCGTGACTCCAAACCCCCAGAGGGAACCAGCCCATGATCCGTCCGCGCCGCAGCCTGTTGTTCATGCCCGGATCGAATGCGCGGGCGCTGGAAAAGGCCCGCAATCTCCCCGCCGACGGCATCATCCTCGATCTCGAGGATTCCGTGGCGCCGGACGCCAAGGCGATGGCGCGCGACCAGATCGCACAGGCCATCGCCGCCGGCGGCTTCGGCAGGCGCGAAATCCTGATCCGCGTCAACGCGCTGGATTCGCCATGGTGGATCGATGACGTCACCATGGCCGGCAAGGCGCGGCCCGACGGCATCCTGGTTCCGAAGATTTCCAGCGTCGCCGATCTCAACGCCATCGCCGATCGTCTCGGCGATATCAGCGCCGACCCGTCGATCCGGGTCTGGGCGATGATCGAGACCGCGCGCGCGGTGCTGCACGCCGAGGAGCTTGCAGCCGCCTCGCGCGATTCCGAGACGCGGCTGGCAGGCTTCGTGTTCGGGCCCAACGATATTTCCCGCGAGACGCGGATCCGGATGCGGCCCGGCCGCGCCGCCATGATCCCGATGATCACACACTGCATTCTGGCGGCGCGTGTGCATGGCCTCGAAATTCTCGACGGGCCCTACAGCGATTTCAGCAATGTCGACGGTTTCGCGCAGGAATGCGCGCAGGGCCGCGATCTCGGCTTCGACGGCAAGACGCTGATCCATCCCGGCCAGATCGAGGCCTGCAACGCCATCTTCACGCCGCCGGCGGAGGAGGTGGCCCAGGCCCGCAAGATCATCGCGGCGTTCGAACGGCCGGAGAATGCCTCGCGCGGCGCGATCTCGCTCGACGGCCAGATGGTGGAGCGGCTGCACGCCGATATGGCCCGGCGCACCATTGCGATTGCGGACGCGATCGCGGCGAGGGGGCATTGAATTTGGTCCGCGCGCGATGTTGCTTCTCTTCCCTTCTCCCCTTGTAAGGGGAGAGGGAAGGAAGAGTCGCTCCGACAGAGACGGCGCTAAACGGTATCAATTGTGCTTCAGGCTGAGGAT
This sequence comes from uncultured Alphaproteobacteria bacterium, assembly GCA_963747165.1. Classification (GTDB taxonomy): domain Bacteria; phylum Pseudomonadota; class Alphaproteobacteria; order Rhizobiales; family Xanthobacteraceae; genus Bradyrhizobium. Next base: position 79,456 of record CAVVEA010000016.1, on the reverse strand, counting down.
GTAGTTGATGAGGTCGTCGGCCTGGGCGGGCGTCATCACGAGGTTTGGCATGGAGCGGTGGCTGGTTTGCAGAAACACCTTCAATGACAGCGCCGTGCTTGAGGGCTGATTGGCGATCGCCGTGAAATCCGGCGGGCCGCTCTTGGCCCCTGCGGTGAAAGCGTCGATGGCGTGACAGTCCTTGCACCAGGCGTCTGCCAGGCGATGCCCGGCGGATGCGCTATCCGCGGGCGGCGTGGCACCGCCCGCATTGTGCAGCCGAATGAAAAACAGCGCTGCCAGCGCGAGACCTATGGCAAGAAACAGGTGAATCCAGGTGGTGCGCGACAGTTTCATGGGTTCACCGTATGGGAGCGCCGGGCAGGGAAGGCCTACTTGCGGGCCTGCTGAGCAAGACCGTCGATGGTTGGCGCGTTGAGGCAGTATCCCTCATAATGTTCGGCGGAGGTCCCGGCGGCGAGGTCGCGGTCACATTCGCGCTTGTTGTGGCACAACGCGCAGACCCGCTCCATGTCGCGCAGCACCATCGGCTCGGTGCGGACGAGGCTCTCTTCATCGATGCCAAGTGCCTTGAGCAGTTTTGGCAGTTCATCGGCGGAATGCGGTCCCTGACGGACCAGCGTGTCCAGTTCACCGGGCGAAACCCGCAGTTCGCCTGCGATCCGGTCGAAATCGGTGCGGTCCATCTGGCGGATCTCGCTCAGCTCCCGCCGGTGCTTCAGCCAGTCGGTAAAGGTATCGATCAGAAATTCGACCCGGGGATAGGGATGCTCTTGGGCGGTCATGGGACACCTCCGAATTTTTCCCATAACAGCGCGAATGGACGAAAGTGTCGTTGCGCTGGATCAAACAGGCCGCCGGCCTAACTGCGCCCAAATCGCTCCGCCGCCCACGCGTACAGGCTGCCCGGTAGGGGCGGCTGGCTGCCGCGGCCCTTGGGCGAAATGTGCAGCCCGATGATTTCGGGATCGCCGATCAGCGCTGAAAAATCCGAGGGCTCGAAGAACAGTTTTGGATCGGCGTGGACCGCATAGAACGATTTCTTCGGCAAGGCGTAGCGCAATTCGCCCGCGCGGCGCGCCAGCGCGGTCAACGCCGCGGGTCCGTAGATGGCGACGCGAATATCGGACAGCCGCTTCGAACCGCGCAGCCTGCGCAGCGCGAAAGTCAGGCGGTGCCGCAGCGCGAGCCAGTCCGGCGTCAGCTCATCCTGTTGCATCAACGATGCGAACGCCGCCACGATCGGATCGCCCGCCGGCAGATACAGCGCCGAATTGCCGAGCTGGCGCGGACGCTCCCAGGCAAAATACGGCTTTGCCGGGTCGATCTCGACGGGCTTCAGCAGCAGCACATCGGCGTCGAGCCATAGCCCTGCGCCCCGCGCCATCAGCCGCATGCGGAAGAAATCGCTGAATTGCAGCGTGGTCCAGTCGCGCCAGACGCCATCGGGGCCGGTCGGGCGTAGCCGTTCCGCGAAAGCGTGCGGCAGGATCGCCTCGGCCTCGGCGTTGCCGACGCCGCCAGGCAATCCCGCGAGCGGCTCGAAACTGTAGACCGTGACGGGATGGCCGGCGGCGACCTGCGATCTCAGGCAGGTCCGCCGCAGCGTATCGAGCGGGCCGTGCCAGAAGGTGACGATTTCGGGCCGCATGCGTCACCCTATAGAGGGGATGATCGATCAGGCCCAGGCGCGCGCGGTCTTCGCCTTTGCCTCATAAGCGTCGATCGAGGCCTTCTTCTCCATGGTGAGGCCGATATCGTCGAGGCCGTTCAACAGGCAATGCTTGCGGAACGGATCGATCTCGAACTTCACCGTGCCGCCGTCGGGACCGCGGATTTCCTGGGCCGCAAGATCGACCGTCAGCGTCGCATTGGCGCCGCGCTCGGCGTCGTCGAACAATTTGTCGAGGTCATCCTGGCTAACCCGGATCGGCAAAATGCCGTTCTTGAAGCAATTATTGTAGAAGATGTCGCCGAACGAGGTCGAGATCACGCAGCGGATGCCGAAATCCAAGAGCGCCCATGGCGCGTGCTCGCGGCTCGAGCCGCAGCCGAAATTATCGCCGGCGACCAGGATCCTGGCGTTGCGATAGGCCGGCTTGTTGAGGATGAAATCCGGGTTCTCACTGCCGTCGTCCTTGTAGCGCTGCTCGGAGAACAGCCCCTTGCCAAGGCCGGTGCGCTTGATCGTCTTCAGATACTGCTTCGGGATCACCATGTCGGTGTCGACATTGATGATCTTCAAGGGCGCCGCGACGCCTTCCAGCGTGGTGAACTTGTCCATCGATCGCACTTCTCGGGTTGGGGATTGTCGAAAACCGTTGCGGCGGTGGTTTATCGCGAATGCGGCCGGCGTTAAAGGGCAAATCGGTCAATCAGCGCTGTCTTCGATGGCCTCCATATCGGCGTCGGACAGCCCAAAATGGTGGCCGATCTCGTGGATCAGCACATGCCGGACGATATGGCCCAGTGTCTCCTCGTGTTCGGCCCAGTAGTCCAGGATCGGCCGGCGGTAGAGCCAAACCATGTTGGGCAGCCGCGCGATGTCATCGTTGCTGCGGAACGGCAGGCCGATGCCTTGAAACAGGCCAAGCAGGTCGAACTCGCTTTCCGCCTTCATTTCATCGAGGACCTCCTCGGTCGGAAAGTCGTCGACGCGGACGATCACGCCCTCGCACAGGTCGCGAAAGCCCTTCGGCAGGCGCTCGAACACCTGATGCGCCATGGTCTCCATTTCGGCCAGCGATGGGGCTTTCATTTGTGTCCACATTGCGTCTGTTTAGCGCGGCTTTGGCATTAGCGCATCCCGGTTTGCAACGCATTTTGGTCCCCGCTGGAGGTCCGTCGAGGGAACATGCGGTAGAGAAATTTTGGCCGGGGCATGCGGTTGACGTTGGCGCGGCAATCGGAGACGTTGCGGTCCGCAACAGGTTTTGGGTGGGCGCGATGATGCGGATTATGACAGCGGCACTTTCCGCCGCCTTGGTCGGATTGTTCTTGCTGCAGGGTGCGACCGCACAGGCGCAATCGACGCCGTCGGGGATGCGAATGGCGCAGGCGTCGCAGCCCAAAGCTACCGACATGGCCACCGAGCTGTCGTCGCAGCGCCGGACCAGGCGGCCGCCGACGCGCCTGCGCGTCTATCCGACCGACCAGGGGGACCCCTGGTACGACGTCTATCCCCGCTATTTCCCCGGCCGCAATGCGGTGCGGGACTGCACCGCGACCTATGTGCAGGAGTTCCGGCCGAGCGGCACGGTGATCGTGCCGCGCATGAACTGCTACTGGCGCCGAGGCTGAGTCTGGTCGAGAGGCCAGTCCGGTTCAGCGCCGGCGCACCATGCCGATCAGCCCAACGCCGACCACCAGCGCCGACGTTCCATAAACCAGAAAAGCCATCGCCAGTTGGGTGAGGCTGCCTGCGGTGCCCGCGCCGCCGCCGGGCCCCTGCGATGCCAGTGCGTAGCCCGCTGCCAGCAGCGCGGCGATCGCGGGAAGGAACGCGAAAGCGAAGCGCGGCAGCCGAGGCATTTTTGGAAAAGATGCCATGACAATCTCCCGTAACAAGAAGCTTCAGAAGATACGAACGACAGCCGATGCCGGTTTTCGAAATGTTGCCGCAAAATGTTTGCGCACGAAACCGGAACCGTTTTGCACGCTTGGCATTCATCTCTGCGGCGCAGGTGTTCATTCCAGATTCACGTCGTTCACTCTAGCTTGATCTGCGTCGCGGCGAGACGGTTGGTTCCATCAACAGTAAGTCGCCGGCGTGACACAACGGAGGATGCTGATGAACGTGACGAGAATTCTGGGATTTGCCGCCGTCGGCGGGTTGCTGATGCTGGCCGCTCCCGTGGAGCGCGCCCAGGCGCTGTCGCTGGCAAGCCCGGGTGCCGCTGCGGCGGTTCAGGATGATTCCAAAACCGCAACCACTGAAGTGCACTGGCGGCATCATCACCATTATCATCGTCACTGGCATCACCGTCACTGGCATCATCGCCACTGGCGCCACTGGTAAGGCGGGCCGCGCATCGCGGTGCGAAAAACGTTTGGGCAGGCCCGCGGCGCGGGCCTGCTTTTTGTTTGAAGGTGAACGCTGGAATGATCGTCGTGAAAAATCGTGTTAATCGTGGTCCCCGAGGGAGCGGGTTGATGGAGGAAGGTGCGATGAAGACCTCGATCGGAGCAGCCATCGCGATAGCAGGCCTGGCCCTTGGAGCTTTGGCCTTGGCCAGCCCGGCTGCGATGGGTTCAACCGCATTGCCCGTGCAGCCAGGGAAGGGTCAAGCCGCCAGCTCGCAAACAGCGGTTTTGGCTGTGACGACCGATTTCAGCGCACGCCGTCGTTATCGGTACCACACGCGTTACGCCTATCGTCCGGTCGCCCCACCTTCCTATTACGATCGGCCGAATTTTTATCGGCCATATCCGTATGCCGCGCCGGTGCCGTTCTTCCTGGGATTGGGCTTTGGGCCATGATGGTGATCGACTAACCCGTCGGCGCAAATCCCTTTGCCAGCAGCACGATGCCTTGTGCACCGGCCTTGCGGTCTTTCGAGATTTCCAGATATTCCGGCGAGTTCGCCCAGGCGTGGAAGCCGGCCTCGTCGGGAAACGACATCAGCACCAGCTTGTCGCGATCCCACGCGCCTTCCAGAACCGCCGGGTTCTCGTCGGCTGAGAGAAGCCGTCCGCTGAATTTCCTGAATACATCGAAGAACCGCGCCTGATAGCGGTCATAGGCAGCGCGATCGGTCATCTTGAGCTGCACGATTACATAGACGGTCATCTCGATCCTCACATGGCGGTGGAGCGCGCGTTGATTGCGGCAACCCGTTCATCATTGCGGCCCGCGCATTCACAGCGCGTTCACGTCGCTTTCCATAATTTCATGTTTGGGAGCAATCGCAAATCAACGTGCCGATGGCAGGCCGCGGCATCGCTTCGGTCTTTGTCGCCCATTTCAGGGAGGTTTCACGCATGAATAAAATTCCGGATGCGAGGCGCGGTCTGGTCCGTGGTCTCATGCGCAGTTGGGGCCTTGCGGCTGCTGCGGCCCTGATGCTGTCGGTAGCGCCGGGCCAGCGCGCGCAAGCGCTTTCGCTGATCAATCCGGGTGCCGCGCCGGCCGCGCAGCACGCCGCCGGCGGCCTGACGACCGAAGTGCGCGGCGGTCATGGCGGTGGAGGTGGCCACGGTGGCGGTCATGGCAGTGGTCACGGTGGCGGCGGTTTCCACGGCGGCGGAGGCTTCCATGGCGGCGGCGTGGCGTTTCACGGCGGCTATCGCCCCGCGCATGTCTTCCACGGCGGCGGCTTCCGACACGGCGGGTTTGCGTTCCGGCATCACCGCTTTCACCGGCACTTCTATTATGCGCCGGCCTACTACGATTATTCCTATTATCGCCCGTATCACCGCTGCCGGGTGATCTGGACCCATTACGGCCCGCGGCGCGTCTGTCACTATCGTCACTGGCGCCACCATTATTGGCGCCATCACCATCGGCATCACCGCCACTGGCACCACCGCTATTACTGATGGATTTGAGCGGCCAAAATGCTTCGGGCGCCTGTGCGGCGCCCGGTCCTGTCAGCCAATTCGATGTTGTCCTCAGTCCCAGTTCTTGAATTTCCAGGCCCTGAGCTTCCATGGCGTCAGCGTTTCCAGCCGCCATTGTTCCCAGCGGTCCGGCGGCCAATGGCTGAGACGCGAGGTTTCCTTGACCTCGGCCTTGATCACGCGCGGCATGACCCTGCGCCGCGACTGGCGCGTTGCCTCGCTGATCATATCGACGAATTCGGACTTCTCGCCCATGGCCGGCACCTCGCGAAAGGCCTCGCTTTCACGGAATCAGCTTGCGCCCAAGTACTTAAGGACTCCCTTCCGGGATGCCTCGACGTTGAGGGAAGCGGCGCTTTATCGCCACTCCCTGATGTCGACAAAGTGCCCGGCGATCGCGGCAGCGGCCGCCATGGCCGGCGACACCAGATGGGTGCGGCCCTTGAATCCCTGACGGCCCTCGAAGTTGCGGTTCGAGGTCGAGGCGCAGCGCTCTTCGGGGCTGAGCTTGTCGGGGTTCATGGCGAGGCACATCGAGCAGCCCGGCTCGCGCCATTCGAAGCCGGCCTTGATGAAGATCTTGTGCAGACCTTCGGCTTCCGCCTGTTCCTTCACCAGCCCCGAGCCCGGCACGATCATCGCGTTGACATGGCCGTTGACCGTCTTGCCCTCGGCGATCTTCGCCGCCGCGCGCAGATCCTCGATACGGCCATTGGTGCAGGAGCCGATAAAGACGCGGTCGAGCTTGATGTCGGTGATTTTGGTGCCGGCCTTCAGGCCCATGTAATTCAGCGCGCGATGTTTTGACAGCCGCTTGGCCTCGTCCTCGATCTTGTCGGGATCGGGCACCATGCCCGTGATCGACACCACGTCTTCCGGCGAAGTGCCCCAGGTCACGATCGGCGGCAGCTTGGCTGCGTCCAGCCTGATCTCGTGATCGAAATGCGCACCCTCGTCCGAGCGCAGCGTTTCCCAATAGCGCATCGCGGCGTCCCAGGCGTCGCCCTTCGGCGATTTCGGGCGGCCTTTCAGGAATTCGAACGCCTTCTCGTCCGGCGCGACCAGGCCGGCGCGGGCGCCGCCCTCGATCGACATGTTGCAGACGGTCATGCGGCCTTCCATTGACAGCGCGCGGATGGCGTCGCCGGCATATTCCAGCACATAGCCGGTGCCGCCGGCGGTGCCGATCTCACCGATGATCGCCAGGATGATGTCCTTGCCGGTGACGCCGTCAGGCAATTGCCCGTCGACCACGGCGCGCATGTTTTTTGCCTTCTTCTGGATCAGGGTTTGCGTCGCCAGCACGTGCTCGACCTCCGAGGTGCCGATGCCGTGCGCCAGCGCGCCGAACGCGCCGTGGGTGGAGGTGTGGCTGTCGCCGCAGACGATGGTGGTGCCGGGCAGCGTAAAGCCCTGCTCGGGGCCGATGACGTGCACGATGCCCTGGCGCTTGTCGAACTCGTTGTAATATTCGATGCCGAATTCCCTGGCGTTCTCGGCCATCACCCGCATCTGTTCGATACTCTCCGGATCCGGATTGGGTTTGGAGCGGTCGGTGGTGGGGATGTTGTGGTCGACCACGGCCAGCGTCTTCTCCGGTGCGCGCACCTTGCGCCCGGTGGCGCGCAGCCCTTCGAACGCCTGCGGCGAGGTCACCTCATGGACCAGATGGCGGTCGATATAGAGCAGGCAGGTGCCGTCATCGGCTTCGTGGACCAGATGGTCGTTCCAGATCTTGTCGTACAGCGTGGTCGGTTTGGACATGAGCGTAAGCCCTATAAAAGATTTTGCGTGAGCGGGTCAGCGCGGATACGCGCAACAAAACGAAACGTTAGACGCGGCATCAAAGGCCGCGCGCAAGTCCCGAGGTCGCCGCGGTCGTGAACCGTCCGAAGAAACGGCCGGGCAGGCGGCTGCGATCGTCGATCACGATCCGTCCGGCAAGTTCGCAGGCGATGCTGGTCTGATCTGGAACCATTTTAATTTTCTAGCACACGGCCGGCCGCCGCGACAATCGATCGATGGCGGGCTGCCTAGATAGGTATGCGGCAACAAAAAAGCGCGGGGCGGGCCCGCGCTTTTCGCCAAATCCATCGATGACCTGAAATTACTCGCCGACGGCGGCGGCGCGGTCCTGCTTCTTCTCGACGATGCGGGCCGACTTGCCGCGCAGATTGCGCAGGTAATAAAGCTTGGCGCGGCGCACCTTGCCGCGGCGCACCACCGTGATCGAGTCGATCATCGGCGACATTACAGGGAATACGCGTTCCACGCCTTCGCCATAGGAAATCTTGCGCACCGTGAAACTCTCGTTGAGTCCGCCGCCGGAGCGGCCGATGCAGACGCCTTCATAGGCCTGCACGCGCGAGCGATCGCCTTCGACCACCTTGACGTTGACGATCACGGTATCGCCGGGTCCGAATTCCGGAATGGTCTTGTTGGCGGACAGCTTGTCGAACTGCTCTTTTTCGAGCTCTTGGATAAGGTTCATCGCAAAATCTCCAATCGGCGGCGCGCCCCAGCCTGCAAGGCGCGGGCTGCGCGAACGTCCATCTATCCTGCCAGTGCGCGGATTTGGCGCCCGTATACGGCAAAGGACGGGCGTTGTCACCCTTCCGTCGTGTTTTTTGGGCGGTTTTGGGCCCACAAATCCGGCCGCCGCGCCCTGGTCAGGGCCTCGGACTCAGCCTGGCGCCAGGCCGCGACCCGGGCGTGGTCGCCGGAGTTAAGGATTTCCGGGATCGGCCGGCCCTCGAACACCTGCGGACGGGTGTATTGCGGGTATTCCAATAGCCCGTCGGAAAAGCTCTCATCCGCCCCGGAGATCAGTTTTCCCATCACGCCGGGCAACAGCCGGACGCAGGCGTCGATCAGCGCCATCGCGGCGATTTCCCCGCCCGACAGCACGTAGTCGCCGATGGATACCTCTTCCAGCTGACGGGCCTCGATCACCCGCTGGTCGATACCCTCGAACCGGCCGCAGACGATCAGCGGCCCGGGCCCGGCCGCGAGTTCCACCACCCGGGACTGGGTCAATGGCCGACCCCGAGGGCTCATCAGCAGCTTTGGGCGGTCGGAAGCGGCCTCCGCCGCATCGATCGCCGCCGCCAGCACGTCGGCGCGCAGCACCATGCCGGGGCCGCCGCCGGCCGGGGTGTCGTCGACGCTGCGGTGTCGGTCAGTGGCCTGGTCCCTGATGTCGCGCGCCTCCAGCGCCCACAGCCCGGACGCCAGCGCCCTGCCCGCGAGGCTGACGCCGAGCGGACCGGGGAACATCTCCGGGAACAAGGTCAGTACGGTCGCGCGCCAGATCTTTGGTTCGGAAGTTTTTGTCTCGGCAGCCATGTTCAGGCGCCCGCGCTGGCGGGATCGTCACCTGCGATCTCATCGGGCCATTCGATCACCACGCGTCCGCCCTTGAGATCGACCGTCGGCACCACCGCATGGGTGAACGGCAGCAGCAGGGTCGCGCCGTGCGGCGGCGCGATTTCGATGATGTCGCCGGCGCCGAAATTATGGATCGCGATGACGCGGCCGAGCGGCTCATCCGCGGCATTGACCGCGGCGAGCCCGATCAGGTCGGCGTGGTAATATTCATCGGGGTCGGGTTCAGGCAGCTTGTCGCGGGCGATGTAGAGCTCGAGGCCGTTGAGGCGTTCGGCTTCCTCGCGGGTGGCGACTCCCTTCAGCGTCGCGACCAGATGGCCTTTCGCCTCCCGCGCGGTCGCGACCTCGAACGATCGCGCGCCGTCCCGGGTGACGAGCGGCCCGTAACGCTTCACCGCCAGCGGATCTTCCGTAAACGTCCACAGCTTCACCGCGCCGCGCACGCCATGCGCGGCGCCGATCCGGGCGACGCAGATCGGTGCTGCGACCGTCATGCGCCGTTACGCTTCAAGCCGTCTTGGCGGCGGCTTCGGCCTGCGCCTTGCGCTCCTTGCGCGGCACGGCCTTTTCCGGATTGTTGCGGGCAGCCCGCTTGGCAACGCCGGCGGCATCGAGGAAGCGCGACACGCGGTCCGACGGCTGCGCGCCCTTGGCGAGCCAGGACTTCACCTTGTCCATGTCGAGCTTCAGCCGCGCCTCGCTGTCCTTTGGCAGCAGCGGATTGAAATGCCCGAGCCGTTCGATGAAGCGGCCATCGCGCGGAAAGCGCGAGTCGGCGACGACGACGTGATAAACCGGACGCTTCTTGGTGCCTGCGCGAGCGAGGCGGATAACGACTGACATTTTGGTCTCCTGTTAAGTTCGAAAAGTAATGTGAGGGGAATTCGGGTGAATGATTGTCGTCATTGCGAGGAGCGAAGCGACGAAGCAATCCAGTCCGGTTCGGGGATGGATTGCTTCGCGGAGCCTGTCATCGGGCGCGCATCGCGCGACCCGTTGGCTCGCATTGACGGATGAGATCATTTCTTCTTCCCCAGACCGGGGAAGCCGCCGAGGCCCGGCAGGTTCGGCTTGCCGCTCAAGCCCGTAAGCCCCGGCAAATTCGGCAGCCCCTGGCGCAAGCCCGCGGGAAGATCCTTCGGCAAGGCTGGCATGCCGCCCGGCCCGGCACCGCCCGGCATCTTCTCGGCCATCGCCTTCATCTGCTCGGGTGAGGGCACGCCGCCGCCGCCAAAGCCCATCGCCTGGGCGATACCGGCCATCGGGCCGCGCTTGCCGGAGCCCATGGCCTTCATCATGTCGGCCATGTTCCGGTGCATCTTCAGGAGCTTGTTGATCTCCTCGACCTTCTGGCCGGCGCCGGCGGCGATGCGCTTCTTGCGGCTGGCCTTGAGGATGTCGGGGCTCTTGCGCTCCTGCCGCGTCATCGAATCGATGATCGCGACCTGACGCTTGAGGATCCTGTCGTCGAGATTGGCGGCGGCGAGCTGGTTCTTCATCTTGGCGATGCCGGGCATCATGCCCATCAGGCCGCTGATGCCGCCCATATTCGCCATCTGCAGCAACTGCTCGCGCATGTCGTTGAGGTCGAACTGACCCTTGCGCATCTTCTCGGCGACGCGGGCGGCTTTCTCGGCGTCGATATTCGCAGCCGCCTTCTCCACCAGCGAGACGACGTCGCCCATGCCGAGAATCCGGCCGGCGATACGGTCGGGGTGGAAATCCTCCAGCGCGTCGGTCTTTTCGCCGGTGCCGATCAGCTTGATCGGCTTTCCCGTCACCGCGCGCATCGACAGCGCCGCGCCGCCGCGGCCATCGCCGTCGACCCGCGTCAGCACGATGCCGGTGAGGCCGACGCGCTCGTCGAACGAGCGCGCGAGGTTGACCGCGTCCTGGCCGGTCAGGGAGTCCGCGACCAGCAGCACTTCATGGGGATTGGCCGTGGTTTTGATCTCGGCGGCTTCCGCCATCATCTCTTCGTCGAGCGTGGTGCGTCCGGCGGTGTCGAGCAGCACCACGTCGTAGCCGCCGAGCTTTGCGGCTTCCAGCGCGCGCTTGGCGATCTGCGCCGGCTTCTGGCCGGCCACGATCGGCAGGGTCTGGATATCGAGGTCGCGGCCGAGCACCGCGAGCTGTTCCATCGCCGCCGGGCGATAGATATCGAGCGAGGCCATCAGCACCTTGCGCTTGTCGCGCTGGGTCAGCCGGCGGGCGAGCTTGGCGGTGGTCGTGGTTTTGCCGGACCCTTGCAGGCCGACCATCATGATCGCGACCGGCGGCACCGCGTTGAGGTCGATGGTCTGGCCATCGGAGCCAAGCGTGGCGATCAGCTCGTCATGGACGATCTTCACCACCATCTGGCCGGGGGTCACCGACTTGACCACGGTGGCGCCGATCGCCTGCTCGCGGACCTTTTCGGTGAAACTCCTGACCACGTCGAGCGAGACGTCGGCCTCCAGCAGCGCGCGGCGCACCTCGCGCATCGCGGCATCGACATCGGCCTCCGTCAGCGACCCGCGCCGCGTCAGCCGATCGAGAATGCCACCCAGCTTTTCCGACAGATTGTCGAACACGTCTGTTGTCCTTTGCCTTTTGCAGGCGCTGCGTCACTCACCGCCGTCATACCCCGCGAAAGCGGGGTATCCAGTACGCCGCAGCTTCTCAACTCATGCGAGCTGCTCTGGGATGCTGGATCACCCGCTTTCGCGGGTGATGACGACCTATGCGCCTCGGCGCAGAACGCCAAGACGATATTCCAAACACTTTTACGCCCGAGGGCGCATCGCGCTGTCGGGCGTTGACCTCCGGTCTCTGGGGCCGGGCGGCGGGTCGAAAAGAACGTCTTTCCGAGAAGTGGCGCGGTTAAAGCCCCGCAAGCCCGGAAAGTCAAGGAAAGCCCGGGCATCATGGCGCTTTCGTGAAGCGGGCCGGCGGGCCACCCCCTTGCCGAAGCGGGGGTTTTTGAGGCCAATCGGGTCATGAGCTCTCGCAAGAAACCCAATAAGCCCTATTCCGGTCCGGTCTCCGATCATTTCGACGGCCGGACGTTCTTCGATCCCGATGGCGTGCCGCCGAGATCGCTCCGCGAAGTCCTGCGCTGGCAGCTTGGCCGCGACCGCCAGCGGCAGAATTGGCCCGAATGGGTGCCGAGCCCGCATGCCGATACGCCGCCGCCGCGCGTTGCCGGCGACCGGGTAAGGTTGTCGTTCGTCGGCCATGTCAGCTGGCTGATCCAGACCGCCGGGCTGAATATCCTGATCGACCCGGTGTGGTCGGAGCGGGCCTCGCCGATCGGATTTGCCGGACCGAAGCGCCACAACGATCCCGGCATTGCCTTCGACGCGCTGCCGCCGATCGACGTCGCGCTGGTGTCGCACGGCCATTACGATCATCTCGACATCGCCACGCTTTCAAAACTCGCCGCGAAATTCTCGCCGCGCGTGATCACGCCGCTCGGCAACGACGCCGCCATGCGCCGCGCCGACACCGCGATCAAGGCCGAGGCGTTCGACTGGCACGATCGCGTCGAACTCGGCGGCGGCGTGGCGGTGACGCTGGTGCCGACGCGGCACTGGACGGCGCGCGGATTGTTCGACCGCAATCGGGCGCTGTGGGCGAGTTTCGTGCTGGAGACGGCGGCAGGCAAGATCTACATCGTCTGCGATTCCGGGTACGGCGAGGGCCGGCATTTCCGCCGCGTCGCCGAGACGCATGGTCCGCTGCGGCTGGCGATCCTCCCGATCGGCGCCTATGAGCCGCGCTGGTTCATGAAGGACCAGCACATGAACCCGTCGGACGCGGTGAAGGCGCTGGCCGATTGCGGCGCGGAGCAGGCGCTGGCGCATCATCACGGCACGTTTCAGCTCACCGATGAGGACATCGACGCGCCGGTGATCGCGCTGCATGCGGCGCTTGATGAAGAAAAGATTCCGCGCGAGCGGTTTGCGGCGCTCAAGCCGGGGCAGGTGGTGGAGATTTAGCTATCTCGTCGTCCCGGCGAAGGCCGGGACCCAAAGCCGCCGGCCGTTGTTGATTTACAAGGTATTTGTTCTCGGTGCCCCAATGATAGGGCACGGAGTATGGATCCCGGCGTGCGCCGGGACGACGAGCGGAGGGGATGATGCACGCGCTCGACGCTTACTGAGCCGGCTTGATCGCCCATGATACGCCCACCGTTACGTGAAGCGTCTCTTCGCCCTGCGCCACAGGCGCTGCCGCGGCCATGCCGGCTGCCATCCTGCGGAACGGCATCGCGCCGGGAGGGCCTTCCTCGGATATGCTAAGCGGCGCGCCGAGCGTGACGCCGGCGGCCTTGGCATAGATCTCGGCCTTGCGGCGGGCGTCGGCGACCGCCTGCTCGCGGGCTTCATCGAGAAGTTTCGAAGCCTGCGACACGATGAAGCTGATGCCGCCGATATCGTTGGCGCCCGCGGCCACCAGCGTGTCGATCACGCTCGCTACCTTGGCGACGTCGTGCACGCGGATTGTGACGCGATTGCTGGCGCGGTAGCCGACGATGGCCGACGGCCCGGAGCGGTTCGGCGCGCTTTGCGGCTGCAGCGACAGCCGCGAGGTCTGGATGTCTTTGGCCTCGATCCCGGCGCCCTTCAGCGCCTGCATTAGCTTGCCCATCGCCGCGTTGTTGGCGTCGGATGCCTCGCGTGCGGTCTTGGCGTCCGAGGTGACGCCGCCGTCGACCAGCGCCAGATCCGGTGGTACCGATACGGTGGCCTCGCCGGACACCGAAATCGACGCCGGCGGAACGGTCTGCGCCGATGCGGGCACAGCCAGCAAGGTGCCCGCGGCAGCCAGCAGCGCCCAATATTTCACTGGTCTCATTTCAACGGCACGTAGACGTTGATGACCAGCTTGTCCTCGGCGGTCTTCAGGGGGTCGGTGATGTATTCCTCGATGAAGGTGTCCTTGGCCTCGAGCTTCTTGTCGTCGAGGTGGTTGGTGATCGCCTCATAGGTGTTGTCCATGTTGTCGTAGGAGCCGCGATGGACGAACTTCAAGGCGTTGCCCTCGGGCGATTTGCCGATGCTCATGTCCTTGACGAGGTTCTTGGGCTCCTGATCGACCGGGATTTCCGCCAGATAGGTGAAGCCGGAATCGTCGGTCGAGGTGTAGACGATCATCGCATTACCGGTGGGCTTGATGCCCTGCTTGTCGAGCAACGCCGACAGCGCCTTGAACGAATCGATCAGGGTATCGAACGCCGAATCCCAGTTCGCGGTGCCCCTGACAATGACGACCTTCTTCGGTTCCAGCGTGATCTGCTCGCCGAAGGGATCGGCGGTCTGGACCGGCGCGGCAGCCGGCGGTGGCGTTGCAGGGGTCTGGGCTGCGGCCGGCGGGGTTGAAGGCGCGGGTGAGGGGCTCGCGACCGGGGCCGGGGTGGCCGCCGGCGCCGGGGTGGCCGAAGGGGCGGGGGTCGGGGTACCGGCCGCGGGCGGCGTCGCGGCCGGCGATTGCGCCAGCCCGTTGCCAATGCCCGACGAAATCGCCGCGGGGATCAGCGCGACCATGGCGAGGCGGATGAGGCGGGGGCGTTTCATTCGGTGTTCTCCATGGCCGTATTCGGCAATATCACCTCAGCTTGCGTGTGCCGGTCCACGCTGGCGAGCAGGCGGACCTTCTAACACGCGGGCTCTGCCTTCGTCCCATGACAGAAACGTCATGGGCCTCCGTTTCCAGCAGGGGGGTCGACACAGATTCACCACACTGGCCAATCCGCCGTCGTTCGCCATATAAGACAGGCAGAGTTGAGAAAAATTCCAGAAAAATTCCATGAGCGCGCTCGCCAACCACGCATTTGCCAAGATGAACGGCATCGGCAACGAGATTGTCGTGGTCGATCTGCGCGACAAGCCCGGCGCTGTCACGCCCGAGGAAGCGCGCGCGGTCGCCTCGCCTGCCGGCGTGCATTACGACCAGCTGATGGTGCTGCAGCCGCCGCGGCTTGCGGGCACCGAGGCCTTTATCCGCATCTATAACAATGACGGCTCGGAGGCCGGCGCCTGCGGCAACGGTATGCGCTGCGTGGTGCGGCGGCTGTTCGAGCAGACCGGCCAGACCGCCGTCACCTTCGAGACGCGGGCCGGCCTGTTGAATTGCTGGCAGGGTCCGGCCAGCGATCTCTATACCGTCGACATGGGCCCGCCGAAATTCGGCTGGCAGGACATTCCGCTGGCCGAGGAGTTTCGCGATACCCGCTATATCGAATTGCAGGTCGGGCCTATCGACGCGCCGGTGCTGCATTCGCCATCGGTGGTCAGCATGGGCAATCCGCATGCGATTTTCTGGGTCGACGACGTCAACGCCTATGATCTCGCCCGCTTCGGGCCGCTCCTGGAAAACCATCCGATCTTTCCGGAGCGCGCCAATATCACGCTGGCCCATATCGTGGACCGCGATCACATCACGATCCGCACCTGGGAGCGCGGCGCGGGGCTGACCAAGGCCTGCGGTTCGGCGGCGTGCGCCGCGGCCGTCGCGGCGGCACGGCTGAAGCGCGCCAATCGCATCGTCACTATTTCGCTGCCCGGCGGCGACCTCGCCATCGAGTGGCGCGAGCGCGACGACCATGTGTTGATGACGGGCACCGCCACCTTCGAATATGAAGGCCGTTTCGATCCGGCGTTGTTTGCTTCCGTCGCTTAGACCATGAGCGTCGAGATCGTCACCTTCGGCTGCCGCCTCAACGCCTTCGAATCCGAGGTGATCGCGCGCGAGGCTGGGCGCGCCGGGCTCACCGATACCGTCGTCATCAACAGTTGCGCCGTCACCAACGAAGCCGTGGCGCAGGCGCGGCAATCGATCCGCCGGCTCAAGCGCGAGCGGCCGGAATTGCGGATCGTGGTCACCGGCTGCGCGGCGCAGACCCAGCCTGAGATGTTTGCCGCGATGGCGGAAGTCGATCGCGTGGTCGGCAATGACGACAAGATGCGGGGCGAAGCCTGGCGCAACACGCGTGCAGCGTTCGACGCGCCGCCGGCATTCGGTATCGCCAGCGAAGAGAAGATCGCGGTCGCCGATATCATGGCGGTCCGCGAAATGGCGCCGCATCTCCTGGAAGGATTTCAAAAGGGCCTGCCGCGGGTGTTCGTGCAGGTACAGAACGGCTGCGATCACCGCTGCACCTTCTGCATCATCCCCTATGGCCGCGGTAATTCGCGGTCGGTGCCGATGGGTGCGGTGGTCGATCAGGTTCGTGCGCTGGTCGAGCGCGGCCACGCCGAGATCGTGCTGACCGGTGTCGATCTGACGAGCTACGGCGCGGATCTGCCGGGCACGCCGAAGCTTGGCCCACTGACCAAGCAGATTTTGCGGCATGTGCCGGAACTGAAACGCTTGCGCATCTCATCGATCGATTCCATCGAAGTCGATCGCGATCTGCTCGATGTGATAGCAGGCGAGGAACGCTTGATGCCGCACCTGCACCTGTCGCTGCAGTCGGGCGACGATCTGATCCTGAAGCGGATGAAGCGGCGGCATGCGCGTGCCGACGCAATTGAGTTTTGCGCCCAGGTGCGTCGGCTGCGACCGGAGATCGCGCTCGGCGCCGACATCATCGCGGGCTTTCCGACCGAGACCGAGGCGATGTTCGCGCGCTCGCAGGCGATGGTCGATGAGTGCGATCTCACCTTCCTGCACGTGTTTCCCTATTCCCCGCGCCCGGGCACGCCGGCGGCGCGGATGCCGCAGGTATCCGGCGAGGTGATCAAGCAACGCGCGAGGCGATTGCGTGCGACCGGCGAGGCCGCGTTGCAACGGCGGCTGGCCTCGGAGACCGGCGCGACACGGCAAGTGTTGATCGAGAGTGCCACGCAGGGCCGCACCGAACATTTTTTACCGGTGGCGATCAGCGGCGAAACGCCGGGCGCGGTGCGGGCGCTCGTGATGGCCGGCAATGACGGTGCGCGGTTGACGGTGTGAGGGACTGCTTCCGTGCGTTTTCAGCCGTCATTGCGAGGAGCACTTGCGACGAAGCAATCCATCCTAAAGTACCGGGTCGCTTCTGGATTGCTTGGCTTCGCTCGCAATGACGAGCTTTATTCCCCATTCCATCCGCAGGCGCGCAGCCGCTCGTGCATATGCGCCGGCACCGGCGCCGCCACGCGCACGGGGTCCTTGTTTCTGGAAATCGGAATCACGATCTCGCGGGAATGCAGATGCAGGCGCGGCTCGCCGAAGCGTGGGCCGTTGCCGTAGATGTTGTCGCCGACGATCGGCCAGCCCTGTGCTGCCGAGTGAACGCGCAATTGATGGGTGCGGCCGGTGACCGGCTCAAGCGCGAGCCAGCTGAGGCCGTCGCCGCGCCCCAATACTTTCCAGTTGGTGACCGCGGTCTGCCCGTCCGGGTCGGGCTTCTGCCACCAGCCTCGCTCGGCGTTGAGGCGGCCGAGCGGCAGGTCGATCACGCCTTCGTCTTCGGCGGGGCCGCCCTCGACCACCGCCCAGTAGGTCTTGGAAATCCGGCCATGCTTGAACAACAGGCCGAGCGACGCGGTCGCCTTGCGATGGCGTCCCAGCACCAGACACCCGGAGGTGTCGCGATCGAGCCGATGGGCGAGCACCGGCGGCCGCGGCAGGCCGAATCGCAGCGCGTCGAAGGAGGATTCCAGATTGGCGCCGCCCTTGGGGCCGCGATGCACCGGCAGGCCGGCGGGCTTGTCGATCACCAGCATCAGTCCGTCGCGATGGAGTACGCGCGCCTGGATTTCCGCCGCGGTCAATTCGGGAACTTCGATCGGTCGGTCGAGACTTTCGCTCATGGCGCGAAACCGCTAACACACCCCCACCATGAACGATACCACTCCGGAACAGACAAAATTGAGCTGGTGGCGGCGGCTGTCCAGCGGGTTGAAGCGGACGTCGAGTTCGCTGGGCGCGGCGGTGGCCGACCTCGTCACCAAACGCAAGCTCGACCGCGCCATGCTCGAGGACATCGAGGATGTGCTGTTGCGCGCCGATCTCGGAACCGAGGTGGCCGCGCGGATTTCGGCGGCGGTCGGCGTCGGCCGCTACGACAAGGCGATCTCGGCCGATGACGTCAAGTCGGTGGTTGCGGCCGAAGTCGAGAAAGTACTGGCGCCGGTGGCGAAGCCGCTGGTGATCGATCAAACCCAAAAACCGTTCGTCATTCTGGTGGTCGGCGTCAACGGTTCCGGCAAGACCACCACCATCGGCAAGCTTGCTTCGAAGCTGAGCTCGGAGGGCCGCAAGGTGATGCTGGCGGCAGGCGATACGTTTCGCGCCGCCGCGATCGAGCAGCTGAAGATCTGGGGCGAGCGCACCCGTTCGCCGGTCATTGCGGGGGCGCAGGGGTCGGATTCCGCAAGCCTTGCCTTCAATGCCCTCACCGCGGCGCGCGAAGGAAAGCTCGACGTGCTGCTGGTCGATACCGCGGGCCGCCTGCAGAACAAGGCGGAGCTGATGAAGGAACTCGAGAAAGTCGTCCGTGTCATCAAAAAGGTCGATGCCTCGGCGCCGCATGCGGTGCTTTTGGTGCTGGATGCCACGGTGGGACAAAATGCGCTGTCGCAGGTCGAGGCGTTTCATCGTACCGCAGGGGTGACGGGCCTCGTGATGACCAAACTCGACGGCACCGCGCGCGGCGGCATCCTGGTGGCGCTGGCCGAAAAACACAAACTGCCGGTGCATTTCATTGGCGTCGGCGAAGGTATCGACGATCTCGCGCCGTTCACCGCGCGGGATTTCGCGCAGGCAATCGCGGGGATCGAATAGATCCACCCTTCGAGCCGCGTGCGAAGCGCGCGCTCCCTGGGGGTGGCGGAGAGTCAAACGGAATGTCGTCATCCTGAGGAGGCGCAAGCGCCGTCTCGAAGGATGGAGGCGAAATGCACTTGATGGATTGAAATAATGGACAAGACCACGCCGCATCCGCTGTTCAAGCTCGCGACCGAACTCGGCCCGCTGCTCGTGTTCTTTGTCGCCAACGCCAAGTTCAATCTGTTCGTCGCCACCGGCGCGTTCATGGTGGCGGTGATCGTCGCGATGGCCGCATCCTATATGGTAACGCGGCATGTCCCGATCATGGCGATCGTCACCGCCGTCGTCGTCATCGTATTCGGTACGCTGACGCTGGTGCTGCACGACGAGACCTTCATCAAGGTCAAGCCGACCATCATCTACACGCTGTTCGCGGCGATCCTCGGCGGCGGCCTGCTGTTCGGCCGCTCCTTCATCGCCATCATGTTCGACCAGATGTTCAATCTCACGCCGCGCGGCTGGCGCATCCTGACGGCGCGTTGGGCGCTGTGGTTCCTGGCCATGGCGGTGCTCAACGAGATCATCTGGCGCACCCAGTCCACCGATTTCTGGGTCGCATTCAAGGCGTTCGGCATGGTGCCGCTGACGATGCTGTTTGCCGTTACCCAGATGCCGCTGACCAAGCGCTACCATCTGGAACCGGTGTCGCTGGAAGCCAGCGATGCCGCGGAGGGAGATGTGTCGAAGGGGTGAGGACTTCTGCGTTCTCTAAACGTCATTGCGAGGAGCCAACGGGTCTCGCCTTCGGCGAGCCCGATGACAGGCTCCACGACGAAGCAATCCAGTTTTTTAAAACTCTGGATTGCTTCGCTTCGCTCGCAATGACGGATCGCCTAGCTCACTTCTGCTTGGCGATGATCTTGTCCTTGATGCCGTCATAGGTCTTTTGCGGCACGATGTTCTTGCTCACCAGATCGTCCTTGCCCTTGTAGGGACGGCCCTTGATGATCGCCGCCGAATAAGCCTTGCCGATACCCGGCAGCGCATCGAGGTCGTCGGCGCTCGCGGAATTGATGTCGAGCAGGTCCGACTTGGCGGCCGGCGCCATTTTCAATTCGGCGGCCGGTTTCGGCGCGGGCGCCATTTTGCTGTCGGATTTGGCGGCGGGCTGCGCGGTTTGCGCCATCGATGGCGAAGCCGTCAGCAGGCCAAAGGCGAGTGCGGTTGCAGCAAGTGAAGCGAGCGTGAAATGACGCATTGAGTCCCTCCAAGGACGGTTCAAGTAACGCACTCACGCTAGCTGCGAATGGGTGTCGGCGCCATGGCCGCCAAATGAACGGCAGATAAAAGCGAAAGTTTATTTAAATCCAATCGCCATCGCGGGTTCATGCCGGGTTCATCGCCGCGCGAATCCACGGCGTGACGCAACGACTCAGCTTCCCGCCTTCAGCGCCTTCTCGATCTCGGCCTTCAGCACGGTTTCGATATTGTCCGGCGTCACCGGCCCGACCAGCTTGTAGACGATGGTGCCGTCGCGGCCGACCACGAAAGTCTCGGGCACGCCATAGACGCCCCATTCGATCGAGGCGCGGCCGTTGCCGTCGACGCCGACAATGCCGAACGGATTGCCGTAGCGGCCGAGGAAGCGCCGGGCGTTATCGGGCGCGTCCTTGTAGTTGATGCCGACGATCTGCAGCCGCTTGTCCTTGCCAAGCTCGGTCAGGAGCGGCGCTTCCTCGTGACATGGCACGCACCAGGAGGCCCAGACGTTGACGACGCTGACCTTGCCCTTGAACATCGCGGGATCGAGCCCGGGCACCTGCGTGCCGTTATTGACGAGACCTTCCAGTGCCGGCAGCGCCGTTTGCGGCGCCGGGCGGCCGATCAGGGCCGAGGGGATTTTGGACGGGTCGCCGCCATTCAGCCGCAGCAGGAACAATCCGGCCAACGCGATGAAACCGATCAGCGGCAGCGCCATCAACCAGGGACGTCGTCGCGGCGATGGATCGATGGTCGCGGGCTCGCTCATCGTGCATCCACGGCGCTGCGCCCGGAACGCCTGACGACGCCCGCTGCATCGAGCTCGCGCAGGCGTTCCTTCTGGCGGCGATAATCGACCGCGATCCAGATAATGAGCATCAGCACCACGGCGGTCGCCATCAGGTACGATGTCAGAACAAAGGACGCGTAGGGACCAAGCGACATCGCGGTCACGCCGATCGCTGGCTGGCTTGCATCATCTGCAAGCTGCGCACGCGCCGGCGCAGAATCTCGTTGCGCATTGCCGCCAGATGCAGCGTGATGAACAGCAGCGAAAACGCCACCGCCATTACCAGCAGCGGAATGAGGAAGGCGCGGTCGAGCGACGGTCCGCCCATCCGCATCACCGAGGCCGGCTGGTGCAGCGTGTTCCACCAGTCCACCGAGAATTTGATGATCGGCAGGTTGATGGCGCCGACCAGCGTCAGGATCGCGGCGGCGCGCGCCGCGCGCGAAGGATCCTCGACCGCCCGCCACAGTGCGATCAGGCCGAGATACATCAGAAACAGGATCAGGACCGAGGTCAGGCGCGCATCCCATTCCCAATAGGTGCCCCACATCGGCCGCCCCCATAGCGAACCGGTGACCAGCGCCAGAAAGGTAAAGGCTGCGCCGATCGGCGCCGCGGCCTTGGCCGCCACGTCCGCCAGCGGATGCCGCCACACCAGCGTACCCAGCGCGGACAGGCTCATCACCCCCCAGACGAACATGGACAGCCACGCGTTCGGCACGTGAATGAACATGATCTTCACGGTCGCGCCCTGCTGGTAATCGTCCGGCGCCAGGGCCGACTGATAGAGCCCAAGCAACAGCAGGATCGCGGTCAGCGCCGCAAGCCAGGGCAGGATGCGCGCGGTCAGCGTCAGGAACCGCGAGGGGTTGGCGAGATCGATCAGCGTCATGGCGTTCCTGATAATCGCCGCGGTCGCGGCAGGCAATGCGGCTTCTTTTGTTTCATCCCGGCTCCAGGAGAGTTGATCGGCGTCAAGCTGGGCACGATCTTGTCCGGAAACCGGATTCCACCTTGCGCCAACGCGGCCCGGGTCGGGGTCATGCCTAGTCCAACCCGTGCCGCAAACTGGCCGCGGCCGCGAACGGTCCGATCACGAGGCTGACCAGCGACAGCGCGCACAGCAGCGAAAACGGAGTACCGAAGGACAGTGGCCCGGAGATGGCGGCCTGCGAGGCTGCGACACCGAAGATCAGCACCGGGATCGACAGCGGCAGCACCAATACCGCCAACAACAACCCGCCGCGATGCAGCGTCACGGCGAGCGCCGCGCCGATCATGCCGGTGAAGGTCAGCGCCGGCGTGCCCGCCAGCAGCGTCAGCGCCACCGCGGCAGTCGATGTCGCGTCGAGGTTCAGCAGCAATCCCAGCACCGGGGTGGCGATGACGAGCGGCAGACCGGCGGCCAGCCAGTGCGCCAGCGCTTTGGCGGCGCAGCTCAGTTCCAGCGGCGTCCGGCTCATCACGATCAAGTCGAGCGAACCGTCCTCGTGGTCGGCCATGAACAGCCGGTCGAGCGTCAACAGGCTTGCGAGCAGGGCGCCGAGCCAGAGGATCGCGGGACCGAGCCGGGTCAAGAGCGCGAGATCGGGCCCGACCGCGAACGGCATCAGCACCACCACGGTGAGAAAGAACAGCACGCCGATCAGCGCTCCGCCGCCGACGCGCAGCGCGATCTGGATGTCCCTGCGGATCAGCGCGGCGAGGGCGGTCACGACGCGCCTCCGATCCGCAACTCCCTCGCTTGCAGCCCCAGCGGCGCGTGGGTGGCGGCGACGATCAGGCCGCCGCGCGCGAGGTGGTCGCGCATCACGCCCGCAAACAGGCTTTGGCCGGCGGTGTCGAGCGCGTTGGTCGGCTCATCCAGCAGCCAGACCGGCCGCCGCACCGCGAGCAGCCGGGCGATCGACAGCCGCCGCCGCTGTCCGGCGGACAGAAAAGCCGCCGGGAGGTGACCGGCATGGTCGAGCCCCACCGCAGCCAGGCTTTCGCTGGCGTCTGGCGCCGCGCCGCCGAGAAAATCCCGCCAGAAGGCGAGGTTTTCCGCCACGCTCAAAGCCGGTTTCAGCGCGTCGCGGTGGCCGAGATAATGGGTCTGTTCGGGCAAGGTCAGCTCCGCCTCGCCGCCTTCCAGCCCGATCGATCCACCAGTGACCGCCAGCAGGCCGGCAATCAGGCGCAACAGCGAGGTTTTGCCCGATCCATTGGGGCCGGTCACGGCCAGCGCCTCGCCCGAGGCCGCCTCGAAATCGAGGCCGGAGAACACCTCCCGGCCGCCCCGCACACAGCTGACACCACGCCCCAAGAGCCGCATTTTGCCCCTTTACAGCCCTCTGGAAACTATCGCCACCGCATCGGAATTTTTGGGTACCGCATTGCTGCAGCACGCTTGCCGGTGTGGCGGTGCGTCTGGAAAGATTCTATAAGCCGGAACTTGATGCAGCACACAATCCGCCGCTGCAAGCCATCAGGCCAATCCTCACCGGCGGTGTTTTGATACCCTTAACGGGTATAACGATAAATTGGGATTCCTCAACATGACCTCGCTCGACAGCTTCAAGTGCCAGAAGACCCTCAAGGTCGGCGGCAAGACCTACGTCTATTACAGCCTGCCCGCCGCCGAGAAGAATGGTCTGAAGGGAATCTCCAAGCTCCCCTATTCCATGAAAGTGCTGCTGGAAAACCTGCTGCGCAACGAGGACGACCGTACCGTCAAGAAGGCCGACATCCTGGCGGTGTCGAAGTGGCTGAAGAAGCGCGCGCTCGAGCACGAGATCGCGTTCCGCCCGGCGCGGGTGCTGATGCAGGATTTCACCGGCGTGCCGGCGGTGGTCGATCTCGCCGCGATGCGCAATGCGATGCAGGCGCTCGGCGGCGACGCCGAAAAGATCAATCCGCTGGTGCCGGTCGATCTCGTCATCGACCACTCCGTGATCGTGAACTTCTTCGGCGACAACAAGGCCTTCGCCAAGAACGTGGTCGAGGAATACAAGCAGAACCAGGAGCGCTATGAGTTCCTTAAATGGGGCCAGAAGGCGTTTTCGAACTTCTCGGTGGTGCCGCCCGGCACCGGCATCTGCCACCAGGTCAATCTCGAATACCTCGCGCAGACGGTATGGACCCGCAAGGAGAAGATGACGGTCGGCAAGAAGAAGGGCACCTTCGAGGTCGCCTATCCGGATTCGCTGGTCGGTACCGACTCGCACACGACCATGGTCAATGGCCTCGCCGTGCTCGGCTGGGGTGTCGGCGGCATCGAGGCGGAAGCTGCGATGCTCGGCCAGCCGCTGTCGATGCTGCTGCCGGAAGTGGTCGGCTTCAAGCTCAAGGGCCAGCTCAAGGAAGGCGTCACCGCCACCGACCTCGTGCTGACGGTGACCCAGATGCTGCGCAAGCAGGGCGTGGTCGGCAAGTTCGTCGAATTCTTCGGCCCCGGCCTCGACCATCTCTCGGTCGCGGACAAGGCGACCATCGGCAACATGGCGCCGGAATATGGCGCCACCTGCGGCTTCTTCCCGGTCGATGCCGAGACCATCGATTATCTCAAGACCTCGGGCCGGGCGTCGGCGCGGGTAGCGCTGGTGACCGCCTATGCAAAGGCGCAGGGCCTGTTCCGCACCGCCAAGTCGCCCGATCCGGTATTCACCGAAAAGCTCACGCTCGATCTTGGCGACGTGGTGCCGTCGATGGCCGGACCGAAGCGTCCGGAGGGCCGGGTCGCACTGCCCGCGGTCGCCGAAGGTTTCGCCACCGCGATGGCCAGCGAATACAAGAAGGCCACCGATGCCATGACGCGCTATCCGGTCGAGAATCGCAATTTCGATCTCGGCCATGGCGATGTGGTGATCGCGGCGATCACCTCCTGCACCAACACGTCCAATCCGAGCGTGCTGATCGGCGCCGGCCTTTTGGCGCGCAACGCCGCCGCCAAGGGCCTTACCGCAAAGCCCTGGGTCAAGACCTCGCTGGCGCCCGGCAGTCAGGTGGTCGCGGAGTATCTCTCCAATTCCGGGTTGCAGCTCGATCTCGACAAGGTCGGCTTCAACCTGATCGGCTTTGGCTGCACCACCTGCATCGGCAACTCGGGTCCGCTGCCGGAGGAGATTTCGAAATCGATCAACGACAACGGCATCATCGCCGCCGCCGTGCTCTCCGGCAACCGCAACTTCGAAGGCCGGGTCAGCCCGGACGTGCAGGCCAATTATCTGGCGTCGCCGCCGCTGGTGGTGGCCTATGCGCTGGCGGGAACGGTGACGAAAAATCTCGCGGTCGAGCCGATCGGCAACGGCAAGGACGGCAAGCCGGTCTATCTGAAGGACATCTGGCCGACCACGAAAGAGATCAACGCCTTCATGAAGAAGTACGTCACCTCGGCGATCTTCAAGAAGCGCTATGCCGACGTGTTCAAGGGCGACACCAACTGGCGCAGGATCAAGACCGTCGAAAGCGAGACCTACCGCTGGAACATGAGTTCGACCTATGTGCAGAACCCGCCCTATTTCGAAGGCATGAAGAAAGAGCCGGAACCGATCGTCGACGTCGTCGATGCGCGGATCCTGGCAATGTTCGGCGACAAGATCACCACCGATCACATCTCGCCGGCCGGTGCGATCAAGCTGACATCGCCCGCCGGAAAATATCTGTCGGAGCATCAGGTGCGCCCGGCCGACTTCAATCAATACGGAACGCGGCGCGGCAATCACGAGATCATGATGCGCGGTACCTTCGCCAACATCCGCATCAAGAACTTCATGCTGAAGGGCGCCGACGGCAATATTCCCGAAGGCGGCCTGACCAAGCATTGGCCCGACGGCGAGCAGATGTCGATCTACGATGCCGCAATGAAGTATCAGGCCGAGCAGGTGCCGCTGGTGGTCTTCGCCGGCGCCGAATACGGCAACGGCTCGTCGCGTGACTGGGCCGCGAAGGGAACGCGGCTGCTCGGCGTCCGCGCCGTGATCTGCCAGAGCTTCGAGCGCATCCATCGCTCCAACCTCGTCGGCATGGGCGTGCTGCCGCTGACCTTCGAGGACGGCGCGTCGTGGCAGTCGATCGGGTTGAAGGGTGACGAAACGGTAACCATACGGGGACTGCAGGGCGATCTGAAGCCGCGGCAGAAGCTGACGGCGGAGATCGTGTCCGGCGATGGCGCGCTGCAGCGTGTATCGCTGCTATGCAGGATCGATACGCTCGACGAACTCGAATATTATCGAAACGGCGGCATCCTGCACTACGTGCTGCGCAAGCTGGCGGCGTGATGCAGGTCGTGACCGACGCCTCACCGCGAAGTGAATGGCGAGCGGGGAGGAGGCGGCCTAAGAAGGTCCGCCTTCTCGGGATCGAAGGCAGGCGCAATCGGACGCTGCGGGTGGTTAGCGGCGACGGTGCGGGTGTTTATCGGTTTCCAGCATGACAGCTCCAGTATGACAGCGATGATGGCCTATCATTATATCTCGCGGTGGTCAGGTGCGCTTGGCGTCTGCGCGATCGTCGCCATCATTCGCCCCGCCCACGCAGATCCACGCGCGGTGGTGGAACTGTTCACCTCGCAAGGGTGTTCGTCGTGTCCGCCGGCCGACAAGATCATCGGCGAACTGGCGAAGGATCCTTCGGTGATCGCCTTGAGCATGCCGATCGATTACTGGGACTATCTTGGCTGGAAGGATACGCTGGCGGATGCGCGCTTCAGCGCGCGTCAGAAAGCCTATTCGCAGATGCGCGGCGATCGCGACGTCTACACGCCGCAGGTCATCGTCAATGGATCGGCGCATCTGATCGGCAGCGATCGCGCCGGCATCGAGGGCGCCATCGGCGACACGCGCAAGAACGATAACGTGATGTCGCTGCCGGTTTCGATGTCGCTGGCCGGCAAGCAGATCAATGTTTCGGTCGCGCCGTCCAGCAAGGCTCCGTTCGCATCTCATGGCGAAGTGTGGATTTGCTCGATCTCCAAAGCGGTGCCGATCTCCATCGGGCGCGGCGAGAATGGCGGTCGCGAGGTCACCTACTACAATGTGGTGCGCAACCTGCTCAAGGTCGGCGACTGGAACGGCAGTCCTGGCAACTGGACTATTCCGCTGGAAAATATTTCCCGCGAAGGCGTCGATGCCGCGGTGGTCTATGTCCAGGACGGCAGTCGCGACAAGCCTGGCCCGATGCTGGGCGCGGCCTACACGTCGCTTCGCTGAAATTCCGCCCTCGTCATTCGAGTTCGCGCGTATAGCAGCGCGTCCGGAATCCATCGCCAGGATCGAGAGCATGCACCCCGCGTTTGCGCCAGCAGGCGCGTCCGGGGAAAAACGGCCATTGCTGCTGGTAAGTGCATCGTCGCTTCAGCGACGGCCTGCCGGCAATAAAAAAGGACCAACTCTCGTTGGCCCAGGATGGGGATAAACTACCCTGCGAATAGGCCCGATCCCGACGACCCCGGGGGGCTGGGGGCTGAGGAATCCGGAATCGAAAGGACCGGGCCAACGCAGTGGTTACTTGTCGCAACCCAGAAGGGCGGTCGATTGGCGGAAATTGGGCCGTATTATGATTCAGCTAACGATCTCGTGACGCTGCATTTTTTGCCGGGCAGGGGGCACGGTCCAGCCGCCGCGAATTAATCCCCGGACGGGGTGTCGGAAGGCCCCTTGCGGCGGCAGGCAGTCGGCGCGATCATGTAGTTCATATGACAGGAGGCGCTCCATGAGTTCGACGTCGGAGGAAGCCGATCCAAGCGAAGCTCGCGCAGCGGTGCGCCATGCCGCTGCGGGTCCGGCGCCAAGCCGGGTGACGTTCAATCGATTTGAGCTTAATCGCATCTTGAATCTGTACGGGCGCATGGTCGCCGACGGCGAGTGGCGCGACTACGCCATCGACTTCCTGCGGGATCGCGCCGTGTTCTCGGTGTTCCGCCGCGCTTCCGAAGTGCCGATCTACCGGATCGAAAAAGATCCACGGCTGGCTCGCAAGCAAGGCATGTACAGCGTGATCTCGGCGACCGGGCTGATCCTGCGCCGCGGCCACGAGCTCGATCGGGTACTGCTGGTGATCGACCGCAAGCTGGCGGTGGTTTAGCGTTAAACGCCCCCGTCATTCCGGACCAGCGCGGCGCGCTGGATCCGGAATTCCGAGATTGAATGAACAGGTAAATTGCCGCGCGAGGTTCCGGGTTGGCGCTGGCCCGCGCCCCGGAGTGACGTTGAAACAACTAGCGTTGCGCGGGAGTTGAGCCGTCCTCCGGCAAGGTCGCAGCGCCGACGCCGAGGGCGCGCTGCATCATCACGGTGTCGAGCCAGCGGCCGAACTTGAAGCCGACATTCGGATGGGTGCCGATCATCTGAAAGCCGCATCTGGTGTGCACGCCGATCGAGCCGGCATTGGCGGAATCGCCGATCACCGCAATCATCTGCCGATAGCCGCGCGCTTCGCACTCGGTGATCAGCCGCTGCAGCAATTGCAGGCCGATCCCACGGCGGTGGATCGCCGGTTGCAGATAGACCGAATTCTCCACCGTGAAGCAGTAGGCCGGTCGCGGCCGGTACGGTCCCGCATAGGCGTATCCGATCACGCGGCCCTCGAGCGAGGCGACGAAATAGGGAAAGCCCCCGTCCGTCAGCGCCCCGAAACGCTGCGTCATCTCCGCAAGATCCGGCGGGATCAATTCGAACGTCGCAGTGCCGTAGCGCACGGCATGCTCGTAGATTTCGGTCACGAAGGGGAGGTCGGCCGCGTCGGCGGCCCTGATTTCGAGGTCGGACATGGCGCGGAGATTATTTTTGCCCGTTACAAAAGAAAAGCCCCGGCCGCGAGGCCGGGGCTTGAATTTGTCCGCCCGTTCGCAGCGGTCAGTCGCGCTGGCCGAGCAGCTGCAGCAGCAGCGTGAACAGGTTGATGAAGTTCAAATAGAGCGACAAGGCGCCTGTGATCGCCGCACGCTCAGCCACGTCTCCGCCCTGCGAGGCATAGCCGTAGATGTAGTCGTTCTTCAGCCGCTGGGTATCCCAGGCGGTAAGGCCGGCGAACACCAGGACGCCGACGACCGACACGATGAACTGCAGCATCGAGCTGGCGAGGAAGAGATTGACCAGACTGGCAATGATGATGCCGATCAGGCCCATGAACAGGAACGAACCCATTCCGCTCATGTCACGCTTGGTGGTGTAGCCATAGAGGCTCAGCGCCCCGAAGGTGGCCGCGGTGATGAAGAACACCCGTACGATCGAGGTGTGCGTATACACCAGGAAGATCGACGACAGCGAAACACCCATCAGCGCCGAAAATACCCAGAACAGCATCTGGGCGGTCGCGGGCCGCATCCGCTCGATACCGGCTGAGATCGCGAACACCATCGCCAGCGGCGCCAGGATGAACAGCCATTTCAGCGGGCTGACATACATGGCATAGCCGAACGACGTCAGGAAGGTGTTGTTGCCGAACTTGGCCGCGGCGCCCGCCGGATCGGTGGTCACCGCCGCCATATAGACGCCGAGCGCGGCAAGGCCGGTGATGGCCAGACCGATGCTCATGTAATTGTAGATGCGCAGCATGTAGGCGCGCAGACCGGCGTCGACGGTCGCGGCGTCAACGCGCCCGGCGGCCCGGCCGAAAGGAGAAGCGTAGTTACGGTCTAGGTCCGACATGGTCGAATTCCCGTTGGTTGCCCGGCGGAGCGCAAGGGTTTTGCGGCGCCGGTTAATAATTCTATCTCAGATACCGCCATTTGCTGACATTAATTTCACGTCACCAAACCGGCATCTGTCCCGGATTGTATGTGGGAAACTAACACATTTGCTGCAAGCTTCCATGCGCGGCTGAATGTCGCTCTGCAAGCCATGATCAAGGTGAAGATCGAAACCGAGCGATGCCGACGACGTCAGCCGCGTTTAGAGCCCGGAATCGGCGCATATTTGCCAACCGGTCGCGCCGGGTGCTTCAATTTGTCATAAATTCCGCAGCACCGTGGCCGGCTTCTGGTTCAGGGCCAACAGGGTGCCGGCGAGCCCCAGCCCCACCGTGACCACCAGCGCCGCCGCCACCACGCCGGCCGCGCTGCCGGCCTGCCAGACGAAGCTCAGGGTCATCAGCCGGGTCACGATCAGCCAGGCCGCCACCGAGCCCGCGATCACGCCGAAGATCGCGGTGGCAAAGCCGATCATCAGATATTCCAGCGCATAGGCGCCGAGCAGCCGCGCCCGGGTGGCGCCCAGCGTCTTGAGAATGACGGCATCGTAGACCCGGTGGCGGTGGCCGGCGGCGAGCGCGCCGCCCAGCACCAGAATGGCCGAGATCAGCGTCACCGCGCTGGCGCCCCGGATCGCCAGCACCAGGTTGGTGACGACGGTGCCGATGGTCTCCAGCGCCTCGCGGACCCGCACGCTCGTCACCATCGGGAATGCGTCGGCCACCGATTTGATGATCCGCGCGTCGCCGGCAGGGTCCGGGTGCATCTCGGTCAGGGTCGCGATGTGGGTGTGCGGCGCGCCCTTGAAGGCGTTGGGCGAGAACACCAGCACGAAATTGATGCCGAGGCTCTGCCAGTCCACGGTGCGCATATTGCCGATGGTGGCCGGGATATCGCGGCCGAGCACGTTGACGACGATCTCGTCGCCGAGCTTGAGCTTCAGCCCGTCGGCGATCTTCTTCTCGATCGAAACCAGCGGCGGGCCGTCATAGCCGGCTCCCCACCATTGGCCCTCGACAATCTTGGAGCCCTTCGGGATCTCGCCGGTATAGGTCAGGCCGCGGTCGCTCTGCAGCACCCATTCGCTGTCGGTCGAGGCTTTGAGGTCTTCCGCCTTGACGCCGCGGGCCGCGACGATGCGCCCGCGCAGCATCGGCACGTCCTCGACGGTCGACTGCGGCGCGGTTTGCCTGAGGTAGGCACCGAAGCGGTCGGCCTCGCCGGTCGGAATATCGATGAAATAGAACGAGGGCGCGCGATCCGGCAGCGCCGCCATGAATTGCCGCCGCAGATTGCCGTCGATCTGGGTGATGGTGACCAGTACCGCGAGGCCAAGCCCGAGCGACATCACCACCGACGGCGTCAGCGCGCCGGGCCGGTAGATATTCGCGATCGCCAGCCGCAGCATGGTGATGCGCGGACGCGGCAAGCGCCGCGCCAGCCCCATCAGCCCCGCGGCGATGCCGCGCAACATCGCGAAGACTACGATCGAGGAGGCGACGAAGACCATGGCGACCCGCTTGTCATAGGCCAGCCCGATCGCGACCGCGATCAACAGCGCGATCACTGCGGCCATCAGTGCGAGATAGCGCCAGCGCGGACGATGCCATTCGCTGGTTACCGCCTCGCGGAACAGTGCGGCCACCGGCACATCATGCACCCGGCCGAGCGGCCACAGGCCGAAGGCGAGCGCGGTCAGGAGGCCGTAGACGAACGACAGCGCCAGTTCGCCCGCGTGCAGCGCCGGCACCACCGGCAGCGGCAGCAGCTTGCCGAACACGCCGACAATGATGAAGGGCAGCGCGGCGCCGGCGGCGAGTCCGATCACCGAGCCGACCACGGCCAGCGCCACCACCTGCGTGAGGTAGATCGAGAACACGTCGCGGCCGGTGGCGCCCAATGCCTTGAAGGTGGCGATGACGTCGCGGCGGCGATCGATATGGCTCTTGACGGCATTGGCGACGCCGACGCCGCCCACCAGCAGGGCGGCGAGGCCGACCAGCGTCAGGAATTGGGTAAAGCGGCTGATGGTTCGTTCAAGCTGCGGCGAGGCGTTGCTGCGGCTGCGGATTTCCCAGCCCGCCTCCGGCAAGGTGTTTCGCGCATCGTCGGCGAGCGCGGCCGCGGCGCGATCGTCGGCCGCATTGTCCGGCAGCTTGACCCGGTAGATCCAGCGCACCAGGCTGCCGGGCTGCAGCAATCCGGTGGCGCGCAAGCCGTCCTGGCTGACCAGGAATCGCGGACCGAAACCGAGCCCGCCGGCCAGCTTGTCCGGTTCGGCGCCGACCACGCTGCGGACCTGAAAGGTCGCGTTGCCGATCGAGACGCGATCGCCGATCTTGAGATCGAGCCGCGCCAGCAAAGTCTGGTCGGCGGCCGCGCCGAAGGCGCCATCCCGTTCGGCGAGCATATCGGCTACCGGCATTTTCGGGTCCAGCGTCAACTCGCCGAGCATCGGATAGGCGGCATCCACGGCCTTGAGCTCGACCAGCGCGGCCGGGCCGTCGGCTGCGCGCGCCATGCCCCGCAACGTCGCCGCCACAGAGACCTCCCCGCGCGAACGCAGAAACGCGACCTCCTCCGGCCTGGCCTCGCGCTGGATCAGTGAAAACGCCACGTCGCCGCCGAGCAGCGTGCGGCCTTCGCGCGCCAGTCCCTCGCCGAGGCTGGCCGCAACCGATCCGACGCCGGCGATCGCCATTACGCCGAGCGCGATGCAGCCGATGAAAACGTAGAAGCCGCGCAAGCCGCCGCGCAATTCGCGAAGGGCGTAACGCAGCGCAAGGGCGGAGGTGCTGCCGCCGCGGACCGGTTCGGAGGACGCCATGCTCATGAAGCGGCTTTGCGATCCGGAGGCTGTCCGTCGATCCGGCCCGAACGCAGCCGCACCACGCGGTCGCAGCGCTGCGCCAGCGCGGTGTCATGGGTCACCAGCACCAGTGTCATGCCGCGCTCGGCATGCTGCGTGAACAGAAGATCGACGATCTGCTTGCCGGTGGCTTCATCGAGATTGCCGGTCGGCTCGTCCGCCACCAGGATCGCCGGATCGGGTGCGAGCGCGCGGGCCAGCGCCACGCGTTGCTGTTCGCCGCCGGACAATTGGGTCGGGTAATGATGCAGCCGGTCGCCGAGCCCGACCGAGGTCAGTTCCTGCGCGGCGCGCTCCGCCGCCCTGGAATGGCCGGCGAGTTCCAGCGGCACCGCGACATTTTCCAGCGCCGTCATGGTCGGAATCAGGTGGAACGACTGGAACACGATCCCGACCTGGCGGCCGCGAAACCGCGCCAGCGCGTCCTCGTCGAGGGCATTGAAAGGGGTGCCGTTGACCACCACCTCTCCGCTGTCGGGCCGTTCCAACCCCGCCATTACCATCAGCAGTGTGGATTTCCCCGAGCCTGACGGGCCGATCAAGCCGATCGCTTCACCCGGCGCCACGCGCAGGCTGATATCCTTGAGGATATGCACGCGTGCGGCGCCCGCGCCGAGCGAGAGATTGACGTTCGAGATGGCAATGGTGTCCGGCTCAAGGCCGGCCAACGATGAGGGTTCGATGAGACTGTCCATGGCTCGGTCATATGGCACTTCGGCCGCCGCGGTCGAGGGGCAGGGGTGGATGTTCGTGCACATACTTGTGTTGGTCATCGGCCTGATGACGGCGGGAACGGCCAGGGCCGAGACCCCGCTGGCGGCAAAACCGATCAAGACGGTGGTCCTGGGTGATTCGCTGAGCGCGGGCCTTGGCCTGCAGGCCTCCGCGGCTTTTCCGGCGAAGCTGCAGAAAGCCTTGAAAACCAATGGGATAGAGGTCGATATAATCAATGCCGGGGTTTCCGGCGATACCTCGTCCGGCGGCCGCGACCGGCTCGACTGGTCGGTGCCCGAGGGAACCGAGGCTGTCATCGTCGAACTCGGCGCCAACGATGCCTTGCGCGGTATCGACCCCAAGCTGACCCGGTCGGCGCTGACGGACATTCTGACGCGGCTGAAGGCGCGTAAAATCGCGGTCCTGCTGTGCGGGATGGTGGCGCCACCCAATTACGGCAGCGATTATTCGACCCGCTTCAACGCGATCTATCCCGATCTCGCAAAGTCGTTTGGCGTGCCGCTATATCCGTTTTTCCTGGAGGGTGTCGCGGCGGATGCCAGGCTGAACCAGGCGGATGGAATGCATCCGACCGCGGAGGGCGTCGATGTGATCGTGAAGAACATCCTGCCCGCCGTGCAGGCATTTCTTGGCGCGATATCCGGGCAACGCAGTTGAAAAACAGGCATCGATAACCTTAAAGCCCGGTTTTCCCGTCAGCTTTATCGTGCTTGAACCTCCGATGCTTCGCAGAGTCACATAACTACGGTAGAAAATAACAATCGGTGATTCGTCGCCGGACTTGTTACAGGGCATAATCTTTCCCGAAAACCGGTGTCCACTTTTCGGGATCATGCCTCAGCATCGGGAGTCGTGCGATGCCGCGTTTGTTCACTGGACTGGAAATTCCGGCCGAGATCGGCCAGACGCTTTCCAATTTGCGTGGCGGCCTGCCGGGCGCGCGCTGGATCGATCCCGAAAATTATCACGTCACCCTGCGCTTCATCGGTGATATCGACGGCGTCTCGGCCAACGAGATCGCCTCGATGCTGTTTCGGGTCAACCGCAAGCCGTTCGAGGTTGCCCTGCAGGGGCTGTCGAGCTTCGGCGGAAAGAAGCCCCGCGCGGTGGTCGCCTCGGTAGTGCCGAGCCGGCCCTTGATCGAGCTGCAGGCCGAACTGGAACGCCTGATGCAGCGCATCGGGCTCGATCCGGAGGGCCGCAAATTCACCCCGCATGTAACACTGGCGCGGCTGCGCGACGCCTCCAACCAGGATGTCGCGGATTATCTGTCGGTGCGCGGCTATTTTCCGACCCGGGTGTTCACGGCCTCGCGCTTCGTGCTGTTCTCGTCGCGGGCGTCCACCGGCGGCGGGCCTTATGTCGTTGAGGATTCCTACGCGCTGAGCGCGTGAGCCGGGGCGCTCGTCACAGGTGCGGCGGTGTCACCCGGCTTGACCGGATGACCAGTACTCCGGAGGGATGGCGATAGAATCGAGAAGCGGCAGCTTACTGGATACCCGCCTTCGCCGGTATGACGAGATCGCTGTGACGATTATCGTGCATAGCCCTCACACCAATTCGCGGCTTGCAATTTCCGTCCCGCTCTGGCGGTAAGAGGGGCCATGCTGTCTTCCCCCTCCGCCCCGTTCCGCGCCCATTATGAGGCCCTGGTCGATTCCGGCGCGATCGAGCCCGACGCCGCGCAGGCGGAGGCCGCCGACGCCTTTGCTGACCTTGAGCAGCGGCTTGCCAGCTACAAGCCTGTACGGAAGCAGGGCCTGCTGGGCCGGCTGTTTGCGGACAAGAACGGCGGGCCGCCGCGCGGCCTCTATGTTCACGGCGAAGTCGGGCGCGGCAAGACCATGTTGATGGATCTGTTCTTTCAGCAGAGCCTGGTCGCGCACAAGCGCCGCGCGCATTTCCATGAGTTCATGGCCGAGGTGCATGAGCGGATCTATGGCTACCGCCAGAACATCGCGCGCGGCGAGATCGCCGACGGCGACGTGATCGGGCTCACCGCCGCGTCGATCTTCGACGAGGCCTGGCTGTTGTGCTTCGACGAATTCCACGTCACCGACATTGCCGACGCGATGATCCTGGGTCGGCTGTTCTCAAAACTGTTCGATCTCGGCACCGTGGTGGTGGCGACATCCAACGTCGCGCCCGACGATCTCTACAAGGGCGGCCTGAACCGGGCGCTGTTTCTGCCCTTTATCGCGCAGATAGCCGATCATATGGACGTGCTGCGGCTCGATGCGCGCACCGACTTCCGGCTGGAAAAACTGGCGGGCGTCAAGATGTGGCTGGTGCCGGCGGACCGCGACGCCGACGCTGCGCTCGACAAAGCGTGGGCGCGGATGACCGGCAAGGCGCCGTGCAAGCCGCGCGATATCTCGATCAAGGGCCGCATCCTGCATGTGCCGTGTTCGGCGGATGGCGTGGCGCGGTTTTCGTTCGCGGATCTCTGCGAAAAGCCGCTTGCCGCATCCGACTATCTGCGGCTCGCGCATGATTACCACACGATCATGATCGACCATATTCCTGTGATGGATTACGCCGAGCGCAACGCCGCCAAGCGGTTCATC
The DNA here is from genome assembly GCA_963747165.1 of uncultured Alphaproteobacteria bacterium. Lineage (GTDB taxonomy): Bacteria > Pseudomonadota > Alphaproteobacteria > Rhizobiales > Xanthobacteraceae > Bradyrhizobium. The sequence continues at coordinate 43,886 of CAVVEA010000016.1, read as the reverse complement.
ACCTTGATCGATACGCTCTATGACAACGCGGTGAAGCTGATGGCCTCGGCGGCCGCCAATCCGGTGTCGCTGTATCTCGCCACCGAGGGCAATGAGGCCAACGAGTTCAAGCGAACCTCGTCGCGGCTGATCGAGATGGGTGCGGAATCCTATCTGGCGCTACCGCACGGGCACAAGGATTCCGCCGCCAGCGGGTCGAGCACCGGGCTGGTGGAGACGTAGCCGTCATGCCCGGTTCGTGCTTCGCACGCCCGGAATGACCAGCCGCCTTGATTGAAATCAAGGCAAGGCCGACAATTGAGCATGCCGCGACTTGAACGGGTCCCGCGAAAGGGATAACCAGCCATCCAGCTTCCATCCACCCTCCTCCTGCGGGTTTTAAAGGACAGATTTCCCATGGCGCGCGACAAGATTGCTTTGATTGGCTCCGGCCAGATCGGCGGAACGCTGGCTCACCTCATCGGCCTCAAGGAATTGGGCGATGTCGTCATGTTCGATATTGCCGAAGGCGTGCCGCAGGGCAAATCGCTCGATATTGCGCAATCCTCGCCGGTTGACGGCTTCGACGCGCATTTCACCGGCGCCAATTCCTATGAGGCGCTCGACAACGCCAAGGTCTGCATCGTCACCGCCGGCGTGCCGCGCAAGCCCGGCATGAGCCGCGACGATCTCCTGAGCATCAATCTCAAGGTGATGGAGCAGGTCGGCGCCGGCATCAAGAAATACGCCCCCGACGCCTTCGTCATCTGCATCACCAATCCGCTCGACGCCATGGTGTGGGCGCTGCAGAAGGCGTCCGGCATGCCGCACAAGAAGGTGGTGGGCATGGCGGGCGTGCTGGATTCCTCGCGCTTCCGTTATTTCCTCGCCGACGAGTTCAACGTCTCGGTCGAGGACGTCACCGCCTTCGTACTTGGCGGTCACGGCGACACCATGGTGCCGCTGGTGCGCTATTCGACCGTGGCCGGTATTCCCTTGCCCGATCTGGTCAAGATGGGCTGGACCTCGCAGACGCGGATCGACGAGATCGTCGACCGCACCCGCAACGGCGGCGCCGAGATCGTCAACCTGCTCAAGACCGGATCGGCGTTCTACGCGCCGGCCGCTTCCGCGGTGGCGATGGCCGAGAGCTATCTCAAGGACAAGAAGCGCGTGCTGCCCTGCGCTGCCTATCTCAACGGCGAATATGGCGTGAAGGACATGTATGTCGGCGTGCCCGTCGTGATCGGCTCGAAGGGCGTCGAACGCATTGTCGAGATCGAACTGACCGGCAAGGACCGCGAGGCGTTCGACAAGTCGGTCGGCGCGGTGCAGGGCCTGGTCGATGCCTGCAAGAAGATCGCGCCGGATCTGCTGGGCCGCTGATCGAACTGACAAAAAGCCGAAGATCGAGCCAATCGATCTTCGGCACACCCGTTTCCAGCGCGGTTTTGGGGTTGCAGTTCCTTTGGTATATGGTATGCCAGCCGCAAAACGGGTGTGAATTCCTAATTCACCGCACGAGGGTTCGGGAGCGTCCTAGATGAATATCCATGAATACCAGGCCAAGGCGCTGCTGCACGAATTCGGCGTGCCGATCTCAAGGGGCGTGCCGGTGCTGCGGGCGGCCGATTCCGACGCCGCGGCGAAGACGCTCGGCGGCCCGGTCTGGGTGGTGAAGAGCCAGATCCACGCCGGCGGCCGCGGCAAGGGCAAGTTCAAGGAGGCCTCCGCCGGCGACAAGGGCGGTGTCCGCATCGCCAAATCGGTCGCCGAGGTCAACGAATTCGCCAGGCAGATGCTGGGGGCGACGCTGGTCACGATCCAGACCGGGCCGCATGGCAAGCAGGTCAACCGGCTCTACATCGAGGAAGGCTCCGAGATCGACAAGGAGTTTTACCTCTCGATCCTAGTCAACCGCGAAACCTCTGAAGTGTCGTTCGTGGTCTCCACCGAAGGCGGCGTCAATATCGAGGACGTCGCGCATAATACGCCGGAAAAGATCGTCACCTTCTCGGTCGATCCCGCCACGGGCATCATGGGCCACCACGGCCGCACCGTGGCGAAGGCCCTGGGCCTCACCGGCGATCTCGCCAAGCAGGCCGAAAAACTGGTGACGCAGCTCTATACCGCCTTTGTCGCCAAGGACATGGCGATGCTGGAGATCAATCCGCTTGTGGTCACCAAGCAGGGCGATCTGCGCGTGCTCGACGCCAAGGTGTCGTTCGACGGCAACGCGCTCTATCGGCATCCCGACGTGGTGGCACTGCGCGACGAGACCGAGGAAGACCCCAAGGAAATCGAGGCGTCGAAATACGATCTCAACTACATCACGCTCGACGGCACCATCGGCTGCATGGTCAACGGCGCCGGGCTGGCGATGGCGACCATGGACATCATCAAGCTCTACGGCTTGGCGCCGGCGAACTTCCTCGATGTCGGCGGCGGCGCCGACAAGGCCAAGGTCACCGCCGCGTTCAAGATCATCACCGCCGATCCCAATGTGAAGGGTATTTTGGTCAATATCTTCGGCGGCATCATGAAATGCGACATCATCGCCGAAGGCGTCGTGGCCGCGGTCAAGGAAGCCGGACTGAAGGTGCCGCTGGTGGTGCGCCTCGAAGGCACCAATGTCGACGCCGGCAAGAAGATCATCCGGGAATCCGGCCTCAACGTACTGCCGGCCGACAATCTCGACGACGCCGCCCAGAAAATCGTCAAGGCCGTCAAGGGAGCTTAGGCCCATGGCCCAGGACCATCTCGCCGCACCGACGGCGCTCGATGAACATCGCAAGCTCGCGGTCTTCGCAGGCGAGTGGGACGGCGAAGAGATGGTGTTCCCGTCGCGCTGGAACGCGGGCGGACCCGCCACCTCGCAGGTTACGGCGCGCATGGCTCTCAACGGCTTCTACCTGATCCAGGACAGCCGCCAGATGCGCGACGGCCAGGAGACCTTCGCCACACACGGCGTCTTCACCTACGATCGCGAGGACCGGCACTACAAATTGTTCTGGCACGATTCGCTCGGCTACTATTCGCCAGCGCCGGCCTCCGGCGGCTGGACCGGCAAGACGCTGATCCTGGTGCGCGGCTCGCTGCGCGGCAATGCGCGCCATGTCTACGAAGTCATCGACGACGACAGCTACACCCTGAAAATCCAGTTCTCGCCTGACGCCGAAGGGTGGGCCGACGTGCTCACCGGCGTTTACAGGCGAACCCACTGATCCCCCTACCGACCGCTCGCGAAGGCAATCACACATGTCCGTTCTGATAGACAAGAATACAAAAGTCATCTGCCAGGGCTTTACCGGCAAGAACGGCACGTTTCATTCCGAAGCGGCGATCGCCTATGGCACCAAGATGGTCGGCGGCACCTCGCCGGGCAAAGGCGGCTCGAAACATCTAAACCTGCCGGTGTTCGATACCGTGGCCGAGGCGAGGGAAAAGACCGGCGCCGACGCCAGCGTGATCTATGTGCCGCCGCCGGGTGCCGCGGACGCGATCTGCGAAGCCATCGATGCGGAGATTCCGCTGATCGTCTGCATCACCGAGGGCATTCCGGTGCTCGACATGGTCAGGGTGAAGCGTTCACTCTCGGGCTCGAAATCTCGGCTGATCGGGCCGAACTGCCCGGGCGTGATGACGGCCGGCGAATGCAAGATCGGCATCATGCCGGCCAATATCTTCAAGCCGGGCAATGTCGGCATCGTGTCCCGTTCGGGCACGCTGACCTACGAAGCCGTGTTCCAGACCACCCAGGAAGGCCTCGGCCAGACCACGGCGGTCGGGATCGGCGGCGATCCGGTCAAGGGTACCGAATTCATCGACGTGCTGGAGATGTTCCTGGCCGATCCCAAGACCACCTCGATCGTCATGATCGGCGAAATCGGCGGTTCGGCCGAGGAAGACGCCGCCCAGTTCCTGAAAGACGAAGCCAAACGCGGCCGCAAGAAGCCGATGGTCGGGTTCATCGCCGGCGTCACCGCCCCTCCCGGCCGCCGTATGGGCCATGCCGGCGCCATCATCTCCGGCGGCAAGGGCGACGCCGGTTCCAAGACCGCAGCGATGGAAGCGGCCGGAATCACGGTCTCGCCGTCGCCGGCGCGGCTCGGAAAGACGCTTGTCGAAAAATTGAAATCCTAATTCAGTCTTTCGTCCTTTTCGACGCGAACATTCGTCCTAAATAGGGTAAAAGATCGTCAATCACGCTGATCCGGTGTCCGGATCGGCTGTTGCGCCGTTTTCCATGCGCTGATCGAAAATCACCAGGACGCCAATATGTCTCGCCAGGACGCGAACGCTGCTTTTGCCCTTTCCTCGTTTTTGCAGGGCACAAACGCCCCCTATATCGACGATATCTATGCCCGCTACGAAAAGGACCCCGCCTCGGTCGACGCTGAATGGCAGGCATTCTTCAAAAGCCTGAAGGATCCGCCCGCCGACGTCCGGAAGAATGCTGAGGGACCGTCCTGGGGGCGAGACAATTGGCCGCTGACGCCGCGCGACGAGCTGACTTCTGCGCTCGATGGCAACTGGGCGGAAGTAGAAAAGGTCGTCGGCGCCAAGCTCGCGGCTAGGGCGCAGGCCAAGCCTCAGGCCAAGGGCGCCGAAGCGACTGCGGCCGACGTCCAACAGGCGACGCGCGATTCGGTGCGCGCCCTGATGCTGATCCGGGCCTACCGCATGCGCGGCCATTTCCATGCCAAGCTCGATCCGCTCGGGATCGAGCCGCCGCGCGACCGCGAGGAACTCGATCCGCGCTCCTACGGCTTCGTGGAGGCCGATCTCGACCGCAAGATCTTTCTCGATCACGTGCTGGGCCTTGAATACGCCAGCCTTAGAGAAATCGTCGCGCTCTGCGAACGCACCTACTGCCAGACGCTCGGCGTCGAATTCATGCACATTTCCAACGCCGCGCAGAAGGCCTGGATCCAGGAGCGCATCGAGGGGCCGGACAAGGAAATCAGTTTCACCCGCGAAGGGCGCCGCGCCATCCTGATGAAACTGGTCGAGGCCGAAGGTTTCGAGAAATTCTGCGATATCAAATTCACCGGCACCAAGCGCTTCGGCCTCGACGGTGGTGAATCGCTGATCCCGGCGCTTGAGCAGATCATCAAGCGCGGCGGCAATCTCGGCGTGAAGGAAATCGTGGTCGGCATGCCGCATCGCGGCCGGCTCAACGTGCTCACCCAGGTGATGGGCAAGCCGCACCGCGCGCTGTTTCATGAATTCAAGGGTGGCTCGGCCAATCCCGACGCGGTCGAAGGCTCCGGCGACGTAAAATATCATCTTGGCGCGTCGTCGGACCGCGAGTTCGACAACAACAGGATCCATCTGTCGCTGACCGCCAATCCGTCGCATCTGGAGATCGTCGATCCCGTGGTGCTCGGCAAGGTCCGCGCCAAGCAGGACCAGCATGGCGATCCGCCGGATCAGCGCATCTCGGTGCTGCCGCTCCTGATGCATGGCGACGCCGCGTTCGCCGGCCAGGGCGTGGTGGCGGAATGTTTCGGGCTGTCGGACCTGAAGGGCTACCGCACCGGCGGTTCGCTGCACTTCATCGTCAACAACCAGATCGGTTTCACCACCTATCCGCGCTATTCGCGGTCCTCGCCCTATCCCTCCGACGTGGCGAAGATGATCGACGCCCCGATCTTCCATGTGAACGGCGACGATCCGGAGGCCGTGGTGTTCGCGGCCAAGGTCGCGATCGAATTCCGGCAGAAATTCCACAAGCCGGTCGTGATCGACATGTTCTGCTACCGCCGGCATGGCCACAATGAAGGCGACGAGCCGGCATTCACCCAGCCGGTGATGTACAAGAAGATCGCCTCGCATCCGTCCACGCTGGAGATCTATTCCAGGCGGCTGATCGCCGAAGGCGTGATGACCGAAGGCGAGGTCGACAAGGCCAAGGCCGACTGGCGCGCGCGGCTCGATGCCGAACTCGAGGCCGGCTCCGGCTACAAGCCCAACAAGGCCGACTGGCTCGACGGCAAGTGGGCCGGCTTCAAATCGGCGGACCAGGAAGAAGATGCCCGCCGCGGTGTCACCGGCGTGGATGTCGCAATTCTGAAGGACATCGGCCGCAAGATCACCAAGGTGGCCGACGGCTTCCGGGTTCACCGCACCGTGCAGCGCTTTCTCGAAAATCGTGCGAAAGCGATCGACAGCGGTGTCGGCATCGACTGGGCGACCGGCGAGGCGCTGGCGTTCTGCACGCTATTGCAGGAGGGCCATCACGTCCGGTTGTCGGGTCAGGATTCCGAGCGCGGTACCTTCTCGCAGCGGCATTCGGTGCTGATCGACCAGGAAGACGAGAGCCGCTATACGCCGTTCAATCATCTCGGCGGCGATCAGGGCCATTACGAGGTCATCAACTCGCTGCTGTCGGAAGAAGCGGTGCTCGGCTTCGAGTACGGCTATTCGCTGGCCGAGCCGAAGGCGCTGGCGATCTGGGAAGCGCAGTTCGGCGACTTCGCCAACGGCGCGCAGGTGTTGTTCGACCAGTTCATCTCCTCGGGCGAGCGCAAATGGCTGCGCATGTCCGGCCTCGTCTGCATGCTGCCGCACGGCTATGAAGGGCAGGGGCCGGAGCATTCCTCCGCGCGGCTCGAACGCTTCCTGCAGATGTGCGCCGAGGACAACATGCAGGTGGTGCACGCCACCACGCCCGCCAATTTCTTCCATGTGCTGCGGCGGCAGCTGCATCGCGAGATCCGCAAGCCCCTGATCCTGATGACGCCGAAGTCGCTGCTGCGCCACAAGCGCGCGGTGTCGCGGCTCGATGAATTGGGTTCGGGCACCACGTTCCATCGCATCCTCTACGATGACGCGGTGATGCTGCCGGACGAGAAGATCAAGCTGGTGCCGGACGACAAGATCCGCCGCGTGGTGTTGTGCTCGGGCAAGGTCTATTACGACCTGTATGACGAGCGCGAAAAGCGCGGCATCGACGATGTTTACCTGATGCGGGTCGAGCAGCTTTATCCGGTGCCGCTGAAGGCGCTGGTGCAGGAGCTCGTCCGCTTCAAGAGCGCCGAACTGGTGTGGTGCCAGGAAGAGCCGCGCAACATGGGGGCATGGCATTTCATCGAGCCCTATCTCGAATGGGTGCTGAACCAGATCCATGCGCCGAACAGGCGTCCGCGTTACGCCGGCCGCGCGGCGGCGGCAGCAACGGCCACCGGTTTGATGTCGAAGCATCTGGCACAGCTCAAGGCTCTGCTCGACGAGGCGTTGAGTTAAGAATTGTAATCAGTCATGCCCCGCGAAAGCGGGGCATCCAGTAATCCGTGTCGAGCGTTCCGATCTGGATCGTCATGGATTGCTGGATCGTCCGCGGTCGCGGACGATGACAGCACTAGGCATTGGGGAAATAAAGCAATGACTGAAATTCGCGTTCCGACGCTCGGCGAATCCGTGACCGAGGCCACCATCGGCCGCTGGTTCAAGAAGGCCGGCGACGCCGTCGCGGTGGATGAACCGTTGGTCGAACTCGAGACCGACAAGGTGACCATCGAAGTGCCCGCGCCTTCGGCGGGCACGCTGGGCGAGATCACCGCGAAGGACGGCGAGACCGTCGCGGTCGGCGCCTTGCTCGGACAGATCAATGACGGCGCGGCAGGCGCCAGGCCGGCCGCTGCGCCCGCCAAGGCCGCGGCTCCGGCGGCGGCTGCCGCCGCCGCGCCCGCGATGGCCGCTGCTCCGAAGGCTCCGTCCGTCGATGCGCCGCTGGCGCCGTCGGTGCGCAAGATATCGGCCGAAAGCGGCATCGACGCCGCCACCGTGCCCGGCTCGGGCAAGGACGGCCGCGTCACCAAGGGCGACATGCTGGCCGCGATCGAGAAGGCGGCCTCGGCGCCGACCCCAATTAATCAGCCCGCCGCCTCGGTGCAGGTGCGCGCGCCGTCGCCGGCCGACGATGCCGCGCGCGAAGAGCGCGTGAAGATGACGCGGCTGCGCCAGACCATCGCGCGGCGCCTGAAGGACGTGCAGAACACGGCGGCGATGCTCACGACCTTCAACGAGGTCGACATGAGCCACATCATGGCGATGCGTGCCCAGTACAAGGACGTGTTCGAGAAGAAGCACGGCAGCAAACTGGGATTTATGGGCTTCTTCACCAAGGCCTGCGTGCAGGCACTGAAGGACATCCCGGCGGCCAATGCCGAGATCGACGGCACTGACCTGATCTACAAGAATTATTATCACATCGGCGTCGCCGTCGGCACCGACAAGGGTCTCGTGGTGCCTGTCGTGCGCGACTGCGACCACAAGTCGATCGCCGAAATCGAAAAGAGCATCGCCGATTTCGGGCGTCGCGCCCGCGACGGCCAGCTCAAGATCGACGAGATGCAGGGCGGCACCTTCACCATCACCAATGGCGGCATCTACGGCTCGCTGATGTCGACGCCGATCCTGAACGCGCCGCAATCCGCCATTCTCGGCATGCACAAGATCCAGGAACGGCCGATGGCAATCGCCGGCAAGGTCGAGATTCGCCCGATGATGTATCTGGCGCTGTCCTACGATCACCGCGTCATCGACGGCAAGGAAGCCGTGACCTTCCTGGTGCGGGTCAAGGAAAGCCTGGAGGATCCGGCGCGGCTGGTGCTGGATCTCTAGGGCACTCCGCCACGACAACGCGGTTCTTCCGGCAAATGCATCCGGATTTTGTGGGGGCAAAACTTTGACAGACAGGGTTGTGATTATCACCGGCGGCAGCCGCGGCATCGGCCGCGCCACCGCGATTGCCGCTGCCGCGCGCGGCTTTCGGGTTTGCGTCGGCTACGCCAGCAATGAAGCCGCGGCCGGCAGTGTCGTCTCCGCCATCGAGGCCAAGAACGGCAAGGCCATCGCGGTCAAATGCGATGTCGGCAAGGAAAGCGATATCCTGGCGCTGTTCAAGGCCGCCGACAAGTTCGGAACGCTTGGCGCGCTGATCAACAACGCCGGCATCGTCGGACCGACGGCGCGTGTCGATGAGATGTCGGCCGAGCGCATCCAGCGCATGATGGCGGTCAACGTCACCGGCAGCATTCTGTGCGCGCGCGAAGCGGTGAAGCGGATGTCGACGCGCCATGGCGGCAAGGGCGGCGTCATCGTCAATTTGTCGTCGGTGGCGGCGAAACTCGGTTCGCCAAACACCTATGTCGATTACGCCGCCTCCAAGGGCGCGGTCGATTCCTTCACCATCGGGCTCGGGCACGAAGTTGCCGGCGAGGGCATCCGCGTCGCGGCGATCCGGCCCGGACTTATCGACACCGAGATCCACGCCTCGGGCGGCGAGCCCGACCGCGCCCATCGGCTCAGCCACATGGTGCCGATGCAGCGCGTCGGCACCGCGGACGAAATCGCCAACGCCATCGTCTGGCTGATGTCGGACGACGCCTCCTACGTGACCAGCGCCATACTCGACGTGTCGGGTGGCCGCTAACATCCGTCACACCATCCAGCTACAGGACTCCAATCATGGCCACCTACGATCTCGTCGTCATCGGCACCGGTCCCGGCGGATATGTTTGCGCGGTGCGCGCGGCGCAGCTCGGCATGAAGGTCGCCGTGGTCGAGAAGAACCCGACGCTCGGCGGTACCTGCCTCAACGTCGGCTGCATGCCCTCGAAGGCGCTGCTGCATGCTTCCGAGATGTTCGCGGAGGCCGGCCACTCCTTTGCGAAAATGGGCGTCAGCGTCCCCGCGCCAAAACTCGATCTGCCGTCGATGATGAATTTCAAGCAGCAGGGCATCGACGGCAACGTCAAGGGCGTCGAGTTCCTGATGAAGAAGAACAAGATCGATGTCGTCAGCGGCCAGGGCAAGGTGCTCGGCACCGGCAAGGTCGAAGTGTCGGGCGGTGACGGCAAGACACAGACGCTGGAGACCAAAAATATTGTCATCGCCACCGGCTCCGACATCGCGCGGCTGAAGGGCATCGAGATCGACGAGAAGCGCATCGTGTCGTCGACCGGCGCGCTGTCGCTCGACCGGGTGCCGGGAAAACTGCTGATCGTCGGCGCCGGCGTGATCGGGCTTGAACTCGGCTCGGTGTGGCACCGGCTCGGTTCGCAGGTCACGGTGGTGGAATTTCTGGATCGTATCCTGCCGGGCATGGACGGCGAGGTGGCAAAGCAATTCCAGCGCATCCTCGAAAAGCAGGGCTTTGCGTTCAAGCTCGGCGCCAAGGTCACCGGCGTCGACATATCCGGCAAAACGCTGTCAGCGAAAGTCGAACCGGCCGCCGGCGGCACGTCAGAAACGCTGGAGGCCGACGTGGTGCTGGTCTGTATCGGCCGCGTGCCCTACACAGAAGGCCTCGGCCTGAAGGAAGCCGGCGTCGCGCTCGACAATCGCGGTCGCGTGCAGATCGATGCGCATTTCGCGACCAGCGTGAAAGGCGTGTACGCGATCGGCGACGTCGTCGCGGGCCCGATGCTGGCGCACAAGGCGGAAGACGAAGGCGTCGCGGTTGCGGAAATTATCGCGGGCCAGGCTGGCCACGTGAATTACGACGTCATTCCAGGCGTTGTGTATACCACACCGGAAGTATCGTCGGTCGGCAAGACCGAGGAAGAGCTGAAGCAGGCCGGCATTGGCTATACCGCCGGCAAATTCCCGTTTACCGCGAACGGCCGCTCCAAGGTCAACCAGACCACGGAAGGATTCGTTAAGGTTCTCGCAGATGCGAAGACCGATCGTGTGCTTGGCGTACATATAATCGGGCGTGAAGCCGGCGAAATGATCCACGAAGCCGCCGTATTGATGGAGTTTGGCGGTTCCGCCGAGGATCTCGCCCGCACCTGCCATGCCCATCCGACTCGTTCCGAAGCCATCAAGGAAGCGGCGCTTGCGGTCGGCAAGCGCGCCATCCATATGTGATCGACGCCTCGGTGAAACCGGGCCGGGGATGACTTGATGATGCGCCGCCTTCTACAACCGTTCTGGGTTCTGCTTGCGGTCATCTTCCTGATCGAGGCCTGGCTCTGGGATCACCTCGAGCCGATCGTGGCGCGGGTGGTGGCGCTGATCCCGCTGCGGGCCTTCAAGCAATGGCTCGCGGAACGCATCGATACGCTGTCGCCGGCGATGACGCTGATCGTCTTCATCGTGCCGGTGATTCCGCTGTTTCCGCTGAAGCTGGTCGGCCTGTGGCTGCTCACCCATGAACATTGGCTGAGCGCGATCGCAACCATCGTGTTCGCGAAATTCCTCGGCGTCGGCGTCGCCGCCTTCATCTTCGACGTCACCCGCGATAAATTGCTGGAGATGCGGTGGTTCGAAGCGCTCTATGAGTTCGTCTTGGCGTTGCGCGCCAAGGCAACCGCGCTGGTCGAGCCGATCAAGATTCGAATCAGGGAAGTCTTGAGCGCCGGCGGCGACGGCTGGTCATCGCGGATGCTGCGGTTGATCCAGCGCTTCCGCAAGAGCGTACACGAAGCGCGGTAGAATCCCTTCACATCAGATGCACCGCGTGCGGCGCGAACAGGCCGATGGCGGTGAAGGCGAGACCGGCCAGCGCCAGCAGGCCCGATATCCACGCCAGCCCGATGATGCCGGTAATGATGGTTGCGGACGCCAGCACGATCGCAATCTGGAAGGCCGCCGAGGCGACCTCGAAGTGATGATATTTTGCCATCGCGAGATCGCGCTCGTGCTCGGCGTGTTTCGCGCGCTCGGCCAATTGCTCGGATCCTTCGCCGGTTTCGGGCTCTGAGCGATAGCGCGCCGCGGTCTTCTGCCATTCCTCGATCTGCTTTTGCAGCGCCGCCTTGGCGGCATCGTCGCCCATCACGCCGAGACTCAGTTTGGCCTGATCCGAGGTGGCCTGCACCACGGTGCGGCGGATGCTCTTGGCCTGGAAGAACGCCCACAGGTTCGAAGCCTCGACGTTCTTGCTGATCGATTCGGTCTGCGCGCCCTTGCCCAGCGTCTCCGACAACGCCAGGAACAGCGCGATCACCGCGATCAGCAATGCGATCTTCCTGTTGGAGCCTGAGGCATGCTCGGCGTTCTCCGCATGCTCCATGCTTTCATGTGCGCTCATGATTCTCTCCCCAATGGACTGATCCACGATTGACCGAACGGCGCCACTTGCGCAAGAGGCAAGCCGATGTGACGGAAACATGTCAGGTCGAAAGGTGAGCGATTTCAGCCGCGAGGATGCGCGGTCTTGTAGACTTCCAGCAGCCGCTCGGTATCGATGCCGGTATAGATCTGTGTGGTCGATAGCGACGCGTGGCCGAGCAACTCCTGGATCGCGCGCAGATCGCCGCCGCGGGTCAGCAGGTGGGTGGCGAACGAATGCCGCAGCGCATGCGGCGTGGCGCTGTCGGGCAGGCCGAGCGCGCCGCGCAGCCGTTCCATGGTGAGCTGAATGATGCGCGGGCTGAGCGGACCGCCTTTGGCGCCGACAAAGACCGGCCCTTCCGGAGGCAGCGAATACGGGCACATCGCTGCATATTCCTGGATCAGCGCCAGCACGTTTTGCAGCACCGGCACCATGCGGGTCTTGTTGCCCTTGCCGGTCACGATCAGCACATCGCCTTCGCCCGGTCGGGGCACGTCGCGGCGTTTCAGCCCGAGCGCCTCGGAGATACGCAATCCGGAACCGTACAATAGAGCCATCACGGCGGCGTCGCGCGCCCAGATCCAGGGATCGCGGGTTTCGCCGGCGCGTTCGTCGGCGTCGGCGAGGCGTTTGGCCGCCGCCATCTGGATCGGTTTCGGCAGGCTCTTGCCGACCTTGGGCGCGCGTATCGCAGAGAGCGCGCCGACCTTGCCCTTGCCTTCGCGCTCGAGGAAGCGTCCGAACGAGCGCAAGCCCGCCAGCGCCCGCATCAGCGACCGGCTGCCGATCTCGTCGGCGCGGCGCATCGCCATGAAAGCCCTGATGTCGCCGGCTTCAAGGCTTGCGAATCGCGCCAGCGTGACCCGGCTGCCCCAATGCTCGCACAGGAACGTCAGGCACTGGCGGAGGTCGCGGGCATAGGCTTCGAGCGTTTTCGGCGACAGCCGTCGCTCGGCGCGCAGATGCGACAGCCACCGCGTCATCTGCAGCGTGACGCTGCCGTCGGCACAGTCGAGTTGGATCGGTTGAACCGCGGCAGTCGGTTTGGCCATGAACCAGCCTTTGGCGCTGCTTTTGGGCGCGCGAGGATTCCCGGCGACTATATCGCACTTGTTTCGTTTACCGTTCGCTAACTTGGCAACCCTGGTCGCCCGGACACTGGCCCCGGCCGGACCGCGGCCTTAAGTTGGCCCCATGCCTTTGACGCCTTGAGTCTGATTCTCCGATGGACCATTCCACCCGCGCCAGTTCCTCTTCCGCATCATCGACCGGCGTCGTCGATGTGCTGGTGCCGGTCGCGCTCAATCAAAACTATTCCTACCGGGTGCCTCGCGGCATGGAACTGAAGCCCGGCGATGTCGTGTGTGTGCCGCTGGGGCCGCGCGAGGTGGTCGCCGTGGTCTGGGCCGAAAACGCCAATCCCGATCCGCGCCTCCACAACCGGCTGAAGGATGTCGGCGAAAAGCTCGACGTGCCGCCGCTGAAAGAGGAACTGCGCAAACTGGTCGATTGGGTCGCCAATTACACGCTGTCGGCGCGCGGCATGGTGCTGCGGATGACCCTGCGGATGGGCGAGAATCTCGGCCCGGAGCGCGTTCGGATGGGTGTGCGCCTGATCGGCGCCGTGCCGAAGCGGATGACGCCGGCGCGGCGGCGGCTGATCGATATCCTGTCGGACGGCCTGCTGCACGGCAAAACCGATGCCGCGAAGGAAGCCGGTGTCTCCTCAGGTGTGATCGATGGCCTGGTCGATGAAGGCACGCTGACGACGGAGCCGATGCCGCGCGCAGTGGCGCCGCCCGCGCCCGATCCGTCATTCGCGACGCCCGATTTTTCCCGCCAGCAGCGCACCGCGGTCGATGCCATGCGCGCGCTCGCGGCCAACGGCAGTTTCCATGTCGCGCTGCTCGATGGCGTCACGGGTTCGGGCAAGACCGAGGTCTATTTCGAGGCCATCGCGGAAGTCATCCGGCGCGGCAAGCAGTCGCTGATCCTGATGCCGGAGATCGCGCTGACTGGACAATTCCTCGACCGCTTCGCGCAGCGCTTTGGCGTGCGGCCGCTGGAATGGCACTCCGAACTGACGCCGCGCACGCGGCAGCGTAACTGGACCGCGATCGCGGCCGGCGAGGCGCCGGTTGTGGTCGGCGCCCGCTCCGCGCTGTTTCTGCCCTATGCCGATCTCGGACTGATCGTGGTCGATGAGGAGCACGACCAGGCCTACAAGCAGGACGAGGGCGCGCATTACCACGCCCGCGATATGGCCGTTGTGCGGGCGCATATCGCGAAAGTTCCGATCGTGCTGGCCTCGGCGACGCCGTCGGTCGAAACCGAGGTTAACGCGCGCAAGGGCCGCTATCAGCGCGTGGTGCTGCCGTCGCGGTTCGGCGGCCAGCACATGCCGCATATCGAGGCAATCGATCTGCGCCGCGCCGCGCCGCCACGTGGCCGGTTCATCTCGCCGCCGCTTGCCGAGCACATCCAGATCGCGATCGAGCGGCGCGAGCAGGCGCTGCTGTTCCTCAATCGACGCGGCTATGCGCCGCTGACCTTGTGCCGGACCTGCGGGCATCGCTTTGCCTGCACGATCTGCGACGCGTGGCTGGTCGATCATCGCTTTCGCCAGCGGCTGGTCTGCCATCACTGCGGCTTCTCGATGCCGCGCCCGCATATCTGCCCGCACTGCTCAGCCGAGCAATCGCTGGTCGCGGTCGGCCCCGGGGTCGAGCGGCTGCAGGAGGAGGCGGCAAGCCTGTTTCCGGAGGCGCGCACCATGGTGCTGTCGAGCGACCTGATCACCTCGATCGAGACCATGCGCAGCGAGCTCAACGAGATCGCGGAGGGGCGCGTCGATATCATCATCGGCACGCAACTGGTGGCGAAGGGTCATAATTTCCCGCGGCTCAATCTGGTCGGCGTGGTCGACGCCGACCTGGGCCTTGGCAATGGCGATCCGCGCGCCGCCGAGCGGACGTTTCAATTGCTCAACCAGGTGATCGGGCGCGCCGGGCGCGAGCAGGGCCGCGGCGTCGGCTATCTGCAGACCCATCAGCCCGAGCATCCCGTCATGAAGGCGCTGGTGGCGTGCGACCGCGAGGCGTTTTATGCCAGCGAAATCGAGGCGCGCGAGCGCACCGGCTACCCGCCATTCGGCCGGCTGGCGAGCCTGATTATTTCGGCGGGCGACCGGCCGACGGCGGAAGGTTTTGCGCGCAAGCTCGCCGCAATCGCGCCGATCGACCAGCGGATCCAGGTGTTGGGCCCCGCCGAAGCGCCGCTGGCCGTGATCAAGGGCCGCTACCGCTTCCGGCTATTGGTGAAATCGCTGCGCAATGTCGATCTGTCGGAATATTTGCGCGAATGGCTCGCGGCCGGCCCCAAGACCAAGGGCAATCTCAAGCTCGAGGTCGACGTCGATCCGCAGAGCTTTTTGTGACGGCCTGGCTACAACAAAAAGCCCGCCGTCATTTCCGACGGCGGGCCATTTTTGGGCTTGCAGGAGGTCCTGGGCCCGTTACGCGACGCAACGCTTACTGATTGCTGGATGAGCCGGCGTTCAATCGCCGTCAGGAGACCACTTCGGCGGTGACGCGGCCGACACCGGCGCGGGTCAGGCCGATCGCACGGGCGGCGCCGGTGGACAGGTCGAGCACGCGGCCGCGGATGAACGGGCCCCGGTCGTTGACGGTCACGACGACGCTCTGGCCGCCATGGGTCACCCGGAGCTTGGTGCCGAACGGCAGGCTGCGGTGGGCCGCGGTCATGGCGTTGGCGTTCATGCGCTGGCCTGAAGCGGTCCGGCTGCCGGATTCATTGCCGTAATAGGAAGCCATCCCCGAGAAGCTGCGTCCGCCCGACGGGGCGATGGCGGCCTTGGCGTTCAGCCAGGAGCCAACGGGAGAACCGCTGGCAAAGCCGGCGGCGAAGGGTGCCGGGGCGCTGCGGGCCTCGTGGGAATGATGATGATGGCGGTGATGGTGGTGCCGATGGGACTTGGCAGAGGCTTCGGTGACACTTCCACCGACCAGGAGAGTTGCCGCGAAAATGGCGACCGCGGTACGCGATTGGGTTGCATTCCCGACCGCCAGTTTTTTCGATGTCAGCATAAAATTTTATCCCTCAAACAGTATTGTCACCTCGGTGACAAGTGGAACCCCCGCTCCAACTGGCGTGGCCGCCGTTTGGTGACCCAATGCGGCCAAATATTGGCAGTAGATGCTTTTCAGGGCTGCTTGAAATATCTTGTTACCGAATGCAGCTAATCCATAAATGTTCCGTAATATTGTAAATTAATAAAGTATTTACACATTATTACTTGGAAATACTGACAAATTAAGTCATCGCCGGAATTGACGCGTTTTCTTCAAGTAATGCGCAAATGGAATGGCTCGGGCCTGCCGGGCGTTCCTGCGTTCGGTTCATGGGGCCATGCATCGAGAAGCGGAACGATTGCCGCTCGTCGTGACGCCGCGAAGCGGGCATTTGGTCTGGCCGAGGGATGGATTTCGCGGCGGCTGATTCGCGGGAAAATCCGCCGCGGGATCGACGCTCAAGAGAGCTGCGACAAGGCGGCGTCAGCGACCGCCGTCATGTTGCACGTGCGCTCCTGCTATGTTAGCAAAGCCGCGATTTTAACGGCCTTGGTACGGTCTGTACCGGTCGAAAATCGAAGTCCCGCTTGAATTCCAAGGGCTTGGATCGCTAGGCGCTGCATTGTGGCGACGGTTTTTCCCTTGCGAGTTTGACAGCAAAAAAGAGCGCGCCTGTGGCTGCTGAAGATCCGTCCGTTTCGGGAGTATCCGGCCGTTATGCAACGGCCTTGTTCGAGTTGGCGCGCGATGAGAAATCCATCGATGCCGTCAAGGCCGATCTCGACCGGTTCGACGCCATGCTCAGCGAGAGTGCCGATCTGAAGCGTCTGGTGCGCAGCCCGGTGTTTTCGTCAGAGGCGCAGTCGAAGGCGCTGGTCGCAGTACTCGACAAGGCCGAAATATCGGGCATTTCCGCGAATTTGCTGAAAGTTCTGACCGCCAACCGCCGGCTGTTCGCCGTCAGCGACGTGATCCGGGCGTTCCGCGCGCTGGTGGCGAAGTTCAAGGGCGAGGCCACTGCCGACGTCACCGTGGCCGAGCAATTCAGCGACAAGAATCTCGACGCCCTCAGGACCGCGCTGAAAGCAGTGACGGGCAAGGATGTCGCGCTCAACGTGAAAATCGATCCCTCGATCATCGGCGGCCTTGTGGTCAAGCTCGGCAGCCGCATGGTGGATAGTTCGCTTCGCACCAAACTCAATTCGATCAAGCACGCGATGAAAGAGGCAGGCTGATGGACATCCGCGCCGCGGAAATTTCCGCGATCCTCAAGGACCAGATCAAGAATTTCGGCCAGGAGGCTGAGGTTTCCGAAGTCGGACAGGTGTTGTCCGTCGGCGACGGCATTGCCCGCGTCTACGGCCTCGACAACGTCCAGGCCGGCGAGATGGTCGAGTTCGAGAACGGCACGCGCGGCATGGCGCTGAACCTCGAAACCGACAACGTCGGCATCGTGATCTTCGGCGCCGACCGCGAGATCAAGGAAGGCCAGACCGTCAAGCGCACCCGCGCCATCGTCGATACGCCGGTCGGCAAGGGCCTGCTCGGCCGCGTGGTCGATGCGCTCGGCAATCCGATCGACGGCAAGGGTCCGATCCAGGCCGACAAGCGGATGCGGGTCGACGTCAAGGCGCCCGGCATCATTCCGCGCAAATCGGTCAACGAGCCGATGGCGACCGGCCTGAAGGCGATCGATGCGCTGATCCCGATCGGCCGCGGCCAGCGCGAGCTGATCATCGGCGACCGCCAGACCGGCAAGACCGCGATCGCGCTCGACACCATTCTCAACCAGAAGCCGCTCAACGCGCAGAAGGACGAGAAGATCAAGCTGTATTGCGTCTATGTCGCGATCGGCCAGAAGCGCTCGACCGTCGCCCAGTTCGTGAAAGTGCTCGAAGAGCAGGGCGCGCTGGAATATTCGATCATTGTCGCAGCCACCGCATCCGATCCGGCGCCGATGCAGTACATCGCGCCGTTCACCGGCTGCACCATCGGCGAATATTTCCGCGACAACGGCATGCACGCCGTCATCATCTATGACGATCTGTCGAAGCAGGCCGTCGCCTATCGCCAGATGTCGCTGCTGCTGCGCCGCCCGCCGGGTCGCGAAGCCTATCCCGGCGACGTGTTCTACCTGCATTCGCGTTTGCTCGAGCGCGCCGCCAAGCTGAACGACGAGCAGGGTTCCGGCTCGCTGACGGCGCTGCCGGTGATCGAAACCCAGGCCAACGACGTGTCGGCCTATATTCCGACCAACGTGATTTCGATTACCGACGGTCAGATATTCCTCGAGACCGATCTGTTCTTCCAGGGCATCCGTCCGGCGGTGAACGTCGGTCTGTCGGTGTCGCGCGTCGGATCGTCGGCGCAGACCAAGGCGATGAAGAAGGTCGCCGGCAAGATCAAGGGCGAGCTCGCGCAATACCGCGAAATGGCGGCGTTCGCGCAGTTCGGCTCCGACCTCGACGCCTCGACGCAGCGCCTGCTCAACCGCGGCTCGCGCCTGACCGAACTCCTGAAGCAGCCGCAGTTCTCGCCGCTGAAGATGGAAGAGCAGGTCGTGGTGATCTGGGCCGGCACCAACGGCTATCTCGACGCCCTTCCGGTCGCCAAGGTGCGCGCCTTCGAGGACGGTCTGTTGTCGTTGCTGCGCGGCAAGAACGTCGACATCCTCAACACCATCCGCGACAGCCGCGATCTCTCCGACGACACCGCCGCCAAGCTCAAGGGCGCGGTCGAAGGTTACGCCAGGACGTTTGCTTGATTTTTTTAACCTCTCCCGCTCGCGGGGGAGGTCGACCGGCGAAGCCGGTCGGGTGGGGGCTGCCCTGATACGCGCTGAGCCCTCGCCCCGACCTTTCCCCAAGCGGGGGAGGGGGCGCAACCGAGGTGCTGTGAGTTAGACTGGAATGGCTTCACTTAAAGACATGCGGGTCCGCATCGCCTCGACCAAGGCGACGCAGAAGATCACCAAGGCCATGCAGATGGTCGCAGCCTCCAAGCTGCGCCGCGCGCAGACCGCCGCCGAAGCGGCGCGGCCCTATGCGGAAAAAATGGATGCGGTGATCTCCAACATCGCGGCTGCGGCCGCAGGCTCGCCCGGGGCGCCGGTGCTGTTGGCCGGTACCGGCAGGGACCAGGTGCATCTGCTGTTGGTCTGCACCGGCGAACGCGGCCTGTCGGGCGCATTCAACTCCTCGATCGTGCGTCTCGCGCGCGAGCGTGCGCTGGCGCTGATGAATCAAGGCAAAGAGGTCAAGTTCTTCTGCGTCGGCCGCAAGGGCTACGAGCAGCTGCGCCGCAACTTCGAAAAGCAGATCATCGAAAACGTCGACCTGCGCTCGGTTCGCCAACTCGCCTTCGTCAACGCTGAAGACATCGCCAAGCAGATCGTCGCGCGCTTCGAGGCGGGCGAGTTCGATGCCTGCACGCTGTTCTATTCGCGCTTCAAGTCCGTGATCGCGCAGGTCCCGACCGCGCAGCAGATCATTCCGCTGGAGGTGGAAGCGCCCGCCGCCAATGCCGGCCCGGCGACGTCCTATGAATACGAGCCGGAAGAAGACGAGATCCTGGCCGGCCTGTTGCCGCGCAATCTGGCGGTACAGATTTTCCGGGCGCTGCTGGAAAACAACGCTTCGTTCTACGGCGCGCAGATGAGCGCGATGGACAACGCCACCCGCAACGCCGGTGACATGATCCGCAAGCAGACCCTGATCTACAATCGAACCCGTCAGGCCATGATCACCAAGGAGCTGATTGAAATCATCTCCGGCGCAGAGGCGATCTGATTGCCGCATGTCCAACTGACGGTCGTCTGAGATAAAGAATTCGAAGGAGAGAATTTCCATGGCTACACCCGCCAACCAGACCGGACGCATCACGCAAGTCATCGGCGCCGTCGTCGACGTGCAGTTCGAAGGCCATCTGCCGCCCATTCTGAACGCGATCGAGACCAAGAACGCCGGCAACCGCCTGGTGCTGGAGGTCGCGCAGCATCTCGGCGAATCCACGGTGCGCACTATCGCCATGGACACCACCGAAGGCCTGGTCCGCGGTCAGGAAGTCAGCGACACCGGCGGCCCGATCATGGTGCCGGTCGGCGCCGGCACGCTCGGCCGCATCATCAACGTGATCGGCGAGCCGGTCGATGAGGCCGGCCCGGTGGTTGCGGAAGGCATGCGCGCTATTCATCAGGAAGCGCCGACCTATACCGACCAGGCGACCGAAGCTGAAATTCTCGTCACCGGCATCAAGGTCGTCGATCTCCTGGCGCCTTACGCCAAGGGCGGCAAGATCGGCCTGTTCGGCGGCGCCGGCGTCGGCAAGACCGTGCTGATTCAGGAACTGATCAACAACGTCGCGAAAGCCCATGGCGGCTATTCGGTGTTCGCCGGCGTCGGCGAGCGGACCCGCGAAGGCAACGACCTCTATCACGAGTTCATCGAATCCAAGGTCAACGCTGACCCGCATAATCCCGATCCGAGCGTCAAATCGAAATGCGCTCTGGTGTTCGGCCAGATGAACGAGCCGCCCGGCGCCCGCATGCGCGTTGCGCTGTCCGGCCTGACCGTCGCCGAGCATTTCCGCGACCAGGGCCAGGACGTGCTGTTTTTCATCGACAACATCTTCCGCTTCACGCAGGCCGGTTCGGAAGTGTCGGCGTTGCTCGGCCGCATCCCTTCCGCCGTGGGCTATCAGCCGACGCTTGCGACCGACATGGGCGCGCTGCAGGAGCGCATCACCACGACGCATAAGGGGTCGATCACCTCGGTGCAGGCGATTTACGTGCCGGCCGACGACTTGACCGACCCGGCGCCCGCCACCTCCTTCGCGCATCTGGACGCCACCACGGTGCTGAGCCGCGCGATTTCGGAAAAGGGCATTTATCCGGCGGTGGATCCGCTCGACTCGACCTCGCGCATGCTCTCCCCGCTCGTCGTCGGCGAGGAGCATTACCAGACCGCGCGCATGGTTCAGCAGGTGCTGCAACGTTACAAGTCGCTGCAGGACATCATCGCCATTCTCGGCATGGATGAGCTGTCCGAAGAGGACAAGATCGCAGTGGCGCGCGCCCGCAAGATCGAGCGTTTCCTGTCGCAGCCGTTCCATGTGGCCGAAGTCTTCACCGGCTCGCCGGGCAAGTTCGTCGACCTCGCCGACACCATCAAGGGTTTTCGCGGATTGTGCGAAGGCAAATACGATCATCTCCCCGAGGCTGCCTTCTATATGGTCGGCAGCATCGAAGAGGCGGTCGAAAAGGGCAAGAAACTGGCTGCCGAAGCGGCCTAAGAGGCGAATGGCGAATAGGGAGTAGCGAATAGTTAAACGCTATTTTCTTCCGTCGCCACTCGCCATTCGCCATTCGCCATTCGCAAGGTACACCATGGCCACCTTCCACTTCGATCTCGTCTCACCGGAAAAACTCGCCTTCTCCGGCGAAGTCGATCAGGTCGACGTCCCCGGCGTCGAGGGTGATTTCGGCGTGCTCGCCGGACATGCGCCGATCGTGGCCGTGATCCGGCCGGGAATCCTGACGGTGATTTCAGGCGGCAAACACGAGAAGATCATCGTGCTCGGCGGCGTGGCCGAAATGTCCGAGAAGGGTCTCACCGTGCTGGCCGATGTCGCCACTTCGCTCGAGGATCTGGATCGGGCGCAGCTTGCCGACAAGATCTCGGAGATGGAAGCCAAGCTCGCCGAGAAGGACGGCGATGGGCTCGACCGCGAAATTGAACGGCTGGATCATTTCAAGAGCATCCAGAGCCAGCTCAATGCGACGGCGATGCACTAACCTCGCACCGAGCGTTCCAACACCTCAATAATTGCAGCTTGCGCGACGGCGTCACCGATGCCGAATGCCGGTTGCGCCCGGGAACTTCTGACGGCATTCTGCGGCCGCAGAAAATTGTCCGGGGCCGGCTTTCATGAAACGCAAGATCGCGGCGATTTTCGCAGCCGATATTGCCGGCTATTCCAGGCTGGTTGCCGAGGATGAAGAGGAAACGCTGCGGCGCCTCGCCTCCTATCGCCAGGTGACGGACGATTTCATCGCCAAGGCCGGAGGCCGCATCTTCAACACCGCCGGCGACGCCGTGCTGGCCGAGTTTCCAAGCGCCGTCGAAGCGGTGCGCTGCGCGATCGATATCCAGGAAAGCCTGCGCACGCGGAACATGGCGTATCCGCCCAGTCGCCAGATGAGCTTTCGCATCGGCATCACGATCGGCGACGTGGTGGAGCGCGACGGCGACCTGCTTGGCGATGGCGTCAATATCGCAGCCCGCCTGGAAGGTCTCGCCGAGGTCGGCGGCATCTGCATCTCGCGAGCGGTGCATGAACAGGTCGCCAACAAGCTGTCGGTGCAATTCGCCGATATCGGCGCGCAGGAAGTGAAGAATATTCCGACGCCGGTGCACGCCTACATGGTGGCGATGCGGCGCGAGGACGGCACCTATTCGGTGCCGCAAATGAAGAGGCCGGCCGCCCCCGCGGCAGTGGCGCCGAACTGGATGTGGCCAGCGGCGGTTGTGTGTGTCGTCGCCATCGGCGTCGGTGGCTTCCTGTATTTTACCAAACTGGAGACGCCGGGCGGGTCCGGAAGTTCGCCTCCCGCGAGCACCAATGCGACTTCAACGCCGGCCCCCTCAGCCGCTACAGTGTCAGCACCAACGCCAACGCCAGCGCCAACGACTGCCGCGCCAGCGCCACCACCGCCACCTCCGTCGCCGCCGATCGTCTCGAGCGAAAAGTTCGCGGCCGAGAGGATGCCATTCGTCAGCGACCGGACCCGTCTTGCGCTTTCGAACGAATATGCTCCGGCGGCAGACCACAAGGCGCTGGCCGTCAACATCACCGGTACTTACGCCTTCGTCGTCGGTCAACCGAGCGAAGAGGCCGCGAAAGGCGCCGCGGTCGAACAATGCCAGAAGAAGGCGGACGCCATTCAGTCACCGCGCAAATGCGAGGTCTATGCGCTCGGCAGCACAATTGTCTATCCGCATGGCAAGCCGCCACTGCCGCCGCAGCCCTGGATCAGGCGTGATCCGTCGATCGAAAAACCGTTCGCAGCCAAGGATATGCCGCTTGTGCGCGACACCGGAAGAGCGAGGCTGGAAAGCTATTATGCGCCGGGCCGGAAGACCAAGTCGATCGCGATCGGCCCGGGCGGGCAGTTCTTCTATAATATCGGCGTCGAAGCCGCGGAAGACTCGGCGCGGCGGAATCTGGAATCGTGCGGCGCTCTCGCCGGCGTTGCCTGCCTGATCGTGGCGCTCGACGATTTCTTTGTCGTGCCCATGCCGACCACATTGAGAGTGACTGGCTTCTTTCGCCCTGCCCTCAGTTCGTCGATTGCCGCGGATGCGCGAGATGATGCAACCCGCAGGCTTGCGGACGCGACTTCCGGATGGAACGCGGTCGCCGTCGGCGCATCGGGACGTCCAGGGCTGGCGTTGAAGGCGGCCAATGAGCAGAACGCAGTCAACGAAGCTTTGGGCGACTGCGCCAAGCGCGACAGCGATTGCCATGTCATCGCGATCGGACCGTTTTCGGTCGGGCCGAACTGAGCTTCAGACTGCGACGAAATCCGCAAAATATGCGGAGCTATCGCCCTGCTCACCCCGCGAATTTCGCAAAGTGCTGCGCCACCTTGCGATACACTTCGCGCCGGAACGGCACCACGAGATCGGCGACGCGATCGAGCCGCTCCCACCGCCATTGGTCGAACTCAGCCGGCTGGCCGTTGCGCGGGGTCAGCGGATCGATTTCGTCATCGCGGCCAGTGAAACGCAGCGCGTACCATTTCTGCCGCTGGCCGCGGAATTTCGCCAGCCGGTGCGAGGGCGGCACGGCGAGGGGCGGAAACTCGTACGTCAGCCAATCGGTTTCGCCGAGATAGTCGGCGTTCCTGATGCCGGTCTCTTCCCACAATTCGCGCATCACCGCCTGGCGCGGATCCTCGTTGGCGTCGATGCCGCCCTGCGGCATCTGCCATTCGAGGCCCGGCAGAATGATCTCCGGTCCGTCGTCCCTGAATCGCCGCCCGATCAATACCTGGCCGGACGCATTGAACAGCGCGATCCCTACATTGG
Source organism: uncultured Alphaproteobacteria bacterium (assembly GCA_963747165.1). Taxonomy (GTDB): domain Bacteria; phylum Pseudomonadota; class Alphaproteobacteria; order Rhizobiales; family Xanthobacteraceae; genus Bradyrhizobium. Next base: position 19,662 of record CAVVEA010000016.1, on the reverse strand, counting down.
GGCGATAGGGTTTGTTGTCTGGCATGAGGCAAGGCGTTTTCAAGCGAAGGGGATCGGTTCGCGTCTGGAAAACGCGGCGAATTCAAACGAGATCAGCTTCCCGCGAGCTTGGAAAATTCCCTCACCACGCGCTCATAGACCGGGCGCTTGAACGGAACGATCAAGTCGGGAAGATTTTTCATCGGCTCCCAGCGCCAGGTGACGAACTCGGCCTTGTGGCCGCCGCCGGGGCTCGCGACGTTGATCTCGGCATCCTCGCCGGTGAAGCGAACCGCAAACCATTTCTGCCGCTGGCCGCGATAGCGGCCCTTCCAGGTCCGTCCGGCCACCGTGCGCGGAATATCGTAGATCAGCCAGTCCGCGACCTCGCCGAGCTTCTCGACCGAGCGGACACTGGTCTCCTCGTAAAGTTCGCGCTTTGCCGCCGCCCAGGTGTCTTCGCCGGGATCGACGCCGCCCTGCGGCATCTGCCAAACGTGAGATTGGTCGACATGTTCGATGCCGCCGGCGCGGCGACCGATAAAGACCAGCCCGGCTGCGTTGATCAGCATCATGCCGACGCATGTTCGATAGGGCAGGTCTTCGTAGCGCGCCATTCCGTGAATGCCTCTTACGGTCATATGGGCGAGCACCGGCGAGTCCGAAAGCCACGCCGGCCCAAAAAGGTGCTTCAGCCCGATTTTGATTTCAGCATCGCGGTTGTCAATGGCACAAGCAGGATGCCATGGCTCTCGAGCGCCTTGATCCAGGCGCCGATCCGCTCGATCGAGATCGGCAGCGCGGAGGCAATGCCGATGGCGGTTCCCCGTTCCTTGGCCAGACTTTCAAGCTTGGCTAGCGCGCGGTCGATTTCCGCCGCCGTCGGTACTGCATCGATGCTGAAATCTGCCTTGGCGAACGGCATCGCCTGGCTTGACGCCAAGGTGGCGGCGACGCTGCGCGGCGCCGAGCCGTCGTCGAGGAAGCCGAGCCCGCGTTTGGCCGCCTCGCGGATGATGGGCTGCATGGCGGTGTCGGCGACCACGAATCGCGCGCCCATGAAATTCGCGATTCCGGCATAGCCCTGGAACCGGCTGAGATGCCAATACAGCCGGTCGATATTCTGCTCGGCGCCCAACGTCGTCAGCAAGGTTTGCGGTCCCGGATCGTTGTCGGGGTAATCGAACGGCTCCATCGGGATCTGCAACAGGATTTCGTGCCGCTGGGCGCGTGCGCGCTCCGCAAGCTTGGCGGGATCGGCGCCATAGGGCGTGAACGCCAGCGTCACCGCGGGCGGCAGCTTCATGATGGCCTCGGTCGTCTTGGCCGCGCCGACCCCGAGACCGCCGACGACGATGGCCACGACCGGCATCTTCGCAGCCTTGGCCCGATCGGCATCGGCGGCATAGACGTTGAAAGGCTTCAGTCCATCCGTCACCACGGGAATCATGCCGTAGCGTGATTTTTCCAGCAGGCGCTGATCCCCCCCTGCCATCATGGCCGGCGCGGTTCCGGCTTCGATGTTGTCCGGAGGGCGGTCTCCGGACCCCGATATCGTGACGTCGTGGCGTGCGCCGCTGGAGCCGTCGATAATGGTAATGGTCTTGTGGTCGCCCGCCACGGTTTCCTTGGCTGCGGATTTCGCGGCCGGGTCGGAACCGGCGGGCGAGCCCGTGGAGGGTTTTCCGCCCGCCTGATCCGTTGGACGGATCGCGACGCGCGCGGCCGGCTCGCCGCCCAGCGGATTGTCGTTGAAGAGCGCGAAGCCCGCAAAGGCGAGCAGAAACAGGCCCAGCAGCACGGCCAGCGCCTGGGTACCGCTAAACGGCAACCGAAATCGGCGGCGCGTGCGCCCCGTCTTCTGTCCGAGCGGTGTGCTCAGATCGTCGGCCGTGTCTGCCATCCAGCTCCCCGAATCAACCGGAGCCGACGATATCACGGCAAGGCAAGACCGTGACTAGGACGGGGCGAGATCGTGACGACCCACAAACAGCCGCCGTTCAAGACGGCGAAGTCCGGAGCCCGGGCGAGCCATTTTGAAGACTCAAGCAAAAAGGGCGACCCGGAGGCCGCCCTTTTTCTTTTGATGACTGATTTCGCGCCGGATCAGTTCGCCACCTTGCTGGCGGGCTTGTCGATCGCAGCCTTGTCGCCGGTGGCGGGCGCGGCGGCATTGACCTTGACGCCGTGGAGCAGGTCGGCCGCCATCTTCAGGGCCTTGTCGTCCTTGGCATCCGGCGGCACGTAGGATTGCGAACCGGTCTTCTCGTCGCCCTCGGACTTCAGATGACCGCGCAGCGAGGCTTCGCCCTTGGTGTCGGTCCGCGACTTCAACTCGTCCGGCACGTCCTGCAGCACCTCGATATCGGGAACGATACCCTTGGCCTGGATCGATTTGCCCGACGGCGTGAAATACCGCGCCGTGGTCAGGCGCAGCGCGCCATTGCCGGAACCGAGCGGAATGATGGTCTGCACCGAGCCCTTGCCGAACGAGCGGGTACCGACCAGCGTGGCGCGCTTGTGGTCCTGCAGCGCGCCGGCGACGATTTCCGATGCCGATGCCGAGCCGCCATTGATCAGAACGATCACCGGCTTGCCCTTGGTCAGGTCGCCGGGATGCGCGGCGCGGCGCTGGGTTTCCTCGGCATTGCGGCCGCGGGTCGAAACGATCTCGCCGCGCTCCAGGAAGGTGTCGGACACCGTCACCGCTTCCTCCAGCAAGCCGCCGGGATTGTTGCGCAGGTCGATGATGTAGCCTTTCAACTTGTCGCCCAGCTGCGTCGACAGATTGCCGATTTCGCGCTTCAGGCCTTCGGTGGTCTGCTCGTTGAAAGTGGTGACGCGGATATAGGCGATATCGTCGCCTTCGACGCGGGCGCGCACCGAGCGGACGCGGATGTTGTCGCGCACCAGCGTAACGTCGATCGGGTTGTCCTGACCCTTGCGGATGATCTTCAACCGGATCTTGGTGTTGACCGGCCCGCGCATCTTTTCGACGGCCTGATTGAGGGTCAGGCCCTGCACGGCTTCGTCGTCGAGATTGGTGATGATGTCGTTGGCCATGATGCCGGCCTTGGAGGCGGGCGTATCGTCGATCGGCGACACCACCTTGATCAGGCCGTCTTCCATCGTGACTTCGATGCCGAGCCCGCCGAACTCGCCGCGGGTCTGCACCTGCATGTCGCGGAAGCTCTTGGCGTCCATATAGCTGGAATGCGGATCGAGCCCGGTCAGCATGCCGCTGATGGCGGATTCGACCAGCTTGCTGTCGTCGGGTTTCTCCACATAGTCGCTGCGCACCCGCTCGAATACATCGCCGAACAGGTTGAGCTGGCGGTAGGTATCAGAGGTCGCGGCGCGCGCGCTGGATCCCATCAGCACCGCACGGGGCTGGGTCACGAACAGCGTCAATGCCGCGCCGGTGGCGGCGCTGAGGAGAATTACAGAAGTCTTGCGCATCATCCGCGAACCTTTTCGCCTTCATTTGCGGCCCACCATGGGCCTGGATCAATTGGAGTGCCGTCCTTACGGAACTCGACATAGAGCACGGGCTGACTCGCGTTAGCCGCGAGAATAGACGCCACCTGGGACTTGGTCCCCATGGTGGCGACCGGCTCCCCCGTAAGTACAAACTGGCCGATGTTAACCGAAATGCGCTCCATCCCGGCGATCAACACATGATACCCACCACCGGCGTTGAGGATCAAGAGTTGTCCGTAGCTGCGAAACGGTCCGGCGTAAACAACCCAGCCATCACACGGGGTTGTGACCTGGGCGCCAGCCCGGGTTGCCAAAGAAATGCCTTTTTCCACGCCTCCAGCGCCGTCGGAACCGCCAAATTCGCGAATCTTGCTGCCGTTAACCGGCAACGCGAATAAACCCTTGGCGGACGCAAAAGCAATGGCCGGGCTCATCCGGGCCGGGTCCTTCAGCGCGCCCAGATTGGGCTTGCCATTGAGGGCGACCGGGGCGCCCCTCATGCTGGCTGCCGCTGCCGCCCTCGCGGCGCTGCTCAGATCCTGCTCCATCTTGCCGATCAGGCCCTGCAGACTGTCGACCTGGCGCGCCAGCGCGACCGCGCGCGCGCCTTCGGCTTCGATGTCCTTTTCGATCGAACTCTGCTTTCGCTGCCGCTCATCGATCAGCGCAGCGAGCCGGGTTTGATCATCCCTCAGTTTGTCGCGGTCCGTCGCAAGCTGGTCGCGCTCGGCGGCGATGACCTTGCGAAGCGAGACCAATTCGCCAAGGTCGGTCGCCAGTCTTTCCGCGCGGCCGCGCAATTCCGGCACCACAGCTCCGAGCAGCATGGCGGTGCGCAGCGATTGCAGCGCGTCTTCCGGCCTTACCAGCAAGGCCGGCGGCGTGCGCCGTCCCGCGCGCTGCAGGGCCGCCAGCACCTCGACGATTTCCGCACGCCGTGAATCGAGCGAGGCGCGAATTTTCTGCTCGCGCGAATCCAGCGGCCGCAGTCGCGTTTCGGTGTCGCCGATGCGGGTTTCGACCGCGCGCACCTGGGTGGCGATATCGATCAGGCGTTGATTGAGCTTGCTGCGGTCCTGACCGATCGCCGCCAGATCGGCCTTGAGCTTCTGCTGCAATTCCGCGGCGCTTTGCTGTTGCGCGCGGGTAGCTTCGAGTTCCTGTTCGCGCTGTTTGATCGCGTCGGGCGAAGCGGTCGTGGCCTGCGTCGTCGCTTCTGCGATCTGCGCCGCCGCCGGTAACAGGCTCATGCCGGCAAAGCCGGCGGACAACAACGCGATCGAAAGCGGAATCCGCAACGATGACGTCCTGCCGCGACTGACGGTGTCTGAGTAGGAACGAATGTCTGGCGCTGCCTGCATTGAATTGGGGTCGGCGTTTTCCAAAGCTTCCGCTGGCGCGGCTTACGCGCGGTGATAGGGATGGCCCGCCAATATGGTCGCGGCCCGATAAACCTGTTCCAGAAGCATGACGCGAACCATTTGGTGTGGCCAGGTCGTGGCGCCAAATGCAACGCTGAGTTTTGCTTTGCGCCGCAAATCGGGCGAAAGTCCGTCGGCGCCGCCGATCACGAAAATAGTATTGGCCACCTGCTCATCCCGCCAGCGGCCAAGGTGCCGTGCAAAAGCCGCGCTGTCGATATTGTCGCCGCGTTCGTCCAGCGCCACCAGCACGGATTTTGCCGGTATTGCCGCCGAAATGGCCGCCGCTTCCTCGGCCATCCGGGTTCCGGCGTCGCGGGCGCGGCTTTCCGGGATTTCATGAATCTCGAGACCGCGAAAGCCGAGTTTACGGCCGATATCGTCGAACCGTTCCCGATACCGCTCCGCCAGTTCCCGTTCCGGGCCCTGTTTCAGCCGGCCTATGGAAATGACGACGAGGCGCATCAGAACATTTTCCGGCACAGCATGCCATCGGACGAGGTCCGAGAGGGGAAACCGGTTCGCCGCGAAAAAGCGTCAAATCGATCGTCTGCGCACATTTCAAGGCGCGCAGGCACGCTACCATGCACTCGAGCCGATTCGCATCGGCAGGGTCGCCCTATCCGCCTACGCCGCCGTCGGGCCTTGCGTCCACAATCTTTCCAGATTGTAGAACTCGCGCACCTCGGGTCTGAACACGTGCACGATCACATCGCCGGAATCGATCAGCACCCAGTCGCAATTGGGCAGGCCCTCGATGTGAAGGCTTTTGATTCCGTTTTCCTTGAGGCCTTTGGCGACATTCTCCGCGATCGCGCCGACATGCCGGTTGGCCCGGCCCGAGGTGACGATCATGTAGTCGGAAAATGCAGATTTGCCGCGAAGGTCGATGGTGACCGTTTCTTCCGCCTTCATGTCGTCGAGGCGGGAGAGGATCATATTCAGCGTCTTGTCGGCGTCGGGTTGCGCCTTCAAGGCCGCGGTGGGTGTCGATGTTTTACGCGCCGTTTTAGCAGCCTTGCCAGGAGCCTTGTTAGGAGCCTTGGGTAAAACAGACTGGGACAATACAGATGTGGCCAGGGACCATTCCTTTCACTGTATCGCGAGCGCCGAATCCTTTGGCGCCGCGGACCATACTACGCATGTGGGGTTAATGGTTTCAATATTCCAGTGAACCCCGCCTCTTACTTCAACCCGATCTGTCACCTCTTTGCCTGCCAGCTGCCGTCCGGGTTCCGCAGGCCGGTCGATGACAGGTTCGATTTCATGCCGGTCAGAAAGGTCCAGGCCGGCGCGCGCTGATCGGCAAGCCTTGCTGCCTGATTTTCGGGCAAGCGGTACCGCGCCAGCGCCTGCGCCGCGGGTGCGGCCAGCGCGCGAAAACTTTGCGGCGGCCGGTCGATCACGGCAATCGGCACTTCGGAAGCGATGCGCCGCCAGTTTTGCCAGCGATGAAATTGCGCGAGATTGTCGGCGCCCATGATCCATACAAAGCGCAGACCGGAAGCGCGGCGGCGCAGGTAAGTGATGGTGTCGACCGTATAGCGCGTTCCGATGACGGATTCGAGACAGCTGACATCGATCCGCGGATCGTGGGCCATCTGGCGCGCCGCCTCGGCGCGCTCGTCGAGATCGTGCAGCCCGCCACGATCCTTGAGCGGATTGCCCGGCGTCACCAGCCACCACACGCGGTCGAGCTTCAGCCTTTTGATCGCAAACAGGCTGATGGCGCGATGGGCGACATGGGGCGGATTGAACGAGCCGCCGAGCAGACCGATGCGCATGCCGTTGGTATAGAGCGGGATGGCCTGGGAAACCGATTGAGACGCGACTGAAGCTGGCTTCAACTGTGCCACCGCGCGCGCGTACCCACTTCGCTCGAAAACGCTTTGCTGTTCACGGTCGCGTCTGCCCGGTGCCATGGACGCGGTATTTGAAACTGGTCAGTTGCTCGGCGCCGACCGGGCCGCGGGCGTGGAATTTCCCGGTGGCGATGCCGATTTCCGCACCGAAACCGAATTCGCCGCCGTCGGCGAACTGGGTCGAGGCGTTGTGCAGCACGATCGCCGAATCCACCTCGTTGAGGAATTTGCGTGCGGCGCCTTCGTCCTCCGTCACGATCGCATCGGTGTGATGCGAACCGTGGGCGTGGATATGCGCAATCGCCTCATCGACGCCATCGACGACTCTTGCCGCGATGATTGCGTCCTCGTATTCGGTGTCCCAGTCTTCGTCGGAAGCAGGCTTCACCCTGGTGTCAGTTCGCTGCACGGCGTCGTCGCCGCGCACTTCGCATCCGGCGTCGATCAGCATCGTCACCAGCGGCTTGAGGCTGACGGACGCGCCCTTGCGATCGACCAGCAGGGTTTCGGCGGCGCCGCAGACGCCGGGACGGCGCATCTTGGCGTTCAGCACGATCGATTTCGCCATGTCGAGATTGGCGGCGTGATCGACATAGACGTGGTTGACGCCTTCGAGATGCGCGAACACCGGCACGCGCGCTTCGGCTTCGACGCGCGCGACCAGGCTCTTGCCACCGCGCGGCACGATGACGTCGACGCCGCCATTCAACCCGGTCAGCAACAGGCCCACGGCGGCGCGGTCGCGGGTCGGCACCAGCGTGATCGAAGCCTCGGGCAGGCCGGCTTCGCGCAATCCCTGCACCAGGCAATCGTGGATCGCGCGGCAGGAGCGGAAACTATCGGAGCCGCCGCGCAGGATCACGGCGTTGCCGGATTTCAGGCACAGCACGCCGGCATCGGCCGCGACATTGGGGCGGCTCTCGAAAATCACCGCGACCACGCCGAGCGGCACTCGCACGCGCTCGATGGTCATGCCGTTCGGCCGCTGCCAGCTTTCGGTGACCGCGCCGACCGGATCGGGAATGGCGCGCACGGTGGCGACGCCGTCGGCCATCGCGTCGATGCGCGCTTGCGTCAGCGTCAGGCGGTCGATGAAGGCGCTGGTCGCGCCGGCGCTGCGGGCTTCCGCGACATCCTCGGCATTGGCGCCGAGGATCGCCTGCGCGTTGGCGCGGATGGCGCGCGCGATCGCCTCCAGCGCGCGATTTTTCTGCTCGGGCGAGGCAAGCGCCAGCACCCGCGCGGCCACGCGTGCGTGCTTGGCAAGCTCGGCCATCAGGGCCGGCAAATCGGCGTTACCGTCGATGGCCTTCAAAGGCGCGGACATGGGTGAGATCCAGGGTGTTGTTAAGGCTAGGCCCTAGCACGGAAATCCTCGTTTTGCGAGATGCGGGAACGGCATGACTGGCAGGCCGGACCGAATGAGGCCGGGATAGCTCGGCCATTGGCCTAGTCGGGAGCAAGTGCGCCGCCGCGGCCGACCACCAGATCGTCGCGGTGGATCATTTCCGCGCGGCCGGAGATGCCGAGGATCGCCATCACGTCCGGGGACGAGCGTCCCTTGATCTTCTCGGCGTCCTCGGCGTCATAGGCGACGAGGCCGCGGCCGATTTCGTGGGTGTCGGGACCGCGCACCACCACGGCATCGCCGCGGGCGAATTGCCCGTCGACTCGGATCACGCCGGCCGGCAGCAGGCTCTTGCCCGCGCGCAAGGCGCTCACCGCGCCGGCATCGATGGTCAGCGTGCCCTTTGGCTCCAGCGATCCCGCGATCCATCGCTTGCGCGCGGTCACCGGATTGGCTGGCGTCAGGAACCAGGTGCAGCGCCCGCCATCGGCGATGGCCTGCAGCGGGTGCTCGATCTTGCCGGAGGCGATCAGCATATGCGTGCCGGCGGTGGTTGCGATCTTGGCCGCCTCGATCTTGGTGCGCATGCCGCCGCGCGACAGCTCGGATTCCGCGGCGCCCGCCATCGCTTCGATGTCGGACGTGACGGAATCCACCACCGGTATCAGTTTCGCATTGGGATTGTTGCCCGGCGGCGCATCGTAGAGCCCGTCGATATCCGACAGCAGGACAAGGAGGTCCGCGCTCGCCATGGTGGCGACACGGGCAGCGAGGCGATCATTGTCGCCATAGCGGATTTCGGTGGTGGCGACGGTATCGTTCTCGTTGATCACAGGCACCGCGCGCCATTCCAAAAGCTTGGCGATGGTCGAGCGCGCATTGAGATAGCGGCGGCGTTCCTCGGTGTCCTGCAGCGTCACCAGAATCTGTCCGGCGCCGATGCCGTGATGGCCGAGCACCTCCGACCAGATTCGCGCCAGCGCGATCTGTCCGACCGCGGCCGCGGCCTGGCTTTCCTCCAGCTTCAGCGCGCCGCGCGGCAGTTTCAGGCGGCTGCGACCGAGCGCGATCGAACCGGACGACACGATCAGTATCTCGCGCCCCTCCTGGTGCAGCATGGCGAGATCGGCGGCGAGTGCCGCGAGCCACGATGCCCGCACTTCGCCGGCGTCGGAATCGATCAGCAGGGAGGAGCCGACCTTGACGACGATGCGGCGGAAATTTTTGAGCGCGGGGAGGGCCATCGGGTGAGACTTTGCAGAGCCGTTTCGGACGAGATCAAGGGATGGGAAGATATTGCCGCAGTGAAGGTGCGCTCCCGCTCCCATGGGGAGAGGACTGGGGTGAGGGGGTACGGTCTATCGTTAGGCCTCAACCCTCACCCGGATCGCATCTGTCGATGCGATCCGACCTCTCCCACAAGGGGAGAGGCGAAGGTCGGAGCAGCTTCGCATAAAGGATACATCAGCCCATCACGAAGGCGTTGAGCTTGTTGCCTTCCGGGTCCCTGAAATAGGCCGCGTAGAAACCGCCTTCGCCGCGTGGGCCGGGAGGACCTTCGTCGGTGCCGCCGATCGACAACGCCAGCTTGTAGATGCGGTCGACCTCGGCCTTGTCCTTGGCGGCGAGGGCGACCATCACGCCGTTGCCGACACTCATCGGCTTGCCGTCGAAGGGCTGGGTCAAGCCCAGGCCCGCGCTGCCGTCATCCGAGCCCCAGGCAATGAAGGTGTCGGACTCCATGAAGCGGCCGATCCCCATCTCGGCGGCGATCTTGTCGTAGAAGGCCGCGGCCTTCTTCAGGTTGTTGGTGCCCAATGTGACGTAGCCGATCATCCACGTTCTCCCTTGCGATTAACCTTGCGATTATCTTGGCGATTATCCTGGAATGGCGCAGTTTTGCAGCAGGGGCGAAACCGGCGCAAGTCAGCAGCTTCAAGTTGGCGGCTTTCAGGTCAGCCGCCTTCAAGTCAGCTTTGTGGGGCTGTCGGCGTCCAGGGCTCCGCCGGTTCCCAAGGCTCCGCCTGCGCCACGCCGCCCTTGGCCTTCGATGACACCGGGGCTTCGCCGATCACCTCGACCAGCGCCCGCAGCGCCTCTTTCACGCCTTCGCCGGTCACGCCCGAGATCAGCAGTGGCGTTTTCTTCGCTGCGCGCTTCAGGCGGTCCTTCTGCTTCTTCAGCTCGTCCGGGCTCACGGCATCGATCTTGTTCAGCGCCACGATCTCGATCTTCTCAGCGAGATGTCCCTCATAGGCGTCAAGCTCGGTCCGCACTGTCTTGTAGGCCTTGCCCGCATGCTCGCAGGTCGCGTCCACCAGATGCAGCAACACCCGGCAGCGTTCGACGTGACCGAGAAAGCGATCGCCGAGGCCTGCGCCTTCATGCGCGCCTTCGATCAGGCCGGGGATATCCGCCAGCACGAATTCGCGGCCGTCGGAATTGACCACGCCGAGTTGCGGATGCAGCGTCGTGAACGGATAGTCGGCGATCTTCGGTTTGGCGGCGCTGACGGCGGCGAGGAAGGTCGACTTGCCGGCGTTGGGCAGGCCGACCAGGCCGGCGTCCGCGATCAGTTTCAGCCGCAGCCAGATCCAGCGCTCTTCGCCTTCCTGGCCCGGATTGGCGTTGCGCGGCGCGCGGTTGGTCGAGGACTTGAAATGCGCGTTGCCGAAGCCGCCATTGCCGCCTTCGGCGAGCACGAATTTTTCGCCCAGCGTGGTGAAGTCGTGGAGCAGGGTTTCGCGATCCTCGTCGAACACCTGGGTGCCGACCGGCACCTTGAGCACGATCGGCTTGCCATTGGCGCCGTGGCGGTCCTTGCCCATGCCGTTGGTGCCCTTCTGGGCCTTGAAGTGCTGCTGATAGCGATAGTCGATCAGCGTGTTCAATCCATCGACCACTTCGATGATGACGTCGCCGCCGCGGCCGCCATTGCCGCCGCTGGGACCGCCGAACTCGATATACTTCTCGCGGCGAAACGCCACGCAGCCGTTGCCGCCGTCGCCGGAGCGGATATAGACCTTTGCTTCGTCAAGGAATTTCATCTTCCATAGGTAGGGCAGGGGTGCCCCCGCGGCAACCTCTGGCGGCGGCAAATCGACGAAAAGCCTTAACTGATAGGCGCTTTTGGCTGTTCTGCGACGTAATCGCCTACCGGGCGGATTTCGGCCTGGATGGGTTGTTCGCGCAATCGACCGGTGTACTGTCCCCGGGTCGACGATTTCTGGAAATTCGAATGCTCAATCTCGCGCTGGCCGCGGTGCTCTCTGTCGCACTCGCAGGTATTTTGTTCGGCGTGAGGTATATGCGGCGCGACGCCTTCCTGCCGTATCACGCGGCGGTGGCCGGAAAATCCTGGGCCGAACTCGATCCCGGGGTTCAGGCGGTCATTCTCGGCATGCTCAAGATCATCGGCGGCGGATTTGTCACGCTCGGCGTGACCCTGCTGTGGCTGTGCTTTTCGCTTCATGAGGGCGTGCGCTGGGCGCCTTGGGCGATCCTGACCATTTCGGCCGCAGCCCTCGGCCCCATGCTTTACGTCGCGACAAAACTCCGCGCGTTCCGCCCCGACGCGCCGACGCCCGTCAGGCCGACACTGGCGATGATCATTCTGATTGTTGTCGGCGTTGGCTTGTCGATCCTCGCGCGATCATGAGGACGCGGAGGGCCGGCGGCGGATCAGGAATTTCTGCAGGCCCTCCAGCACCAATTCGCGGCGCTGGTTGAACACGGTGCTGCGCAAGGTCACCACGCCCGTCGTGCGGCCGGGCACAAGCTCGGTGACTTCGAGCGCGGGATAGATGGTGTCGTCGGCAAACACCGGTTTTACGAACCGGCTCGACTGTTCGAGAAAGCCGACCAGCGATTCCTCCACAATATAGGGAAACAGCCCAGCTCCGGGAGCGGTGTGGATCAGCGTCTGGAAACCATGCGCCAGCAGGTTAGGCATGCCGCGGGCGCGGCAATACTCGACATCGTAATGGATCGGATGGGTGTCGCCGCTCGCGGTCTGGAAGGCGGCGAACACGGCCGAGGTCATGGTGCGGCTGGGGATGACAAAGCGCTCGCCAAGCGCAAAATCCTCGAACCAGCGCTGTTGCGGCACCATGCGATGCGAGGCGGGATCGAACTCGGTCATGGCGGGTTTCCTGCGGATGTTCTGTGAACGGGCTGATGGCCCATCGGTATCGCAGAGGTGTTGTTGCGGCAATCGCGGATTGCGGGTCATTCCGGGTCCACGCGAGGACGCGTGTCCCGGAATGACGGTGGAGAGATATTCAGCAACCTGATAAGCGAACCCCGGTCCTTTAGAGAATCCCACATGAAGCTCTTCGCGAAAATCTCGGCCTATCAAGACGAGCGCTCCGCGCGCCTTGCCGGCATCGGCCTGATGCTGTTGTCGATCTTCATGTTCTCGTTCGGCGACGCGATGGGAAAATTCATTGTCGCCACCTATTCGGTCGGACAATTGCTGTGGCTTCGCGCCTGCGCCGCACTGCTCGTACTGACGCCGATCATATGGCGGCAGCGGGCGGAGTTCGCCCATCTGGAGCGGCCGTGGCTGCAATTGCTGCGGGTCACGCTCTCCACGCTCGAAGTCGCGGCGTTCTTCCTCGCCACCGTCTATCTGCCGCTCGCCGACGTCATCACCTACTATCTGGCGTCGCCGATTTTCGTCACCGCGTTGTCGCCGATCGTGCTGCGCGAGCATGTCGGCTGGCGGCGCTGGACCGCGGTGCTGATCGGCTTCTGCGGCGTGTTGATCGCGCTGCGGCCGTCGGCGCAGACGGTAAGTTGGCCGGCGATGATCGCACTCGGCGGCAGCCTGTCCTTTGCACTGCTGATGCTGATCACGCGTTCGCTGCGATCGACGCCCGATATCGTGATGGCATCGTCGCAGTTTACCGGCACGTTCCTGCTCGGCGCGCTGTTGTCGCCATTCGGCTGGGTGACGCCGAGCCTCGGTAGCCTCGGCCTGTTTGCCGCGGCCGGCTGTACGTCGGTGGTTGCGTTATTGTGCGTCAATCGCTCGCTGAAGCTCGCGCCGGCCAGCGTCGTGGTGCCGTATCAATATTCGATGATCGTCTGGGCGGTGATCTTCGGTTATGTCGTGTTCGGCGACGTGCCGTCGATCGCAACGATCGTCGGCGCGGCCATCATCATCGGCGCCGGATTCTATATTTTCCTGCGCGAGCGCGAGTTGGGACACGCGGAGCCGGCGGTCAATCCGCCGGTGTGAGGCTCATAGCTAATGTAAAACACCGTCGTCGTCCCGGCCAAGCGAAGCGCGAGCCGGGACCCATAACCCGCGGTGTCAATTTTGCGAAAGCTCAACATCCAGTCTAATAACGAACGCCGGTGGCTATGGGTCCCCGCTTTCGCGGGGACGACCACCTGTTGCACTTCACCGCTCGCGCCTTGTCGAGCTGCCCCAGTTCTTCAGCGACGACCACACGGTGCGCGCCAGCCGGAAGCAATCGACGGGGGTCGATGATCCCAACGCCTCGAACCGATGCAGTTCGACGCCGCTCCACTGGAAGCCGCATTTCTCCAGGATGTTGCGCGAGGACGGGTTGGCGACCCGCGCGCCGGAGATCAGGTGTTCGACATTGAATTCCTCGAAGGCGAAGTCGATCACGGCGCGTGCGGCCTCGGTGCCAAAGCCCTGGCCCCAATGCTCGACGCCGAGCCAGTAGCCGAGCTCCGGCGCGTCGGGCTGGCGCCAGTCGAGGCCGACCATGCCGATCGGCACAAAATTGTTCTCGATCAGGAACACGGTCTCGCGTTGGTCGTTCGCGATCGCGCGCACGAACTCGATCGCATGGTCGTGAGAATAGGGATGCGGCAGGCGGCGGGTGTTTTCCGCGATGCGGCGATCGTTGGCGAGATGCGCGATCGCTTTTACGTCCGCGAGCGTCGGCCTGCGCAGCATCAGCCGTTCGGTCTCGAGGACGCAGCTACTGGCTTCGCGCAATGTCGGGGTTGGGATGTCTTGCAGCATGTCGGGCTCCTGTATGCGAAAAATTTAACGCAAAACTAAAAAGGGAGGCCGGTTTCCCGCCTCCCCTTTGGAGCCTTTTGGCGCTCCGCCGGGTTAACAGGAACCGGCGGACGCGATGATGTCCACCGTTTACTCGGCCGCAGCTTCGGTCATCGGGACCACCGATACGAAAGTGCGACCATTTGCTTTTGCACGAAATTCAACATGACCTTCGATCTTGGCGAACAGAGTATGGTCGGTGCCCATGCCGACATTAAGGCCGGGATGCCAGGTGGTGCCGCGCTGACGCGCGATGATGTTACCGGGAATCACATGCTCGCCCCCGTACGCCTTGATCCCGAGCCGTTTGCCCGCCGAATCACGTCCGTTACGCGATGAACCGCCTGCTTTTTTGTGAGCCATAGCCCGTCTCCAACTTCGCTCTGATCTTTAGATCAATTCCGTGATGGAATCATTTCACTTTTTGTCGCGTTTCAACTTTTATCACTTCTTGCCCTTGGCGGCCGGCTTCTTCGCCGCAGCCTTCTTGGCATCTGGCTTGGCGCGCGGTTTCGTCGCAGCCTTCTTGGCGACCGCCTTCTTCGGCGCCGCCTTTTTCTTCGCGGCCTTCGGCGCCTCGTCGTCGCCATCGGCCGGTGCCGTGACGACCGGCTTTTCCCGCTTCGGCCGCGGTCCGACCGTCGGCTGCTTGTTATCGGTCAGGATCTCGGTGATGCGCAGCACCGTGATCTCGTCGCGATAGCCGCGCTTGCGGCGCGAATTCTTGCGGCGGCGCTTCTTGAACGAAATCACCTTCGGGCCGCGCTTGTGCTGCAGCACCTCGGCCGCAACGGTCGCGCCCGCAACCGTGGGCGCACCGAGCACCGGCGTATCGCCGCCGACCACCAGAACTTCGCCAAGCTGCACGATCGTCCCGACATCGCCGGCGATCTTGCCTATCTCGAGCACATCATCCGGAACGACGCGGTACTGCCGGCCGCCGGTTTTGATGACTGCGAACATCGTTTGATTCCTTCGTGTTCGATCCCGGCCTCGGACAGGTCCGGGCCGGCTTTTTCTTCAGTCGTTATGGATTCAATTTCCGCGCGATCGGGAAGCGATCCCTGAAGCCACGCAAAAACAAGCGGCGCGAGAAAATCCCGCGCCGGGTTGGCGGGACTTATAGCCGGTGGGAGCCCCGAGTTAAGGTGAATTGGCCCGAAAACAACCTAAAATGAAGGGATTTAGTGCGTTTTGGACCGGCCGGGGTTGTCATCGGGCCGCGTCATCCCGCCGATGAAACCAACGGGTTCCCCGCTTGTTGTCCCCCCGACCTCCGGTTGGGCAAGGGCAAAATGGCTGAAGATACCTTAACGACAACGGGCATCGCCCGGCACGGGGCGACCCGTCTGCCTTCGGTGGACGTGGACAGCTTCAATATCGAATTGAAAGACGAGGACGGCTTTCTCGGCGACCGCGCCAGCAAGGGCGCGTTCCGCGAGATTCTGGACGGCTTGCGCAAGCCGCTGAAGAAAAATGGCGAGGATCCGCTCGGCAGCAAATCCGCCGAGGCGATCGCCAAGAGCGCGCTCGACGAGGCGCTGGTCGGCGATGACGTCGCGGCCGCGGCCCTGGTGCATGGCGCGATCGAGCAATTCGCCCAGGAACTCGCCTATGTGACGCGGCGCTTCCTCAAGACCAAGGCCTGGGCCGACACCGAACGCATCGTGGTCGGCGGCGGCTTTCGGCAGAGCCGGGTCGGCGAACTTGCGATCGCGCGCGCCGACATCATTCTCAAGGCCGAGGATTTCAAGGTCGACCTGGTGCCGATCCGTTCTCACCCCGACGAGGCCGGCCTGATCGGCTGCCTGCATCTGGCGCCGTCGTGGATCTTCGAGGCCCATGACAGCATTCTCGCGGTCGATATCGGCGGCACCAATATCCGCTGCGGCGTGGTCGAAACCCGCTGGAAGAAGGCGCCGGATCTGTCAAAGGCGTCGGTCTGGAAGGCCGATCTGTGGCGCCATGCCGATGACGAGCCGACGCGGGAAGGCGCCGTCAAGCGGCTGGTGAAGATGCTCAGGGGCCTGATCACCGTGGCCGACGCCGAGGGTTTGAGGCTGGCGCCGTTCATCGGCATCGCCTGTCCCGGTGTGATCAACGAAGACGGCTCGATCGAGAAGGGCGCGCAGAATCTTCCCGGCAATTGGGAGAGCAGCAAGTTCAATCTGCCGATGAGCCTGGTCGAGGCAATCCCTGAGATCGGCGATCACGACACCGCGATCCTGATGCACAATGACGGCGTGGCGCAGGGACTTTCCGAAGTGCCGTTCATGCAGGACGTGGATTGCTGGGGCGTACTGACCATCGGCACCGGCCTCGGCAACGCGCGCTTCACCAACCGCCGCAAGGACAAGGATAAAGAAAAGGACGACAAGAAGGACAAGGACGAGAAGAAAGACAAGAAGAACAAGGATTGAGCCGGCCGGTCGCGTCATATTGCGGGCAACCCGCGCAAGGGTAACCTTGACTAGTTAGGTTAAATCCGGGATCGCGTTGCCGCGCATCTGCGGATCGCTATCGTCCCGTCGTCGCTCAGGCGGCCGGCGAAGCCGCACTTCCCGGCCACCATTTCAATGACGCGACACGGGACCGCCGGTTTGTGCCGCGTCTGGCGGTCCCACTTTATATATCCGGCGCTGGTTTGCCCCCGGCGGGGGTATTTTCTGCGCCCGCGCCTTGTCTGCACCGCCATCCTCGCCTAGAACTCGGCCCGACCGAACGGCGAGATTCTGCTCCGTGATGGCGCCTGGAGAGGTGGCAGAGTGGTCGAATGCACCGCACTCGAAATGCGGCATAGGTGCAAGCCTATCGGGGGTTCGAATCCCTCCCTCTCCGCCACTACCCTGTTCTCCTCAGTATCCGATTGTTCGAATCGACAGCAGAAACAACGAGTAGTGCGACAAACGCTGTTGCGGCCAGTTCCGCAATGTTACGCGTAGTCACTGCACAAGCCGTAGTTTTCGAGCGTGGGTTCGGAGGACGGTTTTCCGGGGGGAACACATGGCCGGCAAGCTCAAGCCGCTCGACGTCGAACGTGAAACTCAGCCCGGCAAATATGCTGACGGCGACGGTCTTTATCTCATCGTGAAGGGCCCGACGTCAAAAAACTGGATCTATCGATACACCAAGAAGGGCAAGGAGCGCTGGCTCGGCCTAGGCTCGCTCAAGGACGTGTCGCTCAAGGATGCGCGGCTTGCTCGCGATGCAGCGCGTCTTCGCGTCAAAGGCGATCGCAGCACGCCCGGCGTCGACATCGTCCAAGAGAAACGAGTGGCGCGTGAGGAAGCGAAAGCCGTAGAGATCAAGGTCACTCTGCCCACCTTCGAGCAATGCGCCGAAGCCTACATTCGCGAGCATTGGTCGACCTGGAGCAAGAAAGCACCGCAATCAATGGCCGTCGTCGCTCAAACGCTACGCCTACCCGATGATCGGAAAACTCACGATCCTGGAGATCAAGCCCAGCCACATCTACGAATTGCTCCGGCCGATCTGGGTCGAGAAGCGAGAGACGGCCAATCGTGTCCGCGGACGGATCGAAACGATCATCGCGAAAAACGTCGACGTTGACGACACCGATTTTCGAAATCCCGCCGAGCTCACGAAACAGCTGCGCGAGAAGCTTCCAAGGCGGCCGAAACGCATCGTTCGGCATCATCCAGCGCTGCCCTACGCCGAAGCACCCCAGTTCATGGCTGATCTATCGACGGTAGGCGGCGCTGCGGCTTCGATGCTACGCTTTCTGATCTTTACGGCCTGCCGTACCAACGAAGTCGTCGAGGCCTGCTGGTCCGAGATCGATCGACTTTCGTCGACTTGGAAGATCCCCGGCGAACGCATGAAGATGAACCAAGACCATGTCGTGCCGTTGTCGGCTCCCGCACTGGCCATCCTGGAAAAGAGGCGCACCAGTGTCCAAGGTGAATTGATCTTCCCGAATCCGGATGGCGGAATATTTTCGGAGAATGCGATGCTCGCCGTGCTTGACCGTATCGGCTTCGGCCACGTCACCGTGCACGGTTTCCGCTCCACGTTTGCGACCTGGGCGGAGGAATGCACCGACTATCCGGATGGCGTGCGGGAGGCAGCGCTTGCGCACAAGTACAAATCTGAGACAACCGCCGCTTATCAGCGCGGGCATAAGCTTGGGAAGCGTCGCTCCCTTATGAGCGATTGGGCTAGTTTCGTTTCGGCATCGAACCTTATTCCGTTACGGGAACGGGCATAAAACCGCCGTTCCCTGCGCACGATCAAATCGCGACTACGCAGAAGGCACCTAAACAGCGCGGTTCTACGCCGTAACCTGGTCGCGCATTGCGTCGATCGGACCTGATCGGCATGATCGGAATCATCAAGAAACAATAGGGTATTTCACATGTCTCATCCCGGTGCCGGCGTCTTGGAAATCACCGCTTGTCGCTTCGCCGAACCAAACCATGAGGGCGATCCAGGTCTCACGCAAAAAGCTGTACGAGCTTATCAATAGCGGCGAGTTAGAAAGCTACACCGAAGGCAAGTCGCGCCGCATCACTGTCAAATCGATCAACGAATACATCGAGCGCCGACTTGCAGCAGAAGCGGTACGGCGCGGCCGCACCACATCCGACCAAAATCAGCAGTCACGTCCCTAAGCGCGAGGCCCGGTTTGGGCCTGCGAGCCGATCTGCGCCTTGGATTTGATCGGATGAACTTTGATGCAAGCACCTCAACGCCGATAAGAGACGCACAGAAAGCACTCTCGCTCGCCCCCCGCATCGTCGCGATTGCACCAGCTACACCTTCTGCGCGACTTCAGGCCTTGCAGGAAATGGCCGAGCAGCTGCGCCAATATGTGCGGAGCGGTTTGCTCGATCCGGCGACCGTTGTGGACAAGATTTTCGAAGTCGCGGAGTTGCACGGGCTGGTTGGTGAGCCCGGCAGTGACAAGGAAGCTGCAGTTATGCAAATCGCGATGTCGGCAAACCTGCCGGCCGAGCTGCATCCAACCGTGCAGTCCGACAGCAGGTCTAATAGCCACCCTTTGCCGACCCCGCCATCGCTTGAAACCAAAACGCCAGCAGCCTGGAAGGGGACTGAGCCGCTCAAGCAGCGCTGGTTGGCGGCAGCGCGTATTCCATGCGGGGATATCACGCTCTATTCAGGCAATGGTGGCGCCGGCAAGACGGAAACAGCGGTGCAGCTGCTGGTCTCGGTGACCGCTGGACTAGGCGATTGGCTGGGTTGCGTTGTCGAGACGGGGCCAGCGCTGTTCCTCAGCTGCGAGGAGCCTGAGCCCAACATTCGCGACCGCATCGAGCGCATCTGCAAGCACCGTCACATCGATCCGCACGCGATCGAGGATCTGCACTTGCATTTTCCCGACCTTGAGACGACCTGGCTTGCGACTGCGGACCGGCTCGGCAAGATCACGAAAACCGCACTTCTTTTGCAGATCGAAGCCTGGATCTGCGTGAACCGGCCTATCCTTATCGTCATTGATTCGATCGCCGCAGTGTTCGACGGCGAAGCTATCGCCCGACGGCAAGTCCG
>CAVVEA010000015.1:0-112126 GCA_963747165.1 uncultured Alphaproteobacteria bacterium | reverse complement strand
CCTGTCGAAGCAAGCGGTAGGTGCCAACGACTGGCGGCCGGCCGATAGTTAATAGTCGTGCGGAGTGGTCTACAACCATCAAGTGATCGCATATACCGTCGGAGGAAAATGCCTATCCCGCCGTGTGAGCCTAGTAATTATGTCCGGGATGGCCTGACCGTGTCTATAGAACACGTGGTATCGAAGCTTCTGCAGGCGGCGCACATCACGTTTATCGTGGGTAAGTCTGACCTCGAGCGGACCGATAACGCCGAGCTTCGAAGGAGCCGGCGTTTGTCTGATTTGCGGGGGCGCTTTGCGCCGAAATCTCGGGCCAACCAACCAGGAGCCCAACTGACTTCTTGCGGCTTGAAAACCTCGGCGCAATTCGATTGGGATCAGCCAGCCTGTGCGAATCACATATGCGTCCCCGGTATCCCGACGTCCGCATTTTCCATGGTGTCATGGCTTATGGCAATCGGTAAATTTCTCCAAAGGAGCCTTTGAATTCTGCCGTCCCGCGGATTTAAGTTTGCGAGTTCGAGGAAAGAGAGCTAGACGGGGTGACGATGTTGTCGCCGTCTTTGCAATTTAGGGGCCGCTCCAAGAGCACGTCGCGTTCATCTCGCAGCTGTCGCGATAGCGAGCTGCGGCTCTTGTGTCCACGACAGTAATGCCATCGTCAAAATTCTGCGAAATTCCGACAGGAACGTCCGCTTTGTCGATGGTCTAGAGAAGCTTCTTGTTGGAGTGGTCTTGTCGTCGGACGTTTTAAGGAAATGTTCTTGTTTGGCGCCTTTTGGATGTGACTGGTCAAGCCGACGATATTGCCTCGTCGAGGCCAGGCGGACATGGCTGTTGCGTACGTCGAGGTCCGAAATGAACGAAAACGGACGTCGGTTAACAGGAGAGCTGTAACCGAAGACGCTCATCTGGTCTCACAGTCACACTGCAGATTTGAAACGTCAGAGCTGACAGCCGATCTTTAGCGTTCTTTTCGGGAAGGGCGCGCAGGCGTCTTCGATCTCTTTTTGGACGCTCCGAACCCTGTCCCGTCTTTTGGCTCGGATTCTTGAGCGCGTCGATGTAGGCGCGAGCCAGGAGTTTGTGCAGCTCTATCGGCTTGAACCCGCGCAGATATTCGGCGAGTACAACCTTTCAGCGCCTTCTCGACTATAAGCTTGCGCACTCCACTAAGGAATTGATCTAATTCAACTCGGCTTGCCACAAACTCCTCCATATCCTCAAGTACGAACGTCAGGGCGTTGGGATCAAGCCCCAACAACTCCGCAATTTTCTCCTGCACCTTCGAATTATTCATCATCGTCATGTGCTCGATGTCATCGACAATTGTGATGACCTGCTGCGCCGGGTCGGGAAGTCCTAGCAATCTCGCCGTCCACGCTGGCTGTACGCCATCGCCATAGCCGTTCTTGTCGTCGATCGGATCCGGGTCGGTATCAGGATCGAACAACTCCGGCACTCGTTCCCACAATTGGGCAACAACGGTGTCGCTTAGAACGTTGCCGTTCTTCGATTGGATCCCACGAATATTGTAGAATTTGCTTGCAGTATTCGGGTCAGCGAGCGCACTCGAAACTTTGCGCGATTCCACCTTTCCCCTGTATAATAGGCTGGAATCGAATCCATAGTGCAGGGGATAACGCACTCAACTCTGAGCGTCGGGTTGCGGGTCATAGGGGTCGGCTACCTCGTTCGGATCCACCTTGTCGAAACTGGGATAGGCGTCGAGATTGTACCCTTCTGGGTCGCTCGCGAAGGCAATCTTGTTGGATTCGTAAGTCTCATAGTCCAGGTAAAGATACTCGTACGTCCCCGGCATCGAAGAAATGACTCTCGTGTAGACGCTGGCACCGTTTCCCCTCAGTCCAATTCAGATCGGTATCCCCTTTCAGGTATCGGTGGATCTGTCCGCCATATCCGTAGAATGGGGTGGCTACCGTGATCGCCTTTTTCATCCGTTGGACATACTGATCGGCGGAAGCATTGAGAATCATCTTCACCACCATGCCGCCGGCGCTATGACCGATGAGCGTAAAGTTGTCCAAGGGATGAGGTGTATGGCCCGCGAACCTGACGTCAAACATCGGCATGAACACATTTAGAAAGAAGTCGGCCAATTCCTGAACACCACGTCGCCAGTCCCGAGCCGAAGACAAATAGATCGATCCAGTTGTGACGGCACCATTGGATGAAGTTGCCGTAGGGATGCGCTAGGACAAAATCGACGCACCCTTCAGGAACAACATACTTTCTTCGAAATCGATGTTCCCCGGCAGAAATTAGCAATTCGGTCCGTCCCCAGTTAGGATCCCGCAATCGAGCCAGAACTTCTCATAGTATTGGGGCAACTGGGGATGCGGCTTGTTGGCTCGCATGAGCTGCGAGCCAAGTCCGCCTGGGAACGGGACCGTCGGTCTATCGACGGGTTGGCACCGTACTGCGACACGAATTCTTCGATAGCGGCGTGTAGCATGGATGCATATCTGAAATCGCGGCTTGCTCCGTAGTCGGACATCGCACGCCCCTATCGTGATTGCTTTGAGCAGTTCATCACAAACGACCACCAGAAAGGACCGACACTACCATTCGTTGTAAGCGCTGTGAAGCCAGCGAGATTGCTGGAGGAGGCAGACGCAAGCAATCATCAGACGCCGCCGCCAAAGGGTAATTCAGAGGGCCCGGATATTGCGGTAGCGTAGAGAGGCCTGGCGGAGAGCGGTTACGCGGTCGGAAGAAACGTCACGATAGAGCGTCGGTGGGCACGAGAAAACTACGATAGGCTTCCCGAACTCGCGCAACCCGGCTTTGGTCCTGGCGGGGGGCAATGTGGTTGCGCTCGCCGTAAGGCGGACAACCTCTACCATTTCCATAGTATTCAATGTCGCGTCAGACCCTGTGAAGCTCGAGCTGGCAAAAAGCTTCGCTCATCCCGGAGGCAACGCACAGGCATATCCATCGTGCGATCACCAGTCGAGATTTGCTTCGGGACCAGGCCGAGCCATGCGGCGAAGTCACGCCCGCGGAGAGCGCAATCAACCACGTCCCTGTTCTTAGCAATTGCGGCTTGCCGGACGATCCCCTTTAGACAAGAAACCCACTTCGTGGTCGAAAGCGCCCATCCTCTAGGCGGATGTCCATCCCACGGCAAGGGTTACGCCTCGGCCATCATCGCAAGGACGCGCTGCACCAGCGCGGGATCGCGATAGGCGCTCCGCGGCCTCAATAGATGTTGGACTTCGGCCGTCAATTTGTGGATCTCGGCATCTTCGGCAGCGAGGCGGCTAAGACGGCGCCGAATCGAGCCTCATCTCGAAATCCGCCGGACGTTGTCCCCGCGTCCCGGAAAGCGAAGTCGAGTGTGGCGACCGACCACGGCGTATCGATCAACGACTGCAACTCGGCGAAGAAGGTCGGCGCAAGCCCGGCTGTATCAAATCCGTCCGCAGGAATGCCGTTGCAGCCAGTCCTCCAATCCTGTTGCGCAGCAGACACGCCTCCAACGCGGCGACGCTCATGCCTTGGCCGTAGACGGGATTGAAGCGGCAAATTGCATCGGCAATCGGCAGAAGCCCGCCGGGAACGAGTCAAGTCGCTCGAAATGGCGCCAGCACGCTCTCGGGAAAGCCGTAACGCGCGACGCCGCCGACGCGCTCGGCGTGGCTGATCGCATTGTAAATCGTCGGCGTCCGCAGTGATCGGGCATAAGTCAGAAACCTTCCGGGTCGGCGGGACGGCACGTAGCCGTGGCGCCCGCCGATCGAATACGCATCCAGCGATCGCCCTCGAGCGGCAACATCAGGCCGCCGCGACTGTTGTGGGGCGCCTCGCCGAAGGTCATGACGCCTTTCCAATCGGTCGGGCGATCGTCGGGGACGACGAAGACGCACGTGACGTAACCGACATCGATGCCGATTGTGGTCTCCTCTGGCAGTGCTCGGCCGATCGACTTCAGCAAGGCGAGAGTGAGCGCGCCGCCGTCCGAGGCGTCGACGACCAGATCCGTCGCGATCGTCTCGCTCGCGCCGTTCCCGTTGTCGAACCGCACCCCCGTCACCCGTGGCCCCTCCGCAGACGCAAATACTTCCTGGACACGGCAGCGCTGGCGCAGCGTAATGTTCGCCGCAGCTTGCAGCCGCCTCGCACGACGCGCTCGATTGTCGGTCGTGACACCGCGTAACTGGCCCAGCCGAGATCACGCTGCGGAAACGGATCGAAGCCCGGTCGCTCTACCCGCACGTCAAGGCCGACCCTGAGCGGCACCGCTCCCGCGCGCGCGAGATCCTGCTCAAACCCTGGGAACAGCTCGCTGAGCGCGCGTTGGCCGCTGAGCAGCAGCGCATGGCACTGGCGCCCCTGCGGCGTGCCCGCGCGTAGCGTGGGCTCCGACGGCAGAGTGTCGCGCTCCAGAACCAGCCACCTGATCAAAGCAGTCGCCGAGCGCCCCCGCGGCCGTCAGCCCGCCCATGCCAGCGCCAATGACAACAGCCCGTTTGCCGATCAGAGTTGACGCCATCGCCACCTCCCCGCTGCGTGCAGCAGAGGTGCCGACGCCAGTCAAGCATATCGCCACGCGGCGACGCAAGGAAGCGGCAAAATTCTCGCTGCACGCTGCAGCGCGTTTGCTAGCGGAAGCGGTCAGCCGCGGCTTTGGCACCTAGCATTTGCCGACGCAAACAGTTTTATCGGTCTTGCAATCGTTCCAAATGCTTATCATGATTGAGATTGTATTGTTTTATTGGGCCTTAGGTAGAAATCGCTGCGCTCAAAATTCGAAGTCGCATTCTTGCCAACGTAAGACACAGCGAGGTTCTCGATGTTAGTCGAGCACAGGTTTGTTAAATCGAACGGCATGAAGATCCATATTGCGGAAGCAGGCGCGGGACCTTTAGTTCTTTTGTGTCACGGATTTCCTGAGTGCTGGTATTCGTGGAGGCACCAAATCAAGGCTCTCTCCGAGGCCGGTTATCACGTCATCGCACCGGACATGCGCGGTTACGGACAGACGGATCGTCCTAGCGCAATAGATCAATATTCACTTTTCCATTTAGTCGGCGACATGGTCGGGCTAGTCGACGCCATGGGCGATGGACCGGCGGTCGTCATAGGCCACGACTGGGGTGCGCCAGTCGCTTGGCGGTTTCGGGGGACATAATCAACCGGTATGTCAATTCAGGCATACCCGTATCTGTTTGGCTGGATCTTCCGGGTCAAACAATCGGCCATTCAATTGTCGCCACCGGCCAGATCTTGACGGCGAACATCGCTTCGGGGCGAATTCTGCCTCAGCATCCCACCAGAGCGGAATATTCTGAAGCCTTCTTGGCCAATGATGATCAAATCGGCCCAAATATCTTGGTACCTGTGAAAAGTGGAAGCTCGGTTGGCCAGACGGCATATTGCATCCACGACAATACAATCGCTTTGATTATTCCCCCTTCCCTCTAAGGTCTACCTGCCTGCAGAAACCGCTGAGGCTTTCGCGTGGGGAATTTTGCAGAACTACGTTAGCGAGTGGCCATCCCATAAAGCTCAGCAGGCCACCAAACTTGGTAGCTCCGAGGTGCTTGGTGACGAAGTCGTCACCGGAGTTGGGGCCAACTCGGTTCTGGCGCGAACCTATCTGACCTACGGATGGAAATATAAACACCGGACGCTTCGCAACGCCCTGCCGCAAACTCTGAAAATCGTGGCGCGTGATCTAAAAGTGCCAAGGTATGTATATGTAACGGAGTTTCGTTGCTCCGTCAGCTAGAAGGTTTTTCTCAAATACAACGACGTATTGTCGCGCACTGTGTTGTCGACGCAACCGCGAAGCGTCGAGACAGGTCAATCTATCTTGCTATTCCATGCTCCTGGCATTTGCTTTTGGCACCAGCATGACGCGGCCAACTCACTGGTCCGCTATGTTGCACCACTGCCTGATGATGGCGAGTACTATCCAAAGGCTCGCGGAGAGGTAGATTTCGCGCGATTCGCGACTACCTTAATCCATTTCTCTGTTTTTGTTTTTCAGAACGAGATTTAGGGGCTAAATTGGGGACTTACAAGAATATTTTCGAAGAAAATCTTTTATTTTCAACTGCTTATACCTTTCTTAATGGCGGAGAGGGAGGGGGCTCGAACCCCCGATAGCTTCCACCTACGAAAACAAACGTGGACAAAGTTCGCGTTCGCGGCTCCCCCAGGCGCTCCCCGGAAGGAAAATGACAAAGCCGCCTTTCGGCGGCCTGTCAGAAGTTATTCAAATACCAAGAAATTCTGAGACGGGCGAAGGGATTCGAACCCTAGTGGTCGGTTAATACTGATGATCATATTTGGTTGCGGGGACAGGAGTTGAACCTATGACCTTCAGGTTATGAGCCTAATGAGCTAATGGGATAGAACTCAAGCCAAAGTGGCTGATTGGATTTAAGTTGGGGCGAACGATGACATGAATAAAATAAGGCTGTATTTCAATGTATTAGTTGAATACCTGGCGGAGAGAGTGGGATTCGAACCCACGGTACGGTTTCCCGCACACACGCTTTCCAAGCGTGCGCCTTAAGCCACTCGGCCATCTCTCCGGATCGCCTGTCTTGAAGGGGCACGGCGACTTTTGCAAGAGAGCGCGGCCGCAACGGCGGAGTTTTCCGCAACCGATTGAATAATATAGTCAATTTTACGTCCTTCGGCGCCGGGGACGACAACTTTTGGGCCTTGAACCGGAAAGCGGTTACGGGCGACGATGGATGACGGCAGCAGTTCAAGCAGCGGAGGGCGGCATGACCATCGATCGGACGCTTATGGTCGCGATTCTCCTGGCCGCGATGTCCGCGGGCTCTGCCGGATCGGCGATGGCGCAAGCCTGTACACGGCAGGGCACCGATGTCAGCTGCGATGACGGCCGCCACGGCATCTGGGCCGGCGATGCGATCATCTGGCCCGACGGGACGCGATCGCGCCTGGCGTCGCCGCACCCGAGCGTCATCATCGGCAATAAATCGTCGGTGGTCGTCGGGCCCGGCGTGTTCTATGGAAATGGCAAGGGCGGCATGGAACCGATGGAAAACCCGAGCGCGCCGAACAAGGCGCGCTGCGCGGTGCTTGATGGCGTATCCTATTGCTACTAGACTGAATGGGTCAGTGATACCGCGCGCCGGTATTGATCGAGTGCAGCTTCCATACCGCCGCAGGCTCCGCGATCAGCGGCTCCGTCTCTACCGTTTCGATCCGGGTCTCCTGCAGCGCTTCGACGAAATCGGCAAACCATTGCTGGATGGTGCCGGCGCGAAGTTTGGCCATCATGGCATCCCAGCGCATGCGCCGCTCCGTCAACGGCATCGAGAGTGCCACCGCGATCGTCCGCGCCATCCCGTCGATGTCGTGAGGATTGACCAGCAGCGCGGTATCGAGTTCGTTCGCGGCGCCTGCGAATTTCGACAGCACCAGCACGCCGGGATCGGCCGGGTTTTGTGCCGCGACGTATTCCTTGGCGACAAGATTCATTCCATCGTGCAGCGGGGTCACCACGCCGACCTGGGCGGTGCGGTAGAGGCCGGCCAGCACGGTCTGGCTGTAGCCCTTGTTGAGATAGCGGATCGGGGTCCAGTCCACTTCGCCGTGACGACCATTGACATCGCTGACCAACTTGGCGAGTTCGCTCTGCAGATTGCCATAGGCTTCGATCGCGCCGCGCGACGGCGTCGCGATCTGCAGCAAGGACACCGTCCGCTGCAACGCCGGCTGCGACGTCCACATGCGGTCGAAGGCTTCGATGCGGTTGATCAGCCCCTTGGAATAGTCCAGCCGGTCGACCCCGATCGCGAGTTTCTCGCCGTTCAGGCTTCGCCGCAACCGCGACACGTCCGGATGGGAAGCAGCCTTGGCGGCTTGCGATGCGAATTTCTCCGGGTCGATGCCGATCGGAAATACCGCGACGCGCGATGTACCATGGCGCGACGTCACCACGCCGTTTTCAACTTCAAGGCCAAGGTCCGATGTCAGATAGTCAACAAAACTGTCGCAATCGTCCTCGGTCTGGAACCCGATCAAATCATAGGCCAGCATCGCCTCAACCAGCTCGCGATGGTGAGGCACGCCTTCGATGATGGCGCGCGCCGGCCACGGCGTATGCAGGAAGAAGCCGAGCGGCTCGGTGACACCGAGATCGCGCAGTTCCGCTCCCAGCGCCAGGAAATGGTAATCCTGAACCCAGAACATGGTATCGGGCTTTTTGAATCGCAGCAGCGCGCGCGCCATGAAGGCGTTCACTTCGCGATAGGAGAGATAATCGTCCTGCGTGGCACGGATCAGATCGGCCCTTGAATGCAGCGCCGGCCACAGCGCCGAATTCGCGAACCCCTCGTAATATCCGCCGTAATGCGCTGCCGGCAGATCCAGCATCGCCAGCGCGCCTGCGCCCAAGGCCTCGATCTCCGCAAAAGGTTCCTTCTGGGCGCCGTCACGAACGCGGCCGCTGGAACCCACCCAAATCGCGCCGGATTTCTCCACCACGGGCAACAATGCGGCGGCCAGCCCTCCGGTCATGGGCTCATTGAGTTTTCCGCGCGCAACCCGATTTGAAACGACAACGAGGTTCACAGGGTCCCCTCCTGATGCTCGCAAGTTAACAACCATTCATCAATATGGTTCCTCGTCACCCTTTCAACGAAATCAAACCAAATTCGGGCGCCTCAGAGGCGGAACCCGTCCGAGGTAAATTTTTGCGTCATCACCGGATGCACGCAAAACCGCGAAGATCGCATCAACGCGGAAAGAAAACGGCGCCGATCATGGTCGGACTGCGGCCTTTTCGTTATCGGAGCAGATTCGCGAGCCATTCCCGCACGTCCCGGGGCTCATCGAAATGATCGGCCACCCCGGTCGCGCGCCGGCCCACCGAGAACGCGAGGCCGTCCAGATCGGGCATGATCGCGAATACCGTTTCGTCGGTGACATCGTCGCCGATAAAGATCGGACGGCGGCCCCTGAAAGGCTCATGCGACATCAGTTCCAGCACGCCCGTTGCCTTGTTAAAGCCTGAATGCTTGATCTCACAGACGCATTTTCCCGGCAGCACTTCGATCGGCGCGTTCGGCAGATCGGCTCTGATTAGCGATACCGCCTCGTAGATCGCCTTCTCCGCATGCGGAGCCAGCCGGTAGTGCAGTGCCAGCGAATAGCCCTTGTCCTCGAGGAGGATGCCGGGGCTGAGCTTTGCGATCGCCGCCAGCCGACGCTTCAGTTCCTTATCCATCGGCGGCGCATGGGTGGCGACGGCTTCGCTTTCGGTCGAGATTCGCATTTCCGCGCCGTGGCCCCCGACCGCCGGAAATTGTTCTGGCGCGAAAATCAGATCGATATCGTTCAGCGAACGGCCGCTGACCAGCGCCAGCGCGCCCGCAGTCCTGTCGAGCAGGCCGTTGAGGGTTTTTGCCAGTCCGGGCGGCACCCATACCTCGCGAGGCGTCGGCGCCAGATCGAGCAGCGTGCCGTCGATATCGAGCAAAATCGCGCACTCGTCCAACCGCCGCAAAAAATCGCCCGGCGCCGCCTTCCCCTTTTCCGGTGATGGAACGTCGTCCCGCAATGGCACCTCGGCGAAATCCTGATCGATCAGGTCCTGATTCATTTCACTCTACTCCACAAAGGCAAGCGGCCGTGCGACCAATTCCAGCGGCCGGCGCTCGGCAGCGATGCAATAACGCCACCCGATGGCGGCGGCGGCGATCATCAATCCCGAGCCCAGCAAATAACCCGCGAAAACGCTGTTGCGCGATCCGGTGTCGATCAGAGCCCCAAACAAGGCGGGACCAATGACACCGCCGATTCCCGTTCCCACCGCATAGAACAGCGCGATCGCCAGCGCGCGGACCTCCAGCGGAAAGGTTTCGCTGACGGTGAGATACGCCGCACTCGCCGCCGGCGAGGCAAAAAAGAAAATCACCATCCAGGCGATGGTCTGGGTCTGCGCGCTCAACGCGCCGATCGAGAACAGATAGCCGGAAATGGCGAGCAGAACACCTGAAACGCCGTAGGTAAACGCGATCATCGCGCGGCGTCCCAGCGTATCGAACAATCGGCCGAGCAGCAGCGGCCCCAGGAAATTACCGGCCGCAAAGGGCAGGATATACCATCCGACATGGTTCGACGCGATGCCGAAGAAATCAGTCAGCACCAGCGCAAAGGTGAAGAAGATCGCGTTATAGAAAAATGCCTGCGCGGTCATCAGCGCCAGTCCGACCAGCGAGCGACCGCGATAGAGCGTGAACAACGTGTGCGCCACTTCGCGCAGCGGGGTGTGGTCGCGCATCCTGAGTTTGATCTTCGGCCAGGTACGCCGGTCTTGCACGGTTCCGACCACCGACCGTTCGATCTCGTCAACGATCGCATGCGCCTGATCGGGATGACCGTAAATCATAAGCCAGCGCGGGCTTTCAGGAATCCACATCCGCATCACAAACACCACGAGGCCGAGACCCGCGCCGGTGAGGTATGCCAGCCGCCAGCCGAGATCGGGCCCGATCACCGCGGGATCAAGCAGGACGATCGCGCTCACCGCACCGATCGCTGCCCCGATCCAGAAACTGCCGTTGATGATGAGATCGGTCCATCCGCGATAGCGCGCCGGCACCAATTCCTGAATCGTTGAATTGATCGCGGTGTATTCGCCGCCGATTCCGGCGCCGGTGAGAAACCGGAACAACGCGTAGCTCGCGACGCTCCAGGACAGCGCAGTTGCCGCCGTGGCGGTGAGGTAGAGCGCGAGCGTTATGAAGAACAGCTTCTTGCGCCCGATCCGATCGGTGAGCCAGCCGAAGCCGAGGGCGCCCAGCACGGCGCCGGCAAGATAGGCACTGTTGGCAAAACCGATATCGAGATTGGTAAAGCGCAGCGTCGGACTTTCCTTCAGCGCCCCGGACAAAGCGCCGGCCAGCGTCACCTCCAGCCCATCCAGGATCCAGGTGATGCCGAGCGCAAGCACGACGCGGGTGTGAAATCCGCTCCAGCGCAGGCTGTCGAGACGCGTCGGAATGCTGGTCTCGATGACGCGATCATCGTCGCCTTGCTTTGCGAGTGTTTCTCCCGCCGCGGAAGCGATGCTCGCGTTGCTCAGGACCGCCATGCCGCGTTGCTCCCGTACTTGCCGCTTTGAACGTAAGCACGCGCACCGCAATTCAAGGCGGAATTGCGATCCGATCGCAGCAAATCCATCAGGTTTGAGTCAATGAAAACCCACCCGAAATGTCGGATTCCAGGGCTCTGCGGCGCGACATGTTCAATTGTGACAACTCAATCGAGAGAACAGCAACGCCCGTGCCGGCCACCTCTGACAACGCCCAGGCGGCGTCGGAGTTCCCGAATAGCGGCAGGGGAACCGATCCCGCGCATTGCCGTTTCCGCTGAAACGGCATGGAGTTGAGCATGGCGGAACGCCGGAAACCATCTCGTTCGCGCAAAGCCCCGGCGCGCAAGAAGGCACGAACCGCCACGCCAGGGACGGCCGGCCGGAAGGCGCGCGGGACGCATGGAAAACCATCACCGGGCAAGTCGGCATCAAGGCGCTGGTCGCAGCGCGTCACAAGGGAAAGCGACGCGCTCGATCTGAAACAAGGCGTCTTCAAACTTGCCAGCGCAAGGAAGATCGCAGCATCGCTCAAGCGATCGGCGGAGCGCAGTTCGCGCCGCAAGGCAGGCGCCTATCGTTCAGCGCTATCGATGCTGACTTTCTACATCAACCGCGCCGGCAGGACTTTACCGAAGACCCAGCGCGACCGGTTGGAGCGGGCCAAGGCGGAATTGAAGCGGCAGTTTCATCGCGATTGAGCAGCCGAATCACGAGGCATGCTCGTCATATCCGTGAAGGCGGGTATCCAGTAATCACCGACGAATGAAACGTCTCGGAATACTGGATCATCCGCCTTCGCGGTTGATGACGCCGTTTAAGCCGCAACCCCTCAAGCCGCGCGGATGTTCGCCATGAAGCGATCGAGTTCCTCGCGCAGCCGGGTGCTTTCGACCGAAAGGGTTTTGGCCGAATTCAATA
This sequence comes from uncultured Alphaproteobacteria bacterium, assembly GCA_963747165.1. Classification (GTDB taxonomy): domain Bacteria; phylum Pseudomonadota; class Alphaproteobacteria; order Rhizobiales; family Xanthobacteraceae; genus Bradyrhizobium. The sequence goes on along the minus strand of CAVVEA010000015.1, from coordinate 100,098 downwards.
CCTCCCCGGAGGCCGATCCGGTTTCGGTGGCGCCGCGATTGACCTGTGTGATGTTGGCGGCGACTTCGTGGCTGCCCTGGGCGACGTTCTGAACGTTGCGCGCGATTTCGAGCGTCGACGAACTCTGCTGTTCCACGGCGCTCGCAATGGTCGAGGCGATGCTTGAGATCTGGCCGATGGTGTCGCCGATCGCCTTGATGGCCGCGACCAATTCCTGCGTCGCGTCCTGCATGCCCAGGATGTGCGACGATATCTCGTCGGTCGCTTTGGCGGTCTGGCTGGCCAGCGATTTGACTTCGGAGGCGACGACGGCAAAGCCGCGCCCGGCGTCGCCGGCGCGGGCGGCCTCGATGGTGGCGTTCAACGCCAGCAAATTGGTCTGCTCGGCGATCGCCGTGATCAGCTTGACCACATCGCCGATCTCCTGCGCGGCGCGCGACAATTTTCCGATGCGGCCGTCGGTCTGCTGCGCCTGAACCACAGCCGCTTCCGCGATCTGGCTGGATTCACGGACCCGTTTTCCGATTTCATCGACCGAGGTCGTAAGCTCCTCGGTCGCGGACGCCACAGCCTGCATGTTGCTGGACGCCTCTTCGGAGGCACCGGCAACCTGACTGGAAAGGCCCTGCGTGGTTTCCGCGGTCCGCGTCAGGGTTCCGGCAGCCTGCTCGAGTTGAACGGCTGACGCCGAAACATTCGAGACGATCGAGCCGACGGCGGCCTCGAATTCGTCGGCGAAGCGGATGAGTTCGGTGCGGCGCGCCGCACCGCTGGCCTTGTTCTGGGCCTCCTGGGTGGCGGCGTCCCGCTCGGCCTTGGCTACGGCCTGCACCTTGAATTCCTCAACCGCGCCGGCCATCTCGCCGAGTTCGTCCCTGCGGCCAAGCCCCGGCAGCACGACGTCGAAATTGCCGCCGGCGAGCTCGCGCATCGCCTTGCACATCGCGGTCATCGGCCGCGAAATTCCCTTGCCCAGCAGGAAGGCCCACAGACAACCCAACACGAAGCCGCCGGCGGCGAGCATCACGATCAGGTGCTCGGTCTCGCCGATGGCGGCATTGGACTCCGATTCAAGCCTTTGCTGATCGGCAAGCAAGGCTGCCTTCATGGTGCCCGCGCCCTTGATGATGGCTGCCGCGGAATCGGTCATTTCGGTGGTCAGTTCATCGATCGACTTGGCGTTTTCGATCAGTTTGGTGAGCGCCTGCCGATACTCTCCAAGCAGCGCCGAAATCTCCTTGAGGCCCTGGGTGATCTTTTCATCGGTCGTCGATATCGCGTGCAGCGAGTTTTCGACGAACTTGAGACGGGCCAGCGCGCTGGCGGCGACGGTCTGATCGGAATTGATGACGAAGGTGTTGGCGAGCGCCGTCGCCGCCTGATATTGCGCGGTGACTTGCTTGGTGCCGAGTTCAACTGCCGGAAGCTCGGCTTCGGCGGCATTGCTGGCGAGATCGTCGAGCTTGTAACGCAGCATGGTGCCGCCGCGCGCGAGCTGGTTTTGCGCCACCAGCGTGCTCTCGCTCTTGACCTTGAGAATGTCGGCAAAAATCTTCGTGAAAATGTTGAATTCCCTGGCCAGCCGCGTGATCTGCTCGAGGCCTGCGGGATTGGTGGTGCCCTTCATCGCCTGTTCGATGGCATCTTTCAGGCTGGCTTCGGCTGCCAGCGCCGCCTTGCCATCGTCTTCTTTTCCGGTCGCCACGTAATATCGCGCCAGCGCGCGGTACGAGATCAGCTCGCGATCGATATTGCGCGCCAGATCGGCTTCCGAGACGCTGTGCCGGTAGGAGGCGACGCCGGTCGAGACGCGCTCAAATCCGAGATAGGCAAAGCCCATGCTGCCGGCCGAAATCGCCAGCACGACCATGAAGCCGAGCATGATTTTGGAGCGAAAGCGCAAGGTCGGGAGCTTCAGCGATTGCGGCCAGATACGCTTTGACAGTGCCACCTTGAACCCCCGACTTCTTTCGGAAAACCAGTCAGATCGGGAGCATGGCTCCCGCACCCGGTACCGAAAGCTAGGGCAGAATGGATAAAAGGCCGTAAATTTGCGGCAATTCTGGCCGGGAGGCGCCCCGGCCAGGGCCTATGCGGCGCGAGCCTCGGGGGCCTCGGGCGGCGCCAATACCTGCCAATCGGCCGCCAGTTGCAGCTTTGGCTCGGTCAGCGCCTGCAGTTTCTCCAGCGTCATGCCCGGAACCATTTCGATCACGACCAGTCCCTGCGGCAACACGTCGATGACCGCGAGATTGGTGTAGATGCGCTTGACGCAGCCGGCCGCGGTCAGCGGATAGGTGCAAGCTTTGAGGATGCGCGGTTCACCCTTCTTGCTGGTGTGGTCCATGATGATGCGGATTTCCCTGGCGCCGACCGCGAGATCCATGGCGCCGCCGATGCCGGGCGGGAATGCCGGATCCTCGGTGGTCCAATTGGCAAGATCGCCCTTTTCCGAGACCTCGAAAGCGCCGAGCAGGCTGACATCGAGATGACCGCCGCGGATCATCAGGAACGCGTCGGCGTGGTGGACGAAGCAGCCGCCGGGAACCAGCGTGGTCAGGTTCTTGCCGGCGTCGACCATGTAGGGATCTTCCCGGCCGGGCTCCGGCTTTGGACCCATGCCGAGAATGCCGTTCTCGCTGTGGAAGATCACTTCGCGCCCCGCCGGCACGTAGCTTGCCGCCAAGGTCGGAATGCCGATGCCGAGATTGACATAGGCGCCCTCCAGCAGATCCTGCGCGGCGCGCCATGCCATTTGTTCGCGGGTCAGTGGCTGATGCGATTTGGGGGTCATGCCTGGGCTCCAACGACGACGACGCGATCGACAAAAATACTCGGGGTGACAACCGTTTCCGGATCCATTTCGCCAAGCTCAACCATCTGGTCGACCTCGACGACGGTCAAATCGGCGGCCATTGCCATGACAGGATTGAAATTCCTGGCGGACTTTATGTAAGTGAGGTTGCCCCAACGGTCGGCCTTGCTGGCCTTGATCAGGGCGATATCGCCCTTCAGAGGCTTCTCGAACACGTGCAGCCGGCCATCGATCTCGCGGGTCTCCTTGCCTTCAGCGAGCTTGGTGCCGGCCGAAACCGGCGAGAAAAATCCGCCAAGGCCGGCGGCATGGCAGCGCATGCGTTCGCTGATGGTGCCTTGCGGGACCAATTCCAGCTCGAGGCTCTTGGCCCGGTACGCCTTGAGGAAGGCACTGTAGTCGCCGGAACGCGGATAGGAGCAGATCACCTTGCGCACGCGGCCGGAATTGATCAGCCGGGCCAAACCATAATCGCCATTGCCGGAGTTGTTGGCGACGATGGTCAGCTCTCTGGCGCCTTGCTCGTGAAGCGCGTCGAGCAGATTGTCGGCGACGCCTACGGCACCAAATCCGGCTACCAGTACCGTCGATCCGTCGCGAACCCCCGCCACGGCGTCGGCCATGGTCTTCACCTGCTTGTCGATCACGTCTTCAAAACTCCCTCATTGTCGTTTGGTCTCCGTGGCTTACGCCGGGCCGAAGCCCGCCCGGGAATAGACCATCAACGCCCGCGCAGTAAAAGCCACAAATTTGCAGCCGTGATCCGCGCCTCACCGCGAGGCATCGGCGAGCGCCAGGAGACGGCGGTGGAAACGCAGATGGCATCACGATGACCGTCGCGACGAAAATCCTAGTTGCAAAGTCCCGCCCCGGTGCTTCTAATTGGAATAATTAAAAAACATCGGGAGGTATTACGCGTGTCTACCATCAAATTGACGGTGAACGGCAAGGCGGTCTCGGCCGAGGTCGAGGACCGGACCCTCCTCGTCCAGCTCTTGCGCGAAAATCTGAACCTGACCGGCACCCATGTCGGCTGCGACACCAGCCAGTGCGGCGCCTGCGTCGTCCATATCGACGGCCGGGCGGTCAAGTCATGCACAGTGCTGGTCGGGCAAGCCAATGGCGCCAATGTCACCACCATCGAGGGCATCTCGAAGGGCGATGAACTGCATCCCATGCAGGCCGCGTTCCGCGACAATCACGGGCTGCAGTGCGGTTACTGCACGCCGGGCATGATCATGTCGGCGATCGACATCGTGCATCGCTATGGCGGCAAGCTCGACGAGGACACCGTCCGCCACGAGCTCGAGGGCAATATCTGCCGCTGCACCGGTTACCACAACATTGTCAAATCGGTGCTCGACGCGGCCGGCCGCATGAAGGTTGCGCAGGCGGCGGAATAGCCGCTGCAGACCACCGACTATCCAGTTCAACACCGCCGAATTTCGATGGAAATGGCGGGGCAACAAACTCCGGTAGGGAGACCAGGACATGGGCGTTGAAGGCATTGGCGCAAGCGTAGTGCGCAAGGAAGACCGCCGTTTCATCACCGGCAAGGGACGTTACGTCGACGACATCAAACTGCAAGGCATGACCCATGCCCATTTCATCCGCAGCCCGCATGCCCATGCCAAGGTGAAGAGCATCGACTCGTCGGCGGCGCTGAAAATGCCGGGCGTGGTCGCCGTGCTGACCGGACGAGAGATCGTCGATGACAAGGTCGGCAATTTGATCTGCGGCTGGGCCATCACCTCCAAGGACGGCACACCGATGAAGATGGGCGCGTGGCCGGCGATGGCGCCGGAGACCGTGCGCTTCGTCGGCCAGGCGGTGGCAGTGGTGATCGCCGAGACCAAGAACCAGGCGCGCGACGCCGCTGAAGCCGTGGTCGTCAACTACGAGGAGCTTCCGGCCGCCGCCGATATTCGCGCCGCGATCAAGCCGGGCGCACCGCAGCTTCACCCGGAGGCGCCGGGCAACGTGATTTACGACTGGACCATCGGCGACGAGGCGGCGACTGAAGCGGCTTTCAAATCGGCGGCCAACGTCGTCTCACTCGACATCACCAACAACCGGCTGGTGCCGAATGCGATGGAGCCCCGCGCGGCCATCGGCGAATACAACGAAGCCGAAGAGCATTTCACGCTCTACACGACCTCGCAGAATCCGCATGTCGCGCGTCTGGTGCTGTCGGCGTTCTACAATATCGCGCCGGAGCACAAGCTGCGGGTGGTGGCGCCCGACGTCGGCGGCGGTTTTGGCTCGAAGATCTTCATCTATCCCGAAGAAATGGTGGCGCTGTGGGCCTCCAAGAAAGTACGCCGCCCGGTGAAATGGACCGGCGACCGCTCGGAGGCGTTCCTGACCGACGCCCACGGCCGCGATCACCTCACCAAGGCCGAGATGGCGTTCGACGCCAGCAACAAGGTCACCGGGCTGCGCGTCAAGACCTACGCCAATCTCGGCGCCTATATGTCGCTGTTCTCATCGTCGGTGCCGACCTATCTCTATGCGACGCTGCTGTCGGGCCAATACAACATCCCCAACATCTTCGCCGAGGTGATCAGCGTCTACACCAACACCACCCCGGTTGACGCCTACCGCGGCGCGGGCCGGCCCGAAGCCAGTTTCGTGGTGGAACGGCTGATGGAGACGGCGGCGCGACAGTTGAAGGTCGATCCGGGCGAACTGCGCCGCAAGAACTTCATCACGACCTTCCCGCACCAGACGCCGGTAATCATGGCCTATGACGTCGGCGATTTCGGCGCATCGCTCGATGCGGCGCTGAAGGCGATCGACTACGCCGGATTCCCCGCGCGCAAGGCGAAGGCCAAATCCGACGGCAAGCTCCGCGGCATCGGCTTCTCCTGCTACATCGAGGCCTGCGGAATCGCCCCCTCCAAGGCCGTCGGCAGCCTGGGAGCTGGCGTGGGCTTATGGGAATCCGCCGAGGTGCGGGTCAATCCGGTCGGCACCATCGAGATCCTCACCGGGTCGCACAGTCACGGCCAGGGCCATGAGACCACGTTCTGCCAGTTGGTCGCCGAGCGCCTGGGGATTCCCATCAGCCAGGTCCAGATCGTTCATGGCGACACCGACAAGGTGCAATTCGGCATGGGCACCTACGGTTCGCGCTCCGCCGCGGTCGGCCTGACCGCGATCCTCAAGGCGATGGAAAAGGTCGAATCCAAGGCCAAGAAGATCGCCGCGCATCAACTCGAAGCGTCCGAGAACGACATCGTCATCGAGAACGGCGAGTTCAAAGTCACCGGCACCGACAAATCGATCGCACTGCCGATGGTCGCCCTCGCCGCCTACACCGCGCACAACCTGCCCGACGGCATGGAGCCCGGCCTGAAGGAAGGCGCGTTCTACGATCCCACCAACTTCACTTTCCCGGCCGGCGCTTACATCTGCGAACTCGAAGTCGATTCCGCCACCGGCAAGACCTCCTTTGTCAATTTCGTCGCGGCCGACGATTTCGGCCGGCTGATCAACCCGATGATCGTCGAGGGCCAGGTCCATGGCGGCCTCGCCCAGGGCATCGGCCAGGCGCTGCTCGAAGGCGCGGTCTACGATAGCAGCGGCCAGCTCGTGACGGCGTCATTCATGGATTACACCATGCCGCGCGCCGACGACTTGCCGTCGTTCAAATTGAACCACACCACGACGCTGTGTCCGGGCAATCCGCTCGGCGTCAAGGGCTGCGGTGAAGCCGGCGCGATCGGCGCATCCGCCGCCGTCATCAACGCCATCACCGACGCTATCGGTAATAATAAACTCGAGATGCCGGCGACGCCCGATCGCGTCTGGCACGCCATTCACGGTTGAGAGGAGCAGCAGCATGTACGAGACAGTTTATCATCGCCCCTCCTCCGTGGACGAAGCAGCGGCGCTGTTCGCAAAAGGCTCGGAGGCGAAGTATCTCGCCGGCGGCCACACCCTGCTCCCCGTGATGAAGCAGCGGCTGGCCTCGCCATCCGACGTGATCGATCTCGGCCAGATCAAGGATCTCGTCGGCATCGACGTTTCCGCCGACACGGTGACGATCAAGGCGGCGACAACGCATTACGACGTGGCCACGAATGCAGCTGTACAAAAGGCCATTGCCGCGCTGGCCCATCTCGCCTCGCTGATCGGCGATCCGGCGGTGCGTCATCGCGGCACCATCGGCGGCTCGATCGCCAACAACGATCCTGCCGCGGACTATCCGGCGGCGGTGCTTGCCCTCGGCGCGACTATCAAGACCAACAAACGATCGATACCAGCGGATGATTTCTTCAAGGGACTCTTCTCAACCGCACTTGAGGACGGCGAGATCATCACGCAGGTGTCGTTCCCGCTTCCGGCCAAGGCAGGCTATTCCAAGTTCCCTCATCCGGCGTCGCGGTTTGCCCTGACCGGCGTATTCGTGGTCAAGACCAAGGCCGGCGATGTCCGCGTCGCCGCCACCGGCGCCTCACAGAATGGCGTCATGCGGGTGCCAGCCATCGAGGCCGCATTAAAGGCCAACTGGTCGGCAGCCGCGCTCGACAGCGTCGCAATTTCCGCTGGTGGGTTGATGAGCGATATTCATGGCTCGTCGGACTATCGCGCCAACCTGATCAAGGTGATGGCACAGCGCGCAGTAACTGCCGCCGGCTGATCGCCCACCACCTCAAGCCATGCAAGCGGCGCGCAGCGATGCGCGCCGCTCTGCTTTTGGTCAGATTCTCGGCAAAAGTCGCTTGCCACGCGGCCCCCAAGGCGAGACAATTTAGCTAATCAACTAACTAACAGACTCAGGAATACGCATATTCTGTTCGCAAAGCGGGTACCGCCTTTGCGGAATACGCGTCAGGGAGCGCCCATGAAGTTCGGCATTTTCTACGAGCACCAGCTGCCGCGGCCGTGGAACGAGGGCGACGAGCACAGGCTGTTCCAGGAGGCGCTCGATCAGGTCGAACTCGCCGACAAGCTCGGCATCGACTACGCCTGGGAGGTCGAGCACCATTTCCTCGAGGAATATTCGCATTCCTCGGCGCCGGAAATCTTCCTCGCGGCCTGCTCGCAGCGCACCAAACAAATCCGGCTCGGCCACGGCATCTGCCTGATGCCGCCGAAATACAATCACCCGGCGCGGGTCGCCGAGCGCATCGCCACGCTCGACCTCGTCTCCAACGGCCGCGTCGAGTTCGGCACCGGCGAGAGCGCGTCCTTGATGGAGCTCGGCGGCTTCAATGTCGGCTTCGATCCGGTCGAGAAGCGCCGGATGTGGAAGGAAGGCGTCGAGCAATGCACCGACATGATGGTGATGAACCCGTATCCCGGCTTCAAGGGCGAGTTCTTCGAGATGCCGTGCCGCAATGTGGTGCCGAAACCAGTGCAGAAGCCGCACCCGCCGCTTTGGGTCGCCTGCTCCAACCGCGAGACCATCAAGATGGCGGCGCGTTGCGGCATCGGCGCGCTGACATTTGCATTCGTCGATCCGCGCGAGGCCCGGCAATGGGTCGACGACTACTATCGTATCTTCAAGGAGGAATGCGTGCCGATCGGCCACGCCGTCAATCCCAACGTCGCGATGGTGACCGGCTTCTCGGTGCACCCCGATGAGGAGGAATCGCGCCGCCGCGGCGAGGACGGATTGCGGTTCTTCCGCTACGGGCTGGCGCATCATTATATCTTTGGCGAACACAAGCCCGGCCGCACCGACATCTGGTCGAATTTCGAAAAGGCGCGGCATGCATTACCACCGGCGGGCGCCGACCACGGCATCGGCACGCCGGATCAGTTGCGAACCCATCTGCGGCATTTCGAGGAATCCGGCGTCGATCAGACCGTGTTCATCCAGCAGGGCGGCCGCAACAAGCACAGCGATATCTGCGAAGCGCTCGAGCTGTTCGCCAGGGAGGTGATGCCGGAATTCAGGCAGCGCGAAATCGAGCGGGAAAAACAGAAACAGGAAGAGCTCGCGCCCTATGTCGAAAAGGCGATGGCGCGCAAGCAAATGACACAACCGATGCGCGACGAGGAAATTCCGGTCTATGTCGCGCTCGGCCGCAAGGTCGCCGAGGAAGGCACCGGCACCGAACGCCAGAAGCAAAACGCCAAATTGTGGGCCGATGCCGCCAAGGTAACGCTCAGCGATCCCGCCCGGCACGGCAGCACGACGCCTGCCGAATAGCCTTTTCTCGTCTCACATCAACGGACAAAACAACGTGCTCGATAAACCAGCTCCCCACTCCGCCACCTGCGCTTCCGGCCCGCTCGCAGGCTTTCGCATTGTCGAATTCGCCGGCATCGGCCCGGGCCCCTTCGCCTGCATGATGCTGGCGGACATGGGCGCGGAAGTCGTGACGCTCGATCGCGTCGGAGCCAGGAAGAACATGAAATCCGTGGCGGGTCGCGGGCGAAAGGTCGTCGAGCTCGACCTCAAGGACAAGGCCACGGTTGCGCAGGTGCTGGACCTCCTGGCCAATGCCGACGCGCTGATCGAAGGCTTTCGGCCCGGCGTGATGGAGCGGCTGGGGCTCGGGCCGGACGTAGTGCAGGCGCGCAATCCGCGTCTTGTCTACGGCCGCATGACCGGATGGGGCCAGGAAGGCCCGCTGGCGCAGGCCGCCGGCCATGACATCAATTACATCTCGGTCACCGGCGCGCTGGCCGCGATCGGCCCCAAGGAAAGACCGGTGCCGCCGCTCAATCTGGTTGGCGATTTCGGCGGCGGCGCGCTCTATCTCGTGGTCGGCGTGCTCGCGGCGCTGCTGGAAGCCTCGAAGTCCGGCAAGGGACAGGTGGTGGATGCCGCGATGTGCGACGGCGCGGCATCGCTGATGTCGATGTTCTTCGACATGATCGCGATCGGCCGATGGGTGGAAGGGCGCGAGCAGAATTTCCTCGATGGCGGCGCGCATTTCTATGGCATCTATGAATGTTCATGCGGCAATTTCGTTTCGATCGGCTCGATCGAGCCGCAATTCTACGCCTTGCTGCGGCAGCATGCGGGCCTGACCGACGCCGACTTCGACGCGCAGATGGACCGCAAGGCGTGGCCGGCGTTGAAGGAAAAACTCACAAAGGTGTTCAAGAGCAAGACCCGCGAGGACTGGTGCAAGATCATGGAAGGCACCGACATCTGCTTCGCGCCGATCCTGACTATGAAGGAAGCACCCAATCATCCGCACATGGCGGCGCGCAAGATCTTTGTCGAGCGTCACGGCGTCACCCAGCCCGCGCCCGCGCCACGGTTTTCGCGCACGCCGTCCGCGATCCGCGAGCCGGAGGCGGCGGATATTGCAAATCTGACGAGCGAGTGGAAGAAATCGTAGGGTGGCCAAAGGCGCTCTACGCGCCGTGCCCACCACTGAAATCGATGGGCCTTTACGTTGAAGGGTGGGCACGCTTCGCTTTGCCCACCCTGCGGCTAGCTAAGCCTAAGCCGCGTCCTCCACCTTCAGCACGCCACGCCGAATCTGGTCTTCCTCGATCGACTTCGAACAGCGCCTTGAAATTGCCTTCGCCAAAACCGTCATCGCCCTTGCGCTGGATGAATTCGAAGAAAATCGGCCCGATGGCGTTGGCGGAGAAGATCTGCAGCAGCACCTTGGTGTGGCCGCCGTCGACCACGCCTTCGCCGTCGATCAGGATGCCGTCCCGCTTTAGCCGCGCGACGTCTTCGCCATGCCGGGGCAAGCGCGCATCGATCTTTTCGAAATAGGTCGCGGGCGGCGATGGCATGAACGGCAGGCCGGCGTCGCGCAGGGTTTCGACGATCCTGTAGATATCCCTGGCGCCGCAGGCGATGTGCTGGATGCCCTCGCCGCGATAGACGCTGAGATATTCCTCGATCTGCCCGGAATTGCCGGCATCCTCGTTGATCGGAATCCGGATCTTGCCGTCGGGACTGGTCAGCGCCCGCGAGAACAGGCCGGACGCGCGCCCCTCGATATCGAAAAAGCGGATCTGGCGAAAATTGAACAGTTTTTCGTAGAAGGTGGTCCAGACGTCCATGCGGCCGCGATGGACGTTGTGGGTGAGGTGATCGAGATAGAACAGTCCCGCGCCCTCCGGCCTCGGATTCGTCACGCCCAGCCATTCGAACTCGGAATCATAGGCTGAGCCCTTCGCACCGTACCGGTCGACAAAATACAGGAGGCTGCCACCGATGCCCTTGATCGCGGGGACATCAAGGGTCTTCTGATCGGAAGGAATGCCGGCTGGCTCCGCGCCAAGCGCCAGCGCACGCTGATAGGCCTGCCTCGCATCGACCACCCGAAACGCCATCGATGGCGCACACGGCCCATGCGCGGCGACGAAGGCAAAACCATGGGTGCCGGGCTGCTCATTGACCAGATAATTGATGTCGCCCTGGCGATAGACCGTGATCTTCTTCGTCTTGTGGCGGGCCACCGGCACATAGCCCATCAGCTTGAACAGTGCATGCAGTGCTTCCGGCTGCGGGTGCGCGTATTCGACAAACTCAAAGCCATCGGTACCCATCGGATTGTCGGCGCTCACCGTCGCTGCCGGTGCGTCGTGCGGAAATGGACCCATGCTGGTCTCCCTGATTCGCTGGACGCAGTGTCCGTCACTTCGGGCGCAAAATGCATGCAATCTGACCCGGTCCTGGGTATAAACATGCACAATTCGTGCACAAATTAGGGATTTCGCGCATGATCGATGTCGACACTTTCGACCTCAGGATATTGGCTGCCTTGCAGGATGATGGCCGCCTGACCAACCAGGAACTGGCCGATGTCGCCGGCCTGTCGGCCTCGCAATGCTCGCGGCGACGGATGCGACTCGAAGAGGAGAAGGTGATATCGGGCTATCACGCCGATCTCGCCAGCGAAGCGCTGGGCTTCGGCGTCATCGCGTTCATTCATATCACGCTCGCGACCCATTCGCCGGACAACGCCAAGCGGTTTCGCACCCTGGTCAACCGGGTCGACGATATCCAGGAGGCCTATTCGCTGACCGGCGACGCCGACTATCTGCTGAAGGCGGTGCTGCGCGACCTCAAGAGCCTGTCGGATATCGTCAACAACGTCCTGATGCCGCACCAGAGCGTGGCCCATGTCCGTTCGTCGATCGTGCTCGACCGGTTGAAGGAGAGCTCAAGGCTGCCGCTAAAGCAATTGTCGCGGTGATTTTGTCGGACATGGCCGAAAATGAGGGAGATTAGGCATTCATATCCGGCGCTTGATTTGCGATGATCCGCCCCGCCAAGACTTTTATTTTGACGCGTTTTCTTCACGCGAACCGGTATCCACTTCGTTCGAAAACGCTATAGGCGAAACACCCATGGCGCTGCAACTCCGGCCGAACTGCGAATATTGCGACAAGGACCTTCCGCCTGGTTCGACGGAAGCGCGGATCTGCAGCTATGAATGCACGTTCTGCGCGGACTGTGTCGAGACCAAGCTCCACAACGTCTGTCCGAACTGCGGTGGCGGTTTTGTCCCGCGGCCGATCCGGCCGGCCACCGAGCGGCGGCCCGGCGTGTCGGTCGAAAAGCACCCACCCTCCGAGAAGCGCGTGCATCTCACATACGGTCTCGACGATATCGCTGCGCATTCGGCGAAGCTTCGCGATATTCCGCCGGAGAAGCGGTGACCGAATTGGGTCGTCGTCATTCTGCAGGCGTAATCGTTCCCTCGACCTCGCCGAAACCGACGCGATAACCATCGCCCTGGCACCAGCCGCGCATCACAAGTGAATCGCCGTCTTCGAGGAATGTCCGCTTGATGCCGCTGGGCAGTTCGACCGGCTCGGTACCGTTCCAGCTGATTTCCAGAAGACTGCCGCGCTCGTGCTTTTCCGGGCCGGAGATGGTGCCGCTCCCCAAGAGGTCGCCGACATTCATGGCGCAGCCGGAAGAGGCGTGGTGCACCAATTGCTGCACCGAGGACCAGTACATGTATTTGAAATTGGTGCGGCAGATGCGTTGCGCCTCCTTCATCGGCGCCGCGCGCAAGCCGACATCGAGCTGCAGGTCGTAGTTGTTGGCACCGATTTGCCGCAGATACGGCAGCGGCACGGGATCCTGCGCCGGCCCATGCCGGCGAAACGGTTCCAGCGCCTCGCGCGTAACGACCCATGGGCTGATCGAGGTGGCAAACGCCTTGGCCTGGAACGGCCCCAGCGGCACATATTCCCACTGCTGGATATCGCGCGCGCTCCAGTCGTTCAACAGCACAAAGCCGAAGATCATCTCTTCCGCCTGCGCTTCGCTGAGCATCTCGCCGATCGGCGATGGCTGCCCGATCACCACGCCCATCTCCAGCTCGAAGTCGAGCCGCTTGCAGGGACCGAAACTCGGCGCCTCTGCATTCGGCGGCTTTAGCTGCCCGCGCGGGCGGCGAACCCTGGTGCCGCTCACCACCACGGTGGAGGCACGTCCGTTGTAGCCGATCGGCATGTGCAGCCAGTTCGGCTGCAGCGCATTATCCTTGCCCCGGAACATGACGCCGACATTGGTGGCGTGCTCCTTCGACGAATAGAAATCGGTGTAGCCTGAGACCGCGATCGGCAAGTGCAATTTTGCATCGGCCATTGGCACCAGCGCGCGCCGGCGCAATTCGCTGATGTCGCGCAGTTGCGGATTGTCGTGACGCAACAGTTCGCTGATCCGGGCGCGCGTGCGCGACCAGATCTTGGGCCCCAGGGCCATGAAGGAATTGATCGAGGGCTGCGCGAATACGTTCCGGGCCGGCGCGAGATCGATCAGTCCTTCAAGCACCGCAAGATCGAGAATCTGATCGCCGATCGCCACCCCGACGCGCGGTGTCGGAGAGGTCGATGTCGAAAACACGCCATAGGGGAGGTTCTGGATGGGAAAATCCGAGGTGGGGTCGACTGATATGAAGGAGCGAAGGGTGGGATCGTTGGGGTGGGGCACTTAACTCTCCAATCAACACTCGTCATGCCCGGGCTTGACCCGGGCATCCGTCACTCCAAAAAGCTGGACCGCCGGGTCAAGCCCGGCGAAGCCGAGTAATGCAACGTCACGGCTTGTCCGGATCGAATCGCTTCTCGAGTCCCTTCCAGCAGTCGGCGTAATCATCCTGCAGGGTCGATGACTTCGCGGCGTGCGCGGTGACGCGCTGCGGATATCGCGTCTCGAACATGAAGGCCATGGTGCCGGTCAGCTTGACCGGCTTGAGCTCGCCATTGCTGGCGTGATCGAAGGCTTCGCGATCCGGGCCATGCGGCAGCATCATGTTGTGCAGGCTGATGCCGCCGGGTGTGAACCCCTGCGGCTTGGCATCGTAGACGCCGTAGATCAGTCCCATGAACTCCGACATGATGTTCATGTGATACCATGGGGGACGGAAGGTGTTTTCCGCCACCATCCAGCGCTCCGGGAAAATGACAAAGTCGATGTTCGCGGTGCCCGGAGTTTCCGAAGGCGCCGTCAGCACCGTGAAGATCGACGGATCGGGATGATCGAAGCCGACAGCGCCGACCGGCGAGAAGGTTCGGAGATCGTATTTGTACGGCGCATAGTTGCCGTGCCATGCCACCACATCGATCGGCGAATGCGGCAACTTGGTCATGAATAGCGAGCCGCCCCATTTCACGAACAATTCGGTCGGCGTGTCCTTGTCCTCATAGGCCGCGACGGGCGTCAGGAAATCACGCGCATTGGCGAGACAATTGGCGCCGATCGGCCCGCGCTCCGGCAGCGTGAAGGCGCCGCCGTAATTTTCGCAGAGGTAACCGCGCGCCGGACCACCCGTGATCTCGACGCGGAATTTCACGCCGCGCGGGATCACCACGATTTCGCCGGGCTCGGCATCGATCCGGCCGAATTCGGTGACGAAACGCAGATTGCCCTGCTGCGGCACGAACATCATCTCACCGTCGGCATTGTAGAAATGCTGATCGACCATCGACTGGGTGATGAGATAGACGTGCGCGGCCATGCCGGCTTGCGTGTTGGCGTCTCCCGCCGTGGTCATGGTCTGCACGCCCTGCAGGAAGGTCTTTTCATCTTTCGGGATCGGCGCCGGGTCCCAGCGCAATTGCGCGATCGGCAGATCGGCTTCGTGGCACGGCGCGGTCCGCCACAGTCCGGCATCGACCTTGGCGAAGCGGCCGGAGTGCCTGACCGACGGCCGGATGCGATAGAGCCACGAGCGCTCGTTGCTGCCGCGCGGCGCCGTGAACGGCGAGCCCGACAATTGCTCGGCATAGAGCCCGTAGGCGCAGCGCTGCGGCGAGTTGCGTCCGACCGGCAACGCGCCGGGCAGCGCCTCGGTCTCAAAGCTGTTGCCGAAGCCGGACATGTAGCCCGGCTTAATGCCCTGGGAATTGCGGCTCACGACATCGGGCGAGGTGTTGATGTTCATGTCATCCTCCTTGCAAGGCGGCCCACATTTCCTGGTCGCGCTTGTCGGTCCAGATCACGGGATCGTCGATCCCCGAGGCTTCATCGAACGCACGCGACACATTGAACGGCAAGCAATGTTCGTAGATCGCAAAACTGGAAAATTTCGGATCCATCACCTCGCGGGTCGCCGCCATCGCCTCCTTGAGGTTGCGGCCCTTGGCGACGGCGGTTTCCGCGGCGCCATAGAGCGTGGTGACGAAATCCCGCGTCATCGCGATGGCGTCGCGCCCGGTCGCCAGGCCTTTGAGGGCGTCGCCGCGTCCCGGCGCGATCGCCTTGGGATTGAAGGCGCGAATTTCATTCAGCGTCGCCGGCCATTCACGCAAATGCGCGTCGCCGCAATAGCAGGCCGAATGATACTCGATCAGGTCGCCGGAAAACATCACCTCCGCGTCCGGCACCCAGGCGACGATATCGCCTGAGGTATGTCCCGCGCCGAGCGACATCAACCGCACTTCGCGCTTGCCCAGATAAATCGACATATCGGTTTCGAACGTCAGTGTCGGCCAGGTCAGGCCCGGGATGCTCTGGGCATCCTGGAACAGCCGCGGAAAGCGGCCGTATTCCGAATCCCAGTCCTGCTGGCCGCGCTCCTCGATCAGCCGATAGGTTTCGGCCGACGCGATCACCGCTTGCGCGTGATAGGCCGAGGCGCCGAGCACCCGCACCGCGTGGTAGTGCGACAGCACCACATATTTGATCGGCTTGTCGGTGACGGTGCGCACCCGCTCGATCACCTTGTTGGCCATCGCCGGCGTGGCCTGCGCGTCGAACACGAGGCAGCCGTCGTCGCCGACGATCACGGCAGAGTTCGGATCGCCCTCGGCGGTGAAGGCATAAAGATCGGTGCCGATCTCGGAGAAGGTGATTTTCTTCTCCGCCATGTCGGTGGTGGATGCGAAACCTTTTGCCATTAATTCGATTCCCTTGCGTTCCTGTAATTTCGTTATTGCTGTTGCTGTTGTTGCTGGCTCGTGTCCGCCATTCGCCGTTGCGCGAGCGCGATCGCCTCGCGCAGCACATCTAGATCGCCGATGTGGTTGGCGAGGATCAGGACCAACGCCGCGTCGAGGTCGGCGCTCTGCTCGTCACTCAATCCGCGATGCGCCTCGACGACCGCACGGAACGCGTCGTCCGGTCTTGCAAAGTTCGAGCTGGTCGATAATGCCATGATCAAAACCTCAATTGAGACCGGCAGCGCGCGCCAGCGCTGCGTCAAGCGCCTGGCGGGTCGGGTGCCGGAAACGCGCGGCGACATAACCGTCGGGCCGCAACAGATAGGCGGAGCCGGGTTCGGCATCGTAGCGCGCAACGGCCAACCGGTCGGAATCGACAAGTCCCCCCGCGCTGCCGATGCGGATTACGCCAACATCCTTTGGCAGGTCCGGCGCCGCGCCATTGGAAAACTCAAGCAGCGTGAACCGCGTTCCCGCCTCGATAAAGGCGTCGGTCAGGTAGCCGCGGTCTCCAGACGGCGTTGCAATCGGCGCGTCGAACATGGAGGTCCCAGGGCCCGGGCCACCGCGCCATGCTTCGTCATCCTGCGTCGACAGCGGCGTCGCATAGATCGAGGGGACCGAGAGCCTTCCGGCATTCACCATGCGCTTGCCGAATTCGGTTTCCTTCGCGAGCGACAGCACGGCCTTGCGCAACCTCGCCTCATGGTGAGAGTTAGGAGCCATGAAATCGGTCGAGCGGGTGGATTCGCGGATATTCTCGTCGGCGGCGGCGCTGCGCTCGACGTGATAGCTTTCGAGCAGGCTCTCCGGAGACGTGCCTCGCAACACCCGGTCCAGTTTCCACGCGAGGTTTTCGGCGTCCTCAAGCCCCGAATTGGCGCCGCGGGCGCCGAATGGCGACACCTGATGCGCGGCATCGCCGGCAAAGATGACGTGGCCGTGGATGAACCTGTCCATCCGCCGGCACTGGAATTTGTAGAGCGAGATCCATTCGAACTCGAACTTGTCGTGCCCGAGCATGCGCGCGATGCGCGGCCGCACATTCTCCGGCTGCTTTTCGAACGCGGGGTCCACATACCGGTTAAGCTGCAGATCGATCCGCCAGATGTCATCGGGCTGCTTGTGCAGCAGCGCCGATCGCCCGGCGTGAAACGGCGGATCGAACCAGAACCAGCGCTCGGTCGGAAATTCGGCCGTCATCCTGACGTCGGCGATCAGGAACTGATCCTCGAACACCTGGCCGGTGAATTCGGCACCGACCATTTGCCGCAACGACGACCTCGCGCCGTCGCACGCGACGACATAATTCGCGCGCAACCGGTAGGGTCCGTCCGGTGTCTCGACCGTCAGCACCGAATGGTCGTTGCGCCGCTCGAGCCCGGTCACCTTGTTGCGCCAGCGCAGGTCGATCGCGGGAAGTTCCTGCACGCGATCCACCAGATAGGCTTCGGCGTAAAATTGCTGCAGGTTGATGAAAGCGGGCCGCTTGTGGCCCTGTTCCGGCAGCAGGTTGAATTGATAAAGCTGCGATGCGCCGTGAAAGATCTTGCCGACGCTCCACACCACGCCCTTGTCGACCATGCGTTGGCCTATGCCGAGACGATCCCAATACTCCAGCGAGCGCTTGGAAAAGCAGATCGCCCGCGAGCCCTCGCCGATCCGGTCGGCATCGTCGAGCAGCACCACAGGCTGGCCGCGCTGGGCCAGATCGATCGCCAGCGACAGACCCACAGGCCCGGCGCCGACTACGACAACGGGATGGTCAGCCGCATCGCCACCGGAGCGATCCTGATCGGGGTGGCGTCGGTAGCCGAACTGTGTTTGGGACTGCTGCGCCATGCGGTCACGTTGCTCTGGCCAAGGGCTGGCGATGGGCCTAAGATAGTCGCATCTGCAACTATCTAAACTCCCGGCGCGTTCCGCCGTCAACTCAAATTGGGGCGATTTTTGCCAAACGCGTCTTCCAGCGAAGTCGGCGTCGATACGCGTGAAAACGCGTCCCGGAAAGCCTTCCGGCTCGACCTGTTCAGATTCGTGCCGTTCCGTCTGAACCGGCTGGCGGCCGAGGTCTCGGCCGAGCTGTCCAGCGAGTATCAGCAGCGCTACGGGCTGGATATTCCGGAATGGCGCGTGCTGGCGACGCTCGGCTTCCGCGACGATGCCTGCAGCGCGCAGTATATCGCCCATTGCACGCGCACGCATAAATCCACCATCAGCCGCGCCGTGACCGCGCTGATGAGGCGACGGCTGGTGGAGCGCGTCGAGAACGAGGACGACCGCCGCGAATTCGCGCTGCGCATGACGCGCAAAGGCAAGGCGCTGTACGAGGAACTGATCCCGCGGCTGTTGCGCAAGGAGCGCGAGATTCTGTCGTGCCTGTCGGTGCAGGAACGCAAGGATTTCGCGCACATGCTCGGCAAGATCGAGAGCAGTCTCGATCTGGTGCAGACCAGCAAGGAGGCGCGCGCCAAGGAAGCGTATTGAGGGCGGGGGCCCGAGTCCGGGCATGACGTATATGGTTTGTAGGGCCAGCCGCGCATGCGGGGTATCCAGTACGCCGGAGCTTCTCGATGGGGGTATGGCGTGTCACCGCCGTCATTGCGAGCGAAGCGAAGCAATCCATCTCACGGCGCAAAGAAAGAATGGATTGCTTCGCTCCGCTCGCAATGACGTTGATGTAGTTTCGCATATGACTTCGTCCTCGCGGCGCCAGGCGCCCGAGGCGTTACTGAAACCTTCGCCCAGAGAGGGCGCGGGGAATGCCGGGCGCCAGCTGCACCCGCGGCCTCGTATGCACCTGTGAAGACTTACGTCCCGCCGATATGCTTGGCGATGACGGGAAAATACGCGCGGCCCGAGCCGGCATCGATGGCTTCCTGCAGCACCTCGCCGATCAATTCGGCGCCGCGGATCTTGATGCCGGCGTCAGCGGCGAGTTCCAGCGCGTAGGAAAGATCCTTCAGGGCATATTCAGTCGAGAACGCGCGCTCGGGAAAAATGCCCGGCACGATCGCCTTGATGCCGTGATTGCGGAGCGCAAAGCTGTCGGCTGAACCTTTCGACAGCGTATCCAGGAGCAGCGCCGGATCGACGCCGTTGCGCCTGGCGACGGCGACTGCCTCGGCCAGCGCGTTGACGGTCTCGAACAGCACCATGTTGTTGAGGATCTTGGTCACCTGCCCGGCGCCGACGGTGCCGCAATGGGTGACGTCGGTGGCGAAGCGGCGGATCAGCGGCTCGATCGCGGCGAACACCTCCGCCGATGTGCCGACCATGACGCTGAGCGTGCCATCCTGCGCGGCCTGACGCGTGCGTGCGATCGGCGCATCGGCCCAAACCGCGCCCCTGGCCTGCAGTTGCTTTGCGAAATCGCGGGTCTGGCTGACGGAAGAAGTGCCGAGATCGACGACGACCTGGCCTTCCCTGATATTATTCAGAACGCCGTCGCCTTCGAACACGGCGCGGACATGTTTCGCGCTGGGAAGACACAGGAACACCAGATCGCTTTGCTTGACTACCTCTGCGACCGAACCGGCGATGGCAGCGCCATCGCCGCGCAATCGCGCCAGCGGCTCCGCCGCAAGGTCGAACGCGAGCACTTTCGCGGCGCTTTTCTTGACGAGATTGCGGCAGATCGGCTCGCCCATCACGCCGAGACCGATGAAGCCGATGGTTTTGAATGGTGGCATGTTTTGCACCGCGGCTATTTCGCAAACGAACGCGATGGTTGCAGGTGCAACGCATAGGCATCGACCCTGTCGCTGGCGCGCGGATAGATCTCGCTGACGATCGGGTCGTGGCCCGGGATCACGCGGTCGGGATGGCCGGCGAGCCGCTCGACGGTCTCCCAGCCCTGCGCCATGTCGCCAATATTGTAGACGATCGGAAACGGGCTGCGACGATGCAGATTGCCGTAATAATGCGCCGCATCCGAGGCGAGCACCACCGGGCCGCGCGCGGTCTCGACCCGCACCACCTGCAGGCCATCGGAATGGCCGCCGACCCGATGCACCGTGACGCCCGGCGCGATCTCGCCCTCGCCGGCATGGAAGGTGACCCGCTCGCCATAGACGTGACGCACCATCAGCGTGACATGCTCGACCGAGAACGGATGCCGGAGCGCCCCGACACACATGCAGCGTCCGGTGGCATAGCTCATCTCACGCTCCTGCAAATGGAATCTCGCGGCCGGAAAACGGTCGAGATTGCCGGCGTGGTCGTAATGCAGATGGGTGACGACGACGTCCTTGATCGCGCCGGCGCTGACGCCAAAGGCCGCCAGCGCATCGACCGGATTGAGCGTCAGCTTGCGGCTGCGCAGTGCAGCCTCTTCGGCATTGAATCCGGTATCGACCAGGATATCGCGGCCGTGGCCGCGCACCAGCCAGACGAAATAATCCAGGTCCTGCGCCGTGGTCTCGTGCGGATCCGGGATCAGATAATTGAGGTGGGGCGTGCGTGGCGACATCGTCGCATAACGCAGGGCATAGATTTCGTAGGCGTTTCCCATCGGTTTTCACTCTTCTTAATCTGGCGCAAAGATCGTGTTTTGCAGGACCGGCGATTGGGCCGCACCAAGCCATTGTCAAGCCGAAAGGTCAAACCTGACGGGCGCATGGCGGGCACGCGCCTTTGATGTGAGAGAGATCACGCATGAAAACTCCGCTCCGTCGTAGACAAGGGCGGTTCGGCGGCAGGATCTGACAGGGGCTTTCGCCGAACAGCTCGGTTATTCCCACCCCTTGTCGCGGTATATTGTCGCTGAGGCGGATGGGCTTGCAAATGGTTGACAGCGCTTGCCTACCCGGTTTGATAATGGAGTTTGCGTAGAGTAAGGTCGCCGAGGCGCAAGCTGGAATCGGCGCTCTTTTGGCTGGACTTTTGTCACATGAGAATCCGCGTCGCCTTGCTTGTGGTTTTGATGATGTCGGCCGCGCCGGTGGTCCCGTCGGTGGCCGCGGAGAAGGGCGGCGACCGTTTCGCGCTGGTGATCGGCAATGCGAAATATCCGGACGCCGAGGCGCCGCTCAAGGAGCCGATCAACGACGCCCGCGACATCGCCGACGAGCTCAAGCGCGACGGGTTCAACGTCGAGGTCGGCGAGAATCTGAGCGGCGATGCGATGCGCCGCGCCTTCGACAAGCTCTATGGGCGCATCAAGCCAGGCTCGGTGGCGCTGATCTTCTTCAGCGGCTTTGGCATCCAGTCCGGCCGCCAGAGCTACATGATCCCGGTCGACGCGCAGATCTGGACCGAACCGGATGTCCGCCGCGACGGCGTCAGCCTGGAAACCGTGCTCGGCGAAATCAACGGCCGCGGCGCCGGCGTCAAGATCGCGCTGATCGACGCCTCCCGGCGCAATCCGTTCGAACGGCGGTTCCGCAGTTTTTCCGCCGGCCTTGCGCCCGTGATCGCGCCGAACGGAACGCTGGTGATGTATTCGGCGGCGCTGTCGTCGGTCATCTCCGACAATGGCAACGACCACAGCCTGTTCGTGCAGGAATTGCTCAAGGAAATCCGCGTTCCCGACCTGATGGCCGAGGAGACGCTGAACCGGACCCGCGTCGGCGTCACCCGCGCCTCGCGCAGCGAGCAGGTGCCGTGGATTTCGTCGTCTCTGGCCGAAGATTTTTCGTTTATCCCCGGCGCCAACGCGAAGCCGCCGGGCCCGGTGGCGGCGCTGCCGAAGCCGGCCGAACCGCCGCCGCTGCCGCGGGTCGAGCCTCCGCCGGCGCCGATCAAACCAGTCGTCACCAACCCTCCGCCTCCGCCGCCGCCTCCGCCTCCTCTTGAGAAACCGGCTCCCGCCATCGTTGAAAAACCGGCGGCCGACAAACCCATTGTCGACAAGCCCATTATCGACCAGCCACTGGCCGACAAACCGGTCCTCAAAAATGACGCGCTCGCGCTTGCCGACGACCCGACTGTCAAGAGCCTGACCCAGAAACTGGTCGACAATCCCGACGACGCCGGCGCGCTGTACCGCCGCGGCCAGGTCTATGCCAGCAAGGGGGCCTACCAGCTGGCGCTGAAGGATTTCGACGCCTCACTGCGGCTGAACCCCAAGGACGTCGAAGCCTACAACAACCGCTGCTGGACCCGCACCGTGATCGGCGACCTGCAGTCTGCCTTGAGGGATTGCAACGAGGCGCTCCGGCTGCGGCCGAATTTCGTCGACGCTCTCGACAGCCGCGGTCTGCTCAACCTCAAGAACGGGCAGATGAAGAATGCCATCGCCGATTTTGACGCGGCGCTCAGGATAAATCCTCGACTGACGTCGTCATTGTACGGGCGCGGGCTCGCCAAGAAGCGCAATGGCGCGATTTCGGAGGGCGATCTGGATATCGCCAACGCCAAGGCGATGGACCCGAATATTGTCAAGGAATTCGCCGATTACGGGGTGCGTTGATAAAAATTTGAGCTCTTTCCACGGCCCATCCCTGAACCCCGAGGCGGGCGCGCGAGACAAACGAACGGCTAGCCACGGCCGTGACTTTTCCGGGAGCGATTTATTCCGTGGCTGATGTGTAAATGATTGAAACCGCGCAGGGTGCGCTGGAGGGACTTAACAATGTTGAAGATGTCTGGAAGGAAAAATCTGTTCGCTGCGCTCTCGATCGTGACGATCGGTGCCGCGCTTTCCTTTGGCATTGGAAAAGCCGTGGCGGCCGATGACGTAACCGAGGATCAGATCGTCCGGGCCCTGGCGGGCCCGAAGAAGCCGCTGACCAGGGGGCTTTCGGCGGCGCCGCAGGAGGAACCGGCGGCCAACGCGGCCGAGAGCCGCTTGCTCATGACCGTCCGCGGCCGGCCTTCGCGTTCGCTCTCCGCGACCGAGCGCGAGGAAATCGCCGCCATCGCCAAGGACAAGCCGAATATCGATCTGGAAATCAACTTCGACTACAATTCGGCCAATATCAGCGCCAAGTCGTTGCCCTCGGTGCAGACGCTGGGCAAGGCGCTGACCAATCCCGACCTCAAGGGCTCGACCTTCCTCGTCGCCGGCCACACCGATGCCGCCGGCGGCGACGCCTACAATCAGGACCTCTCCGAACGGCGCGCGGATTCGATCAAACGCTATCTCAGCAGCAAATACGGCATCGCCGACGCCGACCTCGTCACCGTCGGCTATGGCAAGACCAAGCTGAAGGACCCGGCCAACCCGCTCGCCGGCGTCAACCGCCGCGTGCAGGTCGTCAACATGGCCAACAAGACCACGGCCGCCAAGGACGGCGCGAAGTAAAGCGAGGCCGTGGCGTGGTGTGAAGTGCTGAAGTTGTTGCGCGTCCCGCACACCTCGCGGGACGCGTTTGTTTTCGGGCTTAACCGATGCTGCGCGAGAGTGTGTAGTTCATGAATTTGCAATCATCGCATGCCACACGCTCAGTTCCACCTCTCCCCTTGCGGGAGAGGTCGGATCGCGACGGTGATGCGAAGCATCAACGGTGCGATCCGGGTGAGGGGTCACGGACTATCGATAGACCGTAACCCCTCACCTCAACCCTCTCCCGCTCGAAGTCGGATATATCCGACTTCGACATATGATATGCCCAACTCGGGTAAACCCGAGTTGGGTGGGAAAGGGGGCTCACCGTCATTGCCGGGACATCCAACCAATGTTTCAATCAGCGAAAGCCATTTCGCGTCATTGCGAGCCAGCGGCCCGGCGCAATGACAGTCCCAAAACACCTTATTTGCCGGCGGCGTTTCCGGTTATACTCCCACCACGATAGGTCTGGATTGATCCGGCGATGACGCTTTCAAACATTCTCAAGCCGGTGCTGGCCGTGGTTGCCGTCGCGGTTCTCGGCGGCGGTTATTACTGGTTCGAGCACCGCACGCGCGCCGAGGACAAGGAAACGCCCGGCACCGCGCTGGTGATCGTGGCGAAATCCACCAATGCCTGTTTCTCCGATCTGGTGCGGGTCACCGGATTTATCGTGCCGCGCCGCGAAGCGGTGGTTGGCGTCGAGCAGGAGGGCTCCAAGGTAGCCGACGTGCTGGTGCGCGAAGGCGAAACCGTCGCCGACAACCAGGAACTGGCCAGGCTGACACCGCCGCCGGCACAGCCCGCAGCGCAAGCGGCAGCCGCAGGACGGGCTCCGCCGACCTCGCTGCGCGCGCCGGCCGCAGGGCTTGTCACCGAGGTCAGGACCATCATCGGCGCGCCGGCCTCGCCGCAGGGCGGGCCGATGTTCCGGATCGCCGTCAACGGCGAAGTCGAAATGGACGCCGAAGTGCCCGCCGTCCATGTCATGAAACTCAATCCGGGCGCCACCGTGCGCGTCAGCCGCGACGATGCGTCCGACATCGTCGGACGGGTGCGGCTGGTTTCGCCGCAGATCGACCGCGCCACCCAGCTCGGCCGGGTCAGGATATCCCTCGCCAACAATTCCGGGCTCAAGGTCGGCACTTTCGCCCGCGCCAGCATCGACGCCAAGCGCAGTTGCGGCGTCGCCGTGCCGCGCACCGCCATTGACCATCTGACGGTTCAGGTGGTCAAAGGGAATATCGTGGAAACACGCAAGGTGCGGGTCGGGCTCACCAACGACAACTCCACGGAGATTCTCGAGGGCATCGACGTCGGCGAAATCGTCGTGGCGGACGCCGGTTCCTCGTTGCACGACGGCGACCAGATCAAGACCATGTTCGCCGAGGACCTCGATCGGACACGGGTACGCTGATGGCTTTGAATATCTCGGCATGGTCGATCCGCAATCCGCTTCCCTCCATCGTCTTTTCGATCATCCTGCTGGTGCTCGGCTGGGTGAGCTTCACCAAGCTCGCGGTGACGCGGCTCCCCTCCGCCGACATTCCCGTGATCTCGGTCGCGGTCTCGCAATTCGGTGCCGCGCCGGCCGAACTTGAAGCGCAGGTCACCAAGACCATCGAGGACGGCGTCTCCGGCGTCGAGGGCGTGCGGCACATCTCATCGTCGATCACCGACGGGCTGTCGCTGACCACCATCCAGTTCGCGCTCGAAACCAACACCGACCGCGCGCTGAACGACGTCAAGGACGCGGTGACGCGGGTGCGCGCCAACCTGCCGCAGAACGTCAACGAGCCCCTGATCCAGCGCGTCGACGTCATCGGCCTGCCGATCGTGACCTATGCCGCGATCTCGCCGGGCAAGACGCCCGAGCAGCTCTCTTATTTCGTCGACGACGTCGTCAAGCGCGCGCTGCAGGGCGTGCGCAACGTCGCCCAGGTCGAGCGCATCGGCGGTGTCGAGCGCGAAATTCTCGTCTCGCTCGATCCCGACCGGCTGCAGGCTGCGGGGCTCACCGCCGTCAATGTCAGCCAGAGCCTGCGCGGCACCAATGTCGACCTCGCCGGCGGCCGCGCCGAGATCGGCAAGAACGATCAGGCGATCCGGACGCTCGCCGGCGCCAAGACGCTCAACGAACTCGCCGGCACCATGATCCCGCTGTTCGGTGGCGGCGAAGTGCGGCTCGACGATCTCGGCACAGTCACCGATACCATCGCCGACCGCAGGACGTTTGCGCGCTTCAACGGCGAGCCGGTGGTGGCGCTCGGCATCAAGCGCTCCAAGGGCGCCAGCGACGTGGTGGTGGCGGCCGCGGTGCAGAAGCGCATCGATGCGCTGAAAATCGCCTATCCCGATGTCGATCTGAAGCTGATCGACACCTCGGTGGAATTCACCAAGGGCAATTACGAGGCCGCGATCTCGACCCTGTTCGAAGGCGCCATCCTCGCCGTCATCATCGTTCTGTTATTCCTGCGCGACATCCGCGCCACCATCATTGCCGCGATCTCGCTGCCGCTGTCGATCTTCCCGGCGTTCTGGGCGATGGATATTCTGGGATTTTCGCTCAACCTCGTCAGCTTCCTCGCCATCACGCTGTCGACCGGTATTCTGGTCGACGACGCCATCGTTGAGATCGAGAACATCGTGCGCCACATGCGGATGGGCAAGTCGCCCTATCGCGCCGCATTGGAAGCCGCGGACGAAATCGGCCTCGCCGTGATCGCGATCTCGCTCACCATCATCGCGATCTTCGCGCCGGCGAGCTTCATGTCGGGGATCGCCGGGCAGTTCTTCAAGCAGTTCGGCATCACGGTGTCGGTGCAGGTGTTCTTCTCGCTGCTCGCCGCCCGCTTCGTGACGCCGGTGCTGGCGGCGTATTTCCTCAAAGACCATCCGCACGACGACCCGCCGCCAGGCCGCGTGCTGCGGAGCTACACGTCGCTCGTGACGTGGTCGGTCAAGCATTATTTCATCACCGTGCTGATCGGATTCGGCATCTTCGCCGCCTCGATCTGGAGCATCACGCTATTGCCGCAGGGCTTCCTGCCGGCGCAGGACACCGCGCGTTCGCTTTTGGCGATGGAGCTGCCGCCCGGCACGCAGCTGGCATTCACCGAAAAGACCACCGAGGAAATCGTGGCGCGGCTGCGCAAGCGGCCGGAAGTCAAGAGCGTGTTCGTCGACGGCGGCCGGGTGCCGCCGGGCACCTTCGAGGTGCGCCGCGCCGCGCTGATCATCAATTACACGCCCAAGACCGAACGCAGCATCACCCAGCGCCAGCTGGAACTCGAGATCAGCAATGAACTCGAGAACGTGCCCGACATCCGCTACTGGTTCCTGGACGAAAACGGTTTGCGCGCGATCTCGCTGGTGGTCACCGGCGTCGACACCAACATCGTCGCCAACGTCGCCAGCGAACTTGCCACCCAGATGAAGCGGATTCCGCTGATCCGCAACGTGATCTCGGAAACCTCGCTGGACCGGCCCGAACTGCGGATCCAGCCGCGCGCCGATCTCGCCGCGCGGCTCGGCGTCTCCACCGAAAGCCTGTCGCAGACCATCCGCGTCGCCACCATCGGCGACGTCGGCCCGGCGCTGGCCAAATTCGACGCCGGCGACCGCCAGGTGCCAATCCGGGTGCAACTCGAGGACGGGGCCCGCGGCGATCTGCAATTGCTGGAGCAGTTGCGGGTGCCGCTCGGCCAGCGCGGCGAGCGCGGCGGCGTGCCGCTGTCGGTCGTCGCCGATATAAAACTCGACCAGGGCCCGACCAGCATCAACCGCTATGACCGGGAACGCCAGGCCACTGTCGCGGCCGACCTCGTCGGCTCCGCCGCGCTCGGCGATGCCACCAAGAAGATCTACGAACTGCCCGTGATGAAGAGCCTGCCAAAGGGCGTCAAGGTGAGCCCCTCCGGCGACGCCGAAAGCCTCAACGAACTTTCGGAAGGTTTTGCCACCGCGATCACCGCCGGCCTCATGATGGTCTATGCGGTGCTGGTGCTGCTGTTCGGCACCTTCCTGCAGCCGATCACCATCCTGTTCTCGCTGCCGCTCTCGATCGGCGGCGCCATCCTGGCGTTGTTGCTGACCGGCAAGCAACTGACGACGCCGGTGTGGATCGGCATCCTGATGCTGATGGGCATCGTCACCAAGAACGCCATCATGCTGGTGGAATTCGCGGTGGAATCGATCCGCGAAGGAAAGCGCCGCGACGAGGCCATCATCGACGCCGGCATGAAGCGCGCCCGCCCGATCATCATGACCACGATCGCGATGGCGGCCGGCATGATGCCGTCAGCGTTGGCGTTCGGCGCCGGCGGCGAGTTCCGCTCGCCAATGGCGCTCGCCGTGATCGGCGGTCTCCTGTTCTCCACCGTGCTGTCGCTGGTGTTCGTGCCGGCGATGTTCATGCTGATGGACGACGTCGGCGCGCTGTTCTGGCGCTTCGGCAAGAAACTGCTGGCGTCCAGTGGCGAAGGCGAACATGCGGTGGGCGATCATTCCGCCGGTCACAAACCGCCGCCGACCATCGTGCATTCGCCTGCGGCGGAGTGAGGGCGGATCGGCCGTCTACCCCGTCTGACACCGAATAGAACGAAGCGATCTTTGCCGTCATTGCGAGGAGCGAAGCGACGAAGCAATCCAATTCTTCGCTTCGGGCTATGTGGATTGCTTCGCGCAGCCAGTCATCGGGCGCGCAATGACGTCCCAAGCCCTTTACGTTTGTCATCATCCGCGAACGCGGATGATCCAGCAATCGCCGACATCAATGCAGATCGAGAGTCCACGGCGTACTGGATGCCCCGCCCTCGCGGAGCATGACGATGCAGGGTGTTCAGTTGCATTCGCGCTGTCCGAAATGCCAGAGGCGCATGAAGACGGCTGCCGTTTCCCACGGCCGAAGGGGATTGAGAAGCGCGCGTTCGACTATCCGAAGTGCGGACAGGTTGAAACACGGACGCTGGCGTCGGACCCGCTCAAGACCGACGCGTTGCGCTGGCTATCAAGCGAACTCCGCCGCAGCGAGCAGCCACCCTCTCCGTTCCGCAGCTAGATCCGCCGGCGCTGCGAGTCCGTCATGTCCTTGCGCCGGAACAGTATCCTGCGGTTGATGGTTTCGCGGGGGGTGCCGACGAACGCGTCGAACCTCTCCTGGTTTTCGCGCATCCTGGCGTCGAAGTCGGCGGCCATCGCGCAGAACTGGCGTTTGAAACGCTCCGACAGCGGCGGCGGCGCGGATGGCTCATTCCGCCCGCCGCCGTGCCGGCCTGCGTCTCCAGTGCCGCCGCTGCAGACCCCGGATGCCGGCCTGGCGTAGGCACCATGGCCGACTGCTAAAGGTTTCGCGCGCGCCGGCGGCGACGGGATCGGCCAGCGCGCAAAGCCGTCGCGGGAAGCCGACACGGCCGCCGCGCGATCCGGCCAATTCACCGGGACCGCCGGCGGCTGCACAGCGCGCCGGGCGCGCTTGCCGTCGCTTTCCCTGTTGGGGGCGGCGGGATCGAGATACAGTTCGGAGCGGAGTTCGGCGTCAGGGCTCGGACGCGGTGTGCAGCAGGTAGGCTCATCCTGCCGCGGCAGGGCGGTCGCGCCGCCGGATGCATCCACGATCACGGGTGCCTGTGGCGGCGCGACGTTGTCGGCATCGGCCGGCGGCACCATCAACGCCGTGAAGCGCTGCGTCGCTCCGGGCTCGCCCAGCAAGCTCGACTGCACGACGAATTCGTTCTTGACCGAGCGGGGCGCATAGGCCGCGACCCGTTCCATCGAGGCGATGCACGGCGCGTCGTCGCCGTAGCACAACGCCGCCCATCCCTGCTCGAAGGTGACGTGACGCGGCAGCACATCGGTAAAGGGAAGCACCAGGCGCTCCTCATAGACCGGATGATCCGGGCTGTAGAACGCCATCGCGAACGCAAGCCCATCGTCGCCGCCAACCGCCGACAATGGCGGATTGAACTGCTCGTGCCAGCGCCGGGTCAATTCGTCGGCCGCCAGCGCATAGAAATTGCGGCCCTCATGCAACGGATGGCTGTTGCGGTAATAGGCGTGAACCGGCGCCACCACGGCTGTGGCGAACAGCGCGGTGGCGACGACAACTGCCGCCAGATTGACCGAGTAAAACCGTTCAATCCGGTAGCTCGTGCCGCAGACCATCGGAATCACCAACAGGAAAAGGCCCTGCAACGCCCACAGCGGCGGCATGTCGGCGCCGAGCCCGATCGAGGTGATCGCCGGAAGCACGATGGTGGCGGCGCCGATCAGCAACAGCAGCAACAGGCCGGAATTCATGGCGCGGAAATCCCGCGACAATTCCTTGAAGCGGTCGACCGACATCAGCGCAAAGATTGCCGCCGGGATCGCCAGGACCGCGGCGACGCCGAGGACGAACAGCACCGCTTCGATCAGCGACGCGCCGAAGGCCTTGCCGGTGTGCCGCGCCAGCGCATAGGCGAACGGCTTGGCGCCGGTCGTGGAGAGCCAGTGGATATGCGGCCCAAGTGCGGCGACCATGGTCAGGACGGAAACGCCGGGGGCCAGCGAGGCGAAATAGGCGCGCCGTTGCGGATGACAGATCGCAGCGACAAAGAAGCCGAGGATCAGAAACACCGAATAATATTTACCCAGCATCGCCACCGCGGCCGCAGCGCCGGCGGCGACCGCCCATCCGATCGCGCGGGTTTCGAACGAACGCAGGAAGCAATAGGTGGCGATCGGCCAGGCCGGCAGCAGCACTGCGTTGGCGTTGAAGCGCTGGGCGTGAAGCTGGTAGACCGGCAGCAGCATCAACAGCAGCAGCACGATGATGCGCTTGTCGCCGCTGGCGAAGCGGCGCGAGATCAAATCGACCGCCCACAGCGCGATCGCCGCATTGGTCAGCGCCATCAATTGGAACGACCAGTTGGTGAGCGGGAACACCGAGGTCCAGGCGCGCGCGATCCATCCCATCAGCGGCGGATGTTTCGAATAGCCCCATTCGATGCTGCGTCCGAGCGTCCAGGTTTCCAGCACGTCGGAATGCAGATCGCCGCCGACATAGGCGATCATCAGGAACGCCAGCCAGACGATGACGAATCCGAGCAGCAGCAGCGGAATGCCCCACCCTGTCTCGACACTGTCCATCCAGTCGAGGAACGGCTTGCGCCACCGCGCCGGTGATACTTCGGAACGTGCGGCCCTGGAGGCCATCGACAGAGAAGAGAGCGTGAGATGCATGGCACTGTTACTCGGCACTGTTACGCGGGTACAAAACTCTGGGCACGAAACTCAGGTCACGAAGCTCTTGGCACGCAGCAGGCAAGACAAAGCCGGGCCCCGCCGCACGGCGTGCGACGGCGGCAACCCGTTCTGCGAATGCGAGGCTGCGTGTTTAGAACTGTTAAAAAATCTTAATGTCCCAAATTTAAATTATTGGTGGCTCAATTGAGGTCATGTTCGAGCGCGCTGCGAGCCGAAACATGGTCGCGCGCCGCGATTAGCCCACAATTGCAAACCGCCGATTTGGAGACTCATTATTCTCGGCAGTCGTCATCCTTCTGCGCAGATGTCATCATCCGCCACCGGGTCGGCGTGACGCGCCGCCCGAAGGCGAGACCCGGCGGCGGGGCATGACGCCGGATGAAGCGCAGCGAAATCCGGAAAAGCGCAACGCCTACGATCAGGCCGCCCTACTCGTTGCGCGCCACCGCGGTGAGCTTGGTCATGTTCTGCAGCAGGATGCGGCCGCGCTGCAGGTCGAGGATGCCGTCCTTGCGCCAGGTCTGCAGCTGGCGGTTGACGCTTTCGCGCGCGGCGCCGACGAAGACCCCGAGCTGCTCCTGCGAGATGTGCACCTCGGAGCCGTAATCGGAGGCCAGCGCGCACAGCCGTCGCGCCAGTCGCACCGGCAGCGCCTGCAGCATCGATTCCTCCATCCGCTCGCTCTGCCAGCGGATGCGCTGGCACAACAACTGGATGATCTTGATCGCGACCCGCGGCTCGCGTTCGAGATGGCCCAGAAAATCCTCGCGCCGCAGCACGAACAATTCGGACGGCTCGCCGGCGGTGGCATCGGCGGTGCGGCTCTGGCCGTCGAGCACCGCGACCTCGCCGAACAGATCGCCGGGACCCATGAAATTCAGCGTCAGGCGGCTGCCGTCGGAGGCGCCGGTCTCGATCCGGATCTGGCCGCGGCGTACGCCGAACAAGGCGTCGCCGGGGTCGCCCTTCTGGAACAGCATTTCGCCGACCCCGAGCTGCTGGGTGTGGCAAAGGCCGGAGATCCGGGCCAGTTCGTCGGCGCCCAGATCCGCGAACATCGGGTTCATCTTCAGAATGACCGCAAATTCGGCCGCTTTACTCATGGCAATGCCTTCCACATCAGTTCGAAATCGTCAAAATTCGGAGCGTTCTGCTGGTTTCGTTGGGTATTTTAGTGCGCCGATCCGGATGGTTTGAAGTGTGTCATAAGTCACAGAACTTTGCGACCACCCCGTTTTAATTTTGGCGGCTTTGGGCCAGCTCCGGTTTCCGGGATAGACTTGTTCCGGGGATAGACTTGTTTCCGGATAGGCTTGTTGCGGGGACCGATTTGGGCAATGCGCCACGTGCTGCTATGGCGTGGCCAAACCAATGGCCGATTGGATGGCATGGCGAGCGTCCAATCAAGTAACCAGTTAACAATACCCAACGAGATGCCTGCCCGGTCTGGAACATGATCATGAGAATATTGAAATTCGCAGGCGCCGCGGTCGCCGCTTTGATCGTCATCGCAGCATTGCTGCTGATCGTCGGCGTGCCGTCGGGCTTTCTGACCTCGACCATCAAGGATCGGGTCGAGCGCGAGACCGGCTACCGGCTAACAATCGCGGGCTCGACCAAGATCGGGCTGTGGCCGTCGCTGAACGTGACGCTGCACGACATCACGCTGGAGCCGCCTGAAGTCACCGGCACCACCAAGCGCGTCACCATCGGCAGCGTGCAGGCCGACGTGACGCTGGCGAGCGTGTGGGCAGGCCGTCCGGAAGTCACCGAACTCATCGTCACCCATCCGACCGTGTACGTGCCGCTGCGGCGCGAGCGCGACCCCACGATCAATCCGACGGCGGCACCGGCTGCGTCTTCCACCGATGCCAGCGGCGATGCGGTCGCGATCAAGCGCGTGAAGATCGCCGACGGCACTATCGTGCTGTTCCATCTGCGCGACCGCGTCGAGCGGCGCATCGAGGACCTCAACGCCGACATCGCGATCGGCGGCGATCGCAGGATCAGCGTCACCGGCCACGCGCTCGCCAGCGAGCATCCGCTCAAATTCACGATCAACGCAACGGTGCCGACGCCGCCGCTGCAGCGGCAGAACATCCCGGTCGAGTTGACGGTCGATGCGGCGGACCTGTTGTCGGGGCAGCTCACGGCCAAGGCCGAAGCGCGGCTCAACGGCCAGATCGTGATGATCAACGGCGTGACCGGCACGATCGGCGACGGCGCCTTCAACGGCTGGGCCTCGGTCGATCTCTCCAGCAAGCCACTGATCAAACTCGATCTCGATTTCCAGCGGCTCGACATCGCGACCTCGAAAGAGCGCGCCACGCAGCCCTCGCTGGGTTCCTCGTCCTGGAGCAACGCCACCATCGATCTCTCCAGGCTGAACTATGTCGATGCCCAGGCGCGGATTTCCGCGGCCACGCTCGACATTGGGGAGGCGCATTTCGCGCCGGTCGCGATCGATACCGCGCTGGTGAACGGCGTGCTCAAAACCACATTTTCCAATCTCGGGGCTTATGGCGGCCAGGCCTCGGGCCAGCTCACCGTCGACGTTTCCGCCGGCGATCCGGCTTATGCGTTTACCAGCGATCTCGCAGGCGTCCGCGCGCTGCCGCTGTTGAAGAGCACCGCCGATTTCGACAAGCTCGACGGCAGACTGCAAGCCAAGATCGCGGTGCGCTCGTCCGGCAACAGCCAGCGCGCCATGATGTCGGCGTTGAGCGGTTCGGTATTCGCGGTGTTCTCCGACGGCTCGATCCGCGGGCTTAATGTCGCGCAGATGATCCGGCAGCTCACCTCGGGCACGCTGTCGGGATGGCAGGAAGGCAAAGAGCAGACGACGGATCTCAGCCAGCTCGCCGCCTCGTTCCGCATCGACAAGGGGCTCGCCACCACGTCGGATATCAATCTGGTGGGACCGCTGGTGAAGATGACCGGCGCCGGCACCATCGATCTCGCCGCCAAGACGGTGGCGCTGCGGGTGGAACCGAAACTGGTGCTGACCACCGAAGGCCAGGGCCGCGCCGCCGATCCGGTCGGGCTCGGCATCCCCGTCGTGATTGACGGCCCCTGGGCCTCGCCGCGGATCTATCCCGAGATGGCCGGCATCCTCGACAATCCCGATGCGGCCTATGCGAAGCTGAAAGAGATGGGCAAGGGCCTGTTCGGCAACAGCGGCGGCCTTGGCGGCATCTTGGGCGGATTGGGCGGCAATGGCTCGGCCGGCAGCAATAGCGGCGGAACGAGCGGCGGCGCCAACGACAACATCGGCAGCCGGCTCGGCGAGACCTTGGGCAATCTGCTGCAGCAGGGCCTTGCGCCGCGTCGCGGCCAGAACCGGACTCTGGCGACACCGCCGTCGCCTGAGACAGCGGATGCGCCGCCCGCGCAGGCGGAGAGCGAGCCGGCCCCGGATACGCCGCAGGACAGCGCGGCGATGAACGAGGTGCTGAAGCAGTTGTTTAATCGGTGACGCCAAGATGGGGTCGCGAATAATCGTAGCCGGGACGCCCCCACGAGGACGGTGAGCCCCCTCTCCCCTTGCGGGAGAGGGTTGGAGTGAGGGGTCCAGGTCTATCGACAGTCCGTAACCCCTCACCCGGATTGCTTCGCAATCCGACCTCTCCCGCAAGGGGAGAGGTAGACCGAATGCGCTGCGGCGGTGTCCGATCTCCCCCTCACCGCCCAAAATCCGGGCTAACCACACTGGCAGAGGGCGGGCCGGGAACGGCTGAATTGTGCTAGACAGGCCCCGGCCGGGAAGGCCTCTCGCGGCGGATAAGGCGCGCGGGACAACGATGCGCGGACCCTTTCCGAAAGGGCGGTGCGCACGAGGGTCCGGATGATCGGCGTGAAGAACAAAATCTGGTTCCTCCGCGAAGGCCTGTTCGCCAAATACGTCATCTCGCTGGTCGGGCTCGTCGTGTTCGTGCTGGCGGTGAACGGGGCGACGGAAACCTGGATCAGCTACCGCGCCACCAAGACCACGCTGATCGACGCCATGGGCGAGAAGGCGGAGGCGACCGCGCGGCGGATCGAGCAATCGGTCTCGGATCTGGAGCGGCAGATCAGCTGGGTGACGCGCGCCAGCGCCAAGAAGCTGGAGGACCACCATGCCGACTACGTCCAGCTTCTGAACCAGGCGCCCTCGGTCAGCCAGCTCGCGCTGCTCGACCAGAACGGCCGCGAGCAGTTGCGGCTGTCGCGGCTGACGATTTCGGTCGGCAGCAAAGCCGACCTTTCGCGCGACGCGCGCTTCACCGACACCATCGTCCGCGGCGTCAGCTACGCGGCGCCGTTTTTCAGGGATCAGCGCCCGCTGATGTCGATCGCCGTGTCGCATTCCGGCTCCGACCCCACCGCGGCCGTCAGCATAGCCGAGATCGATCTCGGCTTCCTGCAGGATTTTCTCGGCGACGCGCAGGTCGGCAAGGTCGCCTTCGCCTATGTCGTCGATAACAGGGGCCGCGTGCTGGCGAGTTCCGCCCGGGGTCCGGAAGTCAGCAGTAATCTCGCCAAACTGCCGCAGGTCGCCTCGCTGATAAAGCCCGACAGCAGGGAGCTGGCCTCGGGCACGGATGCCGACGGCCATGCGGTGCTGACGGCGGCGAATGCGGTGCCAAAGCTCGGCTGGCACGTGCTGTTCGAGCAGCCGACCGCGCAGGCGCTTTCGCCGATCCGCGACCAGTTGGTGCGGGTGGGCCTTCTGATCTCGCTCGGGCTTGCGATCGCGATCCTGGCCGGCACGCTCTTGGCACGGCGGATGCTGGTGCCGATCACGGCGCTGAGCACCGGCGCGCGGCGGCTCGGCGCCGGCGATTTCAGCCAGCGCATCGACGTCCACACCAAGGACGAGCTGGAAGAACTCGCCGATCAGTTCAACAACATGGCCGGCCAGTTGCAGGAAACCTATACCGGGCTTGAGACCAAGGTGGAGGAACGCACCCGCGATCTGGCGCAATCGGTCAACGAACTGAAGGTGCTGGAAGAGGTCGGCCGCGCGGTCGCCTCCTCGCTCGATCTCAACGCGGTGCTGCCGACGGTGGCCGCGCGCGCGCTTGAAATCACCCACGCCGATGCGGTGCTGATCTTCACCTATGACGCGACAAAACATCAGTTCAACCTGACCGAGGCGATCGGCATCGACAAATCCGCGCAACAGGCGCGCCTCGCCATCGACCCCGACGGCAGCGCGCTCGGCGAGGCCTCCGATACCGGCGAGCCGGTGGCGATTCCCGATCTGGCTGATGCCCCCGATCATCCGCTGCGCGACGTCGCGATCGCGGCCGGATTCCATGCGGTGCTGGTAGTGCCGCTGGTGGACCAGCAGGGCATTCTGGGATCGCTGGTGGTGCTGCGCAAAACATCCGGCGAATTTTCGCAAAACCTGATCGGCCTGATGCGGACGTTCGCGCACCAATCGGTGCTGGCGATGCGCAACGCGCGGCTGTTCACCGAGGTGGACCAGAAGGGCCGCGAACTCGCGACCGCGCATTCGACCGTGCAGCAGCAGGCCGAGCAGTTGAAGAACTGGAATCGGTCGCTGGAAGAGCGCGTCGAAAAGCAGCTCGGCGAAATCGAGCGCATCCGCAAGCTGGAGCGTTTTCTGGCGCCGCAGGTGGCGCAACTGATCGCGTCTTCCGACGGCCACGACTCGCTGCTGGATAGCCATCGCCGCGAAGTCACGGTGGTGTTCTGCGATCTGCGCGGATTTACGTCGTTCACCGAGAGTACCGAGCCGGAAGAGGCGATGGCGGTGCTGCGCGAATATCACGCGGCGCTGGGCGAACTGATCTTCCGCTACGAGGGCACGCTCGACCGCTATGCCGGCGACGGCGTGATGATCCTGTTCAACGCGCCGATCGAATTTGCCGATCACACCAAACGCGCGGTGAAGATGGCCGTGGAGATGCGCGACACCATTGGCCTCCTGACCCAGAAATGGCGCAACCGCGGGCACAGCCTCGGCTTCGGCGTCGGCATCGCGCTCGGCTATGCGACGCTCGGCCAGATCGGCTTCGAACAGCGGCTGGAATACGCCGCGATCGGCAGCGTCACCAACCTTGCCTCGCGCCTCTGCGACGAAGCCAAGGCCGGCCAGGTGGTGGTCGCGAGGCGCGTGTTCGGCATGGTGGAGCCGTGGGTGGAAAGCCGATCGCTGGATGAGCTGAATTTGAAGGGGTTCAATCATCCGGTGCTGGCGGTGGAGATTTTGCGGTGGCGGGACGAGGCGGAGGCGGTTGAGGTTGAACCGCCGGCGGCGGTGAGGCGGTGACGGTGGTGCTCGTGAGCATGCTTCGTTGTTTCGCTTCGTCGCAATGACGTAACCGAGATGCTCGGTGTTACCTCTCCCCTCGTTGGAGAGCATAGGCCGCCTTCGGCGGCCGTTCTTGGAAAAGGACGCCGAAGCGAAGCTTCGGCTACGTCGCATCGACAGATGCGATCCGGGTGAGGGGTTACGCTCCATCGATAGACCTGCCCCCTCACCCCAACCCTCTCCCACAAGGGGAGAGGGGGCTCACTGCCGTCTGCGCAAATTCTCGATTCTTTCAGACAGCCAAACCAAACCGTCATTGCGAGCGCAGCGAAGCAATCCATCTCGCGGCGTGAAGAAAGAGTGGATTGCTTCGCGCTGCGCTCCTCGCAATGACGTTGATAGAGTTTCGCATACGACTTCGTTCTCGCGGCGCGAAGCGTCCGAGCTGTGCCAAATCTTCCGCCCAGAGAGGGCGTGGGGGATGCCGGATGCCCGCTGCACCCGCGGTCTCGTGTGCGCTGGTAGTAGCAAAAAGCACACGAGCAACAACGAGTACACCGGCATCACCCGGCATCCCCGCACGCAATGGTTTTAACGGTTTCCTTCGCGCTCTTGTGTCCGCAAAATTTGCCAGAATGTGCAAACGGGCGGTTGTTGACCCAACCGCCCGTCGCTGGATCTGAGCCCGTGGTGCTCAAAGGCCGCAAGAGCCTGACGGGGAGCGAGGGACAGATCCGGTGTCTTCCTCAACCCGAACAGTTGCATGGGCTTCGAGCCCGGACCGAGCAAGGAAGGGAGTTGGATGCCCCGGTGACCGGGCTTGTTTGCCACCGTCGTTTGCGGACTAACGTTGCATCTGCACCCGGTTGGGCCGACCCAACATCCGCAACCTTGACACCAGCGTCGGGGCGTCAGGACCACACGACTTCGCCGTACGCTGCAGCGCCGTTCGTCAGCCCGCCGTTTGATCGCTCACAGGTCTCATCGACCTGCCCTGCATCATCGTGCGCGCCTGACGCTGCCGCGTCCACCGCACCCCAGCCCTACGTTTGTGACGATCGCGAAACGCCCCTCTTGCGGGCTGGGATGCGAAAAGTTCTAGAGATGATTTGGGGTGGTTGAAAACAGAAATATTTTTGCAAATGGGGCTCGACAGCAATTTTGCTGATTTGCCCGTCGGGCAAAATTACAGGCTCTCGGTTCGGCAGATCACACCGCCTTAATCATCAGCCGCGCATTTTTTATGACGACGCCCCTGCGATGCCGCATCGGCGCTCGAACATCTCGCAGCTCGCGTTTCATCCCGACCACGCCGCGATCGGCAGCGTCATTAACCTTGCCTCGCGGCCGTGCTGCGAAGCCAGGGCCGGCCAGGTGGTGGCTCCCGGCGCGTGTTCGGCACGGTGGAGCTCTGGGTTGAAAGCCGATCGCCGGATGAGTTGAACCTGAAGGGATTCAATCACCCCGTGCTGGCGGTGGAGATTTTAAGATGGCGGGAGGCGGCGGAGAATGTCGAGGTTGAACCGCCGGCGGAGGTGAGAAGGTGAAGGCCGCGCCCGAAGCTTCTGTTCTCAGCGTTTCTTTCGTGCATTAGTTTTCAAACGACGGGTTTTCGTAATCACACTTTTCTTTGGGGCCTGTCGGGTTCGCATACGCGGCAGAGCGTCGATCCCTATCACCGCGACTGTCACTTCGCCGACCGCGTTGCGTTTCAGTTTCAAGGCGACCGTATTGAGGTAGGCGATCATCTCGGCGAAGGATAACATCTTTGCTGTCGCTGGATGCTTCCACCGCTTACCCGAATGATTGGTCACCACCAGAAGTCCGTGACGGCGGGTCTCGGGCCGCAAGTAATCCTCGGCCAGCTGAGCAGAGAGCGCGTGCTCGAGCGTCAAGACGCTCCATCCCTTGTCGCCGTATTTCGCCTCGATCGCAACCTCATCGATCGAATGAGTAGAAGATATCAAGATGTCGGGCTTGTTACCTTCAGCGATCTCGGTCTCGCGGCCGGCAAGGTATCGATCCCGTGCTGCAAGAACCAATTGCTCTGTCAGATACTTCTGCACGGCGTCCTCATCATTCGCGGTCAAAAGGACCGGCTGAGAGCTGGCATCGCCGTGGTCGAACCTCCAATTAATCTGGTTCAGAACGGATTGCGCCACGCGGTAAAGCTGAGCGCCGGTCTTTGGCGGCAGCAGGCGGTCACGCTCGAACGCGATCACTTCGCCGGGCGTCCAGGCTGGCAATTCGGAATCGCGATCCGCCATTTGGCGCGCCAACTCGCGAAGCCAGAGCTTGCGTGGCCTCATCTCGCGATGATCGGCGAGCCGCCGCATGGCGCCGTAAGCCTCGACCCCGCGGCTATCGGTCAGCGCCTTGAGGATAGCATTGCGCGCGCGCTCGGCATCGTCACGCCACGAATAATCGTCGTCCTCATCGTCGGATGCAAGGTCTTTCGCGGGTTTGATGTACCGGTATCCTAGGAGCAAGAGCTTCTCGAGTGAAGAAACGGGCGCGCCCGACAGGGCACGGCCGGCCACGGGATTGCGAAAGCCAAAAAGAATTCCGAGCGCGACCTCAGCCAGTTTGTATCGTTCAGCTTTTTCGCCGATCTCGACCCACGCGGTCAACTTCCGCGCAGTTCCAATGAAGTCGATAAAGAACAGCAGTCCAAGATATCGCGCTGCCCATTCCGGCTTAGCATTTTGATGCGCGCCGAAGCGGGCCTCAGCAATGGTACGAACTTTCTCGAGCTGCTCGCGGGTGAAGGGCTCGCGCAGGAGGATGTCGATGCCGCGGTCCAGCAGATTGAGCGTGGCGGGTTCATGACCAACGATGACCTCGAACATCGCTTCACGAAGCTCTGGGTGAACCGTCGTACTGTCTTTGGAGAAATGGTATAGAAAGTAGTTGGCGCTTGCGCCATCACCGGCCCATTCTTTTGCGAATTCGTTGCGCGCGATCGGAATGACCGTTGCAGGATCGTGATTGAGCAGCGCGTCCATCCAAGGGGGATACCCCTGCCCGGACATGGTTCCATGCAAAGCCGCACGGAGGGTTTCCTCTGGGCTGAAACAATACCCAAATTTGGGATCTTCGTCGGCTTCAATGTTGAGCCCGGCGACGGACAGGATCGTGATCCACTTGACGGTAGTCACGCCGCCTTCCTTGCGGACCGGTGTCTCGGGCTCCACGACGCGCCAAAGCGTTTTCATGCCATCGCGATAGTTTTCAGCGACAGCGCGGCTGAAGGCCAACTCGAGCAATTGCCAGCCCGGGGCGCCGGCGGCGCGTTCCTTCCCCGTCTTCTTCGAGAGCCAAGTGGTCAAATTCAAGAGCCATCCGACCGGCGCTTCTTTCGCGTTCGTGACGTGTGATAGCACTTGCGGGTCGGCGATGATTTTGTCGCGGAACTTGCGCCAGCTTTCCTTGTCCTTTTCGCGCTTGGCCGAAGTCTTTTTCTTCCAGACGGCGTGATCCGCCTGAGATCTCAGGTACGCGGCGCTTGGCTTGGGTGGCTTGAGTTTTTGTTGGAGGTCCGCGCGCAACGCTGCGTTCTTACCGATGAGCTTGCGGAGTCTCGGTGCATGTGTTTTCAGCTCGCGCCCCAGCAGGTCAGTGATTGCGCTTAGCGCAACTCTTCGGTCATCCTCGAAGGGTTTGGTCACAAGGTCCTGTTCGAGCCACGCAAGGTCTCGATCCGCGAGCCCCCACAGAGCGGCCCCGCCGATAGAAAGGTAGTGATTGAGCTGCTGCCCCTCTTTTCTCGAAAATTCGCGGACTTCTTCCACGTCATACCAGAACAACGCGCGGTTGACCGAGGCGTTGTCGCGAACCAACGTGTTCAGCGCGGGTTGTTCATTTTGCCGATGGGTTCCGCGTTCCGCACGTTCCACGACGGACAGCAATTTGACGAGCCCATCGGAGGGTGTTCCGCCACGGAGAGCGATGACGCCGGCATGAGCGATGCCGCCTAAGTATTTGGCCAGTTCGACCTGTTGCTTTGAGACACGCCGGAAATCTTCAGCGAAGGGTTGCTTAAGACACACCACCGCCAGCTGATCAATGAATTCGGGCTTGTCGGCGGCGGGGCATGCGTCGAACAAGCTGTCAATCGTATAGGAGAAGCCGTCTGTCGTGAAGCTTTTCGCTGGCTTGGTCTTTTCGATGACCTCGAAGAGCTGCTTAACGTTGATATATTTCGGAAACAGCGCCCTGGAAAAACCGGAGGCATGCGGTGGCCGGGCTCGCGGAGCGTCGCGGATGAACGATTTCGCGATCGTTTTCAGCTCGCGGTCAGCCTGACAGGCGACGAGCGCATCGATAGCAAGCACGCGCCAATAATCCCGTGCATTCTCGTCGCTGGCCAACGCGACAGCGAGATCGGTACAACCTATAATTCTGCCTTCACGGACGAGGCGAATAAGGTCAGCCCGGAAGTCGGGCCGCGGATTGATGTCCCACGCTTTGTGGATGGGCGTCGACCAGATTGGGGCTTGCGAACATCCACAGCGCCCGCCGATCAATATTGTCGTCGGCAACGTCGCCGTTGGCGTGGCGGCGTGCAAGGTGAAGCAAGAGCTTTGATTTGACTTCATCGGGCAGACTGCCGGGATCGCCTTCCTTCAGCAGCAGCATCGAATCGCGATCGACGATCTCGTCGCGGATATCGGTGCGCCAGAGCGCCAACCACGCGGCGGTGGCGCGAAGCGAAGGAACGACGGTCTTGACGCCATACGAGACTGCGAACAGCAGGTCGAAGATTTCGACGGGATCGCATCCCGCTTCCAATAGGCGATGAAGCCATTGGGCGGCTAGATACTCCTGGGTTGAGCGGTGGTGAAAACGTACCCGGCCATAAGTTGCGGGAGCAAAAATCCCGCGACGCAGCAACGCGCTAATTTTTGGAGTGACCCAATCGTTGAAGAGGTCATTCGCCTTGACCGCCCCGGCGGCGAGCGAGGGATCGGCAGCGCCCCCTGGTCCCGCGAGCGTGAACGATTTAGCGAGTGTAAGTCCAGCGGCGAGCCGTTCGGACCCTTGCCGTGCCTCTTCCTGGGTCAGTTCGGCATTATCGGGGCGATAGGGATCGATCTCGGCCAACTTCACCTTCACGGTCTCTTCCGTCATCTGCAAAAGCGATCCGAACCCCCCATGTGTTTTCCAATAACGAACGAGTTCAAGAACGTCGCCGGGGCGCTCGGCCAGAGCATCCAGACCATGCAGCTCGACCGCTTTGAGAAAGGTGTCGACGTCGGGAAGTTCTTCCGCCTGTGCCAGCATGCGACGCTGGTCTTCGCTCAGCGGGACAAGTCGCACGACGGTCAACTCAGGCACCGTCTCGGTCTTGTCCTTTTCTGGGCTTACGCCCTGTTGCTCTTCGTGCGCGAAGATCGGATCGAGCAGGGCAGCGTCTGGATCGTCGCCTTGAGCGGCGGGAGGCGCTGCCTTCGGCAGGGGCAAGAAACTGAGGATCGTTGTCCGATCCGGTTCGCCCTGCCAGTCGCTGACGCGACATGAAACAAGGATATGTGCCCGGCCGAGTGCTGGGCCGATAGACGCAGCTAGGCGAAGCAACGCATCTTTCAAGCGCTTGCGGTTCAAGCGGGCTTCATCGACGGAATCCAGGAAGAACCACGCCACCTCGTCACCGGCCTTCCAGCGGTCTAGCGCGGCCTGCTCGTCCGGCTTCACGAGGAAGGCCTGATCGACTAGGTTCTCGACCGTGGTGTCGAAAGCAAAGCTGCCCTTGGCGCGCAAGCCGGATGCGGCGTGTTTAAATTCTTCCGACTTGCCGCTTAAGGCCTCGGCGAGCAGAACCACGCGTTTGTGTTCCAGAAGTCCCGCCCAGCTCAACCAGCCAGCGTAGCGCTGGCCCCATTGGTCGCCGATCGAGAGGTTGGCCTCTTCGTCTTTCTTGACGGGGACAAAGGAGCGTTTGAGGTCGACGAAGGCCATGGCCGAGGGGATTGATGGGTTTACGGAAACTGTCGCCGATCAATGATAGGTCATTTGACCCGCACTCACCAATAAGTTGTGGGGCAACCGCTTGGCCCCCACGCCCGCCTTCTGATATCGGTGACCCCCGCAAGCAAAGCTGGATAACTAATGACCCACCTCCCCCCGCGTGGCCTATTACTCAACCGGCTCGCTCCCCTCGCCGCCGCCCTGCTCTGCCTCTCCTTGCACCCCTCCCTCGCCGCGGAAGAAGCCGACGCCCCCAAGGGCGCGGCCGTCACCGTGCTGAAGGCGGTGAAATCGTGCTTTTCCAACATCGTCGAGGTGTCCGGCATCCTGATTCCAAAGGAGGAAACCGCTGTTCGCCCCGAGCGGCCGGGGTTGAAGGTCGCAGAAATCCTGGCCGAGGCCGGGGACAGCGTGACGGCCGGGCAGGCGCTGGCGCGGCTGACGTTGCCGGAGGGCGGCTCGGTGCAGATCCAGGCGCCGGTGGCCGGCACCATCTCCGCCTCCACGGCGGTGATCGGCAGCGTCGCCTCGCCCCGGGGCGAGGCACTGTTTTCCATCATCGCGCGCAGCGAGTTCGACCTGGTCGGCATGGTGCCGGTGCGGGACCTGCCCAAGCTCGCAGTCAACCAGACCGCGCGGATCAAGATCATCGGCACCGGCGAGGTCGACGGCAAGGTGCGGCGGGTGGCCTCGACCATCGAGCCCAACAGCCAGCTCGGCCAGGTGTTCGTCGCGGTCACCACCAACCGGCGCCTGTTGGTGAATTCGTCGGCGCGGGCGCTGATCAAGACCGGGCAAAGCTGCGGCGTGTCGGTGCCGCTCACCGCCATCCTCTATGGCTCGGCCGGCACCGTGGTGCAGGTGGTGCGCCGCGCCCGCGTCGAAACACGGCGGGTCGAGATCGGGCTGATGTCGGGGGGCCAGGTGGAAATCCGCGAGGGCGTGGCCGAAGGCGACATCGTGGTGGCGCGCGCGGGGGCCTTGCTACGCGAGGGCGATCCGGTGCGGCCGGTGATGTCGGCGGATGCGAAGTAGGCGGGCACCGGCATTTGGAAGCGCGTTGCCTTCACCTCTCCCATCGGGAGAGGTCGGCGCGCAGCGCCGGGTGAGGGGTTACGCGCTCACGATAGACCGTAACCCCTCACCCGAATTTTTCGCTTCGCTCAAAATTCGACCTCTCCCGATGGGAGAGGTGGCACCGAGTGTGCTGATATGGCGACCGGAGTCTCAGCCGTCATTGCGAGCGTAGCGAAGCAATCCATTTCACGGCTTGGTGGATAGCAAGCTGGATTGCTTCGTCGCGGCGCTCCTCGCAATGACGAGGTTGTTGCGCGAGAGGCGGATTTTGGAAAGGCGCTGTCGCGCGAGATCGGAATCTGGCGCGCGATCACCTCTGGATTCCGGGTTCGCGCTCACGCGCGCCCCGGAATGACGGTGCGAGGCGTTAGACGGTGCGCCTTAGCTCCCCGCCTTGGCGGCGGCCAGCGGGATGTCTTCGCTCAGCGAGGACGACACTGCGGGCACCTGCTCGCCGTCGGAGGCTTGCGAGACGGCGACGCGGGTCTTGTTGAAGAGGGTTTCGGCGCCGGCGGCGGTCTTGGTGTCGACGTTGGCGTTGATGTGGCCGAGCAGTTCGGTCACCAGCACGCTGTTGGCGGCGTCGGAATCGTCGGCGACCTTGCCGGGGGTGGCCGACGACAGGATCAGGGCGTTGTCCGGGGCTGCGATCGGCGAAAGGCCGTGGGAGTATCTGC
This sequence comes from uncultured Alphaproteobacteria bacterium, assembly GCA_963747165.1. Lineage (GTDB taxonomy): Bacteria > Pseudomonadota > Alphaproteobacteria > Rhizobiales > Xanthobacteraceae > Bradyrhizobium. Next base: position 55,459 of record CAVVEA010000015.1, on the reverse strand, counting down.
GGAAGCGGCGCTCATAGGGGTTGCGGCGGGAGGCGTCGACGACGGCGATCCGGGCGTGGGCGCCCTGCTCCTTCACCACGTCCAGCACGGATTCGACGCTGACGCCGTCGCGGCGGACGTCGGCTTCCTTCCAGATCGCGGCATCGACCGGGATCATGAAGCTCTGGCCCCGGGTCTCGACGCCAAAGCCGCCGAAGAACAGCATGACGACGCTGTCCTTGCTGATCCGGGCCTTCAGCCGGTCGACCGCGCGCTGCATGTCATCCTTGCTGGCGTCTTCCACCACGTCGACGTCGAAGCCGTTGCGGCGCAGCGCGGCCGTCAAGGCGCGAGCGTCATTGATCGGCTGGGCCAGCGGCGCATTGGCGTCGGGGTAATGGCCGTTGCCGATCACCAAGGCGATCCGGGACGGGCCCTTCATGGCATCAGTGCCCTGCTCGGCAATGGTCCTGGCGGCGTCCAGCGAACGCTTGTTGAGCGCGGCATGGGCGCCGATCGCCAGCGAGACCATGCCAAAAAGAGCGGCGGCCACGGTGACCGAGCGGCGGGAGATGCGAAGCTGCGTTACTTTCATCGCGGTTCATTCCTGTCGTCGTCAAAGGCGCGCGCGCCGTTCTGGTCGCGCCCAAAGATGTCTGCGGTATGTGGGATTATCCGTCCGTGTGACGCCCAAATACGCTCAATTTGCGGCGCTACCTAATCAATTTGTGGCAGTGCAGCAAACAAACCGTTAACCCGCAAGCCCCGCCCAGGCAAGGCTCCGTCCCATTTAGGGAATGTGGCTGGGGATAGTCGGTTCCACCGAAAAGCCGCCAAATGGTCATGCTTTTATGTGACATATGTCACATGCATATTCCAAGCGTTTGACGCCATTTTCCAAGAGCTTAGGGCGGTGTTTGAATACGCTGTCGATCCCCGGCTGCGCGGATTGGCGCGGCCGGTGCGACATGCGACAAGTGGCCACGGAAAGAATCTGCAATGAATTTTCATCACATCGCAGGCGCGGCCTACCGGGCGCTGACGGCCCGGAAGGACGGCCCGTCGCTCTATGATGTCTGCGATCCCCTCTTGCAGCGGCCGGGAAGCGGCGACCCGCATCTCGGCAAGTTCTACCGGACCGCGCTCGGCAACCCGGCGCTGCGGCCGTTGCTGCGCCGGACCGGGCTGAAGGAGCTGCAGGACGCGACCCGGCTGGCGGGCCTGCGCGAAGCGCTGACCCGGGCCCGGGACGACGAAACCCCGGACTGGGCGGCGATCGGCCAGCCGGTGGCGGAGTTGCTGGATACCATCGGGCTGCGGCATCCCCGGCCAGGCCCCGCCCCGGCGCCGGCGCCGGCGCCTGAAATGAGCGAGATCGAGCGGGTGATCCGGACCTGCGGGGCGCATCTCTTGGGCTCGTTCAAGAAGAACGGCTTCATCCCGACCTATGCCGCCTTCAATTTGATCGGCGATCCGGATGTCGGCGGCCGCGAACTCCTGATGGCGCTGACCGGGCTGAACGCGCGCGGCTACAAGAATTCGACGCTGCTGTTCAATTTGGCGCGGATCTTCATCGCGCGCTCGCCGGCCGCTGAGCTGATCAACCCGCCCTGGCAGGGCATCGCCGAGCCGATGTGGGAGCCGGTGCAGATCCGCCACCGTTCGGCCTATTACGACGCGTTCTTCACCGAGGCGCTGTTGGGCTTTATCGAGACCGGTCTCGCCTCGCCGGACCAGGTCGCGGCGTCGCGCCGGGCGATCGACGACATGATCGATTTTTGCCTCACCACCAGCCGCGAGGAAGTGCGGGCGCACGACGGCAACACGGTCAGCGTGGTCACGGCGCTGGCGCCACTGCCGCATCCGCGGTTTTCGCGGTTTTTCGCGCAGATCAAGCAGGATCTCGGTTTCGGCATCTACGTGCCGGATTGCGACACCACCGCCTGCGCCTTTTCGGCCGCGACCCAGGCCGGCTCGCAGGATCCGATCCTGAACCAGCCGCTGCTGGATTTCTATGCCGGCTACCAGGTCGGCCCCGGCGACAACGAACCGCGGGTGACGGTGCCGCTCAACGACCACATCGATTACGAAGGCGGCGTCGTCACCTGGATCGACAATCTCGCCGGCGAACGGCCCTACGGCAACGACCTCGATCCGACGCTCAATCTCGACATTCTCGAGGTCAGCTTCCGCAATTTGAGCCGATGGAAGATCCTCGAGACGCCGTCGCGGCTCCAAACCGTTCACCGCATCATCGGTTTCCAGAAGCGGCTGGTGACCAGCGGCGCGTTCACCGATCCGCGCTCGCATATCTATTATCTGCCGGAGCTTTATTGCGCCTATTTCGGCCGCTGCTACGCGGCGTTCATGGCGCTGCCTTTGGCGGCGCGGCTCGCGATCGATCCCGATGGCGCGTTCGAGCTGATCCGGGCCAGGGTGCTGGCCTATGTCGAGGGCGAATTGATCGTGGCCGAGATGAACGCGTTCGACGCGGCGCTGGCGCTGATCGCGCTCGGCCATCTCGGCGCGGAGGTGAAAAATTTTATCCCGGCGCTGCATTGCATCGTCACCCATCTCGGCGAAGGCGGCCGCCACGGGCCATTCAAGGCCTATGAGTGGAACAAGATGAAGACGCCGACGCGGATTCTGGTGGGCGGCCCCGAGGCCACATCCGCCTTCGTGCTGATGGGCCTCGCACTGGCGCGCCGGGCGATGCTGCGGGGTTAGCAGTGCTTCATGGAATTCGATCCGGAATCGGGTCCAGCACCTCTCCCATTGGGAGAGGTCGGCGCGCAGCGCCGGGTGAGGGGACCAGATCTATCGATAGACCGTACCCCCTCACCCCGACCCTCTCCCGCTCGAAGTCGGATATATCCGACTTCTACATATGATATGCCCAAATCGGGTAAACCCGAGTTGGGTTGGAGAGGGGGCTCAGTCCCGTCGCCGATGCATGAGAGGCCTTCAATGAACGAGGTTCGCATCTCGCGTTAAATTGACAACGCGCGCGGCGCCCGGCGCTGGTATACCAGCCAAATCCACCGCACAATCCGGCCCCTTTGGTGCATCCCCACGGACACGGCCTCCGCATGTCGATGAAATTCCTGCTCGCGATTGCCTTTACGCTGTTGCCGGCGCTGGCGCAGGCCGCCGATATCACCGGCGTCCCAAAGATCCGCGAGGGCGATCACATCCAGATCGGCAACACCCGCATCCGCCTCGGCGGCATCGACGCGCCGTCGGTAGACCAGCTGTGCCTGAACAATTCTGGCGAGCGCTGGACCTGCGGCGTCGCCGCGCGCGACGAGCTGATCAAGCATGCCGGCAACAAGAGCTGGACCTGTCACCCCCGCCAGGTCGTCGACCGCCGAGGCCGCACGGTGGCGCGCTGCGAGGTCGACGGCGAGGACATCCAGAAATGGCTGGTGGCGAACGGCTGGGCGCTGGCCTATCTGCGGGTTTCCCATGATTACGAGGCTGACGAAAAAGCCGCGCGCGAGGCCAAGGCCGGGATGTGGCAGGGCGCCTTCATCGCGCCGTGGGACTGGCGCGTCCGCAACAAGAAGACCACCATTCTCGGCGCCGCCAAGCCGCCGGAGAATGCCAGAGCCATCCTGCTGGCATCGGCGTCGGGATCGGTCGCGCCCTCGCCCGACTGCACCATCAAGGGCAATGTCAACCGCTCCGGCGAATGCATCTATCATCAGCCCACCAGCCGCTGGTATGCAAAGATCAAGATGCAGATCTCAAAAGGCACGCGCTGGTTCTGCTCGGTCGACGAGGCCGAAGCCGCCGGCTGCCGCGAGACCAAGCGATAGATGGTTTTGTTCGATGTCCCCCGTCATTACGAACCGCGACTTACAGCGTCATTGCGAGGAGCAACGCGACGAAGCAATCCATTCTTTCTTTTCGCTGCGGCAATGGATTGCTTCGTCGCGGAGCCTGTCATCGGGCTCGCCGAAGGCGAGACCCGTTGGCTCCTCGCAATGACGGCTTCAATCCATTATCATCCGGGTCTAGCTTGATTTCGCATCACACCCCTCATCCCTTCCTCGGGCAAACCCAAAAGGAACAAGAAAAATGACCGTTCGCGCGGGCCGGGAATTTCTCGCCATCCCCGGGCCCACCACCATGCCCGACGAAGTGCTTCGCGCCATGCATCGTCCGGCGCTGGACATCTATTCCGATCAGATGATCGGCATGACCGACAGCCTGCTCGCCGATCTCTCCAAACTGTTCGCCACCAAGGGCCACTCCTACATCTATATCGCCAACGGCCATGGCGCCTGGGAAGCGGTGCTTAAGCAATGTGCTGTCGCGCGGCGACAAGGTGCTGGTGCTGGAAAGCGGCCGGTTCGCGATCGGCTGGGGCAATGCCGCGGCCGCGATGGGCGCCGACGTCGAAGTGCTGAAGGGCGACTGGCGCCGCGCCATCCGCCCCGCCGAGGTCGAGGCCCGTCTGCGGCAGGACAAGGACGCACCAGATCAAGGCGATCCTCGCGGTGCAGGTCGATACCGCCTCGGGCGCCTACAACGACATCGAAGCCATCGGCAAGGCGATCAAGGCGTCAGGCCATCCGGCATTGTTCATGGTCGACGCCGTCGCCTCGCTCGGCTGCATGCCGTTTCAGATGGACGCGTGGGGCATCGACGTCGCGATGTCCGGCTCGCAGAAGGGCCTGATGGCGCCGCTCCGGGCCTGGGCTTCGTCGCCGCCAACGACCGCGCCCGCGAGGTGCACAAGAAAGCCAACCTGCGCACGCCGTATTGGGACTGGACCGAGCGCGAGGGCGAGGAGCATTACCGCAAATATGCCGGCACCGCGCCGGTGCATCTATTGTTCGCGCTGCGCCAGGCGATCGACATGCTGTTCGAGGAAGGGCTCGAGAACGTCTTCCTGCGCCATCGCCTGCTGGCCGAAGCGGTGCGCCGCGCGGTTTCGGTCTGGTCCGAGGGCCAGGTGCTCGGCTTCAACATCGCCGAGCCCGGCGAGCGGTCGAACACGGTCACGACAGTCGTGATGGCCAACGGCCACGATCCGGTCGCGCTGCAGCGCTATTGCAAGGAGAAATGCGGCGTGGTGCTGGGCGTCGGCATCGGCGAACTCGCAGGCGCCGGCGTTCCGGATCGCCCATATGGGGCATGTCAACGCGCCGATGATCCTGGGCACGCTGGGTGTCATCGAGGTCGGCCTCAAGGCGCTCGATATCCCCCATGGCAAGGGCGGCGTCGAGGCCGCGATCGACTGGCTCGGCGAAAGTGTAAGCGCGTGAGGGCGGCCTGAGCCTTTCCGCGCGCCCCCTTGTTCGTGCTTATATTGATCCAGCGATAAATAAGCGGCCGACAACGGCGCGCGCGTGATCCGCGCAAATTTGGGGGAGGATCGTTGTTTGGCGTCCGTTGATTTGCGTGGCCTGACCAAGCGATTTGGATCGCTTGCGGTGGTCGATGATGTCTCGTTGCGGATCGACCACGGCCAGCTGGTCTGCCTGCTCGGCCCCTCCGGCTGCGGCAAGACCACGACGCTGCGGCTGATCGCCGGCTTTCTCGAACCCTCCGACGGCGAGATCCGTGTCGGCGACCGGCTGGTGTCGTCGAAGGCGCGGACGCTGCCGCCCGAGCAGCGCAAGATGTCGATGATCTTCCAGAGCTACGCGCTGTGGCCGCACATGACGGTCGCCGAAAACATCGTCTATGGGCTGCGCTTGCGAAAACTCGATCGCGACACCATCGCCAAAAAACTCAAGGCGATCCTCGAGACGACAAAACTCGAAATCCTGGCGCAGCGTTATCCCGGCGAATTGTCCGGCGGACAGCAGCAGCGCGTGGCGCTGGCGCGCGCGCTGATCGTCGAACCGGAAACGCTGCTGCTCGACGAGCCCTTGTCCAACCTCGACGCCAATCTGCGCGAGGAAATGCGTTTTGAAATTCGCCGGCTGCACGACGAATACCGCTACACCACGGTCTATGTCACCCACGACCAGTCCGAGGCGATGACCACCGCCGATCTGATCGCGGTGATGAACGGCGGCAGGATCGACCAGCTCGGCACGCCGGAAGACATCTACGACCGGCCGCAATCGGAATTCGTCGCCCGCTTCATCGGCGCCAGCAATGTGATCAAGGGCAGAGGCCCGTGACGACAACCATTTCGCCTTTGCCGGCGCGACCCTGCAGGTGGTCGGCGCGAAACTTCAACGCCGGCCAAAGCGCTGCGGTCGCGATCCGCCAGCACGACATCCAGCTTTCGACGCAGGCGCCGGCATCGCCCGAAAATACCATCAAGGCCACCGTGACGCGCCAGGTGTTTCTCGGCGCCAACCGCGACTACATGGTCGAAACCCCTGACGGCACGACGCTTGCGCGTGGTCACGGCGACGGAAAACGCCGGTTCCCAGGGGCACCGAGGTCTGGCTCACGCTGCCGCCCGAGCGCTGCCGGGCGCTGAGCCGATAACAGCAAACAGGAGGACGCGATGAAGAAGCGAAAACTTTCCCGACGCGACGTTCTCCAGAGCGCGCTGCGCCTGAAAGCCTCGACCGCGCTGGCGCTCGGAACCGTGTTCGCCGCGCCCGCCCGCGCCGAGGCGCCGCCGCCGGAAGCGATCACGCCGCAACTGATCGAGGCGGCGAAGAAGGAAGGCAAGGTGGTCTGGTACACCTCGATCGACCTGTCGGTGTCGGAAAAGATCGCGGCCTCGTTCAAGGAGAAATTCGGCGGCATCGACGTGCGGGTCGAGCGCACCGGCGCCGAGCGGGTGTTCCAGCGCGTCGGCCAGGAATATGCCAGCAACGTCCACGCCGTCGACATCGCCAATTCGTCCGACGCCGCGCATCTGCTGGCGTGGAAGCGGCAGGGCATCCTGCTGCCCTACGTGCCGGAAGATGTGGCGAAGCATTACAAGCCCGAGCATCGCGATCGCCGACGGCACCTATGCCGGCTTCCGCGCCACGCTGAGCCCGATCGCCTACAACACCAAGCTGGTGAAGGCCGAGGACGCGCCGGCGAGTTTCAAGGACCTGCTCGATCCCAAATGGAAGGGCAAGATCGTCAAGGCGCATCCCGGCTACAGCGGCACCATCCTGACCGCGACCTTCGAAATGGTTCGCGACATCGGCTGGGATTACTACGAGCAGCTCGCGAAACAGAACATCATGCAGGTGCAATCGGCGACCGACCCGCCGAAGAAGCTGTCGCTCGGCGAGCGCAGCGTGATGGCCGACGGCACCGAATACAATATCTTTCTGCTCAGGGAAGCCGGCCAGCCGGTCGAGGCGGTCTATCCGGCCGAGGGCACGCCGTTCATCGTCGGGCCCAACGGCATCTTCAAGGCGGCGCCCAATCCCAACGCCGCAAAGCTGTTCCAGAATTATTGCTTCACGCCGGAAGCGCAGCGGATCGTGATCGATGCCGGTGGCCTGCGCTCGCTGCATGCCCAGGTCAAGGAACATCCCGGCCGCAAGCCGCTCGCCGACATCAAGCTGATGAAGGAAGACGCCGAAGGCGCGGAGAAGCAGAGCGAAGAGATCAAGGCGCGTTACCAGAAAATCTTCCACGTCTGAGACAGGGAGGCAAAAGCAATGCGAAAGCGAGTTTCCCGGCGCGATCTCATCAAGGGCTCGGCGGCGCTCGGGCTCACCGTGTTCGCTAGCCCCTTGAAGGCCGCGGCGCCCGAGCCGGTGGCGATCACGCCTGACCTGATCGAAGCCGCGCGCAAGGAGGCCAAAGTAATCCTGTACTCCTCGATGGATCTTCCGGTCGGCGAGAAGCTCGGCAAGGCGTTCGAGGCGAAATATCCCGGGATCACCGTGCAGATCGAACGCTCCGGATCGGAGCGGTTGTTTCAGCGGGTGGATCAGGAATTTTCCAGCAGCATCCGCGCGGTGGACGTGATCAACAGTTCCGACGCCTCGCACTTCATCACCTGGAAGAGGAACGGCTGGCTGGCGCCGTTCGTCACCGAGGACATCGCGCAGCATTTCCTGCCTGAATATCGCGATCCTGACGGCATGTTCGCCACGTCGCGAATCTGGCTGTCGTCGATCGCCTACAACACCAATCTGGTGAAGCCGGAAGACGCGCCGAAAAGCTTTGCCGATCTGCTCGATCCGAAATGGGCCGGCAAGATGGTCAAGGGCCATCCGGCCTATAGCGGCACCATCATGACCGCGACGTTCGAGACGGTGCGCGAACTCGGCTGGGATTACCTGGAGAAACTGTCCAAGCAGCGCGTCATGCAGGTGCAGTCATCGACCGATCCACCGAAAAAGCTTTCGCTGGGCGAGCGCGCGGTGATGGCCGACGGCAACGAATACGGCATCGTGCTGCTGAAGGAGGCCGGACAGCCGGTCGAGCCGGTGTATCCCACCGAGGGCACGCCGACGATCTCGGGGCCGACCGGCATCTTCGCCACCGCGCCGCATCCCAATGCCGCGCGGCTGTTCCAGGCCTGGCTGCACACCCGCGAAACCCAGCAATTCTTCATCGATTTCACCGCGCAATATTCAGTTCACGCGCAGGTGCAGTCGAAGCCGGGCCGCCGCAAGATTTCCGACATCAAGCTGATGAAGGAAGACGCCGCCGGCGTGGAGAAGATGACGGAAGAGATCAAGACGCGGTATGCACGGCTGTTTAAAGTTTAGTTTCCTCATGGTGAGGAGGCGCGCTAGCGCCGTCTCGAACCATGAGACGACCCTGCGCTCTCATCCTTCGAGACGCGGCGAAGACGCCGCTCCTCAGGATGAGGAAGAAATCTGAACTCGCGGATAACATGACCATCACCACCAGCATCGCGCCCAAAGCCAAATTCGACTGGACCAAGCCGGTCCTCGGATTATTCGCGGCGTTTCTGATCCTGCTGATCGTGCTGCCGATGTCGTGGCTCGGCGCTCTACAGCGTCACCGACAAGGCCAATCACCTGACGCTGCAGAATTTCGTCACGCTGTTCACCGATCCGGATTTCCTCGATCCGTTGTTGACCACCGCGATCATCGCCACCACCTCCGCCATCATCTGCTGCATCGTCGCTGCACCCATGGGATGGCTGGTGTCGCGCACCGATATGCCCGGGCGGCAATTGATCCGCGCTTTGGTGACGGCCTCGTTCGTGACGCCGCCATTCCTCGGGGCGGTCGCCTGGGAATTGCTGGCGGCGCCGAACAGCGGATTGCTCAACCAGCTCTACCGCTTCATCACATCAGCCGAATCCGACGCGCATCTGTTCAACATCTATTCGCTGACCGGAATCATCTTTGTGATTTCCTGCTACACGTTTCCATTCGTGTTCGTGCTGGTCGCCAATGCGCTGGATAATATGCCCGGCGAACTCGAAGACGCCTCCGCCATCCTTGGCGGCAAGGCATGGACCACGGCGCGGCGCGTCACCATTCCCTTGGCGCTCCCTGCCCTCGTCGCCGGCGCCCTGATCGCGTTCCTGCAGGCCATGACCTTGTTCGGCTCGCCGGCAATCCTGGCGCTGCCGGCCGGCTTCCACACCATGACCACGAAGATCTGGAGCCTGTTCCAGTATCCGCCCAAACTCGAACTCGCCGCCGCCGCCGCGGTGCCGCTGCTGCTGCTCACCATCCTGCTGCTGCAGGCGCAGAAATTCATCCTGGGCCGCCGCGGCTATTCGGTGGTCGGCGGCAAATACGGTGCGCCGCGCCGCGTCGAGATGAGAGCGTGGCGCTGGGCGGCGCTGGCGTTTTGCCTCGTCATCCTGCTCAGCCCGGTATTCCTGCCCTATTTCGCGCTGCTGAACGCGGCGTTCTCGCCGAACGCGACCACGCTGGTGACGCCGGCGACGCTGACGCTGCACAACATTGTATTCGTGTTCACTGAGTTGTCGTCGACCCAGCTTGCGCTCAAGAACACCGTTATTCTCGGCACCGCGACCGCGACCATCGGCACCCTGCTGGCGCTTGTGATCGCCTATGTCACCACCCGCCGTGTCATCGCCGGCCATCGCCTGCTCGGCTTTCTCGCCACCGCGCCGGTCGCGGTTCCCGGCATCGTACTCGGCGTCGGACTGTTCCTCAGCTACACCCGGCCGCCCTTTGTGCTCTACGGCACGCTGTGGATCCTGCTGATCGCGTTCCTCACCATCAATCTTCCGTCGGCCTATCAGCAATTGCAGGCAGCGTTCGCCACCATTCATCCCGAACTCGAGGACGCCAGCCGGATCCTCGGCGCCACCCGGCTGCAGTCGCTGCGCCAGATCACCGCCCCGCTGTTGCGCACCGGCGTGATCGCGACCTGGTGCTTCATCTTCATCGGGGTGATGCGGGAACTTTCCGCCGCGATCGTGCTGTTCACGTCGCAGACCAAGGTGCTCTCGGTGCTGATCTACGACCTCAACGAAAGCGGCGATCTCGCGGCGATCTCCGTGCTCGGTATCGCGATGCTGGTCATCACTTTCGCGGTGGTGCTGGCCGTCAACCGGATCCCGATGTTCGGCGCCAATGCCGGCGCGCGCCTGCGCAATAGTTGAATCACTGCCAATTTGATACGATCCATCTCGACGGCGGCGGTGAACTCCCTCTCCCTGTGGGAGAGGGTTGAGGTGAGGGGTTACGGTCTATCGTTAGTCCTGATCCCCTCACCCGGCGCTACGCGATAGCCAATGCAAAGCATTGGCGTCCTGTTCTAGGACGGCGGCCAATGGCCGCCTCTGCTCTCCCCATGGGAGAGGTGCTCCCACCACCAACTGGCACCCATAATTGGTCACGTCAGATAGGAAAGAACTTCTGCGCACGGCTCTGGCGCGAAGGCGACAGGTCTGGCAATCCGTCTTGATCGAACCGATATGGCATGTGGGGCTGGTGCCCGCTGGCTCAACGAGGACCTAAGTGACAAAACCGATCAAAACAGCAAAATCTCTGCCCGTGCCATCGGCGCCGCGCCGTCCGCATTCCTTCACCACCCACGGCATTACCGTGGTCGATGACTATGCCTGGCTGAAGGACGCCAACTGGCAGGAGGTGCTGCGCGACCCTTCGATCCTGGATGACGATATCCGCAAATACCTCGAAGCGGAGAATGCCTACACCGAAAGCCTGCTCGGCCACACCGCGGGCTTGCAGAAGACACTGGTCAAGGAAATGCGCGGGCGGATCAAGGAGGACGATTCCAACGTGCCGGCGCCGGACGGTCCCTATGCTTACTTGCGCAAATTCCGCGACGGCGGCGAGCATGAGATGTACGGCCGCTGCCCGCGCGACGGCGGCGAGATCGAGATTTTGCTCGATGGCGACAAGCTCGCGGCCGACCATGAATATTTCAAGTTCGGCGGCAGCCGGCATTCACCGGACCACAAGCTCGAAGCCTGGAGCGCGGATATCAAGGGCTCCGAATATTTCACGATCCGCGTGCGCGACTGGGCCAATGGCACCGACCATGACGATATGGTCGAGGAGACCGATGGTGCGGTCGTGTGGAACGCCGCTTCGACGGCCTTCTATTATGTGAAGCTCGACGACAACCATCGCCCGATGCAGGTGTGGCGGCATCGCCTCGGCACCCGGCAATCGGACGATGTTCTAATTTACGAGGAGCAGGATTTCGGCTGGTTCACCCATATCCATGAAAGCGCGACTGGGCGATTTTGCGTGATCGCCGGCGGCGACCACGAAACCTCCGAGCAGCGGCTGATCGATCTGGTTGACGAGCGCGCAAAACCGCGGTTGGTGGCGGCGCGCGAAGAGGGCGTGCAATATTCGCTCGCCGATCGCGGCGACGAACTGTTCATTCTCACCAATGCCGATGGCGCCATCGACTTCAAGATCGTCACCGCGCCGCTGGCTGCGCCGGAGCGCGCCAACTGGCGCGACCTGATCTCGCATCGCGAGGGCGTCTATATTCTCGATATCGAACTCTACGCGCATCATCTGGTGCGGCTGGAACGCGCCAATGCGCTGCCCTCGATCGTGATCCGCGACCTTAGTAACGGCGACGAACACGCCATTGCCTTCGACGAGACGGCGTATTCGCTGGACACCATGGGCGGCTATGAATTCGACACCACCAACGTGCGTTTCTCCTATTCGTCGATGACGACGCCGTCGGAAGTCTACGACTATGATATGGCGCGCCGCTCGCGCACCTTGCGCAAGCGCCAGGAAATCCCTTCCGGCCATAACCCCGCCGACTACGTCACCACCCGCATCATGGCGAAATCGCATGACGGCGCCGAGGTGCCGGTGTCGATCTTGCACCACAAGAATCTGGTGCGCGACGGCCGCGCGCCGCTGCTGCTGTATGGCTACGGCTCCTACGGCATGGCGATGCCGGCGTCGTTTTCCGCCAACCGGCTGTCGCTGGTGGACCGCGGCTTTGTCTATGCGATCGCACATATCCGTGGCGGCGCCGACAAGGGCTGGGGCTGGTATCTCGACGGCAAGCGCGCGAAGAAGACCAACAGCTTTGACGATTTCGCGACAAGCGCCCGTGCGCTGATCGATGCCAAATACACCAGCGTAAAACGCATCGTCGGCCATGGCGGCAGCGCCGGCGGCATGCTGATGGGCGCGGTCGCCAATCGCGCCGGCGAATTGTTCGCCGGCATCGTCGCCGAGGTGCCGTTCGTCGACGTGCTCAACACCATGCTCGACGACACGCTGCCGCTGACGCCGCCGGAATGGCCGGAATGGGGCAACCCGATCGAGAGCGAAACCGACTTCAAGACCATCCTGTCCTATTCGCCTTACGACAATATCGCGGCCAAGGATTACCCGGCGATCCTGGCGATGGGCGGGTTGACCGATCCGCGCGTCACCTATTGGGAGCCGGCGAAATGGATCGCGCGGCTGCGCGCGACCATGACCGGCGGCGGACCGGTGCTGTTGCGCACCAATATGGGCGCGGGCCATGGCGGCGCCTCGGGGCGCTTCCACCGGCTCGATGAAGTCGCGATCGCGTATGCCTTTGCGTTGTGGGCGGTGGGATTGGCGGATCAAGCGGACGCCTGAAGGTTGACGCCAACAGCTTCCGGTCTTGGCGGGTTTCAATTTTGGGTTCACCCGGCGTAGACTGGATGGATGCCGATCGAAACCGCGCGCCTGCTGCTCCGGCCGCCGCGTCTGACGGACGCTGCGCCATTATTTGAGTTTCTCGGGGACGCGACGGCGATGCAGTACACGACGCCGCAGGCGTCGCTGCGGGACTGCCGGCGCTATCTCGCTGCGCATGAGCGGCAGCGCCGGCGCACCGGCTGCGCTCCCTGGATCATTGTCGAGAAAGAAGCGGCCGCCGCGATTGGTTTTGGCGGGCTCTATGAAGACCCATTCGACCCCGGCTGGGGCGTCGAGATCGGATATTTCTTCGCTCCGGCCGCATGGGGCAAGGGTTATGCGACGGAGTTGACGCTTTTCTGCGTCGCGTTGGCAAGGCAACAGGCGCGCTGGCCGATGCTGCGCGCCTTCGCCCATCCGCAAAACATCGCGTCGCAAAGGGTGCTGTTGAAGGCGGGATTCCAGCAAGAGCGCTTCGTGCCCGAGATGGAAAGGTTCATGTATCGTCGGGACCTACGCAACTCGTGACGGCGGCTACGGGTATCTACCGCCCCGTTGCCTTCCGCCATGCCGCGAAATCGACCAACGTCTGCTCGTCAGTGGCCGGATAAAGCCCGAAGATCCCGCGGCCCTTCTGAACCTGCTCGGTGACAAAGTCCTCGAACGCGGTCATTTCAAACGCCTCATTGGCGATTTCGTCGGCGAGATGCGCGGGAATCACGATCACGCCGTCGCTGTCGCCGAGGATCACGTCGCCGGGAAACACCGGCGCGTCGCCGCAGCCGATCGGACCGTTGATCTCGATCGCCTGGTGCAGCGTCAGATTGGTCGGCGCGCTCGGCCGGTGGTGATAGGCGGGAAAGCCGAGCTTGGCGATCTCGGCGGAATCGCGAAATCCGCCATCGGTGATGACGCCGGCAACGCCGCGCTGCATCAGCCGCGTCACCAGGATGGCGCCCGCGGACGCGGCACGGGCGTCCTTGCGGCTGTCCATCACCAGCACCGCGCCAACAGGACAATCTTCCACCGCCTTGCGCTGCGGATGCGAGCGATCGCGAAACACCTCCAACTTGTTCAAATCCTCGCGCGCCGGCATGTAGCGCAGCGTGAAGGCTTCGCCGACCAGTGTCGGCTGATCCGGGCTGAGCGGATGCACGTCCTGAATGCATTGGGTTCGGAAACCGCGCTTGAACAGCGCGGTTGCGACCGTGGCGGTGCTGATGGTCTTGAGCTTGTTGCGGGTGGCATCGCTGAGTTTGGTCATGTTCCGTTACCTCAGTTGGCTGTCATTCCGGGATGGTCCGAGGGACCAAACCTCAGATGTGCAATTGCACATCGGGGAACCTCGAGATTCCGGGTTCGCGCTAACGCGCGCCCCGGAATGATGCTGCTTCAATAAATCGACGGCTCGTCGACGGGCGCGCCGAAGGACGTTTCGAGGAAGTCAAAGTCGCAGCCTTCGTTGGCCTGCTTGATGTGCCTGGTGAACATCCAGCCATAGCCGCGCTCGAAACGCGTCTCCGGCTGCTTCCACTCGGCGCGGCGTTTTGCCAGTTCCGCCTCCGGGATATCCAGGTTGATGGTGCGCGCGGCGACATCCAGCGTGATGCGGTCGCCATTGCGCACCAGCGCCAGCGGGCCGCCGATATAGGATTCCGGCGAGACGTGCAGGATGCAGGCGCCGTAGCTGGTGCCGCTCATCCGCGCATCCGACAGCCGCACCATGTCGCGCACGCCCTGCTTCACGAGCTTGGTTGGGATCGGCAGCATGCCCCATTCCGGCATGCCCGGCCCGCCCTGCGGGCCGGCATTGCGCAGGATCAGGACATGATCGGCCGATACGTCGAGGTCGGGATCGTCGACCGCCTTCTTCATCGAGGGATAATCGTCGAACACCAGCGCCGGCCCGGAATGCTTGAGAAAGCGCGGCTCGCAGGCGCTGGGCTTTATCACGCAGCCGTCCGGGGCGAGATTGCCTTTCAAGACCGCGAGCGCGCCCTCGGCATAGATCGGATCTTCGACCGTGCGGATCACGTCGTCATCATAGACTTCGGCGCCCGCGATGTTCTCGCCCAGCGTCTTGCCGGTCACGGTCATCGCGTCGAGATGCAGATGATCCTTGATGCGGCTCATCAGCCCCGGCAAGCCGCCGGCATAGAAAAAATCTTCCATCAGATATTTGTCGCCCGAGGGACGCACATTGGCGATGACAGGCACCTTGCGGCTGGCGATTTCAAAATCGTCGAGCCCGATGTCCTGGCCGGCGCGGCGCGCCTGCGCGATCAAATGGATGATCGCATTGGTCGAACAGCCCATCGCCATCGCCACCGTGATGGCGTTCTCGAACGCCTTGCGGGTCTGGATTTTTTTCGGCGTGAGGTCCTCCCACACCATCTCCACAATCCGGCGGCCGCATTCCGAGGCCATGCGGATGTGGCCGGCATCCGCGGCCGGGATCGACGACGCCCCCGGCAAGGTCATGCCGATCGATTCGGCAATCGCGGTCATGGTGGACGCGGTGCCCATGGTCATGCAGGTGCCGTAGCTGCGGGCGATGCCGGCTTCGACATCGACCCAGTCCTTGTCGGAGATCTTTCCCGCGCGCCGTTCGTCCCAGTATTTCCAGGCGTCCGAGCCGGAGCCGAGCGTCTTGCCCTTCCAGTTGCCGCGCAGCATCGGACCGGCGGGAAGATAGATCGTCGGCAACCCCATGCTGGTGGCGCCGAGCAGCAGGCCCGGCGTGGTCTTGTCGCAGCCGCCCATCAGCACCACGCCATCGACGGGGTGGCCGCGCAGCAATTCCTCGGCGTCCATCGCCAGCATGTTGCGGTAGAGCATGGTGGTCGGCTTCAGGAAGGATTCCGACAGCGACAGCGCCGGCAATTCCATCGGAAAACCGCCGGCCATCAGCACGCCGCGCTTGACGTCATCGACGCGGCTCTTGAAATGCATGTGGCAGGGCTGCGCGTCCGACCAGGTGTTGAGGATCGCGATCACGGGGCGGCCCTTCCACTCCTCCGGCGCGTAGCCCATCTGCATCGCGCGCGAGCGATGGCCGAAGGCGCGGAGATCATCGGGCGCGAACCAGCGCGCGCTGCGGAGCTGGTCGGGTGTCTTGTTCTTGTTGGTCATGTCGGCACCACTTCGTAGGATGGGTTGAGCGAAGCGATACCCATCATTGTTCTTGATGTTGCGATGGGTTTCGCGAGGCGCTCAACCCATCCTACGGACTAGGACTAGGACTGTGTGCCCCATTTTTGCACGGTGTTGCGCTCGATGGTACGGAAGATCAGGTTTTCGACGATCAGGCCGATGATAATCACCGTGAGCAGGCCGGCGAACACGGCCGGAATATCCAGCAAATTGCGGTTCTCGAAGATGAACCAGCCGAGCCCGCCCTGCCCCGACGACACCCCGAACACCAGTTCCGCCGCAATCAGCGTGCGCCACGCGAACGCCCAGCCGATCTTCAAGCCCGTCAGGATCGAGCCGAACGCCGCCGGAATCAGAATGCGGGCGACGTAAGGCAATCCGCGCAGGCCGTAATTGCGGCCGACCATGCGCAGCGTGTTCGAGACGCTCTTGAAGCCGGAATGGGTGTTGAGCGCCACCGGCCACAGCACCGAATGGATCAGCACGAACACCAGGCTGCCGTTGCCGAGGCCGAACCAGATCAGCGCCAGCGGCAGCAGTGCGATCGCCGGCAGGGGATTGAACATCGCGGTGATGGTTTCGAGGAAATCCGTGCCGATCCGGGTCGAGATCGCAAGGATCGTGAAGATGGCGGCAAGCACGATGCCGGCGCCGTAGCCCATGAACAGCACCTTCAGCGATGCCCAGGCGCGCAGCGGAATGGTGCCGTCCTTGACCCGGTCGTACATGGTGATGACGGTGTCGTGGAAGGTCGGAAACAGCAGCGGATTGTCGAGGAAAGTGCCGTAGGCTTCCCACACCGCGGCGAGAAAGACGATGATCGCAGCCTTGCGGACAAAGCCGTCGTTCCACAACAACTCCAGCGCCGTCAGCTTGCGTTCGACCTCGGCCGGATCGCCCGAGGTTGCGACGGCGTCGCTGCGCAGCAGAATTCTCGCCTCGCCCATCGCTGGCTCCTTCAGTGCGCGGTTGCGGTCTCGGCAAACAGGAGATCGTGGATCTGCGTCTCCAGCTTCGCGGCGCTGCCATCCTCGCTGGATACCTGATCGACGTCGACGATCTCGGCCTTGACCCGGCCGG
This sequence comes from uncultured Alphaproteobacteria bacterium, assembly GCA_963747165.1. Taxonomy (GTDB): domain Bacteria; phylum Pseudomonadota; class Alphaproteobacteria; order Rhizobiales; family Xanthobacteraceae; genus Bradyrhizobium. The sequence continues at coordinate 38,239 of CAVVEA010000015.1, read as the reverse complement.
GATGCGGCGACAGCAGCAGGATGCGGTTGCCGATCTTGATCGCTTCCGCGATCGAATGGGTGACGAACAGCACCGTGAATTTTGTCTCTTCCCAGAGCTGCAAGAGCTCGTCCTGGCAGGTTCGTCGTGTAAGCGCATCCAGCGCCGCGAACGGCTCGTCCATCAGCAGGATATCCGGTTCCATCGCCATGCCGCGGGCGATGGCGACGCGCTGCTTCATGCCGCCAGACAACGTGTGCGGATAGCTGTCGACCACGCGGGTGAGGCTGACCTTTTCAATGTAGGCGCGGGCGCGCTGCTCGGCCTCGCTGCGCGGCAGCCGCCGCGTCATCAACAGCGGAAACATCACATTTTCCAGCACCGTCTTCCACGGCAGCAACTGGTCGAACTCCTGGAAGATCATCATGCGGTCGGCGCCAGGCTCGGTGATCTCGCGGCCGTTGATCCGCATCTTGCCTTCGCCGGGCTTCAAGTAGCCGCCGACCGCCTTCAGCAGCGTGGACTTGCCGCAGCCGGAGGGACCGAGCAGCACGAAGCGATCGGAGCGATCGACGCTGAAGCTCACCCGCTCGGTCGCGGTGACGACCACGCTGGAAGTCTTGTAGCGCAGCGTCACGCCGCTGACGTCAAGGAGCGCGGCCATCTGGCTCAATTGCCCTTCAGATCGTGCGCGACCGGCAGATAATAGTCGGTCCAGGCTTTGGGCTGGGTCTTCAGGGTGCCGGTCTTGAACAGATGGGCGGCGAACTTCATGGTGCCCTGCGGCTCCAGATTCCATTCCATCATGCCGGGCTCCTTCAGCCATGCCAGCAGGTCATCGACACTGGTCTTGTCGCCGGTGACCTCCTTGTAGATTTCCACCGCGGTCCTGGTGTCGTTGCGGATCAAATCCTGCGCCTCCTTGGTGGCGTCGCGCACCGCCTGGATGACCTTCGGGTTGGCATCGGCGAATTTGGTGGTGGTAAAGAACTGCGCCTGGCTCAGCGGCCCGCCCATCACCTCGGGCGATGACAGCACCACATGGGCGCCCGGGACGTTCTTCAGCTCGAGGAAGGTGAAGGGCGGGATCGAGAAATGATTGTGAACCTCATGCTGGGAATTCGCCAGCGCCGCATAGGCATCGGGATGGCCAAGCTGCACGGTGTTGGCATCGAGTTTCGACCACTGGTCGGCGCCGAACATCTCCGCCGCCGCGATCTGCAGCACGATCGCCTGGGTCGAGATTTTGACCGTGGGGACCGCGATCTTGTCGTTAGGACCGATATCCTTCAGCGAATTGATGTTGGCGTCGCGGCTGATCAGCGTCATCGGCTGCGCCGAGCAGGCGACGATGCCCTTGACGCCGCCGCGGGTGCGATCCCACAGCAGCAACAGATTGCCGGTGCCGGTGTTGAGGATATCGACGCCGCCGGCCAGCAGCGCATCGGTCTGCGCGCCGCCGCCAGAGAACGTGATCCATTTGGTGGTGATGTTGGGCAGGCCGAGCAGGGCCGCGTGCTTCTCGATCAACTTCTGCTTCTCGATGATGTGGGTCGGCATGTAGTAAATGCCGGGCTGCCGCGACAACGAGATCTCGGTCTTGCCTTGCGCGAGCGCCGGCGGCGCCGAAGCCGCGATGCCGAGCAATGCCAGCGCGCCGGCGAAAACGTTGTGGATCTTCCTGTTCATCGAACTCCTCCGCGGCACCGACCGTGTTGACCGGCCTGCGGAGATGCACTAATACATTAGTGCATCTGAGGTCAAGACGGTGCTTCGGAGAAAATTCGGCGACCGGGATTTCCTCATGACAGAAACCTGCTCGCCAACGGACTTGTCCGACACGATGCATGCCACGCACCAGACTTGCTAATTCACGAGACTTGCCAGCCAGATGAGCTCCTCTCCAGCCATCCTGCGTCGTCCGCCAGCCCGATCCGCCGGCCGGCTCGACCGTGACCGGCAGGCGGCGCCGCAGGTGTTCGAACGGCTGCGGAAGCTGATCACCTCGCTGGAGCTGCCGCCGGGCTCGCCATTGTCGCGCAACGCGCTGGCCGAACAATTCGGCGTCAGCTCCACGCCGATCCGCGATGCACTGATGCGCCTCGAGGAAGAGGGACTGGTGGAGGTCTTTCCGCAATACGCCACCGTCGTCAGCCGCATCGACATCGGCCTGGCGCAACAGGCGCATTTCCTGCGTCAGGCGCTGGAGCTGGAAATCGTCACGGCGCTGGCGCTCAAGCACTCCGCCCAACTGGTCGGCGAGCTGAACGGCACCATTGCGCAGCAGCAGAAATTCGCCAAGGCGGGGGATTTCGAGAAATTCATGGCGGCCGACAACGACTTTCATCAGCAGCTCTACGCCGCGACCGGCAACGAGGCGCTTTGGGATCTGGTGCGCAGCCGCAGCGGCCATATCGACCGGCTGCGCCGGCTGCATCTGCCGACGCCGGGCAAGGCGCAGGACATCGTGCGCCATCACAAACTGATCGTGACGGCGATCGGCGCGAGCCGGCCGGACGACGCGCAGCGCCACCTTCGCAAGCATCTGTCCGGAACGCTCGGATATCTCACTGAAATTCGGGCGCGGTTTCCCGAATATCTCAGCGAGTGACGTCCTCGCGAACGCCTTCCTGGCGATTTGTTCGGCGATGAAAGGTTTGCGGGCGACGCAACCATGGCGCGAAGTCTGTCTGCGCGCCAGCAATCGAAGATCGTCCCCGTAAAACTACGGACATGCAGCGCGAGGTTGCGGTGCTAATCTTGACCGAGTCGAGGTTCGTGCGACCTCCAGACAGCGCCTGCCCGGAATCATGCACATGTTAAGTTTTTGAAGTATCGTTCCGGCAGCCGGCACGCCGCCGCGCTGGGAAGCGCTTGCGCGAAAACACAAAGTCGGCGAAACATTGCAACCTGTCGTTGATTTTGAATTGGAATTCGGGTCGGAGAAACTGGGCCTTGGCAAAGATCCTGATCGTGGACGACGACAGTGCTGTCCAGGCAACGATCCGGCTTCTGCTGGAACGCGCCGGCCACAGCGTCGTGGTCGCCAACGATGGCCACAAGGGGCTCGCGATATTTGAAAGCGGAAATTTTGATCTGGTGTTTCTCGATATCTTCATGCCGGGAATAGACGGGCTGGAGACCATGAAGCTGATTCACCAGCAGAGACCGTTGCTTCCGATCATCGTCATTTCCGGCAACCCCGGGTGCCCCGATTACCTCAACATGGCGACCAGGCTTGGCGCGATCACCACCCTGCAAAAACCTTTCAAGCCGGCCGCATTGTTGACAGCCGTCGCGCATTGTCTTGAAACCGCGGCAATCCCTTCACGACCGCCAGACAGGGCTGCGGGAAATGCAGTTTAGACCGACGATTTCCACGGCGCGGTCCCGCCTTGGGGATATCGTGCACTGGCGAACTTCGGGTCCGGCGAAAGCGATAACCCTTACGGCGAGACTGGCGATCGCGATGATCATGCTGGTTGCGATCGCGGTATCCGCGGTCGGCTGGCTGAGCTATCGCAGCCTTGAGCAGGCGCTGGTGCCGCGCGTTCTCGATCGCATCGAGACGCATTCGAAGCTCGTCGTCTCCGACCTGCAATCCCACGTGCGCGGCGCGCGCGGCGACGTCGCCGGCTTCCGATCCGCTGCAGCGTTGAACGGCCTGATCCGCGCGCATCAGGCCGGCGGCATCGATCCCGTCGATGGCCTTTCCGAAGCAACATGGCGCGAGCGGATCGCGGCGCGCTTCCTGGCCGAACTCGAAGCCAAGCCGGCCTACGCGCAATTCCGTATCATCGGCATTGAAAATGGCGGTCGCGAAATTGTTCGCGCCGATCGTTCCGGACCGAACCGGACCATCCGGCTCGTTCCCGATTCCGAACTGCAGCAAAAGGGCGACCGGCCCTACTTCAAGGACACGATCAGCAAGACGGCGAACGAAATATACGTGTCCGCCATCGATCTCAATCAGGAGAATGGCGTCCTCGAAAAACCCTATGTGCCGACCTTGCGAATTGGCACTCCGCTGCAGGGTCCCGACGGCAGGCCGTTCGGTATCGTCATCATCAACGTCGACATGCGGCCGGCGTTCGACCGTGTGCGCTCGTCGGTACGGCAGGGCGGAAACATATACGTCGTCAACGACCGCGGCGACTATCTCGTTCACCCCGACCGGGCGCGCGAATTCGCCTCGCAACTTGGACCACCAGCCAGGTGGCAAGCCGACTTTCCCAGCCTCGCGGCGTCGCCCGGCACCAAGCTCGGCATCGCTCACATCGCACCGGATCAAACCGGACAGCCCGGCGGCCTCGCCATGGCCCCCGCTATTCTGGCCGGCAGCGAATGGGTCGGCGTGATCGAAACCGTGCCGAACGCGGTGATCATGGGACCGGCGGCAGCCATCCGGAATACCTCGCTGCTCGTCGGCCTGATCGCGGTGTTGTGCGCCGCCGGACTGGCATTGATCATTGCGAGGTCGCTGACGGGGCCGATCATTCAACTAACGGCCGCGGTCGAAGGGGTCGGCCGCAACGATCCAGCCACGATTCCCGTGGACGCGAGCGGCGAAACCGGCGTGCTGGCGCGCGCCTTCGCGCGCGTGTTGGGCGAAGTGGGAGCAAAAACCGCCGCGCTCGAACGCGAGGTCCAGGAGCATCGCCGCACCGAGGCGGCGCGGGATCATCACGCGGCGCGGGAGCGCCTGTTCAGCGCCGCCGTTGAATCGTCGAACGACGCCATCGTCACGAAATCGCTGGATGGCACCATCACCGGCTGGAATCCGGCCGCCGAGCGGCTGTTCGGATTCACGGCGGCGGCGGCGGTCGGCCAGGGCATCAGTATTATCGTTCCGCGCGATCGGCTGACCGAGATGCACGACATCCTGCACCGGGTCGGTCGCGGTCAAGCAATCGAGCAGCACGAGACGGTGCGATTGCGCAAGGACGGCACGCCGGTCGAGGTCTCGGTCAGTGTCTCGCCGATCAAGAACTCGTCGGGAGCGATCGTCGGTGCCTCCAAGATCGCGCGCGACATTACCGAACGCAAGCGCACCCAGCACGCGCTCGACCAGCAGATCGAAGAGCGGCGGCGCATCTTCGAAACCTCACAGGACCTGATCCTGGTCTCGGACCCAAAAGGCGTTCTGGTTCAGGTGAGCCCAAGCGCCCAAACCATCCTGGGATACTCGTCGGAGGAGATGATCGGTCACAGCGCGATCGAATTCATCCACGGCGATGACCTCGATAGTACCCGCGGGGAAATGCGGGCGGCGCGGCGCGGACACCGCACGCGGAATTTCGATGCGCGCTATGTCCATAAGGACGGGCGAAGCGTGGCGCTGTCATGGATGGGCATATGGTCAGAGCCGGTCAGGCGACACTTCTTCGTCGGCCGCGATATGACGGAAAACCGGCTGGCCCAGGAAACATTGCGCGAAAGCGAGCAGATGGCGCGCGGCATCATCGATACCGCCCTCGATGCGTTCGTCCAGATCGACCAGCGCGGCAGCATCCTGAACTGGAATTCGCAGGCGGAAGCGATCTTCGGATGGCCGCGCGAACAGGTGCTTGGAAAAAATTTCATCGAGCTGGTCATCTCAGGCGCCGACCGCGATGAGCTGAAGGCGGCGCTGGGACGATTTCTGGGCTCCGGGCAAGGCCAGATCCTCGGCCGCCGCCGTGAGATCACGGCACGACGCCAGGACGGCAGGGAATTCAAGGCCGAGATGAGCGTCACCGCGCTGAAAACGCGCGAGGGCTATCTGTTCAACGGATTCTTCCGCGATCTTACCGACAGGATCGCGGCGGAAGACCGGGTTCGACAGTCCGAAAAAATGGAAGCCGTCGGCCAGCTCACGGGCGGCATCGCGCATGACTTCAACAATATCCTGACGGTCATCACCGGCACGATCGAAATCCTCTCCGATGCCGTCGAGAACGATCCGCAACTCGCGGCGATCACCAAGATGATCGACGATGCCGCGTCACGGGGCGCGGAACTCACCCAGCATCTGCTGGCATTCGCCCGCAAGCAGCCGCTGCAGCCGCGCGAGACCGACCTCAACACCCTGATCATCGAGACCGCCAAATTGCTGCGGCCAACGCTCGGCGAGCAGATCGAGATCGAATCGGTATTCGAAGACGAGACATGTCTGGCGACCGTCGACGCCAATCAGCTTGCAACCGCCATTCTCAATCTGGCGATCAACGCCCGCGATGCGATGCCGAACGGCGGCAAGCTCATCCTGGAGACGGGATCGACGTTTCTCGACGACACCTACGCCAACCTGCACAGCGACGTTCGGCCCGGCCGCTACGCCTTGATTGCCGTCAGCGATACCGGGACCGGCATTCCCGCCGGCATCATCGACAAGGTGTTCAACCCGTTCTTCACCTCAAAGGGGCCCGGCAAGGGCACCGGCCTCGGGCTGAGCATGGTCTACGGTTTCGTGAAGCAGTCGGCCGGGCATATCAAGATCTACAGCGAGGAAGGCCACGGCACCACGATCAAGATCTACCTGCCGCCGGGCACCGGGGCTGCACTGGCACCCGAGGCCGCCATGGCGTCGGCGGTTCCGGGCGGACATGAGACAATTCTTGTGGTTGAAGACGACAGACTGGTGCGAGACTACGTGCTGACGCAATTGCGCTCGCTGGGTTACATCACGCTGGACGCGGCGAACGCGGCAGAAGCGCTGGCGATCGTCAAAGCCGGCAAGAAATTCGATCTGCTGTTCACCGATGTGATCATGCCGGGCGCCATGAATGGCCGCCAGCTTGCCAACGAGGTGCTCAAGAGCAAACCCGGGCTGAAGGTGCTGTTCACCTCGGGCTATACTGAAAATGCGATCATCCATCACGGCCGGCTCGACAGCGGCGTCTTGCTGCTCGCCAAGCCGTATCGAAAATCGGACCTGGCCGGAATGATCCGGAAGGCGCTGGCCGGCTAGAGCATGATCCGGAAAACGGGAAGCCGGTTTTCCCGCGGGACAGACGCGAAGCGTTTGCCCGGTGATCGTGCAGGAAAGATTTCAACCTGATCGGATCATGATCCGGCCAACGGCGCACCTTGACGGAATACGCCGGCTCCGGGTCACTGATGGCGTGAAGCGCTCATCACGATCCGGATCAGATCGGCTGCATTCCTTGCACCTAGCTTTTTCATGATGTTGGCGCGATGATCCTCGATGGTGCGCGGGCTGATTCCAAGCTCGCGCCCGGCTTCCTTGTTGGACGCGCCGGATGCGAACTGCTCCAGCACTTCGCGTTCGCGCCGCGTCAACGGTTCGCGTCCGGGAAAATGCAGCGACGAGACCTTCGACGCGGAATCCTCCGCCTGGCGGCGTGCGTAGGCGCCGATCGCCTCGTTCAGCCGGGCAACGATTTCGCTGCCCTTGAAGGGCTTTTCGATGAAGTCCAGCGCACCGCTCTTGATCGCGTTGACCGCCATCGCGATATCGCCCTGTCCGGATATCATGAAGATCGGCGCGGGATATTCCTCGCCGTGAAGCTCTTTCAGAATATCGAGGCCCGATTTACCGGGAATGTGAACGTCGAGCAGAATGCACGCGGGACACCGGGTTCGCGCAACCGCCAACAGCGCCGCGCCGTCCGCAAAGCAGATCACCTCATAGCCACCCGCCGACAACACCATCGACAGCGTTTCGCGAACTGCGGGATCGTCGTCGACTACGAAGATCTCGCCGCGGGGCAGTGATTTTTCAGACATGTCATCATCCGTAGACAGTGAAAAATGACCCACTCATCGAATCATATTCGATTGTAAAGATCCGGCCCCACTCGTATTTGTACGAGACCAACACTCAACGCACAAGTAGCACCGGAGACATAAAAATCGGAGCGAAGGAGAAAAGCCACACAGAACGCGGAAGACCGCGACGATTCGAACCTATCCGACAATCGAAATGATGGCCATGATTCGATAGTCTCGGATTTTGCATGCCTTATCGAGCACGCGCGGGCGAGCGTGAAGCTGACCGAGCGGGCTATTTGCGCTGGAAACCGATTCCGATCATGAGCAGAGCGCCGGTCGTGTGACGGTGCCGGATGACGTCGCCTCGCTACCAGAATGCGAAGGCCGCATTGAACACGTGCTATGCGGGACTTGCGGGACTTGCCATGGGGGACTTGGGGCGCGGCTCGCGACCTGCTGCTCGACATCAAGACGTCAAGACGTGGCCAGAACCGTTCTGCCGGACGCCACCTTCGGTGCCGTTCGGCCGCAGCCGGTCTACAGTATACCAGCGGACCGTGGCTGAACTCACAGCGCGTTCTCAGCTGGCTGACGATTGCCGGCTGGCGAAGGATCTGCAAGCATTCCATGGACGCTGGACGCCTTGCGCGTCTTTTTCAGCCGCCGGTCACGGAATCGGGCATCGACGCGGCACTCGACTTCTTTTTCTTGTTCTTGCCCTTGAGGAACTGAACGTCGATATCCGTGCCGTTGACGCGAACGAGTTCGCATCGCCGATAGGCCAGGCCCGTCGACGACAGCAGCAGGAAGAACTCCTTGAGATTGAGGCCCTGGATCGATCCTTCGACCGTAAGGATTGCGTCGGTGTCCGAAATGGCGTTGAGCATGCAATCGCGCCGCCACGTTCCGTCAATGCCCATGATGCAGACGCCATATCCGCGGCTGAACGTCACGCGCTCCGGACCTTTGGCATCGTCCGTCATGTCTCAACGACCTGCCATCGCCGCCACTTTGGGTGCTGCCGCGCCGGCACCCGGAGCATTCACCGGTGTTGCGCGCGCCCCGTTTGGCCGATAGAGACCGCGACGGTCGGGATACGGCTTGAAGACATCGGTCAGCCCGACCACCGTCTCGGCCGCGCCCAGGACCAGGAAGCCGTCCGGCTCGGTCGCCTTGGCGAGGCGTCCGAAAATGTTGATCTTGGTCTCCTGATCGAAATAGATCAGGACGTTGCGGCAGAAAATCACATCGAAGCTCCCGAGCTGGGAGAAATCGTGCAGCAGGTTCAGTTGCCGATGCTGCACCATGGCGCGTATGTCGGGATTGATCTGCCAGAACTCGCCGGTCTGCTTGAAGTATTTGACGAGCATCTGGATCGGTAGACCGCGCTGGACCTCGAACTGGCTGTAGATGCCCGACTTGGATTTCTCGAGCACCTCCTGGGAAAGATCGGTTGCGATGATTTCGACGCGCCAGCCGGTGAGCGCCGCCGCCATTTCCTTCAGGCACATCGCCAGCGAATAGGGCTCCTGCCCGGTTGAGCCGGCGGCGCACCAGATCCGGATACTCTTCCGAGCCGCGCGCGCCTGCAGGATCTCGGGCATGATCGAGTCGCGAAAATGGTCGAACGGCACCTTGTCGCGAAAGAAGAAGGTCTCGTTGGTCGTCATCGCCTCGACCACCTGTTCAGTGATCGAAGTCGAACCGCTCTTCATTTTTTGCACGAGTTCGCCGATGCCGGACATGCCAGCCTTCCGCGAAAGCGGAAGCAAACGGCTTTCGATCAGATATTGCTTGTCGGCAGAAAGATCGAGGCCGGAGCGATCCTTGAGAAATTTGCGCAGGTATTCATAGTCGGGCGGGGTCACAGGCGGCCTCTCGAGAGGTATGAGGAAGATTTCTGATTGCTACCGCCAAACGACGGTGCCGTGACACGAAAGCCAATCCGTGAGGTCGCCAGAGTTGATGGCAGATGCGACATCCAGCCTCGCGGATCATGATCGCTGCGAACGCGATCGACCAGAAGGTCAGCCGCGGCGGTTCGCTCCATATTCATGTCTCGGCCTTATGCAATCTGATATAAAAATTACAAACGATGGACGCCGACTACGCCGGCTCTCCGAACTCGATCAGACCAACTTCCTGGAATTTCGCCGTGACGATATCCTTGTCGAACGGCTTCATGATGTATTCGTTGGCACCCCCGTGCATGGCGCGTGCGATATGGTCGATATTGTTCTCGGTGGTGCAAAATACCACCTTGGGCTCCTCTCCCCCGGGCAAACGGCGCAGATTGCCGAGGAAATCATAACCGTCCATCACCGGCATGTTCCAATCGAGCAGGACCGCCTCGGGCAATGTCCGCTTGCAGAACTCAAGCGCCTGCTCGCCGTCCTCGGCTTCGACGACCCGGAAACCCATATCTTCCAGGATACGCCTTGCGATTTTCCGGATGACGCTTGAGTCATCGACCACCAGACACGTTTTCATTTGACTGTCTTCTCCGACGGTGACGTTGCGAACGCAGTACAGGCTAGGCGGCATGCGAGACATTGGGCACGATTTCGAGGACACGATCGACATCGAGGATGACCATGAGCTGGCCGTCGAGGCGATGCACGCCGCCGGCGAGCTTGGCCATGCGGGGATCGAGATTGACGGGGTTTTCCTCGCGGCCTTCGTCGGCGAGCCTGAGCACCTCGCCGATCTGGTCGATCAACAGGCCATAGGACTCGCCGCGCAGATCGACGCCCACCGCCATCGGCGGCTTGCCGTCGTCGTTCTTCGGCAGCCCGAGACGGGCGCGCATGTCGACCACCGTGACGATGCGGCCGCGCAGATTGAGCAGGCCTGCAATCTCGCCCGACGACAGCGGCACCCGCGTCAGCCGCTCCGGCATGAACACGTCCTGGACGCGGGAGATCGGCAACCCGAACAACTGTCCGCCGATCATCGCGGTGACGTATTCGGCCACCGCGCCTTCGATGGTTTCGGTCTTGCTGGTCGTACTGGTCGTGTCGGTCATCTAATGCTTCCTTATGCCTACAGGCTTGTTCGTGCCGGGGCTGAACGGGTTCATGCCGCGCGCCTGACCTCGGCGGTCTGTTCCTTGAGCGCCGCGATCAGGCCGGGACGGTCGAACTTGGCGACGTAATCGTGGAAACCGGCCAGCCGCCCGCGCTCGATCGCCGCCGGCGACACCAGCGATGACAGTGCGATGATCGGCATCGTGCTCAAGTGCTGGTCGGCCCGGATCGTCTCGGCGAACTCGAACCCGTTCATGTCGGGCATTTCGATGTCGGTCAGCACCACGTCGAAGGCCTGGCCCGAACGTAGCGCGGTCAAGCCCTCCTGCGCGTTGGGCGCGACCCGCACCCGGTAGCCCGCGGCCTTGAGAACCGGCGCCAGCATGTTGCGGAAGAATGCGGAGTCGTCGACCAGCAGAACCGATTGCGCGCCGGCCGAAGGCCGCATCTCCTTGCGGCTGAACCAGTCGGCGAACGCCATCGGCAGGAAGTGGCCGACGTCGATCACCTCGGTAGCCTGGCCCTTGATCACGGCGGAGCCCAGAATGCCCACCTCGCCGCCGGCGACCTCGATGTGGAGCCGTTCCTCGACGATGTCGATGATCTCGTCGACCACGAGCCCCATCGAGCGGCCGTCATCGGCGAACACCAGGATCGGCTGGGCGCCCGAGGTCTGGACGCTGACGCCGTCCATCTGCACCAGCGGCATCAGCTGGTCGCGGTATTGCACCATGTAGCGGCCGTTGGAGAGCTCGATCTTGTCGGCGGCGATCTCCTCCAGCCGGGTCACGAGCCCGAGCGGGACCGCCTTGGGTTGGGCGCTTCCGGCGCGGAACACCAGGAGCGAGGTCAGTTGCTCGGCCGCGTTGGCGCGCATCGCGGCATTCTCGTCGGCGATTTCATGGCTCGCTGCGCCAGAGGCGCCGAGCGCCTTGGCGATGCCGTTGGGATCGATGATCATGATGACCGCGCCATCGCCCAGGATGGTATTGCCGGAGAACATGTCGATGTGCCGCAGCTTGGTCGACATCGGCTTGACCACGATTTCCTCGGTGTGGAACACGCCGTCGACCACGATGCCGAAGGTCTGGCTGCCGACCTGGGTGACGACGATGAAGCCGTTCTCCGGATCGGAGGAGGAGCCGTCGTCGATCTTGAGCAGCTTCTTCAGGTGCATCAGCGGCAACAGCTTGTTGCGCAGGCGCAGCACGGCGGTGTCCTTGATGCGCTCGATGCGGTGCTCGGAATTGGCGCGCGCGCGCACCAGTTCGACCACCGACAATTGCGGGATCGCGAAGCGGTCGCCGGCGGCTTCCACGATCAGCGCCGAGACGATCGCCAGCGTCAGCGGGATCTTGATGGTGACGGAGGAGCCCTCGCCGGCCACCGACTTGACGTCGATGGTGCCGCCGATCTGGTCGATATTGGTGCGCACCACGTCCATGCCGACGCCGCGGCCGGACACGCTGGTGATGGTGGCGGCGGTGGAGAAGCCCGGCGCGAAGATGAACTTGTGGATCTGGGCTTCCGTCATCTTCTCCAGTTCGGTCTCGCTGACGAGACCGTTGGCGACCGCCTTGGCCTTGATCCGCTCGGTGTTGAGCCCGCGGCCATTGTCGGCGATGCAGATGATGATGTGGCCGCCTTCATGATAGGCCGAAAGCCGGATAGTGCCCTGCTCGGGCTTGCCGGCGGCGGCGCGCTCGGCCGGCGTCTCCAGGCCATGGTCGGCGGAGTTGCGCACCATGTGCGTCAACGGATCCTTGATCAGGTCGAGCACCTGGCGGTCGAGTTCGGTGTCGGCGCCGTGCATCTCCAGTTCGATCTGCTTGCCGAGTTCGCCCGAGAGGTCGCGCACGATCCGCGGCAGCTTCTGCCAGGCATTGCCGATCGGCTGCATCCGCGTCTTCATGACGCCTTCCTGCAACTCGGCGGTGACGTTGGAGAGCCGCTGCAGCGGCACCTTGAACTCGGTATCCTCGTTGCGCCTTGAGATCTCCAGCAGCTGATTGCGGGTCAGAACCAGTTCCGACACCATCGTCATCAGATGTTCCAGCGTGTCGACATTGACGCGGATCGACTGGTTGGCGATGCGGTCGCCTTCGGCGGCGGCTTCCGGTTCCGGATTGGCTTTCTTCGCGGCCGGTTTTGTCTCCTTCGCTGCCGCAGCTTCTGGCTTCGGCGCCGGTCGTGCTGCCGGCGCGGGTGGCGTAACGACTTCGACCTTGGCCTCCTGGAACGCGCGTTCAAGCTCCTCCAGCGAGACTTCGCCGGGACGCAGCTCGCGTTCCAGCTGCGGCGCGGGCGGCGCCTCCTGCTTTGCCGGTGCGGGAACTTCTCCAAAAGATTGCATGCTCATCTCCACCAACGGATCGATCAGATCCCGATCGGAGCCTTCCGGCTCGGCTTCGGTTGCCTCCAGGCCTCCGAGAATTTCCTTGATGCGATCGATGCTGGCGAGGATCAGCGAGACCGCTTCGGCGGTCACCGGCATTCCGTCGCGGAATTTGCCCATCAGGGTTTCGCCGGCATGCGCCAGCCCTTCGAGGCGCGGCAGGCCAAGGAACCCGCAGGTCCCCTTGATGGTGTGGACCAGGCGGAAAATGTTATCGAGGATCTTGGCGTTGTTCGGATCTTGCTCGAACCGCACCAGCTGATTATCGACCGTGTCCAGGCTCTCGTTGGTCTCCGTCAGAAACTCCCGCAAAAGATCGTCCATCAGAATGCGCCTTCCAGGTACTAGTGTTGCGGTCGAACGTCAGCCGTTCTTGAGATTCAACGGACATCCCTCTTTGCAATTGATAACCTTTCCGCTTTGACAACCGCGTTAATTTAAGTGTCAGTGCAAATACGGATGAAGGCGGGATCTGCGGCGACAGCGAGCCGGCTGCACGCGCGGAGATCGAGCACAGCTGACGATCGAAGAGCAATGCGCTGTTGAGGCTGGCCCCGACTGGCGAGGACGTCCCGCGGCTTCCCTGCCGCGCTTCGGCTGCGCCTGCCCTTCAGCTTTGCACGGACAGGGCGGCTAGAGCCTCTTCCCTTCCGATTGAATCAGAACGGGGCTCTATCTGTTATTTGACGCGTATTCTTCCCACGAACCGGTATCCACCTCGCCGGAAAACGCTTTAGCGGCGTACGCGCAGGCCCGAAAACCGCATCAGGCGTTCATGACCTGCCGGTCGTCTTCCTGCTTCATCATCTTGCGGATTTCCTTGAGCGCCTTGTGGAGCGCGCCATCGGAAATGTGATTGTTGACAACGTCGATCAGGTCTCGGGAAGCGGGATTTGCATCCTGCAATTCCTTCACGAGGCCCATATAGGCCGCCCGGTATCTCGGGATGTTGCTCTTCAGATACATCACCTGAACACAGAAATAGAGGCGCTTGACCGGCGTGTTGGCGGTTTCCGCGGTCACGGTATCCTTCTCGCGGACAATCGGCGCCTCGCCGTCAATCAGGAACGAGGTGTGGGTGCCGGAATTAACGATGGCGGTTTCACCGATGATAATCCGTTCAAACGGCTTCAGCTCGACTCGCAACGGCATGGTCGTCGTCTCCTTTCGGGGTACGGCGCGGGCGTGACGGCCCTCGACTTGTTCGAAACATTGCTTGCAGGAACGCGCGGCCAGGCCGCCATGAAATCCCGGGAACGCTTAGATCGTTAGAAGCGGCGGGGTTGCCCCCGCCCGCCTTGGCAGCCCGCAGAACCTGCACACCGTTGCCGATACCGCCCAGCAGGTTGCTGGCGTCGCCGCACGTTTCAGTTGGCGACCGTGCCACAGTGTTTCGTGCTAGTTACCGTTCGTTAAATTGCAGGTCAGCACAAATACCGGGAATGATCGCAGCTCCGCGCGATTACTCCGTAGAACTACTGACAAAAACGTTGTCGTTGGAATGAATCCGTGTCGGTCGACGCGAGTGCCGCGCCGTCACCGACCGATCGCAACTCATCTCGCCGCGTCGAAGAGAAATTGGTCTGCGCCGGACCGCGAGAGCCGCGCGGATCATCTTCGCCAGATCGACCTTGCGATAGGGGCGTGGCGAGCAGCAGCACGCCGGCGTCCGTCCTGAACCCTGGCGTTGTTCGTGTAGCCGGACGTATACGACACCTTGAGCGAAGGCCTGCGCTTCATTTCGAATTAGTCGACTGGTCAGAGAAGCTGTCCTGATCCAGGCCGGCGCGCCGCAGACGCTTGTCTGTCTGCTCCAGAGGCCCCGCCAGCCTTCGCATTTGAAGCGTCTCGCTCGGTCGAAGCGCGGTCGTCGTGCTGGCTGTTGCGCGCGCGATGCAACCGGGAGCGAAAGCCTGCCGCTGATCCAGCAACGCCTCGCGCAAGTGCCGAGGTGCGACGCAACGCGGTCTCGATTGCGCCTTGGCGGCCTGATAATTTACGACATGGCCGATTGCTGAAAGCGGTCCGGTGGCGATCCCCGTGATACCGCATCGTTGACCGCCGTTCTCATTGCCATCGGCGCGGTAGCGCGCAACGCGGAAAGCGGTGCATCGCAATGCACTTATTTGCCAATTATTCTTGCCAACGACATGCACAACGTTCACCCTGTACGCTGGCTACGCGAGCATGTTCGCAGGCGTCCCTGAGACCGTTAGTGCTTCCCAGCAACGCAGGAGGCTGCTTTGGACTCGGCTCCTCGTTCTCCCAATGGATTTTTGTCATCGCTGTCGGCAGACGATTTCGAGTTGCTTCGCCCACACCTTCGGACCGCCGATCTGGTCCAGCAATTCACGCTGGTCGAGGTCGATGAACCGCTCAAGCGGGCATACCTGCCGCATAGCGGGGCGATCTCCGTGATCGTAAAACTTTCGAAGGGAGACCACGTTCAGGTCGCGCTGATCGGCCGCGACAGCATTCTCGGAGCGTTCTCTGCCCTCGGCGGCGCGACCGCGCTGAATAGCGCGGTGGTACTGGTGCCGGGCGTTGCCTCGACCCTTGACCTCGATCGCCTTCGGGCCGCGGCCGATCAAAGTGCAACATTGCGGGCGACGCTGATGCGGCATGGATTGGCGATTTACGCGCAGGTCCAGCAGACCGCAGGGTGCAATGCCGTGCACACGGTGGAATCACGGCTGGCGCGGTGTCTCCTGCACACGCGCGACCTCTCCGGCAGCGACAAACTCAAGCTGACGCAGGAATTGATGGCGCAGATGATCGGCGCACGCCGCAACAGCGTCTCGCTGGTAGCCAACACGCTGCAGCAGGCCAAGTTCATCCGCTACAGCCGGGGACACATCCAGATCACCGATCGGGATGGCCTCAGCAAGACCTCGTGCGAATGCTACGCAACGGTCAAGGCCCAGTACGAAAGATTGCTTCGTCCCGGTTGCACGTCGTGAACGATGATCCGTTCCGCGAGCGAATGCGCCAGCCTGCTCGCATTCTAAGCCGTAAAACTACGGAAAAGCGGCGATGCCGCAGCGAAATTTATTCGTCGCGGAATTAACTGGCTGTTCAAGGACCCCTGATAATTGTCGGTACCGGCGGGCGCGAATTCGTCCAGGCATCGAAGATCTTCGCATGCAACGAGCATTTCGCCCGTATTCGGCAATTTTTTTGAACTGCGCGGAGTAAAGACATGGCCTTTGATTTGTCGATGCCGATCCTGGTGGTCGATGACTACAACACCATGATCCGGATCATCCGCAATCTGCTCAAGCAGCTCGGCTTCGAGAATGTCGACGACGCCAGCGACGGATCGGCCGCGCTCGCCAAGATGCAGGGCAAGAAATACGGCCTGGTGATTTCCGACTGGAACATGGAGCCGATGACCGGTTACGACCTGCTGCGCGAAGTCCGTGCCAGCCCCGAACTTTCGCAGACGCCCTTCATCATGATCACCGCAGAATCGAAGACCGAAAACGTCATCGCCGCGAAGAAGGCCGGCGTCAGCAATTACATCGTCAAGCCCTTCAACGCCGCCACCTTGAAGACCAAGATGGAAGCGGTGTTTCCTGGATCCGCCGAGTAACCCGTTGCAAGCGGCATAAGGCGGCCCCGCAAGGCTGCCGGTCCCAGGGCGCGGCGATCCGCCGCTGCCATGCCCGGCAAGGGCCTTCACTGGCGGGCGCCAACGCGAAATGGAATCTCTCCCGTAGCTCGAGGACGCAACGGCGCTGATCGGCGATGCCGTCCGCGTGCACACATCGACGCGAGCTATTCGCGCCGCAAGGACATCGAACTTCAAGCGTAGCAAGCCGGATCACACCGCGCGGTCAAATGCCTGATGGCCATCGCACGCCATAGTTGCGTCCCGGTAATTCTACGGCTTCGGATTTTCATACATGGATAATGTTAAGGGCCGATAGTTTCGACGAGCGGAGAAGGATTTCATGTTTACGTTTGAAACGACCGACCAGAAGGAAGTCCGGCGTTTCCGTATCGCGCAATTCAACGGCAGAACCGCAACCGTCAGATCGGGCGGATCGACGGTCACGGGCCACGTCCGGGCGGTTCAGGAAAGCAAGTCGGGCGTTCCGGCGCGGTGGACGATCACGATCGTCCCGAGCGAACCGAAAATCAAAGGCAGCGCCGGGCGAGCGGCGCCTCGTCTACGCACCTTCGCGGAAGATCTCTACTGAGCGAAAGGAACGCCGGGCACCCGGGGCCCACATCCGTCGGAAAATTCAGTTCGATAAGGATTAGGACAGCGAGGCGGGCCGTTGCTGAGACGGCTCAAGTGAGCGCGGGAGCAGCGGCTACACGGTATCCGGATGCAGCAGCGCTTTGCGGACAAGGTCGGCCGTGTTTCGCGCGCCGAGCTTTCGCATCGCCTCGGCGCGGTGGCTTTCGAAGGTCCTCGGGCTGATCTGCATGCGCAGCGCGCCCTGCTTGTTGGAGTATCCCTCGCTGATCAGGTTCAGAACCTCGCGCTCGCGCCTGGTCAAGGGCTTCTGATCGGAAGCCGACGAAAACATCACGCCTGGCGTGGCGGCGGCCCCTTCGGGGGCCTGACCGGCCCGTGTCTTCCAGCCGCTCTTGCGGCTTGGCGCAACGGCCGGTCCTTCGTACCCATCCGCGAGCTGCTTCATCATCGCGCAGACGCGCTCGGTTTGCTGAAGCGCGTTTTCCACCACCTGCTGCAGGTAGACCCGCTCTGCCGCGGATTGCGAAAACTGATGGCTGTGTTGTTTGATCTCACCCATGTAAAGTAGCAGTGCGGTCAATGGCCCATTGAGCTGACGGGCGATCGTAGCCCCTGCTTCATCCATGGCCCGCGTGCGCGCTGCGGACAGCCGCGCAATTTCTAGATCGTCATCCAGAGGCGTGCTGCTTTCGACCCATTTGGAGAAATGCGAATCGCTGACTCGGTTTTCTTGGTGTGACATACCATTTGTTTAACGAACCTACGCTCTTCTAGGGTTAATTTTGAGCCTCGTAAGACTACGGTGATTTTAAGACAACAAAGCGTTACGATGACCGATGAATGAGGCAAGATCGCCCGATTATCGCCGTAAACGCCCACTTGCGAAGAAAACCCCCGTAGTTTTACGGCCCGTAAATCTCCGGTAGGTGTGAACGTGAATTCCCGTAGTTTCACGGGGGGCAATCGTTATTTCTTAATTTACGACGATCGACATTTTCCGGTTCCCCGCTAACGGGACGGTTCAGAATTTCTGCGAAGCTCGGTTTTAGAACGCTGGCGAAGGCGCGCGAGGTGACTGCACGCGCCGCGCCGCGCGTTGACGCCGGATTGAATCGCGGAAATTGCGCGCTATGGAGCTGATCGATCGGATTGGAGAGTTTCTGCGGCGGCTGTCGCCGTTGGCGCGCAGCAACCTTCTGACCGAACTCGAACGGCTGGAAGTCTGCGATGCCGAAATCCCCGGTTCCGCGGCGGTGCTGGAGAAATTGCGCGCGGAGTTTCGCGCGAGCGGACAGACCGCAGACCGCGCCGGAAATCCGTCACGTTATTTCTTCGCGCCGCTCGAACCGGTGCTGGCCGACGGCGCCGCCGAACATGCCAATTCCGGCCGGATCCTGCGCGGCTCACTCGTTCCAATCTGGGAATGGATCAGCCGTGATCTATTGCCGACGATGGCGCGTGACTATGCCACCGAGATGAACCGGTTGATCGCAGCCGACAACGAGCCGGGAGCCCGGCGTGCCGCCAGTACGTTCCAGACCAAGGTCGTCAAATCGCTCGAGAGCATGCTCAGCTCATCGGGTGGCGCCGATCAGGTCCGAGCCAGGCTGGCGATCTATACCGCCTCGCGCGCCGCCTTCGTCGACCTGAGAAAAATGCTGTTGGTGCTCCGCGCCCAGGACGCGCTGGCGAAATTCAATGAAGCGCTGCCGGCCACGATCGGCAAATTCGATGACGTGCGACTTTCCAAAGTCAAAGGGCAACTGGATGCGTTCAGAAAGAGCAACCCGGAAGAGGTCCCCTTTGCACTGGCCATGGTCGCCGCGCGCCTCAAAACTCACTGGCAATTGATCCGCCTCGCCACCAAGGCCGCGCCGAACAAGAGCGCCGCCGCGGTTGCGGCGACGCCCTATGCGATCACGGTCTCCATGGTGCTGGACCGCATGGAGGACAAGCGCGCCATCCTGCGCGTTGCCCTCAAGAACGAGAGGATCCTTGTCGCCAAGGAACTTCTGACCGAGATCTACGATACCGAATACGCCTTGAAGGTCCGCATCGATCTGCCCGAGGATTCCGAATGGGGACAACGGCTGCCGACCCTGATGGACTCGATCGCCGCCCTGGTGGAAGCGGAAGTCAACCGGTTTCCCGACAATGTCGGCCACGTGTTGGGATCGCGCAGCCTGCGCAGCCATGAGAGCCTGGCCGGGCGCCTGACCTATCTGGCGTGGAAGGGACGCGATGCCGTCAGCGGCGGCGCGGCCTACTGGAAGAAACTCGTCAGCTGATCCGGTAGAACGCGCGCTCGATCATCGCATGCTGTTGCCGCTGATCGTCAACCCCTGACAGGCCGCGTGTTCAGGAATTTCTCGAGGAATCTTCCCGAAACGACAAGCGTGAACCACCAATATGCCATCCGCCGCGTCGACATGTGCCACGTCCTCGATACTGAGCGTGGAAGATGGATAGACCCGAACCCGGCGGGTGAATGTGACCTGTTTCACACAACGACGCGGACGGCGATGAACCTCGACGCGCGAGCCTTTCACCAACGGCGCCGACCCTGCCCTGGCCGCCCCGCACCCGTCATTCGTCGCAGTCGCTCGGAATAAATCCGAAGCAGCGCTTTGCCGAATATGCGCCAGTCTGCGATGATCTCCATCTCAACGATCCCCCCACCATTCGTTCAAATGTTCAGTAAAGGAGAAGGCGATGGGTCGAACAATCGTGTCACTGCTGGCGATCGTGGCGCTGGCCGGCAGCCTGAGCTTCAGTTCCGGCGCGGGCGCGCAGACGGCGGCGGCGCCGGCGGAAAACGCCGCGCCGACGGCCGACAACGCGGTCATGCTCACGATCTTCCTGAAGCACGACCAGTCGCGGCCTTTAAGCGAACTCAACGCCCAGCTCGAGAAACAGGGCTACTACAAAGCCTTCCCGCCGGCCGGCATCGAGGTCGTCAGCTGGTATGTGATGATGGGGATCGGACAGGTGGTAACGCTGCGGCTGCCGGCGTCGCGGCTTCGCGAGGTCAACCGCATCCTGGAGAACACCGCCTGGGGCAGCTATCGCACCGAATTCTATCCGACCTACGACTACAAGGCGATCGGCATCGCGGCGCACGACAAGGCGCAATAGCGCGGTAGCAACAACGACGGAGCCGCCGCGATGCACGTCGGCTCGACTGGATCGCGATCTCATCTCTTTGTTTGAGCG
Source organism: uncultured Alphaproteobacteria bacterium (assembly GCA_963747165.1). Taxonomy (GTDB): domain Bacteria; phylum Pseudomonadota; class Alphaproteobacteria; order Rhizobiales; family Xanthobacteraceae; genus Bradyrhizobium. Next base: position 17,706 of record CAVVEA010000015.1, on the reverse strand, counting down.
TGATCTTTTCGGAAAACCGGTTCCCACTTTTCCGGATCATGCTCTAAACCACCGCGTTCCTGGCGATGGCTTCGCGGAAATATGCCGCGCTGAGCTTTGGCGTTCGCTTCTGGGTCTTGTAATCGACATGGACGAGGCCGAACCGGCTCGCAAAGCCGTCGCTCCATTCGAAATTGTCCATCAGGCTCCAGTGGAAATAACCTTTGACGGGCACGCCATCCGCGGCGGCGCGGCGGAGATGACCGAGATGGTTGCGCAGGAACATGATGCGATCGGAATCGTCGACGATGCCATCGGCGGAGATCTGGTCGCTCGCTCCGCAACCGTTCTCGGTGATGTAGATCTCCCCGACGTTCCATAGCGATTGCAGCTGACGCGGCGCCCAGTACATCACCTCCGGACCGAGGAGATGCCACGACGACAGCATTCTGGGGTGCGACTTGTTGAACGGGATCGGCCGGAATCCGAGACCTCGTTCCGACGCCACCACATAGGCGGAAGGCCGGTAGATATTGAGGCCGACGAAATCGACCGGCGAGGAGATGATCTTCAGATCGTCCGCGGTGAATTTCGGCGCGTCCTTGCCGGCCGCCTTGAGATAGGCATCGGTGTATTTTCCCTCGAGGATGACGGTCAGGTAGCCGGCATTCATTTCGCGCGTCGCGATCTCGGCCGCCTTGATATTCTCGGGCGTTTCGATCGCCGGCACCGCCGTGCTGAGATTGTCTGCCGGGCCGCATCTGGTTCCTGCCTTTGCATAGGCGCGGATCGCCTGCACCGAAAGCCCCTGGGCCAGCACCGCGTTGTGCCGAACCTGGTTCAGCGCCGCATTCGACAATCGCAGACCCGGAGCGAGTTCGATCCGCACCTTCTTGCCGTCCACCAAATTATCGAATCCACGATGACCGATATCGACGATGGAGAAGAACTCGTTGATCGTGAAGAAATGCCGGGCACGATCGCTGAGTTGCCCCGCGGTGTAACCGGCATAGTCCGCGAATGCTTTCGCGGTGTCGCGCGACTGCCACCCGCCTTTGTCTTGCAGCGCCTGCGGCAGGTCCCAGTGATACAGCGTCGGAAAGGGTTCAATACCGGCTTCCAGCAGCGCATCGACGAGACGGCGATAGAAGTCGACGCCCTTTGCATTGGGCTGGCCGACGCCATCGGGAAAGATTCGCGGCCAGGCGATGGAGAAACGGTACGCTTTGACGCCCATGTCCTGCATGAGCCTCACGTCATCCTTGTAGCGATGATAGTGATCGTTCGCGATGTCGGCGTTGTCGCCATTCTTGATCTTGCCCCGCGTATGCGAATAGGTGTCCCAGATCGACACCCCGCGACCGTCTTGTTTCACCGCGCCTTCGATCTGAAACGCCGACGTGGCGACACCCCAGGCGAAGCCATCCGGAAAATTGGCGGGAGCGCCCGGCATTGCTGTCGACCGGCCTTCCGCCGGAGTCTGGGCGAGTCCGGATGAAGCCGCGGCGGTGATACCGATCGCGGCCCCGCCGGTCACCCTGGTGAAGTCCCGCCTCGTGAGTTTGCCCGGCATTCTCATCCCATTTCCGTTTGCGCTCGAAGAACGCCGGAGTGTGATCGGTGCGGTGAGCTTGGCAAGCCCTCTCGACGCAACAAAAAACCCGCCGGTTTCCCGGCGGGCTTTGATCTGGTGTCGCTAGGCCGATGCGAGATCCCGGTACATCCGCGGAAATCTCGCAATCGGCTTTGCGTCAGACGGCGCGAAGGTTTTCTGCGCTGGTCTTGCCACGCTTGCTGTCGACTTGCGCTTCGAACGAAAGCTTCTGGCCTTCATTGAGCGAACTCATGCCGGCGCGCTCGACCGCGCTGATATGCACGAACACGTCGTTGCCGCCATCGTCGGGCTGGATAAATCCAAAACCCTTGGTTGCGTTGAACCACTTGACTGTTCCGGTTGTCATTTAACTTCTCCAAGATGCGCAAATGCGCCAACGCCCGCACGACGTTCGCGCGGGCTTAAATCCGATTTCAGCGATGTAGTCTTGGGGAGGGGAGCCGGTTCGGCGCGTTCAACAAGGCAAATCGACTATTCGAATGCGAGGCGTATACGCGGCTCTACCCGAAATAGCAAGCAAAACCCGGCGACATGACGAAACGCTCATGAGACAAGCCGCTCATGAAGAGAACGGAAGGCCGATCAACCCAGGCGGCTGATCTGTTCCTCGGTCACCACGCGCTCGACATTCTCGGTCTTGCTCTTGATGCGATAGCGCGGGCGGCCGTCCGCCTCGATCGGCAGGCAGGTGACAATGGTGTAGACGCTCGGCTGCTTGACGACGGCGCGGCCCTGCGGGCCCTGCATCTGGTGGAGAACATCGTCGTTGATTGCGTAATTGTGGGCCATCGCTCGGTCTTTCGGTTGAAGAGTGGCTTTTAGTCGCAACCGCTCCGCAAGGCAACAAATCTCGCTGATTAGCGCTGAAAACGGTAAACGGGACCGGCCCGGCAGGGGCCGGCCACCGAGCGCACCAGCATGGGCGGAACCGCCTATTTTTTCTTCCCGTCGGCATCAAATTGCTTGAGAAAAGCAATCAAATCGCCGGTTTTCTGCTCGTCCTTGAGGCCGGCATAGACCATCTTGGTGCCGGGCACTTTCGCCTTCGGATCCTTGATGTACTCGCGGAAGGTGGCCTCGTCCCAGGTAATACCGGAGTCCTTGTTGGCAGCCGAATAGGAATAGCCGGGAACACTGCCGGCCTTGCGGCCAATGACGCCGTTGAGGACCGGGCCGACCACGTTTTTCGCGTTTTCACCGATCTGATGGCAGGCCTTGCACACGCCAAAGACCTTCTCGCCGGCCGCGGCGTCTTGCGCCCTGACTTCGCCTGCGCCCGCGACCGCCAGTAGCGCAACGTAAATAAGTCCTCGCATTCTATTCTCCCGTTCCGGTTGGCTCCCTTTGGGAGCGGAAATCTTTTCGTCTTCTCGCATTGATCGGCCGGCCCGATGGGTCAACCGATCGGTATCACTCACGCGCCGCAAATTATCAGAGTCCCTCCACCATCGGTCAGCCGCGCCTGCACGTTCGGCCGGACAGAAACAATGTCCTGGATCGCTGAGAACGGCATCAGGCTGAACGCGGTCGAGAGCGCGTCTGCTTCGGTGGCGGTCGGCGCGATCACGCTCACCGTTCGGTACCGCGACGGACTGCGCCCGGTTACAGGATCGAACAGATGCGTAAACCGCCCCTGGGGATCGAACCGGAATCCGGCGCCCGCCGTGGTCGCGATCGCGCGATCGATGATCTCGACGGTTTCGGTCAGCATGCCCGGCCTGTCCGGATCGGCGAGACCGACACGCCATGGGGCACCATCCGGCCCCGCCCCGATCGCCCGTATCTCGCCCATGTTGACAAGCGTCGTCGACAGGCCGGCGCCGCGAAGCATTTCAACGGCGCGGTCGGTGGCATAACCCTGCGCGATGCCGTTCAGCGTGATCGCGGCGCCGCGCCTGCTCAGTGCGACCCGGTCGTCCCGCACCAGCAGACCGCTATGTCCGACCTTCGCCAGGGTTTCCGCCAGTTGGTCCTTTGACGGTCCGTTTGGATCCGGCGAACCGGTGGCGAAATGATCCGCATGGAGTTGCCACAGCGGCTGCACCGTCGGATCGAAAGCGCCGCCGGTCAATTCCGCAAAAGCCAGTGACGCTTTCAATAGCGCCACCATGTCGGCGTCGGGCTCAATCAGGATTCCGGTGCGGTTGAGGGAAGAGATCGCGGAGTCCGGCCGGTACAGGCTGAACTGTTGCTCGAGCCGCCGCACGTCGTGAACGCAGCGGTCAACCAGAAGCCGCGCTTCGGTGCGGTCGGGGTGATGGATCTCGATCGATACCTGCGCGCCGAGCGCCGATCCGTGCCACCGCACCGCATCGTCAGCCCGGGCGGTTCGCCCGCCGGTCAGCAGCGCCGATCCGGCAGCCGTGGCAACGATGGCGATCATGCGGCGTCGCGTCAGATCAGGATTTGGCATCGACCTGTCCTTGTCAATTGAGCCATCAATTCAGCCGCGCATCCGCAGCGCCCTGCTCCGACGGCTCGCCGGGCGCCTCGCCGCCAAGCACGTAGTCCGGCGGAATTTGTTCGAACCTGACAACCTTGCCGCCATTGGCCGCCATGAAAGCGTCGGCAGCCTCGCGGGTTCCGAAAGGCACCGCCTCGGCGGCGCCCATCCCGCCCTGCTTGCGGCTCTCGATCACGAACAACGCCTTGCGTGCGTCGATCCAGTTGGTCGCGCCGGGATCTTCCCAGCTTTTCGCGCGCGCCATGTCCGAGACATAGATCGCCCGGATGTCGCGGGGCTGGTCCGGCATCAAGGTGAAGGCGACGGTATCGCGCACCGAGGTGAACCAGAACGGATCGATCCTGCCCGCGGTAATGATCTGACCTTTCGGTCCGGGATGCTCGATCAGGTTCATGCCGCAGAACACTCCCATGGCGTCGCCGGTGAGCGCGACCGGCGGCGGCGCCACCGACTTGGCGGCCTCCTGATTGCATCCGGCCAGCATGATGCCGACGACGAGAGTGCAGACGATCCGCAGGGTCATAATTCCCTCCGTGCAAAGAACAGCGTCGCAAGGCCAAGCGGCGCGGCGATCCAGACCAGCAAGCCCAGCAGCAGTGCGCCGATCCCGGTGGTTGCCGTGCCGGCAAGGCCGGCCATTCCGGAAAACTGGCTGACATTGAACCCGGTCAGATTGGTCAGCCGGTAGAGATCTGTGGGATTGAGAAACAACAGCGCCTCAAGCACCGGCGCCGAGATCACCTGCCCCTGATCGATCACCAGAATGCCGAGCAGGGCCATGTCGAACACCAGCACCATCAGCAACCAGATGCCCACCGAGAGGCCCGCGGCGGTGCCACGATCGCGGACCAGGCTGCTGATCAGATATCCGATGGCAACAAACACCGCGCCGAGCAGGATCGAGGTTCCGAGCATGGACGCAAACGCATACCAGCTTGCCGCCAGCACCGAGGCCCCGGTAACGGCCAGCGCAATCGCCGCCGCGCCATAACCGATCACGGTGGCAAAGCCGAGGATCAGCACATGGCCGCAGAATTTTCCGAGGATGACCTGATAGCGGCCGACCGGATAGCTCAACAGCAGGATCATGGTGCCCCGCTCCATTTCGCCGACCACGGCGTCGTGGGAAATCAGCAGCGCGATCAGCGGCAGCAGGAAGATCGTCAGGCTGGAGAGGCTGACGACAACGACATCGAGCGCGCCGGCCCCGACATTACCAGTCGGCGCGCTGCCGAGGAAGGTCAGGGACAATGCGAGCGCCGCCAGCAATAGCGTGGTCGCCAGCACCCAGCGGTTTCGCAACCCTTCCTGGATTTCCTTGCCGGCGATAATGACGATGTTTCTCACGCCGCCTTCTCCTGGGTACGAAGGAAATGGGCGTAGAGATCGTCGAGCGTAGGGGCGGCGATTTCAATGTTGCGCACGCGGGGGTCGCCGGCCGCCAGGCGCAACAGATCCATCTTTCGCTTTTCATCCTGTACCAGCAGGACGCGGCCCTGCGGCGTTGCGTCCCACGCGTCGCTCATCCATGCGGGAACATCGCCCGCATCTGAAACCAGATCGAGCGAGACCCGGATCGGCAGTTGCGAGATCGTGCGCAATTCCGCCAGCGTACCCTGCGCCACCAGTGTGCCCCGGTTCATGATCAGGACGTGCTCGGCGCGATCCTCCAGTTCGTTCAGCGCATGCGAGGAGATCAGGACGGTGGCGCCGTCGTCGCGCAGCTCGTTCAATATCTCGTAGAAAGTCTGCCGCAACGCCGGATCGAGGCCCGTGGTCGGCTCGTCCAGCAGCAGCACGCGTGGCTGCCCGAGCAGAGCCTGGGCCAGGCCCAGCCGTTGCCGCATCCCCTTGGAGTAGGTGCCGACCCGGCGATCGGCCGCATCGGTCAGGCCGACGCGGTCGAGCAGCGCCATTGCCGTGGCCGGCTTGATCCGCTTTAGCCGCGCATAGAATTTGAGCGTCTCGCGCCCGGTCAACGCGGCATTGAAGGCGACGTTTTCCGGCAGATATCCGAGCAGCCGGCGCGCCGAAAATTCGCCGGCTCCGGGATCCTCGCCGAGCACGCGGATTTCGCCGCGATCGGCGCGGATCAAGCCCAGCATCAACTTGATCAGCGTGGTCTTGCCGGCGCCGTTATGTCCGACCAGCGCGCTGAGCCGGCCCGGACCGAGCTCGAACGTGACGCCCCGCAGCGCCCGCAATGCGCGATAATTTTTCTCGACGCCGTTGACGGTAACGGTGGCGGTCATCGCAGGCTCCGCTTGGATGATGGTTTCGGTGGCGGCGCGATCAGCGGATGGCTGTCGACGACCCCGCCGGGATACAGCGCCGGAAATTGCGCCTGCGCCCAGCGCAACACCTGCACCGCCGGGCTGTTGATCAGCACCTTGGCTGACGGCGCGGTCCACAGCACGCGATCGACCAGATCGTTGGGCCGGTAGGCAGTATCGGCGATGCCGTCGCCGTTGAGGTCAAACGCCGGATTGTCGCTCCAGTAGTTGCCGCGGCCGCCCTTCGACCAGTCGAGATCGCGGGTCCCGACATATTTCACCTGGTTGCGGTTGCCGACAAAGGCATTGCCGGTGATTTCATTGCCCTCGGAACCGGCAGTGAAATGAACCCCGATGCCGCAGCGCTCGAACCAGTTGTTACGGAATTTATTGTGATTGGTGTTGTAGATGAAGACGCATTTCTCAGGTCCGCTCCGCTGCGTCTGCGCCGCAGGTCTGGATTCCGGAATCATGCCGCGATCTTCGTCCGGGCCTTCTTCGCGATCGCCGGCGATGCTGTCGAGCGAACCTCCCGCTACCCAGTTGCCATCGATCGCAGCATAATTGGCGTAGTTGAACAGCAGGCCGAAATCGCGGTCGCGGTCCGAGATATTGTCGCGGATCACCAGGCGGTTGGAATACATGATCGCGTAACCGCCATGATTGCCGACCGAGAAATTGCCGCTGACTTCGCTGTCATTGGTGTACATGTAGTGGACCGCAAATCGCACATGCTCGAAGCGGTTGTTGGCGAAACGATCCTTGCGGCTGCTGATGGTGAAGATGCCGTCCCGGCCATAGCGGAAGGTATTGTCGGCGATCGTGACATCCGGCGCGTTCCACAGCGACACGCCGTTGCCGGCTTCGTTGAGCCGCCCGCTGCGCAAGCCTTCGACGATGTTGCGCTCGACCCGCGAACCGGCGGCGCCGTGCACGTAAATTCCAAACAGGTTGCCTTCGAGGCGATTATTCTCGATCAGCGCGCGTTCCGCGGTCTTCTCGAGGAAAATGCCTGAATCCATCGCCTGCAGATCGCGGCCCGAGCCTTTGATCAGGACCCCTCGTATCGTAACGTCGGCTGCATTAACGGCGATGACGCTGCCCGCGCCGGCGCCGATCACGGCCGCGCCGGGCTTCCCGGTCAGCACGATGCGGCGATCGATCCGGATCGATCCTTTGTAATCTCCCGGCGCCAGTTCGACGACGTCGCCGTCCTGCGCCCGGTCCAGCACCGCCTGCAGCGGCTGGTCCGGAACGGCCTTCAACGTCTCCGCGCTGGCGAAGACCGGAGCTCCGGCGGCGAAGATCGCCGCCGGAAGTATGCGCAATAGGAGAGACACGTATGTTTCCCGTCTCATACCATCTTGGGTTCGACCAGCATGCGGCCCTTCATTTCCATGTGCATGGCGTGACAGAACCATGAGCAGTAGTACCAGTAGACACCGGCGCGATCCGCCGTGAACGAAACCGACGCCGTCGCCATCGGCGCGACTTCCATCTGGATGCCGTAGTTCACGATCGAGAAGCCGTGGGTGAGGTCTTCGACCGCGTCGATGTTGGTGATGTAGACCGTGACGTGATCGCCCTGCTTGACCTGGAACTGCTCCAGGCCGAACGCCGGCGCGGTCGAGGTCATGTAGACGCGCACCTTGTTGCCGTCGCGAATGACCTTGGAGTCGGCTTCGAGATTGACCCCGTCAGCCTTGGCCTGCTTGACCGCATCCGCAAAGAACGGATCGGCACGATCCCAGATCGAAATCGGATTGATCTTGGAACGATGCACGATGGTGGCGTCGTGCGGCTCGGCAAAGCTCGGGCCGTCATGCATCAGCACCATCTTGTCGCCGGATATGTCGATCAGCTGATCGTTCTCAGGCTTCAGCGGACCGACATTGAGGAAGCGGTCCTTGGAGAACTTGTTCAGCGAGATCAGCCATTTTCCGTCGGCCTCCTTGGTCTGACCCATCGAGGAGTGGTTGTGGCCAGGCTGATAATGGACGTCGAGCTTCTGGATGATCGGGTCGACCTTCTCGCCCTTGAAGGCACGCTTCGCCTTGTCGATGTTCCACTTGCAGACCTGGCTGTCGAGAAACAGCGTGGTGTAGGCGTTGCCCTTGCCGTCATAGGCGGTGTGCAACGGCCCGAGACCGAGTTCGGGTTCGGCGACCACGACGTCCCGCGGCTTGATCTTGTCGTCGAACAGCTGGTCGAACAGGCGGACATCCATCACCGTGACGGTCGGCGACAGCTTTCCGGCAGCCACGATATGGATGCCGTCGGGCGCAGTGTTCATGCCGTGCGGGCTGTTGGAGACCGGGACATAGCGCGTATAGGGCGACCCCTTGCGGCCATCGATCACCGGCACGCCGTTCATTTCCTTGAAGTCGCCCTTCTTGACCGCCTCTTCGATGCGCTTGAGGTTGAAGATGGTCACCCAATCCTGTTCGTTGGCGGTCATCTCGGTGAGCGTGACGCCTTCCTCGGAATTGTAGCAGGTCGAGAAAGCGTATTTGCCCTGATAGTCGGCATCGACGTTGTCGAGATTGCCATCGACGATAACCTGCCATGCGACCTTCATGGTGTCGCCGTCGACCGCGGTGAAGATCGCGTGATAGTCCTTCGGCTTGTCGAGAATTTTGCCGTCATTCGGAAGCGGAACCCCGTCCTCGCCATTGCAAAACACGTATCCGGTGCGGGGATATTTCTGCACGCGCAAACCATGAACCGTATGCTGGTTCGGGAGCTCGATGATCTTGTCGCACTTCATGACGTCGAGCCGCACCCGCGCGACGCGGGTGTTGGCCTTGTCGTTCATGAAGGCATAGCGGCCGTCATAGGTGCCGTCGGTGAAGGAGATATGAGGGTGATGCAGATCGCCGTTGGTGTAGGTGCCGCCGCGGTTCTTGAGAAATTCGCGCGTCTCGGGAGTTAGTCCCTCGGTAAGCACTTTCAGGCTTTCGTTGGTCTGTCCCCAGCCGGTGGCGCTGCAGCGGTTGAACACCGGCACCCGCATCAATTCCCGCATCGACGGCAGGCCGACGATGCGCATTTCGCCGGACTGGCCGCTGGAAAAGAAAGTGTAATATTCATCGAGTTCGCCGGGAGCGACCTCGGCTTTCATCACCGCCGGCCGCGCCGCGGGAGCCGTCGGCGCCTTGGTCTGCGCCTCGGCGGTCGTCAGCGCCGCTCCGCCCGCAATGCCGACACCTGCGGCCACCGCCGTGGTTCCGAGCAAGGTTCGCCGGCTGACGCCCTTCAGGTTTTCGTTCTCACTCATGGTGATCTCTCCTCAGCTTTCAGGTTGCAGGTGGGGTGACGCCGACGCGCGGCAGGTCGATCGGCTTGCCGCCGGCGGTGATGATGGTGTTCGGGCCCTTGCCGCTGCGCATCGACGGCGACGACAGCGCCTCGCGCTTTTCGCGCTTCAGCCGCACCTGGATCATGTGCGGACAGCGGTGATCGTCGAAATACAGCTCCTGGCAATGCATGCAGTAGATGCATTCATTGACGTTGATGTGGCCTTCCGGATGGATCGCCTGCACGGGGCATTCATGGGCGCAGCGCTGACAGGGCGAGCCGCATTCGGGCCAGCGCCGCAGCCACTCGAACATCCGGACACGGCCGGGAATGGCAAGCGCGGCGCCAAGCGGGCACATGTAGCGGCAAAAAAATCGTTCGACGAACAATCCGGCCGACAGCATCGTCAGCGCATAGACGACGAAAGGCCATTCGCGCGCGAACTTCAGCACGATCGCGGTCTTGAACGGCTCGACCTCGGCCAGTTGCTCGGCGAACGCCGTGGAGTAGAGCGACATGCCAAACAGGCCGAGGAAGATGATGTACTTGATCGGCCACAGCCGCTCATGCAGCCCCCACGGCAATCGGTATTGCGGGATCTTCACCGCCTGGGCGAAATTGTTGAGCAATTCCTGCAGCGCACCGAACGGACACAGCCAGCCGCAGAACGGCCCGCGTCCCCAGAACAGCAGTCCGGCGGCGATCGAGGCCCAGAGCAGGAAGATCAGCGGAGCCGACAGAAAGTATTCCCAACTGAAGCCGGTCAACAGCGAATTGGCGAAGGTCAGGACGTTGACCACCGAAAGCTGGGCATTCGCGTACCAGCCGAGCCAAACCAGAATGAAGATCAGATAAACGCGGCGGACCCACACATAGACGGCGGGGCGGCGCACCAGCGCATTCTGAAAAAAGAAGATCAGCGTCAGCGCACCGAGCGCTGCGATCACGAGGCCGATCTTGACGATGTCGCCGCGCCAGATCTTGATCCACAGCGGCTCGTCCTCGGCGGCGCGAGACGCCGCGGCTTCACGCGAGCCGGCTGCCGGTGTCGCTGGAGAGGGCGCGGCAGACGCAGCCGGTTGCGGCGGCGCCGGCACGCGCTTCATGTGCGCATCCGGAAGGCTGTAGCCGAGATCGAAGGTAAGCCATGCTTTGTCGCGGGTGCCGACGACCCGCTGCACCAGCAGCTGCAGCAGCCATGGCTCGGTCGGATCGAGCGCGAACTCGGCAGGCACCGTAAACAAGGCAATTTCGGGAAAGGCAGGCGCGCCTTCGGCGGCAAGACTGCCGAGCCGCGTGTGATCGCGATCGCGGAAACGGATGCTGTTGGTGTCCTGGATCAACTCGATGCGGTCGAAGATGCCGCCGCGAACATAGGCGGCGCCCTTGAACGAGTAACGCCCGCGGCCCGCAACGATCAGCGCCTGTTGGCCTGGCTTCAGCCGGCCCGCCAGCCGGTTGTAGCCGTCGTCGCCGAGCAGGCTGCGACCGATGGTCGGCACCGCGACATCCGCAACATAGAGATCGATAAAGATGTCATCCGCATCGCCTTCTTCCGGATGCGCGGCCGCGGCCGCGTTTCCGGATTTTTCGAAGGCCCCATTCACGTCGGCAACCGTGAGGATCAACCGGCGGACGGAGCCGTCCTCGACCAGGCTCTGCCAGTCGCGGACTTCGCTTTTCCCGGTGTCTATCACTTTGGCGGCCTGCGCCGCGGCGCTCGCGACCGCGTTGCCGGGGGCGCCGAGCCGGCCGCTCTTGATCAGCTTGGTCGCGGAACGGGCGATGCTGTCGCCCATGACCAGCACGGTAACCGTCGCGCCGCTGACGATATCAACCTGCGGCGCCGGCGCAGCCCCGCGCACGACGCGGTCCATATCCGTGCCGATCAACTTGTTGACCGCTTCCAGAATCCGCTTCTCGGGAATGCCCACCAGCACAATGGGCTCTTTGTGCTCGACCAGCTTGAGGCCGGTAATCACGCCCTTCGGATCGATACCGACCAGAAGCTGGATCGGCTTGCCGGAATAGCCGATGGCGTTGGCAAAGTCGGAGTTCAGGTAGGCGAAGCCGAGCAGCTTCTGGTCTTTATATACGGGTGCAATGGCGGGATCGCCCTGCAGCGGCCCGAAGCGGTTCGCGCCCGGAACAAGTTCGGCGGGCTCCGCCCTGGCAAGGTATTCAGCGAGGCGTCCTGCCGCGCACGCTTCGCCCAAGAGAAGATTCCAGCCGATACAGGCGAGAATTCCAAAAATGGCACAGATGTTGACGGGTTTTCGCAAGGCGTTTGTTCCAGAGTTTCAGCAGAACGCCGTTGTTCTGGATCGCGAGCCGCATACCTAAGGCACCGCGCAACGCGCTAGCTTGCGCTGGATCAAACTGACGGCACTCCAATCCGGTCAAAGTTGCGTTTGGAGGGATTCCAAACATGCGCAGAGAGCCGCTTCTGACCGCCGTCCCGCCTGTTCCCGTGCGAAGCCTCAGCGAGCTCTACGCCGTTGCATTTGACCTGGCGCAACGGGCTGCGCAGCGATATGGCGCGCTGGTGGCACGAATCGATCAGGATTCGCCGGTACGCGGGGTCTTCGAGGCCCTTGCACAACGCGAGCGCGAGCGCGCCGAGCGCATTTCCGCTGCCTGTGTCGTCCGCTGCGGCAAACGTCCCGAACTGTCCGACCTGCGCTGGACGCCGATCGACCTGGTTCCTTCGGTGGAAATCTCCGATGTCGGCGATTCCCGGCTTTCGACCCCTTACACGGCCTGGGCGCTGGCCGCCCGTCACCGCCAGCGCGCCTTCGTGTTCTGGACTTATGTCATCGCGCTGGCGGAGGATCCTGTCATCCGGCAGACGGCCGAACAGCTGGCGCGCGAAGCGCTGGCCGACGGCAATCACTTGCGCCGTGAGCGCCGGCTGGCCTGGCGCACCGAGCGGAAGATCGCGGCCGATGAGGCGCCCGGCGCGGCCGACGAACCGATATCGGCAGCACTGCTGGAAAGCCTTCTACTGAAGGATATCATCGCATGGTCGCACGCATTGACACCGGCGCAGCGCGACCAGATGCTGGCCATGGATCGGTCCCGCCTGCCGCCGCTTTTCCTGTCGCCCCCCGACGAACAGGGCCTCGAACCCGCGTCCGGAGAGATCGAGCAGATCAAGCGCCGCGCGCTGCGCCGCGCCGAACAATTATCCAACATCTATCTGGACGATGCCGACAGCGCCGCCGACGAAAGCAGCATGGAGCTTGCGCAGAAACTTGCCGCTCAATCCATCATGCGGCTTGCCGGCTTGCGCCACATCGCGTCCGAGCTTGCGGCGTGATGCGAGACTGACTACGCCCTGGTCTTGCCGTTGCCGCTTTTCTCGCTGGCGCGGCGCAAGGCTTCGGCCAGCGCGCCGCCGCCGGGCGGCTCCGGCGGCTTGCGCGATGACGATGATGTCTTGGCGGTGCCGGAATTGCCGCGCGTCCCTTGCGCGGCACGCTCGCTCTTGCCGGTTTCGTCGTCGAGGCGCAGCGTCAGCGCGATGCGCTTGCGGGCGACCTCGACCTCCAGCACCTTGACCTTGACGATGTCGCCCGACTTCACCACCTCGCGCGGATCCTTGATGAAGGTCTTCGACATCGCCGAGATGTGTACCAGCCCATCCTGATGCACGCCGATATCGACAAAGGCGCCGAACGCGGCGACGTTGGTGACGGTGCCTTCGAGGATCATGCCGCGCTTGAGATCCTTCAAGGTCTCGACGCCTTCCTTGAACACCGCGGCCTTGAAGGCCGGGCGCGGATCGCGGCCGGGCTTTTCCAGTTCGCGCAGGATATCGGTCACCGTCGGCAGACCAAAAGTTTCGTCGACGAAACTCTGCGGCTTCAACTGGCGCACGATTTCGGCATTGCCGATCAGCGCCTTGATGTCGCTCTTGGTGGCCGCGAGAATCCGCCGCACCACCGGATAGGCTTCCGGATGCACGCCGGAGGCATCGAGCGGATCCTCGCCGTCGTTGATGCGCAGGAAGCCCGCGCATTGCTCGAACGCCTTCGGCCCCAGCCGCGGCACTTCTTTCAGCGCCTTGCGCGATTTGAACCGGCCGTTGGCGTCGCGATGCTGCACGATGCTCTGCGCCAGCCCAGATCCGATGCCTGACACCCGCGCCAGCAGCGGCGCGGAGGCGGTGTTGACGTCGACGCCGACCGCATTGACGCAGTCCTCGACCACGGCATCGAGCGAGCGCGCCAGTTTGGTTTCGCCGAGGTCATGCTGATACTGCCCGACGCCGATCGCCTTGGGATCGATCTTCACCAGTTCGGCCAGGGGATCCTGCAGACGCCGCGCGATCGACACCGCGCCGCGCAGGGTGACGTCGAGTTCCGGCAATTCCTCCGAAGCAAAGGCCGACGCCGAATAGACCGATGCGCCGGCTTCCGACACCACGATCTTCGACATCTTCAGATCCGGCAGCAGCTTGACCAGATCCATCGGCGAGCTTGTCGGTCTCGCGCGAAGCGGTGCCGTTGCCGATCGCGATCAGATCGACGCGATGCGCCACGCGCCAGTTTGCCGAGCGTCGCCAGCGCCGCGTCCCACTGCCGCTGCGGTTCATGCGGATAGACCGCCGTGGTGGCCACCACCTTGCCGGTGGCGTCGACGATGGCGACCTTGACGCCGGAGCGGAAGCCGGGATCGAGACCCATGGTCACGCGCGCGCCGGCCGGCGCCGCCAGCAGCAGGTCGCGCAGATTCGAGGCGAACACGCGCACGGCTTCGGTTTCGGCCGCCGTCCACAGCCGCATCCGCAGGTCGATGTTGAGATGGACCTGGATCTTGGTACGCCACGCCCACCGCGCGGTTTCCACCAGCCAGCGATCGCCGGGCCGGCCCTGGTCGGAGATGCGCAAAACGCTGCATGATCTTCAGTTCGCAGGAAGATGGGCACGCCGGCGGCCGCGACCTCCGCCTCGGGCTGCATCTGCAGATCGAGGATCTCTTCCTTCTCGCCGCGGAACAGCGCCAGAATGCGGTGCGACGGCAGCTTGTGCAGCGGCTCGCTGAAATCGAAATAGTCCTTGAACTTCTCGCCTTCGGTTTTCTTGCCCCTGCGCACGGTGGACGCCATCCGTCCGCTGCGACCACACCTGCTCGCGCAACGCGCCGATCAGGTCGGCGTCTTCGCCGAAACGCTCCACCAGGATCGCGCGTGCGCCCTCGAGCGCCGCAGCGACGTCGGCCACCTGCTTGTCGGCATCGACGAAACCCGCGGCGACCGTTTGCGGATCGTTCTGCGGCTGCGTCAGCAACAACTCGGACAACGGTTCGAGGCCGGCTTCCCTGGCGATCTCGGCCTTGGTGCGGCGCTTCGGCTTGAACGGCAGATAGATGTCTTCCAGCCGTCCCTTGCTGTCGGCGGCGAGGATGGCCGCTTCCAGCGCGGCATCGAGCTTGCCCTGTTCGCGGACCGAATTGAGGATCGCGGTGCGGCGCTCTTCCAGTTCGCGCAAATAGTTCAGGCGCTCTTCCAGCGTGCGCAATTGCGCATCGTCGAGCCCGCCGGTGATTTCCTTGCGGTATCGCGCCACGAACGGCACCGTGGCGCCGCCATCGAGCAGCGCCACCGTCGCCTCGACCTGCTGCTCGCGCACGCCAAGCTCTTCCGCAATCTGTCGATTGATGTTTGCCACGCGAGATCTTTCCAAAGCAATCGCTGCGGTGAATCGCCCGCCGAGGGGACGTCGCTTATGGACCATCAACGATTGATTCCTCAAGCCGCCGCGTCAAACAAATTGTTCTGTGGACGGACATGTTTTACTTGCCAGGCGATTCAGCCGGCACAAAACGCCGTGGGTGCATGGCACGACCAGATGATGGTGGATCGATGGCGTGTTATTGTGTAGACGGACGCTCCCTCTGGAGCGCTTATGTCGATCTGCGGACTTGATTTCGGAACGTCGAACACGACGCTCGGCACCATCCAAGGTCATGCGCCGGTGTTGGCGGCGCTGGAAGAAGGCGAGACCGCGATCCCGAGCGCGATCTTCTACGAGGTGGATGGCGCGGTCCTGATCGGCCGCAAGGCGGTCGCAGCCTATGTCGAGGGTGCGCCCGGCCGGCTGATGCGCAGCCTCAAATCGGTGCTGGGTACCTCGCTGATCGAGGAGACCACGCTGCTTGGCCGCGAGCGCACCCGGTTTCGCGACGTGATCGGCTATTATCTGGGCGCGGTGAAGCGGCGCGCCGAACAGGCCACCGGCCGCGAACTGCGCGACGTCGTGCATGGCCGGCCGGTGCATTTCGTCGACAACAATGCCGACGCCGACCGCAAGGCGGAACAGACGCTGCGGGAGATCGCGCGCGAGATCGGCTTCGATGAGGTCACCTTCCAGTTCGAACCGATCGCCGCGGCGCTGGACTATGAGCGCCAGATATCGGCCGAGGAAGTCGCATTGATCGCCGATATCGGCGGCGGCACGTCGGATTTTTCGATCGTGCGCATCGGGCCCCGGCATCACGGCAAGGCCGATCGCTCCGCCGATATTCTCGCCAATGACGGCGTGCGCATCGGCGGCACCGATTTCGACCGCCAGCTCAGTCTCGGCGTCATCATGCCGCTGTTCGGTTTCGGCAGCGCCATGAAGCGCGCCGGGCTGGAGGTGCCGCCGAGTTATTTCCACGATCTCGCCACCTGGTCGAACATCAATCGAATGTACGAGCCGCGCGTGATGGCGCAACTCCGTCAGGTGCGGCGCGAGGCAAGTGAGCCTGATCTGCTCGACCGGCTGGTGCGCGTGGTCGACGAACAGCGCGGCCACACGCTGGCGATGGAGGTGGAGGAAGCCAAGATCGCGCTATCAGACACGCGCCGGGCCGCCATCCCGCTGGAATGGGTCGCGCCGGGGTTGAACGCCGCCATCGGCCGCTCTGATCTAGTCAGCCATACGCGGCAACTGGCCGAGCGTATCGCGGCGCGCATCAAGATCTGCCTCGCGCAGGCGCGATTGTCAGCGGACGACATCGACGCGGTGTTCCTGACCGGCGGTTCGGTGCGGCTTGCCCATGTCCGCAAGGCGATCACCAAGGCGGTGCCGTCCGCCCGCATCGTCGAAGGCGACATCTTCGGCGCCGTCGGCAAGGGCCTCACGCTTGAGGCGCTGCGGCGATATGGACCGAGGGAGTGAGGGCGGCGCGGGGACGGATTCGCCCGAGCCGGGCAAACACAGCGACGGCGGCAAGCTCTGTTTGCAAGCTCTATTTGATTGTCTCTGACGCCGGCTCCGGCAAATGGGTGCTGCGGCTCACATGCGGCAACGCCAAGGGGTTTCCACGCGGCGCATTACGCTGGCGGGCGGAGTTCGGGAGGCTTGGATTCCGTCGTGTTGCATTCCTGGAAGTGTGAAGCGATTTCCGCTTCGGCGAGATGCTCCCACTTCTGTGCTTCGATCAAATATTTCCAGCTATGCGTTCGGTCGAAAACCGCGAACTGACGGAACAGAGAACCCATGGCGCGGCAATGCCCAACAAATTCCATTGCAACCTCCCCACACTTAATATCCACAGATTATTCTGCCGCTTGCGTAAGAGTCATTATGATTATGCAAAAGAACTATTTTGGCTGAGCCGGCTCCGATTTTCTCCGTGAAATTACGGAGACGGCGCTGGCGTGCGTTATCGGCGACAAGGTCGAACAAGCGTATCCATCAGAAGCAGCGAAGCCAGCTCATGAAGGCATCGGCGGCATATTGCGAGCCACTCAAAAAACGTTGTGGTTCTCCGTATGATCAAGAAGCCTCCATCCGAGCGGCGACGCTTCACACCATATGAAGACGCCGAGCTGATAGGGCACGTCTATTCCGCGCCCTATGCGCTTCTTGAGCCTACCCTCGTGCTCGTCGGCGTCGCTAAGCTTGAGTCTGGTGGGACGCGCGGGAGGCCGAACGGTTTGGATGGGCCGATCCTGACGGCGCCTGTCCTTGCTAGGCGGACCCTTGATCGTCCGTTATCCAGCAACCCCGAGCTGTGGCAAATAGCGCGAAACGCGCAAACACGCCCGGCGGCGCGCGGACAGTCTGGCAGTCGGTAGCGTGGGTATG
>CAVVEA010000014.1:0-417927 GCA_963747165.1 uncultured Alphaproteobacteria bacterium | reverse complement strand
CATCGTTGAACTCGCCGGGGTCGGGCCCGGTCCGATGTGCGCGATGCTCCTTGCCGATCTGGGCGCCGACGTCATTCGGATCGACCGACTGACGCCGAGCGAACTTGGCGTCCAAAGGCCCCTCAGATTTAATCTGACTTTGCGTGGGCGAAAAGTAGTGGCGCTCGACCTCAAGACGGCCAAAGGCAGGGAGACGGCTCTCAAGCTTGTTGAGCGAGCAGATGCCCTCATCGAAGGCTTTCGTCCCGGCGTTACGGAAAAGTTGGGTCTCGGTCCGGAAGACTGTCTGAAGCGAAATCGCCGGCTCGTATATGGACGCATTACCGGGTGGGGACAAACCGGGCCGCTTTCGAAGGCAGCAGGACACGACTTGAACTACATTGCGTTGACCGGGGCACTTGGTTCGATTGGCCGCAAAGGCCAGCCGCCGGCTCCTCCGCTCAATTTGGTCGGAGACTTCGGCGGCGGCTCGCTCTATCTCGCCATGGGTATTCTGTCGGCGTTGATCGAAAGGCAGACATCCGGACTGGGACAGATTGTCGATGCCGCCATCGTCGATGGCGCAGCGTCCCTCATGACGCAGTTCTTTGGAATGGCTGCGGCCGGACTTTGGCGCGACACGCGCGGCACCAACGCGCTCGATTCCGGCGCGCCGTTCTACGACGTCTACGAATGCGCTGACGGACGCTTCATATCGGTCGCTCCAATCGAGCATAAATTTCTCGAGGAGCTGATCGAACGCATGAAGTTACCAGCAGATACGGCCGAGCTTGCGAACCATCGGCACAGTTGGCCTGAGCTGCGCTCTCGCCTTTCGAAGACTTTCAGACGTGAGGCCCTTTCCTACTGGTGCGAACTTCTGGAAGGCTCCGACAGCTGCGTTGCGCCGGTCCTCACGATCGGTGAAGCACCTCAACACCGCCATCTGGAAGCACGGCAGACCTTCATCAACATAGACGGCATCGTCCAGCCCGCGCCTGCACCTCGCTTCAGCCGCTCACAACCGGCTCAACCGATCCCTCCTCAACCACCGCAGTCGGCAGACCTTTCTGAAGCGGTTGCCGCGTGGCTTGAGTAGTCCTATCGCCGTTCGGTCGCCAGCAATCAAGAGACCCACAAGATGGATTTCTCATTCACCACCGAGCAACAGATGATGGTCAGCGCGGCGAAACGCATGGTCGAGACCGACATCCAGCCGGTGCTGGATGCAAACGACCGCAATAACGGCCTTCCGAAGGCCGCGATCCTCAAGATCATGGAGAAGGCGGCAAACCTTGGCATGACTTGCGCTAGGATTCCCGAAGAGGGAGGCGGCGCCGGCATGACCATGCTCGACTATGGTTTGATTACGGAGCAGATTCCACCGAGCGCCGGCCTTATCCTGCAGCCGCACGAGGCCACCACAACGCGCATTTATTTCGGTTGTACGCCCGAGCAGAAGGAGCGCTATCTCGCGGATCTGATGACAGGCAAAAAAATTGCTTGTACCGCGAGCACCGAACCGGACGTCGGCTCGGATCCACGCGGCATCAAGACCAGAGTTCGCGAGACCGAAAGCGACCTCGTCGTGAATGGTGCGAAGCAATGGATTTCGAACGCGACGGTATGCGACGTCATGAACGTGACGTGCCGGCTCGTAAAGGACGATGGCAGCTCGACGATGGTCCGCGTCCTCGTCGATCCGACTGAGTCTCCGTTCGAGGCTCGCGATCTGGATATGCATGGTCTTCGCCAGGCTCCCCTGGGAGAAGTCACGTTTTGCGACTGTCATGTCCCGAAAAGCAATCTTTGCCCAGACACTGGCGAGACCGCGAAGCTCCTTACGGTAACATGGTTGGCCAACCGACCCCTCGTTGGCTTGATGGCCGTCGGGTTGGCTCAGAAGGCGCTCGATGCAGCCTGCGCCTACGCGGGCATAAGGAAGCAGTTTGGGCGCTTCATCGGCGGGTTCCAACTCGTGCAAAACGACCTTGCGGAAATCGAGACCTACGTTCTGAGCAGCAGGTTGCTCTGCTACAACGCACTGGCTGCCATCGATCGCGGCGAACGCGCAAACGGATTGTCCGCCATGGCGAAACGGTACGCCGTGGACAGTTGCGATCGTGCGATCGCTCTTGCGATGCGCCTGCACGGCGCAATGGGGTTGAGTAAGGAATTGGGCCTCGAACAAATGGCTCGAGACGTTAGGACACTCACGATCCCTGATGGCACTCCCGGCATTTTGACCTTGATCCAGGGCAGAGAGCTGACAGGACTGGACCCGTTCCGCGGATGAGGTTGTCGCCGCATTCTTCGATCGGCTTCCGGTCGGGGACTAAATGGATGCTCCGTTCGACCGGATTGAACAACTGCAACATCGCACGAACGATGTTGCAACGATGGGAGGGAAGAATGCGCGCGATACGAATCCTTGCCCTTGCCGCAGGCGTCGCCACGATGCTGCTTTGCATCGACGCCAGCGCGCAGGCGCAAAGCGATTATCCAAACCGGCCGATCCACGTCATCGTGCCCTATCCCGCGGGCGGTGTCGCAGAGATCGTCGCGCGCACCGTGGCGGAGCAGGTCGGCCGCGACCTGAAGCAACCGGTCGTCGTGGAAGCGAGACCCGGCGCCAACGGCAATATCGGTACCGCGGCGGTCGCACGAAGTGAGCCCGACGGCTACACTTGGCTGGTGACGGGACCGTCGGTTCTGGTCAACCCCACGCTCTACAAGGACGCCGGCTGGGACACGATGAAAGACTTCAAATGCGTTGGGCTTGCGATCTGGAACCAAAGTGTGGCGCTGGTGAATTCCACGATGCCGGTCAAGACGCTCGCTGAATTCGTCGAACTGGCGAGGGCCAAACCCGGCCAACTCAATTTTGGTAACCCCGGCACCGGCTCGTCGATCGATTTGTCGGCGCAGGAGCTTTTCCAGGCGGCCGAAATCAAACTGACCAATATCGGCTACAAAGGCTCGCCTCCAGCGTTGATCGATCTGATCACCAATTTAATGCATTTCGAGATCGTCCCGCTGGCACTCGCACTACCTCACATCAAGGACGGCACGGTGAAGCCGCTCGCGGTGTTCACCGAGAAACGCATTCCGAACCTTCCCGACGTGCCGACCATCGCGGAAGCCGGATACCCGGGGGCTGCCTACATCCCCTGGTACGGCATCTATGTGCCAGCAGCGACGCCGGACGCGCTCATCGGGAAAATCCATGCCGCTATCAACAAGGCGCTGCAAGATCCGGACTTGCAGCATCGGCTTTCCGTCGCCGACATCCCGGGCAAGCCGATGGCGCTGAATGAACTCGCAGCCATGATGAGGGCTGATCACGAGAAGCTAACATCGGTCGTCAAAGCCTCAGGCATCACGCCGCAATAAGACGGGGCCACCAGAGCAGCACCCCGTCGTGTCCGGCCTTGGCGCCTGGCTGACCTTGAGTTCGCTACAAATTTAAACGTGGTCGACGGCTCGATTTCATTCAGCTTAGCTCCCTAGGAGCGATGCAGGACATAGCCGGATGCCGCCTCTCAGTTTGACACAAGTCAACTACCCGCAGGCGATTTTGCAGCATGCAGAGTACCAAAACTTCAATCGGACGCAGGCGATCCAGAGCGCTTTTTACTGTGCTCATCGATCTCCTCTCCTGGCCCTGTCCTGCCCGGTCTTGATGGTCCGCATTGAAGGATAGTCGAAAGATCTTGCCTCGTCAGCACCGTTCCGATGTCGCGGAGACCTTGAATCACGCGATTTAGACCGCGTGAGAATCCTATTGAGTACAGATCCTAGGGCTTACGGTACCGTCCACCTTGCTTGCCACAGTCGATAGCGTGGTGGAGTCGGGTATCCCAGGTTCAAGCGGTCTAAGCACTGGTACCGGCTCAAGGGCTGCTATGGGTCAAAGGCGTCACTTTGACCGTGGGCCAGCCACTTCCGGTCCGCCCCGATCAGCGGACATCGCCAATCCGGTGCGTCAGGTCCGAAAAGTGCCGATACTGTTGCAAAAGTCGAAAATCGAACAACCCTAAAAGTCTCGCGAAAGCTGATCTTTGGACTTCTCTGCTGCTGCGTCGCTTTTCAACGCCGCTACGAAGCTCCGTGATCGATTTTGGATGAAACGATATCGTCCCTCACCTCGCCGCGCGTAAAACGCATCAGCGTCTCTAAGAATTTTCGTTTGCCACCCCAAAAATACTTTTGCAACATGGGGTAATTCCGGGATCGAGCCAGACAAAGGCAAGGGAATCAGCTTTCCAGGAACGTATGAGGCCAGCCTCATGTGGCCTTGCAACGATGGAGAGCGACAATGGAATACTATGTCGGACTAGACGTATCGTTGAAGCAGACATCGATCTGCATAGTGGACCAGGCGGGGTTGGTCGTGCGAGAGGGCGTGGTCGATTCCGATCCAGAGGCGATTTCGGCTTACGTGAATTCAAAGGCACCGGATGCGGTACGCATCGGCCTCGAGACTGGACCGACGTCCACGTGGCTCTGGACCGAGCTCAAGCGGCTTGGCCTGCCGGTGATCTGTATCGATGCGCGCCATGCCAAGGCGGTGCTCAAGATGCAGATCAACAAAAGCGACCGCAACGATGCTATCGGGATCGCCCGCATTATGCAGACGGGTTGGTTCAAGGAAGTGCACGTCAAAGATATCGACAGCCACTCGGTCAGGGCGCTACTGGCCAGCCGGGCGCTGCTGGTCAAGATCAAGCGCGATCTCGAGAACCATGTTCGCGGCCTTCTCAAAAACCTTGGCCTAGTAATCGGCCGTGCCAAGTTCAACGTCTTCGCCGTACGAGTCGATGAGTTGATCGAGGGTCGTCCTGAGCTGGTGGCTGCGGTCAGGCCACTGCTCGAAGCGCGCAATGCCGTCGAGCAGCAGGTCAGTGAGCTTGACCGCAAGGTAATGAGGCTGGCTCGCCATGATGCGCAGGTCCGCCGGTTTATGACCGTACCTGGGGTCGGCCCGATCACCGCACTCGCCTTCAAGGCAACGATCGACGATCCGGCACGGTTTGCGCGGTCGAGAAGCGTAGGTGCTTATATCGGCTTAACCAGTAGACGCCATGCCTCCGGAGAGGTCGATTGGTCAGGCCGCATCTCGAAGTGTGGCGACGCTATGTTGCGAAGTTACCTGTTTGAAGCAGCCGGGGTTCTACTGACACGCGTTCCAAAATGGTCCGCCATGAAGGCTTGGGGGGTAAGGCTCGCCAAGCGAAACGGGCTCCGCAAGGCCAAGGTTGCGGTCGCGCGTAAGCTTGCGGTCATTCTGCATCGCATGTGGATCGACGGAACCGAGTTCAACTGGTCGAAGAAGGAGATTGCTGCCTAGCGAGGGCATACCGAGTTCCTGCCAAACGGCGGGAAAAGACGTCCCTGCCGGGACGATGGCGATGGTGAGTTCGACAGATTTTGTGCGCGCGTCTGAAAGGGCGACCGCGATTGCAACATTGAACCGCCAGCGTCTCCTTACGCCATCATGCGGAGGGTTCACCCCTACCGCGGAGAGAACAGTGGACCCGGCAAGGATGATCGTCGGAGAGCTTGACACCCAGACCCGGAATTAGAGAACAATATCTGCCATAAGCTGACATCATAAGCTTGGTTTGAAATGAAAGAGGCCGACAAGAGCAGCATCGGCGGAATTTCTATTCTAAGAGCTCTGTCAGTTTTGAGACTGGATCAAGAACTCAAGCTCCGTAGGTGTCCGTTGATCTGGATCAAATTACGACACTGATCATTGCATATTGTTACTGTAAGGTATTCATGGACTACCGCTTTGCTTGTGCTTACTACCGCTTTGCTTGTGCTTACCACCGCTCCGGCCCGTGCCGAACATCGACCGTGTCTATGCTCAACTGATATGTCCAATCGAGCCGTAGGCTTAGCCGCGCTACAAAGCGCTGCAATCCAAATCATAGCAGTGGCCTCAAGGTTCAGGGGAGTAAGCTGTCCATGCGTTCATTCGCAAATCTGGTGAGTCTATTTTCGTTGGCGATTGTTGCCGCGCTACTGACTTCGTCGGCAACGATGGCAGAGGACGTATGGTATTCGGGTGGGATTGACGTCTGGTCCCCTCCTTTCAACGCTGACCATCAGCACACAGTACAGCAATACACCCCGCCGGGTCCGGCGAGCCGGCCGTGGCACATATGCGCCTCAATTCCACACCTGAAAGATGACTATTGGCTGGCGGTCAATTTCGGTCTGGTCAACGAAGCAAAACGATTGGGTGTCGCGCTTAATCTGTACGAGGCCGGGGGCTATGAGAACCTCGCGACACAACAAAGCCAAATCGCCGAGTGCGTCGCAAAAAACAAGGCTGACGCCCTGATTATCGGAGCCATTTCGGCCGATGGATTGAATAGCGTCGTCGCCGACTACAGCGGCAAGGGTATGCCTGTGATCGACCTCATCAACGGCATCAATTCGGACAAGATTACAGCCCGAGTAGCCGCCGATTTCTACGATATGGGACTGGCGGCGGGAAAATACCTTACGGCCCTTCAATCGGGCGCCTCCAGCGCCAAGGTTGCGTGGTTTCCGGGTCCCACCGGCGCTGCTTGGGTCGCGGCCGGTGACAAAGGGTTTCGAGCGGCACTGGATGGATCTGCACTGTCTATCCTCGATGGAGGATTTGGCGACACCGGCATTGCTGCGCAAACTCGCCTTATCGAGGCGATGCTGGACGGCCATCCGGATATCGACTTCATCGCCGGGACCGCCGTTTCAGCTGAAGCTGCCGTACAGGTCTTGCAGAAGCGGAATTTGGAACAACAGATAAAAGTCATCGCATATTACTTCGGCCCTGGAATCTATCGTGGCATCAAGCGAGGTGCGATTCTGGCGGCTCCGAGTGACAGTCAGGCGGTGCTGGCACGCATCTCGATCGATCAGGCCGTACGCGCTTTGGAAAAGCAAAAAATGATCCGGCACCTCGGCGTCACTATCAAAGTGGTGGATCTTAAATCGCTATCGGAATTCGACCTGAATTCGAGCATTGCTCCGGCCGGATTCCGCCCGATTTTCAGCGTCACCCCCTAGGCCGGATTGCGTAGCCTCAGGTAACGAAAATGACGAAGGGCAGTGCCTGGAAGTCGCAGTTTCTGCTTTCAACGCTTGTATTCGTCACAGGCTTGGTGGCGACGATTTTCTTTTGCTATTTCTTCTACGTAAAATCCGAGAAAGACTGGAACGGTCGCGTCGACCAAACCGCCGAGCGCCTTTCCAACACACTGCTGGCCTGGATGGAGGAAAGCTATGCCCCTGTGTCGGGACTGGTGGCACTGGTCGAAAACTCCAAAACCGTGGAACCGAACGAATTCCTCAATGCGTTTGAAAGTATGCAGTCTCGGTCGACCACCGTGCTGCTCGACGAGGCAAGCCTTCTTCGACTTAACCGTCTCGGCCAGTGGCAGGTGGCCATTACATCAGACACACTCGGTTATCCCGGCCGATACATCATACTAGCCGATGTCGCCCAGACCTTGTCGCTGGCGGCCAAGCGGCCGAACCAATTCACGCTCAGCCCGCCGTTCAAATCCGAAAGTGGCCGTACCATTTCAGCGATTGCTCTTTCCGCTTCCGCTGCAACGGAGCCGGCAATCGTAATCGGAACGTTGAACTACGATACCCTGCTAGAGGGGATGCGCTCCGGACCGGTTCCGAAGGGCATTTATCTAGCGCTAAGCGGACGCTTTCTTGGCCAGCCCGACCTGAAGTCCGTAGTCACACCCCCGGATGATCGGCAGTTCCAGCGCACATCAACCACGAGAGTGGCGACCGCAGGCGCTGATATCGAAATTTCATGGGCCGCGACAAAGGAGTTCGACGGAGGCCCGTCCTACGGAGTGCCGCTTGCAGGATTGCTCGGCGGCTCGGGGACGACCGCTCTACTCACTTTATTTGTCGGCTCCTTAATCAGGCGAAACAAACAGATCGAACGGAAGGTCGATAAGGCGACACTTGCGCTGCGGCAATCTTCCGAAGCCCTGGGCCGGGAGCGGGAAAGGCTTCAGCGCATACTCGACGCCTCGCCTGTCGGGGTGGCGATAACGACCGACAGCATCGCTCGCTTTACCAATCCACGAATGGAGGAGATGTTCGCACTCCGGGTGGGATCTGCTGTGCCCGATCTCTATGCCCATCCCGAACAGCGAAGTGCGCTTCTGGAAGAGCTCGATCGCAACGGTATCGTCAGAGACTTCAGCGTTCAGCTTCGCGGCTCCAACGGCGAGATTCGCGATAGCCTCACCACTCTCATGCATATGGAATACAAGGGACGGCAGGGAGTGCTTGGTTGGATAGTGGATGTCACCGAATTAACAAAGATCCAAACGGCTTTGTCGGAAGCCAAGCTTGCCGCTGAAGATGCTACCAAGGCGAAGGCGGAGTTCCTCGCCAACATGAGCCACGAGATCCGTACTCCGATGAACGCAGTCATCGGCCTCGCGCATTTATGCCTGAAAACGAATCTTACTTCCAAGCAACGCGATTATGTCGGTAAGATTCACAACGCCGGTACTTCGCTGCTGTCCATTATCAACGACATCCTCGATTTCTCCAAAATCGAGGCGGGCAGGCTCGACATCGAGAACGTCGCCTTTGAAGTTGACGCGGTGATGAACAATGTTTCGACGATGGTCGCGCAGAAGATCCATGACAAGGGTTTGGAACTTCTGTTCAATATCTCGTCGGACATTCCGCCCGCCCTTCTCGGCGATCCATTGCGCTTGGGACAGGTGCTCATCAATCTGCTCGGCAACGCTGTGAAGTTCACGGAGGCGGGTGAGATCCGCCTGATTGGTGAGTTGCTGGAGCGGACGGGCAACAAGGTCAAGCTGCAGTTCTCGGTCAAGGATACCGGCATTGGCATGACCAAGGAGCAGGCGAACCGACTGTTTCAGGCGTTCTCTCAAGCCGACACCTCGACGTCGCGCAAATACGGCGGAACCGGATTGGGTTTGGCAATCTCCAAGCGCCTGGTGGAACTGATGGGCGGTTCTATTTGGGTTGTCAGCGAACCGGGTGTTGGCAGCACTTTCAGCTTTACTGGCTGGTTTGGCCTCTCGGAAACGACCGCGCGCAAGGTGCTGCCTACCCGGCTCGTATCGCTCAAGGCGCTGGTGGTGGACGACAATGCTTCAGCCCGCGAGGTGTTGGAGGACCAATTGGCGACCATCGGTGCCGAAATAGAACAGGTGGCATCGGGCGCCGAAACCATCGACGCAGTTAGGCGCGCCGATGCGGCCCACCCGTTCGATGTGATCCTGCTGGATTGGCGTATGCCTGGCCTCGACGGAGTAGAAACCGCCCGCAGGATCCGGGCGGACGGCTCTCTCAAGCATATACCTGCCATCATCATCGTCACCGCCTTTGGCCGCGAGGAAGTACGCAGCGAAGCCGAAGACGCGGGCGTCGATGGTTTCCTGGTGAAGCCGGTCAACCAATCCATGCTGGTCGACATGCTGGTCGAAATCTTCGCTCCGGAACACCGGACAGCCGCGCGAGAGGCCGTTACTGCCACGGCATACGATCTGAACGGGTTGCGAGTGCTGTTGGCCGAGGACAATGCGATCAACCAGCAGATCGCTGTTGAACTTCTCGAGGGTGTAGGCGTGTCTGTCGATGTCGCCAATAACGGAAAAGAGGCTGTAGACAAGCTGTTGGTCGAAGGCGGCGACGTCCGCTATGACTTGGTGCTGATGGACCTGCAGATGCCGGAGATGGATGGCTACCAGGCCACCGCCTGCATCCGCGCCACGCCGCGCCTGGCGGATCTCCCCATCATCGCGATGACGGCGCACGCGATGGCCGAGGAGCGCGACCAGTGTTTGGCGGCCGGCATGCGCGGTCACATCACGAAGCCCATCGATCCCGAGTTGCTATACCGCACTCTCATGCAATTCCACCGGCCAGGCCAAGTGACGACGATGGCCGGCAAGCCGGTAAATCGTGTTTCGCAGACTGAGGCGTTGCCTGAAATCGCGGGGCTTGAAGTCGCCGATGGGCTCAGCCGAGTGGCCGGCAATATGAAGCTTTACCGATCGCTGCTAGGGCAGTTCGTTGAGCAGCAGGCCAATGTCGTTTCGGCCGTTCGTGCCGGCCTGGAATGTCAGGACTTCGCTTTGGTCGAACGCCTGATACACACGCTAAAGGGTGTCTCCGGCAATTTGGGTGCGAAGAACATCAGCGGGCTCGCCGCGGAATTGGAAGGATCGCTTAAGAACAACGATGTCGGGTCGCTGGAAAGCGTATTGTCGGGGTTAGCCGTCGAGTTGGGGCGCATGATGGAAGCGATCCGCAGCTCCCTGGCGGCCGGGGCCGGGGCCGCTTCCCGGACTTCCGTCTCGGACTCTGCGGAAACCGTGACACTGCTCAAACAACTCAAGCAAATGCTGGCGAACGATGACGGCGCCGCGCTCGACTTCTTGCTGGAAGCGGGTGAACGCGTCGAGGGTGTCATTTCTGACGCCGACCTGAATGCTTTGCAGAAGGCGGTGCGCGATTTCGATTTCACCGCTGCGCTCGACTGCCTCGGCGGCATCGCCCAACATCACAACTTTTCCTTGGAGTGACCGGGATGCCTTTATCGAGCCGCAAGACCATCCTGATCGTGGATGATACGCCCACCAATATCGGGATCATTTCCAGTGTTCTTAAAGATCTTTTCAAGACCAAGGTCGCCACCAATGGGGAAAAGGCGCTGGTACTCGCTTCGGCCGATGACAGGCCCGATCTCATCCTTTTGGATATCACCATGCCTGGCATGGACGGCTACGAAGTGTGTCGGCGCCTGAAGGCAAACCCAGCGACGCGGGGGATTCCTGTAATCTTTCTCACTGCCAAGACCGAGGCTGAGGACGAAAAGCAAGGCTTCGAGGTAGGGGCCGTCGACTACATCCACAAGCCGTTCTCAGCTCCGATCGTGCTGGCTCGTGTGAAGACCCACATTGCTCTGCAAGCGGCACTGCAACAGGCTCGAGATGCTCAGAAGCAGGCGGATGAACTGCTCCTCTGCCTGCTGCCCGAGGCGGCAGCCGAGGAGATCAGAAATATCGGCACGGTAATTCCGCGCCGCTACGATGACGTTGCCGTGCTGTTCTGCGACGTCGTCAACTTTACGGCGTATTGCGACAAGCATGAGCCCGAGGATGTGGTCTCACGCCTTGATGCTTTGTTCGTTGTGTTCGAGCGAGTCGCCGCCGCCCATGGCCTTGAAAAGATAAAGACGATCGGCGATGCCTTCATGGCAGCGGCGGGCTTACTGAAAATGTCTAATGACCCGTTGGAATCGGCGGTGCTTTGCGGTCTCGAGATGGCAGCCACGTCGATTGACGCCCAACTTGGCTGGGCTGTTCGGGTTGGTATTCATATTGGTCCGGTCGTTGCGGGTATCGTCGGGCAGGAGCGCTACCAGTTTGACATTTGGGGTGACACCGTCAACATTGCCGCCCGCATGGCCGGCAAGGCGATGCCCGGGGGCGTCGCGGTGACCGATGAAACTTGGCGTCAGATAAAGGATCGCTTCGAAGGCGAGTCCCTGGGCGATCTCGAAGTCAAGGGCAAGGGTACGATTCCAGTCGTTGCTATTAAGGGGAAAACACCAGTGGCTTGATAGAGGAGCCGGGGCAGCTCATGTCGCGGTTGGGTCAAAACCGGAAAAGCTCAACGGGAGCACATGTGTTCTGTTGTTCACCCAATAGCGGACATTTCCAAGATACTTCGGCATGTCCGTTACGTGCCATGTGTGGACGGCTCCGGGTTGGCAAGGACTTTCTTCACGTACGCGGTGCATCCACAGCAGGTCGCGCCGAACTTCAGACGGTGCTCGACTTTCTTCGCAAAGGGGATTGCCTGATGGTCACCCGCATCGACAGGCTTGCCCGTAGCATCGGTGACCTCCAAGACATTGTTCGCTCCGTGAAAGCCAAAGGTGCAACCTTGAAGGCGACGGAGCAACCCTTCGACACTGGCAACATCTACGGCGAACTCACAGTCAACTTGCTGGCTGTTTCGCTGAGTTCGAGACGAACCTTCGCAAAGAGCGGCAGGCTGAAGGTATCGCGAAGGCTAAGGCGGCGGGGGTCTATAAGGGGCGGCCACCGTCAATCGACTCAGACAAGGTCCGGGAGTTGAAGCGGAAGGCCTTGGGTGCGTCGGAGATTGCAAAGGCTCTCAAAATTGGACGGGCGTCGGTCTATCGTGCCCTTGATGCGAGGTAGACTTGAGTGGCCGTAGTAGAATGCGGTGAGCCTCAGAGAAAATCCCTCAGCCGGGCAATCTCTAAAATAAGTCTTGCTGACAGGACGGCGCTAACCAGTTCTCCCTGCGGAGCAGTATGTATCTCATACAGATGATGCTGACTCGTAGGCTTCGCCATGAACTGCCTTATGCAATCGCCCAGAGTGCCCTCAGATATTAAGTATGGGCGGTCAGCGGCGGTGGCGCGCTGGCTCTTGATTGAAGACCATTTTCTGAGAGTCGCGGGAGCATCGAAATCGATGTGACTTTTGTCGTCCATAGTGGACTCCAAACTCTTTGATGCAGCCCAGCCGGTTTTGTCGATACCGGATGAGAGAGCCCGCTTCTCGCCAGCCACGTATCCGCGACAATCCCACCGTCAGATATGGACGCATTTTAATCTGACAAAGACGTTGCTTACCAATTTGTCACTGGAAGACTGCGGTCGCCTGAATTAACGCGACGCGATGCGCTATTTCTTCCATATCTTTGACGGTTCAGAGTTGCACGCTGATGAAGTGGGAAACAACCTAGCAAGTCTTGAGGACGCAAAACGTCTGGCCGAAGTCGTTGCTGATGAACTAAAAAAGGGCGGCGATTTTTCTCGGTCGAGTTTGGTGGTCGTTGCGGACGAGAATGACAATATACTCTTTGAGTGCGGAGCTTCCTAAAAGAGTTTGCGCCACCTGAGATTAGAAGAAGTATTTCTTGGAAGGGTCGTCCGGTTCTTCACACGCTGGCTTTTGTCATGTGTAGATAGTCGGAAACTTAATGAGCCGTCTGTCTAGTCAAAGCGCGTGTCAACGCGTGTGGGAATGGCAATGGAAGAGGTTATTCGTTTACGCCAATTGGAAGCTGAGTGTCGCATGCAAGCAGTCGTGGAGCCCGAGAAGAAATGGACGTGGCTGGCACAGGCCGCGAAGTATCAATTTCAGGCAGACATGGAAATTGCTTTCCACTTTGAAGAATGCAACACCACGAAATCGATTACTCCCGAAATCAAGCTACCTCGATTTGCGAATGATCGCGATTGATGACTAGTGCCGCCGCGTATGAGTCCAGTGCTACCTTTGATTATCTGTAAACTGGCCCTCGCGGCGATTTCATTTCGCCAGACTTGCCAATAAATGAAGTGGGACCCTTGCGAGCTTCGGTTTGCGCACAGCCTCACGCAAGAATTACTGGCCGGCTTTCCTGTGCCTAAAATCGAAATTTATGACGCTACCCCAAAGGTCCGAACGCTGAATTAGCGCTGTGGATAGAGGGGACAAGTCCTGCGCGGATGTTGGAAGGTCATGGATGTCCCAGAATTGCCCGACAATCTCAGCATCTGATCTGGAGCTACCATGACTACTATTGATCGCTTAGCGCTAGGAGCAGAGTGGTGCGATGCTGCTGTCGAGGATGTCATCGCAAGCTGTGACGGCGATGTCATGAAGGCGCTAAAATTCTTGGGCTCGTTGCAAATGAGCATCTGGAAATGGAAGTAGAGGAATTGCACACGGCGATCGAAACAGGCCGGAGCATGGAAGGCCGCGCTCATCCGACCCGGCATTAGCCATCCGAAGTAATCATTGTTGGCCCACTCTTCAGCGGCACGACATTCTAGGCCAGCAAACTGGAGTTCCGGTCGGATACCGTACAGACGACAATTTCGCGTTTGACATAGTAGTGACGTAGCTGATTCGGAGTGCATCACATGCGCCGAAATGCATTGCCGCAACTATCGCCGACCGAGCGTCCTTCGTGCCCGAAGTGCCAGAATCGCATGGACCTGCAACGTATAGAACCCGGCATCAGAGGATACGAGAACCGCGTGTTCGAGTGTGGCAGGTGTTATACAATGAAAGCGGTTCCGGCTGTAGCTCACCAAATGAAATCTCCGAGCCCCAAGGGTACCGAAGCCCTTTGATCGCAGCTGTGTGTCCCACGAAAGTTCGTCTATTTGCGAAAGCGCGGCGCCGGTTATTCGGCGAGAACGCGCCTTTTGAGACTCATTGTCGAGCAAGAGCACGCGGTCGTGTCCGTGTCATAACCAATTGAAGGAAGCCGGAGTTGTGAATTCAGGGGAAAAGTCCTGCGGTTGATGGAACGCCATTATCGCACCTGAATTATCCGACAAGACGATCATACACAGGATTACAGATGACCATTCACTTCCCGCTACCAAAGGCAGACCTGTATGAGGTTGCTGTCGAAGATGCCATCGCCGCCTGCAACGGCGATATGAGAGGGGCGCTGAAAGCCCTGCTCATAGTGAACGAACATCTGGAATCGGAACTGATGGAGTTGCGGGCCGCGATGGAAGCTGGCTGACTATGGAACGTTGACTACACCTCGCCATTTAGGCCGCGCGGGTTGATCGGCCCAGTCGGCGCTCAGCCGCGCGATGACGTCATTGATCTTCTGAACGGCTATTTCGACGCGATGTCGGAGCCGATTGCGCGACATGGCGGGGAAATACTGAAATTTATCGGCGACGGTCTGCTCGCCATTTTTCCGCTCAGCCAGCCGTCGGCCTGCGCAAATCTGCTGCGTGCCGTGGCCGAAGCTCGTCACGCCATGGTTGCCCTGAACGAAAAGAACAGAGAAACCGGTCGTGAGCCGCTGAATTACGGCATCGGCGTCCACGTCGGAGACGTCATGTACGGCAATATCGGGTCGCGCACCCGGCTCGACTTCACGGTCATCGGTCCTGCGGTCAATATGGCTTCGCGTCTCGAAACCCTCACCAAACAATTGGGCAGGACGGTGCTGCTGTCCCGCGCGTTCGCCGACGTCGTCGAAAGCGATTTCGCTCTCGAACGCGTCGGCGAATATCCGATCCGCGGCTTCAACGACCCAATCGAGCTGTTTGCATATCACGGCTGAATTCCGATTTATCGTCAGGTGCCGAGCCGGCTCCCGAGGGGGCGCAAACTCGTCAAACGGCCACTATCAGCGAATGTCGGTTTCGGCGGTTGCTAGTCCGCGATTGGAACCCGCAAATCTGAGCCGAACGGAATCTGGCGAGGAGCGCCTGGCGCTTCATAAAAATCACGAAGGACGGGCTCAAACAGTTCGCGCAATGCGTGGTTATGGAACGACCGCTCATGGCGCGAAGCGGACGTTCGGCGAAGCGGTAAGGTTCGAAAAGTGCCAGAAGCAGACTTCACCCGGCTCTCACAAAAAGCGGCCGACCGACCCACGGAAAAGCGCTTGATACAGTCCAGGCCGTTGCGGATGTAGGCCCTCTCACCGTTTTTGATCTGAGCTGGATTCGATCGGCCGCGGCGAAGCCGTCGCGCATCACGCAGGCGTGGTTAGCGATCCGCGTCGCGCGAATTTAGGCAGTCATCACTGCTGGCCCGATGGCCAGCGGCGGCGCTACCCCGAGTCAGGCGCTACGCTTGAGCGTGCCGGTCTTCAACAGGCCCTCGAGTTCCTTGACGGCCTGTTCCTCGGAGATTCCGTCGACCAGCGCGATTTCTCCGCAGAGGCGGTCGAGCGCCGACACGTACAACTGCCGTTCGCTGAAACTTTGGCCGGAATCGCCCGGTCGGAAAAGATCGCGAGCGACCTCCGCGATCGCGACGATATCTCCGGAGTTGATTTTGCTTTCATATTCCTGAGCAAGCCGGGACCAGTTGCCGCGGCCTTTCCGGGGAGTTTCGCTCAGAAATCTGTTTCACTCCTAGCACTAAGGAGAGATCCGATGGCTTGCGCATTCCGACGTTCGCGGCTTTCCGGACGGGAACGCGGACGGTCATTTTGCTCTTCGTGAAAAAGATCACGAAGAACTCCAGGCTCGCTCCGGCAACGGTCTGCTCTTCAATCAAGAGAATCTGTCCCACGCCGTGCGCCGGATAGACGACGAAGTCCGCCGCCTTAAATTCTAAGCGAATTGTTCCCTTTTCGCGCGCACCGGGAGGCGCCGAGTCGGCGTCCGGCGCCTCCGGGAAACGACCGGATTTCGCTTTTTGATCGTCCAAACTCATGTCGCGCTCCAACTCCTTCGGGTGTTGTACCGACTGATCGCCAATCACGCGGCAAATTACTTGAACGCTCTTGTCGCAGCGGCGCGCTTCGCGCCGTCTTTGCTGCTGCAATATCAATAAGCCCGAGCAACCAGCATCGCCACGATAATAATAGCACGCATCGGATTCCCATCGAGTTCGTGTGGCTTCCCGGCAACTTGTTCCGTACGGAGAAGAGGCTTTGGCGCGCCCTCGGGTGCGCCGTGGAAGATCTTCGAGATCACGACCGGCGTAACGGTGAGCCGCATGCTGAATTACGGGATCTTCGGCGACGCGATCCCGGTTCCGGCTGAACTTTCTGATTCTCCGCTGACGTGTTCAACTTGGGCCAAAGATCCGACGTTTGTTGGTGAGCCTGTCTCCCGCAACCCTGCCATTTGCAATCCGCGATACAGCGTCAATTCACCCATTTCGTGGTCTATGTAGGGAACAAGTCGGTAGGCGCGCGGATCCCTAGAGCGATATGGCACGAAGTCGCAGAAGGTGGGCACTTCATCGCGATTTCGCACGCCGACAAGTTTTTGGCGATTGCTGCTGAAGATTTTAAGACGGTTGCATGAGTCCCATCTCTCTCAACGCGTTCGCAGCCACTCGTCCTGTTGCAAATGTCTGCTATGGGTTCAAGAACTGACCTGAAGGGAGTGGCCGCTATTGACGCAAAGCGGCCGCTCATGAGAGAATCGTGTTCATAGCGTTCTTGCTGGAGCGGGGCATCGCCGTGCGGTATGGAACATCTGACGCGTAGCAAACTCGGTCATCAGGAATTCTGGAATTCTCTCCTGCGCCGGGAATATGGTGACGGCGCGGTCGGCCTGCGCTCGCGACGCGCTTCCTTCAATCGGGGGACGCGCTATCCTTCTGATCAATGTATGGGAGTGACGAGGGCTCCACTGGACGGACAGTCTTGGAGTGACAATTGCATGGCGAACCATACGCGCAGGGCTTTCCGCACTCGGAGCTGTGTGGCGAGAAGAAAGCCGCTGCTCGGAGCAAGACTATGACCGATGAACATCTGGCAGCCATGCACAGGTCACTTACTGAGTACCATCGCAAGCTCGCCAAAAAAGAGCTGTGCTCGGCGTCGTGCAACAGTATCACGCCGATCTCGCGCAGCGGCTTGCGGATGAGGCCGCGCAGAGACCAAGGGCGCACGGCGATCTCCTTGGGGGATTCCCCTTCCTAAATTCGATTCGGGATCTGGCCCTCGGCTGCTCTTACGGACTTTGCAAGCACTGGAACGCAAAGGCGAAACGATGAAGCACGGTCTTCGGCACGCGGGATTTCGGTCAATCTGTAATCTCTACAGCATCACAATGAATCAGGCCGCAGCGTGATGGCTGATCGCGGCTGGAAACGACGGTTTGACGATCGGATTTCCCTGGGCTTGATTGTTCCTTGAGAGCGGCGTCGTAGTCTGGCTTTGGGCCCCATGCAATTTCTTTTTGAGAATCACACGCTTGATACCGACCGCCGCGAACTGTGCCGCGGTTCGGAGCGCATTGCCGTCGAACCGCAGGTATTCGACCTGCTGGTTTATCTAGCGGAGACCCGCGACCGCGTCGTCAGCAAGGACGATCTGATCGCCTCAGTCTGGGGCGGTCGAATTGTGTCAGACTCGACGCTGACGAGCCGCATCAACGCCGCGCGCAAGGCGGTCGGCGACAGCGGCGAGGATCAGAAGCTGATCCGCACCATCCCGCGCAAAGGGTTCCGCTTCGTCGGCGCCGTGCGGACGCAATCGAGCTTCGCCGGGCCTGCAGATGCCTCCGGGTCGAATGAAATCCACGAACCTTCGCGCACGACGCTGCCGCTGCCCGACCGGCCTGCCATCGCCGTGCTTCCCTTCACCAACATGAGCGGCGATGCGGAGCAGGAGTATTTTTCCGACGGCATTAGCGAGGACATCATCACAGCACTTTCCAAGCTGCGCTGGTTCTTCGTGATCGCGCGCAACTCCTCGTTCATCTACAAGGGCAAGGCGGTCCATATGAAGCAGGTCGCCGAGGAACTCGGCGTCGGCTATGTGGTCGACGGCAGCGTGCGCAAGAGCGGCGACCGCGTGCGTATCACAGCGCAGCTCAACGATGTCTCAACGGGCGGCCACATCTGGGCAGAGCGCTACGACCGCGCCCTTGCCGATGTGTTCGCGGTGCAGGACGAAATCACCGAATCTATCGTCGCCGCGATCGAGCCACAGATCTATGCCGCGGAAAATTTTCGTGCCGAGCGTAAGCCCCCGAACAACTTGGACGCATGGGATCTGGTGATGCGGGCGCTGTCGCATTACTGGCGGGTGACGCGGCAGGACAACGTAGTGGCGCAGGCCCTGCTTGAGAAGGCGACTGCCATCGATCCAAACTACGGCCAGGCGCTCGGCGTCCTCGCCACCAGTCATACGTTCAGCGCCCATATGGGCTGGGCGGACATGGCAACGACGGCACCGATCGCCGAGCGCGCGGCGCTGGCGGCGATCCGGGTCGACAGCGAGGACCCTTGGGCCCACCACGCACTGGGCTGTGCCTATTTGTTCACGCGGCGCTTCGACAATTCGCTAGCCGAATTTGAGTTAGCACTGCGGCTCAATCCGAATTTCTCGATGGCACAAGGTTATTACGGATTGGCACTGGCCTATTACGGGCGCTGGGAAGAAGCCGATGAAGCCGCGCGCCGTGCGTTGCGGCTGAGCCCCCGCGATCCATTCTCAGCGGTTTATTGCGGCATCGCTGCCTATGCAAAGTTTGTCGGACGCAACTACGACGAGGCGATGCGTCTTTCGCGCGAGGGTATCCGACAGCGCGGCGATTTCGTCGGTGCCCACCGAGTGCTAATGGCGGCCGCGGGCATGGCTGGACAGCACAACGTCGCTAAGGTCGCGTTGCAAGAGCTTCGCCGCGCGCAGCCCAATATTTCGCTCGCCTGGATCGCAAATCAAATGCCGATGAAGCGAGAAGCGGACCTAGAGCACTACTTGGAAGGTTTCCGCCGCGCAGGCTTGGACTAGTTTTGGTGTTGGAGGTTAATCGGGCCGATGTCCTTCAGGGTCAATCACGAGGGTTTGGCGATGTCCGCGTTACTTTCGCTTTACTCCCGAAAACCCGACATTCATCGTAAGGGGCGGTATGTCTCAAAGGTGCCAAAAGCGGCCATCCCCTACCCGGTGCTGAAATGCTGGCGATCGAGCGCGAGAGCGAGGACAACCCCCACGGCTTCAACCAGAGTGGCGGGCTTGGATGGACGCTCATCGGGGTCGAACGCCAACCCAATAACGGCCCACTTTCCCGTAGGCGTCGACACGGGCCAGAAGTCGAAGCGCGAGGCGTCGAACGGGTAAATCCCTGCAGGCACTGACCGACAAGTCGCCAGTGAAGACTGCGCAGCCTCCATTTCCACATCGATGGGCTCGATTTTGCCGCGCCTCTCGATGAATGTTACTGCAGTTTCCGACATAAGCATGACGACAACAGGAACGTGGAAGAGCGTTTCAAGCGTGGTGGCCGCGAGAGAGACGATCTCCTTTGCACCGTCGGCACCGACGACATCGTGACTATAGAGTTGCAGAATAGTTGCTTGCCGTGTCAGGAGCGCCGCGTCGTCCGCCCTGCGTCTGGCGATCGAGGCCACGCCGCTCGCAATACATCCCACGACGAAAAGCAGCCCAATAGCCCAAACGTTCGCGGGGTCATCGACCATGAGCGTATAGCGCGGCTCGGTAAAAAAGAAATTGTACGCGAGCGCTCCGAGGACTGCTGAGCAAAGGGATGGTCCCAACCCGAAAGCGACGGCAGCGACGACGACGGGTATGACATAGACCAGCGACAAATTCGGTATGGTTACCTTGCTGTCCAACCCAACGGCAATTACTGTTGCAAAGGCCGTCATGACAACTGCAGCAAGATATCGCACCGTGATTGGAGCGCTTGACAGTCGCAAAACTTGAAAGGGATCAGAATCCGCGAGCTGGCTTGCCTCGTTTGGCAACGTAGCTTTCGGAGTGGTCATGGCGATTGCTCCTTTTGGGAAAGGCGGGCGCTCGTTGATATGGTCCTCGTTTATATGGTCCTTGGGCCAAGGAGTGTCGAGCGCGAAGGACCTTCGATAGTCGAGTATCCCTCGTCCACGGAAGTTTGGATCGTCATGGAGAGCGCACGCTGCGACCATGTTGGCCTGCGTGATGGAACCGAATCCAAGGGCAGGCTCTTTCGGTGCTAAAATCGCTCAGGCCGCAGCAGTGCGTAGAGCAAGTAAAACAGCAAGCCGGCAGCGACGATGGCGGCGAGTGAATAGTCAAAGATCATGACCTATTCTCCTCAAAGCCGTTCGCAGAGGTGGGCGTAGCCGATCGCGAGCGCAAAAAAGCTGAGCGCGAGGCCTACAACAATAACGTCCATCATTGAGTGCTCCTCCCTTTGTCCTTGTTTTTGCGGTAAGTGCTGCCACTGCGCGCATATGTTTTCGAGACGCTCGCGCCAGCAACGTTATAGGAATTTCATAGTTGCCGCGCGATGTTCGATCTCCCGCTGCGGAACAACAGAACGAGGTCCGATATGGGTCAAAAGCGTCGTTCTAGTCGCCGATAGTCACTTCCGGTCTGCCCCGATAAACGGACGATTGGGGGCCCGCCCATGGGCAATCGCGTGGGGTTGATCCTTGGGGCGGTCCAATCGCGTACCGCCCTATTTTCATGTGTGCTACCTAGTTGGGTAGCAAAATGGTAGCAGGAGAAGCCGATCATGAGTGACGATCAGGTCAATCTCGTCGTTCAGCACCTTTGCGAGCAATTGCACTTGGCGCTCCGATTGAAGGACAGCGAGGCACATCCACCAAACGCCAAGGATATTGGATTTGATCCTGCCTCTGTAAGAACTGTATTGCTGACCGGGTTGCGTTCGGCGGGTGTCACGATCCACCACGAGGCAGCCGGGGCGAGCGAAGAGCCGCCGTGGTCCTAAACGCAAAACGCGGGACAGAAGCCCCGCGCCAATGTCTCAGTTGGGTCAAAATCGGAAGTCGCGGCCTTGCGGCGGGATGTCCGCTCCGCCCCCAACAACGGACATCACGCACCGGCAATCCGATGTCCGAAAAGTGCCAACACCAGACATCCGGTCCCGACAAGGGAATCAGCGCCCAATCAAGGAAGGTCAGCACTGATGAGCATACGAGTGCTGGGGCAAGGACCGCATGGGAGCCGAGCTGCTCCCACCGCAACCGAGACGGCCGCGCGATTTCGAGATTCCAGGTGTGTCTGATTGCATCTAAGCGTATGCTGGAGTTTACACGCCAAGTCAGTTTCGCTCAAACTTCAGGGAGGTGGACATGAGTGCGGCGTGGAAGGTGGACGCAATTCATACCGTGATCACCGAGGCGACGGTTAAAGATCGTCAGCGCTGTGACGGTCGGGAGCTCCGCCGCCAAGGCCGATGACAATGCGCCTTGTCTCTTGGCCACAGAAATATTGCCGGCGCAGATGATCCAGAAACACGCAGGGAGGTTGCCATGCTGACTCGACGAGGATTCGCGGCGGTTGCGTCGTGCGCTATCTGCGGAATTACGGACTTTGTTGCGACAGAAGTGTCGGCGGCCGAAGGTGCGCCGCCGGCGGCGACGCCAGGGGTCACGCGAAAGATCTTGTCGCAGATGGATGGTCCGGCGCCGGGGTATGTGACGCTACTTGTCGAGGCGACAATAGAACAAGGAACCACCGTTGCGCGACACACGCATCCGGGGATCGAATCCGCTTACGTTATCGAAGGCGCCCTCGAACTTCCCGTACAAGGTCAGCCGACCCGCGCGATCAAAAAAGGCGATGGCTTCCAGATACCGCCCGAGACGCCCCATGCAGGTGGTAAGCCTACCGACGCCAAGTGCATCATTCTGGTCACGTACGTTGTGGAGAAGGGAAAACCTCTCGCATCTCCGGCGGCGTAGCCTCTCGGGACTGCGGCGCTGTGGACGCGGCGCTGATCGTTTGTTCAGCGCGGTGATTGCTGCACCTAGGCTCGCGAGTGCCGAGACACGCACCCCCCGTCCAACTTTCCGAGGCCTTTGCCATGGCAGGCGGCGCTTCGGTCCGCAAGCGTATGTCTCGATTGGGTCATTTTCGGAAGTCGGCGGTCGTTTCCGCGAGGTCCGTTCTGCCCTCAGGAACGGACATCATCAGCCGGGCCGGCCATGTCCGTTTGGTGCCATGTGTGGACGGCTCCGTGTTGGCAAGGACTTTCGTCGCAGGCTTGGTCGGTGCTGCCATGTGTTCGGCCTTTAGCTGCGGTTCACATGACCGCTGGCCATAATGCCCTCCGCGGATCAGGTCCCGGTCAACAACACGCATTCGACGATGCGATGGCACAAGTGGGTTGTCCTGACCGCCGGATCGACCGGCTCTGCATTACGTGCTGTTCGCCCTCCCAACCCTCACATCACGCCGGTTATCCGACGCGATTTCGTTTACGCTGCAAGCGCAGCGGGTTGCTGGTAACGCTCGCCCTTGGCCATCATGGCCCAGGCCATCCGCGCAATCTTGTTGGCAAGCGCGATGGCCGCGACCTTGGTCGGGCGCCGCGTCAACAACGCGGTGAGCCAGGGCCGATGCCCGGTGCCATGGATCTTGGCATAGCGGATGACGGCGAGTGCTCCGGCCACGAACAGGCTGCGCAGGTAGCGGTCACCCTGTTTGCTGATACTGCCGAGCCGTTCCTTGCCTCCACTTGAGTGCTGTTTAGGAACGAGCCCAATCCAGGCCGAGAAGTTGCGTCCTGATCGGAAGGTCCTGGGGTCAGCAACGCTCGCGACCAGAGCGGTCGCCAGCATTGGACCGACGCCTGGAATGTAATGGAGGCGCCTGCTCGTTTGGTTGGACCGATGCCAGGCCAAGATCATCCGATCGAACTCCAAAATCTGCTCCTTGAGGCTGAGTAGTTGAGCACCAAGCGCGGCAAGACAGGCACGGGCAACCTCAGATACTCGTTTGTCGCTCGGGTCGGCAACTACATGCAGAAGTTCCGTGACCCCTCTACGCCCGACCGGCGCGACAATGCCGAACTCCGCAAAGTGTGCTCGGATCGAATTGATCACCGCGGTCTGCTGCCGGATGAACAGATGGCGGGTACGGTGAAGCATCAGGCAACTCTGCTGCTCAGGCGTCTTTGTTGGCACGAACCGCATGTTGGTTCTGGTAACCGCCTCGCAAATCGCCTCTGCGTCAGCCATGTCATTCTTCTGCCGTTTGACGTAGGGCTTTACGTAAACCGGCGGCATCAATCGCACGGTATGACCGAGTGCCTGGAGTTGGCGAGACCAGTGGTGCGACGAAGCGCAAGCCTCGATGCCAATCAGACATGAAGGCAGCTTCTGGAAGAACGCCAGCACTTGGCGACGCTTCAACTGCCGGCGGATGACCACCTGGCCTGTGGCATCAACTCCGTGGACCTGGAAGACCGACTTGGCGATATCAAGACCGACCGTCGTAACTGTCTGCATGGCGAGCTCCTCCTAATCGTGGGAGCCTTAACAGCTCCCACATCCGTGGCACTCTCGTACCGCTGGAGGAGCCGTCCACAGCATCAACAGCGGACTCATGCACCGCAGCAAACAACGGCTCTATTCGATCACTTCGTCGGATAGGTTTGGCCGCGCGGACGGCAAGGGGCTAGGTCAGCATCCCTCACTTGATCTTCCTTGAGCGGCGCCCAGTTTTAAGAAAGGTTAGGTTTGATCGATAGGTTCTCGCACCGGCTAGCACCAACAAGAGACATAAGAGACCCATAGCGGCCACTGTCTAAGGCTAGAGCAAAGTCGAGCGCATCAACCCCAACCGTAAACGAAAGGACCGCCGGTCTCCGGCGGTCTTTTTGTTTGGGTGAGCCGGTGCGATCAAGGTCCTCGAGATATGCTTAGGCCAAAGCAAGGAGGGCTGGCATCATGCCCACCGGATTATTTAAAACACCAGATCAGTCGGCTCAGGTTGAATACGACGGAGTTTCCATCCCGATACCTAGGTCGACATACGAGAAGAACGGCTACAAGCCCGATTTCGACAAACTGCCCCTCGAAGAAGATTATAAGGCGGCCCAGGAGAAGTTGCGTAATGCCCCGAGGCCCTAAAGGCAATTCACCCCCTCGGGCTGACTGCTATCTGCAGGATCACCCCTGAAAAACAATTATCGAAGGTGCTGCGCATTGGCGATGTGTTGACCAATTTCGTTCGCCTGATTCGCTTCGCCGGCATCAGTCAACAAATGCTGAAGCTGGGTGGCACCAGTCAAATCCAAGCCGACCAGCGGATTTCCCGCTGATCGAAACCACAGTCGCGGCACACCCAATTCATCTTTGCGGGCTTCGATTTCGCATTCGATGGGTGGAATTCCGAACATGCTGAAGAACTCTGATTTCATCTCAGCCTCCGGTGCCCTATCAAATAATGCGGGAACGAAAATGCGACTTTAAAGGC
The DNA here is from genome assembly GCA_963747165.1 of uncultured Alphaproteobacteria bacterium. GTDB lineage: Bacteria > Pseudomonadota > Alphaproteobacteria > Rhizobiales > Xanthobacteraceae > Bradyrhizobium. The sequence continues at coordinate 393,228 of CAVVEA010000014.1, read as the reverse complement.
AAAGAAACCGAAAGCGACCCCGACCATTGATAGGGAAATTACCGAGGCCGCCCGGCCCGCCGCTACAGAGTTCCGATTTCTAACCGTCCTTCGACTCGGCAACCTCTCTCGCCAGTCGTTCAGCCTTCAGCCGTTCTAGGTTTTTGCGCAGCGCTTTTTGCTCCTGCTCGTATTCGTTCAGGGGCCTATCCGATGGACGGAACTTGCTTGCTTCATTTTCGCGTTTGCTCATGATGTGACCCTTTTGATGGATGGATCCCAACGACTGAATACCGCGCATCGTACTGGCTCAGACTAACATACTTGAAGGGGCCGATGTCAGTTCTGGCGGCGAACTAATGTCTCAGTTGGGTCAAACTCAGAAGTCTGAGTGCGCAACTGGGAAGTCCGCTTTGCCCTCAACAACGGGCATCGTCAGCCAGACCTGTTAGGTCGGAAAGTGCCAGAACAGGGCCTCATACGCCCTTCTATGAAGAGAGCGATGCCACACGAGCCGCCAGACTATTGAGGCTCGCCTACGGCCGGCGCCTCCGATGCCTCAAAGCACATTCAGGAGTTGGCCAGACGCTCCTGAGCATGACCTTGTCCCGGTGATGGCGTGGCGCGGTTTCGTGCCCGCTCACGGATCGCGAGATGCGAGGTACGCTACAATCGCGAGAAGGTCCTGCTCGTCGAGATTGGCTACGACTTGGGCCATTAACGGGCTCCATTCTCCCGTTCGAGCGCCATGCTGGAAGTCATAGAGCTGCCGGAACATGTAGCTCGGTGAACGACCAGCAATGCTTGGCAGCGGTCCAAGCCCTTTCAGGTCCGCGCCATGGCACAGCGCGCATTGGATCGTTTTGCCCGGCCCACCTTTCATGACCAGCGCCTCGCCTTTGGCGAGGCTCCCGATTGGTACATACGCTGTGAAGGTCGATCGAGGGTCGCGGCTTTCGAAGCGGAGCAGATCGTCGGGGACTTCCACGATCCGCGCTCCGATCGGCTCGCGCTCGCTGGTTTCCACCGCAGCCCAAAGCAGACCCGCCACATAGGTCTTTGGCGCGGTGTCGCTCTCGACCACCTTGATGCGTTTGCGCGGCTGAAAGGCCGAAAAGTAGGCTGCCGCGGCTTCGATTTCGGCGTCAGTGATCGGCTTAGAAAGCTCGATCATTAGCTTTGGCGGAATTCGCCCGGGGAGGGTTGTACCACGCGCCCCGCTCTTGTAGTCGGCCATCTGCTGGATGATGTAGCTCTTCGGCAGCCCTGCAAGGTCCGCGTTTTCCGGACCACCAGGCCCGGTGGCGCGGTGACAATATCCGCATGCGAACACACCGGGTTTGCGGCCGTGCGCGACGATGTCCGGCAGCGCGCCGTGGTCGCTGGGGTGCCAAACCGGCGCAATAAAACGATCGCGCAACTGGCTCCAGGTATAGCCGGCCGTGCTATCTGGCACGTGAACTGGCTTTCCGTCATCGACGGGAGGCTTGTAGTCGGGATTGTTCGGCGTATAGGCCCAAGCGGGAGGACCGTCTGCGGCGGTTGCGATCCGTATCGCGAGCAAGCCACAAACGATCACAAACGAGAGCAGCGTGGGAACAATCCTCATTTTCAGTTCCCCCGAGTGTCCGGGCCGGCAACTATAGGGAGCTTGCCTCACCCATGAACTCCGGGCAAGTGTCCGCGAATGTCAACGAACTCAAAATAACTGAAGCCGCACAAGCAAAGCCGGGCCGCCGCGTGTGCCCCTTCGATCAAGCACGCACCGAGTATGTCTGGGTTGGGTCTTGGCCGTGTAAAAACGGCCTTCGGAGGGTCCCCGTCCAGAGAGCCGTGGTCAATCGCGTCGGATTGACGGTCGGTGAGCACTTCCGGTTTGCCCCTGCCGATCAACGGACATCCCAGACCGGCAAAGTTGGTCCGGTTCGTGCCACTTCTGGACTACGGCTATTCGATCACCTCGTCAGCGCAGCGGGAGAGACGTCGGCCGATCGAGTCCCGGTGTCTTGGCGGTCTTGAGATTGATCGCCAACTCGAACTCGGTGGATTGCTCCTTGCGCGGCTGCAGATACAAAACTCAACAGCGGCCAACTGCGGGGCTCGTGTTAGTTCCCAGTGTTGCAGAATGAACTCGATCGTTCATTTCTTGTGGACTAACACACCATTAACGCCCGCGCCATTACCATGCTGCTAGAGAACGCTTGGGCATGGGAGATCTCAACATGGCTGACATGGCGCAAGGCGCGCTTTTCATCTTAGCGTGTGCATTCCTGTACGGCCTAACGGTGTTTCTGTTTCGCGATCAAATCAAGAGCAGGCGTTGATTTGGTCTTCAGCGCTCGACTTTGAACGATAGCCTGACCTTCGCGCGATAGGCTTCCACCTTTCCCTTCGCGTCTAGTTGCATATCGAGTTCGACGATTTCTGCGACGCGAAGATTGCGGAGAGATTTGGAAGCTTGTTCGACCGCGTTGGCGGCGGCCTTTTCCCACGATTCTTTGCTGCTACCGATCAGTAGAATCACGTCGTAGACGCTCTCAGGCATGTCGTCCTCCCATTCGGTATGGAGCAGGAAGCAGGATACTCCCCGCCGCCTTGGCCATTGATTTGGATCAAAAGTCTAGCTTCTCGAGAAGAAAGTATGCCCGCTAGCCTATTTTAGAGGCGTAAATGTCCGGCTCGAGTCATTCGCGTCATTTTAGCCGTCCACCGACGGCTTCCGCTCCTCGCATGTGCCAATAGGCGACATTAGTCAGTCTGGAGAACGCCCGTCCTCGCCGGGAAACTCGTGGTTCAGTATTCATCGTATTGGCGGCGGGATAATCTTTCCATGACGTTCCCCTAGGTGCAGTATGGCCCCAATCTGGCCTATGCGAAGGTGTCACGGATCGAACGGGTCATCGTACCGATCCATCAGACGCAGAAGGAAACTTCGATGCCAAAGCTCGTTTTCGCATTCGCGATAGGTCTACTGCTCATATGTCAACCAGCCACGGCCCAGAACACCAAGCAATTCACGTCCAAGGAGTTGGCCAGCAGGACCATCGACCGCCGAGCTGTTGACGCTGTCATCTGGGGCGTGCCCGCCGTGACTTTGGACATGATGCGGCAGGCGTATTTCCGCGACGCGAAGGCGAGCTACAACGACATCGTCTGGTGGCCCAAGGGGGCAGGCTGGCAAAATCAATCGCTCGATGTGGATACGAGCGTCCGTTACCTCTTCATTTTCTCCAACACCGGGAAAGACGGGCCGATGGTCCTGGACTTGCCGACGGGCGACGCCAGTTCCCAGTTCCTCGGCACCATCCTGGATTCCTGGCAGGTGCCTCTTGTTGACATCGGCGTCGGCGGCAAGGGCGGCAAATACCTGATCCTTCCGCCCGACTACAAAGGTGACGCGCCGACGGGCTATATCCCGCTTCGGCTTAAGACGTATGGCAGCTACATGTTGATCCGCTCCATCCTGGCCAGCAGATCGGAAGCGGATGTGCGCGCAGGCGACGCGCTGGTGAAGCAGATCAGGATTTATCCGTTGAGCCAGGCGGGCAACCCGCCGGTGCCGCGATTCGTGGAAATGACCGGCAAACTCTACAACGCCGTCGTGCCCTATGACGACACCTTCTACGACAGTCTCGCCCGCGTGATCAACGAAGAGCCGGTGAACCCGCGTGATCTACAGATGTTGGGGATGCTCCTGCCGCTCGGCATCGAGAAAGGCAAGGAGTTCAAGCCCGACGCCGCAACCCGCACGCAGTTGAAAGCGGCTGCGACGGAAGCGCATGCCTGGTTGATCAATGGGATCACTACGACGTTCGAGCGTTATTATCCTGACGGCAAATGGGTCATCCCCACTTCGTCTATCGCAGTAAAAACTGAGTTCCTCTGGGAAGTCCCTAACTACTTCGACGTGGATGCGCGTGGGATTACCCTTGCCAGCTTCTTCGGGCCGGTGGCAAAGCTCGGCGCAGGCAGCTTCTACCTCTCCACCTACCACGACAAAAGTGGTGCGCCGTTGCTGGGTGGAAATAGCTATTCGTTGCACGTGCCCGCGAACGTTCCGGCGAGCGAGTTCTGGGCACTGACCGTGTATGACTTGGAGACGGAGGCATTCTTCCTCAACTCCACGCACCTCACGGTGGATTCATTGGACAAGGCGGTGCAAAAGAATGCCGATGGCTCCGTGGACATTTACGTTGGCCCCAAGGCACCCGTCGGCAAGGAGGCGAACTGGATATACACCCCGCCAGGGAAAAAATGGTATCCGTGGTTTCGCTTCTATGGCCCGCAGAAAGGTATCTTCGACAAGAGCTGGAAGCTGCCGGACATCGAGCGGGTCACCTGATCATCGCTAGCGGGTCAGACGCAGACCTAGGGATAACGAGCCGGGTTCCGTGGATCACCCATGTTGTCCGGTGTGGGTCAAAATCGGAAGTCGCGGCCTTGCGGCGGGATGTCCGCTCCGCCCCCAACAACGGACATCACGCACCGGCAATCCGATGTCCGAAAAGTGCCACAAACGGACTCATGCGCTGCAACAAAATCGGAGCGGTTTCGGAAAATCGATTGTCAGGAGTGCAGCTCATCGAGCAGCGCCTTCGCCTCCTTCAAGTCGAGCGTGTCGAACCCTTCCGTGAACCAACCATAGATTGACGCGAGCACGTCACGGGCATCGGTATGTTTGCCTTTATCACGCCACAGGCCGGCAAGGCTGACCGTAGCACGTAGCTCAGAAATACGCGCCGATTGCGAGCGAGCTACAACGAGGGCCCGCTGGAAACTTTCTTCTGATTGCTCCAACCGGCCGACCGATAGGAAGGCATGACCGCGGACGCGCCACGTCTCCGCCGTCAACCAATGCTCTCGTGTGCGCTCGGCAAGTTCAAGCGCCCTGGCAGTAGCAGCGAGTCCGTGCTCGGCCCGGCCCGCGGCAAGCTCCGCCAATGCTAGAATGGTTAGATGGGCAGGACGAAAGACGAAGTTCTGGATGCGCTCGCAATCGCTGATCGCGCCCGTTAACTCGTCCACCGCCGCACAGGCATGGCCTGAAGTGACAAGCGAGAGCGCGCCAAACGCCCGCCCATAGGCGGCCCATTGTGGCAGTCCGTGTTGTTGTGCGTAAGCGCGCAGCCCCTGCGCGTATTCGCTTAAGGCGCTATGATCGCAGCTTATAAAGCTCATCAGGACCCCGGCAAAGAACCAGGCATACGCTTGGGTGTTCGCATGACGCAGTTCCACGGCCATAGACAGGACTTCGCTCGCAATCTTCTTTGCCTGATGTTGAAAACCGAGCTGGCACAACGCGAGCGCAAGATGCATTTTGGCGCCGAGCCCCGTATCGTGGACGAGACCCAGCGCCGCGAGGCCGTGGCGTTCGGGCTGATAGAGCTCCCAACCTCTCCGCCCGTGGTAGGCAGCTCGCTCGAATTCGCCCATCGAGTTGCAGACCGCGGCCATCATCCGGTGCCCAACACAAATAGCGGCTTCGTCACCATCCCTCTCCGCTTGCTGCAATGTGACCTGCGCTAGATCGAGACCATTATCGAACTGTGCGAGATTGTAATACCCAACAAGAAGTCCGTTATGGATGGCGAGCCGAGGTCGTGTATCCTCGGTGGCCTGCGATAGTTCTGCGGCTCGCTTAAAGGTCGCGACGGTTTCTGCTGCAGAGTACCCTTTCGTCGCCACGTAAACCGCGCCCAACGCCGTCCGCAGTGACAATTCGCGCAGATTGCGTTCTCGCGCATCAGGAAGTTGATCCAGCAGCGCTAAGCCCTTTTTCAGATGCGACAACGCCTCTGTGTTAGCCGAGCGCAGGCTTGCGATTTGGCCCGCTTGCAACCAATAAGCGATGGCCTTGTCGGGCGCCCTTGCTTCAGAGAAATGGTGCGCGAGTATTTCCGGAGCTGTCTGCTGAAGCTGCTCCTCGAGGGCTTGGGCGATGCGTGCGTGGCTCTGCTGGCGGTCGCCGCGTAACAGAGTGCCATAGGCCACGTCTCGAACCAAGGCGTGCTTGAATAGCAGCATCGCCTGGGGCGGCCTGCCGCGGCAGAACACAAGCCCGGAATCGATAAGCCGCTTTAAAGATGCATTCAGCTCTTCCTCGCTCCTCTGCGCGACCAACGTCAACAACTCATACGAGAACTCTCTACCGATGGCGGCGCCAACTTGCGCGATCTCCTTCGCCATCGCGCCTAAACGGTCGAGGCGGGCCATCAGCGAAGCGTGAAGCGTAGCGGGAACATTCAGGCCCGGGTGCGGTGCGCTCGAAGCCATCTTTCCAGCGCCTCCATCATCGGCCCCGGCCTCCATGACGGCCTTGGTCAACTCCTCGACAAAGAGCGGAATGCCGTCTGCTCGCTCGACGATGTCCTGCCGGATGCTCGCCGGCAGCGGCTTGTCGCCGACGACGCGATCGATCATAGCGTCGATCTCGCGCCGCGCGAGGCGATTGACCGTCAGGGCCATAACGTGCGGGCGCCCGATCCACGGCGGCTCGAATTCCAGTCGGAACGTCACGATTAGCAACCCGCGCAGGGTCGCGATCCGGTCCACCGCCCGACTGAGCAATTCCAGGCTCGTGGGGTCGATCCAATGCACATCCTCGAAGATCATCAACACAGGTTGCTGCCTCGTCAGCGCCTCCAGTTGTGAGGTGAGCGCCTCCAACGTTCTTTGCCTGCGCTGTTCCGGGGTCAACGCGAGCGCGGGATAGCGTCCGTCATTCGGGAGCGACAGCATCTCGGCAAAGATTGCGGCATCCTGGGTGGAGGTCGAGGTCTGTGCAAGAAGCGCGTCGAGCTTGTCGAGCTTCGCCCGCGGATTGTCGTCATAGGCCAGACCGGCGGCGCGCTCCATCTGGCCAATGAATGGGTGGAGCGCGCTGTCCGTGTGCTGCGGCGAGCAGAAATATCGCAAGCGCGTGTGCGGTTCTGTGGCGAGGCGTTCCAGAACTGCCGCCGCGAGCCTGGATTTGCCGATGCCGGCCTCGCCGGAGATGAGCACCACCTGGCCTTCACCCGTCTTGGCCCTCGACCAGCGCCGTAGCAGCAGTTCGGATTCCTCTTCCCGCCCGACCAGCGCAGTCAGGTTAGTCGTGTGCAGGGCGTCAAAGCGGCTCTCCACGGAACTCGCCCGCAGCGCGGCCCAAGCCCGCGCCGGTCCGGCAATGCCCTTGAGGTCCCTGGTCCCAAGGTCCTTCAGCTCGAAGAGATTGCCGAGCAGCCGTCGCGTGCCGTCGGCGATCACGACCATGTTCGGCTCGGCTAGCGCTTGCAGGCGCGCCGCCAGGTTTGGCGTGTCGCCGACGACGCCACGTTCCTGCGCCTCTCCCGATCCGATGAGGTCACCGACCACGACGAGCCCAGTGGCGATGCCGACCCGAACTTGCAACGGCGTGCCGGCAGCGGTCTTCAGCTTCGGCACCGCCTCAGCGAGCGCAAGCCCGGCAAGGACGGCGCGTTCGGCGTCATGCTCGTGGGCCTGGGGATAGCCGAAATAAGTCAGCACCCCGTCGCCCATATACTTGGCGACGAACCCCCCGGCCTTGGTGATCTGCTCGGCGCAGCTACGGTGATAGGCGCCGACAATCTCGCGCATGTCCTCGGGGTCAAGGCGCGCCGACATCGCGGTCGAGCCGACCAGGTCGACAAACATCACCGTGAGCTGGCGGCGCTCGGCGGTGTCCCGGGCATGCTGATCCCGCGGAGGAGGTGGCGGAGCCGTGGCGGCCATGTCGGATGCCGGGAGCGATCGGTCCAGGCTCGCGATCGCGGTTAGCAGTTTCCGCCGGTGGCCCACGACCGTGACCCCAAGCTCCTTGAGATCGTCCGCCGTCAAGTTCGGCAGAACATCGCCGCCAATTTCGTTTTCGCGGAAAGCTGCTTCGTATTGGCCCAGCCCGAGGCCGCGCAGCCACAACCCAACGTCCATGGTCGTTTCCTAGCCAGCCGAAACGATCATCGTCGAGGTGAAACTCTATGTCTAGGGCAACAAACAGCGAGGTCCGTTCCGGGTCATCAACGGAAGTCGGCGCGCGTCTGAGCTAGGTCCGTTCAACCCCTCAACAACGGACATACGGGGCCAGCGGCTGCATGTCCGAAAAGTGCCACAACCGGACTCATGCATCGCATCAAGAAGGCCTATTCGATCACCTCGTCGGCGCGGGCAAGAACGCTTGGCCAGATTTGCTGTGCGGGCTGCACTTGGGATTATTCCGGGATGCCTGCAAGCCGAAGTCCTTCCATGTAGGTCGCGAGGTCCTCTGGCCGCCTTAGCGCGACCAAGTCCCTTAGCTTGGATACGCGGAATGTTGGGTCGAGACACAAAATACGCGCCGCCGTCTCGCGCGCTAAACCACTGTTATTCTGGAACGCACTTGATGCAGCGAGGACTCGTAGGGACGTAAGATGATTGGGGGATCGAGTAACGATTTCAAGGGCAAATCTTTCGGCATCCTCGAAATGATGTAAGAATAGGTTGGCTAAGCTCATCAAGAGCAGCATGTTAGAGCGATTGTAATCTCGCGGGCTCAGGCGCATTGCGCGATTGCCATGCTCAATCGCGAGATGATGCTCGCCGCGAAAACATCGAACCAAGCCGCTATTGGTCCAACAGTTTGCGTTGTTCGGATTAAGCGCTATCGCTTGATCTGCTAATGCTACAGCCGCATCGAGCTGTTCACCGATAAATGCGAACACCACGGCGACATGATAAAGTACATATTCGTCGTCGCTGCCGTATTTGAGGGCAAGCCGCGCTAGGCTCATGGCCTCTGACACTTCCGTATCGCGATCTGTCATCCAGTGACCTTGCTTGCGGTAGATATAGCACATGGCTGCGCGGGCATAGGCACGACCGTACTGAGGGTCGAGCTGGAACGCCTTGCGGGCCAGAGCCAGAGCCTCATCATTAGCGTCCCGGTCGCCGGGCGACCAGATTGCGAGGGACCTTAGAAAACAATCGTACGCATCCATATTCTCTGTGGGCTTACGCTGAACCCGTGCCATTTCAGTTTCTTGCAGTTTTGCGCCAATAGCGGCGGCGACCTCTTGTGCGACCCGATCCTGTAAATCGAAGACTTCTTCGAGCAAACCGTCGATCTTGTCCGCCCACAGGTGAGCGCCGGTCGCAGCCTCGATGAGCTGGCCGGTGATGCGCAACCGCCCACCGGCCTTGCGCACGCTGCCTTCCAGCACATAGCGCACGCCAAGCTCGCGCCCGACCTGCTTGATATCGATGGCTTTGCCTTTGTAGGTGAAACTCGAATTGCGCGCGATCACGAACAGCGACTTGAAGCGCGACAGCGCGGTGATGATGTCTTCCACCATGCCGTCAGCAAAATATTCCTGCTCAGGGTCGCCACTCATATTCGTGAACGGCAGCACCGCGATGGACGGCTTGTCAGGCAGCGGAAGCGGTTTGCCTTCGGCAGGGGAATTGGCGGTTGCCTCCGCTGAATATGCGGACGAGCGCACCGCATAGAGCCGCACCGGCCGGTCGATGTTTTTCAGCAATCTCTCGCCGACATCTTCGATGGCGAACGTCACCTTCCCGCGCACCTGACGATAAGCATCGTCCGATAGATACACTCCACCCGGCTCGCATTCATTCTCAACGCGCGCTGCAACATTGACGCCATCGCCAAAGATGTCGTCGCCGTCTATGATGATATCGCCAACGTTTATTCCCACCCTGAACTGGATGCGCGGCACAGCCCCTTCAGCCGTTCGTTCCGCCATTTTTTCCTGAACCGCAACCGCGCAAGTCACGGCATCGACGGCGCTCGCGAACTCGACCAGCATGCCGTCGCCGGTGGTCTTGACGATGCGGCCGTTATGGGCGGCGATTGAGGGATCGACAATCTCGCGCCGGTGCGCTTTCAGGGCGGTGAGGGTCCCAACCTCATCGGTACCCATCAGGCGCGAATAGCCCGCGACATCGGCCGCCAATACCGCTGCCAACCGGCGTTCGACACGCTCAGCCGCCATGAAATACCCCAATTGCCGTAAAGCAAGGCTCCCAAATTAAGAGCACGACAGGTTGGCTCCGGGCTAGAGCAAACTTCCGGTTTGGGTCAAAAACGGTCCTGACGCCCTTGAAATGGGATGTCTGTTTTACACCCTGAAAGCAGACATCGGTCAGCTACGCTGCCGATTGCGATGGTCATCGTCTGCCACGGTGCATTGCGTTGACGATGAGATTTTCGGATGGCTGAAGCGCCGTGAGCAACGTCGGCGCGACTGTCAACTGAGCCGGATGTAGCCGACTACGCACAGGGCCATCAGGGCAAACGCCGCCAAGACAGCGACGATCCCTGTGCATCAAGCGCTCCTAACCTGAATAATACTGCCCAAACTTCTGAAACAATGCCTTGCTGACCGGCTCCGTCCTAATCGAATCTCGGTCCCAAGCGCCGGCAACTTCATCGACGATCTTAACCGCTTCAAGAAATAGATTCTCAACGGCATCATCGTCGTTCAGCTTTTCTATCATTGCGTTACACGCTTTGCCATGTCGCTGGAGTTCATTTTCGGCAGCGGCTTGTTATCCAACAAAAAGCGGGCTGCGAGCAAAATCTGAAAGCGTGCCGCCTTATATTTAGCGTCGATTTTCTTGTTCTTGAATAATTGCTCAAGCCGATACAGCGACCACGCGGCAACATAGTATGGCTCAGGTTTGTCCGTATCGACAAACATCTCTTTGCCAACCTTCGCTATTAGCTGACGAAAAGTCTTGGTGGTTATGTGGGGAAGACCCAGAAACATTGCCCCTACGGCACGCACCAGATTCTGATGCGTGATGATCCGCAGCTTTTCAATGTCTTGACTATCGTATTGGTGCGGCCTTCGTTCGTAGAACATGCGCGCACTAACAGGGAATGTCTTGAAATATGCTTCGAGTTTTTTGGCAAAGTCCTTCATTGCGTAAAACTGGTCTTCCTTCACCTCCGTCTGTCTGTTGGTAGCGCGGATGATGGACTCAATGACATTTTCATCCTGCGTGTGTATGAGCCTGAACGGTACCCTAATGGTCGCAGGCATATTGTCCTTACAGGCGTGCAAAACATGGCTTGTCTGGCAACCGTTCACGATATGAAAATCGGAAATCGAGAATTTGTCGCCAGTAGTATGCAGGCTGCGCGCGATCATAGTGACGCCGTTGTTCATAATAATGAACCTGTCACTGTCATCTGACTTCAGCGTGTCGAGTATTTCCTGATTAACATCGTTGAGGCCGACAAAATCTCTGACGTTCTCGTAAAACAGAGGCTTGATTATCGAGCCGTCTTCATCACACACAAGTTTCAGATAGTCAGTCGCCGGAAGAAATCCAAGATAAGCGGCTGTAACTCCTGACACTTCTGGAACGACAACCTTCTTCTCGAACAAAAAGTCTCGGCTGATCGAGTTTTTTGCCTGCCTATAGAGGCGATGAATCTGACTTGCGCCGATTGCCTGAAATTGAACGTCGCTAAACAATGCAGTTTTCATCAAGTCGCCGGTTTCAGCTTGCGCGCGGACAACCAAATCCTGCTCTGCGTTCCAAGTGCCGGTAGTTACGTAATACAAATGGCACGCGGGGTTCTTCGGTCGAAACTTCCCGCTCTTTTCATAAAGAGCATCCATAATCTCGGCGAAGTTTTTGATCGCGTCATTACGCGGCAATTTTCCTTCGCCGAAGAAATCTTTTACGCCAAAGCCGAACTTTCCGATTTTTGCACTGTCGAAATGAGGCGAGCGCTCGGCCTGAACAAACACAAACGTAACGTCGAGATAACCGTTCAAGGCCAGTAGGTCTTCGACCGTATCGACATCCGTGACCAGATTGTTGTTTACGATGATCGCGATAGCGTCGATGCCGGTATCGCCTCCGCTGCCCGTGACCAAGTCCCCCGGCGCGAAAGTCGAATCGCTGTAATGGCGGCGGACAGTCAGCCACGCCGCAAAATGCTCAAACCGATCCTTCTCCGGCAGGCTTTCGATGCCGAATTGAGCGCTGAATTCCGTTAAAAACCCTTCGGTGACCTTGTCCATATCCGAGGCGCGCCCTTCTCTAACAGCTAGAAACCTCGGAGGTTATATCCAGAACGGACAGTGATATCTCCCCCAAGGTCGGGGCGTGCTTCTGAATCCTTTAAGTGCTATTGTGGTTGCTTCGGGCAGAGCCTTAAGCGCCGAAGCGGTTAAATCCGGATTCCCGATTGGTCGCCGGTCTTGGGTTACACCGGCCAATGCCGCCGTGTCCGCCAAGAAGCGGCCCGCCTGTGCGTTGCCGCTGCCCCTGCCACCAACCCCCACCTGCGCGCCAAGGCCGCCCAAAAGGCAACGCTGGGGATTGTTACCCCAAACGTTACCCAAGAGCAAAATCGTCGGCGGCTGTTTCTTGCTAAGTGCTTGAAATCCTTGGTAGCGGGAGAGGGACTCGAACCCCCGACCCCAGGATTATGATTCCCGTGCTCTAACCAGCTGAGCTACCCCGCCACGGCGTCCATCGTCCGAAGCTCAATATGCCGCAGTCGCGAACGCGCGGCATATAAGAAGCAGGTCTTGGGCATGTCAAGCAAAGCCGCCCGTTCCGCCAAGTGCCTGCAAAACGTGCCTATTTGGGCCGGATGGTCGGATCGCCGCCGGGGCTGCCGGGCGGCGGAATCACTGGCGTATTACCGGTATCGGGCGTCGGCGCGCGAATTTCCGGGTCAACGCCGGAAGGCGGACACAACACGCCGTCGGATTTCGCCAATTTGTCGCCGAGCGGCTCGACCCGCTGGCCGGTGGTGGTGCCTTCCGGCGCAGCTGTGCCCTGCTGCGGCACCGGCTGCATCGGCGCGCAATTGGTGACGCGCGCGGGCGCCGGCGGCACGGTCTGGGCCTGAGGCGTCGCCGGCGCGGGCGGAGCCTGCGCGATGGCAGCGCCAGGCGCGACCACCAGCAGGCAGGAAAGGAGCAATGAATGCTTCATCCAGGGAAAACGACCAGCAAGCGCGGAGGTTCCCCAAAGCGGCGCGTGCGCCGCCAAGGCGTCCCTTGCGATCGGGGCATTCCGGCCGCCGACCAGCCCCGTCAGCCACGTTCGAACACGAATGACCTGTTAAACGGCGCCACTACCGCGACAAAGGCACTCAATCCAGCACCGCGATCGAGTTGGCGAGCGTCATCACGACCGCGACAATCAGACCCACCCAGATCGCGCTCGGTTCCCGGGGTACTGCCGGGCTTGCCGGGCCGCGGCGCAGAGCCCGGTGAACCAGCATTATCGCGACGAGGGCCGTGAATGCGTAGGTTAGGTTGGCGATCACCAGAAGCGGCAGACCGAGGGTGTCGATCGCTTGCTGGGAAAGTCCGCAGGCTCGCAGCAGCCACATCAACCTGTCGGTGACGGGGTCGCCATAAATCGTCGCGCCGCGGTTGACAGCGATTTGCATGTCGAGCAGTGACACCGCCAGCAGGAAGTAACCTGCGGCAGTGCCCATCATCAGCGCCACCACCCACATCCGCACTCGTCCGGTCAAGGTGTCGCCCTGCTCCGGATCCAGCGGCCGCACGACCGAGGCAAGCGAGGCCGCTACGCAGCTCAGGAAGAAGATGACGAGAACCGATATCAGCGTCAACGACACGGCCGGAATGAGGTCGTCGGCAGAAAGTCCTTGGCCTAGATTAGTCACTACATAATATTGCAGCGGCAACAGAAGCCATAAAAGCCTTGCGAAGTTGCGTTCGGCCGCAGCGCTCTCCACTGCCCAGCGGACGGGAAAGCGTGGCAGCGAAAACCGCCCCGTCGCCGGCGGCCTCGCCGAAGCCGAAATTTCCGAATCGATCGACATCGTCTTCGGCTCCATGTCATTGGTTCCACGTCGCCGTGCAAGGCATCTGCGTCGGCCGACGAGGCATCAACGCGGCAGGATCAACCCGCGACTACGGAGTCCACGACACCGACAGCGGCGCGCCACCGATGAGGCTGACCTCACGGCCGCGCAGCCGCTTGATCCAGATCGTGGTCTGATAAGGCTTCCAGTCGATGCTCTGGCCGAGATATTCAGTACGCGTCGGCTTCGGCGCCGCGAAGCCGAAGCATGGCAACTCGGACCGATCATAATAGGCAAATTCCGACGACAGGCCGGCATAGGCGGTGGCCGCCGCCGCTGGACCGACGAAACTCAGCAGCCGTGCAAGACGCTTCTGTTTCCGCACCACATCGTCGAAGCCGTAGATGCGGCTGAGGTCCCCGAACGCTCTGCGGTCGTCGGTTGCGACACAGGCGGGCCCGCCCGGCGGGTCTTGAATCTTGAAGTGGAACAAACGTCCGATGTCCGGGCTCAGCCGCGCCTCGCTGCCGGCAGCGTGATGATCGATGTAGTCGTTCACCGTCACATAGCCCGCACCGTTCGAAAAACTCTCCAAAAGGTTGATCGGAGAGCAGCGCGTGGTGATGGCAGGACGGGCCAGATAGGCCCGATCCGCGCCTTCGAGATTTCGCGCTTTGGTCTGGGTGCGGATGTGCCAGACGCCTTCTTCGGTGCGCGGGATTGACGCCGGCACGTAATAGAACCGGGCGCCGTCGTCGAACAGATTGCTGCGGCCGACCTTGGTCAGACAGAAGCCGCCCTGCGCATCGCAACTGTTCTGCGCGCCGAGGCCTGCCGCCGCCGGCGAGAACATCGGATAGGCGAGGTAAAGCCCGCTCGCGCCCCTACTCCTGAGATTGCCGCACACTGCGACGTCGTCAAGCGCAAGCGCCGATCCGCACAATTGAAACAGCAGCAGAGCCGATATCGTGGCGTGTCGCATGTGACGTGCTCCCTTCGTTGCAACAGAAATCTCAGAATGCCGGTGTGAGTTTCTGCTCTGCCGGCCGCGTCCGTCATCTGACCTTGGCATGGGCCTCCACCGAACTCGCATGCGCGAGACGCGCGTTCACCGCTTCCATGAACGATTCGATGCTCTGGTACTGCCACCCGGGCTGGCCGTCGATGGTCTGCACGATGTGCTCGCCGAGCGCGCGATAGGCCTCAAACTGCGATTCTCCGAACATCTGGTCGCCGGTCGGTTCATGTGGAAAAGCAGGGTTGGCTTCCGCATAGGCGCGCACGGAAGCGGGCTCGGTTCCGCGATAGCTCGGCTTGATATAGAGCAGATGGCCCGGCTTCGCACCGGCTTCGGGATAGATGATCTTCGCGGTCGCCACATAGCCTCCGGTCACCGGTGGCGTCTTGCGCGGCGGTATCTGCAGGGCGTCAAACTCGATCGTCACCTTGAGGTCGATCGAGATCTTGCGCACCGCGTTGCCGAGATCCTCGAAGGTGATGCCAGGGTCGCACCCAGCGTCGCTGAGCACGATGAAGCGGCAGCGCCGCCGCACCATTTCGTAGAGGCCGAGGTTTTCGAAATGACCGCCGTCGGAAAGATAGACATAGCTCTTGTCCTCGGTGGCAAGTCCTAGCGCTTCCTGGATCAGCGGCAACGCCGAGAACCGCGGTCCCTCCTGGTTCACGACGCGAGCGCCGTCCAGTCCTGGATTGCCAAGCCACGCGCCGAGACGGACGTTGAAGAACGTCATCAGCACGCTGAGCGCCGGTGAGGAGTGATAGCCCATGTTGGGACTGACCGCGGCACCTGAGATCGTCATGGCGGTACCGAGGCTGATGCCGTCATGAGGACTGCCGTATTCATTGCTGCGCCGGTAGCAACCCGCGCCCGCATCGAGCGCGGCCGCGCCAACGGCGCGCGGCGTACATGTCAGTGACAGTGCCTTGCGTTCCTGCCAGGCAAGATTGTCGGACCTCAGCACGTTGAGCGCGCAGTTGATGACGAGGAACTGCGGCGGCACAGCACCGGCTGGAAGCGGCGCGACGTTGGATCGGGTGGGACGCGGGCCGTAGCAGCTCGGCCACAAATCGCAAAGGTTGAGGTTGTCGTACTCGTCAAACTGCGACAGTGGATTGGGCTGGCGTTCGTGTATCGCTCGCGAGCCACCGAGAAAGGCGCGGATCAGCCGGTTGCGGTAGAGCCCGTGCAATGAAAAGCGGTTGGTGTTGATCGCCCAGGAGGCTATGCCGAAGATCGCCAGGCAGGCAAGCAAGGCCAGCCCGTATCGCCCGAGCAGCACGGCGGCCAAGTCGGTCGTTGGCAGCGGGAAGACGTCGAATACGGCATGGATCGGGTCCCGGCGTGCGATCACTGAAAACGACAACGCCTTTCCCGCCGTTACATAGTCGATGCCGGCGGAAAGAAAGCTGATGGTGATGACAAGGAATACCGGGGTGGCGATGGCGAGAATGATGCTCGCCGACCAGTTCTTCCAGGTGTTGTACCGCTCGCGCAGGGTGGCGGCGGTCGCCGAGGCCTTACCGAGCCAAGCGACGATTAGTCCGGCAAACCCGCCGGTGGTGCCGAGAGTGAACAGCCGGTTGAGACTGAGCGAGCCGGGCTCTTCGCTGATATGGAACACCACATAGGAGCCGCCGAACACCACCAGGATGAGCAGCATCCAGACCACCGCGATGCGCCCGTGATGGCCGGCGGCGGTGGCAAGCCATTCACGCTCGCCGTCGCTCCACTGCGTCGTGCTGGTAAGGCCGACATGGATGGTCTCGCCGAGGAAAACGGCGCTGACCACCGCCGGCGGGCCGAGGCACAGCACGATCAAGGCAATTATATCAAAGTGCCAGAATTGCGCCACGACGTAGAACAGGAACCCGAGAAAGGTCCCCGCGATCATCCCAGAAAATGTAAAGCTGACCAGGTTTGCGATCGCCGCAGCGTTGTTGCTGCGCACCGTGGAGCGCGTGGAAATCTCCTGCGGACTCGGATTGCGGGAAACAAAATAGGCGATCATCCAGGATATGAAATTGATTGCTCCGATAGCCAGCGCCGGGAACAGCAACAGGCCGGCGAGCGGCAGGCCTTGACGCAGCACCTCCGCCTTGTCCCCGGGATTACCAAGCACTCCCTTGGGCGTCACCTCGGAGGGCAGAGCTTCGAGGGGGAGTTCCTGCAACGGCAGGAGCTGGTTGGCACCTTGCAGATATTTCAGCGCCACAATGCTCGCCGCCATGCCGCCGGCGAACAGCATCCACTTCACCCACAACTGGAACTGCTTGGACGTACCACGCGCGCTTTCCCACCCCGGGCGCTGGCGCAGCGATTCCATGGTGGCGATGCCGGCGGCGCAGATGGCGGCCAGCGCGAACGGCGACGACACCACGCGGTCCGTCGGCAGGCTCCAGATCACAGTGGCATAGACTTTCACCGCAATCAGCACCGCGACGATCAGCGGCACGATGATGAGCCAGTTCAGGAACAGGTTGCGCAGATAGATCGCGACCACGCTCAGCATATCGGCAGTGAAGGGGCCGCGGTCCGGCGTCAGGTAGCTTGTATAGCTGCGCAAGTATTGCAGCGGCGAACCCTCCGCGATCTTGCCGGAAAGTTCGTCGCAGACCCTGCTGTAGCCTTGGCGCTGCACCCAGGCGGTGAGGAAGCTGCCGAGATAGCCGCCGCCGGAGACCGTGGAGAGATAGTCGAAACTCTGCAGCAGATCGCGCTTGGCGAGGCCCTGCACGACGCCAAGCGCGAAGGCTGCGCTGCGGATACCTCCGCCCGACAGGCATAGCGCCGAAAGGTTCTCCATTTTATGCGCGGCTTCGTAATATTGCTCGAGTTCTTTCTCGGACGCCTCGCGACGCTTCTTCTGCGCCGCCAGCCGCTCCTCTTCATTTAGCCGCCCCGCCGGAGGCACGGCTTTTCCAAGTTCTTCCTTTAACCAGCACCGCTCGGGCGGCAATGGTTTAAGCCGCTTCCCCTTCCCAGCCGCTGATTTTGCCGCCGTGGCGTTCGTCGCCGCCTTACGAATCGAGGCGAGGCGAGCAAGGATCGCGCGCCGCAACACAATGGCTCTGTGCTCATCGAGCAGCGTTTCCCCGGTATCGGCAATCGCGGGATTTGAGGGAAAAGTATAATTCAGGGGATCTTGCGCGAATGCTTTGACATTGCCGCGCAGGTTAACGAATGAGGCGGTTCGCGTTTGCAATGTAGAGGCCATCAACAACCTCAAAACTCAGTTCGCAATAGTGGAGCGGCTGTACGGGATCAGCCAAATCGCTCCGGTCGTCTCAAAAAATCTCGTTTCAAAAAACATATCCACGAAGACGGTATCGAAGATTTTCGACCTTCACACCGCGTTCAAACTTACATGAAGGCGATCACAATCCTGAAGAGAAATCAACCGGAAGTTCAACTCGGGGCGCAGGATCATCAGCGCGGACTTGGATCGCGCCTTGCCGGTGCGAGCCACAAGCAGAGCACCGCAATCCTCAGGATTTGCGATAGCGGATCAGCGAAAAATGCCCCATCGGCGGCATCGGGCGGCGTTCGGTCAGGCTGACGCCGCCGTGCCTGGCGGCCCAGTTGGTCAACCGCGCCCACGGAAATTCCGGGCGCCAGCCAAGCCGGCGCGCCAGCGGCGCGAACGCCAGTTCGAAGATGCGGCGCGAGCCGCTCTCGGCGCCGATGTGATTGACCAGGATGAGTTCGCCGCCGGGCTTCAGCACGCGGATGAAATCATCGAGCGTGGCTTCGGGATCGGGCACCGCGGTGATGACATATTGCGCCACCACGGCGTCGAAAGACGAATCCGCAAAGGCGAGATTCTTGGCGTCCATCACCGCGAGCGTTTCGACATTGTCGAGACCGAGCGCGCGCACGCGCTGCTGCGCCTTGCGCAGCATCGGTTCGGAAATGTCGACCCCGCACAATTTCGTGCTGCGCGAATAGTCCGACAGCGACAAACCGGTGCCGACGCCGACATCCAGAATCCGGCCGCCGATCTTGTCGGCTTCCGCGATGGTAGATTGGCGGCCGTGATCGAAAACCTTGCCGAATACCAGATCATAGACCGGCGCCCAGCGCCCATAAGCCTTTGCGACCCCTGCCCGGTCGATATCTGACGCCATGCCCCCCGCCCTGAGATTTTCTTAGCCGCGCATGGCCTCGACCAGCGGCACGCGCGTTTCGCGCACGGCGTTCTTTGCGCTCGCACTCCGGATGAATCCGCCGCCGAGCACGCGGGCCTGGCCCGCGGACGCATCGTAGAACACGCAGGCCTGGCCGGGCGACACGCCCTCTTCACCGGCCACGAGTTCGACTTCGTAACCGTCATCGGTCGCGCGCAGCCATGCCGGCTGCGGCGCGCGGGTCGACCGCACCCGGACGAAAATTTCCAGGCCGGTGCCGACGGCGCGATCGAGCGGGCCGTCGCCGATCCAGTTGATGTCGCGGAGCGCGATGCGATCCATCCGCAAGGCCTCGCGCGGCCCCACCACGACGCGGCGGCTGTCGGCGTCCAGCCGCACCACATACAGCGGCGCGCTGGAGGCGATGCCCAATCCCCGCCGCTGGCCGACGGTGAAATGAACGATGCCCTGATGCCGGCCGATAACGCGGCCGTCGAGGTCGACGATATCGCCGGGCTCGATGGCATTCGGCCTCAAGCGGCCGATGATGTCGGTGTAGCGCCCGGTCGGCACGAAGCAGATGTCCTGGCTGTCCTGCTTGTCGGCGACCTCGAGACCGAAGCGCCGCGCCAGTTCGCGCGCTTGCGGCTTGGTCATGTCGCCGAGCGGGAAACGCAGAAAATCGAGCTGCTCGCGGGTGGTCGCAAACAGGAAGTAGCTCTGGTCACGATCGGCGTCGGCGGCGCAAACCAGCGCGCGCGATCCATCGCGCAGACGGCGCGAGGCAACGTAATGTCCGGTCGCAAGCGCGGAAGCGCCGAGCTCGCGCGCGGTCGCCAGCAGATCGCGAAACTTGATGGAGCGGTTACACTCGATGCAAGGCACCGGTGTCTCGCCCAACGCGTAACTGTCGGCGAAATTGTCGATCACCGATTCACGAAAACGGTTTTCGTAGTCCAGCACGTAGTGCGGAATGCCGATCCGCTCGGCGACATTGCGCGCGTCGTGGATGTCCTGGCCGGCGCAGCAGGCGCCCTTGCGATGAGTGGCCGCGCCATGATCGTAAAGCTGCAGGGTGATGCCGATGACGTCGTAGCCTTCGGATTTCAACAATGCAGCCGTCGCAGAGGAATCGACGCCACCCGACATGGCGACGACGACCCTGGTGTCCTGCGGACGGCCTTCGAGATCCAGACTGTTGAGCATGGTTCCGGTCATTGATGGGATCGCGGCGGCAAGGGAGCGCTTCGCGATCGGAAAGCAACACACGATTAGTCAGAAAGCCTTGTGGTTAGAACGCCTTGCGGCAATCCCGGGAGCGAATTCACCCTGCCCGAATGGCTGAAAGCCGCTCTTTAATATAGGCCGTATTCCCGTGAAGCAATCAGGCGTACCTGTTTTGCCCGCCGCAGACGGCAAATCTTGCCGCCGGACAGGAAAAACGCGCTCCCATGGCGGTTCCGCCAGTTGCCCGTCGTGCACGTAACTAATTGAAAAATATAAGGTATCTTTTGGATAACCGGATGGCCCGGTCCTTGCTGATCTCAAGTCCAGTATCATTGCCAGAGGCCGCGCCCGTGTTCAGTCCGACGTCAGAAGCCGTGTCCAGCGTATCCTTTCAGGGAGCGCTGCCGCAGAAGTCCGCGAGGTCCGACCCGTCGCCTGGAAACGATAATTTCGCGGCTCTGGTCGACAGCAACACGGCCGCCGACACCGCCAACGATCGCACCGGCAACGATCGCGCGCAGGCACAATCCGCAGCGCAACGCCGCTCCGACGACGCTTCCGCCGCCGCGGACAGCCGGCGATCGCAAAACGCCGCGGCGTCCGACCGCGCCGCAAGAAACGATTCAGACAACCGCGACGCCGCCGCCAGACGCGCTTCCGACGCCGACGCCAATGCCGACGCAGCCCAGCGCTCCCGGACGAAATCCGCCTCGAAAACAAACGATACGAAATCGACCGCAAAGCCGTCGTCCGACGACACCGCTTCGCCGGACACCGCAATCGATCCGGTCGCCAAGGTACTGCAGGACGGGCCGGCCGCGACGCCGAACCCGGTCGCCGTTGCAATTCCCGTCGCCGTCGTGACGACGACCGTTCCCGCTGCGACAGCATCATCCGGCAAAGCCACCACCGATCCGCTGGCGATCGCGGCCGCCGCCAGCGCTGCTGTTGCCGATGCACCGGCCGCATCCCCGGCGCAGACCAAGATCGATTCCGGTGCAGCGGCAACTGCGCCCGCAACCGACGCAGCCAAAGCCGCCGGTGCCAAGATCGAAGCGCAGGCCGCGGCCGGCAAGGCGGTCGCCGCCTCCGTGAATCCGCAGGAAACGGCGAGCGAAGCAACCACAGCAACAGCAACCGATGTGGCGCTGGCGGCATCCGCCGCTGCGACGAAACCTGTTGCGTCGAAAGCCACGCTGTCCAAGGCCACAGCGCAGACCCAGGCAGGCACCACAGCGTCTGACGAGCCGGAGACGACGGCTGGCACAGCCGGTGCTTCCGCAACCGCGATATCGCCCGGAACTCCGGTCAAGGACGTCGCGCAAACGGCCGGCGCCGGCAAGCCGAAGACGGATGGGATTGTCGAAGGCGCGAAAGCCGATCGCGCCGCCGGTTCCTCGCCGGCATCGGCGGGCACCCTCGCGGCCCACGCCCACACGGCTGCCGCTGGGACGGGACCGGCGCCGACCAATTCATCCGATAGCGGCGTGCTGGCGACGTCGGCGTTTCAGCCCCAGCTCAACGCCACCTCGGCGGCGCTTCCCTCGGGATCCCTCAGCGTCACCGCGGCAACCGGCGCGGCGGTGCCATTGAGCGGGCTCGCGGTTGAGATCGCAGCGTCGGCAAACAGCGGCAAGAGCCGCTTCGAAATGAGACTCGATCCTGCCGATCTCGGCCGCATCGATGTCCGTATCGATGTCGATCGCAATGGCCAGGTGACATCGCATTTGACGGTCGAAAAGCCGGAAACGCTGTCGATGCTGCGTCAGGACGCACCGCAGCTGCAACGCGCGCTCGATGACGCCGGCCTGCGAACCGGCAATGGCGGCCTGCAATTCAGCCTGCGCGATCAGTCTTCCTCCGGTCAGGACAATGGCCAGGGATCCGGCCGCAATGCGCAGCGCCTGGTCATCGAGGAAGATACCATTCCCGCGGTTGTCGCGGGACGAACCTATGGCCGCATGCTCGGATCGAGCCGCGGCGTCGATATCAAGGTCTGAGGAGATCAACATGGCAGTCGATACAGCAATCATGCCGACGACAGTCACATCGGCACCGGCGACTAACAGCGGATCCAGTTCAACCAATACCACCGCCTCCACCGCGACGGCGGGGATCGCGGATAATTTTCAGACCTTCCTGACGCTGCTGACCACGCAGCTGCAGAACCAGAATCCGCTGGACCCGCTCGATACCAACCAGTTCACCCAGCAACTGGTGCAATTCGCAGGCGTCGAGCAGCAACTCAAATCGAACGATCAGTTGAAGTCGCTGGTCGATCTCGAAAAGAGCGCGCAGGCGACGCAGGCCCTGGTCTATGTCGGCAACACCGTCGCCGTCGATGGCAGCACCGCGCAATTCGACACCTCGGCGACCTGGAACATCACAGCTCCAAAGGACACCAACGCCACCATCACGATCTCAAATGCGGCGGGGCAGACGGTCTATAGCGGGTCCTACACGTTGAGCCAGGGCAATGCCAGTTTCGTCTGGGACGGCAAGGGCACCGACGGCACCCAGTGGCCGCCCGGCGCCTACAAATTGACCGCCACAGGCAAGGACAGCAACGGAGCCGATGTCGCGATATCGACGGAGGTCCAGGGCGTGGTCGATTCAGTCGATCTCACCGCCAGCCCGCCGTTGCTTTCCATCGGCGGGCAGAACTACACAACCGACAAGGTCAAGCGCGTCGTGCGTCCCTCCTCCAGCACAAGCGGCTAGAACGCCGCCTCCCTGGCCGGATTTTTCGGCCAAATCACCCACTGACACCCTCACCCGGCCTCTTTCAGGCGCCGGGCCAAAGGTTTTAACGCCATTTTCAAGGAGATTCGTATTGAAGGCTTAGGCTTAGGTAAATTTTAAGCCGGCGGGCGTAGGTTACCACTGTGAGTTCAGTGGTTGAGAGTTTGTGAGTACGCCATGACAGAACCCCATCGCCCGAGGGTAAAATACGTCATCGGGCCCGACGGCAGTCCGTTAACAATTGCGGATTTGCCCGCGCCCGGAACCAAACGGTGGGTAATTCGCCGTAAAGCCGAAGTCGTTGCCGCGGTCCGCGGCGGCCTGCTCTCCCTTGAGGAGGCGTGCAGCCGCTACACGCTGACGGTTGACGAATTCCTTTCGTGGCAGTTCTCCATTGACCAGCACGGTCTTGCGGGACTGCGCACCACCCGTATCCAGCAATATCGTCAATAAGCGCATTCCAGAACCGACTCCATTTTGACGAAAATCGGCCTCGCTTTGCGAGGCCGATCTTTTTGATGTTGAAGTTTCGCCACGGCTCTTAACCATCGTTAACCATATCGAAACCATCCCATAGGCAATAATTGCCCAGTCGGCTCTTGGGGCCGAATCTCAGGGGCCGTGGTTTTGCAGAGTCTTGTAGCCTTCCTAAGGGGTCTCGGTGCGTCGCGGTTGATGGCGATGGTCGCGGTGACAACCGCGCTGATCGCATTCTTCGGCTTTGTCATCATGCGCGTCACCACGCCGCAGATGACCACCCTTTTTACCGACCTCAGCGCCGAGGATTCCTCGGGGATCATCAAGGACCTGGAACGCCAGGCGATTCCCTTCGAACTGCGTAACGACGGCGCCGTGATCATGGTGCCCAAGGACAAGGTCACCCGGCTGCGCATGAAGCTTGCCGAAGGCGGCCTGCCCAAGGGCGGCGGCGTCGGTTACGAGATTTTCGACAAATCCGACGCGCTCGGCACCACCAGCTTCGTCCAGAACATCAACCATTTGCGCGCGCTTGAGGGCGAACTGGCCCGCACCATCCGCGCCATCGACCGCGTGCAGGCGGCCCGCGTTCATCTGGTGCTGCCCGAGCGGCCGCTGTTTTCGCGCGAGACGCCCGAGCCATCGGCCTCGATCGTGGTGCGCGTGCGCGGCTCGCTCGAACCGCAGCAGATCAGGGCCATCCGCCATCTGGTCGCCTCCGCCGTCAACGGCCTGAAGCCGCAGCGGGTGTCGATCGTCGACGAAGCCGGTCAATTGCTGGCCGACGGCGCCACCGGCGACGCCGACAACGCCATCGGCGACGAACGCCGGGCCGGCTTCGAGAAGCGGATGCGCAACCAGGTCGAGGCGATCGTGTCTTCGGTGGTCGGCGCCGGCCGCGCCCGCGTCCAGCTCTCGGCCGACTTCGACTACAACAAGATCACCCAGACCTCCGACAAGTTCGATCCCGAAGGCCGGGTGCTGCGTTCGAGCCAGACCCGGGAAGAATCCAGCCTGACTGCCGACAACAGCGGCCAGGTTACGGTCAATAACGAATTGCCGGGCAATCAGAACAGGGACAACGCGCCGGCGGCGCGCGACCAGAGCAAGAAGAGCGAGGAGACCAACAACTACGAGATCTCCCGCACCACCAAGACCGAAGTCACCGAAGTCGGGCGGGTCAACCGCATCTCGGTCGCCGTGCTGGTCGATGGCAGCTACACCAAGAACGAAAAAGGCGAGATGGTCTACCAGGAGCGGAGCAAGGAACAGCTCGACCGCATCGCAGCGCTGGTGCGCTCGGCAATCGGCTTCGATCAGAAGCGCGGCGACCAGGTCGAGGTCGTGAACCTGAAATTCGCCGAAGCGCCGGCTACGCCTCCGCTCGCCGAGCCGAGCGGCCTGCTCGGGATGTTCCAGTTCACCAAGGACGACGTCATGTACGTCATCGAACTCGGTGTCATGATGTTGCTCAGCCTTGTCGTGCTGTTCATGGTGATCCGGCCGCTGGTCAGGCGCATCCTGGCTTCCGAAGTGATCCCCGCGCTTGCGCACGATGAGCCAGCACCGGGGCTGACCGACGACAGCGCCGGTGCCGGCCATAGTATGATTCCCGGCCCCAACGCCACCGCGCAGTTGATCGACGTCGCCCAGGTGCAGGGTCAGGTCCACGCGCAATCCGTGCACCGGGTCGGCGAACTGGCCGACCGCAATCCGAACGAAACCGCCAACATTGTTCGACAATGGCTAAGCGAGTTGGCGACCTGATATGTCAGTACCGCAAACCACCAACGCCAGCGACATCACCAGCGTCATCGCCACGCTGGCGAGCCGTCAGAAGGACCGCCCCAAAGGCCAGGCACTGACCGGCCCGAAGCGCGCTGCGGTCCTGATGCTCGCGCTCGGCGAACAATATGGCGGCAAGGTCTGGTCGCTGCTCGACGACGAAGAGGTGCGCGAGCTGTCGATGCACATGTCGACGCTCGGCACCGTCGAGCCCGACATCGTCGAAGACCTGCTGCTCGAATTCGTCTCAAGGATGTCGGCATCCGGCGCCCTGATGGGAACGTTCGACGGCACCGAACGGCTGCTGCAGCTCTATCTGCCCGCCGATCGCGTCACCGGCATCATGGACGAGATTCGCGGCCCCGCCGGCCGCAACATGTGGGAGAAACTCTCCAACGTTCAGGAAGAGGTGCTCGCCAACTATCTCAAGAATGAATACCCGCAAACCATCGCCGTGGTGTTGTCGAAGCTGAAGCCGGAGCACGCCGCGCGGGTGCTGGCGATCCTGCCCGAGGACATGGCGCTGGACGTGGTCGGCAGGATGCTGAGAATGGAAGCGGTGCAGAAGGAAGTGATCGAGCGCGTCGAACAGACGCTCCGCATCGAATTCATGTCGAACCTGTCGCAGACCCGCCGCCGCGACGCCCACGAGGTGATGGCCGAGATCTTCAACAATTTCGACCGTCAGACCGAGACCCGCTTCATTACCTCGCTCGAGGAAGAAAACCGCGAGGCCGCCGAGCGCATCAAGGCGCTGATGTTCACCTTCGACGACCTCGTCAAGCTCGACTCGGCTTCGGCCCAGACCCTGATGCGCCACGTCGACAAGGACAAGCTCGGCATCGCGTTGAAGAGCGCCAACGAGGACGTCCGCGGCTTCTTCCTCGGCAACATGTCGTCCCGCGCCGGCAAGATGCTGCTCGACGATATGGCGGCGCTCGGACCGGTACGCTTGCGCGACGTCGACGAGGCGCAGGCGCTGCTGGTCAATCTCGCCAAGGATCTCGCGGCCAAGGGCGAGATCATGCTGACCAAGAACCGCGCCGACGACGAACTGGTGTACTGATGGCTGCTCCCGCGAAATTCCTGTTCGACATGGACTTCTCCGCGCCAGACAAGTCGCGCGAACGCCCCGCGACGCCGGCGGAGATCGCGCAGAAGATCGCGTCTGCCGAGGCCCGCGCCTATCGCGACGGTTACGATGCCGCGCAGCGCGAGGCCAAGGCGGAAAGCGATCGCCGCGCCGCGCTGGCGCTCGAGGAGATTTCAATTGCCATTCAAGGCATCGCGACGCGCTTCTCCGGCATTGAAACCCGGATGGAGACCGAGGCCGTGGACGTCGCGGTCGCGGTCGCGCGCAAGCTGTGCAGCGAACTGATGACCCGCGAGCCGCTCGGCGAGATCACGGCGCTGGTCAGCGATTGTTTCTCGCATCTGGTCTCGACGCCGCATCTCGTGGTCCGGATCAACGAGCAGCTCTACGAGCCAGCGCGCGAACAGATCGAGAGGCAAGCGAAACGAAGCGGCTTCGAGGGCCGTCTCGTGATCCTGGCGGAACCGGAGATCGCCAGCGGCGATTGCAGGATCGAGTGGGCCGATGGCGGCGTCGTGCTGGAGCGCGCGGCGATCGAGGCCAAGATCAACGAACTTGTCGGACGCTACATCGCGTCCCGCGACGAGGGCGGAAATGCGACCATGAGGACTGAGCCATGAGTGACACCGACGGACAGGTCCCGCTGCCGGATCTCAACGCCGCCGACGCACCGGCGATCGATGACGTGGCCTATAACGAAGACGAACAGGCTGCGCGCGTCGCAGCCGATCTGGAGGCGGTATTCGACGTACCGGTGCAGGTTTCGGCCGTGCTCGGTCGCTCCAAGATGGATATCGGCGAATTGCTCAAGCTCGGGCCCGGCACCGTGCTGGAGCTCGACCGCCGCGTCGGCGAAGCCATCGACATCTATGTCAACAACCGGCTGGTGGCGCGCGGCGAAGTGGTCCTGGTGGAAGACAAGCTTGGCGTGACCATGACGGAAATCATCAAGGCGGAACGCGCCTGAGCTCTAACGATACGGTGCCTAGCGGGCGCCAACAGACGAACAGGAGATTACCATGCGGCTTCTCATCGTTGGCACACTGAAGGGTCAGCTCACCACGGCCACCAAGATCGCCATGGACAATGGCGCTTCCGTGACCCATGCGGAGGATCACGAACAGGCGATGCGGGTGCTGCGCGGTGGCAAGGGCGCCGACCTGCTGCTGGTCGATGTCGCGCTCGACATCCGCGACCTGGTGATGCGGCTCGAGGCCGAACACATCCATGTGCCGATCGTCGCCTGCGGCATCTCCAATGACGCCCGCGCCGCGGTCGCCGCGATCCACGCCGGCGCCAAGGAATACATCCCGCTGCCGCCGGACCCGGAATTGATCGCAGCCGTGTTGGCGGCCGTCGCCAACGACTCGCGCGACCTGGTCTACCGCGACGACGCGATGGCCAAGGTGATCAGGCTGGCGCAACAGATCGCCGGCTCCGACGCCTCTGTCATGATTACCGGCGAGTCCGGCACCGGCAAGGAAGTGCTGGCGCGCTATGTCCACACCCGTTCCAACCGTGCCAAGAAGCCGTTCATCAGCATCAACTGCGCGGCGATCCCCGAGCACCTGCTGGAATCCGAGCTGTTCGGCCATGAGAAGGGCGCGTTCACCGGCGCGGTAGCGCGGCGGATCGGCAAATTCGAGGAAGCCACCGGCGGCACGCTGCTGCTGGACGAAATCTCCGAAATGGATGTGCGGCTGCAGTCGAAACTGCTGCGCGCTATCCAGGAGCGCGTGATCGATCGCGTCGGCGGCACCAGACCGGTGCCGGTCGACATCCGCATCATCGCCACCTCGAACCGCAACCTCGGCGACGCCGTCCGCGAAGGCACCTTCCGTGAGGATCTCTTGTTTCGGCTCAACGTCGTCAACCTGAAGATCCCTCCCTTGCGCGAGCGCCCGGCCGATATCCTCGAACTGGCGCAGCATTTCGCCAAGAAATATGCCGATGCCAATGGCGTGCCGTTGCGTCCCATTTCCGCCGATGCTCGCCGAGTGCTAACCGCGAACCGCTGGCAGGGCAACGTGCGTGAGCTGGAAAATACCATTCATCGCTCGGTGCTGATGGCGCAGGGCGACGAGATCGGCGCCGACGCTATTCTAACGCCGGACGGCGATCGTCTCGATCTCGCCAGGACGGCGCCGGCGGTGGCGCACGCGACCTTTGCCGCCGAACAGGTGACCCGCGCGCTGGTCGGACGTACGGTCGCCGACGTCGAGCGCGATCTCATTCTGGAGACGCTGAAGCATTGCCTCGGCAATCGCACCCACGCCGCGAATATCCTGGGCATCTCGATCCGCACACTGCGCAACAAGCTGAACGAATATGCCGACGGCGGCTTGCCGATCACGCCCGCGGGCGCCGGCGAATATCAGCGTGTCGCGGCGGGGTGATCCTCCACCGTCACTGCGAGGAGCCGCAGGCGACGAAGCAATCCAGCCTTTGTTTCCGCAGCTATGGATTGCTTCGCTTACGCTCGCAATGACGTCGGTATTCTATGAGAAATCCGGCGCGTCCGGTTTGCGGAAGATGTGGATGGGATCGCCGGGCTGCAGGTTGCGCCCGGTGAACATCGCATAGGCGTAGAGCGCCAGATAGGCGATCGCGAGTGCGCCAACCGCGTAAAAAGCCCAGACCGCAATATTTTTCATTGAGGATAGTGCCCAGCACCCGCAACCAGCACGCTCCGCATTATTCCGCTGCAACTCCCCGGGCGCTCTCGCGCTCGGCGATCAGCTTGCGTGTCAAGGGAATCAGCTCGCGGCCATATTCGATGGCGTCGATCAGCGGATCGAAACCACGAATGAGGAAATGGCTGACGCCGAGATCGTAGTAGTCGCCGAACACTTCGGCGACCTGCTCGGGCGTGCCGACCAATGCGGTGGTGTTGCTGTTGGCGCCGGTGAGTTTTGCCATCTCGGTCCAGAGCCGCTTGTCGATCCGGGTGCCCTGTTCGGCCAGTTCCAGCAGCCGGCGCGCGCCGGCCGTCGCATGGCCGTCCGCCGGCCGGCGATAGCCGGTCTTGTCCTGCAGGGCCGTCGCGCGCGCCAAAATCTCCTCCGCCTTTTCCCAGGCCCTTTCCTCGGTATCGGCGAGGATCGGCCGCACCGACAGGCTGAAGCGCGGAGTTGACCGGCCGTATTTCGCAGCCGCGGACCGAACCCGCGACGTCACATCGCGCACCTGCGCATAGGATTCGCCCCACAGCGCAAATGTGTCGGCGTGCTTGCCCGCGACATCGATCGCGGCATCGGAGCCGCCGCCGACGAAGGTGTAGATACCTCCGGGTTGAAAAGGCTTGATCTGGGAAAAGCCCTTCTCGACCTTGTAGTATTTGCCATTGTAGTCGAACGGTTTTTCACTGGTCCATTCGGCGCGGACAATATCGAGGAACTCGTCGGTGCGGGCGTAACGCTCGTCCTTGTCGTCAAGCGTGTTGCCGTCCTGGCGCAGCTCTGTCGCGTTGCCCCCGGTAATGACATGCAGCGAGACGCGGCCGCCCGAAAGCTGGTCGATGGTTGCGAGCTGGCGCGCAAGCAGCGTCGGCGCGGTAAAGCCCGGCCGCTGCGCGATCATGACCTTGAGCTTCCTGGTGACGCTCAGTACGTGCTGGCCGACCTGCAGCGCATCCGGGATCGTGGAATGGAATGCCAGCAGTGCCCGGTCGAAACCGGCAAGCTCGTGCGCCTTTGCCACCGTCTCGATATAGGGCGGATCGAGGATCGGACCGGTCCGAACAACGGTTTCGGACGAATTGTTGTTGGTGATGAATCCGATGAATTCCACTGACATAGGCGGCTCCAGTTCTTCCGAGAGCGAGTTCCAGAAAATTGGCGAAGCTTTGTGGCGAGCGGGAATGCCGGGGCGCCGCGCATTCATCCGGGGGCAGGATGATGGCACTGCCTCTGAAACCTGTCGAGCACCCCGCGAAATAGCGACGCCCGTACTTTCGCTCCCGCCGCAAGCGCCGCGTTTCTTTCAGCGATCGCGCCAAACCCAGCCGATTGTTCTCCCGGGAGTTGTCAAGTTCCGCCTCCCGGTGGAAATCGCTACCCTGCCGAGGCGACCGCCGGCTTCGCGGGCGCAACGCTCACCGCCAACTTGCCGTAACGGTCCTTGAAGGCTTCGGTATCGATCTCCTCGAGCTGGATCGCGCCGCTCATTACGCCTGCCTTCCAGGCCTCGTGCTCGGGATCTTCGCGGAATTCCGGCATCACTTCCCTGGCGAACAGTTCGAGCGAGTCGCAGATGTGCTCGTGGCTGTTCTTGCCGGCCTGGTTGAGCAGGATCACCTGGTCGATATGCGAGCTTCTGAACCGCCGCAGCTTTCTGCGGATGGTTTCAGGCGATCCGATCAGGCCGCCGCGCAACGCTGCTTCCTGCGCTTCGGGATTTTCGCGCTTCCACTTGTTGTATTCGTCCCACATGTTGACGGTGCCGGGCGCGGGACGCGCCCGGTTCTGTCCCTGGCCGTAATAGCGCAGCGCGAACTGGAAGAAGGTCGCGCCATCGGCGCGAGCCCTCGCTTCCTCGTCGGTCTTGGCGCACATGAAGAACGACACCAGGGCCATGTTCGGGTTGATCTGATAGTCCGCGAGCTTCTTCAGCCGTTTCGTAATCGCGTTGTAGTAGGCGTGTACCCAGGCGTGCGCGGCGTCCGCGCTCACAAACTGAAAGCCAAGCGCCCCAAAACCGTTCTGGCCAGCCCGCTCGATGGTCGGCAACTGCGAACACGCCATCCACAATGGCGGATGCGGTTTTTGCACCGGCTTGGGCACCACATTGCGCAAGGGAATATCGAAATACTTGCCGTGATGCTCGCTGCCACCATCCCTGAACATCGGGAAGATGGCGCGGACGGCTTCCTCGAACACTTCCTTCTTGGTTTCCATGTCGCGGCCGAACGGGGTCAGTTCGGTGATTGACGCGCTTTCGCCCATGCCGAATTCGCAGCGTCCGTTGCTCAGAAGATCGAGCACCGCGACCCGCTCGGCGACGCGCGCGGGATGGTTGGTGGTGAGCTGGAAAATGCCATGGCCGAGCCGGATTTTTTTGGTGCGCTGGCTGGCGGCGGCGAGAAAGGATTCCGGCGAGGGCGAATGCGAATATTCTTCCAGGAAATGATGCTCCACCACCCAGGCATGGTCGTAACCGCAGCGGTCGGCGGTCTCCAGTTGGGTCAGCGCGTCCTGGTAGAGCTTGAGTTCGCCGCCGGCTTCCCACGGTCGCGGCAATTGAAGCTCATAAAAGATACCGAATTTCATCACGTCTCTCCCGCAACCCTTTTGTTGTTGCAGGCAGTGTATTCCCAGGCGGAGCCGAGTCTAGTCTCGAAGAATTCCGCCTGACGAAACAAACCTCCCGACGACGCGCCGTTTCGTCGTGAGAGGCGTGATTCGGGTCGCGCCTTCTCTCGTGTCTTGATCCAGATCAACGCAGTCGGCGATTCATTCCTTATTGTTTGACTAGGCAACGGCCCTGATGCCGTCCAATCCCGAAAATTCGAGCAAACGAGACACACCATGTCGGCCGCTGGCGACGACACGATGGGACGCCCGCGCCGCAGGCGCATGGAAATCTTCGCGTTCCTGTTTCTCACCGCCGTCCTGATGCCCGCCTTCGCGGTTGCGGCCGTCGGCGGCTACGGGCTCGCGGTGTGGGTCTATCAGATGGCCGCCGGTCCACCCGGCCCCCCGGCGCGCTGATCGCAGCTCTTT
The DNA here is from genome assembly GCA_963747165.1 of uncultured Alphaproteobacteria bacterium. Lineage (GTDB taxonomy): Bacteria > Pseudomonadota > Alphaproteobacteria > Rhizobiales > Xanthobacteraceae > Bradyrhizobium. The sequence goes on along the minus strand of CAVVEA010000014.1, from coordinate 361,259 downwards.
CAAGGACAATCACCGTGGCCAGCTCTGATACCGCCATCGACCGCCGCGCCCTGATCACGGGCCGGCTGCTCAAGCCTGACCGCGTAATCGCGCCGCCCGAGGGTGAAATCGCCAGCATCCTGGTGCAGGCGCGATCCGACCGGCTCGACGAGGTGGAGGCTTCCATCGTGGCGCTGGCCGGATGCGAAATCTTTGGCCGCGATCCCAAGGGCAAGCTCGTCGTCGTGGTCGATGCGCCGGATTCGGGCGCGCTCGGAACGATGCTCAACACCATCGCGCTGTTGCCCGATGTCTACACCGCCTCACTCGTCTTTCACGCCATCGACGCCGGTTAGAGCATGATCCCGAAAAGTGGAGGCCGGTTTTCGGATCAGATCATGCTCAAACAAAAACCTTTGCCGTCGGGAGAATTGCCATGACCGCACCCAAGCTCGACCGCCGCCAGGTTCTCAAGCTGGAGGCCGCCGCGATGGCGGCGCTGGCCGGGGGAATGCCGGCAACTGCGGTCGCCGCCAACCTCGTGACCGAACGGGCCGCCAGCGAATTGAAGTGGGACAAGGCGGCGTGCCGGTTCTGCGGCACCGGCTGCAGCGTCATGGTGGCGACCAAGGACAATCGCGTGGTCGCGACCCATGGCGACATCAAGTCGGAGGTCAATCGCGGGCTCAATTGCGTGAAGGGCTATTTCCTTTCCAAGATCATGTACGGCCACGATCGCCTGACCAGGCCGATGCTGCGCAAGACGAACGGCAAATACGACAAGAACGGCGAATTCACGCCGGTGTCGTGGGACGAAGCCTTCGACATCATGGCGGAGAAATACAAGGCAGCGCTGAAGAAGCGTGGGCCGAGCGGTGTCGGCATGTTCGGCTCCGGGCAGTGGACGATCTGGGAAGGCTACGCCGCCTCCAAACTGTTCAAGGCCGGTTTCCGCTGCAACAACATCGATCCCAATGCGCGCCACTGCATGGCCTCGGCCGTTGCCGGCATGATGCGCACCTTCGGCATCGACGAGCCGATGGGCTGCTACGACGACATCGAGGCGGCGGACGCCTTCGTGCTGTGGGGCTCGAACATGGCCGAGATGCATCCGATCCTGTGGACGCGGGTGACCGACCGCCGCCTGTCCGCATCGCATGTCCGCGTCGCCGTGCTGTCGACCTTCGAGCACCGCTCGTTCGACCTCGCCGATATCGGCATGGTGTTCAAGCCGCAGACCGACCTCTACATCCTCAACGCCATCGCCAACCACATCATCAAGACCGGCCGGGTCAACAAGGACTTCGTCGCGGGTCACACCGTCTTCAAGCGCGGCCAGACCGACATCGGTTACGGCCTCGGCCCGAACATCCGCTGCAGAAGAAGGCAACCGGTCGCTGCCAAGGCCAATGATTCCACCGACATGACGCTTCGAGGAATATGCGCAGTTCGTCTCCGACTACACGCTGCAGAAGGCGGCCGAGATGTCGGGCGTGCCGCTCAACCGCATCGAGGCGCTGGCCGAGCTCTATGCCGATCCCGAAGACCAAGGTCACGAGCTTCTGGACCATGGGGTTCAACCAGCACACCCGCGGCGTCTGGTGCAACAACCTCGTCTACAATATTCATTTGCTGACCGGAAAAATCTCCGAACCCGGCAACAGCCCGTTCTCGCTCACCGGCCAGCCTTCGGCCTGCGGCACCGCGCGCGAGGTCGGCACCTTCTCGCATCGCCTGCCCGCCGACATGGTGGTGACCAACAAGGCGCATCGCGACATCGCCGAGCGGATCTGGAAGCTGCCCGAGGGCACCATTCCAGACAAGCCGGGCTATCACGCGGTGCTGCAGAGCCGGATGCTGCAGGACGGCCTGCTCAACGCCTATTGGGTTCAGGTCAACAACAATCTGCAGGCCGGACCAAACGCCAACGAGGAAACCTATCCGGGCTTCCGCAATCCGGACAACTTCATCGTCGTCTCCGACGCCTATCCATCGGTAACGGCGCTCGCCGCCGACCTGATCCTGCCCACTGCGATGTGGGTGGAGAAGGAAGGCGCCTACGGCAATGCCGAACGGCGCACCCAGTTCTGGCATCAGATGGTCACAGCACCCGGCGAGGCGCGATCGGATCTCTGGCAGTTGATGGAATTCTCCAAGCGCTTCAAGATCGAGGAAGTCTGGCCGGAGGAGCTGCTGGCCAAGAAGCCCGAATACCGCGGCAAGACGCTGTTCGACGTGCTCTACAGGAACGGCCAGGTCGACAAATTTCCGATGTCCGACATCGAGGCCGGCTACGCCAACGACGAGTCGAAGGCATTCGGCTTCTATGTCCACAAGGGCCTGTTCGAGGAATACGCCTCCTTCGGCCGCGGCCACGGCCACGACCTGGCGCCGTTCGATACCTACCATCGCGAGCGCGGCCTGCGCTGGCCTGTCGTCAACGGCCAGGAAACCAGATGGCGCTTTCGCGAGGGCACCGACCCCTATGTCAAACAGGGCGCCGGCGTGCAGTTCTACGGCTTCCCCGACGGCAAGGCGCGCATCTTCGCCCTGCCCTATGAACCGCCGGCAGAATCGCCGGACAGCGAGTATCCGTTCTGGCTCTCGACCGGCCGCGTGCTGGAGCACTGGCACTCCGGCACCATGACGCGCCGCGTCCCCGAGCTCTACAAGGCGTTCCCGGAAGCGGTGTGCTTCATGCATCCCGACGACGCGGCCGAGCTCAAGCTGCGGCGCGGCGACGAGGTCAAGGTGCAGTCGCGCCGCGGCTACATCCGCACCCGCGTCGAAACCCGCGGCCGCAACAAGACGCCGCGCGGGCTGGTGTTCGTGCCGTGGTTCGACGAGGCGCAGCTCATCAACAAGGTGACGCTGGACGCCACCGACCCGATCTCGCTGCAGACCGATTACAAGAAATGCGCCGTGCGCATCGAGCGGGTGTGAATGCCATGATCGGAAAGCCCGGAATCCTGTTGCTGGTCGTCGCGCTCGCGGCCGGATCGACTTCGCTGCTGGCGCAATCGCTCAATTCGGGCCTGCGCGGCGCCACCCCGCTCAACGAGGAGGGGCCGGCCGCGCCGATGACGCCGATGCGCAACACTTCGGAGAAGGAGACGCGGAACTATCCCGAACAGCCGCCGGTGATTCCGCATTCGATCGACGGCTATCAGATCGACATCAACGGCAACAAATGCCTGTCCTGTCACGCCCGCGCCCGCACCGGCGAATCGCAGGCGCCGATGGTCAGCATCACCCACTTCATGGATCGCGACGGTCAGTTTCTTGCCTCCGTCTCGCCGCGGCGTTTCTTCTGCACCTCCTGCCACGTGCCGCAGAACGTGGTGAAGCCGCCGGTCTCCAATGACTTCGTCGACATCGACACCCTGGTCAGCCGCAGCGCGCCGGGAGGACGCCGATGAGCGCAGTCGACCCGGCTGTGCCGCGACGGTCATGGCTGGCGCGCCTCTGGGGGTTCGTCGTCGAATTGTGGGACGTGCTGCGACGCCCAAGTTCGGTGTTCGGGCTCGGCGTGCTGGTGCTCGCGGGATTTGTCGCGGGCGTGGTGTTCTGGGGCGGATTCAATACCGCGCTGGAACTGACCAACACCGAGAAATTCTGCACCGGCTGTCATGAGATGCGCGACAACGTGTTCGCGGAACTGAAGACCACGATTCATTTCTCCAACCGCTCCGGCGTACGCGCCAGCTGTCCGGACTGCCACGTCCCGCACAACTGGACCGACAAGATCGCGCGCAAGATGCAGGCCTCCAAGGAAGTCTGGGGGCACCTGTTCGGCAGCATCAATACCCGCGAAAAATTCGTCGACAACCGATTGGAACTGGCGCTGCACGAATGGGCGCGCTTCAAGGCCAACGACTCGCTGGAATGCCGCAACTGCCACAGCGCGGAGTCGATGGATATCACCCGGCAATCGCCCCGCGCATCGGTCGCGCACCAGCGCTTCCTGTTCAACAGCGAGAAGACCTGCATCGATTGCCACAAGGGCATTGCCCATCATCTGCCCGACATGCGCGGCGTTCCCGGCTGGCAGTAGCGGCGCCCGCCCGCCTTGCGCTGACGGCTTGAATGGTTAGTTTGGGGTGGCGAGTTGCCGTCGGTTTCGTGCGACCATCCCCCCATTCGAGACCCTATGCCCACCTTTACGCCGCATCAGGATTCCGCGCTCAACGCCGTTGCCGACTGGCTGAAGGCAAAGCCCGGCCAGAACGGCACGCCGCCAATCTTCCGGCTGTTCGGCTATGCCGGCACCGGCAAGACCACGCTGGCGCGGCACATCGCCGATGGCGTCAATGGCGAGGTGAAATTCGCGGCCTTCACTGGCAAAGCCGCTTTGGTGATGCGCAACAAGGGTTGCGACAACGCTTCCACCATCCACTCGCTGATCTACCGCGCGCGCGAGTCCGGCGTGGAGCAGCCGAGTTTCGAGCTGTGGGACGATGCGCCCGCCTCGAAGGCCAAACTGATCGTGATCGACGAATGCTCGATGGTGGACGCCGAACTCGGCCGCGACCTGATGTCGTTCGAATGTCCGCTCTTGGTGCTCGGCGATCCCGCGCAACTGCCTCCGATCCAGGGCGGCGGCTTCTTCACTGATTGCGAGCCCGACGCGATGCTGACCGAGGTGCATCGCCAGGCGCAGGACGATCCGATCGTGCGGATGTCGATGGACGTGCGCGAGGGCCGCGAACTCGACATCGGCCGCTACGGCGAAAGCGAGGTAGTGTCGCGCCACGAGCTCGATCCGGAGCGGGTGATGAGCGCCGACCAGGTGCTGGTCGGCCGCAACAACACCCGGCGTTCCTACAACATGCGGGTGCGGCAGAAGCAGAACATCGAGGATCCGTTGCCGGTCGCCGGCGACAAGCTGGTCTGCCTGCGCAATAACCGCAAGAAGGGCCTGTTCAACGGCGGGCTGTGGCGGGTGAAGTCGCGCGCGGCGTCGAAATCGAAAATCATCACCATGCGGCTGTCGCCCGACGAGGATTTTGGACACAAGGTGACGAAAGTATCCGTGCGTGGCGACTGTTTTGGCGGCGCCATCGAGACCATCCCGTGGGAGCAGCGCAAACCCTATGACGAGTTCGATTACGGCTATGTGCTGACGGTGCACAAATCGCAGGGCTCGCAATGGGACGACGTGGTGCTGTTCGACGAGAGCTTTGCGTTCCAGGACAGCCGCGCCAGGTGGCTCTATACCGGCATTACGCGGGCTGCGAAGCGGCTGAGCGTGGTGGTGTAACGCGCCAAGGCGTTCCCCGGATACGGCGGGCGAGCCCTCAGCATTGCCCCGTAACCTCATGGAACTGTACTGATTTTATTCACGAACTCGTGTCCATCCGCCGGTAACAACGCCACTTCCGCCGCGTATCTTGGGACATCGGCAGCCCGGCAATGATTGCGAACCGCCGCCGCCGGCCTAGACTGCCTTCACACTCTTTATCCAGAGGAACCCTCATGTCCCGCAGCCAATTCAGCCGCCTTTCGCTCTGCGCTGCCGCCATCGGCGCGCTGGCGATCACCGCGTTCGCGATCGCGCCGCTCCGCGCCGCGGAGGACGCCGTCATCATCCCCGCTCCCTCCGCCGACACCCAGGCCTCCGACGGCATCCAGACCGCCGTGATCGCCGGCGGCTGCTTCTGGGGCGTGCAGGGCGTGTTCCAGCACACCGCCGGTGTGGTCAATGCCGTGTCCGGCTATGCCGGCGGCAGCAAGGCGACCGCCGACTACAATATGGTCTCAACCGGTTCGACCGGGCATGCCGAGTCCGTCGAGATCAAATACGACCCGAAGAAGATCAGCTACGGCAAGATCCTGCAGATATTCTTCTCGGTCGCGCATGATCCGACCCAGTTGAACCGGCAAGGCCCGGACTCCGGCACGCAATATCGCTCGGCGATCTTCACCACCAGCGACGACCAGAAGAAGGTGGCCGAGGCCTATATCGCCCAGCTCAATACCGCCAAGGTCTACAGGAAGCCGATCGTGACCAAGGTCGGGCCATTGGAGGCGTTCTATCCGGCGGAAGCCTATCACCAGGACTACCTGACACTGCACCCCAACCAGCCCTATATTGCCTATAACGACATCCCGAAGGTCGAGAACTTGAAGAAGATTTTCGCCGAGAATTACATCGAGAAGCCGACGTTGGTGAGCAGCGCGAAAGTCACCAACTGACGGCGGTTCAATGGGTTGACGGTGTGTTCTTCACGCGGACCGGCAGCCGGTTCGCGTGAATGCGTTCAAACCTTAGCTTCAAGGAGAGTTCATGTCCGACACCAAGACGATGACCGGCAAGGTCGAGAAGAGCGAAGCCGAATGGCGCAAGGAATTGACGCCGATGCAGTACGCGGTGCTGCGCGAAAAGGCCACCGAGCGGCCGTTCTCCGGCGAGTACGAGCATGAGGCGCGGCCGGGCACCTACACCTGCGCCGGCTGCGGCCAGACGCTGTTCGAATCCGATGCCAAGTTCGATTCCGGCTGCGGCTGGCCGAGCTTTACCGCGCCCGCGGTGGACAGCCATGTCGACGAGGAGCGCGACGTGAGCCACGGCATGGTCCGAACCGAAGTGCTGTGCTCGAAGTGCAACGGCCATCTCGGTCACGTCTTCCCCGATGGCCCCGGCCCGACCGGCTTGCGCTACTGCATCAATTCGGCGGCGCTGAAGCTGCAGCCGAAATAGGGCGTTTCGTTCCGCCCCCATTAGCTAATCGAGTTCGTCATCACCGGGCTAAACACTTGAGCCGGTGATCCCATCTCTTTGAAGAACTCTTTGCGAAGATTGATGGATGCCCGGATCAAGTCCGGGTATGACGAGCGGATTTTGTCGTGCGAGCGCTACGCATGCAATGCCTGATTGAAATTTCTAACAGCCAAACCGTCATTGCGAGCGAAGCGAAGCAATCCGCGCCGCAACATGAAGAAAGAATGGATTGGTTCGTCGCTTCCGCCTTCGCTCGTTGAGCTACGGCGGACAAGTCGCTTCTCGCAATGACGTTGATATAGTTCCGCCTGCGACTTCGTCCTCACGGCGCGAGGCGCCCGAGGTTTGCCTTTTTCTCCCGCGCCAAAGAGAGCATGGGGAAAGCCAGGTCCGGTGCACCCGTTGCCGTCGGAGGCCGCGGGCGCCGTGCCAAGGGCGCGGACCGAAGCGACCTTCCAGGTTCCCCGTGTGGAACCAAACCCCGGCTTGTGCTTTGTTCCAGGTCGCGGCGCGGTGGATGCCGTTTGCCGGCCGCGCGTTGGGGAGAGTGCCATGTCGCTTGGAACGATACTCATCATCATCCTGATTATTTTCCTGCTGGGCGGCTTCAGCGGCCGGTTCGGCGGCTACGGCTATGGCTATGGCCATTCCGGGATGGGCCTCGGTGGCGTCATTCTGATCATCCTGCTGATCCTGCTGCTGCTTGGCAAACTGTAAACCACCCAAGCTATTGAAATAACAGGATATATCCCAGACTTCGGGCCTCAGCCCGATGATTCATCATCGGGCTCGAGAGGAGTCGCATTTCTGTCAAACGAGCTTATATTAAAGACTGTCCTGAAATGACGTGTACCGGCGCGCCGCCAGTTGGGCCCGCCCGTGCGATCCGTTCGCGGTCTCGAATCGCGTTCTCACTAAAAAGATAAGGGTCACTGACCATGGCTTCCTTCAGCTTCAACACTGCTGCCGAATTGTTTCCCGCCGCGATCCGCAAGAAGAAGCGGGCGGGTTTCGCCTATCGGCGATTTGGTACCGCGGCCGAAGCGGTTCGCTTCGCGATCGAGGAATTGCCGGCGGATTCGCTGAACGGCGCCTATCTGCAAGTCGACGAGGCCCGCTTCGACCAGAGCGGCATCCGCACCCTCTATGAGAGCCAGGATTTTCCGCTGCCGCGCCGCCCCCGTGCGCCCGAGCCCGCACCCGCCAGCAACGACGCCGACGCGGACGCAGCGTAACCTCTCCTGTGAACAAAATGCCCTCGGATCAATCCGAGGGCATTTATTTGTGCAACGCTAGCGCGGCTGCTTGTCCATCCAGCGGCGCAAGAGCCGCATGTTGCGCATATTGGCGCGGAACATCACGTCGAACGCGTCGCCGGCCAGCGGCACCATCCCGACCACGCCATCCAGCGCCACATTGCCGAGCATCCGCGTCGTGAGATGCCAGGGCGCGCCGAGCGCGCGCGCCTCGCGTACCAGCCACAGCGAGATCGCCGTGGTGATGAGATCGCCGATCACCGGGATCAGCCCGATGATGCCGTCGATGCCGTAGCGGATATTGGTGCCCGGCAGGATGAAGGCGACATCCAAAAGCCGCGCCAGCGCATCGAGCCGCGCCATCCGCTGCTCGCGGGTGAGATTGGCGAACGGATTGACGCCGGGCGTGCCGAAATCGAACCGGAAACCGTTGAACTGCGGATGCAGCGTTTCGGCCGGGATTTCGTGCCCCTCCTGGTCGATGATGGGCCCGCGCGCCTGCGCACCGCGAAACGGTCCTCGGGATCGCGCGGTACTTCGTGAATAGATCTGGTCGTTTGACATCGTCATCAGATGGTAACGCGCGAGGCCGGCGCAAGTTGCGTCATGGCGTCACTCTTGACGTCGTCCCGGCGAACGCCGGGAGACGTGGGCACCGTGCGGATCGTGCGAATGGCGCTACCGCCCCCGCGCCGCCGAGGGCGTCAGCCCGAAACGGCGGCGAAAGCAGCGGTTGAAATAGGACAGATCGTTGAACCCGCAGTCGAAAGCGATGTCGCTGATCCGGCGCCAGCCGGCACGCAGCAGCAGATCCGCCGCCTTGCGCAGCCGCAATTCGGTCAGTCGCATGGTAAAACTGGCGCCCGCCTCGTACAGCAATTCGTTGACATAGCGCTCCGACAGCCCGGCAGCCGTGGCGAGTTTTTGCGCGGAAAAATCCGGCTCCGCGAAACGCTTTTCCAGGATCATCAGCACCGCCTTGAGCCTGATGGCGCGCAGGCCGCCGCGCTCGGCCGCGGTAGCGAGATCGCCGCGGGCGCCGAGGCCGAGGGCTACAAGATCGGTCAGGTGCGTGGCGATTTGCATTCCCGCCTCCTTCACCGCGCCGGGGTGCCGCAGCAGCAGATCGCTGTAATCCATCGCCAGCGACAATGCGCGGCCGGGTGCAAGCTCGCGCCCGACCATGTCATCGATGTCAGTGACCATGGCCTTGAGCGCCGTGTTCGGCAGATTCATATTGGTAAAGCGCTTGTGGCTGGCGCCGTCGGCCGAGAAGAACGGTTCGTCGAGCTGGAGCAACACCATCGCGCCCGGCCTTAAGGTGAATTCGCGGCCGCGATGGGTCACCTCGGACGCGCGGTTGCCGGCGTTGCGCACCAGGCAATAGCGATCGTCATTGGTCTCGATCACCTGGCGGCGTTCGCGCCGCACGGTCGTGAACGTGCCGTCGCAGCGGCCGAGCAAGGTGGTGCCGATATGGATCGAATTCATCGCCGCCCGGAACGGCACGTCGGGGGCCGGGTCGAGTTCGCCGGTGTTGGAAAAATGCTCGAACAGTTCGGCGAAGGAGAGAAAGCGCTGCCGCTCGTCCAGCCCCCGGGGCAGCATGTCGGTCGACAGCATTTTCGTGATGACGGACATCGGGGAGGCAAAACCCTGACAGCGACGCGCACAACATGGCCGCCGCGGGATGAACGCGGGGTGAAGGCCATGGCAGGCTAACAACGGAAGCTAACAACGAAACCTGACAACAAAACCTACCAACACTCGGCCGTGAATGGAACAGCGCCCGACAGTCCAACTCCACGGCCACCGGACGCCCGCCAGTCCAAGACGAAACGGCCGCGCTTGTCTACCGATGCCGCGGGAACGGCCGCCGCCATGTCGCGCTCAGTTCGGGGCCGCGCTCCCGCAACCGGGATTGCCCGGACTTTCAAGAACACCCCGTCAAAGGAGAAACCGACATGACGACATCTTCCGCCCGCGCCGTGCTGCTGGGCACCGCCATCGCCGCCAGCATGGGCATCGGCTACGCCATCGGCGCCCAGCCGCACATGACCGCGAGCATCGGACTGTTGCAATCGGCCCGCGCCGAACTCGCTGCCGCGACCCCGAACAAGGGCGGCCACCGCGAACGCGCACTCGGGCTGATCGACCAGGCGATCTCCGAAGTCCGCGCCGGCATCGCCTTTGCCGGCAGCTGATTTAAACAATGCCTTTCATCCAATCCTTCAAGGGAAGACGGCTCATGAACAGACTGATTGCGATCGCTTTTGTGACAAGCGCCCTGTTCGGCGCCGGCGCCGCCCCGGCGATGCCGCTGGCGCCATTCTCGCCCGCCCCAAACGCCGACGTCATCGAAGTCGCCGGTGGATGCGGCCCGGGCTGGCACCGCGGCCCCTATGGCGGCTGCCGGCGCAACTACGCCAACCCGGCCATGCATGCCTGCCCGCGCGGCTGGTACCTCGGCCCCTACGGCCGCTGCCGCGCCAACGGCACCTGAAGCTTTCGATCACGTAAAAGTTCTGCATCACGCGCTGCGGCGGATCGAAAGGTCCGCCGTTTTTCTTGTGCGGCGGCTTCAAACCGTCATTGCGAGCGAAGCGAAGCAATCCATCTCGCCGCGGAAAGAAAGTATGGATTACTTCGTCACTTCGCTCCTCGCAATGACGGCAGAGAGGCCGCGCGCCCCTCACGCCGTCGCCGGCTGATGCTCCACCATCCGGTGCGCCAGTGCCGACGAGACCGTCGCCGGCACAAACCCCACCAGACCGTAGAGGATGAACTGCAGCACCCCGCTGTCCGGCCCGCGCGAACCGTACATCAGTTCCGCGGCGATGAACCCGACCGCGCCGACGATCGAAAGCCGACCGACCCAGCCGATCCGTTTGACATGGGAGAGAATGTCATCCACCGCGCCGATCATCAGCGCCGGCACGATGCCGAACAAATAGCTGTATTGCAGCGTCTTGCCGAACACCACGAACAGCTTTGCCACCTCGGACCAATTGGTCTGGGTCCAGTAGCCGGACATCACGGTGGTCGCGACCAACAACAAGAACCCGCCGAGCAACGGCCCGAGCGCTGCAAAAATCAGATACCGTTTCATGCCCGCCTCCTCCAGACCTTCGGGGAGCATAACAGATCGCAAAACCCGTCAAACAGGTCCTTGAGAATGAAGGGAAGGCTTGTGAGCTATTTTCGCTAAGAGGCTTCTACGCCTGTCATTATGACGGGCCTCCCCAGGCTCGCAATAACCGCGCCCCTACTCCCCCCACGTCGCGAACGCGTCATTGAACGCTCGCTCGCCGGGGGCGCCTTTTTCGATCGCGATGATGGCGCGGCGCTGGTTGACGTAGACCAGGGGCACGTCGAACCACGAACGCTCCTTCAGGAGCTGCAAATTGCGCTGGCGGTCGGCGTCGACGTTGGACAGGCCGACCAGGAAGAAGCCGTCGGTGACTTTTACGGCGAGGCCCGCCAGCGGCACGCCGCGCGCCTGCTCGTTGGATTTCATCAGGATGCCCGGCACGTTGCCGACGCCGCCGCCCGAAAAATCCGGCGGCAGGATGAAGGTCAGCTCCGCGGTGTGGCTCGCCGGCAGCGAGGTGTCGGTGTTACGGCGGAACGACATCGTCATCTTGAATTTACGGTCGGGAATCTCGATGTCGGCGCGCACCGCGAGATCGGCCTTCTGGCCGGCGGAGGGTTTGACCTGTTCGGTGCGCCAGATCACCGAGCCGACATACTGCTTGCCCTTGGGATCGCCGGGATCCTCGTCATACAGCACCACGCGCTGCGCCACCGGCGCCGCCTGATCCGCCGATGATGGCTGGCCGACCCGATCGGGAATCTTCGGCTTCGACTGCGGCGCGTTCATTTCCTTTGGCGATTCAGCCACATTGGGCGAGGACTTGAACAGACCGGTCACACCGCTCACCAGCGACTTGCCCCACAGGATGCCGGCGCCGACCAGGATCAGGACGATGCCGACGGCGATCGCGCTCTTGAACGGAAACACCGCGCCGGTGCGTGGCTTGTTCGGGCCGCGGTCGCGCTCCGGCGTCAGGCGCGAACGCGCCGGAAGCTGAGGCACCGGCGCGTAGCGTTCGGCCTCCTCGGCGGATTCGTCATACGAATAGGGCGCGTCGGGATCGGCGCCGCGGTTTTCCATGCTCGGCTCGAGCCGGTCGAACTCCGGCGAGGGCGAAGGCACGTTGGCATAGGTCTTTCGCGCGGCGCGGCTGGCCTGGGCAGCGGCGCGGCCGAGATCGTCGGCGTCTGCCGCGATGTCGCGAAAGCCGCGCATGCCCGGCGCCTGCGGCGGGGTGTTCTCGGCGCCGCGGCGTGGACCGCCCGTACGTTCGCGGGTCGGCGGCAATTGCGGATCCTGCATCGGGATCTGCGACGGCTGCGAGCGCGGCAATGGCGCCGCCTCGGGGCGCAGGTTGCGCTGTGGCCGCTGGTCCGGCCGCTCCTGTTCCTGGCCGAGCGGTGGACGCTCGGGACGGCCCTGCCCCTGCGGCGGTGGCGACGGCGGGCGCGGACGCGGCGGCGGGGGTGGCAGAGAGGATTGCGGCGCTGGCGACGGCTGCGGCGGAGGTGGCGGCTCGCCTGGCCGCGCACCACCGCGGCTGTTGGTGCGGAACGAATCGCCGGCGCGGGCACGATCGCCACCACGCGAGCCATCGCCACCCGGGCGCGTGGCATCGCGGGCCCGCTGGGCTGCCTCGGACTCGACCTTGCGCACGGCCTCCTCCAGGGAGAGCCGTTCGCGGGTGATTTCGGATTCGCTCAAGGGCGGCTGCACGCTGCGCAACTGCGCGATCAGCGCGGCCCGCGCCCGCTCATACAGCGCGCGGCGGCTCTCACCGGGGGCGCTGGGGTCCAGTCCGGAGATAGCGCGGGCGATCAGCGGGTAGTAATCAGCCATGTCTACTCAACATTGCGGGCTTTCCGGCGGCATCTCGTCAAGCCTCGAACGGATTCTGAACCAGAATAGTATCCTCGCGTTCCGGGCTGGTGGAAAGCAGAGCAATTGGGCAACCCACCAGTTCCTCGACCCGCCGGACATATTTAATGGCCTGCGCCGGTAAATCGGCCCAGGAGCGGGCGTTGGCGGTCGGCTTCTTCCAGCCTTCGATGGTCTCATAGACCGGCTTGATTCGCGCCTGTGCGCCCTCGCCGGCCGGCAAATGGTCGATTTCCTTGCCGTCCAGCGTATAGCCGGTGCAGACCTCGATCGAATCGAAACCATCAAGAATATCGAGCTTGGTCAGCGCCAGTCCGTTGATGCCGCAGGTTCGCACGGTCTGGCGCACCAGTACCGCGTCGAACCAGCCGCAGCGCCGCGGGCGGCCGGTATTGGTGCCGAATTCGCGGCCACGTTCGCCGATCCGGCGGCCGATCTCGTTGTCCTGTTCGGTCGGAAATGGTCCCTGCCCGACCCGGGTCGTGTAGGCCTTGCAGATGCCCAGGACATAACCGACCGCACTTGGCCCCAGGCCGGTACCGGTCGCCGCCTGCGCCGCCACGGTGTTGGATGAGGTGACGTAAGGATAGGTGCCGTGATCGACATCGAGCAGCGCGCCCTGCGCGCCCTCGAACAGAATGCGCTTGCCCTCGCGGCGCTTTTGGTCGAGCAGCCGCCACACCGTTTCCGCGTAGGGCAAAAGCTGCGGCGCCAGCGCGGTCAGTTCCTTCAGGATGCCCGCGCCGTCGATCTCCTCGAGATTGAGGCCGCGGCGCAGCGCATTGTGGTGCGCCAGCAGCCGGTCGATCTTGTGCGGCAGCGTGTCGAGATCGGCGAGGTCCATCAGCCGGATGGCGCGGCGGCCGACCTTGTCTTCGTAGGCAGGCCCGATGCCGCGACGGGTGGTGCCGATTGCGGTGAGCGCGTTGGAGGATTCGCGCAGCGCGTCGAGTTCGCGATGTAAAGGCAGGATCAGCGTGACGTTTTCGGCGATGCGCAGATTGTCGGGGCTGATGGCGACGCCCTGACCTCGCAATTTCGTGACTTCATCGAGGAACGCCTGCGGGTCGACCACCACGCCATTGCCGATCACCGCAAGCTTCGAGGGGCGCAGCACGCCGGACGGCAGCAGCGCCAGCTTGTAGGTTTCGCCGTTGATGACCAAAGTGTGACCGGCATTGTGGCCGCCCTGAAAGCGCACGACGATGTCGGCCTGCTCCGACAACCAATCGACGATCTTGCCCTTCCCTTCGTCGCCCCATTGGGCGCCGACCACGACGACATTGGCCATTTCGCGGGTATTCCCTCTGCAACTATTTCGCCGCCAAGCCAAAAACACGGCCGGGGCCGCTCGCATGCGAGGCAACCCACCGGATAAAGGAAGCGAGCTATCGACGCAAGCAAGAAGGGGGCCGCGGAACCCGGTTAGCGGGTCCCCAACCCATTGATATCCCCTGAAAATATGACCCTTTGCGGCGGCGGCGTGGCGACAGCCCCCGGGGGGGCGAGAACCGCGGCGGGGCCGGATCGGCATCCACAGCTTTTCAACATGCGACCTTGGGCTCGAAGATGAGCCGTTACCCCTACCCTTGGATGCGGCCGTCAATCACTTCGATGATGCGATCGCAGCGGCGCGCCAGATCGAGATTGTGTGTGACCAGGAGGAAGCTGGTGCCGCTGTCCCGGTTGACCTGGCGCATCAATTCGAAAACGCCGTTGGCCGATTTCGTATCGAGGTTGCCGGTCGGCTCATCCGCCAATACGAGATCCGGGTTCATCGCCAGCGCGCGCGCAACCGCTACCCGCTGCTGCTGGCCGCCCGACATGTTGTTGGCAAGATTGTTGGCGAACTTTTCGAGCCCGACCTGCACCAGAAGGTCGGTCGCCCGTTTCTCGATGTCGGCGCCAGGAAAGCCCCGATCCACCAGCAGCGGCATCATCACGTTCTCCCGCGCCGTAAAGGCCGAGATCAAAAGGTGATACTGAAACACAAAGCCGATCGTGTGCCCGCGCAGATGGGTAATTTCCGTATCGCCAAGCGTGCCGGTGTCATGGCCCTTGATGGTGAGCCGGCCGGAGGTCGGCCGGTCGAGAAGTCCCACGATATTGAGAAGCGTGCTCTTGCCGGAACCGGACGGTCCCATCAGCGCCAAGAATTCACCGTGCTCCAGCTTCAGGTCGATGTCGTGCAACACCTCGGTCTCGGACGGCTGCCCGACATTGTAGGCTTTGCAGACTTTCTCCAATCGCAGGATTTCTTCAGCCACGGATCGCCACCACTGGATCGAGTTTGGCCGCTCGCACCGCCGGGGCGGTTGCCGCGAGCAATCCGGTCAGCGTCGCCAGCAGCGCAGTGAGGATAAACAATCGCCGCTCCAGGATCAGCGGGAACAGTTCCGATCCATCGGGCTGCCGCGCCACCGAATGCCAGTAAACCAGCGCGAACGCTCCCATCGCGGCGCCGAACAGCGAGCCGATAAAGCCGAGCAATCCGCCCTGCAGCAGGAACACCCGCAAGATCTGGCCGCGCGAGGTACCCATGGCGCGGAGAATGCCAATATCCTTCGATCGTTGGATCACCGAGACGATCAGGACCGCCGCGATGCCGAACGCGACCGATAAGGCGACGAACAGCCTGATCAAGCTATTGGAGGTTTCCTGCGCCTGCACGGCGGTGAAGAACTGCGCGTTGGTCTTGATCCAGCTATCGGCTTCGACGGCATTGGCCGCCTGAATCCGCTGGGCGATATCCTCCGCGGCGTAGATATTCTGAACGGTCATGTCGATGGTGGTGACGCCGCCGATCATGCCTAGCAGCGATTGTCCGGTGCGCAACGCCACATATGCATTGCGCTGGTTGACGCCCTTGTTGCCGAGGTCGATCAGGCCGGAAATCGTCAACACGCGGTTGGCGCCGGAAGCCGCCTGGATGTTCAGTTTGTCGCCCACGGTGGCGCCGAGATTTTTTGCGAGTTCGATGCCAATAACGACGTCCTCGCTGGTAAGGCGGGCCTCGCCCGCGACGATGTAATCCGGAACGTGGACAATCTTGAAATAAGAGTCCGGCTCGACGCCTGACAGTGTGATGGCGCGGCTGGCATCCCCGCGCACGGCGAGCGCGGAACCCTGGATGGTGGGAGCGACCGCGGTCACCTCAGGCATCGCCAGCATCTGGTCGCGAATCTTTGGCCATTGGTCGATCGAAATCACCCGCTGGCTCGGGCGCTGCACCCTCGCATCCTCGAATTCGCCCGCGCCGCCCCGTAGCGGTCGCGCGACCTGGTCGAGCGCCAATAGCTGGATCTGCGGCTGCGAAGTGAGAACGCGTTTGATGAAATTCGCCTCCAGCCCCGCCAGCATCGCCGACATGAAAACGATGACACCGACGCCGATGGCGATACCGCCAATGATGAAAAGAGTCTGTAGCCGGCCCTCGCGCAAAAGCCGCACCGCCGTGATCCATTCGAACGGCAGCCATCTGTTCATGGCAAAACGGCTCGCACGTGTTGACCCGTGAGGACGCCGGAATTCAGGGGAATCGCAACCTCGCCCTCGGCCACCCCTTCCAGAATTTCGATATTGCTATTGCCGCGCAGACCGAGCCGCACCGGTCGCTTGACGGCGCGGCCGCCATTGATGCCGAGCACCCAGGGCTGGCCGGACAGCACGTCATGCACGGACCGCACGGGAAGCACCAGCGTGCGGTCTTTCGCAGCGACCTCGATATCGACCGAGACGGTCATGTCCTGCCGCAGATAGACGGGCGGATCGGTGACCGTGAGCTTTACCTCAACCGATGCGCGGGTAATGTCGATCCCCGGATTGATGTAAGAGACAACCGCGGCGAACTTCTGATCCGGATAGGCATCCGCCGACGCCAGCGCCTTCTGGCCCAGCGCGAGTTTTCCGAGATTGCGCTCATCGATCTGCAGCACCAGCTGCATCTCGCCGGTGGGCGCCAGGATCAGCAGGGCCTTGCCCGGCTGCACCACCGCGCCGCGCTCGACATTGCGCGTGATCAGCACGCCGTCGCGTGGCGCCGAGATCGTGGCATAGCCGAGACGCGACTCCGCGGTTTCGAGATTGGCATGGGCCTGATTGAGCAGCGTCTGCGCCATCACATAGTCGCTGCCGCCGGGGCTTGCGGTGTAGACTTGGAATTCAGCGGTTCGCACCTGGGTTCGCGCCACATCAAGCGTTTTCTGGGCGTCGTCGAGCGCGGCACGGGTCGCAAAACCGTTCTGCGTCAGTTGCGACGTGCGATCAAACGTATGCTGGGCATTCAGCAGGTTTGCCTGGGCCTGCGTCAGCGCTTCGCGCGCCGAGGGCAGCGTCAGTTCATCCAGTTGCCGCATCCGGGCCTCGGCCTGGGCGACCGCTCCCTGCGCCTGCACAACCGTGGCTTTCAGCTCGCGAGCTTCCAGGGAAATCAAAGGCTGCCCCTTGCTGACCCGCTCGCCCTCCTGCACGAGCACTTCCTCCACAGTGCCGGTAATCTGGCTTCCGATCTCGACCCGGAACGGGGTCTCAACATGGCCGCTGGCGACCACGGTCTCCACCAGATTGCCGCGCTTGACCTGATCGACGACGATGGCCGGCCCCCAGATCACCCGCACGCCCTGCCATGCGCCGCCGCCGAGCGCCAGCGCCACAGCGAAGAAGAACCACTTGTGAGACCAGATGGCGGACCACGCGGCTGATGACATCACCACACGCTTTCGCGGAAGGGCAATTGATTGTTCGACCATTTCACCGCCATGCAAAACACGCCCGATCGGCGGGCGAGCTTCGTTTCCTGAGTTTTGATCATCTTAGTGGTGCGGCCAGCACCAAAAGGATAGCTCGGCCTTAGGTGCGCAAGTTGCGCTAGGTCAAGACGACAGGTCTGTCGGCGAAGACTCCGATACGCAGTTTCACGACTGCGCGACCGCGGCGCGGTGCATCGATCTAGCCGCTATTCGTCGAATGGCTTTTCGGAATTGAGATGGCCGATACCAAATGGCCTGACCGACCGTATGCGGCGGTCACAAACCGTCAGAGGCGCAAATGCCGGCACGCCGGCAATCGGGATCAAACAACGGTTACCAGTGATCGCGCCAGCGTCCGAACCGGCCGCGACCGTAATTCGAATCGAGTCTGGCTTTCTGCTCGTCGCTCAGCGTGGCGTAGAAGGCTTCGAGCGCGGGCCGCATGGTCTTGATCGACTGCAGCATGGTGTCCATGCGTTTTTCCATCGCTTCGGTCCGGCCGACGATGGTCTCGGGGACATTGGCCTCGCATGCCGCGTGCATCACCTCCGCGGACTTGACCGACGCCGCCTTGAACTCGTCGAACTTGGCTCGCTGCGCGTCGGTCAGCTTGACCAGTTCGGCGATCCGGTCGGCCCGCCACTCCGCAAAACCGCTGGCGGCCGGATTGCACATGGCGCCGAAACCGCGACGGCCCATCATCATGCCGGGGCCAGACATCATGCCCGGCCCCATCATTCCCGCTCCCGGACCGTAGGGCTGCGCGGCGGCGGTGGCCAAGAGCGCGGTTACTCCCAAAGCAGCGGCGGCGATCAGCACGACCCTGAGGTTTGCTGCCATGATCCTCTCTCCATTTCCCAGTCCAGACATGCCGTCTGGCGAACTCATCAACGACGCCCCGTCAGCCCTGCTGGTTGGCCGGACAACTGGACAGCCCGAACAGCGCGTAAGCGGGACAAAAGGCAAAGACCGCGGTGAGGATCGGCACAACGCCGATCCATCCGACCCAATTCCAGCCGGTCTGCGGAAAACCGATAGGGTTGGCGAATGCGATCAGCAAAAGTCCCGCCACGATGCGTACGATCCGATCGACCGATCCGACATTGCTCATGATGCTGCGATCCTTATCAAAACCGAGGAAGCGCCCCTGAAACGATACCGGGCCGTCACGTCAGGTCATTGATGTGCGTCAAATCCGGACGGGAGATCCGGGTAGACTAAGCCGGCCATCAAAAGCCGCAGCCGTTCGATTGTCATGCATTCGGCATCCGCGCAGTGTTTTCATGGGATTGCATGACGGGTTCGGAGCGCGCCGTGGACGATCGTTCGAAGCTTGCCGAGAATAGATTCTGGAATTGCACGCGCGAGGAAATCGGCGCGGCGCTTGGCTGCGGGCTGATTGGCCTTGGCAGCGACGAAGCCGCGCAACGGCTCAGACAATACGGCCCGAACAGGGACGCAGCAGCCAGAGCAGACAGCCCCTTGCGCGCGGTGTTGCGCCGCCTGCTCGAACCGCTTTCGCTGATCCTGCTCGTCGCCGGCGTCATTTCCATGCTGACCGGCGACGAGATCGGCGGATCGATCATCGTCCTGATCCTGACGCTCTCGATCGGGCTCGACACCGTGCAGGAGGGACACGCGGTCAGGACGGCGGAAATCCTGCGGCGGTCGGTGGCGCTCAAAGCTGAAGTCAAACGCGACGGGGTTTTCCGCCAGGTCGACGTCGAGAGCGTCGTTCCCGGAGATCTGCTGCGCATTCGCGCCGGCGACATCGTCCCCGCCGACGCTTTGATCCTCGAATGCACCGCGTTCACGGCGGGCGAAGCGGCGCTGACCGGCGAGCCCTATCCGGTGCAGAAACGCTGCGGCGCCGAACCCGCGGCGGATCCCGACGACACCTCGAACGCGCTGTTTCGCGGATCGGTGGCGCAGACCGGCGAGGCAATCGCGATCGCGGTCAAGACCGGGCGCGCCACGGTGTTCGGCGCCGCAGCGTCGGCTCTGGCGCAGGCCCAAATTCCCTCGCCGTTCGAGCGCGACCTGCGCGAATTCGGACTGGTGATCGCGCGGCTGACGCTTGCGTTGGTGGTTGTCGTGCTGGCGACGCGGGTGATGTTCGGACGGCCGGTTCTGGATTTGCTATTGTTCGCCGTGGCGCTCGCGGTAGGGCTGACGCCCGAACTGCTGCCGATGATCACCACCGTGACGCTTTCCCGCGGCGCGTTGCGCATGGCCGGCCGCAAGGTGATCGTGAAACGGCTGGCGTCGATCCACGATCTCGGCGCCATGTCGGTGCTGTGCACCGACAAGACCGGCACCCTGACATCGGCGGAGATCACGCTGGCCCGCAGCCTCGATCCCGACGGCGTCGACGATCCGCGCGCCGCCGAGCTTGGCGCGATCGCCGCCGCACTTGGCGGGGACCGCGGTTCGCTCGATGCGGCGCTGGTCGGCGGCGCGCGGCGGGCCGCGGAAGGCTGGACGCTGGCCGGCCGACAGGCATTCGATTTTTCAAGGCGGCTCGGATCGGTGCTCGCCACCGGTCCGCAAGACCCACTCCTGATCGTCAAGGGCGCGCCCGAGGCGGTGCTGGCGCTCTGCACGCAGCGGCGCAGCGGCAAGGAGCTATTGGCGATGGATGCCGACCGCCGGATCGCGGCGGCAGAACATGTGCATGCGCTGGCGCGGGAGGGACTTCGCACCGTCGCCATCGCCTCGCGCCCCTGGCGCGAGGCAACACGTGAAGTCGAGACCGCCGACGAGACCAAGCTTGTGTTCGAGGGGCTGTGCGCCTTCGCCGATCCACCGAAGCCGACCGCGGCGGCGGCGATCGCGCGGCTTGCCGGTGCCGGCATCAGGCTCAAGATCCTGTCCGGCGACGATCCCGTCGTCGTCAAGCGGCTGGCCGGCCTGGTCGGACTGAACGCCGAACAGATTCTGTCCGGCAGCGAAATCTCATCGTTGAGCGACGACGCCTTGGCGGTTCGGGTTCAATCGGTCGACGCCTTTGGCCGCCTCGCGCCCGACCAGAAGTCCCGCATCGTCAAGGCGCTTCAGGCCAATGGACAAGTCGTCGGCTTTCTCGGCGACGGCATCAACGACGCGCCGGCGATGAAGGCCGCCGATATCGGATTGTCGGTCGAAGGCGCAACCGGCGTCGCGCAGGCCGCCGCCGACATGATCCTGCTGGCGTCCGACCTGGAGGTGGTCGCCGACGGCGTCGAGGAGGGACGGCGTACCTTTGCCAACATCCTCAAATATGTGCGCATGGGCGCCAGCTCGAATTTCGGCAACATGCTGTCGATGGCGGCCGCATCCATTGCCCTGCCGTTCCTGCCGATGCTGCCGACGCAGATCCTGCTCAACAATTTGCTTTACGATCTGTCGGAACTCGGCATCCCCTTCGACAAGGTGAGCCCGCAGGCGACGGCGCGGCCGCAAGTGTGGGACATGAAAGGCCTGATGCGGTTCGCCGCGATCATGGGGCCGCTGTCGTCGCTGTTCGATTTCCTGACCTTCGGCGCGCTGGTGTTCTTGTTCCACGCTTCGCCGGACCAATTTCGCACCACATGGTTCCTGGAATCGATGGCGACGCAAATCCTGGTGATCTTCATTATCCGCACCAACGGGCGGCCATGGCAAAACCTTCCCGAGCCGGTGCTCGCGGCGTCTTCGCTGATCGCGCTGGCGGTTGCGATGATCCTGCCGTTTACAGCGGCCGGCGGCTGGTTCGGCTTCGTGGCGCCGCCGCCGGTCATGCTGGCCGCGATCGGCCTGCTCGTTGTGGTTTATCTCGCCTGCGCGGAATTGTTGAAACCGTTCGCGGTGCGCTCGCGGCAGCGGCCATGAACGGCAGAATTCGTCGCGCTTGATCTTGCTCAACAGGAAATTCCGCAGAGCTGATCGACTGCACATCGAATGGATGCAGCGAGGAGAGAATTTCATGGCCACCATCGACGCGTTACCGGGTCCAGCGGCGGCCAAGGCCCCATCGCCGGCGAAGCCGAACTGGTTGCGTTCGAACTGGGGCGTCCTGCTCGCGGTCGCGGCGCTGGTCGTGGTGTTATGGCTGCCGACGCCGGAGGGCCTGTCGATCGCGGGCCAGCGGATGCTCGCGATACTTGCTTTCGCCGTCATCGTCTGGATGACCGAGGCGCTCGACTATGCCGTTTCGGCGATCGTCATCGCGGCGCTGATGGCGTTCCTGCTCGGGCTTTCGCCCAATCCCGCCAACCCGAAAGTCCTGCTCGGCACCAGCGCGGGACTTGGTCTTGCTTTCTCGGGCTTCGCCAATACCGCGCTGGCGCTGGTGGCCTCGGCGCTGTTTCTCGCCGCCGCGATGACCGCGACCGGGCTCGACAAGCGGATCGCGCTGGCGATCCTCTCGCGTGCCGGGGCCGAGGTTCACCACGTGATCGTGGGTGCCATCCTGGTCGGCTTTGTGATGGCGTTTCTGGTGCCCTCCACCACCGCGCGCGTGGCCTGCCTGGTGCCGATCACGCTCGGCATCATCGCAGCCTTCGGCGTCAACAAGAAAGGCGCCTTTGCTGGCATGCTGATGATCACGACGGTGCAGACCGCCAGCATCTGGAACGTCGGCATCAAGACCGCCGCCGCGCAGAACATGGTCGCGGTCGGCTTCATCGAGAAGAGCTTGCAGAAATCCATCACCTGGCTGGAATGGTTCATCGCCGCGGCGCCGTTCGGCATCCTGATGTCGATCGCGCTCTACTTCGTGATGACGCGGATGATGCCGGCGGAAGTGAAGGAAATTCCCGGCGGACGCGAACAGATCCGCAAATCGCTGGCCGAACTCGGGCCCATGAAGACCTCCGAGAAGAAGCTGCTGGCGATATCGCTGACGCTATTGCTGTTCTGGGCCACCGAAGGCGTGCTCCACAGTTTCGACACCTCCTCGACTACCATCGCCGCGGTGGCGCTGATGTTCCTGCCGGGCATCGGCATCATGACCTGGAAGGATGCGCAGCCCAAAATCCCCTGGGGCACGGTGGTACTGTTCGGGATCGGCATCAGCGTCGGAACGGCGTTGCTGCAGACCAAGGGCGCGTCGTGGCTGGCCGACCTCGCGGTGGTGCAGTTTGGTCTCAAAAACGCGACCGCGTTGTTCATCCTCGCCACGCTCAGCCTGTTCCTCACCCTGATCCATCTCGGCTTCGCCAGCGCTACTGCGCTGGCGTCTGCGATGATCCCGATCGTGATCGCGGTGCTGCAGAATGTCGCGACACCCGGCATCAACATCGTCGGCATGACCATGCTGCTGCAATTCGTCGTCAGCTTCGGTTTCATCCTGGTGGTGAATGCGCCGCAGAACATGGTCGCCTATGGCACCGAGACCTTCGAGGCCAGGGATTTCGTGCGCACGGGCCTGGTGCTCACGGTGATCGCGCTGGCGCTGGTGATGCTGCTCGGCATGACCTATTGGCGCTGGCTCGGCTATGTCTGAGCGTCAGCGTCCGTCGGTGCCCGCTTTGCTGCGCATGACGGACTCAATCCAGACATCGAGCTAGGGCGTGTACCCATAAATCCGGTCGCGTCGCCCACCGAAGTCGATGCGCGCTTTACTCCCAAAGCGACGTTGTAGTCGCGCAGCAACCAGTTGCCGCGCAGGCCACGTGGAGACTTCCATCGTTCGCTTGAATGTGATGCAGCTATCGTCGATGGGACTATAATAGCCGTCATTCGGCTATTGCTGGAGTATCACTTGTGAGGCAAACGGACGGAACGATGCAACTTGATCGCAGGCCATTATCCGACCGACTCGCCGCCTTTCCTCGCCTAGGTTTGGCCAATCTGCCGACCCCGCTCGAGCCGATGAAGCGACTGACGGCTCACCTCGGCGGACCGCGGCTGTGGGTCAAGCGCGAAGATGCTACCGGGCTCGGTTTTGGCGGCAATAAGTTGCGCAAGCTCGACTATGTCCTGCGCGAGGCCGTTTCGAGCGGCGCCGATACGATCGTCTCGGGTGGCGTCGTGCAATCGAACAGCCAGCGGCAAGTTGCAGCGGTTGCGGCAAGGCTCGGCCTCGCGTGCCATCTTGCAGTCTACCACGGCCGCCTCGAACCGCCGACACCAGAATACAAGACCTCGGGCAACGCGTTTCTCAATCGGCTGTTCGGCGCGCACCTCCATGACGTGCCGTGGACCGGTGACCGCAACGCAGCCATTCGCACGCTTGTCGACGATCTCGAAGCGAAGGGTCACAGGCCGTACTTTGTGCCATACGGAGTCTCGAATGCCCTGGGCGCAGTCGCTTATGCCACGACGATTTCCGAGATCGAACCGCAGGCCACGCTATTGGGCTTCACACCAACCGCTATCGTGCACTGCACCGGAAGCGCCGGCACGCAGGCCGGTCTCGTCGTCGGTGCAGCCGTGGCAATGCCGAACACGCGGATCGTCGGGATCGATATCGACGCCGAGCCCGCGCGGGTGCGAGCCGATGTCGTAGTGTTTGCGCGAGAAGCGGCCAATCTGCTTGATGTTGCGTTCGACGAAGCAACGGTGGAGGTCGTCGCGGGGCATGCGGGACCTGCCTACGGAGTTCCGCACGAAGCCACCATCGAAGCGATCCGACTTGCAGGACGGCTCGAGGCTCTTGCACTTGATCCGGTCTATTCGGGCAAGGGGCTCGCGGGCTTGATCGCCCTGATCCGCCATGGGCGCTGGCGCAAAGACGAGGATGTCGTCTTCTTGCACACAGGCGGCGAGCCGGCGCTTTTCGCCTACCAGAGCGCACTCGGCATCTGAGCTGGCGAAACCAAAGTCACCAAGGATGGGTCGGCTTCTGGTGCTTGCGGAAAGCGCTGCTCAACGCTTGATTTCGGCGGCTTGGGGTTCTGATCGCGCGGACTGAACAAGTTGAGAACTCACGCTCCGGGCAATTTTGTCAACTCACCTGCGGCCGAACAGTCCGCCCATCATGCCGCCGATCAGGCGAATAGGACCGCCACCGCCACCAACGCGGTGATGGTGGGCACCGCCGCGACGGCGGCGGGCCGGCTGGTCGCTATCGATTTCATCACCGGTGGTCGCTTGCGCCGCCAGGACGGGTTTGCTCAGTAGCGCCTGATACTGTGGCGTATTGAGGAAACCGGTCTTGGGATAACCACGTGCTTCCTGCCAGCGCGTGATGACGGCGCGGGTCGGTTCGTCGAACTTTCCGTTGACCTTGGTCTTGAAGCCGAGACCGGTTAGCCGGCGCTGCACGGCGCGGCGCTTTGCCTTGTCGAGCCCGATCTGATCTTCGGTTTCCTGAGTGGCTTCGTCGGTAGAGGCCGCCGGATCGACGGCTGCCGACTGATCGCGGGCGGTCGTGCTCAGACCGGCTTTGGCCGCATCCGCACTGACGAGAATACCCAGGACTGACAACGCGAGGATCCAGACACGCATGGCCTATTGTTCCCCGGTCTTAACGTTTCTCACTGATTTCGTTTTGAAACCTAGGCTCAAACACACCGCCGTGAAACTCGTACTTTCGGCGGGTCTAAACAACAGCTCAACTCCGGTGTCGCGTGGGCAACTGTTATTCGGATCATTTGTTCCATAACGCGCACCGATTGTTACGCCGCAATGCACTAAACCATGGCCATCGTGGCGGCGATCGGCGTCGATAGCCAGTTGAATCTGGATCCACGCAAGACCTCGCCGGGCGGGCGTGACGGGGGCTTTGCAAAATTGCTATCGTCGGCATCGGGCGCAACGGGCCTTGGGAGCGATGGCGCGATGTCGAAAACCACCCGGGCGACGCTGGCGCTCGCCAAATCCGGCGTCGGGTTCGCGCTGCATAGTTACGATTACGACCCCGACGCCGACCGCATCGGCCTGCAGGCCGCAGAGGCGCTCGGCATCGAACCGCGACGCATGCTGAAATCATTGATGGCGGAAGTCGACGGCAAGCCGGTCTGCGTCGTGGTGCCGTCGGATCGCGAGGTCAGCATGAAGAAACTTGCAGCCGCGTTCGCGGGCAAAGCCGCCAACATGATGCGTCCGGCCGATGCCGAGCGGCTGACCGGCTATCATGTCGGCGGCATCAGCCCGTTCGCGCAGAAGAAGCGGGTTCCGGTGGCGATCGACGCCGCGGCGTTGAACGAGACGACGGTCTATCTGAACGGCGGCCAGCGCGGCTTGCAGATCGAGCTCGATCCCAGCGACGCCGTCAAAGTGCTGGGTGCGGTCGTGCAGGCGCTGACGGTTGAGTAATACCGGGCCCCGCTCGCCGTTACATTAGATGAATGCCAAAATCGAACTCGCTCTTCCTGCGAAGCCATCAAGCTTCATCGTGGCGCGCTCTGAGGAGCTTGCGCGACAAAACCAGGTTGAAACCCGCTCCCCCACCGTCTCTTGATTGCGCTGTCACTTTATCTCTGGCAACAATAAGACGGAGACGGGAAATTATATATGCGATCGTTTGAGAGTATGGGTGCGCACGCTGGTGTGCGCCCAACCGGACGGATGGCGAATTGGGATTCGGTGCGGATATTTCTGGAAGTCGCCCGGATAGGCAGCTTCCGGGCGGCAGCCGCAGAACTCAATGCGTCTGCGAACTTTTTGAAGAAGCGAATCTCGCTTTTGGAAAACGCCTACAACACCACGCTGATGACCCGGCACGTTGATGGTATCCGGCTGACCACCGAAGGGCTGCAAGTTCTGGAAGCAGCGAAGCGGATGGAAGAGGCGTCGTTCGGCCTCGACCGCGCGCTCAATCGAACGACACCGGCCCTGAGCGGTGAGGTTCGCTTCGCGGTCACCGAAGGGCTCGGCACGTTCTGGGTGGCGCCGAGACTGGTCGAATTTCAACGGGCCCATCCCGGCCTGCTGGTGGATCTAAAATGCGAAATGCGTTCGGCCGACATTCTTCGGCTTGAAGCCGACGTCGCCGTGCAACTCGAGGAGCCCGCCGGGCGCGATCTGAAGCGCATCAAGATCGGGCGGCTCCATGTGATGCCGTTCGTCAGCCCGTCCTATGTCGAACTCTTTGGCATGCCGCAGGACGAGCACGATATCCGGCAAAATCACCGGATCGTGCTGCAGGACGCGGAGCAGATCAAAGGCCGGGAGATGTACGACAAGTATGCGGGTCGCGAGCAGCCGGGCTTCGTTGCGATGCGCAACAATGTCTCCACCGCGCATTTCTGGTCGATCGCAAAGGGCGCCGGCATCGGCTGGTTGCCGACCTATGTGCCGATGCTCGGCGATCCATTGATCCCGCTCGATATCGCCATCAAGTTCGAACTCGATATCTGGCTGGCCTACCATTCCGACGCGCACAAAATACCACGGGTGAAGCAACTGATCGACTGGACCGTCCAGGCCTTCGACGGCCGCAAATATCCGTGGTTCCGCGACGAGTTCGTGCATCCCCGGGATTTGCCTGCGGCTTATCGCGAACCCGAGCCGCTGGTTAATCTGTTTGCCGGGTTCAGGGCCGCGTCGCGCGCAAAAGCAGGCAAAACGCCCTCCGGCCGGAAAAGACGCAAGCGATGACCGAATTCACGCCGACAGACGGACAGATCGACCAGCTCGTGAAGGCGGGGTGGCTTGCGGTCGGGCTGTCGCAAAGCGATCTCGCCGAAGTGCTCGATGCATCGTTCCAGCAACCGCCGAAAGACGGCAACGGGTCCAACGGAATCGACGGCAACCGCCTGATGCAGATCGCGGACGCCCTCGACATCCCCCTTGAATTCTTCCAGTGCCAACCCGCACGGCCCGGTCAGCAGGAAGGCGGTCTTGCGCCGGCGCCGGGCCTCAACTCCGTGCAATCGTTTCTTGGACTGCGCCTGCTGCGGGCTTTTCACGAGTTGCGGGATCATCGAACCCGGCGGATGCTGGTTCATCTGGCCGAGCAAATCGTCAAGCGGCAAAACACGCGCGACGGAGATGCCGGCTAGCCGGATCGCGGCGGCGCAGCACACGACCGCAGGGCCGGCCGTGAAACGACGCCAGCCGCGATCGTGCCCTCCTTCCGCATGGTCGCGATGCATCCACCCCATTGATGTCAGGTGAAAATCCGTGTCTGTGAGGCAGGCCGGGCAACGATTCCGGCCCGGCGCCGCGCGTCGGGCGGGCCGCGGCGTCATGCAACCGGGCCAAGAACGACCGCCTCATGTCCGCTTCCGACCGCACCTCCAGTGCCGCCCCTTCCGGCAACTGGCTCGCCAACC
Source organism: uncultured Alphaproteobacteria bacterium (assembly GCA_963747165.1). GTDB lineage: Bacteria > Pseudomonadota > Alphaproteobacteria > Rhizobiales > Xanthobacteraceae > Bradyrhizobium. The sequence continues at coordinate 333,402 of CAVVEA010000014.1, read as the reverse complement.
AGCCCTATCTGCTGCTCTCGATCACCGCGCTGTGCTGGGCCGGAAACGCCATCGTCGGCCGCCTCGCGGCAGGGCATATTCCGCCGGTGACGCTGTCGTTCCTGCGCTGGTCGCTGGCGTTTCTCATCATTCTTCCGTTCGCCTGGAAACATCTGGTCCGCGACTGGGCTGCAATCCGCGCACGGCTCGGCACCATGATCGTTCTCTCCGTGACCGGGATCGGCGCCTTCAACACCCTGCAATACTGGGCGCTCGAACACACCCAGGCGCTGAACACGCTGCTGTTGCAGTCGGCGGGGCCGCTGGTGGTCGCGGTGTGGTCGCTGATCCTGCTCGGCGTCCGGTTGACGCTGGCGCAGGCCGGCGGGGTAGCGCTGTCGCTGGCGGGCGTGCTGGTGATCCTGCTGCACGGCGACCCGACGGCGCTCACCAGCATCGAGTTCAACAAGGGCGACGTGATCTTCATCGTGGCGCTGGTGATCTTCGGGCTGTATTCCGTGCTGTCGCTGAAGCGCCCGCAGATTCACGGCCTGTCGTTTGTCGGCTTCACCTTCGGCGCCGGCGCGGCATGCCTGATACCGCTGTTGATATGGGAGATCTTTGCGCGCCCGGCGATGCAACTGAACACGGCCAACCTGCTGACGCTGTTTTACGTCGCGGTGTTTCCCTCGACGCTGGCCTATCTCTGCTTCAATCGCGGCGTGCAGTTGATCGGCGCCAACCGCGCCGCGCCATTTTTTCATGTGGTGCCCGTGTTCGGCGCGGTCATGTCGATCGTGTTTCTCGGCGAGCACCCGCAGCCATTCCACTTCATCGGCTTTGCGCTGGTGCTGACGGGCGTGTTCGTCGCATCGCGAAAGCCTTCGAATGTGCGTTAGCTTATCACAAGCTTTGCGGCAGAGGTTGACCGCCGGCCCGCCCTGTCGGACCATTCGACAAACGCCCTCAAGACGGATGGCTCGCCGCCATGCATGACAAAACCTCAATTGTGAATCCGCCGCCAGCAACGGTGCAACGTGCAGGCAACAGCGTTCCGCGCCACCTGCGGCGTTACCTTTCGCTCGACGATTTCGAGGCGACGGCGCGGCGTCGGCTGCCGAAATTTCTCTATGGCTACATTTCGGCGGGCGTCGAGACCGAGGCCGCGCTGCGCGACAATCGCCGGGCCTTCGACGAATATGGCTTCATCCCGCGCGTGCTGAACGACGTTTCGAACCGCGAGCAGACCACGACGCTGTTCGGCAAGACCTATGCCGCGCCGTTCGGCATTCCGCCGATGGGATCCGCCGCGCTGTCAGCCTATCGCGGCGACATCGTGCTGACGCGTGCGGCGGCCGCGATCAATGTGCCGATGATTCTCAGCGCCTCCTCCCTGATCACGCTTGAAGACGTGCGGCGCGAAAATCCGGCGGCCTGGTATCAGGCCTATCTCGCCGGCGACCCCTCGCGCATCGAACCGCTGGTCGACCGGGTCGCCACCGCCGGCTACGACACCTTCGTGGTGACGGCGGATGTGCCGGTTCCCTCCAACCGCGAGAACAACATCCGCAACGGGTTCCAGGTCCCGCTCGCCATCACGCCGCGCGTCGCCTGGGATACCATCACCCATCCGCACTGGCTGTTCGGCACCTGGACGCGCACGCTGATGAATTTCGGCATGCCGCATTTCGAGAACATGGATGCGACGCGCGGGCCGCCGGTGCTTGCCAAGAACCTGATGCGCAACATCGGCAATCGCGACCAGCTCGCCTGGAAGCATGTCGAACTGATCCGCAAGCGCTGGAAGGGCAAGCTGGTGGTGAAGGGCCTGATCGCGCCGGCGGATGCCCGCATCGCGCGCGAGTCCGGCGTCGACGGCGTCATCATCTCCAATCATGGCGGCCGGCAGCTCGACGGCACGGTGTCGGCGTTGCGCACGCTGCCCGAGATCGCCGCCGAGGCAAACGGCATGACGGTGATGCTCGACGGCGGCATCCGGCGCGGCACCGACGTGATCAAGGCTTTGGCGTTGGGCGCGCAGTTCGTGTTTGTCGGCCGGCCGATGCTGTATGCGGCCATTGCCGGCGGCCAAGCCGGCGTGCAGCGCGCGCTGACGTTGCTCAAGGACGAGATCGATCGCGACCTGGCACTGCTGGGCATCAGGAGCATCCGTGAAATTTCGCCAGACCTGGTCCGGCGGGCTTAGGATCGGCCCGCCCGCGCGGGGTGGGTGCGCCGAAGTAAAATCGATTTTCGATTGACGATTGTTTTAGCCCCTGCCATCGTGCCCGTCATGGACGGCATCGCGGTCGGTTTTGATGTGCAAAGAGGCGGAGGGCCGAGGACGCTGACCTCCGCCGTGCTGGAGCGCCTGCGCGCCGACATCCTCTCCACCAAGCTCGTTCCCGGCCAAAAACTCCACATCGCAGGTCTGGCGAAACAGTTTTCGGTCAGCCTGACGGCGGTGCGCGAAGCGTTGTCGCGGCTGGTCGCCGACGGGCTGGTGCAGGCGTCGGACCAGCGCGGCTTCCGGGTCAGCCCGGTATCGTCGGCCGACCTGGAAGACGTCACCCGCACCCGCATCGATATCGAAAGCCTCGCTTTGCGCCGCTCGATTGAACGCGGCGACCAGGCATGGCTGACGTCGGTGGAGCAGGCTTTTACGGCGCTCAGCGCCGTTCCCTATCGCCATCCGGACGATCCGGAAAGCCACAATGAGGCGTGGATCGTTCGGCACCGCATCTTCCACCGGGCGCTGGTGAATGCCTGCGGTTCACAGTGGCTGCTCGGCTTTCGCGATATCCTGCACGAGCAAAGCGAGCGCTATCGAAGGCTTTCGGTGCGCCGCGAAACCGGCGTGTCGCGGGATGTGGAAGCCGAACACGCCGCGATCGTGCATGCCGTGCTCCGGCGCGACGCCGATGCCGCGGTCGAGGCGCTGACGCAGCACTTCCTGACGACGATGCGTCTGGTCGAACTCGCGGCGCCCAGAATTTCGGAGATCAGCGAAACGACCTGAACCGAAGCGCACGACGACTTCGGCAAAACAAATTCAACAAAAACAGAGGAAACGTCATAATGAGCATCACCCGACGCCACATGCTGGCAGCCTTGACCGCTTCCACCCTGCTTGCCATGCCCGGCATGGCGCAGGCGGTGGAAACGGTACGCATCGGCCTGCCGACAAAAACCTATTGGCCGACCACCATCGCCGAAACCGCGGTGCGGCAGAAGCTGTTCGAGAAGGAAGGCATCGCCGCTGAGCTGACGATTTACCGCGGCGGCGCGGAAACCTTCGAAGCCATGGCGGCGGGCGCTGCCGATGTCATCCTCGACGCGACGTCGCTGCCGGCCGCCGGCCGCAAGAAAGGCGTGATGTCGAAAGTCGTGGCCAATGCCGCGATGGGCAGCTTCGGCTGGCAACTGATGGTGCTGACGAAGTCGCCGCTCGACGTCAAGGATCTCAACGGCAAGAAGGTCGCCATCACCTCCGCGGGCTCCGGCTCCGATCTGCTGGCGCTGTGGACCATTCAGGAAAAGAAGATCAACTTCACCCGCGTGCCGGTCGGCGGCGGCGGGCTGGTGCCTAACCTCCTGGCCGGCAATGTCGATGCCGCCGTGGTGTATTCCCCGCTCAGCTTCCAGATCGCCAAATCAGGTGAAGCGCGCACCATCCTCGACTACGCCAAGGATGCGCCGCCCAACCTCACCGCCGGCTGGATCACGCCCGACAAATACGCCCAGGAGAAGCCGCAGATGGTGCAGAAGACGCTGAATGCGCTGTATGGCGCACTGGCGTTCATGCGCAGCAACAAGGACACCACCGTCAAGCTGATCGCCGATCTCTATGAAATTCCTGCCGAGATCGCGGCGCTGGAATACGACAATACGATCATGAAGCTGGAAACCGACGGCAGCATGAGCGCGCCCAATACCAGGCAACAGCTTGAGCTGGCGCTGGAACTGGCCAAGCTCGGCGGCATGAAGGATCTTGCGCCCGCCGACGAAATCATCTCGACGCAGTTCAAGCCTGTTCCGACCAAGTTCTGAGCAAGTTCTGAGGCAGCAGCGATGGCCGGTACGTTCGGAGTCAAGGCAGCGCGAGTGGCCATCGTGGTGGCGCTGTTCGCACTATGGGAGTTGCTGTCGCGGACCGGCATCGTCAATCCGCGGCTGCTGCCTTCGGCTTCGGACACGCTGGCCACGCTGTGGGAACTGCTGCAGCGCGCCAACGTGCGCAGGGATCTCGTGGTGACGGCGAGCGAGGTGCTGACCGCCTTCGTGCTGGCCGTCCCCTGCGGCGCTCTGATCGGGTTCGCGATCGCCGAAAATCGCTACTTCGCCGAAGTGGCAAAGCCGCTGCTGTTCTTTGCCTTCAGCATTCCGAAATCGATTTTCCTGCCGATGTTCATCCTGGTGTTCGGGGTCGGCTTCTCGCAGAAGGTGGGTTTTGGATTCTTCTCGACGATCTTCATCGTCATCATGTCGACGACCACGGCCGTCGAATCCGTCAAGGTCGAGCATCTCACGGTGGCGCGTTCCTACGGCGCGACGCCGCTGCAGACGGCGTTCCGGGTCTATCTGCCGAGCATGCTGCCGGTGCTGCTGGAAGCGTTGCGGATTTCGATGATCTTCAATCTCACCGGCGTCATTCTCGCAGAGATGTACGCCTCGCGCGACGGCATCGGCCATCAGATCGCCACCTGGGGCGAGAATTTTCAGATGAAGCAGTTGCTCGCCGGCGTCGTGATGATCGCTGTGATCGCCATGACATTCAACGAACTGGTCAGATCGGTAGAAACACGATGCAGCCATTGGCGAACGTAACCCCACTCAAGCCGGCCGCGCGCGCCGGCGCGATCTCGGTCCGCAATGTCGGCCAGATCTTCCGGACCGCCACCCAGGATGTGGAGGCGCTGTCGGACGTCTCGCTCGAGGTGAAGCCCGGCCGCTTCGTGGTGCTGGTCGGCCCCAGCGGCTGCGGCAAATCCACGCTTTTGATGATGATGGCCGGGCTGCGTCAGCAGACCTCAGGGACCATCCTGATCAACGACGCGCCGATCCCGCAGCCCGATCCGGACCGCGTCGGCGTGGTGTTTCAGGAGCCGAGCCTGTTTCCCTGGCTGACGGCGGAGGAAAACGTCGAATTCCCGCTGGCCCTGCGCGGCGTCGCCAAATCCGAAAGGCGCGCCAAGGCCGAGGATGCGCTGAAACTTGTCGGCCTCGAAGGTTTTGGCAAGCGGCATCCGCATGAACTTTCCGGCGGCATGAAACAGCGGGTGTCGATCGCGCGCGGCCTGGTGCAGGATCCGCCGGTGCTCTTGATGGACGAGCCGTTCGCCGCGCTCGACGAGCAGACCCGCATGACCATGGGCGACGAATTGCTGCGGATCTGGGCCGCAACCGGCAAGACCGTCGTGTTCGTCACCCACAGCCTGACCGAAGCGGTCTATCTCGCCGACGAGGTGGTGGTGATGTCGGCCCGCCCAGGCCGCATCGTCGACCACCTGACGATTTCACTGCCGCGACCCCGCACCTACGAGATGCTGAGCGGCGAAACCTTCGGCACGCTGCGCGATCGCATCTGGCGTCATATCCGCAAATCGGCATGAGCATGGCGATGTCATCAACCACGCTGCGCCGCCTGATCGTGATTTCCCTCATCGTGCTCTGGGAAGTGCTGCCGCGCGCCGGGCTTATTCCCGAATTGTTCCTGCCCTCGCTGTCCTCGACCATTGCCGCGGGCTGGAACGAAGCCGCCGAGTATGGCCACGCACTGGCGGTCACGCTGTACGAGGTCGCGATCTCCATGGTGTTCGCCTGCGGTGGCGGCATCCTGGCCGGCGCCGTGGTCGGCAGCCTGCCGCGTCCGCGCGTGCTGATCATGCCGATGATCTCCAGCATCTATGCGGTGCCGCTGGTGATCCTTTATCCGGTGTTCACGGTATGGCTCGGCATCGGTTCGGAATCCAAGATCGCCTTCGCCGCGATCTACGGCTTTCTGCCGACGATGCTAGCGACCGCCGCAGGCATCCAGACCATCGATCCGCAGTTGGTGCTGGCCGCGCGCAGCATGGGCGCCACGCTGAGCCAGCGGCTCACGCGCGTCATCATCCCGGCGGCGATCCCGACCGTATTGTCCGGACTGCGGGTCGGCGGCGCGCTTGTCATCGTCGGCGTGGTGGTGTCGGAAATGCTGATCTCCTCGGCCGGCATCGGCTACCTGATTTCGCGCTATCGCACCATCCTCGACAGTCCGCATGTGTTCGCCGGCGTACTCCTGGTGCTGGCGATGGCGATCGCTTTCAACGCCGCGATCAAATGGATCGAGCGCAAGGCCTCGATCTGGCAGACCGGGACCCGCGCCGGCCAGAGCGCGGCTGACGACATCGCCGCGGGCGTCGTCGTCCAGCCGGCCACCTGACGGAGAGTGCACGTGTTCGATCTGACATTGTCGTTCGATAACGGACCGGAGCCGGAGGTGACGCCGCGCGTGCTGGATATTCTCGGCGAGCGCGGCATCAAGGCGACCTTCTTTGTCATCGGAGAGAAATTGCTCGATCCCGAACGCCGCAGCCTATCGGTGCGGGCGCATCAAGAAGGCCACTGGATCGGCAACCACACCTATACGCATTCGGTGCCGCTCGGCCTGCAGCGCGATCCCGACACAGCGGAGCACGAGATCGCACGCACGCAAGCCCTGATCGGCGACCTCGCCCACCCGCAACGCTGGTTCAGGCCGTTCGGCGGCGGCGGCAATCTCGACGACCGCCTCCTGAAACCCTCGGTCGTCGAGCATTTATCCGCGGGCGAATACAGCTGTGTGTTGTGGAATTCGATCCCGCGCGATTGGGACGATCCCGACGGCTGGGTCGAGCGCGCGCTGACGCAATGCCGAGCGCAGACCTGGAGCCTGATGGTGCTGCACGACCTGCCGAGCGGCGCCATGCGCCATCTCGAGACGTTCCTCGATCGCGTCGGCGACGTTGGCGCCCGCTTCCGCCAGGAATTTCCACCGGATTGCGTCCCGATCCGCTCAGGCCAAATCGTGCTGCCTATCGAACCCTACGTATCAACCATCGAAGAAAGCGTTGCACCATGAAGATTGCGAGTTTCAAGGCCGGCGATGTCGCCAGCTACGGCATCGTCACCGATGCCGGCATCATCGATGCCGGACGACGGCTGACGGATTTCCCGACCCTGAAATCGGTGCTGGCGCATGGCGCGCTGGATCAACTGAAGAAGCTGCAGGGGGAGCGGCCGGACCACGCCCTGTCGGCGATCGAACTGCTGCCGACGGTTCCCGATCCCGACAAGATCTTCTGCATCGGCGTCAATTACGCCACGCATCTGGCCGAGAGCGGCCATCCCACGCCGCCGCATCCCATGATCTTCACCCGCTTCGCCAACAGCCAGGTCGGCAGCGGCCAGCCGATGATCCGGCCGCTGGAATCCGAGCGTTTCGATTATGAGGGCGAGATGGCCGTGATCATCGGCAAGGCCGGCCGCCGCATTTCACGCGAGGCGGCGCTGAGCCACGTCGCCGGCTATGCCTGCTATAATGACGGCAGCATTCGCGACTGGCAGCGCCACACCTCGCAATTCGCCCCCGGCAAAAATTTCATGGCGACCGGCGGCTTCGGGCCCTGGATGGTCACGACGGACGAGATCCCGGACGTCAGCAAGCAAACCATCGCCACCCGTCTCAACGGCGTCGAGGTGCAGGCCGCGCCGATTTCCGATCTGGTGTTCGATGTGCCCGCGCTGATCGCCTATTGTTCGACCTTCACCGAGCTTGCGCCCGGCGACGTCATCGTCACCGGCACCACCGGCGGGGTCGGCGCCTATCGCACCCCGCCGCTCTGGATGAAGGGAGGCGACGTGGTCGAGGTCGAGATTTCCGGCATTGGAACTTTACGCAATCCGGTCAAGGACGAAGTCGCCAAGGCGGTCGGACAGGCCGCCTGAGACGGCGCCGCAACAATAAGGAGAGCATCGTGAACATGCCAAAACATCTGTTGCCGACCACGGTGGTCGGAAGCTATCCGCAGCCGGAATGGCTGGTGGACCGCGCCATGCTGTCGAAGGTGGTTCCGCGCACCCGCATGCACGCGATGTGGCGACTGCCGGAGGAGCATCTCGAGGAAGCCCAGGACGACGCCACCATCGTCGCCATCCGAGACATGGAGCGCGCCGGCATCGACGTCGTGACCGATGGCGAGATCCGCCGGGAGAGCTACTCGAACCGGTTTGCCACCGCGCTCGAGGGCATCGACGCCGACCGACCAGCCATCATCGTTGCGCGTTCGGGACAGCAAACGCCGGTGCCGCGCGTGGTCGGCAACATCAGGCGCACCCGCCCGGTGGAATTACGCGATATGGAGTTTCTTCGCCGCAACACCGATCGCGCGGCCAAGATCACGCTGCCGGGGCCGTTCACGATGAGCCAGCAGGCCAAGAACGAGTTCTATGCCGACGACGAAGAGCTGGCGATGGCGTTCGCCGAAGCCGTCAATGCGGAGGCGCTGGATTTGCAAAAGGCCGGCGCCGATGTCATCCAACTCGACGAACCCTGGGTGCGAAACAATCCCGACGCGGCAAAACGCTACGCGGTGAAGGCGATCAACCGCGCCCTGCAAGGCATCACGGTGCCGACCGTGGTGCATCTGTGCTTCGGCTATGCGGCCGTGGTGCCGGGCTCGACCAAGCCCGCCGGCTATTCGTTTCTGGCGGAACTGGCCGACACCCGTGCCGAACAGATTTCAATCGAGGCGGCGCAGCCCAAACTCGATCTCGGCGTGCTGAAGGACCTGTCGTCGAAGAAAATCATGCTCGGCGTGCTCGACCTCGGAAACCCCGAGATCGAAACCGCTGAAATCATCGCCGATCGCATCCGGCACGGCCTGAAATATGTCGCGGCCGACCGGCTGATCCCCGCGCCCGACTGCGGCATGAAGTACATGCCTCGCCACATCGCCTTCGGCAAGCTGAAAGCAATGTGCGATGCCGCCGCGATGGTGCGCAAGGAGATTGGCTGATTTCCTCTTGTCGTCGTCCCGGCGAACGCCGGGATCCATACGCCGCGGCCTCTCGTTCGGGTACGGATGCGGAGACCCACCACAATAACTGACGGCGGTGGTTATGGGTCCCGGCGTTCGCCGCGACGACGCAAGAGACGTATCAAGGCCACCTACCCGATCTTGAACTTGCTGTAGGCCTCACCAGTCGCGATGATGACATGCTCGGCGCAGCCGTTGCGGCGGTGCGGATCGCTGAAGCGTTCGTAATCCGCAGATGTCATCATGTCGATGAAGGCGGCCACCGACGGATAATACACCAGCGCCAGATAGTCCCACTGGTTGCCGTCCTGCTGACCCAGCGCGACCGCCTTGGCGTCGCCGGTCCACAGCAGCGTGCCGCCGCGCGCCTTGATCATCGGCACGGTCAGGGCGCTGTAGCGCAGATAGGCGTCCCAGCCCGAGCCGTTGCCGTCGAGCGAGCGATCATAGAACCGCATCAGGTTCACCATCACTACCGGCCCCTGGTGATCCAGCTCCTCAAGGCCTTTGACATTCAACAGATCCACGGCCATGGCGGCTCCCTTGGGGCTAGCGTTCGACGATATCAGGACATTGTAGCATTGCGGCGGCGGGACTTGTCGCGCGGCGTGAATCCGGCACAACTCAGTCGCAAGCAATGACGATTCCCGCAAGCACGCCGCCCTCCCCCGATCCGATCAGATGGCTCAATAACCAGCCCTATCTGCTGTTGAGCCTGACTTCGCTGTTCTGGGCCGGCAATATCGTGCTCGCGCGTTATGTCGCAGGCCACGTGCCGCCGATGACGCTGTCCTGCGTGCGCTGGATCGGCGCGTTCCTCATGCTGCTGCCGTTCGCGTGGCCGCATCTTCGGCGTGACTGGCCGGCCCTGCGCGCGCGGTTGCCGCTGATCGTGGTGCTGTCGGCGACCGGATTTGCCATCAACAACGCGCTGTCCTACTGGGCGCTGCAATACACCCAGGCGCTGAATGCGCTGCTGATCCAGTCCGCGGGACCGCTGTTCGTGGCGCTGTGGTCGCTAACTCTGTTCGGCGTGCGGCTGACCTGGGCGCAGGTCGCGGGCATCGCGATCTCGCTAATGGGCGTGCTCACCATCATCCTGCGCGGCGATCCCGGCGCGCTTGCCAGCATCCAGTTCAACAAGGGCGACGTGATGTTTGCCGGCGCGCTCCTGGCATTCGGGCTCTACTCGGCGCTGATGCCGCGCCGGCCGAAGACGCACCAGCTGTCGCTGATTTGCGCCACCATCGGCTGCGGCGCGCTGTTGCTGCTGCCGTTCTCGATCTGGGAATTCTCGACCGGTTTCACGCTGAAATTCGACCTACTGACGATCGCGACGCTGGTCTATGTTGTAATCTTTCCGTCCACGCTGGCGTATCTGTTCTTCAACCGCGGCATCGCGCTGATCGGGCCGAACCGCGCCGCGCCGTTCTTTCATCTGGTGCCGGTGTTCGGCTCGGCGATGGCGATCCTGCTGCTCGGCGAGCAGCCGCGGCTGTTTCATCTCATCGGCTATCTGCTGGTGCTGGCGGGCGTAGTGATCGCCTCGCGGCAGGCATCGGCCAAGACGTGACGCCTGGCTGCGGCACTGTATAGGCTTCCGCTTTGTGTCGAGACCGATTAGTTTGCCAGCCAATCCATCACAAAGCCCACCTTGAGGAAAACGACCAGATGATCGCATTGTTGAAAAGATACCGGCACGTCGCGGCGGTAATACCTCTGATGATGGCGCTGGCGTCGGTGGCTTACGCGCAGGCGCCTTATCCGAACCGCAACATCACGCTGGTGCTGCCGTTCGCCGCCGGCAGCGGCACCGACACCACGACGCGCCTGATCTCGAAAGAACTCGGCGTCGCACTCGGTGTAGGCATGGTGATCGACAACAAAGCGGGGGCCAATGGCTCAATTGCCGCGAGTTATGTCGCCCGCTCTGCGCCGGACGGATACACGCTGTTCGTGACAACAAATACGACGCATTCGGCAAATCCGTATTTGCTGAAGACCATGAGCTACGATCCGGTCAAGGACTTCACGCCGATCGCGCGGACCGGCGACCTGCCCTTCATGCTGGTGATCAATCCCGACATTCCGGCGAATTCGGTTGCCGAATTGATAGCGCTTGCAAAGAAGGAACCCGGCAAGCTGTCCTATGCGAGCGGCAGTTCGTCGGCGATCGTCTCAGGCGCGACATTCGCGCGGCTCGCCGGTATCGATCTGCTTCACGTACCCTACAAGAGTTCGCCACCGGCCTTGACCGACGTGATCGCCGGCCGTGTCTCCATGATGTTCGTCGATGTTCCGACCGGCCTGCCTCACGTTAACGGCAAGGTGCTCAAAGCGCTTGCGGTCACGACCAAACGACGCTCGGCCCTGTTACCCGAGCTTCCCACCATGGACGATACCGTAAAGGGTTTCGACATCACCTCGTGGCAGGGCTACCTTGGCCCGGCCAATATGCCGAAGGACATTGTCACGAAGCTGAATACGGAAATCCGCAAGATCGTCGAGCGGCCCGATATCAAGAACCAACTCGCGGAGCGTGGCATGGAGGCATTCTCGGGCACGCCGGAAGAGTTCGACGCGTTCCTGAAAGAGCAACTCGTGCTGTGGGAGAAACTGATCGCGGACGCCGGCATCGAGAAGCAGTGAGGCTGCTAGAGCGAGAGGATGACTTTTCTTCGAATCGTCATCCCGCTCTATCTTTTTGTTTGAGCATGATCTTTTCGGAAAACCGGTACCCACTTTCATGCTCTAGGGGCGAAGGCACTCTGCGCGCGGTGCCCACGGCGCTGCCGCGTACAACATCGTCATCGTCCGCGAAAGCGGACGATCCAGTACGCCGTGCTATCAGCAATTTATCGCTGATGCCTCAGAGTACTGGATGCCCCGCTTTCGCGGAGCATGACAGTTGAGCTTACGCCGCGCGGACCTTGGCCAGGAATTCGTCGACCGCGCCGCGCAACTTGCCGGACTGATTGTCGAGTTCCCTGGCGTTCGAGAGTACGTCCGAGGCTGCCGTGCCGGTTGCCGTCGCCGCGGTGGTGACGCCGCCGATGTGAGCGCTGATCTCGTTCGATCCGGCTGCGACCGACTGGATGTTGCGCGCGATCTCGCGGGTGGCGTTGCCCTGCTGGTCGATCGCCGCCGAGATGCTGACCGTGATCTCGCTCATCTGCGCGATGGTTTCGGTGATGCCGCCGATCGAGGCCACCGCGTCGCTGGTGGACGATTGCATCGCCGCGACCTGCGCGGAGATCTCCTCGGTGGCCTTGGCGGTCTGGTTGGCGAGCGCCTTGACCTCGGAGGCGACGACGGCAAAACCGCGGCCGGAATCGCCGGCGCGCGCCGCTTCGATGGTGGCGTTGAGCGCGAGCAGATTGGTCTGAGCGGCGATGGAGTGGATCAGCTTGACCACCTCGCCGATCTTCTCCGCGCCGGTCGACAGGGCCTGAACGGTGGCGTTGGTGCGCTCGGCATCGCCCACCGCCTTGCTGGCGATCTCACTCGATCGCGACACCTGGCGGGAGATTTCGCCGACCGAACTCGAGAGTTGTTCGGCCGCCGCCGCAACGGTTCCGACGTTGTTCGAGGCGCTCTGGGAGGCCGCTCCGACGGTCGCAGCGCGGGCGCTGGCGTCGCTTGCGGTCGCAGTCATGGATTGCGCGGTGCTCTGCATCCCCGCCGCCGCCGTCGATACCGAACGGACGATGCCGGTGACGCTGCGCTCGAAATCGCTCGCGATGCTCTCCATCGCGGAGCGACGCTCGGCTGCGGCGCGCGTCTGGGTCTGCGCCTCGACCTGTTCAAGCCCGCGAATGCGCAGCGCGTTGTCCTTGAAGATCTGAACGGTTGCCGCCATCGCGCCGACCTCGTCGCCGCGCCCGATTCCGGGAATGTCCCCATCCAGCGCGCCGTCCGCCAGCTCCCGCATGCGGGTACCGAGTTGATTGAGCGGCCGGCTGATGCTGCGGCCGATCATCCAGGCAATGCTGCCCGAGATGATCGCGATGCCGAGAATGGAGAGGCCCAGCAGCCATGCGATCGGCTGCAGCTTGGCGTCGAGATCGTCGAGATAGGCCCCGGTGCCGAGATACATGTTGAAGCCGGGAACGTTGACGGCGTAGCCGATCTTGCGGATCGGCTTCTCCGTGCCGGGTTTGACGTATTCATACGTCAGCAGGATTTCACCCTTGGCCTTCACGCCCTCCATTAGTTCCTGGGAGAGCTTCCTGCCATTGGTCACCACGTCCATACGATTGGTCCCGACCTGCTTGGGATCGGGCGCCAGCACCGTGATGCCGTCAAAATTCGTCCCGAACAGATAGCCGGCGCCCTTGTCGTAGGTCATCGAATTGGCACGGCGGCCGAATTCCGCCAGCGCTGCTTCCTTGGTGAGCTGCCCGGCCTCGACCTGCTTTTGCAATCCTGCGGCCATGTTGCGCGCCATTTCGACGATGGCCTTGGTCTGATCAATTCGCGCTTCCAGCATCTCGCGCTGCATCAGGTAGCCTGCAAGGGCGCCGGCCGAGCACAAGCCGAACAACGTCACACCCACCAAGATACCGAGTTTGGGGGTGATCGTCAGGTTGGTCAGCTTCACGGTGGCATCTCCGGGGCTTTGCGCGCAGGTTGCGATGGGTGGGAGGAGTCACGTCAAGGTATAGTGCAAGCTTTAGCGGTTCGTTATGAACGCTAGGTAAAAATACGGGAACCCGGGTCGCGGCCGTGCCCAAGCGGCCGGGATTGTGCCAAGCTGCTGGAATTAGGGAGGCGGCGGCGTGCCGCGGTCATCAACCAACACCGAATGTCAACTCGGGAGAGCAAAATGCCGAAATTCAAAATACTGACGCCGAAAGGCGCGAGCTTCACGGTCGCCGGCGGCGGTTACGCTTATGAGATGGAAGCGCTGGAGCCGATCGACGCCGAGATCGTCGAGGCGCCGGCCAACGAGGCGGAGTTTATCGCCGCCGCGCGGACCGCGGATGCGATCTACGCCAAGGGCCTGCCGATCTCGAAGACCATCATCGATGCGCTGGAGAACTGCAAGGTCATCACCCTCGGCAGCGTCGGCGTCGACAGCGTGGACGTCAAGGCGGCGACCGCTCGCGGCATTCCCGTCACCAACATCCCCGATACCTTCATCGAGGAAGTCGCCGACCACGCCATGATGCTGTTGCTGGCCGGCTTTCGCCGGCTGGTCGAGCAGGACAAGATGGTGCGCAGCGGCCGCTGGTCAGAGGGCCGTCCCGCGCTCCTGAAAATCCCGCGGCTGATGGGGCAAACGCTGGGGTTCATCTCGTTCGGCCGCGTGGCGCGCGCGGTTGCCAGACGCGCTGCGCCTTTTGGCCTGCGGTTGATGGCCTACGATCCGTTCATCCAGGAGACGCTGATCTCCGAACTCGGCGTCATCCCCGCCACCCTGTCGGAAGTGCTGTCGCAATCCGACTTCGTTTCGATGCATGCTCCGGCGCGGCCCGAGGTTCACCACATGCTCGGCGAAAAGCACTTCAGGCAGATGAAGCCGAGCGCGATCTTCATCAACACCGGGCGCGGCGCCACCGTGAACGAAGAGGCGCTGATCAAGGCGCTGCAGGAAGGCTGGATCGCGCATGCCGCGCTCGACGTGCTGGAGAAGGAACCGCCGTCGCACAACAATCCGATGCTGGGCATGGAAAACGTCACTTTGACCGCCCATGTCGCCTCGGCCTCGGCACGCTTTGATGAGGCGCGCAAGCGCCGTGTCGGCTACGAATTGTCACTGGTGCTGTCCGGCATGTGGCCGGTAAGCTGCGTCAATCCGTCGGTGCTGCAAAATACCCCGCTCCGCCGCTGGCAACCTGTCAGCATGGACCGTGGTCCGAACAGCTAGGCATATCCGGAACCGCGGTAGCCCGCGTTCCCTCCGGACCGTGCTCAAACAAGAAGATGGGACTACCATCCGATCCAACCCGATAGGGTGGTAATCCCGGGACTATCCAATTCACCGGCGAACAACGCCGGGATTAAAAACGGGAGAAAACCATGAAGAACGACATCACGCGTCGTGACGCGCTCGCCCTGGGCGTTTCCGCGGCAGCATTGGCCGCGACCGGCGCCTCGGCGCAGACTGCCTCGGCCATCAAGGCTGCCGAAATTCCCGCGCCATCGCTCCCGATCGAAAAAGGCGCCAGCCTGCGCATGCTGCGGCCGGTGCGCTTTGTCAAAGCCGACGAGGATGTGTTCCGCGCCAACGCGGCGAAATTCACCGAGAAGACGGGCGTCGAGGTCAAGGTCGATTTCGTCGGCTGGGAGGACATCAACCAGCAGACCGCGGTGACGTCGAACTCGGGCGCCGGGCCCGACATCATCATCGGCTTCTCGGATGCGCCGCACATCTACGTCGACAAACTGGTCGAACTGACCGACGTCGCCGACTATCTCGGCAAGCGTTACGGCGGCTGGCAGACGCTGGCCCAGAAATACGGCAAGCGCAACAAAAGCAACAGCTGGATCGGATTGCCGTTCGGCGCCAGCGGCGGCCCGCTGGTCTACCGCAAATCGGCGCTGCAATCGGTCGGCTTCGACAAGGTTCCGGAAGATCATGCCGGAGTCCTGGATCTTTGCCGCAAGCTGCAAAAGGCCGGCAAGCCCGCCGGCTTCGCGCTCGGCAATGCCGTCGGCGACGGCAACGGCTTTGCGAACTGGATCCTGTGGTCGCACAACGCCTCGCTGCTCGATGAGGAAGGCAATGTCGTCATCAACAGCAAGGAGACCGTCGCCGCGCTGAAATATCTGAAGGAGTTGTACCCGACCTTCATCGCCGGCACGCCATCCTGGAACGACGTCAGCAACAATCGCGCCTATTCATCCGGAGAAATTGCCCTGACGGCGAACGGCGTCTCGCTGTATTTCTCGCTGAAGAACGATCCGGCGACGGCAGCAATCGCGGAGGACACCGAGCATCAATTGCTGCCGAAGGGCCTGGCAAGCACCTCGCCGATGGCGGGACTGACGCTGAACGCAATGGTGTTCAAGCATAGCCAGTATCCCAACGCCGCCAAGGCGTTCCTGCAATTCATGCTGGAGCGCGAACAATACGAGCCCTGGCTCAACGCCAACAGCGGCTATTGGTCCCAACCGCTCGCCGCCTATGCCGACGCAGCTGTGTGGTCCGGCGATCCGAAGGTCAGGATCTTCAAGGACACGATGGCGAGCGGATATTACAATGGCTACAAGGGCCCGATCTCCTCGGCGACCGGCGCCGTCAACGCCGATTACGTGCTGGTGCAGATGTGCGCATCGGTTGCGACCGATGCCGCGACACCGGAAGCCGCCGCCGGAGAAGCCGAACGCCGCGCCAAGCGTTACTTCCGCCGCTCCTGAATCCGCCCAACCGTCATTGCGAGCGCAAGCGAAGCAATCCATGCCTCCGGGCAAAACTGGATTGCTTCGTCGCTTCGCTCCTCGCAATGACCGAAGCACCGAGTAACCTGACGACTGGTACGACGATATGTCCGTGACGACACTGCCTTCTCGACACGCGGTTCAACGACAGCCCGGCTGGCTGGCCCGACTGCTGGACTACAAGCCGTTCCTGATCGTCGTTTGCCTGACGCCGGCGATCGGCCTGCTGGCGGTGTTCCTCACCTATCCGCTCGGTCTTGGCGTCTGGCTGGCCTTCACCGACACGACCATCGGCCGCCGCGGTGTTTTCGTCGGGCTGGAGAATTTCCAGTATCTGTACAGCGATCCCTTGTGGTGGGGCGCGGTGTTCTACAGCGTGTTCTATACTGGGATCGCGACCTTCGGGAAATTCGCGCTCGGCTTCTGGCTGGCGCTATTGTTGAACAACCATTTTCCGTTCAAGAGCCTGTTGCGGGCGATCGTGCTGCTGCCGTGGATCGTGCCCACGGTGCTGTCGGCGCTGGCGTTCTGGTGGATCTACGACCCGCAATTCTCCATCATCTCCTATCTCCTGGTCGACGTGCTGCACGTCCGCACCACCAATATCGACTTCCTCGGCAGCCCCTGGCCGGCGCGGTTCTCGCTGATCGCCGCCAACATCTGGCGCGGCATTCCCTTCGTGGCGATCTCGCTGTTGGCCGGACTGCAAACCATATCGCCCTCGCTCTATGAGGCGGCGATGCTCGACGGCGCCAGCGCCTGGCAGCGCTTCCGCTACATCACGTTTCCGATGATGCTGCCCATCCTGGCGATCGTGATGACGTTCTCGATCATCTTCACCTTCACCGATTTCCAGCTGGTCTACGCCATCACCCGCGGCGGTCCCGTCAACTCCACCCATTTGCTGGCGACGCTCGCGTTCCAGCGCGGCATCGCCGGCGGCGAGCTCGGCGAGGGTGCGGCGATCGCGGTCTCGATGATCCCGTTCCTGGTATTCGCGACGCTGTTCAGCTACTTCGGCCTCGCCCGCCGCAAATGGCAGCAGGGAGAGAGCAATGACTGAGGCCGTCGCGCAATCCGCGAAATCGAGCAACGTTGCAAGCTCCACCCCCGACACCATGGAATGGGATTCGCGGGCGCGGCGGGTGATGATGATCTATCTGCCGCTGTCGTGTTTCGTGCTGATCCTTTTGTTTCCGTTCTACTGGATGGCGATCACGTCATTCAAGCCAAATGCCGAATTGCTCAATTACAAGGAGCATAACCCGTTCTGGATCTCTTCGCCGACGCTCGCGCATATCAAGCATCTGCTGTTCAACACCGCCTATCCGAACTGGCTGAAGACGACGATGTTCGTCGCGATCGGCTCTACCTTCCTGTCGCTGTTCGCCAGCACCCTCGCCGCCTACGCGATCGAGCGCCTGCGCTTCAGGGGCAGCCCCTATGTCGGGCTTGGAATCTATCTCGCCTATCTGGTGCCGCCGTCGATCCTGTTCATTCCACTGGCGACGGTGGTGGTCCAGTTTGGACTGTTCGACAGTCCGCTGGCGCTGATTTTGGTGTACCCGACTTTCCTGGTGCCGTTCTGCACCTGGCTCCTGATCGGCTATTTCAAATCGATTCCCTACGAGCTGGAAGAATGCGCGCTGGTCGACGGCGCAACGCGCCTGCAGATCCTGTGGCGGATCACGCTGCCGCTGGCCGTGCCCGGATTGATTTCGGCCGGCATTTTCAGCTTCACGCTGTCCTGGAACGAGTTCATCTACGCGCTGGCGTTCATCCAGAGCAGCGCAAACAAGACCGTGCCGGTCGCGATCCTCACCGAGCTCGTGTCGGGCGACGTCTATCAGTGGGGAGCGCTGATGGCGGGCTCCCTGCTCGGCTCGCTGCCGGTCGCGGTGTTTTACTCCTTGTTCGTCGACTACTACGTCTCGTCGTTGACGGGAGCGGTCAAGGAGTAAACGCTCACGGCTTGTGCGTGCGGTAATCGCCGAAAGTCGTGTCGCGCTGGTCGAGCTGTTGCTTGACGCTTCCGCCGTCGCGCCGGAACGACGACATGTAGGCGCGGCTGGCCTCGGTGGTGAAGGCCAACGCCTGGATTTCCGTGCCGGCCCGCATCGCGGCGCGCGCCCCCATAATCTCCATCGCCCGATGCACCGAGCGCTTGTTGAGCTGCTGTAATTCGATTGGAACCTTGGCAGCGCGCTCGGCAAAATCCAGCGTGCGCTGCTCGAGTTCAGCGAGCGGAAACGAACGCGTGGCGAAACCCCATTCCGCGGCATCGCGCCCGGACATCGCATCGCCGGTCAGCATCAACTCCATGGCGCGGCGCATGCCGACCAGCCACGGATGATACTGCATGTCCGGCGGGCTCATCAGCCGCACCGGCGGATAGCCGATCTGGGCGTCGTCGGCGACATAGACAATATCGCAGGCGGTGGCGAGCTCGGTGCCGCCAGCCAGACAATAGCCGTGCACCTCTGCGATGACAGGTTTGGCAAGGTCCCAGATCGAGAACCAGCCTTCGACCACGTGCCGCGACCATTGCCCCGGTCCCGCCGCCGAGTGATAAGGCTGGTCGACCGAATTATTCGCCGACAGGTCGTAGCCCGCGGAAAAACATGGACCGGCGCCGCGCAGGATCGTGATCGAAATTTCGGAGTCTCGATCCGCAGCCTCCAGCGCCTCGAAAATCTCGCCGCGCAGCCGATTGTTCAGCGCGTTGCGTTTCTCAGGCCGGTTCAGCGTGACGCGCCGGACCCGCGGCCGGGGATCGTCCACCAGAATATGTTGATACGGCATCGTGCGCTTCTCCCTCTCACGGACCTGTTAAGCGGTCCTCGGCATGTTGATGCCGACATCAGAGAGGAAGTCGCCCACAACCGCAAGACCGCGGCGCGATTTGACCAGGCGAGCGGCGGATCGGAATCCGAGAGTCCGCCGCTCGTTGCCGTCGTATTATCCGGCCGGCATCATGACGACGCCCTTGTCCTTGGGCCAGCGGATCCGCCAGGCGAACCCGATATCCCTGACCTCATTTGCCTTGGCCTCGAATGCCCATTCCAGCACGCCGCGCCGGTCGCGCAGATTCGTTGCGGTCGGCGGCGTCGTCGACGGCAGCATTTCGACCTGGATATCCTCGTTTTCGCTGACCGGCAATTGATCCTCGATCGCGATCCTGATCGGGAAATCATGGCCATTGCGAATAATGGTCTTGAACGCGCGTTCGTCGGTCTTCGACGTCGTCACGATCAGGCCCGCCGATCCTTCGTTGCGTTTGACCGCGGCGCGCTCGATCTTGACCTTGTCGTCGGCACCGAAACCGAGCCGCACCGGTTCGTCCTTGCCGGCGGCGGTCATGTGACCGCGACCGACAAATACCCCGTCGCGATAGATCGCGATCCGGCCCGGTAACAGCGGTGCATCCTCATTTTGGGTGAAACTCGCTTCGAGAAACGCGGTCGGATCGATCACCGGAACCGAACGCACGGCAAGATCGGGCGCGATGGTCGCGGTGGAGATGCGCAGATTCTTGGCGCCCTCGCTCGCCCCGACGCTGACGCGGCCCGGAATCTTGAACACCACCTGGAAGCCTCCGACCTCGGCCACCGCCTGCTGCTCATCGGCCTTTTCCCGTTCCGCGGCTGGCTCGAGCGTTTTGGCCATCGCGCGTGAACGGGTATCTTGCCTCAGATTATCCATGGCGGCGCTCGCGGGCGCCGGCCGCGCGGCGGGCGGATATTGCACGACCAGCGGATTCAGTTCGGGCGCCTTGCTGCCGCGCGCACTGCGAACGGTGGAGACGCTGAGCGCGACATCAGACCAATCCTCGCCCGTGGTCTGGATGATTTCGGCGCGGCGCACCAGTTCGAGCGCGGGCTTGCGGTCCTTGGCGCCGGTATCGAGACGGACGTCATAGAGCGGCGTCCAGCGCGCGGCGCGCACGGCATAGGTCACCCGCAGGGTCGCCCTGGTCGCTGCAACTGAGGCGAGATCGATCCGCACCTCCAGCCGACTCGGCGGCTTGGCCGCACGATCCGATTCCAGCCGGGCAATCTCGCGGTCGATGTCGCGTTGCTTACGTTCCGCATCGCGAATCGCGGTGTCCGCTGACGCGACTTCGTCGGCGACCGCGGCAAAGGCAGCGCGCCAATCCGCGATCGGGCGCGCCTCGCCCTTCTCGCCAATTCCCGCGGGCGATGCCTCGGCAAAACGCTCGACGAATTTGCGGCGCGCGGTGGCCGCCGCGATCGCGCCTTGCAGATTGGCGCGCTCGTCCTTCAGCGCCTCGATACGCGTGTCGAGTTCGGGCAGATTGACCGGCGGCGCGGCGCGCGGCGGCCTGGTATCGATCGCACCGATGGTGAGCTTCGACCCCGCCCCGCCTTCCACCCGCAGCGAGGATGGATCGAGCGTCAGCGGGAAATCCCTGATCACGAGTGTGTTGTCGCCAGCGGGAACGTCTGTCGTGATGGTCCGGGTGACGCTGGCGCCATCGGGGTAGACGGTCACGGCATCGACCGCAGATGTGGCCTCGACATTGGCCGCCCTGGCCGGCATCGCGGCCAGCGCCGCGAGGACGACAAGACTGGTCGTGACAAGGTGGTTCGCTAAGATACGCATCATGGCTCTCCCGCAAGTCTGCGCGCCTCGTTGGCTGAGCCAACGCACGCAAAATCGTATCGCCCCCGGTGGTAAGACGTCGCGACAGAGCAACTGGTTCGATGGAGTTTTCGGTAAGGCGAAGCGGATGCGGGGCCGTACGGCGTCGCTGTGACAGGCGGCACGCGGGGTTCGGACACCTCCGTAACTGTACTTAGGTGCTTCTCCCTAAGATATGGGCCGCAATATCGCGGCTCAACGATCTCGACTAACAATTAAATCTTGCAAAATGGATCCAAGAAGTCAGGCGGCGCAACGGTTCAATTTCATGTTCGGCTTATCTGCTTAAGGGTGTCGAGATGACAAATGAAACGATAAAGATTCTTCTCATGGTCATGCTGTTGGGTGGTCTTCGAATTGCGATATTCGTGACGGAAATGCCGAAAGCGCAGCCTTGGTCACTGCACTCGGCATTTCTTGATTGGATGATAGCGTTGTTCTGGCCAGCAATGCCGGGGCCTGCATCCGCTCGGACCTGATCTTGTATCCTATTTTAACCGGTAACCCGCGTGACAACCGACAGGGCGGTTTGCCTTATCCGATAAAGCGCTTGCCCTTCTCCCGTAAGAAGAGAAGGGCACATTTCAACACACCCCCGCCCCCTAGAACACCAGCGCCTTGGCCTGCTTCACCTGCGGCAGCGCCTGGATTTTGGTCAGCACGTCCGCCGGCACGGCGCCGTCGACCTCGACCAGCGCGATGGCGTCGCCGCCCGGCTTGTTGCGGCCGAGATGGAACGTCGCGATGTTGATCCGGGCGTCGCCGAGCAGGCCTGCGAAGTGGCCGATGAAACCCGGCTTGTCCTCGTTGGTGACGTAAATCATCGATTTGCCGAACTCCGCGTCGACGCGGATGCCCTTGATGTCGACCAGCCGCGGCTTGCCGTCGTGATAGACGGTACCGGAGACCGAACGCTCCTGCCGCTCCGTCGTCACTGTCACGGTGATCAGGCTTTCATAATCGCTCTGCGCCGCCCGGGTCACCTCGTCGACCACCATGCCGCGTTCCTTGGCGACAACAGGCGCGGAGACCACGTTGACGTCGCCGAGCATCGGCCGCAGCAGGCCCGACAGCGCCGCCGAGGTCAGCGCCTTGATCTTCATCTCGGCGACGTGGCCCTCATAGGTGATCTGGACTTTGGCGATACCGGTCTCGGTGAGTTGGCCGGCAAACGAGCCGAGCTTTTCGGCGAGCTCAATGAACGGCTTCAGCTTCGGCGCCTCTTCCGCCGTGATCGACGGGAAATTCACCGCGTTGGAGATCGCGCCGCTCAACAGATAATCCGACATCTGTTCGGCAACTTGCAGCGCGACATTTTCCTGCGCCTCGGTGGTGGAAGCACCAAGATGCGGCGTGCAGATCACATTGGGATGGCCGAACAGCACATTCTTGGTGGCGGGTTCCTCGACAAAAACGTCGAACGCAGCGCCCGCGACATGCTTGGAATTCAACGCATCGACCAGCGCCTGCTCGTCGACCAGGCCGCCGCGCGCGCAATTGATCAGGCGCACGCCCTGCTTCATTTTCGCTAGCGCCGCGGCGTCGATGATGTTTTTGGTCTTGTCGGTCAGCGGGGTATGCAGCGTGATGAAATCGGCGCGCTTGAAGAGATCGTCGAGTTCGACCTTCTCGACGCCGATATCCTTGGCGCGTTCCGGCGACAGGAACGGATCGAACGCGATCACCTTCATGCGCAGGCCCAGCGCGCGGTCGGCGACGATCGCGCCGATGTTGCCGCAACCGATCACGCCCAGCGTCTTGGCGGTGATCTCGACGCCCATGAAGCGGTTCTTCTCCCACTTGCCGGCCTGGGTGGAGGCATCGGCCTGCGGAATCTCACGCGCCAGCGCCAACATCAGCGTGATCGCGTGTTCAGCTGTCGTGATCGAATTGCCGAACGGCGTGTTCATCACGATGATGCCCCTGGCGGTGGCGGCGGGAATCTCGACATTGTCGACGCCGATACCGGCGCGCCCGATCACCTTTAACCGCGTGGCCTTCTCCAAGATCTTCGCGGTAGCCTTGGTGGCGGAGCGGATCGCGAGGCCGTCGTAATTGCCGATGATCTCGGCGAGCTTGTCCTTGTCCTTGCCGAGATTGGGCTGAAAGTCGACCTCAACGCCGCGATCCTTGAATATCTGTACGGCGGCGGGAGACAGCGCGTCGGAAATGAGAACTTTGGGTTTGGGCATGGGATCTTTTCCTTCGAAAAATTGAAGCGTCATCCCGGCCGAAGCGCCCCTTGGCGCGAAGAGCCGGGATCCATACTCCCTGACGGTGTTTATGGGTCCCGGCGTTCGCCGGGACGACGGATGAACGAACTTACGCGGCCTTTGCGAGCGATGACTTCATCTCGGCAAACGCCCAGTCGATCCACTGCGTCAGGAGCGCGACGTCGCCTGCTTCGACGGTCGCCCCGCACCAGATCCGCAGGCCCGCCGGCGCATCGCGGTAGTGCGCGAAATCGTAGCCAGCGCCTTCCTTCTCGACCAGCGCAACCAGCTTCTTGGCGAAGTCGACCTGCGCGTCCGGCGTCAGCGCGGTGATCGCGGGATCGATCACCTTCAGGCACACCGAGGTGTTGGACCGGATTGCCGGATCCTTTGCCAGGAAATCGATCCACGGCGTTTTCGCCTTCCAGTCGGCGAGCACCTTGGTGTTGGCATCGGCGCGCGACATCAGGCCCTTGAGGCCGCCGACCGATTTGCCCCAGTTCAGCGCATCGAGATAATCCTCGACGCACAGCATCGACGGCGTGTTGATGGTCTCGCCCTCGAAGATGCCTTCGTTGAGCTTGCCGCCCTTGGTCATGCGGAAGATCTTCGGCAGCGGCCATGCCGGCTTGTAGGTTTCGAGCCGCTCGACCGCGCGCGGTGACAGCACCAGCATGCCGTGCGCGGCTTCGCCGCCGAGCGCCTTCTGCCAGGAGAACGTCACCACATCGAGCTTTGGCCAGTCGAGTCTTTGCGCAAACGCAGCCGAAGTGGCATCGCAGATGGCGAGGCCTTCGCGGCTGGCGCTGATCCAGTCGGCATTGGGGACGCGCACGCCCGAGGTGGTGCCGTTCCAGGTGAAGACGATGTCGGAGGCAGGATCGGCCTTGCTCAGATCGGGAATTTCGCCATAGCCGGCATGCAGCTTGGTGACGTCCCTGAGCTTCAATTCCTTGACGATGTCGCTGACCCAGCCTTCGCCGAACGATTCCCAGGCAATCGTGGTCACCGGCCGCGCGCCGAGCAGCGACCATAGCGCCATCTCGACCGCACCAGTGTCGGACGCCGGCACGATGCCGATCCGGTAACCGGCCGGCACTTCAAGCACTTCGCGCGTCAATTCGATCGCAAGCTTGAGTTTCGCCTTGCCGATCTTCGCACGATGCGAGCGGCCGAGGGCTGCGTCCTTGAGATTTTGGGCATTCCAGCCGGGGCGCTTGGCGCAGGGGCCGGAGGAAAAATGCGGCGCGGTGGGCCGCGAAGCGGGCTTCGCTGACGTCATGATCTATCCTTCCAGATAGTAAGCCTCCCGTTGGGGGGAGGTGTCCCGCCGCGGTGCATAGGGGAATCGGCTTAAATCGTCAAGGAACTTTGCTGGGATCAGGAGTAATACCGGGATCACCGGCGGTTGATGGCTCGGCCGGAGCCTCCGGCGACAATTCCGGGGACGGCAGCGATTCCAAAAGCTCCGCGGCATCGGTGACGGTACGTTCGGCCCTGCGCCGGCTGGTAATTTTCAGCACACTTTTTTCATCCGCCCGCACGACGTATTCATTCCCGACCTTGACGATCGAATATCTCTTCATGTGCGGCCCCCGGCAGCCCCCAAGCCACCCCTGCGGGTATCAGTTTGACATGGTTCGCGATGGAAAAGAATTGATGAAGGGCTGAGTAGTTTACCACCGGTTAACCCGAATGAATGGCAAACCGCGTTTGGCAATGATTGCAAGGCCCCTTCAAATCGCGAACATTGGGCCTGTATCAAAATCGTAATGTCATCCCGGCATGGCTCGGCTGGAATCCGAGCCGCACGTAGAACCGCTGGGCATCGACCCGGGTATGATGCGTCAATAGCTCGACCAGCTTGCAGCCGTTCGCCTGCGCCTCGGCGATGGCCCATCGTACGAGTCGCTCGCCAATGCCGCGGCTGCGGCAATGCGTGGCGACGCGAACGTCCTCGATCAAGCCGCGCGCTGCGCCCTGCGAGCTTATTCCCGGCAGGATGCAGAGCTGCAGGCAACCGATCACGGCGCCGTCACCATCCTCCGCGACCACCAGCTGGATATTCTGATCGCGGTCGACCCGCTCGAACGCCAGGAGATAGGATGGCGGCAGCGGATCCTCGAGCCGTTCGCGCGGGCCGCCGAGCGGATCGTCCGCCAACATCCGAACGATGATGCCGACATCATCGCGCCGGGCGCGCCGGATAGTGATCGAGGAAGCTGCAGCCATTGTCATTCCGGTTGATTTCAGCGCACCGGCGGCAGGCCGAGGGCCTTCTCAGTCTCGCCGATCCAGCGCCGCACCGCGGCATAGCCGTCGAGGTGGAATCCCCCCTCATGCGCCAGCCTCGTATAGGCCAGCAGCGAGACGTCGGCGAGCGAGACGGCATCGCCGACCAGGAATCGCGTCGAAGCCAGTTGATGCTCGATCCGCGCCAGCGCCGCATAGCCGCGCTTGACCTTTTCCGGATCGAGATCGGAGGCCGGCTTGCCGAGATACACCATCTGGAAACGGCACACCGCGACATAGGGTTCGTGGCTGTATTGTTCCCAGAACAGCCATTCGTCCATCTTCGCCGCAGCGTACGCATCGGCGGGAATGAGATCGCTCCCGCGGGCGAGATATCGGATGATGGCGTTGGATTCCGCCAGCGTACGGCCGTCGTCAAGCTCGACGGTCGGCACCTGCCCCGCGTAATTGAGCTTGAGAAACTGCGTCGTACGGGTCTCGCGCTTGAGCGTATCGATATCGACCCAGGTATAGGGCAGCGCCAGACGGTCGCTGACCCATTTCACCTTCAGGCAATTGCCCGATTTGATATCACCGTAGATTTTCATGGCTGGCCGCCGTTCTCGGGAGAACGACAGACCAGCAGCCGAAATCCGCTCTGTCAACAGCTTCGAACGGCCGGAGGGTCGCAGCCTGTTCGATCAGAACTTGTAGCCCAGGCCGGCGCGGACGGTGTTGATCTGGGTGTCGATGGAGGAGGAAAAGCGGACATATTCCCACTCCGCCCGCATGAACAGCCCGGCTATCAGCATCACGTCGACGCCGAGGCCCGCGGAATAGCCGTAGATCAAGTGGCTGTTCTTTGCGTCCGTCGCGCTGAGATCGAACGGCACGTTCTGAAAGCCGGGAGCTGCGGCTAAATTGACCTGGGTCCCGAAGACATGGGCGGTCCTGATGATATTGGCCTGTCCGAGCGCCACGCCGCCGAACATGTAGGGAAGGAATGAGCCAACTTCATAGCCACCGCGAACGCGCAGCGTGCCCATGTCGGAGATCGCCATCGTCGCGGTGCTCCGATAGGTCACCGTGTCGGTATAACCCAGCGAGTTGACAAAGAACCGGGTCATGCTGGCGGTCTGCGAACCGCCGAAATTGCCATGCAGGTAGCTGAGCTCGACGCCGAGGATCACATCGTCCCACTGGCTGTTGTAGCCCGCGAACCCGCCAAAGCCGTTGCCGTGAACGGAAGTCTTGCCGCCCACCGCCCACGATGAGACGCCGCCTGACGCTTCGATCGCGGTATTTGAAAGCAGACTGGCTGCAACGCTTTTGGTCGCGCCGGTGAAGTTCATGTCGGACGTGCCGTAGCCCGCCTGGCCGCCGATATAATATCCCTGCCAGTTGACGTGCGGGGGTGGCCCCGCAGGAATACTGCCGCGAAGGAAATCCGGCATATCGGCCGCGGTCGCACCGGACACTGCTCCGAACATCACCGCCGCCAACAGAAGTCTACGCATCGCAACCCCCAATCGAACACCCTGTAACCTGGCGGTGATCATCGCCTGTTAACCTTAATCAATCGTTGTCGCGGCGCCGTCTGCGCAAAACAAAACGGCGCGGGATGGTCCCGCGCCGTTAGTAATCGTTAACAGATCAGAGCCTCGATCAGCCCTTGCGCACCACAGCCGGCATCGGTTCGTAGGCCGGCGGGTTGTAGAGATCCCAGCGCACGCCAAGCGTCAGGTCGTGCGAGGTGATGTCCTTGAAGCCCATCGTATGGTTGTTCGCGAACCCTGTGAAATCGGAGACGACTCCCGTCGACGCGTTGCCAAGATTCACGTAGCTATACGCAAGCTCCACCGTAAAGCCTGGAGTGACCCGATACGCCAGACCGGTATGCAGGGCCCACGCAAAATTCCACTTTGAAGCTGCAGGTGCGACCGCGACACCGCCCGTCGGGGTATTGGTATCGACGTAATTGGAGATCGTGTTCTGTGAAAAACCAACGCCGGCGCCGATGAACGGCGTCACACTCCACCAGGTGCCGAGATCCACATAGCCGTTGGCGAGAACCAGCCATTCAGACTTGCTGGCAGTATAAGTGTCTGCGCCCGGCGTACGCACGCCCGCGTTGCTGAAGACAAAAACATCGGTGCCGTGAAAATTGGATTTGCCGCGATACTGACCGGTAAGGTCGGCACGGAACCAGTTGTTGAACTGATAACCGACGCCGATGCCAAAGATACCTGCCGTGTCAAAGCCCGTACTTTGATTCAGCGACAACAATGTCGGATAGGAAAACCAATCGAGCTTGCTTACCCTCTGATTGCTGAATCCGATATCACCACGCAGATACCAACCGCCGAAATCCTCGATCGGCGCGGGCGCATACATCGGCGAAGGTGCAATGGGCATGTCTGCTGCAAACGCCATCGACGACAACAGTGATGCCGCTCCAGCGGCAACGAGAAACTTAACGCTACGCATTGGCTTCGTCCTTTTGGCCAGTGAGGCAGACAACGACAGGCCTCACATCGAAAAACTCACGGGCGGACGATGGCACCAAATGTTTAAGCGCCGCTTAACCCTAATTATTAAGGTTGATAAACCCTTACGCGCCACTCGCCGGCGCGTTAGCGATTTCCGAAATCTTCATAATCGCTAACAACGTGTTGATAAAAATCAACGTGACTTTGCCCGGTCGAGCGCGCGTCAGCGTCGCGCCTGCGGCATGTTCGGCAGAAACACCGCAAGCAGCCCGATCGCCGGCAGGAACGCGCAAACCTGATAGACGAACGCAATGCCGGTGTGGTCGGCGAGCTTGCCGAGCACCGCGGCGCCGAGACCGCCGATGCCGAACGCAACGCCGAAGAACACGCCCGAGATCATGCCGAACCGGTGCGGCATCAATTCCTGCGCGAACACGATGATCGACGAGGTCGCCGACGAAATGATAAAGCCGATGAACACCGTCAGCACCGCGCTGCCAAACAAGCCGGCATAAGGCAGCGCCAGCGTGAACGGCAGCGCACCGAGGATCGAGAACCAGATCACGTATTTGCGGCCGAACCGGTCGCCAAGCGGCCCGCCGAAGAATGCCCCGAATGCGTTGGCCGCGAGAAAAATGAAGAGATAGAGCTGGGCCGTTTGGGTCGAGACGCCGAACTTATCGATCAGATAGAAGATGTAGTAACTCGACAGGCTCGACACGTAGAGTTGCTTGGAGAACAACAGCGCGACCAGCACACCAAGCGCGATCCGCACGCGCCGCTTGTCCGGTGCGTCCGGATGCCTTTCGACGGGCGCGAATTTCTTCGCCGCGATCTGCGGCCGGTACCAGGCGCCGATCCGCCACAGGATCACGATTGCCAGAAAGGCGATCGATGAAAACCAGGCGATGCTGGGCTGGCCGAACGGCACCACAATCAACGCTGCCAGCACCGGCCCCATCGAGGTGCCGAAACTGCCGCCGAGCTGAAACACCGATTGCGCGAAGCCATAGCGGCCGCCCGACGCCAGCCGCGCGATCCGCGCCGATTCCGGATGGAACACCGCCGAGCCCAGCCCGACCAGCGCCGCGGCAACGAGGATGACAGGATATTTTGTGGCGATGCTGAGCAGCAGCAACCCGAAGAAGGTCGATCCCATGCCGATGGCCAGCGAGAACGGCTGCGCCTTCTTGTCGGTGAAATGTCCGACCACCGGCTGCAGCAGCGACGCGGTGAACTGGAACGCCAGCGTGATCAATCCGATCTGCGCGAAGTCCAGCGCGTAACTGTCTTTCAGAATGGGATAGATCGACGCGATCAGCGACTGCATGGTGTCGTTGAGGAAATGCGAGAAGCTGATTCCCGCCAGCACGATGTAGGCCGGCCCCGCGCTCGCCGCCTTGGCGATCGACACGGGCGATAGCTCCGGCACCGGCACCGGCTCGCCCAGCGCTTCCTCGGAGACGACGACAGGCTTGTTCAAGACATGATTCCGCAAAAAATCAGCAGGCAACGACACGCATTCCTACGATGCCGGCAATGTCCCGACCAGCACCATTAGAGAATAGCGGCGATGCGATTGGACGCGGTTAATCGAGCTCAGGCAGCTGCGGCATGGCCCAGCGCCGAGACGATGTGATCGACCACTTCCTCGACCAGGATGCGGTCGTCGCCCTCGCCCATCACGCGGATCACGGGCTCGGTGCCGGACGAGCGGACCAGCAACCGTCCATGGCCGTTCAGGCGCTTCTCGCCGGCATCGATCGCCGACTTGACCTCGGCATCGTCGAGCGGCTTGCCGCTGCGATAGCGGACGTTCTTCAGGATCTGCGGCAGCGGGTCGAAGCGATGACAGACCTCCGACACCGGGCGGCGCAATTTCTGCACCACCGCGAGCACCTGCAACGCCGCGACAAAGCCATCGCCCGTCGTGGCGTAGTCAGACAGGATAATATGACCGGACGACTCGCCGCCGAGATTGTAGCCGCGGCTCAGCATCTGTTCGAGCACGTAGCGATCGCCGACCGGCGTGCGCACCATCTCCAGCCCCAGGCCTTCGAGGAATCGCTCCAGTCCGAGATTCGACATCACGGTGGCGACGACGCCCGGCCTGGTGAGCCGGCCGTCTTCCTTCCAGCTCTGCGCGATCACGGCGAGCAACTGGTCGCCGTCGACAAGATGTCCGCGCTCATCGACGAGAATGACCCGGTCGGCGTCGCCGTCGAGCGCAATGCCGATATCGGCGCGCATTTCGCGCACCTTGCGGCTCAGCGCTTCCGGCGAGGTGGAGCCGCATTCCTTGTTGATGTTGAATCCATCGGGATCGACGCCGATGGCGATGACATCGGCGCCTAGCTCCCACAGCGCTTCCGGCACCACCTTGTAGGCCGCGCCATGGGCGCAATCGACCACCACGCGCAGGCCGTCGAGGCTGAGATCGCGCGGCAGCGTGCGCTTGGCGAATTCGATGTAACGGTCATGAACGCCGTCGATGCGGCGGGCGCGGCCGAGACTGGCGCTCTGCGCCAGCCGCCGGTCGAGCGATTCGTCCAGCAACTGCTCGATCTGTTTTTCGACGTCATCGGATAATTTGAAGCCCTGCGGGCCGAACAGCTTGATGCCATTGTCTTCGAACAGATTATGCGAGGCCGATATCATCACGCCGAGATCGGCGCGCATCGACTTGGTCAGCATCGCCACCGCCGGCGTCGGCATCGGGCCGAGCAGCAGCACGTCCATGCCGACGGAGGTGAAGCCCGCGACCATCGCGTATTCGATCATGTAGCCGGAAAGCCGCGTATCCTTGCCGATGACTACGCGATGGCGATGCTCGCCGCGCTGAAACACCAGTCCGGCCGCCTGCCCTACCTTGAGCGCCAGCTCCGGCGTGATCAGACCATTGGCGCGACCGCGAATCCCGTCGGTACCGAAATATTTGCGGCTCATATGTCCCCCAGCAGCCTTCGGAGATTCTCATGCCCCAGCCGGCGAGAATCCTCGAACGTCCCATCTACCATGGCGTGCAGGGGTTATAATGCCTTCGTCGCTAAAATGACTTCAAGAAATATGATGAATCATTACCGCCGGCGGCCTGGGGATCAGCGCCTAACTGGTTGTTAACGCACGCATTACTGCGAGTTCCCTCAACTGCGACGATTCCGGGCTAATCCTTTCGCTTGACGTGGTGGTCCGCTTTTGAGGGCGGCGGCTGGGTGACGTTGACCGGGTCCGAGCCCGGAAAGGTCTCCTCCAGCCCCTCCTCCAGGGCCTGATCGAGCTGGCGCTTCTCGGCGCTTTTGGCGTCTTTCTTGTCGGAACGAGGTCCGGTCATGGATGCCCTCCTGATCGGGCGGCCCGCTCCCGTGAAGCGATTTTGCGGGACGCTCAAGCATGCTAGATGAAACCTCAAAGCGACGAATGCAAGAAGGGCCGGGAACGTTCATGAAACACATCACCTGCATCGAGGATCTGCGCGAACTCCACAAGCGTCGCGTGCCGAAAGCGTTTTTTGACTATGCGGACCGCGGCTCCTATGCCGAGGAAACGCTGCGCGCCAACCGCGAGGATTTGCAGCAGATCAAGTTCCGCCAGCGTATCCTGGTCGATGTGTCGAAGCGCGATCTCTCGACCACGATTCTCGGCGAGCGTTCATCGCTGCCGCTGATCCTGGCGCCGGTAGGATTGCTGGGCATGCAATGCGGCGACGGCGAAATTCTTGCTTGCCGCGCGGCGCAAGCGGCCGGCATACCCTTCACGCAGAGCACGATGTCGATCTGTTCGATCGAGGATATCGCCGCCAATGTCGACAAGCCGTTCTGGTTTCAGCTCTATGTCATGAAGGACCGCGGCTTCATCAAGGCGCTCATCGAGCGCGCGATTGCGGCGAAATGCAGCGCGCTGGTGCTGACCGTCGATCTGCAGGTGATCGGGCAGCGCCATCAGGACATCAAGAACGGCATGACGGTGCCGCCCGAATGGACGCTGTCGAAATTCCTCGATTTCGCGACCAAGCCGGCCTGGGTGTCCGGGGTGTTGCGCGGCAAGCGGCGCACCTTCGGCAATCTCGTCGGCCACCTCAAGGGCACCGACGATATCACCGCGCTGGGGACCTGGATCTCGACACAATTCGACACCACGTTGAACTGGAAGGACGTCGAGTGGATCCGCAGCATCTGGCCCGGCAAGCTGGTCCTTAAGGGGATTCTCGATGTCGAGGACGCCGAGGAAGCCGCCAAGACCGGCGCGCAGGCTCTGGTGGTCTCCAACCATGGCGGCCGGCAACTCGACGGCGCGCCATCGTCGATCGAGGTGTTGCCGGAGATCGCCGATGCCGTCGGCTCGCAGATGGAAATCATGTTCGACGGCGGCATCCGCTCGGGTCAGGACGTGATGCGCGCGCTCGCGCTCGGCGCCAAGTCCTGCATGATCGGTCGCGCCTATGCCCACGGCCTCGGCGCCGGTGGCGAGGCCGGTGTCGCCAAGGCGATCGACATCATCCGCAACGAACTCAGCGTCACCATGGGCCTGTGCGGCGTCAACACCATCGCCGAGATCGACGACCACGTGCTGGCGGTTTGATCGTGTCATTCCGGGATGGTCCGCAGGACCAGACCTCAGATGTGCAATTGCACATCGGGGAATCCTTGGATTCCAGGTTCGATGCTTCGCATCGCCCCGGAATGACGCCTTGCGTCACATCGGCGGGGTAATCCCGTCGCGGCCGACATTGACGCGGTTGGCTTCGAGCGTGCCGTCGTCTTTCTTCACGGCACCGAAGATGATGATCTTGGCGCCTGGCTTCAGTTCGGATTTTTCGCCCGCGACGAAGGTCACGATCGGGGTGTCCGGCGGCACCACGACTTTCTTTTCGCCGTCCTTGTATTTCACCAGGATGTTCTGGCCGTCGGTGCCTTTGACGGTCTCGGCGACGGTGGCGTTGGTCATGGTGCTGCCGGCGCGCAGATCCCAAGGCCGGAACCCTTCGGCCGCGCCGCGCTGGGTTTCGGGGAAAATATGAACCGCGAGCGCCTTCTGGGTGCCGTCGGGCTCCGGCATCGCCGATACCCCGATATAGGAGCCGGGCTTGATTTCCGACATCACGGTCTTGGCGACGCCGAACACCGCGACATTGTCGGTCATGCGCACCTTCATGTCGGCGCCCTCGCGCGACTTGATCATCAGATTGGCGCCATCGACGCTTTCGATGGTGCCGCGGATCCGGACCGGCGGAGGCTGCTGCGCCCATGCCACGGATCCGAGGACGGCGAGAGCCGTCAGCGACGCCGCAAGCAGACGCGAGCTTAACGAAGAAATATTCGGCATGGTTGTCCCCTTCCTGGGTTTTCCGGTAATGGGGAAACACCGCAACCCTCGGGCTATTCCGCGGCCTGCGCGCCACCCTCACATCGGCGGCGTCAGCCCGTCGCGGCCGACACTGACGCGGTTGGTTTCGAAGCTGCCGTCCGGCAGCTTTTTCATGAACGCGATCACCTTGACGCCGGCCTTCAGGTCGGATTTGTCGGCCGGCACATAGGTCACGACCGGCGTATCCGGCGAGACCACGACTTTCTTCTCGCCGTCCTTGTATTTGATCATCAAGGTGTGACCGTCATTGCCGGCGACGGTCTCGGCCACCGTCGCATTGGTCATGGTCGAGTTGGGACGCAGATCGTAGGGCCGCGAGCCTTCGCCGGTGCCGCGCATGTTTTCAGGAAACACATGCACCTCGACCGCGTTTTGCTCGCCATCCGGCCCGGGCACCGTGGTGGTGCCGATGAAGGAGCCGACCTTGATATCGGACAGGGAAATCCTGGTGATCCCCACCACCCGCATGTCGCCGCTCATGTGCAGCCTGACGTCTTCGCCGCTCCGCGACTTGACGGATAACATGTCGCCGTCGACGCTCTCGATGGTGCCGCGAACCCGCGACGGCGATGGCGGTTGCTGGGCGATGGCGTAGAGCGACGACGCCATCACCATGGCCATGGCGACAAGCGGATGAAGCAACGTAGAACGATGAACGGGCATAAGCGGGACCTCTCGCGGCATCACCTAGCATTGGACACCGGCGATGCAACGATATTCCGGCTCTACCGGCACGCGATCATGCGCTTGTGAGATCGGCCTCGACCAGCGCGCGGAGCTCAGGCGTGACTTCAGGCCGCCGGCCGAACCACAATTCGAAGCCACGCACCGCCTGGTGCAGCAGCATGCCGAGCCCGTCGGCGGTCCGCAGCCCCCGCCCCTGCGCCGCCGCCAGCAATGGGGTTTCCAGCGGCACATAGACCAGATCGGCGACGACGGCATGCGACGGAAGGAGGCCGGCGTCGAGTTCCAGCGCGGGCTGGCCACGCATGCCAAGCGATGTCGTGTTGACCAGCAGTTCCGCGTGCGGCAGCCAATCTCGGATGCCGTCCCATGCGACCGGATGGATGCTGGCGCCGAATTGATCCGCCAGCGCATGCGCCCGTTCCACAGTGCGGTTCGCCAGATGCACGCGCTTGATGCCGCGCTCGATCAGGCCAAACACCACGGCGCGCGACGAGCCGCCGGCACCCAGCACCAGCGCTTCCGACGCGGTGTCCCATCCCGGCGCACAGGCGTCGAGATTATTGATGAAGCCCTCGATGTCGGTGTTGGTCGAGCATAGCTCGTCCCCCTCATACCACAGCGTATTGGCGGCGCCGACGGCGCGGGCGCGCGCGTCCGGGTTCGACAGCGCCAGCGCCCGCTCCTTGTGCGGAATGGTGACGTTGGCGCCGACAAAGCCATGGGCCGATAAATGCAGCACGAATTCGGCAAAGCCTTCCGGCGGCACGGCCTCGATGTTGTAGCCACCCTCGATGCCGAGCGTCCGTAGCCAGTAATGATGGATCAGCGGCGAGCGCGAATGCGCCGCCGGCCATCCGATCAGACATGCGGCACGGGGTCTTGTCACCGCGGTCATTGCCAAATCCTGTCGCAGCGCGTGGTGAACAGGCGCCATCCCCGTTCAAATCGGACAAGCCGCGCTCGCTGTCAATGCTATCGGTGCGTCGTCATGGCGACGATCGCGCTCAGCGCCGGCGCCGCGTCAGGCCATTTCCCGTCAGCAAGGCTGACGCCCATCCGCGTCGAGTTGCCGCTCATGAAAGAAACGAACAGTCCCCCGAGACGCAGGAAATCGATACCGTCGACATAGCCGGCCAGCGCGCCCAGCGCGCAGGCCAGGCCACGTTGCGGTGTGAATCAAGCATCGCAGGAGCGGTCATGCCGCGCGGGCGCAATCGGACGGATTCACGAGGATTCCTCAGTCGTTCCATTCATAGATTTCTTTTTCGTAGACCTCCCGAAAGCCGGCCCGCTGCAGGTTCCGATAGGAATGCTCGAGCATATAGAGGGTTTCGGACACCTCGATCGAACAGCCAAGCTGTTCGGCCCGCTCGACCCGCTTCGCGATCAGCGCCTGTTGCGCGCCGCGTTTGCGGTGACTCTCGGCGGTCGCGGCCGCCATCAGATATCCGATCTCCTCAAAGATGCAGAGCGCGGCGATGGCCACGGGCCGCCCGCGATCGAACGCCATGTAGTGGAAGAAATCTTTGGCACCCGCCGACCGCGCATATTCAGGCCACAGCGTGTCGCCCAGTTGATCGCGGGCGGCTTCGATGTCGTCCACGCTCACCTCGCGTATTTCGAGATCGGTCTTGAACTCAAGCGGTGAGCGATCGCTGCGGCACAGGGTCGGATAGCCGGTGCGCCGAATACGGGTAAGCCCGCTTCCCTGCAGCCAGCGGCGCACCACGTCCATGTTGGGGCCGGGACTAAGCCAGACGAAGAACCGCTTGACCCCTTCAGCCCGGAACAGATCGATCAAGCGCGCGACGCTGTCGAAGTCCATTCCGGCTTCCGCCCCGCACAGATAGACGCGATTGAGATTACCGGATGCGAACGGACCCTGACGGTCGGGATCGATGGTGATGTAGCAACGGCCGAACGGAGCGCCATGGAATTGCCTGCGAATGAGACTGTCCGGCTGGCACCGGCCATCCAGCCAGGCCGCAAGCCGCCTCAGTTTCAAGGATAACTCGAACTCGTCCATTGCGCTCCTCGCCGGCTGCGACCGATGCAACCAGATTAACGCGACGCCCCTGCGACGCCGCCGCGGCGCTTATGTAGGGTGTCAAATCGAGCAGCGTAACCATCCCGCCAAAAGCGCCATGCAATGGTCTAACTCGCGGCAAGTCCGCCCGGCGCGACGGGCGCTGCCCTTGATGTCGGCAAGCGCGGGTGATGGTTTCACAAAATAGCGCGAGTGGCGGCCTCACCCCCCGTAGGCCAAGAGCGCGCGGCGCACCGCAGCTAACAATCAAAGAAGCCTTGACACATAATATTAAATGGGGGTACATTTAATCTTGTGGAAATCACGTTCGATCCGGCAAAACGTCAAGCCGCTCTCGGCCAGAGAGGCTTGGATTTTGCGGATGCAGCGATCGTCTTTGCTGGTCCGACGATTACCGTACAAGACGCGCGACGGGATTATGGCGAGACACGCTTCCAGACGATCGAATTTCTTGCCGGCCGAATAGTGATGGTTGTTTGGACGCCGCGTAACAGAGCCCGGCATGTCATCTCGATGAGAAAGTGCAATGACCGCGAGAAAGCGATCTATCAAAAGCGATTTAGCCAAGGTTGATGCTCATCGCATCACCAAGGCCGAATACGATGAAGCTCCGGAACTGACGAAGGAAATGTTGGATCGCGCGGAGATTCGCCATGGCAACAAGATCATCAAGCGTGGCCGGCCGCCCCTGGAAAATCCAAAGGAGGCGGTGAAGCTTCGTCTCGATCACGACATTCTCACCACCTATCGCAAGACTGGCAACGGATGGCAAACGCGCATCAATGCCGACCTGCGAAAGGCCGCCCGAAAGCTGGCAGGCTGATCACGCCGCGTCGCGATGCGCGGCGATGATCTGATCGGCGGCGCGGCCGGTAACCTCGGCCATGCGGTCGAACTGCCGGGTGAAACTGCCGGCGCCGGCGGTCGCCGATCGCAGTTCGACGATCAACTCGCCAATCTCGGCTTCCGGCATCATGGCGCGCACGCGATCCCATCCCGGCCAGCCATCGCGGGTATCGAAACCGAGAATCTGCCCGCGCCGTCCCGACAGGATGGCGTTGATCCTGGCGGTGGCGTCGGTCGGACAGACGATCTCCACCACATGGATCGGCTCCAGCAGCACCGGCTGGCACTGCGGCAGCGCCTCGCTCACGCCGATCCGTGCCGCGGTGCGGAATGCGAGATCGGAGGAATCCACGCTGTGATAGGAGCCGTCGGTCAGCGTTACCTGGAGATCGATGACGGGAAAGCCGAGCGGTCCGCGCAACAATCCGTCGACCACGCCCTCTTCCACCGCGCCGATATAATTCCGCGGCACCGCGCCGCCGACCACCTTTTCGTGAAACTCGAAGCCGCCGCCGCGCGGCATCGGCTTGATCTCCAGCACCACGTCGCCGAACTGGCCGTGACCGCCGGATTGCTTCTTGTGCCGGCCGCGCTGGGTGATCGATTTGCGGATCGTCTCCTGATATCCGATCGGCGGCGCGTGCGATTTGACGTTGACGCCGAACCGGTCGTGCAGGCGCTCCAGCGCGACCCGCAAATGCATCTCGCCCTGCCCCCACAGCACGATGTCGTGGGTCCGCGGGTTCTGGATCATGGTCAGCGACGGATCTTCCTCGTTCAACCGCAGCAAGGCCTGGCCGAGCTTGACATCGTCCTTGCGGTCCGTTGCCGCGATCGCGATCGCCAGCACCGGCGGTAATGGTTCGATGCTCACCAGCGCCTTTGGCGCCGACTTGCCGCTCGACAGCGTGTCGCCGGTCTTGATGGTTTCGAGCTTGCCTAGCGCGACGGTGTCGCCAGCCTCGGCGGACGCACGCTTGCTGTCGAGGGCGCAGTTCACCCCCGATATGCCCGACACCCGCGCGGTCTCGCCCGACGATGATTGCAGCGTCGCGCTGTCATCGAGGTGACCGGCGAGCAGGCGCGTCAGCGACAGCTTGCCGCCGTGCTGCAAATGCACGGTCTTGAATACATAGGCCAGCGCATCCTTCTGTGAAGAGGCGCCGAGGCGCCTGGCGGTTTCGGCAACCCCGGGCGATTCATGCCGGAGCGCCTTCATCAGCCGCAGCACGCCATTCTCGCGCGCGGCCGAGCCGAGCAGCACCGGACAGATCAGGCCCTCGCGCAATTCGCGCGCCAGATCGTCGAAGATCGCATCGCGGGGCGGCGGAATATCCTCGAGCAACTGCTCCATCAGCGCGTCGTCGTGATCGGCGAGCTTTTCCAGCATCGAGAAGCGGGCTTCCTTCTCGCGGTCGAGATCGCCGCCTTCCAGCGCCACGACTTCGGAAGCCTTGTGTTCGCGATAGACAAAGGCGCGTTCCAGCGCCAGATCGACGAAGCCCGCGATCAGCTCGCCGTTCCAGATCGGAATCTGCCGCAGCACCAGGGGAATCCGTGATGCCGGCTGCAATGTCGCCAGGGTTTCGCGGATGCGCTTGCTGGCGCGGTCGATCTTGTTGAGAAAAAGGAAGCGCGGGATGCCGAGATCTTCGAGCTCACGCAGGATGATCTGAAGCTGAGGCAGCTTGCGTTCGTCGGCTTCGCAGACCACGACCGCGGCGTCGACCGCCGGGATCGTGGCGCGCATGTCGTGCGCGAATTCGACCGAACCGGGGCAGTCGATGAAGGTGTAGCTGTCGCCCATGAAATTCGTCGTGGCGGCGGTAAGCCCGACGCCCATCTTGTGGTGGCGGGCCTCGGGGCTGGCATCGCCAACGGAAGTCCCGGCATCGACGCTGCCGGCACGGGGAACGGCGCCGGTACGCGCCAGTATCGCTTCAAGAAGTGTGGTTTTACCGCTCTGGAAAGGGCCCACCAGTGCAATGCACCGTGGACCGCGGGGACTTCTGACGTCTTGTCCCATTGCCGCCTCCTCGTTTGGAGCTCGGCCCTTGATTGGGTCGGCAAACTCGATGCTCCCCCTACGTCGAGGATTTGGCAAGCCGGAAAACGTCGCTGCGGTGCATCGCGACGCGCGAGTGAAAATTCTCCCGCGAATTCAGGGCGACGGAGAAAAATTACCGCCCCGGTCGAAGTTCCAGGCTTTCCAGGCCGGCCGCGACGCTGAGGCCGACCTGGCCCTGCACGCTGAGCGGCTGCAGCGCGATCGAATTCGCCGAACCGCCGACCAGAACGTTGCCGCCGACTCCGACGCCGATCGCCGCACTGCCCTGCGCGCCGGCATAATTGCCCGAGAGATCGCCGGGTCCGAGCCGCGCCACCGGCGCATACACACCCCACGCCAATGCCGATTCCTGGGTGATGCCGAGATCGAGACCGACCTTGCGGATGGTCGCGACATAACGGTCCTCCGACATACCCTCGACGCGCAAGACGCAACCGAGATTGGTCACGGAGCCGACAATGAAGCCGACGCTCGCGCCGCCGCGGCATTCGAGGATGCCGACCTGCACGCGCTGGATCGGCTGCTGCGCATGGGCGCCGACAAGAAGCGCAACCAGCATGGTCACGGTGATGGCGACCCCGGCAAGGATGAATGAGCGACGCATTGAAAAAATCTCCAGCCAAAAAAAGTGATGCGGGCAAGGATTTAGGCGAGCGCCACAGCCCTGACGCTTGCTTCTCTATGACACATCATCGGCGCCCGAGCCAGATTTTGCCGCTGTCACTTCAACCGTCATTTCCGGTGTCTGCGGCAGCGCGAACCCGGAATCTTTCTGTTGGGAATCTCGGTGCTGTAACCTCGAGATTTCCCGATGTGCAATTGCACATCTGAGGGCCGTCCTTGGGACCATCCCGGACGGCCCCAAAAAAAGGCCCGCTGCTGCGGGCCTCTGTGGTGGCGTCAAGGCGCTTCCAATAAGCCGCGATTGACTATCTCAAATTGCCACAAAAGCGCTGGATGCGCTTGCAGGCCTCCTCCAGATCGGAGTTCTTGGTGGCGTAGGAAATGCGGAACGCCGGACCAAGCCCGAACGCCGAACCCTGCACCACCGCGACGCCTTCGTTCTCGAGGAGTTCGGTGACGAAGTCCTCGTCGTTGGCGATCACCTTGCCGGACGGCGAGGTCTTGCCGATCGTGCCGGCGCAGGACGGATAGACATAGAACGCGCCCTGCGGCCGCGGACAATCGATGCCCTTGGCCTGATTGAGCATCGCCACGACCAGATCGCGGCGCTCCTTGAACGCCTTGTTGTTCACCGGGATGAAATCCTGCGGACCGTTCAGGGCTTCAACCGACGCCCATTGCGAAATCGAACAGGGGTTCGATGTCGATTGCGACTGGATCGTCGCCATCGCCTTGATCAGCTCGGCGGGACCGCCGGCATAACCGATGCGCCAGCCGGTCATGCAGTAGGCCTTCGACACGCCGTTCACCGTCAGCGTGCGGTCGTACAACTTCGGCTCGACCTGTGCCGGCGTCGCGAACACGAAGTCGTCATAGACCAGGTGCTCGTACATGTCGTCGGTGATGACCCAGACATGGGGGTGTTTCACCAGCACGTCGGTGATCGCCTTCAGCTCGGCACGCGTATATGCAGCGCCCGTCGGGTTCGACGGCGAACAGAGAATGATCCATTTGGTCTTCGGCGTGATCGCCTTTTCCAGCGCCTCGGGCTGCAGCTTGAAGCCGTGCTCCGCCGTGCAGATCACCGGCACCGGTTCGCCGCCGGCCAGCGCCACCATTTCCGGATAGCTCACCCAATAGGGCGCGGGAATGATCACCTCGTCGCCCGGATTGATGGTGGCCATCAGCGCGTTGTAGAGCACCTGCTTGCCCCCGGTGCCGACGATGATCTGGTTCGGCTTGTAGCTCAGCCCGTTCTCGCGCTGAAACTTGCCGATGATCGCCTCCTTCAGCTCGGGAATACCGCCGACATCGGTATACTTGGTCTTGCCGGCCTCGATGGCATGGATCGCCGCCAGCTTGATGTTGGCCGGCGTGTCGAAATCCGGCTCCCCGGCGCCGAGGCCGATGACGTTGCGGCCGGCCGCTTTCAGCGCGCGTGCTTTATCCGTTACCGCGATGGTCGCGGACGGCTTCACACGGTCGAGCGCAGCGGACAGGAACGGCATCGTCATCTCCTTGCAAACGTCGCGAAATGGCCGGCAGCGGGGAACGAACGTCCGACCGCCACCCTGATCCACGACTCTTCTTGTTGGGATCGACGCACCCTAAAGCGCGTCACGCTGCATCGCAAGAAGGTTGGGCCGATGCGCCCAAACTTTAGGGATCGTTAAAACGGCCCGGTTAGCGTGGCGCAACATTCATAAAATTTCGCGGCGAAATGGCTCATTTCTGGCAAGGCTCCCTCTCTCAGGGCTCGCTCTCTCAAGGCTTGCGGTCCGGCGAATGGCTGACCGCCGTGCGGGCCCGTGGCTACAGCCTGATCCTGCTCGCCATCTGCAGCCTCGCGATCACCGGCTGGATCGCGCTGTCGGACGGGCTGATCGATCGCAACGGCAAGCCGATCGGCACCGATTTTTCCAACGTCTACGCCGCCGGCACGCTGACCTGGCAAGGTCGCCCGGCGGAGGCCTACGAGCCGGCACGCCAGCACGCCGCCGAGAAGGCGGTATTCCTTGGCCGCGAGGTGCCGTTCTACGGCTGGCACTACCCGCCGTTCTTCTTCGCAGTCGCCGTTCTCGTGGCCGCCGTTCCCTATGCCTGGGGTCTTTCGATCTGGCTTATGGCAAGCCTTGCGGGCTATCTGGTCGCGATCCGCGCCATCCTGCCCCGGCGTGAGACGCTTTTGATCGCAGCCGCGTTCCCGGCGGTCTTCATCAATATCGGCCACGGCCAGAATGGATTTCTCACCGCCGCACTGCTCGGCGGCGCGCTGCAGCTTATGGATCGCCGACCCTGGCTCGCGGGCGTACTGATCGGCCTGCTCGCTTACAAACCGCAATTCGGCGTGTTGATCCCGATCGCGCTGTTGGCCGGCCGGCGCTGGAGCAGCATCGGCGCGGCGATCGCCACTGTCGCGGCACTGGCAGCGGTCAGCTTCGTCACGCTCGGCGGCGGGGTCTGGCATGCGTTCATGGACTCGATGAACTTCACGCAGACGGTGGTGCTCGAACAGGGCGGCACCGGCTGGGAGAAGATCCAGTCGGTGTTCTCGGCGGCGCGGATGTGGGGCGCGAGCGTTTATTTCGCCTATGCCGTGCAGATCGCGCTGGCGCTGGCGCTTGCTGCCAGTCTCGCTTGGCTGTGGCAAAGCGACGCCGCGTTCGAGCTCAAGGCCGCGGCGCTGGCGACCGGCAGCCTGCTGGCGACGCCCTATGTGCTCGACTACGATCTGGTGGTGCTGGCAGTGGCGATCGCATTTTTCATCCGCCACGGACTAAGCCAGGGCTTTCGCAACTACGAGATCAGCCTGCTGGCCGCGGCATGGATCGTGCCCTTGCTGTCGCGCGGCATCGCAGGCGTCACGGGCATACCTCTTGGCTTGCTGGTGTTGCTGGCATTTTACGTTTTCACATTGCGGCGTGCCGTGCTGGATCGTCGCAACGCTGCGCACTTCAGCAAAGACCGGATTCGCGACGTCGGGCCGAAGGGGTCCGGGGAAAGAGTCGCGCAAGTGTGATCGGATTTGTTATCGCGTGTGGCAGGTTCTTCCACACGGTTGCAGTGCAGTAGAAGTTTTAGACTTTTTCCAACTTCCGGGCTTGCGACGCTTCGGCATCGGCATCATTGTTTGGCCGCGTTGCCGGAACAAGAAGACGATCGACGACTGACGGCACGCACCGCTCGACGCAACGCCGCGTAACACCGCTCCAACCAAATCGGCTCGAACGAAATCAGAATGTACAAGCTCTATTCAATGCAGCGCTC
The DNA here is from genome assembly GCA_963747165.1 of uncultured Alphaproteobacteria bacterium. GTDB lineage: Bacteria > Pseudomonadota > Alphaproteobacteria > Rhizobiales > Xanthobacteraceae > Bradyrhizobium. The sequence continues at coordinate 290,482 of CAVVEA010000014.1, read as the reverse complement.
CGGCAACAGCTACAAGGTCCGCCTTGCACTGGCGCTGCTCAACGCGCCCTATCGCGCGATCGAGATCGACATTCTCCGCGGCGAGAGCCGGACGCCGGATTTTCTGGCGATGAATCCCAGCGGACAGGTCCCGCTGCTCGAAGTCGCCGAAGGACGTTACCTCGCCGAGTCCAACGCCATTCTCTGGTACGTGGCCGGCGGCACTTCGCTTGCGCCGGAATCGCGGATCGAACGCGCCGAGGCGCTGCAGTGGATGTTCTTCGAACAGCACGCGCTGGAACCGAATATCGGCGCGGCCTATTTCTGGCTGGCGCTGGTCAAGGGCGGACGCGACCTGCAGACCCATGCGCTGGAAGACTGGATGGAGCGCGGCTATGCCGCGCTGCAGGTGATGGAAAACCATCTCAAGACCCATGCCTATTTTGCCGCGGGCCAGCTGACGGTCGCCGATATCGCGCTCTACGGCTATACCCACGTCGCCGACCGCTGCGACTACGACCTCGCGACATTTCCAGCGATCCGGGCGTGGCTGCGGCGGATCGAGCAGATCCCGGGATTTGTTTCGATGGACTGGCAGCCTTGCGCGGAAGTCGGCGATCCCCCCAGCATCGCGGCCGAGGCCTAGGCCGCAGAAATAATCGATAACCGAGCTATACTTGCCGCTATTTTGCCATCCTTGAGGCAACGTCGCCGCAATGTTGCCTGCGAGTGCTGCGAAATCTACCCGGAGTTGCAGGTGATTCGCCTGCATGATCAAGGATTTCGGCCATGATGCGGTCGCCCGGCGCAGCAGATTTTGGTGGTCACACTGCTTCGTTTGTCTCGTCCAGACTGACCCATGCCGTCGCTGGCTTGCTCGCGTTCGGCACGCTTTCGTTGTGCCTGATCGTCACCCTCACGGTGCTTTCAATCAGAGCCAGTATCGCCATGCCTGTACCGGTGTAACCGAGTTATTTTCCTCCTGTATATTCCCATGGCTGTTCGCAATTGTTGCGTACCAACGGCGGTCAACATCGCCATCGGGTAACGATGAAAGCACCTGTCGTACTTGTTGCCTCGGCGCTGACGGCCGCGATCCTGCTGTCGGTGTCGCTCCTGATCGCGACCAGCACACGCGGCGAAAATTCCTCGTTTGCATCCTCGGCGGGCCAGCTCGAGGTCCAGACCGTGGCAAGCGGGCTGGTCAATCCCTGGTCGCTGGCGTTCCTGCCGGATGGCCGGATGCTGGTGACCGAGCGGCCCGGCCGGATGCGCCTCGTCACGACCGAAGGACAGATTTCGCCGCCGTTGAAGGGCGTGCCCGAGGTGTTCGCATCGGGCCAGGGCGGATTGCTCGACGTCATCACCGACAAATCCTACGCGCAGAACAAGACCATTTATTTCTGTTTCGCTGAGCGCGCCGGCGGCGGCGGCCGCACCGCGGTCGCGCGGGCGAAGCTGGACCCCGGCGGCGGCCGGCTCGATGAGGTCAGGATCATCTTCCGGCAGGAAGGGCCGCTGTCGTCGGGCAATCATTATGGCTGCCGCATCGTGCAGGCGAACGACCGCAATCTGTTCGTCACGCTGGGCGAGCATTTCAGCTATCGCGACGAGGCGCAGAATCTCGGCAATCATCTGGGCAAGCTGATCCGGATCACGCCAGACGGCGCGGCGCCCGCCGACAATCCGTTCGTCGGCCGCGCCGACGCGAAGCCCGAAATCTGGAGTTACGGCCACCGCAACGAGCAAGGGCTCGCGATCAATCCCGCCTCGGGCGATCTCTGGGAGATCGAGCATGGCCCGCGCGGCGGCGACGAAGTCAACATCATCGGCAAGGGCAAGAATTACGGCTGGCCCGTGATCGGCTATGGCATCGACTACAGCGGCGACAAAATTCACGACGGCACTTCCAAGGACGGCATGGAGCAGCCAATCAAATACTGGGTGCCCTCGATCGCGCCGTCCGGCATGGCGTTCTATAACGCAAAGCTGTTTCCGAAATGGACCGGCAGCCTGTTTACCGGCGCGCTGGCGGGCGAGATGCTGGTGCGGCTGCAGCTCAACGGCAATACCGTGACCGGAGAAGAACGCCTGCTGCAAAACCTCAACGAGCGGATTCGCGATGTCCGGCAGGGGCCGGACGGCGCGCTCTGGCTGCTCACCGACAATTCGGCGGGACGAATCCTGCGGGTGTCACCGGCCGCGAAGTGACGGCGCAAAGCGCCGGCGCTGCGCCCCTCACGACCACTTATGAAAAATGAAAAACGCGCCGGCGGCGATCAGCGCAAAGCCAAGCCCGTGATTCCAGCCCAGCGGCTCCTTCAGATACAGCACCGAGAACCCGGCGAACACGACCAGCGTGATCACCTCCTGCATGGTCTTGAGCTGCGCCGCTGAATACACCGCGCTGCCCCAGCGATTGGCCGGCACCGCCAAGCAATACTCGAAAAACGCGATGCCCCAGCTCACCAGCACCACGAGCGGCAGCCAGATCTCCTTGAATTTGAGATGGCCATACCAGGCGAACGTCATGAAGATATTGGAGGCGAACAGCATGAGAACCGGCAAAACCGACGGCGAAACGGTTGGCATGAACATCCTTTCGAAATTTCAGCGCTAACACTTGAGCGTGGAACCCGGTTCCAGCCGCAATCGATATCATTTGATCCAACAACGCGGAAAGCCGCTCCGGTTCGGTCAACAGGTTCTTAAGGATGCCGCGGGAAAGCCCGGCCGCGGATCGCAACCTTACGTCAGACTGCGGCGATTATTCTCGCAGACAACGAGAACGAAGATGCAGCTCGACTGGCGCGCCATCTCCGGGCCGGCTCTGACGACAGCGGCGGCGTTGATCGCCATCGCTGTCGACCGCTTCTGCATGACCGTTCCCGACCCGGCGCCACTGTTGATCGGCATCGTCGCTTTCGCCGGCTCACGCAGCGGTTTCGTCTCGGGGATGATCAGCGCCGCAATTGCGGTGGCCTCTGCCGCTTTGTTCCTGTTCGACGACGCCACAACATCAAACTACGACACCGCGGACCTGGTTCGCCTGGCGATGCTGGCGGTGACCGCGGCCGGCACCGCCGGCATCACCGGGCTGCTGCGGAAACGAAAACTGGCTGCCCTGGCGCGGCAGCGAACCCATCACGCCACCGCGGAACGTCTGTCGGCGGCGCTGGACCGGATCGATATCGGCATCGTGCTCCTGGATTCCGACACCCGCGCCGAGTTCATCAACCGTGCCTTCCGCGATTATTTTTCGCTGCCCGACGAGAAGGCCGACAGCAGGCCGCCGTTCATCGCGCTGATGTATCACGGCCGCGATACCGGCGCCTATGAGCTGCCGGAGGATGAATTGAGCGCCTTCATCGCGCAGCGCACGGAGATGATGCGATCAGGTGATTCGACGCCGATCAACATCCATCTCGCCGACGGAAGGGTGCTGCGCTTCAGCTGCACGGCGTTGTCGGACGGCGGGCGAATGCTGAGCTACACGCCGGTGACCGACCTCGTCCACCACTACGACGACCTCTCAAATGCGGAATACTACCGTTCGCTGCGCGGCGGCGGCGATCACGGCTTTGCGCGGCAATTGCGCGCCGCCGCGGAATAGCCGCAAGCGGCATCGAAACTTCGATTGAGCTCGATCCTTCCCGGCGGTATCTCTGTTGAACGAGATGCGGCGCGCCTTGCGCAATCCTCCCGTCATGAATGCAGAACCGCAAATGTCCGACGACTTGATCATCCGCTCGATATCCCGGCAGGACTACGACCAATGGCTTCCTCTGTGGGACGGATACAATTCGTTTTACGGGCGGTCCGGCGCCACCGCGCTTGCCCCGGAAATTACCGCGATGACATGGGCGCGTTTCTTCGACGCCTACGAGCCGGTACACGCGCTCGTCGCGGAGAGCGGCGGAGAATTGCTTGGCCTGACGCATTATCTCTTTCATCGCAGCACCACGGCGATTGCACCGGTCTGCTATTTGCAGGATTTGTTCACGAGCGAAGCCGCGCGCGGAAAAGGCGTCGGCAGAGCGCTCATCAACGGCGTCTACGAACGAGCGAGGCTTGCCGGATCGCCGCGCGTGTACTGGCAAACCCATGAAACGAACTTCACCGCGATGCAACTCTACAACAAGGTCGCGGAGCACTCGGGATTCGTCGTCTATCGCAAGATATTCTGATGACATCGCCGGTCACGCCGGACCCTCCGGGTGCGGGAAACCAGCGGCACCGGCCTTCCCCCGCCTGTGGATAAGTCCGGCTGTCACTGGCGCGTAACACAGCAGGGTTAGGTTTCCCCTGCGTCTGATCGCCCCCCGTCACAGATCACACGCCCCCAAGCGGTCCCCGTCAGTCGCCGCGTCTGACCGGGGCCGCACTTTTTTCATCCACATCGCTCGCGTGACGTGTAACCGCCGCACATTGGACTCCGCTCATCCGTTCGACGACCCGCTTTCATGATCCGCATCATCCTCATCGCATTGGCTTTTCTCGTCCTCACGCTGCTGCTATTGCCATTGCAGCTGATCGGGCTGGCGTTCGGGCTGTGGCTGCATCGAGTCATTCCGCAGCTATATCATCGTATTCTCTGCGCGCTGATCGGGGTGCGGATTCACGAGGTCGGCCGGCGCTCGACGGCTGGGCCGGCGCTGATCCTCTCCAACCATGTGTCCTGGCTCGACATCTGCGTCGTCGGCGCGCTGGGGCCGGTGGTGTTTGTTGCCAAGAGCGAAGTCGCGACATGGCCGGTGCTCGGCTGGCTGGCACGATTGCAGCGGACCGTCTTCATCAACCGGCAGGCCCGGCATCAGACCGGCGCCGCGACCCGGGACATCGCAGGCCGGCTGCTTGGCGGCGATGCCGTGGTGCTGTTCGCCGAGGGCACCTCGAGCGACGGCACCCGCGTGCTGCCGTTCCGCTCGTCGCTGGTCGGCGCGGTCCACCACGCGCTCGGCAACAGCACGCATCATACCCACGTCACGGTGCAGCCGATGTCGCTGGCCTATGTCGGATTCAGCGGCGTGCCGATGGGCCGCAGCTTGCGCGAACGCGTCGCATGGTACGGCGACGCCGACCTGCTCCCGCATCTGCTTCACGTGCTGTCGTCGGGAGCCGTCGACGTCACCGTAAGCTGGGGCGAAGCCAAAGCCCATGATATCAGCACGGACCGCAAGGCGATCGCGCGTGACGCGGAAATATCCGTCCGGCGGATGACAGCGGCGGCGCTGCGGGGCCGCTCCGCCGCTGCCAAGCCCGACCCAAGCGGCGCTGGCACCGTTCCCGGTGGCTTAGCCGGCCTGACGTCCCATGACAGGACCGCACCTTGCGGCTTCGGCGCAAGCGCGCCACAATGCAGTCCCTCTCGCGCTTCTCCCTACAGGATCCATCCATGCAAATTCGCAATCTCGGCGGCTCCGGCCTGCGCGTTTCCGCTGTCGGCCTTGGCTGCAACAATTTCGGCCAGCGCACCGACCTCGAAACCTCGCGCAAGGTGATCCACAAGGCGATCGACCTCGGCATCACGCTGTTCGACACCGCCGATATCTATGCCGGGATGGGCGGCTCCGAGACGGTGCTGGGCCAGGTGCTCGGCGACCGCCGCAAGGACATCGTGCTGGCGACAAAATATTCCAAGCCGATGGCGACCGACGGCACCAAGCAGGGCGCCTCGCGGCGCTACATCATGTCCGCGGTCGAGGCCAGCCTGTCGCGGCTGAAGACCGACTATATCGATCTCTACCAGCAGCACGATTATGATTCCCTGACGCCGATTGAGGAAACGCTGCGGGCGCTGGACGATCTGGTCCGGCAGGGCAAGGTTCGCTACATCGGGAATTCGAATTTTCCGGCATGGCGCATCGCCGAGGCCGAACTGATCGCGCGGCAGATGAACGTCAACAAGTTCGTGTCGTGCCAGGACGAATACAGCCTGGTGGTGCGCGACATCGAAAAGGATCTGCTGCCGGCGGCGCAGGAATACAAGCTCGGGCTGCTGCCGTTCTTCCCGCTGGCCAGCGGCTTGTTGACCGGCAAATACAAGCGCGGTGCGCCCGCGCCTGAGGACACGCGTTTCGGCAAGGCGCCCGCCTTGCGCGACCGCTACGTCACGCCGCGCAACGAGGACATCGTCGAGAAACTGCAGGCCTTCGCGGAGAAGCGCGGCCACTCCATGCTGGAACTGGCGTTCTCATGGCTGGCATCGCGACCGCAGGTCGCAAGCGTGATCGCAGGTGCCACCCGCGTCGAACAGGTCGAGCAGAACGCGAGGGCGATCGACTGGGCGCTGAGCGCGGAAGAGATCGCGGAGATCGACAAGATCACAAAGCCGTGATGCCTTCCTGCGCTCGGCTTGCCTGGATCGACGTCCGGAACACTCAGTGAAGGCTTCTTCTTAAAGCTGTCGCGCGCACGACCACGCTCATTCTTGCCGGTGGGTGAGACGAAGGATGCAAAGCGGCCGTGAAGTGCAATTCGGCAATGCTGGATGACGCCCTCGATCGCAGGCAAATCGGGACGCGATAAGTGTCTCTCGATATCTTTGGCCAGTGATGCGCGATGACTGACCTCCGGGATAAGTCACCGACACTGTCGTGGTCCGCTTGGAACTCGAGGCAAAACCTCGGGATCAAGTTCGACCTGGTTTCGTCCGCACGGCGATTCATTGCCTGGCGCAAGCCACGTCTCAGGGTTCCACTGTAGTCTCGTACAGGTTGCACTGGACCTAGGTCCAACTCGACGTGCGCGCGTTCCCGGCGTTGTAATTATGACAGGGCCGGAGACTTCGGCCGAGCATCACATGTGGCCGAAAGGGATTCATTGACAGGTGGCGCAAATCTGTTGGTGAAACGGTGGACCCGGAAATGGCCATAACTCCATCGACACCAGCATAACTCGAACCGAAATCTTTGTTGCAGCAATTGGTCGACAAGGCGGCTGGAAATCGAGCCGCAGTCCCGGGAGCTAACCAGACAACTCACCTCACGACCAAAATCAAAATGGAGAGATCGCCATGGCCGCAAGTCTCGTCTCTGTTGTGATGCAATTCCTGACCCCCGACATGATCGCAAAGATCGCTTCTGCGCTGGGCTTTGATCGCAGCGTCGCGCAAAAGGCGATCGGAGGCGCTGTCCCTGCGCTGCTTTCGAGCCTCGCCGACGTGGCTGCCACCCCGAATGGCGCGCGCCAACTCACCAATGTTCTTGGACAGCAACAGGGGTCGCTCGAAACCCTCAAAGGCCTCATTGGAGGGTCAGGCCAGAACACATTGACCGAGACCGGATCGAGCATGCTGTCCGGCCTGTTCGGAGGCGGAACGCTGGACACCATGGCGCAGTCGATCGGCAAGTTCGCCGGTGTAGACACCGGTTCCGGCAAATCGCTGCTAGGCATGCTTGGTCCGGTGGTCCTCGGAGTTTTGGGTCAACAGCAGCGCAGCGCGGGCCTGGATGCAAGCGGCCTGGCGTCCCTTCTGAGTTCGCAAAAGGCGCAGATCGCCGCGGCGATCCCGTCCGGCCTGGCCGATCAGTTGAGCGCGGCCGGACTTATCGACAAGGCCGAAGGAAGCTTGCGCAGCGGCGCCACGGCGGCTTCAGCCGCCGGGAGCCGAATGGCAGGCACAGCGGAACGGACAGCGGCAGGCGCAAGTCAGGCGGCTTACACGGCATCCAGGGCAGCGCCATCGCAGTGGCCCTATTGGTTGGTCGCGCTAGCCGTCGTGGCCGGCCTTGCCTGGTTTGCCCTCGGCCGTCCCGGAGGCGAAACGACCGCTGAGTTGCCGCGTACTGCCGCGACGCAGCCCGCGGTCGGGACCGTGGGTATGGCGCCTGCGGATCTCACGGTTGGCGGGATGAACCTGGCGAACCAGCTGAATTCGTCCGTCGGCGCCTTGAGGTCCGTGCTGCCGAGCATCACCGATGTCGCCTCGGCCCAGGCGGCCCTGCCCAAGCTTCACGAGGCAACAGCGCAATTGAACGAAATCAGCAACCTCGCGACGAAGCTGACCCCCGAGGGAAGAAGCACGCTTGCCAAGTTGATCGCGGTAACAAAGCCTGCCATCGACCAGATGTGTGACAAGGTACTGGCGACCCCTGGCGTGGGAGACGTCGCCAAGCCCGCGATCGACGAGCTTCGCGGAAAACTCAACGCGCTGTCGAGAGCCTGAGTTCCAAAATCCGCAGCGCGGTCTGCTCGCGGCGAACCGCGCTACGGACGGATAGAAGGAGGAATATCGATGGCCGACAAAACCAATTTCACCAAGGATGAATGGACGCTGCTTTTGAAGAGCCCCATGATTGCGGGAATGGCCATCACGGCGGCCGATCCCAGCGGCCTATGGGGCCTTTTGAAGGAGTCGTTCGCCGGCGGCGCTGCGCTGACGAAAGCCGCGACCGACCCCAGCACGAATGCCCTCGTCAAGGCGGTGGTTGCCGATTTCTCCGTCAGCGAGGGGCGAAGCGCCGCGCGTGACGGCCTCAAGGCGGACTTCGCCGGTGTCAAGCCCGCGGACATCAAGACCAAATCCATCGACTCTCTGCGCCAGGTTTCGTCCTTGCTGGCTGCAAAGGCGCCCGGCGATGCCGCTGCTTTCAAAGGTTGGCTGCGTCAGATCAGTCAAAGCACCGCCGAGGCAGCCACCGAAGGCGGCAGCTTATTCGGCGGCGGCGTTCAGGTGAGCGACGCCGAAAAGGCAACCCTCGGCGAGATCTCGAATGCGCTCGGAATTTGAGTGATCTTTCAAACCGGACAAAGGCACGGGAGGATGCCAATGAATTGCATCACAAAGCATCAGCAACTCGCCGTCGAGGCCAAACTCAACATGCTGTTGGGCGCCGAAGAATATGACCGCCTCTTCATGGAATTCCAACTTACGGGATTGCAGTGGGGCATTTTGAACGTGCAGGTGAAGAGCGAGCACGTCGATGAAATCCAAAATCGCTATTGGCTGCACATCGCGGTCATTGCTGAATTGGTTTTGCAACGAGCCGTGATGGTACTGAACTTCCTGTCAAAGGATTTCTCAGGTTCGACGGCACAGTAATTCGACATTCGGCAAGACGTCGCGCGGCCCGCAGCCAAACACGACACGTCGAAGAATGTGGGGTTGTTCTGGCAGCCTACCCCATCAAGCCCTTCATCGCCTTTACCGCCGCGCTGTCGGGGAATACCGTCTCCGCCAGCACGCGCTCGGCGATGCCGAGATGGTCGTGCAGCACGCCTTTTATCACGGCGCGCAGATCGGTGGTCGGCGCGAGATCGCGGCCCTCATAGAGATTGGCGGGCTTCAGACCCGGCCAGTCGGAAATTACCCTTCCGCCCTTCACCGCGCCGCCGGCGAGCAAGGCGATGGTGCCGGTGCCGTGATCGGTACCTTCGGTGCCGTTGATGCGCGCGGTGCGGCCGAACTCGGTGGCGACCACCACCACGGTGTCGCGCCAGCGCTCGCCCAATCCTTTCTCGAATTCCAGCAGCGCGCCGTCGAGGCCGGACAGCAATTGCGCCAGCCGGCCGACCGCACCGCCTTCGTTGGCGTGGGTGTCCCAGCCGTCGAAGGCGAGCGCTGCGATCCGCGGGCCGACGTCGGCGGCCATCAGCTTTGCCGCGCCGCGCGCCACCAGCTTCATCGCGCCGGCGCCGTTGGTGCCCGGCTTCGGCTTCATGTCGTCGCCTTGCGCGGCCTTGTCGAGTTGCAGGCCCTGCGACAATGCCGACGCCAGCGCGGGATCGCGATGACTGTAAAGTTCGACCAGGCGCATCGCGGTATCGTCGGCCGCCTGCGGCAATGCCACCGGCGCCCAGCCCACCGTCGGCGCGGCGCCGCGCAGCACCAGCGGCGTGGTCGGGCCGATGGCGAGGCCGCTCATGACCCGCTGGCCTTTCGGCAGCACCTCCAGCGCGCGGTTGAGCCAGCCGGATTGCACCCGGCCCGGACCGGCAAAGCCGCTTTCCAGCACGTCCTGTCCGTCGAAATGCGAACGGTCGCGATAGGACGTTGCAACAGCGTGGACGATCGCGGCGTGCTTGTCCTTATACATCCGCGCGAATTCCGGCATCGACGGATGTAGCGCGAAGAACGAATCCAGCATGGTGGCGGCGTGCGGACCGTCCGATGTCAGCGCGATCGAACCATGCAGGCCGGCATAATCGGGATCGCCGGTCGGCGCCACCGTGGCGAGGCCGTCCAGCGCGCCGCGCAAAATCACGACGATCAGGCGCGGATCGCGTCCGTCGGCGGCGCGCGCGAATTTCGGCAAATAGGCCCAGGCGGCGAACGAGGCGCCGCCGAGCAGCAGCGAACGGCGCGTGGTCGCAAGCGATGTGCGGCTTTCGCGGCAATCCATCGTCATCTCCTCTGGAATTCCGGCGACATCAGCAACAGCGCCAGCGCCTGCTGCCGCGATTCCGCGCGCTCGATGGTGCGCCGCGTTTCGCTCGATGCCGCGTCCGCCGCGGCCATCTCCAGCAGATCGCGGGGATCGATCGTGTCGGCGAGACGCGAGGCCAGCTGCGCCGAAATGTCGAGCCGCAGCTTCATGCCCTCGGGCGCGGCCCATGCGGCATTGGTATCGGCAAATCCGTTCGGTCCGGCTGGAGACCACAGCGGCTGCCCCAGCACGTTCAGGGCGCCGAGATAGCGGCCGGGATCTTCCGGGATGCGCGCCAGCAGGCGGCCTGTCGCCACCAGGAATTCGTAAGGACTGCGCAACTTGGTCAATGGCGCCTGCCAGGCCTCGTCGGAATCCAGAAGCGCCAGCGCCAGCATCTTGAGATCGCCGTCGGATTTACTGAACACATTTTGCAGCCGCGTCACCAGCGCCGGCGGCGGATCGTCGGCCACGAAGTGGCGGGCGAATTTGGTCGCGATGAATTTCGCAGTGGAAGGATGGCGGGCGACATCGGCAAGTGCCGCCTCGCCCTGCGCGACGCCGTTGTTCTCGTAGGTCTTGCCGAGCAGCTGCTGCGGCCCCGGCTGGTGCGCATTGGCATTGAAGACAAAACTGCCGGGCGTGCCGAGCTGTCCCTGCCGTCCGGCGAAGGTCCAGCCGGTGATGATGCGCGCCAGCGAGGTCACGTCGTCCTGCGAATAGCCGCCGCCGACACCGAGCGTATGCAGCTCCATGATTTCGCGCGCCAGATTCTCGTTCAGCCCGCGCTTGCGGTTTTGCCCGGCGCGGGAATCCGGGCCGAGCGATTGCTGGTTGTCGAGAAAGAACAGCATCGCCGGATGCTGCTCGACCGCCTTCAGCATGTCGCCGAAACGCCCGAGCACGTGAGGCCTGATCGCCTCGCGCTCGAACGAGCCGGCCCACATCCGCGCCAACTCGCCCTTGTTGGCGGAGATGCAGAAATGGTTGGACCAGAACGCCACCAGCCGCTCGGTGAAGCCGCAATCCGCGATCACGGCGCGCTGCAGCCGCGCCAGCGCCTCGGCGCGATAGGTTTTCTGAATGATGTTGAGCGGCTGCGCCGGCGGCTTTGCTGCGCCTGGCTGCATGGTTTCGGTCGGCGCCATCGTCGCGTTGACACTGCCGCTTTCCGGCGCCGTCATCGCCGCATCCTTGGCCGACAATTCCTTTGCCGCCGGCTCTTTTCCCGCCATATCCATGGCGATGCTGTTGAGCGAAAGATTGCGCCGTTGCGGCCTGGCGTCCGTTGCCGGCGGCGCGGGCGCAGCCTCGGAGCCGCGCGCCGCCGATTTCGCCATGGCCTCGCGCGCCTGTTTGACCTCCGCCTGATACGCGAACACCGCCTGTCCATAGGCCGGAGTCGACAGCAGTCCGGGCACCTCGAGCAACACGCCGCTGGGGCGGCTCAGTTCGGCTTTGACGAAGTCGCGCGGATCGGAGGCGGCATTGACGAAATCGCCCGACGCGCCGCCGCGGGCGCCAAATCCGAACCGATTGAGCGCGACCAGAGCGGCTTGCGAATCGCGGGTCATCGGATTTCCCTCTAGACTTCAGACTTCTCTTGGATTCTCGCGGGCGTATATTCGCTTGCGGATCATACCGCCCTTCGGCATGAACCCGACATTAAAAACAAAGCCAAGGTTCGGCTCAATTCATGACAAATCGGTTAGAAAATCCGCGTCCCCGCCGTCTCGCCTGTTCCGGCTGCGGAACGGAATTTTCCTGCAGCCTGTCGGCGCAATGCTGGTGCGCCGAGGAGCCCGCCCGGCTGCCGATGCCGAGCGCGGGCCGAGATTGCCTATGCCGCGATTGTTTGCGCAAGGCGGCCCAGGTTGCCATGAGTGCGCGATAGGCGGCGGAGATCGACTACTCCGCGGGTCCCGCGAACAAAAGCAAATTCCCGTCAGGGTCCTTTAGGATAAAATCCCGCGCGCCCCAGGGCTCGCTCTTCAGCGTTTGGAAGAACGCCACCCCGGCGGCTTGAAACTCGAGAAACAGCGCCTTGATCTCCTGAGGCGTCGCGACCGTGAGCGACGCCGACAGCAACTCCTCACGATCCCGCATCGCCACATCGATCACGGGCCGCTCAACGCAGCGCAGATTGATTCGTGCACTATCGCGCCTGACCTGCGCATAGAACGGCGGCTCGCCATAGCTGAACGCGACAACAAAGCCGAGTCTTGCCGTGAAGAAATCGCAGGACGCCTTGATATCGGCAACGAACAATTGCGGCTCGGCGCCGGCGATGACGGCTTTGGTGGAAATTGTCTCTGCACGATCTGACATGGTGTTAAGTCCTCTCTTCAGCGCCTGCCAGTTTTCAAAACCATGTTGCCGTGCGACCAGCTCCTGCGCATCGCTCAGCTTGAAGCTTTGCGCGAGAATTTCCGAGTTGGTCATCCGGCTGTAACGGGGCAAGGCCGACCTGATCTGCGCCGCGACCGGATAGTACCGGTCGCGATGCCAGCGCAAGACAAGCTTGGCCTGTTTTTTGAGGTTCTCGAGATTGGACATGGGCGCGCTACGGTTGACATTGCCTAGGCGGTCAATTCGTAGGTGGGCATTGCCCCTTCGGCGTCAGCCGATGCGCCCTACATGCAGTGCCGCCAGAATGATCGAGACGCCGGGCGGTTGTCAACAACCGGCCGTGGGCATTTCTTGATCTAGAACAAGGCGCCGCCGCCGATCCTGGGACTTCATAAGCGGCGGTTCCAACGACGCGCGCCGAGCGAAAGGTCATCATGTTCGTGGTCCGCCTCAAACGGCCCAATGAGGAATTCGATTTCAAGACGTTCGAATCGGGCAAGGCCGCGCTTGCCCGATTCAGGACCGCGCAGAAATTGATGATCGACGGTGATCTGGAGGAATGCGCGCTGTTCGAGGCGCGAGCGGTCGACGCCAAGGGCGCCGTGGAGATGGTCAACCAGGGCAACGCCACGCTGATCGAATCCAATCTGGACTTCGATGGGCCGCCGAAGGCCTCGACCCGGACGGCCTGACCGGCCGGAAAATCACGCGGCAAACTCCAACCCGATGATGGGAGACCGGTGCGATGAATACCCTGACAAAACTGGCGCTCGGCGCGATGGGGCGATTGCGCCCCAAGCCGGCACGAGGTGATTCCGCGCCCAAGATCGTACTCCCCGCTCCCGACACAACCGGCGGGATGCCGCTGATGGAAGCCATTTCGAAGCGGCACTCGGCCCGCGAGTTCGCGGGCTCCGAGCTGCCGCTGCCGATGCTGTCCAACCTTCTCTGGGCTGCCAACGGCATCAACCGGCCGGGCGGAGGACGGACCGCGCCGTCGGCGATGAACGCGCAGGAAATCGACGTCTATGTCGCGCTGCCCTCGGGTGCCTATTTGTACGACGCGGCCGCGAACGAATTGCGACTCGTCGCCGGCAGCGACCTGCGCCGCGTCACCGGCTATCAGGATTTTGTCGACGAGGCGCCGCTCGACCTCGTCTTCATCGCCGACCACAGCCGCATGACGCTTGTGCCGGTCGCAAGCCGCGAGAGCTTTGCTTCCGCCGCGGCCGGCGCGATCTCGCAAAACGTCTATTTGTTCGCCGCCGCCAACGGGCTGTCCACCGTGATCCGGGCATGGATCAATCGCGACGCGATCGCCGATGCTCTGGGACTGGGCCATGACCATCAGGTGCTGCTGTCACAGACCGTGGGCTTTCCAGGGACTAACCGTTAGTTCCTGAAGCTACACCTGATAGCCCGGCGATTTGCGCGCCATGCCGTCGAACGCATCGAGCAGCTCTTCGCGCCACGCATGGACCGGATCATTCTCGGCGAGCAATTTGAACGGGCTGACCACACGCGCCCACTGGAATGCGCCAAATACGATGTAATCGGCATAATTTGGCTTTTCGCCGCCGAGCCACGGTTGCGTCTTCAAGGTAAGCCGCATCGGATCGAGCGCCTTGCGAAAACCCTCGACGGATTTATCGCGTCCCGCCACGACTTCTTCCAGAGGCTTGCCGAAGCGGGCTTCGCGCGTGCTGCGGAAATAGGCCGCGTCAACCGGATTTAGATGTCCGGGAATATCCGCGACGATCAGCGGAAACATGCCGCCGATCACGGTAACATCGCCCCACCAGTTCAGCATCCGGCCCATCGCGCGGCCGCCCTCGCCGCCGAACAGCGAGGGACGATCCGGATAATGGTCTTCCAGATAATTCGCGATCGCCCAGGAATTGGCGACCGGCGTTTCGCCGTCGATCAGCACGGGTACCTTTTCGGAGTTGTACGGAGCGATCGTGGCCTTCTCGGTGAAGCACCAGGGAATCGAATCCGCCGACAGCCCCTTATGCGCCAGCGCCATCCGCGTCCGCCAGCAGAACGGACTGAACGGACGGGTTTCGTCAGCGCCGACCAGTTCGAAGAGTTTTAGAGTCATGACGCGCCCCCTGCTCCGACGTTAGGCCCGTCATTGCGAGAAATGTCAGCGACGAAGCAATCCAGACCTTTTCGTGGCCCCATGGATTGCTTCGCGGCGCTCGCAATGACGGCTTACCCGTCATCCGTCATGCCCCGCGAAAGCGGGGCATCCAGTACGCCGTGACGTTTGTGTAAAGCATCGGCGCCTGCGTTTACTGGATCATCCGCTTTCGCTTTCGCGGGTGATGACAAGTGTCTACTACTTCACCACCGCCGCGGTCTGCCCGAACAACAGCTTGCGCTCTTCCTCGGTGCGGATCGCGGGCTGGCCGAAATTCGGATTGACCTCCTTCGCCATCGCGTAGGCGCGCTCGGTCGCCGGGCGGGCGCGGATGGTTTCCAGCCAGCGCTTGAGATGCGGGAAGTCGTCGATGTTCTGGTCCTGGTTCTTATAGGGCACGATCCAGGGATAGCTTGCCATGTCCGCGATCGAGTATTCGCCGGCGATGAATTCGCGATCCGTGAGACGCTTGTTGAGCACGCCGTAGAGCCGGTTGGTCTCGTTCACATAGCGGTCGATCGCGTATTTGATTTTTTCCTGGGCGTAGTTGCGGAAGTGATGGTTCTGCCCGGCCATCGGCCCGAGCCCGCCCATCTGCCAGAACGTCCACTGGATCGCGTCGTAGCGGCCGTAGAGGTCGGCGGGCAGGAATTTTCCGGTCTTCTCGGCAAGATACAAGCAGCATCGCGCCGGATTCGAAGATCGAGATCGGTTTGCCGCCGCCCTTCGGTTCGTGATCGACCATCGCCGGAATGCGGTTGTTGGGCGCGATCGCCAGAAACTCCGGCTTGAACTGATCGCCCTTGCCGATGTTAACAGGGAGAATTTTATACTTCAGCCCGGTCTCTTCGAGGAACATCGTGATCTTGTGGCCGTTCGGCGTGGTCCAGTAATACAGATCGATCATGGGAGCGTTCCTGCTGCTGTGACGGAATTGCGGGCATCGCAAAGTGGATGCGGATGCATGAATGTTGCCGGAACGCGCAGATCAAGTCAATGGCATTTGCTTACCGGAGCGCGAAAGTGATGAGAAATCCGATCTGGCATTGAGGCGCCGGTTGATTGCGCCTAAGTTTTGCAAAGTTGCTTTTCGAACTTCACAATCAAAACCTTTTCCGGAGACGCCAAATGAGCAACGAACTGGCCCGGCGCGACTTTCTGAAGGCCTCGGCGGCATTCGCCGGCGCCGCCGCAGCGAGCGCGTTTTCATGCGTCGAGATCGCAAGCGCGGCACCGATCGAGGTGCCGACAGTGGACAAGTTGTCGATCCGGGTTCTGGTCGACAGCAGCTACGATCAGTTTTTCCGGCCGAAACAGGCCAACGGCGTATCGATCGTGCCGGCGGCGCAGGGCTGCCGATTTCCGAAAGTCGCTGCACAATGAATGGGGACTGTCGCTGTGGCTGGAATCGCAGGGCGGTGGAAATCAACGCACGCTGATGCTGGACTACGGCTACACGCCCGAGGTTCTGCATCAACAACATGGAACTGGTCGGCGTCGATCCCTCAAAGCTCGATGCGCTGATCGTCAGCCACGGACATTACGATCACTTCGGCGGCCTGCTCGGCTTCCTCGACAAATTCCGCGACAAGCTGCCCGCCGACGTGAAGCTCTATGCCGGCGGCGAGGACAATTTCTGCCACCGGGTCACTGCCACGGCCGCAAAAGGCCAGTTCGCGGATTTCGGCGCGCTCGATCGCCGTCAACTGGCGGCGCAGAAGGTCTCGACCGTGTTGTGCGAGACGCCGACCGTCATCGCCGGACATGCATTCACCACAGGCAAGATCACGCGCCGGAGCGGCGAGCGCATCCTGCCGCAAACCTATGTCGAATTCGGCATGAAGGATGGTCTCGGCTGCAACATCGGCCACTATCTGCCGGCCGAAATGGAGGGCAAGATCGTTCCCGACGAGCACATCCACGAGCATGCGACATGCTTCAACGTCAAGGATTTCGGCCTGGTCGTCATCAGTTCCTGCGGTCATGTCGGCATCGTCAACTCGGTGAAGCAGGCGCAGGAGGTCTCCGGCATCCAGAAGGTCCACGCCATCGTCGGCGGATTTCATCTGGGACCGGCGCCGAAGGATTACCTCGCGCAGGTGGTCGGCGAGATCAAGGCGCTCGATCCCGACGTTCTGATCCCGATGCATTGCAGTGGCCTGAATTTCGTTCAGGAAGCCACCGCGCAGATGGGCGACAAGGTCCTGGTCACGACCACGGGCAGCCGTCTCACCTTCGGCGTATGATTCGTCGCGCAGCTTGCCGGGTCGGCGTCGGCCTGTTGCTGACGTTGACGCCGGCTTGCGCTGGTGACGCACCCGCGCGATCGGCTGCGGAGATCATGGACATCCTGATGTGGAATCGGGAGCCGGTCGGCGGCCCGTTCGAGCTGATCGATCACACGGGCCGCGTGCGTACCGAGCGCGACTTTCGCGGCAAGCTGATGCTGGTTTATTTCGGCTTCACCTAGTGTCCCGACGTCTGTCCGACCGATCTGCAGGCGATCGGCCTTGCGCTCGACAAGTTGGGCGCTGATGCAGCCCAGGTGCAGCCGCTGTTCATCATCGTCGATCCAGAACGCGACACATCGGATCATCTCGCCGAATACGTGCCGCTGTTTCACCCGCGCCTGATCGGATTGACCGGCAGCGGCGACGCCATCCGGCGGGCCGCCGATGCCTACAAGGTCTATTACGCCAAGGTCAGTGTCGGCAAAGACCCGTCCGACTACACCGTCGATCACACGGCCTTCATCTATTTGATGGACCGAGACGGCAATTATCTCGGATTCTTCCCGCCCGGCACCTCGGCCGATCGGATGATCGAAATCATTCGGCCGCATCTTGGTATTCCAGCAAGATAGAGGACGAAGCGATCAGCTCGGGGCCGTGCTCGCGGACGAATTTCTCGCCGTCCCTCGGTGATCGCCGCTCTCTGTCCCCGCGACGGACCAGCGCATCCGGCGACACCTGCCGCATTCCTGTCGTCAGAAGGAAGCCGCCGAACTGCGCGCCAGCAGCAGCCAGCCGCCGTACACGATGTAGTAGCAGGCGACGGTCGTGATCAGCCGCCCGGCCCAGGTGCGGAATTGCTGATCGGTCATGGCTTCGAGGATGCGCCGCGCCAATGTCGTGCCGGTCATCGATGCGGCGACGGCGACACCGGCGAGAACCGGATCGAGCGTCGCGGCCTGATCGATGATGCCGCCGAAATAGATCAGCTTGACGAAGTGGCTGGCGACCTGACAGGTCGCCTTGGTGGCAACGATGCCGCGGCGATCGAATTTGCCGCCGAGAAAGAACGTGTCCATCAGCGGCCCGGAGACGCCGGTCATCAGCATCAGCCCCATGCAGATCGAGCCGTAAAAGGTGCCCTGCCAGATGCTTTCGGGGTTGGGCTTGATGCCCGGCGGCATCAGCCGCGCCATGAACGGCGTCACCCCCAACAGCAATAGCGCTACCGGCTTGTCCGGCACATAGCGGGTGATCGACCACGCTGCCAACGCGACCGCGCACCCGATCAGATAGATCGACACCGGCCGCCAGCGAATGTGTTCGCGCCAGAGAAAAGCGCGCCAGCCGTTCGAGGCCATCTGCGTGATCGCATGCAGCACCATCGCGGAGGGCAGCGGCAGGATGGTCAAGAGCACGCCGATCAGGATCAGCCCGCCGGCCATACCGAACAGGCCGGACAAGAACGCCGTCGCGACCATCAGCAACCCAAGCGCGGCAATCAGCAACGGCGACATCCGATCCTCCGCCAGCAGTTCTGCCTTGCTTGTGCGGTTTGCGCAAACCGAGTTATCTTGGCCTGGCATCAGTTTTTCTGAGGGTATCAATGCGACGACTGCTGTTTCTCAACGGCATCAAGGCGTTCGAGGCGGCGGCGCGCAGCGGCAGTTTTGCCGCCGCAGGCACCGAATTGAACGTGTCGGCGGCGGCGGTCAGCCGCATGGTGCATCTTCTGGAACAGCGGCTCGGCGTCGCCCTGTTCGAGCGCAAGGCCAATCGCCTTTTGATGACGTCGGCCGGGCGCGCCTATCAGAGCGGGCTGACGCCGATCTTCGATGCGCTGGCGAGCCTGACCGCGCAGATCACCGCGCCGTCCAGCGTCCGCGTACTGACCATCGGCGTCGGTCCGACCTTTGCGATGCGGTGGCTGATTCCGCGGCTGGCGGATTTTCGCAAACACGAGCCCGGCATCGACGTGCGGATTACCACCGGGGGCGCTGCGGCTCCGTTCGGCGAGGACTGGAGTTGCGGCATTCAGCTCGGCGACGGCGAGTGGCCGGGTCTGGTCGCCGAACCATTGTTCGCGGCCGATCTGCTGCCGGTATGCGCGCCGCGACTGGCGATGCAACTGAAACGCCCCGGCGACATGAAGGGACCAAGCCTGCTGCGCGTTGCACATTCGCCCGGCGACTGGCCATTGTGGCTCAAGGCTTCAGCCGTCGCGCGCGTGACGGCGCGCGGACCGGAGTTTCAATTCTATGGCCAGGCGCTGCAGGCCGCCGTCGACGGGTTGGGTATCGCGATGGGCATTCGGCCCTACATCGACGACGACATCTCCGCCGGTCGGCTGATTGCGCCATTTGCACTGACGGTGCCAAAAGGCATGCGCTGGTATCTGGTCTATCGCAGCTTCCAAACCGGGCAACGCGATTTCGCTGCATTCCGGCGCTGGATCATGCGCGCCGCGGCAGGACCTGCCGGGTGCGGCAAATCCGCAGGCAAATTCATAGGTAAGGCTCAGCGCAATGCCGATTGAACAAATAAAAACACTCATCATCGGCGGCGGCCATGCCGGGCTGACGATGAGCCACAGGCTCAAGGAGCGCGACCTTGCGCATCTCGTGCTGGAGCGGCACCGGATCGCCGAACGCTGGCGCAGCGAACGCTGGGACGGCCTGCGATTTCAGTTTCCCAACTGGTCGGTGCGGCTGCCGGATTTTCCCTACCCTCACAGCGACCCCGACGGCTTCACGACCAGCAGGGAGATCGTGGATTTCATCAGCGCCTATGCCGATTTCATCGCGGCGCCGATCCGCTGCGGCGTATCGGTGGACGCGCTACGACGCCGCGATGGCGGTCCCGGCTTTGTTGCCGAAACCTCCATCGGTTCAATCGAGTCTGACAATGTCGTCGTCGCCACCGGTCCCTACCAGCGGCCGGTCAGGCCGGCCTGGTGGCGCGATGACGCCAGCGTCTTTCAGGTGCACGCCAGCCGGTACCGAAACCCCGATCAACTTCCATCGGGCGCGGTCCTGGTCGTCGGCTCCGGCGCCTCCGGCGCGCAGATCGCCGAGGAATTGTTGCGGGCGGGCCGCCGCGTCTTTCTCTCGGTCGGCCGGCACAGCCGCTTGCCGCGCCGATACCGCGGACGCGACCTGATCTGGTGGCTGAGCGAGATGCGCATCGATCAGACGCCGGTCGAGCAACGCGACCCGGCGCGATTGCTGCCGGTGATCTCTGGCGCCTATGGCGGCCAAACCATCGACTTCCGCCGCTTCGCTGCCGACGGCATGACATTGCTGGGACGAATCCAGGCGGCGCGCGACGGCGTCTTCGACTTTGCCGGCGATCTCGCCGACAGTCTCGCTAACGGCGATGCGATCTACGCCGCGTTCCTCGACATGGTGGATGCGCATGTCGCGAGTCATGCGCTCGACCTGCCCCAGGATTCCGCCGCCCGCGCCCGGCTACCGGATCCGCCCTGCGTCGCCGAACCGCTCCGCCGGCTCGACATCAGCGCCGACGATATCGGCGCGGTGATCTGGGCCACGGGCTACGGCGTCGATTTCGGCTGGATCGATATTCCGGTGCTGGATCCGCGCGGCGGTCCCGTTCACCGCCACGGCGTCACCAACGTGCCCGGCCTGTATTTCCTCGGCCTGCAATGGTTGTCGAAAATGAGCTCGTCATTCCTGTCCGGGGTCGGCGACGATGCCGCGGACATCGCCGATCATATCGCTGCGCGCGGCTGATTCGGTCTGGACCAGGGCGTTGAGGCCGGTACGACCGTTTCACTCTGATGTGAAAAATAGGTCCAGCATGTGAATGAGTTCACATGCCTTTTTGCCGGCCCATGGTTCCTTCAGCTCTGGAATTTGCCGGAGCAGCGCCATGAATTATCACGGTTTCACGATTGAGCCCTTTGAGGCGGGCAAGGATTTGTGGCACGCCCGAATCCGGCGCGCGGATCTGGAGCCAGTCATCATCGACGGCGAACCGTTTCCGACGCTTGAAATCGGCTTCGCATGGTCCAATCGCGAGGCCGCGATCGTGGACGCGATGGCTCACATCAACCGGCTCGACCAGATGCTGCAAGCCAAGCCGCCGGTGGCTGCCTAGCCTGAGTTGACCCTGATTCATGCCTTCATCTGAAGCCGAGCCGACTCCATTGCCGTCGGCGACGGTGCGATCCCATTGTCCCAACTGCGACACCCGCCTCGTGGTCCAGCGCATCATTCCCGGTCCGTCAGAACTCGAATACTGGCACTTGAGATGCACGAGATGCGGCCACATCCATCAGGAGGCGGTTCGCTCGGGTCTGAAGGACTCGACGCCGTGAACGGCGGACAATTTTTGCCGCAATAAGGCAGATCACAGGCCACGATCGGTCCATGCCGCGGGGGTCTGTTTGCTCTTTTATGTCGGCCGGACTCATCCCATATTCGCCTCATGGCGAAGAACCCCGACACTCCCCGGAAGCCCACGAAAAACCCGAAATCGAAGGTGCCAAATTCCAAGGCGTCGAGGCCGGAAGTGCAGCCAATCGGGCCGGCGCTGGCGGAACTGCTCAATCCCGCGATCAACCGCGGCGATGCCGGGCTCGGTTCCGGAACCGGATTGCAGCCGCCGCCGGACAATTCCTGGGACCGGCGCTCCGGCGGCGAAGCCGCCGCGCATCGCGCCCGGGCGTCGACGCGCGGGAGCGGCGACGATGTGGCCAAGCGCGATGCGGCGGTTAGCCCTCCACCCAGCCCTCTCCCGCTTGCGGGGGAGGGTCAGGGTGGGGGTGTCGCCGCGAGCCCCGGCTTCGATGAAGCCCCGCAGGCCAATTACGGCACCTCGGCGACGATACCGACGCTCGATCCGGAACTCGCAAAACAATTCGGCTTCACCACCGAGGAAGAAGATCTGGCTGCGATGGCGCGGCCGCCGCGCAACAAGATGGAGGCGCTCGGCGTCGCCGCCACCGCCGACGCGCTGGAAAACCTGATCCGCGACGGACGCCCCGAGTTCAAGGGCGAGGACGGCCAGATCAAGATCTGGACGCCGCACCGGCCGCCGCGCCCGGAAAAATCCGAAGGTGGCGTCCGCTTCGTGATCAAATCCGACTACGAGCCGAAGGGCGACCAACCCACCGCGATCAAGGAACTGGTTGAAGGCATCAGCCGCAACGACCGCACCCAGGTGCTGCTCGGTGTCACCGGCTCAGGCAAGACCTACACCATGGCCAAGGTGATCGAGGCCACGCAGCGCCCGGCGATCATCCTGGCGCCGAACAAGACGCTGGCGGCGCAGCTCTATGGCGAGTTCAAGAGCTTCTTCCCCGACAATGCCGTGGAGTATTTTGTCAGCTATTACGACTACTACCAGCCCGAGGCCTACGTCCCGCGCACCGACACCTATATCGAGAAGGATTCGTCGATCAACGAGCAGATCGACCGCATGCGCCATTCGGCGACGCGGGCGCTTTTGGAGCGCGACGACGTCATCATCGTCGCCTCGGTGTCGTGCATCTACGGTATCGGCTCGGTCGAGACCTACACCGCGATGACGTTTGCGCTGAAAAAGGGCGAGCGCATCGACCAGCGGCAATTGATCGCCGATCTGGTGGCGCTGCAGTACAAGCGCACCCAGGCCGATTTCACCCGCGGCACCTTTCGCGTGCGCGGCGACGTCATCGACATCTTCCCGGCGCACTATGAAGACCGCGCCTGGCGCGTGAACCTGTTCGGCGACACAGTCGAAAATATCGAGGAATTCGATCCGCTCACTGGCCACAAGCAGGACGAGCTGGAATTCATCAAGATCTACGCCAACTCGCACTATGTGACGCCGCGGCCGACGCTGGTGCAGGCGATCAAGTCGATCAAATCCGAATTGAAGATGCGGCTGGACCAGCTCCATGATCAGGGCCGCCTACTGGAAGCGCAGCGGCTGGAGCAGCGCACCACCTTCGATCTGGAAATGATGGAGGCGACCGGTTCCTGCGCCGGCATCGAAAACTATTCGCGCTACCTCACGGGGCGCCGCCCTGGCGAGCCGCCGCCGACTTTGTTCGAATACGTCCCCGATAATGCACTGGTGTTCGCCGATGAAAGCCACGTCACCGTGCCGCAGATCGGCGGCATGTTCCGCGGCGACTTCCGGCGCAAGGCGACGCTGGCCGAATATGGTTTCCGGCTGCCCTCCTGCATGGACAACCGTCCCTTGCGCTTCGAGGAATGGGACATGATGCGCCCGCAATCGGTCGCGGTGTCGGCGACGCCATCAGCGTGGGAGTTGAACGAGAGCGGCGGCGTGTTCGTCGAACAGGTGATCCGCCCCACCGGGCTGATCGATCCGCCGGTCGACATCCGCCCCGCCCGCACGCAGGTCGACGATCTCGTCGGCGAGGTGCGTGCCACCGCGCAGGCCGGGTACCGCTCGCTGGTGACCGTGCTGACAAAACGCATGGCGGAAGACCTCACCGAATATCTGCATGAGCAAGGCATTCGCGTGCGTTACATGCACTCTGACATCGACACCATCGAGCGCATCGAGATCATCAGGGATTTGCGGCTCGGCGCGTTCGACGCGCTGGTCGGCATCAATCTGTTGCGCGAAGGCCTCGACATTCCCGAATGCGCGCTGGTCGCGATCCTCGACGCCGACAAGGAAGGATTTCTGCGCAGCGAGACATCGCTGATCCAGACCATCGGCCGCGCCGCGCGCAACGTCGACGGCAAGGTGATCCTCTATGCCGACCAGATCACCGGCTCGATGCAGCGCGCCATCGCCGAGACCGACCGCCGCCGCGAGAAGCAGGTCGAGTACAACACCCTCAACGGCATCACGCCGGAGAGCATTAAGAAATCCATCGGCGACATCATGAACAGCGTCTACGAGCGCGACCATGTGCTGGTGGAGATCGGCGACGGCGGCATAGCGGACGACGTCATCAGCATCGGGCATAATTTCGAGACCGTGCTGAACGACCTCGAAACCAGAATGCGCGAGGCCGCCGCCGATCTGAATTTCGAGGAAGCCGCCCGGCTGCGCGACGAAGTCAAGCGCCTGCGCGCCACCGAACTCGCCGTGGTCGACGATCCCACCGCCAAACAGCGCACGGTGCAGAACAAGGCTGGCGCCTATGCCGGAGCGAAGAAATACGGCGACGCCGCGAATTTGCCGGCGAGCGCGATGAAGAAGCGTGGCGGTGCGTCACGCGGCGGCGCCTCTACTTCTCCCTCCCGAGTCCACAAACCCCATCTCGACGAAATGCACGGCCCGGAATCCCTGCCCTACCGCCCCGGCCGCACCGGCCCGCGAAAACCTTCGCCTGAGGACGTGCGTCCGGGCAGCGGAAGCAAAATCTTCCAACCGACCGACTCGCGCCAATCCGGTCCGGAATTCGGCCCCTCCCCCCGCTCCAGCGGCGGCGCCCCGGGGCATCGGGGTGGGTGGAAGAAGAGGTAGGCGGTCGCGCAACGCACCAGACCCGGAATGACGGTGAGAATCCTTCGCCGTGACGGAGATCACCGCATGCTCGCGACACCTACCGCCAGCAGCGAGAACAGCATCACCCAGGTCACCAGCTGCAGCGACACCGTCGGCTGCATCCGCCAGCGCAGAATTTTTTCGGCGAACGGCAGCGTCGAGTCGAAGAACAGCGGCTCGTAGCCGCTCTTGAAGAATTTTGGAAATTTCGGACCGAAATACACTGTGATCGGCGCGGAGATCAGCGAGGCCAGCACCACGAAGATCGCGGCGCCGCCGGGTTCGCCGACGATTTCCCGGCTTCCGGTGAGCTTGAGCATCAGCACCGCGGAGGCAAAGACCGGAACGGCCTGGAAGATCGCGGTCAGCGTCAGGCCTTCGGGCAGATTCAGGCGATGGGATTTCGGAGCGGTGATGGTGTTCATGGCGGCGTTTCCATCGGGCGTCCTCAGGCCGAGGACGTTAATGGAGCCGATTTAGCCACCTTCGCTGGTGACACGATGTGACGCGCGTCACGCGCGGGGCTTCAGTCGTCATTGCGAGCGAAGCGAAGCAATCCATGTCGCCGAGAAATGGATTGCTTCGTCGCGGAGCCTGTCATCGGGCGCGCATTCGCGCGACCCGTTGGCTCCTCGCAATGACGGAGGAAACAGCCTTACAGCTTCTCCTGCCCGGCCGGCGCGGGCGCCTGGCCCTGCTGCTGCCGCTCCTGTTCCTTGGCGCGGTGGCGGCCGTAGAGGCAACCGGCGGCGGCGCCGAGCACGCCGTGATGTCCGGCATAGTGACCGGCGACGCCGCCGACCACGGCGCCTTTCAGGCAGCCTTTTGCCAAGGTCGGCGAGGCTGCGGCGATCGCCAGCGTGGCGAGTGTGACGATGGCGAGGGCTGATTTCATGACGCGGGTTCTCCTGAAGAGGTCGCGTCATTAACTGCTACCATGCGTCGGGGTTCCCCGGGACAGTTCACGCAGTCCGCTGCCGTCACGCAGCGCCTCGCAAGCTGTCGTTACTTGTTGACGACGTCCGCGATCTTGTTGTCGGACGGGTTCACGATCAGCACCTTGTCCTGCAGCATGGTGTAGCGATAGGGTTTTACCGCGGGAACGTCGCGCGTGGCCCGGCGCGGCAGCGGGTAGGTGGTAATGCCGGCTGGAATCGCAGTGCCGACCGCCGCATTGAAGTCCTGCGGTGCATTCTGGGCGGCCGCGTGGCGGCTGACGTCCTTCCAGATCGACTTCTGCTGCGCGTCCGACAGCGTGAGCGTGTCGCTGGCGGCACTGGCTGACCGGTTCGACATGTGGCTCGCGGCCGTCGCGGCCGAGACGCCTGACAACAGCAGCACCGCGGCGACGGCGGCGGATGCGGATTTCTTCATTGACATTCTCCTTGAGAAATTGTCGCCCGTGCGGTTCAAACCGCCTGGGCGCGCCGATGTTTCATTAAATCGGGGACAGGCGCCCATCCTGGGCGTCACGACCTCGCGAGGCAGCGGCGCGCGCCCGAAGCGGCGGTGAGCGATCCCGGCATACAAACGCCGGCGCATTTGCTATCGTCTGCGCCGCGCCCCGATGTTTTCAAGCGGGCGCCAAGGGAGACCGTCATGGCCAAGGGACAGATGCGCAGCAACAAGGAAAAGAAGAAACCGAAGGCCGACAAGAACCTCAAGAAGGGCGGGGCCACGCCTTCGCCGTTCTCGTCCGGCAAGACGCCGGCGGGCCAAAGCCCGAACAGCAGGAAGAGCTAGGCTTAGTCCTCGCTCGGCCTTGCCGAGCGCAGAGCGGAACGGCTCGGTGTCGGTCATGAGGGTGTCGCCGGCAAACTGCGACGCCTCGTAGTGGCGTTGCGGCGGCGTCTTCGATGACCACGGGAAAGTATGTAGAAATCGGCGGCGGGTCGCGCAGTCGGCTCGATGCCGATTTCGATCGCAACGCCGGCGATGGCGAGCGCGGCGATCGTCGACCCGGTGCCAGGCCATCGCCATGCGGTACTGGAATGCGTCGATCAACTCCCCGAGCCAGAACATATGCCGGCGAAACAATACCCGCACACCGGCACGGCGTGCGAAGCGGATTCAAACGACGGCGCGGACGCGACCGGACAGAAGATATGAGCCGACGGCACCCTGATGCTGCAACTCCTGCAACGCCAAATGCGTTCGCAAAGCCGGACTGCTTTTGCTGATTGCAGCCAGTGGAATTCCATTCACAATGAGCCGCCGTGTGAGTCGGGCGTACACCGGCGGAGAGCCAGATGTCCGAAGCCATTCACCGACAGCGCGTGCTGAATTTTCTCGATGCCTTCTATTCCGGCGACACGGCGGCGGCGCTGGCGTGCTGCGACGACGAATTCGACAGCATCACCTATGCGCCGATCGAACTGTTTCCGCATCTCGGGCACAAGCACGGCCAGAGCTGGGTCGCCGAAGCAATCCACACCCAGGAGCAGCGTTATTCAAGCCGCCAATACGAACTCAAATTCCTGACCGTCGAGGGCCCCAAGGTCGCGACCATGCAGCACATCAGCCTGCGCAAGCGCAGCGACCACCGCGTCGTGCAGCTCGAGACCGCGGAATTCTTCACGATGCGCGGCGGGCGTATTCTCGAACACCGCGGTTTTTTCGATTCGTTCGATCTCGTGCAGCAGTTGCTCGGCCATGATCTGACCGACGCGTTCGCCGCCAGCGTGCGTCACGCGATGCTGCGCTGAGGTAGCCCGGCATTGCGACGCCGCGCGCGTTCGTCATTCCGGGGCGCGCGTCGAAGACGCGAACCCGGAATCCCAACGCCCGGAATTGAGTGCTCGAAATCCCTGGATTCCCGATCTGCATTGTACGTCCGAGGTCTGGCGCTTCGGACGATCCGCGAATGACAGCCCTGCCGTTGAACCTCGCCGCCCGCCGCCGCGACCAACCACGAGATTTTGCGGACATCGGAATCAAGAAAACCGTTAGAATCAGAACCCTCTCATGAAAATCGCATTGCTCGTCCTGCTCGGGTTGGTGCTGGGTGCGCTGGGCGGCGCCGCGCTCGGCATCGGGGCCGGACTGGCCTGGACCGAAATCTTCCAGACCTCGAACTTCGAGGGCTACAGCGGCATGCTGGTGTTCTTTGGCTTCATGCCAACAGGCGCCGCGATCGGCGGGCTCGGCGGGGCGCTGCTGTTCGGCGTGATCGCTGTTCGCGATGCCGAAATCGCCATCGGTAACCAGCCCGCGCGCCGGCGGGAGTAAGTGAAACTTCGGCAGCATTTGTGCAATGCAAAAATGCGGATTGTATTTCGGTCAGATGCCGTTATTTGAAGTTTCAATTATTTAAATCCGCAATCGGGCACGGGCGTCACCGGTGACGCCCGATCAAGGCCGTTTGCCGATTGCCAATCGATTCAGGAAATCAGACATCATGACAGAGCACAGCCTCTGGCGGTTTTCGCGCGCCTTGCATCGCGCCATCAACGAACGCCAGCGCGATGACCTCGAAGCCTTGCTCGACGACGATGTCGACTGGGCGATCTATGGCCCGATCGACATGTTTCCGTTTCTCGGTTCGCGCAGCGGCAAGGCCGCGGTGCTCGAGGTTGTCAGACAGATCGCGGAAAATTTCCGGGTCCACCGCTTCGATCGCGAATCCGTGATGCTGGGCGAGGACCAGGCGGCCTCGATGATACGCTATTCGCTGACCGCGCTGGATTCGAACAAGCCGATCAGCCTGCGGCTTGCGCATTTCGCGAAGTTCAGGGCGGGTCGCCTGATCAGCATCCGCGTGCTGGTCGATACTTTCGATCTGGTGGAGCAGGCGCTCGGTCATCCCATCCATCTGCCACGGATGGCGTCATAGTCCACGTCATGATTTTGCGCTAGCATCAATCCGGTGTCATCGGGCTAGACTGGGACGTGCCGATTCGTCGGGGCGTTTCGGATATGGCATGCGGGCTGGGTCATGATTTCCAGAATTCGGTATGGGCGGAGTTCGCTGTTGCTGGCGGCCGGCATCAGCATGGCGTCGATCGTGTGCGCGCACGCCCAGGCGTTGCCATCGACAGAAAATTCCGATGCCGCGGTGGCCGAATGCCCCGCCGCCGATACCGACACCAATGACTGCGATGCAAAGGACGCGGACGGAAAAGAGCTGGACTGGAGCCTGCTCAATGTCGATGCCTCGACCCTGACCACAAGCTCGGCCGCGAAGGCCCGCCTCGCGCCACAGCCAAGCGCATCCACCGAAATGTCGTGGTCGTCGAGCGAGAAGCCGAACGGCTCGGCCGCGGTATCGGTGAAGCAGGCGGTCTCGCCGTTCCTGGATACAAGGATCGGCGCCGACATGACCGTCGCCCGGCAGCCTTCGATCCTGACCTCGTCCGAATTGCTTTCGGAAAAACTGGCCAATGGCGGCAGCCAGCCGCAATCGTCCGGCACCGCATGGGCGGCGATCACGGCTCCCGGAGTTGGCTCAATATGGGACAAGACCGCGGTCGAAGCACGGCTCGATCCGGCGCAGGAGCAGAGCAAGCTCGGCACCTCCTTGAGCAAGTCGCTGCCGCTGACCGAGCAATATTCGCTGACCCTGCAGAACGGCTACAATGTGATCCAGCAGGGCATGGTGCCGGTGCCCGGCATCCCCGGCCACCCGGTCCGGAACTACGAAACCGACCAGACGGCCAGGCTGAGCATTGCCGACACCGGCACCAGTCTCATCGCTGGCCGGACGCTGTCGACCGCGGACGACAAATGGCTCGGCAAGGTCGGCGCCGAGCAGAAATTGTTCGACGGCGTCAGCATCTCGGGCTCGATCGGCGAAACGCCATCCGGCGCCGCGAACAAGAGCATCACCGCCGGGTTCAAGCGCAGCTGGTAAACCTGTAGCTGCAGCATTTAACCATAATTGAGGCCGCCGCCCATCCCGGTAAATGTCCAGCATTGCCGCACAATGGCCGCGATGCGGTCAAAATCCGCGGTCCAGATGGCCCGGGTTAGTTTCGTCGTGCGGGGGAATCCGCGCTCGCTCAACGCGCAAACAGGGGAATTATCGATGAACGTCATCCGTCCAGAGAAGATTGACGCAATTGACGTGGACGAAAATCTCGACGCCGTCACCGAAGTTGAGGCCGGCATCCGTGACTTCGTCCGCAACGACGTCGCCTATCTGCGCCGCCCGGCGCCGGGCATGCTGGGGAGCAGCCCGAGCGAAGCCACGGCGCTGGAACCGAGCACCGAAGCCACCGTCAACAATGTCAATTCGCTGATCCAGCGGGTCGCCGGCACCTCGCTTTCGGAAATCGAGAATTTGATCGCCGAACTCGAAGCCCTGCGCGATCTCCTGCATTCGGAAGGCCAGCGCGTGCAGCGCGAGATTTCCGGCTACGCCCAGCTCAGCCAGGCCGCCATGAAGTCCACGCGGATGATCTCCGATAACGTGTCGCAGTGGAAGCGCACCGCGGACGGCCTTCGCAACAGCTGACCCCAAACGCGACGGCTTCGAAATCCGCCGCCTCCCTGTCGGGAGTGCGGCGGATTCTTTTCGAAGGTGTTTGAACTGATCGGGTCCCGGCCACGACAAAGACCGGACACCGCCGCACAGCGGGCACGTTTCGGGGACAAGTCTTAATGAAAAGCGTTCAGCCTGACGGCGCCAATCCGATCCCGGTGCGGACTTCCCCGCATGGGGTAGGCACCATCATGTTCCGGTTTGTCGGACTGCTGTTCCTGGCGGTCGTGGTTCTGGCGCTGATCTGGGGCCGCTAGGTGGTGTGGACTTTAAGGATTCCCTTTTAGGAGCAAATCAGATTTAAGGCTGCTTTTTGGGAGGCAGTCTTGGGTGTGCTGGAGCGGTTGGTTTTGAGCGACGCGGCGTGGGAGCGGATGGCGCCGCTGATCATAGGCCGACCTGACCAGAAAGGTTCCACCGGGCGCGACAATCGGATGTTCGTGGAAGGTGTGCTGTGGATCGTGCGTACGGGCTCTCCTTGGCGTGATCTTCCGGAAGCGTTTGGGGATTGGAACAGCGTGTTCCGGCGCTTCAGTCGATGGAGCATCAAGGGTGTTTGGTGGCGGATCTTCGAGGCGATGTCCGATGATCCGGACTTCGAATATCTGATCGTCGATTCCACCATCGTTCGGGCGCATCAGCACGCCGCCGGGGCGAAAAAAGGGGGTCTGAAGATCAAGCGCTCGGCCGCTCGCGCGGCGGCCTGAGCACCAAGATACATATGGCCGTTCGCGGCTTGGGATGTCCTGTGCGGTTCACGCTTACCGCAGGTCAGAAGGGCGATGCACCGCAAGCCGCCGCATTGATCGAGGGATTACCTGCCGAGGTCGTCATGGCTGATACGGCCTATGACGCCGATCACTTGCGCCAAGCCATCGCCGCCAAGGGGGCGCTCGCCGTCATCCCCAACAACCCGTCACGTGCGTTCAAATATCCGCTCGACAAGCATCTCTATGCCCAGCGCCATCTCGTGGAATGCTGCTTCTCAAAACTCAAGCAGTTCCGCCGCGTCGCAACCCGCTTCGAAAAGACCGCCCGAAATTACCGGGCCGTCGTCACTCTCGCGGCCATCATCTTATGGATGAGATAAGTGTCCACACCACCTAGAGCCTCGCAAATCTGGTTTGCGATCAGCGTTTATGGTTAATCCCGCCTTAATTCCTAATTGCTGGCGACCGTCGTGCCTTCGAGCGAATAGGCGCCGTCGGCATAGCCCTTCACCACCATCGCGGTGGTCAGCATCACCGCAAGCGTCACGGTTGCGAAGATAAAGCCAACGAATTTCAAGCCGCTGCGGTCTGCTGCCATGGTCGTCCCCTCTTGTCCCCGTGATCGCTGTAACAGCCACTGGGTTCAGAATGCGTTAGCAGGACAATCGTTCCCCAAAGCGCAAACGGACTACGGTTTACGAATTACTTCGCCGCGGCACGAACGCCGTCGCCAGCAGAGAAAACACCAGCTCGCCGCGCTGGTTGGTGCCGGTGTTGCGGGCCTGCACGATACCCCACTCCGGCCGCTTCTCCGAGCTCCGCAGTGATTCCACTTCGCTGGCGAAGCTGATGGTGTCGCCCGCCAGCACCGGCTTGATCCAGCGCAATTCGCGAAAACCCGGCGACGGTCCCCAGACCGCGACCTTCTCGCCGCGCGCCGACGCTTCCTTGGCCTGGCGCTGGCCATCGGCCACCAACAGCTTCATGCAGGCCGACCCGACGTGCCAGCCCGAGGCCGCGAGCCCGCCGAACAGCGATTTGCGCCCTTCCTCCTCGTCGAGATGAAAGCGCTGCGGATCGAATTGCGCGGCGAATTTCTTGATTCCGTCGGCGGTGAAGGTGAACGATCCCACCTCGCGCCGTTGCCCGATCGCCATGTCCTCGAAGAAACGCATCAGCCCTGCTCCGCCGCGACGGCGGCGCGCCGTTCCACGATGATCGGCGAGATCATCTCGCACAACACCTGCCCCGCGGCGTTGCGGACCCGGCCCTTGAACGTCACGATGCCGGTTTCGGGGCGGCTGCGGGAGACCCTGGCTTCCACGACCTCGACATCGAGCGTGAGTTCGTCCCCCGGCCGAAGCGGGGCAAGCCAGCGCAACTCGTTGACCCCCGGCGAGCCCAGCGAGGCGGTGCGGCCGATATAGCCGTCGAACATCATCCGCATCATGATCGAGCAAAGATGCCAGCCGGAGCCTGAAAGGCCCTGAAGCATCGATCGCGACGCTACCTCTTCATCGAGATGCATCGGCTGCGGGTCAAATTCGGCGGCAAAGACAAGGATTTCGTCGCGCGTGACGCGGCGCGGTCCGTAGGTGCCGAAATGGCCGGGCGGAAAATCTTCAAAGGTAAGCATGATGATGGATTTGCTGGAGGAGGCCCGATTGTGGCCGTTATTTACGTCAATCTCAACCGCCCCACGCGCATGGCCCATGCTCTACG
This sequence comes from uncultured Alphaproteobacteria bacterium, assembly GCA_963747165.1. Classification (GTDB taxonomy): domain Bacteria; phylum Pseudomonadota; class Alphaproteobacteria; order Rhizobiales; family Xanthobacteraceae; genus Bradyrhizobium. The sequence continues at coordinate 258,026 of CAVVEA010000014.1, read as the reverse complement.
GACGAACACCACGTTCCGGTGCCCGTCCCCGACTTGCCCGGGACAATTTTCGGAGCTAGGCCGTATGGTGTCAGCCGCAACGCTCCGAATTAACCTTTTACTTAATCGACTCGCCAGGAGAACGACCGATGTTTGATTTTCGGGATCTGTTTCAGTGGGACCGGTTCATCACCCCCACCATCATCAAGACCTTCTACTGGCTGGTCATCGCGCTATTGGCGCTGTTCGGTATTTCCGGGATTTTTTCCGGACTTGCCGCGATGGCGATCAGCCCGTTCGGCGGTTTCATCCTGCTGTTGTCCTCGATCGCAGGCGTGGTCGTCGGGATCGTGTTTTCGCGCATCGCCGCGGAATTCATTCTGATCGTCTTCCGGATCAACGAGCATCTCGGCGCCATCCGCGACCAGGGGCAGATGCGTTGATCGGTCCGATCACCGCCACAACCTAAACGTCATCCCGAGACGCTGCGCTCCTGCGCGGCGTCTCGAAGGATGGGCCGCTTGCGCTGAACCAATCATCCTTCGAGGCTCGCCCACGGGCTCGCACCTCCAGCGATAACGGCGAAGCCGTTACGCAAGGATGACGGCGGAGCCGTTACGCAGGGATGACGGTGGGAGCCGTTACGCAGGGATGACGGTGGGAGCTAGTTGTTGAACCGGAAATGCATGACGTCGCCGTCGGCGACGACATATTCCTTGCCCTCCAGCCGCAACTTGCCCGCATCGCGGGCGCCGGCTTCGCCGCCGAGCGCCACGTAATCGGCATAGGCGATGGTTTCGGCGCGGATAAAGCCCTTCTCAAAATCGGTATGGATCACGCCCGCGGCGGCCGGCGCCTTGGTGCCGCGGTGGATCGTCCAGGCGCGGGCTTCCTTCGGGCCGACGGTGAAATAGGTGATGAGGTCGAGCAGCTGGTAGCCGGCACGAATCAGGCGGTCGAGACCGGCTTCCTCAAGGCCCAGCGTGTCGAGGAACTCGGTACGCTCCTCGCGCGACAGCGTCGCGATTTCGGATTCGATCTTGGCGGAGATGGTGACCGCGACCGCGCCTTCCTTCTTCGCGTGTTCGCTCACGGCCTCCGAGAATTTGTTGCCCTTGGCGGCCGAACCTTCCTCGACGTTGCAGACATAGAGCACCGGTTTTGAGGTCAACAATCCCAGCATGCCGAAAGCGCGCTCCTCCTCGGGCTTGCGCTCGAGAAACCGCGCCGGCCTGCCGTCGCGCAACAGCACCAGCGCGCGATTGACGAGGTCGAGCTGCTCCTTGGCGTCCTTGTCGTTGCCCTTGGCCTTCTTGGTGAGGTTGTCGACACGCTTTTCCAGGCTGTCGAGATCGGCCAGCATCAGTTCGGTCTCGATGGTCTCGATATCGGCCAATGGCGCGATCTTGCCTTCGACATGGGTGATGTCGGAATCCTCAAAGCAGCGCACCACATGGGCGACCGCGTCGACCTCGCGGATGGTGGCGAGAAACTGGTTGCCGAGGCCCTCGCCCTTCGAGGCGCCGCGCACCAAGCCCGCGATATCGACAAAGGTCAGCCGGGTGGGGATGATCTGGCCGGATTTGGCGATTTCCGCCAATTTGTCGAGCCTGGGATCGGGCACCGCGACCTCACCGACATTCGGCTCGATGGTGCAGAACGGATAATTCGCCGCCTGCGCCGCCGCCGTCTCGGTGAGGGCATTGAACAGCGTCGACTTGCCGACATTGGGCAACCCGACGATACCGCATTTGAATCCCATCGTGCTTCTCGATCCTTCGCGTCACACTGCGCGCGGTTATTTTGGGCCGTCATGCGCGGGCTTGACCCGCGTATCCATCTTCTTTGAGGGGATGGATCGCCGGATCAAGTCCGGCGATGACGAGCATTGCTATTCGTCGCCGTCGTCCTTGTCGAAAAATCCCTTGGCCTGCAGCGCCAGGTGCACCCGGTTCTGGAACGTCGAATCCTTCTCCGTCGTCAGCAGTCCTGCATTGTCGGCAATCGCTTCGCAGAGCGCCTCGACCCAGGGGCGGTCGCTCTTGGCGAAATCGGACAGCACGTGGCCGTGCACCAGTTCCTTGATGCCGGGATGGCCGATCCCGATCCGTACCCGGCGATAGTCGTTGCCAATATGCGCGGAGATCGAACGCAGGCCGTTGTGACCGGCGATGCCGCCGCCGACCTTGACGCGCACTTTGGCCGCCGGCAGTTCGAGTTCGTCCTGAAACACGGTGATCTCGGCGGCCGCCAGCTTGAAGAAACCCGCAGCCTCCTGAACCGCCCGGCCCGACTCGTTCATGAAGGTCGCGGGCTTGAGCAGGACGACGCGTTCGCGATCCAGCGTGCCCTCCGCGGTCTCGCCCTGAAAACGGCGGCGCCACGGTGCGAAACCATGACGCCGCGCAATTTCATTGACGGCCATGAAGCCGATGTTGTGCCGGTTATGCGCGTATTTCGCGCCGGGATTGCCGAGACCAACAAAGAGTTCGCATGACGCGGCATCCCGCGCCCGGTTACTTCTTCTTGTCGCCGCCGCCGGCAGGCGCCTTGGCGCCGGCCGCGGGCGCCTTCGCACCCGCCGCGGGAGCAGCACCAGCCGCGGGCGCGGCCGCAGCGCCAGCCGCCGGAGCAGCGCCAGGCGCGGCCACAGCAGCCGGACCGGCCGCCGCGGCAGCCGCAGCGGCTTTCAGTTCTTCGGCGTAGCCGGACGGCGGCACGATGGTCACCAGCGTCACGTCTTCGCGCGACAGCGACTTTACGCCCGTCGGCAATTTGATATCGGACAGATGCAGCGAGTGGCTGATTTCCAGGTTGCCGACGTCGGCCTCGACATATTGCGGAATGTTATCGACCGAGCATTCCAGATCGATGGTGTGGGTGACGATGTTGACGGTGCCGCCGCGCTTCACGCCGGGCGCAGCTTCCGCGTTCTGGATGTGCAGGGGAACGCTGACGCGGATGGTGGCGCCTTCGCCGAGCCGCATGAAATCCACATGCAGCGGAAAATCACGCACCGGATCCAAATGGAAGTCGCGCGGAATCACGCGGTGCTTCTTGCCCTCCAGATCGATGTCGTAAATCGTGGTGAGGAACCGGCCGGCCAGGATGCGCTGGCGCAGTTCGGAATCATCGACCGAAATGGTCACGGGGGGCTGGTTGTTGCCATAGATCACTCCGGGTACTCTCCCGGCGCGGCGCTCTGCCCGTGCGGCCCCCTTGCCGCCTGCCGGACGTGCGGTCGCCTTCAATTCCTTGACGGTCGCCATTGGTCTAAGTCCTTGTTTTCAAAAAGTTAAAGGCCGCATCGCGGCCCATTTCCAAGTCTGCAGCAAGCCTCCAGGGGTGCGGGGGCTGCGGACGTGGCGGCGTTCTAGCCCCAAAGGGCGGAAATGACAAGGAAATGCGGGGATTTTTGTGCCGGTTTTGAGGGAGCGATGGCTCTCTGAATTGGTCATGCCCGGCCTTGTGCCGGGCATCCACGTCTTGCCCTCTCGCGCAGAGGACGTAGTTGGCCGGGACAAGCCCGGCCATGACGCTGGATGCGATGAAAGGGTGCGCCTCACCCATCCGTCTTCATGCTGCCGACATCGGGCGCCGAGGGCGAAACCCCGAGCTTGGCTTCCAGCGTCGCGATGCGCGCCTTCAGCGCCTCGTTTTCCTCGCGCGCCAGCCGCGCCATGTCCTTGACCGCCTCGAACTCCTCGCGTTTGACGATGTCGAGGTCGCGAAGGATTTTTTCGGCCTGGTTGCGGACCACCGCATCGACCTCGCGCTTGACGCCCTGGGCGGCGCCGGCCGCGTCATTCATCAGGCGCCCGATCTCGTCGAAAAACCGATTGCTGGTCTGGGTCATCTCAAGGGTTCTCCGGTCGGCTGCAAACAGGTCGATATATCCTGAAATGGCGATCCTGGGGACACGGTTCAAGGCCGGCCTTGTTCCCGGGTGCGGCAAGTTGCCTTGTCATGTTCCGGTTTCCTTGCAATCGTATTCAACGCCCAAATCAAGAAACCTGGAAAACGCGAGCGAAAAGCCCATGATCGATCAGCAAGTCGAAATTCCCACCAAGGATGGCCATACCACCACCTTCATCAGCCATCCCGAACGCGACGGGCCGCATCCGGTCATCCTGTTCTACATGGACGCGCCGGCGATCCGCGAGGAACTGCGCGACATGGCGCGCCGGCTTGCGACCTCGGGCTATTATGTGATGCTGCCGAACCTCTATTATCGCTCCGGCGTCATGGAGCTTGGGCCAATACCGCCGGACCCGGAAGCGCCCGAGCGCAAGCGGATGTTCGGATACATGAACTCGATCGACATTCCCAAGATCATGGAAGATACCCGCGCCCTGCTCGCCTATGCCGACGGTCAGGCTGCCGCGCGCAAGGACATCGTCGGCACCGTCGGCTACTGCATGAGCGGACGCTACGCGATCAACGCCGCGACGCATTTTCCGGACCGCGTCAAGGCCGCCGCCTCGATCTACGGCACCCATCTGGCCACCGACCAGCCCGACAGCCCGCATCTGGCCGCCAGCAAGACCAAGGCCGAACTCTATTTCGGCTGCGCCGAGACCGACATCTACGCACCGGCGGAGATCATCGAAAAAGTGAAACAGGGAATGAAGGGCGCCAACGCCGAGGTCGAGATCTATCCCGGCACCCATCACGGCTTCGCGTTCCCGAAGCGCCCGGTCTACGATCGCGACGCCGCCGAGCGGCATTGGGAGCGGCTGCTTGCGCTCTATCGCCGCAATCTTTCGTCAAAGCGATAGAACCCGGCTCGATGCCCTTTCTCGCCATTACGTTCCCGGTGTTCGATCCGATCGCGATTGCGATCGGACCGATCGCGATCCGCTGGTATGCGCTGGCCTATATCGGCGGCATCGTGCTCGGCTGGCTGTATGCGCGGGCGCTGATCAAGAATGAGAGACTGTGGGGTGGGCCTGCGCCGATCACACTGCTGCAGATGGACGATTTCATTCTCTGGGTCACGATCGGCATCATCCTCGGCGGCCGCACCGGCTATGTGCTGTTCTACAATCTCTCGTTCTTCATCCAGCATCCGGCCGAGATTCTTGAACTTTGGAAGGGCGGCATGTCGTTCCATGGCGGCTTCCTGGGGTGCGTGGCCGCAGTGATCCTGTTTTGCCGCAAGAATGACCTTCCAATCCTGTCGCTGGGCGATATCACCACCGCGGTCGGGCCGATCGGATTGTTTCTCGGGCGGCTGGCCAATTTCATCAACAGCGAATTGTGGGGCCGGCCGGCGGACGACAGCGTGCCGTGGGCGATGGTGTTCCCCAATGGCGGACCGCTGCCGCGCCATCCCAGCCAGTTGTATGAGGCAGGGCTCGAGGGAATCCTGTTGTTCACGATCCTGGCGGTGATGATCCGCCTCGGCGCGCTGAAGCGGCCAGGGCTGATCCTCGGCAGCTTCATTGCGATCTACGGCTTTGCACGTATCATCGGCGAATTCTTCCGCGAGCCCGACCCGCAGCTTGGATTTTTGTGGGGCGGACTGACCATGGGTATGCTGTTGTCGGTGCCGATGATCATTGCCGGCGCGATCATTATCGTGGTGGCGTGGCGCCGAAAAATGCCGACGCAGATTCCGAACCCCATCCAGGGCACGCCGTGACCGATTATTCGCCGCTGCAGGCCGAGATCAAGAAGCTGATCAAATCGTCGGGGCCGATGCCGGTCTGGCGCTACATGCAGCTGTGCCTGACGCATCCGCAACACGGCTATTACGTGGCGCACGATCCGCTGGGACGCGAGGGCGACTTCATCACCTCGCCGGAAGTGAGCCAGATGTTCGGCGAATTGCTGGGGTTGTGGGCGGCGTCGGTGTGGAAGACGATCGGCTCGCCGTCGCTGCTGCGGCTGGTCGAGCTCGGACCCGGCCGCGGCACCATGATGGCGGACGCGCTGCGCGCGGTGCGGGTGCTGCCGCCGCTGTATCAGGCGCTGAGCATCCATCTGGTCGAGATCAATCCGGTGCTGCGCGAAAAGCAGAAGGCCGCGCTGCAGGGCGTGCGCAATATCGAATGGCACGACCGTTTCGAAGACGTGCCGGACGGTCCGGCGGTGATTCTCGCCAACGAATATTTCGACGTGCTGCCGATCCATCAGGTGGTGAAGCGCGAGACCGGCTGGCACGAGCGCACCGTCGAAATCGACGGCAGCGGCAAGCTGGCATTCGGTTTCGTCACCGATCCGATGCCGCGCTTTGACGTGCTGCTGCCGCCGCTGGTGCGCGCCGCACCGGTCGGCGCGGTGTTCGAGTGGCGGCCCGACGCCGATATCATGAAGATCGCGACCCGCATGCGCGACCAGGGCGGCGCGGCGCTGATCATCGACTACGGTCATATCCGCAGCGACGCCGGCGACACCTTTCAGGCCATCGCCCGTCACAACTTCGCCGACCCCCTGAAGAATCCCGGCCAGGCCGACGTCACCGCCCATGTCGATTTCCAGGCGCTGGCGCGCGCCGCCGAGGATATCGGCGCCCGCGTCCACGGCCCGGTGCCGCAAGGCGAATTCCTCAAACGCCTCGGCATCGAGACTCGCGCGGTGGCCTTGATGGCCAAGGCCACGCATGAGGTTTCCGAGACTGTTTCGAGCGGGCTGAAACGGCTGATCGGCGGCGGCCGCGGCGGCATGGGATCGATGTTCAAGGTGCTCGGGGTCTCCGAACCCGGCCTTGCCGTGCTGGCGGGATTGAGCGACCAGGACGAGACGCAAGGCGTCGGGGCGGAGCTGTCATGACGCTCGGATCGCCGCTGCTCTCGGCCATTCCGGGCCTCCGTCACGCGTTCTTTAGCCGCGAGGGCGGCGTGTCCGACGGCATCTATGCGAGCCTCAATGGCGGTATCGGCTCGCAAGACACCCCCGCCAATGTCGCGGAAAATCGCCGCCGGATGGCGGAGCAGATCGGCGTTGCACCCGAGCATTTTCTCAGCGTGCATCAGACCCATTCGCCCGATGTCGTGGTGGCCGAAGGTCCGTGGCGAGGCCCGGCGCGGCCGCTCGCCGACGCCATCGTCACCCGCAGCGAAGGCCTCGGCATCGGCGCCACCGCCGCCGACTGCGGACCGATCCTGCTGGTCGATCCGAACGCGCGGGTGATCGGGGCGGCGCATGCGGGCTGGAAGGGCGCGTTGACGGGCATTCTGGAATCCACCGTGGACGCGATGGAAAAACTCGGCGCCGAACGCAGCGGCATCGTCGCCGCCATCGGCCCGCTGATCCGCCAGCACTCCTACGAAGTGGGCGGCGAATTCGTCGAACGCTTCATTCAGACCGACGCCGAGCATGCGCTGTTCTTCATTCCCGCGGCGCGCGATGGCCATTCGATGTTCGACCTCGCCGGTTTCATCCGGATGCGCCTCGAAAATGCCGGCGTACTGATGATCGACGACACCGGCATCGACACCTACTCCGATGAGCGTTTCTTCAGCTATCGCCGCTCGGTGCATCGCAAGGAGCCGGACTACGGCCGCCACGTGCATGCGATCGCGCTGGAGCGGGAATAACGAGGACGCTGCCGTCAGCGGCGTCGCGATCGCGCGCGCTTCAAATAATTGAGACCGAAAAGGGACGACCCGAAAAATATCTTTTCAAAACACGACAACATCCTGCCCTAGACCTTAACACATTTTAACGATATCGCTCGGCGCGATGAAGAACGTCATCGCAACCCTGCGTCGGGCCGCCACAACTTTCCGGACCGCACCGCGCGCCATGCTTGCCGCGACGTGGCTGGCAGTAGCCTGCGGCCTCGGCGGCTGCGCCAGCGGCGGATCCGGCAACAATTCATTCGCCATGGCCGGTGGTGGCGGCAGCGGCGGCACCACCGTCGCCTTTGAATCGATCGACGGTCCGCCGCCGCAGGTGTTCGACCGCATGGTCAATGTGCTCGACAGCGAATCCAAGCTACGAAATCTTTCGATCGTCTCCCGCGAAGGCACGGCCTCCTATCGGGTACGGAGCTATCTTTCGGCCCTGGTGATCCGCGGCCGCACCACGATCGCATGGGTCTGGGACGTCTATGACCGCGACCAGCAGCGCACCCTGCGCCTGAGCGGCGAGGAGCCGGCCGGCAAGGCCGGACGCGACCCCTGGGCCGCGGCCGACGACATGATTTTGCGGAAGATCGCCCAGGCCGGGTTGAGCGGCCTGAGCGGCATGATGAACGGCACGGCGCCGGCGGATGCCCCGCCGCCCGATCCCGCCCCGGCCGGCCGCGGCCCTGCGGTTGCGAGTGCCGAGCAGCCCGCACCCGCCCAGGATGCGTTGAGCATGAGCGCGCTGGCCTACAGCGCCCATTAAGGAAATAGTCCCCGCGCGGCGATTTTGAGCAGGAAAACCTGCCACAACGGGTTGCCAGCCGAGCCAAGTCCTTGATATCACCTCGCTCGTCGAAACGCGCCTTTTTTGTGGGTATCCCGATATGCTGAACATCGTATCCAGCAAGGCGCGGGGAGAAATATCGATGTCGGCCAAGAATGGCTCGATCAAGCTTGTCGCCGGCAATTCCAATCCAGTTCTGGCCCAGGACATCGCCGACTGGCTGCATCTGCCGCTGACCAAGGCCGTCGTCCGGCGTTTCGCCGACATGGAGATCTTCGTCGAAATCCTCGAAAACGTGCGCGGCTCGGACGTGTTCATCATCCAGTCGACGTCGTTTCCGGCCAACGATCATCTCATGGAACTGCTGATCATCACCGATGCGCTGCGCCGGTCCTCGGCGCGCCGCATCACCGCGGTGATTCCGTATTTCGGCTACGCCAGGCAGGACCGCAAGGTCGGGTCGCGCGCGCCGATCTCGGCCAAGCTGGTGGCCAATCTGATCACTCATGCCGGCGTCGACCGCGTCATGACGCTCGACCTGCACGCCGCAGCAAATCCAGGGCTTCTTCGACATTCCGACCGACAATCTCTACGCCTCGCCGGTGATGGTGCGCGACATCAAGGAACGCTTCGACCTTACCAAGGTGATGGTGGTGTCCCCCGACGTCGGCGGCGTGGTGCGCGCGCGCGGCCTTGCCAAGCGCATCAACACGTCGCTGGCGATCATCGACAAACGCCGCGAACGCGCCGGCGAGTCCGAGGTCATGAACGTGATCGGCGACGTCGAAGGATATACCTGCATCCTGGTCGACGATATCGTGGATTCCGGCGGCACGCTGGTGAACGCCGCCGAGGCGCTGATCGCCAACGGCGCCAGGGAAGTCTACGCCTACATCTCCCACGGCGTGCTGTCCGGCGGCGCCACCGCCCGGGTCGCCGGCTCCAAGCTGAAGGAGCTCGTGATCACCGACTCGATCCTGCCGACCGAAGCGGTCACCAAGGCCGCCAACATCCGCACGCTCTCGATCGCCTCCCTGATCGCCGAAGCCATCGGCCGCACCGCATCGGAAGAGTTGGTATCGAGCTTGTTTGACTGAGCTTCGTAGGGTGGGCAAAGGCACGATGGCGCCGGGCCCGCCTTTTTTGCTCTGAATGATGGTGGGCACGCTTGCGCTTTGCCCACCCTACGATCCTTCGCAATGACCGTCGTACCAATTGAGATCGTCATCACCGGGGACGACAAATCCCGGACGCGAACGCGCGCACGCCCATCCTCGTCGTCCCTGCGAAGCAGGGACCCATACGCCGTGCTCTATCGTTTTTGACGTGCACTCCGAGGCCTTCCATCTCAACGAACGCCGGTGGTCATGGGTCCCCGCTTTCGCAGGGACGACGAAAGAGCACTCGATTGTCAAACAGCCAAATCGTCATTGCGAACGCAAGCGAAGCAATCCATCTCGCGGCGCAAAGAAGGAATGGATTGCTTCGTCGCTTCGCTCCTCGCAATGACAGCTTCCTAATTCCCAACGCGACTTCGCGATCTCGCGGCGCGAAGCGTCCGAGGTTTGCATTTATCTCTCGCCCCAGAAGACAGAGGGCGTGGGGAATGCCGGGTGCCCGCTGCACCCGCGGCCTCGTGTGCGCTTGGTGTAGTAAAATGCACACGAGTAACAACGAGTACACCGGTATCGCCCGGCATTCCCGCACGCAATGGTTTTAACGGTTTCCTTCGCGCTCTCCCCGGTGACCGGGCTCTTTTGCCACCGTCATCGGCGGAATTGCTTCCACCAACTTGACACCAGCGTCGGGGTGTCAGGACCACACGACTTCGCCGTCCGCACGCCTGCGCTTTTCGTCTCTAGCGCAACGAGCGTCCACCGCATCCCGCCCCTACGTCCGTGACGATCGCGAAACGCCCCTCTGTGTGGGTGCGGGATAGGTTCGCTCTATTCCTGTTTCTACCAAACTGAAAAGCGAAATATTTTGCGAGAGGGGACTGGAAACGAAAATCGCGAGACCGCGCGACGGGCAAATCACCACAGGATCCGTCAGCCCAAATGGTCCGCGCGCGCAGTCAAAGCTTGGGGTGGATTGGCCGCACGACGTAGTCCGCGGATAGCAGAGCAAGAAAGACTGCGGACACCGTCTTCGCAAACCCGCATCAGCAATGTGCGCTTTGTCTCCACGAACGGACTCTCGACGAGAGTTTGCGAGATTCAGCGAGATGCCGGAGGCAAGGCGCTGTGCGCCTTGATCCATGTCAATAGAGCGGACGGACACACTTCTAAACTTAAGTTTTGATTTAGAATTTGACTTGGAATAAATGATCAAGGGAGAAGAAATATGCTGGGCTCAAGCAATTTTGCTCGCCGATCCCTGACCAAGACACTCCTGTACTTTGCAGGTTCACTCGCAATCATCAGCCAGGCGACAGCACAGCAGGTCACGGGCACCCTGGGCTCACCCAGTGCGACCTCGACCATCAACGGCAAGCAGCTCCCGCCGCCCGATCCGGAGTTCGGCGGCGTCATCAGGGATGGCGCCCTGCAGTCGAAGCCCTGGTGGCCGCCGCGCATCACGCCGCCGGAGGGCGCGCCCAACGTTCTGCTGATCATCACCGACGATGCCGGTTTCGCCGTGCCCTCTACCTTCGGCGGCGTCATTCCAACCCCGACCATGGATCGCATCGCAAACAGCGGCCTGCGCTACAACAGGGTCTTCTCCACCGCGCTGTGCTCACCGACGCGCGCGGCGCTGATTACCGGGCGCAACCACCATTCGGCAGGCTTTGGCGTGATCTCGGAGCAGTCGACCGGCTTCCCCGGCTACAACAGCATCATCGCCAAGGACAAGGCCACGATCGGACGGATACTGCTCGACAACGGCTACTCGACGTCATGGTTCGGCAAGGACCACAACACGCCGGCGTTCGCAGCCAGTCAGGTCGGTCCCTTCGATCAATGGCCGACCGGCATGGGTTTTGAGTACTTCTACGGCTTTGTCGGCGGCGACGCCAACCAGTGGGAGCCGAACCTTTTCCGCAATACCACGCAGATCTACCCGTTCCTTGGCAAGGAGCCGGGAAGCTGGAACCTGGTCACGGCGATGGCGGATGACGCCATCGACTGGATGACACGAATCCATCAGACCGATCCGAGCAGGCCGATCTTCATCAAATACGCGCCCGGCGCCACGCACGCGCCGCACCACCCGACCAAGGAGTGGGTAGACAAGATCAGCAAGTTGAAACTGTTCGACGAAGGCTGGAACAAGGTGCGCGATCGGATCTTCGAGAACCAGAAGCGGCTCGGCGTGATCCCGAAAGACACCAAGCTGTCGCCATGGCCCAAGGACGTCCTGAAGGAATGGGACCAGCTGACGGCCGACGAGAAGAAGCTCTACATCCGCCAGGCCGAAATCTTTGCTGCCTACGCAGCTTACAGCGACCACGAGATCGGGCGCGTGATCCAGGGCTTTGAGGACCTGGGCAAGCTCGACAACACGCTGATCATCTACATCAACGGCGACAACGGCACCAGCGCCGAGGGTGGCCCGATCGGAACGCCCAACGAAGTGGCTTTCTTCAATGGCGTGTCGGTGCCCGTCGATGTCCAACTGGCGAAGTTCTACGACGTCTGGGGCACCGAACAAACCTACAACCATATGTCGGCCGGCTGGTCGTGGGCTTTCGACGCGCCGTTTGCCTGGTTCAAGCAGAACGCCTCGCAGCTTGGCGGGACCAACCAGAACATGGTGGTGTCGTGGCCGGCGCGCATCAAGGACAAGGGAGGCCTGCGCGAGCAGTTCATTCACGTGATCGACGTCGTACCCACAATCCTCGAAGCCGCCGGCATCCGTGCACCCGAAGCTGTCGACGGCATCGCCCAGAAGCCGATGGAGGGCATAAGCTTCGCCTACACCTTCGATGTGGCCGACGCCAAAACTCCGACGCGGCACAACACGCAGTACTTCGAGATGATGGGCCAGTGGGCCTTGTATAAAGACGGCTGGTTCCTGAGCACCAAGGTCGATCGCGCGCCCTGGGAGGCCTTTGGGCCGGCCAACCCCGATCCGCTGAACAACCAGACGCTTCAGCTCTACAACCTGAACCAGGATTTCAGCCAGACCGATGACCTTGCAGCGAAGAACCCGGAGAAGGTCAAGGAGATGAAGCAGATGTTCATCGCGGAAGCCAGGAAATATCAGGTCTTCCCGTTGGATGCATCCGTCGCGGCACGAATCATTGCTCCACGCCCGAACATCACCGCCGGTCGTTCGGAGTTCGTCTACACGCGGCCGATGACCGGACTGCCGCAGGGCGACTTGCCGTTGCTGCTGAACACCTCCTATACCATCACCGCCGATATTGAGGTTCCGCAAGGCGGCGCCGAGGGCATGATCCTGACGTCGGGAGGGCGCTTCGCCGGCTACGGCTTCTACCTGCTACAGGGCAAGCCGGTGTTTTTGTGGAACTTGCTCGACCTTGAACGTATCAAATGGGAAGGCGCTGAGGCGCTATCGCCGGGTAACCACGTGGTCGAATTCGACTTCAAATACGACGGCATCGGCGTCGGTACGCTTCAATTCAACAACTTCAGCGGCCTCGCCCAGCCCGGCACCGGGACGCTGAAGGTAGACGGCAAGGAAGTCGCCACGAAGCGAATGCCGAAAACGCTGCCGATGATTTTGCAGTGGGACGAGAGCTTCGACATCGGCTCCGACACGCTGACCGGCGTCAACGACGCCGACTACAAGCCCCCGTTCCCGCTGACCGCCAAGCTCAACAAGCTGACGATCAAGGTGGACCGCCCGCAACTATCGCCCGCCGACATCAAGAAACTCCAGGCGGCGATGAACGAGAAGGCCAAGGCCGACTGATCCCGGCTTGAGCGAGAAACCGCGCAGGCCGCAAGCTCAGCTTGCGGTTTTGCGCGCTCCCGATAAACTCCAAACCCGACCGCGCGTCAGAGAGTGAACCTTGCATGTCCAAACATCGCGCAGCAGCGGCTCTCATCACCAGTGCGTTTCTCGGTTTGAGTTCGACCTTTGCTCATGCCGGCCCTTGCACCGCTGCGATCGCACAGTTCGAAGCCGCCATCCGCGCGTCGGCCGGAAATCCGATGGCGGGATTGACGGCACGTCAATCGACAGCGGCGCAACTGGACCGTCAGCCAACGGTCGCTTCCATGAGACAAGAAGAAGAGCGCTTGAAATCGGAATTCGCTGCGACCATGGCGCGTGCCAAACGGCTCGACGCCAAAGGTGACCGAAAAGGCTGCACGGGGGCCCTCAACGCAGCGAAGCGAATGTATATTCTATGATCCAACCCAAGGATCTAACCCATGGCCTATCTGCGACCTGAAAATTCCCGGTGCTTTTACCAGGCCAAGGGTTAGGTTGAGGATGGCCTCCCGGTCGGCACCTTCGAACTGACTGGCTATCCGATGGCCAGGCTTCTGGCGACGCAGATGCCTTGAACCCTGAAACCATTGGATCCAGCAATCGTTGCAGTTCTTGTGTTATATTGAGCACTGGGGGGTCGAAGGTGCAGGACCCTTGGCGAACCTGGTCAACAACGAAATTGCAGGCCGTTCCCGCGTTGGGGAGGTGCTTTTCCTTGGCCTTGTGATCGGCCTAAGTCTGTTTTCGTTTCCGGCAGCGGCACAGGTCTATCCCGTCAGTGGGGTATGGGTGGCAATCGATTTTCGGTCGCCCACCGCCGCCAGCGAAAGCTGTAATGCTGTCAAAACGTTCGGCATTGAAGCCGTGTCCAGGAAATCTGTTTCAGAGATCACGATCTTTGCGAAGGACAAGCGGTACGACGTCAAGGGAGATGTCCAGACTGAAACATCCATCAAATCGATCAAAGTAGCGGGTGGCGGTTTTCGGATAACCGAGTTGTTCGGGAAGCACCGAAACTGGCTTGGGTTCAGAAAAAAAGCCACCTACGTCCTGAAGGTGCTTGACCCGTTGACGATAGAGATCTGGGATGCAGCTAGCATGACTCGCTACACCAAGTGCGGGTCGCAAAGACCGCCGATCTAGGACTGACATCTCGACCGATTCTCTGCTGTACTTGTTTGATATAGATATTGCGGAAAGAAATACCCTTCGGGCCGCTGCTGGATGCGGAGCTCGCGAGCGGCCATCAAAGCAGGAGCTGCCTGTGTCCATGAGGGCGGACCGCCCTCGGTCGATATCGCGAAAGTCAGGCACCTGAACAAGCAAGGCTGGGGCGCGTCGGAAATTGCGAAGGCACTGAAAATTGGGCGGGCGTCGGTTTATCGAGCGCTACGATCTGCGCAGTGAGGCAGTGGGAGCGAAACGAAATGGTGTTTCGCTGGTTCAAATCCGAGAACCGGGAGCGGCGGCGGAAAGTCAAGCTCGATCGCAAACACCTTGAAGCAAGGTCGCGACGCTTTCTGAAAAGGTACCTGAACGCAGATGAAACGCGAAAGCCTCAGTTCTATCGGGCGGTCGAGGAGGCGTCCAGGCAATGCCAGCCGGTGAAATCAGGCTTACCGCCCCCCGAACTGGAAGATGCTGAAATCGCCGAAGCCACTTCCAGTGCGGCGATGCAAATGGTCCTGGCGCGTGAGCAGCGGCGTGCGCTGGAGAAAGATGACCGCATATCCGACTTCGTCACCGATGCCTACGCGACCGTAGGCATCGCATACCATCGCGCAGCAGCTGTCTACACGATGGACAAGGAGATGCAGGAATTGGGAACGGCCGCTGTTCACCTTCTCACCATGGCGACTTCCTACACGAGAGCGCATGACGACTGACGGCGAGTTAGACCGTCTCCAAGAGGCCGCTTACCACCACGCATTGCTGCGTGCCCAGGCAGGCTCCCGAGCCATCCCTCCAGGAACCGTGAAAAGAGGGCCCTGGCCCCAGCTCTGGCGGCGATGCTTTTTCGGCTTTGGCGATGTTGCCTGCGCCATTTGAGCGCGGGCGCCGCCACCGGACGATGCCACTGGCGTCTCACCCTTGATGCGTTCGTGTCCAACTTCGCGGCGCGGCCAGACAAAATCGTCGGCCCGACCGGCCGGCGCCGGCAAAGCCTCGCCTCTGATCAAGACCCGCGCTACGAGCGCGTCGACCGCCGCCGGCCGCGACTCCGGACCGCCGAGCAATTGATCGGTGCCGACAGAGGAAGCCACCAGGGGCAGCACCGGTCCAGCCAGCGGACGCGCCGGCTGACCCGGCAGCGCGTTGGCGTCGGGCGTTGCCGGTTCGGTCGGCAGCACAATCGGCGCGGAACGCGCCGCCAGCAGCCGGTTGATCTCGCGCTCGACATAGTGTGCAAGCTTGCGCGCGCCTGCCTTGGTGAAATACACGCCGTCATAAGAGCGCAGCCGGCGGATCTGGCCTTCGAAATCGGGACCTTGCTGCAGAAACCGGCCGGCTTCATCGACAAAGCCGTCCCAGACATCGACATAGGTGATGCCGGCCTTGCCGGCGGCATCGCGATAGAGCGCGTCCAGAAACAGCGTGTCGGCGGTCGATTTGGGGCCACGCACCACTGGCAGGCCGACCCACAGCACCGGCACACCCCTGGACTTGAGCACACCGATCATCTCTTCGATCTTTTTATTGTAGAGTTCGACCCAGCGTTGCTCGCGAAACTCGTAAACGCCGTCCGGCGAGCGCGCACGTTTCTCCGGCACAGTGAGTGGAGGCTGATCGGCGCCGGCGGCATCATCGGGTGACAATTCGGCATCTGCCGGCTTGTCGTCGGCCTTCGCGGCGGGCTTGCCGTCCGGTTTGGTCTTCGCATCCTTCCGGTTATCTTTCTTATCGACCTTCTTGTCTGCGGTGGACTTGCCGTCGGTGTTCTCGGCCACCGGCTCGCGCATCGACATGCGGTCATTGAGGCCCAGCATGACGACAATGGCGTCCGGCTTCTCGGTGGCGAGGATGCCCTTGGCCGCAGCGGCCCAGTCGGCGGGATCTCCCTTGGGCTGATAACGAATGAGACCGGAAACGGTCTTGTGCTTGCGAATGACGCCCATGTCGGGCTGCTCGGAATAAGCGTCTTCGAGACCGTAGGCCAGCCAGTCCGCCATGGCGTCACCGAGCACCAGGATGTGGCGCTCCGGGACCGTTTCGCGTTTCTCCGGCGGCGGCGCCTTTGAAAAATCCTCGCGCGCGGGCGCTGGCGTCTGCCGTCGATCCCAGCGAGGCTGCGGCGCGTGCTGCTGGTACGGATCAAACATATCGTTACCAAACCAGCCACCACCGAACCCGCCGCCACCGCGTTGTGGCTGTGACCGCTGCTGATATCCACCGAAATTGAAGAACTGCGCCGAGCTGGGTCCGACAATGCCGAGCAGCATTCCCGTCGCGATTGCCAGTGCAATCAGCGGGCCGCTCTCGATGCGCCGTTTTTTTACTTTGTCGAACATGCTCTTGGACCGCACACGACGGAGAGCCTGCCTCGATGCAAGCTAGCACCAATGGCTCTCCGTGACGAGTCTCAGATCATCGTGAAGTGCGTTACCGGCAACGCGAACCAAACAACGCATAAGCGATGGCGGCCGCGAGGCCAGCGCGGCGAGAAGGCGAACGCCGGGGATCGTCAGAACGCCGGCGCCGGCTTGCGCGTCGGGGTGGCCGTCGGCCGCGGCGGAGGCGCCGATATCCTGGGCCGCAAGCTATGTTCGGAAGGCTTGACTTCGGAAGCCTTGGCATCGAAAACCTTGGCAACGACGCGGGCCATCTGCTCCTGGCTCGCCTTGAGCTGCGCGGCGGCGTTCGCGTTGTCGCGGGCCATTTGCTCCTGGCCAGCCTTGAGCTGCTCGATTTCCTGCTGCAGGGTTGCGAGATCGCGCGCCATCGACTGGAGCAACTGCGTCAACTCCGGCGACAGGGCGGCGGCGGTCGGCGCGGCTTCTTCCGGCGCGGTCTGAGCCAGAAGTGCTGGTGGTGGAGGTGCTGACTGCGTCGCAGTCGCCTGAACGGCAGGTGGGCTCGGTTGCGCGGCTAGCCCCGGATTTTCGAGCGGCGGCGATGAAGTCACAACGTGCTGCGGCGCCCACCTCGCGATCATCTCTTTGGCCGGATCACCGTATGAGGACTGCCAGGCGATGGCGGCGACACCGATGCACGCTGCCAACAGCAGGCCCGTGAGGCCGCGTACCGCCGGCCTGTCAAACAACCCCCGCTTGCCCGGGACAGCGGGGCCCGCGGCATCGCGCTCCAGCTTGGAAAGCTGTTCTTCCGCGCGCGCGATCTCTTCACTTGCTTGCGAGAGCTGTTCGTAGGCGCGCGCGATCTCTTCGCTGGCGCGTGCGGCCAGGCTATCGCGCGGATCGGTTTGTTTCGGGTCCAGCGCAGTATCCATTAGCGCTCCTACCCAGTCCCATATCACCCGCATCAAAGGGCGACCGGCGGATTTACGCTAAGTCCACGCCTGCCACACTCCAGCCCGGTTCGGGCCAAAGCAAGGCAATATGATGGAAAATGTGGGGCCGTCTGGCGACAGCCCCTCGGGAACTCCGCTGGCGGCTAGCCCTTCACTCAAACCCCGGCCGCGGCACCAGGTTCATCAGCATGTTGACGTAGCCGCCATCGACCGTGATCTCGTCGCCGTTGACATAGGACGAGCGATCGCTGGCCAGGAACAGGATGGCGTCCGCAATGTCTTGCGGCATGCCGATCCGGCGCGAAGGGACGACGGCCTTGCGCCGCTCGGTGACCCCCGGCGTATCGTAAAACGACTGGCTCATCGGCGTGATCACCATGCCGGGGCTGACGACGTTGCTGCGGATACCCCGCGGTCCCCATTCGCTCGCGAGCTGGCGCGACAGCATGACGACGCCGGCCTTGCTGACGCTATAGGCGCCGCTCTGTCCCTGGGCGTGGCTGCCGGCGATCGACGCCACATGAACGAGGCTGCCGCGCCCGAGGCTACGCATCTGCCGGCCGAACATCTGGGCGCAGAGGAAATAGCCGGTCAGGTTGACGGCGAGAACGGCGTTCCATTCGGCCAGCGACAGGGTTTCGAGCGCGCCGGGACGCAGCACGGCCGCTGTGTTGACCAGAATGCCGCAGGGTCCCAGCGATTTCAGGGTCGTCTCGCCGGCGGCGGCGACACTCTCGGCGCTCGAGGTGTCACAGCGCGCGATCACGGGTTCGCCGCCAAGCTCGCGCAGTTCCGCGCGCGTCGCCTCGAGGCCGCGTTCGTCGCGATCGATGGCGGCGACGCGGGCGCCGGCCCGGGCGAGGCTCACGGCAACCGCCCGGCCGATGCCGCCGCCCGCCCCCGTCACCACGGCGACGCGGCCGGAGAGGCCCAGCCAGTCGGATGAGTTTTGATCGGTCATGGCCGTCTGTTCCTCTTCAGTTCAGCCGGAGCTCCGTGATGTGCCCGGGATCGGGCTTAAGCTCGTTACGTTCCACGCGCTTGACGATGTCGGTCAGTGCGGCATTGGCGCTGCAGGACAGGCCGACCTTCTCGCCCTCGCGCACCACGAAGCCGTTGAGGAATTCGATCTCGGTGCGGCGGCCCTTCTGCATGTCCTGGCCCATCGAAGGACGCTGCTCGGAGGAGGTGCGCTTGCCGTCCTTGAAGCGCTGCTCATCGCAGGCGCGCATCGCTGCCTCGTCGCCCTCGCCCGCACGCGCAATCGTCTCGGGCGGCAGATGCAAAATCTCCTCCAGCTGATAGCCGTGCGCCTGTCCGACGCGGATCGCTTCGCTCCCGAGCCGGGTGGAGAAGCGGCGGATCGGCTCGCTTTGCAGCATCTCGCCGCCGGGCAGGCCGGTGCAGGCGGAGAGTCCGTTGCCCATGACGTTTGCGACCAGTTTCGACCAGCGCTCGCCCCACAGATTACCGGTGACCTTGGCGCTGTCGGTGTAGCCGACCAGGCGGCAGATTTCTTCCGCTCGTGGCGTGATCCGGCCGTGCACTTCGCCGGCGCGAAAAACGGTGTGCGCGGCGCCGTGCTTGCCGGCGCCGCGGTGGATGTGGCCGGGCTCGGGCAGGTTGACCGTGATGCTGCTGGCAATGCAGCCGAGCGTCTTGCCCCAGCCGACGATGCCGGCGATGGTCTCTTCATTCATGCAGTTCTGCAGCGACACGACGTAGCCGTCCGGCGCCAGATACTGCTGGATCAGGGTGGTGGCCCAGGCGGTGTCGTAGGACTTCATGCAGACGAAAGCGATGTCGACCGGCGCCTCCTTGGCGAGTTGCTGCGCATCCGTGACGTGCAGCGCGCGCACCGGAACCGAGAATTCCGCGACGTCCCGGGCGTGGGTGACGCGCAGGCCGTGCTTCCTCATGTGCTCGACATGCTCGGGCCATGGATCGATGAACGTCACGTCCTCGCCCGCCTGCACCATATGGGCGCCGGCATACCCGCCGACCGCCCCTGCGCCAACAATAGCTATCTTCCGACCCATGCTTTCCTCCCGGCATTTTCTGTTGGCCGAGGCTAGCGCACCGGGCGGGCCCGTCACAACGTGCGATCGTGCATGGGCAACCCCGGCGATTATCGTGGTTCGCCGGAGAACGCATGCCGCAGTGCGGATAGAAGGTCGAGTGCGGCTTGCGGCAGCGGGCCTTTCCGGACCGCGGCGAGCGCGTCCTCGAATTGCTGCGGCGTCGCCATGCCGACCAGGATGGTGCCCATCGCCGGGTGAGACAGCGCAAACCGCGTGGCGGCTTCGGTCAGGCTTGCGGCGAAACCCTCCCTGACCAGCGGCATCAGGCGGCGTGCGCGATCGACATCGGCATCGTAGCTCATCGCCGAACCGATCGGCTCAGGCGCCGGCCCCGCGATCGGGTGACGCTCGGCCGAGCCCGACAATGCGCCGCCGGCCAGCACGCGGATGCCCACGACGCCGACGCCGGCGGCCTGGGTGGAATCGAACAATCGCCCATAATCCTGTGCCGGATAATTCGCCGGCAATGCCTCCGACGCCGATGGATTGAGCATGTTGTAGACGATCTGAGCGCTGTCGAAGGCGCGTGCATCGATCGCTTGCCGCAGTGCCGCCGTGTCCCCTACCGCCGTCATCCCGAGAAAACGAATCTTGCCCTGCGCACGCAGGCGCTCGAATGCCGGCACCACGTCGCCGAGCACCTGCCGGACGCTCAGCGCCGATCCGCCTCCCGCCTCGGTAATCGGATTGTGCAGGTGAAAGATGTCGACCCGGTCAAGACCGAGCCGCGCCAGACTGCCTTCGAGCGATATCGTGATGGCGTCGGCGATGCGGCCGAACTCGCCGGGCGGCAACCGGACCTTGGTGCCGATGACCATGTTCGCCGGTTTCAGCCTTTGCAGAACGCGACCAAGGTTCTTTTCCGATTCGCCATTGCCGTACTGCACCGCGGTGTCGAAGTAGTTTACGCCGGCGGCGATCGCCCGCGCGACGACACGCTCCTGCTCGGCCGGATCGCCTCGCACCATAAATCCGCCCACCGCGCCGCAGCCGAAGCCCAGCACCGAAAGCTGCATCCCCGTCCGCCCAAAGACCCGCAATTGCATCGATGTTGCTCCGAGCGCCCATTATCCAGCGAGCTGAGGCTGGATAGCATAGCCGAAAGCAGGCGTGGATCGAGAGCCATTCCGGACCCGGACACTGGCCGCGCTCCAGCCGCTTCGCCAAACCATGCGAAAAATTCGCGGTTGGATTTCTCAGCCGATCCTCTCCGCGTCATTGCGAGCGCAGCGAAGCAATCCATCGCGCAACGGAACAAAATCCGGATTGCTTCGTCGCTGCGCTCCTCGCAATGACGGATGTCAGGCAGCGCCGGTCAGCTTGCCAAACCATCCCTTCGGCGCGGCGGCGGCTTCCGCGGGAGCATCCGCAGGTCCGCCGACCACCTCGCCGAACGATGCGAAGAATTCGCCGGCGAGTTTCTTCGCGGTGGAATCGATCAGGCGCTGGCCGAGCTGCGCCAGCTTGCCGCCGATCTGCGCGTCGACGTCGTAATGCAGGATGGTGACCTCAGGGCTTTCGGCTTCCAGACGTACCGCGGCGCCGCCCTTGGCAAAGCCGGCGACGCCGCCGGAGCCTTCGCCTGATATCCGATAGCTGTTCGGCGGATCGAGATCGGACAACGTCACCTTGCCGCCGAAGGTCGCCTTGACCGGACCGACCTTGAAGACGACCGTCGCGGTCATTTCGGTCGGAGAGGACATTTCGAGATTCTGGCATCCCGGAATGCATTTTTTCAGTATCTCGGGATCGTTGAGTGCCGCCCAGACCTTGTCCTTGGAGGCGGGGATGCGCTGGCTGTCGTTCATTTGCATGGTCGAACTCCCTTAAGTGGTCGCAGTGTTGGGAAGAACGCGCTGACCGCGCCGGCGCTCGACGGTGATTTCGGCGAGGATCGACATCGCGATCTCTTCCGGCGTGATGGCGCCGAGGTCGAGACCGGCCGGCGCCTTGACGCGATCGATCGCGGAGGCGTCGACGCCCTCCGCGATCAGCTTTTCGCGCAGCGCCGCCATCTTGCGGCGGCTGCCGACGAAGGCATGATACGACGCCTCGGTCTTGACCGCCACGCGCAGCGCGGCCTCGTCGCCCTTGCCTTGCGTCGACACCACGATGAAGCGCCTCGCTTCGTGGAGTTTTCCGAGCTGATAGCTGTCGATCAGCATATCGACCTCGGGCGCGGCCTGCAGATCGGCGGCAGGCGCTGCAAGCGTGACGTGATACCCGAGCTGCCGAGCCTGGGCGGCGAGCGACAGCGCCACCGGGCTGACGCCGAGGATGACCAGCGAGGGATGCGGCAATACCGGTTCGACAAAGATATCCATGGTGCCCTTGCTCGGGCACATGTTCTCTGCAAACCGCACGCCCTCGCGGTTCTCGCCGGGCTTGACGCCGAGTTCGGCGAGGAGATTTTCCGGCTGCACCGAGACCATGCGCGGCTCGCCGTCCGCGAGCGCCTCGCGCGCGGCCTTGAGCACCGCACCGCGGGCGCAGCCGCCGCCGATCCAGCCTGCTACAATGGTACCGTCCGGACGGATGATCGCCTTGGCGCCGGCCTTTGCGGCGGTCACCGACACGGTGCGCACCACCGTGGCCAGAACAAACGTTTGCTCGGCGGCCTTGAGCCGGGCGACCAGTTCCATCACTTCGACATGCCTGGACATCGGCGCCTCTCCTTCGGTCACCTCTCCCCAGCGGGGAGAGGTCGATTTGCGAAGCAAATCGGGTGAGGGGGAGCCGCTCTAACGAGATAGCCTAACCCCTCACCCGGCGCTATGCGCCGACCTCTCCCATCGAAGTCGGATATATCCGACTTCGACAATCTATAATGCCCAATTCGGGTAAACCCGAGTTGGGTAGGAGAGGTGAAATCACCTTCATTCGCGTGGTGCAATCTCATCGCATCAATCTTCACAGGTCGGCCAGATAGGGTTCCAGCGCGGTCAGGCTTTGCAGCGTATTGGCCGGCGCATAGAGATCGACATAGGGCAACGCCGCCTTGATGCCGGCGGCCTCGGGCGTATAGCCCTGCCACGCCATCATCGGATTGAGCCAGACGATGCGGCGGCACCGTTTGGCCAGCGCCGCCATCTCACGGCCAAGCAGCGCGGCGTCGCCGGTCTCATAGCCATCGGACACGATCATCACGCAGGTCCGCGAATGGATCACGCGCGCGGCGTGCCAGCGGTTGAAGGTCTGCAGGCTTTCGCCGATCCTGGTGCCGCCGCCGGCGCCCTGCGCCATGATCGACAGCCGATCGAGCGCGCGGCCGGCATCCTTTTCCTTCATCGCGTCGGAGACATAAGCGAGCCTTGTATGGAACAGGAACGCCTCGGCCTCGCGGAATTCATCCAGCACGCCATGGATGAAGCGCAGGAACACGCCGGTGTACATGCTCATCGAGCCGGAGGCATCGAGCAGCATCACCAGACGCAACGGCTTCTCCTTGCGCTGCCGCTTGACCAGGCTGATCGGCACGCCGCCATGGCTGATATTGCTGTGGATCGTTCTTCGCAGGTCGAGCCGGTAGCCGTGCCGCCGCGCCAGATCGCGCCGGGTCAACCGGGTGCGCATGGTTTTGGCCAGCCGCGCCGCCACCGTATGGGCCTCCTCGATCTGCTCGGGATCCGCCATCTTGCGGAAATCGATTTCGGCCAGGTTGTCGGCGTGCGACGCGCCCTCCATGCGGCCCTCGCCGGTGCGTTGTTCCGGCGCCTCGTCGGCCGAGGGAATCTGATCCGTCGCGCTTTCACCGCCGGCGCGCTCGGATTTGCTGTCCTGCAGGTTCTTCAGCGACGGGCTGTTGGCCGCCTTGGTCGAACCCATGGTGAGGGATCGCGACTTCACCCGCTTGCCGAGCCAGAACGCATCGAACAACCCGTCGAATTTTTCCCAGTCGGATTTCCGCGCCGAGAACAGATGCTTGAACGCGGAACGCAGCAGCGTGGGCCTTTCGACATAGCCTGCCGCCATCAGGGCAGCGGCATCGCGGCCTTCAGGTAGGCCGACGGCAAAACCGTTGTTGCGCAAGGTTTTCAAAAAAGCCGCGAGCTTGGCCGAGATCAGGCGCGAGACCTCGTCTAGTTCGTCATATCGAGGATTGGCGCCGCAGCAGCTCATGCGACCTTCCCCAGCAAGCGTTCAGTGACCTCGCGCGTGACCCGCGACTTGTCTTCATGGGTTTTCAAAAGGCACATCAGGGTCTCGTGAACCAGTTCCGGCGCGTCGTGCAGATCGCGCACGTCGAGCCCGACCAGGGCGGCCGCCCAGTCCAGCGTTTCCGCGACGCCCGGCACCTTGCGCAGTTCTTCCTTTCGGATGTTTTCGACCATGCGCGCGATCTGCAGCGCCAGCGAGGCACCGGCGCCCTCGATCCGCGCCATGATGATACGGGCCTCGCGATCGACGTCGGGATAGTCGACATAGTGATAAAGGCAGCGGCGGCGCAGCGCGTCGGACAATTCGCGGGTGCCATTCGAGGTCAGCACCACATGCGGAATCGTGATCGCGGTAATGGTGCCGAGTTCGGGGATCGAGACCTGAAAGTCCGACAGCAATTCCAGCAGGAACGCCTCGAACTCGTCGTCGGCGCGGTCGATCTCGTCGATCAGGAGCACCGGCGGTTTGTCGCGGCGGATCGCCGCCAGCAACGGCCGCTCCAGCAGATATTTTTCCGAGAAAATCTGGTCCTCGATCGCGTCGGCATCCTCGCCGCGATGCGCCTGGATCGACAGCAATTGCCGCTGGTAGTTCCATTCATACAGCGCCGCCGATTGATCCAGCCCCTCATAGCATTGCAGGCGGATCAATTCGGTCGCATGCGCCGCAGCCAGCGCCTTTGCCACTTCGGTCTTGCCGACGCCCGCCTCGCCTTCCAAGAGCAGCGGACGCCGTAGCAATTGCATCAGCGAGATCGCGGTCGCGAGTTCGCTATCGGCGATATAGCCGGAAGCGGCCAAAGCTTGCGCGATCTCCTCGCGATTTTTCATGGTCAGAATGTTTTCCTCTCGGCCCTCATTGCGAGCCAACAGGTCGGCGCAAAGCGCCGCCCGATGACAGGCTCCGCGAAGCAATCCGTATCGCCACGGAAAGAATGAATGGATTGCTTCGTCGCTTCGCTCCTCGCAATGACGAACAACGGCGTTACGCGAACACTCCCAGGTTCTTTGCCGCCTTCCAGTTGCGCCAATAGTCATGCGGCATCTGGATGTGGGTCGAGCCCAGGAACGAGAAGGCGTCGTTGACGGCGTTGGAGAACGCCGGCACGCCGCCGACATTCGGGCTCTCGCCGACGCCCTTGGCGCCGATCGGATGATGCGGCGACGGCGTCACCGTGAAGTCGGTCTCCCAATGCGGCGTCTCGACGGCCGTGGGCATGAAGAAGTCCATGAACGAACCGGTCACCACGTTGCCGGTGTCGTCGTAACGGATCTCCTGGCCCATCGCGATCGCAAACGCTTCCGTCAGTCCGCCATGCACCTGGCCCTCGATGATCATCGGGTTGATGCGGGTGCCGCAATCGTCGAGCGCGTAGAAGCGCCTGACCTTGTAGACCCCGGTATCGACGTCGATGTTCATCACGCAGATATAGGCACCAAAGGGATACGTCATATTGGGCGGATCGTAATAGCTCACCGCCTCCAATCCCGGCTCCATGCCCGGCGGCACCGAATTATAGGCCGCCCAGCAGATGTCCTTCATCGACATCGATTTCTCCGGCAGGCCCTTGACCCGGAAGCCGTCGATATCCCATTCGAGATCGCCTTCGTGCACCTCGAGCTTGTAGGCGGCGATCATCTGCGCCTTGGCCTTGATCTTGCGCGCCGCCATCGCGATCGCGGCCCCCGCCACCGGCGTCGAGCGCGATCCGTAGGTGCCGAGCCCGTAAGGCGCGGTATCGGTATTGCCCTCCTCCACCATGATGTCGTCGGCGGGAATGCCGATCTCGGTGGCGATGATCTGCGCCCAGGTGGTTTCGTGACCCTGGCCCTGGCTCTTGGAGCCGACCCGCGCGATGCCGGCACCTGTGGGGTGCATGCGGATCTCGCAGGAATCGAACATCGCGATGCCGAGAATGTCGCAATTCTTCGACGGTCCGGCGCCGACGATCTCGGTGAAGAACGACACGCCGAGGCCCATGATCTCGCGGGTCTCGCCGCGCTTGAACGCCGCGCGCTGTTCCGCCTGCTCTTTGCGCAGGCCGGCATAGTCGACCGATTCCATCATCTTGCGCATCGCGGTGTGGTAGTCGCCGGAATCGTACTCCCAGCCGAGCGCTGAGTGATAGGGAAACTGTTCCGGCTTGATGAAATTCTTCAGCCGCAACTCCGCCGGATCCATCCCGAGCTTCTGCGCCAGGATGTCCATGCCGCGCTCGATGCAGTAGGCGGCTTCCGTCACCCGGAACGAGCAGCGATAGGCGACGCCGCCCGGTGCCTTGTTGGTGTAGATGCCGTCGACCGCGAGATGCGCGACCGGGAAATCATAGGAACCCGTGACGATGTTGAAGAAGCCGGCCGGCCATTTCGACGGATCCGCGCAGGCGTCGAACGCGCCGTGATCGGCCAGCACGTGGACGCGCAAGCCGGTGACCTTGCCTTCCTTGGTCGCCGCGATTTCGGTGGTCATATGGTAATCGCGAGCGAACGACGTCGCTGTCAGGTTTTCGATGCGGTCCTCGACCCATTTGACCGGCTTGCCGGTGACGATGGAGGCAACCGCTGCACAGATATAGCCGGGATAGGCGCCGACCTTGTTGCCGAAGCCGCCGCCGATGTCGGGCGAGATCACGTGGATCTTGTGTTCGGGGATTTTAGCGATCAGCGCCACCACGGTGCGGATCACATGCGGCGCCTGGAAAGTGCCCCAGATCGACAGCTCGCCCTTGATCTTGTCGAACGAGCACACGCACTGGCAGGTTTCCAGCGGCGACGGATGGGTGCGGTGATAGGACAGCATTTCCTTGATCGTGACATCCGCTTTCTTGAACGCGGCGTCGGTGAGATCCTTGTCGCCCACGGTCCATTCGAAGATGTGGTTGTGGTGCTTGCGCGGCCCGTGCGCGCCTGTGGTCTTGCCGGCGAGATCCTCGCGCAGCACCGGGGCGTCCGCATCCATCGCCTTGAACGGATCGATCACGACCGGAAGCGGCTCGTATTCGACCACGACCTTGTTGATGCCGTCGTCCGCCGCGTAGCGGTCGGTGGCGACCACGAACGCGACTTCCTGGTTCTGGAACAGCACCTTGCCGTCGGCCAGCACCATCTGCACGTCGCCGGCCAAGGTCGGCATCCAGGCGAGGTTGACGGTCTTCAGCGTCTCGGCGGTGATCACCGCCAGCACGCCCGGCACCTTCAACGCCTCGGTGTCGTTGATCGATTTCACCCGCGCATGGGCATGCGGCGACCGGACGAAATCGCCATGCAGCATGCCCGGCAGTTTCAAATCGTCGACATAATTACCCTTGCCTTGCGTGAAGCGGATGTCCTCGACCCGCTTGCGCTTGCAGCCCATGCCTTCGAGTTTGGCTTCGCGTTGTTCCCGCGTGGGAGTCATGTCGTTCATTCCGCAGCCTCCTGGAATTCGACGCCATTGATCTTGGCGGCGGCGTACTGGATCGCCTTGACGATGTTCTGGTAACCGGTGCAGCGGCAGAAATTGCCTGAGATGCCCATGCGGATTTCCGCTTCCGTCGGCGACGGATTCTCCTTGAGCAATCGTTGTGCGCGCAAGATCATGCCGGGCGTGCAGAAGCCGCATTGCAGCCCGTGCATCATCCGGAAACCTTCCTGCAGCGCCGACAGCGAGCCGTCGGCATTGGCGACGCCCTCGATGGTGGTGATCTCGGAGCCCTGGGCCTGCACCGCGAACATGGTGCAGCTCTTCACCGACATGCCGTCGATATCGACGGTGCAGGCGCCGCAATGCGTGGTCTCGCAGCCGATATGGGTGCCGGTGAGCATCAGATTTTCGCGGATGAAATGCACCAGCAGCGTGCGCGGTTCGACGAGGCCTTCGACCTCGGCGCCGTTCACTTTCATGGTGACGTGCGTTTTTGCCATTTTTCGTTCTCCCCTCAACTTGCTCGGCCGGCGGCGAGCGTCAGCGCCCGCGTCACCATGATGCCGCCGACATGCTTGCGGTATTCCACCGGACCGCGGGCATCCGCGGCCGGCGACATGATCGCTTCCGCCGCAGCCGCGGCCTTTTTCAGCGTCGCCGCATCGAGACTGGTTCCGATCACGGCCTTGGCCGCGTCTACCGCAAGCAGCGGCGTTTCGTGCAAATTGGTGAGGCCGATCGCGCAACTGGCGACCTTGCCGCCCGCCATCGTGAGCACGACCGCCGCCGCCGCGGTGGCGTAATCGCCGACCTTGCGCTTGAGTTTTTCGTAGGCGTAGCCGTGACCGGCCGAGGGCGCCGGAATCGAAACTGAAGTGAGGATTTCGCCGGGCTCCAGCGCGGTGAAATAGGCGCCCTGATAGAAGTCGGACGCCGCGATGTCGCGCCCGCCGGAAGGCCCTTCGAGCCGGTAGCTGGCGCCAAGCGTCAGCATCAGCGCCGGCATATCGTTGCCGGGATCGCCATTGGCGACATTGCCGCCGATGGTACCTCGGTAGCGCACTTGGGGATCGGCGATCAAAAGCGCGGTCTCGTGCAGGATCGGCAGCGATTTGCCGATCTCGCTGGATGCCAGCAGCTCGTGCTGAGTGGTCATCGCGCCGATCACGATGCGATCGCCGTCGCGGCGAATGCCCTTCAGCCCGTCGATGCCGTGCAGATCGACCAGATGTTCCGGGGTGGCGAGCCGGAGCTTCATCATCGGGACCAAAGAGTGGCCGCCGGCAAGCGGGCGGGCTTCATCGCCCAATGTTGAGAGTAACTTGACCGCATCGGCTAATGTCGCCGGCCGGTGGTAGCTGAACGGGCCAGGAATCATGGTCTCCTCCATCCGTCTCTTGATGTGCGCATTTGAGCGCTGACGTTGGCGGCAGGCTGTTCCCGGAATTTTGCCGGCGCAAGGCGGCGACGATGGCGGTGTCACAAGGTGAGGAAATTCGCACGAAATGCGGCTTCGCGCGCACGAAATGCGTCAGGCGTCGCTACCTAATCCAGCCTGACGGGGCTCGGCGTGGCGTCTGGCGAGCCCAAGGCGCGCCTTCACCTCGGCGATCTTGGCGCGGCTGACCGGAACACGATGCGGCGAGGGACCATCGAGCTCGATGATCGCGCCGTCGCCCTCCTTGCGGACGAAGCTGACATGCGGGATCGCCACAATGTGGCTGCGGTGCACCCGGACGAACAGGCCGGGGTCAAGCTGGGCCTCGGCTTCCGAGATCGACCACGGGCACATCCGCTCGCGGGTTCCGTCATGCACCCTTGTATAATGGGCGTCGGCCCGGACGCTCCTGATATCGGCGGCATCGATGAAATGCGTGCCATTGGCGCCCTCGACCGGAAGCCGGGGCGCTGGCGCGGCGCGCGGCGGCTGACCGAGGCCGCCAAGCGGCGCCGAGGTCAGCCGTGGCAAGTGCGCGGCCACCGCAGCGGGCTCAGGCAAGGTGGCCGGCGCAGGGCTGGCAGCCGCGGCCACCAGTTCGGCCGGCGCTGCCATCGTCTGCCGCCGCGGATCCGGAACCAGCGACAGCAAAAAGCCCGCCGCGATGACAAAACAGAGCAGCGCCACCACCACCGAGAGGATTTGCTGCGACGCGGCCAGTCCGCCGCCATGATGATGTGCCACGTCCGAGAGGGGAACGAAATGCATGCCCGCCATGGCGGTGTAATGCATGCCGGACACCGCGACCCCGAACGCGATCGAACTCACGACCAGTGGGATACCGTCCTGCCGGGCCAGAAACGCGCGCAATCCGCCATAGGCGGTGACGATCGCAATCAGGATCGACAGCAGGATCATCGCGGTGTCGTGCTCGATGGCGAATTGGCCGGCGAGACCGTGAATGCCGACATAATGCATGCTGGCGATCCCCGCCCCGAGCAACACCGCCGAAGAGACCACGCGGCGCAGCGATGGCTCGCCGATGCTGACGAAGAACAGGGATATGCCGACCACCAGCGCGCAGATCAGGAACGAGATGATGGTGGGAAGGATGAGATAGACGGTGTCCGCCGGGATCGGCGCCGCCAGCATGCCGATGAAATGCATGGTCCAGATGCCGACGGCGAGGAACCCCGCGGCGCCGGCCAGCAGCACGCGACGGCTCACGCCCGGCGTGCCGCGGATGCGCGCGGCGAGGCCGAAGCCGGTGTAACCTCCCAGGATCGCGATCACCACCGAGAGCGCGACGAGATAGGGATCGTGTCCTTCGAACATGATCGTCTCGGCCGCCCGTCTCCACGGGCGCGCCTCCTCCCGCCGCCGAGTTTATAGGCGCGGCGGCGGAAATGACAATCGGCGTTCGGCCTGGCCCTGCCTAGACGATCCCCGCCGCGACCTGGCCGCGCAAGCGCTCCAGGCTCAGCAGCGTGTTGGCGCAGGCCTCGGCCACCTCGATGCCCTTGATCGCAAAATGCCTGCGGAAGAACTCGACATGCACGGCACTCTCATGGAATTGCTGCGGCGTGAGCACCGCCGAGAACACCGGCACTTCGGTGCGCAACTGCACATCCATCAGCGCCTTGATCACGGTATCGGCGACAAACTCATGGCGGTAGATGCCGCCATCGACCACGAGGCCTGCGGCGACGATCGCGGTGTAGCGCCTGGTCTTGGCGAGCAGCTGCGCGTGCAGCGGGATTTCGAACGAGCCCGGCACCTCGAACAGATCGATCTGCGCGCGCGTGATGTGACGCGCCTCGATCTCCTCCAGGAAGGCGATGCGGCATTCCTCGACCACCTCGCGATGCCAGGACGCCTGCACGAAGGCAACCCGCTGCGGTTTTGCAAATCGCGGATGTGCGGGAACGGGCGGGCGATCAGGAACGTCCGGAACTCCATTTACTTCGGAGGAATCCCGGATTTGAGTTTCGACTTGAGTTTCTGCTTGAGCTTCTTGCAACATCTGATTCATGGCTTTCCTCTTTCAGGACCAGAATCAGGGCATACGGAACGACGCGCCGCGCGCAATGCGGCTGTCGCGACCGTTCTCTTTCATCCGGACTTTAACCGTCGGCTTCGGAATCGCACCGAATCTGCTGACCCTTCTTCCCCAAAGGATTCCAAGGAACGGAACTCCAGGAGAAGAAGGCGCTCGCGGGCTTGGGCTGCTTCACCCTTACCGCCGGTGGGGACTTTCACCCCGCCCTGAGAACATCGGCCGCCCGGAGTGAGCGGCCCTGAGGGAACTATGGCGAATGGCCGCCCCGCCAGCAAGCACCTTCCCATGGGGAAATCGCAGGTCCCCATGTGCTGAGCGCGAGCCTTGAGGCGGATCGAACGCACGGAAATCAGCGGTTGGGCGCGCCGATCCGGCCCGCTGCGGGCGAAACCGGCGCGCCGGACTCGCGCAAAGCGAATCCGATTCCGGTTTGTTCTCATGGCAAAAGTTAACGCCGGAGATCAGCTGTGGACGAGCGCCGCTTTGGCTGTGGACGGACTCCGGGTCCAGTTGCGCGGATTCCGCAAATCACATCACTTGATCCGGGCAAGCCGAGGGGTGACCCAAGGGATTGCAGTCTGCAGTGACCTCCGATGTCAACGCGTGCCGGCCTGCTGGGTGCGTATCAATCACCGTAACCGAATCTTTTAAGAACAAGGCCGAGACGGCATGTCCCTCCTCGAAGGCATTATTGATTCCCGGAACAATCCCCTCACGGTGGTCGAGGACATCGCCGCCGACAACAACTGGTCGTTCGAACGCTCCGGCGAAGACGAAGTGACGATCGTTTCCAAGGGAGACTGGACCGACTACCAGCTTTCCTTCACCTGGATGACCGAGATCGAGGCGCTGCACCTGGCCTGCGCCTTCGACATGAAAATTCCCTGCGCCCGCCGCGCCGAAGTGCAGCGGCTGATCGCCGCGATCAACGAGCAATTATGGGTCGGACATTTCGACATCTGGACCCACACCGGCATGATCATGTACCGGCAGGCGCTGGTGCTGCCGGGCGGCCTCACCGCCTCGACCGCGCAATGCGAGACCATGCTGGTCAGCGCTATCCACGCCTGCGAGCGTTACTACCCGGCCTTCCAGTTCGTGGTCTGGGCCGGCAAGACCGCGCCGGACGCCATGAGCGCGGCGATGTTCGATACCGAGGGCGAGGCGTAAGTTTTCAGACGCAATCGCATCAACACGCTCAGCGTCGTCCCCGCCTAGTGCGCAATTGCGCACGGGGCGCGGGGACCCATGCGCCTTGCTGCCCGCGTTCAAGCAAAGTGCTTGTCGCCCCTCCTGCGCTTCAATAGAAATGCCTGTGGTTATGGGGTCCCTGGGCCCTGTGCGCAATTGCGCACTAGGCAGGGACGACGAGAGAGTATGTTTCGGATGTCGTCGGTCTCCACTGATAGTTCGCTCGCGCAAATCAATACCACCATCGTCCTCGCCGGCGCCGGCAAGATGGGCGGTGCGATGCTGTCGGGCTGGCTGGCGCAGGGGCTGGACGCAAAGCGCGTCGTGGTGGTCGAGCCGCATCCTTCCCAGGAGATCAGCGCTCTGGCGGCAAGAGGCGTTCGCCTCAATCCATCGCCGAAGGATACCGGCGCGGTCGCCACATTGGTGGTCGCTCTGAAGCCCCAGATGTTCCGCGAAGCCGGCGCGATGCTGAAATCTTTTGTCGGCTCAACCACGCTGGTGGTGTCGATCATGGCAGGAACCACCATCGCGGCCCTCGAGGAGGTTTGCGGCGGCAGCGTCGTCCGCGCCATGCCGAACACGCCGGCGGCGATCGGCCGCGGCATTACGGTGGCGGTGGCGGCGAACAGCGTCAGCCCCTCGCAGCGTGCGGTCGCCGACGCGCTGCTGCGCGCCACCGGATCGGTGGAATGGGTCGATGACGAGAACTTGATGGACGCGGTCACCGCAGTCTCCGGATCCGGCCCGGCCTATATTTTCCTGCTCGCCGAGGAACTGGCGCGCGCCGGCATCGAGGCCGGGCTGCCGCCGGAACTGGCGACCCGGCTGGCGCGCGAAACCGTCGCCGGCTCCGGCGAATTGCTGCGCCGCTCGGAAGCATCCTCCGCCACGCTGCGCCAGAACGTCACCTCCCCCGGCGGCACCACGGCGGCGGCGCTGGAAGTGCTGATGGGACCTGACGGCATGCAGCCGCTGCTGACCCGCGCAGTTGCGGCTGCGACGAAGCGTTCTAAGGAACTGGCGAAGTAGTTCTTTCCCTCATCCTTGCGCGATCGCGCGCCTATCGCTGCAGGTGCGACGAAGCAATCCATTTCTCCGTCCACGGTAGCTTCTGGATTGCTTCGCGGAGCCTGTCGTCGGCGGCGCTTTGCGCCGACCCGTCGGCTCGCAATGACGGTGAAAATTGCTAACCCGCGCCCAAGCGCTTGGTGAAACTCGCGGCGTTGACCAGGCCGCGGGCATGACGCCCCTCGCCGATGCGGCGCGCGCCGTCAAAAGCTTCGACCTCGAAACGGATTACCCGGCGTTCCACCGCGATCACTTTCGCCGTGGTCCGCACGGTTGCGCCGACGAGGGCAGCCGCGAGGTGGCGGATATCGACCTCGGTGCCGACCGTGATCCAGCCTGGCGCGAGATATTTGTTGATGGCGTCGCCCGACGTCATCTCCATTTCCAGGATCATCATCGGCGTCGCGTAGACCATCGGCATGCCGCGAACGAAATGCCCGACAGTGCGCTCCGGCGGCACCACCAGTGTGCGCTCGGCGCTCATGCCGATCTTGAGGATGTCGCGAGCGTCCATCGGCTGATCCGGAAAATCGTCAATGCGTCGTCCCGGCGAACGCCGGGACCCATAACCACCGACGTTTCAGTGATGCGCAAGGCGGACAACAGGCGCGCTTTGCTCAAACGTAGACATCACGCGGTATGGGTCCCGGCGTTCGCCGGCACGACAGGAGCGTTACTTGCTCTGCATCGCCTTGCGCTCAACGAAAGTCTTGCCGCCCTTCATCTTGTGAGCGAGCGGCGCCTCGTTGATCTGGATCACGACGGCATCGGCGTCGACGCCGAGGTTCTTCACCAGCGCCTGCGTGATGTCGCGCATCATGCCGGCCTTCTGTTCGTCGGTGCGGCCGGCGGCCATGCTCACGGTAATCTCAGGCATTTTTTGTCGCTCCCTTTGCTCTTGCTACGAACTACCCTCTGTGGAGGGCTTTTGCACCTAGCGCTTTTATGCGCCGGCGCCACATCTTGCACTGTCGTCATCATCCGCGAAAGCGGATGATCCAGTATTCCGCGCCGGTTTTGGTGAACGCTGACGTCACGGCGTACTGGATGCCCGCTTTCGCGGGCATGACGACTTTAGCCTATTTTCTCCAATTCACGTCATGACGCGCCAGCACTTCGCGCACCTTGGCGACGATCTCGTCCTCCTTGCAGGAAAACTGCGCCGGACGCGTCTCGCGCCATTCCTGATTGGAGGCAATCGCGGCCGCCGCCTTGGCGCCGTCGATCAAATCCTTGATCTGCACCTCGCCGCGGGCTTTCTCGTCCGAGCCCTGAATGATCACGCATGGGCTGTTGCGCCTGTCGGCGTATTTGAGCTGGTTGCCCATGTTCTTGGGATTGCCGAGATAGAGCTCGGCGCGGATGTTGGCGGCACGCAGGGCCGCGACCATTTTCTGGTAGTCGGCGACACGGTCGCGGTCGAACACGGTGACGACGACGGGACCGAATTCCGGCGTGGTGTCGAGCTTGCCGAGCATCGTCAGCGCCGCCTGCAGCCGCGACACACCGATGGAAAATCCGGTCGCGGGTACCGGCTCGCCACGGAAGCGCGACACCAAGCCATCGTATCGCCCGCCGCCGCCGACCGAACCGAAGCGCACCGGACGGCCTTTTTCGTCCTTGGTCTCAAGCGTGAGTTCGACTTCGTAGACTGGGCCGGTGTAATATTCGAGGCCGCGGACCACGGAGGGATCGATCTGGATGCGACCGTCATCATACCCACCCGCAGCAACCAGCTCTTTGATTTGAGATAGTTCGGCCACTCCCTCTTGCCCCAAGGCATTATCTTCGACACGAGATTCGAAATTCGCGATTGTCACTTCGTTTGACGAGAATTTGCTCTTTGAGCCGGAGCTGGTCCCCGGCCAACCGGTAAAGTTAATGATGCGAGATATTCCGACATCGTCGAGTTCGGCTCCTTTAGTGAAGTCGCCCTTTCCTTCTTCGCCGCCATCCCATCTCCCTGGGCCGAGCAGCTTGCTAACTTCGTCAATCGAAAATTTATCGAGCTTATCGATAGCCCTGAGCACCGTAAGCCGTCGTCCCGCGTTCTCCTCACCACTGAGACCAACGGTTTCCATTAGACCATCCAACACCTTGCGGTTATTCACCTTCACCACATAGCTGCCGCGCGGAATCCCCAACGCCTCCATCGTATCCGCCGCCATCATGCACATTTCGGCGTCGGCGGCCGGCGACGCCGAGCCGACCGTATCGGCGTCGAACTGCATGAACTGGCGGAAACGTCCCGGGCCAGGCTTCTCGTTGCGATAGACGTAACCGGCGCGGTAGCTGCGATAGGGCTTTGGCAGGTGATCGAAGTTTTCCGCGACATAGCGCGCCAAAGGCGCGGTCAGGTCGTAGCGCAGGCTGATCCACTGCTCGTCGTCGTCCTGGAACGAGAACACGCCCTCATTGGGCCGGTCCTGATCGGGCAGGAATTTGCCGAGCGCATCGGTGAATTCCATCGCGGGGGTTTCCACCGGCTCGAAACCATAGCGCTCGAACACCTCTCGGATGGTTTCGGTCATGCGCCGCGTCGCCGCGATCTCGGCGGGGCCGCGATCGGCGAGCCCGCGCGGCAGGCGGGCGCGGAGTTTCTGCGGTTTTTTGGGTTTCTCGGCCATGGCCGGCGTTGGTACCAGCGCAGGCGCGACGCGGCAACCGCCGCGGCGGCCTTTTACACGAGCAGGTCGGGCCGCCTCCGGCCGCCGGTCACATGACCTTTCTGATCCAGTCGTGCGGGTCGGCCACGCGACCGTACTGGATGTCGACCAGCTTCTTGCGCATCCCCATGGCGACGGGGCCGGCCGCGCCGCCGCTGATGAGAAAATCGCCGTTCGTGGAACACACCTTGCCGATCGGCGAGATGACGGCCGCCGTGCCGCAGGCGAAGGCCTCCTTCAGCTTTCCGCTGGCGGCGTCAGCGCGCCACTGGTCGATCGTGTAGGCCTCCTCGCGCACGCGCGTGCCGGAATCCTTCGCGAGCGCGATGATCGAATCGCGGGTGATGCCCGGCAGGATCGTGCCAAGCGGCGGCGTCGAGAGCGAACCGTCGTCGAACACGAAGAAGACGTTCATGCCGCCGAGTTCCTCGATGTAGCGGCGCTCGACCGCGTCGAGGAAAACGACCTGATCGCAGCCGTGATCGATGGCTTCGGCCTGCGCACGCAGGCTCGCTGCGTAATTGCCGCCGCATTTGACGGCGCCGGTGCCGCCGATCGCGGCGCGCGTGTAGTTCTCCGACACCCAGATCGATACCGGCGCAGGTCCGCCCTTGAAATAGGACCCGACCGGCGAGGCGATGACGGCGAAGATATATTCCGCGGAAGGCTTCACACCGAGAAAGACCTCGCTCGCGATCATGAAGGGCCGCAGGTAGAGACTGCCCTCGCCTCCTGGTATCCAGGCGCGGTCGATGCGCACGAGCTCCTCGACCGCCTCGATGAACACAGGCTCCGGCAGCGGCGCCATGGCCATGCGCTCAGCGGAATTCCAGAAGCGCCGGGCATTGGCGTCGGGGCGGAACAGGTTCACGCCGCCGTCGTCGCGCTTGTAGGCCTTGAGACCTTCGAAAATCTCCTGCGCGTAGTGCAGGACGGCCGTGGCCGGATCGAGCGGGAAATTCGCGCGCGATTCGACGCGCGCGCCGTGCCAGCCGTTCGCCTGATTGTAGCGGACCACAGACATGTGATCGGTGAAAATCCGGCCGAAGCCCGGGTCCACGAGCCTTGCTGCGCGCTCCTTCTCGGACGTCGGATTCGTCGCAGGCTGGATTTCGAATTTCAAATCCATTGCCTTGCTTCCGGCTGTCGGAACGGGCGCGATTTCTGGCGCCGGCCTGTCTCTCACGGCCTGCTCGAATGAAACTCCCATGGGCTCTCTCCCGGATTGACGCTGCTTCGCGCCCGCGCCTTGGCATTGTTAAGCCTTGGCGCTGATTAATACGCCTGGCCAGCGCCTGCACCAGCTTTAGGGCCGGTTTCCCCAATCACATGTCCGAGGACATGCTTTTGCGGAAGGCGGAAGTCCAGTATGTTGGCCGATATGCCGCTCGACAACCTCAACGGTAGACAAATCCACGGCCGTCGCCGCCACCTTTGGCTCCTTCCGGACCGCGTCACCGGCGACGAAACGATCTAATATTTCGCAACGGCTGATCATTTTGTAACATTGAACCCAAGATATGTCAATATGGCTGACGTAAATTTTTCAGGTCCCTCCAGCGACCCTGATTCGAGGCCGACCGAAGGGCGATCCTCCCGTTCCGGCGATCTGCGCTGGGATATCATCGAACTGTTGTTCTTCGCCTACCGGGATTTTGTGGGCGACGCCGATCATGAACTGGAAGCGTTCGGCTTCGGCCGGGCGCACCACCGCGTGATGCACTTCGTCTATCGCTATCCCGGGCTGAAGGTCGCCGACCTGCTCGACGTGCTGCGCATCACCAAGCAATCGCTGGGACGGGTGCTCAAGCAATTGCTCGACGAAGGGTATATCGTGCAGAAGACCGGCAACAACGACCGCCGTCAGCGCCTTCTTTTTGCCACCGCAAAGGGAGAGGCGCTGGTGGCGAAGCTCGCCGGCCTGCAGACCGACCGGATCAACCGCGCGCTGAAGGACACCAGCCCATCCGACGCGGATACGGTCCGGCAGTTCCTGCGTGCGATGATCGATCACGACGATCCCGACAAGGTGCTGGAAACCATCCTGAAGCCTGCCGACACAACCGCAAAGGAATAATGATCGTGGTCCCGGCCGCAACCCTCGCCCGAACGCCGCCGCGCCCCGCCGACGACGCCCCGCATGTGCTGCTGGTCGACGACGACCGCCGCATCCGCGATCTGCTGTCGCGCTTTCTCTGCGGCGAGGGCTATCGCGTCACCACGGCGGCGAGCGCCAGCGACGCCCGCGCCAAGCTGCTCGGCCTGCATTTCGATCTGTTGATCCTCGACGTGATGATGCCCGGCGAAACCGGGTTCGACCTGGCCCGCTTCATCCGCATCTCGTCGTCGGTGCCGATCATCATGCTGACGGCGCGCCATGAGGCGGAAGCGCGGATCGAGGGACTGCAGATCGGCGCCGACGATTATGTCGCCAAGCCGTTCGAGCCGCGCGAGCTGGTGCTTCGGATCGGCAATATCCTCAAGCGCGCCGCGCCGGCACCGGTGGAGACGCTGGAGCAGGTCGCGTTCGGTCCGTACGTTTATCATCTCGAGCGCGGCGAACTGCGTCAGGGCGAGGAAGTCGTCCATCTCACCGATCGCGAACGCGAGATGCTGCGCATTCTCGCCATCGCGCGCGGCGAGACCGTGCCGCGCAGCGCGCTGACCGGCGACGGCACCGTCAACGAACGCGCGGTCGACGTGCAGATCAACCGGCTGCGGCGCAAGATCGAGCGCGATCCGGCCAATCCCCTGTTCCTGCAGGCGGTGCGCGGCATCGGCTATCGCCTGGTCGCGTCGCCTTGAGCCGTTTGCCGATGAACCTCGCCCGATGAGCACGCTCGACACCGGCCTCACGCTGATCCGCACCGCGTCACGGCGCGTCTCGGCGGTCAATGGCCGGATGGGCCATGCCTTCAAGCGCTGGATGCCGACCGGGCTCTATGCCCGGGCGCTGTTGATCATGATCGTGCCGATGGTGATCCTGCAGACGGTGGTGGCGTTCGTGTTCATGGAACGGCACTGGAACACGGTGACGCGGCGGCTGTCGGCCGCCGTGGTGCAGGACATCGCCAGCCTGATCGACGTCTACAAGGGTTACCCGCAGGACAAGGACCGCGCGCAGTTGCGCCGCATCGCGCAGCGGCTGCAGCTGGTGGTGGATTTCCTCCCCGTCGGCGACATGCCGCCGCCCGGCCCAAAACCGTTTTTCTCGCTGCTCGACCAGACGCTGTCGGTGCAGCTTGGCCGCCAGATCGGCAGGCCGTTCTGGATCGATACCGTCGGCCGCTCCAATCTGGTGGAGATCCGCATCCAGCTCGACGATTCCGTGATGCGCATCTTCGCCCAGCGCAGCGCCGCCTATGCCTCGAATTCGGAGATCTTCATCTTCTGGATGCTGGGCACCTCGTCGATCCTGCTGATCGTCTCGGTGCTGTTCCTGCGCAACCAGATCAAGCCGATCCTGCGGCTGGCGGACGCCGCCGAAAGCTTTGGCAAAGGCCGCGAAGCGCCGAACTTCCGTCCGCGGGGCGCGCGCGAAGTGCGCCGCGCCGCGCAGGCGTTCCTGGAGATGAAATCGCGCATCGAGCGCTCGATCGAACAGCGCACCGCGATGCTGGCCGGCGTCTCGCACGATCTGCGCACCATCCTGACCCGCTTCAAGCTCGAACTGGCGCTGATCGGCGACAGTCCGGAAGTCGACGGCATGCGTCGGGACGTCGACGAGATGTCGGGCATGCTGGAGGACTATCTCGCGTTCGCGCGCGGCGACAGCGGCGAGCACGCGCAGCCGACCGACATGACGCTGGCGCTGGAGGAATTGCGCAGCGATGCCGAACGCAACGGCCATGCCGCGACCGTGTCGTTCCACGGCCTGCCGGTCGTGACCGTGAAGCCGGCGTCGTTCAAGCGCTGCCTCGCCAACCTCGTCTCCAACGCAGCACGTCACGCACGCGCAATCTCGATCACCGGCCACCGCGATCACCGCTATCTGACAGTGACCATCGACGATGACGGGCCGGGCATTCCGCCTGCCATGCGCGAGGAAGTGTTCAAACCGTTCCTGCGGCTCGATGACGCCCGCAACCAGGATGAGGGCGGCACCGGGCTTGGGCTTGCGATCGCCCGCGACATCGCGCGCTCGCATGGCGGCGACATCACGCTCGGCGACAGTCCGATGGGCGGGCTGCGCGCCGCAGTGCGGGTACCGGTGTAGCCCGGCGTACCGGCCAGCTTAAGCGAACGCCATCAGTTCGCTTTCGGCATCAAGCCTTTCAGCTTTTCCATGTCCTTGACGTTCAGCTTCATGCCGCCGGGCATCACGATATCGCCGGGCTTCTGGTCGGGCTTGCACGCCCCCATCCACTTCGCCTCGATCGTGGTGGTCGAGTTGCGCGGCACGTTGGCGGGGCCGCCCTCGCTGTGCGAAGTGGACTTGACGGTATAGCCGGAGTTGAAGTCGCCGTTGATGTCGGAATGCGAGGTGATCGCCATGGCGCCGACCTTGCACACGGAATCCGATACGTAACCGGTCGCGGTCTTCTGGATATCCTGCTTGGAGCACATTTCCTTCGCCATCGGCGAGAACGTCGTGCTCATCTCCTTGTCGGTGCTCTCATCGGTGCAATGCTGCATCGTCATTTCAGGCAGCGACGAACCGGATCGCATCACCTTCATTTCCCACAGGCCGGCCTTGCGAATCGGCATTTCGACCGCGAACGCATCGAGCACCGGCAGCAGGGTCAGCAGAAAAACCGCAAGACAAATCGAAAGAAAAAGTCGCGTCATGATCCGCGCTCCCTGTTGAGTTGGTCTGATCGATGGAAGGTGGCGGGCTTAGTACTTGGTGATCAGCGGCCGATCGCTGGCGCCATAGGGCACCCAGCGGCAGGCGAACGAGATGTAGCCGCCATACTGGGGATCGACCGCGAGGAATTTCGCCACCTTGCCGTAATACGCGCAATGATCGACCGCGAGCTGGCGGACATCCGTCTCCGAAGCCATCGGATAGGCGATGATGCCGCCGGTGTCGTTGCCCTTGAACGGCGGCACGGACTGGGCCTCGGCCGGCGCGCAGGCCAGCATCGCGCCCATGGCAACCAGGCTCGCGGCCCCGATCATTCGCATCGCAGACTCCATTTCGTTCGCCGCCACC
The DNA here is from genome assembly GCA_963747165.1 of uncultured Alphaproteobacteria bacterium. Taxonomy (GTDB): domain Bacteria; phylum Pseudomonadota; class Alphaproteobacteria; order Rhizobiales; family Xanthobacteraceae; genus Bradyrhizobium. Next base: position 217,098 of record CAVVEA010000014.1, on the reverse strand, counting down.
TTAAAGGGCAACCATGGCCATGAAAAGAACAGGTGATGGCTCTAACGTGGAACTATCCGCAGGTGTTGCCGCCTTGCACTTGACCCCGTCGGGGCTTCGCGGCACCGTCTGCAGCTTGGATCATTCGGCGGACAGCCCATGCGCGACCTCATCACCTCCTTGAAAAGATTCAGTCTTGTGGCCGCGACCGGCATTCTGCTGGGTCTGGCATTCGGACAACCGGCCGAGGCCGCCAATCCGCTGGAGCTGAATTTCTGGCTTTCCGGCCCGCGTTATGACGGGCGGGTGGCCGAGTGCGAGCGGGCGCTGGGGACCATCACCTCGCAGTTCCAGGAAAAGGAAAGCCGGTTCTGGAATTCCTCCCTTCAGATCACCGGCTATGGCGATATCCACGAAACCGCGTTCCGGCCCTGGCAGTCGGACAACATTCCGCGCCGCTATTGCAGCGCCTCCGTCATGCTGAGCGACGGCAAGCCACGGACCGTGCACTATTCGATCATCGAGGACGGTGGTTTTGCCGGCTTCGGCCAGGGCGTCGAATGGTGCGTAACCGGGCTCGATCGCAACTGGGCCTACAACCCCAACTGCAGGGCCGCCCGGCCTTGATATCCCGTTCGATTTGACGGTCGTGTTGAGGGCCTTGGCCGGGCTCTCGGGCCATTCCTTATTTTGTTCTTGAAATGTTCTGCCTCCCTGCTGGGCTTGCCAGGCAATCTGGGTCTGGGAGTTTTGGTCATGTTTGATTTTTCGCGGATTTTGCCGTCGCGGTTTCTCGTCACCGTCATTGGCCTGCTGGTCCTTGCGGCGCTGGCCGGCATGGCCGGCGCATCGACGGCGTCGGCGCAGGACCGCCGGCAGAATGCCCCCGGCGAGTTCGATTTTTACGTGCTGTCGCTGTCGTGGTCGCCTTCCTACTGCGAAGAGGCGGCAGAGCGCGGCAATAACGGGCGTTCGCAGCAGATCCAGTGCGGCCGGCCCTATTCCTTCGTGGTCCACGGCCTGTGGCCGCAATATGAGCGCGGCTTCCCGGATTATTGCCAGCGGCCGTCGCCGCGGCTCGATCGCAACATCATGACCTCGATGCTCGATCTGATGCCGGCGCCAGGCCTGATCTTCAACGAATGGGACAAGCACGGCACCTGCTCGGGGCTGGGGGCGCGAGCCTATTTCGAGACCATCCGCAAGGCGCGCTCCGCTGTGAAGATTCCGGAAGAATTTCTTGAATTGTCGGCGCAAAAGACCGTGGCGCCGGCCGAGATCGAGGAAGCCTTCGTCAGAGCCAATCCGGGCTTGAGCACCGCAGCGATCGCGGTGATCTGCAACAGGAACCGCCTCAGCGAGGTGCGTCTGTGCATGAGCAAGGATCTGCAATTCCGCGCCTGCGAGGAAATCGATCGCCGCGCCTGCCGCCGCGACGAAGTGGTGATGCCGCCGATGCGGGGCGGGTAACCGAAGACGTCATTCCGGGATGGTCCGAAGCACCAGACCCGGACCGACGTGGGTTACTTTCGCCGCCTGATGTCGTAACCCCTCCGCCATGAACTACCGTCACGCCTTTCACGCCGGCGGCTTTGCCGACGTCATCAAGCACATCGTGCTGGTGCGCATGCTCACCTATCTGCAGGAGAAGCCGGCCGCGTTTCGCGTCATCGACACCCATGCCGGCGCCGGGGTCTACGATCTCACCTCAGATGAAGCGCAGCGCAGCGGCGAATGGCTCACCGGCATCGCGCGGGTGATGCAGGCGCGATTCTCCGAAACCACCTTGCCGCTGGTCGCGCCCTATCTCGACATCGTCAGGGCCTTCAATGCGCCGCGCGAGCTCAAGGCCTATCCCGGCTCGCCGCTGATCGCGCGGGCGCTGCTGCGGCCGCAGGATCGCCTTACCGCCTGCGAAGTCGAACCCAAGGCGCGCAAACGCCTGATCGAGGCGCTGCGCCGCGACACCCAGGCTCGCGTGGTCGACCTTGACGGCTGGACGGCGCTGCCGGCCTTCGTGCCGCCGAAGGAGCGGCGCGGCCTGGTGCTGATCGATCCGCCTTACGAGCAGAAGGACGAATTCGAGCGGTTGGCCACGGGCTTTGCCGAGGCCTTCGCGAAATGGCCGACCGGCAGCTATCTCTTGTGGTATCCGGTGAAGAGCCGGCGCGCCACCGACACCCTGGCGCGCCATGTCGCGGACACGATCGCGGCGGGTCCGACGCCCGGAAAATGCCTGCGTCTGGAGTTCAGCGTCGCGCCGCAGGCCGCGGGCACCGCCTTGGTTTCGACCGGTCTCCTGATCGTCAATCCGCCGTGGACGCTGATGGGTGAACTGAAGGCGATCCTGCCGGAACTCGAAAAGCCGCTCGGGCAAGGCGGCGCCGGCCGGTTCAGGCTCGAGACGCCCAGGCTCTGACGGCCCGAGCCCTGGCTTGTCCTGCCTGGCCGGCGTCGTTCCGCGCGCCGGCGAAAAGTGCAATTTGCCCCGTAGGCAATTTGCCGGGAACCGTATTATGCTCAGACTATTGGGACTGGCTTTACGTTCCGCTTCCGCGAATGGTAGCGGCGGAGTGACAAGGCCTCATATATTTTAAAGGCGGGGCGGCGATGACGCCGGGTCCGCAGGGATGGCCAAGCCTTCCGACAGCGAATGTCCGGTCGAGCCGATGCGCACGATAGGCGCAAGCGGCGGTGCAGCGCGGGGGAGGAGTTTTCCCGATGGCCATGACTGGTACGGTCAAGTTCTTCAATGGAGAACGTGGCTATGGCTTTATCAAACCTGATGACGGCGGCCGTGATGTGTTCGTTCACATCACCGCGGTGGAACGGGCTGGACTGAAGGATCTGACCGAAGGCCAGCGCATCACATTCGAGGTCGAACCGGACAAGAAGGGCAAAGGCCCCAAGGCGGTCAACCTGGTGATTTCGTCATAAAAAAATCCCGACCGCGAAGCGGCCGGGAGGTTGTGATCGAGCGTCTTCTTGGTTGCTATCAGAAATGATAGTTGATGCCGGCGCGCAGCACGCCGAAACGGTAACCGTTGGATGCGCCGGTGACGGTGAAGTTGCTGTTGGCGAGATCGACATAGAGGTATTCCACCTTCGCGCTCCATTGCGGGGCGAAAAGGAATTCGGCGCCGACGCCCGCGGTCCATCCCGCATTGGTATGGGTTTCCGACAGCCCGAAGGTCTCGGCGCGCAATTCGCCGAACGCGAGGCCGCCGGTGGCGTAGACAAGAAAATTGTTGATGAAGAGATAACCCGCCCGGCCGCGCACCGTGCCGAACCACGGATTGGAAAATTTCCAGGGCGCAAATGTATCGTCGGCGCCAGTCGCCTGGAGGTCGCCTTCGAGGCCGACGACCCACTGACTCGATGGACCGAACCGCCAATTGTAGCCGGCCTGGACACCGCCGACGAAACCCGACGGCTTGGTCGGATTGTTGTCGACCGAGCCCCAGGCGTAGCCGATATTGCCGCCGAGATAGGGGCCGATCCAGGTACGATCGAGCGGCGGCGGGTTGGAGTTGTAGTAGTTGGGGCGCGATCCGTAGAGATCGGCAGCCTGCGCAGAACCGGTGAAACCAGCGGCCGTCAATGCCACAGCGGCGAACGCAATCCGGCTCATGGTACTCTCCAACACTACTGCCGTGACCTCGGACCGGTTCGTGCGCAGATGACTGCTGCGCGCAACCCGAATCCACATGGTTACGGAACTGCACCTTTTCCTGATAAGGTTTATCGAGAGTTTTAAGTTAAAGGGTTGTTAAGACCTTACGGCCGTCCGTTCACATTCTTAACGAAGTGTTACCGGTGCTTTGCGAGGGATCGTCCCGATCGCAAACGCGCGTGTCAGGCGCCGCTTTCGGGCACGAATTTTCTGTGGGTAGAGCCGCGAATCGGACAACCCTCCTGCCCCTAAGCCGGCGCCAGGCGCTGGCGATGCGCACCCTCCGCGCTTATTTTAGGCTCCATGAGTAGCGACCTGCCCGACACCCCGAAGACCGCAGCCGCACCGCCCTCGCCGCGCGGTTCCGGACTGGACCTGCCTCCGCAGGACGCCGCCTCGGCCGATATCGACCCCGCGACCGCAGGCGGCGAAGAGGACGACGAGGCGCGGCTGCCGGAGGCGCCTGAGGAGTTCAACGAAGCGGTTCCGGAAGGCCCGCTCGCGGTGGGCCGCGCCGCGATCGAACACGCGGTGCGCCTCGCGCCGACCTTGCCCGGCGTCTATCGCATGCTCAATGCGGCCAACGACGTGCTCTATGTCGGCAAGGCCAAGAACGTGAAGAAGCGGCTCGCCTCCTATGCGCGGCCGACCGGCCAGGTGATGCGCATCGCCCGCATGATCGCGGCGACCGCGGTGGTGGAGATCGTCTCGACCACGACCGAGACCGAAGCCTTGCTGCTGGAAGCCAATCTGATCAAGCAGTTGCGGCCACGCTTCAACGTGCAACTGCGCGACGATAAATCATTTCCCTATATCCTGATCACCGGGGATCATTGGGCGCCGCAGATCCTGAAACATCGCGGCGCGCAATCGCGGCCGGGGCGCTATTTCGGGCCGTTCGCGTCCGCGGGCGCGGTCGGCCGCACCATCACGGCGCTGCAGCGCGCCTTCCTGGTGCGCTCCTGCACCGATGCGTTCTTTGAAAGCCGCACCCGGCCGTGCCTGCTCTATCAGATCCGGCGCTGCTCCGGGCCCTGCACCGGCGAGATCGATTTTCCCGGCTATACCGAACTGGTGCGCGAGGCGACGGATTTCCTCTCCGGCCGCAGCCGCTCGGTAAAGGAAGAGCTGGCCGGCGAAATGGAAAAGGCTTCCACCGAACTCGAATTCGAAACCGCGGCGCTTTATCGCGACCGGCTGGCGGCGCTGTCGGCGATCCAGTCGCAGCAGGGCATCAATCCGCGCACCGTCGAGGAGGCCGACGTGTTCGCCGTCCATCAGGAAGGCGGCTATTTCTGCGTCGAAGTGTTCTTCTTCCGCACCGGGCAGAACTGGGGCAACCGCGCCTATTTCCCGCGCGCCGAGAAATCATTCACGCCTGAAGAGGTGCTGGCGTCGTTCCTGGCGCAGTTCTACGACGACAAGCCGCCGCCGAAGCTCATTCTGTTGTCACACGAGATCGAGGAATGCGAGCTGCTGGCCAATGCGCTTTCGATCAAGGCCGGCTTCAAGGTGGAAGTCTCCACACCCAAGCGCGGCGAGAAGAAGGAACTGATCGCGCACGCGCTGACCAATGCGCGCGAGGCGCTCGGCCGCAAGCTCGCCGACACCGCGACGCAAGGCCGGCTGCTGGCCGGGATGGTCGCCACGCTCGGCCTGCCGCATCCGCCGAAGCGGATCGAGGTCTACGACAACAGCCACATCCAGGGCACCAACGCCGTGGGCGCGATGATCGTGGCCGGACCGGACGGCTTCATCAAGAACCAGTACCGGAAATTCAACATCCGGTCCGAAGGCCTGACGCCGGGCGACGATTACGCGATGATGCGCGAGGTGCTGCAGCGGCGCTTCAAGCGGCTTTTGACGCCGCCGGCCGAGGGCGACGGCAGTAAGCCAAAAGCGGACGATGATTCGTTTCCGCAATGGCCCGATCTCGTCATCATCGACGGCGGCCGCGGCCAGCTCAACGCCGTCAGGGAGATTTTCAGCGAACTGGGCCTGACCCAGGTGTCGCTGCTGGCGGTCGCCAAGGGACCGGACCGCGACGCCGGCCGCGAAACCCTGTTCATGCCGGACAAGGAAGCGATCAAGCTCGAGCCTCGCGACCCCGTGCTGTACTTCATTCAACGGCTGCGGGACGAGGCGCATCGCTTCGTGATCGGCTCGCACCGCAAGCTGCGCAAAAAGGACATTCGCGAGGCCGGCCTGCAGGAGATTCCCGGCATCGGCCCGTCACGCAAACGTGCCCTGCTGCACCATTTCGGAACGCTGAAGGAGATCGAGCGGGCCTCGATCGCCGATCTCGGCAAGGTTCCGGGCGTCAGCGCCGAAAGCGCGCGCAAGATTTTCGAGTTTTTCCACGCCCAGCCGGGCTAGGGACGGGTTTCACGTTACATTTGCGTCATCTCCAACAGGTCAATTGCGCCGCACGGTTGACCTTCATGCTTCGGCGGTATTGGTAAGACGGATGAACATTGCAACGACACGCGGACAGGCCAAAACCCTGTCCCTCCCGAATATTCTGACCTATGCCCGCATCGCCGCCATCCCGGTAGTGGTCGGCTGCGTGTTCTGGGAATCGATCTTGGAAGGCCCGATGTGGCTGCGCTGGGTGGCGCTGGCCATGTTCATCGCTGCGGGAGTTACTGACTATCTCGATGGCTACTATGCGCGAATCTGGGATCAGCAGTCGGCGTTCGGCCGGATGCTGGATCCGATCGCCGACAAGCTGCTGGTAGCATCCTGCCTGCTGATGCTGGCGGCGGACAACAGCATACATGGCTGGACGCTGTGGGCCGCCATCGTGATCCTGTGCCGCGAAATCCTGGTCTCGGGCCTGCGCGAATATCTCGCTGGTCTACGCGTTAGCGTACCGGTCACGAAGCTTGCAAAGTGGAAGACCACCATTCAACTGGTTGCGATCGGCTTTCTGATCGCCGGCGAAGCCGGCGAGCAGATCATCCCCGCGACCACCCTGATCGGCATCGTGCTGTTGTGGATCTCGGCGATCTTCACCATCTATACCGGCTGGGATTATTTCCGCGCCGGCATCCATCACCTGATCAAGGAGGATGAGGGATGAAGGTCAAGTATTTCGCCTGGGTGCGCGAGCGGATCGGCAAGGCCGAGGAAACGATCGAGCCGCCGGCCAGCGTCCGCACCGTCGACGACCTGATCGGATGGCTGGCGGGGCGCGGCGAGGCCTATGCCTACGCGTTCGAGACGCCGAAGGTGATTCGGGCCGCGATCGACCACGCTCACGTCCAACGGGACGCCATGATCGCGGGCGCCCGCGAGATCGCCTTCTTCCCGCCGATGACCGGCGGTTGAGCCGCTTTGACCGCGATGTTGTCATGACCGCCCATGTGACCATCCGCATCCAGGAAGCCGATTTCGACATCGCGCAGGAGATCGCTGGCCTGACCAACGGCCGCACCGACATCGGCGCCGTCGTGAGTTTTAGCGGCATCTGCCGGGACAGCGAGGGCAGCGAGACCATCGCGGCGTTGACGCTCGAACATTATCCGGGAATGGCGGAGGCGGAAATCGCGCGGCATACCGAGACCGCGATGGCGCGCTGGCCGTTGACAGGCCTGACCGTCATTCATCGCGTCGGCCGCATCAAGCCCGGCGAAAACATCGTGCTGGTGCTGACCGCATCCCAGCATCGGCAGGCGGCGTTCCAGGCGGCGGAGTTTCTGATGGATTATCTGAAGGCCAACGCGCCGTTCTGGAAGCGTGAGGAAAGCGCCAAGGGCACCAATTGGATCGACGCGCGCCATCACGATGACGCAGCCGCCGCGCGCTGGACCAAATCCTGATGGCCAAACGCGCGAAACCGGCCGCCAAGCGCGGCCGCGCCGCATCGAAACTTCCGAAAGTGGCAACCGGCGAGCTGACGACGCTGCTCGATTTCGTCCGCTATGCGGTGAGCCGCTTCAACGAGGCGCAATTGGTGTTCGCGCACGGCACCACCGATCCCGTGGCGGAAGCCGCTTTCCTCGTGTGCGAGACGCTGCATCTTCACCCCGACCAGTTCGAATCGTTTGCGACCGCGCGCGTCACCGCGCAGGAGGGCAAGAAAATTCTCGATGTGATCGGCCGCCGCGTCACCACGCGAAAACCCGCGGCCTACCTGGTCAACAAGATCTACATGCGTGGCCTGCCCTTCCATGTCGACGAGCGCGTGATCGTGCCGCGCTCGTTCATTGGCGAACTCTTGGATTCCCATTTCAGCGGCGAGAGCGACGAAGCCGGCTCGCTGATCGACGATCCCTTGGCGATCGAGAGCGTGCTCGACCTCTGCACCGGCTCGGGATGCCTTGCGATCCTCGCCGGCCTGAGTTTTCCGAATGCGCGGATCGATGCGGTGGATATCTCCAAGGACGCACTCGATGTCGCCGCACGCAATATCGCCGACTACGGTCTCGAGGACCGCGTGACATTGCATCGGGGCAATCTGTTCACTCCCGTGGGCGAGGCCCGTTACGATCTGATCATTACCAATCCGCCCTATGTCGACGCGCACGGCATGAAGAGCCTGCCGCGCGAATGCCGCGCCGAGCCGAAGCTCGCCTTCGACGGCGGCGCCGACGGGCTCGACGTCATCCGCCGCATCCTGCAGGAGGCCGGCCGGCATTTGACGCCAGAGGGCGGGCTGTTGTGCGAAATCGGCCGTGGCCGCGAAGCCCTCGAAGCAGCGTTTCCACAATTGCCGCTGCTTTGGCTCGACACCGAGGATTCCGAGGCCGAAGTGTTCTGGATCGGCGCCGCCGATTTGTGAGGCAAATTGCGCGATTTAGCCGCCCTGATGCGCCCGATTGAGCGGAAATAGTGCGCTCGCCGGCGTTCCCGTCATGCCGCTAAGCTGATAGTTTACGCAAAACCCGCCACGCCCCAAAACTTGAAGAGGCCACCATGCTGGACAAGAGCCCACGCCCCGCCGCCGTCAACGTCCCCAACGACCTTGCCGCGCACTGGATGCCGTTCACCGCCAACCGGGCCTTCAAGAAAGCGCCGCGGCTGCTCGCCGGCGCCAAGGACATGCATTATTTCACCGTCGACGGCCGCAAGATCATCGATGCCGCCGCCGGCATGTGGTGCTGCAATGCCGGCCACGGCCGCACCCAGATTTCCTCGGCGATCGGAAAACAGGCCGAGGCGCTGGACTACGCGCCGCCGTTCCAGTTCGGCATTCCCCAGGCCTTCGAGCTTGCGAGCCGCATCGCCGACCTCGCGCCCGCCGGGCTCGATCACGTGTTCTTCTGCAATTCCGGATCGGAGGCCGCCGACACCGCGCTCAAGATCGCGCTGGCCTATCACCAGATCAACGGCCAGGGCACCCGCACCAGGCTGATCGGCCGCGAGCGCGGCTATCATGGCGTCGGCTTCGGCGGAACATCCGTGGGCGGCATCGTCAATAACCGCAAGATGTTCGGCACGCTGTTGGCGGGCGTCGACCACCTCCCCCACACCTACGACCGCGACAAGCAGGCCTTCAGCAAGGGCGAGCCGGAATATGGCGCGCATTTCGCCGACGAGCTGGAGCGGCTGGTCAATCTGCACGGCGCCTCCACCATCGCCGCCGTGATCGTCGAGCCGATGGCGGGATCGACCGGCGTGCTGCCGGCGCCGAAGGGTTACCTGAAGCGGCTGCGTGAGATCACCCAGAAGCACGGCATCCTGCTGATCTTCGACGAGGTCATCACCGGCTTTGGCCGGCTCGGCTTTGCCTTTGCCGCCGAGCGTTATGGTGTGCTGCCGGACATGCTCACCTTCGCCAAGGGCGTCACCAATGGTGCGGCGCCGATGGGCGGCGTGATCGTACGCGACACCATCCACGACGCCTTCATGACCGGGCCCGAACACGTCGTCGAGCTTACCCACGGCTATACCTATTCGGCGCATCCCTTGGCCTGCGCCGCCGGCCTCGCGACGCTCGATATCTACCGCGACGAAAAGCTGTTCGAGCGCGCCAACAAGCTCGAACCGAAATTCGCCGACGCCGTGATGTCGCTGAAAGGCCTGCCGAATGTGGTGGATATCCGCACCGTGGGCCTCACCGCCGGCATCGACCTCGCGCCGCGTCCGGATCTGCCGGGCAAGCGCGGCTTCGACGGGCTCAACAGCGCCTTCCACGACAACGACCTGATGCTGCGCGTCGCCGGCGACACGCTGGCGCTGACGCCGCCGCTGATCGTCACCGAAGAGCAGATCGGCGAGATCATCGAGAAAGTCGGCAAAGTGATCCGCGCGGTGGCGTAAGCCCCAACAAGCGGAACATTCGAAACGCCTCCACGTTCAACCACTGCAGGGACAATCGGTGTCCCTGCAGTGGAGGACCTCTGGACATGCTCGCGCCACCGAGCGGCTTGCTGCGCGCAGGACTCGCCCTCAAACTCGACCAGATCAAGCTGGCGATGCGGTCGTATCTGCGCGACCGCGCCAACCAGGCCACCGGCACGGTTGCGTCCTATGCCATCGCCAGCGGTCTGTTTGCCGCCGCCGGGATCTTCCTGATCGCCGCCTGCCTGGTCGGCGTCACCGCGCTGTTTCGCTGGATTGAAATCAAGTACGGGCTGTTTTGGGCCTTTGGCGCGGTCGGTGCGCTACTGCTGTTGCTTGCCGTGATCTTTGCAGGGTTGGGCGCGAGCAGGCTGAAGCGACCGCCTCCGCATTTCCCGAGCCTGACCAGCCGCCTGCGTGTCGCCGTCAAGGCCAACCCGCTCAAATCGGCTCATCTCGATGCCGCGGGCGATACGGCCGCGGCTGCCCTGCGCGCTCCCGCCCGCGCCAACCGCCAATGGGCTAAAGCCGGGCGCAGCAGCCCGGAGGTTAGCGCCGGCCTGATTCTGGCGGCGACGCTTCTGGGCTGGGCGGCGACAAGGCGACGTCAGCAGGCGCGCCGGATGCGAGCCTGATGGCCGGCCGGCGATCGCCGCCGTCTGATGATCTTCTTCTGATCGCGGCCACCACACTCCTGATCCTGACCGCGCAGCGCTATTTTCAATCGCCCGCCTCTCGAGACTCGGAAATACGGATTGCGAATCGAGGGATTGCGCGGGGCGGCCATGATGCGCCCGAGCGATCGCAGCACGGCCACGGGCGATTCTCCGGCAACCCCTTGCAAATCCCATGGGCTGGCTGGAAAGGCATCCTGCAGCGCACCTATGTTCGCACCGGCGAAGACCGCCTGCTCGCCACCGCCGCCGGCGTTGTCTTCTTCGGTTTGCTTGCGGTGTTTCCCGCCATCACAGCCCTGGTGTCCTGCTACGGTCTGTTCGCCAATCCCTCGACCATCGGCGCCAACCTGCAGACCCTGGCGCTGATGTTGCCGGAAGGCTCATTCCAGATCGTGCAGGACCAGGTCGCCCGCGTACTCGAAAAAGGCGACACCGCGCTCGGCGCGACCTTCGTGTTCGGCCTCGCGCTCGCGATCTGGAGCGCGAATGCCGGCGTCAAAGCCATCATCGACGCGCTCAACGTCGTGTACGAGGAGCGGGAGAAACGCAGCTTCGTCCGCTTGAACCTGCTCTCGCTGGCGTTCACGACCGGCGGGATCGTGGCTTTGCTGCTGATGGTAGCCGCGGTGGTGGCGTTTCCGCTGGCGCTCGATCGCTTGGACCTCGCGCCCGAGAGCCAGACCATCGTCAGCCTGGCGCGATGGCCACTTTTGTCCGCTATCCTGCTGGTGGCGCTGGGCGTCCTTTACCGGTTCGGACCAAGCCGGCCGCCGGCGCGATGGCCATCGCTCGGCGTGAGCACGCTGGCCGCCAGCCTGCTCTGGGTCGCCGGCTCTTCCCTGCTGTCCTGCTATCTCTCGAATTTCGGAAATTACAATGCAACCTATGGCTCGCTGGGCGCCGCGATCGGGCTGATGATGTGGATGTGGATGTCGGCCATCATCGTACTGTGCGGTGCGGAACTGAATTCGGAGATCGAGCGCCAGACGACGCTCGATACAACGATTGGGCGTCCGATGCCGCCGGGCGGGCGCGGAGCCGTCATGGACGACAGCTTGGGACCGGCGGTTCCGGCCGTATCGAAAGAACACTAGCCCTTCGAATCAACATTGATGCTAAGGTTGCGTTGCTTGTGGAAAGCGCAACAGACGCGTGCAAACCATTCCCAGGCCACGACACTTTGGACTTAAGGTTGGACTTGAAGTTGGATTTGGGCTTCGACTCGGGCTAGGGGGCCTTGCGCGCAACATGATCCGCATTTCCACGATTTTCATCGCCATTTGCATGGTGCTGGTCGCAGCCTCGCTTGGCCTGATCCTGTATTCCGTGGCGGGTATCAGTGGAACCGAATCCGCGATCGTCGCCCTCACCGCGCTGACCTTCCTGATTCTCTACAACGCGGTGTCGATGCGGCTGCGCGACCGCACCGACGTCGGCGGCCAGATCGCGGATTTGTCGCGTGGCACCGCCGACCTCGCCCGCCAAGTCGCCGAATTCGGGCGCCGGCTTGCCGCCGTCGAGGGTCGGGTGGTGTCGGCCAATTCGGCCGGCGCAGACCGCATTCAGACCGTGGTCGGCGAGATCAACGAACTCGGGCTTTTGGTCAAGCAGCTCGCGGTCTCGGTCGCGGCCCATGACGACACCCTGTCTTCGCTGCCGGCGCCTTCCGCCGCGCCCGCGCCTGCAAGCAAACCTGACCACCAACCGCAAAGCGAACTGCCGTTCTCAGCCACCGACACCAGCATCGCGCCAGCGGCAGCACCGCCTCCGCCCGTTGCCGCTGCGCCGGCAGCACCACCCACCGTCAGCAAGCCACAGATCCTCGCCGCCGTGAAAAGCGCGGTGGAGGAAAACCGGGTCGACATCTACCTGCAGCCGATGGTGACGCTGCCGCAGCGAAAGGTACGCTTCTACGAGGCGGTGACGCGGCTGCGCGACGACAAGGATCAGGTTCTCGCCGCCGACGATTTTATCGGCGTCGCGGAAGCCGCCGGGCTGATCGGACGTATCGACCACATGGTGATGCTGCGCTGCGTGCAGGTGCTGCGCCGGCTGATGGTCCGCAACAAGGATGTCGGCGTGTTCTGCAACGTCTCAGCGGCGACACTTGGCAATCCGACAACCTTCGCGCAATGCCTCGATTTCCTCGAGGCCAATCGCGCGCTTGCGCCCTCTTTGGTGCTCGAATTCAAGCAGGCGACGTTCCGCAACCTCGGCCCGGTCGAGACCGAACATCTTGCAGCCCTGGCGCAGCGCGGTTTCCGCTTCTCGATTGATCACATCAGCGATCTCAGGATCGAGCCGCGCGAACTGGCCGACCGCGGCGTCCGCTTCATCAAGGTGCCGGCGGCGCTGCTGCTCGACCAGAGGCAGACCTCGACCTCGGACATTCATCCGTCGGATCTTTCCGATCTGCTCGGCCGCTTCGGCATCGACCTGATCGCCGAGCGGATCGAAGGCGAACGCGCCGTGGTCGACCTGCTCGACTATGACGTGCGGTTCGGTCAAGGATTTCTGTTTGCACCGCCCCGGCCGTTGCGGCCCGAGGGGGCCACGGCCAATGGTGCAGCCGTTCCGAACAAGGCGCAGGAATCCAATGGCTCCGACAAGATGCCTTCCGTTGACGGTCCGGCCATCGACCCTCCGCGCGCGACCGGCAACGCCGCGCTGGCGCGTCGCGTCGCCGGGCCGGCCTGACCGGCACCCGACGCCATGACGACACTCCGATTTGCCGAGAAGCTGCGCGACCTCGTCGGTGGCGTCGAGGTCGTGCTCAGCGACATCTGGGGCGTGGTTCACAACGGCCTCGTTGCCTTTCCAGAGGCCTGCGAGGCGCTGCATACGTTTCGGACCCAGGGCGGCACCGTGATCTTGATTACCAACGCGCCGCGGCCGGCGGATTCGGTGCAGCGGCAGCTCCGCAAGCTCGGCGTCGCCGACGAAACCTATGACGCCATCGTATCCTCCGGCGATCTGACGCGGCATTTCGTCGCCGACCATCCCGGCCGCAAAGTGTTCTGGCTCGGCCCGGAACGCGACAACTCGATCTACCGCGGGCTGGACCCGGTGCTGTCGCCACTGCAACAGGCCGACTACATCGTCTGCACCGGGCTGTTCGATGACGAAACCGAATCGGCTGAAGATTATCGAGCGATGATGCTGCAGGCGCGCGAACGCAAGCTGACGCTGGTCTGCGCCAACCCCGACATCGTGGTCGAACGCGGCGACCGCCTGATCTATTGCGCCGGCGCCATCGCCGAACTCTATCGCGAACTCGGCGGCGACGTGATCTTCTACGGCAAGCCGCACCGGCCGATCTATGAGCGCGCCATGGCGCTCGCCGCCGAACGCAACGGCCATGAGGTGCCGCTCAGCCGCGTGCTCGCGATCGGGGATTCGGTACGGACGGATCTTGCCGGCGCCCATGGCTTCGGGATCGATTGCCTGTTCGTGACCCGCGGCATCCATGCCGAGGATTTTGAAGGCATCGACCAGCTCGATCCGGCTTCGGTGAAGGAACTGTTCGGCCATCCGCCCCGCGCGCTGACGCGCGAGCTGAAGTGGTAGGGGCTGAGCGACCGCCTCTCCAAGCGTCGCCCCGGCGAACGCCGGGGCCTATACGCCGTGACATCTCGTTTTTGCAACGGCGGCAGCGACCTTCTTCTGCAACAACTGACGCCGGTGGTTATGGGTCCCAGCCTTCGCCGGGACGACGCCGAGGGTAGGTCCGGACTATTGGCTTTGGCGCGCCCGGGCAAAGAAGAAGAAGAAGCGCCTTACGTCATCGCCAGGTCTGGGAATACCGCCTCGATCTTGGTCTTCAGCGTGGCGGCGTTGAACGGCTTGACGATATAATTGTTCACGCCGGCCTTCTTGGCGGCGATCACGTTCTCGGTCTTGGATTCCGCCGTGATCATGATGAAGGGCGTGGTGGAAAGGCTGGGGTCGGCGCGGACTTCGCGGAGCAGGTCGTAGCCGGTCATCGGCTCCATGTTCCAGTCCGAGATCACCAGCCCGTATTTCTTGCCGCGCATCTTGTTCAGCGCCATCGATCCGTCGCTGGCGTCGTCGATATGCTCGAACCCAAGCTGCTTCAGAAGATTTCTGATGATGCAAATCATGGTGTTGTAGTCATCCACCACTAGAACCGACATCGACAAATCAACGGCCATTCTTGGCTCCCCCGCACACATACCAACAACCAGGCTGCGAAAGGCCAGAACGCCCCCGCAGTCGGCACCCCCAGCACTAGCATCAGCCGTTAAACAGCGCGTTAACCGGATGCCGCTGAAAAAACAGACATCTTGTCCGCCGGGGGCAGGTTCGTCCCCCCGCTTGACTTCGCAGGGCGGCCCAAGTCACGGTCCCGCCCCCACCCCGGCCCGAGTTGAAGCACCCCAGAAATGACGCCCCGCTTTACCGTTATCCGCGACACCACGCCCGCGACCGCCATCCCCAGGGGAGCGGTGGTGGCGATGGGCAATTTCGATGGCGTCCACTTGGGCCACCGCGCGGTTATTGCGGCCGCGCTGCAGATGGGACGGGCGCATGGCCGGCCCGCGCTGGCGGTGACGTTCGAACCACATCCCCGCAGCTTTTTCAGCCCCAACAGCCCCCAGTTCCGGCTCACCGACGAGGCCGGAAAGCTGCGGTTATTGGCTGGAACTGGCCTCGCCGGCGCGGTCGTGATGACCTTCGACAAGGCCCGGGCCGGGACCACGGCGCAAGATTTTATTCACCATGACCTGATCGAGCGGCTCGGGATCAGCGGCATCGCGGTCGGTTACGACTTTCATTTCGGCAAGGGCCGGGTCGGCTCCCCCAGCCTGCTGGTCAGCGAAGCGCCCCGGCTCGGCATCGAGGTCGATGTCCAGGCGCATGTCGATATCGCGGAGCGGCCGGTGTCCTCCAGCGCGATCCGGATGGCGCTGGCGGAGGGCCAGATCGATGACGCCACCGCGATGCTGGGCGGGCCCTGGTTCGTGGCAGGCCCGGTGATCCATGGCGAGAAGCGCGGCCGCGACCTCGGCTATCCCACCGCGAACATCCGGCTCGACAAGAATTGCGGCCTCAAGCACGGAATCTATGCGGTGCGGGTCGGCCGCGGAGCCGAACGCTTCGATGGCGTCGCCAGCTTCGGCCGCCGGCCCACTTTCGACAATGGCGCGCCGCTGCTGGAGGTCTTCCTGTTCGATTTCACGGGCGATCTCTATGGGACGGCGCTGGATGTCGCCTTCATCGGCTTCATCCGCGACGAACAGAGATTCGAGAGCGTAGACACGCTGGTCCGTCAGATGGATGACGACAGCGCCCGGGCCCGTGCGGCATTGGCGGCCGCACCAGGCGCATTTCCGAAGCTGGGAATGATTGATTCGCCGTCTGTTTGACCACGCCGGCATATGCGGCGGGGCTTTGCGATCCGGCCTCCGGCTGCTATGGAATGCGCATGTTTGCGCGGCGCACCCTCATCAGCATTAGCGGCCCGGCTTCCGCCTGAGCTTCAAGCTCGGCGCAAGACCGGGATCCCCACTCATTCATCCGCGAATGAAACGCGTTTCGGCGCCCCTTGAGCCAAATCAGAGCATCATGACCGACCAGCCGCAAAAATCCGACGCTACAGACTATTCCAAGACCCTGTTCCTGCCGCAGACGGAGTTTCCGATGCGCGCCGGACTGCCGCAGCGCGAGCCGGAAATCCTGCAGCGCTGGAACGAGATCGGCCTCTACGGCAAACTTCGAGAAAGCGCCAAAGGCCGCGCCAAATTCGTGCTGCATGACGGCCCGCCCTACGCCAACGGCAACATCCATATCGGGCATGCGCTGAACAAGACCCTCAAGGATGTGGTAACCAAGAGCCAGCAGATGCTCGGCTTCGATTCCAATTACGTGCCGGGCTGGGACTGCCACGGCCTGCCGATCGAGTGGAAGATCGAGGAAGAGAACTACCGCTCCAAGGGCAAGGCGAAGCCGGACTTCCGCGACTCCACGGCGATGGTGGCGTTTCGCAAGGAATGCCGCGCCTATGCCGGGCACTGGCTCAACGTGCAGCGCGAGGAATTCAAGCGACTCGGCATCATCGGCGACTGGGATCACCCCTACGCCACGATGGATTATTTCGCCGAAGCGCAGATCGCGCGCGAGCTGATGAAATTCGCCGCCAACGGCACGCTCTATCGAGGCTCCAAGCCCGTGATGTGGAGCGTGGTGGAAAAAACCGCGCTCGCCGAAGCCGAGGTGGAGTACGAGGATTATACGTCGGATACGGTGTGGGTGAAGTTTCCGGTCAAGTCGCCGGCGCATGGCGCGCTGGCCACCGCCAGCATCGTGATCTGGACCACCACGCCATGGACGCTGCCCGGCAATCGCGCCATCAGCTTCTCGCCGAAAATCGCTTATGGTCTTTACAAGGTCACCGAAGCGGCTGCCGACAACTGGGCCAAGACCGGCGATGTTCTAATCCTGGCGGACGCGCTGGCGGAAAGCGTGTTCAAGCAGGCGCGCGTCACCGCTTACGAAAAGATCCGCGATCTGCCGGGCGATACGCTCGATGCGGTGGAATGCAGCCACCCGTTGAAGGGCCTTGCCGGCGGATACGAATTCACCGTTCCGCTGATCGAAGGCGACCACGTCACCGACGACGCCGGCACCGGCTTTGTGCACACCGCGCCGGGCCACGGCCGTGAAGACTTCGAGGCCTGGGTCAAGGCCGGGCGCGATCTCGAGGCGCGCGGCATCAATCCGGCCATCCCCTATACCGTCGATGAAAACGGCGCGTTTACCGCGCAGGCGCCCGGCTTCGAGGGCAAGCGCGTGCTCAACGACAAGGGCGAGAAGGGCGACGCCAACGACGCCGTGATCAAGGCGCTGGCTGACGCTGGAAACATCATCGCGCGCGGACGCCTGAAACATCAATATCCGCATTCCTGGCGCTCGAAGAAGCCGATCATCTTCCGCAATACGCCGCAATGGTTCATCGCGATGGACAAGAACATCGCGGACAATGGCAGCGCGAAATCCGGCGACACGCTGCGCGCCCGCGCGCTACACGCCATCTCCGTCACCCAATGGGTGCCGCCGTCGGGACAGAACCGCATCAACGGCATGATCGATAGCAAGCCGGACTGGGTGATCTCGCGCCAGCGCGCCTGGGGCGTGCCGATCGCGGTGTTCATCCGCGAAAGCAGCGACGGCACAGCCGAAATCCTGCTGAACGAAGCCGTCAACGCGCGTATCGCCGACGCGTTCACGCAGGAGGGCGCCGACGCCTGGTACGCGGATGGCGCGCGCGAACGCTTCCTTGGCTCGCATGCCAATGAAGAGTGGAAGAAGGTCGACGACATCTGCGACGTCTGGTTCGATTCCGGCTCGACACATGCGTTTGTGCTGGAAGATCCCGTGCACTTTCCGGGCCTTGCCGGCATCAAGCGCAAGGTCGATGGCGGCAGGGACACCGTGATGTATCTGGAAGGCTCGGACCAGCACCGCGGCTGGTTCCAGTCGTCGCTGCTGGAAAGCTGCGGCACCCGCGGCCGTGCGCCGTTCGATGTCGTGCTAACTCATGGGTTCACGCTGGACGAGAACGGCCGCAAGATGTCGAAGTCGATCGGCAACACCGTCGAGCCGCAAAAGGTGATCGCGCAATCCGGCGCCGATATCCTGAGGCTCTGGGTCTGCGCCACCGATTATGCCGACGACCAGCGCATCGGCCCGGAAATCCTGAAAAACACCATCGAAACCTACCGCAAGCTGCGCAACTCGATCCGCTGGATGCTTGGCACGCTGCACCATTTCAAGACTGACGATGCGGTTGCGCATGAAGAGATGCCCGAACTGGAGCGGCTGATGCTGCATCAGCTCGCCGAGCAGGCGGCGATCGTGCGCAAGGCCTATGCCGAGTTCGACTACAAGACCGTGGTGGCCTCGCTGTCGGCGTTCATGAACACCGAATTGTCGGCGTTCTATTTCGATATCCGCAAGGACACGCTGTATTGCGATCCGCCATCATCGCTGGCGCGCAAGGCGGCGCTCACCACCATCGACATTCTCTGCGATTCGATCCTGAAATGGATGGCGCCGGTGTTGAGTTTCACCTGCGAGGAAGCCTGGCGGCTGTACCGGCCGGACGCCGAGCCGTCGGTGCATCTGACCCTGTTTCCGCAAAGCTTTGATGATTTCCGCGACGATGCACTGGCTTTGAAGTGGGAGACCATCCGCAACGTCCGCCGCGTCGTCACCGGCGCGCTGGAAGTCGAGCGCGCGGCCAAGCGCATCGGCTCCTCGCTGGAAGCATCGCCGCTGGTTTACGTTTCGGACAGCAAGATTTTCAGCACGCTGTTCGATATCGATCTGGCCGAGGTCTGCATCACCTCGAACGCGATGGTGACCAATGACGACGCGCCATCGAATGCGTTCCGGCTGAACGAGGTGCCGGGCGTTGCCGTCGTGGTCGAACAGGCGGCCGGCACCAAATGCGCACGGTCGTGGAAGATCCTCCCGACCGTGGGCGACGATCCTGAGTATCCCGACGTGTCGCCGCGCGATGCGCAGGCGCTGCGCGAATGGAACGCGCTGGGCGAAGCTTCGGCGATGCCGCGCGTTCCGGTTTCAGCGCCCTTGCGCGTTGTGGAAAGCGTATCCGTCGTGCTGGAAATTTCCGGGCAACACGACGTCGAGACAAAGCCGGTTGAGGCGGTCGTTCCGAAAACGAAAACCCCAGCCGGGAGCGCAAGCCAGAAGGCAACCGGCGAAGCCGCGAAGCCGCCCGCTGAGAAGAAGTCCGCTAAAAAATCCGGCACGACGGAAGGCAAGAAGGCCTCCACCAAAAAGAAAGCCGCAAAAAAAGCGGCAAAGAAACCTGCCAGGAAAGCCGGCAAGAAAGCCAGCAAGAAAGCTGCCGCAGCGAAGGGCGCGAAAAAGAAGACTGCAAAGAAAAAGACAGCGAAGAAGGTAACGAGGAAGGCGGCCAGGAAGGCGGTCAAGAAGCCGGCGAAGAAGGTTTCTGCAACGAAGGCAAAGAAAAAGAGAAACAAGGCCAGAAAAAACAAGGCCAGGTAAGTGTCCGGCATGGAACGCCTTCGAAACGATCACCTTCGCCCCGGCATCATCGCGGCGATCGCCGTGCTTGTTCTCGATCAGGCCTCGAAACTCTGGCTGCTGTTCGTGTTCGACATCGCCCGCCGCGGCGCGGTGCAGGTGACGCCGTTTTTCGATCTGGTGCTGGCATGGAATGTCGGCATCAGCTTCGGCTGGTTCCAGAACG
The DNA here is from genome assembly GCA_963747165.1 of uncultured Alphaproteobacteria bacterium. Lineage (GTDB taxonomy): Bacteria > Pseudomonadota > Alphaproteobacteria > Rhizobiales > Xanthobacteraceae > Bradyrhizobium. The sequence continues at coordinate 197,225 of CAVVEA010000014.1, read as the reverse complement.
ACAACCCCGTCGCGCAGATCGCCCTCATGATCGTCAAGGCGGTGGCGGTGGTCGTGTTGGCGGTCTGGATGGCGCGGTCGCGCACCCTGATCGCCACCGTTGCGCTGGGCCTGATCATCGGCGGCGCCATCGGCAACGGGATCGACCGCTTCGCCTATGGCGCGGTGGTCGATTTCGCCCTGTTTCACCTCCAGATCGGGGGAAAACCCTTCAATTGGTACGTGTTTAACCTCGCCGACGTCGCGATTGTTGCCGGGGTAGCGGCGCTATTGTATGATTCCTTCCTGGGGGTACCCGCCGCAAAAGCGCCCTGATCACGGCTGATACGGGCCCCCAAAGCTGATCGAAAATCGGCGCGCCCTGCGGAAAATTTGAACGGGAAAAACGATGCGCAAAGCCAGCGGTTGGACCGTGCAGAAATCGTCGAGATCCTTGACCCGCGCGCTGCGGCTCGCGGCCATCGCCCTGGGTATCGGCCTCGTGATGACGTCCGGCGCCGCCCGCGCCCAGGAGGACGACGAGGACGACAAGACCTTCGAGGAAAAGATCATCGAGGGCATCATGGCCGGCATCGGCGGCACCAACATGGAGAATCGCGGCATCGAATATCGCGAGCGCTCGCCGCTGGTGGTGCCCCCCAAGCTCGATCTGCCGCCCCCCGCATCCTCGTCGGCCGAGGTGAAGGCCCCTAACTGGCCTAAGGATCCCGACGAAGCGCGACGCAAGGCCGCGATCGCCGCGCGCAAGAAGGAAAACAAGGATCCCCGCGAGGCGGCCCGCATCCTGACGCCGAGCGAACTCGCCGTCGGCAAGACCGCGGCTCCCTCACGCGGTAGCAGCGATCCGGTGCAGCCGGGCAATTCGTTCAACAATCCGATCCTCAGCCCGTCGCAGCTTGGCTACAATGGCGGCTTCAGCGGCCTTTTCGGCGGCAACAAGGCCGAGACCGCGCCGTTCAAGGGTGAGCCGACCCGGGATTCACTCACGCAGCCGCCGAGCGGATACCAGACGCCGTCGCCGAGCTATGCCTACGGCACCGGCCCGAAGGAATTGCTCAACAAGGAATACAATCCGGCTGCCGGAAAATATGGCGAATAGTTAAGCCAATCTCTCGGCTTCGTGACGCTCCCCGGCTTTGGCGCGGTGTACGATGGCGGCCGCTCATCCCGACTATTTCAGTTCGGGTTTTCAGACAGGTCATGATGCCCAAACAGCTATTCGCCGCCCCCCTCTTCCTTGCCTCCATTATGACGTTGGCTTTTCAAACCGGCAACGTTAGCGCCCAGACCACGGTGACATCGGAGCGCCCGGCCGAGTTCACCCTTGGCAACGGCCTGCATGTGGTGGTGATCCCGGATCACCGCACGCCCGTTGTCACGCAGATGATCTGGTACAAGGTCGGCTCCGCCGATGAGACACCCGGCAAATCGGGGCTGGCGCATTTTCTCGAACATTTGATGTTCAAGGGCACCGCCAAGCATCCGGCCGGCGAATTTTCGCAGACCGTGCTTCGGATCGGCGGCAACGAGAACGCGTTCACCTCCACCGACTACACCGGCTACTTCCAGCGCGTGCCGCGCGAGCAACTGGCCAAGATGATGGAGTTCGAGGCCGATCGCATGACCGGGCTCGTGCTGAAGGACGAGAACGTGCTGCCCGAGCGCGACGTCGTGCTGGAGGAATTCAACATGCGCGTCGCCAACAACCCCGATGCGCGGCTGACCGAGCAGATCATGGCGGCTCTGTATCTCAATCATCCCTATGGCCGCCCGGTGATCGGCTGGCGCCAGGAAATCGAGAAGCTCGACCGCGAAGATGCGCTGGCGTTCTACCGGCGCTTCTATGCGCCGAACAACGCGACGCTGGTGATCGCCGGCGACGTCGACGCCAAGGAAATTCGTCCGCTGGTGGAGCGGACGTTCGGCGACGTCGCGGCCCAGCCCGCGATCCCGGCGCAGCGGCTGCGGCCGCAGGAGCCGGTGCCCGCCGCGCCGCGCACGGTGACGCTGTCGGACCCCAGAGTCGAACAACCCGGCCTGCGGCGTTATTATCTGGTTCCCTCCGCCAGCACTGCGGCTGCGGGGGAAAGTCCCGCGCTCGACGTGCTCGCGCAATTGATGGGCAGCGGCAGCAACTCCTATCTCTATCGCGCGCTGGTGGTCGACAGGCCGCTCGCGGTCAGCGCCGGCGCCGGTTATACCGGCACCTCGCTCGATCAAACCCAGTTCGTGATCTCGGCCTCGCCGAAGCCAGGCGTCGAGTTTGCGCAGATCGAACAGGTGATCGACGGCGTCATCGCCGATGTCGCGCAAAACACGGCGCGGTCCGAGGATCTCGAGCGGGTCAAGACTCAGCTGATCGCGGAAGCGATCTACGCCCAGGATAACCAGGCGACGCTGGCGCGCTGGTATGGCGGCGCGCTCACCACCGGCTTGAGCATCGACGACTTAAGAAGCTGGCCCGATCGCATTCGCGCCGTCACCGCCGAACAGGTCCGCGACGCCGCGCAAAAATGGCTCGACAAGAAGCGTTCGGTCACCGGCTATCTGATCAAGGATGCCGCGCCGAAGCGCGAGGAGAAGCGCTCGTGATCAATTCCATGGTTTGCGCGCGGCGCATTGCATTGACGGTTGTGGCATGCCTCGCGACGGTTTCGCTGGCGTCATCGCCGTCGCACGCTGCGGCCAAGATCCAGCATCTGACTTCGCCCGGCGGCATCCAGGCCTGGTTCGTGCAGGACGCCACCGTGCCGCTGATCGCGATGGAATACGCCTTCGGCGGCGGCGCAACACAGGATCCCGCCGACAAGCCCGGCGTCGGCAACATGGTCGCCGACCTGCTCGACGAGGGTTCGGGCGATCTGGATTCCAAAACCTTCCATGAGCGCCTCGACCGCCGCGCCATCGAGCTGAGCTTCAGTTCGACCCGCGATGCATTCCGCGGCTCGCTGCGGATGCTCAGGGATAACAAGGATGAGGCCTTCGACCTGCTGCGGATGGCGCTGACGTCGCCGCATTTCGAGGGCGCCGATGTCGAACGCATTCGCGCGCAGGTGCTCTCCGGCCTGCGGCGCGACACCTCTAATCCGACCGCACTCGCCAGCCGCAAGTTCCTGGAAGTCACCTTTGGCGACCATCCCTATGGCCGGCAGGCCAACGGCACCTTGGAAAGCGTTCCGAAAATCGATGTCGCCGACATGAAGGATTATGTCCGCCGCGTGCTGGCCAAGGACACACTGCGGATCGCCGTGGTCGGCGACGTCGACCCCGGCACGCTCGGCAAATTGCTCGATCAGACCTTCGGCGCATTGCCGGCCAAGGCCAGCCTGACGCCGGTCCCCGACATCGAAGCCACCAAGCCGCCGCGGCGCGAATTCATTCCGCTCGACGTGCCGCAGACCGTGGTGACGTTCGGCGGCCCCGGCATCAAGCGCCACGATCCGAATTTCATGGCGGGCTATGTCGTCAACCACATTCTCGGCGGCGGCGGGCTGTCGTCGCGGCTCTACCACGAGGTCCGCGAGAAGCGCGGCCTCGCCTATTCGGTCTATGAATCGCTGCTGTGGATGGATCACTCCGCGGTGTTCGTCGGAAATACCGGCACCCGCGCCGACCGCGCCGGCGAGACCGTCGAGGCCATCAACAAGGAAATCCGCCGTATGGCCGAGGACGGCCCGACCCAGAACGAACTGGACGAGGCCAAATCCTACCTCAAGGGCTCGCAAATGCTGGCGCTCGATACCTCCTCGAAGCTGGCATCGGCGCTGCTGCAATACCAACTCGACAAGCTTCCGATCGACTACATCGAGAAACGCAACGCGATCGTCGATGCCGTGACCCTGGACGACGCCAAGAAGGCAGCCCAGCGGCTGTGGGGCCAAGGCCTGCTGACCGTGATCGTCGGCCGCGCCCCGCAAGCCGCCGCCCAGCCCGCCGCGGCAACCCCGCCGGCGGCGAACTGAGCCACCCACGACCGTGGCCCCCGGATCGGCAGCGCACCGCTAGCGCGCTGCTGATCCGGGGAACGCCTCCCCTGCTTCAGCGCCGCCGATAAAACCGCTATCGTGCTCCCGTCCGATTCCCGTTGTGGGAATGTCCGGCTTCCGGTGATGCCATGCTGCGGGTTTCCCGCGACCTTTCCATCGACGAGAACGACATCGATATCTCCTTTGTCCGCGCCTCCGGTCCGGGCGGGCAGAATGTCAACAAGCTCTCGACCGCGGCCCAACTGCGCTTCGATACCCGCAAGATCACGCTGCCGGCCGATGCCGAGGTGCGGCTGAACCGGCTCGCCGGCCAGCGCATGACCAAGGACGGCGTGATCGTGATCCATGCGCAGCGCTTCCGCACCCAGGAGCGCAACCGCGCCGACGCGATCGACCGCTTGCTCGAATTGCTGCGCGAGGCGATGACGCGCCCTACCCCGCGGCGCCCGACCAGGCCGACGCTCGGCTCGAAAACGCGCCGACTCGAAGGTAAAAAACGCCGCAGCGACATCAAGGCGAAGCGCGGCTCGGCCCGATACGACGAGTAAAGCATTTTCAAGCGAACTGGAGACCGGTTCGCGTCAAGAAAACGCGTCATATCAAGAATCTAGAGCCCCGTTTCGATTCTATCGAAACGGAAAAGGCTCTGGAGCTTTCGCGTGACAGCATCAGGCACGTTCGGCCGCGCCGGCCGGCTGCGCTTTGTTCCCCCTGCAACAGCCCACTACTACCACGGCCGGTTTGACGCGGCCTAAGCTCCGGCCGCGCCAACGGTGATGTAGATGACAAAACGACGCGCGGCACTGTCGATCGGGCTGGCCTGCTGCATTGCGATGCTGGTTGCCGACCACGCCATGGCGCAAATGACCACGCCCGCGCCAAAACCGCCCGATGGCGCGGCGCTGTTCAAGCAGCAATGCGCGCTGTGCCACACCACCAACGCCTCCGATCCGCCGCGGCTGGGGCCGACCTTGTTCAACATCGTCGGACGCGACGCCGGGACCGCCGAGGGGTTTCGCTATTCAGCAGGCTTCGCCGGCGCCAAATTCAAATGGGACGAGCAGAAGCTCGACCAGTGGCTGACCGATCCGCAGGCGATGATCCCCGGCGCGATCATGCCCTACAAGCAGGCCAAGCCCGAACTCCGCGTCGCGATCGTGAGCTATCTGAAGGAGTTGCACTGAATGGCAAAACCGGTTCACTCGATGATTCGCGTTTTCGATGAAGCGAAGTCGCTCGACTTCTATGCGCGCGCGTTCGGGCTCGAAGTCGCCGACCATCTCAAATTCGCGGACTTTGCGCTGATCTATCTGCGTCATCCGTCCTCGCCGTTCGAGGTCGAGCTCACGGTGAACAATGATCGCAAGGAGCCCTATGTGTTGGGCGACGGCTACGGCCACCTGGCCGTGGTGGTGGACAATCTCGATGCCGAACACGCCCGCTTCGAGCGGGAAAAACTCTCTCCCGGCCCGCTGCGCGATTTCAAGCATGACGGCGCGACGCTGGCGCGGTTCTTTTTCGTCTCCGACCCCGATGGCTACAAGATCGAAGTGATCCAGAAAGGCGGACGCTTCGGATAATCACCTCAATCAACAAGAACATTCAATGGAGGAATCCCATGCGAGAAGTCGATCGTCGAAGCAAATATAGTCGCCGAATCTTTCTGCAGGGCGCCGCAAGCGCGGTACCGGTCGCGGCCGTCGCCACCGGCGCCAGCCTTAGCATCGGGGATGCGTGGGCCGCGGACGCCACCACGCTGACGCCGGCGACACTGAAAACCCTGGTCAAGGTCGCGCGCGATATCTACCCGCACGACATGCTGGTCGACAGCTACTACATCACCGCGGTCAAGCCATGGGACGGCAAGGCCGCCAAGGACCCGGCGGTCAAGGCGATGCTGGAGGACGGCGTCCGCCGTCTCGACCAGGACGCCAAGGACCGCCACAAGCTGGCCTACGCCCAGGTGCCGTGGGAGACCGACCGGATCGTGCTGCTGCAAGGCATCGAGCAGACCGACTTCTTCAAGGCGGTTCGCTCCGATCTCGTGGTCTCGCTCTACAACCAGGAAGAGCTGTGGCCGAAGTTCGGCTACGAGGGCTCCTCGGCCGAGCATGGCGGCTACATCAAGCGTGGATTCAACGACATCGACTGGCTGCCGAAGGTCTGACGACAGCTTCGCGCAGAACATCAGTTGGGAGGATACACAATGGCGAAATTCGATCTGAATGACGATGGTGTGGTGGTGATCGTTGGCTCCGGCGCCGGCGGCGGAACGCTCGGCAACGAACTCGCGCAGAAGGGCGTCAAGGTCGTGATCCTGGAGGCCGGGCCGCGCGTCGAGCTGCAGGACTTCATCAACAATGAATGGGATAGTTTCACGCAGCTGGCGTGGAAGGACATGCGCACGACCTCGGGCAGCTGGCGCGTCGCCAAGGACTTCGCCAACCTGCCGGCATGGATCGTCAAATCGGTCGGCGGATCGACGGTGCATTGGGCGGGCGCGTCGCTGCGGTTCGACGAGCATGAATTCAGGATCAAGAGCGCCTACGGCAATGTGCCCGGCGCCAATCTTTTGGACTGGCCGATCACGCTGGCCGAGATGGAGCCGTGGTACGCCAAGGCTGAAGACAGGATGGGCGTCACCCGCACCAACAACATCCCGGGACTGCCGGGCAACAACAATTTCAAGGTGATGGAAGCCGGTGCCAAGAAGGTGGGCTACAAGGAAGTCCACACCGGCCGGATGGCGATCAACAGCGAGCCGCGCGACGGCCGCAACTCCTGCCAGCAGATCGGCTTCTGTTTCCAGGGCTGCAAGTCCGGCGCGAAATGGTCGACGCTCTATACGGAGATCCCGAAGGGCGAAGCCACCGGCAATCTCGAGGTGCGTCCGAACAGTATGGCGCTCAAGATCGAGCACGACGCATCGGGCAAGGTGACCGGCGTCGTCTACGCCGACGAGGCCGGCAAGACCCAACGCCAGAAGGCGCGGGTCGTTGCCGTGGCCGGCAACTCGATCGAAAGCCCGCGGCTGCTGCTCAACAGCGCCTCAAGCCAGTTCCCTGACGGCCTCGCCAACTCGTCGGGCCAGGTCGGCCGCAACTACATGCGTCACATGACCGGCAGCGTCTATGCGGTGTTCGACCGATCGGTCCACATGTATCGCGGCACCACCATGGCCGGCATCATCCGCGACGAGTCACGGAACGATCCGTCGCGCGGCTTCCTGGGCGGCTACGAGATGGAGACGCTGTCGCTGGGGCTGCCGTTCATGGCGGCGTTCCTCAATCCGGGCGCGTGGGGACGCTCGTTCACCTCGGCCATGGAAGGCTATCCGCGCATGGCCGGGATGTGGCTGGTCGGCGAGGACATGCCGCAGGAAACCAACCGCATCACGCTCGATCCGAAAGCCAAGGACAAGTTCGGCCTGCCGGTGGCGAGCGTGCATTACGACGACCATCCCAACGATATCGCGATGCGGGATCACGCCTACAAGCAGGGCGCCGCCGTCTATGAGGCGATCGGCGCGACGGCGACTTATCCGACCACGCCGTATCCCAGCACGCACAATATGGGCACCAACCGCATGAGCGCGAAAGCGAAAGACGGCGTGGTGAACAAGTTCGGCCAGACCCACGATATCAAGAACCTGTTCGTGTCGGACGGAAGTCAGTTCACCAGCGGCGCCGCCTGCAACCCGACGCTCACCATCGTCGCACTGGCGGTCCGCCAGGCGGACCACATCGCCGGCGCGATGCAACGAAAAGAGATTTGATCGGTCCGATAAAAAAGCTCCGTCCGCGACGCGGGCGGAGCTGCAATCCTTCCATTCGGTCGAGAGCGGCTATTCCGCGGCGTCGAGGATCGGCGTGGCGGCGCCATGGAAGTCGGGCGTTGCCACCGCATTTCTCGCGCGATAGATCAGGCAGGAACACCGCAGCAGCGACGCGAAATTACGGACCTCGCCGTGATGATCGAGCACCTCGGTGTGAAGTTTGGTCAGGAATTTCGCCAGGCTGAGGCCTTCCCGGCCCGCGATCTCCTCCAGCGTGTCCCAGAACGACATTTCCAGCCGGATCGACGTGCAATGCCCTCCGATCCGGAGCGATCGGGTCTGCGATTTATAGTCGCGCTGAGGCTGGTGTGCGAACAGGCTGCACATGGCATATCCTCCGATCTCTTTTATAATTTTTCTAAACGATATACCGGGCCGCCGCAGGTCACAATGTTCCGTGCATGGCGCGAGATAAGTTTTTCGGCCCGCCGCAATTCAGGCCGCCGCCATATTTCCTGACATTGCCTTATTCTGCGAGGCCGAAACCTACCGACGGCGTTGCGAAACATGCTGCGTTGCGGTTTCGAACAGACCGATGGTCCAGCAGATCGGGCAGCCGCGAAACGCCGGCGGCACCAGCGCCCCCAATGCGAGTGAGGCCCAGGGGTGGATCTCGGCAATCGCGACGGCACACCACACGCGCCAATTCCCACTGCGCCGCGCAAGACATGTTCCATGAGTGTTACGCTGCGAACATGATTTTGACTCCAGGTTGATGGGATTTGGTCGGTAATCAGTCGCGGACCAGATATTCGCGGATCAGCATCCGCGCCCTGTGAATACGCGCCTTGACGCTCTCGCGGGTAAGCCCCAGCACCGCGGCGATCTCATCGATCGACATCTCCTCGATGTCGCGCAGCAGGATCACCTCGCGATAATGCTCGGGCAGCGACTGGATGGCGCGGGAAAGATCGATGCGGATGTCCTCGGGCCGCCGGTGCGCCAGCCGCGCGTCCATCGTATCCACCGGGGCTTCGGGAATCGCGCTCCCCATCCGCAACAGGCGAAGGCAGGCACGCCGCGCGACCGCGAAGATCCATGCCGAGAACGAGGTCACCGCCCGCAGCGTTCCGACCCGCCGGTACAACAGCAGCAGCGTTTCCTGAACGGCGTCGTCGATATCGGCGGCCCGGCAATTGCGCGCGGCATAACGCCGGACGTCGGGCTGGGCGCTTGCGATCAACGCCACCAGAGCCTTCTCGTCGCCGCCACGGGCGGCCTCGATCAGTTCGGGGTCGCAGCGCCCTGTGCCTGCCAATGACATCATGGCTGCGGCAGTCGTCGGCCAGCCATCGCGCACATCGGGCAGAAGCCGAAGAATCCGGTCATTCCAGTCACAACTCCGGCACCGGCGATCAAATAGCCGATCGGCATGCCCGGCAGGCCAAGCAGCCCGCACGCGATCATCGCCGTACCCCCGAGAACCCGCGCAGCGCGCTCCCAATTTGGCAAATTCTTTCGATAAAACATGATAGCTCCTTTGATCTGGCCAGAGAACCGGATGTTCTCGCCTGATAGAGCCGACCAGCCGGGGTTTCGGTTCGCGCCCTTAGCGATCTTTTTTCGGGGGGCAATTGGAGTCCCATCCGGCCCCCTCCTCGCCTAGAATGTCGTTTCAACGCGCGAATCGACCAAAAAGCCGCCCATGCCCGTCCGCCAGCTCCCCGAACAGATCGTCAACCGCATCGCCGCCGGCGAGGTGGTCGAACGTCCGGCGAGCGTGGTCAAGGAGCTGGTGGAAAACGCCATCGACGCCGGCGCCAGCCGGATCGACATCTTCACCGATGGCGGCGGGCGGCGGCGGATCGGCATCACCGATGATGGCGGCGGCATGACCCATGGCGATCTCGCTCTGGCGGTCGATCGCCATGCCACCTCCAAGCTCGACGACGAGGACCTGTTGCGGATCCGCACGCTGGGGTTTCGCGGCGAAGCGCTGCCCTCGATCGGTGCGGTCGCCAGGCTCGGCATCACCACCCGTCACGCCAGCGAGCCGCATGCCTGGTCGCTGTCGGTTGAGGCCGGCGAGAAATCCGGCATCATGCCGGCGGCGCTGAGCCATGGCACCCGCGTCGAGGTCAACGATCTGTTTTATGCGACCCCGGCGCGGCTGAAATTTCTCAAGACCGACCGCACCGAAGCCGAAGCGATCCGCGAAGTCGTCCGCCGTCTAGCGATGGCGCGGCCGGACATCGCCTTCACGCTGGCGGGCGAAGAACGCGCGCCAGTCACCTGGGCCGCCGCATTGCCCGGCGCACCCGGGCGGCTGACGCGGCTCGGCGACATCCTCGGTGCGGACTTTCGTAGCAGCGCCATCGAGGTGCGCAGCGAGCGCGAAGGCGTGGTGGTCGAGGGCTTCGCCGCGGCCCCGTCCCTGACCCGGGCCAACGCGCTCGGGCAATATCTGTTCGTCAACGGAAGACCGGTGCGCGACAAGCTGATTCTCGGCGCAGTACGCGCCGCCTATTCCGACTATCTGCCGCGCGACCGCCATCCGGTGGTGGCGCTGTTCGTGACGCTCGACCCGCAAGAAGTCGACGCCAACGTGCATCCGGCCAAGACCGAGGTGCGGTTCCGTAACGCAGGGCTGGTTCGCGCGCTGATCGTGCACGCCCTGAAGGAAGGCCTTGCCCGCGAAGGCAAGCGCACGGCCGCGAACAGCGATGGCGCGGCGCTGGCCTCGTTCCGCCCTTCATTCGCGCCGCGCGCCAATTGGGACTGGCGGCGCTCGCCGGCCTATCCGGTGGGATCGATGGCGGCGTTCGAGGGCGCGGCGGCGACGGCCTTTGCCGAGCCGGGACAGGCCGCGTTCGACGTCGGCACGCCGACCGCGGATGTCCGCTTCGACGAGCGACCCTCGGCCGATCTGCTCGACCGTCCGCTTGGCGCGGCGCGGACCCAGATTCACGAGACCTACATCGTGTCGCAGACCCGCGACGGCCTGGTCGTGGTCGACCAGCACGCCGCGCATGAGCGCATTGTCTATGAAAGGCTGAAGGCCTCGCTGGCGCGCAACGGCGTGCAGCGGCAGATCCTCTTGATTCCGGAGATTGTCGAGCTCGACGAGGCGACGGTGGAGCGGCTGATCGCGCGCGCCGACGAACTGGCATCGTTCGGGCTCGCGATCGAATCCTTCGGCCCAGGCGCGATCGCGGTTCGCGAGACGCCATCGCTGCTCGGCAAGACCGATGCCGCCTCGCTGCTGCGCGATCTCGCCGAGCACATGGCGGAATGGGACGAAGCGTTGCCGCTGGAGCGGCGCTTAATGCACGTCGCCGCCACCATGGCCTGCCACGGCTCGGTGCGTGCCGGCCGCCGACTCAAGCCGGAGGAAATGAATGCGCTGCTCCGCGAGATGGAAGACACGCCGAATTCCGGCCAGTGCAACCACGGCCGGCCGACCTATGTGGAATTGAAGCTCGCGGATATCGAGAAGCTATTCGGGCGAAGGTGATGCAGGGCGTGTCCGTATCGTGAGCTGTCATCGCCCGGCTTGACCGGGCGATCCAGTACGCCGCGCCGATCGAGACAAAGCATCAACGCTCCGGAATACTGGATGCCCCGCCTTCGCGGGGCATGACGAGTGTGGTTTAGGCGACCACCTCACCCGGCACGCAAAAACACAAACTCCGTATCGTCGTACACGCGCCGCTCCAGCTCCTCGAAACCCTCGGGCGACACAAACCCCGCCGCCTTGGCTTCTTCCACCACCAGCAGCGCGGCGGGTGTCAGCCAGCCGCCGTCGCGCAACGAGGCCAGCGCCTTTTCGGCGAGACCTTTTCCGTAGGGCGGGTCGAGAAACACCAGCGAGAACGGCTCCATCGGATGTGCCGGCCCGAGATTAGCCGCGTCGCGGCGATAGACTTTTGTCACTCCACCAAGACCGAGCGCCTCGACATTGTTGCGCATCAGCGCCCGCGCCTCGGCGCCGTTATCGACGAACAGCGCGAATTTGGCGCCGCGCGAGATCGCCTCGATGCCGAGCGCGCCGGTGCCGGCAAACAGGTCGAGCACGCGCGCGTCCTCAATCGGATCGTCATAGGCATGGATCAGGATATTGAACAGCGACTCCCGCAAACGATCCGCGGTGGGGCGGATATCGCGCGACGACGGCGACGCGAGAGTGCGGCCCTTCAACCGTCCACCGACGACGCGCATCAGGTCTTACTCGTCCCGTGGCTTCAGGTCACGCTTGCCGTGATAGCCGCGCTGCGGGCGACGCGGCGGACCGTAGCCGCTTGCCTCGGCCTCGTTGCGGGCGCGCGCCTCCTCGCTGCCGGTGCGCTGCACCAGCACGCGGCGCCCCTTGCGATCGGCGATCAAACCGCTCTTGCCGGCCGGCTTGAACGGCTTCTTGCCCCGCGGCGCCTCGCTCTCTGTTTCCTCGGCATTGACGCCGGGCGCGCCATGCACCGGACGCGTAAAATCCGCGCCGGCCAAGGCGGCGATCTTTTCGCCGAGCTGCTCGCGCAGCACGCGGGTCTTGACTTCCTCGACCTCGCCTTCGCCGAGTTCGCCCAACTGGAACGGCCCGTAGGACACCCGGATCAGCCGGTTCACTTCGAGGCCGAGATGCGCCATGACATTGCGCACCTCGCGGTTCTTGCCTTCGCGGATCGCAAACACCAGCCAGACATTGGCGCCCTGGTCGCGCTCCAGAGTCGCATCGATCGAACCGTATTTGACGCCGTCGACCTCGACGCCTTTTTTCAACTCGTCGAGCTGGGCCTGCGTGACCTCGCCATGAGCGCGGACGCGATAGCGCCGCAGCCAGCCGGTGTCGGGCAGTTCCAGCGCGCGCGCCAGCCCGCCGTCATTGGTGAGCAGCAACAGGCCTTCGGTGTTGAAATCGAGCCGGCCGATGCTGATCAGCCGCGGCAATCCCTCGGGCAGATTGTCGAACACCGTCGGCCGCCCCTCGGGGTCGGCATGGGTGGTCATCAGCCCGCGCGGCTTGTGAAACATGAACAGACGGGTGCGCTCGCGTGGCGGCAACGGCTTGCCGTCGACGGTGATGACATCGTTGGCGGTGACATCGAGCGCCGGTGAATTGATGACGCGGCCGTTGACGGTGACGCGGCCCTGCACGATCCATTCCTCGGCATCGCGGCGCGAGGCAAGGCCGGCGCGTGACACCACTTTCGCGATGCGCTCGCCGGATTTCTTTTCACGCGGCGGCCGGGCCGCGCGTTTCTCGAAATCGGGCTTGCGCTCGCGATACTCGCCGCGGCCGCCGAATGCTGGACGCCTGGCGAAGATCTTGCTGTCGTCCTCGTTGTCGCGGCGCGGCCGATCGGCATTTCGATCAGAGGATCCTGCGTCGCTGTGCGGATGCTCCTGCCAGGAGCTGCCGCGTTCGCGCCGACGCTCGAATTTCGGACGGTCTTCGCGGGGACGTGAAAAACGCGGACGCTCCTCGCCAACGCGATCCTCACGCCGCTTGTCGTAGCGGGGCTTGTCGTAATTTCGCGCGCCATCGCGCGGGGTGCGGGAATTGCGCCCGACATGGTCGGGCGAACTTGCATCGCGCTTCTGCCACGGCTTTGAATCGCCGCGATCCGGACGATCGCCGAAATCCTTCCGCGGGCCGCGACCGCCGCGGTCCGGCGTACCGCGCGAGAATTTCTTGTCGCCACCGAATTTTCTCTCGGGCCGATCACCGTCGCGCTGCGGCCGTGCGCCGTAAGGACGATCCCCCCGAGGACGATCACCCTCCTTGCGAAACCCTTCGCCGCGCGGCGTGTAGGGCCGTTTCTCAACGCCACCCTCCCGCGCCGCATAAGGTTTCTTCTCGCCGAATTTCCGGTCGGAGAATTTCCGGGCCGGACGGGCCTCGTCGCGACTGAAATTCGGGCGGTCGCCACGCGGCGCGTAGGAGCGCTTTTCGCCACCACGATCCTCACCGCGGGGACGGTCATCCCGGTTGAAGCGGGGACGCGCCGCGTCTCCATCGCGGCGCGGCAGAGCGCCCTCGCGCTTGCCGGCGTAAGGTTTGCCGGAGCCCGAATATGGCTTCTTGCCGTAAGACCTGGCGCCGTCGGACTTTCCGGCATAAGGGCGCCGCTCGCCGTCGCGCTTGTCGCCGTCGCGCTTAGCGCCGAAGTCCTTGCCACCAAAGTCCTTGCCGGCAAGACCGCGTTTGGCGAATTTCTTCTCCGGCCCCCGGGCGGCGCCGGAGCGGCCCTTGCCGCCGGACGGCCGATCACGCCGGCCGCGGGAATCGTTGTTTTTATCGTTATCGCGGGGCATGAATGCTCTCACTTCGGATACAGATGAATTGGCAATCAGGCTGAGGCGGACGGGCTGTCATAGGGATAACGCGCGCGCGCTTGGCTCAAGGCGCATTCTCACGCAAAACCGGTGTCCACTCTTGCTGAAGGCGCATCTAGTAGCAGGTTTCTTCTGATGATACGAGGCATGACCGCCCCCTCTTTCATGGATTTGGCGCTGAAAACGGCGAAAAACGCCGGAAAATCCGGCGAAGTACCGATCGGATGCGTCATTGTGCGCGATTTCGAGGTGATCGCGACGGCCGGCAATCGGACGCTCACCGACCGCGATCCGACCGCGCATGCCGAAATCATGGCGATCCGGCAGGCGGCCGAGACCATCGGCACCGAGCGGCTGGTCGATTGTGACCTCTACGTCACCCTGGAGCCGTGCACGATGTGCGCCGCCGCGATCTCGTTTGCGCGGATCCGGCGGCTGTATTACGGCGCCCCGGATCCGAAGGGCGGCGCGGTGGAATCCGGCGTCCGGTTCTTCGCCTCACCGACCTGCCACCACGTGCCGGAGGTCTATTCCGCCGTCGGCGAAACCGAAGCCGCGACGCTGCTGCGGGATTTTTTCAAGGTACGACGGTGATCACCTTTTTCCGTCATTGCGAGGAGCGCAGCGACGAAGCAATCCAGACTTGCTTTGTGGCGACACGGATTGCTTCGCTGCGCTCGCAATGACGGAATACGAAAGCCGAATTTATCATCAAGCCGCAAAGAACTCCTTCAACGCGTTCGCCGTCCCGTCCGGATTTTCCTCGGTCAAAAAATGCCCGGAATCAACCGGTGCACCGGACACATTGGTCGCCCACATCTTCCAGGTGTCGAGCGGCGTTGCTGCGGCGCTGGCGATGCCGGCATCGCCCCACAGCGCCAGCATCGGGATGGTGATTTTCCTGCCCGCCTCACGATCCGCCCTGTCGATCTCGAAATCGGCATAGGCGCCGGCGCGGTAATCCTCGCACATCGCATGCACCCGCGACGGATCGCGAAACGCCGCGAGATAATGCTCCAGCGCACGCGGATCGATGGCGTCCAGATTTTTCGACTTGGTCTGGCTCGCCATTTTCTGACGCAGGAAGAAATCGGGGTTGCCGCCGATCAGGGTTTCCGGCAGCGGATAGGGCTGCGCCAGGAAGGTCCAGTGATAGATCTTCAGCGCATAAAGGCGGTTCATGCGCTCCCAATAATCATAGGTCGGCAGGATATCGAGCACCGCGAGCCGCGACAGCCGGCCGGGATGATCGAGCGCCAGCCGATAGGCGACGCGGCCGCCGCGATCGTGGCCGGCGAGCGCGAAATGCACATGGCCGAGTTGCTCCATCGCCTCGACCACGGTCTGCGCCATCGCGCGCTTGGTGTAGGGCGTATGATCCTTGTCGCTCTCCGGCATATCCGACCAGCCGTAGCCCGGCAGGTCGGCGACAATCAGGGTGAATTTGTCCGCAAGTTGCGGCGCCACTCGGTGCCACATCACATTTGTCTCGGAAAAGCCGTGCAACAATAGCAGCGGCGGCCCCTTGCCGCCCACGCGGGCGAAAATGCGGCCGGATTGAGTATTGATCCATTCGGAAGCATAACCGGGAAAGAGATCGGCGAGATCGGGCATGGTCTGGCACTCCTGTGCGGCCGAACCTGACGTCATCCCGTGCAACCAGGGAGCGACGATGGTGATTGCTTCAAACTTTGTTTGCCGTTGCCGCTGGATCGTCTGCGATATATGCCATTTCACAAGGCCAAGCATCAAGAACCACAACGAGGAAACAGCCGATGTCGATTGATTTCGAAGTCCCCGCCGAGGCCAAGGCGATCCGCGAAAAGGTCCGCAAATGGGTGCAGGAAGAATGCATCCCCGCGGAGAAGGAGCTCGACACCAAGCCGCTCGACGAAGTGCTGGGCAGACTGCGGAAGAAGGCGCGCGCGCAGGGGTTGTGGTGCCCCTTCATCCCGAAGGAATATGGCGGCATGGGCCTCGGCCCGCTCGCCAACGCATTGGTGCAAATGGAACTCGGCGAAAGCTCGCTGGGCGCGCTATCGATGAACACGCAAGGGCCCGACGACGCCTCGATGATGACGATCATGGCGCACGGCACCGACTATCAGAAGGAAAAATTCCTCAAACCGCTGCTCAACGGCGACAAGCGCATTTGTTTCTCGATGACGGAGAAAGCCTCGGGCGCCGACGCCACCGGCATGCAGACCCGCGCGGTGAAGGACGGCAACGCCAACTACATCCTCAATGGCGAGAAATGGTTTTCCTCCTCCGCCAGCGTCGCCGACATGGCGCTGGTGATGGCCAAGACCGATCCGGATGCGCCGCGCCACAGGCAGTTCTCGACCTTCATCGTCGAGCTTCCGAACCCGGGCTACAAGATCAAGCGCAACGTCAAGAACATGGCCATCGAGGGCCCGCATTACGACGAGCTTTCCGGCGGCCATTCCGAAATCGAGATCAAGGATCTCAAGGTGCCGGCCGAAAACCTGCTCGGCGGCGAAGGCAACGGCTTCAACATGGGCCAGCACCGCCTCGCCTACGGCCGGCTGCGCCACGGCATGCACAACATCGCCAAGGCCCAGCGCGCGCTCGACATGGCGACCAAGCGCGTAACGGAACGTTCGACCTTCGGCGTGCTGCTGGCCGACCGCCAGGCGGTGCAGTTCATGCTCGCCGATTGCGCCAGCGAGCTCTATATCGGTCGGCTGATGCTGCTGCACATTGCCTACAAGGCGGAAAAGGGCCTGGACCTGACCCAGGAAAATTCCATCGCCAAGGTCTATCTGGCGCACATGGTGCACAAGGTGATCGACACCGCGATCCAGCTGCACGGCGCGCTCGGCTACAGCCAGGATACCGTGCTGGCCAAGTGGTACACCCAGGTCCGCTCGCAGCGGCTGGTCGACGGCCCCGATGAAGTGCACAAATGGAAGGTCGGCCGCAACGTCATCAAGGCGTTCCGCGAGCACGGCACCACGGCCTCGGCCGCGGGCGGGGATTTGATCTAGGCGTTGCTTCCTAGCACGAGGAAATGAAAGAAGGTGTCATTGCCGGGCTTGACCCGGCAATCCATCTTTTGAAGATGCACTTTACGAAGCTTGATGGATACGCGGGTCAAGCCCGCGTATGACGACTGTGCAGGTGGGCGCCCTCCGCAATGACGCGGTAGTTACCCGCCCGCCTTCTCCCGCTCCACCGCCTGCCAGCCGATGTCGCGGCGGCAGAATCCTTCCGGCCATTGGATGCGATCGATCGCCTCGTAAGCGCGCCGCTGCGCTTCCGCGATCGTCTTGCCTGAGGCGCAGACGTTCAGCACACGTCCGCCATTGGCCAGAATGTGCCCGTCCCTCGATATCGTCCCGGCATGAAAAATCTCGGCGCCCTCGATCCTGGCGGCGTCCTCGAGCCCTTCGATGCGAGTGCCTTTCGCATAATCACCCGGATAGCCCTTCGCCGCCATCACCACGGTCAGCGCGCTTTCCGGAAACCAGCGCAGGTCGAAATTCTTCAACTGGCCGTCGCAGGAGGCCAGCATCGCCGGCACGACGTCCGACATCATCCGCAGCATCAGCACCTGGCATTCGGGATCGCCGAAGCGGACATTGTATTCGAACAGTTTGGGCCCTTCGGATGTGAGCATCACGCCGGCATAGAGCACGCCGCGAAACGGCGTGCCGCGCGCCTTCATGCCGTTAACCGTCGGCAGGATGATCTTCGCCATGATCTCGGCATGGATTTCGTCCGTCACGAATGGCGTCGGCGAATAGGCGCCCATGCCGCCGGTGTTCGGACCCTGGTCGTGATCGAACACCCGCTTGTGGTCCTGCGCCGAAGCCAGCGCGATCGCGGTGTCGCCGTCGGAAAGCGCGAAAAAGCTGATCTCGCGGCCGGACAGAAATTCCTCGATCACGACTTCGGCGCCGGCCGCCCCGAACGCGCCATCGAACATCATGGCGATGGCGGCTTCGGCTTCCGCCATGGTCATCGCCACGACCACGCCCTTGCCGGCCGCAAGCCCGTCGGCCTTGACCACGATCGGCGCGCCATGGTTGCGGACGTAAGCCAGCGCATCGGCGGCATTGGTGAAGCGGCCATAGGCGCCGGTCGGAATATCGAATTCGGTGCACAGCGCCTTGGTAAATCCCTTGGAGCCCTCGAGCTGCGAAGCCTGTTTGCTCGGGCCAAACGCCTTGATGCCAGCACGGGCGAGATCGTCGACGATCCCGGCCGCGAGCGGCGTTTCCGGACCGACCACGACAAAATCCACCGCGTTCTGCTTGCAGAAATCGATCACCGCGGCATGGTCCGCGATATCGATCGCCACGCATTCAGCTTCGCGTGCGATGCCGGCATTGCCCGGCGCACACCAGAGTTTCGTCACCAGTGGCGAAGCCGCAATCTTCCATGCCAAGGCATGTTCGCGACCGCCGGAACCGAGCAGAAGGATGTTCATGAGATGCAGCCAGATGGGGTGTTCTAAACGGAGTCGGTCGCACGAGTCCGCCTCCCCCTGCAAGGGGCAAGCCAAACAAACGTCGTCATTCCGACGGCGCGCCATGCGCCGATCTGGAATCTCGAGCGTGTTTACCCAGTGCACTTCCGACCGAGATCCCGGGTTCGATGCTTCGCATCGCCCCGGAATGACCGATAAAACTACGGCTGCCGCGCCGACGCCGCGATGATTTCCTGCAGCGTCGCGACATGGCGGGCGAACGCGCCGCGGCCGGCGGCGGTGGCGGTCACCGTGGTCTGCGGCTTCTTGCCAACAAAGGCCTTGTCGACCGCGACATAGCCCGCCCGCGCCAGCGTTTCGATATGGGCACCGAGATTGCCGTCGGTGGCGCCGGTCAGCTTTTTCAATTTCGAGAACTCGAGCCCCGCGGTGGCCGGCAGCGCGTTCAGCGCCGCCATGATTCTCAGCCGCAGCGGCTGATGGATGATGTCGTCGAGCTCGGCCATCGCTCAGTTCCGGCGCATCCAGAGACCGCCGAGGATCAGCCCGCCGCCATTGACGAACGCCATCCACAGCGGAAAAGCCTCGCCGATGAAGAAGTAGCCGACCAGCGTCAGCGCGGTGATGGCAAGGCCGAACACCACGAAGGCCCACCCGACCCACAATCCGACCAGCGCATAGACCAGCATGAAATAGATCGGCCAGAACGTGCCCTGCTGGCGCGGCGTGAAATGGCCGAGCCAGCAGGTGAAGAAGCCGAAGGCAAAGAACAACAGGAAGGCGGTAAGCATCCTGGTGTCGAAGCTGTGCACCCGGCTCCGGCTGAAATTCAGGACGCTGATGGCGCACCAGCCGGCAACGCCGAGGACGTACACCGCAATCCAGGCGTACCCGGCATAGCGCGGCCAAAGGTAGGTGACGAGATTGCCAGCGCCCACCAGGGCGCCCCACATCACCATGATGTAACTGGAGATGTCGTAGATCTGCGACTGCCGGACGCGGCGTGCGATCTCGTTGATCTCGCTGAGCGCTTCGCTGGCCTGCCGGCTGTCGATCATGGTGAGCCCCCCACGAGCTGCGATTGAAAATGACGCTCAGGTCCCTGCCGAGCCGCGCGTGGCGACGTCGTCGGCAATAACCGACACCGCCTTGGGCGCACTGACGATGCCCATGTGGTTGACGCCGTCGATCAGCTTCACATCGATCGGCGGCGTGAGCCCGCGCACCGCTTCGATATATTTGTCCGCCAGCATCAACTCGTCGTCCGCGCCCGAGAAGATCGTGAGCGGCCTGGTCGCAGCGGTGATATCGCCGCGGAAGTCCGGATGATTGGCGAAGTTGAGCCGCAGACGTTCGGTATAGGCCGGCACCAGAATCTTTTCGGAATTCGGCGGCACCGCGAACGCAACCACCGGCAAAGCGTCGCAGCAGTCAATCCCGATGCGCCGCAACATCGTCAGCGCGATGATGCGCGGAAGATCCGCGCTGACCCAGCCGCCCGCGTCCGGCCGGTTGGTGGGTGCTTGGTAGCCGAGATAGGGTGCGAGCAGCACGGTGCGCGCGAACAGGTTCTGGATCGGCGAGGCGGCAACGCGCAGGGCAAAGCCGCCGCCGGAGGAGTGGCCGATCAGCGTCAGCGGCGCGTCCGGATTGGCCTTGCGGACCACCGCAACGAAATCGGCGAGATCGTCCTCGAGCTGGCCGACATAGCCGATGTCGCCGCGCGCGCCCGACGCGCCATGGCCGCGAACATCCACGGCGAAGGTTTCCACGCCGCGCGCGGCCAGCGCGTCGGCCAGCGCATGGATACTGGTGCTCGACCCGGAAGAGCCGTGAATCAGGATCGCCACCCGCCCGACCGCTGCGGCGCGCACCGGGTAGTGGCGGTACGCCAATCCAGTTCCGTCGCGGGCCTGGAATCGCTCGATGTCGGGCATGGCGCTGCGGTCGACGGCACGCGCGGTATCGGAGATCGACGCCAGCGGCGGGGGCCTCGTGAGAGGCGCTGCGACAAGAGCCGTGAGCAACAGCGCTACAGCGCCCGCAACGCTCAGGAACAGCCCAGCGGCGATTAAGGACCCACGTATCAGCAATCTCGGCATGTCTGTTTCCCTCCAAATGGGGTCGAGTTTGATTTTAATATAGAGAACTCTATATCACAGAGTATATGGACGTTCAAGTGTTGATGACCGTGTATGCCGAACGACGTACCCTTGCGCCTCGACTCAAAAAGGCCAATTCGATAGCCTAGATGCCCGCAGCCGAAGCCCTTATCAACGCACCGGAATTCACGGTGTCGGAATTGTCCTCCGCCTTGAAGCGGACGGTCGAGGACGCCTATGGGCATGTCCGGGTGCGCGGCGAAATCTCCGGTTTCCGCGGGGCCCACTCCTCCGGGCACTGTTATTTCGCGCTCAAGGACGAGAGCGCCAAGATCGAGGCGGTGATCTGGAAGGGCGTCCACGGAAGGATGCGGTTCAAGCCGCAGGAAGGGCTCGAGGTCATCGCCACCGGCAAGCTCACGACCTACCCGGGCTCGTCGAAATACCAGATCGTGATCGAGGCGCTGGAACCTGCCGGCATCGGCGCGCTGATGGCGCTGATGGAAGAGCGCAAGCGCAAGCTCGCGGCCGAGGGGCTGTTCGACGAGGCGCGCAAGCAGCTTTTGCCGTGGCTGCCGGAAGTGATCGGCGTGGTCACCTCGCCAACAGGTGCGGTGATTCGCGACATCCTGCATCGGCTGGAAGACCGCTTTCCGCGCCGCGTGCTGGTGTGGCCGGTGCGGGTCCAGGGCGAAGGCTCGGCCGAGCAGATCGCGGCGGCGATCCGCGGTTTCAATGCGTTGCCCGAGGGCGGCAAAATCCCCAGGCCGGATTTGTTGATCGTGGCGCGCGGCGGCGGCTCGCTGGAGGACCTGTGGTCATTCAACGAGGAGATCGTGGTCCGCGCCGCCGCCGAAAGCATGATCCCGCTGATTTCTGCCGTGGGACACGAGACCGATATCACGCTGATCGATTTTGCCGCCGACAAGCGCGCGCCGACGCCGACCGCCGCCGCGGAAATGGCGGTGCCGGTGCGCGCCGAACTGTTCGTCGAGGTTTCGACCTTCGCACGGCGCGCGATGGTGTGCTGGCAGCGCGGCCAGGAAGGCCGCCGCAACGAGCTACGCGCTGCGGCGCGGGCCCTCCCCGCGGCCGGCGAATTGCTCGCGATCCCGCGGCAGCGGCTGGATGGCGCCGGCGCCGCCCTGCCCCGCGCGTTGAAAGCCAATACCCACGCGCATTTCCGCCGCTTCGCACAAACCAGTGCACGGCTGACCGTGCGGGTGCTGCGCGGGCAAGTGGCGCAGGCCCAGCAACGGCTGACCGCATCCGGTGAACGGATGGCGCATTCCGCCCGCGCGCTGCTGCGAACCCGACGGGATCGCTATGCCGGACTGGCGATCCGGCTCAAAACCTCAAAACTCTCCAATGCGCAGGCGCAGCGCCAGACCATCGCGCGCGACCGCGAACGCGTGCAGCGCCTGGCGGAGCGCGCGCGGCGCGCGCTGGCGACGGCGATGCAGCGGCTGGAAGCGCGCGTCGGCCATAGCGGGCAATTGCTGGCGGCGCTGTCCTATCGCAGTGTGCTGACGCGCGGTTTTGCGCTGGTGCGCGACGAACAGGGGCTTCCCGTGCATGCCGCCTCCAGCATCGGCCCCGGTGCGCGGCTTGATCTGGAATTCGCCGACGGCCGCGTCGCGGCGACAGCGGATGCGGACCGGCCGGCGGCAACGGATCCGGCAAAGCCGGCTGCGAGCGAGCCGAAGGCCGCCGCGCCGAAGCGCGTTGCCAAGCCGGTCGGTCAGGGAACCCTGTTTTAGACAAAGATCGTTGCGGCTTTCACCGCGCCAGCCATTCGGCGACGCGCTCTTGCGAATCGGCGCGCGCTTCGGCGTCGGTGCCGACATGGCCCTTTTCCGGAACGGTCGCATCGGAGCTGCCGCTGACCGTGTGCAGCGGAAAATTCGCGCGGTCGAAATCGTGATAGGCGTCGGGATAGACCACGAGCCGCGTCAGCGCGCTGCGTCCATGGGCGCCGTCGACCATCTGACGACAGGCCGGCGGCGAACTGATGTCATCCTTGGCGCCGATCAACAGCAGCGTCGGGACACGCGCGCTCCATCCGAGGCCCGACGAGAGGCGACAGTCCGGATAGAAAGCGATCGCCGAACGAAAATCCGGCTCGACCTTGCGCGACGACAGTTGCGGACGTATCGCCCACAACAGCGCGCTGGCGCCGTTCGCCCATCCCAACAGGCTGATACGATTGCTTGCGGCCCAGGGCTGCTGCACCAGCCACGTCTTGGCCGCCATGATGTCTGCCACCCGCTCACGGCGGGCCAGCACGTGCCGCTCCTTGACGCGGCATTGCGGTCCGAGTTCACGCGAACCATAGCTGTCCGGCAGCAAAACCGCGTTGCCCGCTTTCAGCAATTGCTCGGCCCAATCACGATAGTGCGGCTGCACCGGCTCGGAATGGCCGGCCAGACCGCCACAGCCATGCAGGGCGACCACGACCGGAAACGGACCGTCGCCGTCGGGCTTGTAAAGCTGCGCATGCAATATGCCGCCGCCTGAGGGAATGTCGACCTGCTGCGGCGGCGACAGCGGCGCCGCGTCGGTGGCGGAGACCGAGGTCAGCAGCGTCAGGAATGCGATGGCGGTCGGAAGACGCATCAGGTTTGCCGGGTCATTGCGATGCAGCGGGACCGCATCCGCGCCAAGCTATCATGTGGCAAAGGCCGCAATTCATCACGAATCGGTGGGTTTAATGAGCGGACAGCATGACCTATTTATGATAGATCGCACCCTTGAGAATACATTGATCCGGTCCAAGTGACCGGAAGCTAGGCGGAGACTTCAACCGTGCTGAATAAATTCGGGCCCTCGGGCCATGGCGAGGCGCAGGTGCAATATCTGGACGGCGATTTCCGCGTGATCTCGCCGGGAACTTATGTGCGCTGCGCGGTGACCGATGCACGGATACCGCTCGACGAATTGAAATATTGGAGCGTCGATCTGCAGGAGGCCTATGCAATTCCGAGCGCGGTGCTGCAGCGACATTTTCCCGGCGCGTTGAAGGCGTAGGCCCCGCCCTACTTTCTGAATTTCTTGTCGCGCGCTTTGAACAAGCGCTCCATCACGAACTTCCGCAACCGCGCGTCGTCCTCGAATTCGAGCGTCACCGCGAACGGCACGATAACTTTCGCCTCCGGCGAAAACCCCTCGGAAGCGCGCAGCCGCACCAGATCCTTTTCCGTCGTCACCAGCGTCAGCGCGTCGCGACTTGCCTCGGCGATCAGGGCTTCGATCTCGGACGGCGTGAAGGGGTGATGATCGGCAAAGGCCCGCTCTCGCACGACATCCAGCCCGCTGGCGCGCAGCGTCCGGAAAAACCTGTTGGGATCGCCGATCCCGGCAAAGGCCAGCACGCGTTTGCCGCGCAGCGTAGCCAGCTGCGCCTCGTTCGGCCTGAGATGGGCTGACAGAACAAGACGTCCTTGCGCTGCGATCGCGGCAGCGACCGGCCCGGCCGCGGCGCCATCGCCAATGACAATCAGCGCATCGGTGCGGGCGAGTTGCGGCGATAGCGGCGCGCGCAACGGGCCGGCCGGAAACACGCGGCCATTGCCGAGGCCGCGGTCGCCGTCGATCACGATCAGCGAGGCATCCTTGGCGATGGCGGGATTCTGAAAACCATCATCCATCAGGATCATGGTGGCGCCCTGCGAGCGCGCCAACGCAACGCCACCGACGCGATCGCGCGCCACCACCACCGGAACCGTGCGCGCCAGCATCAGCGGCTCGTCGCCGATATCGGCCGCCGTGTGTCTCTCGGGGTCGACGCTGACCGGACCGCGCAATCGTCCGCCATAGCCGCGGCTGAGCACGACCGGGGCCTCGCCGAGATCGCGCAGCACGCTGGTGAGCGCCAGCACGGTGGGCGTCTTGCCGGCGCCGCCGACATGATAATTGCCGACGCAGAGCACGGGGATACCGGCGTCAAAACCCTCGCGCTGCAATCGCCGCGCCGCGACCGCGCCATAGAGCGCGCCGAGCGGCAGCAATAATCGCGATAGAAACGACGAGGGCCGGTGCCAGAAGGCCGGCTCACGCATTGCCGGCTCCCATCTCGAGCCGCAACTGCAACAGATAGGGTTCGAGCGCGGCAAGCGTGCGATCGAGCGCGCCGCCGAGCTGCTCGACCACGCGCTCCGCCGCGTTGACCGACACTTCGCGCGCCGCCGGATCCTGCAGCAATCGGCCGAATTGGTTCACCAGCGCTTCCAGCGTATCGGCTTGCCTGGCGCCGCCGGCGCTATCCAGCGCCTCGTACACATCGGTGAAATTGAAGACGTGGGGGCCATGCACGATCGACGCGCCGAGCTTGATCGCCTCGATCGGATTCTGCCCACCGTGAGGAACCAGCGATCCTCCCATGAACACGATCGGCGCCAGCCGGTAGAACAGACCCAACTCGCCCATGGTATCGGCGACATAGATATCGGTGGTCGCCATGGGCAACTCCTCGCGCGAACGCAAGGCCACATGCAGGCCGGAAGCCGCGATGGCGTGGGCAATCGCCTCGCCGCGGGCGGGATGCCGCGGCACGATCACCGTAAGCAGCGATGGAAAGAATCCGGCCAGCGCACGATGCGCTTCAGCGACGATTTCCTCCTCGCCCGGATGGGTCGACGCCGCGACGATGACCGGGCGGCCGCGGGTTACCGCCATCAAGCGTTCCAGCCTGGCGGCGTCGGCAGGCGGCGCCGGCACATCCAGTTTCAGATTTCCGGTGGCGATCACGTTGCGGCAGCCGAGCGCCGCAAAGCGCTCGGCATCGACCTGCGATTGGGCGAGGCAGACCTCGAAGCGGCCGAGCAGTGCCGAGATCGTGCCGGCAATCCGGCGCCAGCGCGGAAACGAGCGATGCGACATCCGGCCGTTGATCAGGACCAGCGGCATTCGACGTGCCGCGCTGGACAGGATCAGATTCGGCCACAGATCGGACTCGATGAACAGAGCGAGGCTCGGCCGCCAATGATCGAGAAAGCGTTCGACATAGCGCCGCGAGTCGTAAGGCACATATTGATGGATGATATCGGCGGGAAACCGCTTGGCGACGATCGCCGCCGAGGTCACCGTGCCCGAGGTCAAGAGGATGCGGATATTGAACGCGCGCAGCCTCTCGATCAGCGCCGCCGCGGCCAGCACTTCGCCGACGCTGGCGCCGTGGATCCACACCAGCGGACCGGGCGGCCGGACGTCCCTGCTCATGCCGCGGCGTTCGCCGACGCGATCGGGATCCTCCTTGCCCTGTTTCAAACGCCGGCCGATCAAGATCGGCGCCAGCGGTACCATCGCCGACGACAGCTTCTGGTAGACCCGCAGCGTCATCGGCAGGGAGTTAGC
Source organism: uncultured Alphaproteobacteria bacterium (assembly GCA_963747165.1). Lineage (GTDB taxonomy): Bacteria > Pseudomonadota > Alphaproteobacteria > Rhizobiales > Xanthobacteraceae > Bradyrhizobium. Next base: position 171,228 of record CAVVEA010000014.1, on the reverse strand, counting down.
CATGGCCCGCCTGTTCCGGACGGCCGACCTTCGCATAGGCGCGGCGGGTGGCTTCGTTCAGGTTTGTTTCAAGTTCGGCGCGCAGCTTTTCCATGGTTTCGGTGTCGGCGTCCGCAGGCACGGAAATCGTTCCAACGCCGACCAATGCGCCTCGCCCGAATGGCAAATTGATGGTTGTACGGTCCCAATTTTTCAACCGGATGAACCGGCTGGTCGCCATCGCGAACGGCATGATCGGCCGTCCTGATTCGCGCGCCAGCATGATAATACCGAGCCCCGCGACCCGCGACCGCTTCGGCACGTCGGCCGTCAACGCGACGTTGTAATTGTCCCCGAGCGCCCGCACCATTTCCTTGAACGCACCGACACCGCCCTTGCGGTGAAACGCCGAACCGTGATCGCCGGAGCCGCGAATGGTACCGACGCCAAGCCGTTCGGCGGCGATCGCATTGAACTCGCCGTCGCGATGCCGTGAGATCAGCACCTTGGCGAGATGGCTGTCCTTGGTCCTGATGAACGGTGTCATGAAGTGCTGGCCGTGCCAGAAGGCGAAAATCGCCGGCATCTGCGGCTCGACAATGTCATAGACGTCGGGCGGATCGAAACAGAATTTGTTGGTGCGCCAGACCAGCCGCAGGAACGCGGCCGCGAGCAGACCCACAGCACGCTGAACCCAGCTGCTGCGCAGCACATTGCGAAGCAGTTTTTTCAACGGGCCGGTTTCACGTCTTGACTTGGATCGAGCAGCCGGTGGAGGTGGACGATGAAGTAGCGCATGTGGGCGTTGTCGACGGTCTGCTGCGCTTTTGCCTTCCACGCCGCGTGCGCGGTCGCGTAGTTCGGGAACACGCCGACGACTTCGACCTGGTCGAGGTCCTTGAACGTCGTGTGTTGGAGGTCGGTCAACTCGCCGCCGATAACGAGATGCAGCAATTGCGGCTGGGCACTGTCTGGCATGATTCTTTTCCCCTAACGCGATGCCCGGCAAGAGCTTTCCCGACGACTATCGAGAACACTCAGGGCAACGGACGGGTCCGGAAATGCTCGACAATGCGGGCATGACGATCGCGTCCCGCTGCCACCAGCACCCCATGCGTCACCTCGCGGCGATTATACGCAATCGCGTCCCCCGAGAGCGCCGTCATGCTACCATTCGCTTCGTGCACGATCAAATTGGCCGCGGCAAGGTCCCAGTCGCGGCTTTGCCCGCCTGCAAAAGCGGCATCGAGACTTCCCTGTGCGACCCGGCACAACCGCAGCGCCAGCGATCCGATTCGGGGATGCAGAATAATATCGTCCGATTGCGGGCTTAGCCGTTCAACCAGCGGTTTGGGACCCGCTACCCGGGAAAAATCCAGCGCGGTGCCCGATGTCGCGAAAACAGGCTCCGCGTTAAGCACGGTACCGTGCCCCCGCATGGCGAAAAAAAATTCATCGGTGGCCGGCGCGAACACCGCCGCCAGCACCGTCGATCCTTGCTCCACCAGCGCCACGCTGACGCACCAGTCCTCCCGGCCGGCGAGATAACCGCGAGTGCCGTCGATCGGATCGACGATCCAGACCATATTCTTGTCCAGACGAGCCTCGTCGTCGGCGCTTTCTTCCGACAGCCAGCCATAATCGGGCGTCGCGGTTCGCAACCGGCTCTCGAGCAGGTCGTTCACCCTGATATCGGCTTCGGATACCGGCGAGGAAGCGCCCTTGGTCCAGTTCTTCAGCTCGGTACCGAACAGAGACAGCGCCAGCGCGCCAGCTTCCCGCACCGCATCGCCGAGCAACGCAGCGTCCCGCGCCAGGATCTCGCGCCCCTGCATCTGATGCTGCGCGCTTCCGGCGTTAACGTCCGCCAACCGTCAAACCCTCGATGCGCAGCGTTGGCGCATTGACGCCATAACGAAATTCCAGATCGCTGGCCGGCGCCAGCGACTTGAACATTTCGAGCAGATGGCCTGCGATCGTCACCTCGCTCACCGCATAGGTAATTTCACCGTTCTCGATCCAGAAGCCCGATGCGCCGCGGCTGTAGTCGCCGGTGACGCCATTGACCCCGGAACCGATCAGGTCGGTGACGTAAAAGCCCGCCTTGATATCGGAGATCAGTTCGGCCGGCGTCGGCTCGCCCGCTTCGAGATGGAGATTGTACGATCCCGGCGACGGCGATGACGACACGCCGCGGTGGGCATGGCCGGTCGTGACCAGCCCCAGTTCGCGCGCGGTCGCGGAATCCAGCAGCCAGGATGTCAACACGCCCTCATCGATGATGGCGAGCTTCTTGACCTTGACGCCCTCGGCATCGAACGACTGCGAGCGCAATCCGCGTACCCGCAACGGGTCGTCGATGATACGGATGTTCTTTGCAAACAGCTGCTCGCCGAGACGGTCTTTGAGGAAACTGGTCTTGCGCGCGATCGACGCGCCATTCACCGCGCCGACGAGATGACCGACCAGCGATCCCGAAACCCGGGGATCGAACACGACCGGCACCTTGCAGGTCTCGACCTTGCGCGGATTGGCGCGCGCCACCGTGCGCTCGCCGGCGGTGCGGCCGATCTTGGCGGGGGAATCGAGATCGGAAGCGTGCGGCGCCGAGGTGTAGTCGTAGTCGCGCTCCATGCCGGTGCCGTCGCCGGATATCGCGGTCATCGAGATGCCCTGGCTCGAGCGCAAATAAGAGCCATGGAAGCCGGTGGAGGTGACCAGCACCATGCCGCCAATTCCGGTCGAGGCCGACGCGCCGCCGGACTTGGTCACGCCCTTGACCGCGAGCGCAGCCGCTTCGGCCTCGCAGGCGCGGCGCTCGAGTTCCGCTGTCGAAGGGACCCTGGGATCTAGCAGATCGAGATCGGGAAAATCGCGCGCCAGCAATGACGGATCGGCGAGACCGACATATTTATCGTCGGGCGCAACCCGCGCCATCGCAACGGCGCGTTCCGCAAGCCTGGCGACGCCGTCGCCTCTCACTTCATTGGTGGAGACCACGGCCTGGCGCCGCCCGACCAGGACGCGCAATCCGACATCGTCGCCTTCCGAGCGCTCGGACTCCTCGACGCGTCCGTCCCGTACTTCCACGCCCTGCGAAACGTTGCGCACCGCGACCGCATCGGCGGCGTCCGCGCCCGCGCGTCTTGCGGCCTCGACAAGACTCTGCGCCAGCGTGCTCAGCGCGGATTGGTCGAACAGGTCGGATGTCGCAGGTTTTGAAGAAAGGGGCGATGCCGCTGATGGTGAAGAGATCACGAACAAAATCCTGGCAATTGAAGAAGAGCTGAAGGACGTTTGGAGCAGGCGCGAATTCAAATCCGCAATCCACCAGATGTGCTTGATTCACTTGGATTTCAAGCATTTCCTGCGCCGGAAAGCCAAAGAATTTCGCTAATCCCGCAACCACTCGTCAATGATGTGAGCCAAGGTCCTGTCAATCATGCCGGCCGATGCCGCGCAGGTGACGTCCGATTAACCAGCCTTTTTAAGGCAATACCGACACGGCTCGGCTACGGTCTCACGCATCGACCGGGAACATAATCCCGGCGGGGAGATCAAGCCGTGAGGCGTCAAACAGCAACAAGCGGGATCAATCCCGCCGGGTCGAGCCGTGCACTGCGGCTCGACCCTCTTTCTCTGCCCGTCAGCTTTCATGCGCAGGATACCCGCGCGGATGGCGGGGTGCGGAGGATAGAACTGCACCGCGAACGCGTCATCCTGCATCGTGCCGTCCACGGCATGCGGATGGCGATCAACGTCCGCACCCGCGATTTTCTTGGCGTCGCACTGCGCGGCACCGACGATGCCCAGATGCTCGTGCTGGTTCACCGCGATCCATCATTGACGATTCCGCTCTGCGTGAGTGCCGACAGCGAAGAGATCGCGGCGGCATGGCGGACCTGGAGCTACATCTTCGCGCTTCCGCAATTGATGGAAGACGAGCCTCGCGAACCCGCGGCGCGGCGCCGGCGCCATAACGCGATCCGGGCGCGGCGGCCGAAATTCCTGATGCGGCGGCGTGCCGGCCATTTGCTCAACCCTGCGAATATCCATCAGGGCGAACGCGAGATCATCGCGCGGGATTAGCGCCAATTATCAATGCGGTTCGGCAAGACGGCATCGCGACGCGAATTTCGCCCCGCCGCGGAAACTCAACGCAACTCAATAGCGCGCGCTGACCGCGACCGGGCTGAAGTGATAGTTCGCGCCAAGCTTGATCAGGTGCAAGTCCTGCCTGATCCCGGTAATCGGCTGAGTGAAGTCGATCGTTCCAACGGCAACATTCGGAATGTTGGCGGATTCCGTACCGGTACTCGCGACGTTCTGCGCGATCATCTTGACGTAGTCGTATTCGATCTTGGCCGACCAATTGCCGCCTAGCGCGTATTCGGCACCGGCGCCCGCCACGATGCCGGTGTGCACAGCCCGCCCGCTCAGGCTTGCCGTGATGCTGCCTGCTCCCGGGATCGTTTGCGCCAGGGCCAGACTGTGTTTCTCGTCCGCGAGCGCGACACCGGCCTTGCTGTACACAAGCAACCGGTCGCCGACCACGAAGCCCGCGCGTGCGCTTGCAATCGCAAGCCAATCGATCCGGCTTTCCAGGCCGATCGTTTGAGTCAATCCGCCGAAATCCTGCGTGAGACTCTGGCTTCCTTTGATGCCGGTCCACATCCATTCGCCTTCGACGCCGAAAACGAACGCGCCGGCCTGCGCATTGGCGCCGATGGTGCCACCGGCGAGCCATCCCTTCACATCAAACTTTCCGCTATCGGGGACCGTCGGATCGGCGAAGTCCGGCCACTCCTTGTGACCAAAGCCATACCCGCCCTCCGCGCCGACATAGGCGCCCGACCAATTGGTGCCTGGCGCGGCCGGTACCGGCGCGAACGCCCGATCAACCGGCAGTCCGCCCAACCGGTAGTTGACACCCACTTTGGCCACGTGAATGGCCGCCTGTTCGATTTGGCCGTCAAGCGAGAAGGGAGTCGCAATGCCCGCCAGCGTCTCGGAGCCGGTAAATCTGACCGTCCTGGAGGCGAAGTTCATATAATTGTATTCGGCCTTGACCGACCAGTTGCTCTCCAAGAATGCTTTTCATGCACCAAGGCCAAGCCACCCTTGGCATAGACGAACCAGCGATCGGCCGCCAATCCGGCCCTTCCCGCCAGCGTCAGAAAGCTATCGATTTTCGATGTCGCCGATGCGGTCTGTTGGAATCCGATGATCGGGCCGCCGACCGAGAGCGTCTGGGTTTTGTCGAGGTTTGCCCACGAGCCGTCCAGTTCGAGGCCGAACACCAGGCTGGCGATCTGCTTGTTGATGCCGACCTGCCCGCCGCCGAGGAAACCTCGTGCGGCAAAATCGAAACCAAGGTCGTTCCAGTCCTTCATACCGCGGCCGTAACCGGCATGGACGCCGACATAGACGCCGCTCCAGTCGTAGTAGGCGGGCGCTAGCGGCCGGGCCTTCACCGGCATGTCGGCCGCAAGGGTTGCTCCCGCCGGCAATAGCGCGGCAAGCATGGCCGTGCTCAGCCAAAACCTGATTTTGCGATCGGTCATTTGCCCGCCCCAGCCCCGCCGAAACCCGGACAATCATACCAGTTCCGTGTACGGAACCATGTATCCGCAAGGCAACACCAGGGTAGTAGTTCACCGGGACAACCGGACCGCCGATGACCGCCGGTCGATTGATCGGGTTAGACTGCCCTCACGGCTGCATCCGCGAGCAATCCCGCAAACAGCAGCAGGCCGGCATCGCGGTTGGATTTGAATATCCGCAGGCACAGCGCGGGATCGTTGATCCGCAGACGTCCAATCTGCCAGATGAGATGCGTGGCAAACACAGCTAGCCCGATCCACGCCGGGAAGCCTGCGCCGGCCAGCGCGAGCGCCACACCGATCAACACGACTGCCAGCCCGTAGAACACCGCCAGCGCCGGTCGCGTGCGCGCGCCGAACAACAGCGCGGTCGATTTGATTCCGATCAGGGCGTCATCTTCGGTGTCCTGATGCGCATAGATGGTGTCGTATCCGATCACCCATGCAATCGAACCGGCATAGAGCGACAATGCGGTCGCATCGATCCGCCCCAGGATCACGGCAAATCCCATCAGCGCGCCCCAAGAGAACGCCAGCCCGAGCACGATCTGCGGCCACCATGTGATTCGTTTCATGAACGGATAGACCGCGACGATGATCAGCGAGGCGATGCCGGTCACGACCGCGAAGCGGTTGAATTGCAGGAGCACCACAAGGCCAATCAATGCCTGCACCACGAGAAAGACCGCCGCTTGCGGCATGCTGACCTGTCCCGCCGGAATTGGCCGCGACCGTGTCCGTTCGACCCGCGCATCGAGATCGCGATCGGTGATGTCGTTCCAGGTGCAGCCGGCGCCGCGCATCACGAATGCGCCGACGAAGAACAGGGCGATCACGAGAGGAAGCTGGCCGATGTGACCCGTGACGCCGGCAGCCAGCGCCGCCGACCACCAGCACGGCATCAGCAGCAGCCAGGATCCGATCGGACGGTCGAAACGGGAAAGCCGCAGATAAGGCCGCGACCAGGGCGGCGCGAGCGTGTCGACCCAGTTGCCGGTCGCGTCGGCAACGCGGGCGGCCGCGTCGCTCATGTGATCGCGGTCATCGCGTCAGCACGTTGCCGTTCAGGGTATCGAACGTGCTGCCGCCCTTCTTCGCCGCATTGGCCTCAGGAAGCGCCGCGGACGAGCCCAGCACCTCGCTCAGTGAAGGGCCAGCCGGTCCTCTTTGCTGTTGTTGCTGCGCCACCGCGCAGACCTTCTTCTGCATCGTTTCGGTATTCTTGTGACCGTTTTTCAGCTGTTCCGCGATCTGCGGAGGAATCCCGCACTTTGCCGAATAGGTCTCGACATATTTGATCATCTTGAGTTCGGCCTGGCCGAAATTTCCGATCAGCTTACAGGCTTCATCCGGGGCCGCGTGGCGCTCGCTGGCGGCCTTGATCAGCTTGCCGCGCTTCTCCGCGTCTTCCCGCAACGGCACGAACCCTTTCATGCAGTCGTCCGCGGCGCCTCCCTGCGCAGGGGCCGGGGCGCGTTCGAACGCGGTGCCGGTGACAGGCGCCGCGCCGGTGACCGGAAATGAACTGGGGGCGGGAGCCGCACCATTCACCGGTGGAAACGGCGAAGCGTTGCTGGGCGCAGCCTGGCTCGGCAACGGCGCCGGAAACGCGCCTTGCGCAAAGCCGTGACCGGAGTGGGCGATAACGACGGCCACGGTCAGCGGTGCAATCAAACGGCGGATGATCAAAGCGGTGCCTCCGGCAAGGTCCAATAGTCCCCGACGTCTTCCCCGATCGAAGAACGATTTCCGATAGCGCCTTTTTACGATTCGTGGCTGCTTTTAACAACCCTTGAACAACCCTTGGAATTTGGCAACAGCGCGGCGTAGGGCCGCGCCGGACGCCAATAATTGCGGAAATTTGCTGTCATTGGGCTAAAAGGCTCCGAATTGGAACATTACGCATGCCTCAATTCGACTTTCGAAGTCCCCGGCTGTTTGTCGATGCCGCGCTGGCGGCCGGTCAGAAGGTGGCCCTGGATCGCAACCAGAGCAATTATCTCGGCAATGTGCTGCGGCTTTCCGCCGGCGCGACCATCCTGGCGTTCAACGGACGCGACGGCGAATGGCAGGCTTCCATCGCAGGACGCAAACGGCCCGACAGTCTGGATATCACCCTCCAGACCCGGCCGCAGGATCGCCTGCCCGATGTCGCTTACGTGTTCGCACCGCTGAAACACGCCCGGCTCGACTACATGGTGCAGAAGGCCGTCGAGATGGGCGCCTCAAGGCTGCAGCCGGTCGTAACCCGCTTCACCCAGGTCAGTCGCGTCAATGGCGAGCGGATGCGCGCCAATGTCATCGAGGCTGCCGAGCAATGCGGCATCCTCAGCCTTGCCGAGGTCGCCGAGCCCCTGGCGCTCGAGCGCTATCTGGCGGCGCGCGAAGCCCAGCGCCTGCTGGTTTTCTGCGACGAGGCCGCGGACGCCGCCAACCCGTTAGAGGCGCTGCGAAACCAGCCTGCGGGCGCGAACGGCATCGATATCCTGATTGGCCCCGAAGGCGGATTCGCCGAGGAAGAACGCGCCCTCCTGCTCCGGCAACCGCTGACCCTACGGCTTTCGCTGGGGCCGCGGATCCTGCGCGCCGATACCGCCGGCGTGGCCGCTTTGGCGCTGGTGCAGGCGATGCTCGGCGACTGGACCGGGTCCGGCGTGCGCCGATGGGTGAACCGTTAACCAGTCGTGCTGGGCCGATCATTAAGGCCCGATCATTAGGACATGAACCCCAAGGCGCCCAGATTAAGGCACTAAAGGACGTGGCAGATGACTTGGCAGTTGACTTGGCAGATTAAGGCACTTGGCTGAACCCAGTCGAAACCCCGCTTGGGCCATGCTAAAGGCTGCGCCGGCAAGCTTTGGAACCGGTTTTTTCCGGATATTTGGACCTCGAGATGACCCTGACCGCCGCCCCTCGCGCGACCGGATCTGCCGCAAGGGCGGATGCGCTGCTGCTGTCGTTCGCGCAGGCGGGCTACGCCAGGGCCGAACCGACCATCCTGCAGCCCGCGGAACCCTTCCTCGATCTTTCCGGCGAGGACATCCGCAAGAGCCTTTACCTGACCACCGATGCCAGCGGCGAGGAACTGTGCCTCCGCCCCGACCTCACCATTCCGGTGGCGCAGGACTATCTCGCCTCCCCCCGCGCCGGCCAGCCGGCGGGCTTCAGCTATCTCGGACCGGTGTTTCGCTATCGCGGCGGCCGGCCGAGTGAATTCCTGCAGGCCGGCATTGAATTGTTCGGCCGGCAGGACCGCGCCGCGGCCGACGCCGAAATGCTCGCCTTGGCGCTGCAAGCGACCAGCGCGTTCGGATTGACCGAGGTCGAAATCCGCACCGGCGACGTCGCGCTGTTCATCGCGCTGATCGATGCGCTGGAGCTTTACCCGGTGTGGCGGCGGCGGCTGATCAAGGATTTCAACCGCAAGATCAGCCTGGAGCAGGATCTGGAGCGGCTGACGCTCGCGACCGCATCCGGCCGCAACGAATATGAGGGCGTGCTGGCCGCGCTGGCAGGCTCTGACCGCAAAGCCGCGCTGGCGCTGGTGACCGATCTGATGTCGATCGCTGGCACTACCAATGTCGGCGGGCGCTCGGTCGCGGAAATCGCCGATCGCTTCCTCGAACAATCGACCTTGAAGGGCGGCGCTCTGCCGCGCGACGCGCTCAACGTGATCAAGCGCTTCCTTGCAATATCGGGCGATCCCGGTGACGCGGTGACGCGGCTGCGCGCGCTGGCCGCCGACACCAAACTCGACATCACCGCCGCGATCGATCAGTTCGAAAGCCGCGTCGGTTTCATGACCGCGAACGGCATCGATACCGCGATGACACGCTTCTCCACTTCGTTCGGACGCGGCGTCGATTACTATACCGGCTTCGAATTCGAACTGCATGCCAAGGGCAATGGCGTCGAGCCGCTGGTCGCAGGCGGCCGCTATGACGGGTTGATGACCCAGCTTGGCGCCAGCACGCCGATCCCCGCGGTCGGGTTCTCGGTCTGGATCGAAGCCTTGACGCAACTGGGGCGCAAGCCTGCGGCAAGCGGCAAGAGCGGGAGCGCGTCATGACCTCGCCCTTCGTTCTCGCCGTTCCGTCGAAAGGCCGGCTGCAGGAAAACGCCGAAGCCTTTTTCACGCGCGCCGGGCTGGCGCTGGCGAAACCACGCGGCGCCCGCGACTATCGCGGCACCATCAGCGGGCTCGACAATGTCGAGATCGCCTATCTCTCGGCAAGCGAGATTGCCTCGCAGCTGGCGCGCGGCGCGGTGCATCTCGGCGTCACCGGCGAGGACCTGGTGCGCGAAAGCATCGTCGATGCCGACAAGCGCGTCTTGCTGATCGACACCCTCGGTTTCGGCAGCGCCAATGTCGTGGTCGCGGTGCCGCAGGCCTGGATCGACGTCCGCACCATGGCCGACCTCGACGACGTCACCACCGGTTTCCGCGCCCAGCATAACCGGCGGATGCGGATCGCGACCAAATACATCAATCTCACCCGTACCTTTTTCGCGTCCCATGGCGTGGTCGATTACCGGATCGTGGAGAGCGCCGGCGCGACCGAAGGCGCACCCACCGTCGGCACCGCCGAAATGATCGTCGACATCACGACGACCGGCGCCACGCTTGCCGCCAACGGTCTCAAGGTGCTCGACGACGGCGTGATCCTGCGCAGCCAGGCCAATCTGGTCGCGTCAAAGGATGCCGACTGGTCGAGCGATGCCCGCGAGACCGCGCGCGTCATCCTGGATCACATCGCGGCCCGGGCGCGCGCCAGCAAATACCGGGAAGTCCGCACCCGCTTTGCCGGATGCGACGCCGCGCTATTGGCCGAGGCCCATAATCGGTTCGGCGTGGTCTCGCCGTTCGGCGGTCCGACTTCTTCGGGGATGGTGACGCTGCACTGCCCGCCGATGCAGCTTTACGCGCTCGGCAGTTTCCTTCGCGACCACGGCGCCGAGACGGTATCGGTGGCGTCGCTCGACTATGTGCTGGACCGGGACAATCCGCTGTTCGCCCGGCTTGAGGCTTTCCTGCGGCAGTAAGGCGAAGCGTGTTTCGTTCATCGTAGCGACAGCAAGCAACAACTACCATATGCTGTGTTTTAGGATGGTTGGAACCTGATCGATGATGCTGGGTACGGACGTTTCTGCCCTATCGACCACCGCGACGACCGCCGCGGCGCAGGGGCTGTCGATTGTCGTCCCCGTGTACAACGAGGCCGCCGGGCTCGCCCTTCTGCACCAGCGGCTTGCCGGCATGGCCAAAGCGCTGCGGCAACGCTACGGGCTGGCCTGCGAGGTCGTCTATGTCGACGACGGCAGCGCCGACGCGACGCTCAGCATCGCGCGCGGGCTTGCCGCCGATGCGCTCGATGTCCAGGTGGTGTCGCTGTCACGCAATTTCGGCAAGGAAGCCGCCCTGATGGCGGGGCTGGACCACGCCCGGCGCGGCGCGGTTCTGTTCATGGACGGCGACGGCCAGCATCCGCCCGACCTCGTCGAGAAACTCGTCGGTCACTGGATCGATGGCGGCTATGACGTCGTCTATACCGCGAAAGCCCATCGCGACAACGAACCCTTTCTGCGCCGGCTTGCCGTGCACGGCTTCTACGCGCTGATCAATTGGGGCGCGCGGCAGAAGATCCCCGAAGATGCCGGCGACTTCCGTCTGCTGTCGCCGCGCGCGGTCGCGGCGCTGCGCCAGCTTCCCGAGCGCAACCGCTTCTTCAAGGGGCTGGCGAGCTGGATTGGATTCCGCCAGATCCGCGTCGACTACGAGCCCTCCGCCCGCGCGCATGGCGCCACCACGTTCAGCGCCGCCCGGCTGGTCGGACTTTCGATCGAAGGCCTGACGTCGTTCTCGGTCGCGCCATTGCGTTTTGCGAGCCTGCTCGGCGTGCTGCTTGCTTCCGTGGCCTTCCTGTTCGGCCTTTCGATCCTGTGGGAAACTTGGGTCGATGGAAAATCGGTTCCCGGCTATCCCTCGCTGGTGGTCGGCTTGATGACCATCGGCGGCGTGCAGCTCATCATGATCGGCATTGTCGGCGAATATATCGGCAAGATCCTTTCGGAGTTGAAAGCCCGCCCGATCTATTTCGTAGCCGAACACAGCGTGAAGCGCATCGAGGCGGAAGCCAGCCCAAGTGCAAGCCAGAGCGCAAGCCCGAGTGCAAGCCCGAGCGCCGCCGAGCGGACCGCCGCGGAATGAACGGCGCCGCGCCGCTGCGGCGCATCTGGCTATGCGCCGACGATTACGGACTAAGTCCCGGCGTCAACCGCGCCATTCGCGACCTGATCGAGCGCGGCCGTCTCAACGCCACGTCGGTGATGATGGTGGGCCCGGCGATCGGCCGCGACGAGGTCAGCGCGCTGCAGGCTTCCGCCGCCGGCAGCCCGCGTTGCGCGATCGGCCTGCATGCGACGTTGACCGCGCCCTTCCGCCCGTTGACGATGCATTTTCAGCCGCTCGACGGCGGCATGTTCTTCAGCTTTCCGAAATTGCTGCGCGCGGGCCTGTTGCGACGGCTCGATCCCGAAATCATTCATGCCGAATTGATGGCGCAGCTTGATGCTTTCGGCGAAATGTTCGGCCGCGCCCCGGATTTTGTCGACGGCCATCAGCATGCCCAGCTGTTTCCGGTGGTGCGCGACGCGTTCCTGACGGCGGTGAAAGAGGCCGCGCCCAATGCCTGGATTCGCCAGGGCGGACGGCAGCAACCTTTGGCGCAGCGGCTCGGCGCTCCCAAGGCGTTGTTTCTCGACGTCTTGAGCGCGCAATTTCGCCGCCGCGCCTCGCGCGCCGGCATCGCCTTCAATCCCGCCTTCGCCGGCGCCTATGATTTTTCGCGCCAGCCCGATTTCGCCCTGCTGATGCGGCGGTTTCTCGATGGGCTGCCGGAGCACGGTCTCATCATGTGCCACCCCGGCTTCGTCGACGAAACCCTTGTCAGCCTCGACCCGCTGACGACCCAGCGCGAACAGGAGCACGCCTTCCTCGCAAGCGAGCTTTTTCCCGAGCTGTTGGCCGCGAACAAAGTTACATTGCGCTGACGCTTCCAGGACCACTTTCGGGCGTTTTGCCGCATACATAAATTTAATTTCGCGCGGCACTACTGGCGCCCCAAAGCCCCCCTACATCTGCCGCGCGCTTTGACGCAAAGGAGAACGCCATGACCCCGCAAGAACGCCAATTGGTTGACGATCTTTTCGACCGGCTCTCCCGGGTGGAGGGCGCGCCACGCGATCCCGACGCGACCGCGGCGATCGCGCAAGGCCTGCGTAGCGCACCCAATGCCGTTTACGCGCTGGTGCAGACCGTCCTGCTCCAGGACGAGGCGCTCAAGCGCGCCAACAGCCGCATCCAGGAGCTGGAGGCAGGAAGCGCCGGCGAACAGCAACCATCCGGCGGGTTCCTCGATTCGATGCGCGACACCATCTTCGGGCAGAATCAATCCCGCGGTTCGGTACCGAATGTCCGGCCGCCGGACGTCGGCAGCCGCCCGGTCTGGAACAGCGGCCAGGTGCTGCAGCAAGGGCAGCCGCCCGAGCCCTACAGTCAGGGCTCCCAATATAATCAGGGTCCGTATGGTCAGCCCTATGGGGCGTCCCAGGCCCCAATGGGAGGCATGGGGGGTGGCATGGGTGGCGGCGGCTCGTTTCTGGGCACCGCAGCCGCGGCAGCCGCCGGCATGGTCGGCGGCTCGCTCCTGCTTGGCAGCATCCGCTCGATGATGGGAGGAGGCAGCCACCACAGCTTCGGCGATAGCGCCGGACTTGGTGGAAAATCCGAGGCTCAGCGGCCGTGGAGCGATCAGTCCAACAGCGATCTGGCGCGCGACGCCGGCGTCAACAATATCGGCTCTTCCGGAAATCGCGCCGATGACAATTCGCGCGCGGGGTTGTTCGATACCGCGTCGAACGATGACGACCATGACGACATGGATCTCGATTCGGACGATTTCGACGGTGACGGTGACGGCGACTACGCCTGATCGGTTTTGCCGACGCAAAAACAACAACGGCCGCCCAACCGGGCGGCCGTTTGATTTTCGTATCGCGAAAGATCAGATCACGATAACCCGCGCGCCGACGCTGACGCGGCCATACAGATCGATCACATCCTCATTGCGCATCCGGATGCAGCCCGACGAGACGTTGGTGCCGATGGTCCACGGCTCGTTGGAGCCATGGATGCGATAGAGCGAGGAGCCGAGATACATGGCGCGCGCGCCGAGCGGATTTTGCGGGCCGCCTTCCATGTGCCGCGGCAGATCGGGACGCCGCGCCAGCATTTCCGGAGGCGGCGTCCAGGCCGGCCATTCCTTTTTCGCTGAAATCTGCTTGACGCCGGACCAGGTGAAACCGGGACGGCCGACGCCGATACCGTAACGCAGCGCCTTGCCGTCGCCCTGCACAAGGAACAGGAATTTATTGGGCGTGTCGACGACGATGGTGCCGGGACCTTCCTTGCCGCGATACTCGACCAGCTGCTTCTCGAATTTGGGATCGAACGGGGCTTGCGCGGGATCGTCTAGATCTTCCTGCTGACGCAGCGCCTGCTGCGGGTCCATCGGAGGCAGCAGCGGACGCCGCGGGTCGTAGGACGGCTGCTGCTGATAGCGCTCGCCCTGGTTCTGTCCGCCGCCGAACAGAAACTCGATGAAACCGCCGCCCATATTGGAGCGCTCGGCATAGGCCGTACGCACCGGCGCGACCGGGCGCGGCGCGCCTTGTTCTGCATAGATCACGGTCGGTTCGGCGAATTGACCGGCTTCGATTGCTGCGGCCTGATGAACTCCCGCGCCTAGACAAGATGCGCCCACCAGGAGCGCAAGAAACATTCTTTTGGACATCGACGTACTCTGTACTGTTTCGCCGTGGGGAGCGCCCGTTTCGAGCGCCCTTGCACGCCACCAGTTAGATTCAAAACCGCATCGGTTTGGTAAACGGAAACGGCGTTTCGATTCACCACGTCAGCAAATGCACCCGGTTTTGTCCGGTAGCGTTTATTTTCGATGAATGGCAGAAGCGCATGGTTAATCATTGGTGTGCAGCCACACAGCTATGCTTGCACAAGAATGCGCGGCGTGAACCCCGTGTTAAATTGATCTGTATAAAACGTCATGAGTGCAGGTCAGGAACAATATCATGCCGGTTCATCGCAGACGTTTTCGTATTGAAGAAGCCTTTGTCGGAGATATGCCGATGCCCGCGGTATCTGACGGCGACGTCGGCCCGATGCACCACGAGATCATGGCCGAACTGCGCGCCATTCGCGCCCAGATGGCCAGCCCCGGCGCCGGCCGTAGCGCGGCGACGGAAACGATCGGCGCGTCCGTCACCCGCGAGGTTGCCGAAGCCCATGCGCTGCTCGAAACCTACCGCGCCCAGATCGAGCAATGCGAGAAGCTCAAGGTCGAGCTCGACCTGATTCACGATGCGATCAGCCGCACCAAACGCGAAATCGCGGTCCTGCACGGCAAGAGTTTCAACGGCGAGGAAATGGCGAAGGTCAACGGCGAGCTTGGCGCTGTGGTCGGCGGCACCGAAGAGGCGACCCAGCAGATCCTGGAAGCCGCCGAATCGATCGATAACGCGGCGGCCGCGCTGTCGAAGGTGAGCACGCCGGACCAGCAGAAGCTGCTCAGCGAAGAAATTCAGGAACGCGTCGTTTCGATCTTCGAAGCCTGCAACTTCCAGGATCTCACCGGTCAGCGCATCAACAAGGTGATGACCACGATGAAGTTCATCGAAAACCACATCACCGTCATGATGGATATCTGGGGTGGCGTCGATGCGATCAAGGCGCATGTGCCGCCGATCGTCGACGACCGCGAAGGCGATGCCAAGCTGCTCAACGGCCCGAAGCTGGAAGGCGACGTCGGCCATGCATCGCAGAACGACATCGACGCGTTGTTCGACTGAGTTCTGATTCAGCCGCGCGGGTGGAAACGCCCGGCGGCCCGACCTTCCGGGTTTCAGCCGCGAAGGCCGTTCTCCCACCGCGCCAACGATTCCCGCTCGCGGCCCGCGACTTCAGTCTCGCCAGATCACGCGCCCGATCGTTGCGACGCCGGTGGCGGCGTCAAAACAATTCCGCATCATAAAACGTTGCAGTCAGGCGACGTCTTGTACCGGCGTTGGATCAGGCACGGGCCCCGCAGCGGACATAGACCATGTTGCCGTAACGGGTCGCGGCGTCCGGGTCGATAAAGCGCGTGATCAGCACGCGCCCGTCGAAGGACACGATCTCGCGATCCTGTTCACCGCCGGCAGGTCCAGGCGGACCGATATAATTTTTGCCGCTCTGGCTGCCCTTGAGACGCAATTCCTGCGGCGTCGCCTGGTCAGCCAGATGCATGATCACGCCGCCCGAGGAGCCGGCGCTGATCACATAAGGCTGCTTGCATTGCGCCTTGGCCTGCGTTTCGGTGCGCGCGCGGTCATTCGGATTCTGGAACGACGCTAGGCCCCAGCGGCCGACGATCTCGTCGGCTTTGATCGTCGCCGGCATTTCGGGGCCCACGCCGGGTTCCGGAGCCTGCGTTGGAGACGAGGTCAGGCTCATTCCCCCGCACGCCCCCAAGAATATCGTCAGCGCCGAAGCAATCCCCAGATGGGCGATGGCACGCGCGTTACATGATCTGGTCATGGTATTCCCCCGAGCAAATTCGTGGCCGCTCCCGTCCCGCAGCCAAGCGTAAAACCGCTGTCGGAGCAATGACGTCAGTAAATTACGCCGACGCTGCGATTTGGTTTCCCTAAACATCCTATATCCGCCTCACCAAGGGCTTAACCCCTCTTGCTTGACAGGATCGGCGTCAAGCCATATTCCCGAGCGCACAATTAGCACTCCGAGAGCGCGATTGCTAAGGATGCGAGCCGTTTTGCCCCCTGCGGTGTGGAACGCGCCTGTACTCCGATCCGCACTTGATGGCAGACCAGACCTGAACACCGAGCCTCCAGAGGAAACGTCATGGCTAAATCCAAATTTCGTCCGCTGCATGACCGCGTCGTGGTCAAGCGTATCGACGCTGAAGAAAAGACCAAGGGTGGCATTATCATTCCGGACAGCGCCAAGGAAAAGCCCTCGCAGGGCGAGATCACGGCGGTTGGTCCGGGCGGCCGCGACGAATCCGGCAAGCTGATCCCGATCGACCTCAAGGTTGGCGACCGCGTGCTGTTTGGCAAGTGGTCGGGCACCGAGATCAAGCTCGATGGCGAGGAACTCCTGATCATGAAGGAATCCGACATCATGGGCGTGCTCGCCTGAGATAAACCCGAAGAGCCGTAATACACCCATCGTCATGCCCGGACTTGATCCGGGCATCCATCAATCTTCAGAAGAGTTCTTGCGAAGCGATGGATTGCCGGGTCAAGCCCGGCAATGACGATAGAGGTGCACAGAGGCAACTGTATCCAATCACTCAGGAGTCAAAACCATGGCTGCCAAGGACGTCAAATTTTCCGGAGACGCGCGCGATCGCATGCTGCGCGGCGTCGATATTCTCGCCAATGCGGTGAAGGTGACGCTCGGCCCCAAGGGCCGCAACGTCGTCATCGAAAAGAGCTTCGGCGCCCCGCGCATCACCAAGGACGGCGTCACCGTCGCCAAGGAAATCGAGCTTGAAGACAAGTTCGAGAACATGGGCGCGCAGATGCTGCGCGAAGTCGCCTCCAAGACCAACGACACCGCCGGCGACGGCACCACCACCGCCACCGTGCTGGCGCAGGCGATCGTGCGCGAAGGCGCCAAGTCGGTTGCCGCCGGCATGAATCCGATGGACCTGAAGCGCGGCATCGAGATCGCGGTAACCGCGGTGGTCAAGGATATCGAGAAGCGCGCCAAGCCGGTTGCCTCGTCGTCCGAAGTAGCCCAGGTCGGCACCATCTCGTCCAACGGCGACACCGCGATCGGCAAGATGATCGCGCAGGCGATGCAGAAGGTCGGCAATGAAGGCGTCATCACCGTCGAAGAGAACAAGTCGCTCGAGACCGAGGTCGACATTGTCGAGGGCATGAAATTCGACCGCGGCTATCTGTCGCCTTATTTCATCACCAATGCCGAGAAGATGACCGCGGAACTCGAGGACGTCTACGTATTGCTGCACGAAAAGAAACTGTCCGGCCTGCAGGCTATGCTGCCGGTACTGGAAGCCGTGGTTCAGTCCGGCAAGCCGCTCCTGATCATCGCGGAAGACGTCGAGGGCGAGGCACTGGCGACGCTGGTCGTCAACCGTCTGCGCGGCGGCCTCAAGGTCGCCGCCGTCAAGGCGCCGGGCTTCGGCGACCGTCGCAAGGCGATGCTGGAAGACATCGCGATCCTGACCGGCGGCCAGTTGATCTCCGATGAACTCGGCATGAAGCTGGAAAGCGTGACCATCAATATGCTCGGCCGCGCCCGCAAGGTGGTGATCGACAAGGAAAACACCACCATCGTCAATGGCTCCGGCAAAAAGAAGGACATCGAAGCCCGGGTTGGCCAGATCAAGGCACAGATCGAGGAGACCACCTCGGACTACGACCGCGAGAAGCTGCAGGAGCGTCTGGCCAAGCTCGCCGGCGGCGTCGCGGTGATCCGCGTCGGCGGCGCGACCGAGATCGAGGTGAAGGAAAAGAAGGATCGCGTCGAGGACGCCCTCAACGCGACCCGCGCCGCGGTGCAGGAAGGCATCGTGCCGGGCGGCGGCGTGGCGCTGCTGCGCGCCAAGCGCGCGGTCGGCCGCATCCACAACGACAACTCCGATGTGCAGGCCGGTATCAATATCGTGCTGAAAGCGCTGGAAGCTCCGGTCCGCCAGATCGCCGAGAATGCCGGCATCGAAGGCTCAATCGTGGTCGGCAAGATCCTGGAAGACAAGTCCGAGACGTTCGGCTTCGATGCGCAGAACGAAGAGTATGTCGACATGGTTGCCAAGGGCATCATTGACCCGGCCAAGGTGGTGCGCACCGCGCTGCAGGACGCGTCGTCCGTCGCAGCCCTGCTGGTGACCACCGAAGCCATGGTCGCCGAACTGCCGAAGGATGCGGCGCCGCCGATGCCCGGTGGTGGCGGCGGCATGGGCGGAATGGGCGGCATGGGCTTCTAAGGCCCGTCCGGCACCAACATTACAGATCGACGAAGGCCGCCTCCGGGCGGCCTTCTTTTTGGCGAATAGGACGGAGGTTTGCTAGTGATGGCTTGCCTGGCGAAGGCCAGCTTGGCTCCGATTCGACCTCGTCGAAGGGGTCTGCGATACCGCCGGATATCTTTTGAGGATTTTCATATGCGCGCGCTGCTGCTGCTCCTGATCGGTCTGATGACAGCTTCATCGGATCTCGCCTTCGCCCAGATGAAGTCCGCCCCCAAAGCCACGCCGGGCGGCGCCGAAACCCGGTATTTCACCTCCATTGACGGGTTGATGGACGGCAATGCCGACGTCGTGCTGAAGGAAATCCGTCAAGGCAAGAACGTCACCTCGGCGGTGCTCGACGTCTGTTATCCCGCGGAAAAAGGCTCCGATCGCAAGGACCGCTTCGTCGCCAATCTCACCGTCAACGGCCAGACCCTGACCGGCACCACCCAAAGCCTCGGCGACAAACTGCCGGTCACGGTAAAGCTTACGCGCAAGCCGACCGGCGACAGCTTCGAATTCAAAGGGCAGATCAGCGTCGGCCAGACCGTGACGGAAGTGACCTCTTCGGACAATTCCGATCTCAGCGAAAAGGAATTCCAGGATAACCAGACGTCCGACGACGGCATCACGCCGGCACCAAAGGATTTTACCGAAGTGTCGCCTGAAGCGATTGGCGTGAGGGTGAAGCTGGAGGCGGCACCGGATCTCCTGAAGGGATTGAAAGGCCAGGATGTCGAGGTTTCCCTGAGCAGCCTTACCGTCTCCTGCGACGCGCTGCGCGCCGGCGAGCAAACCATCAACATCAGCGTCGATCCGGACCGCGCCGCAGCCCTGATCGCGAAGTTGAAGTCCCAGCCCGGCGTGGTTGCCGCCGGCTGGGTCAGCGGTGTCATGGAGATCGATCGCACGATCCGCTTCGCCGCCACCGACTGGCGCGATGGCGACAAACCCAACAGGGACAGGATCGCGACCGCGATCGCCGGCGTCCTGGCCAAAACCCTGTCGGCGAAACCGGCGGCGGCGTCCTGGGGCGCCAATACCGGGAAGCTGAAATTGACCTTCAAGCGGCCGAGCCGGATATTTCCCGCGCTCGGCCTCACCGAGACGATCGAGGTCGCAGCCATGGTGGCGCCGGAGAAGCCCGGTGGGTCCGACCGGCTGATGCTCTGGGTCGGCACTCCCGTCATCACGACCACGGATGAAAGCGCGGGGGCAAAACTCAATCTGACCGAGGAGACCAGCGGCGACGAGGAAGGCGACCAGAAGGACGACAACGGCTCGGTCGATGCGCTGGCCAGGGAATTCAAGGGCCAGCGCTGGGACGCGGATAAATCAGCCTGGAAATAGACCGGATCGGGCGCCGCGTCCAAACGCACCCTCACCATGCATTCACGCATTTGACATGCCGCATCATTGCGGCAATGAACGGATGTAGCTGGGCTTCAGGGTTTCGGGTGTAATGGCGTGCTATGACGTAGTGGTGATCGGCGCCGGCCTTGGAGGCTTGACGGCCGGCGCGATCCTCGCGCGCGCGGGCCGCAAGGTGCTGGTGATCGAGCGCAGCAACTCGGTGGGCGGCGCAGCATCAAGCTACAAATCCGGCGACCTGTTCGTCGAAGGTTCGCTGCACGAAACCAGCGACCCGCACGACCCCCGCGATCCCAAACACAGCGTGCTGACGCGCGCCGGCGTGATCGACGCCGTGAAGTGGATTCCGTCCGGCGCGTTTTACGAAGCCCGTGGCGGTCCGCTCGACCGGCCCTTTTTGCTTCCGGACAATTTCGAGGCGGCGCGGCGCACCTTGACGGAGCGCTTCCCGGAGGCCCGCGCCGGAATCCAGCAACTGCTCGACGAAATGGAGCGTATCGCGTCCGCGATGGGCACGCTCTCGCAAGGCACACACGCTTTCAAGAATCCGCGTGAGGGCTTGGGCGCGCTGCTAAAACTCCTTCCCGCAATCCGCGACTGGCGGCTGTCGCTGTCACAAAAGCTCGACCGGATTTTCGGCGACAATGAAGCCGTCAAATGCGCGCTGGCAGCCAATCTCTCTTATTATCACGACGACCCGGCGACGCTGTGGTGGATGTTCTTTGCGATGGCGCAGGGAAGTTATCTGCTGAGCGGCGGGCGGTTCGTGCAAGGCGGCTCGCAGCGGCTTTCAAGTGCGCTCGCCCGGGCCGTGAGGGTCGCCGGCGGAGACGTGCTGGTACGACGCATTGTCAGCGGCGTTGCGCTGGACCAGCACGGCCGCGCCAGCACCGTCACCCACACCGCCCGCGACGGCAGCGACCCGCAGATTGTGGAAGGATCGCGGATTATCAGCAACGCCGCGCCGGCGGCGCTGGCTCCGCTGATGCCGGCCGCTGCCGCGGAGAAGTTGACCGAAAGCTATACGCGGCAGGCGCCGTCGATCTCGCTGTTCGCGCTCACGCTCGGTCTGTCGAAGCCGCCGCGTGAGTTCGGAATCTCGGCCTATTCGACGCAATTGCTGCCGCGGGAAATGACGCGGTTGTCCGATTATGCGCGAGGCGCGGAGCTGATGGCGAACGAGCCCGGCGAACGAATGCCGCCGATGTCCATCGTCGATTATGCGGCGATCGATTCCGGGGTTCCCGCGCCGCCCTATGTGCTTTTGATCTGCGGACCTGATGCGCTGTCGAACTGGGACAGTTCGGACATGGACGCCTATCGCGAGAAGCGCGGGCGTTGGCAGGCCGCCATCGTCGGCTATCTCGATTCACATTTCCCCGGTCTCGCAGCCAGCATCGTTGCGTCCTCGTTCAACAGCGCGCTTTCGGTGCGGCAGTATCTCAACGCCCCCGACGGCGCGGTCTACGGGTTCGCGCCGACCCCGCCGCGCTCGATCTGGCGCACCCCTGCCCGTTCGCCGCGCACGGCGGTGCCGGGCCTTTATCTGGCGTCGGCCTATGCAGGCTTCGGCGGCTACACCGGCGTGGTGCAATCCGCCGGCGCTTGCGCGGACATGATCCTGCAGGAGAACTAGAGCGAGATGACTTTTCTTCGATCGTCATCCCGCTCGATCTTTTTGTTTGAGCATGATCTCCGGGCAAACGCTTCGCGTTTGTCCCGCGGGAAAACCGGTACCCACTTTTCCGGATCATGCTCTAGAGACTGGTTCGACTTTCCCCCGGAGCAGACGCGAAGCGCTCGCCCGGCGACAAGCGCAGAGCGTTTGCCCCGGGGATCATGCTCCGAGGATTTCAGTTGGTATTGAGACGGAAGCGCAACGGTTTGGTTCCGATGAAGGAAATGAGATCGCCCTGCCGCTTCCAGGTAGCGGCCTCGCTCAGCGCCGCGACCAGTTCATCGTCGGCCTGCGCCCGCGCCGGCGGACAGGCACGGTCCTCCAGCGGTCCTGCGACAAAAATCACGGTATTGCCCGCGATCGAGAACTGGCCCTTGCCGCCCTTGCACCATAGCTCGAGGATCGTCTCGCCGCTGTCGCCGATCTCCAGCGTCGGCAGCCGCTTCGATCCGGGCTGATGCGCCGCATCCAGGGTCATCTCCAATCCGAACGGAAACTCGTCCTCGGCGCAAGCCGGAACGGCCTTGAAGACAGCCCCAGCCAGCGCCAGTGCGAGCACGGACTGCTTCAAAACTCTTCTCGATAACAACATACGCCCTCTCGATTAGCCCGCCATTCATAGCCGCGCGCCGTTCTAGCGCATGATCGGTCAAAGTGTGAGCGGTTTGGCGGAAAGATCGGGCGTGCTTTCCAAAAAAATTTGCGAGCGATCGCGACGCGGACGAGCAGGTTTGTCCCACAAAAAGCCGGATTCGTTTTTGCCGGGCCGGCTCGCCGCTGCAGCAATTATTGGGCCCACATGCAAATCCCCGCGGCATGAGCCGCGGGGATTCTCGTAACCAGCCGTCAGGCCGGCTTCAAGACCATCAAGGTGAACGGATGGACGTAGGCCTGCAGGGTCACGAGAAGGCCGACGAGGCACGCCAGCACGATCGAATGCAGGAACACGTAACGAAGGATCGAGCCTTCGTGTCCGTACCAGTTGGTCGCGGTAGAGGCGACGACGATCGACTGCGCGTCGATCATTTTGCCCATGACGCCGCCGGACGAGTTGGCGGCGGCCATCAGGATCGGCGACAAACCGAGCTGCTCCGAAGTGATCCTCTGCAGATTGCCGAACAGGATGTTCGAGGCGGTATCCGATCCGGTCAGCGCCACGCCCAACCAGCCGAGCAATGTGCCGAAGAACGGATACAGCACGCCGGTCGCCGCGAAGGCGAGACCCAGCGTGGCGTCGACGCCCGACAGGCGTGTTAGCGTGCCGATCGCGAGCATCGCCGAGATCGTAATCAGCGAGATCGCGCACAGCTTGATGGTGCGGCCATATTCCCCGATCAGCCTGGCCGGCCCGAGGCCCATCAGGAAACCGGAGACGATCGCCGCAATCAGCATGCCGGTGCCTGTGAACGACAGATAAGTGAAGGCGAACACCGCGCCTTCCGGCGTCGGTTTCGCCGCCACCGGCGGCACCTTGTTGATCATGTTGTGCAGATCAGGAATCGGATAATTCCAGGTGAAGATCGAATTTGCCCAGGTCTTGAAGGCGCCATTGCCCCAGACCAGCATCACCACACAGACGATGATCCACGGCAGCAAGGCGCTCCATAGTTCCGCCTGGGTGAGCGGGGTCTTGTCTATCGTCTTCGGCGCCGTCATCGTCGCAGCCGATTCATCCCTGCCGCGCAGCGCCGGCGACAGCCAGAGCTGCTTGGGCTGCCAGACCTTCAGGAACAGGATGAGGCAGCCCATCGAGATCAGCGAAGCCCCGATATCGACAATCCACGGATTGATGAAATTCGAGATCACGAATTGCGGAATCGCGAATGACACGCCAGTGACCAGGATGGCCGGCCAAACGTCCTTCATTCCCTTCCAGCCGGCAAACGCCCAGACCACCCAGAACGGCACGATCAGCGAGAACACCGGCAGTTGGCGTCCAACCATCGCACCCAGAATATAGGGATCAAAGCCGGTGACCGAGGCGAGGCCCTGGATCGGTGTGCCGAGCGCGCCGTAGGCAACAGGCGCGGTATTGGCGATCAGCGACAGGCCGGAAGCGGCAAGCGGGGAAAAACCGAGACCGATCAGGACTGAGCCCGTGATCGCGACCGGCGTACCGAATCCCGAAGCGCCCTCGAAGAACGCGCCGAAAGAGAATGCGATCAGCAGCAACTGCAAGCGGCGATCCTCGGTGACGCCGCCGACGGCACGCTTCAATAATTCGAATCGTCCGGTTGCAACCGTGATCTGGTAGAGAAAGATGACGTTCAGCACGATCCAGCCGATCGGGAAGAAGCCAGCGACGACGCCGAGCAGCGAGGCGCGGATCGACATCCCGGCCGGCATGGTGAAGATGAAAATCGTGATCAGGTTGGTCACGATCACGGCGATGATAGCCGCGATATGCGCCTTCACTTTTCCACTGGCGATCAGCACCAGAAGTGTGACCACGGGGATAGCGGCGGCGACGGTGGACAGCGCGGCGTTGCCGAGCGGGTTATAGATTTGATTCCACATTGTGATTCCTCCCCACGCTATTATGCAGTGCCCGGCCAGCGTGGACGGCCAAGCGTGCCTGGCGTGATCGCGAGGAGTGTTTCAAGCAATGCGCGAAATGAGCGGGATATTGGCAATACCAAAATCCGCTCACAACCTCGCGAAATGTGTAGGCCCCCCGCCCCTCGCCGGTAACTCATGCTAGGGTTGACTCGCGGGTCGCGACAAGCCGACGCAGGCTTCGAAATCTGCTACTTTAGTCTAAGCGATCGCAATTCTCCTTTCTCTTCAGGCCTTTGCCGCCATCTTCCGGAGACGACAATCTGTGAACAACATTCGCTCGATGCTCACGATCGTATGGCGGATCGCCGCTCCGTATTTTCGCTCCGAAGACAAATGGGCCGGCCGGGTGCTGCTCGCGGCGGTCATCGGCACCGAGCTCGCCATCGTCGGCATCAACGTCCTGCTCAATCAATGGAACAGCCGCTTCTACAACGCGCTTCAGGAGCGCAACTGGGACAACTTCGTCTACGAAATCATCTATTTCAGCGTCCTGGCCGCGATCTACACGGTGATCGCGGTCTACCAGCTCTATCTCAACCAGTGGCTGCAGATCCGCTGGCGGCGCTGGATGACCGCGCAATATCTCGGTGAGTGGCTGCATCGGGCCAATCATTACCGGATGCAGCTTCAAGGCGACGCCGCCGACAACCCGGATCAGCGCTTGACCGACGACGTCAAGCTGTTCGTCGATCGAACGCTTAACATCGGGGTTGGCCTGTTGAGTGCCATCGTCACGCTCGCTTCGTTTGTCACGATCCTGTGGAGCCTTTCCGACGCCGCGCCGCTGCACATGTTCGGGCGGGATTTCGCAATTCCCGGATATCTGGTTTGGGGCGCCTTGATCTATTCGGTTCTCGGCACGGCGCTGACGCATTTGATTGGTTGGCCACTGGTCGGCCTCGAATTCCGGCAGCAACAATACGAGGCGGATTTTCGCTTCAATCTGGTGCGTGTCCGGGAGAATTCCGAACAGATCGCGCTATTGCAGGGCGAGCCCGCGGAACGCGAACGATTGCTGGGGCGCTTCGGAAAAGTGGTCGACAACTGGCTCGCCATCATGACCCGCACCAAGAAGCTGACGGCGTTCACCGCCAGCTATTCGCAGGCTTCCGTGATCTTTCCCTACGTCCTGATCGCGCCGGCCTACTTCGCCGAAAAGATCCAGCTCGGCGGCATGATGCAAACCGCGTCGGCCTTTTCCAGCGTTCAGGGCGCGATGTCGTTCTTCATCAGCGCCTATCGCCAGCTGGCGGAGTGGCGAGCCGTGATGAACCGGCTCGACGGCTTCGAAGCCGGCATTATCGCTGCGGATGAACTTGCGACCCGCGCCGACCGGATTCACGTCGTTGAGGCTTCCGGCGGTCGCGCGATCGAGCTCAAGGAGCTGATCGTGCGCCTCCCGAACGGAGCACCGCTGGTGACCGCGGACGGATTCAGTTTGCGAAAGGACGAGCGCACGCTGGTCACCGGCCCCTCCGGCGCGGGCAAATCGACCTTGTTCCGCGCCATCGCCGGCATTTGGCCGTTCGGCGCCGGCTCGATTGCGATTCCTCAGGATGCGACCCTGATGATGCTGCCGCAGCGTCCGTATTTTCCGGTTGGGCCGCTGCAGGCGGCGATCGTCTACCCCGCGGAAGCGGGCGCCTTCAGTTCGGACCAGGTCAAGGAGGCGCTCAGCTCGGTGGGCCTGCCTCAGCTCGCGTCGCGGCTAGCGGAAGAAGCGCACTGGAACCGAATGCTTTCGCTGGGCGAGCAGCAGCGCCTCGGCCTCGCACGCGCCCTCCTGCACGCGCCGCAATTTCTTTTCCTCGATGAAGCCACCGCCTCGCTCGACGAGGCCGCGGAGGCGGCGCTGTATCACCTGCTCGAAGAAGAGATGCCGGCGACCACCATCGTCTCGATCGGCCATCGCTCGACACTCGACGCTTTCCATCAGCGCAATGTCGCGCTCGTCCGCGACGGCGATCGATTTGCGCTGCAGAACCGGGCGCAGGACGCCAAGTCGTCGTAGCGACCGGTTGAGTTTCTCCCGCGGGGCATATGCGCCAGACGTCTCACAACCGGCGCGCGGCCAATGCGCGCCGTCGGATCAATCTGCGCCAGACCATAAGCCAACGCGATCAACAGTGCCCGCGCCCGCCAACACCGGCGCCGACACAAATGACCGTGGCAAATCATTGGAAAATCACCAGCAAAGGCTAATCCCGGCCGGCCGATGGAAGGTGCCGCTGCCACGGTTCCGGCCAGGAGGTTCCAGCGATCGTTGCGGTGCCCCGCGTCGTTCGCCGCCCTCAGCCAACCCGACCTTATTCAGGCCTCACAAACAAAAGGGGCGGCAGATTGCTCTGCCGCCCCTGAGGTCAAGAGAGTACGACTTACTTCAAGTTGGTCATCGCGGTCAGGTCAGCCGAGAGCTTGACGATGCCGGTCGCGCCGCACCAGTTGGAGCCGACACCGGTGGGGTTGATCGGCGTAAAGCTGCCATCGAAGACCGCCGTGTGGTCGCTTGTGAAGGCGTTACAATTGCCCTTCGACAGGTTGGTGTCGGAGTAGCGGAGATCCAGTGTGAACACCTTGTAGGTGAAGCCGATACCAACGTTCCAGGTGTTGTAGTCAGCATACTTGATGCCGTTCGGGAAAGCGGCGGTACCGTAGAAGCTGTCGGAGGTCCCCAACCACTGGCGGCCGAATTCGCCCGAGATGTACATGCCGACGCCGCTGCTGCCGAAGATCGTGCTCGGCGCAGTGAACTTGCCGGTGACCGATGCGTAGTTGCCCCAGGCGCCGGTGTTCAGGAAGTTCGGCGAATAGTACTCATTGGCGCCGACCTGGAACATGTCGTTGATGGTGTAATTGACCTTGGCGTAGCCTTCGAAGAAGCTCACGTTCTTCTTGATGACGTTGGTGTTGAGCAGCGTATTGGCCTGGCATTCGGCGCTAAGCGGCACTCCCGCGAAATCGGTCGTGGCACCGGCACCGTAGTAGCAGGTGCCACCCGGATAGAGATAACCCCAGACACCGAAATCGAAGGCGAAGGCGCCGAAGGTCGGACGAATACCGCCGTAGATATCGATTTCAGCGGCGGCGCGGTTGGCGAAGGCAATGCTTTCACCCGAGAGGCCGACATACAGCTGCAGGTCCTTTGTCACATTGTAGCGGGGCTCGAAATAGGCCGCGACAGACGGCTTGTGATTGGACTGGGTGACGCCGCGGAACACGTAGTCGTTCATGATCGCGCTGCCAAAGGCGATGTCCCAGGGATCGAAGGCTGCCGGCGGCGGCGCCTTCAGAGCCTTCACAGCCATATCAGCTGCGAGAGCCGACCCCGATACCATTGCCAGCGCCGTTGCCAACAAAGCCACTTTCTTCATGACGATCCCCATCACCTTTCAAACAGTCCCGCTCCGGGCGCCCCCCAAGGGCAAACGATAACCGACTGCAACCAAAGTCCTTAACCTGCACGGCAATCTGGGGCGCGCTCGGCGATGAGTGAAGCAAAAAAGACATGCATGTGCCGCCTTTTTGGGCGATATGGCCATTCTGTGAAATGTTGTGGGCCGGTGTTGCATTCCGACAACAATTTCGGCGGCTTTTGCGTCCGCCGCTGTGCATAAGGAGCCGGGCGGGCGAGCAATTATTCGGCAACTCACCCCCCTCAACGAATCAGTATTTCGACGGAACCCGGGACGTGGCTGGTCACACGAAAGGCCGCAGCGGGGACGCTGCGGCCTTGAGAGGGAACCCACGGAAGTCGGAGCGCACGCTCGGCTAGATGTCGTCGTCCCCGCCTTCGGACGAGGGGCTCGACGACCCGCCCGAGTGTCCCCATGACGGGGCATGGCTCGGTGCGGCGGGACTGGGCGAGGCCCAGCTGGGTGACGGGGTCGGCGTAGGGGCTGGAGCCGGAGCCGGCGTCGGAGCAGCCATGGGTTTCGGCGCGGCGGGCGTCGGGGCCACGGAAGTCTCGGCCGGAGCCGCCTGCTTTTTCGCCGAACGCTTCCTGCCGCTGGCCTTCTTGGCGGATTTTTTCGGCGCCGCGGCCTTGGCTTTCTTGCCGGCCTTCTTCGCAGACTTCTTGGCCTTTTTCGCCGATTTCTTGGCGGCCTTCTTCGCGGATTTCTTCGCAGATTTCTTGGCGGATTTCTTCTTCGCCGTCACAAGACTTTTCTTGGCTTTCTTAGCCTTCTTGCCTTTCTTGCTCTTCTTGCCTTTAGCCATCGTGATCCTCCTGTTGCCGCTGATCCATGTCTATCGGGCGTTTCGGATAGTCCGCTTGCGTGCGGGGCCACTTGATCAATTCAATCCTGGCCGGGGACCACCTGTCGCCCAATCGAGAAGCTCAATCGTGTGGACCACAGGGACCGATGTGCCGCCGGCAATCTGCACCATGCATCCGATATTGCCCGCGGCAATCATATCCGGCTTGACCGTCGCAATATTGGCGACCTTTCGATCGCGCAATCTGCTCGCAATGTCAGGCTGGAGAATGTTGTACGTCCCCGCTGAACCGCAACACAAATGGCTCTCGGGCACATCTTTCACCACGAATCCGCTCTTGGAAAGCAATTCTTTCGGGGCCTGCGTGATTTTCTGGCCATGCTGCAGCGAACAGGCCGCGTGATAAGCGACGACGACATCGCCATGTTGTTGCTGCTGACGCTTGAGATCGATGCCGCCGAGATACTCGGTGATGTCCTTTGCCAGCGCCGAAATCTTCGCGGCGGGACCTGCAAGATCGCGGTCCTCGCGCAGCATGAAGCCGTAGTCCTTGATCACCGTGCCACACCCCGACGTCGTCACCAGGATGGCGTCGAGACCGCCCCGCTCGGCCTCCTTGAGCCAGACGCCAATGTTGGCGCGCGCGCGCGCCAGCGCGTCGCCGTCGCGTCCGAGATGGTGGGTGAGCGCGCCGCAACATTGCTCGTCCTTGACCAACACGACCTCGATGCCGTGACGCGTCAGAACATTGATGGCGGCCTGGTTGATGCGCGGCGCCAACACCTGCTGGGCGCAGCCCTGCAGCAGCGCGACCCGTCCGCGCCTCGCGCCTTGCGCCGGGAAAACGCTTCCGCCGGCCGCGCCGGGCGCCGGCAGGCTGCCCGGCGCCAGTGCCAGCATCGCCTTGATTCGGCTCGATAAAGTTGGCGTCGCCGATCCGGCTCGGGGGCCCGGCAGCACGGCTGCGAGCGGCCGGCCAAGCCGTGCCAGAATCATGCTCAGGCGAAACCATCCGGGACGCGGCAGCACCCACGCCAGCACCGCGCGCAACGCCCGCTCGGTCAGCGGCCGCACATAGTCTCTCTCAATTCTGACCCGCGCCTGATCGACGAGATGCATGTAGTTCACACCCGACGGGCAGGTGGTCATGCAGGCAAGGCAGGAGAGGCATCGGTCGATGTGCTTGACCACTTCCTGGGTGGGAGGCCGATTCTTTTCCAGCATCTCCTTGATCAGATAGATCCTGCCGCGCGGACTATCGAGTTCGTCACCGAGCAGCACATAGGTCGGACAGGTCGCGGTGCAGAAGCCGCAATGCACGCAGGCGCGCAGGATCTTGTTTGCTTCCGCGATATCGGGATCGGCGAGCTGCGCGAGGCTGAATTCGGTCTTCATGTCAGAGATCCCCGGGTCAGCCGGCCGCGATTGAGGATATTCTTCGGATCGAAACTGCGGCGCACGCGTTCGCCCAGTGCGGCAAGGCCGCTTTGCTGTGGATGAAACACATCGACGTTGTGCCGTATGTGTTCGGACGCGCGAATCAGCGTGGCGTGGCCGCCGACCGTCTCGACCCGCTGGCGCACCAGGGCGGCCTCGGCGTCGGGCTTCGGAGGCAGCGCCGCCCAGATCAGGCCACCGCCCCAGTCGTAGATCACCTCGCCGCCGGTATCCCGCGCGAGCCGTTCGCCGAGCGCGCCGCCGCCAGCCGGCGGGCAGACGATACGCCACACCGGCCACGCGCCGAGCGAGCCGCTGGCCGCGAAGGGCTGGACGTCGCGCACGGCACTCCAGACCGCCGCGGAGGCCGAATCTTCCAGGATTTCCACAGCCCCAAACGGCGCAAGCGCGGCCGCCTGTGCGGCCGCGCGATGGACCGCCGACGCCGTGATGCCTTCCAGCCGTAGCAACGTGGCGGCCCGCGGCGGCGATCCGAGTTCGCTGAGCCCGCTCGCCTCGGCCCGAAGCGCCGATTTCGGCAAATGCGCCGCGGCCGATACATCGAACGGTGAACCTAACGCCGCCGTCATCGCCCGGTTGGCTGCGATATCATCCAGCCCGCGCAGCATCAGCGTGCGTTCGCTCTCCGGCCGCGGCATCACCTTCAAGGTCACTTCCGTCATCACCGCAAGCGTGCCCCAGGAGCCCGACAGCAGCTTGCAAAGATCGTAGCCGGTGACGTTCTTCACGACTTTGCCGCCGGCCTTGAAACTGTCGCCAAAACCCGACACCGCGTGCGCGCCCAGGAGATGATCGCGCGCGCCGCCGGCCCTGATGCGGCGGGGCCCGGCGAGACCGGCGCCAATCATGCCGCCGATGGTCCCGATCTGCGGCGTGCCCAGCAATTGCGAGGTATTGACCGGCTCGAACGCAAACTGCTGGTTCCTGGAATCGATCAGCGACTGCACGTCGGCGAGCGGCGCGCCCGCCTGCACGGTGATGATCAGCTCGTTCGGTTCATACGATGTCACCGCATTGAGCGCCGACAGATCCAACAGCGCGTTGGTCGCCATCGGCTGGCCGATCTGGCGTTTGGAGCCATGGCCAATGATTTCGAGCGGCTGCTCGCTGGCCAGAGCCGCGCGCACCGCCTGCTCGACATCCTTGGCGTCACGTACTTTCAAAGTGTCCACGAGTTCAGGTCCGGACTCTACTGTCATCATTGTCATCGTCAGCGAAGGCGGACGATCCAGCAATCGCAAATGCCGGGGATAAATATCGACAGTGCGGAATACTGGATACCCCGCCTGCGCAGGGTATGACGATCGGAAAATAGGCGGAGCTCATCCTCAAAACCGCGGCAGGTCCGGGAAGGCGAGCTTGCCGCCGTGGACATGGACGCGGCCCAATTCGGCGCAGCGGTGCAGCGTCGGAAAAACTTTTCCGGGGTTGAGCAATCCTTGCGCGTCGAAGGCGCATTTCAACCGCTGCTGCTGGTTGAGATCGATCTCGCTGAACATCTCCGGCATCAGGTCGCGCTTCTCGATGCCGACGCCGTGTTCACCGGTTAGCACGCCACCGAGTTCGACGCAGCATCGAAGAATATCCGCGCCGAACGCCTCGGCCTTGTCCATCTCGCCAGGCTTGTTGGCATCGTACAGGATCAGGGGATGCAGATTGCCGTCGCCGGCATGAAACACATTAGCGACGCGGAGCCCATATTTCTCCGAGAGATCGCGGATGCGCGCCAGGGCTTGCGGCAGCGCCCCGCGCGGAATCGTGCCATCCATGCAGAGGTAGTCCGGCGAGATCCGCCCGACCGCCGGAAAGGCCGCCTTGCGGCCGGCCCAGAACAGATTCCGCTCGGCCTCGGAGGTGGAAATCTGGCACGTGGTCGAACCACAGCCCTGAGCGATCGTCTCGACCCGCTTGATCAGTTCATCGACCTCGATGCCGGGACCATCGAGCTCGATGATCAGCAGCGCCTCGACGTCGAGCGGATACCCGGCATGGACAAAGGCTTCGGCGGCGTGGATCGCCGGTTTGTCCATCATTTCCATGCCGCCCGGAATGATCCCGGCGCCGATGATTTCGGCCACGCATTGGCCGGCCGCCTCGACCTGCGCGAAACCCACCATCAGCGCCCGCGCGGTTTCCGCCTTCTGCAGAATCCGCACCGTGATCTCGGTGATGACGCCGAGCAGGCCTTCTGATCCCGTGATGATTCCCATCAGGTCATAGCCCGAGGTTTCGGCGGACTTGCCGCCGACCCTGATGATTTCGCCTGTGATCAGCACGATCTCGCAGCCCAGCACATTGTTGGTGGTCATGCCGTATTTCAGGCAATGCACGCCGCCGGAATTTTCCGCGACATTGCCGCCGATCGAGCAGGCAATCTGCGACGACGGATCCGGCGCATAATAGAAGCCGGCGTGGGCAACCGCCTGGCTGATGGCGAGATTGGTCACCCCCGGTTCGGTCACGACCACGCGGTTGTCGAAATCGATCTCGCGGATACGCTTGAATTTGCCGAGGCCGAGCAGCACGCCGTCGGCCAGCGGCAGCGCGCCGCCTGACAGCGAGGTCCCGGCGCCGCGCGGCACCACCTTGATGCCCTGCTCGAAGCAATATTTCAGAACCCGCGATACCTGTTCGGTGCTGTCCGGCAGCACCACCACCATCGGCGGCTGACGATACGCCATCAGCCCGTCGGATTCGTAAGGAACCATTTCGGCTGCGCTGTCGATCACGCCCTCTCCCGGCACGATCGCGCGCAACGCTGCCACAATGGCGTCGCGGCGTCCCAGAACCGCCTGATCCGATGCCGGCATCATGATCGTCATTGGATTTCTCCCACAGCGGCTTTGCCTGCAAGCGCAGCCGTGCTGGCCGATTTGTCTTGGCAAATCAAGCACGTCTGGACCGCTTTGGATAGGTCGTCAAACCGTCGGAGCCCGCCAACCATCCGAAAGGCTTAGGCAAAATCGATGAAACTACGAAGCCGTTTGGTGGCTTGTCCATCGCAAGCATCCCATGCAACAAGCGGCTGCGGAACCACTTGGCATACACTTGGCAACACACAAAGAGCACCCAATGAAAAAATTGAAACTGAGCGCGCTGATTATTATCGCATCGTCGGCCGCGGCCTCCGCCGCGCTGGCGCAGGACGCTGCCGCCGGCAAGACATCCTTCAACAAATGCCTGGCCTGTCATGCGATCGGCGATGGCGCCAAGAACAAGGTCGGCCCGCAGCTCAATGGACTGGACGGCCGCAAGTCCGGCACCGCCGCGGACTATAACTACTCCGACGCCAACAAGAATTCCGGCATCACCTGGAACGAGGCCCAGTTCAAGGAATACATCAAGGACCCGAAGGCAAAGATCCCCGGCACGAAGATGGCCTTCGCCGGCATCAAGAACGAGAAGGAAATCAACGATCTGTGGGCGTTCCTCGTGCAATACGACAAGGACGGGAAGACCAAGTAACGTCCCCTGGAATACGCCCACCAAAGCGCAGCCTTACTGCGCAGCCCTCTTTTTCACCGGATCCTTGCCCTGTTCGGCAGGCGGATGGTTCGGCACGAAGGGATCGGTATAGCACCTGGCGCCGGCCGCTCGCGCGAGCCGCGCCACCTGATCGGTCATGCCCGGTGCACCGGAGGTATAGACGACATCGTTCGCCGACAGCTTCGGTAAATGATCGGTAGGCCGTCCGGAACGGATCGCGGGCGAGACGTGCTGCGATTCCGATACGGTCGGAATGATGGTGACATTGGGGAACAGCGCGAGGCGGCACAGCGCGCTGTGCATGTACAACGATTGCAGCTTTCGCGCCGCGACCACGAATATCAGCTCCCGCTGCGGCCGTTCCAGGATAGCGGCAACCGCGATCGACCACATCGGCGCGAAGCCGGTGCCGCTGGCGACAAGAACAATGCTGCCGGAATGATTCCGCCTCAGAAAGGCGCTGCCATACGGTCCCGTAACCTTGACGCGGTGCCCGACCCGGATGTTGCGACCAAGTTCCGAGGAAACAACACCGTCGGAGAATCTTCTGATGTGGAAATTCAGCAGGCGATCGTCAGCGCGCCCTTCCAGAGGATAGGTCGGGCTGTAGGATCTCGCCGGATATCCACGGTACTGCACCTTGCAAAATTGACCGGGAAAATAATGCAGCGGTTTCGGCAACTTGATGGTGACGCCGACAACATCGGGAGCCAGACGAACGATGTTTTCCACCTGACCTGACATCGAGACCTGGTCGGGAACGGGTTCGGTCACGATCTGGATATCGGAGACGATTCGCGCCTGGCAGGCGTGAATCATGTCGTCGCCGTGCTCGTGGCCGCCAAACACCCTGCCCTCTACCAGGCGCACGCGGCAGGCGCCGCAGATCCCGGCGCGGCAGTCATGCGGCAGATCAATACCGCTGGTCAGCGCCCAGTCGAGCAGCAGGTCGCCGCAATTCGCCAGATATGGCTCGTCGTTCAGCATGACCTTGCAAATCTTCCGCATTCTACTCCACCTCAAGACGAATTGGCCGGACGTGCCGGGTGTGCCTGATCTGACTGTGATCGAAGGCCGCGACCCGCATGAAGATTCCGGTCTGAAGCGGAATATCGTATCGGCTATGGGTATCGAGGCGTCGGGCCACCTCCAGCGCCCAGTGCCCGGAGTGCCAGCGGGCCGCGCATCGGACGTCCGCGCGATCGCCCGAGAAATCGCCGGCAATGATGACCCCCGGAATGACCGTACCGACCGGGATGCGGGCATCCTGATCGGACGAATACGGCACCGATTCCGCCTCCGTCATGAACCAGCGGGCGCCATCGTTCTCGCCATGATTTGGATCGATGTCGATCTCCCCCATCGCCGTGGTGGTTGCTGCAAGATTGACGGGCAGCCGACGCGGCGTAATCATCCGCGCGCCGCCGACGGCGCTGTCACTGATGACAAAATTGTCTGTGTAGTTGCCCGTGCCCGGATCCGGCGAGAAGCCGCCCTTGTACGGAACCACGTTGCGCACCTGCATCGGCGTCGGGTCCAGCGGTGGACCGAAATGATTGTCATCCATCCAGCCCGTCGGACCGCCGCTGGTCGCCTTCCATTGCCACACATCCGCATAGACGCCTTCGGACATCGTGTAATGCAGGCCGCGACCGGTCATGGTGGCCGGGGCGCCGGGAATCGGATGCGGGCTCGCATGAAAGGTTCGGTCGCCCGCCAGCGTTACGTCCAGCGTGGTCAGCAGCACCGAAAACTTATCCTCGTTGTACTCGTGCTCGTCTCCGTTCTCATAGCCGTCGTGCAGCAGGTGCCATCCGTCGACTTCCTTGATGAGCGGCAGTTGCTTTAGCGAACGCGTCGGATCGTCCCATGTGAACAGGAAATACGCCCATGTGCCGTCGTGCACGGCGCGGATATCGATTTTCGTTTCGCCCTTGCCGTCGAAATTTCCGCCCTGGTTCGTGGTCACGGAGAAAGGCTGAACGTTCCGCCAGGCCCGATCGGAGGTGTCGCCGTCGAGGACGGGCGCCTCGGCGCTGGTGATGCGGTGAATCCGCAGTTGATCGACCGCCAGCCGATCGGTCGCGAGGAGAAGCGAAGCGCCGGTGATGGCGACGGCCGCGGCAACGACGAACGGATTGGACTGGAATGTCGGGCCCCGCGGTTTCGAAGCCCGGCCTCTTGCCGCCGTCCCCGACGACGGATGCCGTGCGGCGGGCCGGGCGCGCGTGATGTCGATGGCCCGCAGCATCGGCTGCATGTGCGCCTCTCGCAGCATCGGGCGCAGAAGCGCGTCCCGCTGCGGCGGCTCATCGCGTGGCTCCGGCTGCACCGGCCGCGGGCGCGCCTCTCGTTGCGGCGCCTCATCGCGTGCCTCCAATTGCGATGGCTGCAGACGTACCCCGCGCTGCGACGGCTCCATGCGTGCCTCTGGCTGCACCGGCCGCGGACGCGCCTCGCGCTGCAACGGTTCATCGCGTGGCTCTGGTTGCAGTGGCTGCAGACGTACCTCGCGCTGCGGCGGCTCCATGCGTACCTCTGGCTGCACCCGCTGCGGACGCGCCTCGCGCTGCGACAGCCCTATGCGTGCCTCTGGTTGCACCGGCTGCGGACGCGCCTCGCGCCGCAACGGTTCATCGCGTGGCTCTGGTTGCAGTGGCTGCAGACGTACCTCGCGCTGCGGCGGCTCCATGCGTGCCTCTGGCTCCACCGGCTGCGGACGCACTGCGCGCTGCAACAGCTCTATGAGTGGCTCTGGCTGCACCGGCTGCGGACGCGCCTCGCGCCGCAACGGTTCATCGGGTGGCTCTGGTTGCAGCGGCTGCAGACGTACCTCGCGCTGCGGCGGCTCCATGCGTGCCTCTGCCTGCACCGGCTGCGGACGCACTCCGCGCTGCAACAGCTCTATGAGTGTCTCTGGCTGCACTGGCTGCGGACGCGCCTCGCGCTGCAACGGTTCATCGCGTGGCTCCGGTTGCAGTGGCTGCAGACGTACCTCGCGCTGCGGCGGCTCCATGCGTGCCTCTGGCTGCGTCGGCGGCAGACGCACCCCGCGCTGCGGCGGCTCCATGCGCGCCTCTGGCGGCGCCGGCCGCAGCCGCCCCCCCCGCTGCGACGGCTCCATGCGCGGCTCGGGCTGCGCCGGTTGCAGACGCGCCTCAGGCGCATCCGTTTCGAAGCGTACGGTTTCTGGCTGCAGCCGTGCCGATTGTTCGACCAGCATCGTCAGCAATTCGACCGCATCCAGCTGCGGCGGCGGCGCCGAGAGGCCGGTGGGCCGGAACACGCGAAGCAACTGCGACGCCCCACCAATTCCAAAGTGCGAGAGGACATGAAGACCGGTAAAGCCGAGTATCGCCCAGGTTCCGTACCAATGCAGCGTGGCCATGTCGTAGCCGGCGAAAAAGCCGAAATACAGCAACCCGCCGCTGCCCATCAGCGACAGCATCGTGATGAAGAACACCCAGTACAGCACGATGTTGGCGGCGCCTCGCCTCGCCTGCCCTCGACCGAGAAGGCCTCGCAGGCGAACCTTGTCCAGCCGGATGCGGCTCCCGAGGCCGGAGCGAACCACATAGATGGTGTAGGCGATCGCCACCATGACGAGCACGACGGCTGCCTGCATATGCAACACCCAGGCGTTCTGGGGCAGAATCGCATCGAAGAAATTGATCCAGGTGCGATCGGGCGCTTCGGTCGCGATGCGCAACCCGGTGACGAATGCGACGCCGAACGCGCCAACCAGCACCCAGTGCAGGATGATGGTTCCGTAGTCGGTCTTGCGTTGCCTCATGCGCGCGCTCCGCCGTCCCGGAGGCCGCAAACTTCGACATCAACCTGACGCGCGACGTTCGCGACAACTTCCCACATCGCGTACGATTTCGCGCCGCATCGCATTGCACGCTCATTGGTTTCCGACCGCGTGCCGCTCCGCCAAACGCCATTACTCTTTTTACTCAACTGACCCGCCCCACATCACGGCTCGCCGAAATCGGCGAACGAAGAATCCTTCTCTCTGCGGGCGCCTGGCCGCAAAATGTCGATGGTTCAAGCAGCGAGTTGAGGCTGAATTGAACGATCCAGCTGGCCTCCAGCGCCCGTCCCTATCGGGGTGATGCAACGCTGGAGGCCGTGCCGGCGCGGGTTATCCCCAGTGGTGGAAGTGGAGCAACTCGGCGATCTGCGCGCTTTGATGCATGTCGTTCCCGCCGTTACACGCTCCGTGCGGGCCGGCATCTGCCGCGTTGTGCGAGCCGGCATCAGCCGCCGCCGCTGGTGCGTCGGCTGCAGCCGCTGGCGCCGCCGCGGGCGGAGCAGCGGCGACTGGTGCCGCCGCGGGAGGCGCAGCGGCTGCGGGTGCAGCAGGTGCAGCCGGCGCGGCGGGGGCTGCAGCGGCCACGGCCGTCGAAAGGACGTCGGCCACGGTCAGGCCGTCGGGATTGTAGGCGCCGCCGGTCACCGGGGTATTATTGCCACCGACGTCGGCGGCGTTGGCGTGCATCTCCTCAGCCGCGGCGGCGACCAGCGTCGCATTGCCGGTCTGCAACCCTTCGATCATCTTGGTCACCTCGGCTCCAAGCGTGCTGGTGTCGCCAAGCAACTCGTTGTCGAACCGTGCCTCGAAGATGCCACCCTGCCCAGCGTCGAAGTTGGTCACATCGGTCTGGAAGGTATGCAGGTTGGCGATCACCGCGGCGGTTGCTGCCGCATCGTGAGCGCCGACGGCGGCAATCGCTTGTTGTCCCAGCGAATTGGACTGGGCGATAAAATTTGCCCAGAAGTTCGTCTGCGCATCATTGTCGAGGTATTTCGGGGTTGGATTCAGCGCGTCCCCGAATGGCGTAAATCCGGAAACGCCGCCCTGGTTGGCCATGTTCGCCAGATTGGTATCGCCCTGGACGATGTCGATGATATCCAGCAAATTGTCGTTGCTGGCCCTTCCCGCATCCTGGGATACGCCAGCCTGGGCGATATACGTCTGCTCAAGCTGGAGCTGCCGGACGATCGTTTCCGCATGAACGCCGGTCAGCCCGCCGAACAGCGTCGGGTTGGCGGCCATCAAAGCCTGCATATCGGTGATCATTGCACTGGTATCGGCCGTGGCCTGGGCCGTGTTGTCGGCGTTGATGCCACCAAGTGAGATATTGGCGAGATCGTTGAAGATGGCGCCGATCTCGGCGAGATTGGCGTGAGCCGCGGTCGCCGCAGTGGTGCCGGCCGGCAGAGCCGCCGGCGCCGCGAGGAATCCTGCCGCGCCGCCAGCAGTCGCCGCCGCCGCAAGATTCGGGTCGTTATTGACGATATTGAGGATATCGAGATGGCTGGTGTGTAACGCCGCTTCTGCCGCGGCGACACTGCCGAACGTTCCCCCGCCAGTCACCGAGGCCGTGGCCGCCGATAGCGCGGTGGTAATGTCGGCCAGGATCGTGTTGACGTGGGTCAGCGTATCACCGGTGAACTGACCGGCCGCTACTTCCGCTTGCAGGCCGGTCTGCACGTTGGTGAGATCGGTGGTGTATCGCCCGATGCTGCCGTGTCCCTGGCCGCCTTCTTCAACCACATTCTGCCACAAACCACCCTCAAGCGCGCGGGTCGCGTCATTGAACGTCAGGCCCAAATCCGCGAGAGCGGGAGCAGATGTTCCTCCGGTGCCGCCACCACCGCCAGCGCCGCCTCCACCAGCACCGCCACCGGCGTCGCCGCCGCCACCCGCACCGCCGCCACCCGCACCACCACCGCCACCTCCGGCACCACCACCACCCGTCGTCGGTGCCACAGCCGTCGCCTGCGCCGCCGCCACGATGGCGGCATAGCCTCCGCCGTCCGCCATGAGGTTATTGGTCCCCACGTCGGCGGAGTTCGTCGCGAGCTGCTCGACCGCTGCGGCGACTTCCCCGGCATTGTGCGTCTGCAATCCCTCGATCAGCGCGGTCGCAGCCGTGCCCGAGGTGCCGTCGGTCCGGAATTCGTTCCAGAAGCGCGCCGAGAACAGGCCGCCCTGCGACATGTCGAAGGCGTTCGAATTATTGTTGAAGGTCTGTATTTGCGCGACCAGTCCGGCAACGTCGCCCTGGAAGCCATTATTCGCGATCGTCTGCGCCATCTGCCCAAGATGGTTACTGTCCTGAATCCATTGCGTGACAAAGGCCGTCTGGTCTGCGCTGTCATGGAACGGTGTCGCGGGGAGGTTAAGCGCCGGCAGAGGCGTCGGATTGAACAGCGCCTGCACACCCGCATCGCCCTGGGCGATATCGATAATGTCCCGATGGATATCGTTGATCGCACGCCCGACGAATTGGCCGAGATCGGTTCCCAGCACCAGCGTCCCCGTTGGAGAGTTCGCGTTCTCGACCGATGCGATCTCTTCATTGAGCTGGTTGATGATGACCTGCGTGTGCAGGTCGGAGAGGTTATTGATCGTGGGAACTGCCGCCTGCAACATCTGTTGCACGCCGACCAGATCCGAGACGATCAGGTTGACCTGATCCGGGCCGATGCCGCCGATCTCACGCGTCGTTGCGTCATTAAATAGATCCGTTGCCGTCAGACCGGCGGCTGCAGCAGCGGCTGGAGCCGCCGCGGCAGCGGCATCCGCTGCAGCAGCAGGAGTTGCTGCGCCGCCCGCCGGTGCCACAGCCGTCGCCTGCGCCGCCGCCACGATGGCGGCATAGCCTCCGCCGTCCGCCATGAGGTTATTGGTCCCCACGTCGGCGGAGTTCGTCGCGAGCTGCTCGACCGCTGCGGCGACTTCCCCGGCATTGTGCGTCTGCAATCCCTCGATCAGCGCGGTCGCAGCCGTGCCCGAGGTGCCGTCGGTCCGGAATTCGTTCCAGAAGCGCGCCGAGAACAGGCCGCCCTGCGACATGTCGAAGGCGTTCGAATTATTGTTGAAGGTCTCGATTTGCGCGACCAGTCCGGCAACGTCGCCCTGGAAGCCATTATTCGCGATCGTCTGCGCCATCTGCCCAAGATGGTTACTGTCTTGAATCCATTGCGTGACAAAGGCCGTCTGGTCTGCGCTGTCATGGAACGGTGTCGCGGGGAGGTTGAGGGCCGGCAGAGCCGTCGGATTGAACAGCGCCTGCACACCCGCATCGCCCTGGGCGATATCGATAATGTCCCGATGGATATCGTTGATCGCACGCCCGACGAATTGGCCGAGATCGGTTCCCAGCACCAGCGTCCCCGTTGGAGAATTCGCATTCTCGATGGATGCGATCTCTTCATTGAGCTGGTTGATGATGACCTGCGTGTGCAGGTCGGAGAGGTTATTGATCGTGGGAACTGCCGCCTGCAACATCTGCTGCACGCCGACCAGATCCGAGACGATCAGGTTGACCTGATCCGGGCCGATGCCGCCTATCTCACGCGTCGTTGCGTCATTAAATAGATCCGTTGCTGTGAGAGCCATATTCGTCCCCTTGTTGTCTCGTCATATTGCATGACTTAATCGACGCAAGCGATCAGCTGGGCAGCGACGCGATGCGCAAGATGAAAAATCATTTACGTTCGTGGCGTCATTCAGCCCACAACGCGGCCAATGCGCGCAGAACAAAGGTGATATACGGACGAATCTATGACGACCGACGCATTTCGATCGCCGCACGTCACGCCACAATTTCTGCGCAACATTTTTTTTCGCAACACATATGTGGCCGAGAAACGGTACATAGATGCGCCAACGAACACACATGTGGCCAACGGGATCATGTTATGTCGTGATGAATTGCCGTGCGCGTGAATTATCGATGCGATCGACGAGCGTCGCATTGTTGCCAGAAAATGGTCCGTATCGCCTGCCACACAAGTCTCATCGCCGGTCAATCCCGACCCGATGATGAGGCGCACCTGTATGAGTATCGCGCAAAGTCACGGACAGACGCTGCTATCCCGCGGGATTCCAAGTTCGATTCCGAATTCTTCGAATGCATCTGCATCTGCATCTGCGCCGGCGTCCGATGATCCGGTGACTCTAAGACTGCGCGAAAGCGCGCGGCGCATGATCGGTATCGCTGTGTTCAGCGGGGCGATCAATATCCTGATGCTGTCGGGCTCACTCTATATGTTGCAGGTATACGATCGGGTTATTCCGAGCCGTAACGTCCAGACCTTGCTCGGCCTCTCCTTGATCGTGCTGTTGGCCTACGTCGCGCAGGGATATTTCGATGCGCTGCGCTCGCGCATGCTGTGCCGCGTCGGAACCATGTTCGATACAGGCCTGCAGGAATCGATTCATACCGCACTCGCGACGCTACCGCTCCGTGGCGTGAAACCCGTGCTGATGCAGCAGCCGTTGCGTGATCTGGACCAGGTGCGGGCCTTCATGTCGAGCATGGGACCCACCGCGTTCCTCGACATGCCCTGGATTCCGATTTTTCTGATCGCGCTGTTCATGTTCCACCCAGTGATCGGGATAACGGCGTTGCTCGGGATGGCCGCGATCGTCGCAATGACGCTTTTGACTGAGCGCATGTCGCGCGGCGCGGCCAAGGCCGCGATGGACTGCAGCGCGCAGCGTCAGGTGCTGGCCGACACCACTCAACGCAACGCTGAAGTGATCCGGGCGCTCGGCATGACGGATCGCTTCACCCTGCGCTGGTCACAGGCCAACGAACGCTATCTGCGGGAAAACATCCGTGCCACCGACGTCTATGCCAATCTCGGGTCGGGCGCCAAGGTCCTGCGCTACATCCTGCAATCGGGGATGCTGGGCATCGGCGCGTATCTTGTCGTCGCCGACAAGGCGTCGGGCGGCATCATGATCGCATCGTCCATCATGATGGGCCGCGCGCTGGCGCCGGTCGAAGTGGCGCTCGGCACCTGGAAGCAACTCGTCGCCGCGCGCCAGAGCATTGCCCGCTTGCGTGAGATCTGCAAGGCGACCGCGGCGCCGGTTGCGCCACCGGTCGTGCTGCCGCGCCCGTTCCGGGAAATTTCCGTACAAAATCTCGCGGTCGCCGCCCCCAATTCGGAAAAGCCGATCGTTTCGAATGTTTCGTTTTCGCTCAAGGCCGGTATGGGACTGGCTCTGCTTGGCGCAAGCGCGTCGGGCAAGACCTCGCTCTCGAAGGCGCTGGTCGGAATCTGGACGGCCCGAAGCGGCGTCGTCCGGCTCGACGGCGCCGCGCTCGATCAATGGCGAAACGAGGATCTCGGCCGCTATATCGGCTACCTGCCACAGGAGGTCGGTCTGTTCGACGGCACCGTCGCCGAAAACATCTGCCGTTTCGATGAGACCGCAACGTCCGACGCCATCCTCAAGGCCGCGCAGATCGCGGGCGTGCATGACATCATTCTGCGTTTGCCGGACGGTTATGCGACGCGAATCGGCGAAGGCGGCATGGCGCTCTCGGCGGGGCAGCGGCAACGCGTCGGGCTGGCGCGGGCGGTTTTCGGAGATCCGTTCCTGCTCGTGCTCGATGAGCCCAACGCCAATCTGGATGCCGAAGGCGAAGGCGCCTTGACCCGCGCCATTCAGATCATGC
Organism: uncultured Alphaproteobacteria bacterium; assembly: GCA_963747165.1. Classification (GTDB taxonomy): domain Bacteria; phylum Pseudomonadota; class Alphaproteobacteria; order Rhizobiales; family Xanthobacteraceae; genus Bradyrhizobium. The sequence continues at coordinate 128,279 of CAVVEA010000014.1, read as the reverse complement.
GCCATAACAAGTCTATCGTGATCGTCATTTCGCATCGGCCGAGCGCGCTCGCCGCGCTGAACATGGCAATGATCCTCTACGAAGGTAAGGCCATTGCATTCGGCCCGAGCGAGGAGATATTCGCCCGCGTTCGCTCGGGTAATGCCCAGGCCGCGGCGGCAACCAAACCAGCTCCAGCGCCGGTAAATGCAAAACCGGTTGGTCGGACTCAAGTTGCGGAGAGCATTCCGTCATGAGGCAACAGGATCGCATGCAATACGGGCAGACGCAGCGCTGGGGCGCCGAGCCGCAGCACGACGGAGGCGGCGAGACGGGCCGCGATGGGATTGCCGACGACCCGCGCCGCGACGGAGTCGGACCACAAGGCGAGGCGCTCATTCTCGAGCTGCAGCGGCTCCGCCAGGCGTTCGAAGAGGAAAGCGCGGATGACGCGCATCCGCAGCATGCGCCTCGTTTCGCGCGCGAGGACTTACGCCCGCCTGCGCGCCAGCAAATGCGTCAGCCGAAACGGCGGCGGAAAGGCAAAATGGGGCGGGCCATCGATGCCTGTCTCGAGCAACTCGGGTTCACGACGGCGGCACCCGTCGTGCGCCGAAGCGAAACGCCACGGGCGCCGAATGTACGCCCGCCGAAACCCCGTGAGCCGATGGCGCGCGCCCCGAAAATGCGCGAGCCGATTGCACGGGGCCCTAAGATGGCGCGCCCGCCTCATCCGCGTGAGCTTAATCCGCGTGAGCCGATTGCATATGAACCGATAGGCCGCGCACCGAAGCTCGCGCCCGCGCAGAATCCGCGTGAGCCGATGCCGCATGAACCGATCGCGCGGGAACCGAATATCCGCAAATCGAAATTGCGCGAGCCGAATATCGACCTGCCGCCGCGTGGGCGCAACCCGATCACGCTGGATAACTCCATCGCGATGGACCTGTTGGCGCCTGCGCGAGAAATCCCGGGGCTGGACGGCAAACGTCCGTCCGTACCCGTCAACGGGCCTCAACTGGCGCTTCCCCGCCCGGACGGCAAGCTCGTGCCAAGACCAGAGCCGAAGACCGGCACCGGACAGTTGATCGAGAAATGCCGTGACGGCCTGACCGCCGGTGTCGCCTTCCTCATCAACCGTGACGGTCTCGCCGACAACGATAACATTCCGGGCGAAAGCCTGACGTCGCGGACCGGACGCGCCTATGAGCGCGAGTTGAGAACCGGACTTCGGGTGCTGATTGCCGCCGTCGTTCTCGCCGGCGGCTGGGCCGGGCTGATGCCGCTGGCGGCAGCCGTCGTGGTTCCGGGCAGTCTCGTGGTTCAATCCAACGTCAAGACCGTCCAGCATCCGACCGGCGGAGTCGTGGCGCAGATCGCCGTCCGCAACGGCATGCGGGTGGCCAACGGCGATCTGCTGGTGCGGCTCGATGCGACCCAGGCGCAAGCCAGCCTGCAGGTGGTGAGCAAGCAGCTCGATGAAGTCCGGGCGCGGATTGCCCGGCTGATCGCCGAGCGCGATGGCCTGCCCCGGCCCGAAGTTCCGCCCGAAATGGCGACACGGCTGGAAGAGAGTGCGATCAAGGATCTGCTGGTGTCGGAGGAGACGCAGTTCAAGGCGCGAAAGAATGCGCGCGACAGCCAGAAGGATCTTCTGCAAAGCCGCATCTCGCAACTCGGCGAGGAGATCGGGGGCCTCGATGCCCAGGTATCGTCGAAAGCCAAGCAGCTCGAGCTGATCACGGGAGAGCTCTCGGGCGTGCAGGATCTCTTTGACAAGAGGCTGGTTCCGCTGACACGGCTCACCACCCTGCAACGCGAGAGCGCCCGGATCGAAGGCGAACGCGGCCAGTTGATTTCGGCGATCGCCGAGACAAAATCGAAAATCGGCGAGGCCCAGCTTCAAACCGTAAAGCTCGATCAGGATTTTCGTACCGATGTCGTCAAGGAGCTCGGCGAAACACAGGCCAAGGAAGCCGAACTCGTGCAGAAGGGCGTCGCCGCGCGGGACCTTCTCGACCGGATTGACATTCGCGCGCCGACCTCGGGGATTATCCATCAGCTTTCGGCGCATACCGTCGGCGGCGTGATCCGCGCCGGCGACGCCATCATGGAAATCGTACCGGATTCCGACGACCTGCAGATCGAGGCGCGCCTGCAACCCAACGATATCGACCAGGTGCGCGTCGGCCAGCAGTCGTTCGTGCGCTTCTCGGCCTTCAACCAGCGCACGACGCCGCAACTGATCGGCCAGGTGTCCTACGTGTCTGCCGATATCACCCGCGATCAACAGTCCAACGCTTCCTATTTCACGGTCAGGATAACCCTGCCCGAGGAAGAACGCCGCCGGTTGGCCGGACTGCAGCTGGTCTCGGGCATGCCCGCGGAAGTCTTCATGCAGACCGGCAGCCGAACCATGATGAGCTATTTGTTCAAACCGATCACCGATCAGCTCAATCGCACCTTCGTCGAGCGATGAGTTGCAGCGTCGCTGCTCTGGAATCATGATCCGATAAGTTTGAATTCGGGTCATGATCTCTTGGGAAAACCGGTTCGCACTTTTCCCGATCATGCCCTAGTTGGCGGCGGCCGTGGTGCCGTGCACGATCCTGCCCAGCATCGCCTCGACCTCGGAGATCACGAGGTCGGGCACCGCGTTCTGCACCATGTGGCCGACATCGGGCAGCACGATCAGTCTGGCGTTCGGTACCACGCTTGCCAGCGGCCGTGAATGAATATTGGTCGATACCGTCTTGTCGCTTTCGCCGGTGATCACCACCGTCGGCGCCTTGATGTTCGCGTAGCGCGGCGACTGCTCCATAACCGCCGCCTTCAGCGTCACCAGATCCCGGGCATTGGCGAGGAATTCGCGTGGACGCAGCAATAGTGGCGTCGCGGTGTTGTTGACGAAGCCATCCGGCATCACCTGCGGCAGGAACACGCCGCGGGCGCCCGGTTCGACCAGAAGGAACCCGAGCGGAAGCGTGATCGTGTAGGCGAGCAGCGGACCGAGCACGGGGGTTGTAACCAGTTTGTTGTACCACCCGACCCCGCCGGGCCACGGATAGGCCACCGGCGCCAGCATCACGAGGCCCGCGACGCGTCGCGGATAATCGAGCGCCATGCGCGCGCCGAGCGCGCCGCTCCAGGAATGGACCACGAAGACGGCCGGGCCGACGCCGAGCTTTTCCAGCGCCTCGTCGATCATTCCGCCCTGGATCGCCGGCGTCGAAGCCCGCGCATGCGCGCGCGTGCTCCAGCCATGCCCAGGGCGATCAATCAGAATCACCCGATGAGTCCGGGCCAGCAGGTCGCCGAGCGGCTGCCGCATCGCCTCGAGATTGGAGCTCGCGCCGTGGATCATCACCACGGGCGGACCGGCGGTATCGCGTGGACCGATATCGACGACGTTAAGCGTGGCCCCGGCAACCTCGATGATCCGGCCTTGCAGCGGATAGGCGCGCTGCAGGACCAGGACACCGGCCTGCGTGATCAGCGCCAATACAACCAGCGCCGCCACCACAACCGCAGATGTCATTGAAAATGTCCGGATGAATTTGCGCACATGCAAGCTACGGTTTCAGGCCGATCCGGTTTCGCGGTGAGTGGGAGAAACTTGTGCTTGATTCCTTGCGTGCCTTCATATCGCCGTCATCGGCAACTTCATATAACCGTGATCAGCGTTTTAGCCGCGCAGCGTGCGTGTGCCAATCGAAGCTGGCGTCGGCTGCTCTGTCCCCGCAATCCACAGGAACACGGGTCAGGTGCGTAAGAGTTATCCTGCGGACAATTGGAGATTGAGATGCTTCCTGAATCAAACGATACCGCGATCGACCAGATCGTGGCCAGGTGCAACGGCGACATCCGCGGCGCGCTGAAGGCCCTGCTGCTCATCAACGAGCATCTCGAGGCCGAACTTCAGCAGGCGTATGCGGCCGTGGCCCACGGCGCACGCGGTGACAACGTTCTGCACTGATCATCGATCGGCGACAGGGTCTACCTTGGGGCAGACCTTGATGGTTGAGCGTGGGAGCTTGGCGTCGCTGAGAGATTTGTAAGGTCCGTCTTCGAACCAGACATCTCCGATCACGATCGGATTGCTGGTCACGATTTCGCATCGGTTCGTCGCACGATTGCCGACGACCCAATAAAGCCCATCTGCGAAACAAGCGGAGCCGATCGTCAACGTGATCGCGCCGGCCGCTATCAATGATTTCATCGTCACGCGCCCAAGACGCGGGTAAGTGCGATAGCGAACAACGCTGCAGTCCACGACGACGGGCTGTCTGACATCGTGATCATTACACGGCCGCCCGGACGCATCGCGTCATCGGTCAGATGTCGCGCCCTTCGACCTTCTCGGTCAGGCTCTTGACCAGTTCCGGCACCTTTTCCAGATGCGGGTTGACGGCAAGCGCCTTGCGGAACGCATCGAGCGCGCGTTTTTCGTCGCCGATATCCTGCATGATCATGCCGAGGCCGGCCAGCGCGCCGAAATGCCGGGGTTCGCGAACCAGGACCTGTTCGATGTCCTCGAGCGAATGGGCATAATCGTTTTTCAGATAATACAGCGTCGCACGCCGGTTCCATCCTTCGACATAATCGGGACGCAGCTTGACGACCGCATCGAGCAGTTTCAGCGCGACATCGATTTGCTGGGCATCCATCGCGGCCTTGGCGCGCATCATCAACAGCGCCGCGGTATCGCTCGGCGTCTGCATCCACAACGCCCAGATCCTCGCCTCGACATGCTTGGCGCTGGCCTCGTCCGGCGCCGCCTTCAGCGCGCCGAACAGGAAATCCAGCCCGCGGGTGCGGTCGGCGCCAACCTTGGGCAGCTTGCTGGGAGCTTCCGGCAGTTTTTTCTGCTGCTTCGGCGGCGTTACCCTTGGATCCTGCGCATAGGCCATCGGTGCCACGGCGATCATCGCAGTGAGGACAATCGCCAATCGGCCAGCGTGCGCGCGCGGGAATCTGGTTGCCATCACTGAAGTCTAGACGCAGGAAACCGCGCTGCAAAGCAGCAAGACGTCAAAGGGCCGTGAAGGGGATAAATTCTCGCGCGAGGCCAAAAGACCAGCTTCAAGGCTGATTTAGCCTTGATTCAACCTTGGCGCGCCTTGAAGCGGCGCTGGACCTTGTTGATCACGTAAACCCGGCCCTTGCGGCGGACCAGACGGTTGTTGCGGTGGCGGCCGCGCAGCGATTTCAGCGAGTTACGGACCTTCATGGGACAATCCTGATGCGTTGAAAGGCCGTTGAGACAGGCCGAAAGTGGCAAAATGGGATTAATCCCGCCAGCGGAGCCCGCCCGGGATGGCCGGTTTCTAAGCCATCGGACCGCTGAATGTCAATCCAGACGGGACGACCGATCGGCGTGCGGCGAACCGCCACAACGGAACCGGTTTTTACCGGATATACAAAATAGCCAAACTCCGTCAAAGGTTTGCCCGGTACGCGATTCGTCCTTGTATGATCACGCTGTTCAGTTGAAGCTGCGCCAGGCGCAGAGATTGGGATCCCGACCTCGCCATGAGGACAGTCCAGCAGCCAATGACAAATTCTGCGGTGCTGGCCGCCGCTGAGGATGCGGCTCCCGTCGCCGGGGGTGCGCGGCTGATGCTGCCGGCAGGCGTCAGGCCGTTTCAGCTCAACTGGCCCTACATCCTCATCATCGGCGCCTATCATGTCGCGGCATTGCTGGCCTTCATGCCCGGCTATTTCAGCTGGACCGGGCTCTTCATCGCGGTGCTCGGCACCCATTTGTGCGGGCTGTTCGGCATCAACCTTTGCTATCATCGGCTGCTCACCCATCGCGGCCTGAAATGTCCCAAATGGCTGGAACACGCGATGGTCGTGATAGCGATGTCCTGCCTGCAGGAAACACCCGCGCGCTGGGTCGCGGTCCACCGCCGGCATCACGAATTCGCCGACCAGCAGCCGGACCCGCACAGCCCGCTTGCAAGCTTCTTCTGGGGCCACATGGGGTGGATCCTGGTGCATCAGCCCGAGCTCGCGCGGCTCGGGATTTACGAGCGCTACGCCAAGGACATCCTGCGCGACCGCTTCTACGTCGCGCTCGAACGCCATCATGGTCTGATCTGGATCAACCTCGTACAGATCCCGCTGTTCTACGGCATCGCATTCGCACTGGCTTGGCTATCGGGCGCGACGCCTGATGCTGCGGCGCAGACCGGACTGAGCATCATGATGTTCGGTGTTTTCGTCCGTACCGTCCTGGTGTGGCATATTACCTGGGCGGTCAATTCGGTGACGCATGTGTGGGGTTACCGCAACTATGAAACCGACGAGGACAGCCGCAACAACATACTGGTCGGCCTGATCTCAAACGGCGAAGGCTGGCACAATAATCATCATGCCGATCCGCGTTCGGCGCGGCATGGCCACCGCTGGTGGGAAATCGACAACACCTATCTCACCATTCGCTTTCTGGCGTGGCTGGGACTGGCCAGCGACGTGGTGGCGCCAACCGTGCGCCCAAAAAACCATCAGCCTGCCGATTCGGCGGGCTGATAACGCCGCGTGCCGACGCGATTACAGGCTTTTTCCTTGGCACATCGATTGCTTCATTGATTGAAGAGTGTGGCGGCTAGGGTTCCGGCTCGCATGAGCGTCTGGTCCGAGAGCTGCCGCCCGGGAGCGTAACTTCCGGGTGCACGGCGGGATAAAAGCCCGGGAGGCCTCGATCGCCAGGATTGGCATCGCAGGGTCTTGCCAATCCTCGAATTCGCAACGCATCAGCGAGGATTGAGAATCATGAAACGCCTTTTGTCATTCGCGGCCGCTTTCGCGATCGGCCTCAGCACCATTGCCTCCGCCGCGCCGAAGAAGGAATTCAATATCGCCTGGACCATCTATGTCGGCTGGATGCCCTGGCCCTACGCCGCCGAGGCCGGCGTCGTGAAGAAATGGGCAGACAAATACGGCATCACCATCAATGTCACGCAGATCAACGACTACGTCGAATCGATCAACCAGTACACCGCCGGAAAATTCGACGGCGTGACCGTCACCAATATGGACGCGCTGACAATCCCCGCCGCAGGCGGCGTCGACACGACGGCCATCATCATGGGCGACTATTCCAACGGCAATGACGGCGTCGTGCTGAAGAAGGGCAAGACCCTCGCCGATATCAAGGGCCAGAAGGTCAATCTCGTCGAACTGTCGGTGTCGCACTATCTGCTGGCGCGCGGCCTCTCGACCGTGAAACTGCAGGAAAAGGATATCAAGACCGTCAACACCTCGGATGCGGATATCGTGGCGGCCGCGAAATCGCCCGACACGACCGCGGTCGTGACCTGGAATCCTCAGCTCCTGGAAGTGAAGGCCGACCCGGGTGCCACGCTGGTCTACGACTCCAGCAAAATTCCCGGTGAAATCGAGGATCTGCTCGTCATCAATACCGAAACATTGAAAGACAATCCCAATCTCGCCAAGGCGCTGGTCGGGATCTGGTACGAAACCATCGCCTTGATGAAAGACGAGTCCGACAAGGGCAAAGCCGCCCGCGAAGCGATGGCCAAATTGTCCGGGACCGATCTTGGCGGCTTCGAGACCCAGCTCAAGACCACCCACATGTACTACACGCCGAAGGACGGCGTCGCTTTCATGACCAGCGCCGAGCTGCCCAGGATCATGGACCAGGTGCGCGGCTTCTGCTTCGACCACAATCTGCTCGGCGAAAAGGTGAAGTCGAAAGATGCGATCGGCATCATGACCCCGACCAAGACGCTCGGCTCGGAGAAGAACGTGAAGCTGCGCTTCGATGCTTCCTACATGAAACTCGCCGCCGACGGCAAATTGTAACTTCTGTCCGCTGCGGGCCTCGACCGGACCCTCCAGGGAGGACCGTGCCATTCGACGCGTCATGAACATTGCGCCTTCGCGCGGCAGCCGGATTCTGCTGGCGGCGATTCCATTTTTCCTGATTTTGATGATCTACATCGTCGGATCGGCAGAACGGCGCGCGGCCAATCCGGAAGACAAGCTGCTGCCGCCGATCAGCGAAATGGCCGACACCACGAAACGGTTGGCCACGCAGCCCGATCGGCGGTCTGGAGACTACGTGCTGTGGGCCGACACCGCCGCCAGCCTGCAACGGCTGTTGCTGGGATTGGGAATTTCGACTCTGATCGGGCTTGGCTTCGGGCTGACGGTCGGACTGCTACCGATCGCGGGAGCGTCGTTCGGCACCATTGTCGCGGTCATCTCGATGATTCCGCCGATGGCCGTCCTACCCATCCTGTTCATCGTATTCGGGCTCGGCGAATTGTCGAAGGTGATGTTGATCATCATCGGCGTCGCGCCGTGCCTGATCCGCGACATGTCGATTGAGGTGCAGAACATGCCGCGCGAGCAGATGATAAAGGCGCAGACGCTCGGCGCATCGACCTGGCAAGTGGCGATAAGGGTGGTACTGCCGCAGATCATGCCGCGACTGATCAAATCGGTGCGGCTGATGCTCGGGCCGGCGTTCCTGTTTCTGATCTCGGCGGAGGCGATCGCCGCCGATGTCGGTCTCGGCTATCGGATATTCCTGGTACGCCGCTATCTGTCGATGGACGTGATCCTGCCTTACGTCGCCTGGATCACGCTGCTGGCGTTTCTGCTCGACCTCCTGCTTGGCCTGTTCGCGCGCAAGGCATTCCCCTGGGCCTATGTCGTGGAGCCGCGCTGATGAGCGCATTGTCCTTCCGCAATGTCTGGGTCGAGTACGGTTCGCAGATCGTGCTCGAACGCATCAACATCGAGATCGCGTCCGGCAGCTTTCTATCGGTGGTTGGCCCCTCCGGAGCCGGCAAGAGCACCTTTCTGCGACTGATCCTCGGCCAGGAGCGCCCCTCGCAGGGCGCAGTGCTGCTCGATGGCGAGCCGTTTCCCGCCGAACCCGGCGCCGACCGCGGTATCGTGTTCCAGCGCTATTCGGTGTTTCCCCATCTCACCGTGCTCGGCAACGTGTTGGTCGGCTACGAGTTCGAGCAGCGTCCGTTGACGGCGCGGTTGTTCGGCGCCGCCAGGCGTCGGGCGATCGAAAAAAGCGAAGCCATGATCGAGAGCGTCGGGCTTGCGGAACATCGCGACAAGTATCCAAGCGCGCTGTCCGGCGGCATGCAGCAGCGGCTTGCGATCGCGCAGGCCCTGGCGCGGCGGCCACGCGTGTTGTTGCTCGACGAGCCGTTCGGCGCGCTCGATCCCGGCACGCGGGCGCAGATGCATGGCTTGATCAAGCCGCTTTGGCACGACCTGAAGATGACCATCGTGATGGTAACGCACGACATCCGCGAAGCATTCGGGCTGGCGACGCGCCTGATCGCGCTCGATCGTCCGCGACGAGATCCGCAGGCGCAGGAACGCTACGGCGCCAAGATCACCTACGATCTCGACCTGACCCGCGACGGCGCCGTACCCGTCCTCGGGTTTCTGAAGACCTCGGCCGGCATCGGCTAACGATGGAGACCTCGATGTTATCACACCCCCACGCGCGTTGGTCGCGTCACGCCGGACTTCGCCCCGCTCGGCAATTCACGCGCCGCCATCATCCGGATTTCGACCGGATGGCGACGCAGGGCTGGAAAGCGCTCGAGGCCGAAGGCAAGCTGCCGGCCACGGCCTGGCGCAAGGAGCGGCAATGGGCGCTCGACATGGGCCTGCCCGGCGCCGAAAGCATCACCGACAAGGACATCCCCACGTTCGCGCGCGGCGAACTTCCGCACTTCGCCGGCATCAACACCTTCATGAAGGCGCCCTATGTCGAGAACGTCCGCGACGTCGGCAAGTATGACGCGGCGGTCCTGGGGATTCCCTTCGATTCCGGCACCACCTACCGTCCCGGAACCCGGTTCGGCCCGCAGGGCATCCGGCGGATTTCGGCGCTCTATACGCCCTACAATTACGAGCTCGGCGTCGATCTGCGCGAGCAGATGACGCTGTGCGACGCCGGCGACGTCTTTACGATTCCGGCCAATCTGGAAAAGAGTTTCGATCAGATCACGCGCGGTGTCGCCCATGTATTTTCGTCCGGCGCGCTGCCGATCATGCTCGGCGGCGATCATTCGATCGGCTTTCCCTGCGTGCGCGGCATCGCGCAATGCACCGACAAGAAGATCGGCATCATCCATTTCGACCGCCACATCGACATCCAGGAAAAGGATCTCGACGAGCGCATGCACACGACGCCGTGGTTCTGGGCGACCAACCTGCCCAACGTGCCAGCGGTCAACCTGGTGCAACTCGGCATCGGCGGCTGGCAGGTGCCGCGCGAGGGCGTTCAGGTGGCGCGCGAGCGCAACACCAATGTGCTGACCATCGCCGACATCGAAAAATTCGGGATCGAGAAGTCCGCGGAGATCGCGCTCGATCTGGCCTGGAAAGACGCCGACGCGGTCTATATTTCGTTCGACGTCGACTCGATCGATTGCGGTTTTGTTCCCGGCACCGGCTGGCCGGAGCCGGGCGGCTTCCTGCCACGCGAGGCCTTGAAGCTGCTGGGTCTGGTCTGCGCGCAGGGGATTTGCGGGTTCGAGGTCGTCGAGGTCTCGCCGCCCTACGATACCTCTGATATCACCGCGCTGATGGGGGTTCGCGTGGTGGTTGAGGCGCTCGGCTCGCTTTGCGCCCATGGCAAGCTCGGCAGCCACCGCTCGATCATCAACAAACCCGTCAAATATTGAGGCCACCATGGACCGGCGACACGAGCACCGCCACATGCACGACCATAGCCACGATCACGGCCATGACCATCAACATGGCCACGGTCACCGCCACGATCACGGTTACGACGATCATCACGACCACGGCGGCCCCGGACACAATCACGCACCCAACCGTCCAGTGGCGCAATGGCAGACGCCTCATAGCCCAGGCGAGCCGCCTCCGGCGGCGGCGGAATCCGATCTCGACAAGGTCGAGGCGGCATTTATCGATGGCTTCATCGATGCGCCCGATCCGGTGAGCTTTCTGCGCCTCGGCCGCATCCCGTTCGAAATGATCGCCACCGACGGCGCAAAACTCAATCTGCTGCGCATCGAAATCGACGCGCTCGCCGATGTCGGCAGCCTGACGCCGCACCTCGGCGGCGGCTCGTTCCGCTACGATCCGCTGCCGGCGAGCCTTGTCTCGCAGCGGCGGCGCCTGCGCTTCGTCTATTTTGACGGCGACAAGCTGCGCCCGCTGACATTCCTCGAAGTGCGCACGGCGTAACACCGACGAGCTGCGTCGGGTCGAGCGAGCGAGAGGTTACACCGCGGCCTCAAGCGGGAACTCGACCATGGCTTCGCCGGTGGCGACCTTCTCGTCGTTCTGGTTGCGCACCATGACGTCGATCAGGACCCAGCGCGAATTCGCAGTCGTCTGCTTCGATTTCACGATTCCGGTCGGCTGAATGACGTCGCCGGGCCGGACCGGCTTGACCCACCTGGTTTCGAGGCGGCGGTGGATGGCGCCGGCGGGATAGGCCCAGTCGGTGATCATGCGCGAGATCAGCCCGAAATTATTCATGCCGTGCATGATGATGCCGCCGAAATTGGTCTTGCCGAAACTGCCCTTCATGTAGTCGTCGTCGAGATGCAGCGGATTGTAATCGAGCGAGGCATCGCAAAACAGCCGGATGGATTCGCGGCTGACCGAGAATTTCGGCCCGTCGATGGCGTCACCGGTTTTCAGATTTTCGAAAATGGTGCTCATGATCCCCTCCCCTTCACATCGGCCGGATGGTCCAGCCACGGCCGGAACAGATCACTTCGCCATGCTGGTTGAAGAAAACATTGTCATGCACCACGAACAGCCGTTCGCGCTTGATGAACTTGTCGAGCGCGCGGGCCTGCAGCGTGATGGTGTCATTCGGCCGCGCCGGGATGTTATAGCTCCACGACTGCCCGGCATTGACGGTGCCGGGGCTGCGCATCCAGTCGTCCGCCGGCGTGCAGGAGAACATCAAGAGGATGTGAATCGATGGCGGCGCGATCAGCTCGCCATAGCGGGTGGTTTTGGCGTAGGCTTCGTCGAAATAGATCGGATGATCTTCGCCGACCGATTTGCAGTAGAGTTCGATCGCCTGCCTGGTGAGGGTGTAGGGAATGGTTTTGCGCGGTTCGCCGGGGACGATGTCGTCCCAGACCTTGCGCAAATTGGCGTCTTTCCAGAAATCGGTTTCGAAGGCTTCCGCCTGAACCATGCTATCCTCCCTGCTTCCGCGTCTTGCCAATTTTGTTATATGCTATAATCAATTTGCGAGATTGTGCAATCGAGCCGCTACCGGGAAAAACAGGATGTCCAAACTGAAACTGCCCAATGTTGACGACGTCGTGGCGATCGATATCCACACCCATGCGGAAGAGCCCTGCGGCATGCATGGCGACGACGGCTATGACGACTTCCAGGCGCAGATGGCGGAATATTTCAAGTCGCCGAACAAGCACCCGCCGACCGTTCCGGAAACCGCGGCCTATTACCGCAAGAAGAAGATCGCCGCCGTGATCTTTCCGGTCGATGCCGAGCGCGAGACCGGCTTCCGCCGCTACAACAATGACGAAATGCTGGAAATCGCCGCCGAAAATTCCGACGTGCTGATCCCGTTCGTCAGCATCGATCCGCACAAGGGCAAGCTCGGGGTTCGCGAGGCGCGCCGGTTAATCGAGGAATTCGGCGTCAAAGGCTTCAAATTCCATCCGACCATGCAGGGCTTCTATCCGAACGACCGCATGGCCTATCCGCTCTACGAAGCCATCAACGAGGGCGGCGCGATCGCGCTGTTCCACACCGGCCAGACCGGCGTCGGCTCCGGCATGCCCGGCGGCATGGGTATGCGGCTGAAATATTCCAATCCGATGCATATGGACGATGTCGCGGCCGATTTCCCCGACCTCAAGATCATTCTCGCCCATCCGTCGTTTCCCTGGCAGGAAGAGGCGCTGTCGGTCGCGACCCACAAGCCGAATGTCTATATCGACCTCTCCGGCTGGTCGCCGAAATATTTTCCGCCGATCCTGGTGCGCTACATCAACTCCATCCTGCAGGACAAGATGCTGTTCGGCTCGGACTGGCCGGTGATCACGCCGGACCGCTGGTTGTCGGACTTTTCGAAGCTCGAGATCCGCGACGAGATCAGGCCGAAGGTGTTGAAGGGCAATGCGCGGAAGATTTTGGGTATATAGGCTTGCATTGCAACGCTGACTGGCTGCCGAGCGGGATGATAGCCTGTGACGGACTTCGTCAAAATCGCCGCCATCGCCGCCGTGTTCCTGACCGGAAATGCGGCCGAATGCATTGCGGCTGAACAGTCCCCGATCATCGTCGAAATCGAAACCCCGCTTGACAGTCCACATCCGCTCCAGGGCTACATGCGGCAAACCACGGGGATAAGCCCCTCGCCCGCCGTCGTATTGTTGCATAGTTGCAGCGGAGATTGGCGGCGGCTCGACGAACGCTGGGGCAAGCGGATCGCATCCTGGGGCTATGTGACGCTCACCGTCGACAGCTTCGGTCCGCGCGGCCTCAGCAATTGCAGCGGCAGCGCTCCCGACGATCTGGCCCTGGACGCCTACCGCGCCCTGAACTTTCTGGTGCGCGAGCCGTTCGTCGATCCCGACCGGATTGCGGTGCTGGGTTTTGCGCTCGGTGGCCGGCTGGCTCTCATGTCGGTCGAGCACGGCGCTATCGAGCATCTTGCGCCAAATAAATTTCGCGCTGCCGTCGCTTTCTATCCGCCTTGCCGGCGGTTTAAGGGCGATATGACCGTTACAACCCTGATCCTGATCGGAGAACGCGATGACTGGTCCTCTGCCGAGGCCTGCCGCGACATGGTGGATGGCCGCGACGAGTGGGGAATATCACGACAGCGCATCGAGCACGCCCCGGTCATGCTCATCGTCTATCCCGGCGCCTATCACGCCTTCGACGCACCCAACCTCGATATCCCGAGAGAGGTCTCCGGGCACCACCTCGAGTTCAACCAGTCGGCGGCAGATCAAGCGGCAAAGGCGCTCCGCGAATTTCTCGACGTAACGATCGGCCAGAAAGCGCAGTGAAGTGAGCATCAAAGCCGTCGTTTTCGATGCCTATGGCACGCTGTACGACATTCAGTCGGTCGCGGCCGTCACGGAAGCGGCGTTTCCCGGCTACGGCGAGATCGTCACGCAAGTCTGGCGCATCAAGCAGCTCGAATACACTTGGCTACGCTCGCTGATGCGGCGCTACGAGGATTTCTCGGTCGTCACACAGGACTCGCTGACCTATACGTTGCGATGCCTGGGACTGAAAAACGATCCGGCCGTGTTCGCGCGCATCATGGGCAAATACCTGCATCTCGATCTTTATCCGGACGCCACTGCAGCGCTTGCGGCGATGCGAGGCAAGAAACTGGCGATTCTCTCCAACGGCAGCACCGGCATGCTCGACGCACTGGTCCGAAACAGCGGTCTCGACCGCGTGCTCGACGCCACCATCAGCATCGACGCCAGAAAAATCTTCAAGCCCAGCCCGGATGCCTACGGCCTGATCGAGTCCGTTCTCGGCGTGCCCGCTGCGCAGGTCCTGTTCGTTTCCTCGAATCCCTGGGACGCGTGCGGCGCCAAGGCATTCGGCCTCAACGTCGCCTGGATCGAGCGGGTGACGCCGGAGGCGATGGCGCTCGCCTGCGCCAATAGCGAACTGGTCGCCCCGCTGACGATGTTCAAGGCAATCCGGACCCAGATGGACGAACTTGGGCTAAAGCCCGACCATTGCATCCACACGCTATCGGAATTGCCCGATCTGGTCGCGTCCCAACAATCCTGAACATCGGTCTCGAACATAGGTCATCCATATGAGTTCTCGAATCCGTCCGCGCCTTCTTCGCCGAGAAGGCGCCCGAAATAATTGTGATCGAATCGCCGATCAGTTCAGCCACCGTGACACTGGCGGCGGAAGCCTATGGCGTCGAGCCGGCGCGGATCGCGAAAACACTGAGCCTGCGGATCGGCGAGCGCGTGGTGCTGATCGTAGCCAGCGGCACCTCGCGGATGGACAACAAGAAGGTGAAGGCGTTTTTCGGCGGCAAGCCGAAGATGCTTGGGATTGAAGAGGTCGCCGACATCACCGGACATGAAGTCGGCGGCGTCTGTCCGTTCGGGTTGAAAGAGCCACTGCCGGTTTACTGCGACGCCTCGTTGAGAGCCTTCGACGAGGTGGTGCCGGCGGCGGGCTCGACCCACAGCGCCGTGCGCATCGCGCCGACGCGCATGGCCGAACTGGTCGGGGCCGAGTGGGTCGATGTGTGCCAGGCGCCGGCATAGCGGCTATTCGTCCTCGTCGTACGGTCTGTCGTAAGGCCTCGACCGATAGTCGCGATCGTAAGGCCGCGGTTGGTCGTCGCGGTCGTAAGGCCGCGACCGGTCATCGCGACGTCTCGGCGAGTTGGCGCTTGTTTCAAACACCGCGCGGCACGGTTCGGAGAGCTGCGGTGTATTTCGCCGCAAACATGCCACGATCCTGTCCACATCGGGGATCTGCGTGCCGCACAGCCGCCAGACATCCGGCGTGCACGCCATCTGTTGTTCCATCGTTCCCCGATACTCTTGCGACAACGCCACACTTTGAACAGCGATGCTGCCGCCGATCGATATCGCCAGGCCCAGGAAAACTCGATACGCTCGCATGTCCGGCCCTTCTTTCGGATTGAAGCAGGCGCGCGGGTTCCCGCACGGCAAATTTGCTGCAGCCCACGCTTGAAAATAAATGCGGCTTGGGAAAGTTCGCGACGAACAACAAAATGTGAAAAATTCTATTCTACCTTGCCGATCTTCTTCACCGCTGCGATCAGGCGCGCGGAGTCTTCAGCGACGAATTTGGAAAATTCCGGCGCGTCCAGATAGGCCACCGGGCTGCCCGCGGTCTCGAAGGTTTTTGTCACTTCGGGGCTTTTCACGGCTTGGGCCATCGCCTCGCGCAGCCGCGTCATGATCGGCGCCGGCAGCGCGCTTTGCGCGAACAGGCCCGCCCATATGTAGAACTCGACATCCTTGTAGCCGAGTTCTTTGAAAGTCGGCAGATCGGGGAAACTCGCGATCCGTTCCGCGCCCCAGTTCGCCAGCACCCGCATCTTGCCGTCATCGACCTGCTGCTTCAGCGTGCCCGGCGCCGACGCCAGCGCCTGTACGGTGCCGCTCAAGAGCGCGGTCAGCGCTGGCCCGGCGCCGCGGAACGGAACGTGCAGCAATTTGATGCCGGCGCTGGCCGCGAACATCTCCATCGCCACGTGCAGCGTGCCGTAAGGACCCGACGAGCCATAGGGAATCTGACCGGGGCGTTTCTTGGCGTCATCGACAAACTCCTGCAGCGTCTTCCACGGCGCCGAGGCCGGCACCGCGAGCAAGGTGGGATCGGCGAGCACGCGAGCGACGGGTGCGAATTGCGAGACTTCATAGGCCACGGGACGATCGAACAGCCGGTCTGCTTCCGGCAGCACCGCCAGCGAGGACAGCGTCATCAGCAAGGTGTAGCCGTCCGGCTCGGCGCGCGCCGCTGCGGCGTTGCCGATCGACCCGCCGGCGCCGCCGGCGCGGTTATCGACGACGACGGGCTTGCCGAGAATTTTCTCCAGCGCCAGCGCCACCGGCCGCGCCGCGAGATCGGCCTGGCCGCCGGCCGGGAACGGCACGATCATGGTGACGTTGCGCGAAGGGTAGCCGGCCTGCGCGAAGGCCGGATTTGAAAGCGTGCCTTGCGCCAGCGGCAGCACAGCTGCGGCTTTCAAGAATTCACGTCGGTCCATTGGCTGCATTCTCTCCCAATTCTTTATCGTTGAGCACAGCCTAGCCGAAACCGTGGGGTGGGCAAAGCAAAGCGTGCCCCAGTACACGGAGGGGCGCCTACCGCTTCTTCCCCTTGGCAAAATGCTTCGCCAGAAAATCCGCCAGCACCTCGACGCGGGCGGGACGCGGGCCGCCGGGCGGTGTCACCAGATGCACCGCGCCTTCGGGCTGCTTCCAGCCTTTCAGGATCACTTCGACTTCGCCCGAGGCGATGGCCTCGCCGACGATGAAGTCCGGCAGATCGGCGATGCCGAGACCCGCCAACAGCGCCGGCATCAGCGCCTCGCCATTGTTGACGCGCAAGGGGCCGGCAGGCCGCACGCTGGCCTGCTCGCCGGCTGAATTGGTGTAGTGCCAGATGCCTGGTGTCGAGAGGTAGGCGTAGCCAAAGCATCGGTGCTGGGCCAGATGCATCGGATGCGTCGGCCGGCCGTATCGCCTGAGATAGGACGGCGCCGCCACCGTGTAACGCGGCATCGCGCACAGCCGCCGCGCGATCAGCGAGGAATCGGGCAAGCGCGCGATCCGCAAGCCGGCATCGAACCCTTCGCCGATCAGATCCACCGTCGCATCGCTCAAATGAAGATCGATCGAGACCTCGGGATAGGCCGCCAGAAACGCCGGCAGGATCGGCGCCACCGCCTTCAACCCGAACGTCATCGGCACCGCCAGACGCACCAGCCCGCGCGGCGCCACCGATTGCGCCAGTGCCTCGTTCTCGGCCGCCTCGCCATCGGCCAAGAGCCTGCCCGCGCGCTCGGACAATTTCTGTCCGGCATCGGTCAAGGCGAGCCGCCGCGAGGTGCGGTTGAACAGGCGCGCGCCCAGTCGTTCTTCCAGCCGGCTGACGGCCTTCGACACCGTTGCCTTGGACAGCGCCAGTTCGCCTGCTGCCGCCGCAAACGACCGTAATTCCACGACTTTTGCGAAGATCGCGAGCGCCTCGAAATCCGGAAGCTTCGCCATTTGGGGCATCTTCCCATTAGCACAGTATTGGAAACAATGTGTTTCGATAGTTTCTATTTATACACCTCCGGTCAAGGCTTATCCAGACGTCATCGGAATTCGAACCACGGAGAAATCCAATGACCAAATCTCTCACCGGCAAGGTTGCCCTCGTCACCGGCGGCTCGCGCGGCATAGGCGCGGCCAGCGCCCGCGCACTGGCCGAAGAAGGCGCCAACGTCGCCATCAGCTACGGCGCCTCAGCCGACAAGGCGGAGGCCGTCGTGAAGGAGCTGAAAGCCAAGGGCGTGCAGGCGCGGGCCTTTAGGGCGGACCAGGCGTCATCCGTCGAAGTCGACAAGCTGGTGAAGGACGTCGCCGCCCATTTCGGCCGGCTCGACATCCTCGTCAACAACGCGGGTGTCGTCGCCAGCAGCGCGGTTGATGACGCGAACAGCGACACCGCGGCACTGGACCGCCAGGACGCGATCAATGTCCATGGCGTGGTCACCGCGATCCGCGCGGCATCGAAGCTGATGGGAGATGGCGGCCGCATCGTCACCATTGGTTCCGGCATCGCCACCCGCGCATCGTTTCCGGGTCTCGCCGACTACGCCGCCACCAAGGCCGCGATCGTCGGCTACAGCAAGGGCGCGGCGCGCGACCTCGGCCCGCGCGGCATCACCGTGAACGTGCTGCAGCCGGGGTCGATCGACACCGACATGAATCCGAAGGATGGCGGCGACTTCGCCGAAGCCCAGCGGTCGCAGCACGCGCTGCAACGCTACGGCACCGCCGACGAAATCGCCGCCGGCGTCGTGTTCCTTGCCAGCCCCGGTGCGTCGTTCGTGACCGGCACCGTGTTGAATGTCGATGGCGGCTTCGGCGCATAACTCGAACAGCTCACTCACGCCGGGCGCGTTGCGCCCGGCCCTAACCCCGGAATTTACATCGAAGGAACATCCCATGATCGAACTGAGACCTTTTGCAAAACTCGGCAGCGCCGATCACGGCTGGCTGAAGGCCAAGCACCACTTCTCGTTCGGCAGCCACTATGACCCGAGCAATATGGGCCACGGCAGCTTACGGGTTTGGAACGACGACGAGATCGCGCCGAATACCGGCTTCCCCGCGCATCCCCATGCCAACATGGAAATCATCACCTATGTCCGCGAGGGCGCGATCACCCATCAGGACAGCCTCGGAAATAAGGGCCGCACCGAGGCCGGCGACGTCCAGGTGATGAGCGCCGGCTCCGGCGTGCGTCATTCCGAATACAATCTGGAACCGACCAGGACAAAGATTTTCCAGATCTGGATCGAGCCGACCACCGAAGGCGGCCAGCCAACCTGGGGCGCGAAGCCGTTTCCGAAATCGGACCGGTCCGGCAACTTCGTCACCATCGCCAGCGGGTTTGCGGGCGACAAGGACGCGCTGCCGATCCGCGCCGATGCGCGGGTGCTCGCCACCACGCTGAAGGCCGGCGAAAGCGCGGAATATGCGCCGGGCAAGACGCGCAACCTCTATCTGGTGCCGGCGGCGGGTGCGGTCGACATCAACGGCGTACGCGTCAATGCCCGCGATGGCGTCGCGATCCGCGACGAGGCGAAGTTAAAGATCACCGCGCTGGAGGATTCCGAACTGGTGCTGGTCGACGCGGCCTGACGCCTGCCCCCACTCGTCATGCGCGGGCAAAAGCGCGAAGCGCGTGTTCGCGCTAGATGACCCGCGCATCCCTTCTTCGGAAGAAGTCTTTCGATAGCGATCGATTGCCGGGTCAAGCCCGGCAATGACGAATTGTAATTCAATCTCAAACCCACGGAGACCCACCATGACGAAAGTTCTCGTTCTTTATTACTCAGCCTACGGTCACATCGAGACCATGGCGAATGCTGTCGCCGAAGGCGCGCGTGAAGCCGGCGCAACCGTCGACATCAAACGCGTGCCGGAGCTGGTGCCAGAAGCCGTCGCGAAAGCATCGTACTACAAGCTCGACCAGGCGGCGCCAGTGGCGAAAGTTGAAGACCTCGCCAACTACGACGCCATCATTGTCGGCACCGGCACCCGCTTCGGCCGCATGGCCTCGCAGATGGCGAATTTCCTCGATCAGGCCGGCGGCCTCTGGATGAAAGGCGCCCTGCACGGCAAGGTCGGCGGCGCCTTCACCTCGACCGCAACCCAGCATGGCGGCCAGGAGACCACGCTGTTTTCGGTCATCACCAACCTCCTGCATTTCGGCATGACCATCGTCGGTCTCAATTACGGCTTTGCCGGCCAGATGAAACTCGACGAGGTCACCGGCGGCTCGCCCTATGGCGCCACCACCATTGCCGGCGGCGACGGCAGCCGGAAACCATCCGAAAACGAACTCGCGGGTGCGCGTTATCAAGGACGCGTGATCGCGGAAACCGCGAAGAAACTGCATGGCTGATACGACGCGGGCGGCATTCTCTTGCGGGAATGCCGCCCCATGTTCGTCGTGGGGACGACGGACGTCGCGGGGGCGACGGAATTTGCCATGATCGAAATTCTCTTTATCTACCAGCTGGCCCGCAATCCGGTGCAGGCGATGGCGCGGCGCTGGTGGTGCCGTGGCCTGTTCCGCGCCTCTCGGGGCAAGCGCCGCTGCCCGGAATGCCGGGGTTCGTGAAGCCAGGGAACCAGATGGGGCCCCCGCCGTTGGGTCGAGCACATCCGTGCCCGGAGTAATAAGCATGACCACCAAACCCGATCGACAAAACACCAAAAAGAACCCCGCGACGCCGCATCCCGGCATGATGGGCGACGGCACCGAAGAGCAAAATCTCGGCCAGCCGGGAAACCCCTCGGCCCGCATCAAGAAGGATGAAGTCGACGCCGCCTTCAACAAGGATGCGGCGAAGACGAAGTAGACCGCATCCCCAACACTTGCGACTTCGCCTATAAAGGCCGGGCCGGATCGCGCCCGGCCTTGCCGTATCAGGAGACAGCGATGACAGCCGATCGCGGTGAACCATGAGCAATGCTATCCAAGCACCCTGGCCGGAACTGCCCACCGCCGCGTGGCGCGAGACCTATGAGACGCTGCATCTGTGGACCCAGATCGTCGGCAAGATCCGCCTGGCGCGCACGCCCTGGCTGAACCATTCCTGGCACGTCGCGCTCTACGTCACCGCGCGAGGTTTGACGACGTCGCCGATCCCCGACGGCGCCAGGACCTTCCAGGTCGATCTCGACTTCATCGACCACCTCTTGCGGGTGTCCACCAGCGACGGCGCGCAACGGCAATTTGCTTTAGCCGGCCAATCGGTGGCGAGTTTTTTTGCGGCGATCATGGCCGCGCTCGCCGAACTCGGCATTCACATTGCAATTGATGAAATGCCCAGTGAATTGCCGGAGCCGATCCGGTTTTCCGACGACAGCAAGCATTCATCTTATGATCCAGGCGCCGTGCGGCGCTTCCTGCAGATTCTTGTGAATGTCGACCGGGTGTTCAAGCAGTTCCGCACCGGCTTTCTCGGCAAGGCGAGCCCGGTACATTTCTTCTGGGGCAGCTTTGATCTCGCGGTGACCCGGTTTTCGGGCCGCCGCGCGCCGCGCCATCCGGGCGGCGTCCCGCATCTACCCGATGACGTCGCCTGCGAAGCCTATTCCCACGAGGAAAGCAGCGCCGGCTTCTGGCCCGGCAGCGGCGCGATCGATTACCCCGCGTTCTACTCCTATGCCTATCCGGAGCCGGCCGGTTTCCGCGCCGCCAAGGTGCATCCTGATGCCGCGTTCTTCAGCGAAGCCCTGGGAGAATACATTCTGCCCTATGACGCCGTGCGCACCGCCGACGACCCGGACAAAGCCCTGCTCGAATTCCTGCAGAGCACCTATGACGCCGCAGCCAACGCCGCGAAGTGGGATCGCGATGGGCTGGAATGCGCGCCGGGAGAGCCCGGCGTGGTACGGCGGATCTAGCTTTGCTCGCGCCGCACCACATCCGGAATGCGGAAACCTGCCCTTACAGCGGCTTGATCTGCACCTTGCGGAATTTGACCACGCCGGAGCCATATTGCAGCGCGAACGGGCCGCTCAGATGTTTTGAGTCCTGCACGTCGGCGGTTTTTTCACCATTGAGCATGATGACGAGATGCGGACCCTGCGCGGTGATTTCGTAGGTGTTCCATTTGCCCGCCGCCTTCGGCATCGGATTGACCTTGGCAACATCGACAATCGCGCCGGTGCCGTAGGAGGGGTCCGGCCGCTTGTCGAAAATATTGACCTCATAACAGATCTTCGAATCGATCTTCTTCGACTCGTCGCAGCGGATGAAGATGCCGCTATTGGCTTCCTCATCGGTCCAGAACTCGGCCTTGATCTGGAAATCCTTGTATGACGTCTTGGTGACGAGATAGGAGAGATCCTTGCCGTCAAGCTTGTCGGCGGTTAGCGCACCATCCTTCATCGCCCAATTGGCTTTGCCGACCTCTTCCCAGTCGCCCATCTTGGTGCTGTCGACCAGCGTGACCCATCCATCGCTCTGGCTGGATGCTGTATTCGAATATTGCAGCGCGGCGGCGCCGACCAATAGACCGACCGCGAGTGTCGACAAATGCTTCATGAAGGTGTCCTCCCTGTTTGTTTTATGATTGGGCGCAACCTAGCACTGCCGCACGCGACGTAAACGCGCTTTTTTCATGCTGCAGTTGCGTTGTGCGAGAACCCGCTTGCCTCGCATGCAGGCGCGCGTCTTGCCCCGCGCGAACGAGACCGGCTAGCATGATCGCAACCAACAACGCGGCTTTTAGCCTGCGGACTCCAGGGAGGAAGCCATGAAGGCCACAAACCGGTTTTGGCGATATCTCGCGGCCCCGATCATTCTCGGCGGGATGCTGAGCCTCAGCTCCGCGGCCGAACTCAACCCAGCCGCGGTGATCTACAAACTGCCGGACCAAATTCCTTGGAGTCCGGTTGACGCGCGCGGCGGGCAAAACGCCGTCGTGGTCGGCGATCCCACCAAGCCCGGCTTCTACATGGTCTACACCAAATGGACCAAGGGCAACCATTTCAGCCGGCCGCACTTCCATCCCAACGACCGCTACATCGTGGTGCTGCAGGGCACATGGTGGGTGGGCTCGGGGCCGAAATTCGATCCCGCCAATACGACGCCGATGCCCGCCGGCAGTTTCGTCACGCATTTCGGCAAGCAGGTGCACTGGGACGGCGCCAAGGACGATGATGCCGTGCTGCTGATCATGGGTGAAGGTCCGGCGACTTCAACGGCCGCGGAAGAAAAGTAGCGCCCCTCCCCTCATCCTGGGGAGCGACCGCTTGGCCGCGTCTCGAAGGAAGAGGCGTCCTCGTGGCCCGAGACGTGCGAAGGCGCGGGGGGCTCGCGATGACGTCCACGGATGGAGCCCGGAAGTTTTGGAAATACCATGCGATGACTCGCTTTCGCGGCTCCCGGCCTCGCGCCGGCGACATGAAGGCGGAATAGCCCTCCACTGACATCCCCGTCTCGCTGCCCCATGCCTCAAAATCTCGAATGGAATCTGAGATGCTGTTTCAATGCAAAGTATGCGGCCCCGCAACCGACCACGGCAGCGCACTTTCGCAGGCCCGCAAAGCCAAGCGCTGGCGCACCATCGACATCCATTGTCACTGCATGGTGCCCGAGGCCAATGCGATGGTGCTCAAAGCCACCGGCATTCCCGGCGGCGGCGAGACCCCGAACGCCAATGCCCATGTCAACGACCTCACCAAGCGCATCGCCGCACAACGCGGCAAGATCGATTTTCCAAAACTAACCGATCTCGACACCCGCCTCGCTGACATGGACCGGGACGGCATCGACATGCAGGTGATCTCGCCCTATCCCAGTCACTTCGTCTATGCAGCGCCGCCGGAAGTGGCGCGCGACAGCGCGCGCATGGTCAACGATCACATCGCGAGACTGGTCGCGAAGCATCCGGATCGCCTGATGGGCATGGGCACGGTGCCGCTGCAGGATCCGGGCATGGCGATCGCCGAGCTTGATCGCACTGTCAATGAGCTCGGGTTTCGCGGCGTCGAACTGTCCACCAATGTCAGGGGCGTCGACCTCACCCGCGCCGGGCTCGAGAAATTCTTCGCCCGCGTCGAGGAACTCGACGTGCTGATCTTCCTGCATCCGTTCGGCACCAGCCTGGTGGGCCGGATGAGCGATCACTATTTTCCAAACACCATCGGACACCCGCTGGACTCCGCGCTGTGCGCCGGGCAGTTGATCTTCGACGGCTATCTCGAGCGGTTTCCGAAGCTGAAAATCTGCATCGCGCATGGCGGCGGTTATCTGCCGGCCTATTGGGGACGCTTCGACCACGCCTGGGCGCATCGCGAGGATTGCCGCGTCAACATCAGGAAGCCGCCGTCGGAATATCTGAAGAAGCTCTATTTCGACACCGTCGTGTTCGACGAGCGCGAGCTTGCGCATTTGATCGAGATCTGGGGCGCCGATCATATCATGCTCGGCACCGACTATCCGTTCGACATGGCGGAGCCCGATCCGGTCGGGTTCCTCGGCCGTGTGAAAGGCGTGAGCGACAACGACATGGCGCTGGTGGCGGGCGGCAATGCCGAGCGGCTCCTCGGCCTTTCCACAAGGGCCAAATTGAAAGCCTGAACCCTGCCGATGGGGCGCCTGGCACCGGCAGGTACCGCCGCCCGCGTTGCGCTTGTTCCAGATCGGCGTATCATCGAAGCCGCAAGGAACACCTCGATGAGACCGGCCGAAAACCTGCAATTCCAGCGCATGGTGGATGAATTCGTCCAATGGCGCGCGGTGCCCGGCGAAGAGCGATCGCCAGCCCCGGCATGGTGGTGGGGGCCCGCATTTGAAGCGATCGGCTGGCCGCACCCGATGCCGGCCGGATGGTGCGCCAGCCTGGAATTGCCGGAAAGCGCCTCCTACGACGACGGCGCGCGGATTTTTCTAAAATGCTTCGCCGGCCAGACGTCGCTGCCGTGGCCCAGCGATTTTCCGCGGATGGTCAAACCGCACGCCAGCTAAAGCATGATCCGGAAAAGTGGGTACCGGCTTTCCCTCGCGACAAACGCGAAGCGTTTGCGCGGAGATCATGCTCAAACAAAAAGATAGAGCGGGATGACGATTCGAAGAAAAGTCATCTCGCTCTAGCTGGCGGCGCTTCTCCTTACGGGGACAGATTGCTCAGGTTCCGCACCTACCGTGGGCTGCCGTGGCGGAGAGATGACCAGCGGCGCGGCGCGAAGCAGGTCGGCCAACTGCCGTGCCGGCAGCGGTTTGCTGAACAGGAAGCCCTGCATTTCGTCACAGGCGTGGTTCTGCAGGAAGGCTCGCTGCTCCACGGTTTCGACGCCCTCGGCAATCACCGTCATCCCGAGCGCCTTGCCCATGCTGATGATCGCCTGCGCGATGGCCTGATCCTCGGAATCCCTGGGCAGGTCGCGGACGAAGGAACGGTCGATCTTGATAGTGTCGATCGGAAATTGCTTCATCAGGGACATCGACGAATAGCCGGTTCCAAAATCATCGATCGCCAGACGGATGCCGCGGCTCTGCATGGCGTCCAGCACCTTGACCGCCCGGGGCACGTTGCGCATCACCATACTTTCGGTGACCTCGAGTTGCAGCAGCACCGGCGACATGCCGCTGGCCGCCAGCGCCTCGTCGATATCCTGCAGCAGGTGCTCGTCGACGAACTGCCGCGGCGAGAGATTCACCGCCATCGATACCGGCCGCAAGCCGCGGCGCTGCCAGGCCATGTTCTGCGCGCAGGCTTCCCGTAGGACCCAGCGGCCGACCGGAACGATCAATCCGGTTTCCTCGGCGAGCGGGATGAATTGAGCGGGCGACAGCACGCCGAGATCGGGGTGCGTCCAGCGCAACAGCGCCTCGACACCGGTGATCTGCCCGGTGACCATATCCACCTTCGGCTGATAGTGCAGCTCGAATTGATCGCGCTCGAGCGCACGCCGCAACGCCGATTCCAGCGTCAGGCGCTCGATCGACTGGGTTTTGAACTCGCTGGTGAAAAAGCGCAAGGCGTTCTTGCCGTCTTCCTTGGCGCGATACATCGCCATGTCGGCCTTCTTGGTCAGCATCTGCGCGTCGGCGCCGTCCGACGGATACAATGCGATGCCGATGCTGGCCGTGGTGTGGCATTCGTGGCCGCTCAGCTGCAAGGGCTGGCTGAGAACGGACAGCAAGTTGCGTGCGATCCGCTCGACGTCGTGGCTTTCCGCGGTCTCCTCGAGAATCACGACGAATTCGTCGCCACCGAGCCGCGCCACGACGTCGCTCGAACGCAAGGTATGGCGCAGTCGGTTGGCGACTTCCACCAGCAGGAGATCGCCGGCGTCATGTCCCAGCGAATCGTTGATGACCTTGAACCTGTCGAGATCGATGAACAGCACGGCGAATTGCCGCTGATTGCGGTGCGCGGACTCGATCGCGTGGCGCAGCAATTCGTTGAACATGTCGCGGTTGGGCAACTTCGTCAGACTGTCGTGCGATGCGAGGTATTCGATCCGTGCGTCTGCCTTGGTTTTCTCGTCGGCGCGATCGAAATTATCAAGGGCGAACGACACATTGTCAGCGAGCCGTTGCAGGAGTTCGGCGAATTCCGGAGTAAACGTGTCCCGTTCGGCGGAAAGAAAGAGCATGACGCCAACGACCTGCCCACGGATGAGCAGCGGAAATGCCGCGCCCGACTCTGCCCCATCACCGCGAGCGACGGCGTGGAACGCGCTGGCTCGCTGGTCAGCCAGATAGTCGTTACTGATGCAGGCGCTCGCGGAACGGAACGCGGCCCCGCTAAGCCCGCGTCCCTCCGGGCGGTCGGCGCTGATCGAGACCTTTACGTTCCTTGTTGTCTCCGCGGTCGGTCCCGCCACGGCCACGATGTCGAGAAAATCGCTGTCGGGATTGGCCAAACTGATGGTGGTTGAGGTGAACTTGCCGCCGTTCGCTGCAGCCGCGCAAACCAGTTCGAACATCTCGACCCGCGTCTTGGCCCGCATGATCGCTTCGTTGGTGGCGCTGAGCGCCGCGAACATTCGTGCCAGACGGTCTTTTTGTTCCTCGGTCTTCACCTTTTCGTCCACGCGGTCGAAATTATCGAGCGCAAATGAAACGTTCTCCGCCAACTTGGCAAGCAACCCCACCAGATCGTCGGTGAAGGCGTCCTCCTCGCGGGAAAGAAACAGCAGCACACCAACGGCCTGGTTGCCATCCTTCAACAAGGGAAAGCTCGCGCCGGATCTGGTTCCGTCTTTCCTTGCCATGTCATGAAAATACGCGGTCTGTTCGCTGCTCATGAAATCATTGATGATGCAGGGGGCGCGGGTCCGGAACGACGTTCCGGACAAACCCCGGCCTTCGGGGTACTCGGCCGAGGTCGCGAAGCGGCGGTTCTTCATATGCTCGAAGTTCAGTCCCTTCGAAGCCACGATTTGAAGAAGATCCCCACCCGGCTCCGAAAGCGCGATGGTGGCGGAGGCGAAAGTATCTCCCAGCACAGCCGCCTCGCACACCAGTTCGAACAGCTCGGGGCGAGTCTTGGCCCGCATGATCGCTTCGTTGGTCGCGCTGAGCGCCTCGAACATCCCTGCGAGGCGATCTTTCTGTTTTTCGGCTTTGGCTTTTTCATCGGCGCGGTCGAAATTTTCCAGGGCGAACGCGACGTTCTCCGCAAGCCGCTGCAACAGCCCGACAAACTCGGGCGTGAACGTGCCGAGCTCCATCGAATTGAAGATGATGACGCCCTCCGCGCGGTCGCCGTTGAGCAGCGGCAGCACCGCTGATGACGCGATGCGATTTCGGCGCGCGAGGTCGTGCCAGGGCACGGTCCGTTGCTCAGCCAGGAAGTCGTTGCTGATGCAAGGCTGACGTGTACGAAACGCGGTCCCGGTCAGCCCGCGTCCCTGAGGCAACCTGTCGGTGATCGCAAATTCGAAATTCCACATGTCGTCGGCATTTGGACCGTTCGAAGCGACGATACGGAGGAACTCGGAGTTGGGCTCGGCGAGCGCAATGGTCGTGGAGGAGAACTTGGCGCCCTGCACCGCCGCCTCGCAGACCAGTTCGAACAGTTCCGCCCGCGACTTGGCCCGCATGATGGCTTCGTTGGTCGCACTCAGCGCGCCAAACATCCGGTTCAGCCTTCGCATCTCCTGTTCGTCGCTCTTGCGTGCCGCCAAATGATCGAAGGTATCGAGCGCATAGGAAATGTTGGCCGACATGCGTTCCAGTAGCGAGACAATCTGATCGGTCAGCGATCCGGCTTCGCGCCGGGTAACGAGCAGCACGCCGACGCTGCGGCCGTTGCAGGTCAGCGGCAACGCGGCCGCGGCGCCGACATGGGCCGCGGAGGCGCCCTGTCGCCAGGCCAGCGAACGCGGATCGTTCAGGAAATCATTGCTGATGCATATCTTTCGGTCGCGAAAGGCTTGTCCGCAAACCCCCGATCCCTCGGGGGTACCAGCCGCGATCGAAATATCAATGCTGCGCAACCGTGCAATGTCTTCGCCGAAGCCCGTGGCAAGCCGCAGCAAATTGGTCTCCGGCTCCAGCAAGAACACTGCAGTCGCCAGAAATTCCCCGCTGGAAAACGCGGCTTCGCAGACCTGTCGGTACAGATCTTCAGGCGATTTCGCATACAGAATCGCTTCGTTGGTGGCGCTCAGCGCCGCAAACGTGCGCGCGAGATTCATCTCCAAGGCGGTCGGCTCCCTGAGGCGGGTCATTGTCCGCCGCGGGGAATTTTATGAGCCTCGCGCCTAAAGCCGCCGTTATGGGCGGGCCCAAGTTGTGATTCAGAGTAAACGCCGCGCCAATAATCACAGCGGAAACTCCGAAAAACTACGGCTTTTTCGGGCGATTCCGCCCGCCCAAGGCCCTGCACAAGCGCTGCCAGCGATCGGAGGGCGCCGAGATGCATAACGCGCGCCGCCGAGATGCGCGCGGTGCAATGCACCCAAGATTTTGGCTTGAGGTCATTGCTATCAGGCGACCGCTTTGAGACCATGGCGGCCACCACAAGAAGCAAGACCCGCAGCCCGCGCGGGCGCGACAAGAGGAAACCCCCATGCCGATCGTGCAGGCCGACCGTCTCACGCGCATCGGCGCGGCGCTGCTCAAGGCCGCCGGCGCCTCGGACGAGGAAGCCGCTGCCGTGGCCACGGGCTGCGTCAACGCCAACCTAGCAGGCCATGACTCGCATGGGGTGATCGCGATCCCGACCTACATCGATCGCATCAAGGTCGGGCATATCGTTCCCGGCGCGAAATGGACCATCGTGCAGGAATCGCCGACCACAACCGTCATCGACGGTCATTGGGGGTTCGGCTTCCACGTCAACGCCAAGGCGATGGCGTTGACGATCGAGAAGGCGAAGACCGCCAACGTAGCGGCCTGCACCGTGTTTCGGCAAAGCCATGTCGGACGGCTTGCCGCCTATCCGATGATGGCGATGCGCGAGGGCATGATCGGCATCGCCACCGCCGATTTCGGCCGTTCTCCCAAACACGTCGCTCCCTTTGGCGGCCGCGAGGCGCGACTCGGCACCAATCCGATTTCGATCGCCGTGCCCTCGGACCTCGAGGCGCCGTTCTATCTGGACATGGCGACTTCGGCCGTGGCGGCCGGAAAAATTGCGCTGGCGGCCGCGCGCGGCGACGAAATCCCGACCGGCTGGATTGTCGACAGCGAGGGACGGCAGACCACCGATCCGAAGCAATTCCGCAAGGGCGGCGCGCTGCTGCCGCTCGGCGGCACCGAAGGCTACAAGGGTTCAGGCCTGGCTGCGATGGTGGAAGTGCTTTGCGGGCTGCTCACCGGCTTAGGCTTCGGGGTCGAGCCCACCGGGCGGCACAATGACGGATGTTTCATGGCGGTGTTCAATGTCGCCGCGTTCCGCCCCTTGAAGGATTTCAAGAAAGAAGTCGGCGAGTTCGCGCGCTATCTGAAGGCGACGCCGCCGTCCGAAGGCTCAACAGGTGTGTTCTATCCGGGTGAGGTCGAATATCTCAGGGAACAGCAACGCAGGGCCGCTGGAATCGAGATCGAGGACGCGACCTGGGATAAATTGCGCGCGCTGGCGGCCGAGTACAAATTGGCCGCCGAACTCGACCTGACATGAGATCGAATCCAGCCGACAGACGGAGAACAGCATGACACGCCAAATGGTGTTGGTCGGATTCCTGCAGGCGCAAAACTGCACCAATCTGCCGAGCTCGTGGCGGCATCCGGAATCGCGCGACGATTCGATGTCGGCGGATTATTACCAGGAGATCGGCCGGATCCTCGAATCCGGGAAATTCCATATGGCGTTCTTCGACGATCGCCTGGCGATGCCGGATCGTTACGGCAACGATCACGCCCACACCGTCGAATACGGCATCCGCTGCGTGAAGATGGATCCGATTGTGGTGCTGACCGCGATGGGCATGGCGACCGAGAAACTCGGACTGGCGTCGACCTGCTCGACGACCTATTACGAACCCTTCGATGTGGCGCGCCGCTTCGCCACCCTCGATTTGATGACCGGCGGCCGCGCCGCCTGGAACGTGGTCACCTCCGTCAACGATGGCGAAGCGCACAACATGGGGAAGGACGCGCATCTCGATCATGATTTCCGTTACGATCGCGCCGACGAGTTCATGGAAGTGGTGCTCGGCCATTGGGATTCCTGGGAAGACGGCTCGCTGCTGATCGACAAGAAGTCGGGCCGGTTCGCCGATCCCGACAAGGTCAAGCGGCTCGATCACAAAGGGCAGTTCTTCAAGTCGCGCGGGCCGTTCACGGTGCCGCGTTCGCAGCAGGGCCACCCTGTCATCATTCAGGCCGGCGCCAGCGGCCGCGGCCAGCGCTTCGCCGGCCGGTGGGGCGAAGTCATCTTCACCGCCGCGCGCAATCTGGCGAACGCGAAGCAGGGCTACGACGCCATCAAGACCGAGGCCGCCAAGGCGGGCCGCGATCCCGACCAGATGTTTCTCTGCAACCTGACGACGCCGGTGTCGGGCGCGACCAAGACCGAGGCCGAGGACAAGATGGCGCTGATCGAAAAGCTGCCGCTGGAAATCGATGCGTTGTCGCTGCTGTCGGAAGGCCTGAACTACGACTTCGCCTCCAAAGGCATCGACGAGCCGCTGACGACGGAAGAACTGCAGGGCATGCAGGGCATCCTCGGCATCCGCGACGGCGTGCTGAAAACCTCGGGCAAGACCAACCCCAGCGCGCGCGACTTTGTCACCTTCAGCGGCCGGGGCCAGACCGCGGACGCCATCGTTGGCGGGCCGAAGGAAATCGCCGACAGACTGGAAGAAATGTTCGTCAATGGCGGGTGCGACGGTTTTGTCATCGCGGCGACCTATGTGCCGGGGTCGTATGCGGACTTCGTCCGCCACATCGTACCGGAACTGCAACGCCGCGGTCTTTTTCACAGGGACTATGCCGGCAAGACCCTTCGCGAAAATCTCGGCCTGCCGCGCCCGGCGGCGGGCGCATGGAAAAGTCAGCCGCGCGTCGCGGCGGAATAAGAAGGATAGCGTATGCGTTGGCTTAAATTCACCGCGGACGGCGAGACCTCCTGGGGCATCGTCGAGAAAGACCGCGTCATCG
Source organism: uncultured Alphaproteobacteria bacterium (assembly GCA_963747165.1). Lineage (GTDB taxonomy): Bacteria > Pseudomonadota > Alphaproteobacteria > Rhizobiales > Xanthobacteraceae > Bradyrhizobium. The sequence goes on along the minus strand of CAVVEA010000014.1, from coordinate 96,941 downwards.
CGGTCAGTGGCGACCCGTTCGGCGAATGGCAGCGCACCCCGCGCGCGCATGCGCTGGCGGACGTCAAGATCGAATTGCCGCTGATGCCGCGAACTTTCTACTGCGTCGGTCTCAACTACCTCAAGCACCTCAAGGAGGCCGCCGACAAGCGCGGCGAAGTACCCAACGTCCCCGACAGGCCCGAGATCGGCTATCGCGCGCAGAATGCGCTGATCGCGCATGATGAGGACGTGGTGATCCCGGCAACCGCCACCGAGAAGATCCACTACGAGGGCGAACTCGTCGTCATCATCGGCAAAAAGGCAAAACATTTGTCCGAAGCCGACGCGATGTCCTGCGTGTTCGGCTATACCATCGGCAACGATGTCAGCGAGCGCACCTGGCAGAAGGCCGATCGCGGGCTGTGGCGATCCAAGAATGCCGACACCTTCAAGCCGATGGGGCCGTGGATCGAGACCGACGTCGACCTCGACAACATGGAAACCGTGGTGAAAGTGAACGGCAAGGAGAGCAACCGCTTCCGCACCAACGACATGATCTTCGGCATCAAGCCGTTCATCGTGGAACTGACGAAATACTTTACACTTTGGCCGGGTGACGTGATCTGGATGGGCACCGACGGCGCATCGCCGGACCTGAAAGCCGGCGACGTGGTGGAAATCGACATCACCGGGATTGGCACCCTGCGCAACAAATTTGTCGCGGAAAAGCTGCCCAGGAAGTCATAAGGCATGAGTCGCCACAGTACCGCGCATTATTTTCTCGAAGGTCTGGTCGATCTCGGGGTGGATTACATCTTCGCCAATCTGGGCACCGATCACGTCTCCCTGATCGAGGAGATGGCACGCTGGGAACGGGAGGGCCGCAAGCATCCCGAGATGATCCTGTGCCCGCACGAGGTCGTCGCGGTGCACATGGCTGGCGGCTATGCGCTGGCAACCGGGCGATGCCAGGCCGTTCTGGTCCATGTCGATGCCGGCACCGCCAATGCCTGCATGGCGATCCAGAACCTGTTTCGCTATCGGCTGCCAGTGATGCTGTTTGCCGGTCGCGCGCCCCACACCCTGCACGGCGAACTGCCGGGCTCGCGCGACACCTATGTGCATTTCGTGCAGGACCCCTTCGACATCGCCAGTATTGTTCGCCCTTATGTCAAATGGGAGTATTCGCTGCCCTCGGGCATCGTGGTGAAGGAAGCATTGGCCCGCGCCAGCGCGTTCGCGCAAAGCGATCCGCCAGGCCCGGTCTACATGATGCTTCCGCGCGAGACGCTGGCCGAACAGTGGGACGCCGCCGACATGCCGGCCTATCCGCCGGCGCGATATGGCAGCGTGCAATCGGGCGGCATCGAACCGGCGCGGGTAAACGAGATCGCGCAAACCTTGATGGCGGCGGAAAACCCGATTGCGCTGACCGCCTATCTTGGCCGCAAGCCACAGGCGGTGGCGGCGCTGGACCGGCTGGCGCGAACCTGCGGCATCCGGGTCGCGGAATTCAACTCGATCGATCTCAACATCTCGCAGGCATCGCCCTGCTTTGCCGGCTTCGATCCGCTGCCCTTGCTGGAGCAAGCCGATCTCGGCCTGCTGCTGGATTCGGATGTACCGTTCGTTCCGCGATACGCCAGGCGCGCCGGCGCGATCAAATGGATCCAGATCGATATAGATCCCCTGAAATCGGATTTTCCGATGTGGGGATTTCCGACCGACCTGCGGATCCAGGGCGATTGCGCCACTGTGCTGCAGCAAGTGCTCGACGCCGTGGAGGCGCGGGCCGATGACGACTATCGTGGTCGCGTCACTGAGCGCATCGCAAGCTGGAGCAACGCGCGAGAACAGGCCGCAAAGCGCCGCGCGGCGGCGAGCGGCAACAAGGGTGTCTCAGGCGCGCTCAGCCCGGCCTTCGTGTTCGCGACGCTGAACACAAGACTGTCGCAGGACGACGTAGTCCTCAATGAAGCCATCCGTAACGCGCCGATCCTGCAGGAGCACATCACCCGGACCATGCCGCGGAGTTATGTCGGACTCGCCGGCGGCGGCCTTGGATTTTCGGGTGGCATGGCGCTGGGGCTGAAACTGGCGCAGCCGGGTCGCCGCATTGTGCAGGTAATCGGCGATGGCGGCTTTCACTTCTCCTCGCCCGACAGCGTCTATGCGGTCGCGCAGCAATATCAGATTCCAATCTTGACTGTGGTGCTGGATAATGGCGGCTGGCAGGCGGTCAAATCTGCGGTGCAGCGGGTCTATCCAAAGGGCATCGCGGCCGACACCGACCAGTTTCAGTCGCGGTTGAGATCGGGCCGTCAAGGTGAGCAGCGGGATTTCTCCGCCGTGGGACGCGCCTTCGGCGCCCACGGTGAATGCGTCACCGAGCCGGACGACCTCACGGCCGCGATCGACCGCTGCCTGGCGGCGCTTGATGACGGCAAGGCCGCCGTGCTGCACGTTCACGTCACGCCGCTTTGAGGGATGAACGCATGAAGGCACGCCGCAGGTGTTTCCCCGCCGGTATCATCCTCGGAGCGATCGCACTCACCGTGACGGCGCTTACTTCGGCATTCGCCCAGGAAGATCCGTCAAAATATCCGGCGCGGCCGATCCACATCATCGTCGGCTTCACGCCCGGTGGCGGCAATGACATCATCGCGCGGGTGGTCGGACAGAAGCTTTCGGAGAATCTGGGCCAACCCGTCATCATCGAAAACAAGCCGGGCGGCGGCGCCATCGTCGCCACCGAATATGTCGCCAAATCGGCGCCGGATGGCTACACGCTGTTGGTCGGCGCCAGCGGCGCCATGGCGATCAATCCGGCCGTCTACGCAAAACTGCCCTACGATCCGATCCGCGATTTCGTCGCCGTTTCCGAGCTCGGATCGTTCCCGCTGATCCTGATTGTCAATGCGTCTTCGCCGATCAAGTCGGTCGCCGAACTGGTCGCCTATGCCAAAGCCAATCCGGACAAGGCAAACTATGCCAGTTCGTCCGCCGCCTTCCAGCTCGTGACCGAACAGTTCAAGCAGAAGACCGGCGCGCCGATGCAGGTCATTCCGTACAAGGGCGCGAACGATTCGGTGATGGCCGTGATCTCGGGTCAGGTGACGGCGACGATCGCCGACGCCGGACCGGTGTCGAGCCAGGTGCAAGGCGGTCAGGCCCGCGCGCTCGCGGTCGCAGCGCCGAAACGGATGGAGGATTTTCCAGATGTACCGACCATGAAGGAAGCCGGCGCAGACGTCGATGCGGTGCTGTGGAGCGGCATCTTCGTGCCGAGGAACACGCCACCCGAGATCGTGAAAAAACTCGAGGGCGAATTCATCAAGATCGCCCGGCTGCCGGATGTGACTGCCCGCTTAAAACCGCTAGGCATCGAATCGGTCGGCAACTCGGCGCAAGATTTTGCGCGGATTCTGGCTTCCGACATTGCGCGGTGGACCGAAGTGGCCAAGGCCGGCAATATCAAGATTGAGCCGTAAGCGCCGCGAGCGGTATCCCGCCGCGGCGCCAACGAAGTTCGGCGCTTGTCGCGCCCGGTGCAACAGTCGCCGCGTTATTTCACGACCTCGGCGCCGGCCTTGCACACCGCCGCGTCCTGATCGCCGGTGCCGCCGCTGCAACCGACCGCGCCGATCAGCTTGCCGCCTTCGACGAGGGGAAAGCCACCGGGGCTCGCGACCAAGGTGGGATCGAGCGTGGCGACATAGCCATGGCCGGTTTCAAACGCGTTGTAGAACAGGCGGGACTCACGGCGAAAACGTGCCGATGTGCGGGCCTTGCCGATCGAAATCGAGCCCGATGCGATCTGCGCGCCTTCCATCCGCGAAAAATGAACGACTTCGCCGTTGGTATCGACCACTGCGATGTTCATCTTCCAGTTTCGCTTCTTGGCTTCGGCTTCAGCCGCGGCCATCACCTGCTTGGCGCGCTCCAGCCCGATCGACACACCATAGGGGATATCGAACGGCATCGCGTCGGGTGTTCCGCCGGCGGATGGCGGCGCCGGCGGGGTTGCCGGTGCTGGCGCCGGTGTTTGTGCAAATGCCGTCGAACTTAGTGCCGCGATAGTGCAAGCTGCCAGTGTCATCGAAACGATCGAACGCATGGTTTCCTCCCGGTTGAAGTCTGTTTGTCTGGTAAAAATAGTCGATGGCACCGCGGCGTGTCGAATTCCCTGCCTCAGAATGCCGGGCCCGCGCCGTTTCTGCCATAGGTGATGCGCGGGGTCTGCACGGTGCCATCGGGTTGCTTTTTCGCGGCAGCGACGAAAATCTTGGTCCCCGGTTTGAGATCGTCCTTGTTACCGGAGACATAGGTAACAACAACCGTCTCGGGCGTCACCAGCAGTTTCTTCTCGCCATCCTTGTACTTGACCGACAGCACCTGTCCGTCGTTGCTGGCGACCGTCTGCTCGACATTGGCGTTGGTCATCTTGGTGTTCGGCTTGAGATCCCAGTCGTAATGGCCTTCGCCGGTGCCGCGCATCGATTCCGGGAAGATATGCACCTCGATGGCTTTCTGGACGCCGTCGGGCTGCATGGTTCCGGCCGAGCCGACGAACATCCCGGCCTTGATGTCGGCCATGGTCGAGGGAGCGATCGCAACAAACAGCGGGTTCTCGGTGACGGTCAGTTTCAGCTCGGCACCGTCGCGATTCCTGACCACGTAAACCGGACCTTCGACCCGTTCGATGGTGCCGCGGATGCGTACGGTGTCGTCCGCGGCCGAAGCCGGCAAACTTGTGCAGATCAGAGCGAAGCTTAAGGCTGCAAGCGCGCGCGTTGTCGTGCCGGACATTGTCATCCTCCCTTGATCCTGAATTGACGGTTGAATTTGGCCAAACGGCCCTAAAGGTCTCCTCTGCAACCCCACCGGCAAGCAAATATTCCTGAAATGGCGACCCGATGGCGAACTTTAGTCGCTGTCGTCAGCCGACCAACGCCCGCTATTCGACCTTGATGCCGGCGTCCTGGATCACCTTGAGCCAGCGCTCCTCCTCACCCCGAAAATAGCGATCGAGCTCTTCGGGAGGGCGCGCGACCATGACCAGGCCCTCGTTCACGCTGAGCCTCTTGAAGGCTTCGGACTGAACCGCCGTGCCGGCCGATTTGTTGAGGCGGTCGATGATATCGGCCGGCGTTTTGGCCGGCGCGAACAGGCCATACCAGCTCTCGGCAGAGTAGCCGGGCACGCCGGCCTCGGCGACGGTTGGCAATTGCGGAAATGCCGGCGATCGCTCCGCGGAGGTCACGGCAAGCGCGCGCAATTGTCCACCCTCGATCAACGACGCGGCACTGGCGACCGTCGTGAACATCACCTGGATCTGGCCGCCGATCAGGTCGGTGATCCCCGGCGCGGCGCCCTTGTAGGGCACCGTGGTCAGATTGACTTTCGCCATGTTCTTGAACAGCTCGCCGGCCAGATGCGCCGAGGTGCCGGTACCGAAGGTCCCATACGACAGTTTGTCCGGATCGACTTTCGCTGCGGCGATCAGGTCCGCGATCGATTGAAACGGCGATTTGGGATTGACCACGACGATGTTGAAGGAGCGCGCGATCAGCGCAACCGGCGCGAAGTCTTTGTGCGGGTCGTAAGGCAGCTTGGCGTTGAGGCTGGGATTGACCGCATTGGCGAACGTCCCCATCAGCAGCGTATAGCCATCAGGCTCGCTGGTTGCGACCGCCTGGGTTCCGATGATGGTCCCCGCGCCCGGTTTGTTCTCGATGATAACCGTGGCGCCGAGATCCTTCGCCATCTCCTGCGCCAGCGTCCGCGCAATCACATCGGTGCCGCCGCCAGGCGCGAAGGGAACGACGATCCTGATGATCTTGTCGGGGTAACCGGCCAAGGCAGTATCGGCCGAAAACACCGATAGCGAGAATGCTGCGAGCGCGAACAGAAGTGCCGCCGTCTTTGTCTTGCCTTCAAAAAGCATGTCCGTCCGCTGGGGGCTGGAGTTCACCGGGCCGCAGCAAACCATGCCTTGCAGCGGAACGCCATGCGCCGGGCGACGAACGGATATGACAGGGCATACTCGCCTGAAGATGGACGCCGGCAACGGCGATGGACTAGCATTCCTCCCAACGACAACAGCAAACAAGCGCCTTTTGGGGAGGATCTGATGAAGCACTGGCTGATCGGACTATTGCTGCTGCTCGGGCCGCCGGCTTTCGCGCAACAGGCGGTGCCGACAATCGAATTCGAACTCGATCCCCAATCCGCTGCGGCTGCCGACCAACATGTATTTCGGCGAGGTGTCGGGTGTCTCGGTCAATTCGCGGGGGCACGTCTTCGTCTTGTCGCGCGGCAACACCACCGGACCCGCTTACGCGGCGGCGGCGACGCAATTGCTGGAATTCGATGCCAAAGGCGCATTCGTCCGCGAGATCGGCAAGAACCTCTATGCGTGGTCGTTCGGGCATACGGTGAAGGTCGATCCCTCCGACAACATCTGGGTCACCGACAAGGGCTCCGACATGGTGATCAAGTTCGATCCCGACGGCCGCGTCGTCATGGTGTTCGGCCGCAAGCAGGAAGCCTCCGACGAAGAGACCGGCCCGGTCAAACACCCAAAGCCGCCGCTGCCCGCCGAGGATGGCCGGTTTCGTCAGGTCACTGATGTTGCCTGGGACAAGGCCGGTAACACCTTCATCAGCGACGGCTACATCAACTCGCGCGTCGCCAAGGTCGACAAGAACGGCAACTGGCTGAAGTCGTGGGGCGATCGCGGCAAGGAGCCCGGCCAGTTCAACACCCCGCACTCGATCGCGACCGACGCCCAGGGCAATGTCTATGTCGCCGACCGCGGCAACCATCGGATTCAGGTGTTCGACGGCGAGGGAAAATTCCTGCGCCAGTTCATTATCGACCTGCCGGTGCCGCCGGACGCCAAGCCCGCGATCGGCAAGATCCCCGACGAGGCCATGATGGCGGGCGGCACCTTCGCGCCGGGCTCGCCATGGTCGCTGTGCATCACGCCGCCGCCGCACCAGGTGCTCTACAGCTCCGACGCATGGCCCGGACGTATCTACAAGCTCAGCCTCGAGGGCAAAGTGCTCGGCATGCTCGGCCAGTCCGGCAAGCAGCTAAAGCAGTTCGGCTGGATCCACGCCATGGCGTGCCCGTCGGAGAACGTGATCTATGTGGCGGAGCTGTTGAACTGGCGGGTGCAGAAGCTGATTCTGAAGCCGTGATTGTCCGCTTCTCGTCATTGCGAGGAGCGTAAGCGACGAAGCAATCCATCTCTTGCTTGGCTGCTCTGGATTGCTTCGCTTCGCTCGCAATGACGGGTCAAAGAGGGGCGAGGTTCAAATCATCCGCGCCACCGTCGGAATCTTTCGCAGCATCGCCGTCAGCGCCCAGCTCATCGCAAGCGTGCCGGCGAACACGAAGGCGAACTTGACGCCCGCGGGAAACGCATAGTCGTAGACGGCGTATTGCAGCCAGATGATGAAGATATAGTGCAGCAGATAGACGCCGTAGGCGGACGGCTGCAGTGCGTCGAGCAGGCGCCAGCCGGATTGGGCAAACCGCAGGAAAATCGCCGGCACCGTGAACGCCATCGCGGCGCTGAACATTGCAAACGCCAGGCTATAGGCTGTCTGCCAGATCAGTGGCGGCGACGCTAAATCCGCTACCCAGTTGTGATGGGCGTAGACGAGAACCAGGATCGCTGCGTAGAACACAAGCGCCAAGCCAAGCCAGACCGGCCAGCGTCTTGCGAGCTCGCTGTCCTCCGCGAGCAAGCCTGCGCTGAGGCTCACCGCGCCGACGCCCACTCCGGTAAAGAAGTAGCCGGTGTAGAGCAGGATGCGGCTGGTCTGGATCGGAAGCGGAAACCCGTCCGGCTCCAGCCAGCTTGCGTCGCCGATAAACAACCGCATCGGCAGATAGATCACGATCGAGACGATCAAAAATACAGCGAGCGCCACCGTCGGCCGATCGCGCACGGAAAAGATCAGCCGGCCGATTGCCTGGATCAGGCGAGGCGCAACTGACCAGACGACGGCGGCCATCGCATCCAGTGCCAGCAGCACCCACAGGAACCAGGCCGGACCTGACGGCCACGGTCCAACCGTGAGCGTGTGCCGCCAGAAATGCAGGAAGTTGAAATCTGTCGTGCCCGGCAGATGATAGCGCAGGAACGACGGATAATACGCGATCGGCATCAGGACGAAGATCGACAGCAGGAACGGCACACCGAGCCGCCAGGCGCGGTCGCGCAGGAAGATCGCAGGCGCCTTTCGCGTCAGACTGTCCCAGACGAACAGTCCTGAGAGGAAAAACATGAACGCCATGAAGAAGCTGTCATTGAACAGCACGATCAAGTCAAAACCGAGCCAGCGCATCCGGTCGCCGCTGCCGAAGTAAGTGTAGTTGAGGGCAGAGTGGTGAAGCAGCACCAGAAGGATGATGAACGTCCGCGCGCGGTCGAGCGGCACGATGCGCGCCGTCCGCACCGTCGCCTGATCGCTTCCTTCCGGTTTCCGCAGCATTGATACCGTTCCGTGCCAAACCGTTCAGATCATTTCTCGAACGCGTCGTAAATGATCTTCTTCAGCGTTACCTGGACATGCATGCGTTCGGATGGGGCATTCTCCATCACCACGAAAAACATGTCCTGGGCGCGATCGACCACAAGGTAGACTCCGGTGGCGCCGTCCCATTTGATCTCCCCGAGCGAGCCCGGCGGCGGCGGCACGGCGTTGCCGGGATCGGTGCGGACGCCGAAGCCGTAGCCGAATCCGAAACCGTCGCCGGGGTAGTAGAAATAGTTGCGCGCGACGCCCGAGCCAGGTCCGATGTGATCGGAGGTCATCGCCGCGAACGCGGCATGGCTGAGATAGATCTTGCCGTCCAGCGTCCCGCCGTTCAGCAGCATCTGGCCGTAACGCGCCAAATCGGCCACCGTCGAGACCATCCCACCGCCACCGGATTCCCATCGCGTGACGTCGAGCGAGTTTCGTTCCACATGCCGGTCTTTGGCCAGCGGCTGGGCGTACCGCGCCCGCTCATCAGGATCTGGTGAGGAAGAATTTCGTGGTGGCCATGCCGAGCGGATCGAGCAGCTGCGTCTTTTCGAACTGATAGAGCGACTGGCCGGACGCGACCTCGATGACGCGTCCGAGAATATCGACTGAATGACCGTAATCCCAGAGCGTGCGCGGCTGTTCCGCCAGCGGCACCCTGGCGATCCGCTCGGCGAATTCCGCATTGTCGAAATCGCCGAGATAGATGCCGTCATAGGCGGCCTTCACCAGCCCCTCGCCGTAGAAGCCATAGGTGATGCCGGATGTGTGCAGCAGCAGATCCTCGACAGTGATCGGGCGGCGTGGCGGTACCAGGTCGAGCACCCTGCGACCGGATTCATCCTTTCTCTCGACGCCGACCTTCATGCCGGCAAAGGATGGAATGTATTTGCTGACGGGATCGGCGAGCGCGAGCTTGCGGCGATCGACCAGCATCATCGCCGCCACGCTGGTGATGGTCTTGGTGACGGAGTGGATCGGGAAGATGGTGTCCGCCGTCATCGGCGTTCCCGCCTCGACGTCGCGCTTGCCGAAGGTCTTGAAATAGACCGGCTGGCCGTGGCGCTGGATCAGAACGATGGCGCCGGGAATCTTTCCGGCGTCGATCTCGGCATTGAGGAAATCGTCAATCGATGAAAGTTTTTCAAAGGACAGCGCCGCCCCCGGTGGCGGGCCGAGCTCGATCGCGGTCGCCGGTGACGGGATTGCGAGCGAGATGGCGCCGGCCATCGCAGCGAGCCGTGAGGCATGCGACCGGATTGACGCAAGATTACGAGAAAACATCCGCTGCTCTGACCAATCGGCTGGATCGATGCACGTTATGGCATTGCCGCGGCCCGATCCAGATGGCACGGGTCCGTCCTGCAGCAATCGTGATCTGGAATCATCAGGAATACGGATTGATCAGCTTCTGATGCTCGGCGCTGTGGTGCGCGAGCAGATCGATGAAAGTGCGAACCTTTGCGGACAAATGGTGACGATGCGGATAGACCGCGTTCATCGCAAATTCCACCGGCCGGTATTCAGGCAGCAAGCGAACCAGACGGCCCTGCTTCGAGATCGTCGTGGACCAGAAAGCCCGCCGCAAGACATATGGCGTCGCCCTGCAGCGCGACCGTACGCAACGTCTCGCCGCTATTGGTGATGAGATTGCCCGAGATCCGCACCGAAGCGGGCGCGCCCTTGCGGTCGACGAAACGCCATTCATCGTCATACGGATAATTCACATGGCGCACGCAATTACGTTCCGACAAGTTCAGACAATTGCTGCGGCCGGCCGTGCTTTTCGAGATAGCCATGCGAACAGCACAGCACGTGCCGCCAGGTCGCAAGGCTGCGGACGATCAGGCTCGAATCCGGCGGCGGCGTCAGCCGAACCGCCACGTCATATCCTTCCTCGATCATGTCGACGGTTCGCTCGCCCATGGTCAGATCGACCTTGACCTCGGGGTAAGCACTGAGGAATTCGGCGACCACCGGCGCGATGAACTGAACGATATGGGTGGCGGTGTAGATACGCAGCGTCCCGCGCGGCGTCGATTGCAGCGCGCCGGCGATGTCGTCGGCCTGTTCGATATCGGCGAGAATCCGGATGCAGCGGTCGTAATACGCCTTGCCGACTTCGGTGAGACTGACCTTCCGCGTGGTGCGGTTGAGAAGCCGCGCGCCAAGCCGGTCTTCCAATGCCTGAACATGGTTGCTCACCATGGTGGTCGACATGTTGAGGCGACGGCCGGCGGCTGAAAACCCGCCGCTGTCTACCACCCGAACGAACGCTGTCAGACTGGTCAGCCGATCCATCGGCCCTCCGATTATCCACTCTCACTGGATAATGCTTCCAGTTTTTTCCCAATTATCACATCGAGCGCAACATTGCATGTTGGCGCCATCGCAGAGCGCCCTCCCGAAGGACGCGCACGAACCTCAGGAAGATGCCATGTCGATACTATCCTATGCTTCTGATTTACCTGGAAAAAGCGGCCTTCGCCCCTCCCGGCAGGCGATCAGGCGGGCGGTCCTGGCGCTGGGACTTGCCGTCGGCGTCGCAGGCGCGGCGGGCTTCGGCTACGGCTACCTCACAACCGGGCGATACCTGGAATCGACCGACGACGCCTACGTGAAGGCCGACTCGACGATCATTTCCCCCAAGGTCTCCGGCTATATCGCGGACGTGCTGGTCGGCGACAACCAGCCGGTCAACGCCGGCGAGGCGCTCGCCCACATCGACGATCGCGATTTCAGGACAGCGCTGGCCCAGGCCCATGCCGATGTCGCAGGCGCTGAAGCCGCAGTGCGTAACCTCGATGCGCAGGTCGCCCTGCAGCAGCCGGTCATCGCGCAGCAGACCGCCGACGTCGCCGCCGCCGAGGCAAACCTGAAATTCGCGCAGGAAGAGCAGGCCCGTTACGACGGGCTGATGAAGACCGGCTCCGGCACGATCCAGCGCGCGCAGCAGACCGACGCGGCGCTGCGCGAAAAGACCGCGCAGTTACAGCATGGCCAGTCCGCGCTGCTCGCGGCCGAGCGGAAGGTCGACGTTCTCACGACCGATCGCGCCAAGGCCGTGGCGCAACTTGATCGCGCCCGCGCGGTCGAAGCGCAGGCAGCGCTGAACCTGTCCTATACCCAGATCACGGCTCCGGTCGACGGCACCGTCGGCGCGCGCTCGCTGCGGGTCGGCCAGTTCGTGCAGGCCGGAACGCAGTTGATGGCGGTGGTGCCGCTCGACGCGGTCTATGTGGTAGCGAATTTCAAGGAGACCCAGCTCACGCATGTGCGCAACGGCCAGCCGGTCGAAATCCGGATCGACAGCTTTCACGGCACCAGGCTGAAGGGCCATGTCGACAGCCTGTCGCCGGCCAGCGGCCTCGAATTCGCGCTGCTGCCGCCGGACAACGCCACCGGCAATTTCACCAAGATCGTACAGCGCGTGCCGGTGAAGATCGTGCTCGACGATCATAGCCTGACCGGCCTGCTGCGCCCGGGCATGTCGGCCGAGCCGACCGTCGACACCAAGGCGACCGTGCTGGCCGAGCGGGATCACGTCAAGCAAAGCCGGGTCGCGGCGGATACCGCTACGGCGCGGCCCGGCAGTTGAACCAGGCTCGTCATTCAGCGGGCATCTTCAAGTCCTGCTGGATAATCCTTCCATTCTTTCCCGAATTATCAAAATTCCCCGCTCAATCCATTCTGCCTCTGCCAGCAAGAGGAAACAGCCATGACGACCCTCCAGTCCACCCTCAACGACGCAGCCAACATCCCCGGCGATCACGCGCAAAACACCGCGGACAGGGCCACGCCAGCAGTCTCTTCGAAAACCTGGCTTGCCGTGTTCGGCGCCACGCTCGGCGCCTTCATGGCGGTGCTCAACATCCAGATCGTCAACGCGTCGCTGGCGGACATCCAGGGCGCCATCGGCGCCGGCATCGACGATGGCGGCTGGATCTCGACCTCCTACTTGATCGCCGAAATTGTGGTGATCCCCTTGAGCGGCTGGCTGGCGCAGGTGTTCTCGGTCCGCATCTATCTGCTGACCAACGCCGTGCTGTTCCTCGCCCTCTCGGTTGCCTGCGCGTTCGCCCAGGACCTGCCGCAGATGATCGTCTTGCGCGCGCTACAGGGTTTCACCGGCGGCGTTCTGATCCCGATGGCGTTCACGCTGATCATCACTTTGCTGCCGAAAGCGAAGCAGCCGGTGGGGCTCGCGCTGTTCGCGCTGTCGGCGACGTTCGCGCCGGCGATCGGTCCGACCATCGGCGGGTACCTCACCGAGAACTGGGGCTGGGAATATATCTTCTACGTCAATCTGGTGCCGGGCGCGCTGATGATCGGCATGTTGTGGTTCTCGCTGGAAGCCAAGCCGATGAAACTGGCCTTGCTGCGCGAGGGCGACTGGCCCGGTGTCATCACCATGGCGATCGGCCTCGGCGCGCTGCAGACCGTGCTGGAAGAAGGCAACAAGGACGACTGGTTCGGATCTGACTTCATCGTCAAGCTGTCGGTTGTCGCCGCAGTGGCGCTGACACTGTTTGTCTGGATCGAATGGACCGGCAGGAAGCCGCTGTTGAACCTGCGGCTGCTGCTCCGGCGCAATTTTGGCTTCGGCATCCTGGCCAATTTCCTGCTCGGCATCGCGCTGTACGGCTCGGTGTTCATCCTGCCGGTCTATCTGTCACGCATCCAGGGCTATAATGCCGAGCAGATCGGGATGGTGCTGGCATGGACCGGTCTGCCGCAACTGTTCCTGATCCCGCTGGTGCCGCGCCTGATGCAACGCTTCGATGCCCGCATCATCATCGGCATCGGCTTCGCCCTGTTCGCCGCCTCCAACTTCATGAACGTGCACATGACCGGCGATTATGCTTCCGACCAATTGTTCTGGCCCAACGTCGTCCGCGCCTTCGGCCAAGCCCTGGTGTTTGCACCGCTGTCGGCGGTCGCAACCGCCGGCATCGAGGCTGAAAATGCCGGCTCAGCCTCGGGACTGTTCAACATGATGCGGAACCTCGGCGGCGCCATCGGCATCGCCCTTTTGCAGACGCTGCTGACGAAGCGCGAGCAGTATCACTCCAACGTGCTGATGCAGTCAGTTTCGCTGCTCGAACAGGCTACGCGCGCGAGGATCGAAAAGCTCACGCAGTATTTCATGAGCCACGGCGTCGCGGATCATGCTGAGGCCTCGCACCGCGCCGTGGTCGCTATCGGCAAGATCGTGCAAAAGCAGGCTTTTATCCTGGCCTTCAGCGACATGTTCTTCCTGCTGGGAGTAGCGCTGATTGTCGCACTCATGGCAGCGTTGCTGCTCAAGAAGCCCGGCCATCTTGAAGCCGGCGGCACACACTGAAAATATGTATCTCTCAAACGGTAATCCGAAGGAGAACGACGATGAAACCCCGACTGAACCCCTATCAGGCCGCGCCCGACACCATCAAGGCGCTCACCGCGCTTGAAGCCCAGGTGCAGGCCTCCGGCCTCGAACAATCCCTCATCGAGCTGGTTAAGACGCGGGCGTCGCAGATCAATGGCTGCGCCTTCTGCATCAACATGCACACCCAGGACGCGCGCAAGCACGGCGAAACCGAACAGCGCCTGTATCTCCTGAATGCGTGGCGGGAATCCCCGCTTTACACCGACCGCGAACGCGCCGCGCTGGCCTGGACCGAAGCGGTGACGCTGATCTCGGAAACCCGCGCGCCCGACAACATCTATGAAGATGTTCGCAAGCAATTCTCGGAGACCGAGACCGTCAATCTGACCATGCTGATCGCCACCATCAACGCCTGGAACCGGATCGCCATCAGCTTCCGTTCGGTTCACCCCTTGAAAGCCAAGGCCGCGGTTGCCTGAAGATCGAGGAGAAAAGCCATGACCAAAGCAGTTTCCGCACTCACGGCATTCGTTCTGCTCGCTATGATCGTTTCCGGTGTTTCGCCGGCGCACGCGGAAGGCGATCAGGTAAAGCTCGTTCGGGCCGAGAGGCTCCCGAACGTGCCAGGCAAAAACATCACCGCCATCGTTGTCAATTACGCGCCCGGCGGGAAATCGGTCAGTCACCACCACGCCGGGAGCGTGCTCGCCTATGTGCTCTCGGGCGAGATCCGGTCGGAGAACTCCGCGACCGGTCCGGCCCAGGTCTACAAGGCCGGCGAAACCTTCTTCGAGCCGCCCGGTAGCGAACATCTCGTCAGCGAGAACGCCAGCACGACCGAGCCCGCAAGCCTGCTGGCGGTGTTCGTCGCCGACGATGGCGCGAAGCTCACTACTTTCGGCAAATGAGGCCGACGCGCTACTGCGCGGTGGCTTTGGCGAAATCCACGTAGATCTCGCGCAACCGGTCCGTCATCGGACCGGGCTTGCCATTGGCGACGGTCTTGCCGTCAATCGACACCACCGCCTGCACGAACACGGTGGCGCTGGTGATGAAAGCCTCCTTGGCCTTGAGCGCTTCCTCGACCGTGAACGGCCGTTCCTCAACGCGAAGCTGGCGCTCCTCGGCGAGCGCCACCACCGCCTTGCGGGTGCAGCCCGGCAAAATCGCGGATGAATTATGCCGCGTCACCAGCACGTCGTCCTGGGTCAGGATGAACGCCGACGACGAGCCGCCCTCGGTCACCTTGCCATCCTCGATCATCCAGGCTTCGCCGGCGCCGGCCTCTGCCGCCGCCTGTTTTGCCAATACCTGCGCCAGCAGCGCCACGCTCTTGATGTCGCGCCGCTCCCAACGGATATCGGGCACGGTGATGACAGCGATCCCTGTCTTGGCCGACGGCGCGTTGACGATGTCCTTCACGGAAGTGAACATGACCAGCGTCGGCTTGATTCCCTTCGGAAAGGCAAAATCGCGTCCGGTGTCGGCGCCGCGCGTCACCTCGAGATAGACCATGCCGTTGACGAGATTGTTGCGGGCGACCAGCTCCTTCTGGATCTCCTGAATACGATCCGTCGTCTCCGGCAACGCCAACGCGATCTCGTTGACCGAGCGTTCCAGCCGCGCCAGATGCGAGGCATTGTCGATCAGCTTGCCGTCAAGCACGGCCGCGACTTCGTAGATCCCGTCGGCGAACAGGAAGCCGCGGTCCAGCACCGAAACTTTTGCTTCACTGAGCGGCACGAATGAACCGTTGACGTAGGCGATCTGTTCCAAGCGAGTTCTCCTGTAGAGCAGCGCGAGCAATGGCTGCGTCGCATATTATGTGAAGATTGTTAAGGCCTGATCGACGAATTTTCGGCTGCCGGGCGCGAATTTGCTTACGCTCGTCATTGCGAGAAGCGCAAACGATGAAGCAATCCACTCTTCCTTCGGCGCCAGATGGTTGCTTCGCGGAGCCTGTCATCGGGCGCGCATTCGCGCGCCCCGTTGGCTCGCAATGACGTGGATAGGGCGACGCTCCCTCAATGCGACAAGATCTTCGACAGAAACTTCTGCGCGCGGTCGCTGCGCGGGCTGCCGAAGAAATCGGTCTTCAGCGCATCCTCGACGATCTCCCCCTTGTCCATGAAGATGACGCGGTGCGCGACCTTGCTGGCAAAGCCCATTTCATGGGTCACCACCATCATGGTCATGCCCTCCCGCGCAAGATCGACCATGACGTCGAGCACTTCGGAGATCATTTCGGGATCGAGCGCCGAAGTCGGCTCGTCGAACAGCATCGCGATCGGGTCCATCGCCAGCGCGCGTGCGATGGCGACGCGCTGCTGCTGGCCGCCGGACAGTTCGGCGGGGTATTTGCGCGCATGGTCCTTCAGCCCGACCCGGTCGAGCAGTTTTGAGGCTTTGGCCATAGCCTCGACATGCGAGCGTCCCAGCACTTTTTCCTGCGCCAGGCAGAGATTCTCGATGATCCTGAGATGCGGAAACAGTTCAAAATGCTGGAACACCATGCCGACGCGGGCGCGCAGCTTCGGCAGATCGGTCTTGGGGTCGTTGACCCTGATGCCGTCGAGGATGATTTCTCCGCTCTGGAACGGCTCCAGCGCGTTGACGCATTTGATCAGGGTGGATTTTCCCGAGCCCGACGGGCCGCACACCACCACCACCTCGCCCTTGGCGACGCTGGTGGTGCAATCCTTCAGCGCCTGAAAGCCCGGCCCGTACCATTTGTCGACGTGGCTGATCTCGATCATGCGCGCTTCCCTACCGGACAATACTGATACGCGCCTGAAGGCGCCGGACGCCGAACGAGGCGGCGCAGGAAATGACGAAATACACCAAGGCTGCGAACAGATACATCTCGACCAGCCGGCCATCGCGCTGCGCCACCTTGCTGGCGGCGCCCAAAAAATCCGGGATCGACAACACATAGACCAGTGAGGTGTCCTGGAACAGTACGATGGTCTGCGTCAACAGCACCGGCAGCATGTTCCGGAAGGCCTGTGGCAGCACGACATAGCGCATGGTCTGGCCGTAGGTCAGGCCGAGCGCACTCGCCGCGGCGGGCTGTCCCCTGGAGATCGACTGGATGCCGGCGCGCATGATCTCGGAAAAATACGCGGCCTCGAACATGATGAAGGTGACGAGCGAGGAGGTGAACGCGCCGACCCGGACCGGCCGCGACGCTCCCGTCAACCATTGGCCAAGATAGGGCACCAGGAAATAGAACCAGAAGATCACCAGCACCAGCGGCAGCGAGCGCATCAGGTCGACATAGAGACCGGCGATGCGGCCGAGCAGCTTGAGGCCCGACAACCGCATCATGGCGATCAGCGTGCCGAAAATAAGCCCTCCCAAGGCCGAGAGGCCCGTCAACGTCAGCGTGAACGTCATGCCGTCGATGAAAAGATATCCGAGCGAGCGCCGGATGACATCGAAGTCGAAATTGGCGAACATCGGTGCGCTATTTCCCGGTGATGTAGCCGGGGATCGCGAGCCCCCGCTCAAGGAAGCGCATGGCGATGACCACCACGATATTGATCAGCAGATACAGCACCGTCGCGGCGGTGAAGGCTTCGAATACCTGAAAGGAAAATTCCTGCATCGCGCGCGCCTCGCCGGTCAGTTCGATCAGGCCGATCGTGATCGCGACCGAGGTGTTCTTGATGGTGCTGAGAAATTCCGAAGTCAGCGGCGGCATGATGATGCGAAACGCCATTGGCAGCAGCACGTAGCGATAGGCCTGCGCCGTCGTCAGTCCCAGCGCGGTCGCGGCCATCTTCTGTCCGCGCGGCAGGGATCCGATGCCTGCCCGCAATTGTTCGGCCACGCGCACCGACATGAACAGCCCGATCCCGATCGCGGCGGTGTAGAACGGCGCGTTGGGCATCTGCTTCAGCCACAGCCCCCAGGATGACGGCAGGATTTCCGGCAGCACGAAGAACCAGAGAAACAGCTGCACCAGCAGCGGCAGGTTACGGAAAAATTCGACGTAGACGAAGCTGAACCAGGATGCCGTCCTGGACGGTAGCGTGCGCAGCACGCCGACGATCGACCCCAGGACAAGCGCAATGATCCAGGCGCAGATCGCGGTCTCGATGGTGAGAACCAGTCCGGTCAGCAGCATGTCGAGATAGGTGCCGGTCCCGTTGGGGGCCGGCTCCCAGAAGATGCGCCAATTCCAGTGGTAGTTCACGAAGGTCCCCAGCCTGTTGCGGCCACGCTGCTACGGTTTGAGCCTGCGCCACGATCCTTGCTCATACAATAGCGGCAATAGGCGTTATGCAATAGCCGGGCCACCGCAATAGCCGGGCCACCGCAATAGCCGGACCATCGCAATAGCCGGGCCACCGCAATGGCCAAGCCACCGCCATAGCCGAGCCATTGCATGGGCCGAGTAATCCTGGGCTGGGAAATCTACATCGCCTTATAGGAATCCGGATCGGGGGAATCCGATGGCACAGCGAACTCGTGCTTCAGCTCCGGTCCGATTGGCGTGTTTAGATTCAATCCCTTGGGCGGGATCTTCTGCATGAACCATTTGTCATACAGCCTCTCACCATCCGCACTCTGGTAGAGCGCCGCGGTGGCGGCATCGGCCACCTTCTTGAATGCGGGATCGTCCTTGCGCAACATGATGCCGTAAGGCTCCGGCTTCGAGAATGCGTCCCCCGAGATGACGTAGGCGTCCGGGTCTTTCGATCCGGCGACGAAACTCGCGAGCAGGATATCGTCCAGCACAGCCGCCACCGCGCGATCGGTCTCTACCATCAGGAACGATTCGGCATGCTCCTTGGCCGGGATGATATTGAGGCCAAGGCTTCGGGCGGCATTGGCTTCGGTGAGCTGCCTGATGTTGGTGGTGCCAGATGTCGAGACCACTGACTTGCCCTTCAGATCGTCGATCGAATTGAGCTTGCTGGACTTCTTCGAGACGAAGCGGGTCGCGGTCAGGAAGTGGGTGTTGGTAAAGGCAACCTGCTTCAGACGGTCGGCATTGTTGGTGGTCGATCCACATTCGAGGTCGATGGTGCCGTTGGCGAGCAACGGAATGCGGGTCGACGACGTCACCGGATTGAACTGAACTTCGAGCTTGTCGAGCTTGAGCTCTTTCTTCACCGCCTCGACGATCTTGGAGCAGATGTCGATCGCAAAGCCGATCGGCTTCTGGTTGTCGTCCAGATAGGAAAATGGAATCGACGAGTCACGGTAGCCGATGGTGACGGCGCCGGTTTCCTTGATCTTCTTGAGCGTCCCCGTGAGCTCTTCGCCGTTGGCCTGCCCGGCCCCGAAAGCAGCGGCGAGCACAAGGCCGATAATTCGCAGGCGTGTCATTCGTGCAATTCTCCCCTGGATGACTTCCCGAATACCTGCATAAATCGGGCCAGAACGTAACTTTCGGCGCCCATGCCCCCAAGACTCATGCAATGACCGTGTCATTGCATGAGCCGGCAGGCGCACATTCAAGTCTTACATCGCGTAGGAGTCAGGATCCGGCGAATCCGACGGCTTGCTGAATTCCTTTTTCAGCTCCGCCCCCATCGGCACGTTGAGGTTGAGCCCCTTCGGCGGGACCTTCTGCATGAACCACTTGTCATAGATCTTGGCGCCTTCGCCGCCGGTGTAGAGCGCGGCGGTGGCGGCATCGACCACCTTCTTGAAGGCGGTGTCATCCTTGCGCAGCATGATGCCGTAGGGCTCCGGCTTGGAGAAGGCATCCTTGGAGATCACATAGGCGCCCGGCTCTTTCGATCCGGCGGCGAGCCCGGCGAGCAGGATGTCGTCCATCACGAACGCCACCGCGCGGTCGGTTTCGACCATCAGGAAGGCTTCGGCATGATCCTTGGCCGGGATAATGTTGATACCGAGGTTGCGCGCGGCATTGGCCTCGGTGAGCTGCTTGATGTTGGTGGTGCCGGATGTCGAGACCACCGATTTGCCCTTGAGATCGTCGATTGAGTTGATCTTGCTGGCTTTCTTCGAGACGAAGCGGCTCGCGGTCAGGAAGTGGGTGTTGGTGAACCAGACCTGCTTCTGGCGCTCGGCATTGTTGGTGGTCGAACCACATTCGAGATCGACAGTACCGTTCGCCATCAGCGGAATACGCGTCGCCGAGGTGACGGGATTGAGCTTGATCTCTAGCTTGTCGAGCTTGAGCTCCTTCTTCACGGCGTCGACGATCTTGTAGCAGATGTCCATCGCGTAGCCGACCGGCTTCTGGTTGTCGTCCAGATAGGAGAACGGAATCGAGGAATCGCGGAAGCCGATGGTGATGGCGCCGGTCTCCTTGATGTTCTTCAAGGTCCCCGTGAGTTCTTCCGCCAGCGCCGGGCTCGCGCATAACGTGGCGGCGAGCGCGTAGCCAATCAGGTAGTTGCGTTTCATACATGTTCTCCTTGCTTGGTGGATGTCGATTGCTTGAGGATTTCGCCTAACACAGGGGCGATATAGCGGCGGAACTGTTCGGGATTCTCGCTCATCGGAAAATGACCGAGCTGTTCCATGATCGTCACGCTGGCGCCCGATATCGCGGCCGCGGTCCGCCTGGTGTCTTCCGGCGTGCAGGAAAAATCATATTCGCCGGTCAGCAGGTAAAGCGGACACACTCTGGTATCGATGCTCTCGACCCGGCCGCGCAGGTCGCCGTCCACGCGATAGAAATAAAGATCGCCCTTGAAGACACCGGGACCGCCCTGCATGTAGGCCCACAGGGTTTCGCGACGGGAAGTTTCCGGACTTTGCGGCGCGATCAGGCCGGACACCAATGCGGCGCAGACTTCGCCGCCGTGAACGTCGGGACGGTGCAGCCAATTGGTATCGTACCACGGCGCCTGAAAATCGGCGGCTTCCAGTCCGATCAACGCGCGGAATTCCGCGGCATGGTCGATCGCAAGATTGAGAACGATGCGGCCGCCGATCGAGCAGCCCATCACGACGGGCTTTTCCAGCGCAAGCGCCTTGCAGAACGCACGCACCGTCGCCGTATAGCGCGCGGTGGTGAGGCGATATTCCTCACCGGTCCAACTCGCCGGCGGATTCGATTTGCCGTGCCAGGGCATGTCGAACGCGATGATACGGAATGTTTTCGTAAACTCTTCATCCGCCAACAAGTGACGCCACTGCCTTCCGTCCGAGCCAGCCGTGTGCAGGCACACCAGCGGAATTCCCGCGCCGTTCTCCTCGAAATAAATACGATGCTTTTCGCCATCGGTTTCGACATGGACGTAGCGGCCGACCATCGGTTCGATATGGCCGGTCATGCCGGCACCACGGAGGGCTGGAGCCGCGGCAGCGCCAGCACATCCTTGAAATATTGCAGATGTGTCATGAACGGATGCAGGTCGCCTTCCAGCATCGCTTCGTTACGCTTGGTTAACGCAAGCAGGTCGTGCCAGCCCGGCGGCGGCACGGGCTTCCAATACTCTGCCCAGGCCGCCGACGACGCGCGATAGGAGAACCGCCAGGATCGCATCAGCACCGGCGCCGGCGTCAGATCGACGATCCTGCCACTGCGGATCGACACATGAAACGGATGATACATCGGTCCGAGCAGGCATTCGCAGTCAAGCGCGCGGCCACGAGAGATCAACGCAGGATCCCGATCAAGCAGCGCTGGAATTCCGGAAAATGCCCTGACAATAGTGGCGTCGATGGCGTTCGGAGCTGGCGTCATACGCTTCAAGCAGGCTTTCCCTGCAATGCCTACATTGGCGGGTAAGTGGAACAGGCCCTTCCGATCGGCCCTATCTATGGCCCGAACGTCCGGCCATCGCAATGGTACGTTTGGAGGACCCTGACCGTCATTTGCCGGACGCTTTGCCGCAGGCCGTTCCCAAGGGTAAGCGAACCGGCAAGGAATTCTAGAGGGCGCGCGGCATCTCGCCCAAATCCCAGAACAGGCCCGCCATGATGCCCAGCGCTTCCTCGGTGACCGACAGCAGGATGTGCTCGTCGGGCGCATGCTGGGAACAGCCCGGATAGGAATGCGGCACCCAGATCGTCGGCAGGCCGAGGCCATCGGAAAACACATCGTTGGGCAGCGAGCCGCCGAAATTCGGCAGGACCGCGGGCGCCTTTCCCGTCGTCTGCCGGATCGACTGCGCCGTCCAGTTGACCCACGGGCTGTCGAAATCGGTGCGCGACGCGGCAAAGCTCTGCGTCGCGCTCACCTCGACCATGGCAAAACCGTTCCGCTGCAAATGCGCCCTGATCGCATCGATCACTTTGTCGACCCTGGTGCCGACCACGAAGCGAAGTTGCAGAACCGCCTGGGCATGGCCGGGAATGGCATTGGCCGGCTTCTCGATATTGCCGGAAGACATCGCCAGCACTTCGAGCGTGTTCCATGCATAAAGCCGCTCGGCCGCCGACAGACCTTCCTCACCCCAATTTTCGGAGAGCGCCGGCTCGTCCGACATCGGTTCGATCTTCACGTCCCCAAGCGTCGCGCGGACCTGGTTGGAAATGCGCGGCGGCTTCAATTCGTCCAGCAGCAGGCGTCCCTTGGCGTCGACAAGACTGGCGATCGCACCTGCCAGGATGGTCGCGGGATTGGCAAGGACGCCGCCCCAGTTGCCGGAATGATGCGAACCTTCGCGCAGGTTCACATCAAGATGAATCCTTATTCCACCACGGCAGCCGAGGAAGATGGTGGGACGATCCGCCGAAAGCCGCGGCCCGTCCGAGGCCAGGAACAGATCGGCCTTGAGCTCCTCGCGCAGCTGCTCACATACCTGGCGCAAATCCGGCGATCCGATCTCCTCGCCGGTTTCAACGATGAATTTGACATTGAATCCGAGCCTCCCGCCGCGCGTCTCGCGCACGGCGGCAAGTGCCGACAGATTGATGCTGTGCTGCCCCTTGTTGTCGGCAGTGCCGCGGCCGTAGACGCGGTTGTCGACCCTGGTGGCCCGCCACGGATCCAGATTGTCCCGCCATTCGCCGACCATGCCGTCGACGACGTCGCCATGCCCGTACATCAGAACCGTCGGCGCGGAAGAATTTTCGCGATATTCAGCGAGAAGGTAAGGATTCCCGCCGGTCGGGGATTCGATCAATCTGGTCACGAAATCGAGTTGCGCGAATGCCGGCCTGAGCTCCTGATCGAGATAGGCACGCAGCACATCGCGGCGGTCGGGGTTTTGACTCTCGGTTTGATAGGCGACCCGGCGGTCGAGTTCGGCGAGATACTCGCCGGAATGGAGATGCCGCTGCGCCCGGGCGATTGCCTCAGTTCGGGTCATGTCTTCCTTCCGGTCGCGAACTTCTTCAAGCCCGCTCAACCTATCGGGATACGATGCCGACCGAAAGTGGTGAACGTTGTTTAGCTTCCCTCAACTGGCCCTGGCGGCGGCCCTCGACAGACCCGACTTCGGCGGCTGTGCGACCGCCCGCGACAACACCATCGCCTCCTTCTTCAACATCTCGGCCAATTCGGTTTCGCGCCGCCTGATCCGGTCGCTGGAAGCGCCGATGCTGAGCGCCGCCACCACCTGACCCATGTCGTCGCGTATCGGCACACCGACGCCTCCCATGCCGGGATAGGCGGCATCGATCAGCACGGTATGACCGTGCTTGCGGGCCGAAGCGATCCGCTCGCGAAGATATTTCTCGGTGATGCGCGGCGATTTCACCAGACGGGGCACGACGATTTCGATGATTGCGTCGATCTCGGCGTCCGGCAGCCACACCATCAGCGCGAGGCTGCCGGCCCCGACGCCGAGCGGCCTGCGGCTGCCGATCTGGAGATAGTTCGGCTGCAAGGGATGGCTGCCGACGCTGCGCGCCAGATACAGCGCTTCGACGCCGCTGCGCACTGACAACAGCGCGGTGTCGGCGGATTTCTCGGACAGCCGGAGCAGGTTCGGCTGCGCCAACTCGCCGATATCGACCGCGCGGCGCGCGCTGACTGCCATCACGCGGGCCTCCTGACCCAGTTGATAGGTTTTGGCGCCCGCCACCCGGCTGACAAAGCCCTCATCGATCAGCGAGCCCAGAATCCGCAGCGTCGTCGCCTTGTTTAGCGACGCCGCATCCGAAATCTCGGTGAGCCGCATCGGCGAGCGCTGCGCCAGGACGCGCAGGATGGCACAGACCTTCTGAATGGCGTTGAACGTGCCAGGCTGCCCGGACAGCGATGGCGGCGGCTTCTTGCCGTTCACCGCGGCAACGCCTCGAACGGACGCGGTCATGCCGCCCTGCCCTTTCGCATCGCGCGCGAATAGCGCGGACACACCTCTTCGGCAAACCGCGTCATCATCCGCTGCCGGACCGCGAGCGGTGTCCCCGGTGTCGCACAGGACACCATGAAATAATTGAAGCCGAGCGCCACCAGGGCATCGATGCGCTTGCAGATGGTTTCCGGGCTGCCGACCAGATTTGAATCGAGGAAGGGCCCGAGTTCGGCCGGGTCCGTCATCTTGCGCAAATTCGCGAACATCCTGGAGAAGTCGGCATATTCGGGAATCCCGGTCCACGGATTGGCATCGGCTTCATAGTGGTCGGCCTGCAGGGCGAAATAGGGCGGGTAATAGCGGCGGCCGAGATCGCGCGCCTCCTCATCGCTGTCAGCGATGAACAGCTTGACCGAAATGGGAAGGATGGCGCCATTCGCTTTGGCGCCGGCGCGGCCGCGCCAGCGGTCCAGGATCTTCACCAGCAGCCCATCGGGGAAGGTCGAAAGACAGATCGGGGGAATCCCGAGGTCTCCCATCACTTCGGCGCTCGCGGGACTACCGATCGCGCCGTAAAAATGCACCGGCTTGCCGACGGGATCGGGACGCAGCCGGATCGGGCGCTCGATGTTCCAGAACTGGCCATGATGCGAGAACGGTTTTCCCGCCAGACCCTGCTCGACGATCCTGAACACTTCCGCGAAACGCGCGCGGCCTTCGTTCATGTCGACATTGTAGGCGTCATATTCCATCTTCGCGGTGCCGCGCCCGATGCCGAGATGCAGGGTGCCTTGCGTCAGGCTGTTGAGCATGGCGATTTCCTCGGCCAGCCGCAGCGGGTGATACCACGGCAGCACCAGCACCGAGGTGCCGAGCGACAGATCGGGAAATTTCGCGGCGATGTGCGCCATCAACAGCAGCGGGCTCGGGGTCGGGTAATAGTCGCTGAAATGGTGCTCGAGCAGCCATGCCGCGTCGTAGCCGAGCTTGTGGCCCAGCGCGCAATCTTCCAGCAGGCCGCGATAGAGTTCGTGATCGGGAACGCCGGCCACGTTGGCCGCCGCCGCTTGAAAGCCAAACAACACATCCGTCATCGTAAGGGGTCTCCGCCAGGCTCCGATCCTAGAGAGCCCGGCCGGGACGCAAAAGGGCTGAGTTTCGTCAGGCGAAATCAGGGAATTAATTTTTTAGCCCGGAATGGATAGTTTCAGAGGTCGCCACTCATGCCATTTCGCAAGGCAAACCAGACGACTGAATTGCTTCAGGCGCCTCACATCGATGATAAGGCTTGCCAAACTCCGCCGGAATGCAGCAATTTCATGTAGCAGCCTGGCATTCGATCGGGCAAAAATCAGGGAGGACATCATGAAGACGATCCTGCGCGCATCCCTCATCTCGGTGCTGTTTGCGGGCTCCGCCGTGGCGCTGACAGGCGAGCGGATGGCGGAAATTCCGCTGGACAAAATGTCCGCCGCCCAGCGCACAGTGGCCGAAGCCATCATGTCCGGCCCGCGGAAACGGATGAGCGGCCCGTTCAACGCTTGGCTGCGCAGCCCGGAGCTGGCGGACCGCCTGCAAAAGGTCGGCGAATATCTCCGCTTCAACACTTCGCTCGACAAGCGCGTCAACGAGATGGCCATCATCATGACCGCGCAGCATTGGGGCTCGCAATATGAGTGGTACGCCCACGCCCCGCTGGCGATCAAGGCGGGGCTCGATCCCGCCACTGTTGCCGCCATCGGCGCCGGGCGGAAGCCTGACAACATGAAGGATGACGAAGCCATCGTCTGGGAGTTCACTACCCAGCTGCTGCGCGACCACGCCGTCGACCACGCGATCTATGCCAAGGCGCTGGAAAAATTAGGCGAACAGGGCATCATGGATCTGGTCGCCGTCAACGGCTATTACGATGTGGTCTCGATGACACTCAATGTCGCCCACGTTGCGCCGCCGGCCGGTGAGGAATTGCCGTTCAAGCAGGCCGGGCGCTAATCTCAGGTCCTCACAAGGTTCGCGCGGCCGGCAAGCCGCGCGACAATGCGTTGAAAGTCGCCAAATCATGAAAAAACAAATCCGGCTCAACGCCTTTGCCATGAACTGCGTCGCGCATCAATCGCCGGGGCTGTGGACCCATCCGCGCGACCGCACCTCAGAGTATAACCGGTTGCCGTACTGGATCGACCTGGCCAGGACGCTGGAGCGCGGGCGGTTCGATGGCCTGTTTCTGGCTGACGTGCTCGGCGTCTACGACGTTTACGGCAGCAGCCCGGATGCGGCGTTACGACACGCCACGCAGACGCCCTGCAACGATCCGCTGCTGCTGATCTCGGCGATGGCGGCCGTCACCAAAAATCTCGGCTTCGGCGTCACCTCTAATTTATCCTACGAGCCGCCCTATACGTTCGCGCGGCGGATGTCGACACTCGATCATCTGACCGAAGGGCGGATCGGCTGGAACGTGGTGACGGGCTATCTCGACAGCGCCGCCAAAGGCGCCGGCAAGGACAAGCAGACCGCGCATGACGATCGTTACGATGTCGCCGATGAATACATGGAAGTGGTCTACAAGCTCTGGGAAGGAAGCTGGGAAGACGACGCGGCGCTGCGCGACCGCGCGCGCGGCATCTTCACCGATCCTGCGAAAGTGCATCGGATCAGGCACGAGGGAAAAAATTACAAGGTCGATGCCATTCATTTGAGCGAACCGTCGCCGCAGCGTACGCCGGTGCTGTATCAGGCCGGCACCTCGCCGCGCGGCCGGCAGTTCGCAGCAGAGCACGCCGAATGCGTGTTCATGTCGGGACCCTCGGCCAAGATCATCGCGCCGCGGGTGGCGGCGATCCGCGCGCTCGCCAGGGAGGCCGGACGCAACCCGGCCGAAATCCTGATGTTCAGCATGATGACCATGATCCTCGGGCGCACCGAAGCCGAGGCCAAAGCCAAATATGCCGACTATCGCGATCACATCAGTCCCGAAGGCGCGCTCACGTTGATGTCCGGCTGGACCGGCGTCGATTTCTCGACCTACGATCTCGACCAGCAGGTCCGCCATGTCGAGAATGACGCCGGCCGCTCCGCGATGGACAACATCACCCGCGGCGATCCGGACCGGGTCTGGACCGTGCGCGAGGTCGCGCAGCATGTCGGCATCGGCGGCATCGGTCCGGTGCTGGTCGGAACACCGGAAAAAGTCGCCGACGAGCTGGAGGCGTGGTTCGAGCAAACCGACGTCGATGGGCTGAACGTCCCCTTCGCGGTATCGCCCGACGATTTCGCCGACATCACCGACATGCTGGTGCCGGAATTGGTCAAGCGCGGTCGCTACAAGGACGCCTACACGGAAGGAACGCTGCGCGAAAAACTATTTGGCGCGGGCCGCGCACGGCTGTCAGCGCCGCATCCGGCCGTGCACTATCGTCCGCACGTGGCGGCGAAGGCCGCGGAATAACTCTCGCAGCTTCACCGTCATTGCGAGCGCAGCGAAGCAATCCACGACCAGGAAGAAAGAATGGATTGCTTCGTCGCTTCGCTCCTCGCAATGACGATCTAACAACCATCTCTCAGACCGTGCCGTCGACCACCACCTCGATCAACTTCGCGCCCGGCCGGCTGAAGGCCGACGACAGCGCGGACTTCAATTCCTTCGGGTCGGTGATCCGCATCGATTCGAGCCCGAGCGATTTTGCCATGCCGGCGAAATCCACCGGGGGATCGATGAAATCCATGCCGATGTAATTGTCGTCGCCATGAAACGCCAATAGCCGCTGCTTGATGATGCGATAGCCGCCATTGTTGACGATGATGAATGTCAACGGCAGCTTGTGGTTGGCGGCGGTCCACAGCGCCTGGATCGAATACATCGAACTGCCGTCGCCGGAAAAACACACCACCGGCCGGTCCGGATTTGCCAGACTGACGCCGACCGAAGCCGGCAGACCCCAGCCGATACCGCCGGACGCCAGCGCGTGATAGCCGTAGCGGTCGCGGTGCGGGCGCAGCGCCAGTATCTGGCGTGACGATGTCAGCCCCTCGTCCACCAAGATGGCGTTGGGTGGCATCGCCTCGACCACCTGCAGCGCCAGCCAGTCCGGATCGATCGGCGATCGGTCGCCGGCTTTCGATATCTGCTCGACCAGCGGCGCGCGCCGCGCGGTCCAGTTCTTCGACTTGAGCGCCGCAATCCCCTGCCGGGCGCGAGCTTCGAGCCCACCACCGCCAGCAGCTTTCAACGCCGGAACCAGCACGCGCAAGGTTTCCTTCACATCGGCCTTCAGCGCGATTTCGGCGCCGTAGTTCTTGGCGAGATCCCAATCGACCAGGCCAACCTGCACAATGGATAGCCCATCGGGCAACGGATCGACCTCGCTGTAGACCGACATCCGCAAGGGGTCGGCGCCGAGCACGATCATCAAATCATAGGGCGACAGCACCTCGCGCACCTGCTTCTGCAGCCGCGACAACGCGCCCATGAAGCACGGACTTTCCGACAGGAAGCTTGCTCCATAAGGCGTCGACGACTGGTAGGCCGGGCAGCCGAGGGTTTCGGCCAGCGCCGCGGCCTCCCTTAGTGCGTCGCTCTTGACGATTTCGTCGCCGGTGATGATCACCGGCCGCTCCGCCTTGAGGATGCGCTGCGTCAGCGCCTGCAGCGCCTCGTCCGAAGGTTTGACCCGCGTATCGACCCGGGTCGAGCGGCCGAGTTCGACGCCGGCCTCGGCATTGAGGATGTCGCCGGGCAGCGAAATAAACACCGGTCCGGTCGGCGGCGTGGTCGCGATCTTGGCGGCACGGCGCACGATCCGCGGCAGATCTTCCAGCCGTGTCACCTCGACCGCCCACTTCACCAGCGGCTCGGCCATCTGCACCAGCGGTCCATACAGCACCGGCTCCATCAGGCCGTGGCCCTGCTCCTGCTGGCCGGCGGTGAGGATCATCGGCGTGCCGGTAAAACTCGCGTTGAACAGCGAACCCATCGCGTTGCCGAGACCAGGCGCGACGTGGACATTGCAGGCGACCAGGCGGCCCGAGGCGCGGCTGAAACCATCGGCGATCGCGACCACCAGGCTTTCCTGCATCGCCATCACATAGGTGAGGTCGGGATGCTCCTTCAGCGCGTGCATGATCGGCAGTTCGGTGGTGCCGGGATTGCCGAACAGATGGGTGATGCCCTCGTCCTTGAGCAAGGCAAGGAACGCCGAGCGCCCGGTGATGCGATTCATGAAAGTCTCCTCCTGCCCGCGGCCGTTACCGTCGGGACCGTAGCATCATGACCGATCTGGAATGGCAAGATCAATGGATAGCGATCATGGCTGCCCTGCGCGGATGAGCGCGAGAACAGGATTGAATTGACCGTCCATTGATTGATAGTCCCGCAGCCGAGCGGCCTAAACCGCGTGCCCGGCCTGGAGTACTTCCCACAATGTTGGACAATACAAGTTCGGCGAAGAGGCCATCTCCGCACGATGGTCTGCCCGCCGAACGCCGGCGCTGGGCCGTCGCCGCGATCTTTACTGCGCTAGCGGTGGCCTCGCTCGATACCGCGATCGCGAACATTGCCCTTCCCGCGATCGCGTCCGACCTTCATGTCAGCCCCGCCGACGTCATCTGGGTTGTCAACGTCTACCAGATCGCGCTGGTGGCGACCTTGTTGCCGCTTGGCGCGCTCGGCGAAATCGTCGGGCATCAGCGCATCTATCTCGGCGGGCTGCTGCTGTTCACGCTGGCGTCGCTCGCATGCGCCTGTGCGTGGTCGCTGGAGAGCCTGCTGATTGCCCGCACGCTGCAGGGATTGGGCGCCAGCGGAATGATGAGCGTGAACGGCGCGCTGGTCCGTTTTGTCTACCCTGCCCGCCTGCTCGGCCGCGGCTTCGGTCACAATGCGCTGGTGGTTGCGACCGCTACCACGCTTGGACCGACGATCGCATCCGGCATCCTGGCGCTGGGGCCGTGGCCATGGCTGTTCGCGATCAACATTCCGATCGGCCTGATCGCCATTGCGATCGGCCTGAAGACGTTGCCGCAAACGCCCCGGGCGCTGCACCCGTTCGATTTCCCGGGGGCGCTGATGGCATCGGGATGTCTCGGTCTCTTCATCGTCGGGATCGGCA
Source organism: uncultured Alphaproteobacteria bacterium (assembly GCA_963747165.1). GTDB lineage: Bacteria > Pseudomonadota > Alphaproteobacteria > Rhizobiales > Xanthobacteraceae > Bradyrhizobium. Next base: position 66,770 of record CAVVEA010000014.1, on the reverse strand, counting down.
GCGCGGCGCATCACGCAAGGATCAGCATGGTGCTGATCGAATTGGCGGCTGCGATCGTGCTCGGATGGTTTCTCATTCGCCGGCAGGCGGATCATCCCGCACCCATGCTTCCGATCGATTTGTTTCGACGGCCGGTGTTCGCGCTATCGGCGGCCACCTCGGTTTGCTCGTTCGCGGTGCAGGGACTGGCATTCGTTTCGCTGCCATTCTATTTCGAAGACGTGCTGCAGCGGACCCAGGTCGAGACCGGATTTTTCATGACGCCGTGGCCGCTCGTCGTCGCCTTCATGGCGCCGATCGCCGGTCGCCTGTCCGATCGCTATAAAGTCGGTCTTCTCGGCGGCATCGGATTGGCATTGCTGACGGTTGGAATGGTGCTGCTGGCCACGCTGCCGGCGTCACCTGGCATCGCCGATATCGTCTGGCGGATGGCCATCTGCGGAGCCGGATTTGGATTTTTCCAGGCGCCGAATCTGAAGACCTTGATGTCGAGCGCTCCGCCAGGCCGCAGCGGAAGCGCCAGCAGCATCGTGGCAACGGCCCGCCTCACCGGGCAGACCATCGGGGCCGCGCTTGCCGCATTGTGTTTCGGTCTCGCCGATCGCGACGGCGCCGTGCTGGCATTGGCGCTCGGCGCGGGCTTCGCCGCCCTCGGCAGCGTGATGAGTTTCCTGCGGCTGATCGTGGTCCCGCGTCCCGATTGAACGCCTCGAGGCTCAGATCAAAACAGCCCCTCATGGTCGAGGCGCTTTTTCCGTTTCGAACGCTGCCAGACCACGCCCGGAAACCCCTTCAGCGGCACCAGCGGTTCGCCGGTGTAAGCCCACTCCTGCAGTTCCTCGATGGCGATGTGGTAGAGCGGCTGGCGGCCGGTGCGCCCGGTGAACAGCGCGCGCGGGATGTTGACCATATGCGGCGAGCGTGGGCGTTCATAAAACAACGGCGTGCCGCATTGCGCACAAAAGCTGCGCACGGTCTTGGTCGCCTTGTCCTCGTAGCGCGTGATCCCGGCGTTGCCCTTTGTGACGCGAAAGCGCTTGCGCCAGCTTCCGACATAGGTCGCATACGCCGCGCCATGGGCGCGCCGGCTGCTCTGTGAATGATCGTGCCAGGCCCAGCGCGCCGGCGTGTCGATCTCGAAGCAGACTTTTCCGCAGAGACATTGGCCGGTGGCGGGTTTTCCGATCCCGACGGCTTTGGGATTTGTCGTCACTCGCGCGTTCTCCTTGGAGGCGCACTTGTAGCTTGTTCAGGCCTGCTCCAACTCGTCATGAACGGGATAATCCGTATAACCCGCCGCCTCGCCGCCATAGAAGGTCGCCCGGTTGTACGGCGTCAGCGGATAGCCCCGCTGCAAACGCCGCGGCAGGTCCGGGTTGGAAATGAAGATCCGCCCGAACGCGATGGCGTCGGCATGGCCGGCGGCGATCGCCGCGTCCGCGGTCTCGCCGGTAAAACCGCCGGCGGTGATCAACTTGCCGCTCCACATTGGCCGAAACAGTACCATCGCCGCCGGCACGTTCTGGTGGTTGACCTCGGCGCGCCCGGCGCCGCTCGAGCGCGGCTCGACGAAATGCAGATAGGCCAGACCCAACCGATCGAGCGATTTGATGACATGCGTATAAAGCGGCATCGGATCGGGCTCGCCCGAGCCATTGGCAACGCCATAGGGCGACAGCCGCACCCCGACCCGATCGGCGCCCCAGACCTCGATCGCGGCTTGTGTGACCTCCATCAAAAACCGCACCCGGTTCTCGATCGATCCGCCATATTGATCGGTGCGCAGATTGGTGTGCGATTGCAGGAATTGCTCGATCAGATAGCCGTTGGCGCCATGGATCTCGACGCCATCGAAGCCGGCCTCGAGCGCGTTGCGCGCGGCCTGCCGATAGGCATCGATCACACTGGGGATCTCGCTGGTCTCGAGCGCGCGCGGCGTCTCATACGGCACGACCTTGCCGTCCGCCGTCATCGTCTTCAGGTCGGCCGGTATCGGCACCGCTGATGGCGCGACCGGCAACAAGCCGCCGGGCTGGAACGAGGAGTGCGAAACCCGTCCGACATGCCAGAGCTGGAGAAAGATCACGCCACCCTTGGCATGAACGGCATCGACGACCTCGCGCCAGCCTTTGATCTGCTGCTCCGAATAGATGCCGGGAACGCCGGGGCTTCCGAAGCCGGTCGCCACGACCGGTGACGCCTCGGCGATGATCAGCCCGCCCGGTGTGGCGCGCTGCGCATAATATTCCACGTTCAGTGGCCGCGGCGCGAGGCTCGGCTTTTCCGCCCGCATCCGCGTCAACGGCGCCATCACGACGCGATGCTTGAGCTGATAGGGACCGATCTTGAGCGGTGAGAACAACGACGGATAATGCATGCCTGCCCCGGATTTTCTTCTGTGATCTGGATATCTAACCGGTTCATCTTGTTCGCAAAAGCCTTCGGTGGCAATGTGTGGCAGCGAGCGAGAGAGCAGGTCTTCCATGCCGAAATCCAGTGCCAGACCGCTTCCTTCCCTCAGCGTCCGCATCGATCTCGACGCCGAGGGACGCATCGGGCCGGGCAAGATCCAGCTCCTGGAGAATATCCATGCCTGCGGCTCTATTTCGGCCGCGGGCCGCGCCATGGACATGTCGTACAAGCGGGCCTGGGATCTGGTGGACGAGATCAATCGCATCTGCCGCCATGCCGCCGTCGAGCGGCAGACCGGCGGCAAGAACGGCGGCGGCGCGGTTCTGACGCCGTTCGGCGTCTCGCTGGTCGCGCGTTACCGGAAGATCGAACGCGACGCCGCGATCGCGGTCCGCAAGGAGCTGCAGGCATTGCGGACCGACATCGGACGGGCCAAGAAAAGCGCGAGCCGCCCATAAACGGCAACGGGAGTGACGGCCGCGGACCGCCACTCCCGATTTTCTCAAATCCGCAACGTCTAAGCCGTCTTGATCCAGACCGCCTTGACGTTGAGATATTCTTCCAAATGCTGCTTGCCGGACTCGCGGCCATAGCCGCTCATCTTGTAGCCGCCGAACGGCACCGCCGGGTCCATCGCCTGGTAGCAATTGACCCAGACCGAGCCGGCGCGAAGCGCCTTGGCGACGCGATGCGCCTTGCTGACGTCTTTGGTCCAGACGCCGCTGCCGAGACCAAACGTGGTGGCGTTGGCGCGCTGGATCAACTCATCGCTGTCCTTGAAGGAAATCGCCGAAATGACGGGTCCAAAGATTTCCTCCTGCGCGATCCGCATATTGTCCTGGACGTTGGCGAACACCGTCGGCGGCACGAAATAGCCCTTCGACAGCGCGCCTTCCGTCAGCCGCGCACCACCGGCCAGCGCCTTGGCGCCTTCCTTTTGGCCGATGTCGAGATAGCCGGACACGCGCTCCATCTGCTGTTCCGAGACCAGCGGCCCGATTTGCGTGTTCGGATCGAGGCCATTGCCGACCTGCAGTTTCTTGCCGAACTCGGCGACGCGGCCGACGAATTCGTCGTACACCTGATGCTCGACGAACAGCCGCGTGCCGGCGCTGCAGATCTGGCCGGAATTGGCGAACACCGCCATCGCCGCGCCCGGCACCGCCGCATCGAGATCGGCGTCGGCGAATACGATGTCCGGCGATTTGCCGCCAAGCTCCAGCGACACCCGCTTCAGATTGCCGGCCGACGCCTTGACGATGGATTGTCCTGTCACGTGCGAGCCGGTGAAGGCGACCTTGTCGACGCCAGGATGCGAGGCCAGCGCCGCGCCCGCGGTCTCGCCATATCCCGTCACGACATTGACGACGCCGGGCGGGATGCCCGCCTCCATCGCCAGTTCGGCCAGCCGCAGCGACGTCAGCGGCGCTTCTTCCGCCGGCTTCAGGATCACCGTGCAGCCGGTGGCAATGGCGGGACCGATCTTCCAGACACTGGCGCCAAGCGGACCGTTCCAGGGAATGATCGCGCCGACGACGCCGACCGGCTCCTTCAGCGTGTAGGAAAAGATATCCCCGGGCAGCGAATTCTCGATGGTCTCGCCATGCAGCGCCGTCGCCTGCCCGGCATAATACCGGAGCATGCCGAGCACGCGCAATTTGTTGCCCCGGGTGCGGCTGATCGGCGCGCCCATGTCGAGCGTATCGAGCTGCGAAAGCTCCTCGAAGTTTTTCTCGACGAGATCGGCGAGCTTGAGCAGCAGCGCCTGCCGCTCGAACGGCTTGACCTTGCTCCACGGTCCCTCGAAGGCGCGGCGCGCCGCGGCGACCGCGCGATTGATGTCCTCGGCATCGCCCTCGGCCACCGTTGCCAGCAATTCGCCGGTGGCGGGATTGTGGGTTTCGAATTTCTTGCCGCTGGCCGCATCGACCCAATTGCCGTCGATCAGCATCTTCTTGTAGGAGCCATCCGCATAAGGATGACGTGTGATCGGTATCGCCTGCGTTACTGCCATGTCGGCTCTCCCTTGATGTCGATCGATCGCCCTAATCGTTATATCTATGGATATATAGCGAGGAGGCTGCTCCGTAAAGCGCGCCCGCGGCCAGCAATATGGCGTTGAAAAAGATCTCCCATGCCGTTTCGCGCATGGCAGCTACGCCACATTTTCATACTGAATGTCGGAAATAGTGTGTCCGATTTGTTCGATTGTTCGGCGGGACAATCCTTAATCCCCGGTCAGGAGAACTCACGTGCCCCACGCCGCCATGTCCGCCAATAACGTCGCCGTCATCACCGGAGGAGCATCCGGCATTGGCCTTGCCGCCGCGATGCGGTTCGCGGGTCTCGGCATGAAGGTCTGCATCGCGGATTTGGGGACCGACCGTCTTGCCGAGGCGGAAGCCAGGATAGCGTCGGCAGCGCCGGGGGGCGCCGCCGATGTCATGGCGGCGGCGGTCGACGTCAGCCGGATCGAGGATGTGTCGGGGCTGGAAATCGCCGTGCGCGAAAAGTTCGGTGGCACCGATATCCTGATGAACAATGCCGGGATCCAGCCGGGCAGCGAAATGTTCGGGCCGCTGCAGGACTGGCGGCGCGTGATCGGCGTCAACCTCTGGGGCGTGATCCACGGTTCGCAGATTTTCGCACCCGGCATGATCGAGCGCGGGCGCCCGGGGTTGATCATCAATACCGGCTCCAAGCAGGGCATCACCACCCCGCCGGGCGATCCCGCCTACAATGTTTCCAAGGCGGGCGTAAAAGCCTTCACCGAGGCGCTGCAGCACGAATTGCGGAACAGTTCCGGCAGCAAGATCAGCGCTCACCTTCTGATCCCCGGTTTTGTCTTCACCGGCCTGACGGCGCGAGGGCGCGCCGAAAAGCCGGCTGGCGCGTGGACGCCGGAACAGACCGTCGACTTCATGATCGAACGCATCGACGCCGGAGATTTTTACATCCTGTGCCCCGATAACGACGTGCCGCGAAGCCTCGACGAGCGGCGGATTCTCTGGGCGGCGGGCGACATCGTCGAGAACCGCCCCGCGCTGTCGCGATGGCACCCGGATTACGCCGAGGCGTTCGCGGCGTTTGTGAAGGGCACGTAGCAAAAATATCTTTTCAAAGCGTCTTTTGTTCAAAGCGTCTCTTGCTTGTGGCCGCATTCCTTGCACGCGAATTTCACGCGGGTTTCGCCCTTGGCCGCCAGCACGCGGTTGGGCGCGCCGCATTTTCCGCAGGTCGCATCGATGCGGGTGTTGCCCTGCTTCACCACGATGGCCTTGCGTTCCATGGTTTCGCGGATCAGGCGCTCGGCCTCCTCGCGCATCGACTGCTTCGACATCCGCTCTACCTGTCATGAAAAACGCTACCGGGGGCAGCCTTATAGCACCGGCATGACAATTTTTGATACGGGATGTGAAAAATCATACCGCTGGAACCCGGAACCGCCGCGGTTCCCGCACATCGTGGTCGATCGGCTCTAGGTCTCCACAATCACGTAGCTGTCCTCGACGTGGACTGGAAAGGTCTCGGCGACATAAGGCCCCTTCGCCAGCGTCTCGCCGTCTTCGATTACCACCGGATAGGTGCGGACCTTGACGCGGCCGGGATCGAAATAGGACTGGCCGTTGCGCATGTCGAATTCCCAGCCGTGCCAGGGACAGCGCAGCAATTCGCCGATCCGCGAGCGCTGGTAGACGCCAGGCTCCGGCGAGGTCAGCCGCGCCACGCACGCCGCCTTGTCGAGCGGCGCGCCTTCGTGCGGGCAGCGATTGAGCAGCGCGAAGAACTCGCCGTTGACATGGAACACGACGATGTCGCGGCCCTCGACATCGACAACCTTGTTGCCGCCGGACGGAATCTCGTTGGTGCGGGCGACAATGTGACGGGTCATGCGCGCGCTTCTCGCGATCAGAGCTTGTAGAGCGCGCGGGCGTTATCGCTGAAAATCTTGCGGCGCTCCACCTCGCTCAACGGCGTCTTGAACGCGAACCGCGGATCGTCAAAATCCCAATGCGGATAATCCGACGAGAACAGCAGGCGGTCGACGCCGACCCAGTCGATCAGCGACCGCAGATGTTTGGCCTCGTCGGGCTCGTCGATCGGCTGGGTCGTGAACCAGAAATGCTCCTTCACATATTCCGACGGGCGGCGCTTGAGATGCGGCACCTCGCTGCGGAAGGATGCGAAATGCTGGTCCATCCGCCAGCAGGTCGCGGGGATCCATCCGAACCCGCCTTCGATGAACACGATCTTGAGCCGCGGGAAACGTTCCGGCACGCCTTCGATCACCAGGCTTGAAAGCTGCGCCGCCACCGAATGCGCATTGGATTGATGCTCCTCGACATAATAAGACGGCCAGCCGCCGCCGGTCGGCGCGTGGCCGCCATAGCCGCCGACATGGATGCCGAGCGGCAGGCCGAGCTCCTGCGCGCGGGCATAGATCGGCCAGTAGCGGCGGCGGCCGAGCGGCTCGTTGGCGCGCGGGCAGACATTGATCTGCACATAGCGCCCGAGCCTGGCGCAGCGCTCGATCTCGGCGATGGCGAGTTCAGTATCGTCCTGCCCGGCCAGGATCGAGGCCTTCAGCCGCGGCTCGCGATCGGACCAGAACGCAAGCTGCCATTCGTTGATGGCGCGCTGGATCGCGGCGCCGAATTCGAGGTTCTGCTGGGAAAAAATAAACAGATCGAGCACCTGCAGGATGCCGAATTCGACATCGAGCGGATCGAGGTGCTGCTTGCGCATGAAATCGAGATCGGATCCGGGCGGCCCGCCGGTCGGCGGCCAGGCATCGCGGCGCGCGATCAGCGGCGAGGAGCGCGGATAGGGCGTGGTGCCGATATAGGGCGTGCGCAGATGACTGCCGTAGGTTTTCAGATGCTCCTGCCAGCGCTTTGGCAGGAACGCATCGAGGTCGGCATGCGAATGCAGGCTCGGATGCACGTCGCAATCGATGATGCGCAGTCTGGTTTTCGCGGTCTTCTCCGGCTCGAGCAGCGGGCGGTCGATGACGTCGCTCATGCGATCCTCCTTCGAAAGTCAAACGCTAGGCGGCGAGTTTCAGCCGCGGAAAGGTTTCAAGCGGATTGTCGGCGCACATGCGCGAAACAAGACTCGCCGGCAGATGCGGCGGGATCGGGTCGTCGCCGTCGAACTGCCAGTGCGGATAATCCGACGAAAACAGGAACATCTTGTCGGAGCCGATCATGTCGATGATGTCGGCGACCCCTGCCGCATCGGGCGGCGAGTTCGAACGGCTGCGTGGTGACGCGGATGTGGTCGCGCATGATCGACGCCGGCTCGCGGTCGATCCACGGCACCTCGACGCGGACACCGCGCCAGGTCTTGTTGGCGCGCCACATGAAGGCCGGCAGCCAACTGATGCCGGATTCCATCAGCACCACCTTGAGCCCGGGAAATTTCAGGAACACGCCTTCGTAGATCAGACTCAGCACCTGGGCCTGGAACGCCTGCGCCTCGGCGAGGTAATATTCGTAGCGATAGGACGGCCAGCCGATCGAACTCGGCGCGCCCCGATACTGGCTGCCGGCATGGATGGCGATCGGCAGTCTGTGTTTCTCGGCGGCCTGATACACCGGCCAGTAGTGCCGCCGCCCCAGCAGCGTCTCGCCTTGCGCCAGCACCAGCACCGAGACGAAGCGGTGGTCGCCGGCGCGGCGTTCGATTTCCTCGACCGCCAAATCAGGCGCCTGCATCGGCACCACGATCGAGGCGCGCAGACGTGAATCCCGCGACAGCCACTCGGCCGCGATCCAGTCGTTGATCGCCTTGCAGAAGGCGGAGGCCATATAGGGATCGAACACGGCCTGCGCGCCATAGAGCACATTGCAGATGGCGTGGCTGGCGCCGAGCTGATCGAACGCGCCGCGTTGCACCATCTCGAGTTCGGAGCCTGGCTTGCCGTTGGCCGGCCGCCAGTCGGCGCGGCCGGACAGCGGCATGTTCGGCGGATAGGAATTGAGATCGAGGCCATCGATGGCGCGGCTGACGACCTGCTCTTTCCAGTGATCGTCAAGGTAGGGCAGCAGTGTGGTGCGCGTTCCGCCCACCGCGGGATGAATATCGCAATCGATCCGCGTCGCCGCCATGGAGGTTTCCTCGGTCGTTTTTGGCGGCACGTGAGCCGCACGTCAAATGTGCCGCCGATGGCCGGCCAGCGCAAGGGTCGAGAGGGCCCAAAACCATCCTAGCAGACCGTCATTGCGAGCAGAGCGAAGCAATCCATGGCCGCAGCAAAAAGGAAGATGGATTGCTTCGTCGCTTCGCTCCTCGCAATGACGCAACCAAGATGCTCGATGTCACCTCTCCCCTTGTGGGAGAGGTCGGATCGCATCGACAGATGCGATCCGGGTGAGGGGTTACGGACTATCGATAGACCGTGCCCCCTCACCCCAACCCTCTCCCGCAAGGGGAGAGGGGGCGCACCGCCGCCTGCGCAAGTTCTCGATTTTTTCAAAACAGCAAAAAGACAAGATTGCGCGAGGTTCAATTGTATCACCGTCATTGCGAGCGCAGCGAAGCAATCCATCGCGCAACAAAAAGAAAGAATGGATTGCTTCGCTGCGCTCGCAATGACGTTGATATAATTTCGCATATGATTTCGCTCTCGCGGCGCGAAGCGCCCGAGGCGTTGCTTTTATCTCCCGCCCGAAAAGAGGGCGTGGGGAATGCCGGGTGCCCGCTGCACCCGCGGCCTCGTGTGCGCTTCGTGTAGTAGAATGCACACGAGTAAACGAGTACACCGGAATCGCCCGGCATTCCCGCACGCAATGGTTTTAACGGCTTCCTTCGTACTCTCCCCGGTGACCGGGCTCTTTTGCCACCGTCGCTTGCGGACTAACGTTGCATCTGCATCCGGTAGGACCGACACAACATCCGCGAACTTGACGCCAGCGTCGGGGCGTCAGGACCACACGACTTCGCCGTACGCATCAGCGCCGTTCGTCAGCTCGCCGTTTGATCGCTCACGGATTCTTTCGAACCCGCCCTGCATCATTTCGCGCGCCTGACGCTGCCGCGTCCACCGCATCCCTCCCCGCGTTCGTGACGATAGCCAACGCCCCTCTGTGGGGTGGGATGGCGCGAGCTTGTAGAGATGATTTGCCCGACGGGTTAAGCGAAATATTTTTGCAAAGGGGTATAAACACCCCCTTCAACAAACCGCCCGACGGGCAAATCAGCGCAATCGCCCCTTCCGGAAATGGCGCGCGACGTGCAACATAGGCGTGACGAGCGAGCCGATGGCGCGGCAACATCGCGGCCTGCATCATCCGCGTCAGGCGAACGCCAGGATCTACAAAAAAGGGAGAGACCTCATGGAGGATATCGCGGCCCGGCGCGCAGCCGAAACGCTGCTCAGAGAACACAAGGCCAATGCGACGTTCCAACCGCTCGGTGCGCCGGACCGGCCGGCGGCGATTTCGGACGCCTATGATATCCAGGAGAGATACGTCACGCTGCTCAAGGGCGAGCACGGCGACGCCGTGGGCTACAAGGTTGGACTGACCTCGGCTGCGATGCAGACATTTTGCGGAATCGACCATCCCATCGCGGGTGTGGTGCTCGCCAGACGCGTGCATGAAACGGGAGCGACCGTCCGGCGTTCGGATTTCGGCCGGCTGGGCCTGGAATTCGAAATCGCCGTTCGCATCACATCGGACGTCCCGGCCACCGGCGCGCCGTTTACAGCCAAAACCATCGCCCCGCATATCGACGGCGTATGCGCTGCCATCGAAATCGTGGACGATCGCAGCGCCGATTATGCCGACCTCGATGTGCTGTCGCTGGTGGCGGACAATTCCTGGAACGCCGGCATTGTGCTGTCGGAATTTTCGACAAAATGGCCCGACCTGGAGGCCGTGCTCGGGCGCGCCACCAGGGACCGGGTTGCGATCGGCGAAGGCCACGGACGCGACATCCTAGGCCATCCCTTCAATTCAGTCGCCTGGCTTGCCACGCAACTGGCTTCGCGGGGCGTGGGACTGAAGGCGGGCGAGGTCGTGATGACCGGAAGCGTCATGAAAACAATATTTCCGGAAGCTGACGCCAGCTATCGCTTTGAGCTTGTGGGAATTGGATCTGTCGAGGTGCGAGTGCGAGAGGAAACGGGCGTCGGACGAAATTGAGGGCGGTCGTCGAATTCGGTCGCCCTGATTAACCAGCACGTAGGGCGAAATAGCACCAGCGCATTGCACCGAAAGGAAATTAATTGGCGGAATGCGGCAGCGCCACTCCGCCCGAACTAGTAGACGTGGCAGACCCAAAATCTGTTGCCCAAAACGCTTGGGGGTTCTATTCCCTCTGCTCGCACCAAATTTCTCTATACTGATTTTTCTTGTGAATCGCAGACCTTAGCAGGGCGGCGAAAGCGGTAACTGGTAAGACCTTTCGCGGCTCGAATTAGATGCCGGTTCGATCCCGACGGTCCGAACCAAGCAGAAACATCCCTGAATGGCGAACAATCGCAAAGTCGTCCAGATATTTCTAGCTTCGCCCGGCGACCTCCAACAGGAACGCCAGGCGGCAAAGGCTGTCGTAGATGCATTCAACAAACGGTGGGCCGACTGGTTTGGAATACAGATCGAACTTGTCGGTTGGGAAGATACGTTCAAGCGCTTCGGACGACCTCAGGAACAGATCAACCTCGATCTCGATAGGCGTGAAGCATTCATCGGCATGATCTGGAGAAAATGGGGCACACACCCGGGCGGTCAATATACCTCGGGTTTCGAAGAAGAGTATGAGCGGGCAGTCGCCAGCCGAAAGAAGTCTGCCCGGCCTGAAATGACGCTCCTATTCAAGAAGATCGACGCCGAATTTCTAAAGGATCAGGGCCCCGACTTGAAAAAGGTCCTATCCTTTCGCGAACGCATTATTATTGAGAAGCTGATACTTTTTGAAGAGTTCGAAACGCCGCGTGAATTTGAGGACAAGCTGGATAGCTGGATCACGCGTTACGTCCAACAGTTGAAGAAGCAAGAGGCCGTTTCCGTTTCGGAAGAACCGCAAGCGCAACCTTCTGATGAAGCGTCGGCGAAAGCAGAACCGGCGCCGCCTTCCTACACTCCCTTAACAACCGAAGGCGCTGAATTTTTGCGTGAATTTGTCGCGAAGACCGAGCGCCAGACTCCCGTCGAAGTCGCACGTTTTCGGTTACTAGCGGCGACGGTCGGCGTTCAGGGAAACGACGAAAACTCTCTTGCCCCCCATGACGCAAATCTCCTTTTCCAGAACCGCGCTACTCTGACGCTGAGCCGGCGAGAAATGGAAGGTCTGATCGCAAGTGGCCTCGACAATATCGTCAACGAAGTTGTGCCTCTCTGGCACTGGTATGTCATGGCAAACGCGCAGGAAACCGGCTATTTCTCGTGGATCGCCTTAGCCGGCTCACAAAGCCAACGTTTTGGCGCGCTGACCGCAATGCGCCTCATCGGCGAACCGATTAGGCCTTTGCCGCCTATTGCGGACGAAGACTTTGGCATTGATCGCCGCGCGTTCATCCGCTCATGGCTGTCACCCACCAACCCAGAACGCCTGAGGGTTGCCGCTCTGGAGTATCTCGCCGCGTGCGGAGATGAGGTGGATCTTCCCATTCTTACTGAAGAATATGAGAAGCGAGGTTATCAGACCGTCAGCGCGGCAGCCGACGCAATCATTCGCATCAATCTCCGGCAAAGCCGAGAAAAGGCAGTCAAATCACTGATCGCGCTGCAACCTGAAAACATAGAGCAACGCTTAACGCAAGCAATTTTTGCTAAGCCCGCTTCCTTAGGGACGGCGCTTCTGCTCGACGGCGTGGCTCACAGAAACGCGAAGGTCCGTGCAACCCTCGTAACAATTTTGACGGCGCGGAATGCCCTTCCATTGGACGCTGCCGAGAGGTTATTAGACGACTCCGAATCCATTATTCGTTTCGAGGCACTTCGTTGTCTCATCAGGGACGGACGGGAATTTACCGACGATAAGGCAAGATCGATCATCGTAAAGCCACCCGCGCGAACGGGAATTGGGCTTCTTGGATATCCCCCGCTGCCGCCGGACAAGGAGGGTGAGGCGCTCTGGGTTCGGTTTATGAAATCGAAGCTACGGGCCTTAAGCGAAGCGGCGCTGGAAAAGTTGCAACTGGCCACAACAATTTTCGAACAAGACGCCAGGTTTGCGCTTGATTTCAAACTTTTCCGGAGCCGAGGACCAGCGCTGCGTGCCTCCATCGATGATCACTTCCAAAGCGAATTTGACGCTGCATATCGAGATTTGGAAAAGCGCCTCATTGATGCGGATACCCTAACTCGGCTCAAATCACTCCAAGAGAGCATCCGGAAAGAATTGGTTCGGAAAGGAACTGATCTACTTTCCGAAAAAGGCGAGCCGGAAGATTTGCAAAGAATCCGCCGAGTTGTATCGAGCGGGTTTGCTGAGTTTTCATCGCTTGATGTGGAATATCTGAAAAAGCACGGCGAGTGGCAGGATGTAGCGATGTTGATCGGGTTACTCGATCGCCGCGATGAAAGTGCGACGCTTCTCAGCGGACTCTTCGATAATGATGATAATAAGATGCGGCCTATCGCCGAAGCGATTCACGCGATTGGCCAAGGCCGATTTCCGGAGTTGTGCAAGGTGCCAATGCCAGTCCGCTTCTCGCGCGCGTTGTCGGTCTCGCAAGCGACAAGGAAATCGTTGAGCTTTCGGACAATGACTTCATCACGCTGTTTAGCTCGGAATCGGATGAGGTACGAAAAGCAACTCTCTTGAGATCTGTCAAAGCGCTTTCGAAAGCCCGGCTAAAGAGGCTTCTGATTGCGTATTCCGATCACGACGGCCGGAGATACTACAACGTGTACTACTGGCTTGATCTTGGCATTTCCGTCATGCGGAGGCAGATGCTCCATGCCATTGAGATTATCAGCAGTAAGCGTAGCTTCACCCTTTGATATGACAACGGAGGTTTCGCCATGCCGGTTACGACTGGAATGAAGGATCATGTTTACAAGATCCTGGAACTCGTCGGTTCTTCCGAGAAAAGTATCGAAGACGCCATTCAGAATGCCCTGACCCGCGCCTCAAAGACCATTCGCGACATGAAATGGTTCGAGGTGGTGCAAACGAGGGGGCATATCGAAAACGGGTCGGTTGGCCATTACCAGGTCACCTTGCGCGTTGGATTTACGCTGGAGGGGTAGTTCCCGGCAAAACACTAACGGGCCGGCACCGGCCGAAAAATTGCGGCCGCGGTGCAGCCATGGTTGCGCCGCCGATCCTTAACTTGTCTTGCGCGAGAGACATGCTATCCCGGCTGCCGTGGAACAACCGGTTCGCCAGCCGCCGACCGCACCGCCCTGCGTCAAATGTGGGGAACAGCCCGTTTTTGTCTCAAGCATGCTGGATCCTCCGGCGGGCCGGACGTTTCACAGGTTCGAATGTCGTTGCGGCGACAGAAGCTGGACCTCGGAGAAAGCGTGAGGCGATTTTTCAGCGTTCCGCGTCGTTGATGACGGTGAGAGCGAATTCCTCCGCCGTGTAGACGCGGCCATCGGCGACAATCGTGACGAAAGGCATTCCCTGGTCGAGGAAATTCTTTGCCGCCGCCAATGCTTCCTCGCGCGTTTCCGTGACGACCTTGACGATCCCTTCCGGCTCGCGCGGCTTGGCCTGCACAATGAACACTTTCAGCTCCTGCCCTAAAACACGGACGGCAACTGGGCCGTGACCCGGGTTTCAGTTTAGGGCGCAGCAAAGCGGCTGGCGCTGACAAAAATGCATCAGTGGCTGCCAAATCGGCGGACCGTCGCTCTCGCGCGAAAGCGCCCTACGGGCCGAGGATGTGAACCGGCTCATACCGATCTGTCGTCGAGCGCAGCTATCCCGCGCGAAACTAGCGGATGGATCAGGCAGAGGACCCGTGACCGTTGCGCGAACCCGATCAGCTACGCGATTCTGACATCGCGAACTGCGTCATAAAGGCTGATCGAACCCACAATGACGGTAAGTAGTCCCATGAGCGTCCAACCCAAAGGCGAGCCAGCGGCGATGCTGCCAGCAACAATCCAAATGCCCAAAGCTAGGATGCCTATCGAGATCAGAAATGAGAATGCGGCATTCATGATGACCTCCATTCCAAAGAAGATCGTTCAGCCTAAAGGCAACATATAGCAAGCAGAAAAGATCGAAGCGGATGAAAGCCCCGGGGGCCCACGCGAAAGATATTGGGCGGAACGGATTAGGGCCACTGAGGATCGTCGTCGGGCACGCGCACTGCGCGGCGGCGAGCTTTAGCCCGCATCCGTGCCAAACGTGGAACCAATTGGAGCGGGGAACATTGGATCGCGGTAACGGCAAACTTTGAAACGACAACCACGCAAGGCTGCCGGATGGCCAGATGCGCGAGGACCTGACGATGAGCAACGAACCCCCACCCTTTGTCTATGAAGGCCTCGATCCCGCACCCGAACCAAAATCGACCATGGCTGATGTCTCGGAGGCGGTGAAAGGCACGGCGCACCGGATCGGCGACGCCATCGACGCCGGCAAGAAGCCGGGCATGCCGCTGAGCATCCTCAGCAACATCGCCCGCGAGGCGCCGCTGGGATCGCTGCTCGCGGCATTCCTGCTGGGGATCGCGGTGGCGCGGCGCCGGTAGGCCGATTGGCGATGCAGCCAAGGGTATCTACGCGGCTCATTATCCCGAACTGGGGAACAAAAGACGATGCGGAGAGTTACGGGCCGTTCAGTCGGCACAAACACACCATCCGATGGCCTCAGTGGCCTCATTTGGCGCCGCGGAATGACTCGCTTTAGCGGGGTCGGCTTCCCATATAAGGGATATCACCGCTCGGCCAACGGTAACTGCCGGTGACAGAGAGTTCTGCACGCTCCCACCTCGTCCAAAGGGAGCGGCATCATGCCGGATTACCGCGCATACATCATCGGTCGAGACGGCCACTTTTTTGGCGCTGAATTCCTGAGTGAGTGCGCTGACGAAGAAGCGGCGAAGAATGCCGCGCAAAAACTGGTCGATCGTCATGACGTCGAACTTTGGGACCGTGATCGGTTGATCATCAGATTATCAAGCAAGAAGGAATAAGGGGCTGCTTTCAAGGTGAAGAAATGACAATGACACCAGGCGAAGTAGAACCGGCCCGGCCGATCACCAAAGCGGTGCGCGATGCGCGCAAGGCATTTCGCCAGGTCGATGCCGAAAAGGCAATGACCGAGCATGAGATGGCACAGAAGGCATTTTTCGCCAACCGGGAGCGGCTTAAGGCCGAGCGGCTGGCGCGGGAGGCCGCTGGAACGCCGCTCGCGGCGAAGAAAGCCAGGCCCAAGAACAAGATCAGCAGGAGCCGGAGACCGTAACCGTAGTCTTACGGGGCCGCTTTCGGCACGAACCGTGCAAGGATACCGTGCTGGGGGATTGCAATGCCCAGTTCTGGCGCGTCGCCGCCGAGCATTATTCAGCTCGGCGGCGTCATGCTTTCCGGGGCCGCAAGGACCTGCCGCGAACCCGGTAGTTTTACGGGGGTTCACCCTTAACCGCATCACCGGATGTGCGGGCCGGCGCGGCTGTTTGGATTCGCTGTCACCCGAACCGCATCCTATTACTATCGTCATGCGATGGAGTCGCGACATGACCGGCGAACAGTCCCGAGGGCTTCAGGTAGGCGCTCGCGTCTGCTGGGGCGAAGACCAGAATGATCGAGGCACCGTCACCGCAAAGAACTGGTCCGGCGTCACGCTCACATGGGATAATCGCGACCGCCAATCCGTTTCACACAACGATATGAAAATGGTCTTCCTCGTTCCAGAGAAATGAATTCATGAAGAAATATAATCCAAAGGAAGCAGGCACCGAGATCGATTGCCCGGCCTGCGAAGGCACCGGATATCCGGCGGTCGCACAGCCGAAGCCCGGCCGCCGAATCTTTCCCGGACGCTGTAAGCAATGTCTCGGCAAGGGGCGAATCGAAACGTCCGCTGTAGCCTGAAGTTCGAGCGTGCGCGCACCTGATCGCGCCGCTTGTGGTGTGGCGATCGTGGCCTGGCTCGTGGTAATCGAATAATCTCACCAAACCTGTAGCGCGCCGCGACGGTTCCGGCCGCCTAATGCTAGTGGCATTGCGCGCCCTCGCAAGGGGCGCTGTAATCAGCTGATCATGAGCACCAAATCGCGACAGAGCATTTTCGGCTCCCGGCTGACGGGCGCGACCATTCGCGCCGAGGGCGCGCGGCAAAGGGCGCAACAGGCGATCCGCGCCGCCGATCGCGCCGAGGCCGAGGCGTGGTCGATCCGCATGGAAGGCTATGGAGGACCGGCGCAGCCCTCACCGAGCATCGCGCAATGCCTCAATGGCGGCTACGGCTGGCTGCAGGTGAAATGCCGGCGCTGCGAAACCGAGGCCAGCATTCCGCTAAAACATGTGCGGCGGCCACGCGAGACGCCGATCTGGAAACTCGAGGCGGCGCTGAGATGCCGGTCGTGCCGCACGCCGCACTACTCGCCGCCGGTGCACATGATCCGGCTGACGGAGGAACGGCAGACCGCGCCGTATGTGTGGGTGCATCCGGACGACAACGACCGGTGAGGCAGCCATGACGTTCAGCCCCATGAAATTGAAACCGGAGTCGGGCGCCAACCGGATCAAGAGCGCCGACGATGCCTATTCATTCATGGCGCACATGCGGCTTTCCTATCGCAACAAGCCGCATTGGCAGGTGGCGCGGCAGGCGCTGAATCACGCCGGCGTATCCGATGACAACGAAATCCGGGCCTGGCGATCTTTTCGCGCGGCGGCCGCCGCCGAAGGCTGGCTTGAAGAATAGCGAGCGCGCCCTGCGCTCCCGAGCCGCTTCCGTTTCGATAGAATCGAAACGGGGCTCTCGCTTCCTTATCTGATGCGTTTTCTTGACGCGAACCGGTATCCACTTCGCTCGAAAACGCTTTGGTCTCCCGTAATTTTACGGGGCGCAAATCATTAAACATCCTCCGATACATTCGTGACGTTCCGTTTTCAACGGCACGCTTCGACCAAAAACCTCCGCCGGCTTTGCCTCCGGGCGGAGGTTTTTTATAGGTCTCTCTCGTGCGGCATCGCTGCGGCCCAAGGATGTGATCCGGCTCATACCTCGGCGTCGTCGATCGGAGCTATGGATGGGTAACTCTTTGTTTGGAGGATCCCATGCCAATTTCCCTCAATGAGAGAAACCCTGAAAATCGCGATGGCGATTGGGCGAAGCTATTTGCGGCCTTCAGTATTTCGATGGCCTTGTTCGTCGCTGTCGTGGTGGTTGCGACTCGTTATCCCTCGGCCGGCAAGTGGATCGCGGACGTCGTTCAAGCCGAGTACACTGCCACCAGTGCGCCATCGGCTGACAACACCGCGGAGCCGCCGCGCGACGTCGCCCAGGCGGGTAAAATCAAGTAGCCCGCAAGGCGCGAGCCGGTTCGGCAAATTGATGCGCTTTGCATGAGCAAAGCGCATCGATCCTTGCGAGCCGAGCGCCGCGGGACGTGCAACCTGTTCACTCGTCAAGCGCGGGCAAAAGCGCCAACGGGTCCGCGCAAGGCGCGGCCCGATGACAGGCTCCGCGCGTCTTCGCGCTAGACGACCCGCGCATCCATCAAACCTCATGCGAGTTCTTGCGAAGGAGCTGGATCGCCGGCTCAAGCCCGGCAATGACGGCTAAGCTTAGCGCAACTCGCCCCGCTTACTGAGAAAGCCCCCTCACCCGGCGCTGCGCGCCGACCTCTCCCCGCAAGCGGGGCGAGGTGAGCCAGGCCTGCGCCCCGCGCGTTCATCGGCCTTCAAAACAGTCTTGCGATGCAACATGGATGGCCGGGGTATTTAGGGCGAAGGACGCGCGGAGCCTGTCATCGGGCCGCGCCTTTGCGGACCCGTTGGCGCTTTTGCCCGGGAATGACGACGGAGCTTTGCCACCATGTTAGGGTGGGTTCCGTGAAGGGCTCAACCTATCCGGCTACCGGCAGGCCTGCCCGATCAAGGCGCGGCCTTAACCTAACCGATCAAGGTTACCGCGCGGATTTGCTGGATGGAACCCAAAGCCCGGCGCAGAACCAATTTGATTTTTTTACGACGGGGGTTTTTTGCAGGGAGAGACCCGATGGATTATCAAGGGTTCACCAACGATAGCCTTGTCAAATTATATGAAGGCGTCCGCGAGGCGCTGGCGGCCGATGAGGCCTTTGGCGGCGAAGGCAGGTATCGCGTCCGCAAGACGCCGGCGTGGAAGCTTCATGCCGCCGATCTCGAAGCCGAGATGGAGCGGCGCGGGATGACGTTCGAAGTCATCGACTGGTACGAAGCCGATCAGCCCGTCGCGGAAATGCATGCGCCTTCCGCCGTGCCGGAGCACGACGAAATGCATGGGGCTTCGGCGCCGCTTCAATCGCCGCCGCAGGCCGAGCCGTCGCGATCGCAAATGGTGCTCGCGAGCACCATCGACGTCCCGCCTCACGGCCCCGCGCCTTCCGGTCCGACCAAGGAAAAGTCCAGGCGGCGGCGGACCAGGACATCCGACCGCGGGATCTGAGAGCATCACAGGCGACGATGATCGGCGAGGCGCGGTCTTGTTTTTGAGCCTTTTCCGTTTCGACAAGATCGAGGCTCCGGATTTTCGATTTGACGCGTTTTCCTGACGCGAACCGGTCTCCACTTCGCCCGATAACGTTCTAGTGACTCCCCTGCACGCAGCAACGCATGTTGCTCTGTACCGGCGGGCACGGCACCGACCCGTAAGAGCAAAACACGCAGCAATCGCCCGCAAGGGGCTTGAGCCGCTCGCCGCATCCTTTGCAGTCATAGAAAAACTGGCAGGCATCCGTCGGCATTGTCTCGACGGCCTGATGGCCGCATTTCGGACAAGTCAGGGTGGATTGAAGTTGCATCGCACTTCCTTGCTTGCAACGAGCATACCACGGGAGCGGGGCTAGTGCGTTAGCGCGCCGATATGCCATTGCGAACAAAGCAGGAATTCAGCGAGCGTCGGGCCTCCTCGAATCACCCCGATCATGCCAGCCGCCGCAGCCTATCTCGATACCCTCAACGATCAGCAGCGGCTTGCCGTCGAGCACGGCGTACCGGAGCGCGACGGCGCGGCGCGCGCGCCGCTTTTGATCATCGCCGGCGCGGGGTCCGGAAAGACCAACACACTGGCGCACCGGGTGGCGCATCTGATCGTCAACGGCGCCGATCCCAGGCGCATCCTGATGATGACGTTTTCGCGGCGAGCGGCGAGCGAGATGGCGCGCCGGGTCGAGCGGATCGCGCGCAAGGTGATGGGCGACAACGCCACTGTCATGACCGACGCACTGACCTGGGCCGGCACCTTTCACGGCATCGGCGCGCGGCTGCTGCGCGACTACGCCGAACAGATCGGGCTCGATCCGGCGTTCACGATCCACGACCGCGAGGATTCCGCCGACCTGATCAATCTGGCGCGGCACGAACTCGGATTTTCCAAAACCGAAGCGCGCTTTCCGACCAAGGGCACCTGCCTTGCGATCTATTCCCGCTGCGTCAATGCGGAAGCCGAGATCGAACAGGTGCTCGGCAAATCGTTTCCGTGGTGCGCGGGATGGGCGGCGGAGCTCAAGCAATTATTCGCTGTTTATGTCGAAGCCAAGCAGCGCCAGAACATTCTCGATTACGACGACCTGTTGTTGTACTGGGCACAGACCGTCAGCGATCCGGTTTTGGCGGAAGAGATCGGCGGCCGTTTCGATCACGTGCTGGTCGACGAGTACCAGGATACGAACCGGCTGCAGTCCTCGATCCTGCTGGCGCTGAAACCGGCGGGCGAAGGCCTCACCGTGGTCGGCGACGACGCGCAATCGATCTATTCGTTTCGCGCCGCCACCGTGCGCAACATTCTCGATTTTCCGAGCCAGTTCAATCCGCCGGCCAGGATCGTCACGCTGGATCGCAATTACCGCTCCACGCAGCCCATACTTGCGGCCGCCAATGGCGTGATCGAACTTGCCAGCGAACGCTTCACCAAGAACCTCTGGACCGAGCGGACCTCGTCGGCAAAACCGCAACTGGTGTCGGTGCGCGATGAGGCCGATCAGGCCCGCTATATCGTCGAACGGGTGCTGGAGCATCGCGAGGCCGGCACCGCGCTGAAGCAGCAGGCGGTGCTGTTCCGCACCTCGCATCACAGCGGGCCGCTGGAAGTCGAGCTGACCCGACGCAACATCCCCTTCGTCAAGTTCGGCGGCCTGAAGTTTCTCGATGCCGCGCACATCAAGGACATGCTGGCGCTGCTGCGCTTTGCGGAGAACCCGCGCGACCGCGTCGCGGCGTTCAGGCTGATGCATCTCATCCCCGGCGTCGGGCCGCAATCGGCGCAGCGCGTGCTCGACCACATGGCAAAGGCCGCCGATCCTTTGGCCGCGCTAAGTGAAGCGCCCTCGCCTCCCCGCGCCGGCGGCGACTGGCGAGATTTTGTCGATGTGATCACCGACCTCGGCTCGGGCGATGCCGGCTGGCCGGCGGAGCTGGAGCGGGCGCGGCTGTGGTATGAGCCGCATCTCGATCGCATTCACGAGGATTCTAGCGCGCGGCGCGCCGATCTTGTTCAGCTTGAACAGATCGCCGGCGGCTATCCCTCGCGCCAGCGTTTTTTGACCGAATTGACGCTCGATCCGCCGGACGCCACCAGCGATCAGGCCGGCGTGCCGCTATTGGATGAGGATTATCTCATTCTCTCGACGATCCATTCCGCCAAGGGACAGGAATGGAAATCGGTGTTTCTGCTCAACGTCGTCGACGGCTGCATGCCGTCGGATCTCGGCGCCGGCACCTCGGCCGAAATCGAGGAAGAGCGCCGCCTGCTCTATGTGGCGATGACGCGCGCCAGGGACGATCTTCACCTCGTGGTGCCGCAGCGCTTCTTCACCCACGGCCAGAACGCGCAAGGCGACCGCCACGTCTATGCCTCACGGACGCGTTTCATTCCCGACCGGCTGCTCGGCCTGTTCGAAAAAACAACATGGCCGCTGGCGGCGACGGCGACCGCAGCCCGCGCCGCCAACCAAGGCGTTCGCATCGACGTCGGCGCAAGGATGCGCGGGATGTGGCGATGAGCGTGCGCCGCGCGGCGATCAAAGCTCCTTCATCCCGCCTTGCGACCATTGCTCGCGCAATTTGAACTTTTGAATCTTGCCGGATCCCGTCAGCGGCATGGCGTCGACGACGAACCAGTGCCGCGGGGTCTTGTGCGGGGCGAGATGCTCGCGCACGTAATCGTGCAGTTCGTTCTTGTCGATGGTCGCGCCCGGCGGCGGCCGGATGAAGGCGGCGACCACCTCGCCCCATCGCTGGTCCGGCAATCCCACCACCGCGACGTCGCCGACCTTGGGATGGCGGAACAGCAGTTCCTCGAGCTCGCGCGGATAGATGTTTTCGCCGCCGCGAATGATCATGTCCTTCAGCCGGCCCTCCACCGTGCAGTAGCCGCGCGCATCCATCGCGCCGAGATCGCCGGTGTGCAGCCAGCCCTCGGCATCGATCGCCGCTTTGGTGGCGGCTTCGTCCTCGAAATAGCCGTGCATGACGTGATAGCCGCGGGTACAGATCTCGCCGATCTCACCAATCGGAACGGTGGCTCCGGTATCGGGGTTGACGATCTTGACCTCGACGTTCGGCATCGGCGTGCCGATGGTGTTGGCCTTGTCGTCGATGCTGTCGGTGGCCCAGGTCATCAGCGCGACCGGCGAGCATTCGGTCTGGCCAAATACAATGGTAAAGGGCGCGCCGAGCCGCCGTTCGAGATCGGCGACGATCGCCGCCGGCACCGTCGAGCCGCCGGAATAGATCGCCTTCAGCGAGGAAAGATCGGCCGAGGCAAATGACGGATGCTCCATCATCGCCACCAGCATGGTCGGCACGCCCAGCATCGCGTTGCAGCGATAGGTGTGCATCAGCTCGATCACCAGCCCGGGATCGAAGGCCTCGACCAGCACCTGCGTCGCGCGCTTCGACACCGCGCCGATCACGCAGCAGACACAGCCGCCGGTATGGAACAGCGGCATGGTCGTGACCTGCACGGCGCCGTCGGGAATGCCGGCACGATCCGCAGTGTGCGCGCCGTTGTTGACGAGGCCGCGATGGTGCAGCAGCGCGCCCTTGGGGAATCCCGTCGTGCCTGACGTGTACTGGATCATCACCGGATCGGTCGACCGCACGATCGGCAGTTCGACGCCCGCGACGTCACCCGCTTGCAGAAATTCATCCCATTGGTCGAAGCAGATGATCTCGCGCAATTCCGGACAGCGGGCTTTCAGCGCCTCAGCCGTCGCCAGCATCGGATTGCCGCGGAATTCCCTCACCACCAGCACGCCGGCCGCGCGCGACTGTTTCAGGATGTATTCGACCTCGCCGGACCGGAGGCCGGGATTGACCGTCACCAGGATCACGCCCGCCATCGCAGCGCCGAATTCCATCATGATCCATTCGGGAATGTTGTAGGCCCAGATCGCGACCCGTTCGCCCGGCTCGAAACGCGCCCGCAGCGCCCGCGCGGTGCGCAACGCCTGCGCATACAGCTCCGCGTAGGTCCATTGCCGGCGATTGTCCCGGTCGGGGATGCCGGCAATCAGCGCGATCCGGTCCGGCGCGGTTTCCGCCGCCCATCGCAGCAACTCGCCGAGCGTGATGTCGCGAACCACAGGCTCGTTCGCACCCGCAGCATGGGACATGGTCAGCATGATCGCCTCCTCCATCGAATAGGCTCGCAACAGCGTAACCTAATTTCAACGTCACGCGCGTGTCGAATGTGAGTGAATGGGCGTCGACGGCGTCGGGACAACAGGCGGGACATCGATCCCTGCGGCATGCCTTGCGTGCGCGACGAGAATTCTTCACGACGGAATGCGCCGCCGCTTTCATGTCGCAACCGCCGATATCGCCCTGATCGCTTGCATTGCCGATCAAAGCGCGCGAACATCTCCGGCAAAAGAACCAATAAGAGACGCCGGGATGGGAATCAGGAGGTTCGGACAGCAGGGAATCGTATTTGCGGTGTTTGCGGCGTTGTTTGCCGTATTCGCGCTTACCCTTCCGGGCTTTCTGACGACCGACAATATGCTGACGCTGCTGCAGAACGTGGCGGTGCTCGGCATCCTCGGGCTTGCCATGGCGATCGTGGTGATCGGACGCGGCATCGACATTTCGCTGATCGCGGCTTTGGCGGTGCCGCCGGGGCTCGTGCTGCAGATGGTGCAGGACGGCCACTCGCTGCCGGTCTCGCTCGCCGCCGCCTTTGCGCTGACGGCGGTGTTCGGCCTCGTCAACGGCTGGCTGATCGCCTACGCCGAGGTGCCGTCCTTGTTCACGACACTGGCGTCCGGATTGTTTCTCGCCGGCCTGGGCCAGGCCGCGCTGTTCAAGCTCGACGTGGTGCAATGGAGCCCGGGGCTCGATGGCTTCGAACGCCTCGGACAGGGCAATCTGCTGGGCATCCCGATGTCGATCGTGATGTTCGCGCTATCGTGCCTCGCAGTCGCCTTCCTGCTGCGACAGACGCGGATTGGCGCCTACATCTATGCGATCGGCGACAATCCGAATGGCGCGCGCGTCACCGGCATTCCAACGCGGCCGATCATCGTGCTGCAATATGTGCTGGCGGCGGTGATCGGCTGTTTCGCCGGCCTGATCATGGCGGCATCGGTCAACAGCATGCCGACGCGGATCTTCAATTCGACGCTGATCTACGACGTGATCCTGGTGGTCGTGCTCGGCGGCATCGGATTATCCGGCGGCCGCGGCGGCGTCCTCAATGTCATCATCGGAACGCTGCTGATCGGCACCATGCTCAACGGCATGACCATCATGGATGTTTCCTATTCCGGCCAAAACCTCGTCAAGGGCGTGGTGCTCCTGGTCGCGGTGATCGCGGATTCGTTCCTGAACCCGCGCAACGAGGAGACCGCGCAACAAGGCGACATTTGAATCGCCGCGTAACAACACAGGCCATACCAGCAACATCAATCACGGGAGGACGATATGATTTTATCCGGACGGACGACGCTCAAGACCATGCTGTGCAGCGTCGGCCTGATCGCCGCGGCAGCCGCGCCGGCGCTTGCGCAAAAAGGCCTCGACGAGCCGTTTCAAGGGGCGTTCAAGGAATCGCTGCGCGGCAAGACCGTCGCTTACGTGCCGGTCGCGATGAATTTCGATCTGACCGAGGGCTGGTTCGCCGGCGTCAAGAAGGAGCTGGAGCCCTACGGCGTCAAGGTGATCGTACGCGATCCGAACTGGAGCACCAATGCCGGCGCCCAGGCGGTGACGACGCTAATCTCGGAAAAACCGGCGGCGATGATCATCCATAATCCGGACGTGCAGACCTACGCCAAGCTGCTGCAGCGCGCCGAGAACGAGGGCATCTATGTCATCCAGATCAATATGGGCTCGAGCTATCGCAGTTCGGCCTTTGTCGGCGCCAACTGGATCGAAATCGGTGAGCGCGACACCGAGGCGGTGGTCAACGCCTGCAAGGGCAAATCGAACAAGATCGCGATCGTGCAGGGCGCGTTGTCGGCGGCGGCGAGCGCCTATACTCTAAAGGGCGTCGAGAACGTGCTGGCCAAGAACCCGGATATCAAGGTGGTCTCGAGCCAGGCCGCCGATTGGGATGCCGCCAAGGCCAAGGCGATCACGCAGACCGTGCTGAAGCAGAACCCTGATCTGTGCGGAATCGTCGGCTTCTGGGACGGCATGGATATCGGCACCGCGGCCGCGGTGAAGGAAGCCGGCCTCACCGGCAAGGTGTTCGTCGCGACCTCCGGCGGCGGCGAGCGCCGGGGCGCGTGCGAACTGGTCAAATCCGGCGCGTTCGACCTCAACCTCAGCTACGACGTGCCGACCCAGGCCGAGCAGATGGCCGGCGTGATCAAATGGCTGGTCTCGTCCGGCGTCAAGCCGGGATCGGTCAAGGGATCAATGTACACGACGCTGATTCCGATCACCAAGGAGAATGCGGCGAGCGATACCGCCTGCTGGAATCTCAGCGATCTCAAGAAGTAGATAACGTTCGCAACACCTAGCCGAACGGCCGGGATCTCGCCTGGCCGTTCGGCTCGAGCCGAGCCGACCGCACATCCGATTCCTCCGTCCTCTTCAGGCCGCCGATGCAAGACGCACTACTTCGTTTGCGATATCGTTACTGGCCAGACCATCTGCTCGGCGAAATCCTATCCAAGCGCTGGACGGAGACGGCGATCCCGGTGATCGTTCTCCTGATCATCACTATCGCGCTCTCCCGCTCGATCGACGGCTTTCTCTCGGTCGGCAGCCTTGCCGATACCGGACGGCAGGCCGGCGAAATCGGTTTCGTCGTGCTCGGCATGGCGCTCGTCGTCATCGTCGGCGGCATCGACCTTTCGGTGGGATCGATGTTCGCGCTGTGCGACTTCTGCGCGCTGTTCTGCCTCAACGTGCTGGACTGGCCGGTGCCGGCAGTGATCGTGGCGACGATCGCATGTGGCCTGGCGCTTGGCGCCATCAACGGGCTATTGATCGGGTATCTGCGGCTGCGCGCCTTCATCACCACGCTGATCACGCTGATCATCTATCGCTCCGCCTACGACCTGCTGCTGTTCGACTATTCGAACAAGATCGCCGCCGCCTTCCCCGACATTCCCTCCTGGAATTTCATCGGCGGCGGCGGCGTAGCTGGCGTGCCCAGCGTCGTGCTGGTCTATCTCGTCGTCGCTGTGTTCGGCCATGTCTTTCTGACACGTTTGCGGCCGGGATGGCATGTCACCGCGATTGGCGGCTCGCGCCGCTCGGCCTACAATTCGGGCATTCCGGTGCGGCGCACGATCGCGCTATGCTACACCGCGAGCGGCGCGCTGACCGCGATCGGCGCGCTGTTTTTCGCAGCACGACTCGGCACCGTCGGCGGCGATGTCGGCGTCGGCCTCGAAGTAACGGTCCTGACCGCGACCGTGCTCGGCGGCATCAGCCTCGGCGGCGGCAAGGGCTCGGTGGCGAAAGCACTGGTCGGCACGCTGATCGTGCTGTTCGTGATCAACGGCCTGACGACATTGTCGGTCAGCGGCGGCGTCAACCGCATGGTGCTCGCCGGCGTCTTGCTGGTCGCCGCCACCATCGATATCCGCTGGTTGAAGAACCGCACCCGCATCATCAGCAAGGTCTATGTCAGCCCGACCTTCCATGGCCTCGCGCCGGCGGTTTCGACCGAGCCCGGCAGCGGGCCGTTCGCGCAAAACGACAAACTGCGCGACGTGACGCTAATCGGGCTTGGCCGCATCGAGGCGCCGGAAGACGTCATCCTCGATCGCAACGACAATCTCTATGCCGGATCGCGCCACGGCGACATCATCCGCTTCATGGCGCCCGACTATCAGGAGATGGACGTGTTCGCCCATATCGGCGGCCAGCCGCTCGGCATGGCCTTCGATCGCAGCGACAATCTCTATGTCTGCATCGGCGGCATGGGCCTCTACCGCATCACGCCCGAGCGGAAGGTCGAGAAGGTGACCGACGAGACCAACCGCAGCCTGTATTCGGTCAACGACGACAGCCGACTGCGGCTCGCCGACGATCTCGACATCGCCGACGACGGCCGCATCTTCTTCTCGGAGGCCACCGTCCGCTACGAAATGCACGAGTGGCCGGTCGATGGGCTGGAGGCGCGCGGCAACGGCCGCATCATCTGTTACGACCCAAACACCGGCACCACGCGCACGGTGTTGCGCGGGTTGAAATTCCCCAACGGCATTTGCATCGCGAGCGACGGGCAATCGATCCTGTTCGCGGAAACCTTTGGCTGCTCGATCAAGCGCTATTGGTTCGACGGCCCGAAGGCGGGAAAGACCGAGACCGTCATCGACAATCTGCCGGGCTATCCCGACAACATCAATCTCGCCTCCGACGGGAACTACTGGCTGGCCATGGTCGGCATGCGCAGCCCCGCGCTCGATCTCGCCTGGAAAATGCCCGGCTTCCGCAAGCGCATGGGCAAGCGGGTTCCGATCGACGAATGGCTGTTCCCGAACATCAACACCGGCTGCGTGATCAAGTTCAACGAGCGCGGCGAGGTGCTGGATTCGCTGTGGGACCTGCGCGGCGTCAACCATCCGATGATCACGTCGATGCGCGAGCATCGCGGTTATCTCTATCTTGGCGGCATCGCCAACAACCGGATCGGCCGATACAAGCTCGCCGGCGCCGACCCCGACTTCGTCCAGTACGAACGGCGCTGGAGGAAGACTCCATGATCGCCGGACTGAAGGGCTTCGCCGATCGCTTTCTGGGGCGAGGCGATGCGACCATCACGGTGCCGTCGTTCGACGGCGCGCTGAAACCCAATCAGATCCTGGAAAAGGCCGAGACGGTCGCGCAATTCGACGCGCCCGAGGATCTCGCCACCGACGGCAAGGCGCTCTACATCGCCGATGGCTCGGCCATTCTGCGCCTCAACGGCACCGTCACCACGGAGGTCAGGCGGTTCGACCGCGCCATCACGGCGCTGTGCTGCCTGCCGGGCGGCGGCATCGCGGTCGCGCTGGACGGTCGCGAGGTGCAGGTGTTTGCGACGCCTTCGGCATCCGACCCCAGCGCGACTTTTACCGACCTCTCGATCAACGCGGTCAACGCGCTTTCGCCCGGCGCAGGCGGGACGCTGATTGCAACCAATGGCTCGACGTCGCGGCCTTACGGGCAATGGGTGTACGACCTGATGGAACGAGGCCGCACCGGCAAAGTCCTCAGCCTCGACATCGCCAGCGGACGCGTGCACCCGATCGCCTCGGGGCTGGCCTACGCGTTTGGCGCGTGCGCCGCTGAAGATGGCGTCCTGGTCAGCGAAAGCTGGCGGCACCGCGTAATCGGCATCGCCCCGGATGGAAGCCAGCGCGCGGTGCTGGACAATCTGCCGGTCTATCCTTCGCGGCTGTCTCCGGCTCCATCAGGCGGTTTCTGGCTCACGGCGTTCGCGGCGCGCACGCAGCTGGTCGAATTCGTGCTGCGCGAGAATGCCTACCGCCGGCGCATGATGGCGGAAATCGATCCGGAATACTGGATCGCGCCGAAGCTGAAATCCGGCCTGTCGTTTCTCGAGCCGATGCAGGGCGCCCATATCAAGACCATGGGCGTGGTCAAGCCGTGGGCGCCGCCGCGATCCTATGGCCTTGTGATCAGGTTGAACGCGAGCGGCGTCCCGCTCTACGCTCTGCACAGCCGGGTCGACGGCGTCAACCATGGCATTGTCGCGGCCGTCGAAATCGATGGCACGCTGTTCGCCATCGCCAAGGGGCCGGGCCGGCTGCTGCGCGCGCCACTCACCATGATCGAGCAGGAATTGCGCGCATGAGCGATTTCATCCTCACGCTTCGCAACGCGACCAAGCTCTATGCCGGGGTGCCCGCAATCGAGAATGTCGATTTCGAACTCCGCCGCGGCGAGATTCACGCACTTGTCGGCGAGAACGGCGCCGGAAAATCGACTTTGACAAAAGTGATGGCGGGCGTGGTGACACTGACCTCCGGCACGATGCAGGTCAACGGTGTCGAAGCGGCGCCCCGGACGCCGCTCGAAGCCCGCCATCTCGGCATCGCCATGGTGTTCCAGGAAAACAGCCTGGTGCCGACCATGACGGTGGCCCAAAACCTGTTCCTGGGCCAGGAACGGTTCTACAACCGGCTGCGCGGCATCTACATCGCCGCCCAGCAGTTCCTGCAATCGCTGAATTTCGACGTCACCCCGACCGCGACGGTCGGGTTGCTCGGCGCCGCCAAGAAGCAGATGGTCGAGATCGCCCGCGCCGTACTGCACGAGGCCAAGGTCATCATCTTCGACGAGCCGACGGCGACGCTGACGCCCGAAGAAAAGAAATATTTCTTCGACCTGGTGCGCGATTTAAAGCGTCGCGGCGTGTCGATCGTGTTCATTTCGCACGCGCTGGAGGAAGCGCTGATCCTGGCGGACCGGATCACCATCCTCCGCGACGGCAAGCATGTCGTGACCGACGATGCCAAAAATTTCGACCGCGCGCGCATCGTGCAGGCGATGGTCGGGCGGGATCTGTCGAATACGCTGTACGGCACGCGCAAGACCAGTGTGCGGCCCGCCGGCGCACGGGTGCTGACGGTGCAGAACCTCAAGATGGCGCCGATGGTCCGGAATAACTCGCTGTCGGTATTCGCCGGCCAGATCACCGGCGTGTTCGGCCTGGTCGGCGCCGGCCGCACCGAGACCTTCAAGGTCGTCGCCGGCATTCTGAAACGCGATTTCTTCCATGGCGGCGACGTGATCCTGCACGACAAACCGGTGCGCTACCGCGTTCCCGCGCCCGCGGTGCGGGCGGGCATCGCCTATGTCACCGAAGACCGCAAGGTCGAGGGCTTCTTCGAGACCATGTCGGTGGCCCGCAACATCTATCTCGGACTGTTGGCGAAGATCCCCGGCGGCCGTTTCTTCCTGTCGCGGCGCGAGGCCGACAAGGTCGGCGGCACCTGGGTCGAGAAACTCAAGGTCCGCGCCACCGGGAACGATATGAAGGTCGTCGAACTCTCCGGCGGCAATCAGCAGAAGGTCGTGATCGCCAAATCGCTGGTGCAGGATCCCGATCTCATCATCTTCGATGAGCCGACGCGCGGCGTCGACGTCGGCGCGATCGTCGAGATCCACGAACTGATCCAGCGGCTGGCCGACGAAGGCAAGGCGGTGGTGGTGATCTCGTCCTATCTGCCCGAGATCATGGCGTTGTCGGACCGCATACTGGTGTCGCGGCAGGGCAAGGTGGTCGAGGAATTTTCGGCGCTGGAAGCGACCGAGGAGAAAATCATGTACGCGGCGGTACACTGACGGTGTCGAGAGCCGGAGTTCTTCCGGGCGATGCCTTCGACAAAACTCTCGTCCGGCCCAACATTCTGGTTGGGCCGGACAGCTTCATTCGCAAAAGTCAGTTTTGCGGTAAAGGCTCGAGCTTTGCGGTCTTGCCATCGACAACCTTGAACACGACATAGCGCGGCTGTAGCTGCCCGTTCGGCAGGAACGTCGCATCGCCAAATACAGTTCCCTTGATGGTCTTGCCGCGGATCGCTTCCGCCACCGTCTTGCGATCGAGGCTCTTGGTGGCTTCCACCGCGCGGGCCCACACCTGCAGTGCCGCGGCGCCAAGCGCGGCGCTCTTGTCCGGCTCGACGCCATAGGCCTTCTTGAACGCCGCCACGAAAGCGTTGCTTTCGGGAATGGTCGAGAACGGCGGCAGGTTCCAGAAATAGATATCTGCCGACACAATTCCGTTGTTGGCGTCGCCGGCGACCTTGAACACCGTCGGCAGCATGATGCCGACCGCGCCGACGAAAGCGGATTTCAGATCGGCCTGGCGATATTGTTCGACCATGGCCGGCAGGCCGGAGGAATTCGAGGAGTTGGTGACGATGATGGCGTCCGGATTGGCGGTCTTGAGGTTCGTGAGCTGGACACGGAAATCAGTATCCTTGAAGGCGAACTTCTCCGTCATCATGATTTCGCCGGCGAAATTCAGCTTCTTGAATTCGGCCTCGACCGCGGCCTGAAAGCCGTTGCCATAGACATCGTTCTGGGTCAGAAACGCCACCTTCTTCGCCTTCAGCGTATCGGCGACATATTTGGCGATGACAGCGGCGTCGAAGCCGTTGGAGCTGTTGATGCGGATGGCGAGCGGATTGGTCTCGCCGCTCAGGATCAGATCGGATTTCGACACCGCAGTGATATCGAGCACGCCGGCGCGGGCGAGCACCGGCTGCATCGCCAGTGTCACCGGCGAATTCCAGCCTTCGATCACGACATCGACCTTTTCGGCGATCATTTCGTTGGCGCGGCTGACACCGACGGCAGGCGTGCTCTCGTCGTCCTTCGAGACCAGCGTGATCTTGCGTCCCAGGAGACCACCGGCCTCGTTGATCTGCTCGACGGCGAGCTTGACGGCGTTGGTGACGGACTGGCCGTCCGGCCCTGCCCCGCCGCTCAAGGGAAAGATGGTGCCGACCTTGATCGGATCCTGCTGGGCAAATGCTGGCGCCGCCAATCCCAGAGCCAGTGCAATTCCCAGCGCGATTGATTTATTCATGATCGTTTCTCCCATGGTTTATTTCGATCTTATTGCAAGGCATGCACGCTTCTATGCGGTATTCCTTCTGAAGCGCCGTAAAAGTCCGACCAGCCCGGCCGGCCAGAAGATCAGGACGATCGTCAGCACCGCGCCAAGAATGATCTTGTTCCAGTCGCCGCCCAGCGAAAGCAGGTTCTGCTGGGCGATCAGCATGCCGGTACCGATCAGGGGGCCCAGCAAAATCCGGCGGCCGACCAGCACGACCGCGGTCAGCATCATCACCAGGAAGTAGGTCTCGAACATATCCGGCCCGACATAGGCGCGCTGATAGGCATAGAGCCATCCGGCAAGGCCGGTAATCGGCGCCGAGATCACGAATACCGCCAGCCTCACTTTACGCTGGTCGATGCCGAGGCTGGTGGCCAGCGCCGGATTCATCTGGACCATCAGTGCCGTGGTCCCGAGCCGGGAGCGACGAAAGCGCGCGATGAAGATCAGCGTCAACATTAGCAGCCCAAACGCAACCGGCCAAAGCGCTTCCTGGGTGCCGGCGGAATAGGTTGCAAAACCGAGCGGCAGCTTCAGCGCGGAAATGCCGACGATGCCGTCGGAGCCGCCGATCGCATCCCAGTTGAAGGCGATCTCGTAGCTCACGACCGCCGCCGCATAGGTCACCAGCGAGAACACGAACTCGCGGGTGCGCAAGGTGACGGCGCCGAGGAACGTTGCCGCGGCGATGCAGAGCGCGATGGTCGCGAGCGCCGTGACCCAGCCGTTCAGCCCGTATTTCACCGAGAGGTTGGCGGCGGCATAACCGCCGACGGCCCAGAACAGCGTGTGGCCGAGGCTGACTTCGCCGAGATAGGACAGCACGATATCGACGCCGTAGCACATGACAGCGAAGATCGCGATCGTGGTCAGCGTCGAATACGCGACCGACGATCCGCCTAACAGCCGCGGCAAATAGAATGCGACTACGGCCAGCGCGACGACCGCGACCGCGCGCAGGACCAGCATTGAATTCGATGGACTGGTTTCGATCGCGGTCATTTCGTTGCCAATCCCTCGGGACGAATGACCAGCAGCGCCAGCAGGACGCCGAAAGCCGCCGCGGTGGTATAGGCCTGCGCGATGAAGGCGCCGAAGAACGCGATGAACAATCCAAGCCCGAGGCCTGCGACCAGCGCGCCGCCGATCGAGCCGATGCCGCCGAGCACCACGACCACAAAGGTCATGATGACCTCGTTGAAGCCCATGCTGGTCAGGATCGGCGAGCGTGGCGCCACCAGCGCCGCCCCCAGCGCAACCGCTGAACATTCGAACACGAACACACCGAGATAGACGATTTTGGCGTTGATGCCGAACAGCTCGGCGAGTTTCGGATCCTCGGCGACCGCCCGGATCACCGAGCCGAACCGGGTTCGTTTGGTGAACAGCCAGACCGCGCCATAAAGCGCGAGCGTGGCCACCAGCACCAGCACGTCCTGCCAGGTGAACCACAGCGACCCCAGATCGACTTTTGCGCGCGACAATGTACCCGGCAGCGTCTGCGGATTGCCGCCGAAAATCAGCGCGCTGCCGCCCTGCAGCACATAGCCGAGGCCGAGCGTCACGATCATGAGGCTGGTCAGGTTCTGCGTCATGACCAGCCCCATCATCGCGCCCTGCATCAGCGCCCCCAGCGCCGCCAGCACCACGATCGCCACGATGATCGCGAGCGGATATGGCAGCCCGGCCTTGGTCATCGCGTACCAGGTCACGAACGCGCCGAGCATATACAACTGGCCGTGTGCGAAATTCACCAGCCGCGCGACGCCGAGCAGGATGGTCCAGCCGAGCGCTATGCAGGCATAGCCGGAGCCGAGCACGAGACCGTTGACGATCTGCTGGGCGATGTTCATGCCACGCCTCCGGTGGCCAATGTGCCGAGATAGGCTTCGACGATGCGGGAATCGGCTTCCATTACGCTGGCAGGTCCGTCGGCGACGATGCGTCCGCGTTCCAGCAGATAGAGATGATCGACCACCTTCAGCGCCGCCTTGACGTTCTGCTCGACCAGCAGCACCGGAAGGCCGCGATCCACCAGCAGCCGGATCCGGGACAGGAGATCCGAGATCAGCCGCGGCGCCAGCCCGGCCGATGGCTCGTCCAGCATCAGCACGCGCGGGCCCGCCAGCAATGCCCGCCCGACCGCCAGCATCTGCCGTTCGCCGCCGGACAGCGCCGCGCCCTTGTGGTGGCGCCGCTCGGCCAGACGCGGGAAGAAATCGAATACGTCGGAGAGCGCAAAGATATGCCGGCCTGCCGTGTCCGGCGGCGGCCGTACCAGCGCCAGATTTTCATCGACGGTGAGTTCGGCGAAAATGTTCTTGCCTTCGGGCACCAGCGTCAGCCCGCGCTGCACCCGCTGATGCGCCGCCAGCGCCTCGATGCCCCGCCCTTCGAGACTGATCCTGCCCGTCACAATGGCCCGGCCGCGCGACCAGCCCGCCAGCGCATTGACGAGGGTCGATTTGCCGGCGCCATTGGCGCCGACGAGGCCGACCATCTGGCCTGCGGGAATGCTGAAATTGACGCCGGACAGCGCAACATTGCCGTCATACCGCACGCCAAGATTTTCACATTGCAGCACGCCGGTCATTGGTCGCGCCCCAGATAGGCTTCGCGCACCTTTGCGTCGCGCTGGATTTCCGCTGGCGTGCCGGTGGCGAGCATCACGCCCTGATCGATCATCACGATGCGATCGGCGATCGACATGATCAGATCCATGTGGTGCTCGATGACGACGAGCGCGACCTTGCGGCGGCGGAGATCGACCAGCACCTCGGCAAGCTGCTTCATGTCGCCGCCGCCAAGGCCCGCCGCGGGCTCGTCAAGCAGCAGCGCCTTGGCGCCGGTGCCATAGGCCAGCGCGACCGACAGCAGGCGCTGCACGCCGTAGGGAATATCGCCGGGGAGCTTGTCGTGATATTGCGGCGCGACGCCGACAAATTCCAGAAGCTGCGACGCCGCCTGCATCGCCTGCCGGCGTGAGATCGCTTCGCGCCACGGCATGAACAAGGAGACCGCAAGGCTGGCCGAAAAGTCGCGCACGATTGCGGCGGCAGCATTTTGCAGGACCGTCAATTCCCCGAAGAATGAATTGTGCTGAAAGGTGCGGCGCAGGCCGTGGCTCGCGAGATCATAGGTCCGGGTTTGCGAAACATCATTTTCGCCAAGGAAAGTGCGTCCGGTATGGGTGACCGCATTGGTCACCGCGGCAAAACAGCTGCTTTTGCCGGCGCCGTTCGGTCCAATGATGCCGAGAATTTCACCCGAGCGGACCGACCAGCTGACGTCGCGCAGCGCCACCAGCGCCCCGTATTCGACCGTCAGACCTTTGACCCGCAGGACCTCTTGCTCGCCGCGACGATCTGTTTGCTCCGACGTTGCCACCCGGCGATCCATTTTGTTGTTATGTCCGGGACTTCACGCGATTCCCGTTTCCGAGACCGAACATTGCGATTGATCGGCCGTCAAGGGCAAGACGCCCCGTATCGTTCGCGCGCGAAATCTAATCCCGGGAAACGGAATTCATTGGAAGACGAACGCGCGCGCGACATCGAGATGAGGGTGACGGGCCATCGAAGGTTGGCTCGCAGTGCCGCTCGCAACTTCGGCGCCTTATGGTGCGTACGCGATATGCGCGCGGATCGTGCGATTGACCTGATCGATCCAGCCGAATTTCTGCGCCGCTGCGATCATGTTCGATAGTCCTTGCTGCCACCACGCTTCGGCCGACAATTGCGGCCATTCGCGCAGCGCCTTCTCGGAAATCCAGGCATGCTCGCGGTCGCTGCCGAGCGCCACGCGTCCGAGCAGTTCGGACTGAAGCGCGGGATCGTCGAACGGCCCTTCGATGCGAACCGAAAACGCCTTGAAATTCTTGGGATCCTCGATCTCGATGGATCGGCTCGATGCGATGATGCGGATGATCATGTTCAGGCCACGCGCTCCTTCACCGCCGGCAGCACTTCATCCGCGAACAAGGTGGCGGAGTGCAGCACTTCGTGGTGCGACAGATCACCGAAGGAGAACTGCGAGATGAAATAGCTGGCGCCCGCCGCCTCGGTCATGCTGCGCACCTGGTCGCGGACGGTGGCAGCAGATCCCGCCAGCGCGCCGCCATTCGCGACCATGGTATCGAAGTCTTCCGGCATCCTGGCATAGCGTGGTTGCGTGCCATGCTTGTTCCAGAGCTTCATGAAGCTCGCATGAAACAGCGGCCAGGCGCGGCGGCCGAGCGCCATCGCTGCGCGGTCAGTATCGGCTGCAATGACGAAGCGGTTGATGCCGAGCAACGGGATGTCATCGGGCGAATTCCCGGCCGTCGCCCATTCGGCGCGGTAGCGATCAGTGATCTCGCGGACTTTCGTCACCGGCCCGGCGCAGACGATATTGATTCCGTTCAGCGCCGGCCACGCCGCGCCATCCGGCACCGGCACCGCATACCAGAACGGCGGATGCGGCCGTTGCAGCGACTTAATCTCGATCGGCACATTTTCGAACTTGTAGTATTTGCCGTTGAAATTGACCTCGGGCTGCGTCAGCGCCTGCTTGATGACGGTGTAGGCCTCGACATACATCGCCGGCGCGGCATCCGGATCGATGCCAAAATAATGTAGCTCGTGCGGCGATGCGCCGCGGCCGACGCCGACCTCGAGCCGGCCGCCGCTGAGATGATCCAGCATGCAGATCTCTTCGGCGAGCCGCAGCGGGTGATGGGCGGGCAGGATATAGACCAATGCGCCGAGGCGAAGCCGCCTTGTGCGCTGCGCCGCGGCGGCGAGAAATACGCTGGGCGACGGCGTGAGATTGAGCGGCGTCGCATGATGCTCGCTCATATGGTAGGCGCGAAATCCGGCCCGGTCGTAGAATTCGATCAGCTTCAGGCGGTTTTCGTACTGTTCGGCAAGCGGCGAAGGCCCACGGTCGTTTTGATCGAATATGCCGAACTGCATCGCACCACCTGCCGATGTTTGGTTTTGGATCAAGCCGAGATGGAACTTGTAGCATCAGCAAACGTGTTTTGACGAGGTGCGGGGAATGCCGTTAAATCGCCCAAAAAAGCGGATCGATGCTTGATCCTCGATAGCCGGGAGGCCGGGCCCGGGTCGGTTTGTGCAGGGTTTGTGATGACAAAATACCTCGCACTGTGTCTCTGGCTAGCAGGGTTGGCGGGCGTTGGCGTTGGCGGCGCCCGGGCTGAGTATTCGCCCGGCGTTGTGGCACCGATCGTGAAGATTGGCCTGGTCGCCGACGAATCCAGCTCTCAGCCTGCGGATGCTCCGCCTCCAGCTATCGAAGCTGCCTCTCCGCCTGTCGCAGTCACCCCGGATCAAGCGAATTCCTGCGAGCGCGTATCGTTCTCCCGCAGCCTGAAATACGGCGAAAGCGATTTGAACGTGCTCGATGTCGCCACGGTCGAACCCAAGGAAGCGTCCAGGCGTCCGGTGCTGCTGTTCGTGGCCGGGGAAAGTTTTGTCGGCGAAAGCAACACGCCCGATGCCGCGGCATCGCTGCAGGACGAGGCGATGTGTTTTGCCGCGCGCAACGGCATGGTTGGCGTGAAGATGGCCTACCGGCTGGCTCCCGCGAGCCCGTGGCCGGCCGGAACCCTGGACGTGGCGGCGGCGGCCTCCTGGGTCCATCAGAACATCGACCTGTTCGGAGGAAATCCCGAAGAGATCGTGGCGATCGGCTACTCCGCCGGCGCCTTCCACGTCGCGAGTTTTCTGGCGCATCCGGAATTTCAGGCCCGCGATTCCAGCGTCGCCGGAGCCGTGCTGGTGTCAGGCATCTACCGCTTGAGCGCAGACGCCAGTGCAACCGAAAAATCCTATTTTGGTACGGATACCAGCAAATATGAGGAACGCTCGGCGTTTCCCGGCATCCTGGCGATCGAGACACCGCTGCTGCTCGCGTGGTCGATCCTCGACCCGCCGCACCTCGTCGCGCAAGGCGAGAAACTCAGAGAACTCATGTGCAAGTCGCCCGCTCAATGCCCGCACACGACGGTGCTGAAGGATCGCGCCGACCTGGCGTCCGTGTACGGGCGCGATGCTTTCAACGGAGGCCTCGCCGCGCCGACGCTGGAACTGGTACGGGAAATCGAAGCGAGAGGCCTGCCGTGACAAGCCCGGAGGGAACTCACCCCTGCCGGGCGGATGGCTTGCGTTCGATCGGGCGGATGTCGATCGCACGCAGGCGACCCATTCGCAGCACGTCCATTTCAAACGTACGGCCGATCCGGTCGCGATCCAGCGCCCGGATCAGATCGTCGACGCCGTTAATGTCGACACCGTCCAGTTTGACCACGACGTCGCCGGGCAACAGCCCGGCCTGCGCCGCCGGACTATCCGGCTCGATCTGCGCCAGCAAGGCGCCCATCTTGTTGTCGACACCGGCGGTGACCGCGTGCCTTCGCGGAACCGGCGCGGTCTGGCCGGACACGCCGATATAGGCGCGCCGGACATAGCCGTGGCGGATGATCTCCGACAGCACGAATTGCGCGGTGTTGCTGGCGACCGCGAAGCAGATGCCCTGGGCGCCGCTGATGATGGCGGTGTTGATCCCGATTACCTCGGCCGCGGTCGAAACCAGCGGTCCGCCGGAGTTGCCGGGATTGAGCGCGGCGTCGGTCTGAATGACGTCCTCGATGGTGCGGCCGCTCACCGAGCGGATCGAACGTCCCAGCGCCGACACGATGCCCGCGGTAACTGTCGATTCGAAGCCCAAGGGATTGCCGATCGCGACCACCAACTGCCCGCGCCGCAGGCTCTTGGAATTGCCGAGCGACGCATAGCGCAGATCCCGCGCCCCGTCGGCGCGCAGCAGCGCAAGGTCGGTATCGGGATCGACCCCGAGCACGCGCGCGTCGGTGACGATGCCCTCCTGGTCGCGAAGCCTGATCTGCTTCGACGATCCGACCACATGGCTGTTAGTCAGCACCAGGCCGTCGGGAGAGATCACGATACCGGAACCGAGCCCGCCGCGGGGACGGGCATTCGGCGCTCGCGATCCGGTTTCGACCCGGACCACGGCGGGCCCTACCCGCTCCGTCACATCGATCACGGCATTGGAATAGGCGTCGAGCAGCGCTTGATCGTCGGGAGAGGTTGGTTCGGTCGTTGGCGATGACGGCTCGTCATCGAATGCGTCGTTCGCAAAATCCAGCATGGCGAAATTCCTTCGCCGGTTAAATGGTGAGCGTGCTTTTCCTGCGCAAGCCGCGCCCCCCGCACGAGTTTTTGATACCCGCGTCTGTCGGCCGGATACGTCCCGCCATTCAGCCAACGCTCCTGCCCGACTTTCACCCCATTAGCCCGGGTGCGCCCGCGTGACGTGCGTGCTAGCCTGACGCATAACAAAAACAAAGGGAGGGTTCGATGACGATTTCCGTCTGGAATTGCCGCTCTATCAAGACGACGGTTGCGGCCGCCTTTCTGATCACGATGGCGCAGCCGGGCTTTGGGCAGGACCTGAAGTACAAACCGATCACCGTGAAGACGCCCGACGGTCTGACCATATCGGCGCAAGAGTGGGGTAACCCGGCCGGCCCGGAAATCCTGTTCATTCACGGCTTCTCGCAGAGCTATTTGTCGTGGATGCGCCAGGTCGATAGCGACCTTGCCAAAGAATTTCGGATCGTGACTTACGATCTGCGCGGCCACGGTAATTCCGACAAGCCGCTCGATCCCGCGCGGTACCGGGATTCCAAGGCCTGGGGCGACGAGGTGCAAGCGGTAATCGACGCCGCCGGGTTCAAGCGCCCGGTCCTGGTTGGCTGGTCCTACGCCGGCCGCGTCATCTCCGACTATGTCGCGACCCATGGGGCCAGCAATCTGGCCGGTATCAACTTCGTCGATGCCGGGATCAAGGCCGATCCGGCACTGGTCGGCGACAATCTGAAAAACCTGCCCATCATGGCGTCGGAAGATCTCGCCACCAACATCGCTGCGACACGCGCCTTTGTGCACGGCTGCTTCTCCAAACAACCGACCGCCGACGATTTCGAGATCATGTTGTCGTTCAACATGATGGTCCCGCCCAAAATTCGCGCCGCGCTCGGCGGCCGTCCGCTCGATGCGACCGAGAACATGTCCAAGCTAAAATTGCCTGTGCTGGTTACCCACGGCGCGGAAGACCGCAATTCCAAAGTCGGCGCCGCGAAGTACACCGCCTCCGTCATCCCGGGCGCCAGGCTTTCGATCTATGAGGGGATCGGCCACGCCCCGTTCTATGAGGACGCGGCACGGTTCAACGCCGAGCTGACCTCATTCGTGCGGGAAGCCAACAAGACGAATTGACCCTCGCGCGCCTTGAGCGCGATCGTGGCGGCAGAACGGCTGGAGCGCGGTCATTCCCTGATCGCGCGATCGCGATTCTTGGTCTTGTCGAAATTCTTGGCCTGGTCGAGTCCGATCGGCGCGATCAGCTTCGCGGAAGCAAGATCGGCACCGTCGAAATCGGTACCCGTGATCGTGACACCGGTCAGGTCGGCGCCGCCAAGCTGGGCACCCTTCAGCGATGCGCCGGTGAGGTCGGCGGCCTTGAGCGAGGCGAATTCGAGATCAACGCGGGACAGATCGGCCCC
Organism: uncultured Alphaproteobacteria bacterium; assembly: GCA_963747165.1. Lineage (GTDB taxonomy): Bacteria > Pseudomonadota > Alphaproteobacteria > Rhizobiales > Xanthobacteraceae > Bradyrhizobium. The sequence goes on along the minus strand of CAVVEA010000014.1, from coordinate 26,623 downwards.
GCGCGCGTTCAACCGTTCGAGATTGGCGGATGTCAGCACCGCGCGCATCAACCCCATCGACTGGTTGCGCATGTCGGCGCTTAGATTGGCACCCGCGATCGAGGCCCCGACCAGGCTCGCGCCGGTGAGATCAGCCGCGATACGCGCGTTGGAGAGGTCGGCACCGTCGAGCCGCGCGCGACGCATCTGGGCGGCGAAAAGATTCGCGCCTTTCAGACTTGCCCCCGTGAAATCCGCATCCAGCAGCCAGGCCTGATCCAGCACCGCGCCGTCTAGCCTGGCGCCGGCGAATTTGGTCTTGTTGAGCCGGGCGGCGCGAAAGATCGCGCCGGACAGATCGAGCCCGGACAGGTCCAGATTGGATAATTTCTTGCCGGTGAAATCGGCCGGCGCCCCCGCGGCCGCTTGCGAAGCCGCGGCCTCGACGTCTGCGCGCGTCATCTCCGCCGAAACCATGTCCGGCGACGACAGGTCGACGTCACGCATCATGTCCTGCGCGAGAGCCGTCATCGCGAACAGGCCGAGGCCGAGCGCGGCAGCACCAAAGGTTCGTTTCATCGCCAGCTTCATCTCTGGGAGCCTATCACGCCAACCGCCTGTGCGGGCGCCTTCTTTGACCTTGCTCAATGTCCTGATGGCCCGAACTGCTCTGATACCGGCATGGAAAAATATATCAGGCCGTTTCTCGAAATCGGGTTGCAGGATGTCAGCCTCGTCGGCGGCAAGACTGCCTCGCTTGGCGAGCTCTATTCGGTGCTGGCGTCGGAAGGCGTTGCCGTGCCCAACGGCTTTGCCGTCACCGCGGACGCCTATCGCGACGCGCTGTCACGCCCCGGGGTCTCCGAGGAACTGCATCGGCTACTCGACGGCCTCGACAAGCGCAAGATCAGGCGGCTTGCGGCCACCGCCGCCAAGGCGCGCGCCGTCGTCTACAAGGCGATGGATACGGCAGCGCTGCGCGAGCAGATTGTGGAAGCCTATCGGCAGTTCGAAGGCGAGGCTGGCGCCGGCGCTGCCGTCGCGGTGCGGAGTTCCGCAACCGCGGAGGATTTGCCGACCGCGAGCTTTGCCGGCCAGCACGACAGCTTTCTCAATGTACGCGGCGCGGACGATCTGTTCGAAGCCTGCCGCCGCTGCTTTGCATCCATCTTCACCGATCGCGCGATTTCCTACCGCATCGACAAGGGCTTTGATCATTTCAAGGTGGCGCTCTCGGTCGCCGTGATGAAGATGGTGCGCTCCGATCTGGCGTCCAGCGGCGTCGTGTTCACGCTCGATACCGAATCGGGATTTCGCGACGTGGTCTTTGTCACGGGTTGTTACGGCCTTGGTGAAACCATCGTCCAGGGCAAGGTCGATCCGGACGAATTCTACGTTCACAAGCCGACCCTCAAACAGGGATTCCGCCGGGTGTTGCGCCGCCGGCTCGGCGGCAAGCAGATCCGCATGGTCTACGGCAAGGGCAGCGGCAGCCGAGCCACCCTCACCCGGACGGTGCCGAACGCCGAGCGGCAGAAATTCTGCATTTCCGATCCGGAAGTGCTGAGCCTTGCGGAAATCGCGGTGCGCATCGAGGCGCACTATTCGAAACATGCCGGCATGCCGATGCCGATGGATATCGAATGGGCCAAGGATGGCGCCGACGGCAAGCTCTATATCATTCAAGCGCGCCCGGAGACGGTGGCCTCGCAGCGCGCGCCCGGCGTATTCGAGACCTACAGCCTGAAGGGACAGGGGCCGGTCGTCGTCACTGGCCGCGCGGTGGGCGAACGGATCGCCAGCGGACGCGTGCGCCGCATCGCCACGGCGCGCGACCTCGCGGCCTTCAGGCCGGGTGAAATCCTGGTCGCGCCGGCTACCAGCCCGGATTGGGAGCCGGTGATGAAGATCGCCTCCGGCGTCATCACCGACAAGGGCGGCCGGACCTGTCATGCCGCCATCGTGGCGCGCGAGCTCGGCATCCCCGCGGTCGTCGGCGCGACGCATGCCACCGAGAAACTCAAGACCGGGATGACGGTCACCATCTCGTGCGCCGAAGGCGACGTCGGCAACGTCTATCAGGGCGCGCTTGCGTTCGACGTGACGCGAACGCCGGTCAGCGAGCTCAAGGCGCCGCGAACCGCGATCATGGTCAATCTCGGCACGCCGGAAATGGCGTTCCGGGTCGCCATGCAGCCGCAGGCAGGGGTAGGTCTTGCGCGCATGGAGTTCATTATCAGCGAGCACATTCGCGTGCACCCGATGGCGCTGCTCAAGCCGGAGAAGGTTGCCTCGGTCAAGGCGAGGACGGCGATCGCCCGCCTGGTTGAGGGTTACAAGAGCCCGTCCGATTTCTTCGTTCAAACCCTGGCGGAAGGCGTCGGCACCATCGCGGCCGCCTTCTATCCGAAGCCGGTGATCGTGCGGCTTTCCGACTTCAAGACCAACGAATATGCGAGCCTGCTCGGCGGCGAGGCGTTCGAGCCCAAAGAAGAGAACCCGATGCTGGGATTCCGCGGCGCCTCCCGTTACAGCCACCCCGCTTACGCCGAGGGATTTGCGCTCGAATGCGCCGCGCTGCGCCAGGTGCGCGATGAAATGGGCCTTTCCAATTTGCGCATCATGGTGCCGTTCTGCCGAACCGTCGCGGAAGGCCGACGCGTGATCGAGACCATGGCGGCCCATGGCTTGAAGCGCGGCGAAGCCGGGCTCGAGATTTACGTGATGTGCGAGATTCCGAACAACGTCATCCAGATCGACGCGTTTTCGGAGCTGTTCGACGGCTTTTCGATCGGCTCGAACGATCTCACCCAACTCACGCTGGGGGTCGACCGCGATTCCGAGATCGTCGCGTTCGATTTTGACGAGCGCGATCCCGGCATGCTGGAGATGTTCAGGCAGGCGATCGTCGGCGCCAAGCGCAATGGACGCCATGTCGGCATCTGCGGCGAAGCGCCCGCGAACCACCCGGAGATCGCGCGTTACCTGACGGAGCTTGGCATCGATTCGATCAGCGTCAATCCATCGAGCGTGTTTCGCACCATGGCCGTGGTTCTCGAGGCCGAAACCAATCCGGTGAAGATCAAGGCTTGACGGCGCTAAACTTCGCGGACGGCTGACGCATGGATTTGCTCGGCCGCGGCGTTGACCCTGGTCATGGTCTCCGTCAGCTCGGCATAGACATTGTCTTCGATCGTCACCAGGCCGAAATTCGAATCTTCACCGTCGAAGCGTCCTTCCGCCGGCTGATCGGCATGCTCGAACCAGTGATAACCGACCACGGCCGGCTTGCGCAGCGCAGAAGTGACGTAGCGTTCGAAGCATTGCGCGCGCTCGACCTGGCTCTCCACCCGCGGCCCGGCACCGTGGCTATTGGGAAGGCCGGCATCGTCGCCGCGGAAGGAGAATTCGGAAATCAGGCACGGTTTCCCGCTTGCCGCATACGCATCGATCACCGGACCTGCATCGAAATGGTAACAATTGAACGAAATCACATCGAGGTAACGGCCGGCCGCGGCGATCACGCTCGGTTGCGGCTGATAGCCGAAGCGGGAGCCGATCACGAGATGGTTGGGGTCGGCGGCCCTGATGGCCGAGACGCACAAATCGAAATACTGCTCGGCGACCACGGCAACAAAGGCATCGCAATCGGCGGAAAACGCCGCGCGGAGAGGATTGCCGAGATTGGCCTTGGTCTCAAGCGCATCGTTCAGCCCGCCGGGCGGCATTCTGAAGAACGGCGCCTCGACACGGCCGATGGTGCCGAATTCCTCCCACGATCGCGCCGGCGTGCGCCAGACCGCGTTGAACTCGGCAAACTCCTGATAATGCTCTTGCAGCCTGGCAATGGCCGCGACCCGGCCCGGACGGTGCGACGGCAGGTTCAAGAACAGCGTCAATAATTCGTCAGCCCCTCGCCAATCCGGCGACCAGTACAGTTCGTTGTCGATGAACGTGCCGAGCAATCCCGGGTCGTTGCGTCTTTTGCCGCAATTATGGTGGGCGCTTTCACGGATGTGCGCTGCGAATTCAGGATCGAAAACATCCGGAAATATCTGGTCGCGCCGGTGCCGCTTGAAGGACGCGCCAAGCTCGGAGGTTGGCGTGGTCGCCAGCAGCGACGCGCCGGCGCCGGCGACCAGTTCATCGGACCAGCAGCCAAGCGTGTTGAATTTCCAGCCCGCGAGCCGGTTGGCCGCCGCCGCGCGCCAGATGTGCTGGCTGCCGTATTTCTCCCGGCAGGCGTCAGCATAGGGCACGCGATCGGTATTGCGGACGCGGTCCTGATCGAAGCGGACCGTGTTCACGCCCTTGGAAACAAAGCGGCCGCCGTCGGGATCGACCAGCCAGAACACGCCGTCGCGCGCGTCAACCCGAAAGAAGCCGCTGCCGCGGAAACATTCATCGGCTAGCCCGCCCCATTTGGTCGTTCGCAAGCGACACCCCGATAGCAGAATGACAACGGGCTATTGATCGCATCGGCCGGGTCCAAAACTCTTGATATACCTCAAGAACATCTGGCACCCGGCTGGACTATTAGTGTTGCTGCCCGCATCCTGTTTGCACCGGCCAGTGAATTCGAAGCAAGATCGGCCAAGAGATTGACCAGGAATCGGACGGTTCATTCATGCCTGCATCGGAACTACCCTTGATAGCCAGCCTGCGTCCTGATTTCATCTGGGGCGTTTCCACGTCCAGTTTCCAGATCGAGGGCGCAACGAAGGAAGACGGTCGAGGACCGAGCGTCTGGGATGTCTACGGTCAAAACGGCCAAATAAAGAACCACGATACCGGCGACGTCGCCTGCGACCACTATCATCGTTACCGGGAAGACGTCGCCCTGATGAAACGGCTCGGCGTTCAGGCGTACCGGTTTTCGGTGGCCTGGCCGCGCGTATTGCCGCAGGGGCGAGGATCCGCCAACGAACCCGGCCTCGCCTTCTATGACCGGCTGCTCGACGAGCTATTAGCCGCCGGCATCGAACCGTGGCTGTGCCTGTATCATTGGGACCTGCCGCAGGCGCTGGAGGATCACGGCGGCTGGATGAACCGGGAGTCGGTGGCATGGTTTGCCGATTATGCGACGCTGGTGGCGACGCGTTACGGCGATCGCGTCAAACGTTTCGCGACCTTCAACGAACCTTCGATCTTCTCGTTGTTCAGCCGTTCCTACGGCAAGCGAGACCGGAGCAGCGAAGACAATTTCCATCGCGCGATCCACCACGTCAATCTTGCGCATGGCGCGGCCGTGGATGTGCTGCGCGAAAAAATCCCCGGCGTGTCGGTCGGAGGCATCCACAATTGCCAACCCTGCCGGCCGACCGGGAGCAGCGAAGCCGATGCCGCGGCGGCCGCGCGCCTGAACATTTACTGGAACTACGTGTTTCCCGATCCGCAATTCCTCGGCGAATATCCGCCGTCGGTGCAGCCTTTCATCGAGCCGCACATCCAGCCGGGTGACATGGCGCGCATTCGCCGTCCGACCGACTGGTTCGGGCTCAATCATTACAGCCCGGTCTACGTCAAGGCGCAGCCGAACGCGATGCTGGGGTTCGAATTCGGCGCGAATCCGGCCGGCGTTCCGCTGACGCCGATCGGATGGCCGATCGCCCCCGAAGTCTTTCGCGAAACGCTGCAGATGGTCCATCAGCGCTACGGTTTGCCGGTCTACGTTCTTGAAAACGGATACGGCAATTTCGACAAGCCCAACGAGACCGGAGCCGTCATCGATTCCGGCCGGATCGACTACCTGCGTCTCTATATCGCGGCGATGAATTCCGCCGTCGCCGCCGGCGTCGATATCAGGGGTTATTTCATCTGGTCGCTGCTGGACAATTTCGAATGGGATTCAGGCTACAGTCATCGTTTCGGTTTGACTTATGTCGATTATGCGTCGCTGCAGCGGATTCCGAAATCGTCGTTTGACTGGTACGCGGATCTGATCAAGACGGCACGCGCGCGATGACGGCAGCCTCCGCACCTCAAACCACTGGCAAGGTGCTGCTTGCGGACATCGGCGGAACCAATGCGCGCTTTGCACTTCTCGCCGACGGCACCGTGCGCGCGCTGGCGCATGTGGCGGTCGAAGACTACCGCAGCTTTGGCGAGGCGCTCGGCGCGTATCTCGGCGAGCAGCCGGAGCCGGGCTCGATGCGGGCGGCCATTCTTGCCGTTCCAGGCAGCCCGCAGAACGGCCGTTTCGAACTCACCAACAATCCCTGGGTGATCGATACCGCGGAGTTGCGTGCGACTTACGGCTTTTCCGCGGTGCGTCTGCTCAATGACTTTGAAGCGGTGGCATGGTCCCTGCCCCACCTTTCCGCCGACAAGCTCCGGCAGATCGGCGGGCGACAACCGGTCAAGGGCGCGCCTCTCGCAGCGATCGGTCCCGGCACCGGCCTCGGCATGGCGGCCTACATCCCGCACGATCACGGCCACCTCGTGCTTTCGAGCGAAGGCGGCCATGCGACCATGGCCGGCGGATCGTCGCGGGAAGACGCCGTCATCGCCTATTTGCGGCGACGATTTGGCCATGTTTCCGCGGAGCGCGTTCTTTCCGGAGCCGGGCTGGAAAACCTTCACGAGGCGCTTGGTGCCCTTGACGGCATCGCCGTGCCAAGGCGCCGCGCCGCCGAGATCACGCGGGAGGGCGTTGAAGGCACCTGTTCGACCAGCCGCGCGGCTCTCGACATGTTCTGCGCGATGCTCGGCACTGTCGCCGGCGATCTCGCGCTGACGCTGGCGGCAAGGGGCGGCGTCTATATTGCCGGCGGCATTCTTCCTCACCTGCCCGACTATCTTGCCAGCTCGCCATTCCGCGCGCGTTTTGAGGACAAGGGGCGGCTACGCAGATATCTCGAGCCGGTTCCGGTCTACCTGGTGCTGGACCCCGACGTCGCATTTGTAGGTCTCCGCAATCTGGCCGAGGTCGAAGGCATTGGCTGAAACCCCGTTGGCGCCAATCGTCACGCTCACGATAAACCCCGCCGTCGACATCTCGACGTCGGTCAAGAAACTGATGCCTTACACCAAGATGCGCTGCGCACCCGCGCACCGCGATCCCGGTGGAGGCGGAATCAACGTCGCCCGGGTTCTGAAACGGCTCGGCATCGACGCCACGGCGATTTTTCCGGCCGGTGGTGCGACCGGACAGCTGCTTGTCACCCTGCTGGCCAACGAAGGCGTGCACAGCATTGCGATCCCGGTGCAGAATGACACGCGCGAGGATGTCACGGTTTTCGATGAAACCACGCACGAGCAATACCGCCTGGTGTTTCCGGGCGCCATGCTCAGCGAGAGCGAGTGGCAGAAGTGCGTGGAATCGATTGCGCGCCTGCAGCCTCCGCCACGGTTTGTTGTTGCGAGCGGCAGCTTGCCTGCCGGCGTGCCGGAAGATTTCTTCGGCAAGGTTGCCAAGGCCGCGAAACAGGCGCGCAGCCAGACCGTCGTGGATACGTCGGGACCGTTTCTGAAGGCGGCGCTGGAAGCAGGCGTTTACCTGATCAAGCCCAACCTTCGCGAGTTTCGCGAGTTGGCGGGCCTTTCCGCCTCCGATGACGCCACGCTGATCGAGGCTGGACGCCGTATCTTCGATCGTTATTCCATCGACATCATTGCCATCTCGATGGGACCCAACGGAGCCCTGCTGTTGACGCGCGACATGGCCTTGCGGGCCAACGGCCTGCCGATCGATCCCGCCAGCGTCTCCGGCGCCGGCGACAGTTTCCTCGGTGCGATGCTGTGGAGCCTTTCGAACGATGGCAGTCTCGAGATGGCCCTGCGCTACGGCGTGGCCGGCGGTTCTGCCGCGCTGCTCAATCCGGGAACAGAGCTTTGCAATGCTGAGGACGTTCATCGCCTTGCTTCACAGGTGACGGTAACGCCGATTGCCCGCCATCCGACCCATGAATAGCGAAATTTATCTTCCTCCCAGCGAGGAGCGGCTGCTCTCTCGATTCTGGCAAAGCGCCCGCGGCTTCTGGGGCGGCGCGTCGGCCGGATGGGCCTGGCTGCTGACGGTGTTGCTGATCGCGACCGTGCTGCTGCAATTGCTGACCCAGTATTGGCTGAATTTCTGGAATCGCGATTTCTTCAACGCGGTCGAGCGCAGGGACGCAACCGACCTGTTGGCGCAGGCCTTGCGGTTTGTGCCGATTGCCGCGGCCAGTCTCGCGCTTGCTGTGTTCTCGGTCTGGGGCCGCATGACCCTGCAACGGAAATGGCGCGAGTGGCTGAGCCGCGGGCTCTACAGCTATTGGCTGGAAAAGGATCGCTATGTCCGGCTCAGATTCATGGCGGGAGAGCATCAGGCCCCCGAATATCGAATTGCCGAGGACGCCAGGGTTGCGACGGATCTGCCCGTCGACCTCGTGCTCGGGCTTCTCTCGTCACTCCTCACCGGCATCACCTTCATCGGCATCCTCTGGGTGGTCGGAGGCAGCATAACCTTCGACATGTTCGGCCTGACGCTGACCATTCCCGGCTACCTCGTGGTCGCGGTGATCGTGTACTCGATCATTGTTGCGGCGGCGATGATGTTGTTCGGCCGGCGCCTGACCCACGTGGTGGAGGATAACAAGCGGACCGAAGCCGAGTTGAGAGCCATCGGAACCCATATCCGCGAGCGCGGCGAAGGCAAGGCGTTGCCGGATGACAGCAAGGACGCGCTTCGTGCGATCGGCGAAGCGCTACGCGCGGTGATCGCCGTGTGGCGGGATTATTGTTGGCAACTGATGCGGCTGACCGTGGTCTCAACCTCGAATTCGCTGCTGACGCCGGTGGTCGGATTGCTGCTCTGCATGCCCAAATATGTCGACGGCACCATGCTGCTCGGCGAGGTCACCCAGGCCGCGGCGGCGTTCGTCGTGGTCCAGGGCGCCTGCAACTGGTTCACCGACAATTATGCACGCCTTGCCGAATGGGCCGCTTCCGCCAACCGCGTCGCGTCGCTTCTCTTGGCGCTGGACCGGATCGATCCACCCGCCTGACGTAGGGGCCTTTTGCACTGCTTCCGAACGTGTGGTAGCGGCGCTGCGAAACGTGAAGTGGTTCACATCGCGCGCCGCCGCAATGCGATACGATGGTTTCACCGCTCGCAGCGGCAATAGATGCGAGCGCCCTTCAAAATAAGCAGCGGACACGGCTTCAGTTCAACTGGAGAACAGGTGCACTCGCTCGCGGCTGCCGCAGATCAACCCAAGATTGGAGAACACCATGGCCAATCACAAGCGGACCGTTCTCATCACCGGCGGAACTGCGTTCATCGGCTGCGACGTCAAGCAATAACCAGCGGGAAGGAGCCGATCATGTCGTTGTCATCGTGCAAAGGCCTGCTCGCGTCACTCTGCGCGACGGGCATACTGGTGTTCTCCGTGGCGTCATCGCCGGCGACCGCCCAGATCGTCAGTCTCCCGAGCTACAATGTCGACATCAACCAGACCTCGGTTTCCGGCCTTTCGGCCGGCGGCTTTATGGCCGTTCAGTTCGATGTCGCGTTCTCCTCGACGTTGCGGGGAGCAGGGATCATCGCGGGCGGGCCTTTCTTTTGTGCCCAGGGCAGCCTTCTGACGGCGACATCGACATGCAGCTGCGTCCCGTTCGGCTGCTTCGGGCAAAGCTCCACCAACGTCGCCCAGCTTATCGCGATCACCGACCAGGATGCCGGCCGCGGCCTCATCGACGCTACCGGCAACCTGGCCCGGCACAAAATCTGGCTGTTCTCCGGCAGCAACGACACCGCGGTGCCACAGCGGGTGATGGACGATCTCTCTACCTACTATCGTCACTACATCGACACCGCGAATATCTCCTACAAGAACAACATCGCCGCCGAACATGCGATGCCGACCGACTTCTTCGGCAATCCATGCGCGACCCGGGCCGACCCGTTCATCAGCAACTGCAACTATGATGCCGCGGGCCAATTGCTGCAGTGGATCTATGGGAACCTGAACCCCAAGAACACCGGTCAGCTCGGGGGCTCGTTCATTAATTTCGATCAAAACGAATTCATCGATCAGGCGACCAGTCATGGCATGGCGCCGGACGGATGGCTTTATGTTCCGGCGACTTGCGGCAACAAAGAGGGCTGCAAGCTGCACGTCGTCTTTCACGGCTGCAAACAGTATGAGACGTATCGCTTTCCCACGCCCTCCGGGCTCGCGACTTTCGGCACGACCTACGTGCGCAACACCGGCTACAACAAATGGGCTGACGCCAACAACATGATCGTGCTTTACCCGCAAGCGACCGCGTCCAGTCCCAACCCAAACGGCTGCTGGGACTGGTGGGGTTACGATGATCCGAACTACGCGGTGAAGACCGGACGGCAGATGACTGCAGTCAAACGCATGATCGACCGGATCGCGAGCGGCCAAATGGGCTTGCCCGCGCCTGCCGATCTGCAGGCAACCGCCATCGCCGACACTACCGTTTCGCTGTCGTGGCGCGCGGTCGCGCACGCAACCGGGTTCAACGTTTATCGCGACGGCGCCAAGGCGACCAGCAGCCCTGTCCCGACGACCTCCTTCACCGATACCGGTCGCTCGCCGGGCAGGACTTACAGCTATACGGTGAAGGCAACCGATTCCACGGGTGCGGAAGGCGCGGCATCGAATCCGCTCAATGTCACGACGACCGGAACGGCGGCGATACTGGCTCCGACGAACGTGAAGATCGACGCGGTCGACGCTTCATCGGTAACGTTGTCCTGGACGGCGCCGGCGGGCGCGACTGGCTTCGACGTGTTCCGTGCGGGGACATCGGGGGGGCCCTTCGCGAAGGTCAATCCGAGCCTGGTCGCCGCGACAAGTTTCACCGACACCGGGCTGACAGGGAGCACGACGTATTTCTATGTCATCAGATCCGAGGATGCAGGCGGTGGGCTGAGCGCCCCCTCCATGGAAGTCGGCGCCAGGACCGAGGCCTCGTCGACCTGCTTCACGGCCACGAATTTTGACCACGTGGTGGCCGGTCGAGCGCACGACAACGTCTTTATCGCCGAGGCCAACGGCTCGAACCAGGTGCTTGGCCTCGACAACGTGTTCATCGTGACCACGCTGAAGCAGACCGGCGCGAATTTCTTCGTGATAGGCTCCTGCCCCTGACGCGAAGGAGCCAACACGCCGTGTATCCTGCCCTGCATGGTGGCGGTTCGCTCGGAGCCCATAAGTGCGGCGTGTGCCAAACGCTGGCACCGCCAAAAACGAACGGGCTTAATCTCCCAGTCGTCTGCGGCACTTCGATTGGGGCGATGAATGCCCGCGTGATCGCCGCACGTCAGATCAGGGCGTGGCCCAGATATGTCGACGGGACCATGCTGCTCGGCGAGGTCACCCAGGTTGCGGCGGCGTTCGTGGTGGTCCAGGGCGCCTGCAACGGGTTCACCGACAATCATGCGCGCCTTGCCGAATGGGCCGCTTCCGCCAACCGCGTCGCTTCTGCTGGCGCTGGAGCAGATCGATCCATCCGCCTGACGCAAGGGCCTTTGAGGACGGAATGATTGGAGGCGGAGATCGGGCGTTGAATGATTTCAACGAGTTGAATGATACGGGTGGTGCGAGTTGTAACATGCGGAAACAATAGGCAGGACTCGGGAGCAACGCTCACGAACCTGTCAAGTCGGTTACAGAACCGTAAGTATCAGACCCCCTCAAGAGGGTTACAATCAGTCAATCAAGTCGGGAAGCCTCATGGATTCAAAGAAACGATTCTCAGCTTTGGAAACCATGTGTCGCGAGCGCGCTCAACTCGCGAAGAAAGACTTTGAATACTGGCTAGCAGAAGCCGAAGAGTGGGCGCGGTACAAAGACTCCTACGATCCATCCAACGACGTAATTCCAGTCCAACTTGACTGGTGTCTGGAATCGCCCAGCATCATCAGAAAATCGTAAGCAGAACCAACATGCCCAAATATGTCGACGGGACCATGCTGCTCGACGAGGTCACCCAGGCTGCGGCGGCGTTCGCCGTGGTCAGCGGGCCTGCAACTGGTTCACCGACAATTATGCGCGCCTTGCCGAATGGGCCGCTTCCGCCAACCGCGTCGCTTCTGCTGGCGCTGGACCAGATCGATCCATCCGCCTGACGTAAGGGCCTTTGGGAGGCGAAATGGCTGGAAGTGGAGCTCGGGCGTTGAATGATTTCGGCCGGGACCGACGGGCCGGTTAATGGTGGGCGCGACAGGGATCGAACCTGTGACCCCCTCGATGTCAACGAGGTGCTCTCCCTTGTCTCGCCTTCGGTTCGACCGAAAAATCGTGGAAGATCAGCTGTTTGCCCAGCTTACGATTTTGTCGTGAGCTACGCAATAGGCCCGAAAATGACGCCAAGTGGGACCAGATTGGGACCAGAAAAGCGTTCAAGGCATACCCTGTGGTCTGCGTGTCTTCGACCGTCTGATTGGGCAAATGCTCGGTAATCTTGCCTTTACCAGAGAAAGAGCCATCGCTGGGCAAAATCATGGAAACTAGATCAGAAAACGCTACGGCAGGTCGCGCAATCAAAAGGCATCAAAACTGCCAACGACAGAACCTGCGGTCCAAATCTCACGCGTAACTCACTGATCGTCCAAGGCGTCCGGTGCTGTCGTTCGAGGAGTAATCAATACGACCTGCATGTACTTGGTCGCCGGGTCCAAGTTGTCATCGTCGGCGTTTGTCGTCAGGAACTCCGTATTTGTCAGGACCCTCTGATCGTAATGCTCGATCGTTTGGAATGTCGCCGAGGCTACGGACGGATCAGTCAAAGCGCTTAGCACTGCAGACTGTATGAGAGAGTGGTTGGATGGATTCAAGTCGTGCGCGAGAAAATACCGCCAGCGCCTCACTAGGTTTTGGTGCTTCTTCAAACAGAAGCTTATCCGGTCATTCACTTGCGCTGTGACAGGGTTTGAGAAGGTGACTGTCGTCTGGCCCGCAGCAGGGGTCGCTAGGGCAATCGCGGTGACGGTTGTACCTTTCGGAATCCCAATCCCGGGCGGTCGATCAAGATTTGCAGCGCTCACCCCAAGGACGATCGTCGGGGGCCAACCCGGACTAGGATTGTTGAATGTGATCTGGTTCGCGGCTGGCATGGCTTGGGCCACAAGGGTTACAGCTGGGTAAAGGACATCCCGGCCATTGGGCACCCAGTTGGCGCTCGCATATTGTGCGATGAAGGCGTCCGAAATCGTAAGGAGCGGAGTACTGTCAAACGCTGCAGCGAAAGCCACCTTCAGGGAGGTTGTTGCGTTCTGAACGGCGCGAGTTGTGGGTATCGAGCCTGCGTCAAATCGATTGTTGAAGAGCCTGGCGAGCCGCTGCGTCCCCTTCGTCTGAATCAGTCCGCCCATTGTCGCCTCCCACATTGACACCTTATGACTTTAAAAGCCTATTCTTCCAATTCAAGGCTGTCATCTGAAATTAACGCGAAAGCCTCTAACGCGCAGCTTGGCATGGCTTCGCCGAGTGCTCCCGAGCGCAATATGCAATATCGGCAATCCGGCGACAGATCGGGTTCGTCGTCCTCGAGCTGGCTCGCAAGCATTCTATGTAATTCCACGATCTCCCGAGCCGCCCTCAATGTCGCTCCACACGCACGGGGTCCCCAAATTCTCGACATCGCAATACTTGCTGCCCAATAGTCTGCCTGACCTTGCCAGGTCATCCATGGCATAGCGGGATCGCGGGGTAATCCTCCCAAATGATGGCCCGTCTCGTGCGCCAGCATCAAGGCCAGTCCGTATTTTGTGATCGCCCGGTGCCGTACCAAACCGCCATAAACCCGAACGTACCGAGCCGATCCAAGTCGCCACGCCTGGGCATTGATAGTTGCCGACTCCCAGAGCAGTTCGTAGGTAATTTCAGGAAAGGCACGACCGAATTTGTTGAGCAAGTCCAAGACTACCCGTCGACGCTGCTGCTGAAAGCGCCGGGTCGCAAGCACCTTCTCCGCGGGCCAATTTAAGAAGCTCATATGGTTAACATTTGTGCACTTCCCTGGGACAATTTCACTGAATGCTAACGCGTCGATTGCTGATCGGCTAGGTGTCGCGTGGCACGGCCGATTGAGGGTTTCATTCCACGGAAGACTGCTTTTCTTCGAGGTCAGCAGGGTGATTCAAGGCGGACGTTGACAGTCCAACCAACCTGGATTTATGACGCTGCGGCCCAATACCGCAGGCCACCCCGCCGAGCCGTTGATGCCATAGCCAGACCTGCCCGACGCTGCAGCGCTTAGCAGCGTTGATAGGTCTTGACCCGGAAGCAATCAGAACTCGTCTTATTGCAGAGCGGCATAGAATTGATCGGCATATAGAGTTATAAACTCCCTAGATGCAGTCACGCTTCCGCTGCCATCTAAGGGGCCACTGATGCAATGTGTGCGTTGCGGTTGCCAGAATAAGGCGACCAATGAGTATTGCGAAGGGTGCGGGGCTAACCTCGGAATTGAGTGCAGCGCCTGTAGTCACCTTAACGGGCCGACGGCTCGCTTTTGCGGGCGATGCAGCGCTGCCCTAAAGCCAATAGCTACAGAGGTATCCAATCAATCGTGGCAGCATGTCTTGAGATCGCTAAACGCCAGAGGCGGAGAGCGTAAGCGGCTCACAATTCTATTTGCGGACATTCGTAACTCAACTGGCCTCATTGATAGTTTGGGCGATCCCGAACTGGGGATGCGACGTTTGCAACCCGTTCTCGACCTCATGAATGAAGCCGTTGTTCGTTACAATGGCGTCGTCAACAAATCACAGGGCGACGGGGTGATGGCAATATTTGGTGCCCCACAGCCTCATGAGGACCACGCAGTCTGTGGCTGCCTCGCGGCGCTAGCAATGCAGGATGGGGTAACCCGCTTCGGCGATCCGGATTTGCAAATTCGCGTTGGCGTTCACACCGGTGAAGTTGTTGTTCAGGCGATAGAGCACGGAATTTACCAAACCTATGATGCGGCAGGCGCAAATGTGCACCTAGCCAATCGACTGGAGCAACTGGCTGGCGCAGGTACCATTCTGATTTCGAAAGACACTTACAATGCCGCCAAACAGTTCGTGGAAGTCGAGCCGCTAGGCCTCCAGACCATTCGTGGGGTCGCGGCACCCATTGAGGTACTCAAACTCAGGGGGCTTCAGCACGCTCCCTCGAGCGGAGTGTTTCGCAGCGGAAGGCGGTTGAGCCCTCTCGTTGGCCGCACGGCCCAATTTTCCGCTCTCGTCCTTGAACTTGAGAATACAATCAAGGGTGAAGGTCGTGTTGTGGGTGTTGTCGGCGAGGCTGGTATTGGCAAGAGCCGTCTCTGTTTCGAATTTGCCGAAAGTTGCCGTCAAAAGGGTATCCGCGTCTATGAGGCGCGTGTCTTGGCTCACGGCAGGGCAACGCCATTTCAGCCAGTGCTGGGATTGCTGCGCGATTACTTCGGCCTTCGCGTCAAAGAAGCAGCCGATGTTTCTCGCCGTCGCGTCCTTGACCAGTTGGCAGCTCTCCCCGTCTCTGAGCAGTTATCGCCCGTATTGTTGGAGTTATTAGGCCTTGCCGACCCACACGCGGCACCAACTAAACTTGACCCAAAGACGCGTAAAACGCAGCTGCTCGATTTTGTAAGAACCCTGCCACGGTCACCTCGGGAACCTGTTGCGGTTGTTATCATCGAAGATCTGCATTGGATCGACGCTGCAAGCGAAGAGTTCATTGAGGCGTTGGGTGACGCAGTTGTCGGCACCACGACCCTTCTGGTTGTTAATTTTAGACCGGGGTTTACAGCAGCGCTGATGCAGCGATCACACTACCGACAAATCAACATGCCCCCTCTTCCGCCAGCGCAAGCGGCCATCCTGTTGCAGGATCACTTTGGTAACGACCCTTCACTGGCATTGCTGAGTAGGAATATCATCGAACGCGCCCAAGGAAATCCGTTCTTCCTGGAGGAGCTTGTCAATGCCCTCGTAGAACGTGGAGACTTTGAAGGTGAGAAGGGTGCATACCGATTGAAAGGAGGCATCGATACAATTCCTCTACCCTCAACGGTGCAAGCCGTAGTTGCGGCTCGAATCGACCGTCTGGAAGAGATCGCAAAAAGGGTTCTCGAGATTGCTTCAGTAGTTGGTCGTGAGATTTCGATATCAATTCTGGATGCGGTCGCCGGTTTGGCCCCAGCCGAGTTATCGGAAGCGGCCCAGCATTTGAGGCAAGCTGAGCTGGTTTACGATGTGCCGCCCTTCGAACGGCGGCTTCTTGCATTTCGTCACCCGCTTATCCAAGAGGTTGCCTATCGATCACTACTGCACGAACGTCGCCGCGAGCTTCATTCAAAAGTGGCGCAAGCAATTGAAAGTCTCTTTAAGGATCGCGCCGAAGAGCGGGCGTCTCTCTTGGCATATCACTTAGAGCAAGCTGGTGAAAATCTCAAAGCGGCTCAACAGAATATGCGGGCTGCGGTTTGGATTGGCACAAACGATCCAAGTCAGGCACTGAGAAGCTGGAAGAAGGTCCGCGAGCTGTTGTCAGATCTGCCACCGTCCCAGCCGATAAATTACTTAAAGATGATGGCTTCCGGTCAAATCGTAAATTTTGCCTGGCGCGAAGGGATCTCGGCGCAAGATGCTCTCGTCTACTTCGAGGAAGCTAAACAACTGGCGCTAGCCTTAGGCGATATCAGGGCCAATGCGCTGATTCACGCGGCTTACGGAAGGATGTTAGCAAACGGCGGATCGGCGGATGAATACGTCAAAAAAATCCGAGAAGCTAAAGCGATCGCCGATCAGGGCAACGATCCAAGCGTTCAAATCACGCTTAAGGCCGTACTCTGTCACGCACTGCGGCTCTCAGGCCACATGTTAGAAGCGCTGCAGATGAACATCGAGGCAATGGACCGGGCGCACGAGATCGTCAAATTCGACCGGCAAACACTGGGCTTCGACATTGACGTATGGCTGACTGTGATGCGCGGCCAAACCTTGGTGATGCTTGGTCGAGGGGAAGAAGCCCGCCCATTCCTCGATCGCATCATTCAGTTAGAAAGTAGTCAGGTTGATGCTCTCCATTACGGCATTCCGAGTTGGGCGTATGTCGACCTCGCCTGGGCTGAGGGAAACATCGGACTGGCTCAAGAACATGCCGACCGAGCGTTTTCTATCGCCATGAAGGCCGGCAACCCCTACCTGCGAGTCTATGCCCAAGCCCTTCGTGGTCTTTCTCATATTGTCGCAGGGAGGCTCACTTCAGCCATCGAAGACTTATCCGACGCCCTCAGCTTTGCTCGATCGCGAAAGGCCGGTCTAGAAAACGAACCCCGTATTCTGGCTGATTTAGCAAATGCCTACAGACTGAATAGAGATACTGCAACTGCCCTCACCACTGTTGATGAGGCGATAAAGGTTGCGACCGAGCGTCATGCCCGGATTCCTGAGTGCCTCGCCCGTATTGTTCGCGCAGATTTGTTGCTGCAGTCTATAGGTGACGATGAGAAAGCAGAAGGAGTGAAGGAACTAGAGCTCGCAAAAGCGCTAATGCGGGAGACTGGAGCCATGCTATTTGAAACATTCATCAATCGCATTGCGCACAGTGATCGCCTACTGTCGAGCAAAGCCAGTTAACCCGACCGGCCGGTTCAAACCGAAACTTCTGTAGTAGAGATAAGAAATGGTGCGTTCGGCTTTCGATGACCCGGACTGATTGGCGCCCATCTGAACAGACCATCAGTTTTTCAGAAAAAATCTGAGACGGTTGTGGCAATCCCGCCCGCCCGAAATCCCCCCGTAGGCAGACATAAGTTTGCGTCCCTCACTCAACGGCGTGTGCATAACGATCAAGACGAAGTTTGAAGACAGGGCAGCACTTCTGGTCTGGTTCATAGGATAGCCCTAGGAAGACGTCAGTGATATGGCTCGCCCGAAAGGTTGCAAACATAAGCCACTGCTTCACCTTCGCGGCTTCTAAAAACATCTCATCGGTATGCATGACAAGGATGTATCGGTCGTAAGGTCCACCCTTTAGCGTCGCTTTGTCTTTGGCATCGATCCGAGCCTGGAGAGCACGAAGCAGTTCGCCTCGGCCCCAAACGAAATAAACCTCGCCCTTTTCTGGTTCTTTGCCTTGTGCCCTTTGCTTTTGCGCCTTCAGTGACCGTTCTAAGGTGGGTTGATGGACCAGCTCCGTGATGTCATTCGGCCTGCAATATTGACCCCCTAAGCCGGGGGATCGGCGTCCAAAATTGACCCCCAACATGTTGGTCTGTTGCGCTGCCTGCTTTGTAACGAAGCAGGTGGTTGGGGATGCTGATCGTGGAGACGATTGCCCGGATTAGGCGTGAGCACTTCATCAAGGGCAAGACGATCAAGGAGATCGCCCGGGACCTGAAGGTGTCGCGGAACACGGTCCGGAAGGTGCTGAGGTCGGGGGAGACCTCGTTCGAGTACGCGCGTGTTGTCCAGCCGCGGCCGAAGCTTGGACGATGGGCAGCGGAGCTCGACGGATTGCTGGCGGCGAATGCGGCTAAGTCCGCTCGCGAGCAGCTAACGTTGATCCGGATCTTCGAAGAGTTGCGTGGCCGCGGCTATGACGGTGGTTATGATGCCGTGCGGCGTTACGCCAGGCGATGGAGCCAAGAGCGCGGACAATCGACCGCTGCAGTCTATGTCCCGCTGAGCTTTGCGCCTGGAGAAGCCTATCAGTTCGACTGGAGCCATGAGGTCGTCCTGCTCAATGGCGTGACGGTGATGGTGAAGGCCGCCCATGTCCGGCTCTGCCACAGCCGGATGCTGTTTGTGCGGTGCTATCCGCGCGAGACGCAGGAGATGGTGTTCGACGCCCACGACCGGGCGTTCGCCCTGTTCAAGGGCACCTGCGGACGCGGCATCTACGACAACATGAAGACTGCAGTGGAGACGATCTTCGTCGGCAAAGGGCGTCTCTACAACCGCCGCTTCATGCAGATGTGCAGCCACTACCTCGTCGATCCGGTCGCCTGCACGCCGGCGTCGGGCTGGGAGAAGGGCCAGGTCGAGAACCAGGTCGGGCTGGTTCGTGAACAATTCTTCACGCCACGGCTGCGGTTCAAAACCCTGGACGAGCTGAACGCCTGGCTTCTGGACAAATGCATCGCCTACGCCAAAGCCCATCGCCACCCGGAACTGGCCGAACAGACGGTCTGGGAGGTGTTCGAGGCGGAACGGCCAAAGCTCGTTCCCTATGCCGGCCGGTTCGACGGATTCCACGCGGTGCCGGCATCGGTCTCGAAGACCTGCCTGGTGCGCTTCGACAACAACAAATACTCGGTCACGGCCAGTGCCGTCGGACGGCCTGTCGAAGTCCATGCTTACGCCGACCGCATCGTAGTCCGCCAGGACGGACGCATCGTTGCCGAGCATCCGCGCTCATTCGGCCGCGGCGAGACGATCTACGATCCCTGGCATTACGTGCCGGTGCTGGCCCGCAAGCCCGGCGCCTTGCGTAACGGCGCTCCCTTCAAAGACTGGGTACTGCCGGCAGCGATTGAACGTGTACGGCGCAAGCTCGCCGGCGCCGACGATGGCAATCGGCAGATGGTCGACATCCTCAACGCGGTTCTGACCGACGGTTTGCCGGCCGTCGAGGCAGCCTGTGCCGAGGCGATCGCTCACGGCGTCCATTCCGCCGATGTCGTGCTCAACATCCTGGCCCGACAGCGTGACCCTGCGCCGCCAGCCAACATCCTCACACCGGCTGCACTGACGTTGCGCCATGCCCCGATCGCCGACTGTGCCCGTTACGACAACCTCAGGAGAACCATCTGATGGAACGTACTCAACTGTTCGACCTCATGGGTGAACTCAAGCTCTACGGCATGAAGGCCGCCTTCGACGAGATCATGGCGACTGCCGTCAAGCGCCAGCACGAACCCCAGCGCATTGTCGGCGACCTGCTCAACGCCGAGATCAATGAGAAGCAGGCCCGCTCGATCAAGTACCAGCTCACGATCGCAAAACTGCCGCTTGCCAAGGACCTCGACGACTTCCAGTTCGAGGGCACACCCATCAACCAGACCCTGGTCAATGATCTCGCCGGCGGAGGCTTCATCGCTCAGCAACGCAATGCCGTCCTGGTTGGCGGCACCGGCACCGGCAAAACCCATCTCGCCATCGCTATTGCCAGAAGCTGCATCCGATCCAGTGCCCGTGGTCGCTTTTACAACGTCGTCGACCTCGTCAACCGCCTGGAGATCGAGACCCGCAACGGACGGCAAGGTCGCATCGCCGAGCATTTGACCCGGATGGACTTCATCGTCCTCGACGAGCTCGGCTACCTGCCGTTCGCTCAATCCGGCGGTCAGTTGCTGTTCCATCTCGTCAGCCGGCTCTACGAGCGAACGTCCATCGTCGTCACCACCAATCTCGCCTTCGGCGAATGGCCCAGCGTGTTCGGCGATGCCAAGATGACGACCGCGCTGCTCGACCGCCTGACGCACCACTGCGACATCGTCGAGACCGGCAACGATAGCTGGCGCTTCAAAAGCCGCGACGACGATCACGCAGCCCGCGCTCGCCACGTCTCCGCAACCCCGGCCAGCTCCGACGAGGCGAGCGCTACCACCAAAACCCGCCGCTCAAAGGGGTCAAAATTGGACGCCGGTACGGGGTCAAATTTGAACGCCGATTGACATGTCAGACCTAGCTCAAAGAGACGGCTTATAGCCTCATGCCGCAGGTCGTGGAAACGAAGGTCCTGAACACCTGCCCTTTGTCTCACTCTCTCCCATGCCAGCCGAAAAGCATTTCTTGTAATTGGGAAGAGCCTCCCGTCTCGTTGGTGCTGCCGCAGTATTGCAATTGCCTGTAGCGTCAGAGGTATCGTCCTCGCATGTCCATTTTTCGTCATGGGAATATTGAGCGATCGCCTCTCGACGTCCACATGCTTCCGCTCGATATCAAGCAATTCTCCCCTCCGCATCCCAGTTTCTCTTGCCAAACGGATGATAGGTTCGACGAAGGGGTTACGCGCCGCACGTGCTGCATTCAGAAGCTTCTCCCACTCACCCACATTTAGACGTCTCTCCCTTCGGGTTGACGGTGCCAGGAGCCTCAATGCCGTGAGCGGATTGACCGGGAGAGGCATCCCCCATTCTCGCTTCGCCAATTCAAAAAGATTATGGATCGGATCGAGCTGCCGCTTCAGAGAGGAAGGCTTAATGCTCTTGAGCCTCTCATCTCGATACTGGGCAAAATCCTCTGTTCGGACCTCTGAGAGCCTCCGGGCGCAGATGGGGTGTCGCAGGAATACGTTAAGGAAACCGGTCTCAATGTCCCGTCCCCTCTTGCCGATGCTCACCTCGTCCCGATAACGCCTGACGAGATCACCAAGGGTAACCCGCTGGAGCTGCTTCGGGTCTTCAGGGAGATCACGTCGGTCGGCCCGAACCTCCATGTGTCTTGCCCATTCGGTTGCGTCCTTTCGAACAGCGAACGATTTGGACATGGGTCGAAGGCCTGCTCGTCTAATTCGGACCTGCCATTTGTCTCTATGTTTGCGAATGCTCGCCATCGAACTTCTCCAACTGGGACCAGAGTGGGACCAGCTGAGTTCTCGATTTAGCGAACAGCCTTAGGCGGACGGGAAACCCAAGTGACATCACTTGGTTAGGATGGTGGGCGCGACAGGGATCGAACCTGTGACCCCCTCGATGTCAACGAGGTGCTCTCCCGCTGAGCTACGCGCCCTGAACTTCAGGTGACGGGTTGGGTCCGTATATCGGCTCCAAAGCGGGCAGGCAAGGACGCTTGGGCCCCGCCGGGCCCTATCTTGAGGGCCGAATCAGGCCGCCAGCATCTTGTTCACTTCGCTGACCAATTCGCGAAGATGGACCGGTTTCGACAGCACCTTGGCGTTCTTCGGGGCCTCCGAATCGGAATTCAGCGCCACCGCGGCGAAGCCGGTGATGAACATGATCTTGATGTCGGGATCGAGTTCCGAGGCGCGGCGCGCCAGCTCGATACCGTCCATTTCGGGCATCACGATATCGGTGAGCAGCATCTCGAACGGCTCCTCGCGGAGTCGCTGGTAGGCCGACAAGCCGTTGTCATGCGGCGAGACCTGAAAACCGGCGTTTTCCAGTGCCTTGACCAGAAAGCGGCGCATGTCGTTGTCGTCTTCGGCGAGGAGGATTTTGTGCATGGCGGTTGGTCGTCGCATCCCAAATAAGAGGATCGGTCCGTTCACTAAGCCCGACAGAGGGTAAATTTCGGGTGAAAGGAACGGGGCGCGGGCCGCCGTCCGCACAGCTATTTGTGCACCGGAACGCGCCTCAAATCAATCGCCGCGGGCGTTTTCGTCGCGCTAGATACGTTCCAGCCGGTTTCAAACTTTTTTCGCTTGGCAGAACGGTTGTGATTATCGACAATGAGTCCACATAAAACCTCCGTTTTTCTGGCACAAATGCGTATCCAGAACTCGGATTCCAGGGACGGCGCCCGACGATGACCCAGTTTAATGGCGAACTGTCGCCTCCGTTCGAGATCGTGGAACCGGCCGCGTGGCGGGCGCCGATCATCTTCAATTCTCCCCATTCCGGCTCGGTCTATCCGCACGAATTCCTCAACGCCTCGCGGATCGATCTTGGCGCGCTGCGCCGATCGGAAGATTCGTTCATGGACGAATTGATCGCGGGCTTGAGCGGCCGCGGTTTTCCGACTGTAAGGGTCAACTTCCCCCGCTCCTATGTCGACGTTAACCGCGAGCCCTACGAACTCGACCCGCGGATGTTCTCGGGCCGGTTGCCGAGTTTCGCCAACACCCGATCGATGCGGGTGGCGGGCGGTCTCGGCACCATCCCGCGCGTGGTCGGCGACGGGCAGGAGATCTATCGCGAGCGGCTTTCGGTCGATGACGCGCTGGCGCGGATCGAGGCGCTCTACAAGCCTTATCACCGCGCGCTGCGGCGGCTGATCAACAAGGCGCATCAGGCGTTCGGAACCGTGATCGTGGTGGATTGCCATTCGATGCCCTCGATCGGGGTATCGCGCGACGAGCCGCGGCGGCCGGACATGGTGATCGGCGACCGCTATGGCACGAGCTGCGCGGCCCTGCTTGCCGATATGGTCGAGGACACCATGGGCCGGCTTGGCTATTCGGTCGGCCGCAACAAGCCCTATGCCGGCGGCTTCATTACCGAGCATTACGGCAATCCGGCATCCGGGCTGCACACGATCCAGCTCGAACTCAATCGCGCCATCTACATGGATGAACGGCGCCGCGAACGCAGCGCGAGGTTTGCGCAGGTGACTGCGGATTTCGCTGCGCTGGCCGAGGCGCTGGCCGCCGTTCCGCTCGGGGACCTCGGGCCATTCCAGGCGGCGGCGGAATAGAGTTTGCCCGCGCCACCTCTTTAACTCTCACTTCAGATTTAACTCTCTCTTCAGACTTCAGCGCTGCGCCCAAAAAACGCGCATGCCCCAACCCGTGCAAATTTCTACACCGGGAAGTATCGCCAAAAGAAAAAGGGCCGCTTGAGTAAACAAGCGGCCCAAGTCTAGGGAGGAAACGCCCAAGGAGGGCAGCGATAACGCGAAAGCGCTACCGCACCGCAACAATATGCGACCGCGCTGCACAAAGCGCAAGTGCTTTTGAAGCTTTTCCCATGCAAAATCGACATGGCTGCTACCCTCCTGGTATACCATCCACCAGGAATAATCCCTCGTCATTTCAAGGGATTGACACATTGGCTGCGGCCATCAGCGCCGGCCGGCGACGCATCGCCGTTAATCTCTCGCATTCGTGATCCATCCGGTTAACCCAAAAAACACCCATTGAGCGAGGCTGACACAATGGCTGATTCGACTCGCCGAAAAATGCTGAACACGGGCGGGGACAGGCGCCCATGACCGGTGCGCGACATGCAGGATTGGGCTAGGCAAATAGCTGGTACCTTCGCCCCGCGCTCAGATCCCAGGGAACACCCGTGACGGTCATCGATTTCACCGCCTTCATCGGCCGCCTTGCGACTTCCTCCGGCGAAACCATCCTGCCGTTCTTCCGGACATCGCTGAGCATCGACAACAAGAGCAACAGCCAGGATTTCGATCCGGTGACCGAAGCCGATCGCGCGGCGGAAGCGGTGATGCGGCGGCTGATCAAGGCCAACTTCCCCCAGCACGGCATTGTCGGCGAGGAATTCGGCAGCGAGCGCGAGGACGCTGAATATGTCTGGGTGCTGGATCCGATCGACGGCACCAAATCCTTTATCGCGGGCTTTCCGATCTGGGGCACGCTGATCGGGCTGTTGCACAAGGGCACGCCGGTGTTCGGGATGATGCACCAGCCGTTTATCGGCGAACGCTTTTCCGGCGATAGCGGCTCGGCGCATTACCAGGGGCCATCGGGCGAACGGAAACTGGCGGTGCGGCGCTGCGCATCGCTTGGCGAGGCAACCTCCTTCACGACAAGTCCGCTGCTGATGAACCCTGCCGACCGCACGGCCTTCGGCCGGGTCGAGGACGCGGTGCGGCTGACGCGCTATGGCGGCGACTGCTATTCCTATTGCATGCTCGCCGCCGGCCATCTCGATCTCGTGGTCGAGACCGAACTGAAGGCGTACGATATCGCGGCCCTCATTCCGATCATCACCGGCGCCGGCGGCGTCGTCACCACCTGGGACGGCAAGCCCGCCCAGAGCGGGGGCCGCATCATCGCAGCCGGCGACCCGCGGGTGCACGAAGCGGCGATGAAATTGCTCAACAGCTAGGGCGCGCATTCCTTCCCTGGAATATGCTATAGAGCCTGAATGCGACAGACGCACATAGACGTCTGCGCCGGGAGGGCTTTCATGGGAATTTTGCGGGCGTTAGTCGCGTCATTGTTGCTGCTGTGGCCGGCCTTGGCGGCGGCTCAGGATTTTCCGAACAAACCGATCAAGCTGATCGTGCCGTTTCCGGCCGGCGGCCCCAACGACATCATCGCGCGCGTGGTCGGCCAGCGCATGTCGGAGCTGGCAAAACAGCCGGTCGTGATCGACAATCGCGGCGGCCAGGCCGGCGTGCTGGGGACGGACGCGGTCGCCAAAGCAAATCCCGACGGCTACACCATCGGCATCACCAGCGCGAGCGCGCTCGTCATCAGCCCGACGATGGAAAAAGTCCCTTACGACGTCGGCCAGGATTTCGCGCCGGTCACGCTGGTCGTGACCGTGCCGGAGATGCTGGTGGTTGCGAGCAACGTTCCCGCCAGCAACATGGCTGAACTCGTTGCGCTTACGAAGGCGCAGCCCGGCAAATTCAATTTTGCCTCCGCGGGCGTTGGCGGCCTGCCGCATCTCGCCGGCGAACTGTTCAAGCTGACCGCGAAGCTCGACATTGTCCACGTGCCATATCGCGGCGCCGCGCCGGCGATCAACGATCTCTTGGGCCAGCAGGTGCAGATGACATTCCTCGATTTGCCGGTCTTGCTGCCACATATCAAGGCCGGCTCGCTGCGCCCGATCGCGCTCGGCGCTCCGCAGCGCGCGCCGACCGCGCCCGACGTGCCGACAACGGCTGAAGTCGGCATGCCGGATCTTTTGATCGAGAACTGGTACGGCATGATCGCGCCTGCGAAAACGCCGAAGGAGGTCGTCGCCGCGATCAACCGCATTGCGAATGAAGCGATGGCCGATCCATCGGTGAAGCAAAAGCTCGCCGATCAGGGCCTCACCGTGGCCGGCGATACGTCGGAGCATTTCCGCGGGTTCATCGATGCCGAGACCAGGAAGTGGGCAAAAGTGATCAAGAACGCCGGCCTGGAGACGGCGAAGTGAATTATTAGCGCTGCGCGGCCTTGTTAGCGCTGCGCGGCCTTGCGCAGATGCTCCACCAATAGTTTGGCCGGCCGCGGCAAGGTTTTAAAGCTGCGGGCGCAGATCGTCAGCTTGCGGTTGGCGAAGGGATCGCGGATCCTGAGCATCGCGATCGGCATCGATCGCGCGCAGCGCCTGGCGGCAGCTTCCGGCACCACCGCGATGCCGACCTCCGCCGCTACCATCTGGCAGATCGCGTCGAAATCCCGCAACCGCGCCCGGAAACGCAGCCGGGCGCCGAGCCGCGCGGCGTGTTTGGCGATATGGATCTGCAGCGCGGTCGAATTGGTCAGGCCGACGAAGTCGCGATCCATCACTTCCTGAAAGTCGATCTGGCGGCGGCCGGCAAAATCGCCACGCCGCGCCGCCACCAGCACCAGGCGATCTTCGCTGAAGAGAAACGCTCGACGCTGTCCGGCAAGGCGTGCTCGGCGGCGAAGCCTGAGTCCGCCGCGCCGGTCGCGATCGCGTTGGCGATATCCGGCGCTTTCGCGTCTCCTCGCCATATCGACATTGATATCGGGATGATCGCGCAGGAAGGTGCCGAGCGCCTTCGGACAGACGCCTCCGACCAGCCCCGAGGTGTTGGCGAGCAACAATACGCTGGCCTTGAAACCGCTGGCGTAAGCCGCGAGATCGCCGCGCATGGTTTCGACATTGTGCAGGATGATCCGAGCATGATCCAGCAGGGTTTCGCCGGCCGCGGTCAATTCGATGCCGCGACGGCCGCGCTTGAGCAGCGCCGCGCCGAGCGCCGCCTCAAGGCCCTTGATCCGCGCGCTGGCCGACGCCAGCGCCAGATTGGCGCGGGAGCGCGCCGCGCGTGATGCTGCGCGTATCGGCCACCGCGACAAACAGCCCGAGATCGACG